>OZ241995.1:0-1194919 GCA_965204465.1 Leptospiria bacterium
AAAAATGTTGATGGATATAATTATAGTTCTTTTATGTATAAATTTAAAGATTCTGAGAATTCAGTCTTGCACTTTGGGCCTATTTGGGATTTTAATCTTGGTTTTGGTAATGTCAATTATGGTGGTGGTGATAATCCTCAAGGGCTTCTTCTCGATAATAATACTATGTGGAGGTCTCCTTTTTTTAGGAGTCAATTATGGGATAATATACAGCTTCGTTCTGCCTTTTACCAACGATGGTTAACACTACGTACTTCCTCTCTTTCTAATCAAAATATATCTAACTTTATAAATGAACAAGCAACACTCCTGGTAAATTCAGGCGCTATAGAACGTAATTTTAGGCGGTGGCCCATTCTGGGGAGGTATATATGGCCAAATCCACGTGAGTCTATAAGGCCTGGGAGGACTTATATTGACGAAGTAAATTCTATGATAAATTGGATTTCACAGCGTCTAAACTATATTGATTCAGTGGCTAGAATGAGATAATTCTGTAATGTAATCTTTAATTTCCACCCTTCGAGTACAAATGCTTTCTTATCTGATGTGTCAAAAAAATATTCTTTTCATATATACTACAGAGAAATGAATGCATATCTTATATTGCTTGTTCGTTCCCCCCGGGTGGATGGCATGATTTTAGATAGAAAGCAAGCAAGGGTAAGCCAAAAAAGTACTTGATACTTAGATTGGCATTTAAATTATTGCCTAGAATATTGCTGAAATATCTAGAGTATTTCTGAAATAATAGAGACTAATCTTACAGGACTAGATTTAGGTGGCCCTAATATTCAAGATATCATAGGTTGGGCGGTAAATGGTGGTTTTGAGTATTATTTTCGACTTTAGGGTATAAACATTATGAAAAAAGTATTGCACATTTTAACTTTAGTAATTATAGGTCTGGCTATTAACAATTGCAAGGCTACCTTACGAGGTGCATATATCCATGATAGTTTCACCTATACAAATGTGGCAAAAAATCGATTTTTGATCGGTGATGTGTTCTTTAATGATAGTCTAAACTTTACCGGGGATTCTAACCGTTACGCTAGATTATTAAAAGAAATAACTATAGAAGAAGGCTATAAGGTTTTGCCGTCAGCTCTTTACAAGAAAAAAATAAATCAAAAATATAGAAAACAAATTGAAGAAAATTTGAAACTAGGATTAGGGCTTGATAAAAAACATTTTAAAGCCCTTAAAAGAAAATTAACACAAGCTAAATATCTCGTTTTTTCTGTGATTGATTTTGAGGAGCTTACACAAAGCAGGAGAGAAAGGGTAGAAGCTGATGGAGAAACGAGTGGATATATTTCTACCTCATCCCGTAAAATGGAAAGTAGTCTCAGGGTATATGATATCCAACAAGGTATATTGGTTTATTCGGGCTCAAGTGTTTCTACCAAAAGTAAAGATACGGAATATAGTATAGAAGAAAAAGAAGGTCTTCTCAGCGATATTGCATCTTTAGTGAGGGCTGCAAAGGGGGTAAAGGAAGAAACCGGCCCAAATGTGCTATATCCATATCCCGAATATCCAACAAGGAATTCTGTCTTGAAAGAGATTTTTTCGATTTTTGCTAAAAGCCTCCCAGAGGGGGATTAATTTTACTAGAAATTTACTAACTGAACTTTTCTATCCATGACAAAAACGATCCATGCAAAAGAAATAAATCACTATTTGAATAAAGAATGTTAATTATTGCTGGACAGAATGGGTTTGATAAGTTTTATGATCATAATTCTAATTAATAGGAGGGAAATGTGAGCGATAATAAAGAAATTTTAGTGGTCGCATCCAAAATAAAAAAATATATAAAACAGAAGAGTAATTTCAATTCGTCTAATTCTATGCTTGGTGCTCTTTCAAATAAAGTAAGAGAACTTTGTGACTCTGCAATTGAAAATGCCAGGAACAATAAAAGAAAAACAGTCAAGGATAAAGACATAAACTAGTTTTATTGTATATTTATAAAATTCTATGATATAAATTTCAATGGATCCATTTGATCTGTAAAATACACTTTTGTAGATAGGGAAGAATGGAAATACTCTACAATATTTCCATTCTTCCTGGCTTTATGGTTGCCATGAAAGTGTTTCCTGCAAATAATTCGTATACATATAGTCACTTCCAGAATAGTATCTCTACTAGAAAAAGACTCAAATTTTATCTTTTTATGCCGAATCTATAGAATAGAATGAATATTACAGTAAACCAAAAACCATTGGATTTTGAACTAGGCGCAGATATTACTCTTTCAGAGGCTTTAGGCCATATACAAGATTGGGCTAAAAAGCAAAACTTATTTATTTTGGACTATAAGATTTCACCTATAGATCAGAAAGTTAAATTAGATCATCCTAAAGATAGGCTCAAAACCAATGAAATAAAAAATCTGGATGTTGAGATTGGCACTCAGATTGAGCTATTTTGTGATACGATCAATGAATTGAGTCAATATATTGATCGGATGGGATGTTTTTTGGCCAGACATATCCAGGAAAAAAAAGAAATAGACAAAAATGATTTGGATATGCTCCAAAAGGGCTTGGTTTGGGTCGTAGAATCAGTTAAAAGCATTTTGGTTCAACTTTCCATAAAACATGATAAATCTATAGAAAATCACTTAAAAATTTTAGAAAAATTTCAAAGTAATAAAATAGATATAAATAACAACGAAGAATATATGCAGCTTGTAGAGGCCATTGCTAAAGTAAAGGATCAAATGGATATATGGCTAAAGGTATGGAAATTCTATGGGGCAAATGAAAATGATCTGGATGATCTTTTAAAAGATTTTAAAAAAGAAATAAATAAGGTTCTAAGTGATCTGGAAGGGATTGTAACTGATTTAACCATGGGGAGTGAAGCAAAGGGTATCCACACGATAGAAAATCTGGTAGACTTCCTTTCGGATGGTTTGACCATCCTTTATCTTTCCAATCATTTTTCTAAAGAAAGAGAAAAACTTATTACTGTTCTGAATAGCCTCATCGCTTCACTGGATAAAAACGATCTGGTTAGCGCTTCTGATACAATAGATTATGATCTAAGAGAGGTATTGGAAAAAATATCTTCTAATTAATATCTATACATCTATATTCATGTATCTTTGGATAAAGGTATTCCATGTTTTCTTTTTGATTGCCTGGTTCGCAGGTATTTTTTACATCTGGAGATTATTTGTATATCACTCTGAAACTTCCGAAAAAGAGGTAAAGAATCAACTAGGGATCATGGAAAAGAGGCTTTATGGAATTATCATGCGCCCTGCCGCGATAATGACCCTTGTAAGCGGTTTTATTATGTTTTTCATGAATTGGAATCAATTACACCAACAAATATGGATGTGGTTGAAAATTATATTGGTTCTGCTTGTATTTGCGCATCATCTAATGGCAAATTATTTCCGTAAACGATTAGCTAAAGGGGATGTGTTTAAGGGTAGATTCTTCCGTATCATGAACGAAGTCCCTACCATACTATTATTGAGTATTTTGATAATGGTATTCATAAGACCTTTCTAAATCCATAAATGTCACCGAAGAAATGAATCTACGAAGGAGTAATACAGGAATATGACCTGATTTCTTTTTCAAAAAGATAAAAGTTTCCGGAAAACCAGTTACATTAAAAGAACGAAGTATATTTGCATCTGCTAAATAAATGGGATAATCCAGTTGGTATTCTTGAGTAAATTTACCAACATCGGAGGCAATTTTTTCAAAACCAATGGATTCCTGTTGTCCGATGGAGTCTAAGGTAGACCCCAAGCCTATAAAAATAGTATCCTTCTTTTTCTTTGACTTTATTTTTTTATAAAATTGATTCAGTACAGGGACTTCTTCTATACAAGGGGGACATCGGGGGGCAAAGAAATTGATCAATATATAATTTACTTCAGAAGGAAGTTTATCTATGTCGAATACAGGTCCTATTTTTTTTAGGCTTTTATCATAAGCAGGAAAATTGAAAAGGGGAGTTTCAAAAAATTTTTCTTTTTTACAATAAGATAAAAAAGAAACCCATATCAAGATCATAATTATAGATTTATTAAATCTACGAAAAAGCATTATGGCAAGACCTCCAAAATAAAGTTATTTCTTAGAGGCTCTGTGTGACCTTATAGAAGACAGGCGATCCAAAGATTTTCTGTAAAATAAAGACCCTTTGGAATAAAAACGAATCGCCTGTTCATAATGTTGAACGGCTTCTTCTGGCTTATCTTCAAACTCATAGATAATGGCTAAATTATAGTGTATATGGGGATAGAGAGGTGCTACTTTTAATCCTTTCAATAGAGAACTTTTTGACTTCTGTAAAAATAGTTCCTGTTTTAGAGACCTGTATAGAGTCAAATAAATACTGGCCAAATTTAAGTAGGCTTCTTTTTTATTTTTATCCAGTTCAATCACCGTTTGGAATTCTAACAAAGCCTTAGAATAATCTTTACTTTTGAGATAGAAAGTTCCTAAATTATAACGAGCATCCGAAGAATCAGGACTGTAACGAATGGCTTTTTGGTAATACTCAAAGGCCTTTTTAGGTTTATTATTGCTGCTGTAAATATTTCCCAAGTTGACCAATGAGGGAGAATGTCTTGGATTGACCTCTAAACACTGAAGGTAATATTTTACCGCCTCTGCATTAGCTCCCCTTTTTTGCATATACCAACCCATTTCAAATAATAAGGCATGATTATTCGGATCCTTCTGCAATTTACGATGGATTATTTTGATTGCCTTTTCATCATCGGAATATTTTGCAGGATTCCCCATTCTAGTGTCAACGATGCTGGTATAGATAAAAATAATAACAATCCCATATATTATCAAAGATAACAGCTTCCAAAATATTTTCAATATAAAAAACATATTAATTACTTTTCGGCATTATTTTTATTTCTTTCTCCTATTTTTTTTCTATGTATAATGGAATTAAACGATTCCTCTTTCAGAATCTTTTATAAAATCTACCAGATGTTTTATTCTCTTATAGGGCAATGCATCTGGCTTTAATTTTTGCAGTATAGAATTTTCCATTTCTGTTAAAGCATTCTGAACTGATCTTTTCTCTCTATATAAGATACGAAAGGCTTTCTTGATCACCATTCTTTCTTCCAGAGAAATGTTAGATCTTCTCATCCCCACCACATTTAATCCATGGGCTCCCCCATCTGTATTGACTACCATCATATAAGGAGGTATGTCTTTAGTTATCTTTACCAATGCTCCTATCATTGAAAAACCGCCAATACGACAAAACTGATGTATACCCACCAGACCAGAAATAAATGCATGACTTTCTACCTTTACATGCCCTGCAAAAATGACATTGTTAGCTGTAATCACATGATCCTGTATCCGGCAATCATGGGCTATATGGGTATTGATCATGAAGAAATTATGATCTCCGATTTGTGTAATTCCATTATCCTCTATTGGTAGATGAATAGAACAGAATTCTCTGAAGGTATTATGATTTCCGATGGATATTCTTCCAGTCGATTTCTTAAAAGGCACTGTCTGGGCTTCTTCTGCAATAATACAACCATTATAAAAGTGATTGGATTCTCCTATTTCTGTATTTTGCTTGATCTGAACATAAGATCCAATCCTGGTATTTTTTCCAATCCTTGTGTTTTTTTCAATGATGGAAAATGGGCCTACTTCTACTCCTTCTTCTAAAAAGGCTGTTTTATCTATAATGGCAGAGGGATGAATATTAGAAAGCATATCCAGATCAATTATCTATACTCTTTTCAAGAAATTCTGCTATATCCATTGTATTGATTGCTCCATTTTTGCTTAAAGAATTTACTCCATCGGTTACCATTGTCATACAAAAGGGGCATGCGGTTGTAATGGTATCCGCTTCTGTATCTAAGAGCTGCTTAGCGCGTTCTATATTTACTCTTGTATTTCCCTTTTCTTCTTCTTTCCACATCTGAGCGCCTCCTGCTCCGCAGCATAATGAATTAGAACGACGTTCCATTGGTTCCACTGTTTTGGATGTGGATGCTTTCTCTACTATGTTTCGTGGAGAATTATAATTATCATTGTATCGACCTAAATAGCAAGAATCATGATAGGTTGCCTTTCCCAATTCAGAAGCCTTTTTGGGGTCAATATGGAGTTTATTTTCACGCACCAGCCGATCTAAAAATACAGAATGATGTTCTACTGTATAGTTACCGCCCATTTGAGGATATTCATTCTTTATCGTATTAAAACAATGAGGGCATGCCGTTACAATTTTTTGAACATTATATTTTTTCAATGTATCAATATTTTGCTGGGCCAATGTCTGATAAAGGTATTCATTCCCAGCCCTTCTGGCAGAATCACCTGTACAATTTTCTTCCTTGCCTAGTATACCAAAAGATATATTTGCCTTTTTTAATAAAGATGCAAAGGAACGGACAATTTTCTTATTCCTATCATCGAATGCGCCCGCACAGCCCACCCAGAATAAAACTTCAGGAGATTTACCCGATTCTTTCCATTTCTCCATTGTAAGAATATCTAATTCCTCCGCCCATTCTTCTCTTTTATGGTTTCCAATCCCCCAAGGGTTGGATTGATTTTCTATATTAGTAAGTGTATTCTGCAATTCAGAAGGAAGCTTTCCTTCGTTCAATACTAAATATCTTCTCATTTCTATAATAGAATCTACCTGATCATTCCCTACAGGACAGGCCTCTACACAGGCATAACAGGTGGTGCATGCCCAAATAGATTCAGTAGAGATGTAATTATCGATAACCCTTAATTCTTTTTTAGAAGATAATTCTTCTTTAGATGTACCTTGTGCTTCTTCTTCTGCAAATATATGCATTTTTTCCATAAAAGAATGCTTTAGATCGATCATGATGTCTTTGGGAGAAAGTAATTTACCTGTTTGGGAAGCCGGACATACTAATTGGCATCTTCCACATTCAATACATGACATCCCATCCAGAAGACCCTTCCAGCTGAATTCTTGTACATTGCCTGCTCCCCAGGATTCGCTATTTTCAATGTCTAAAAAACGAATAGCTCCTTTAGGAGTTTTTCTAGCAAAAAAGAAATTGAGAGGCGCCCAAATCAAATGGGCATGCTTGGAACGAGGTACATATATGACTAGCGTAAAAACGGTTATTAAATGTCCCCACCAGCAAAACCTGAATATGAATTCCGCATTCTGGGATATCTTATTTTCATGGTAAAATTGAACAATCCAATGTCTGATAGGGCTCATATTTGTTTTTTCCAATAGGATCATTCTGCCTGCTTCTCCTGCCAGTGTAAACAGCATTAAAAAAGAGATACATACTATGATCACTAAACTTTGAATAGAAGGGCGATCTAATTCAGGAGCTTTTAATATCCATCTTCTGGAAAAAAAGAATACCAAACCTAATAATACCCCGATGGAAAAAAAGTCCAGTAGATAGTCATATACATACTCAATAGAATCCCCCGCCATAGAAGGAAGATAAAAATAAATATCTCCTATGAATCCACCTATAAACTGACTCACTGTATGGATGCTATATATAATAAAACCATAAAAAATGATTGAATGAAATATACCCCTTAAAGGAAGCTTAAAGAGTTTTTTTTGAATGATCACATTCGTAAAAATACTTTTTAGCTTAAAGATCAATGGAGTCTTGATTTCTTCAGGATGCGCTTTATGTAGCATTCTATAATAATGGAAAACAGTATAACCGCCCAACCCAAAAGACAGCATGAATAAAACTATAAATATAATGGTTTCTGCCATATATGGCTTATTTATGAATATAAGATCATTGGTCAACAATCAAAATAGAAAAATAGTGAGTGCATAGCCGTGGGAATTGACTATTATTTTTAAAAACCTTTTTTTTCTTGATTGACGTCTGGATATGACTTTTTTTCATAAGATATGCCTAAAATTAAAATTCCAAGTCAGTTGAGAAATGAAACTAATGGTAAAGAAGAGGTAGAAGTAAATGGAAACACAGTATCACAAGCGGTTAATGATCTGGTTCAGAAATACCCATCTTTAAAAGAACGCCTGTATGATGAACAGGGTGATTTGCGTAGATATGTAAATATATATCTAGGGGATGAAGATATCCGCTTTATGGACTATATGGATACAGAAGTTCAAGAAAATACTGAATTAGTTATCGTCCCTGCTATTGCTGGTGGATTATAAAAACGATATTTCTACATTAAGAGACCATCTAACACGGCTATTTACAGATCCTGTGTATGCATTTATGGTAATTAGAAGAGAGAATTATCCCTCTCTATTATTTATCATTCAGAAGTATTTTCTATTCTTCTTTATTTTTTTCCCCGTTATTTTTTGCATTAAAGCATATTTTATTTCAACATCATTTATTGATGTATTACAAAAAGGATTGCTTATCCCCCTGGGAGCATTAATAATTTATTTAACAGGATTATACTTTTTGTCTATCATTATAGAAGAATCAGGAAAGTACTTTAGCGCTAGAATATCACATATGTCTGGAGTAAATATATGTTTTTTTTCTGCCTTGCCTTCTCTATCCATTATGTTTTTTAGTGTATTACCATACATTGGTAAGTTTTTCGTTATTGGAGCGATTCTTTTTCAACTATATTTGCTCTTTAAAGGCTCCTCAACCATCATGCTTATATCAAAGCGTATGTTCTTACCATGGTTTTTTACGATCACCATAACATTGTGTATCTTGGCGTTCATTGTAGTTTTATTCATAGTTCTTTTAAGAAATATATTATAGTTTTTTAAATGGAAGATGGCTATAAAACGATTTTTGTTATGCTCAATGGCCTTGGAATTGGCCCAATGCCGGATACAACTAACCGGGATGATAAAATATCCAATACTCTCCGATGTGTCTCTGAAAATACAAATAAATTGAGAATTCCAAATTTAATTCAACTAGGTCTGTCTAATCTTACTTATATAAAAGGGTGGCAAAGAAAAAGTGAAACAATGGGTTATTATGGTAAAATAAGAAAAAAATTTCCAGGGAATGAAAAACCCATTGGCTGCTGGGAAATGCTTGGTTTTCAGCAATATTTAACTCCTTTAGTCTATGAGGGTAAAATTCCAGAAGAAATGCTAAGTGTATTTGAAAAATCAACAGGGGTAAAATTTATCGGAAATATTCAATGTAGCCATAATACTGCCTTAGAGCGTTTTGGAGCAGAACATACAAAAAGTAAAAATCCCATTATCTATTTAATGCCAGATAGTTCTATAAATATCGCCGCCAATACGAGCGTATATAGCATAGAACAATTATATGCCTTTTGCCAAAGGATGATGCATGTTCTGCAAGATAATAACATGCTTAAATTATTTGCCAGGCCATTTGAAGAAAAGGATCAAAAGTATACCTTTCTGGGAAAGGATAAATTTTTCCTGATCCAAGGGAAAAACGAAACTATCTTAGAAACAATGTTATCCAATAATATTGAAGTATATTCTGTTGGTCAATTTTCTCAAATATTTAATGGTAGAGGTTTTACAGATACTTTGCCAGTATCTTCTTCATGGGATGTATTTGAAAAAATAATAGGCTTGCTTCAAATAGATCAATCTAAAGAATCACGTGGATCTTTGATTTTTGCAGATTTTGATCATAGTTTTTATGACGAGGATCATTCTTTAGAAGAGCCTAAACAAATAAAGGATTATGGCAGCTACCTGGAAAAGATAGATTCTTTTTTACCCTACCTATTTAAGGCCATGACCACTGAAGATATACTTTTTATTTTTTCAAGCTATAGTGCAAATCCAACTGTGTCGGATGAACACTATACAGATGAATATCTACCTATATTGGCCTATTCTAAACTATTCAACCCTTATGATATGGGCAATCTTGGTATTCGTTATAGTCTAAGAGACATTACAAAAACTATTCTGGAAATATATTCTATAGAAATACCGTTTTATCAAGGAGAAAGTTTTTGGAATAAGATATGCTTTCAAATATAATATTGATTTTTTTTCTTTGATCTATTCATCTATTGATCTGGTATACTCTGATAGAATGATCTAAAAAATCAGAGGATACTACATATCTGCCGTCTTCGGATATTGCAAGGCCTGTTGGTTGGTTACCTGCCTCCCAGAATTCAGCTATTTTATTTTTGTTCAGATCAATCACATATATTCTGCCCATGTCTAAGCCTTTTTTTAAATAGCTATCCGGATGATTAGCCCCCCTGCAGGATACATATAGATACTCTTCGTTTGGAGTTAAAGAAATAGTATTTGGTTTAAAGTAGACCTTTATCTTTTGTAAAAACTCATCTTCTGTATTATATATTTCAATATGATTTTTCTTCATATCAGATAAATACATACGTTTCCTTTTTTGAGAGAAAACAATGTGCCTTTTGGAACCCATATCACCTAATTCACGAATCACTTTTCTAGTCGATAAGGAGATCTTTATTAGTTTACCCTTTTCATCCATGTCACTATCACGGCCAAATAAAGCCGCATAAAGATATTTCCCATCAATGGAAGGCCAAAGTCCTCTGGGAACTCCCTGTAAATGTATTCTATATATCTCTGAATTATTTTCAACATCAATAACCGAAACATCCATACTGATCCAATTAGAACCAAATACTAATCCACTCTGAGGATCATAGGCAAGTACTTTGATCCCTTTACCGGATAGTTGGATTGTTCTTTTATATGAATAAGTTTCTAAGTCGAATACATGTATTGCATTCGTATGCATCTGGCTTACCCATAATTCATCTTTTTCCTCTAAAACCAAAGACTCTACAAAGCCCTTTTTTTTTGACCATTTCTGGGGAGGGGCAATTTTACGTCTATGGCCACTTTCTATATGAATAATATCAATTCCTTTATCACCCAGCAAAGAGACGGCAACCTCGCGCTTATTGACAAAAGTAACGCTCTTAGGTTGTTTACCAGATTTCCAGTAATATCTAAAACGGTGTTTACTATTCGTTTTATCTAATGCAAAAAAGAGAGGCTTCTTTTTCCATTCTGAATGTTTTTTTTGCAAGAGTATTCTTTTTTTCAAGGGGAGAAATTTTTTCTTGTATATTTTCAAATCAACCCCCATTTTATCTTTATATAAAGGGAGCTTTAGTTTCAAAAGGGCCAATGTTTTATCTGAGTGAATAACCTTATATTTCTTCCTTTTCCCATTGATATAAATTTTAGCTTTTTGAAATGGTTGTAGATAAAAGCGCCAGTAGATTGATCCTATCTGCTCTCTTTTTTGAGTTAATGGAGGTATCGTTTTGCAAGATTGAGAAAGTAAAACTAAAAAGAATATCCATACAGTGAAATATTTCTTAGGCATATTGATCAATTTGTAAAAAGTACCATCCCCTTTTTAAGGAATGTCTTCCAATCTTTTTGGGAAACCACTTTTTCCATAATATCTGGCCTGCCTTTCAATAATTGTTTTGCTTTTTCTACCAAACCATGATGATAACGCAGATCGGCTATACGGAACTCGGAAAAACCAGCTTGCTTAATTCCCAATAATTCACCTGCCCCCCTTATTTCCAGGTCTTTTTGAGCCAGAAAAAAACCATCATTAGAACTTACCATTGCATTTAGCCTTTGTTCTGCCTCTTTAGTGATAGAAAGGGAATGAACCAATATACAAAAACTCTGGTGAGCTCCCCTACCTACTCTTCCTCTTAATTGATGAAGCTGAGAAAGTCCAAATTTTTCGGCATTTCTGATCATAATGACCGTAGCATTAGGAACATCAACACCCACTTCTACCACTGTGGTGCAGACCAATATTTGAATGCGACCTTCTTTGAATTGTCTCATTGTTTTTTCTTTTTCCTCAGAAGAAAGTTGTCCATGTAAAAGCCCTAAGGTGTAATTCGTAAATACATTCTTCTCCAGGTGATCATAATCGGATTTCAAAGATGCCCATGCCTTTTTTTCGGATTCATCAATAATGGGATATACAATATAAGCTTGTCTTTTCTGATTCACATATTTTTTAATTCCTTTGTATAGTCTTTCTAGTTCTAATTCTGGAAAGAGTCTGGTATCGACGGCAAGTCTGTTTTTTGGTTTTTCCTGGATTAAAATTGTCTCTAAGTCGCCGTAATAAGTCAGTGTTAAACTTCTTGGAATGGGGGTGGCGGTCATTGCCAATAGATCAGGATTTTTTCCCTTGGATCTTAATGCTTCTCTTTGTTCCACTCCGAAACGGTGTTGCTCATCAATGATCACCAATCCTAGTTTAGCAAATTCGAGTTTCTCCTGCAATAGACTATGGGTTCCTATCACCATTAGAGTGTCTCTTTTGGCAATTCTCTGTAGTTTTACTTTTTTTTCAGAAGGTTTTTCTCTACCTAAAAAACATTCAATCGGCAAGAAAGGAAGGTGAGACAAAAAATTAAGTATACTTTGATAGTGTTGTCTGGCTAATATCTCTGTGGGAGCAATAAAAGCCACCTGTATGCCTTCTTCAATATACTCCAATGCTAAAGCAAAGGCAACCAGTGTTTTACCACTACCCACATCTCCCTGCAATAATGCTCCAAAAGGTGATTTTTGTTTTGCCAGTTCCTGAAGTTTTTGGATCGCATTTTTTTGGTCCAGAGTCAATTCAAAGGGTAAAGATTGAATGAGATTTTGTTTCCATTCTTTATTAAATTTTTTAGGTTCAAATTCTTTACATATTTTACTCCTTTCTAATTTTTTTTGATGCATTATGATCGAAAAAATCAATATTTCGTCGAAGGCCAGTCTATTTCTAGCCATTTTCACATCTTCCCATAATTCAGGGAAATGGATTTTTTTCAATGCATCAGTGATCATCAAGATACCCATTTTTTTTAACTCTGCCTCTAAAATATAATCTTCAATTTTATTAAAATAGACCTTTAAAATTTGGTGAATCGCATTCCTAAGAACCTTACTAGTAATGAAATTATTACGCATATTTTCAGTGGTCTTGTAAATAGGAACAATTTTACCTGTGTGGATCAATTCATCTCCTGTCAATATTTCAAATTCGGGATGAATTATGTTAAATTTACCAGCAAAATAATCTAAATTTCCAGAAAAAGCGACTTCCATTCCCGACCGAATAGATTTTTGATAATAATGGATTGCTTGAAAAAATACCAAGTCTATGTACCAATTTTGGTATTTACATTTGATAACCAAGCGTCTTTTTCTACTATATTTAATTTCGCTTGAAATAACTTTTCCGATAAAGGTAATGGTATCCCCTATCTTGGTTTCATTGAGTATAAGCGGTTTAGAACGATCCACATATCTTCTGGGAACGTATAGTAGAAGATCATGAATGTTCTTGATCTTATTTAGAGAGAGAGATTTTAATTGGTTGGGTTGAAAATAATTTGTTTCAGAAAGTTGGATCAATTTGAGAATGTAGACAAAATTGTTTGTACGGTGGCAGTATCCATTTTAATCTTATCCGCAATCTCTTCGGATGTCCAGCCCATCTGACCTAATCGAACCACCACATCTTTTTTATGATCACTTAATTTTTTAAGGTCTTTTACATCTTTATTCAAAGAGATATTTTTCATCGTATCATCGATCGCATTGGTAAATTCAGATAATTTTTTTACTTTCTCTTCTGCATTATTCTCAATTTTTTCCATTTCTGTTAAGTCTGAATTCATGGATGTTTTGAGATCTTCATATTTATGACGAAGCATTTCAATTTGCTTCTTACGTCTGTCAATATCCTCAATAAGGTCTTCAATTTGTGAAAATTTTTCTTTGACCGATTCTACTTCAGATTTCTTTTCTTCAAGATTAAATAACTGACCGGAAAGTGATTGCATATTCGATTGAATATTTTGTGATTTTATTTCCATCTTTTTTAGAAATTGATCCAATTCAGAAACTTTCTGAGATATATCTTTAAACCCATTCCCTCTTTCATCTAAAGAAACAATAGCTGACTCAACCAAATTTCTTTGGTTTACAAATTCTTCTAAGATAGAATCCATTTTATCTCTTTGTCCATCTAATTGTTTCTCCGTGGCCAAAATTCCTTCTACCATACTTTGCAATTTCAGCATACTTTCTGACTTAGCTTCTAATTCATCTTTTAATTGTACCACAAGAGATAGTTTTTGCTCTATCTGATTCAGTGTTTTTTGCTTTTGGGACCATGCGGATAATTCAGAATCAAGCTGTAAACGGGCATTCTTTAACTCATTCACCTTATTAGAAAATTCTTTTAAATCGCTGTTCTTTTTATTTGCATGATCTACATTGATAGCCAGATCATTAATAACATCTTTGATTTCTTGTACTCTTTCTCTGGAAAGTTCAATAATGTTCGTTTCTTGTTTTACATTCTGCAAGGCTTCTTGAACAAATTTTAGCTCCTTGCTTGTCTTTACATTTTCATCCCGGATAGAGGCCATCAACTCTATTTGTTGTTTCTGGAATACTTTCAAATTATTTCTGGTTTCTTCTTGAATATCGTGGAAGCTTTTAGATACTTTTTCAATCTGTTGTTTTATTTGATGAATATTTTTTTCAGAAATTTCTTTGAACTTTTTAGTAAAATTTGCTGCTTTCTTTTCAGCATTTTGCTCAAAGCTATTTAATTTTTGTTCAGAAGCGGTCTTAAGCGCATTTTCCAGATTCTCTCTTATCCCTTGGGAATCTTCTAAAAAGCTTGCTTGTTTTAGCTCTAATTCCTGCTGTAGTTTAAGAAACTGGTCAGTCTGAACAGAGATGTCAGCATTTATTTGCTTGTGCCTATCTTCTACCTTGATTTTATATTCACTCAGTACCTGCATCAATGCCTTTTCACTACTTTCTATTATTTCGACTCTTTGGTTTTCTAAGTCTATCCTTCCTTTATGGACTACTTCTTTTGTCTCTATACTTAAAGATTCGAGCCTGGATTCCCATGTTTCTGCCGAATGTTTTAAACTAATTGCTTTGTCATTCATTTGACCGACTTCATATTTTATTTTATTCTTATATTCTTCTAATATCACTTGTAGAGACTGTTCGGTTTTTTTCAATATATCGCCCCTCTGCTCTTCTAGTTCCCCTTTGCTCTTTTGGAGCATTTCCGTTATATTTGAATTCATAGATTTAAAATCAGATTCGCAAAGCTTAACCAATTGTTTTATATCTATTTCCTTTTCATTGAGTCTTTTTAAAGACCCATCTATTTTTTCTTGGGAAGTCATATACAGATCTTCTAATTTTTCATATATTTTTTTCTGAGATTGATCCATTACATTTTCGATATCTTGTTTGCTATCAAGATATAATGTGTTGAATTTTTGATGCAGTTCCCCCTGATAATCGGCAAGTTCCTTCGCAAAATTCTCTTTGTTCTGCATATATGCATGATTGAATTCTTCTAGTTTTTTTTCTATCTGAGAAGCCTCTTTCCTAACATCCTGTAACATCTTATCCTTTTTAGTCATTGCATCCAGGTCAAATTTTTGGATTTCTTCTCGAATGCTGGAAGCCTCCTCAAAAAGACCCTCGAAAAGAGACTTCTTTTGTACTTCCAACTCATCTCGAATACATTCTAATTTCCCATGAAAATTTTCCTCCATTTCTAGCATCTCATTCCTTTGGGTAACAGATTTCTTCTCAGATAATTCAATATCTTCATTTATTTTGAAAATATCCTTAGAAATACGATCTAGTAAAAATTCTTTCTGCTCTTCTACCTCTTCCCGAATATCTTTTAAATGCTTCTGTATGTCTTCTCTTGCATTCCCCCATGCTTCTTCTATCTGTTCTGTTGTATTTTGGAACATTCCATATATCTCATCTTTTTTATTGGTAACATCCTGATCAATATTTTGAAATTTAGACTTGAGACTAGACATCTCTTTAGAAAACTCATCAAAAATAGATTTTTTTTGTATGCTTACTTCTTGTTCTATGAAATTTAATTTACTTTGGATATCTTTTTCTGTAGAATCTATATTTATGTTCAAGTTCTCCAGCCTTTTTTCATTTGCCAGAATTTTAGAAGTTACATCTTCTTCAATACGAGATAACATCTTAGGAATGGTTGCTTCTAAATTTTGTTGCAAAGAATAACCTCTTTCCGTAAAATCATCCACTGTTTTTTGATGTTCCTCCATCTTTTCCTGCAAATTTGCTGAAAGCTTTTCGGCGCTTAGATTCAGGGATGATTCAAGGTCTTCATATTTTTTCATTACATCTTCATTCAATTGATTTTGCCTGAATAAAGTTTTTTCTCTTATCTCTTTCTGATAGTCATCCAATACTTGATAATATTCTTTGATCCTGTTTTCCATAGATAGAGAGGCTTCTTTTGACTTATTCTCTAGCTCTTCCTGAAATATTTTCATCATTTTAATTGAATGTTTATCAATCTTTTTGATATACTCTTGCATTTTTTGAATCTTTTTATGATTCGCATCTGCATTAGCCAGAAATCCATTAATAGAGGAAAGGTGCATCTGAATTGAATGAGTAACCTTTTCTAAGTCGGCCAACTGGATCTCTATTTGACCAAACCTTTCTCTATTCTCTTGAATATGAATCACAGAACTCTTAACCTGATCCAATTCCATTTTTAAAGATTTCATATACTTCTCTACATCAAAGATCAGCAAATTGAATTTAGTCGTATTATCTTTTAATTCTTCTTTTTTTTGTATAACGACTTCAGAAAGTTCTTTTTCACCTCTTTCAATCACATTTTTAAATTTTCTAAGATTGATATTTTTTCGGTCAAAACGCCTTAACAACAAGATAACCAACAAAGAAGCAATAAAAGGAAGGAATAAATTCATATTTTATGTCGCATAATAGAATAATACTGTAATTACAAGCATTTTTTTCTTTTTTTTTGTAGAAACCAATGATTATCTGAGCCTGTGCGCCAACTTAAAAACATTTACATTTTTGAGTTTTTTATTTTTTATGTTCCATGAACAATAGATTTGCACAAAAAAATATCTCAAAGTTATAATATACAAGCATCTTCTTCTGAAGGTTATATTGTAGCGATTGATATTGCGGAGTGATTTAAAGCAATTGATTCCGATATTGTCCCAGGTAGAAAGAAATGTAGGAAAGAGAATAGAGAAAGCCTCTGCAGATTCAGGATATTTTCACTCAAGCTCTCTGGAATACTTGCATAAGAAAGAAATTGATGGTTTTATTCCTTCTCCATCAGAAGTATCGAGAGAAAGAAAAGGAGAAGAAGATTTAGAGTTTCACAAAGAGTATGTAGAAGATGGCAGAAAGTATACAAGTTATCATGCTAAACCTGCTGATTGTGTTATTTGTACTGTGCGTAAAGAATGTTGTACTGCAAAGGTAAAAATCGCTGCAATAGCCTTCAATTTTAGTAAAATGATACGGAAACAGCTTGTATAGATCAGGAAATTAGGAAATTATTTCGTATTTTCGAGAAAAAATATCAAAAAACCTTCGGGAACAAAAAATACGATATAGATTACAATGTAGTAAATTATTCTTCTGTGTTGAGGCACAGGCTCTTGGTATAATATACTCAATCAATTTCTCAAGATTTTTCCTTTAAATACCCGCCATGATTGTTCATGATCAGACACTACAAAATTTTTTTATGTCTACTTTAGTTTGAGATGAAAAAAATAATTATAGTTAGCCTGCAAATGAATTAAAAAAAATAGGAACCTAAACGAAAAGATAAAAGTACAGATCTGTTCTCTATAAAAGCTTTTTTTCGATGATACACACCATTATAAGTGTTAATTGCACGCAAGAGATAGAAAATGCTAGTCTGTCTTTTACTTATTGAGACTAAAGCGGTAATTATATAGCTTATGGCAGAACCAACGGAAATAAGGCTTAGCACAGTATTCATTTGGTTTGGCTCACTTCCTTGTTCTTGACTACTAAAAAAAAAGAGAGGAACAAAAACTCCAACTAGAAATACCATACTACCAATAAACCAAATAGCAGATGATGTTGCATAACTATTCGAAGCTTCTGCCAGCTCAAGCGCAGTTGGGTTATCCTGAATAAGTTTATTGATATCCGAATGCCCGAAGGTACCAATTTCAACAGATTCGCCAGATTCATGATAAATGAAAGCTGAACCGTATAGTCCTGGGGTACTTTCAAGCCAAATTTTAGGTTTAGATAATACAGACTCAAAAGAAAAGAATACAAACAATATAAAAGCTACAAACGTAGAGAACCTGATCATAAGTTACATAGTATATGTCAATCATCCAGAAACTGTGTCAAGCACTTTTTTTAGAAAAAGTGTAGAAACCAATGACATATCTTACACATTAAGAAGCTATTTTAGTCATTCTATTCCGATGGAACCTTTGATATGGCGTCAAGTTATTTAATGAAGAGTGCGGGCGGATCTTATTATAGCAATTCACAAAGTTATCTACGATAGTCTGAATCTCAATAATACTCATTCCATTTTTAATTTTACCTTCAAGGGCTCTCTTCAAGGTTTGATTGAAACGCTCTACTTTACCATTCAGCTCTGGCGTTCCTGGACGGATCAATTTATGCTCAATACCTGCTTCTCTTAAATATTCTTCAAAGCCACTGATCACAGACTTTTTTTTTCTCCTGGGATTCTCTTGGGAAACATATTTAGAAGTAAACTCGACTCCATTATCTGTTTGTATTTTTTGTGGCATCTCAAATTTTTCCACAAATTTTTTGATCCCATTGGTAGCTTCATAGTTACTATGTTCATCAGCTATGTGTACCACCACAGTTCGTGAACAATCATCTATAACTGGATAGGCCTTCACAGAATGCCCGTTGTTATCTACTATCCCAAGGTTCACAGTATCCGTCTGAACCCTCTCTAATGGCTCCTGAAGGGCATAACGCTTTGTATGGCTGTTTTTTCGAGGTATTCTATATTGTTGGGAAATATTCTTGCGCCTGAAGATATATCCTAATGTGGAAGCATGTATCTCAATTCCATGATCCCTTTTTAATAATAGGGTTGTCAATTTAGCACCTGCATTATAGTTATCCTTTCTGACTTGGATAGCCAGATCAATGACGCTCTGGTCTATAGACTTTGAATTACTTTTAGGTTTTCTAGATATGTCTAAAAGTGCCTCCATATTATACTTTGTCTTTCTCAATCTTCTGATCCAGAAATAATATGTTTGTCGGGCATGACCAAATTTGTCAGAGGTTAATTTAACATTGCCCGATTGTAAGGCTCTTATCAGGAATAATGCTCTCTTGCGTATTATATGATTTTTTATTCCTTTCAGATTTTCCTGTATAATTGAAATTTCTTGTTCATTATTTTTCATATTTCAATCCTTGATAATTTATTTCTAAAATAGACTTAGGGATAAACTGCTTTATTCAGTCCAGAAAATTTCAGGTAGTCGTTCGGTTCGGTTCCCTCACCTTCCTCCTACCTGAAATCATGGCCCCTACCCTGGGGATCTAACAAGTAGTGTAAGATATGTCATTGGTTATTGTATTTTTTTAGAAAAAGGTAAAAAAAAAAAATTTTAAAAAGTAAACTTTTTTAAAATTTTATTTTAGTGTACCAAAGCGTATAGTTACAAACTAAAAGAATAAGATCAGTAACTGGTTTAAATGGCTGAACAGATTTTTTCTTTTCGTTTGATTATCGCAAATCTAAGTCATAATTAAAGAAAATAGAAAATAATACCTAATCCTTATTTGGTTTTTTCATTATAAATAAATATTTAAAGCCTCTTAGATAAAAATTATACTGCCTTGATCTGTTATGCCAAACTTTTGTGTTTGATGTTTGGTTATGCCTGGTTAAGCAAATAATATCAACAGGTTCAAAATACTTTTCCAATTTTTGCCACATCAAAAACCCTACAGGTGTAAATTTCTTTTTTATCCATTGATCTGCAATAACCCAACTCATTATTTTATTTGGTTTCAATATTCTAGCGATTTCACTAGCAATTTTTTCTAATTCGTCATAAAATTTTTCATTATTACAAGAAATTTTGCCAATACATTTTTTATCATCAGAATATTTAATATTATCAGAATAGGGCGAATCAACAAAAACAAAATCGACACTGTCACTTTGAAGCGGAATTTCTCGAGAGTCATTTTTTATTACATCAGGGCGAACAATATTGAGATCGTAGCCAATCACTTTCCTTCTCAATTCATTAGCTACATCAATTGTTGTTCCACTCCCACACATAGGATCAACCACTAAATCACCTTCCTTGGTATATCTTTGGAGTAAATTCCAAATGACAAATGCAGGTGTAACACCTCTATATTTATTATCTCCATGTAATCTATCTCCATAATTTTGTTTTGGAAAATCCCAAAGTGTTGTTGATTCTATCTGCATACTTCTTGGTTATTATAATAATTTTTTAAGATCATCAATAAACTTATCAAACATTTTTACTTTATTACTTTCTTTAATATTTGTTTCACTTAGGACATAACTTCCGTCTGTGTCTATTTCTACAATAGCCCTTCCTTTTTTGGCAGGTACTTTTATTGTTAGTGTCCCATCTTCATCAGGAGTAACAAAATAAACCTGAATATGCTTTGTTACTTCATTAGATGCTAATTTTATTTTCCAATATCCTGTTTGCGTAATTCTTTCTCGCAAAGTAACTTTGCTCGAGAGTACAGAGTAAATTTTACTTGTGCCTGGATCATATATAATAATATCAACATCAGGAAGATGAAAACCAAATTCCCCGTAATCAATCAAGAGATTTCTTTTAACCAAATTTAACTCCTTGGATAAATTTGCACTATTGGTCCTCTCCAAGGTGTTACCATTTACAATTTTTAAGCCCAATTTATGTACTTCATCGGTGATAATATACTCAATCAATTTCTCAAGGTTCTTCCCTTTAAAAGATCGCCATGATTGTTCATGATCATTTCCTATAAAATTTTTTTTATGTCTCTCTTTGACTTCCCTGAATACATTTGAAATATGTCTATATGTTTGTCTACCATATCTATTTTTTTTTGCTTCATAAATTTTGATTATATCTTTTATTGTCATATTTTATGCATGATCAGAATATATTCTGTCGGATAAGCAAAAACTTTTTTTTCATTTGCTACTCTTGTAAAACGACCTGTTTTTTTATCTCTAGTTGAAGGTAAGTTCTTTGAGGGGATTTCCCGTTTTATAATATCATCAACCACAAATCCAAGATTCTGTAGTTGTTCAACAAATACCTCTGCGTTTAAGATTTCTACTCCTTTTAGATTGGTATCTCCTATTACTATACAAATTCGACCTTCTTCTTTTAGTATTAATTTCATTTTCTCAAAAACCTGATTCATTTCACCAAAATATGTTGCAACTTCTTCTGCTGTTTTTTTATCTTTTTTCAATAAAGTTTCTTTTATAGTATCTGCAATTTTACTATTCAAGAAAAGTTCTTTTTTCTTATGGTAAGATGTTCCTATAAATCTTTTTCTAAAATCGCTCAAATCCTTTGTATATTCAAACCAAAGAGCGGTAAGTTGGTGTAAGTCAGCATATTCATAAGAGGTAACATAAGGTGGTGATGTAACAATCAAACTAACGGAATTAGATTTTGCAGGTATCTCTCTAGCATCAGCACAGTAAACATTGCAAGAAGTTTTTAAACATTTTTTTTCTTGCAAAAGTTTAAAAAAATCTATGTTTCCTCGCAGCATTGTTTTTATTTGCCGTAAGAAAATCACGAACGGATCTGAAGGATTTTTTTTAAAATCTCTTGTTGGCTTATTACTTTTTTGAAGCCAGATGGAACAGTTTTTGAGAATATTTGAAAACCCGCAATAAAAAAAGTCTCGTATATCTTGATCTTTTATTTTTGAAACTTCAGAAAAAAGAAAAGAAAGTTTTCTTTTTTCCTTAGGCTTGAACCAATAATCTATTCTTTCATGTCCAGGAGTTTTAACTTTCGTATTTTGGTCAAAGGAGCTAATTTTCCCTTTTAATTTTAAAAATTGATCTTCAATTTTAGCAGGCTCAATCGGAGTTTTCTTTGCTTTTGTCATTAAAACTGCAACAGGATTTATGTCCACCCCAATGGATGGTCTACACATAACTTTTGACTCAACAAGTGTTGTACCGCAACCTCCAAATGGGTCAGCTACTAAATCACCTTCTTTTGTATATTTTCTTGCTAATCGGGAAACTATTTGCGGTATAAATTTCGCGGGGTAACGGTGATAGCCATGTGTGATATATGCAGTGTCTTTTCTAGTTTTGGCAGCAAAAGCCCAAGAAGGGTCAATCTTTATTTTTTCAAATAATTTTAGTATATCTTGTTTAGGCATAGTTATGGACCTTGCAAGAAAAGAGACATAAGATCAAACAGTTTTTTGTTTTATACTTAGTCCCAGCAATTGGCCTTACCCCATAAAGTGGGCACTCGGAATACATAGATAAGGAGTGTTCACATGAAGAAAAGCTCAATTTTTAGCAAAAAATGAGATAATAAATACTATCACCTGAGTGGCGCCAATATATTATAAGAGTATTATTTGTAAACGACTTTTTTTCATTATTGGCACGCCAGAATGAGGTTTTTGTGAAGGTAACTGGTTTAAATGGCTGAATAGATTTTTTCTTTTCAATCTGTGCGTATTTACAAAAGATGCAAGAGGTTCTTTTAAGCAAATGCCAATTGAAACAGATAAAACAGGACTCATGCAAAATTTTACCTCTAAACAAAAAAAGGAAATATTCAAGAGAGATGATTACCAATGTGTTATCTGCGGACTTGGTATGAAGAATGGCGTAGAGCTACATGCAGATCATATTAAATCACGTGCCCATGGCGGGGAATCCACAATCGAAAACGGTCAAACTCTATGTTCCACGCATAATCTAATGAAAAAATCTTTTAAACAAACCGAAACAGGGAAAAAAATGTTCATTCGTTTATATGACCTGGCCAAAAAAGAAAAAAATAAGGAGTTAAAATATTTTTGTGAAGATATTCTAAAAATATATCATAAACATAACATTAACGGACATATACAATGGAAAAAATAAAACCCAGGATACACATCAAAAAATTATTCTTATTCTTATTTTTTTTATTATGCTCATGCCAGGCTTCCAGAATAGAATGGGAAGACATACATTCTATTAAGGGTAATATTGAAAAGGTGAGGGCTAAATCTCATAAAGAAATCATTCGTAATCTAAAAAATAAAAAATCTTTTAATTATGCTCATTCATTTATGCTAGGAATGTCTCATTTTCATTTGGATGAATTTAGAAATGCTATATTGTGGTTTGGCCGATCTTATTTTCAGGATGGCAAAAGACCATCCAATTATTATCCCTCTACAGTTTATGAACATATAACTTCTTTTAAGAATAAATTTAAAAGCAAATCTCCCCTTGAGATAGAATCTGTTTATTATATCTCTCTTTGTTATCATAACCTGAATGAAAATAATTATGCCATTAAATTTTTAGATATAATAGAAGAATATAAGAGTCACCCCTTAGCAGAAAAAATGTTAAGCCTAAGAGCATCTATATTTTCCGACAAAAATATAAAACAAGCCATCAGGATATATAAAAAGCTGATCCGCAATTTTGAAAAACCCATTCATTATATAAGACTCGCTTCTATATTTCAAAAGGAAAAAGAATACAAGAAGGCCTTATTTTATTATTTCAAAGCATTAGAATTCACAGAAAACCAGTGGGCGTATCAGATTGCTGCGAAACAGTTGGCAGATATTTTCATAAAGTCTCCTGCATTAAAAAAATCATTGACCAATGGCCAAAAAGCCTATTATCTGGAAGCCTTAAGGCTCTTAAGAAAAAATAAAAAGGCTTTTTCTCTATTTAAAAAAATCAACCCAAAAAAATTACGTAAAAAAGAAAGATATATTTATATACTCTCTTATGCTCGTCTTCTAACAGATACCAGAAGATATTCATCTGCGGTTCGTTATATAAAAAAAAGACTCTATTTGCTACTCCCTGAAGACAGGGAAAAATTGATCGTTAATATAGCAAGACGTTTTTTGCGCAAGGATAAATACCATCAGATCTATAATTTAGTTCCTCGCTTCTCCAGAAACAGGGAGGCAATGTTGATCCGATTAACTGCTCTCCGTAAAATAAAGAGTGCCTATAGAGAACAAGAAGCTACCTATTATTTAAAAAATTTTGATCCCGATTCATCCATTACCGAAAGATCTTTTTTTTCATCTTGTTTGGATGAGATGCTTAAAAAAAAGCGTCTGGATGCTCTAAAGTGTCTTGAAA
Organism: Leptospiria bacterium; assembly: GCA_965204465.1. Classification (GTDB taxonomy): domain Bacteria; phylum Spirochaetota; class Leptospiria; order Turneriellales; family CBDBES01; genus CBDBES01. The sequence continues at coordinate 24,269 of OZ241995.1, forward strand.
ATCTGGCAAAGCTTACTAAAAATGTTTCCGTAGGAGGACGTTCCAGATACTTTATCGCCCGTCTATCCAAGAAAAAACCCAAAGAAATCGCATCACTGTACAGAAAAGTATATCTGAATTCTCCATCTGATTTTTATGTTTTTAAGGCCTTAAAGAAATCCAGGTCTGCTGATAAAATACCCCTACCCCCTAATAAAATAGATATGATCAGGGATTGGCTTTCTAAACAAGCAGGTTATGAAGAAAGGATCAACGAATTTTTAGAAAAAAGAAAAAAAGAGCCCTATTATGGAGTGGATCCATTTTGGAAAGAATGGGAAAATAGCCTAAAAGAAATGGAAAAAAATGAAGATGTCCATACCAGAAAGGCATTATTGCTTATTGGGATGGGATATACGAATTTAGCCAAAGAATATCTTCCTAAAAGCCCCAGACAGCATGAGCACAATTTTATATACCAAAAAGCAGGCCATTTAGTGGACGACCCCTACCTCAAATATCGCTACCTGAAGCAGTATATGATCAAGAAAAAAAAAGATGTGGACATATTCACTCTTTCTAAAAAAGCAATGGAAAGTTTATATCCATTTCCCTATTCAGAATATATAGACAGAGCGTCTAAAAAATTTTCTGTTGAAAAGGCAAGACTATATTCTCTCATGAAACAAGAATCCAGTTTTCATCCAGGAGTAAAAAGTTCTGCAGGGGCTACAGGACTTATGCAATTAATGCCTCGTACAGCCAGATATGTAAACAAAAAGATAAAAATTAAAAATCTAAATCTAACATCGCCCCGGCATTCTATTTTATTAGGGGCCAGTTTTTATGCGCAAATGAGTAAAATGTTTGGCGACCATTTTGAAAAAATTGCTATTGCCTATAATGCAGGGCCTGGAAGACTATCACGATGGAAAAAGAAAATATCCATGCAGGATATGGACCTGTTTATAGAACAAATCCCATTTAAAGAAACCCATTTATATGTAAAAAGGACACGTAGTTATTATGACAGGTATAAAATATTACTTAATTGGGAACATTGAAAGGTCATGATGCAAAATATTATTTCCCTAAGCAAAGAACTGGAAGCTCAGAGAACGACTTCTGTGGATATACTGCAAAATTATTTATCTTCCATTCAATCCTTGAATCCAAAATTAAATGCATTTATCCAGTTATCCGCAGAGAATGCTCTCCAGTTAGCCAAAGAATCAGATGCAAGGCGCCAAACAGGTGAACCTCTTTCTATGTGGGATGGTATTCCCATTGGAATCAAGGATAATATTGCCCTGGAAGGCCATTTATTGGAATGCGCTTCTAAAATATTAAGAGGCTATGTTTCTCCTTATTCGGCTACCGTGGTGCATAAACTCCAAGGTAAAGGAATGATACCCATAGGGAGGCTGAATATGGATGAATTTGCAATGGGTTCTTCTACAGAAAATTCTTCTATTGGTATTACGAAAAATCCTTACGATCTGCAAAGAACTCCAGGAGGCTCTTCAGGGGGCTCTGCATGTGCAGTTGCTGCAGGGCTTATGCCAGCCACTCTGGGTTCAGATACGGGTGGTTCCATAAGACAGCCAGCTGCATTTTGTGGTATCGTTGGTTTAAAGCCTACCTATGGGACTGTTTCCAGGCATGGGTTGGTGGCCTTTTCTTCTAGTTTGGATCAAATAGGCCCTTTGACAAATACAGTGGAGGATTGCTCCATTCTATATAACATTATCAAAGGATTTGATCCAAATGACTCCACAAGCCTACCCGATCATCTTTATAAAGAGAAAGATCATGATAAAAACCAAATTCGTATAGGATATCCTCCCGATCTGCTGGAAAAATGCAGTGACGCGGTAAAAGAATCGTTTCAGAGAGTATTGGATTTTATAAGAAGTGAAGTTACTTCAAAAGATAGGATCATTGAAATAGAAATGCCCTATCAAAAGTATGCAATACCAAGTTATTATATAACAGCCACCAGCGAAGCCTCTTCTAATTTAGCAAGATTTGACGGTATCCGATACGGAAACAGAATGGGATCAGAAAACATGGAAAAGGTATATGAAGAATCCAGAACAAAAGGATTTGGTTCTGAAGTAAAAAGAAGAATTCTTTTAGGTACTTTCGCCTTATCAAGCGGCTATTATGATGCTTTTTATGCAAAAGCTCAAAAAATACGAAAGTTGATCCAAATGGCTTATCAAGATATATTTGAAAAAGTAGATGTTATTCTTCTACCTACTGCCCCCACAGAACCATTTTTACTGGGTGAAAAAATTGATGATCCAATTGAAATGTATCTTTCTGACGAATTAACTGTCAGCGCCAGTTTGGCGGGCATTCCAGCTCTTTCTGTTCCTGGTTTTTTTGAGCATCTTCCCATTGGTATACAGTTACAAGGGACATTTTTCTCTGAAAAATTTCTATTTAACATTGCCAGAAAAATTGAAACAGCATTTCCTTCTAAAAAACCCTCCCTGCGAAATTCATGAAACCATCCCTTTCTAAGAAACCTTACAGAGGAAGCCGTGATTTTTATCCCCAAGAAATGCAATTAAGAGACTGGTATTTTGGAAAAATGAGCCATACCCTGGAGACTTTTGGATTTGAAAAAATAGACTCCCCTACCATAGAACCCCTGGATATTTATTTGCTGAAGACTTCTGAAGAGATCGTGAATCATCAAATTTATAGTTTTGAAGACAGAGGGGGAAGGAAAGTGGCTATACGACCTGAAATGACTCCAAGCGTATCCAGAATGGTGGCCTCTCGTATCAGAGAACTTCCTAAACCAATTCGATGGTACTCTATTCCAAATTTATGGAGATACGAAAGACCTTCTAAAGGAAGGCTCAGGGAGCACTGGCAGTTGAATGCAGATATTTTTTCTGCCCCCGATGAATTTATGGCGGATATTGAGATATTACAAATGTCCATTGAAATAATGCTTTCTTTTGGCGCCAAACCAGGTTCTTTTCAATTGGGGCTTAATCATAGAAGGATTCTGAATGCTATATTTGAAAAGATTCTTAGATTAGATCCATCCTCTTATCAATCTGTGAGTAGAATATTGGATAAAAAAGGAAAAATATCTGATGATCAACTTTCTAAACTATTCATCGAAAATGGATTAAATACGCAACAGATAGATTCTATTAAAGAATATATGAATACGGGGGATTTGTTTTTGAAAAAACATAAAACAGAATTAAAGGATTCTGGATTAGAATATCTATTGGACCTTCAATCTGTTTTAAATTCTTTAGGGTATTCTAAGTCAATCAAGTATGATCCTTCTATTGTGAGAGGGTTCGACTATTATACACAGATGGTATTCGAAGTATTTGATGCTCATCCATCGAACAAGCGTTCTATATTTGGGGGGGGGAGGTATAATGATCTGGTCTCCTATTTTTCGGACGATCCATGTAATGCAGTTGGTTTCGGAATGGGAGATGTGACCTTTCAGAATTTTTTACAGACGCATGGGCTCTTAAAAAAATTCTCCCGTAAGACCCAAATTTATGTTGCATTTTTTCCTGGAAAATTATCCCGTGAATATGCTCTTGCAATAACACAATATCTTAGAAAAAATGGTTTTCTGGTAGAACTTAATCTAGGGCATGCGAAAATCAAGAAACAATTTCAGGAAGCAGATAGCAAGAATATACCCGTAGTGGTTTTGCAAGGTGAAGAGGAAAAGCAGAATCATCTGTTGACGGTAAAAAATATGCAGACTGGGAAACAAGAGCATATAGCCTATAAAGATTTGATCATTTATCTTAACAATCTATTTAGCTAATATGAAAAAATACCTGATTTATATTTTAACTATACTCATTCTGAATTGCCAAACAGTGGAGGAGAAAAAAACAGCGAAGTATGCTCCTAAAAGTACCGCTAAAAAAATATTTGAGAATTTTAAAGGAGAGTATAGCAATCCAGAGACCCATCAGACAATGTACATTCATAACTTTAAAAATAGGTCTTCCAAAGTAGATTTTCCCGCCAGATTAAGGCAAAAATTACAAATTATTTTTAATTCAGATGGAAATATCAGCATAGAGAATAATAAAAAAAATGCCAGTGTATGGCTTTATGGAGATATTCTAAATTATCAAAAAATACCATTGAATTATAATGAATTTGGAAGAGTCATTAAGTTTCGTATTTTTGTATTAATGCAAGTCAAACTAAAAATGAATCCAGCCATCTCAAATGAAACCCTACTGGGGAATAGGATCGTACGTTTTGATACAAATTATGTACCCACAGAACAACCCTATGAATCAGAATTTTCTGTTCAGGAAAGACTACTGGATGGATTGACGGATAGGGTCGTTTATACAGTGTTGAATGGATGGTATACAAAACTCAAAACAGAAGAAGAACTGAATCAAGAAAAGATTGATTTTAATCTATTAAAAAAAGATGATGATATCATTCGCAAAGACCTGCCCCTGGAATTACAGAAAAATAAGAAAGTGAAAGAGAGAAAATGAAAACGAAAGAACAATATTTAGATGAATTTTCAAGAGCTCCTCTAAGTGAAGAAGACGCTCAGTATGTACAAGATCGTAATAGAATATTAAAAACGAATCAATTTGATTCCTATCCCTCTTTTGGTACAGGGGGAATGCGTGAAGTTGTGGAATTGGGGACAAACAGGTTGAACATTTACAATATTGCCAGACTGAATTATGCTGTATCCAAAGTATTTAAGGAAAAATATAAAGACAAGTATCCGCTAAAGGCTGTTATTGGTTACGACTCCAGACTTACTTCAGAAGCATTTGCAAACCTTACCTGGAATATACTTACTCAAAATGGATATGATGTTTTTCTTTTTAGAAAACCCACTCCTACACCCATGGTTTCCTTTGCCGTGCTAGAAATAGGAGCAGTCTGTGGAATTGTTTTAACGGCATCGCATAATCCACCCCAGTATAATGGATATAAGGTATATGATCAGGATGGATCACAGATCATCTATCCTATGGATGAAAAAATTCAGCATGAATTTCTTCATTCTAAGTATGACCAACTCCCGCCAGAAATACATGAATGGTTAAAAACCCCCGATATTTCAGATAAATTAGAATTAGAGGAACAGATCATAGATTCTTATTTAGAACATTTAAAAAAAGAAAAATTTGTAAGCCAAAAAAAAAAGGATATAAAAATACTCTATTCGCCTTTACATGGTACGGGGGGGTGGATATTCGAGAGAGCCTTTTCTGAAACCAAATTCACTAATTTTGCTCTTTTAAAAGAACAAAGTAAGCCAGATGGTAATTTCCCTCACATAAAAAGCCCAAATCCTGAAGATCATGAGGCATATTATAAACTCATACAAGAAGGCAAAAAAAAGAATTATGATATCTTGCTGGCAACAGATCCAGATGCAGATAGAATTGGCTGTTGTGTTCTTCATGATAATGAATATGTATTCATCAATGGGAATCAGACAGGATGCCTACTATTAGATCATATTGCCCGTATTAAGGCTTTTGATATGGAAAATCCCTATATTTGTAAGACAGTAGTTACCACCGAATTGCAGAAAAAAATAGCCTCTTCTTATGGGATCGAAACTAAAGAAACATTGACAGGGTTCAAATACATCGCATCTGTTTTAAAAAAAGACCCCGCAAATTATTTATTTGGGGGGGAAGAGTCTTTTGGCTATTTACCTGTAAATTGGATAAAAGATAAAGACTCTGTTTCTTCCGGAATTATCATTTCAGAACTGGCTTCCCAGGTAAATTTAATCACTGCTTTGGAAGATCTATACATAAAGCATGGACTATATACTGAAATTTTGCACAATATACAGCTCAAAGCAGATAATCCAGGTATTAAAAATAAAATAGAAGAAAAATTAAAAGACGCCCATTCTCTTATAGGAACTTTACTGGGTGATAGAAAGGTGAAGGATGTTATTTATCTGCAAAATAAGAAAAAAAATGATCCCAGGAAAATGCCTGTCACACAAGATGCTCGTATGCTATATGAACAACTTCCAGAGGCAAAATTACTTCAACTATGGCTGGAACCAGAAGGAAGAGTCACCATCAGGCCATCTGGCACAGAACCCAAAATAAAGGTATACGTTAGTTTAATGCATTCCAAAAAGCAAACCAAAGAGAGTCTGACTACTGCCAAGGAAGAATTGGCTAAAGAAGCCAGTAAAATATATAATATATTCTCTGACCTTTTACTGCGCGGGACAATTTAATATATCACGATATATTTTCTAAAGAAAAGTTTTTTTCGCGTTCATCCTAATAAAAAAATTGTTAAAACATATTAAATTATAAAAAATGCTTGCAGAACTGTCTAATCAAAAATTATTGGCACTCGTATAGAGAGAGTGCTAACAAATAAAATTTCAATTGGTAGCAATTAATATCTCTATGGTTTGAAAATTTTTTTACTTGGTTAATTGAGCAATCAATTACAACCTAGATTTAAGGAGGTAAATGTGTCTATTAAACCGTTAGCTGATAGGGTTCTAATTGAACCATTAGATGAAAAAGAAGAGAAGGTAGGGAATATTTATATCCCAGATACGGCTAAAGAAAAGCCAAATGAAGGGAAGATCGTTTCTGTGGGCCCTGGAAAGATCGCAGATGATGGTAAAAAGGTCCCTATGGAAGTAAAAACAGGGCAAAAAGTTCTCTATGGAAAGTATTCAGGTACAGAGATCAAAGAGAGTGGAAAAGAATATCTTATTGTTCGTGAATCTGATATACTTGCGATCATAGAGTAAATCAATTTTCTAATGAAAAGGAGTTAAATATGTCTAAAATGTTAGAATATAATGAATTATCCAGATCAAAATTGATGAGTGGAATCAATCAACTGGCTAATTCTGTAAAAGTCACTTTAGGACCAAGAGGTCGAAATGTTGTGATCGATAAAAAATTTGGATCCCCTACGATCACAAAAGATGGGGTTACTGTAGCTAAAGAGATTGAGCTAGAAGACCCCTATGAAAATATGGGGGCTCAACTGGTTAAAGAAGTAGCTACTAAAACAAATGATGTTGCTGGAGACGGAACCACAACGGCCACCATATTGGCTCAAAATGTAGTCAGGGAAGGCATAAAAAACGTTGCCGCTGGTGCCAATCCAATGGATTTAAAAAGGGGCATCGACAAGACAGTGCAAGAAGCAGTTAGTTATTTGCAGTCTCAGTCAAAAGAGATTAAAGATAAGAAAGAAATTGCACAAGTAGCCTCTATCTCTGCAAACAATGATGCTGAAATTGGAGACCTGATCGCAGAGGCAATGGAAAAGGTGGGTAAAGATGGGGTCATTACTGTAGAAGAAGCAAAATCAATTGATACCGCACTAGATGTAGTAGAAGGTATGCAATTCGATAGAGGTTATGTTTCTTCTTATATGGTAACGGATGCTGATAATATGATCGCTTCTATAGAGAATCCTCTGATACTGATCCATGATAAAAAGATAAGCGCTGTAAAGGATCTGGCTCCTATTTTAAACCAGGTTGCTCAGATGGGGAAATCACTACTCATAATTGCAGAAGACTTAGAAGGGGAGGCACTGGCCACTGTTGTTTACAATACACTTAGAAAGGCTATCAGTGCGGTGGCTGTTAAATCTCCTGGATTTGGCGATCGAAGAAAAGCAATGCTAGAAGATATTGCAATCCTTACCGGAGGACAGGTAATTTCTGAAGATCTTGGCTTAAAGTTAGAAAATGTATCTACAGAAATGCTTGGCAAGGCAGAGAAAATCATTATTGAAAAAGAAAATACTACGATCATCAAAGGCGCTGGGAAAGATAGTGATATACAGGCCAGGATCAAGCAACTTAAAAAACAGATAGATGATACCTCTTCTGACTATGATCGTGAAAAGCTTCAGGAAAGACTGGCTAAATTAGCCGGTGGTGTCGCAGTGATCAATGTAGGTGCTGCCACTGAAGTAGAAATGAAAGAAAAAAAGGCTAGAGTAGAAGACGCTCTTTCAGCAACCAGATCTGCCGTCGAAGAAGGAGTGATCCCGGGTGGTGGTGTGGCTCTGGTTAAAGCAATTCAAAATGTAGCTAAATTAAAATTTGCAGGAGCAGACCAGGAAACAGGTAGAAATATCATATTGCGCGCATTAGAAGAACCAATGCGTCAAATAGCGGCCAATTCAGGAATGGAAGGTTCTTTGATCGTACAGAGGGCTAAAACAGAGCAAGGTAATGTTGGTTTCAATGCTTCCAGTTTGAAATGGGAAGATCTACTTATTGCAGGGATTATTGATCCTGCAAAAGTAGCCAGAACAGCATTACAAAATGCAGCTTCTGTTGCAGGATTGATCCTTACTACTGAGTGCATCATTGCAGAAAAACCTGAAAAAAAAGAAGCAATGCCTCCTATGCCTCCTCCTGGAGGAATGGGTGGTGGAATGGATTTCTAAAAATTTCAGATTTCAAATTTCAAAAGAGCTGCTTTGCAGCTCTTTTTTTTTTATACATTATCACCTTGTTTAAGAAGCGCAGAGATACCAGGCAATATTTTCCCTTCGATGAGTTCTAAAGAGGCACCGCCTCCTGTAGAGATATGGTCTATTTTTTCTTCCACATCTGCCACTCTTGCGGCGTAGATCGTATCCCCCCCCCCTATTATACTTTTTGCCTTTGAATTTGCGATTGCCCTTGCTAACTCGATTGTTCCTATTGAAAAATTTTTTATTTCAAAAGCTCCCATAGGACCATTCCAGAATATGGTATTTGCAGATTGAACCATTTTTGTATATCTTTCAATCGTTTTGGGACCAATGTCTATTCCCATTCTACCAGACGGTATATTCAATTCGGTAACTTCAGTAGGTGCCGTTTCTACATATTCAGAAACCGTCAGATGATCCACCGGAAGTAATAATTTCTCGGTAGAAGAAGAGCATTTATTTATGATCTCAGAAGCATCATCCAGACAATCATTTTCACACATTGAATTACCTATGGTTGATCCGGAAGACTTTAAAAATGTATAGGCCATCCCCCCTCCAATGAGCAAATGATCTACTTTGTCTACCAAATTTTTAAGCATATTTAATTTAGTGTTGATCTTTGCCCCTCCTATAATGGCAATATAAGGCCTTTTGGGATTCTCCAGTAGAGAAGTCAGTGTTTGCACTTCTTTTTCTAATAAAAAACCAGCCAAAGCAGGCAAAAATTTAGGAAGTTCTGTAATCGATGAATGCTCTCTATGGGAAGCCCCAAAGGCATCATTCACATACATATCCATGCAAGATGACATGATCCTGGCCAGTTCACTCCTATCTTCCACAGACTTGCTTGTTTCTTGTGGGTAAAATCGAATATTCTCTAATACTAAAATTTCTCCGTTCTTTAGATTATCTACTTGCTTTGCATATTGCTCTGTTGTAATCTCCGTACCGATCAGCTTATCACTAAAATGAACCTGGTCCATAGACAATATATTCTTCAATCTATCTGCTACTTTCCTCAAGGAATAAAGATCGTCTCTTTGGCCCTTTGGCCGCCCCAGATGAGATATAAGTACTAGTTTCGCCTGATTGTTCATTAAATGCTTTAGGGTAGGTAGACTCTTTACGATGCGTGTATCATCGCTTATATCATTGCTATTTCTGTGAAAGGGAACATTAAAGTCAACACGAACGAGTACTTTTTTCCCTTGTACATCTACATCTTTTATGGAGGGCAACATCATTTATAGCCTTCTAATTTTTGAATTACTTTTTTTAGATCTTCCCAGACATCTTTTTTCAAAGGACTCATTTCACCACCATTTCTTATGACATAGCTTGGATGATAGGTGGGCATTACAGGAATTCCATCGTATTCATGCCATTTCCCTCTTGTCTTCGTAATTCCCATCTGTGTTTTCAGTAAGAATTTACTAGCAGGGGAACCCAACGTAACCACTACCTTGGCAGAAATCAATTTGATCTGTTGGATCAGATAATCCTGGCATGCATCTATTTCTTCTTCATCGGGAGGCCTGTCTTTTTGCATTAGCATATCTACAGTTGGTCTGCATTTTACAATATTAGCAATATAAACTTCGCTTCTTTTTATTTGCATTCCTTTTTCAATCATTTTGGTAAGAAATTCACCAGCCCTACCCACGAAGGGTCTCCCTGTAAGATCTTCTTGCCTCCCAGGGCCTTCTCCGATGAACATTACATCTGCATTTATATTTCCCTCTCCGAATACCACACTATGGCGGGTTGTTGCCAGTTTACATTGAATGCAATTCAATGCCTTTTTTTTGAGTATCTGATATTCAGTACTCTTGTCCATTTTGCAAATGATTCTGGTTCAAGTTTAACTCATAAACCAGAAGGCTTACTCAGAGTCAATCAAGAAATGAATTTTGTAGTGTAGAAACCAATGACATATCTTACACATTAAGAAGCTATTTTAGTCATTCTATTCCGATGGAACCTTTGATATGGCGTCAAGTTATTTAATGAAGAGTGCGGGCGGATCTTATTATACCAATTCACAAAGTTATCTACGATAGTCTGAATCTCAATAATACTCATTCCATTTTTAATTTTACCTTCAAGGGCTCTCTTCAAGGTTTGATTGAAACGCTCTACTTTACCATTCAGCTCTGGCGTTCCTGGACGGATCAATTTATGCTCAATACCTGCTTCTCTTAAATATTCTTCAAAGCCACTGATCACAGACTTTTTTTTTCTCCTGGGATTCTCTTGGGAAACATATTTAGAAGTAAACTCGACTCCATTATCTGTTTGTATTTTTTGTGGCATCTCAAATTTTTCCACAAATTTTTTGATCCCATTGGTAGCTTCATAGTTACTATGTTCATCAGCTATGTGTACCACCACAGTTCGTGAACAATCATCTATAACTGGATAGGCCTTCACAGAATGCCCGTTGTTATCTACTATCCCAAGGTTCACAGTATCCGTCTGAACCCTCTCTAATGGCTCCTGAAGGGCATAACGCTTTGTATGGCTGTTTTTTCGAGGTATTCTATATTGTTGGGAAATATTCTTGCGCCTGAAGATATATCCTAATGTGGAAGCATGTATCTCAATTCCATGATCCCTTTTTAATAATAGGGTTGTCAATTTAGCACCTGCATTATAGTTATCCTTTCTGACTTGGATAGCCAGATCAATGACGCTCTGGTCTATAGACTTTGAATTACTTTTAGGTTTTCTAGATATGTCTAAAAGTGCCTCCATATTATACTTTGTCTTTCTCAATCTTCTGATCCAGAAATAATATGTTTGTCGGGCATGACCAAATTTGTCAGAGGTTAATTTAACATTGCCCGATTGTAAGGCTCTTATCAGGAATAATGCTCTCTTGCGTATTATATGATTTTTTATTCCTTTCAGATTTTCCTGTATAATTGAAATTTCTTGTTCATTATTTTTCATATTTCAATCCTTGATAATTTATTTCTAAAATAGACTTAGGGATAAACTGCTTTATTCAGTCCAGAAAATTTCAGGTAGTCGTTCGGTTCGGTTCCCTCACCTTCCTCCTACCTGAAATCATGGCCCCTACCCTGGGGATCTAACAAGTAGTGTAAGATATGTCATTGGTTATTGTAGAAATGAATTTTGTATCGCCAGGCTATATACCGCTTGACGTCTTAAATGTCGCCAGGCTATAGGAATTAGAGCAAGTTGGAGGTGATTTAGAATATGAGTGAATATGGTAGAAATGTTATAGTACTGGGTGAACAGGACGAACAATGGTCGGCGTTTTTGAGACGGAAAAGAGATGAAGTCAATCGTAGAAAAGGCAAAGAAAGAAGTAATAGCAAGAACATTAAACAAGATAAAAAGAAACAAAAATAAATATCTAAAATTAGATATTAAGGACTCTGATTTTTTAATTGGCTTAGGTGTTGCCGATACTTTAGGGATTAAAGATTCTACTTTGAAAGAGTTATAACCCCCTCGTTTTTCTCGCTATGAATATAAAAAGATCAGGGATCGAAACGAGGTATTGGATACGAACGTATATGCCAGAGCGGCTTCTCTTTATTTAGGTTTGGATCATTTGACCGACATGCAATGGGAACAATTACAAAAAGGCATTCTTGCCAGAAAGAAAGGCTTTTACAGAGAAAGCGAAAAAGGGGTACAGGTGATCTCTAAGGGGGTAGAGGTGTAGGGAATTTTAACGACCGTCATGATCCGTATATTGAAAGCTTACTCTATCGGCCTTGTTTTTACGAGTTTTCCTTTATGAAAATACTTTCGTAGTTTGTTTTTTTCGTCTCTTTTGTAAATGATGACATCATAGGTTTTATTTTTATCTGACAGAAAATATTGAAGCATTTTTGTTTTAACGAACTTTCCATTCACATAATAGTCTATCCTCTTTTTATACCTATCACCGTCTGAATAGGTATAGTCAAAGTATTCCATTTTGACGGGATTGTCATTCTTATAATAGATTATAAACTTTTTAAACCTACCACTGTCTGAATCGGTAATGTCTGAATCGGTAACGGTAACGTCAAAGTATTCCATTTTGACGGGCTTGTCATTCTCAAAATAGTGTATACCCTTTTTAAACCCAAAACCATATGAATAGGTAGTGTCAAAGAATTCCTCTTTGACCTTCTTCCCATTCACATAATAGATTATAAACTTTTTAAACCTATCACCGTCTGAAGAGGTAACGTCAAATAATTCCTCTTTGACGCGCTTGTCATTCTCATAATAGTTTATCCTCTTTTTATACCTATTACCGTTTGAAGAGGTAACGTCAAAGTATTCCTCTTTGACGCGCTTGTCATTCTCATAATAGATTATCCTCTTTTTAAACCTATCACCGTCTGAATGGGTAAGGTCAAAGTATTCCTCTTTGACGAGATCTCTCCATTTTATATCTCTATATTGTATTACCTGTTTGAAACGCTCTCCCTTGTTCTTGCAATAATTAAAGGTTTCTATGATATATTCCTTAGTTTTTTTTGTACTCGTTGAGCCGCATGAATATTCTTTTAGATTGAATCCAAAAGAATAAATATCTTGAACGATGAATAGAAAGGTCAAAAGAAAGAGTATAGGTAATTTATTGAATTTCATTTTTTGATTAGAATTAATATAAATGCTAGTCTTTCTGTAAAGAAAAAAAGTTGCTTTTTTATGACGAGTATTTATAATGATCATAGTTTTTTTGCAAACTACAAACAGCTAGAATTTAAATTAAAGGATATATTTATGAAAAAAAATACTTTGTTCAACATAATGGCTATAATGATTGTTTTATCCCTGCCTTTTTGTAAGAGTAGTAAAAACGATCCAGACCCAATTCCACCGCCCGATAATGGGGGAGACACAATGACTTCACCGCCCGATAATGGGGGAGACACAATGACTCCACCGCCCGATAATGGGGGAGACTCAATGACTACACCGCCTTCAACTCCAGCAGGCATAACTTATGCAGAGCTAGATAACTCAGCATTGCCTGCTACGATCACTCTAAATGAAGGGCAAGATCCTTATCCATATACCATTGTTTTAAATACCCAACCCACTGATGATGTAACCATTAGAATTAACCTCAATAATGCACCAGATAATCTAAGGATTGATGAAGGCGGAATTTCCGTAACCTTTGCCACTATTACATTTGCCGCTTCTTCTGGCGGCATGAATGGATGGGATATACCCCGAACCATAAGTCTTACCTTTGCGGATAATGATATTTTATCCGGACTGCTCATGCCCACATTAACCCATATTACATCCTCTGGAGATGACAGTTATGAGAAATTACCCAATAAAGATCTGATTCTCCGTCTAATAGATGACGATCCTATATGCACCCAATTAGGCGCTGGTGCAGAAGATGATTTTACCCCCAATATAGCCGGAGAAAATTATGGTGCTGGAACAGAATTAGATCCATACATTATATGTAATGCAATGCAATTGCAGTCAATGAGAGGTAACCTTAATGCATTCTATGAGTTGGGGCAAGACATAGACGCTTCTTCTATTACTGCTGAATACACCTGCCCCCCACCCACTATGGGTATATGTGAAGGATTCCAACCCATTGGGAGCTGTGGGGTGGATGGTATATGTGGAGACAATCCATCTACCCCAAATGATGAATCCGCGGATGACATATTTTTCACAGGCACTTTAGACGGAAAAGGATTCACCATAAGCAATCTTACGATCAATATCAATCTTACCCTTGGCACCTCTCGTGTAGGTCTCTTTAGACACACATCAGGGGCAGAAATCAGGAATATTGGCTTGTTGAATGTGGATATTTCTTCTTTTTCTTCTTCTGCTGTTGTTTCTAGTGCAGGCGGTCTGGTAGGGCATAATACTAGTAGTAGTATAACCAATTCCTACTCTACAGGGAATATTTCTTCTTCTTCTGCTTCTAATTCTTCTGCAGGTGGTCTGGTAGCGGTTAATGAGGCTAGTAGTGATATAACCAATTCCTACTCTGCAGCGAGTATTTTTTCTTTTTCTTCTTCTTCTATTTCTAATGCAGGCGGTCTGGCAGGGCAGAGTCTTGATAGTAGTATAACCAATTCCTACTCTACAGGGAATATTTCTTCTTCTTCTAATATGTCTCTTGCTACTGGAGGCGGGCTGATAGGGTTGAAGAGTCGTGGTAGTATAACCAATTCATGGTTTTCAGGGAATATTTCTTCTTCTTCTGGTGCTACTGGTTCTTCTACTTCTTTTGCAAGCGGTCTGGTAGGGGTGAATAATTTTCTTAGTAGTATAATCAATTCTTATTATGATACAAATACCGTAACATTATTCGAAAATGGTAGTGAAGTCTCTGATACTGCTGTAGACTCCAATACAGGTACTCTTACTTGTGTAGGCGGCTTCTCAACTGATCCACCTAATCCAGGTGATCCATCATTCACTACGAGTGCATCCACTGATACAGGAACATGTGATAATGTATCTCCCACCATTTTCTTCAATTGGGAAACTCCTTTCGACATAGATGGTGATTCTGTAGCAGACGAGGAGTCGGTTCGTTATGACAGCAATAATGATGGAAATATTACCAATACAGATGCATTCGTATGGAATTTTGGTATTTCTTCAGAATATCCTTTTATAGCTTCTATTCCCGGAACGGCAGACGAGCAGGCCGTAACAATGGCATCTGGTTTCTTGCGTTTTTCAAATACTACCCTTGGAACGCCTTCTGGTACAGACCCTGTATTTTTCTATGACATAACGGATACTGCCACGAGTATTACCACTTCTGGCACGGGAGTCCAGGACACTACCGCAGGTAATTATGTAATAGAAGATGCAATGGATGCAAGTGGTGTTGCTTTGGCTACTCCACCCACAGTAACCAATGCAGGTGTGATCAATGGAGTAAACACTCTTGCAGCAAATAGCGAATTTTATTTAAAGGTTACCTTTACCAGGGGTAGTGCGAATTATACCCAGAGGTATAGGTTTAAAAAATAATTGTTTCTTCTTTTTTTTTCTGGGAAAAGAAAGACTTGCTTTTTCTCCTTTTTATTTATATATCTTTATTAAAACAATTGTAAAGGAAATTTCTTTAGGGAATTTCTTTTCTATCAGCCTCTTTGCCTATATAATTTTTTTTATAGAACAGAAACCAGAGTCATACTTTTTATATAAATGATAGGGAGTATCTTGAGAAATTAAAAGAGGGGACATATTAAATATCTGTATTGTGTTAGAAAGATTTTTTCAACAGACTCAACCCCCTGGTTTTTTCAAACTATACATGGGGTTTGTAAAGTAAAGCCAGCCTTTTCAATTTTTTATTCAAGGCTTTGTTTATCATGTTAAGGTTTTACATATTATTTTAGTGTCTGTTACATATTTGATTATTTCTTCATCCATTGTAATTATTGGACACTCTAATGACATCGCGGATGCTACAATAATTTTATCATGCATGTCATGATTTTCTAAGTCCCCATTCTTTGTTTTTTTATGAAAATGACCTAATGAAAGAGATAAAATATAATCTAAAATAGTATTCTCATATTCTGCTATTTCATAGTATTCATTATCCTGGATTTTACGGATCAATTCTATTGTTTCTTGTCGATTTAAACAAAATGGCATGAATCAAAAGGATATTGTTTTACTTTTTCATATTTTCAAGGCTAGAAATTGCAGTTTCAGACTCTAAACTAATAGATTCTTGCTTTTGAGTTTCTAAAATATTTTGTTCCTTTTGCACAAATTCACCATCAATAAGAGGAATATTTTTTTCCGCAGCTTTACTTAGTAAAGAATATAAATTCTTTAAGATTTTAGCTGCATTAAATTTTGATAGCTCAGCTATTTTTTTTAAAGCTTCTTCGGTAAAAGGATGAATCTCCGTTTCGGGTTTTTTATTTTTTATCCTGTACTCTTTTAAATATTTTTTTAGCAGTAAATTAGGATCATTGAGTTTTAATTTCTCAAAACGAATAATGTGGCCAGAAGCTATCTCTACGGATATGCCCGCCCGATTCTCTAATCCGGATGATTCCCAGGCTTCTTGAATTAAGTTAGGTACACCAGCATGACAAACAAGTATAAAGTTATAGAATCCTATTTTAGCGTTTTCTGATATGCCATCATATAAACAAGTTCGAAGTTCCAATGCAAAATCTTTTTTTTGTCTGGCACTTTGAAAGTCAGGAATACGTTCAAAATCATCAATAAAAACATAAGCCCCATTAAATCCAGAAGCCAAAAAAAACTTTACTAGATCGGAATATACAAAACGAAATTTGTCTTCAACTTTTCTTTGAATACTTTTATACCATTCTGAGAAATGATCTTGGGTGATAAAATTCTTTTCATTCTCAAAGAGTATTCTCTCTTTTAACGCAAAAGGAAAATCACTGGATACACTCTTTAGGTATTCACTTTTAGAAATTATTTTATTTAGTTCTATTGTGTTAATATTATTCTTTTCAAACCATTGGATATCATTCATTTTTGTAATTAATTCTTCATCACTATTTGATCCGTAAAAATGAATCTGAGCATGGCTAAACATATACTGATCATATCACTTTTGATAATAGATTCAAAATATAGATCTGTGAATTTGGAAAATGTTTTTGTTCTGCCACTTGATTCAGGGGAAACAATAACGGAAAAGCATTTGTTCATATCTTCGGATATGTCTAAACAATATTGTTTATTGATTTTTTGCTGTAAATTAGAAATAAAAGCCGTTTTCCCGTTACCCCTGCCTATGTATGATGTATCTATTATATATCCTAAGCGGAAATGATCTCCAGTTTGGGGATTTTTAATTCATCAAAATCTTTCAAATCCCTTTTTTTAGAAATTACAGACGTTGGGTAGACTATTCTCCCTTTAAAACCAGGGTAAGATTCAGCAATATGGATAATGCCTATTTGTTTTCCCCGGTGTATCCAATTTTCAAAAGAAGACATCGAGTGTTTGAATTTATAAACACCTTCCAAAAAGAAATGCATCCAAAATGGCTTAAACTTATCTATAATATGCCAATATTTTGTTGGACTAACTTCCTTGTCATCATTTTTAGGCAGGAGGTTTTCATTTTCTAGTTTTTCAATCAATCGATTTTTTGCATCATTCAAATTTTTTTCTATCGGAATCTCTAAATGTTTGTTAGCGCTCTCTTTTATAATATCCATTAATCTTTCACAATAATGAAGTATTGAATCGCGGGAGCGTAATTGCTTTGGAGAAATACCTAGTTCACTTGGAGAAGCATAAGGAAATATTAAAAGGCCACCCTTTTTTTTATTATTGTTATACATGAAAGAAATTATTTCCTTGAAAACATTATTATATATCCTTTCCATAAAAGTCAAAAGAAGATCATTAAAACCAGACAGTCCACCTTTATTATATTCCGCTAATAAGTTTTTACCATTTTTACTTAATTTAAAATTATTATTATTCTCCGCTATTAATTCATAATCTTTTGCTTCTGCTACGACTTGTTGAAAAGAATATGTATAAGTTGGCATTTTCGAATCTGATGTCAGCTTTTTATATTTTGATCTTCCTAAATGATGCTGTGCACCCAGTTCTTTGAAATAACTAAAGACATTTTTTTTCTCAGAAAACTTTTCTATACTTAAAAGAAGAACATAAAAATATTCTAAAAGAGAGAACTTTCTTACTTGATTGGGCTGTTTACCCTGATCTTGTGCCATCTTTATAAATCGAAGATCAATTTGATCTGCCTAAAACATCTTTCTGAAAAAAAAGAGTAATGACTCTTATGTTATTCATTATAAGCTTATGGGAATGTAATAATAATCCAGCCTGGTCAATATGGAATTTAGATTTTTCAAGTTCTATTGGTTTTTTGAGTAGATAAGAAATGGCTAGATTATTATGCAGCTTTCCTTTTATATCAGCGCTCAGATTTTTTTCTTGTAAAGAAAGGTTCAGTATTCTTTGGGCATCTTTCATCCTGTTTTTTGTGATATATCTAGTGGAAGCCTCTAAAACTGAGTTTCCCGTGTATAAGACCAAGAAATTTTTTTGCCAGATGATCTTGTCCTTATTCTTGTCCCATGGAGCGGTCCAACGATTGGATACATCTTCCGTATAAGACTTAGAATAAGTATAAGGCAGTATCATGGACGTTTTCAGCTTTAAATAATGAACATTATTACAGTTGATCAATAGTATCCATGAAAATAAAAAAAATGATAAAGGGATGAAGTTCAGTGTAAAATTTTTTCTTTTTACTTGACAATGCATAGTTGAAATATGAAGTCCCCTTTATTGTTTACTCGTTTATGGGTGGGGCTTGGAAATCCAGGCGAAAAATATAAAAACACAAGACATAACATAGGAATATATACTATTGAGAGTCTATTGTCAGGTTTTAATCTTAAAGTAAACAAAAAATTTTACTCTTTGGTATACCATCAAATAGACTTCAAAAATACCTGTATTATATTTCCGCAAACTTATATGAACTCTTCCGGAAAAGCAGTCCTTGCATCATCTGAATTTTTCCGTCTAAAACCGGAAGATATTCTAGTCTTTCATGATGAAATTGAATTGCCTCCTGGAAAGGTAAAATATAAATATAACGGTGGTGACAAGGGCCATAATGGTTTAAGAGATATTACGGCAAAATTAGGCACATCCCATTATCATCGTATACAATTAGGAGTAGGAAAACCAGTATTAGAAGAACAATCTATAGTCGATTTTTTGATAAAACCTGCCGATATTTCGTCTATTATACATACTACTGCTGTATTCCAGATTTTAGAAAAGAATGGATTTATTTGATTTTTGTGTAGTATTCTTGAGATATCTATCGGTCATACTTTAATGTGACACCCTCAGGATCTATTTAGAAAGTTGTAAATATTAGCAATTTTCAATGATCCATATGATATAAATAGGGTGAAGTTAATTTATGGTTAAACCAAGAATAACTTTGAATCAGAGTTTTTTTATAACAATGGATAAAAGAAATACCGCGAAATATCGTAATCTTGCAAGAGTTAGGCTCGAAACACAAGGAAGATATCATCATCTAGAGCAAGCGGATTGGTATTTATGCGAGATTTTAGACATCAGTGCTGGAGGCATAAATCTAATAGGTGCTTCTTCTTTCCTGGTGGGTGATAAATTAGGAGTTGAGTTTTTTCTCCGAAAAGAATTGATCTATTGTCAGTTAGAGATTCTGAATATAGGCGGAAAGAGGGGTGGTGGACAATTCATCATGCTCCACAAAGACTCTGAAGACGCTATCAGAGAATATATTCATGCTGAATTTTCAAAAGGTTAGATATATGTTGCAATCCTGGGAATTCCTTTTGGGGTAACCTTTTTTACAATTACATCTGTAGTATATTTATCCATATCTTAGATCAAGATAAAAAAATTAATTTGATTTTACCTTGGCTTACATTTTATGATTTACTTGATAAGAATTTTCTAAAATTCATTCTGAAGTGGCAAAATCGAATCAATGTTTCTTTCCGATCATTAAAATAGAGTCATTTTTTTCTATTTCGGTATATCTCTTTAATAATACAATTTCAAATTGATCGCTGAATAATTGTTCTATTTTATTTTTTCTATAATAATTATGCAGAAGTCCATGCATTTTTTCTATTTTATCTCCCTCCCAAAAAGAATGGCAAACAATTCCATTTTTATTTAATATCCTATGTTGATTCTTGATTGATTCTTCCAGCTCTATGTTCGCTAAATGATGTAATACTTTATTAGAATAGATGCCATCAAAAGTTTTATCTGTTTTAAGAGTAATTGCATTTAGATGCAGCAATGGAATATGGGGAAGCTTTTCTTTTAGAAGTTTTAAGAATACTGCTGAAAAGTCAGAACCAGTAACCTGATAATATTTACTCAAAATTTTCAGATCTTTTCCAGGTCCGGTTCCAATCTCTAAAACAGTAGAATTTACTCGTAGAAATTTTCTGAGTTTTTCTATTATTCCTAGTCCATCATAACCTTCAGCCATTTTTATATACTCTTTTACTGTTTCTTTGGAATGATAAAATTGATCAGACATATTTTTATTCTTTTTTTTAATGGCTATAACAGATATGTCAAAATAATTTTTTTATGACCTTTACTTAATGATACGGCCATGATCGTATTCCTGATGATAAAAAATATTCCTTTTTTCTATGTAAAATATGGATATTTTACATGGTTTTGTTATATCTTTAAAAATTGTAGAAACCAATACCGCCAAAGGCTGTACTTTGTACACATATCTAAGCCTATGCCTCAACACAGAAGAATAATTTACTACATTGTAATCTATATCGTATTTTTTGTTCCCGAAGGTTTTTTGATATTTTTTCTCGAAAATACGAAATAATTTCCTAATTTCCTGATCTATACAAGCTGTTCCCGTATCATTTTGCTAAAATTGAAGGTTATTGCAGCGATTTTTACCTTTGCAGTACAACATTCTTTACGCACAGTACAAATAACACAATCAGCAGGTTTAGCATGATAATTTGTATACTTTTTGTCATCTTCTACATACTCTCTGTGAAACTCCAAACTCTTGCCCTCAGGAAAAATAAAAAACTCAAAAATGTAAATGTTTTTAAGTTGGCGCACAGGCTCGTAAAGTAAAAGATATGAATAGAAAAAAGATGCGAGCAACAAAAATATAATTTTGCAAGGAATGTAACTTAAAAAATAAAGTCATAACTACTTATGACTCTTATAGATCATCTGATCGTTATATTCTATTTACTAGCCACCCTTTTGATCGCTTTCAGCCTTAGAAAGAGGGCCAGAAAAAATCTGGAAGAATTTTTCCTAAGCGCCAGAAATCTTCCCTGGTGGCTCGCTGGGATATCCATGGTGGCCACTACTTTCTCCATAGATACCCCACTAGCTGTATCGGAGTTGGTCGTAGTCCATGGTATTTCCGGGAACTGGCTTTGGTGGAATATGCTGGCAGGTGGAATGCTCACTACCTTCTTCTTTGCAAGGCTATGGCATAGAACTGGGATTCTAACAGACTTGGAATTCATTGAATTGCGATATTCAGGCAAAGCAGCCTCTTTCTTGAGGGGGTTGAGAGCGTTGTATTTTGGCTTTCTATTAAATGGAATCATCATTGGCTGGCTTAGTTATGCATTTGCATCTTTTCTGAAAATTGTAATTGGACTACCCCCAGAGTATGTCCACTGGTGTGTGTTCTTTGTTTTATTTTTGGTAGCCATTTATGTTGGTTTCTCTGGTCTATCTGGGGTCGTTTTCACCGATCTGCTTCAGTTTGTTTTAGCCATGGTGGGTAGTGTTGTTTTGGCAATTGTATTGCTTCAGCTTCCAGAAATCGGAGGGATTCAGGGCCTAAAGTCAAAATTGCCTCAGCAAGCCCTTGAGTTTTTCCCTCAGATAGGGAGCGCAAAGGAAGATCCGAGCGGAGTTTATTTGAATTTTCTACCCCTTGGGCTAGCTGCTTTTCTGGCCTGCTTTGTAGTGCAGTGGTGGGCCAGCTGGTATCCGGGGAATGAACCCGGAGGAGGAGGCTACATCGCTCAAAGAATGATGAGTACTCGCAGTGAAAAAGAAGCTTCTTATGCAACCTTACTATTCCAAGTAACCCATTATTGCATTCGATCATGGCCATGGATATTGGTTGCTCTGGCCACCACCGTATTATATCCATATGACCTTGAAGGAGAAAATGCAAAATACGGATACTTTTTAGCAGCACGTGATTTTTTGCCCGTTGGTCTAAGAGGCTTATTCGCCGCTTCTATGGTTGCCGCCTTCATGAGTACGGTTTCCACTCAACTAAATTGGGGAAGTAGCTATCTGGTAAATGATTTCTACGCCCGTTTTTTGCGTCGTAGAGCAGATCAAAAAGAATTGATCTTGGTATCCAGATTGGTCATGTTGCCTTTAGTCATCTTTGGCTTTGTGATCGCATTGAATATCCAAAGCATATCCGATATATGGAAATTGGTATTAGAGGGTAGCGCTGGTATTGGTCTGGTATTGATATTGCGCTGGTACTGGACACGCATCAATGCCTATAGTGAGATCACCGCTACGATATCCCCTGTCATTGCCTATCTATTCTGTAAGTGGTATCTTCAGGAACTAGATCCAGCTTGGGGAAAAGACATGCTTCAGGACCCGCGTTCTTTCTTTTTCATTACTGGTTTTACCACATTTGCCTGGCTTATGGCAACCTTTCTAACCAAGTCAGAAAATAAAGCGACCATCCAAAGATTTCAACAAAGAGTTTGGCCTGGAGAGGTTAAAAGAGGCTTCTATGACATAGCAGGAAAGCTGCTGGGTTGGCTTTGCGCAATCATTCTATGTTATTCTGCTCTCTTTTTTACCGGTAGCCTGATATTCATGAATGTAGTGGATACAGTCATGTATGGGGGCATTCTATTATTAAGTCTATTCCTATTTCAATATCTCTCCCGTAAGTTTCATTTATTTGATTGAAAAAAGACAGTGCTTTTACCCATAAGGCGGAAGCATAATATTCCAAGGTGTACCATTCTGAAACCCCTGTTTTATCCACCCTGGATCGGATTATTTCGGATTAATGCACTTGCTTACGAGCCTGTGCGCCAACTTAAAAACATTTACATTTTTGAATTTTTTATTTTTTATGTCCCATGAACAATAGATTTGCACAAAGCGATAGAGATCAACTTATGATGTTTTCCCGTACTCAGGGAGATAATCTTGATAAGAATCACGAAATTTATGCATTTGTTAAGCTTTTGGATACAATTGACATGAATTCTTTTCTATAGAGATATTCACATGAGGGGGGTAAAGCATATCATCCTTCTTTAATGTTATGAGTTTTGCTTTATGGTTTTCATTGTGGTTGTGACCTTACCCCCTAAAGTGGACACTCCTTTTTTTATTTTTTTTCTTATTTTTTTCTTCATAACTTATACAGTTACTTCTGCAGGTGAATTATATTTTAAGGCTGAATGAGCTCTTTGTTGATTATAGAAAATTTCAATATAATCGAATAAGCTAATTCTTGCTTCTTCTATATTTCTATATTTTTTTCTATTAATTTCTTCACGTTTTAAGGTAGAAAAAAATGATTCTGAAACAGCATTATCATAACAGTTACCTTTAGAACTCATGGAAGAAACAGATCCTATGTCTTTCAAATACTTTCTAAAAGTATTACTAGCATAGTGAAAAATAAGTTGATTCGTCTTTTCAAGAAATTTCTTCTTAACAGCAGAATCAATCGCCTGTATCAACATACTTGTTTTCATATGTTCTTTCAAAGACCAGCCAACGATCTCTCGATTAGCAAGATCCATTACGATGCATAAATAATGCCACTTATTATTTATATTTACATAAGTGATGTCAGAAATCCATATTTTATTTCTTCACCCTACGGGCACAAAACTGGGCAGACTACTTGCTCCGTATGGTGTTGCGTAACAATACAGGAAGCCAAGTGTCTGGGGTGGTGTTTCTTTTTGTTTACTCATCTGTCAGGATCACGGATTCACACGGATTACTCAGATAACACTGATTAAAATCTGCCCTCCTTGTCCCAATAGGTTTTCGTCATATTTTAATCAGTGTCATCCTTCAATCCTTTAATCCTAAAAATCCGTGATTCAGACAACAATTATAAAAAAGAAAGAAAAATATATTGTGATTGACTTCTGAAAGGTAATTTTTTAAAAGGAAGTACAAAAAGCGTTTCATTGGGCCGGACCATTGCGCGTATAGCTCAGGTGGTTAGAGTACTTGCTTGACATGCAAGGGGTCCCTGGTTCGAGTCCAGGTACGCGCATATAAATTAAAATGCCAGTGTTAGAAAAAATACATGAATTGATATTGCCAAATAAAGAGAAGATAAATATATCCAATGGAAAAACATATCATGATATTATCTCTGAACATATGCCCCATGAACTCTCAAATGCACTGGCCGTTGAAGTAAATGGGAATACATTTGACCTAAGTAGAAAGGCTGATATCTCTGGTGAATTGAGAATACTTACATTTAAAGATAAAAAGGGAAAAGAGGTTTTTTGGCATTCAAGCGCGCATGTATTGGCACAGGCGATCAAAAGACATTATCCTCAGGCACAATTAACGGTAGGGCCTGTTGTTTGGTCTGGGCCTGGATTTTTTTATTATGATATCCAATTAGAAGAAAAGATCAACGAATTAGACTTCCCCCCATTAGAAAAAGAAATGGAAAATATCTGCAAGGAAGATCATGAAGTGACTCGAAAGGTATATGAACTAGAAGAAGTAATTCAATTATTTGAAGGAATGGGAGAATTCTTTAAGGCGCAGATCATCAGAGACCTGCCTAAAAATGAAGAGATCACCGTATATAAACAGGGAGAATTTCAGGACCTATGCAGAGGACCCCATGTAAGCTCTACTAAAAAGCTGGGGTTTTTTAAAATAACTGCTGTGGCAGGAGCTCATTGGAAGGGAGACACTTCCAAACCAATGCTACAGAGAATATACGGAATAAGCTTCCCTACTCGCAAAGAATTAAAGCAGCATCTGCATTATATTGAAGAAGCTAAAAAAAGAGATCACCGT
Source organism: Leptospiria bacterium (assembly GCA_965204465.1). Classification (GTDB taxonomy): domain Bacteria; phylum Spirochaetota; class Leptospiria; order Turneriellales; family CBDBES01; genus CBDBES01. The sequence continues at coordinate 49,349 of OZ241995.1, forward strand.
AAATTAGGCAAGGAATTAGAACTTTTTAGCTTTGAAGAAGCCGCCCCGGGGCTTCCTTTTTATCAACCCAAGGGTACCACTCTATTCAATATTTTATCTGATTACATCCGTAAAAAATGCTCTGAAAGGGGTTATGAGGAGATCAAGACTCCCGCTATACTTTCGAGTGAATTATGGACCCAATCAGGGCATTATGAAAATTTCAGAGAGAATATGTATTTTACCCAAGTAGAAGATAAAGATTTTGCCATCAAACCAATGAATTGTCCAGGCGCAAATCTCACTTATAAAAATATTCCAAAGAGTTACAGAGACCTACCCTTAAAACTGGCAGAGCTCGGAACAGTACATCGCCATGAGCTCTCCGGAGTATTGCATGGTCTTTTTCGTACCAGGGCTTTCACGCAAGACGATGCTCATATTTATTGCACCTATTATCAATTACAGGCAGAAATAAGCTCTGCTATTCAGTTTACTCTGGAAGTTTATCATGAATTTGGCTTCAAAGATACAGAAGTATTCTTAGCCACAAGACCAGAGAAAGCGTTGGGTTCAAAAGATATATGGGATAAGGCCACAATGGCATTGACATCTGCATTGGAATCTAACAATATTTCTTTTGGCATTAAACAAGGAGAGGGAGCCTTTTATGGGCCTAAAATTGAATTTAATATCAAAGACTGCCTACAGAGAAACTGGCAATGTGGCACTATTCAGGTAGATTTTTCTATGCCAGAAAGATTTAAATTATTATATACAGGTCCAGACGGAAATAAACATCGCCCTGTAATGGTGCATAGAGCCATTCTGGGTTCTTTAGAGAGATTCATGGGTATACTTATTGAGCATTATGCCGGGAAATTGCCTCTATGGTTATCCCCTACACAAATCTCTATCATGACAGTAAATTCAGCCCAAACAGAATATGCCTTGCAAATATCCAAAACCATAAAAGAAAATAACTTCAGAATTGAAGAAGACCTTCGGAACGAAAAAATTGGCTATAAAATAAGAGAATGGAATCAAAAAAAAATAAACTATGCCATTATATTAGGGCAGCAGGAACAGGAAAAAAATCAGATCGCATTACGTTCCAGAGGAGAAAAAGAAACGAGTATCATGGAATTAGATGCTCTTATCTCTAAATTAAAAGGAGAATATCAGATATGATCATTGAGATACTAGCAGCAGCCTTTTTATTGGGGTTCTGTATATTTTTTCACGAACTGGGCCATTTTCTGGCTGGTAAATTAGTGGGAATCAAGGCTCAAATTTTTTCTATAGGCTATGGGAAAGGAAGATTCTCTAAGGAAGTTAATGGAACCACATATCAAATCACCGCAATTCCATTAGGGGGATATGTAAAGTTTTATGGGGATGATATTACCCAGGAACACCGGAAAGTAAAAAAAGGAGATTTTTTCTCTGTTGGGCCGTGGAAAAGAATCATTGTAGCGGCAGGGGGGCCTTTCTTTTCTATATTACTGGGAGTATTGGTCATCGCTGCTTTATTGCTTACAGGCTGGCAGCCCATTACGAACAGAGTTGAAGTATCTGAAAGCCGATCTGGAATGACTTACGAAGTGGGTTCCAATAAACCTTTAAAAGAGATATTGGAAAGTGGTGATCGTATCATTCAAGTCAATGAAAATCCAACCAAGTCATTTGAAGAAATAAATTATCATGTTGCCCTTTCCCCCGAAGATACAATAGACTTGCTGGTCCAAAGAGAAAACAAAACATTTCAAACTTCTATAGTGGGAAATCGTTCTGCAGAAGGAAGTCCGCTTCAAATAGGAATACAGCCTATAGGAAAAAGATATCTATTGGTACAAAGTAATAAAAAAATTGGAGTACAAGAATTAAAACAAGGAGATAAGATCACCCATGCAAATGGAGTAAAGGTAAACTCAGTGGCAGAGATTCGAAAGATCACAGATGCAAATAAAGGTTCCAGTATTCGTTTAGATATTCTACGTAAAAAAAGTGGTTGGTTGGCTAATGATGTGGAAGAAAAAATAAGCTTATCAGCACCCATACAAGAAGTAGAATATGTTTCTTTAGAAAATATACTTTATTTAAAGAATAAACAAAGAGTTGCAAAGCAAGAAGTAGGTCCATGGTATAAAGATAATCTTTCTATATTTTCTATTGAAGGAGAAAAATATAATAACTGGAAAGAATTTAGCAGCGCATTAAAGTATTATATGAATAGCAAAAAAACCAACCGCCTTAAATTCTACCAAAAAGAAGATCTCATAGAAGCAGATGTAGCATTTAAAAAAAGGGGCATGATAGGAGTTAGTCTTTCTGAGGGATTAGAACCTATGAGAGCAGAACTTACTACTGATCTTCTATCTCTTGCCTCCAGAACGATTGACCAGACTATTTTTACCACAAAGAGCACCTTGGTAGGTCTCTACAGGATCATACAGGGGAAACTCTCTTTTAGAAAAAGCGTCTCGGGTCCCATTAAAATTTTTGATTATGCAAGAAGGTCCGTTGACGCTGGTTGGGACGTTTACTGGTTTTTATTGGCAAATATAACCATTATCTTAGGGATCATGAATTTATTGCCTATTCCGGTATTAGACGGGGGACATGTACTTTTTTATTTGATCGAGGGAGTTTACAAACCATTACCAATCAAGGTGATCTCCGGAAGTGTACGAATGGGAATGGCACTGCTCATTACCTTTGGAGTATATGTGATCTTTATCGATATTTGGGATGTAATTATTAACAGGCTGCTGTAACTATCTTTTAGAAAACTGGGGCGCCCTTCTTGCCTTATGCAGGCCGTATTTTTTCCTTTCTACCATTCTGGAGTCTCTGGTTAAAAGGCCTTTTGATCTTAATTCTTTTCTTAATTCTTCATTATAGAAGCTAAGCCCTTTCGCAATCCCTAAAGAAGACGCTTCTGCTTGTCCTCGAATGCCGCCTCCAAATACATTGATAGAGACATCATATTCTTTTTCTTTTTTAATTAAAATTAAAGGGAACTTTACAATATGCTGAAATTCTTTCACTTTAAAATAATTTTTCAGGTCTCTTTTATTGATCGTAATTTTTCCTTTCCCGGAAATAACTTTAACACGAGCTACCGCAGTTTTACGCCTGCCTACAAATAGAATATCTCCTTTTTTAGGAAGCTTTTTTTCACGCGAAGCCGTGTAAGATTTTAATGTACCAAGGTCATTTGATTTTACAGTAGTTTCTTCCTTTTTTTTCGCGGTCAAAATAATTTTTTTCTTATCTATTTTCGTCTTTTTTTCTTTCTTATCAGAAGAGGTAGACCCTATTTCGTCAATAGATCCAGAATCATCTGTTTTTTTAGATTGATCCATCTTTTCTGGCTTAGGATCCGATTTAGAATCATCTGTTTTTTTGGATTGATCCATCTTTTCTGGCTTGGGATCCGATTTAGAATCATCTGTTTTTTTGGATTGATCCATCATTTCTGGCTTGGGATCCGATTTAGAATCATCTGCTTTTTTGGATGCATCTGAAGGAGGAGTCGATTCTGGTGCCTTTACATCTTCAGCGTTTTGCTTCTGATTTGATTCTTTTTTTTCTGCTTCTTTATCTGACATGGGGTAAGTTTTTTATTTTATTCTTTACTTTAAGTCAACTAAAACAGGGCTTTGACCAATTAAATTATGCTCTTTTTGAGCGAATACCCTGACTCTTGTTAATAGCTTCCGGCCGTATCTGTTTTTAGGTAGCATTCCTTTGATTGCATTTAATAGTACTGTTTCTATTTTCATATACTTTATTTTTTTACTTTTTAAACCGCCAAAATAACCTGTATGCCAAATATACTCTTTTTGTTCCATTTTGGAACCAGTGATTTTGATTTGTTGTGCATTGATCACCACCACAGAGTCCCCTATAAAAAACCCAGGGGTAAAACCAGTAGAATGTTTGCCCATAAGCCTGGCAGCTATTTTAGAGGCAAGCCTTCCCATAACCTGATCAGTAGCATCTATCAATATCCAATTATCTTTTGTTTTTTCCTTTCCTTTAGGGAAGAAAGTTCTTTGTCCATAAAGTATATCCATCAATGCGCCCTAATGAAATAAATTAAACCCAGAGTCAAGAGTTTTTTATGGAATTTTACAATAACCAATGAGCCTGTGGAGCCTATGCCTCAACACAGAAGAATAATTTACTACATTGTAATCTATATCGTATTTTTTGTTCCCGAAGTTTTTTTGATATTTTTTCTCGAAAATACGAAATAATTTCCTACAAAAGAAGAAGCATTTGCCTTGATTTTAGTTCCATCTATAGAAAAGGATTCATGTCAATTGTATCCAAAAGCTTAACAAATGCATAAATTTCGTGATTCTTATTAAGATTATCTCCCAAAGTACGGGAAAACATCATAAGTTGATCTCTATCGCTTTGTGCAAATCTATTGTTCATGGGACATAAAAAATAAAAAACAACCTCTGGTAAAGGACGCTTAGAGAATAAAAATTTTACTTATTTAAAAAAGCTGAACTGGGGATTTTATACTCGTTCTTTTCAAAAATGTAAATGCTTTTAAGTTGGCGCACAGGCTCGTAAATTTACCTATTCAGGGTTTCTGGCAAGAGTATCTCAAGTTATCCAAAGTAATGGGTTCATAAAATAAAAAAATGGATAAAGAAAAAAAATATTTTATATGAAAGAAATTAATTTTCCGATGATCAAATTAGCAAAAATATGCTACCAGCTAAAAAAATAAGTAACTCTAATTGGAGATATCTGGCGACAGGTAGAGCTGAATTTCCAGAAACATATCTACTATCCACTCCGAATCAAGAGAGTATTCAGATCAATATGAATAAGTGGAAGGGCAAGGTAGAAATTATCATCCAAACCAAATTTAAAAGTAAATATAAAAGTGTCATTAGCAATGGAACTGTTATTGATGAAAGGGACATGCTTTTGCAAAAAAGTAAGTATTTAGACCCTTTCTTTACTAAGTATAAAGAATATATAAAAAGCCTTCCGGATTATTATGCTTTAAATATTATCAAAGGGAACTATGAAATTTTCCTGGATAAAACACCAAAAATTCATCCTGCAAAAATAAAAAGGCCTCTTCCAAAAATAAAAAAAATAAAAAATAAAGATAATTTGAATCGAGAACAACTCATAGGATTAAAAAGATCAAATAATCCTAAAATAAAATCCCCTTTTCAAAAGATAAGAACAAAGACTAATAACTTATCAAAGAAATTATTGCAGTTACCCCATTTTCTGGATGTTATGGATGCTGCGTTGATTTGTGGGTTGGCTTCTATTGTATATCAATGGAATTTTAATCTATTGCAAACAGGCATTTATACCGCTATAGGTGGAATCTTTTCGGGTTATTATGATATTTTGATCCGTAAAAAATCACCTTACTTAGGTAAATTACTATTATTTATAATGATAGGCTACTATTCCTTTTATCTAGGGTTTAAATACCAATAATTAGAATAAATAAGAATACTATTGATGGATCATGAGATCGGATATTTGATGATTTCTATTCATTAGATATACTAAAATTTCCAGTAGCGCATCATATTCGCAAAAAAAGAATAACATAAAACAATAGTATTCACGGGAATTGTTCCATAATATTTATTTCGTAAACTTGAAAAAAAAGACTGTATTGTATACATCAGTCTCAATAAATTTTCATGATCCAATTGAGAAATTCTAATAGGACCAATGGTAGGAAGCATCCCTTCTAAAAGATTGTCCCTGAGAGAATAATAAAGAGGCATAAAACTCAACAATAATATTTTATTCTTCATATCGGCTGTTTCCTTTGGAAAATATTTTTTGATAGAAGATATCCCTATCTGATCAAATATGAGAAAATCCTTTGGACTGAAACTCAACTGATCAAATTTTTCTTTTAAATGTTTATCCCATTTTTTAGATAACATTATATTATATTCATTAGAGTTTAAGAATCCGCTTAAATACCAAAAGCGTTCCCATGGATCAGAAGGAATATCTTCAGAATCAGAATCTCCTCTATAAGGAACTTCTATACATCTGGAAGAAATGGTATCTTTTAACTGTTCTTTTTCTTCGGCACATAGTATAAAATGAGTATTCTTGGGAGGTTCTTCCATTACCTTTAAAAGAGCAGATTCTGCTTCATTACCAATTAAAGAAGCATCCATGAAGAGTATAAAACGGATTTTTCCATTCCGAGGAGAATATGGAATGAAGTGATGCAGTAAATGCCTTATGGTTTTTTTCTCTGGTTTAGAACGATCACCTATCTTGATGTTGTTCTTGGGGAATATATAGATATCTGGATATTCTTCTCTATGGATCAAAGAAGATATAGTTTCTAACCTCTGTTCAGGGACTATAGAGGCATCGTATAGTTCTTTAGCCAATATATTCAAGATAAGTTTATCTTTAGATCTACCCTGTGTACCACTCAGCAAGACCGCATTGGGCCAGTTTGTTTCTTGAAAATTTTGAATGATCCTAGGGGCTACTTGATTTAATTTCATTCTTCCATAAATTATTTATATATTGATGTGATCCATGAACTGTATTTCTTTTCTTTACCAGTTACAATAGAGAAAAACAGATCGTATATTCTGCGGGTGATATTTCCTTGTTTGCCATCATGAATAACTCGTTTATCGATCGCCTTGATCCAGGCAACCTGAGCGCCTGTACCGCTAAAGAATGCCTCATCACAAATATACAACTCCGTACGCTCTATATTTCTTTCTTCCACAGGGATTCCAAGATCATTGGCCAATTGAAGGATCGTTTTGCGGGTGATCCCCTCTAAAATGGAAGAAGATATAGGGGGGGTGATCAAAACTCCATCTCTTACAATGAAAATATTTTCGGCAGAACCTTCACACACATTGGAATGGACATCTAAAAAAATAGCTTCGTCATATCCATTTTGTACTGCCTCTGATTTTGCCAAAGCGGAATTCAAATATCCAGCAGAGGCCTTTGAACGCATGGGGATCTGATTATCGCTTAATCTAAGCCAACTAGAGATACATATTTCAAGCCCTCTATTCGTATCCAGATAATCATTTAAGGGAATGGCATAAATTGCATATTGATCCGGGAGACTATGCATTACAGGAGTCAGATCATAGGAAGATTTATACTGGATGGGCCTTAAATATACATTTTCTTTCCAAGTGCCTTTTTTAAGTAATTCAATGCTTATTTCGATCAATCTATCTATCGTATAAGGCAGATTCATCTGCAATATTTTAGAGGATTGAATAAACCGTTTATAGTGATCCTTGATTCGAAAGACTAAAAGATCATTTAACTCAGCATTCCAATAACCTCGGATACCACCTATGCAAGCCGTCCCGTATTGAAGTGCATGGGTCTGTATATTTAAGTTAGCCGCTTTTAAATTAGTAAATTTACTATTAAAAAAGCAAGGTTTTTGCATATAATCTTCCATAGCGGACATTAAAAACCTTATATATCCCCAAGTCAATTCAGAATTTATTTATGTGTACAATAACCAATGACATATCTTACACTACTTGTTAGATCCCCAGGGTAGGGGCCATGATTTATAATTTTTTATATAAGGCTGTATCTACACAACTTTCTTTCTAAAATCCTATCTACATCTGCTATTCTATATTTCTCTCCCGTTTTTAACATGCAGATCAATGCCCAGCTACTTTGTAAAAGAACTCTTTTCACACAACGTACTCCTTTTACTGTCCTACCATAATGCACCTTATCACCTGAAATATAGACTTTAGGTACAAGACCGATATAAGCTGCTAAATGATGGGCAGTCTCAAATTGACTTCCATCACCAATATAAGCTAAAAAAACAAATATCGTTATTGGCCCTACGCCAGGTATACTGAAAGCGAGTTCTGTATATTTTCTATTCTCCTTTAAAATGTCTGCTATCTCTGTCTCGATTTGATTTACATTTCTATTGGCTAATTCAATAGATTCATGAATTCTTTGAGCAGATGCCCGGAAATGATCTGGCAGTCGATCTAACATGATAGGTCTTTGTTTATTTGATTTTAAAGCGGTTTTTCTCATGTCTGTGATCCCCGCTCTGGTGAAAATACCATGTAAACGGTTTATCATTCTTGTTCTGTTTTTTACCCAATATTCATGCTCATTGAGTAAGTTCCTATAGCCTTCTTGATTTTCATCAGGAAGATGTACCAAAGGCAGCTCCTCTTTTTCAAATCTTTGCCCCATCAGAGCCAGTTTGAAAGCATCTTCTTTATCTGTTTTCTTTAGAGATTGGTGAATTATAGAAAGTTTCCTGGGGTCTAAAATATAAATTTCACAGCCTAATTTTTCTTTTAATTGCCTTGCTAAAGAAAAACTAAAGCTGCCTGATTCCATGACTACAGTATCTGTTTTTTTTATCCAATCAATCAGACTATTGTAGATAACTTGGTGAATTGGTATAATAAGATCCGCCCGCACTCTTCATTAAATAACTTGACGCCATATCAAAGATTCCATCGGAATAGAATGACTAAAATAGCTTCTTAGTGTGTAAGATATGTGTACAAAGTACAGCCTAACGGCATTGGTTTCTACAAATCTTGCATAAAAAAAGACTTGATCGCAGGAAGTAAAAATGAAAATAGATTTGGAGTCATGATAAGACTCTTATCTATTTTTATTTTTTCTATTTTTTTCTCATCTCCTTATCTGGATGCTCAAAATAGGAGTACACCGAATAAAGCTCTTAAAACAGACCAAAGTTCAAAATCTAAAGATAAAGCAGAAAAAAATGCTTCTAAAACAGATAAAGCGACTTCAAAGCAGGCTTCCATCACCTTAGGGGGCAAGACCTTATTTCTTTCCGACGCTATGAAGAAGATCATTACCAGTAACCTCAGGATCAGGGAATCATTTTTTGAATATGTAAAGGCGGATACGGCATTGCTTCAATTCCAGAAAAAATATGCGATCAAAGCGAATGCAGAGGCTTCTTTTTTAAGTCAAGCGATCCTATCCAACACTGATTTTAATCAGCAATTGCAAGGTAGCAGAAGAACAGAGTGGAATGTTTTAGGGTCTGTATCAAAAAAGTTTTCTTCTGGAACAAGGCTTGCAGTAGGGATCACTAATTTATATACGGATTCAGATGATGAGGGGATTTCTCTCATTAATATCCCACCCACTCCAGGTTTTTATAGGCCAACTTTTTTTGCAGAGGTGGAACAGGAATTACTCAAAAACTTTGTAGGCACCAATGATCGTAAAAAAGAAAAGGTGTTTGGAATTCAAGCAAAGATCGCCAGAGAAATTTTAGTCCATCAATTATCCGGATTATTGGTAGATGTTCTATCCAGTTACTGGCAGGTTACCATTGCCAAGAAAAATCTGGAAAACAGTAGACTAGAATTAAAAGCCAACCTTACACTTAGAAATATTATCCGAAAAAATTCCAGAATTGGTCTTGCTGATAAAATTGATATTAACCAATATAATGCTCTGGTAGAATCTGCCAGAAGTAAATTAAAAGTGGCTCAATTTAATTTGAATGAAAGTGTGCGAAATATACTCAGGCAGGTAAACCTCTCGCCGGATACAAAGGTTACCGGGATTACGGAACTCGTAAAGAAAATGCCTAAATTAGATGCAAAAAAGTCATTGGAAGAAGCCCTTACATCCAGAATAGACTATAAAAATGCTAAACGCGAAATAAAAGCAGCTCAATTGCAAAAGGAAATTAATTATAATAATACTCTGCCTTCCGTAACCGCTAATTTTAGATTGACCATGAAAGGACAAGATGAAGGCTATGGAGGGGGGTTAGGAAATGTATATAGTTTTGATTTCCCGGATTATAAAGTAAGTCTAAAAATAAGTTATCCATTTGGAGATAAGAGTATCTATGCAGACGCCAGGAATGCTGCAATTTCAGTAGAACAATCCAAGATCAATTTTCAAAGGCTAGATCAAGAAATAAGAGATGAAGTGACCAGTAGAGTGGAAGAAGCAAGATTAAGATACGATGTCTATATACAGAGCAAAAAAGTAGCCTCTGAATCCACTCTCTATTACAGAAAACTCTTAAGAAAAACAAGGCAAGGTCGTTTTAATTCTGTGGCCACAAAAAATGCGTTGGATAGCATGCTGAATGCAAGGCAGAATGAATTAGATGCGTTGGTTAATTTTAATGTCTCTCTTTTGAGGTATTATTTAGCCAAGGGTAAGATATTTTCAAGATTTAATATAGAAATTGATTGGCTATTAGCGACTTTCTTTAAAGATCAAAAATGAAGAAAATTATAGAATTTCTAGTTCATAGAAGCCTGCTTGGCAATATACTGACGGTAGGAATTATTTTTCTCGGCCTTATAGCCTTGAGTAATATGAGAAGGGAAGTCTTCCCTAGTATAAGCCTTGATATTTTAAATATCACAGTGATTTATCCTGGTGCATCTCCCCAAGAGGTAGAAAAACTGATCACTATCCCCATAGAAAGAGAATTAAAATCTCTGGATGGTATTAAGAAGGCAAACTCTACTTCTATTGAAAGCAGATCTGGAATATCCGTCACCCTCGACCCGGATACAAAAAATAAAGAGAAGGTCATACAAGATATTAAGGATGCAGTCGATAGAGCGAAGGTTGATTTTCCTAAAGATTCGGAAGAACCTTCATTCATCGAGATAAATTCAGACAGGCAAGGGGTCATAGAGATCGGTCTGGGAAGTAAAAAGAATATTTTAAATGAATACCAATTGCGTGAATATGCAACTCAATTGGCAGATAGGATAGAGATTCTTAAAGACACTGCCTTGGTGAATAAAAGAGGCTACAGAGAAAGAGAAATACATGTAGAAATATTTCCGGATAAATTAGAGTTCTATGATATTTCAGCAGAAGAAATAGTCAATGCACTTAAAAATAGAAACTTAAACCTTCCTGGAGGCAACATAAAAGATAAGAGTGGAATGGAATACAGTATTCGTACTGAAAAGGAATTTCAAAATAAAAGTGAAATTGAAAATTTGATCGTAAGAGCAAACGACTTGGGGGGAGCCATTAAAATTGCAGATATCGCCTCTGTAAGAGATGATTTTGAAGACAAAGAGGTACTAGAAAAAGTAAATGGAAAGGAAGCCATCATTCTAACCATACTTAAAAAAAAGACAGGAGATGCAATTGATCTGGTGGATGAGATCATGGTAACCCTGGACGATTTTAGAAAAAGTGCGCATACAGATCTGGAAATCACTACTTTTAATGACTTTTCTTTTTATGTAAAAAGAAGATTAAATGTATTGATCAATAATATAGCCATTGGTCTATTGCTGGTAGCCATCGTACTCATATTTTTTCTGGGATGGAGGGTGGCACTGATGGTGGCTATCGGACTTCCCTTTGCATTTGCGATCACTTTTCTGATCATGGAAGGCAGCGATCTGAGTATTAATCTGATCAGCATGTTTGGATTGATCATTGCCGTTGGACTGGTTGTGGATGATGCCATTATCATAGGGGAAAATATATATAGGCATATACAAAATGGAATGCCCCCTATTAAGGCTGCCATCCAAGGCACCCAAGAGATGATCAATCCTGTATTCGCAGCCATCACCACTACATGTATAGCATTCCTACCCCTTGTTTTTATGCCTGGCATTATGGGTAAATTCGTCTGGATACTTCCTACCGCCGTGATCATTTCTCTAGCGGCATCTTTGATCGAAAGTTTTTTCATACTACCAGTTCATATATCAGATATTAGTAAAAAGAAATTAAAAAAGGAAACCATGGTAGAAGAAAAGAAGTCATGGATAGCTAATTTTTCGGATAACATTTCTAAACTAGAAAAAAGACTATTCCAATTCTTACAGAATATATATAAACCGGTACTGGTAAAGGCAGTCCGTTATAGATATCTGACCATTATATTTGCATCCGCTCTATTTATTTTGGGGATCGTATTAATAGGTAGAACTGGCTTTATTCTATTCCCCGCAGATGGAGTTGAGATCGTTATAGCCAAGATAGAAGCAAAAACAGGTGTAAGTCTGGAGGAAATGAACGATAGGATCCACTCAATCGAAAAAGGGATCCATGATCTGGATAAAGATGAACTGGACAATTATAACACCAGAATAGGTATCCATCAGAACGACCCTAATGATCCATTCACTAAAAGGGGCAAGAATTATGCGCAGATCAATATATATCTAACCCCTGAACAAGAAAGAAATAGAAATGCTGCAGAGATCATAGGATATTTAAAACAAAAAGTAGATCCTGAAAATCCAATCTATAATATAGCCAAAACAAAGAAATTCAAAAAATATGGAGATATCTACCAGATTAAAAATTCACCTTATATTGAGTTTCTATCCGCAAGTTCCAATTATAAAAATACTAAAAAAATTAAGATTGCTAAGGAGTTTTTATTGGGGGGGATGATATTGCCAGGTAAGAATGTCTTTATAGGCTATACAGGTAACAATAAAGTGATCCTGTTTGATCTGAAGAAAAATAAACTCATAAGATCTAAAGATATTCTGCTAAAGAGATACGATGCTCCTGCAAAATTTATAGCTGAACCAAATGGAAATTTTGGCCTATTGGTCACTAAAGACGGGCATTTATATAAGCTGAATATCGAATCTCTGGAGAAAGAGCATTTAAAATCTTATAATGAAATTATCACCTCTGTTTATTTAAATCCAACTAAAAAAAATCTTTTAGTATCCACGAATGGCGGCCTATTAGAAATATGGAAATATAATAAAGATGATATTTCTTTAGAGAAAAAAATTTCCTATGGCCCGCGTTATTTTGCAAAACAAAAGATATTTCACTCAGAAAAAAAATTTCCTTTGGGTAGAATCGAAAATATTATATTGGATCCTAAGAATGACCTGATCCTTGTCAGCTCTTTCAAAGGTTTTATCAGGCTATATGATATAAGAAAAGAAAAATTTGTGGAAAATTATAAATTATCGGAAAGACCCATTTTATGGTCTATGTTGGATGTTTGGGATCCTAGCCTTATCTGGTTCTGCACAGAAGAAAATCTGTTTATTTTTGACCGTAAAAAAAAGAAGATCATACAGAGTCAGCAGATCGTCGGTAGGGTTCAAAACTTCATGCATATTCCTGAAGACAGATCTGTATTATTATTTGGAACATACGGAATGCTACTCAGTACTAGTCCTTTGATCAGTAAAAATGTTCGCGAAATAAACATTTTAAGAAGTGATAAACGCCTTTTTAAGAGCATGGAATTGGCGCAGGCAAGAGGAGGGCCTCCCGTAGGCGCCCCTGTTCAGATAGAGATCAGAGGAGATGATTTTTCAAAATCACTCGAGATCGCAGAATATATTAAAGATATTTCAAAGTCTATAGATGGGGTATATGATGTTAAAGATAACTGGGAAAGAGGTAAGAAAGAGTTTCATGTAGAGATAGACGAAGTTAAGGCCTCCATAGCAGCCGTTTCTGTATCACAGATCGCTTCTAGCCTACAGACTGCCTTTGAAGGTAGTATCGCTACTTCTATTAAAAAAGCGGATGAAGAAATTGATATCAGGGTTATTTTCCCAGAAGAATTAAGAAAAAGAATTGCATCTCTAAAAGAAGTAAAGGTTAGAAATTCAATTGGAAGTTTAGTACCCATCACAGAATTGGCAACATTTACCGAGCACCCTGGGGTGCCTTTGATATCTCATACAGATTACAGACGCACCATTTATGTACAAGCAAATATAAATGAAAAACAGACCAGTTCTATAAAGGTCAATACAGAAATAAACGAAAGACTAGAGCCTATCATTAAAAAATATCCAGGGTATGATGTATTGAGTGGAGGAGAATATGAGGATACACAGGAATCTTTAGATAGTCTTAGATTCTCTGGTTTAGTGGCTCTTTTGGGGATTGGAATAATTCTTGTGCTTCTTTTTGGTAACTTGCGTAGCCCACGGGTGATCATGTCTGCCATCCCCCTGTGCATTATAGGAGTAGCCATAGCCTTTTTTATACACAAGCAGACTATATGGCCTACACTCGTATTCAGTTTTTTAGCCACCATGGGGATCATAGGGCTCACAGGGGTAGTGGTGAATGACTCTATCGTTCTGATCGACTTCATCACCAAACAAAGGAATAAAGGCATAGATAAAATGAATGCCATTATAAATGGATGCATGCTTCGATTGCGTGCTGTATTCCTGACTACGATCACCACTGTTTTTGGATTGTTACCCACGGCCTATGGAATTGGCGGGGATGATCCATTCTTAAGACCAATGGCCCTGGCCCTTGCCTGGGGGCTTGCATTCGCCTCTCTGATAACCCTAGTAATAACACCCGCCTACTACTCTGTTTGGGAAGATAGGGGCTTTATTTTTCATAATATAAAGAGAAAGCTATCCGGTACAACCTTGGAGATTGAAAAGAAATGATTTCTATAAAAATTCATACAGAAAATATTATGATAAAATCATCATGACTGAAAATAAAACCTCAAGCTCCGCTAAAAAAAAGTCAAAGAAGAATTTGACTTCGCCAAAAGAAAAATTTACAGAAGCATTAGAAACGACTTCATCAAAAGTAAATATAGAGCAATTTAAAAAATTAGATCATGATGAATTAAAAGAGATTTATCAATTATTTTCTGATATCAGAGAAGAAGAAACTCTGAAAAAGATAGAGGATATATACAAAGATGTATATATTCCAGCAATTGAAAAGGCCAAATTAGGTCATAGAATATGGAGTTATTTCTATGAAAAATATCCAATTCGCATTATAATCATTCTTTGGCTTATACTAGGAACTTCCCTCAAGAAATTGATCCCTTTTGAAATTAAGCTTCCGGTCACCGCCGATTTTTCAAAAATGCCCACTGGTTTAAGAGATTTCTTATTTTCTGCGGATTCTACTGCAATTCCTCTGGGAATGATCTTATACATATTGGTCCCCATACTGATATTGATCGGATGGAGAATTTTCCTATCTTTTTTAGAATCCAATAGAAATAGTCGCTTTTCTGGTTCTTTTTTTACTAGAAGCAAACTAGGTATCGCAGTCGTGGATAAATATGGTAAGCCTCTTCCCTGGGGTAAAAGTTTTTTAAGAGGTCTATTCAGGATATTCCCTATTTCTTTTATTACAGTCGCCTTAACGGAGTGTGCTAAGAATAATAGAGGCCCCCATGATAAACTATTTGGTAGCTATGTATTGAGGCTCAATGAAGATGTTAATAAAGATCAGATAGAAATATTCATCAAGCAAAATTACCTCTAAAAGGATCAGCGTTTCTATTCTTTTAACAGGTGTTTCTTCGGCCCTTGATAAGGCTAAGAAAATGAGAAATATCATCTAAAAAATACTTTCTTTTTTACAAAACCTTGAAAAACTTGATTATAAAGATACTGTATAATGTAAAATAATCCATGCAAACCATCTATAAAAATTTAAAAAGTAATATCATCCAATCCTTTAACCAATTTTTAGAAATTGCAGAAAAGAACACCCTGTCTTTGGAAAAAAATCATGATCATGCCTCAATGAAAGAAATATTACGTTGTTTGCATTCCATAAAAGGAAGCGCCGGATTATTTGACTTAAAAAATGTTTTTGCTCTAACTCATTCCTTTGAGACTTTTTTGAATACATTCAAAAATTCAGGATTTAAAATGAGCGATGTATCCATTGACCTTATACTAGAGGGGATTGATCAATTAAAAAAAGTAGCCAATAATATTGATCAATATAAAAAAAGTGATTTTAAATATTTGATCGGGAAATTTGAAACCCATAGTAAAGCTCTATATGCAGACTCATTAGAACTTCAAAGAAGAAGACCAAGAATCACTAAATTGAAAGTAAATATCCCTAAAAATTTACTGGAAAAAGCAAAAAAGAAGCAGAAAAATCTATTCTATCTAAGCTTTAATTTCTCTCCCCAAAAAGTAACCAGAATCGCTCAGCTAAATAAATATTTCATTTCAATTTCAAGAAAATATTTGATCCTGAAGCATGGCCCTATCGGAGAAGATGCCACCAATATAAGAAAGTTTTCTTCCCCCTTTTACTATTATTTTATCATAATGTCCGATAAAGAGAAGGAAAATTTTTATCCGCTTATTCAGACAATGCCTGTGAGAAACTTTATCCAGTTATATGAAGCACAAGCAAAACACCCTACCCCATCCGGTACTTCTGTAGTATCTGGAAATAAAAATTATTCTATCCTCAGGGTAAATGCTGATCTTATTGATCAATTGATGCAGAAGATAGAAGAAACAATTCTGATCAGAAACAAACTTAGAAATAAAATCAATACCTATAAGGATTTCGAATTGCACTCTATTTGCAGACACTTGGAGACATCCATTACTTCTCTCAAAGAGAATATTCTTAAAACCAAGCTGCAAAATTTAGGAACTATTTCTCAACCTTTATTCAGGATAGTCAGAGATACATCCCAATTAGCCAATAAGAAAGTAAATTTCATCATGAATTTGAATGATATTGAAGTTGATAAGAATATTTTAGGCGTTGTAGAAGAATGTCTTATCCATATCATAAGAAATGCGATTGATCATGGAATTGAATTACCTTCTGAAAGAGAAAAACTAGGTAAAAGATCAGAGGGGTCTTTATTAGTAAATGCTAAAATGAATAGTAAAGAGATCGTCATATCTATAATAGATGATGGAAGGGGTATCCAAATAGAAAAGATCAAAACTAAACTGATCCAAGATAAAATAATTTCTAAAAAAAAGGTAGATCAAATGAAGAAAAAAGAAATTACTAATTTTATCTTTAAATCTGGATTCAGTACCCTGGGAAAACTGACTAAAATTTCAGGCAGGGGGGTTGGACTGGATTCTGTGCTATCTAGTTTAAAAAAAATCAATGCTAGAATAGCAATTCAGTCTGTGGAAGGTAAAAGTTCTATTTTTAAATTAATAATACCTCAGACTACCAATATTATTTCTTGCCTTATTGTAAAACATATTGACTGGTACTTTGGGATACAAGATCAATTCATAGAGACGATCATCCCTATTGATCATCAAAAATTATACTATGTAAAAGATTATGCTGTATATGAATTTCAATATTCTATTTTGCCTTTAATTCTCTTAGACCATGTATGCAAATGTAAGAGTAATCAAAAACAGAATTTAAATTCCTTTATTATAGTGATTCGAGCAGGTAAATATAGATTTGGTATTTGGGTAAATGAAATAAATGATATAGAAGAAGTGGTTGTCAGGAAACTTGAGAAACATCTTGATCATGTGCTGGAATATTTTGGATCTGCGGTTCTTAGTAATGGTAATATATCTCTTATTCTGAATATTCCCGTCCTTTTTGATAATTACTTATCTAAAGATTCTAAAATGCTTTCCAGAGAATATGAAAAAGTGAAAAAAAATATTTCTAAAATAAAAAGGGGTACAAGATCATTTATGTTATTTCAAATACAAGATCAGGCAATGGCTATGTTCACCAAGTACATTGTGAGGATGCAAGAACTATCTGAAAAAGATATTCCTTCTACCCTGGCAAAAGATTCTATTGAATATAAAAATAAGAAAGTGCCTCTTCTAAGATTAGAAAATATTTATAATCTAAGGTCTGTAATTCCATCCAAAAAATTATATCTGGTTTTTGTTCAGGTAGAAGATACTATATACAGTTTTTTGACAAATGAAATCATCCAAATATATGAAGATGCGCCTAAATTGCATAAAGGCAATATAGATCATGGTCCTATCCTGGGATATTGTCGTTGGGATGGAAAACAAACTATTTTTATTGACCCTATAAAACTGTTAAAATCATATATCTAAACCTTATGAAAATACTTACATGGTTTACAAGAGGTCAAATATATGGAATTGACCTGCAATATGTCTCCGAAATCGTGGAAAGTATTCAATATATTCAGGTTCCCCGCGCAGATGCTTTTATAATTGGTCTTGTAAATTTAAGAGGTGAAGTCATTATGATCATTGATCTACAACATTCTGTCCAGAAAGAAAAAAAAGAATTTCTGAATTTTATCAGGCTTAATAAAGGATCAGGGAATATTGGCATCTTTGCTGAGAAAATTCATGAAGTTTTTTTCATTAAAAAAGAGGATCACAAATTTATCTCCTCTAAGTACCAAGAAAAAGAGAATGAATATATAATAAGCAATGTAAATATAGCTGAAAATATAATACCTATTGTAGATACAGATAGACTCATTGGTAAAGAGAATAATGAAATTTATTTTTAATTATTTCCAAAAAATAAATATAAGATCTAAGATATATATCTTACTTTCTTTAGCGATAATTCCATTGTTTAGCCTTATTATATTTACCACTTCTATTTTACAAAAAGATATTCTTTTCCGTTCAAAAGAAGTGAATGGAATTGAAAATATAAGAATATTGCATTCTATATTAACGCAATTACAATTGCACAGGGGCATGACAAACATACATTTATCAGGTCAAGATGTTTTGAGCGATCTGTTATATCTACAAAATGAAATAGAGCATCTATTCGTGGATCTAAAAAGAAAAAATGAAGAAGGTAATAATATTTTCAGCGTTAAAGAACATTTGGAACATTCTGAAGAAAAATGGAGAGAGATCCTAAACGAATATACATTTTATAACCAAGAGCAATCCTTTAAATTCCACACTGTATTGATCCAGGAAATTATATTTCTATTCAAAGAAATTGCAGATAAATCAAATTTAACTTTAGATCCAAATTTAGATTCTTATAATCTAATTAAAATTATAGTAAATATAATTCCAGAAATGCAAGACATATTGGGTGAGCTAAGAGGTAAAATAGTGATGACAAATGCAAAAGAAAGTAGAAAAATGATCTTAAATGAAATATCAGATCATAAAGTCAAAATAAATTACTATGTACAAAAGCTCGTAGAAAATCTAAGTGTTGTATTTTCTGAAAATAAAGAAGCTGAAAAGACATTATATAAAAACTTAGATGAATTTATTTTAGCGAAGCAAGGCTATCTACTTAAAATTGATAGAGAAATTATTACTAAAGAAAACTTAGAAGTTAAACCATTGAATTTTTTTAGACATGGTACAGAAGTCATCGACAAACTGGTTAATCTACAGAGAATAACTGCTGATAATTTAGAATCCATTTTATGGGAATATATCAATTCCTTGCAAAGAAATAAATTCATCTTCTGGGCCGTTATACTGGTTTTTTGTGTATTGGTATTTATCTTATCATTTTATACGATCCGCAGCATCTCAAGACCAATAAAAAACGTTATGGAAAGAGTCATTGATATTTCAGAAGGAGAAGGCGATCTTACTCACGAAATAGACAATGATTCACCAGATGAATTAGGACAGTTGAGCCAGGCATTGAATCTTTTTATTATAAAAACAAGACATATTGTAAAAGATGTGATCCAAAGTAGTATACAATTAAAACAGGTGATCGAAGTCATTGTAAAGTCCACAGATAATTTTTCTTCCTCCACAGAGAAAGTGAATACTCAAACACAAGAAATCACTAATTCTGTAAAGAGAATGAATGATCAATTGCAAAATGTATTAAATGCGGTAGAAAAGATATCTGTTTCAACGGATGAGATTTCAGAAAAGACCATAGAGGCGGACAAAGTTACCTCGAATGCATCCAAGATAGCCCATAACACCAATGATTTATTGAATGATTTTGTCGGAAAAATAGGCGAAATTGATCATGTGATCAAGACCATATCTGATATTGCAGAACAAACAAAATTGCTCGCATTGAATGCATCCATTGAAGCTGCCAGAGCAGGGGAAGAAGGACAGGGATTTGGCGTAGTTGCTTCTGAAATAAAAGAATTATCAAGACAAACTGCAAATTCCTCTGAAGAAATAAAACTAAAGATAAAAGATATCCAAAAGAGTACAGATGAAGCAATACTAACCATTAGAAACATATTAAAAGTCACAATCAATATCAGTGATATTACTTCTTCTATCGCGAATGACGTAGAAGAACAGGCAAGAACTGTTAAGGAAATGGCTAAAACAATTAAACAAACCTATCAAAAATCAAATGATGTGGCTAATAATGTAGTCTTGATAGGTGATGTGATGAAAAACCTGGATAATGATAGTATAAATACGGCAAATAAATCCATAGAATTGCAGAATATTTCAAAAATGTTGAACAATTTAGTTTCCAAATTCAAGGTTTCTTGATAGGCAATTTGAGTGAATTTTTACTTCAAAAATATATCTGCTCCCACCAGGATTCGAACCTGGGCGCGCGCCTTAGGAGGGCGCCGCTCTATCCAACTGAGCTATGGGAGCTCAGGACTCATGTTTTTTTCTCAAAATCTTTAAAGAGCATACTCGGCTGAACGCCTTTGTTGTTTTGATATTTCTGACTAGTATATTCTTCGTATTTACCTTTGATAGTGTGGTAAAATATCTGGCATATTTTGACGTGGGCATAGATTCTGATCGGTTGCACCGCAAATATTTCTAATGTCCAATATCCTTTGAAGCCAACATCTCCAAATCCTGCTGTTATGTGGACAAATAGCCCTAAACGTCCAACACTACTACGACCTTCTAACATTGGTACCAGATCATGTGTTTCTGTATATTCTACCGTTCTTCCAAGATATAATTTTTCTGGCTCCAATACAAAGCCTTCTTTAGGGATCACAATTTTTCTGGTTGAATTAGGGATTTTCATGTCCAATACATTATCCTCATAAGTAATGAGTTCATGGTGAAGACTTAAATTATAAGAATTTGGATTTAAATTATTGGGATCAAATGGGCGAATAATAATATTACTCCCCAACCTATTATTAATTTCTATACCAGATAAGATCATTAATCCACAACTTCCTGAATAAGAGGAAGTTTCTAAACTCCTGCATAAACTGACTATCTTAATTTATCAATTCAGCAATTTATAATTTACATATTTGAAAATAAAGTCATTGAATCTTTTTTTTAATAGAGCCTTTATAAGGGCTTTTTAGAAATATTTTTATTTTCTTCTTCTGGTCACGTATTCTTATGAATAAATCTGTATCCGGATGTGCATATTTTGCATCCAGGTAAGCCATGCCAATACCCTTTTCCCATTGAAAGGAAAAACCTCCACTGGTTACATAACCCACTTCTTTAGAATCTGAAAATATTCTATATCCCTTTCTGGGGATTCCTTTCTCTTGCATCATAAATCCAATAGTTTTAGAAGGAATATTTTTGATTTGTTCTTCCAACGATTTCTTACCTAAAAAATATTTATCAAAATGTACCAACCATTCAATTCCGCTGGTAAGAATACTTTTATCCTCAGAAAGTTCATTCCCATACAAAGGATAAAAAATTTCTAACCTCAAAATATCTCTGGCTGCGAGTCCGCAGGGGAGAGCTCCTTTTTCAATGAGTCTATTCCAAATTTCATTGCCCAAGGTAGAAGGCATTAATAATTCGAATCCATCTTCACCTGTATAGCCTGTCCTGGAAAATAATATTTTAGGAGAAGACATTTTTTTAAATTCATAATAATAAAAATCCAATAAAAAAAAATAGTCTTCACCAAGTGCCGATTTAAGAATATTTTCGGATGCAGGCCCCTGTAGACTCAGCAATACATGATCTTTTTCTTCTGATATTTGACAAATAAGATTTTTTTTCTGATTCCAATAGATCAAATGCTCCATGACTTTCTTTACCCTGGCAGCATTTACGATCAGCATGTAATGATCTGTCCCCATACAATATAATATAATATCATCCAAAGTACCGCCATCTTCCTGTACAAGCGCATTGTATTGAGCATTCCCTTCTTTAACTGGTATTTTTCTGCATGTTAAAAATTCCAGCAGATCAAAACTACTTTTTTTCAGATTTGATCGAATATGAATAATACCCATGTGAGAAACATCAAACAACCCCGCGTTTGAACGCACACAATGATATTCCTCTTTTATATTTCCGTAAGATAATGGCATATTCCAACCATGAAAATCTATCCATTTAGCATTTCTTATCTGATGTTGCTTAAAAAGAGATGTTTTCTTCATGTGCAAGCTAAGTGAGAAATTAAAATCTACAGATAAATCAATTTAAAAAGAACTTTAATTCCAGAATTAAAGTCAAAAGATTTTGCCTAATTACTCTTAGGGATATTTCTTTTTGTTGGTATTTTTTTTTCTTCGAAAGGAGTTTTACTACCAGGCATAGTAGGAATCTCTTTTTGGCTAGCCTCTGCGCCCTCTTTTTTTATCTTCTTACTTTTATCTTGGTCTGTACTTCCAACTGTTTCTGTATCTATTGGTTGTTCAGGATTGATCAGTTCTTTTTTTACGCCTTCTAAATCACTTCCTTCATGCGCCTTTAAATAAGAAAGAATCAGCCCCATAAGCAAAAAAATAACGACCATACCCCCTGTTATTTTAGTTAGAATATCTCCTGAACTGGCCCCAAAGGCAGTTTGACTAGCACCCCCCCCAAAAAGGCTCATACCGGCAGACCTATTTGACTGCAATAGAATGATCAATAACAACAAAAAACAATTAATGATAAAAAAAATTAGAATGATATTGCTTAATATTTTCATATTTTACTGACGTATATTATGTATAAATTATTCTTGACATGTTAAGTCTTTATGGCAACCTTTCATTTAATGAACAAACAGTAAAGGATTTTATTTATGTTTCGGCTTAAAATAGATATATACTCATTAAAAACTATATTTTTATCATTAATCGTTTTTTTTTTGGTGAATCTCAATGTTTACCCTGTTATTGTATCCAGAGGTGATGGTAATTGGAATAATCCAGATACATGGGGAGACTCCCCTACGGGTTGTTCGGCTATTCCTACACCTGAAATCGATGTTCCACAACCAGATGAAAGGGTAAGAATATGTAGTGGCCATGAAGTTACCGCAAATACCCTTATTAATAGAAATGAGGAAACTATTGTTGAGGGAACATTGCAAGTAATAAGCAATACATTCAACGCAGCAGGTTTGAAAATTAATGGCAATAGTGCAAAGCTTATCGTGCGAGGCAATGCAACTGTATTGAACAATTCAGGGATATTGAATATTGGAGATGGTACCCTACCTGGAACAATACTAATAGAAAATAATGCAACGATCAATAACACCGGTACCACTGCAATTGAAGTAGAGAATGTAGCGACTATTGAAGTTAATTCTAATGGTAGT
Source organism: Leptospiria bacterium (assembly GCA_965204465.1). GTDB lineage: Bacteria > Spirochaetota > Leptospiria > Turneriellales > CBDBES01 > CBDBES01. The sequence goes on from OZ241995.1 coordinate 72,584, forward strand.
TTTATATCTGAACAAAGGGCGATTATATCAGGAAATATAAATCTGATGGCATCACTCATTATAAATAATTTTAACGGAATGTTTAAAATAAAGGAAATAGAAATAGGAACAGATAGATCATCTACACAAGGAAACATCATAACAATTATAAATGGGCAAGGAAGTAATACTTCCACTTTCGAGCTAAGCAGTAACAATATATCCTTAGGGCACATATCAAGCTCTCAATCCACGTTGAATATTGATAATGGACAAAATGGCACTTTCCCCTCTTCTCTATCTTTGGATATGGGTGGGGCATATACATTCAATTTTACAAATAACAATGAAAGTTCAAGAGTAACTTTAACGAATACGTTGAATGTACATAATAATGCTGTAATAAATGTTAAAGAGGGTTCCTTGGAGGTTAAAGATCCAGGGTCAATCGACTTAACAGATAATGGTACAATAAATGTGGGTAGAACAAATATTGAATCAGACGCTTCTTTTATATATAATACGAATTCTACTGGACTCTTACTAAGAGCAAGTTCAAGATTAAATGTAAGAAACGGATGTTCCATTATTGTAAATCATATAGGATTCGGAGGGGGAACAGATGCACCAAATTTAACAATGGAACCTGGTTCCAGCATTACGATTGATCGTAGCCCACAAACGATAACACCTCCATCAAACTGGCTTTCGATCACGGAGGATGGTACTATCAACATTCCGGATGATATAGAGATAAATTTCACTGGGAATAAAAATATAAATTTTCAAAATCGTATTAACTCAATGAAAATCATACAAAACCCTAAACTGAACATAGATATGGCAAATAATACTAGTATTGTGAATTTTACGGGCACAGAAACAAGAAAAGCAAAGGAAATAATTTTGACCCAAGGCACATTGGATTTTACAGGCTCTAATACTCCTATTGAAACAGAAAATCTTAATATTTCAGGCGGCATCTTCCAAAAGGGTTCTGCAGCATTGAATGTAACCAAAAAACTCGAAATATCTGGTAGCACGCTACAAGTAAACCCTAGCAGCAGTCTAAATCTGGAAGAATTTATTCTTTCCGGAGGTGTTTTACAACTCAATGGACTATCGTTTAATGTGAACACTAAATTCAATGCATCGGGAGGAGAATTAAATTTTGGAGGTGCATCTACTTCTATAAACTTTTCTGGCAATGACTGGAGCTGGAATAATAATGTTAATCTCATGAATGAAGATCTTTCAAAATTTATATTTACAGGAACCGCTAACATATCATTACCTGGAAGTTTTACTATTCCCAACATAGAGATCAATAAGACATCAGGAACCATAACTCAAACAGGTGCTCTTACATTGGATAGTCTTTTACTGAATAATGGAACTTATAACCAAAATGGCCAAGATCTTACTGTAAATGATTTTCTTTCTTTGGAAGGAGGCACATTCAACACAAATGGAAACCTTAAACTCATCTCTGCTAATTTAACCAGAAATAGTGGTTCTTTCAATGCAATTGATCCTTCTACTGTAGAAATAAACCTGAGTGGAGCAGATCAAGCTATTTCTTCTGACTGGACTTTTCATAATCTTACTTTAACTCATAGAGAAAGTGGTAATCGTAATTTTTCATTTGAAAACAATAAAACTATCATTGTAAATGGTATATTTACGGCTATGGGGACATCTTCCAACAGACTCATCCTCAATGCACATGATTCAACTTGTAGCACCCCTGACTGTAGGTGGAATATAAGTTTACAAGGCAATAGGTCCTTAAATTATTTAACTGTTGAAGATTCAGATGCGAGTGCTTCCGACGCTTCTTTATTTCCTATCTCTGCTGGTATAGGGCTAGATATTCAAGACAATGGAAATAATCTGGGTTGGTTCCCTTCAACAGAAAGTCCTGACATTACATCCGCTACTACTATTGATGCAAATAGAAGCAGCAATTATGATAATGGCGATCAAATTTTCATAAAATTCACTATCCCAACAAACACAGTTTTTGGGCCGAACCCGGACAAAGCACAAATAGATAATCTACTTACATTTTCAGATCCACTGGGATCATCCTATTCCGCTTTATGGATAGATGCAAAGACACTGGTCATAACTATTGATGACATCACAGGAGGCAGTCCTGTTCCTGGAACTACAACAGTTACTTTAAAAACGACCGCAGGCCTGCAATTCATCTATACAGGTCCTGATGTATCTTCACCCGCTTCTATTACTCTTGATGGAAGTTTTATTGATTTCCTGGATCCCCCCAGTATCACAGCGGCAACCGCAGATGATCCAAATAATCGTCCAGGATACAGTGCAGGAGACATAATTACCATTGTATTCGATCAGCAAACAAATCAAACTCCGGGTACCACCTTAACAAAGGATGAGGTGGATGCACTATTCACTATTTCAGACCCACTCGGGGAAGATTATACAGCAGAGTGGCTGGATAGTTCTACCATCAGGATTACGATCGTTGATCCTTCCGGGGGTGATCCTCGTATTGGCAGTACTACATTTACTGTGAAAGAGACCGCAGATATCCGAACCGAAATATCATCGGGTTTGATCAGCCTTCCCTCCACAGATACTTCTGTCCTGACGGGTGGTTTTGGTGATATCCAGGCAACTGATGCACCTGCAATCATTTCTATTATTGCGGATGATCCTGATGATGACAATCCTTCTTATAGCCAGGGTGATACGATCACGATCACTTTTGATATAGAAACAAACCAAACTTCGGGGACCACCCTAACAAAGGATGAGGTGGATGCACTATTCACTACTTCAGACCCACTCGGGGAAGATTATACAGCAGAATGGCTGGATAGTTCTACCATCAGAATTACGATCATTGATCCTTTTGGGGGCAGTCCTAGTATTGGTAGTACTACATTTACTGTAAAAGAGACCGCCAATCTCAAAGACAAAATGTCTCTAAGCCTTCCTTCATCGAGTACCTCTCCTGTCCTGGAAGGCGATTTTGGAAGAGTAACTAACTTTTCGAGAGCAAGAATATTTCCAGTCATTTTTAGGGCTCGTCTACATTCAAATATATCTTTCCTGGGATTACCCCAAAATACAAAGATAGAAGTATATAATACATATGGAAGAAAATTGTACGAAATCAACACCAGAGAAGAAGAGCATCATTGGGATGTAGTTTCTTTAAAAGGCGTCCGATTAGGAAGCGGCGTGTATAGAGTGATATTTAAGTCTTCAGGCAAGGTAATGAAAAATTTTAAATTCTTGGTTGTACGATAGTTATATCTATCCAGAAGCAACCTATATGCAAACAAAGTCAATTTTATCAGCAGAACAGTTCAACAAAGACGAACTATTAGACCTGATGAAACTAAGCCAAAGAATTGAAAATATCTTGCAAAATAAACGTACAATTCCTTTGCTAAAAGAATATGTATTAGCTTCTTTATTCTTTGAACCATCTACCAGAACCAGACTTTCTTTTGAAACGGCAATGCATCGTTTAGGTGGGAAAGTGATCACCTCCGTTGGTTTTCAATTTTCTTCTTTAGCGAAGGGTGAAACTCTTTTTGATACTCTAAAAATGATGGAAGCTTATGCGGATATATGTGTTATCAGACATAATTTAGAAGGGGCATCTACTTTTGCTGCGCAGAATTTAACCATTCCGGTGATCAATGGAGGGGATGGCTCAGGGGAGCATCCTACACAGGCAATTTTAGATATATATACAATTCACAAATTAAAGAATTTATCCAAGAATAAGACCATAATAGCCTTTATTGGGGACATTAAATACGGGCGTACTATCCATTCATTGTATAAGCTTCTAATGCATTTTAACGTAGAATTCATTTTTGTAAGCCCAAAGGCACTTGGATTATCAGAAAAAGATCGCAAAAGATTGGATGATCAAAAAATCCATTACCAGGAAATTGAAGATATAAACCAAATCAAGGAGGCTGATGTAGCCTATGTTACCCGCATACAAGAAGAAAGATTTTCTGATCATAATGAATATAAAAAATATTCTAATTTTTATGTGATCAATAAAAAATTTTTATCAAAGTGTAGGCCAGATATAATCGTAATGCATCCTCTCCCTCGTTTAAAAGAAATTAGTACAGATATAGACGAACTACCTAACGCTGTTTACTTTGAACAAGCGCAAAATGGAATATATACTAGAATGGCGATCCTGTTGAATAGTCTGGGGGTCGAACATTTACTTTGATGAGACATGTAAAAAATTGTTTATATATTTAGTGATATCTTTCGCATTTTGATCTACCATTTTTTTCATTTCGGTAGGGATGTCTTGGTCTATTATTATTTGGTAGTAATCCAGCGCTTTGGATATCTGTTTCAAATTTACATATTTTTGGGCCTTGATCAGCATAGGTTTATATTTATAATAGGCGTATTCAAGTAATTGGTTATCTTTAGAAAGACTAAAAGGATAAGGAATTTTTGTAAAGTCATAAGTCAAGATTAAAAAAGGAGAGTCTTCTTCTTCTTTTACTTCTAAAGTAGCACTAACTTTTGGAGATTCAGAATCAAAAGACTGATATTCTTTTTCTGCTTGTTCTGGCTTTTCTAATTCTTTTGATGTCTCCGTTTTATCTATACTTTTAGATTTTTGATCTTCTGGTTTCGTCTTTAGCGCGCCAGTTTCATATTGTCCAAACTGACCGGTCATTCTTGTTCCTCTTTCATCAAGCTCAGTAAATGGGGGAACAAAAAGATCTCTTGATGATACAGATTGATCTGTCTCTGTTCTCTGTTTTTTCTTCTCATCAAGGGGCACTGGCGATGATCCCTGTTGTATCAACCCATCGCCTGAAGAAACAGAATGGACACCCCCCCCTAATGCAGATTGATCTGTCTCTGTTCTCTGTTTTTTCTTCTCATCAAGGGGCACTGGCGATCCCTGTTGTATCGAACCATCACCTGAAGAAACAGAATGAACGCCTGACCCGGATATAGATTGATCTGTTTCTGTTATCTGTTTCTTCTTATCATCAAGGGGAACTGCCGATCCATATTGTATCGAACCATCACCTGAAGAAACAGAATGAACGCCTGACCCGGATATAGATTGATCTGTTTCTGTTATCTGTTTCTTCTTATCATCAAGGGGAACTGCCGATCCATATTGTATCGAACCATCACCTGAAGAAACAGAATGAACGCCCAATCCGGATACAGGTTGATTTGTCACTGTTATCTGTTTCTTCTTATCATCAAGGGGAACTGCCGATCCATATTGTATCGAACCATCACCTGAAGAAACAGAATGAACGCCTGATCCGGATACAGGTTGATCTGTCACTGTTATCTGTTTCTTTTTATCATCAGGGGGCACTCGCCATCCATATTGTATCGAACCATCACCTGAAGAAACAGAATGAACGCCTGATCCGGATACAGGTTGATCTGTCACTGTTATCTGTTTCTTTTTATCATCAGGGGGCACTCGCCATCCATTTTGTATCGAACCATCACCTGAAGAAACAGAAGAAGTATTCTCTACATTTGCATCTCCTGAAGCCTGAATTTCAATCTTCTTAGACTCCAGAGTACCCCTTTTAATGATAAGCTCACCTCCCGTTGCCTGGATAATCACATTAGGTAAGGCCTTGGTACTCTCTTGATAAGAAACATGCTCTTTTTTAGCTGTATCTTCATGCCCCCTTCTTTCTTTATTGCTTATAGTACTATCAGGATAAGATATTTTTTCTTTTTTTTCTTTGCCTGATTTTTCAGTAGACTTTAAAAAAGACTCTATATCTTTAATATTTTGTTCTATTTTATTCCGAATATTTTTACTTAAAATTTTATTTAATAGTCTGTAATATAACTCAAGTGCTGTTTCATATTCTTTATTTTCTACCAATCTCTCAGCACTTAATAAACTTCTAAAATAATGTGTATAGGGGCTATTCCTAAGAATGATCTCATTCGCTTTATAAGTAAGCAAGGAGTGACTATTTTTTTTAGCAATATATTCATCTTTACTAGATTCTTTAATGGGAAGAAATTTTTCTTTTTGTTCTGTACCTATAATTTTTTTACTTTTCTGGCTACTGAAAAATATATCTTTAAGGTTAGAAATCCTTGTTCTTACGGGAGTCGAATGTTGATATTTAATCTTTTCAGAAACAGATACTTTTTCAAACACTTTAGAAAAAGTTATTCTTTTAAGAAAAGTCTGAATATTAAAAGACCATTTTTTTTCTTTTCTCTTCATAGATCAAAATATAAGATCAATTAAGTTTTTGAATTATTTTATCTCTGAATAATTGAATTGTCTTAATGATCCTGTCTCTTTCTTCTTTTATTTTCGTCAAAGAATAGCTCTTTCTTTTCATGAAAATCAATCGGGAAGGACCCGGAGTAGCCACTGTAGGTAAATTTAAAAAATGAAATACTTTACTAAAATGATCTTTAGCTTTATCCTGTAAAAGAATTCTGGCTGCTTCACCTATGATCAAAATTCCTTTTAAATTGAATTTAATTATGTCATCTTGAATATTTTTTTTGCAATTTTCAGGCCATTGTGGATCATTAATCTCTTCGGCCCCAAAATGACATCTTAAAACTTCTCTAATCAAAAAATGATCTGCTTCGTATCCAATAGCTAATTTTATGATCTGACTAAATTCCCGATCTACTTCAGGGTCATGGTAGATTCTATTATACTTCCCTAAAAAAACATTATGTTTTAAAATTAAATAGGGTAATTTTGGCTTCACTTCACTGAATTGATCTGGTTTATAGGATATTCTACGAGAACATCGAATACACACATCAGAACGGTAATAGTCAAATATTGCTTTCTGGGGAATTACCGCCTTAAAAGAAACATCAAAATCAAGTGGGCTTTTCTGATCCTTCAAAGCCCATCTAAATGCTTTGTGGTTTTGATGAAGCAGAAACTCAAAATCATCCAAAATTTCCTTGAATTGAGTTATTGCCTTTAAATACACTTTGGATATTAATCTGTAAAATTATCGCTTAGAGACATCCTCGGAAAAGTGTTTTTCTTTTGATGTTTTTCATAGATTTCCTGCGCTTCTGTAGTTCGAATGGCTTCTGGCCTTGCTTTAAGACGTGTTTTCTTAATGGGCTTATTTGTATCAACGCAAATACCATAAGTTTTGTTTTGAATTCTTTCAATGGCTTTATCAATCTCTCCAAGAATTTCACGTTCTTTTTCACTTAAACTAATGCTTAATTCTTTCTCTAACAGATACGTTGCCATATCCGCCAAATCACCTATATCTTGTTTTTTCTGAGAAACAAACTGATTTTGTTCATGAATCTCGCGAATGATACGGGCTTTTTTCTCAATCAAAAGCTTACGAAATTCCTTAAGCTGTTTATCATTAAACGGTGTAGAGTCCATAATTTATATTATTTCAATGATTCCGGTTGTCAACTATAATTTTAATGATGAATGTAGAAACCAATGATCAGTTTTTGCTTGACATTCCTGTAATGGATATCAATTAAAGAAGCCATGTCTACGATTTCAACTGAACAACATAAATTGATCGATTCTCATTGCCATTTAGATATGACATGGGAAAGAGGGCTCTCTGAAGAAGAAACCTTTAGACAAATGAAAGATACTTTCACAGAAGGTCTGATACAGATCGCCGCACATGAGAAGGCTGTTTATTTTGCGAAAGAACTCTCTATCAAAAAAATACCCATTGAATACCATTATACCATTGGTTTTCATCCGGGTGATGTGGGTAAAGAAAATGAATCCGCCTGTATAGAATTAGCACAAGAATCCAAGGATGATCCTAAATTTGTGGCGGTCGGAGAAATAGGATTAGATTATTATTATGCAAAGCATACTAAAAAAAAACAGATAAGCACTTTTGAAAAATATATCCAGCTGGCAGAAGAATTAAAAAAACCTATATGTATTCATACCAGAGATGCGGGCGAAGATACTGTATCCATATTAAAAAACTGTAAAAAAGATCAAAGGATATTGATCCATTGTTTTACAGGGAACTTAGCAGAATTAAATTCTTATTTAGAATTAGGTTGCTATATCTCTTTTTCTGGTATTGTCACATTTAAAAATGCTGATGCTATAAAAGAAGCGGCAATGAAATGTCCTGCTGAAAAAATGCTGGTTGAAACAGACGCCCCTTTTTTAGCTCCTACGCCTTTCCGAGGTAAAGTAAATCAGCCTGGTTATGTAAGGTATACTCTTGATCATATCGCCAGTTTAAAAGAAATGAATCCTTATCTGCTAGGAGAGTTTACCTATCAAAACACTAAGGAGTTTTATGGATTAGAATGATATTTCTATGGAGTGATATTTGCATCTTTTTTTTATTATTCAGTTTAGGAATCGGATCCTATTTTATTTTACGATCCGAAATTTGGCGAAATGCTTTAAAACGGATCATCCGGAACAAAATGTCTTTGATCAGTTTATTCATTCTGATCTTTTATTTTACAGTAGCTGTTTTAGATAGCATTCATTTTGAAAACTCAGATAGAAAAGGAGAGGTGATCAGCCTTCTGGATAAGATATGCGCCACTCTTGTGCAAAAAGTAGAAACCACTTATTCTGCCCCATTTGCTACCCATTCTTATTCAAAGAAAAAAATCAAAAGTGAAAATGGAAATAGTATAAGAGATTATCCCAGATTGATCTATGGAGGAACTCATTTAACTGATTTAGATGAAAAATATTCTGATATATGGAATCGTTTTCTATCGGGGCTGTTCATGGGAATTTTAGCCACCATTATCTTGGGCATTCTAGCCGTTTGGTGGATAAGGTCTATGAGATCCAATAATAAAAATTTAAAAAAATCATCCTTTTTAAATATATCTAAAAACCTTCTAAGAAAAAATTATGGATTGGTATTGTTCTTTCTTTTGGTTTTTATTCTAATCGGTACTTTGATCTCATTTTATGGCAAATATCATATATTGGGAACAGACAAGGCAGGCTATGATGTTTTTTATAAGTCTTTAAAGGCTATCCGTACAGGTGTTTTGATCGGCATACTTACTACAACACTCATTGCCCCGGTATCTATTTTGTTTGGGGTATTGGCCGGTTACCTGGGAGGTGTTGTGGATGATATAATTCAATATGTTTACACTACCCTGGAATCTATACCTAGCATCCTTTTAATTGCGGCTACCATGTTGATAGCAGAAACTTTTACCAGTGCATCCGGTACCCTGGAAAGTGCCGATGAAAAGCTTATTTATCTATGTATTATCATGGGAATTACTTCCTGGACTAATCTTTGTAGGCTCATTAGAGGAGAAACCCTAAAATTACGTGAAATGGAATATATTGAAGCAGCTAAGGCATTTGGTGTTAGAAAATTCAGTATTATACTACGTCATATAGTACCTAACATAATGCATATTGTTTTTATCGTGATGATACTTCGATTTAGTGGAATTGTTTTAGCAGAGGCGGTGCTTACTTATGTTGGCATTGGCGTAGATCCTTCTATTTATTCTTGGGGAAATATGATCAATCAAGCCCGTTTTGAACTGGCCAGGGATCCAGTGGTATGGTGGAATTTGGTTAGCGCGTTCATTTTTATGGTGGGCCTAGTCTTACCAGCCAATATTTTAGGAGATGAAGTAAGGGATATATTAGACCCTAAATTGAAAAATTATTAGATGCTAGAAGTAAAAAATTTAAAAACCTATTTTAGGACTCCATCAGGAATTGCCAGAATTGTAGATGATGTTTCTTTTAAAATACCAAGTGGAAAGACCTTGGCTCTGGTAGGTGAATCAGGATGCGGAAAGAGTATTACAGCGCTCTCTCTGATACAACTCATTCCAAAGCATATTGCTTTTTTTGCAGGGGGTAAGGTACTATTCAAAGGCAAAAATCTATTGAAACTGTCCCAAAAAGAAAGGCAATTCATTCGAGGCAATCGTATATCAATGATATTCCAGGATCCTATGAAAAGCTTAAATCCAGTTTTTTCCATTGGTTTTCAGATCATGGAACCACTTAGATTGCATCAAAGACTTTCTTTAAAAGAAGCGCGAGATAAGACGATTGAATTATTAGATATGGTTAAAATAGGCGATCCGCAAAGAATATTCAGCGAGTATCCACATCAGCTTTCGGGGGGGATGAAACAGAGAGTGATGATCGCAATCGCAATGGCTTGCAATCCTGATATTTTAATTGCGGATGAACCCACTACCGCTTTAGACGTTACAACCCAGAGGCAGATACTAAATTTATTAAGAGACATTCAGGAAAAAAGTAAGATGTCCATTTTATTGATCACCCATGATATGGGCCTGGTTTCCAGATTCTCGGACGAAGTGGCCGTAATGTATGCTGGTAAGATCGTAGAATTGGCTAAGAATAAAAACTTTTTCAGCCACACTTCCCATCCTTACAGCATAAAATTACTCAGGTCTATCCCAGCTTATCACAATCCTAAATATTATTTAGAGACGATCGAGGGTAGGGTTCCTCCCGCAGAACAATATCCAGAGGTTGGATGTTCATTCTCAGAAAGGTGTCATGTAAAAGAAGAAATATGCGGCAGAGAAACTCCTGTACTTCTTAAAATAAAGCCAGGACATCAAACAGCCTGCCATTTATATGCTAAAAAATTTCAAAAGTCAAATCAGGCAATTCATTCCTTGAAACAAAACACACTCAAACCAAGTAGTTCAACCGCCCCAAAAAAGAATCATATAAAGATAAGATCTCTGAAGGTATATTATCCGATCAAAAAGGGGATATTAAAGAAAACAGTTGGTCATGTAAAGGCAGTAGATGGGGTAGATATTAATATCCGGAAAGGAAGTACTTTTGCCCTGGTAGGAGAATCCGGATGCGGTAAAACTACTTTTGGCAAGGCAATTGTAAAACTAGCTCCCGTATGGCATGGAAATATTTCTATAGAAAGTCAAGAAATCACTTCTCTAAAAGAAAAAGAGATGCAAAAAATCCGTAAAAAAGTACAGATCATTTTCCAAGACCCATTCTCTTCACTCAACCCACGCATTATGATCAAAGACATCATATCAGAAGGAATAAAGGCTCATTTCAAAAATTTAAGTAAAAAAGAAGTCATGAAGAAAATAGATCATGCCTTGAAAATAGTAGGTCTGAGTGTCTCCATGAAAGATAGGTATCCGCATGAATTTTCAGGTGGTCAGAGACAGAGAATTGGAATTGCGAGAGTGTTGGTTTTAGACCCTGATTTCATTGTATGTGATGAAGTAACCAGCTCATTGGATGTTTCTGTACAGGCACAGATATTGAATCTTCTGGAAAAATTACAGCATGAGCTGAATCTTACCTATTTATTCATTACTCATGATCTGGGTCTGGTAAAATATCTTGCGGATGAAGTAGCTGTCATGCACCGGGGCAAAATCGTAGAAACAGGGACTACAAATAAGATATTTAACTCCCCACAGACAGAATATACCAAGGAATTATTATCTATGGTGTAATGAAAAGAGCTTTATGAGTTCATTTCCTAATGATCTGCTCTTTTATCTCCTTCCAGAAGTCTTATCCGTCGTATCCAATAATAAGACATAATACAGTAGAAAAAAGAAACATCGGATTTTTTTTTCTATCTAAAAATAAATATTCAGTAAAAAATTATCTTGCAGCTGTTTCTCTATTGCATGACTTAACCAATACCGAAAATGAGTTCCGCAGGCCAAGATCTGATCCGGGATGACTTATGGAAAGCCTTCCCTCTAAAAAATGACCTAAATGACCTATGGTCCCAGCTTCATAAGAAATTATCCCAGAGAGAACCCTCTCAATTTTTCAATGCATTCTTTTCTAAAGTTAGAATAAGCAGATGGGAAAAGAATCAATTATTCCTTACAAGCCATGACGAGAGAGTAATCAATCACCTAAAAAGAAGATATATAGATCTTATTCAAAAATGCGCCACTGAATTAGCGAGGATACCAACATTCGTATTCCTGGAAACGGAAATAGGAATAAAAAAGAAAGAAGATCAGAATATCCAAAGTCAAGAGAAGCCTTCCATGGGAACATATTCATCTATAAATACAAATGAGGATCATGCTACTTATATTCAACTGAATCCTAAATATCAATTTGATCAATTTGTGTCTGGATCATCTAATGAGCATGCCCTAGCCGCCGCGCAGGGAATTGCCGAAAATCCAAATAAACTACATAATCCTTTATACATTTATGGTAGCGTGGGGTTGGGAAAAACCCATCTATTAATGGCGATTGGAAATTATATACAGAAAAAAACCCCTTGGTTGAAGGTACAATATACTCCTGCAGAAACTTTTCAAAGTGATCTAATGGATGCAGTACAAAATAAGACTTTTTATCAATTCAAGGCAAAATATAGAAATATGGATATTCTTTTATTCGATGACATTCAATTGATCAGCAGCAAAGCAGAATATACGCAAGAAGAAATATTTCATACATTTAACTATATGTATCAAAATGAAAAACAAATTGTTATTTCAAGTGATCGCCCCGCCCAACATCTGCATACTTTAAAAGACCGTCTCATCAGTAGATTTCAATCAGGATTGATCGTAGACATAAAACCACCCAATCTACATACTAGAATAGAAATTTTACGTTCCAAGGCAAAGCAGATGGGCTTATCTCTTAATGAAGAGGCCATCTCTCATATTGCTTCTAAGATCAAAGGACAGGTAAGATTATTGGAGGCGGTATTGATCAAACTCAATTTTCTGAGTCAGTGTAATCATCATCAAAAATCAATTGATCTCCAAATGATAGAAGATACACTGCAATCTTTATGCATAGAAGATGGAAAAAATGATTTAAGCTTAAAAGTCATTCTGGAAAGGGTTTCTGAATTGTTTCAGGTAACCCAAGAACAAGTAAAAAGCAGAAGTAGATCAAGTGAGTCTTCTCTGGCAAGGCACATCTGCATGTATATTGCCAAAAATTTAATCCCCAGTCTTCCAATGCATTCTATTGCCGTATTTTTCGGAAGAAATGATCATTCAACAGTATTTCATGCAGAAAAAAAGATAAAAAAACTTCTACAAAAAGACAGATCATTACAATTTAAAGTACAGGAATTAATGGAATCTTTAAAAAAGGTTTAAATATGACAACACCTCAAACGAGCCCTATGTATATTTATTTGAGACTGTTTATTGTGCATCTCCATGTCAGAATAAGTAACCTTAGACAGAAGAGACTCTAAAGCTTTTTCTTCTACTTCTTTCGAAATTTCTTCTGGAAAATAAACACCTTCCAGCAAAGCGGTGACTTCATCATTGTCCACTTGCACAAAACCCCTTTCAACGGCAAAGATAATGGTATCTTCTTTTTCTTTAATGACCTTAAATATACCAGGCTCTAATTCACTGATCATAGGAACATGTCCTGGGAGAATGGTACAAGAAGAACGCTTACCTGGAAGAAATAAACCAGATGCCTTCCCTTCATAGATATTTTTTTCAGATGTGAGAATACTAACATCCAACATTATACCTTGACTCCCATTTCGTTGGCCTTTTTTAGAACATCTTCCAAAGAACCCATTAGCATAAAAGACTGCTCTGGTATATGATCATATTTCCCGGAAAGTATTTCTTCAAAAGAAGATACCGTGTCTTCTAATTTTACATATTTACCTGGGATGCCCGTAAATTGTTCTGCCACATGAAATGGCTGAGATAAGAATCTTTCTAATCTACGCGCCCGGTTTACGATCATCTTGTCTTCTTCTGATAACTCTTCCATTCCCAGTATGGCAATAATATCCTGCAAGTCTTTATATCTCTGCAAAACCTGCTGCACCTGCCTTGCCACATTATAATGTTTTTCGCCAACAATCTGAGGACTCAAAGCCCTGCTGCTTGAATCCAGAGGATCCACAGCAGGATAAATACCTTTCTCAGCTATTTTGCGGGAAAGAACGGTATTAGCATCTAAATGAGTAAAAGCAGTTGCCGGTGCCGGGTCAGTAAGATCATCCGCGGGGACATAGATCGCCTGTACAGAAGTAATAGAGCCATTCTTTGTGGAGGTGATCCTTTCTTGTAATTGACCCATTTCAGTGGCTAAGGTTGGTTGATATCCAACAGCAGAAGGCATTCTACCTAAAAGAGCGCTTACTTCAGACCCTGCCTGGGAGAAGCGAAATACATTATCAATAAAAAGTAAAATATCACTCCCGGAATAGTCTCTAAGCCATTCTGCCATAGTCAATGCACTTAAACCAACTCTAAGACGAGCACCTGGCGGTTCATTCATTTGCCCATATACAAGACAAGTCTTATCAATCACGCCTGACTCCTGCATTTCCAACCAAAGATCGTTTCCCTCTCGGGTCCTCTCGCCCACCCCCGCAAAAACGCTATAGCCACCATGCTGTTTAGCTATATTATTGATCAATTCCATGATCACCACTGTCTTACCAACGCCAGCGCCTCCAAATAATCCAGTCTTACCTCCTCTGATATATGGTTCTAACAGATCAATTACCTTAATGCCTGTCTCAAATATTTCGATTTTTGGCTCCAGATTTTTATATTCAGGACTTTTCTGATGGATAGGACGGCGTTCTTTCACTTCGAATTTTCCCTGCTCATCCACCGTTTCTCCCAGCACATTGAATATTCTTCCTAATGTGTTCAAACCAACTGGTACAGAAATAGGATGATTGGTACTATAAATGGGTTGGTTTCTTCTTACCCCATCGGTGCTTCCCAAAGCCACTGCCCTCACTACCCCACCCCCCAGGTGCTGTTGTACTTCGCAGACTAATTTTCCATTCTGCCTTTCCAATTCTAAGGCACTATAGATAGTTGGCATTTCTTTCTCAGAAAATTTAGCATCTAAAACTGATCCAATTATTTGGACTACTTTTCCTTCTGATCTATTCATATTATCTCCTTTTTAAAAAAATATATTTTCTTATAACTATACTCCAACAGTACCACCTACGATTTCTGCGATCTCTTGTGTGATCTTTGCCTGCCTTACTCTGTTATATAGTCTGGTCATTTCGTGTATGATTTCAGTGGCATTTTCAGTTGCATTCTTCATCGCAATTTTTCTGGCTACTTGCTCAGAAGCAGAGGATTGTAAGATTGACTGAAAAGTCTGTATCCTAATATATTGAGGCAATAAAGACATCAGTATCTGCTCAGCAGAAGGCTCAAAAATAGAAGCATCCTTGCTAGATATGTCTTTCTCTTGTTCATCTACTCCAGACATTATTTCTTCTAAGAATGATTCTTTATTAAAGGGAAGGATTGACCTTATCTTAGGGACTTGTAAAGATGAATTAACATAGAATGTAGAAATGATCTCAAATTGATCTATCTCTGCTTTTTTAAATTTTTCCATGAAATGATCTGCAAATTCGATAGCTTCTTTAAAGGTTGGCTTATCCTCAATATGAGTATAACCTTTCTCATAAGGGATTTCTAAGAAATCGAATATAGAAATAACTTTTTTGCCAATTAAATGAATGCAAGTATCTATATTGTTAGATTCAAGTTCCTTTATTCTTTTCTGGGCTAATTTTATCACGCTATTATTGAATCCACCGCAAAGGCCACGGTTGGCAGACACAACCAATAGGCCAACCCTGGAAATATCTTTAGGAGATTCTAACAAAGGATGCTCTATTTTCGTATTCAAGTAAGAAAGTGACCCGATAACCAATTGGAGTAATTTTTCTATTCTTTTTACATAAGCTCCGGAATGATTAACTCTATCTACTGTTCTCTTAGCCTTTGCCGTGGCTACCATTTCCATTGTCTTTGTTATTTTTTTAGTATTCTGAACGGCATGAATACGTTTTTTGATCTCCTTTGGAGTTGCCATATTCTATTTATTATAAAAATATATTAAGCTGATACCTTTTTGCTGAATCTCTCTGTAAAATCTTTCAGTATCTTTGGCAATTCTTCTCCTTCTGGTAGCTCTTTCTTTTCGGCTATGTACAGCAGTAGATCAGAATGATTCTTTTCAAAAAAGTCAAATAATTGTTTTTCATATTTATTGATCTCTCCCACAGAAATATCATCTAAATATCCTTTGGTTGCAGCATAAATAGAAATAACTTGTTTTTCCACAGGATAAGAATCATATTGATCTTGTTTCAATAATTCTACAAGTCTTTTCCCTCTGTCTATTTGCTTTTGTGTAACAGAGTCTAATTCAGTACCTAACTGAGCAAATGCTTCTAACTCTCTGAATTGAGCCAGGTCGAGTCTTAGTGTACCCGCCACTTTTTTCATTGCTTTGATCTGTGCATTCCCACCTACTCTGGAAACAGAAATACCAACATCAACCGCTGGCCTGATCCCCGAAGCAAAAAGACTCGGTTGAAGATATATTTGACCGTCTGTAATAGAAATAACGTTGGTGGGAATATAGGCAGATACTTCCCCTTCCTGGGTTTCTATAATGGGAAGTGCCGTTAAGGATCCACCTCCATTTTTTTTATTTAATTTAGCCGCTCTCTCTAATAAACGAGAATGTAAATAAAAAACATCCCCTGGATATGCTTCTCTTCCAGGAGGGCGTTTTAGTAAAAGGGACATCTGGCGGTATGCATTTGCCTGTTTCGTTAAATCATCATATACACATAGAGTGGCCTTCCCCTGGTTATACATGAATTCTTCAGCAATAGCGGTGGCAGAATAGGGTGCTAAAAATTGCATAGGCGCTGGATCAGATGCATTTGCTGCTACCACTATGGTATAATCCATTGCTCCATATGTTTTCAATTTTTCAACCACGCTGGCAACTGTAGAGGCCTTTTGACCAATGGCAGCATAGATGCAAATAACATCTTTACCCTTCTGATTGATGATAGTATCTATGGCAACTGCCGTTTTACCAGTGCCTCTATCTCCAATGATCAACTCACGTTGCCCCCTTCCAATGGGGATCATAGAATCTATTGCCTTAATACCTGTTTGGAGCGGTTCATTTACAGGTTGTCTTTTCGCGATACCTGGGGCAATGATTTCAATGGGTCTGTAAGAAGAGCTCTCAATCAGCCCTTTCCCATCCAATGGAGCCCCCAATGGATCTACCAGTCTGCCCATCATTGCATCTCCAGTAGGTATTTCTAAAATATGTCCCGTTCTTTTAACGATCATGCCTTCTTTGATCTCCAGAAAATTACCCATAACTACGACACCAACAGAGTTTTCTTCTAAATTGAATGCAAGCCCCTTGATTCCATTTTCAAATTCAAGCATTTCATTTGCCATACAGTTTTTAAGGCCATATACTGTGGCAATCCCATCGCCTACTTCTAGTATATTGCCAACTTCTTCTATTTTAAGGTTTTCTCCATAATGAGATATTTCTTTTTTTAAAACTGACACTATTTCTTCTGCATTAATTTTCATGATTTAATCCTCTTTAATTTGTTCATTCCATATTTTAGAAGTATCTATATTACTTTCTATTATATTATTTTTCCAATTTTTTAATGAGTTACGCACAGATGCATCAAAATATTTATCTCCTACTCTTATAATGATGCCTCCCATAATTTCCGGAACTATTTTAATATGGAAATCCATTATTACGTTTTCTTTATCTTTTTGAATATCAAAATCCTTATTTCTAGAAAGAATGAATTCTTTTATAGAATTTTCTAGTTCTATGTCTTGAGTAAAATTAAGATCCCTGCTAAGAGTAAGTTTGGTCTTTATTCTACTCAAATGAATATCATTAAGCCTTTGAAAGCTCTGGAAGACATTTTTAATTTCATTCTCTCTTTTATGATCAATTAAAACAAATAATAAATTTAATATATTATTATGTATTTTATTTTTGAATACTTTAGAAAGTGTTTCTTTCTTTTTAGCACTCAAAATATTAGGAGCCATAAAAAAGTCTAGTATGTCTTTATTCTGTGTAATGGCTCTTTGCACAAAATCAAGGCCTTTTTCTATTTCCAGAAGCTCTTCCTTATCATTTCCTACTGTATCAGAAAGAGCTTCTGCGTATCTATAAGCTGCTATGCTTTCTTGCATTTTATCCTTGGTGTTTTTTTTTAGTTCTTAAATGCCTTTAATTCACGAATGATCATTTTTTTATGTTCTTCTTTATTGACTTCATCTTTCAATATTTTTGATAATACAGAAAGAGTAATATCCGCTACCGAATTCTGTATCTCGTCAATTGCATTGATCTTGGCCATTTCTATTTCTTTTCCCAGGCGTTTTTGGATGTCATTCACTTCCGATCTTGTCTTATCCAATATTCGTTGTCGATCTATTTCCGCATTTTTACGGCTTTCTGCTAAAATGTTATTGGATTCTTCTTTAGCGAAATCTATTTTCTTTTCATATTCTTTCAATAGATTTTCCGCATCTTCTCTAAGTTTCTGACTTTCCTGCAATTCTTCCTGGACCTTATCATTTCTTTTATCCAATGCATTGATCAATGGTTTCCAGGCAAACATCCATAGAAAAAAAAGAACAACCAGAAAAGTAATGACTGTCCAAAAAACAAGACCTGGATTTACCTCCAGAAGATTAAATGATCCTGCTAGAATAGGGTACATCACACTTTGATCAAATTATTCTGCATTAAAAATATGATTGCCAGAGCAAAAAGCCCCGCTCCTTCGATCAATGCTGCAGAGATGATCATCGCTGTTTGCACTTTGTCACCGGCTTCTGGCTGTCTACTAATGCCTTCTACTGCCCCTTTACCTATATTCCCGATGCCATGCCCAATGCCTAGAACAGCCAGTCCAGCGCCTATGGCAACTCCAAATAAAGCAATTCCTGATGCTAATTCCATTTTACTCTCCTTATTTTAATATTATATTCATTTTTTAAGCATCTTGGTTTCAATTTACGAAGTAAAACCAGGATACTTTAAAAATAACTGTTTTAATGCCTATGTTGTGCCTCCGCTATGAAGAGGCTAGCTAAAAATGTAAATATATAGGCCTGCAAAAAGCTTACAAATATTTCCAAAAAGTAAATGGCAGTCGAAGTACCTACGCTCACAAAGACTACAAAATAATTCTTAAATTGGAAAATAAAGCTCATTAAAATTAAAATAATAATATGTCCTGCTGTCATATTGGCTAAAAGACGAATGGACAGCGCTATGGGTTTAATCAATAATCCAGCTAATTCAATCAACCATAATAAAGGGGCCAGTAAAAAAGGCACACCTGAGGGAACTATGTTTTTAGGATAAAGTATCCCTTGATAAATAAAGCCAGAAAGTAAAATGATGATAAAGACCAATCCAGCTAAACTGGCAGTAACACTAATATCTCCTGTGGCAGTGATTGCCGGCCATAGTTTTACTAAAAAGGGGGTACCATGCCCTCCTGCTGAATGTTCCGCAGAGACCCAACCCACAGACTGGGCCACTAATTGAGATATCTCTCCTAAAGGGGGTAATAATCCTAATAAATTACAAAACAGAATGAAGAAAAACAGAGTTAAAAGAAAAGGTTCATAATGCTTAGAATGTCTACCCAATGTGTTTCTGCATATAGCTGTCCTGATATACTGGATCAATACTTCAATCAACCCTGCAAATCTAGAGGGCCTTTTATAAGGATTTCGGGCTATTTTATTGGCAGTGGGAATAAAAATAGAAAGTAGAAAAAAAGAGGCAATCCATAGCATTACCACTCTCTTCGTAATAGACAAATCGAATCCATTATATTCTATATGCCATAAAGGAGAGTCTGCAAGATGATGATTGATGATCTCCCCTAGATTGAAAGTAGTTTCTTCTGTTGTGTCTTTCATATTGTTTTGGTCAATTGCTTTACAGATAGTAAGGCATCCACAAAAATCCCAATACCTGCTACTGCAAAAATAATGGTCGTAGCAATATTCAAATCACCTACATTAAATACTTTAGAATAGATCAACACCCCTACATAAAGAAGAATTGCCCCCCCTATTCTCATAAAAATACCGAATGTCCATACTCTCCATACAATAAAATAAGTATCCTTGAATTTTTTCTTTAATAAATAACTTATATAAATACTGATTACCACCCAGGAAAGGCTACCTAAAAAAGAAACCAAATATAATATATTCAAATGAGGCATTTTATTTTAGACAAAGAAAAAACAGAATACATCATGACAACTCTATTTATAATGCTTAATTACAATAACCAATGAGCTGTGCCTCAACACAGAAGAATAATTTACTACATTGTAATCTATATTGTATTTTTTGTTCCCGAAGGTTTTTTGATATTTTTTCTCGAAAATACGAAATAATTTTCTAATTTCCTGATCTATGCAAGCTGTTCCCGCAACAAGATAGCGCATTGCATCGTTTTCTTCACAAGCCTTTTGAAGTTCTCTGCTACTTCTCCAACCACGATGAAAACCATAGAGTAAAACTCCTAACATTAAAGAAGGATGATATGATTTACCCCCCTCATGTGAATATCTCGATAGAAAAGGATTCATGTCAATTGTATCCAAAAGCTTAACAAATGCATAAATTTCGTGATTCTTATCAAGATTATCTCCCAGAGTACGGGAAAACATCATAAGTTGATCTCTATCGCTTTGTGTAAATCTATTGTTCATGGGACATAAAAAATAAAAAACAACCTCTGGTAAAGGACGCTTAGAGAATAAAAATTTTACTTATTTAAAAAAGCTGAACTGAGGATTTTATACTCGTTCTTTTCAAAAATGTAAATGTTTTTTAAGTTGGCGCACAGGCTCTGGTTCACAAAGTTCCCTATATTTACTTAGCCAGCCTCTGAATGTTTCAGAAATAACTCCCAACTCTCTTGCTAATTCTTTTTGCTTCTTACCAGATTTAAGAAATAGCTCAACAGAGCTCTTCTTAAATTCTTCATCATTTTTTCTTATTTTTTTCTTCATGTGAACACTCCTTATCTATGATTCCGAGTGTCTACTTTTTTGGGGTAAGGTCAAAAAAAGAAAGAAAGATAACTACTTTTTAAACCTATACCTACGAATAAAACTAGCCGTATTAGGCAAAGCACCCCTGGTAAAGGTAACCTTTAAATAAAATTCGCTTCCTGATGCAAAAGACGCTGGGAGAGTGATCACTCCTGAAGCGTTCACTGTAGGCAGATCGGTGCCCGTCAAAGCAGTATCGGCTGCATCCACCGCATTTTCTATTATATAGTTACCTGCCGTAGTACCTTGAACTCCCGCACCAGAAGTGGTAATGTCCATGGCGGTATCGTCTATGTCATAGAAAAACAGAAAGTCAGTAGCAGAAGGCGTTCCAAGGGTAGTGTTTGAAAAACGTAAGAAACCAGAGGCCATTCTTACTGCTTGTTCGTCTAACGTTTGGGGGATAGAGGCTATAAAGGGATATTCTGACGTAGTGCCAAAATTCCATACAAATGCATCTGTATTGGTAATATTTCCGTCATTATTGCTGTCATAGCGAACAGTAGATTCATCGGTTCCCGTGGTAGAATCATCATCGGAATCTGCATTATCTATGTCGAAAGGAGTATACCAATTAAAGAAAGCCTTCAAAGGCTCTCCTATCATTGTCTGTGGATCATCCTCGCATGGTTCAGTAGTAGGAGGTGTAAAAAGTTCTGTGGGAGAGATGAATGTAGAAGTTAATAAACCGCCCGAGCAAGTAAGAATAGCTGAATTATTGCCTACGGCAGTATCGGAGACTTCACTACCATTTTTGAATAATGTTGAAGTATTTATATCATAATAAGAATTGGTTATACTACTATTACGTTTATTCTGCCCTACCAAACTGCCTGTATGAGATGTATCAGCAGAAGAAGAAACATTCCCTGTAGAGTAGGAATTGATTATACTGCTACTAGTAATATTATTCCCTACCAGGCCGCCTGCATAAGAAAAAGAAGTAGAAGAAAAAGAAGAAACATTCCCTGTAGAATAGGAATTGATTATACTGCTACTATTATAATTATGACCTACCAAACCGCCTTCAGAAGAAACAGAAGCAGAAGAAGAAACATCCCCTGTAGACCAAGAATTACTTATTCTGCTATTATTGTCATTTCCCCCTACCAAGCCACCTGCAGAAGAAGCATAAAAAGCAGGGCCAGAAGAAGTAGAAGAAACATTTCCCATAGAATAGGAATTGATTACACTACTACTATCATTGTTCAGCCCTACCAGCCCGCCTGCAGAAGATCTACCAAAAGAAGAAGAAGAAGAAAAAATAAAAGAAACATTCCCTATAGCCCAGGAATTGGTTATACTACTACTATTATTCCACCCTACCAGACCGCCTGCAAAAGAATGATCACGACCAGAAGAAGAAATATTCACATCCAATAGACCAATATTTTTGATCTCCGCCTCTGATGTGACTCCAAAGAGGCCTGTATGAGAGCCAGATGTAAGATTGATATTGATTCTAAGATGGCTTATGGTGAATCCTTTTCCGTCTAAAGTGCCTGTGAAGCTATTTGCACCTGTCCCAATGGGTTGGAATCCTGTGCATGTACCCGTAGCGCCTGCGGGGCAGGTATCGGTATCAACCAAAGAAGCATCTATGTCTTGGCCCAATTCATAATGAAAACCCAGGCCATCTTTCATTGCCTGCAATTGATCTGCATTGCATATAATGTATGGATCATCCATAGTCCCCGTCCCATGGCTGCCATCCTCTGGAAAATCAATTACAGTATTGGTATTTGGTCTTTCACATACTGTATCTGGGATGTCTTCTTGAATAGTGATCAAAGTATTCTGAATTTTAATATTGGAATAGGGATTCTTCTGTTCTGATCTTATCACATAGCTGATCTCAAAATTTCTGTCTGTTTTCATATATATTGCATTATCTAAAGAAGAGACTTTAATGTCTCTGGATATGTTCAGATCAAGCCCTTTAAAAGTAATTGTAGAAGGGGTGAATATGAGTTCTCCTTCTGAATGATCTATTAATTCGATCACCAAATCTGAAATAACTCCTGAAGAAAGAGATATATTCATATCTATACTTTCCCCTTCCGTTATGGTTAAATTTTTAGGTGCATTGATCTCTACCTTTTTTTTTATGAGTTTTATTTTTAAAGTAGGATCATCGCCTAGAAGTTTATAGAATTCATTGTAGGAAGGATCAGAGGTGTCAATGTCAATTCTTATCGGAATGATCCTTTCCTCTCCTGGAAAAATATCATTTTTGGAATTGATCGTAATAGGAAACCTCGTTTTCCAATTTTCGAAGCCTACAAATATTTCATTTTGACTAAAACTGATAACTTCATCTTCAAATGTAAATATCATTCTCATGTTTCCAACAGGATAAGAATTAAAGCTTAATGTAATATTTATGGACGAACCCTCTGGCATGGAGATAGTATCCGATTCTATATTCACCTCTTTCTCTTTGCCATCTTCATGAGTGAAGAATTGAAATTTTCCAGAAACCGCTTCATAATTCCAGACTTTTACATCTGGAGGATCGTAGCCATGAAACCTAAGATCATTTGATTGCAATGAGGCTAGTATAATGAATAGCTGACTATCTCCATCCGAAATAAGATCATTAATTCCCTTTACTCTTATCGTTTGAGGTTTGTCCCAATCCTCGGGGGTGAAGTCTAAATAAGATAGGTACGTTTGCACATCAGTGGAACTGGAGTTCCGGATATATATTCTAACAGATGCATTCGGCTTTTGGGTGAGAAAAACTTCAAATGAGTCTTCTCTTCCTTTTTCATCTGTAAATAACTCTTGCTTGCTTATTTTGACCAATTCTCCTTCTAATAAGGACCCACCTGGGTTATTTTGTGAATTTACTTCTTCAGAATTTGTTAATTGTTTACAATGGGTCACAAGAACCATTGCCATGATCGGGAAAAAATATTTAATTAAATTTCGCATATATTTCCTCCTAAAAGTACAGCTATAAATTTATCAAATGTAATTCGATTTCGTTAGAAATATTTCTATAAATACATGAAATCGTTAGTATATGATTTGATCTTTAACAGCTTAGGTTTAGAATAAGGGGTCGATGAGTATATGCCCTGGTTTTATGGGCAATTCATGAATAAGTTAAAATGGTACTGATAAATATAACTTGGACGTAAGGTTTATTTGCTGTATACAGCGTCAACAAAAAAAATAGATATAGAAAAAAATTAAGGAAAAAATTACTTTACATACTAACTTGAATAACACATGCTAATGATCTAAAATTTACTTTCGGATCATCAAAAAGTCTTTTAAATAATTTTTTAGGAGGTCATATGAAAAAAATCATATTAATATGCACAATATTTCCTTTTTTGTTTATTCCAGTGTTTTCAAAAGGCATGCTTTTGGATTATCAGCCCAAAAAGTATATAAAAACTAAAAAGCCAGATAATTCTCTCTGGAGTAAATGGCTCAAGAAAAATGTATCTGCAAAAGGCGTGGTCAAATATAAAAAGGGAAAGAAAAAAGAGAAGCTAGTTAAAAAATATTTGAAAAAACTACTTTCTATCGATCATGATCGTCTGAAAAATCCTGAGGAAAGATTGGCTTTTTTTATCAATCTATATAATGCAATTGTTGTTTATGGAGTATTGAAAAATTACCCTATTAATTCTGTAAATGATGTGCGGAATCCTTCTTTCTTTAACCAGAAATTCTATTTGAAGGGTATAAAAACCAGTATTGATGACTTAGAAAAGAAAATCATTTTGAAGAGATTCAAGGAGCCATTGGTACATTTCGCTTTAAATTGTGCTTCCTATTCCTGTCCTCCTCTTAGAAACAAGCCATATCGAGGGAAAAATTTAAAGACGATACTTACAAAACAGACTAAACTCTATTTGAATAATTCTGAATTTGTACGAATAGATAGGGATAAAAAAGAGTTCAGAGTGATCGAGCTTTTTAAATGGTATAAATCCGATTTGGGATATCCAAAAAAGTTTTATACCAAATACTCGGGTAAATATTATAATTTAAGTAATTTTAAAATTGTTTATATCAAATACAACTGGGAATTAAATAACAAATAATTTGTTATTCATTAGTCTGCTTTTTAGGGGAACTGTCGTCTGCATTATATGAAAAGTTCCTTTATCTATTGATAACTTTATCAAACCTGTATCATAGTTTACATTTCTTGATCTTTTAATCCAAAAGCATGCCTTTTGAAAACACTGGCATAATCAAATTTTATATCCTGTCTGCAACTACGCAATAAAGATGTTCTTTTCATATTATCTGCCTTACGAATATAGTAATTGGTGAATACATACATCTTATGAATATAGAAAATATATCAGGTATATTAGCTACTTATAAAATTACGATAAGGGATAAAAGCTATTTTGATGTACATTATCAGTCTGAAAAGGCAAAAAGTGGAGAATTTATTCCAATGTTGTCTGAAAAAAATCAGCAAAGAGAGGCAGATCATATTTTAAAAGGATTCACCTTAAAAAAAGGGCTCATTGCAGCCGTATTTGGTATTGTTTCTATTCCGTTGTTACAAAAATTAAATGCACAAAGAGAAGTCAATGGAGGAACAATATTCGTTTTTGAAGCAGATCCAATACTTGCTTCTTTCTACTATAAAAAATTGAATTCCATTTTTAACCATATATGGATTATCACCTCAACTAATCTAAATACATTAAATTCTATTTTGGATAATTTGGATGTATCTTCCATCATAGGATACAGAATATTCAGATTGTCTACCAGCATAAAAATTGCTCCTGAATTTTATCAACTTTCCGAACAGAATCTGAAAAAAGAGCTTTCTATTCGTTTTTCAGACCTGCTTACTCGTCTGGAATTTCAAAAAACCTGGATATTGAATAGCCTTGAACAGATACCCTTGTTAAACAGGGCTATCCCTGTGAAAAATTTATTTGGATCAGGTATCCATAAAACAGCTGTTCTGGTTTCCACAGGGCCAAGTCTAAGAAAGAGTCTTGGATTTTTAAAGGAAAATAAAAATAAATTTTTTATAGCATGTGTAGACTCCGCTTTAAGGGTACTCTATTTTTCTGGAATCATCCCTCACTTAGTGATCACCCTAGATAGCCAGGCTTTTACCATAAGACACTTTGAAGGCGTTTTTTGGGGAAGGAAAAAAGATTTTCCCATATTGTATGCAGACTTAGTAGCAAATCCACAGGTGACTAATCGTTGGAAAGGCCCTCTTTTCTTAGGGGTTACGGCTCAATATTTGCATGATCGAAGAATCATCACACCAGGATGTGAATTTATAGAAGAATCATTCAGAAAAGATGATTCTCTAAAAAACTCTTCTGTATTAGGGGATATACAATCTGGAGGCTCGGTTTCCACCAGTCTTTTTGATCTATTAAGAAGAATGGAATTCAAAAATATTATATTGGTAGGCCAAGACCTGGCATATACCAATAGAGAGATACATTGCACAGGGACCTATCATACTATTAACTGGCTTTTTAAGAATACATCCAGACTAGAGAGTCTGGAAAATATAAATGAGAAAGTTTTAAAAAAACGGCATATTCAATACCAGGCTTCTATAAGAGGCAAAAAAATACCAGCCGATCATGTTTTATCCATGTACAGAGATTGGTTTGAAGAATCTATTTCAAAAATATCGAATCATGTCTATAATGCTACTTATGACGGATTACCCATTCGTTCAACATTAGATTATGTCCATGATCTTTTAGTGGAACAAGGAGTGATGCCTTTTGATCATTGGGGGGTATCTACAAAAACCATTGGAGATATAAAAAAGATAAAAAAAATACTTCATCTTATTAAAAATACTTCATTCTCAAAGGAGATTGAAAAAAAATATCTTTTCCTAAATCAAATTGGTAAAAAATATGAAATAAAACTGCAACGAAAAAACAAAAATGTTTCAAGTGCAGGTATACTACAAAAGAAAACAGAAGAACAAAGAAGGTTTTGGAAAGCTTTACAGAAAAAAGCTGAACATTGGTTAAAATTATCTTTTTAGACTGATGGTTATCTTCTTTCCATTTTTTTGGAAGACAATGGAATCAATAAAATATACTCTAACTTCCTTTTTTTTACCTTTGGCTCTTAATATGCCTTTTTGGGGAGAAGTGACATTTTTTCTGATCTCATTATAAGTATCTTCACTAATTAACACAGTTCCTTCAAAGGCATTTCTTTCTAGTCGGGAGGCTGTATTCACTACGTCTCCGATCACAGTCCAGTCTCTTCTGTTTTCAGTACCAATATTACCCATGATCACATCCCCTGTATGGATACCTATTCTCACCTGAATGATATCTTGATTACTAAGCTTTCTGAATTCATTTAATTCACTGAAAAGATGTTGTATCTCAATAGCTGCAATGGTTGCATTTAAAGGAATTTCAAAAATAGCCATCACAGCATCTCCCATAAATTTATCAATGTAACCTGTATTGGATTCAATTGATCGTACTAAAATTCCCAAAGCTATATTTAGTAGATCAACTGCCTGCTGTGGCTCAAGCTTCTCTACTTTGTTGGTAAAACCTACAATATCTGCAAATAACATAGTCAGCGGTTTAGATTCCTCTGGAAGCCTGGAACCTCCTTTTTTGATGACTTCTCTGGCTTTTGCGATGATTTTTTCCGGAAGGTAAGGACGTAGAATTTTTTGCATTTCAATGGCTTCTGTGATCGAACCTTCAGCTAGTTTTGTGTTACTTTTATTTTTTATGAATACAGGTATCCA
Source organism: Leptospiria bacterium (assembly GCA_965204465.1). GTDB lineage: Bacteria > Spirochaetota > Leptospiria > Turneriellales > CBDBES01 > CBDBES01. The sequence continues at coordinate 100,274 of OZ241995.1, forward strand.
AAGAGTTGTAATGGTAGAGTCTTTATTCAGAAATCCTGAAATATTGAATAAAATATCACTATCCTTTGTTTCTTCTTTAGTTGAAACAGAATTTTTTTCCTGCTCTTTTTTTGAATTATGTTTTATGGTCAGCCACAAGCGATAATTGTCAAATCTACCATTTACGAATATACTATCTTCTCCATGGAAAATGTCTTCAAAAAATTTCTTAGGGAAAAAAAATTTTAATTCTTCTTTAGATTCAGGTAGATTATAATTCGCTACAAAAGATTTAGAGGTACTTAGAATATTTTCATTACTTTCAAACACAATAATATAGTAATTCAAATTTTCCATTAGCTGCATAATAGTTTCTTCATAGACATTTTCATGTTCCAATATTCTTACATATTTTCCAGGATCAGAAAAAAATGCTCTCCAGGGGAGCAATATCCTTGCCCTCGTCTTGTTATTTTCAGAGTTAACCGTAAAATTACTTAACTGGGCACCCATGTTTCTAAGGGTCATGATGATCAAGAAAAGACCCAATCCAGCTCCTTCATGATGTACTCGTTTTTTGCTTTTATTTTCACTCTCCTCTCTTAAAAGAGAGCTTAGATCTGAAAGCTTGCGGGCATTCTGTATATTTGATTGGACTCTATAATTCTCAATTTCAGAGAGTTCTCCGGGATTTTCGACAATAAATTCTATTCCTTCTTCAATGGAATTGCATTGGACTGTTACATACAGGTTTTTTTCTTTAACTATTCTTAAAAAGTTTTTGGTTTTATTAGCATCAATCTCATTTCTGAATAATTCTAACTTTGTTTCATAGCTTACATTTTCAATTCTAAGTTCAGGTATAATATATTGAAAATAAATTTGTTTATAAATTGCTTTTAAACCATTAGTTACTAATTCCTGTACAAGAGCAGTTAGAGGCCCCTTGAATTCTTTTCTATTAAGAGTAGTGGCTATTTCAGACGTCTTTTCTTTTATGAATTGTCCATCTTTAGAGTGAAGGTCGTATAAAGAACAGTTAAAATCAATTTTTGTTTTTAACTCATCTATGTCGATATCTAATTTAGCAATGGTGTTAGACATTTTTCTATTAGATCATTTTCAGAAAATATTTCTTGAAAGTCATGATATCCTTATGAAAGACCTATAAGTTTCATCTTCAGATAAATTTCCTAAAAAGACCTCCTTTAAATATCGGATATTCTCCTGTGATAGCTGTAATTTTTGAACTAAAATATTATACTCATTTTGAAATTTAAAAGCATCTTCGACATGCCCTAATCCAGCCTCATTTGTAATCAAGTTTGCTAAAGCAGTAATATAAATAATTTTAATAATATTTTCATTGTTTATAATCTCAACAGGTATATCAAGAATTTTTTCATTATATTTTATTACATTAGTATATAATTCTGGTAAGTGCCATAAATGAGCCACTTGAATGCCTACTTCAATATGATCGGTATCAAATATTTCTCTTTCTGCTTCTAAAAAAGTCTTATTTTCTTCGACGGCCTTATGAATTACCTGTATGAATTTTGCTCTATCTATAGAATTAAGGGCTACTTTGCCAAGGTCGTGTAACAAGCCACTTATAAAGCTTTCTTCTTTTAGCACTTTGTTGTTGCATTTTATGGCAATCTCTTTTGCTAGAATAGCAGTAACTACAGAATGTTTCCAAACAAAATGGTTGAATTTTGTATAAACATTTCTTTTAAAAATGGATTTAGAGGCGACCAATACGGCCAATGAGCGGAATGTTCTCAAACCTAAGATACTAATGGCACGCCTTAATGATTTAATTTCATTTCCATGTGAAAAAAAGCTAGAATTTGCCATTCTGAGTATCATTGCAGCCATATTTTGATCTACCTCTATGATCTTTTCTAGTTCAGTAAAACTGATATCAGAATTTATATCTACTTTTAAAACTGCGGATAAGACTTGTGGTTGAATGAAAAGTTTTAAATCATCCGATTGAACTTTCATAATATACGTTAGAATATATAAATTTCAAGTGGCGTCAAGGATTTTTTAAATATTAAAAAATAGTTGATGGAATCATTTAATAAGGTTTCAAAATTTTTAGCTTTATGGTCATCTGTGAATAGAATCATTCCAGATAGTCAGTTTTTTATAGTAATGGCGTAATATATCCGGAGTATTATGGAAAGGCATTGGATGAACCTTACCTTGCATAAAAAAATCAGTCATATCAGCATAATGCTCACTGGAGGGATTACCTGAATGTCCCCCGTAAGAAACCAAAAAGGCGGGTTCTTTTCTACTAAAATCAACCAGAAATCTCATGGCGGGTAATACTGTTGTATTAAAATCCTTACCCAGCATATATCTGGAAACATTTAAAGTATGCGCATTACCCGAAGCAGGAAGAGGGCCTATGTCTAGATAAGGGCTCATAATGGGAAACTGTTTACTAAAAATATGTTCCCAATGATAAGTGTGCAACTTGCCCCATTCCCATTTAGAAGGGTCATTTCCCATCTCGTCTCTACAGAGTTGAATTGCATCTGCCAAAGATACAGAAATGATATCTATTCTATCTTCTATTATATTTGTATGAATATTATCATAGAATGGACTATTCCGTTCCACAAGCAAATGATCTTCTACTGCATCATAACTTCTTGCATTTGAATTGAGAAAGGCCAACCAATGTTCACTTTCTTCTGTACTAAATTCATCTAAAAATACATTTTTAGTAAATGAATGCATAAAAGATTCAAATACAGCAGCTCCTTTAGAATTGGATTCCATTTTAGCATTAAATTTTTTAATGATCTTAAAAGCCAATATAGCATCCTTTTGAATATTTTTGTCGTTTAATCTGGAAATAGCTTTTCGTATTTCAGACTCTTTTTTTAGAAACAATTGCTTTTGGGCCTTGGCTGCAAATTTTGAATACAGATCAGACTGCATTTTAACCATGTAATTCAAATTTATTTTTGATTCTTTTTTTAATATCTCATTTATTCTTTCATAGCGATGTGGAGAAAACCAGGAAGAACTGATATAGAGCTTATGATCAGAGGGAACTGGTCTTTGATTTGCTGTAGCAATATAACCTTCCACTGGATTGAATTTTTCAGGATTGGATTCAAAAGGGTGATATCCAATCCATTGATGGTCTATCAACCATCCAGGGGAAGGCAGTTTCCCTGAACCATTTTTTCTAATGGGTATTTTTCCGGTTGCCTTCCATGCTATATTTTTACCATCGCTGTAAACAATATTCAAATAAGTGCTATTCAGTAAAGATAAAGCCGACTTTGTTTTTTCCATTGTATCTGCCTTGGCTAATTTATAGAGCCCCTGGATAGAATGGTCCTCATCATGGAACGACCACCTAAAAGAAAGTCCATAGTCAGATTGATAGGAATTTGGCCTTATGGGGATCAAAGGCTCTCTTTTTAAGGAGTCATTCAATATTGGTCCGTTATGGGTGATATGGATCATAATATTTACATCTTTATCACCTCTTACTCTGATGGTATCCTTTATTTTCTTTGTAGGAAGCCATTTATTTCGATACAGGTAATGTAATTCACCGTTTATTTTTTTTAATTTTTCTAGAAAGATGTCTTGGCTATCCGTCATGACCATGGTAGCTCCCCATGCAATTTTTCCGTTATAGCCCAATACTACGAAAGGCGTGCCTGGGATAAGAACTCCTGCAGAACGATAGTCATTAGATTTTAAATTCATGATCATCCAGGGAGATGGTATTCCCAAAACTAAATGAGTATCATTGGCCAATAGACTCTTACCAGATTCGCTTTTTTGAGGAGAAATAGCCCAATTATTAGAAGCGGGGAATCCCACTGGATAGACTTTTTGTATTTCTAAAATGAGTTTATGTATTTCGTTTGGTTCCCTTAGCATAACATTAGCGGTTTTTCGAGCCTCCTCTATAGGTAAAGGCTCGTCATGATAAGAGGGAAAAAGATAGGCCGCCTTTTCATGTCCAAATTTAGAAGCCAATTTTAAAAAGGCGATTTCTTCAATATGATTCACAGAAAGAGTAAAATTCACAAAGCCATAAATAGTGATTGAATCCAAAGGAGTCCATTTCTCTGGAGTATGGGCAATGATATGAAATTCAGGTGGAAGAATATTTTCTTTTGTATAATGATTTACCCCATTTGAGTATGATTGTAATATTTTCTTTAGATATTCAGGTAGTCCATTGAATATTTTTTCTGCCTGTCTACGAATACCTATGATACGCATGTAGTGATCAAAATCTATGAAGTCTTTACTTAATAATTCGGACAAGCGGCCTTGGGAGAGTCTCTTTAGAACTTCCATTTGCCATCTTCTATCTGCTGCCTGTATATATCCAACCACAAAAAAAAGGTCTGCTTCTGTGCTTGCTTCTATAAAAGGTATACCTAAATGATCTCTACGTACAATGGCCTTGTTATGAACACCTTTCAATGCTATTTCTCCTGTTTCGGCAATAACAGAACTTTTCAGCAAGAAAAGAATAGAACTTACTATCCCCCCTAACAGAAAAAATAGAGAGGTAAATAGGATAAATTTTTTACTTCTAAAGTGAATTTTCAATATCCCAGAGTAGGTAGATCTTCCAAAATATCGTTTTCAGGATCATTTTTTTTATTTTCAGACGAAATGGCTTCTTTTTGATTAGTAGAAGATAAAGAAGGTAATTTAGAAAAACTTTTCTTTTGTAACGGTTGTCTACCTTTTAAATTTCTTTTAGAATTTATAGACATGATCCTTCGTTGAGTAGATTCACTTTTAAGAGATATTGGTGATAGCATAGAAGTAGGCTTTTTAATTTCAGGAGATACTTTTGTATTTGTAGTAAAAGTATTCTGCCTGTTCAAAAGCCTTGGTAAATATGATTTTTCTAACTCATCCAATTGAAAAGATTTTTTTTCATAAGTTGTTGGTTCGATATCTTCTTCTTTGCCTGCCATATCCTGGGGGACGTCTACATTTAATTCCATCAATTTTATTCTTTTATTGAGCAGATTATTCACTTGCAATTCAAGTGAAATTTTTAGCGCATCTGAATAGGTTCTATTTTCCATAAGATCATTCTCTATTTGACGCAGTTCTGCGATATCACGATCAATCATTTCTAACCGTTTTAACAAACGAACTAATTTCATAGATATAGTATCGACCTCTTTAGCTGAATAATAGACTTAGTTAGTAAAAAGAGTTGCCTGTCAATGATAATCTATAAAGAAATGGAAAAATATCTCAAAGTTATAATATACAAGCATCTTCTTCTGAAGGTTATATTGTAGCGATTGATATTGCGGAAGGTAATGCAGAAAATGATTTAAAGCAATTGGTTCCGATATTGTCCCAGGTAGAAAGAAATGTAGGAAAGAGAATAGAGAAAGCCTCTGCAGATTCAGGATATTTTCACTCAGGCTCTCTGGAATACTTGCATAAGAAAGAAATTGATGGTTTTATTCCTTATAGTAAATTATTCTTCTGTGTTGAGGCACAGGCTCTCATCATCTCAAATATTATTGGTTGTCAGAATAACATTCAAATGGATCATGGAAGCAGGGAAATCCATTAAATGAAAATTATTAGTTATAAAATATGTCCTTTTGTGCAAAGGACGATAGCTATTGCAGAAGTGAAGGGAATCAACTATGAAATTCAGTATATTTCACTTAAAGATAAGCCCGAATGGTTTTTAAAAGAATCGCCGCATGGGCAGGTCCCCATTTTAATGACCAAACAAGGAACATTGTTTGAATCGAATGCAATTTCAGAATATTTAGATGAGGCATATCCTCAGAAGAAATTATACCCGGAAGATCCATTTCAAAAAGCGATACACCGCGCTTGGATAGAATCTGCCGTAAAACATTACCTGATCCAGTGCAGTACACAAAGATCTGGCGATAAAGATACCTTGTTAGAGAGAAAAGCAAAATTGGATAAGTTATTTGAAAAAATATCGAAAGTTCTAGGAAATAGCTCTCCCTATTTTTTAGGGAATTCTTTGGGCATGGTTGATATTGCTTGGTTTGTTCTTTTACATCGTACAGAGATCATTCAAAAATATACTGGTTTTGATTTTTTACATAGCTATGAGAAGCTAAAAGAATGGCGCACTTCTCTCTTAACTGTACCTGCCTTGTTGAGATCAATTAGTAATGACTTTGAAGAAGCCTTCGCAAATTTTTATCTTAGTGAAAAAACTTATCTTGGCAGTCTTTGTAATAAAAAAACAGCTTGATCTTATTATGACAGCTCATAGATCATTTGATTTCCCTGATCACTGAATATGCAGCCAGTCTCTGTATATTATAAAAAGGCTTCCAAATTACATAGAATTCAAAAATATCTTTTTCATTTATTGATCATACTATTCATTTGTGCGTCTGTTTCTTATTGCATAAGATTATTTTTATTTTTTCCTGCGATTTTGCCAAATAATTCAATGGTACCTGGTCTTCCTAATAATTCATTGATCTTTTGGCTATATTCTCATCTCTCTGAAATTGATCGGAATGATGTTGTGTATATTCGTCATGGAAAAAATCGGGAAGAATTGGTTTGTCGTATCTTAGGCTTACCGGGTGAGACGATATTGATAAAAGAACAAGACCTTTATATCAATGGTACAATATGGAAGAATGATCAAAAGATAAAAATAAAAAAAAACAGACAAAGTTTTCCATTGAAAGCATCTCGTAGAGATAATATATCACCCATCAAATTAACAGAAGATAGTTATTTTTGTCTTACCGATAACAGAAGTTTTATGATAGACAGTCGTTTTAAAGAACCATTTAAAAGAGAAAATATATTGGCTAAAGCAATTTTTAGGAATATTTTGGGGAAGAAAATTTGATCTCAATATCCAGACGATCAGAATTGATAGAAAAATATAAGATCAGAATATCAAAGCATATAAAAGATATCATAAACAAAAAAGGCCTGAAGAATTCAATAGCAATCGCAAGACAATTTTATCCTTCTTTAAAAGAACTTAAAACAATAAAAGGCTATACGGAAGATCCTCTACTTGAGGAAGATCAGGATATACACCCTATTCCCAACATAATCCATAAATATCCGAACAAGCTACTCGTCCTGACTACAAATGAATGTCCTGTCTATTGCAGATATTGTACTCGTAAAAGAAAAACACTCATGAATAATAAACATATTCCTATTGATTTTTCTAAAATATCCTCTTATTTAGATATGAATCAAAATATCCAGGAAGTAATTCTTTCTGGAGGAGATCCATTCATGTTATCCAATAAAGAAATTAAAAGATTAAGTGAGTTCTTTCTACAGAAAAAAAGAATAAAGATATTAAGATATCATACCAGAGTGGCGACCTCATTGCCAAAGCGCTTTAACCCTTCTCTTTATGCGCTATTGAAATATCTAAGAGAATCCTATCAACAGATTCAGGTCTTTATATTTCATATTAATCATCCAGATGAAATAAGTCATGAGAGCCAGTACATTTTTAAAAAATTGGAGAGTCTTGGGTATCTCTTATACAATCAATCCGTACTCCTGCGTAAGGTAAATGATGATGCTGAACTTTTAAGCGAACTATGTTTTAAACTTATTTCTAATAAGATACAACCTTATTATTTACATCATTTAGATAAAGTGGAAGGTTCTGCTCATTTTTATGTACCCACCTGGAAAGGCATAAGGATTATGGAAGAACTGAAACGTATATTGCCCTCTTATTTATTGCCCAGATATGTAATGGATTCAAAAGAAGGCAAAAAAAACTTATATTATTGATCTTCTTCCGAATCAAGCACATGTTTCACTGTTTCAGTCATTAATTTAGGATCATTTTTTAGCATGATGTTTTCTACCACGATCTTGTCGTCTTTATTCTGGTTCACATTGTCTGCGCCTGAATAAGAAATATTACCAGCATCCTTAATTGATGTCCCCATGGGATTAACCCCAGGGTTCAATATATCTTCCTCTTGACCATACTTTTCTGTATCGCTATCTTTATTTTTATCTTCTTGTTCAGAAAATTCTTCTTCTAAAGAAATTTCTGCATCTTGTGTGGAAAGTTTATTTACATCTTCATTGCTATTTTCTTCTGTCTCATTTTGATCATTTGCAAATAATACAGGTATTTGCCATTCAAGAAGATAATAAATACCTATGCCCATTAAACCCATTATAATTGCAGATATAAAGGCTGCGGATACAAGAAACATTGAGCTGGTTTCGTTGACAAAGGAAGAGATCATTGAGATGCCTCCTCCCAGGATTGCCAGGGTAACTGAGAATGAGGTCAATACAGGTTTTTTAAACATTGAGTTTACTGATCTAATTAAATTTTAAATCTATACTTGAAGTAATTTTTTAAAAAACTTACCAATTCCATTAGACTTATTTTTCAGGTCAATATCCTGATCCAAAATTTTAGAGGTAAGAATATCTAAACATGCGCTTGCCTTACTTTTCGGAAATAGCAGATAAAAAGGCTTTTGCTTTCGTACGGATTTAGATACGTTGATATCTTCGTAGATAAAACCAAGACTCTGTATTTTAAAATTTAAGAATTGCTCACAAATATTCACAAGCCTTTCAGACACTTTTCGACCTTCTATAGAAGATGAAGCCCTATTAACAACCAGATGAATATTTTTGTCCAAAGATACAAGGGCAATTGATTTGATAATACCATAAGCATCTGTAATAGAAGTAGGTTCAGGGGTTGTTAAAACGATTATATCATCTGCAGGTAGAGCAAGTTCCACAACATTGAGATTGATCCCGGCACCAGTATCTATCAAAAAAACATCGTATCTATTTAATCGGGTAAAATCCTGGATAATGGATTTTCTCTCTTTCTCGGATAAATTTGCTATGTTACTATGCCCGGACGCCCCCGGTATGATGTCTAAACCTTCGGGGGTATGTATAATAATTTCACTAATAGATTTATACCCTTTAACTGTATGGTATAAATTATATTTAGGGCTAATGCCCATTAAAACATTTATATTGGCTAATCCCAAGTCTCCATCAAATAATAATACTTTTTTACCAGAGTTTACTAAGGATAGGCCAAGATTCACAGCGACGGAAGATTTCCCTACTCCACCTTTCCCGCTGGTAATCGTTATGATTCTTGTACCTTTTCTGGTACTATGGAAATCATCTTCTTCCAGATCACTCTCTAAATATTTTGGCATTTTATCTTCTACCATTTTTCGTAGGCTACTAGCTTGGTCAAACTCAGTTTCATGTAGTGCTTCTATCATATATTACTTCCTTGCAAATAGTATTTAATATTCTTTCTATTTTTGCAACCTTTTTTGTGCTTATGTACTCTGGGGCTGTCTAAAAGCATCCCGATACATATAAGAACTATACATTGAGTGATTTTGGCCTTTCCCATGGAAATTCACAGAATTCATCTGCACGGTTTCCTGCAACCCAGGTCCCAGCCAGACCAAAATTGTATCGAAATGTACAGTATTTAAACACTCATAATCTTTTTAGACAGCCCCGAATGAAAAAGCTTAATGAGAATATCGACAAAAAAGAAAAATTTCTGATTAAAATAATGGACTTTCTTTCGTCATATTTAGGATAAATCTACTTTTTTGCCTAATAAAATCAAAATTTTGAAATATAAGCATTAATCTCTTTAAGAGTTTCTGGATTGCTAAATATATCGTTATGTCCGGTTTGATCCAGGGCCACAAATCGCAGAGGAGACTGAAAAGCTTTTTTTAATCTTTCTGCATGAGTAAAAGGAATAATGCTATCCTCTTTACCATGGATCAGCAAAGACTCTACCTTAATGGTTTTTATTGCTTCTATAGAGTTATAACGGTCAGTCAATAACATATTCACTAGCCATGAAAAATAATACTGATTCGCGATAGAAGTAAGACTCACCCATGGGCTAATGAGTATTAATCCTGAATATCTATGGCCATTTTCGGTTAGCCTCTTTGCCAACTGAAGGGCAACCGCTGCACCCAGGGAACGACCCATAAGTATGATCTTGCTCTTGTTAAATTCATCACTTATGAAATCATAAGAATTGAAGGCCGCTTGGGTGAGAGTTTTCTCTGATGGGATTCCTTCGCTTCTACCATAACCAGGATACTCTACAGCAACAATATGCGCCCCCTGGTGTACCATATACTCATAAAAATTGACCTTGTGGAGTATACTAAGATTTACTCCATTACCATGAAAGAATAATATCAAAGGACTATTGGCTATGTTATGTCTCTTTAACCAAAGATGCACTTTATGTTTTTTAGTATAGCGAATATAGTTTTCTTCTATGCCAGCAGGAGGAGTCTTCTCTACAGGATGCCAGGGTGCGGGATATAATATACTACGAACAAAAAAATCAACCATAAAGTACATTATAAATGGAAAAGCTATGAATACGAGCCATTTCTGCTTGCCTATCATTTTGTACTATTCTAATTAGAATATCTAAATCATCAAGCAAAATATGCTGACCTTTTTTTCATAAATATCTTATTTTTTTCTTTTCCATAAAAAATAAAGAAAACTATATTAGAATGCCATTATATTCTATTTGTGAGCTTACCCCCTAAAGTGGACACTCCTTTTTTTATTTTTTTTCTTATTTTTTTCTTCATAACTTATACAGTTACTTCTGCAGGTGACTTATATTTTAAGGCTGAATGAGCTCTTTGTCGATTATAGAAAATTTCAATATAATCGAATAAGCTAATTCTTGCTTCTTCTATATTTCTATATTTTTTTCTATTAATTTCTTCACGTTTTAAGGTAGAAAAAAATGATTCTGCAACAGCACTATCATAACAGTTACCTTTAGAACTCATGGAGAAACAGCTCTTATGTCTTTCAAATACTTTCTAAAAGTATTACTAGCATAGTGAAAAATAAGTTGATTCGTCTTTTCAAGAAATTTCTTCTTAACAGCAGAATCAAGCGCCTGTATCAACATACTTGTTTTCATATGTTCTTTCAATGGAGTAGTTATGGTTAGATATAGTCGTTTTTGGTCTAAAACGTTTGATCTGAAGGCCAAAAATACCCATTTCATGCATGATCCTGGCTATTTTTTTACAATAACCAGACTTGAGAATTTTATTTGTTTAGTATACTATTCTTCGAATACGTCATCTATACTTGGTATATAAGTCTCAGATTTAGAATACCTAGTACTCTCCTTGATAAGTTTTTTTTAATAAGAATGCTAATAGTAAATTTTCTCTCATTGTATATTCAGGTAAGAAAAGTTTTTCTTTTATTTTTTTAAGTGTATTTTTTGTTATTGTTGGTACTTCCTCTTCCAAGAGATTTTTTCTGGTAATCCATGCAGACAAATGTACCTTTAATAAATGCTTATTGAGGGGACTATAACAGTAATAAAATGGAATGGCGTTCCTTCCGTATATAGCCTGGCAAGAAAAACAAGAGGCTATAACAACTCGGATGGAAGTACCGTTACGAACTGGAGACCGGCATGCAGCTGGCCTACCAGTGGTTCTTGGAAAACCAGGATTCGCTGCGCCTGTAGCAGGTGCGCACGCCGGGGCACATAACCCCCCTGGCTTTGAAGGATGAATTCACAGTCGCGCCGGATGCGCGCGAAAAATACGAAGAGCAGATTTTTACCTATGCCAACGAGTTCTGTCGTGCCAGGGATTTAAAGGCATGAAGCGCTTGCTCACGGGATAATTTTAAATCAACAATAGGACTGGGGTAGTTCTCGCCCAGCACCACATACGCCTGCTCCAATACCGGCTTCGGCGCCTCCCAAGGATTAAACAGATACCTATCCGGCAATGCTTTAAGCTCCGGTACAAATTTCCTGGTATATTCCCCTTCAGGATCAAACTTTTGTCCCTGCGTGACCGGATTAAAAATACGAAAATAAGGAGCGGCATCAGCGCCGCACCCCGCCACCCATTGCCAGCTTGCACTGTTGCTGGCCAAATCCGCATCCACAAGACAGTTCCAAAACCATCGTTCCCCCTGGTGCCAGCTCAATAGCAGGTTTTTTACTAAAAACGAGCCGACAATCATTCTGACCCGATTATGCATGTAACCGGTTTGCCAAAGCTCTCTCATGCCCGCGTCAACCATCGGAATACCGGTTTCACCCCGTTGCCACGCTGTAAGTTTTTCCTTGTCTTTTATCCACGGAAATTGATCAAATTTTCTTTGCAGGTTTTGTGTCGGCAAATCCGGATTAAAATACAGCTGGCTATAAGCAAACTCGCGCCAACCAAGTTCGCTGCAAAAATGATCAATATTGTCATCGTCACCGCGTATTCGCGCGGCATGCCAAACCTGGTTGGGCGATAACTCGCCAAAATGAAGATGTGGCGATAACCGCGAAACATGAGGTTTTGCCGGCAGGTTGCGCCCTTGTTTATAATTTTGTATGCCTTCTTCAAGAAATTCCGACAAGCGTTGATTGGCGCCATGTTCGCCAATATTCCAACAGGATTCCAGTTTTTTATCCCAACGAATCGAAGGTAATAACGACAAACCATCAAGCGTTATGGAATGATGCATATCCTTGGCAAGCTGCAGCTTCTTCGGTTTGGGCAGCGGTTCACGTGGCGGGGCAGCATTTAAACATCCCCTGCGATAAAACGGTGTGAAGACCTTATACGGGCTGCCATCATCCTTGCGAATATCCCATGGCTCCCACAGCAGCGAGCCATTATGGCTATTGACGGTTATTCCCTGGCGTTCAAATTGTGTTTTTATGCGCTGGTCTCGCTTGATACGCCATGGCTCATAACACCGGTTCCAAAATATCCCTTTAAGTTCATAATGATCGGCAAGACTGAGCAGAACGGCCAAGGGCTCGCCTTGGTATAAAGACAGATTATGATCCAGGCTCTGATCAAGAGACGCCAGTGAATGATGAAGCCAGAAGCGGCTGGCAGCCCCCATTTTATACTCTCCAGCATTTTCATCATCAAAAATATAAATGGGCAAGATTACTCCTTGCCGTGCCGCCTGGCACAAGGCGGGATTGTCAAACAAACGTAAATCCTGGCGGAACCACATGATGTTGATTGCACTTGTCATTATGCCTTCACCTCGCTGCCATCCCATGCAAAGCACTTGCCGCTGTCTTTTGCCGCCAAACCATCTAGAACCAAAAGCAACTTTTCCGCCGAAAATTCAGGTGTGAACAATGCTCCTTCCGGCACACTACCCTGGAACGGTTTGGAAAGGCGACTATCCACCGTGCCCGGATGAAGCCCGACTATCACGGCCTCTTTGTAGCGCCTGCCCATTTCAATTGCGGCATTCTTGATCACCATATTCAGTGCGGCCTTTGATGCACGATAGGCATACCACCCACCCAGGCGGTTATCAGAAATGCTGCCAACCCGCGCAGAAATCGCTGCAAATACAGCGCGTTTGTGTTTCGCTATTTTGGGCAAAAAATGTTTTGCAACCAAGGCGGGAAGGATCGTATTGGCCGCAAACAGACGCTGGAATTTTGTACTTGATAAATCACCTAGTGACTTCTCGGGCATGATATCTTCGTCATGCAGCAGGCCGGTCGTCACCAGCACAAGATCAAGCGGTGCTGTTGCCGAAGCAATGGCTGCTGCTTCGGCAATGGAGGACTCGTTGGCATAGTCAATTTGGTGATGGCGTACATTCCCGTGTAGGCTGGCCGCAATACCGCGTGAAAATGCGTGAATATCGGCTGTTCGCTGGTGATTGGCCAACTGGTTCAGCAAGGCATTCCCTATGGCCCCTGCGCTTCCTATAATTGCGATGTGATGATACATACCTGTCCGGTTATTTTGTGATTTTACATACGCAACTGACGGTATTCAGGAAAAACATCCTCCCAAACTGGTGGATGATAGCCGGGAAACGGATACACCAAGTAAAAACATGGGGTAGCCCGCGGTGACAAGGCAGCACTCCAATGGCAAGTGCAAAAAACCAAAGACGTCTTTGTTAGGGCGCATACTCTGCGATAACGGGGACATGGCCTATCCTATAGCCTGTCGACATTTGAGACGTCAAGCGGTATATAGCCTGGCAAGAAAAACGAGGGGGCTATAGCCTAATAAATAATAATATTTTCATTTTATTTATCCATCCTTAAATATAATTTCCTTAAAACAGAGCCCTCTGGTAAAAGATTTATCAACCTTAGGAGGAATTGAAAAAAAGACCAAAGAGCTCTGTTTTAACAAAATTATATCTGTAATAAAATAGTGCTCTTTGTCTAAATAAAGAAAAGTATTTCATACAAAAAAGCAAAGAACACCATTTTATTACAAATATTAGTACTTTTTCTGGAACATACCCATAGCCTGGCGACATTTGATATGTCAAGCAGTATATAGCCTGGCGAGAAAAACGAGGGGGCTATAACTAAAATCGCGCCATTTAAGGATAAAACTCTCCCACACAAGGTCATCAAACTAATCACGGCCTTTGATCTTAAGGCTTATCCTCCAGAATATAGAGTATACCAATAGCTATTTGCTAAAGGTATTTCTGGCGCCCGGAGAGCCCTTATCGGCGCCTATGCTGTGAATACTCTGTGTAGCCCCTCCCCAGTTCTCTTTAACGTCATTACTTCTATGGTCCAGGTGACCTGATGAAAGTTCTAATGAAGCATCATTTAATTTAAGGGAGTCAGCACCAACAATAGGAGCTTTCACTTCATCAATAATTTCACCAGAGGGGCTCTTGAGCCTGATCCCTTCTTCCTCTTCTCCTCCAATTCCTATTTCACCTTCCGTTGCAGCACACTTTATACTAGAACTAAAGTCGTAATTACCTCCAGGCTTCACGCAGATTACCAGATATTCATTAGGCCCGATGACCTCATCTTGATTTACGAAAAATACTTTTTTCCCCTCTTCTTCTCCAGGAAGTTTGTCTGTTACATAAAAACCTGCTATTTTTATGGTTTTTTCTGTTGTGTTATAAATTTCAACATAATCGTCAATTTCATCTTTATCGCCTTTTATCTCCGTTATGATGATCTGCCCAGCCATAACTTGTTCTTGAGGTTCTTTTCTCTCACAGATAGCACCTTCCCCTTGGGTTCCACTTAAAACATACCCGGAGTTGCATCCCATACAACCTTTTGTATTGGCTGTCGTTGTCATTCCGCTTATGGGGGTACCGTTTGTACAGATATAGGGCATTGACATGCCATCATTGCCATCATCATTATCATCGCCACAGGAAATAGTCAAACCGATTATCACTATGGCTACCATCATGAGGGCTTTAATGATTCCGCCTTTGGGTCTCCTAATTTCTATCATCATAAGTCTTCTTAAAGATAAGTATTTACATCCAATCTCATCAAAGAAGATAGATTGTAAAATATTAAAAAAAAATGTCATTTTGAAAAGTAACAATATTGTGAGCCTGTGCCTCAACACAGAAGAATAATTTACTACATTGTAATCTATATCGTATTTTTTGTTCCCGAAGGTTTTTTGATATTCTTTCTCGAAAATACGAAATAATTTCCTAATTTCCTGATCTATACAAGCTGTTCCCGTATCATTTTGCTAAAATGGAAGGCTATTGCAGCGATTTTTACCTTTGCAGTACAACATTCTTTACGCACAGTACAAATAACACAATCAGCAGGTTTAGCATGATAACTTGTATACTTTCTGCCATCTTCTACATACTCTCTGTGAAACTCTAAACTCTTGCCCTCAGGACAAATAAAATGATCCTCATCTTCATTGTAATTGAAATAATGAGCTTCATATCCTGAATCTTCTTCTCCTTTGTATCCAAAAGCTTAACAAATGCATAAATTTCGTGATTCTTATCAAGATTATCTCCCAGAGTACGGGAAAACATCATAAGTTGATCTCTATCGCTTTGTGCAAATCTATTGTTCATGGGACATAAAAAGTAAGAAACTCAAAAATGTAAATGTTTTTAAGTTGGCGCACAGGCCTCATATGTGTACAAAGTACAGCCTAACGGCATTGGTTATTGTAATATCATTCTTCTAAGTTTATTGACAAAATGTCTACCTTTTTTAGTTAGATAAAATAAATTCTAATTAAACTATTTATAATGATAGAGATCAAGGTATTTGGAGATTAAATGAAAGAAAAAGTATATTGCGCAAATTGTGAACATTGCAGAGTGACCAGGGTATTTGAGCCAGACAATATCAAATATGTACTAAGAGTCAGATGCGTTAAAAAAAGATGGTCTAAAAGATCTGGCGAAGAAAAACAATACAAATATTTTACAGTTGCAAGAAGAGTACAAATAGATTGCCCTGATTACTCTTCTACAGGAGATGCAGACTCTTTTATTAAAAATTTAAAAAGAGAACTGCCAGTTAAAGATGAAATCTATACTCTAAAAGAAGCAGAAACATCATAAACGGCAATGGAATAAAAGTTCTCTTAATTTATTATATTTTTTATTCAGCAATCTCAAAGTATGCCTGAATGTCAGAGGGTGTATATCATGGGGAAGGATTAGAAATAATAACCTGTGAATAACATGCGAGGTTGGTATCAAATATTTGCCGATGGCGCTTCCAGATGCAATCCAGGTCATTCATCTATTGGAGTGGTATCTTTCTTACCGGATAAACCACTTACAAGAGATAATATTGTATTTAAGATCAAGAAATATATAGGGAAACAAACAAATAACCAGGCAGAATATCAATCTTTGATCTTTGCTCTGGGAGAATGTGTACGCCGTAAAATACTGAATTGTAGAATATATATGGATTCTCAACTGGTGATCAGGCAAGTAGAAGAGAAATACAAGGTCAGGAATAAAAATTTAAAGCCATTGTTCTTAAAAGTAAAAGAATTAGAAAGAGATATAAAAGAATTAGAATATTTTCATATATCCAGAGAAGAAAATAAAATAGCGGATCAACTGGCAAATGATGCATTGGATGAATATCTGATAAAGAAAAGTGGCCGAACCTACCTTTGAACCCTGTTTCCCTTCTTGGTATTCCCCCACAGAAGAAGAACATAAAGATTTTGAGCATGGAAATCTATCTGAGAATACATTAGAAAAAATAATCCTTTCTGGATTTGATCAAATTGCAAATTCTTTTGAAGATTATCAGAACAGGGATCCTCAAATTAACATGTCAATCATGATCCTAAAATGTCTGTATAGCGGCAAGGTCGCTGTAATAGAAGCGGGAACGGGTATTGGTAAGTCTTTTGCATATATTGTGGCTTCTTTGGCATTTTCTTATTTAACAGGTGGAAGAGTACTTTTTACTACAGAGACTAAAAATCTACAAATGCAGATATTCCAAAAGGATATTCATTTTATAAGATCGGTACTTTCCAATGATCTTAGATTTGAATTGTGCTTAGGTTCCGGAAACTATTTATGCCAGCTTCGCTACCAGGAAACATTTGATTCGGGATCATTCAGGGATACGATCAAGCCTAAAGAGATCAATCAATTTCATGAATGGGTGGGCAGAGTACAAAAAGAAAAAAAAGCAGGCACTGTCTATGAACTGGAACCTAACCCCAACCCCCATTTTTGGTCAATGGTCAATAGAGATTCGGATGGATGTCCTGGAAAAAAATGCTCTTTTTATGAAGGCTGCAATTATTTTAGAGTAAAATATTCATGGACAAAAGCCAGAATACTGATTACGAATCACCACCTCCTTCTGTATCATATACAGAATGAAAAAAAAGTACTTCCTGAATATGCATCTGTGGTAGTAGATGAAGCGCATGGTTTTTTGAAGACTGCCTATTCTATTTTTTCGATGTCTTTCCATACCCATCAATTGTCTGAATATAAAAAATCATTTGATAAATTTTTTTTAAGCAATAAGAAACTTCAGGTGGACCTTTCTAAGAGACTGTCTCATTTATGGGGCCAATTAGAAACAGCCTGGAATTCTTTTTTTTCATACTGGGAAGATGAGCTCAACATGGCTTATGAGCAAAATAATATGAAGATCATCCAGAAATCCATAACCTTTGACATGAAAATTCCTAAAAATTGTATCTTTGAAATACGAGCCAATCTACAGGAAAATTTTACCGATGATCCAAATAACAATTTGCTGAATTATGTAAATTCTTTTGATAAATTCTTAGGCAGAGCTTTTCAATTTTTTGATGCATTTCAGAAAATGGATTTTGAAGCTGCTGTATACTGGGCTTCTAAAGAAAAGGAAAAATTTTATTTACATACATGCAGCATCCAACTGGGGGATCATCTAAAAGAATTGTTTACGGAACAACAGATTTGGACGAGTGCCACAATTGGATATTGGTCTAAAACTACTCCACCTTCTACTAAAGAAGAAGCCATTGAAAATGGTTATTTCAATTCATTTATTCAAAATATTTTCCCGCCTCAAATGCAAAAAGGTACAATACTTAAAAATATTTTTAAATCTGGTTTTGATTTTAAACAACAGGTTCTGCTTTATCTACCCCGAAATCTTGAAGTCCCTCCCTGGGATTCTCCTGAAACAGAAAAGGAGACATACAGAGATCATTTAATGGAACAGATCATTGAATTGGTCGAGTTATCTAAAGGAGGGGCTTTAGTGTTATTCACTTCGAATTGGATGCTGGAATATGCTTCCGATGTTCTGGAGGAAGCATTAAATTTTCCGGTTTTCTCTCAATTAAGATTAGGTGCCCAAAAAGCAATAGAAGAATTTCATTCTTGCTCTGAGGCGATTCTTTTAGGAACGAATTCATTTTGGCAGGGAATTGATATTCCTGGTTCTCGTCTTAGAATGTTGATCATTACTAAATTGATGTTCACTCCTCCGGAAGATCCCATCTATAAGGCCAGAGATACACTATTCAAAAAAACGAACAGGAATGCTTTTTATGAACTAGCTCTACCCTATGCTAATACGATGCTGCGCCAAGGGTTTGGACGTTTGATCCGCAAGGAAACGGATAAAGGGGTGATTGCCATTCTGGATAGTAGGATATTATCCAAATCTTATGGTAAAAATTTATTAATGAATTTGCCAAGAGCGTCTGTGGTATATGATCAGGAAAAACTTGCTCAGGAAGTTAAAAATAAACTCATCTTTTCTTAATATTGGATCAGGCGCGTTGTATGGTATTCTGGATAAAGATACCTGTGATTTTTATAGATTGGATATCATTGAATTTGCAAAGGGCTTTTTCAATGGAGGAGGAAAAATTCTGCAATATAGGGATAAAATTTCTACTCCGGATACAATTACTAAAAATTTTGAGGGATTGCTTAAAATGGCGAAAGAGTATAAGGGGATATGCATATTGAATGACTATATACAAATTGCTTTGCAACTTAAAGCGCCTTTTCATCTTGGGCAAGAAGATATTTTTTTATCTGATATGTATTCTGCAAAAGAAATTTCTATTCCTTGGGGGCGATCCACCCATAATAAAGCAGAAATATTAAATTCTATGGAACATATACCCCTACCCTCTTATATTGGATTCGGAAGTATATTTAAAAGCCTTACGAAAGAAAGAGTAGGCATACATTCTCTATCAATCGAAGATGTATTATGTATTTGGCCAAATGAAGTAGTTTTAATAGGAGGCATATCTATGGATAATATTCAACAACTGGTCCATCGATTCAAAGGGAATTCCAGAATATTTTATGCGGTGATCCGTGATTTTTTTCGCTTTGGGAATAAGACAAATGATATAGAAAAATATACCAGAAATTTTCTGGTGCATACGAATAGTACGCACAAATAAAGTATACTAGAATTTTTATGAAAATACCTCCAGATATGAAAGAGCCTTTAAAGGCACTCCAAAAAATTGCTGAAGATCTAAGAGACCCGGAAGGTGGCTGTCCATGGGACTTAAAGCAAGATCATAAGAGTATGGTTAAACATTTGATCGAAGAAGCCTATGAGGTAGTGGATGCTATCCAGGAATTAGAAGAAAATAAGGAAAGCTTTGAAAATCTGAAAGAGGAACTGGGTGACCTTTTATTTCAAATCATTTTCCACGCACAATTAGCCAAAGAAAAAAAATTTTTTAGCCTGGAGGATGTTTCTACATATATGTCTGAAAAGCTGATATTCAGGCATCCCCATGTATATAAACATTCAGAACAAACCGATTTAACGGAAGAAAAAATTCTTTCTAACTGGGAGCAACTAAAAAGGAAGGAAAAAGAGAAAAAACAAAAAAAATCTGATCAAGATAATGGAATGCTTTCAGGAATCCCAAAGCATTTGCCTTCTTTATTGAAAGCATATCGAATTGGTCAAAAAGTAAACAGGGTTGGTTTTGACTGGCCTGGCACGGACGAAGTAAAAAAGAAAATAGAAGAAGCATTCATAGAATTAAAAAAAGAAACATCTGTAGAACATAATGGGTCTCAAGAAAAAATAAAATCAGGCCTGGGAGATATTCTATTTTCTCTATGCCAGTATTCCAGGCACCTGGGATTTGATCCTGAAGAGATACTTCAAAATACGAATCAAAAATTTATAAAAAAATTTCATTCTATAGAACAAAAAATCAAATCATCTCTGGATCATGGTGAACATCCTTCTGCAGAAGAATGGAAAACCCTTTGGGATGAGACGCAATCTATGGATGGCGACACTAAAGGTATTATATAGTAATATAGAAGAAGCAAGAATTAGAATGCCATTATATTTTTTCTTCCAGAATTAGAATGTCATTATATTCTTTCTTCTCATTTACGGATACAGTTCTTTTTTATTATTTCAGTCTTCTATTTGCTACCCATTTCACCCTATGGGCACAGGTCTTTGTTTTGTTGTCTGGATCACGGATGATATGGATTGAAGGATGACACAGATTAAAATATAACAATCGCTTTTGCAACAAACGGTTAGACGGCATTCTGTTTTTTCCCTCTATTTCTTCTTACCAGGGGCTGTCCAAAAAGGACAGTCCCACCCAGCCTAATTTCCATGCAAAACATGGATGTTTTGCAAGTATGATCACTCTGAATCCTAATAATTTGAATGCAGAATATGAGGATCAACATCTTGTGTCTCACGTAGTTATAAGTAATGACCAGAATTATGCCAATTTCATCATCCTTGGTATAACCCTTGTTCTTAAAAAAGAAGAATCCGAAATAGTAAATAAATCGGGTATTTTTAGAAGCACCAATGGATATAGTGTCAGAGGTTCTACTTCTATTATCACACAAAATGGAGTTCATTATGTTCTATTGGGGGATGATTTCCAAAGCGGTGGTGGGCCAGATCTAAATGTATATCTTACCAAAGGGCCTGCCATCCGGAACATACAAAATTTCATAGATTTGGGAGATCTAAAGAGTATAAGAGGCGAACAAAGATATAGTATACCAGCATCTGTGGACATATCCCAATATACTCATGTGGTGATCTACTGTGTGGGAGCAAATGGAGCCTTTGGAATTGCCCTATTAAACGCCCCATCTTCATGATCATTATTCATAAAAAAGGTTGACAAACGAAGTACTTTTTCGTATAGGCATACTATGTTTATCATATTTCACTTTTTAAAGAATAAATTCTTCTATTTTCTTATTCTCGTATCTGTTTTTTGGGTCATAGCTTGTGAACAGGAAGAACAAATAGAAGAAAGAAAACAAGAAGATATAGATCTATTCTATAGAACCCTGGATGATAAAAAACTTCCTGATTCTATCAAGTTACAAGAAGATACGGACAATGATAATGATAGGCAATATATATACAGACTCGTTTTGAAATCCGTCCCAGAGGCAGATGTAAAAATAGAAATTGCCTTCTCAGATAATTCTATTGAAAATCTGAGCGTTTCTCCTAATTCTATCACGTTCAATGCCTCTAACTGGGATAGACCACAGGAAATCACGATCACTCTAGAAGATGATGAAGAGGCCACAAGGTCCACTGTATTGATGCATAGTGTTACCACAGAGGATATTTATTACCAGGCAGTTGAAGAGCGCAGCATTGTATTGATCATCGCAGACGATGACCCTGGTATTCTGTTAAAGGATACAAACGATATCCCTTTGGCGAAAACATTGATCCCCCTTAGAGAAAATGAAGAAGCATTTAATTATAAAATAGTCTTGAACACTGAACCCACTGAAGATGTAGTCATCATGGTCAATCTGCCTGCTTCCGCTCCTGGTAATTTAGAAATAGCCTCAGGGGCCCAATCGTTAACAGGTTCAAATGCTGGAGTCAATTTTACCTTTACATCCGGTAACTGGAGTAGCGCCCAACCCATTACACTCACTCTGGCTTCTGATAGTATGAATACAACATACGACTTAGAGGGCTATAGTGTTATGCATAATAGCATGAGTGATGACATGAAGTATGAAGGCATTGAGATTCCTGACATAAAATTAATTCTTAGAGAAGAAAGAACAACTGCTCCTGATCCCACCGATCCTGACCCAGATGCGACTCAAATAGTCATCAAAACAGGTACTTTTATGCCTTATAGTAGTTCCTATATTTCTGAGGGTACCGCTTCCATCATCTCCAAGGAGGATGCATTTTTTCTAATTCTGGAAGATGATTTTATAGTCTCAGACGGTCCTCAATTGAATGTATATTTAGCCAAAAGTGAGATAATATCAACAATACCACCACCTGGCGAAACAGATAGCTTTATAGATCTGGGAGGACTAAAAGAAACGAATAATGTAAATGATCTTATCGAACAGAGATATCCCATACCTGATGGTACAAACGTTTCTGAATATACGCATGTTATAATCCATTGCGTACCTTTTAATGTTAGTTTTGGAAGAGCCAGTTTAAATGAACCTTCTCCATAAGATCCATTTAACAATTAATTTAACGTAATAAAGAAGGGCAAGAATTTGAATGCCATTCCAATTAAATTCATTTAACGATTGATTTAACGTAATAAAGAGGGGGGGGATATCATTTCTCTATATATCCTCTGGATCCGCTTCTTTTGAATAGATCGAATATTTCTTTCTTGCCCAAGAATACAAGAGTTGGCCTTCCATGAGGGCATCTGCCAGGGTTTTCGCATTTGCGTAACTCCTGGATGATCTGGGATAGATTGAATAATGATTCTTGTTCTTCTTTTTTAATTGCATTTCTACAGGATAAAGAGGCTGCCAATTCCCTGAAAAGCTCAATAGAACCTTCTTTACCCTCTAAGATAAATTGTAATGTCAATTCGAGCGCTTTTTCTTCTTGAGATGGATTTATATAAAAAGGAACTCCATTTAATACAAAACCTGCAGGCCCCATATCTTCTATTTCGAATCCTAATTCCTCCAGATACTCTTTATTTTCAGAAAGAGTTTTTTGTTCTGCAATGGATAATTTCAAGGCAATGGGAGAAAATAATTTTTGGACTATATTCTTTTGAGAAGCTAATTTCTTTAAATATTTTTCATAGTTGACCCTTTCATGGGCGGTATGTTGATCGATCAAAAATATTCCATCTTCAGAAGACGCCAGAACAAAGGTGTCATAGAGCCTGGCATGTACTTTTTGGGGAAAAATCTCATCTTCGGAATGAACGGTAAAAGATTCTTCTAAAAGCCCATTACCTGGCATGGATTCTTTTATTTCCGGATATTCCTTAGAAAATGATTTTTCCGAAGGATCTGCGGATATTTTCAGAGGGATGCTAAAATTTAGTTTTTGCTCTTTCGATGCAATTGATTCGTGAGAATGGGCGGCAAAATTTTTTTTATTTTGCTTTTGCAAATGCCTCATTTTTAAAGGACCTCTGCCTTCAATGGAATGAATTACAGATCGGAATAATAGATCATTTATTGAGTTTTCATTTTTAAATTTGATCTCTTTTTTTTGGGGATGGATATTCACATCTATTTCTTGTGGATCTATTTGTAAAAATAAGAATGCTATTGGAAATCTTCCAGGGGGCATTAGCTCTCCATAGGCCCTTTTGAACATGCCAACAAGCCTCTTGTATTGTACAATTCTACGATTTACAAAAAAACGGATCATAGATGCATTGCTTTTGTAAAAAGTGAAATTTGAAATATATCCTTCTATTTTAGATATTGCCTGTCCCGTAGAATTACCTTCATAATACAGGGGCATCATAGAGTCTAAAAAATTTTTAGAAAAAATATCTCTTATACGCTGTGATAAATTTTCGGCCTTATTCAAGCGCATCACAGATTCTTTATTCAAACTATAGTTAAAAGAAATATTGGGATACCCCAGCGCAAAATCGGTAACTAATTCATTTAACTTCTCTTTGATCATGGGAATATTTTTTTGAAATTCTTTTCTTACGGGGACATTATGAAACAGATCAGAAACGATGATTCTTGTGCCAGAGGGAAGAGAACTAATAGAAGTAGAAGAGGCCTCTCCTTGGATGCAGTTTATTTGATGGGCCAGAACAGAATTTCTTGCCTTACTCTCTAGTAATATATTAGAAACGGAAGCGATCGCACCCAATGCTTCTCCTCTGAAGCCTAAAGACTGCAATTGGTATAGGTCTTCTACTTTTCTTAATTTACTGGTGGCAAAACTTTGAATGGCAAGTGGAATATCATCTTTAAAGATACCAATGCCGTTATCTCTAACCTGTATACTTCCAAATCCATTTTCCCTTACAGATATATCTATTTGGTCTGCGCCTGCATCCAGAGAATTTTCGATCAACTCTTTTAGAACAGAGGAGGGGTTTTCAATTACTTCTCCCGCTGCAATCTGAGAAATTAGGCTCTTAGGTAAGGTATGTATCACACAACCCATATCTTTTTGACTTTTAAATATATATGGGCTTCTAAGAGATATGTTTACTATACATTTAGAAAATCCACCCATTCTCCATGTGTCTTACAATGGGCATGTATCCTTATGGTATCTCCTTTTTTTACATCTTTGGGCAAAGCAACTAAATAGATCGTATTCTTACCGCTATCTTTAGTAATATCTTTCCCATTTAAAGCAATATAATCCCCATTATCATATTCACCTCTATTAGGCCAGCTGGAATAATTGCTTTGGAGTTCATCTTCATTTCCCATATTCGATGATCTACGTATCCTTATCCAATTATACCAATGCCCTTCATAATTTTTAGAATCATCTTTAGGGGCATTTGGATGTTTAGCGTATCCTTTAGAAGGATCTCCCCACATAATGGGTAAATATCCCTGGGGTATTTTTAGAGGACCTATTTGAGGAACATAGGGCAGATGTTTCCCAATATGTTTCTTTACTCCGTCAGGACCATTTATATCTTTCAGGTATGTCTTGGGTATAGCACCCTGGTTGCCTCTGGTTTTGTTGAACCAAACAGAATCCCATTCAGAAGGCTTTTTAAAAGGAACCGCCAGAAGGCCATCTTTTTTTTGCCATTTGCATTGAGTAACCGTTGGTAAAAGAACCATTGCCCCTGTATAAGAAGCTAAATTTTTTAGGAAATCTTTTCTATTCGATTTTGTTTTACTAGACATTGACTGCCACCTCTGATCAGATTTTATCTTATACTATGCAGAAGATGCATTGACAAGATATTCTATACCATAACAAAAAGAAAACAAAAAATATAAAGTCAATTCCTTTTTTTCTTTTATAAATATTTTTTGGGGTAAGGTCAGTTTCCATAAGCCTTCTTAATCTATCAAGATCAAGAGGCATGGCATTCTTAGCTTTCTCCAGTGCCAGTTTGTTATCAATAGATAACAGAGGTAGCTTTTCATATAATGGCATTCTAATTTTACTGGGGGAAAAGGAATGATCATCATTATTTTTTATAGACTCTTAACTATTTTTTTTTAATTCATCCAGAATATTTTCTACCTTCTCAGGAGTAAGGTTTTCGTGATAATCATGATTGATCATCATTACAGGGGCTTTATCACATCCGGCCAGACATTCCTGGGTTCTGGTATAGCAAAACAAACCTTCCGGATCAGACTCGCCAGGTTGAAGACTTAATTTCTTTTGAATGCACTCCTCTATTTGATCACCCCCCATCATCCAGCAACTTATATTATAGCATACCTTTATATGATATTTTCCGATTGGTTGCCTATGAAAGCCTTCATAAAAACTGATCACCCCAGATACCCAGGCAGGAGATACCCCTGCCCTCTCTGCGATATACGGAATAGAAGCCTCTGGAATATATCCCTCTTCCTCCTGTACTAAATGAAGCGACCATATCACAAGAGAACTTCTATGCGGGAATTTCTTTTCAAGTCTTTGAAATTCTTTTTCCACATTGTCGGAGAATTTATAACCAACTTTCATCTTATCATTTGATCTATCACCATCCAGGATAATATTTTCCTCTTTATCTGTCATCCATCTAATTCTCCTGCAATCACATTCAGGGAACTCATGATCGCAATAGAGTCTGCAAGCAGGGCGCCTTTTACCTGTTCCGGATAGGATTGATAATACCAAAAACAAGGCCTCCTTACATGCACTCTCCAGGGAGATTTGCCGCCCCGCGAAATAATGGAAAAACCAAGCTCCCCATTCGCAGCCTCTGTAGAAAAATAATTTTCTCCGATAGGTACTTCTATTCCATGCATTATGATCTTGAAATGATAGATCAGGTCTTCCATGGACTCATAAACCTTTTTCTTTTCCGGTAATACAATATGAGGCAGATCTGCATGATGCGATCCTTCCGGTATATTATTTACCAATTGCTTTAAAATAATAAGCGACTGATTCATCTCTTCCATTCTTACCAGAAAACGATCATACACTGAACCATCCATACCTATCGGAATATCAAATTTCACCTGATCATAGAACATATACGGATCATGCGATCTTATATCAAGATCAAAACCAGTAGCTCTTAAATTAGGCCCAGTAAAACCATATTCAAGAGCCCTCTCTTTACTGATCTTTCCTATTCCTTTTGTGCGGTCGTGAAAAATTCTGGACTTTGTCAATAGGCGATGTGTTTCATTCAATACCTTAGGAAAAGTTCTTATGAAATATTTTACATCTTTTGCAAATTCCGGATAAATGTCTCTTTCCAATCCACCCACACGGCAAAATGTATTTGTCAAGCGCGCTCCAGTCATTTTATCTAAAATATCATATACCTCCTCTCTTTTATGAAACATATATAGAAAAGAAGCGAATGCCCCCAGATCGACTCCTAATATCCCCATAGAGATGATATGATCAATGATGCGGGATAATTCTGAAATGATCATCCTGACTACGGTTACCTTAGGAGGTACCTCAATACCTAAAAGACTTTCCACTGCCAAGACCCATCCAATATTATTCATCGGGGTGGAAATATAATTCATACGATCCGTACAGACTTGAAATTGATTATAATCATAGGTTTCTCCTAATTTCTCAAAACAACGATGTACATATCCGATGACAACATTGCAGCTTTCTATCCTTTCACCGTCTAATACTAAATGGTTTTCTAATATACCATGTGTGGCAGGATGAGAAGGCCCCAGATTGATGAACATTTTGCCATCTTCCATATCTTTTATGTCAGCTCCTGGATATTTTGCCTTAAGCCAGTCTGTCTTTTCAGTTTGAGGTATTTTATGGTCCATTGGTTTTTGCATGAACGTTATTCCTCTAAAAGATGTTCCTCTAAGAGATCCTGTATCAAATAATCTTCCCCAATTCCTTTCAATGGAAAATCTTTTCGTAGTGGATGCCCCTTATATTCATCTGGCATTAAAATGCGTTTTAAATTAGGGTGGCCTTCAAATTCAAGCCCCATTAGATCGAATACTTCTCTTTCTGGCCAATCAGCACCTATCCATAGAGGTACTAAAGAAGGTATTTTCTCATCTTCATCTACTGGAACAATGATCCTGAGTTTCAGTCCTGTATATTTTTCATTCTGATCGAAAAGATAACCAGGCAATGATCTGAGAAGATAGATCATTTGAAATCTTTTCCCCTGGTTTTTTTCCATATCTGACTTTTCAGGAGAATTTAAAAAATCAGCTGCCGTTAGATCCAGTAAAAAACTATATCTCATGACAGGGTCTGTCTTTAAAAAATGCATTATATCTAATAGGTTCTTTCTTTTTACCCATACAGTAGGAATGTCTACTCTGACAGGATGCAAAGAATCTTTTAATAAAGGATGCTTTTCCCATTCAGTCAATACTTCCCCTTTTGGTTCTTCAGGTGGTTTTGATCCTGATAAATATTCAGGCCATTCTATGAAATAAATGAAATCTTTAAATTGTTCATGAGCGGCCAGATGACCCTTTTGTTTGTTCCACAATTCTATATGGCTTTCTTTTATAAAAGAAGGCCTTTCTTTATTTTGATCTGTTTTCCAATCAATCTTGCGCAATACATTCATAAGGCCAAAAGAATAATTTAAGATGCTTCTTATAGTCTTTTTTCTGATATAATGATAAATTATATCTAAAAATTATGAGCGAAAAAAAATATAAAAAGGCTTATATTTATAGTATGAATAATGCCTGAGATGATGGAAAAGAAGGGTAAAAATGATTTTGAAAAAACTGAACGTTTGTTATTGAAGTCTGACTAGTTAGGCCTTATTAAGATCATTATTATTTATAGGACGAATCTGAATGTAAATCCGCCAGAGATAGTATATCCGATCACATTTTGAATACTGCTTGCATTATTTGGTATCACAGTATCCGTTACTAATTTAGAATTGGAGATATTATTTTTCCCTAGTAATCCCGCTTCTAAAAAAAAACGAAATATTTCTTTTCCAAAAGCAATTCCTAGTAAAACGTGGTATCGTATCCCTTTGAGTTTACGGCTACCTATTATGGCAGAAAATAAAAAATCCATATCGTTTATTTCATCATATCCAATTCCTGTTTTTAAATATGGTTTGGCCCAAAAATGAAGATCAAATAAAGTCTTAAATTCTAACCCCACACTATAACCACTGGTAAAAGAAGTGGTGAAATTCGTTACGGATGAATTACCAGAACTCAATACCCATTGATAATCAAAAAAAAGCCCTCCGCTTAATTCTATGAATGAGAGGATATTAAAC
Organism: Leptospiria bacterium; assembly: GCA_965204465.1. Taxonomy (GTDB): domain Bacteria; phylum Spirochaetota; class Leptospiria; order Turneriellales; family CBDBES01; genus CBDBES01. Next base: position 129,277 of record OZ241995.1, read on the forward strand.
CCTACATTACCTACTGCTCCAATGCTGGGTCCTAAGGCAAAATATTCTTTATTTTCTGTGGATAATATATTTACAAAAGAAGGCTTAATATCTAATTCTAAATAAATGGAATATAATTTTTCTGTTTTAAAAAAAAATGCTATGAATATAAAAATATATAATATTTTTTTCATAGTAGTCCTATAGTGCAAGATGCCTCAATAAAACAGGTTACAAATATCCATCATTGTATAAAACATGATAGAATATAATCAAATACAGAAACTGACCCAGGTGTAACTTTTATTTAGACCATATTGTATTTCAAAAATATACAATTCTTTTGAAAAAATATATTATGATTTAAAATTCCAAGAACAATATTTAGATTTTTAGAAACTCTATCCTAAAAGATTCTGTCTAAGTTTAGAGTCTTTGATTGGAATATACTTTAGAATAACGATTCCGCATCTCTTCAAAATGACCATTTAAAATGGATTCTCTTATATTCTTCATCAGATCAAACATGAAATGCAGATTATGATAAGTGGACAATATATAAGCCAATATTTCATTAGACTTCTGCAAATGCCTTAAATAAGCCCTGGAATATTTTTTGCAAATTCTGCAACCGCATTCAGGATCAATGGGGATTTCACTATTAGAATATTTTTGATTCCTTATATTTATTTTTCCTTCCGAAGTAAATAGCTGGCCATTCCTTGCATTTCTGGTGGGTAGTACACAGTCAAACATATCCACCCCCAAAGAAACAGAATGAAATATTTCCATTACAGAACCAACCCCCATTAGATACCTGGGGCGATCGTGTGGGAGTTCTTTAGTGACCGTTTTCAAGGCCTTCAACATTTCTGTGCTCTTTTCCCCTACTGAAAAGCCGCCTATGGCAAAGCCTTCTACCTGATAATTTCTTAAAAAATCACAAGCTATTTTTCGCATCTCAATATCAACCCCCCCCTGTATGATCGGAAATAATGTTTGGGATTCATTTTGTTTATTTTCATGGAAGTGGGAAAAAGATGCATCAAACCATTTATGAGTGCGTTCTAAAGAAACTTTTAGACGATCTCTGGAAGCAGGATAGGGAGGGCAGTCGTCAATGGGCATTAAAATATCGCTACCCATCCATTTTTGGATATCCAATACCTTTGAGAAACTAAAATGATGCATACTCCCATCCAGATGAGAACGAAAAATTACGCCATCGTCCGCAAATTTAACTAATTTAGATAATGAAAAAGCCTGGTATCCACCTGAATCAGTTAGAACTCGATGAGGCCATGAAATAAAATGGTTTAACCCATTGAATTTTTTTAAAATATCTGTACCAAGACGCAGATAAATGTGATAAGTATTGGCAAGTAATAATCTATAGCCAATATCTTCCAGATGATCCTGTTCCATTGCTTTTACAGAACCCTGCGTACCTACCGGCATGAACACAGGAGTATGGACGATCGTTTGGTCGGCAAAATTCAAGGTAGCCGCTCTGGCCTCTCCTAAGGAAGCATCGACTTTAAATGTAAATTTCACTCTAAAACATCTTTTAAAAGCATCTTCATATTGTCTCTTAAATTAACAATACAACAAGCGCTTCTAAATCGATAAAACGTAGATCATAAATATTCTTTTTAGTGATCTTAAACAAAGATCGGTTTTTTTATGATGCATACAATTATAAATTAATATTTACAGAAAGAGTCTTAAAATAAAAAGGCTGCTATGAGAATATTGGTATTGGGTGGTGGTGGAAGAGAGGCTGCTCTATACCAAGCTCTAAAGCAGAGTAAACTCGCAGAACATGTATATATCTCCCAGGAAAATGGAGGCATTCCTAAGAGTGATCTGGCGCCTATAAATGATCCTTCTAAGTTTGAACATATTGCTGATTTTGTTAAAGAAAATGTAATTCAACTTATTATAGTTGGATCTGAAGTTCCTTTGGCAAAGGGGATTAAAAACTATTTTCTGCATTTTTTACCCCAGGTGATGTTGTTTGGTCCTAATCTTTCAAGCTCTCGTTTAGAGGCATCCAAATCATTCGCTGTAGAGTATATGATCCGGAATAATATTCCAACAGCCAAAACCCATATTTGTGATAATTTGAAAGATGCTATGGAAAAAATAAGAGATCATACGTTACCCTTGGTTATTAAGGCAGACGGATTAGCCTCTGGTAAAGGAGTTAGCATACATTATAATCAAAAATCGGCATCCCAAGAATTGAGTAAAATTTTTAATCAGAAAATTTACGGAACAGCGGGAGATAAAGTCTTATTACAGGAATTTTTAAGAGGAAGAGAGGCATCTCTGTTTGCCTTATGCAATGGTAAAGAGGCTATTTATCTGCCAACCGCTCAAGACTATAAGCCAGCTTTCGATGGAAATCAAGGACCAAATACGGGTGGAATGGGATCCTATTGCCCTGCCTCTGTTTTAAATGAAGGTCATGTAGGTTTTATACATCAAAATATAATGAAAAAAATACTGAAGGATTTTCAATATACAGGCATTCTATACATAGGTCTAATGATTCATTCGGAAAAAGCGGAGGATGTATCCGTTGTAGAATTCAATGTTAGATTTGGAGACCCTGAAACTCAATCTGTATTACCCATGCTAAAAGAAGATATACTGCCTTATTTACTATGGTCTTGTGGCAGAGAAGAATTCGTGCCTAAAATACAGAAAAATGGATTTCAATACATGCCACAAAAAACAGGAGCTTGCGTAAATGTAGTTATTGCTTCTAAGGGCTATCCTGGTAGACATGAAAAAAATATTTTTTTTGTTTTACCCGAAAAAATACCTAAAAACATACACATCATTCATGCAGGTGATAAGGCTAAAAAAAATGGATATGAATCTAAAGGAGGAAGGATTCTGAGTATAGTGGGAAGGGGGATGAACCTGAATTCAGCTAAAAAAAATGTATATGATTTTATTCAGAGCATGAAAGAAAAAAATCGGCAAACTTTTGCAAAATTTCATTTTAGGATAGACATTGGAGCAGAATTTAATACTAAGGAGGATAACTGAATCGTATGTTCCCTCTATCAGAGATATATAAATACACAGATCAGAATTATCTTAGCTATGTCTGGAAGAAAACGCATTTTCTGATCAATCCTCAAAAGCCAGATCAATTACAGTTCCTATGGGAACATATTATAAAGAATTTTAATCTGCATTCTTTTTTAAAAAAACTAGAAGAGAATGAAAAAAAAGCCTTTTTTGATCTTCTTTCTAATTATGGATATGTATCGCCTCAATCATATAGTCATCCGGATCTTCCTTTTGAAGTTTTAGAGAAGAAATCTATGTGGATTTTTAAACATCCTATAGAAGGGATTTTTATCCCACTTGAAATAATAAAAACACTCATGAAAGAAAAATTATTGCTTAAAAATAACTTTTTATTTTCTTTATTATTTAGACTCAAAATGAAGGATCAATATGACCTTGCCGTACTGTTAGAGAATCATTATGGAATATACCAACTACTCACCAGAGAAAACAATTCTTTGGATATGGCATTGGTATTGTATATTTGGTTCTTGAATATTTATCAAAAGAGCACCATTTTTAAACTCCAAAAGAAAAATAAAGGGGGCATCATTCCCTTTAGGTTTAAGCTACAGGATAAAAAAACTAAAATTCCGCCTATACTAAAAGAACCTAAAATTATATGGGACTATATGCATCAGCAATATCCTGATCTGCATATTCCCATCAATAAATGGTATCATATCATGAAAGAGGGGAAAAAAGGATTCTACTATTCTTTATTATTATTAACTGAATGTAAAAAAGATATATGGGACATATTCGTAAATGGGTATCTTTTTCCTTTATCTAAAAAGGAAAAGAATCTACCCGATGAAATAAAAGTGATCACACCAAATGAAATATATAATTTAATGAAAAATAAGAATATTGCTATCAAAAAAAGGGAGATTCTATGATGAGACGTATATCCAGAAAAATGTATGTAAAGTGGTTTAGACTCTCATTCCTCATAATTTGGTATTTCTTGATGGCATTTATACTTTTTTGTAATGCCAAAGCAGAGCAAAAAAATAAGCCTTCTGGCTTTAGTCAGATCCAAAAAAAGAAATTCAAGAAATACTGGAACCAAGGAAAGGCAGAAATAAATCGATATCAATTGAAACAAGCAAGATATTCTTCTATGGCAAAAGGAGATTTAATATTAATTTTTGTCACGGAAGATTTTTTAACCGATAAACAAGTGAAGAACGAAACATATACAAATCCTAATTCTGTTCCGATCTTAAAATTAAATTCGATCCGAAAGTTTTTTACAGGTATATATGATTATTCTACCATGGTATCTGTATTCACTCCTATTGATTTTGTCAACCATAGTGGTTCTTTAAAGATAAGCACTTCTTCCCAAGAATGGTGTGGTCATTCTTATAAACAGATCAACCTGAACAAAGACAAATTAAAGGTAGTCTTCAATTCTTATTTTGAAAAAAAAGTCTTAGAGGAATATGATCTGGACAGAGCTCTTTTAGAGGATGAGATATTCACTAAAATACGCCTGCATCCTTCTATTTTACCCAAAGGAAACATAAAGATAGTTCCTTCTTCTCTTGATTCAACGTTGAGGCATTACAAACTAAAAGAAGAACCAGCCACTGCTTCTTTATTTCCCTTTAAGAAAAATACATTGAAATACCCTGGCAAAAATTTAATGGTATATGAAGTTATTTACAAGCATTTGGATAGGAAAGTGCAGATCATTTTTGAAGATAAATTTCCTTATAAAATATCAGGATTTAAAGAAACATTTAGATCATTTGGGAAATTATTGACTACCAGCGCAGTGCGCACTCATTCTATATTAAACACTTATTGGAAAGAAAATCAGCCAAAATACTTGAAAAATAGAAAGAAACTAGGATTATAACGACTGACCTTACCCCATAAAATAGACACGCTTTATGGGGTAAGGTCAGGTTTTTCTTTTGGACACTACCCGTTTTCTTTTTTATGGGGTAAGGTCAATTTAAGAAGCTAATTGCGATTTAAGTTTTAAGTCTGTGATCAATATAGTATCCGCACATAACTTATAGTATGACCTGTTTTGTCCTTCTTTATTTTTCCAGCGATTTTGAACCATATTTCCGTTTACGAGAACTTCAATCCCTTTAATTAGAAGAGGAGCAAATATCTCGGCCGTTTTTTCCCATGCTTCTACCTGAATGAAATTGCTGTGGCTTCCCTCAGCATCCGTTTTTTGGGGGGTATTATAAGCCAAAACAAAATTTAGCACTTTTTTCCCGAAGAAGTCATCTTTAGTTCAGGTTCTCTGCAAAGACGACCTTTAAATTGACAAATTTGTATTTTCTGATTCATCGTTTTACCTCAATTAAAATAGTTTAATTAAGTATATACCAAAAAATAGACGATACTCTCTATATGGTGGGGAATACAAATGATATTCTCTACACTGTGGATACCACCACAGGCGTAGCCACAAGGATAGGGAGTGCTACCCAGTTTGGCGTTAGTGAATTCTCCCCCGAAGGCCTGGCAGCCATAGGCAGTACTCTCTATATGCTGGGGAATGGAAATGATGCTCTCTACAAATCTGTGGTGCCGTAGTGGATCAATATAATTTTTTTCTTACGGGTACAGGTCTTTGTTTCTTTCTTTACATAAAGAAAGAAAACTATATTAGAATGCCATTCCATTTTCATGTATACTAAACTTACCCATAAAGTGGACACTCTTTTTTTTTCTCATTTTCTCTTTATAACTTATGCAGATACTAAATACAGTTTTAATTTCCCATGTGGCTTTTTTTAAATAAATTATCTGATAATTTGACTTTAGGTTGGTTTGACGAGAATTCTAAAATACTAATGCTGTTATTATTTAAATTGAACATCTCTAATTTATTGATTCGATGCATACGGGCTGTTTTATTTTTTTGTTTTAACAAAAAATCTCCATAATGTAAGATGAGTACTTTTATCAGTACACCTGTTTCCTCGTAATAATTTATCTTTTTTAATTTATAACCTTCTTTTACATCCACATAAATATCCAATTTACTATATTTGCCCAGCCTAAAAGGAATATTCTCTATTTTTAATAGTCTTTCTTTGTCGATGGTTTTAAAACCTGCTGATCTGGAAGCATAATCATTTGTAAAAGCATTCTCCTTAAAATCTATAAAATAGAACCCAGAGTTCAATATCATGGTAAAGGCATCTTTTCCTTTTTTTTGATTCATTCTTTGAGAATGATCTTCATAAGTATAAATCTTTTCACCATGATCATTATAGAGAAGGCTTAATACTTTTCCACGTGGAGAGTTTTCAAAAATGAACAATGAATCATTCTTCTTTTTATAATGTTTTATTTCATAAAGTAATGTATTCCCTTTTTTATTTATGATGACCATACGACCTTTATTAAGGCCTTCCGGTAATCGCATACTCTGTTCTACCTCATCCATGATTTCAAAAGAAGTTTTAATCTCTTTTTCGATTTCCTGGATATCTTGAGAAATTAAAGATAAGGAGAGAAAAAAATAAAATACCAGAAAAGAAAACCAGTTCTTAAATGAAATCATGAAATATCTTTTATGGATCAAATAAATTATCTATCAGAAATGATAGACCTAGAAATAATTTAGTACAACATACCTTTTTCGTTTATGGCAGGATTTATTCCTAAAACTTCTAAATTTTGCTCTTTTTCACCATTTCCAAATTTGACAACATCACCTACTTTATGCCCCATAAGTAATTGCCCCAGAGGAGATATATAAGATATGATGCCATTGTCTACATCCGCATCCCAGCGATCCATAATAGTATAAATGAATAAGTCCTCTGTTTTTTGATCATTCAACTTAACTTTTGATCCTAAAGTAATGCGATCTTTTGGGATACTTACCCCGGCAATAGGTATTACTTCTTTTACTTCACTTTCTAATTTAGTTACTGTGGATTGTAATATAGATTGCTTTTCCATTGCTGCTTTGTACTCTGCATTTTCTTTTAGATCACCTTTTTGCTGTGCTTCTCCAATTTCTTGAGAGTTCGTGGGCATCTCTTCTTTTAATATTTTTTCTATTTCATTCTTCATTCTTTCAATTGCATTTTGGCTGGCAATACCACCACCGCTTTTTTCAGATTTGCGGATCAAGTCTTCAATGGATAGAAGGGCTTTTTGTTCAGCCTCTTCTTCTTTGAATTGATCTGAATATTTATTAGCAAGAGATTCTATGAATTTTTCTTTTTCAATATCATTAATAAAGATTACATCTTTTACTAAAGAAGCGATTTTGCGAACATATATAGAAGCATATTGATCAATAGATCGAAGAGTTTCTTCTTTGCCTTCTCCAATGATCATTTCTTTAGCAATATTTTTAAGTTTGGTTCCTTTAGGCTCAATCTTAGATAGCATTCTGGTTAATCTAAAAAAACTCATGATCTGTTCTGCTAAAGGCAAATTTTTGATCTTCCAATGTCCGTAAATAAGACCTCTGAAACTCCATAAAAATATTTCAGCATTTTCTGTTGCATTACTTCTTAATTTACTAAAAAAATTATTTAGTTCCTGAATGCTTTTATCATCTTCTGTCATTTCGGTGATCAGATATTTATGTATTTTAATGGGAAGATGAAATAAAATTTCCAAATAAATTTTTCGCCATTGCGGATTATACTCTTTGAGCATTTTAATATATCTTTTTTTCATTTCTAAATGCTTTAATTTAAGCGCTAATTTAGAGGCTTCGTTTATAGGGAGTGTTTTTACTTTCTTTGTAAGTTCATCAAATACCTTTCTATCATAAACTTCTTCTTCCCCGCCAATCCCTTCATGAATGGCCTCTAATACCCAGAGACATTGTAGTTGTATTTCTAGTTCTAATGATTTGCAACCTTCTTTAAAGAAATGGTGCATATATTCTAATGCATCAATGGTTTCCGGGATATCCTTTAAAGCCTCCAGAGCAACCAATATTTTCTCTTCGATAGATTGGCTTGCCTGTGATTTCTCAATTAAATTATCAGATAGACTAATGGGAACTTCTCTTAATTCTAAAATGTCTTTTCTTTCCGGAGAGATAGCGATCAAGTTATCCTTTAAAATTGCAGCCCTCGCCTTTATCCACCATTTTGACCAGGAAGCAGCAGGCACATATTTATCAACCAATTCTTCTTTTAATTCGCTAATTGATATTTTATTGTCAAAAGACCGGATCAATATTTTGAAAAATTCATCTAAATTATCATTAAATAATTTTTTTATCTCATCTGGTTTTTCATATTGATATACCCAAAAATGCTCTTCTGTTAATGGCTTTAAAGATTTTAAAGCCATTTGGATATTCATTTTATGGCTTGGTTTATGTTTAAAATCAATTACAATTTCTGTGGTATTTAGATCACGTATCTTACCAACATCCCATGCTCTGTGGAAAACATAATTATTTTTATCAAAGACTATGTTCGTCTCAAAACTTTTCACAGAATTTATTATATTTTTTCGATTATTCATTAATCCACTGTATCGAATAAAGTCTTCCAGAAGTGAATGATCTTTATATTTTTCTCTATAAGCCTTGATCAGTTCATTCTTAAAACGGGTATAACTTGGATTGTATTCCAATATTTTCTTGCATAATAATATGATCTTATCAATATCTTCTTTTTTAATATAATATAAGACCAACTGAACATATAGATCTGCTAAAATATCCTTTTGTCGATGCCCTCTTAGAATTCTTTCAATTTTGCGATAAAAAATAAAATCTTCCGGGATCAAATCGATCAGCTTTCCCCATATCAATTTAAGGTTGTCGAATTGAAGATTTTTCGCATAAACCTTTGCGGATCGTTTATAAAATTGGATTGCTTTATCAATATCTTCTTCTAAAACTGCATCAGCGTATTTTCGGGCAATATCTGGATCCTTACGGTCTAAATGAGCTAGCTTCTCTAAAACAGGTATTGCTTCTTTCATTTTACCTAACTTTTCGAGCGCAATGGCCTTTGCCTTTAGGATGGTTCTATTTTCGCCTCTTTCCATCATTTTATCGGCCAGATAAATCACTACTGCCCATTTAGAGAGTTCTTGAAATTGGTCTAAAAGGCTTTTTAGATAATGTAGATTATCCGGAGAATTCTCTTTCATGGCCAGCATTCCCAGAAAATAGCGTGCAGAGAGAGAAGGTTCATAGTTCTCTAAATGATCTTTTGACATTTTGCTCAATTCTGCCTTTTTTTGCTTTTCCAAGGCAGCTTCTAAAATAGACTCCAGCATTTTAAATCTGGAAATACTTACATCTTTTACAGATATTCTGGTCCATTTTTCTTCATTGAACTGATTTTGGATTCTTTGTTCAATATCAGGTGTCTTTATCTTTTCTTGTGTATTTTTTAAAATAGTTTGACTATCTTGAGGCAAATTTTCTTCTCCGGAAGATTTTTCAAGGGTGGTTTCAGAGGCTTCTTGTTCTATACTAGCATCATTCATAAATATCCTAAATAAAATAAGAAACGGATCACTGATCCTGTCTGGTATAACGAATTTTCTGACTAACGATTCTCTTGCAGATGGATCAGTTAATATTCTTATATTCCTTATTTTTGAGTAGGTTTTGGATCACCTCTTAAAAAGTCAATTCATTTTCAATGAATTTTTGAAAATCTGTAAGGTAACCCCAAGAGCCTGTGCCTCAACACAGAAGAATAATTGACTACATTGTAATCTATATCGTATTTTTTGTTCCCGAAGGTTTTTTGATATTTTTTCTCAAAAATACGAAATAATTTCCTAATTTCCTGATCTATAAAAGCTGTTCCCGTATCATTTTGCTAAAATTAAAGGCTATTGCAGCGATTTTTACCTTTGCAGTACAACATTCTTTACGCACAGTACAAATAACACAATCAGCAGGTTTAGCATGATAACTTGTATACTTTCTGCCATCTTCTACATACTCTCTGTGAAACTCTAAACTCTTGCCCTCAGGACAAATAAAATGATCCTCATCTTCATGTATTTCTCTGCTTTCTTTAACATCAAATCATCTTCTGTATCCAAAAGCTTAACAAATGCATAAATTTCGTGATTCTTATCAAGATTATCTCCCAGAGTACGGGAAAACATCATAAGTTGATCTCTATCGCTTTGTGCAAATCTATACAAGAGACCGGGGATATGGGTACTGGCTATAAATTTGGACGGGGAATGGATCCTATAGAGAATCAATGATCGTATCGCCTATTTTGAGATCATAATAATCAGAAGAGTCTTTGAATTTTGCCCAGGCGATATCTGTGTCTAAGGTATGGATAGTAAGTTCTTTTGTGATACGGCCATTCTTCATTACATAAAGAGCCTTGTTTTTTTCAATACCATCCCGTATGCCTAAATTGACCAGCACACCATTGCTTTTGACTTTTATGATTTTGCCTTCAAAGGGTATTGCATTGTATATCTGATTAGTTAGATATACTACAATGTTGGTAATGTATCCTTTTCCTTGGGAAGATGCGCTTGTTTCATAAATGGAAAGGCCGCTATGTAAGTCTATTAATCTTATGTCTACCTTGAGCCCCTGGGGAAGTTCTGAATAGCTTCCGTCTATTATATATCTTAATTCTTTCTTTTTAAATAAATACTGTTGCGGATATTCCTCACTTCTTTGTGAAAGAAATTCGTCTGCTTTTTGTTTAACCATGGAAGATAGACTCGAATTATAATATCCCCCCAAGCCAAAATAGTTCTGCTGGATCAATAGAGAATAGATAGAATCGAGTTTATTTTTAGGTAAAATATAAATTCGGCCTTTATGCGATAAGGCGAAAGAAAGTTTTTCGGCTACTGCTCTTCCTGCATCTGGATATGCTCCATAAGGATTTGTAGGTCTGAAATAGAATACAAATAAAGGGGTGGAGCTCTTTACGTCTATTGGACTATGAATTCCTTCCCTATAGTAAAGTTTTCCTCTTCTTCTTTGAATAAATTGTTCATACATGTCTTGGTATTTAGCGTTTCCTGTAAAACGTCTTAAAATATCCAGGGTCTTCTGAAGTCTTACAAAATCGGCATTAATTCTGTAATGGTTTAAAAATTCTACATGGGCTTTCAGATAACGAGGGAATAAATAGACGGCCCATCTTAATTCATAAAGAGACTTACCTTGTTCACTTAATGCACCAAATTGTTTGCTCTGTTGAAAATGATCCTTAACATGCTCCATGATCCTGGGGTTTTCTCTGCGAGGTATTTGTTCCAATAGATTTTTTTGTAGGTGAAAAGTAGTGATTTCATCATTTTTACGATTACTCAGTATTTTGGGATAAACACTTAAACTCGCCTTTGGATCACAAAAACCTTTATAATACAGGGCTTCAAAATGCTCATCGTGAATGTTCAATACATTAGATAGGTGGGTTGAAGCTTGCTGGCATTTATTCAATAGACTGTATATCTTACCCATTAATAAATTGGTCTGTATATGGTCTGGTGTATAACTATTTCCATTTTGAAGATAAGAAATGGCATCTTGAAATAGACCAATGTCCAGAGGTTCATCAAATAACAGACTTTCCTTTTGATCTGTTATCTGTCTTAGTTTTGTTTTTGCCATTTCTAAAAAGACATCAGGTTTTTCTGGCTCTATAGATTGTGCCTGTCTTAAATATTGATAGGCTTTTACGTATTTCTTTTCTTTGGCTTGAATATTTCCTAAGCCTATAAGAGCCTTATAATAACCTGGATCTAAATTCAATACTGCATTCAATTTATTTTTGGCTAGATAAAACATTCCCCTCTGAGAATATATCATAGCCTTAAGATAATTTAATTCGGTATGATAGGGGTCTATTTTAATTCCTTTATTGACATATTTCTCTGCTTCTTTTATTTTATTCTGAGCCAGGAATAATTTTACCAGTCCAGAGATGGCCTCTTGGTTGTTTGGTGCTATTTCGTAGGCCTTATTCAAATAGATCATAGAATCATCCAGACTGCCTACCTCTCTGAGTAAATCTCCAAGTGCAATGAGCGCCGAAAGATAGTTTTTATTCTTTAGAATAGCTTTTTTATAATTTTGGATGGCAGATCGTATATTGTTCCGCATTCTTTCTACATCTGCTCTTTCTTTATAAAAATGAGCTGTAATATTTCTGTTGGATACGTTTTGTCCTTCTGAACCTATGGTCATGAACAGAAAAATCAGTATAATCCCAGATCTATTTTTCATGATATGATTCATAAATCACTAAGGAACGAAATATCCTCCTATTTCTGATCCAACACGCTTATGCAATTTAACATTCAGCTTTAATTCCATGTATTGACCTTTCCACTCTTTAAGAGCATGTGTTTTATAGTATATCACATGCCTTTCTTTTTTTTGGCTACGTATCCTTTTGTTTATATCTTTTAAAGAGGAAGAATAGGCTTTGTAATATTCCCCTCTTGTATTTCTGGCCATTTGCATCAGAGTCTCTTTTTTATCCTTGGCATTTAAAATACCAGGGCTTTCAAAGTTAATGATGTACAAAGGAATATGATTATTTTTCAGAAAATTTTCAGTCTTCCACATGGAAATACTTCCAGAATGATATTCATCTATTTCTCCTTCATGGATCCAGATCAATGCCCTTTTGCCTTTTTCTTTTAGAAGGGATTGTCCTGCATAATATAAATTTTTTCCTAAATTCTTATACATATTAGAATTTGATTCTGCTGCTTCTTTTTTAGGATTGATTTTCTGTATTCTATCTTTTAAGAGTATTCTGGAATTTGTCCAGGGAGTTTCATCCTGATAATTCATTCTATATCCGATCAGTTTAATTTTATCTTTTTGTCTAAGATCGGAAATAATAAAATTCAATGTTCTTTTTAGTCCTTCCTGGTATTCTTTCATTTTTTTCGTGCGGGATACAAGAATGGATATCTTCATTTGATTTGTGAAATTTTGTAAATAATCTTTTCTGACCCCTTGTATACGGACATTATTTTCAAATATTTCAAAATTTTTTTCATTTAGGTCAGAAACATAATTTCTAAGATGATCCTTTATAGAAACCCAAAGCGCAATCACAGGAAAGCTATTAGTATCCACTCTCTCTAACCAAATTTCAAGGTTATTCATTAAGGCTTTTTCGGGAGAAAATTGAATTAGCTTATGATCAGAATAATCTGCCACATATAGATTGTCCAGAGAGTCTAGCATAATGCTATACGGTTTAATAAATTTTTTATTTCCTTCTTCCTGAGTTCTATATTCATTTATACTTTTGACCTTGTTGGATTTCAAATCATATACAAATACACTTCCCGTTTCATCGGCTATGCTCAGGTAATTTTGTTTCTGGTTCAAATGAATGTGTCTTGGTTTTTTTAAAAAATTTTGACCAAATGAACTTATGAAGTTACCATATTCATCAAAAATAGATATTTTATTCTGCCCTTTCCCGGATACATAAATTTTACCTGCTTTATGGCAGGCAATCCCAAACGGGCTATTTAAAAAATGTCCATTTTCCTTTTCAGGAAATGAGATGCTAAAAGAACCTGATTGGGATATCTTCTGTACCCTATGATTTCCGCTATCGACTACATAGAAGTATTTATTCAAATAGCATATCCCTGCGGGACCTCTGAACTCAAGATTTTCATCTCCAGAATGACCTAATTCTTCCAATGAATCAAATATAGGGATCAATCCATTCTTATCCCATTTTATTCTATGAATACTGTCTGCTTTAAAATCAGTGATCCATATCTGATTATTTCCAAAAGACCCACCCACTGGCATGTTCAACTTTCCTGAGATTCTTCTCAAAGTTTCTGTAAATTCACCGTTCATGTCAATTCTCATAAAACTGCCTGTATTTAATTGATCCATAGATAACAAAAAAATATGATGATCGGGTAATTGCCCCACATATACGGGAAACATATATCTGGATTTATTTTTAGGTAGTATATACTTTAAAAATCTAAATTCCAGTTCATTATCTTCTTCTAAAAATTTTAACTTTTGATCACTTAAATTTTTAAGATGATTTTCTATATTAGGGTATTTTTTTCCTGTAGAGACCATAGAAAGCCATTCATTTTCAGCTTCTCTAATATCTCCTGCAAAATATAATGCCTGCCCCAACATTCTTTTGGCCATTTGGTTTTTAGAATTAGAAGCAATGGATTTCAGGAAAAAGTCAATAGCCGCCTGAAAATGGTGATCATTATATAAAGCCAAGCCTCTATGTAGAAATACATTTGATTTTTCTTTGTGAAAAAGACTATCAGAATTACTCTTGAAATCCAATGAGGCATATCGAAAACCTACCATGAATATTAAAATAGATAGAATTTTAAACAGAGTGGCTCGTTTTTTTTTCTGACGAATCATTTTCTTATGTCTCATTATCGACAATTATAAAAAAAATATTAAAACAAATTTATTAAATTTATTTCTATATCCTTATCTATGTCGATAAATATAGTATGGGGTATCTATATAAAAATATATTTTTAATTTCTCTATACATTTTGGTTTCATATCATCCTATCGATGCGGATATAGATGAAGTTCATGCTTTTAGAAATTATACAGACACCAGACTGGAACGCATGGAGATACTTGGCAAGGTAATTAGCACAGGTTATGTACAGCATGATTTTCAGCAACACAGAAAAATATTAGATTATTATACAAAAGAGAGAATGCTCACTGTATTGATGGGAGAATACCAGAATATTCGAATAGGTGATTTTATCTATATCATTGAAAAAGAAAATGATCATGATCGATATAAGAACGGTATTATTGTAGCCAAGGCAGAAGTATACTCTGTCTTTAAAACTGTATTACAGGGTTGGCTATTCAAGGCGAAAGGAAATTTCTCTCAAGTAAAGGCAGGCCATTTTGCCGCCCGACTAAAGGTCAATGAAGAACACTTGGATGCTCTTGTTCTTTTAAAGAAAGGCGATCGGGCTAGTTATCTGGGGCAGTTTTCAAAAGCAATTGCATTTTATGAAAAAAGCCTGGAAAAAGATATAAACAAACCAGAAACTTATTTCCAATTAGCGCATGTAAAGGACAAACTAGACATTCCGGAAAGCTCTTTTATTTACATAAAAAAAGCCTGGGAGAGAATGAAAAGATTCCAGGATATAGATCTATTTTTAAAATTGCCCGGAAAATATTTAATGTATTATAATGAAGCTATTAATGATGATCATTCTAGAATAATAAGTATAAAAGATTGTTCGTATGTATCGCAAGAGGATCGTACAAAATGTTATTTATTAAGAGATGCGCTACTAACTCTAAAAGAAATACGAAAATATAAACAGCAATTGGAATTATTTAGGCATAGACTCACGCCAGAGGCTCTTACATTGCTAAAAACAAAAGGAATTCCTGATTATGAATTTCAGTATCAATTTGGGGAACTACTTCTAAAAATACATAAATATTTAAAGGATCATCGTCCTGTTAAAGTACTTTATTGGCTTCAAAAAGAAGAAAGAAAAACGTTATATGAGCCTTTATATATGCCATATCAAAAAGAAAAATTTACCAAGCCTAAAAAAAAATGGGATGAAGCCTATTTAGAAGCTGCGATGTATCATTTTCAAATTGCGCATGAGCTGGACCCTTTGGACGGCAGATCCGCCTATAGTATTTTAGAGATATGTTATGAAAAAATTCAGAATGGCATTCCAACATATAAAAAAGACATATACCGCTCATTGGCTCTGCATTATGGAAAAAAAATTATGAATTTGAGTCCTAAGAAAGGTTATAACTGGCCCAGGATACGATTTTTATTGAATAGCATTTCCCAGCTTTGATATTCTTTTAATCTGAAATAGTTTTTATATTTTAAAGCGCCTTTTTGAAGTATATTGATCTTTCGAATGATTTCTTTGCTCCATTCTTCTTGTATTTTTTTAAACCTGGGATTATTTTTAAATAGAAGATAGAAACGATGCAATGCCAATACTCTTTGGCGATCTATTTCAATAGAACGACTTAGTTGATCCCAATTACCTCCATTTTTAATGATAAGTGGATCTTCCAGATAACCTACAGGATGTTCAAAATTTAATCTAAGCCATAATTCATAGTCCTCGGCTACTCTAAATGAAGGAAGAAATCCCTTAGCATGTTTCTCCCAAAAAAATCTACGGAATAATACAGCAGAAGGAGAAATTAAGCATCTTTTAAACATTCTTTTTACAAAGAGACCTCCTTGTTTTCGATGTTCTCTTCGTTGTTTAATGATTCTGTTATTTTTTTGCCATATCTCATTACAATGGACCCAGTTTATGTTTTTATTTTTCTGTAAAAATTCAATCTGTAATTTTAGTTTATGGGGTAGCCAAATATCATCACTATCTAAAAAGGCAACAAAATCCCCTTTGCCTAAAGAGGCGCCCAGGTTACGTGCATAAGAGACCCCTTTATTTTGGTATAACCTTACATAATGTAGATCATTTTCTTTTAAAAAGAGTTGTTTTGCGATAGGAGTAAAAGAATTACTTCCATCTTCTATGACATATAAACAGACTTTTTTATAGGATTGCGCTAAAATACTTTCAACAGCTTTTAAAGTAAGAAAGCTGCGTTGGTAGGTAGGTATAATAACATCTGCATAGCCTTCATTCTTTGACACTATTCAATAATTCCTCATCCGGAACTAATAGTCTTATTCTGATCGATCCCGGATCATTAAATACAAATTTATTTTGTATGATCTGCGCATGGTCTATTTCTGCAATGGATTCCAATACCATTTTTCTAAGAGTATAAGTCCCTATCCCATGAATAATTTTTACTTCCTCAACTCCTGCAAAAAAGTATTTTTCAATATCATGCAATAATTTTGCCTTCGCTTCTTCATAATTCATCTTTCTTATGTAAATTATTTTTACTTTAGACATGATCCACTTTTAAAGAGCTAACTTGGTTTCTAATCTATTTGAGGTTTTCTGTAAACTAAATAAAATGAACATTCCTAGTAGCATAAGGATAAAACCGCTGATATATTCATAATTGCTGGCATCTTTTAGATGATCCAAAGGCCATATCTTGACCAGGCTTCCTAGCATAATACCTGTTAGGGCAGCCATAGTACGGGTATAATATTTTTCCATTAAAAACCTGAGCAATCTTAAAAAAGAAAAAATACCGACTATGATACCTGCAACAAAAATGGAAATGATCTGAAAATCTAAATGATTCAGAGCCTCTATGATCAATTGATATTGACCTAGAATAGCAAGTACATAAGCCCCCGATATACCCGGCAAGATCATGGCAGATATGGACAAGGTACCGGAAAAAAATATATAGAATAAACTCTCACTACCTTCTATTTGGGTAGAAAATTTTAAAAGGATAAACACTAAAGAAGCAAATACTAAAATAATAGTAAATGCATTTATATTTTTTTCTGTCTCTTTATAGGGAACAGATAGAGAAATAAGAATCAATCCAAAGAAAAAACAATAGCATTGAAAAGGATAATGCAAAAGTATAAAAAAGATAACCTTAGAAGCAGCTAGTATACCAAGCAGTATACCAGAACCTAAGGTAATTAGAAATATCCATTGTATTTCTCGTAGATTTTGTAGTCTTGATCCTCTTTTTTCTTTGCGTAAAAATGGGTTTAAAATGTAAATCAGATCAATAATATGTTTAAGACTAATTGAGCTAAGAGACTGTATTAATTTAACATATATCCCTGTGATCAATGCAATTGTACCACCAGATACACCAGGTATGATGTCTGCGATTCCCATCCATATCCCCTTAAGAAATAGCTTTAATTTATCTTGCATCAGTCGAATAAAAATGAGTCTAAAGAAATAAGTGCTTCAAGAGGTCTGGCTAGTTTTTTTGTTTCTAATATAGGCCTTTTATATTCATCTTTATATTTGATCAAAATAGTATCTCTGATCTTTGCCATTAAATTTTCACTATCTTCTATGCGCATACCTTTTAGGATCAGAAAAAAGAAATTGGGTAATATTTCTATAAGGTGATCAGATTCCGATATATAGGAATGAATCGTTCTTTTAACAAATATTCTTATCTGATCCAATTCTTTTTCATTCGTATCTTTTTTTATCCTCTTTGAATAGATTATTTTTATAGTAAGCATAATATAAGGTATTTTTTTTTCTTTTAAGTCTTGCTCTCTGTCTTGTACCAGAAGACGTAACTCATACAGAGGATATTCTATTTTTCTGTCAATTTCAACTTTTTTATCCATATCCATGCGATGCATTAAAAGACGCCAATAATAATTTCTAATGATCAGTTGTAAATAAAGAAGCTCTTCTTTATTAAGTTCTTCCATTGTCTGTAGCAACAGGAAAACTCCTTCCAGATGATCTTTGAAATAAACTGGTAATACAAATATCTTGCTTGTTAAGGATATGTCTTCGGAAGAAAATTTTTTCATAAAAGTATTATTCTTTCGGAAATCTTTATATTCATACCATCCCTTTAGTCTTTTTATTTCTATGATCCAATCTTCTTTGATCAAAGTGATCAGTCTTTGAACACTCATGGGCTGCAATCCCTCATATATAGCAGGAATGAATTTTTGATTTTCTCTAAAGAAAAAAACATACTTCCGAACGCCGTAATTTTCTTCTATTGTCTTAGAAAAAATTTTCATGAACTCTTCTATGGATTCTGATTCTTCAAGGTATTCCAGATATTTTTTCATACCTTCGTGTTTGATATCTCTATTTTTCCAGAGTTTGGACCCTTGACTAAAAATGATTATTTTTTCAATAAATTTGTAATAATGCCCTAATATCTCTCCAAATAATTTCAGATATTGCAGATCTTCCAGATTATAATCAGGAAATCCCAAGGGTTTACCTACGATGATCAATCCTACCAATTTAGATTCAAATATAATGGGAATCACCAGGTCAGCCTTTAAAGATGTGAACCATTTTTGTTCTTTTTTTGGTAATTCGTGCAATAGATCTTTAATATAATATAGTCTCATATTTAGGGCTAGTTTTTTAATTAGATCTGAAGTGAATGGAATGCTAAATTTTTTTTTTATTTTTAAGCCCCTATTCGCCTTTAATATTAAAGATTTTTCTGACATGAAAAAAATAGCGCTTTGGCGACATCCAATCTGGCCGATCAGAGTTAAAATAACAGTATCCCATAAATCTTCTTCAGTTTGGATGACTCCTAATTCTTTGGTAAATTCTATCAAACTGAGTAGGGATTCTATTTGACTCTGCTGGGCCAGACCATGCACAACAGGTCTGGTACTTGAATGCAGATCATCTAAGTGAAGGAATCTATCGGACTCTTCTAATTCTTTTTTATCTAATGAAAGTAATGTAGCATGTTCATAGGGTAGATATTTTTCCCAATCATCAACAACTAAGGAGGCTTTGGATAAGCGCTTCCTCTGAAAAATCTCTTTTTGAAATTTTAAGGCTTTTTGCAGTAAGCCCATTAAATTCCCAAATGGTTCATGACTTTTTGGTACAGTTTAAAATATTCAGATTGAGCAAATTTTCGAATGACATCATCCGGCAATTCTCCTAAGAGATTATCTAAATAAGAGATCACTTTTCTTATTTCAGATTCAGCAAGGCCATTAACAGGAATGGGCATATTTTCTCTTTCAGATCCAGTTTTTATCTTTTCCGTTTCTACAGAAGGTTCTTTGAACCCACCTTTACTTTCTTGTGGTAAGAGTAGATCATCTTGTTCTTCTTGTATATCCGGAGGGATACCAATATCTTCTTCTTTAAAAAAATCATCTGATATAATATCTTCTCTTATTTTTTGTTTTGTAAAGGAAGAATTTGATGGAATATCTTCCATAATATCTTCTAGTTCATCCTTAGGAAGAGAAGCAGAACCATTCTTCTTTGTTTCTTCAAAAAAGTTTTCCGTAGCTTGTTTGTCTTGGGACTCTAAAGAAGCTACTCTCTTCTCTTCTTCTACTAGAATAGACTCTTCTTGGGAAGTAGCGGCAATATTTTCTGATATTTCTTCAGTGGTTTCAGGAGTAGAAATAGATTCTTCCGCTGGGATTTCAGAAAATTCTTCCGATTTTTTCTCTGCTTCCGGATCTATAGAAGTGATCTCCTCTCCATCTGCTTCTGGCCTTTCTTCTGTTTCCGATGCATCTTTTTCAATATTCTCTAAGATGTCTTCTAATGCTTCTTCTTCAGAAGCTTCTATCTCCGATTCCGTTTGTTCTGTGGCATCCTCTTGTTTATCATCAGAGGACTCCAGGGAAGCGCTTGTAATATTCTCAAGAGAATCTTTATCAATAGAAATGGGTCCATCTTCTGAGGTTTCAAAAAAGTCTTCTGATTCTTTATCTTCTTCTGAATCCGATTCCGTTTGTTCTACGGCATCCTTTTCCTTATCATCAGAGGATTCCAGGGAAGCGCTTGTAATATTTTCAAGAGAATCTTTATCAATAGAAATGGGTCCATCTTCTGAGGTTTCAAAAAAGTCTTCTGATTCTTTATCTTCTTCTGAATCCGATTCCGTTTGTTCTACGGCATCCTTTTCCTTATCATCAGAGGACTCCAGGGAAGCGCTTGTAATATTCTCAAGAGAATCTTTATCAATAGAAATGGATTCATCTTCTGAGGTTTCAAAAAAGTCTTCTGATTCTTTATCTTCTTCTGAATCCGATTCCGTTTGTTCTACGGCATCCTCTTGCTTATCATCAGAGGACTCCAGGGAAGCGCTTGTAATATTCTCAAGAGAATCCTTATCAATAGAAATGGGTCCATCTTCTGAGGTTTCAAAAAAGTCTTCTGATTCTTTATCTTCTTCTGAATCCGATTCCGTTTGTTCTACGGCATCCTCTTGTTTATCATCAGAGGATTCCAGGGAAGTACTTGTAATATTTTCAAGAGAATCTTTATCAATAGAAATGGATTCATCTTCTGAGGTTTCGAAAAAGTCTTCTGATTCTTTATCTTCTTGTGAATCCGATTCCGTTTGTTCTACGGCATCCTCTTGCTTATCATCAGAGGACTCCAGGGAAGCGCTTGTAATATTCTCAAGAGAATCCTTATCAATAGAAATGGGTCCATCTTCTGAGGTTTCAAAAAAGTCTTCTGATTCTTTATTCTCTTCTTGGTCGACATCTTTAGTTTGAATTTGCCTTGAAATAGGATCGGTTTCATCATGGTCATCTGAAAATATATCAGAAAGAGATGTCTCTTTAAAAGAATATTTTTCATCATCTTTCTGAATTACTCCATTTTCTGAAATTGGGATTTCATCAGATGGCAAATCTATTTTCTGTGCTTCCTCACCATATTCCAATTTTTCTTCAATTTTAGATAGGGATTCTTTTTTTTCTTTTGTTTCATCCATATTGTTATCTAATTCTAAATTAATATCATCAGAGTCAGAGGATTCCATAGAATCAAAAAAGAGATCATCAATTATATCTACATTAGAATTTTCCTGAGTATCTAATAAATTATTTTTTTCTTTTATTTTTTTCACTTTATTTTATTTGAGAGATTAAAAACGCAATTTCACTTCTCCTATGTCCCCTTGTAATTGTAAAGTCATTTTTCTTTTTTCTAAAATTTTGTAGCCATGGTGTAATTGTTTTTTGAAAAGCAATTTACAAAATAAAATTAATATATCTTATTATTTTTATCGGAAAAATATAAATCTTTTCTTTAAAGAAGAAATATCATAAAAGGGATTCTTCCACAGGGTTTTTTCCGCAAGTTATGTATACTATTCTAAACATCCTTAAAAAAAAGAAGTGTTCGGATTTCTGACCAATAAAAAGCACTCTTATGCAAAGAAATAAAGCCATTGTGTCCTCCTTTTTCAGGCATTTCCAAATAAAGAAATTTATGATCTCTTGCTTCTGAGATCGGAAATGACTCTGGAGAAAGAAACGTATCATTTTGAGCATTGATCAGTAGAGTGGGGATGGATATATTTTTTAAATAATTTTTAGAACTGGCTTTGTTCCAATAGTCAATAGCATCTTTGAATCCATTTAAAGGAGCAGTATATAGGTCATCAAAGTCTTTGAAGCTATTGATTTCTTTAAAAGGAACTAATTTTATCTGATTCGGATACATTTTACTTTTAAGACAAATTTTTGTATAAAGACGTTTAAGGAAATGATTCAGATAAATAGTATTTTTAAGAGAAGACATCTTATAGGCGGTCGCTTCTAAATTACATGGCACAGAAAATGTAACTGCCTTTTTAATTTCATTTGCAATCCTATCTCCTTTTTCTCCCAGATATTTTAGGGCGATATTTCCTCCAACACTGAAGCCAACCAGAAAAATATTTTTATATTTTCTTTTTCGCAGACAATGTTGTATAACGGTTTCTATATCTTCTGTAGCACCACTATGATAACTCTTGGACATATTGTTCATTTCTCCACTGCAAGAACGAAAATTCCAGCTTAAAGTATCAAAACCGGAATGATTCAAATATTTTACCATCCCCAATACATAAGGACGATAGGTATTTCCTTCCATTCCATGAGAGATGATAACTAAAGAGTCAGTTACTTTTTTTGCCGAAGGCTCTCTAAGACTAGAGAATGACCAATCAATATCTAAAAAGTCTTTATCTGGAGTTAAAATACGTTCTCTTTGATAAGATACTCCTTTGATATTCCGGAAAAGAAATGGAAATATGGTTTGAATATGCATATTTCCAAGGCCTAAAGCAGGTTTATAACTTGATTCTTTTATCAAGGGCATAAATGCTTTAGATCGTCTATAGAAATAATAGAGGAAGAATCCACACACTTTAAATTGATCTCTGTTTTAAATAATTTTTGCATGGCTTTCATGATGAAAAATATAGTCTGGCTTTTACTTATGGGGCAAACCTTGAGCATAAAATCTTTATGCTGCCTGTTTTCCCGATATGTAGGCTGTTTAGAAGGCATTTTTAAATAATAGGATATATTTGCTACAGGAAAAGAATTGTAGATAAAAGTACCATGATGCAGTAGAAAACCTTTTTTTCTGGCTTGGCTATTACCCGAAATTTTTCTGAATTGACCTGCCTGTAGAACGGAAAGGTCCGAAAGACCTTTCTTAGCGAGAATGATCTTTGACTTAAAAGAATCGATAATAGAATTTAGTATCAATTCATAAGAATTTTTGATATCATAGAAAAAAGTATATTCTTTCAAGGAAAGAAAGATACTAAAATTAAGATTCCCTATAAAATGCACCACACTCCCCCCACCACTTAATCTTTTCAATACGGGATAGTATCTTTTATGCAAAAAGACTTCATCAGAAATTTTAAGTGACTGGCCCAAAATAATAGAGGGCAAGTTTTCATAAAAAAAAAGATATATATTTTTTTCTTTTTTGGGGTGATCTAATAAAAAATATTTTTCCATTGTTAAATTCTGCCACGGATTATGAGAATTGCTAATATAGACTTCAATGGACATTTGCTGAAATACGCATTACTTCTTCTACATCTTTATCTCCTCTTCCGGAAAGATTAATGATGATAAGTGGATCCCCTTTCATTTTTTTGATCCATTTTTTGGCATAGATCACTGCATGAGCAGTTTCTAAGGCAGGTATGATTCCTTCTATTTTGGCCAATTCCTGAAATCCTTCCAGAGCTTCTTTATCCTTTACGGATACATAAGAAGCCTTTCTCGTTTCTTTTAAATGGGAATGCTCAGGGCCCACCCCAGGATAATCTAATCCCGCCGAAACAGAATGTACATCCGATATTTGCCCTTCTTTTGTTTGTAATAGGTAGGTGAAATTTCCATGCAGAATGCCAGGAATCCCTTTCCCCAAAGTAGAAGAGTGTTCTCCTGGTTTTAAACCTTTTCCACCAGCTTCTACACCAATCAATTTCACTTTTTTATCCGATACAAATGCATCGAATATCCCAATGGCATTGGACCCCCCCCCTACACAGGCGAAAACTGCATCTGGTAATCTTTTCTCTGCCTGCAGTATTTGTTTACGGGCTTCTTTACCAATAACAGATTGAAAACTTTTTACGATCAGCGGAAAAGGATGAGGCCCTACCACAGAACCAATTACATAATGGGTATCATCTACATGGGCGGCCCAATCTCTTAGAGATTCATTGATAGCATGACGCAATGTACCCCGACTGCCTCCTACTCCAACAACTTTGGCTCCCAAAAGTTCCATCCTAAAATGATTTAATGACTGGCGCCTCATATCTTCATTCCCCATATATATCTGGCAAGGCATATTGAATAATGCGCATGCAGTAGCCGTAGCAACACCATGCTGGCCGGCACCTGTTTCTGCAATGATCCGTTTTTTATTCATTCTCTTTGCTAAAAGTATCTGTCCCAGTGTATTATTTATTTTATGTGCCCCTGTATGTAAAAGATCCTCCCTTTTTAAATATATTCTGCCACCCCATTTCTTTGAAAGATTCTCAGCAAAATAAAGTCTTGTGGGCCTTCCCGCGTAAGTTTCATTTAATTCTGAAAGTTTTTTTTGAAATTTATTATCTTTTAAAGACTCTTTGTATCCCTTTTCTAGTTCATCTAATACGGAAATCAATAATTCAGAAACAAAACGTCCTCCATATTGACCAAAATACCCTTTACTATCTGGAAGCATAATGCCAAGTAAGTAACCTTTTGGTTAAAGATGTCAAGCATTAAAAATGCTTGCATTGAGAAATGAACAAGCATTAAAAATGCTTGCATTGAGAAATGAACAAGCATTAAAAATGCTTGCATTGAGAAATGAACAAGCATTAAAAATGCTTGCATTGAGAAATGAACAAGCATTAAAAATGCTTGCATTGAGAAATGAACAAGCATTAAAAATGCTTGCATTGAGAAATGAACAAGCATTAAAAATGCTTGCATTGAGAAATGAACAAGCATTAAAAATGCTTGCATTGAGAAATGAACAAGCATTAAAAATGCTTGCATTGAGAAATGAACAAGCATTAAAAATGCTTGCATTGAGAAATGAACAAGCATTAAAAATGCTTGCATTGAGAAATGAACAAGCATTAAAAATGCTTGCATTGAGAAATGAACAAGCATTAAAAATGCTTGCATTGAGAAATGAACAAGCATTAAAAATGCTTGCATTAGCTAAGAAGCAGCATTAAGAAATGAAGAGAAATGAACAAGCATTAAAAATGCTTGCATTAGCTAAGAAGCAGCATTAAGAAATGAAGAGAAATGAACAAGCATTAAAAATGCTTGCATTAGCTAAGAAGCAGCATTAAGAAATGAAGAGAAATGAACAAGCATTAAAAATGCTTGCATTAGCTAAGAAGCAGCATTAAGAAATGAAGAGAAATGAACAAGCATTAAAAATGCTTGCATTAGCTAAGAAGCAGCATTAAGAAATGAAGAGAAATGAACAAGCATTAAAAATGCTTGCATTAGCTAAGAAGCAGCATTAAGAAATGAAGAGAAATGAACAAGCATTAAAAATGCTTGCATTAGCTAAGAAGCAGCATTAAGAAATGAAGAGAAATGAACAAGCATTAAAAATGCTTGCATTAGCTAAGAAGCAGCATTAAGAAATGAAGAGAAATGAACAAGCATTAAAAATGCTTGCATTAGCTAAGAAGCAGCATTAAGAAATGAAGAGAAATGAACAAGCATTAGCTAGGAAGCAGTATCAAGAGATGAAAAGAAATGCTAAGCTAGCAGTGTAACTGCCAGCGCAGTGCCCTTGGGTAAACAAGCATTAAAATACTTAGATAAACTATTTTTCAAGTAGTGCTATAGGTCTTTTCTAAAGGTAAAGGGTTGGACCATCTTAGGTTTCATTAAGGCGCAAATAATTCTGATATGTATTGTTTAAAAGCATGCAAACGGTCATTGGGCCAACTCCCCCTGGAACAGGGGTAATATATCTCACTTTTTCTATTATCTCCTCATGATCAATATCACCATATATCCTACCATCTATACGATGAATACCAACATCGATCACAATAGAGTTTTTTTTAATATATTCTGGTTTTACCACGCCTCTTTTTCCCATGGCAGAGATAAGTATATCTGCCTTAGAAATATGCCCTTCTATATTTTTAGTTTTGGAATGGCAAACCGTAACCGTACAATTAAATTGATCCAGCAATAATTGAGCCAATGGCTTGCCCACAATATTTGATCTTCCAAGGACTAATGCGTTTTTACCTGCCATTTCAATATTCAATTCGTTTAGCATTACGGCGATGCCCAAAGGAGTGCAGGCGATTGTTCCTTCTTGTTTTGCTAACAATCTTCCCATATTTTCATAATGGAAGCCATCTGCATCTTTATTTATTAAAATGGATTGTAGTACGATATCTTCATTTATATGAGAAGGTAAAGGAAGCTGTATTAAAATGCCGTGTATTTTTTTATTAGAATTCCATTCATGTATTCTGGAAATGATCTCTTCTGGAGTGGAGTCTTTAGGTGAACGAACTATTTCCGAATGAAATCCAATTTCTTTTGCTTTTCTGGATTTATGCGCAACATAAATTTCGCTGGAAGGATCATTGCCTACCAATAAGGCAGCCAGACCAGGTTTTTGCTGTAAGGAAGACACCTTTTGCTTTAATCTGTCCAGAATTAATGCAGATAGTTTTTTCCCGGATAACCGTTTACCTTCTACCCATTTTTCTTTATTAAAGTTAAAACCTGGAATTTGTAACATAAATTTTATTTTAGAATAGGTATACTAAAGTAGAAGCAACTTCCTCTCCCCGGCTGACTATCCGCCCATATCTCTCCACCATGAGCTTCTATAATCTCTTTAGAAATAGGGAGTGTTATACCAACCCCTATAGGATGAGGATTACGAGGAGAGCAAATGGAGGTATGAAATATTTTATAGAGTTTTTCTTCTGCAATTCCATCCCCTGAATCCCTTACAGAGAAATTTATCCTTTCTTTTTTTGCATTCAATTTAACTTCTAAAACAATTTTACCCCATCGGTGAGAATAGCGGACTGCATTGCTCATAAAACTGATCAAAACCCATGAAATTTTTTCAATGTCTGCATATATATAGGGTAAATTCTGATACAGATCAATATCTATTTTTATTTCTTTTTCCTGAAGTTGTTTTTCAAAAGGTTTTGAAGCATTTTTAACAATATCATGAACAGAAATTTTATTAAAGTGTAATTGAAATTGTTTCGTTTCTTGTTTTTGCATTGTGCACTAAATCGAAAAAATTTTATGGAACAATTCAAAATGATATAGAGATATCACTTTATTCTAGGCTTGAATATGGAACCTTCTAATTTCATCAGAAACAGTTAATTTTTCTCTTCCTCTTGCTCTTCTATTTTTAAGGATTCTACGACCCGTAAAAGAAGACATTCTTTTCTTAAATCCATGCTTCCGATTTCTTTTTATATTAGAAGGTTGATAAGTACGCTTCACTCTAAAAAATTAGAGTGGCTAAATAGCATGTCAATCATTTTTTGTAAATAAGGTGTAAAAATGAATTGATCTCGGAAAGTTCAAGATTGAAATCAACATAAGCGTCAATTCATGCATATAGCAGAGGTTAATTTTGCAGATTGTTCTTAATCCTTCACGTTACTCTAAGATAGCTACGGCACTACAGACTTGTAGAGAGCATTATTTTGACTCCCTACCATATAGAGCTTTTGCTATCATTGGTTTTTTGTTGCGTAGAGAGCATTATTTTGACTCCCTACCATATAGAGAGTGTTGTCTATGGCTGCCAGGCCTCTGGGGGAGCCTTCGCCTTCACTAACGCCAAATTCCTCAGCACTTCCTACCCTTGTCGCTAACCCTGTAGTGGTATCCACGGTATAGAGAGCATCATTTGTACTCCCCACCATATAGAGAGTGTTGTCTATGGCGGCCAGGCCTTGGGGGAGGCTTTCACTAACGCCAAATTCGGTAGTACCTCCTACCCTTGTCGCTACTCCTGTGGTGGTATTCACAGTGTAGAGAGCATTATTTTGACTCCCTACCATATAGAGAGTGTTGCCTATGGCTGCCAGGCCTTTGGGGATGATTTCACTAACGCCAAATTGGTTAGCACTTCCTACCATTGTCGCTACTCCTGTGCTGGTATTCACAGTGTAGAGAGTATCTTTTCTACTCCCTACCATATAGAGAGTGTTGTCTATGGCTGCCAGGCCTGAGGGTATGTGCTCATCAACGCCAAATTCGATAGTACTTCCTACCCTTGTCGCTACGCCTGCGGTAGTATTCACAGTGTAGAGAGCATTATTTTGACTCCCTACCATATAGAGAGTGTTGCCTATGGCTGCCAGGCCTTTGGGGATGATTTCACTAACGCCAAATTGGTTAGCACTTCCTACCATTGTCGCTACGCCTGTGCTGGTATTCACAGTGTAGAGAGTATCTTTTCTACTCCCTACCATATAGAGAGTGTTGTCTATGGCTGCCAGGCCTGAGGGTATGTGCTCATCAACGCCAAATTCGATAGTACTTCCTACCCTTGTCGCTACGCCTGCGGTAGTATTCACAGTGTAGAGAGCATCAGTTTCATTCCCCACCATATAGAGAGCAACTTGCTCCCATAAATACCACTTGTAGAGAGCATCAGTTTCATTCCTCCATTTATTAATTAGAATGTCATTCCATTTTTTATAAGCATGATCATTCATTATTGTTAGCATTCTATAGATATAAGATAATAAGTCAAGTCTTTTTTTTGCTTCGCTATAATAACCAATGCCGTTAGGCTGTACTTTGTACACATATCTTACACTACTTGTTAGATCCCCATGGTAGGGGGCCATGATTTCAGGTAGGAGGAAGGTGAGGGAACCGAACGACTACCTGAAATTTTCTGGACTGAATAAAGCAGTTTATCCCTAAGTCTATTTTAGAAATAAATCATCAAGGAGTGAAATATGAAAAATAATGAACAAGAAATTTCAATTATACAGGAAAATCTGAAAGGAGTAAAAAATGACATAATACGCAAGAGAGCATTATTCCTGATAAGAGCCTTCGACATTTTTCCTTCCTTTTCAGGGACAACGATCTACAATAGTAGAAATTTTCAAAGAGCCTTCGACGAAATAAAAAATACTTAAATGATGACGAATCTACAATAGTAGAAATTTTCAAAGAGCCTTCGACAAACAATTTAAAATCAAAGAATTTAATCTACAATAGTAGAAATTTTCAAAGAGCCTTCGACCATACTCTAATAAGTGCATTCGATTTTATCTACAATAGTAGAAATTTTCAAAGAGCCTTCGACATAAATGAAGCATTACAGCAGGAGTTGCCATCTACAATAGTAGAAATTTTCAAAGAGCCTTCGACAATTACACCGTTCCCAAGCAACGATTTATCTACAATAGTAGAAATTTTCAAAGAGCCTTCGACAGAATTGGTCAGTTATAGATAGAGGCATAATCTACAATAGTAGAAATTTTCAAAGAGCCTTCGACATTTGTTTTTGTTTATACTCGATATAGAATCTACAATAGTAGAAATTTTCAAAGAGCCTTCGACTTCTTTTTTGACATGTTCTGAAACTATATCTACAATAGTAGAAATTTTCAAAGAGCCTTCGACATTTATTCCTTGAGAAAAACAAATTTATCTACAATAGTAGAAATTTTCAAAGAGCCTTCGACAGGTAGTTATTTCGGTGTTCAAGGTTTATATCTACAATAGTAGAAATTTTCAAAGAGCCTTCGACACAGAACGAGCTTTTAAAGAAGCTCTTATCTACAATAGTAGAAATTTTCAAAGAGCCTTCGACAGCGTGGAGTTTGAACCAAGACGCTATATCTACAATAGTAGAAATTTTCAAAGAGCCTTCGACACCCATATTGCTGTAACTTTTAAAATATCTACAATAGTAGAAATTTTCAAAGAGCCTTCGACAACCAATGGGAGTTTGAAGAAGATATTTATCTACAATAGTAGAAATTTTCAAAGAGCCTTCGACATCTCAGGTGCAACAGAGCTTTTCGATATCTACAATAGTAGAAATTTTCAAAGAGCCTTCGACATCATGAAGATAAGAATACAAACTTAAATCTACAATAGTAGAAATTTTCAAAGAGCCTTCGACATTAGCCGAGCTGAAGAAGTCGAGTCATCTACAATAGTAGAAATTTTCAAAGAGCCTTCGACTTTGATTTATCTAGTCCAACCGAAAAATCTACAATAGTAGAAATTTTCAAAGAGCCTTCGACGCAAAACATCAAAAAGCGTTCGCTTAAATCTACAATAGTAGAAATTTTCAAAGAGCCTTCGACATGAAAAAAAATTAGACGCTTGGTTTCATCTACAATAGTAGAAATTTTCAAAGAGCCTTCGACTATGGAGTAAAACCACCTTTTTCTTTTAAATCTACAATAGTAGAAATTTTCAAAGAGCCTTCGACGCATTCGGGATAAAGTATATTATCGCAAATCTACAATAGTAGAAATTTTCAAAGAGCCTTCGACATATCACCAATACCTTCTTTAAATCCACATCTACAATAGTAGAAATTTTCAAAGAGCCTTCGACCTCTTAATAAGGCGACGGTTTCGATTGTATCTACAATAGTAGAAATTTTCAAAGAGCCTTCGACCTCTCTTTTGTATCAAACTTGGCTTGATCTACAATAGTAGAAATTTTCAAAGAGCCTTCGACACGTTTCGATATTTTTCCTTTGTTTTCATCTACAATAGTAGAAATTTTCAAAGAGCCTTCGACCGATAAGGCTGGATATGGTAAAGGGAAAGATCTACAATAGTAGAAATTTTCAAAGAGCCTTCGACCAAGTATTGGCGTTGTAATCACAATTTAATCTACAATAGTAGAAATTTTCAAAGAGCCTTCGACGTCAAGGTCATCTGGTTCTACTATTTTATCTACAATAGTAGAAATTTTCAAAGAGCCTTCGACACCACTGCGATTTTTCAATTCGCAATATCTACAATAGTAGAAATTTTCAAAGAGCCTTCGACATTCTTTCTGGATATGTCGAAACAATCATCTACAATAGTAGAAATTTTCAAAGAGCCTTCGACATTTGTTGCCATAAATTCATCAATTTTAATCTACAATAGTAGAAATTTTCAAAGAGCCTTCGACGGTCTTGTTATGTTCGCTAATTGCTGAATCTACAATAGTAGAAATTTTCAAAGAGCCTTCGACCTCATTATGAGATAAATTGAAAATTACATATCTACAATAGTAGAAATTTTCAAAGAGCCTTCGACGTGTTGACGGGTACGACAATTGGATAAATCTACAATAGTAGAAATTTTCAAAGAGCCTTCGACAAAAAATTTAATAGAAAAAATTAATGTTATCTACAATAGTAGAAATTTTCAAAGAGCCTTCGACCAAGAACGTAAATTTTTAAATGCGATTAGATCTACAATAGTAGAAATTTTCAAAGAGCCTTCGACTTCTATCATCTTCGAGATTGACGTTGTATCTACAATAGTAGAAATTTTCAAAGAGCCTTCGACAAGAGAATCTAATTGGAGATTTAAGAAAATCTACAATAGTAGAAATTTTCAAAGAGCCTTCGACAAGGACGCCACCTTCTCCCATTACAATATCTACAATAGTAGAAATTTTCAAAGAGCCTTCGACTTATTCGTTATCCCTAATTCAATAAAAATCTACAATAGTAGAAATTTTCAAAGAGCCTTCGACTAGAGACGAAGTCTCGGGATGTTTCAATCTACAATAGTAGAAATTTTCAAAGAGCCTTCGACCATTATTAGAAATACCAGCTTGATAATATCTACAATAGTAGAAATTTTCAAAGAGCCTTCGACGGAAACGAGATGTCCCTAACTACACGCAATCTACAATAGTAGAAATTTTCAAAGAGCCTTCGACATCCTGACTTGTCAAGTCTTTTTTTTATCTACAATAGTAGAAATTTTCAAAGAGCCTTCGACGATTTGATGTAATTTGTAATTCAGTATATCTACAATAGTAGAAATTTTCAAAGAGCCTTCGACATATAGAGAGTCAAGTGCAAGAAAAATAATCTACAATAGTAGAAATTTTCAAAGAGCCTTCGACTTTTGTTTTCTATACAATAAACCTGTTATCTACAATAGTAGAAATTTTCAAAGAGCCTTCGACTCTCTTGACTCTTTGTTGCTTGTTTTAAGTTTGGCTTTCGGTCGAAACTGCCCTATTTGCTTAAGAATAATCAAAAATTTATTATATTTTGATATAAACCCCTTATTATATACTTCGTTCACTAGAAAACTCTTAGAATCAGGAGAATTATAAATATTAAGACCTGGGTTTGCAAGCAAAAAACAATGTTTTTTTACAAAAAAACTATTTTTTCTTCTTCATTGGCCGCATAACCAAAGCGGTGAATTTTGCAAGAAACTCCCAATTGAAAAATTAGAATACTGTCGGCTCCGGTGAACATCGGTTTATATTTGTTTTCAATCTCTAAAATAATATTACCCAAAAATCTTTTACTATTTTTAACCTCAAAAACAGAAAGCTGAATCCTCCTGCCAAATTTCCCCAGATATTTTGAGAATTTCGTCCTAACCTTTGTCTCGGAAATATCATAGGATATGATCAGCATCAAACCTTAAAAACCGGATATTTATCTATATCGGATGCCTTCATAAAAGACCGATAGTACTTCTGTATATACCTGAAGATATCTTCTTGTACTTCAATGATTGCCTTGAAGAAAATGGCAGTGTATTTATTGATATTTTTATAATTCAAGTAATATTGATTATTCTTACATCCAAAGTCGTCTAAATTAATTTGTTTCAGCCGATGAGCCCGATAGACAGCCCGATCAATAATACAGCGAAATGGTTCAACCAGGTCACAAACCAAAGACTTTCTCTCATAGAATAGGGTATGATAAAATCCTCTGTAAATGTCGAAACCGTACAATCTAAGATTACATTCGACAAAATTGAAGAGATACGTATATCCAATATCAAGAAGTACATTCAGTTCATCAATCTTTGTTCTTGGTTTTCGGCTCTGCCAATTTGCGTCTTTAAAATAGGCTTGAAAAAAAACCTTTGAGGCATAGCCCTCCACTCCCAATAAAACTTTGGTATCTTCAGCCTCCATTGCCTCTATCTGGTATCTTTCAAGCAATTCAATGGCTGAGGTATGCGTGGATGTTTTCTTCCTGATTTTTTTGATGAGGGCTATTTGATTGCCTATCTTATTATAAACAATATGCTTTGCTAAATCAAGACTATGATCAATTTTGTATTGCTTGTCTCTCAGTAAAAAATTACCCTCCGTTTGTGAACCAAGCAGTCCATAAAAACCAAAATTACGGGTTAAAAAAACGATACAGAACCCATACTTTTGGGACTTCCTCAGAAAAACTGAAGTAAGACTAATATCACCCACTAAAAATAAGGCAAATATTTTAAAGCAAGAAACTCTATTAATTACTTTATTAGTTTCTATATCTTTCAAGACTAAATTATCATTTGAAAAATGAATTCTTTTGCTGAGGTTATTATTAACGAAGATAATTTGTTTTTCTTTAAAATCAGGTAAACTGAGCATGACTAGTTAATATCACATAGAGTATTATATACGCATCGTTCACATTTTTTTATATTCTGCTGGAACGTTTCTTCAACGCGGTGTTTATAAATCTTACTGAGTAGTTCTTCAAATTCCTGAATGTCTTTCTGACTGGGAATTTGAATAGGGTATCTTTTATTATCTTTCAGAGAATGCAAAAACAGAGAAGAGACCTCATAGCCCATCTCATGTAAACAAAAGTAATGGGCATATATTTGATAACGATAACCATCATATATTTGTTTAATATGATATTTTCTTTCAACCAACTCTTTGGTGCTTTGATCATAGATATCAATTCTGCCACAAAGCTGGTATTTCTCAGAATAGACATCCATATTCTGAAAGATATTCTTAGAGGTTGAGTAACGCCGCTCTTCAATGGTTTCGTGTCTGATCTTTCCGACAGTCTGTTCTTTGTTGTGGTAGAGCGATTGATTATAAGGAGCGAAACGCTGATGAAAATAAATAGATCGAGGGCAGAAGATAAAGTCGTTTAAATAGGTAATGGGAAGATAACTCTCCACTCATAATTTATCGGCTATTTTTACTCTTCAGGTTTGTATTTTTTTGTCTGCATATCGACGGTTTCTTCTTTTTGAGAGAAATCCTGCCATTCTTTTTTGGTGATATTTTTTATTTTTGTTTCGCCGTGCTTGAGTTTATCTAAAATAATGATCCCTTTTCTGGCAATATTGTAGGCGCCATTGGCGTCGCCGTTGTCGGGGAGAGCGCCATTTTTCACCTTCCGGCTGTCATAAAAAGGGTCAACGGGTGATTGGATAAAGTCATTCTCAGAACTGCCTTTTTCTTCTTTGTCATCTACCACGCGAAGCCTGAGTATTGATTGAAAATAAAATATGAGACTCTTTAGAAATTTTTCATTGTCAGACGAAGTAATGGTTTCTTTGAGTTCTGGATTGTTGGAGTAATCTATACCGTGTTTATCAAATAGTTTTTTCAACTCATCATTAACATTGAATACACTATTTTCCCCTCTTTTTTCATTAGAATTATGATCTGAGGCGTCAGGCCTGTTGTTCTTGTTTTTCCCCGGCGGAACATACCTTGACCGTTCAACGCAGCTGCATACCGACCATTTTGTCTCTTCAGGTAATTTGCTGTCGTCTTCATCATAAGAACCCGTTTGACCCTTGAGTGCTTTCAGGTCATAGGTGAATACAAAATAGTCCCCATTCATATTGAATCGATTCAAATTTTTTAAAAAACTCTCCGATGGCTTTACCCTCTTTTTGCTTGGGGTATAGGTTTTGCATGTAGCCCGTAACCGGGTCGACTCTGGATGTATAACTCGCCGTCACATAAAAAAGAATTCCACTCTGTTTGCCTAATTTCTGAAAACTTTCAAATTTATTGGTCAATTGGTAAGCTTTCAAATAATGCCCAGCCTCGCCTGTTTCTTTATCCTTAAAAACCAAATAATTGAGCTTGTCAATCAAAGCCTTTTCAAATTTCTGATAGACTTGTTTTTCTACGGCGAAACGGCCTCTTTTAAAACCTTTGTTTAAATCTTCTAAAACCACAATAGCATTATTCTCAATGATGAGCTTTGATAATTGATGCACAACCTGCGAAAGATAGCCCGCCTTGAGCTCCTTGATGTTTTCGATGTTCTCCCAGTTTTCGCGGGCCTGCGCCCTTTCGCCCTCTTTTTCATGAAGCATTTTCTGGTATTCCGTTTTGCCTTCGATATTTTTCCCGTCTTTTTGATACTGAGAAACTATAGCATTCAGACTGCCTTGTTTGATGACCTCACCCTGAGAGTCAATGAGTGAATAATAAAGCAAGTGTTTCTCGCCCCGGTCGATTCCTATGATCTTAATATCATTGCTTTTGCCGAGAAATTCATTCACCCTGTTGTTTAGATACTGGTTACCTTTGGCCTTAAAATTCAGGGTAATGGGGCAGTGAAAGAAAAACTTATCCTCAGAAAAACGCCTGTCTTTGATGATCTCCACATCATTCTTTTTGATGATGCGCCCGATTTCTTCTTTTTCAAAGAATATTTTATTATGCCTATCGCCCTTTATTTGCAATTGAGCAAACTTTTCATATCTTTCTAAATCTGATTGAGTTAACTTTTCTCCAATGGGTGATTCTAATGTTTTCCAGATTTTGGCATGCCGTTTATGCTTGAGCACACTACCCACCTCATGCTTATAAGGTTTTTCAATAGATATTTTTCTATAAAATAATTCCGCTTCGCCATTTAATTTGAGCACTACGTCTTTTAAGTTTTCAGGATCAAACAAGAGCCTCCAGTAGGTGGTGTGGAGATTTTCTCTGCCCTTCGAATGGGGGGAGAAATCTTTGTTATATATCTGAAAGAGGTGAAGCTGATCTCTTTCCATCTTTCGGTGGATATAAGCTTCAGGGATATCTTGAAAGTCTATTTTATAGCCCTGTTCTTCGACTTCCCTGTAAAACTGATCAATGGATTCATATTCCTTTGTATCTTGAAACTTGAAGTCATACTTGTACCATTCCTTTTCATACTTTTCATTATTTAGTGATTTTTTGCAAAAATCTATGTATTTATGCAGATTAGCAATGCCATGTTTTTCTATCTCTTCTTTCGTAAAAAGTTTTTCATCTTTTATTTTTTTGATTTCATCTGATAGTTGAAATATACCTTGATTCGATGAGGCGAAAAAAACTTTAGGAAGCATTTTGTTAGCCCCCGGCAATAGCTTATAGTTCATCTTTTGATAAACAGGCTTCCCTCCCGCTGAAAATATGAGTTGCAAGTCTTCGATTTCTTCTTTTAATTCTGATATTTTTTGAATAGAGGTTTTATCTTGTTTCTTTTTTTCCTTTGTGGATATTTCATTTCGGTTTTTCTGAATAGAGGCTTCAATCTCACTTTTCTTGGTGAATGCAAAAATTTGATTGTCTTTTTTATTCATGATACCCAGATAAAATAAACCATCTTTTTCAAAGAGCAAGGCCGTATTATCTGATTCTTTATTCTTATCCCAACCATCCCCCAGAGTAGCATTTTCAAAATTCAGCTTGTATTTTTCTGTTGAATATGGTTTTTTTGTAAGATAATTTCTCGTTTTATTGTAGAGATTTATAATACGGGGGCTGCTATTTTCATAAAGCCCAAGCCACCTATTGACCTGATTCTTCCAATGATCATCCTGTTCTTTCTCTTTGTCAAAGTCTTTATCTTTAATGTTTAAGCTTTTAAAAAAACGGAAAACATTGAGGGCATCATCCAGATAAGCCTTGATGATTTCTTTGGCGTGATCTCTGCCATTTGCGCCGCTCTGATTTACGCTCAATTTCTTCTTGGCATCTAAAGTAACCTGCTTCTTAAATTCACACCTGCTGGCCTTACTTTTGGAGAGCGATTCTTCCAGATGCTTAGAAAAATAACTCAAAAAAATATTATCTTTCTTGATCTTCTCCTTCCATTCATCTCTATCTTTGATATACGTATCATAAAAATCTTTTCCTTCAAAAGTTTCTTTGAAAGATTCTTCTAACTCCTCTATAGTGAATACCTTCTTTTTGCTGGCTTTTTGTTTTTCAGAGTCATTTTGGAGCGTATCTAAATACCAATTGGTCATGGCATTCCAGCGCCCTCCGATTTCATTCGAGATGAAACGTATATTCTCTGTTGATAGAAATATGTTGTTTTTATGATCCTCATTCGAATTGAAAAAATCCTGGAATGGCTCGATCTCATTCGGGTTGTTTTCTATACTTTTGAATATACTTTTCTCTTTATCTGCAAAGTCTTTGATCTCATTGAGCATCTGCTCATCTGTTTCATATATTAGTGAAAAAACCTTTTCTTTATCGCTCAATATCTGCTTATAAAATAACTGTAAAGAAGGAAAATGTTTGCCCTTGGGATTATTTGATTTTTGGCGCGTGAGGTTGATCAGCTCATTCAAGCCCTGCTGCTTTTCTTTACCTTCTTCCTCCGGTCTTCCTCCGAGTATCTCATTATAACGATCCATGCCGGCCTGAGAAAAGTATTTATAGAAACCGCCAACAGTGAGCAAGTCTTTCAAAGAGAAATTGAGTGCTTTTTCTATTCTATTGAGCTCTTCTTCCCAGTTCCAACTATTTTCTTTCCACTTTTTTTGATTGCTTTCATTCTTTAATGATTCTTGTATCGTATCCCAAGCCTTTATATTCCCAAAATGAAATTGAAGATTCTGTTCAAATAAACGATGAGCAATGGAAGTCGATAAAAAATGCCATGCCTGATCCTTACCTTCCCCTTTTATATCATAAACATTTTTACGGTTTTCGTTAAAACCGGTAAAATATGTGTGAAAACCGTCAAAATAGCGAATGACTTTATAGTTTTGGGGAGAGTCAATAAAATAAACACTTAGAATATGAAACAGGCTTTCCGTTTCACCATACAAGCAATTTGCCTTGTCATAGCCGGGAATTTTATCAAGACACTTTTTCAAGAGGCTGGTATTGCGTTTTAGCAATTTTTCTTCTTCTGCTAGTTTTTCTTTTTTTTGCCGCGAGCTGAGGCGTTTCTTCTGACACATTCTTGAGCAAAGGGGCAAGCTTACCGAGTTCAGCCTCAGCCGCCTCAATTTTTGATTTTATCTCAGAAAATTTCGATATGATTTTTTCGTTCTTAAAAATTTCAAAATTCTTATCGAGTAGCTCAGTTAATTTTTTGGCTAATTTTTTTTGTACTTCTTGTAGCTTTTTTGCCTTTATCCTGTTTTTTTTCTTTCCAAGCAGAGTATGCCTCTTTTGAAAGCTTTTCAAAATTTTTTTTAAAATCTTCTGGTATATTCTCTTCCGCGAATGCGATATTCAAGAAATCCCGATGAATATCATTGATCAAGTCTTTCGCTTTCTTATATTCTTCAGCCCTCTTCTCATCTTCTTTAATAATTTTCCGTAATGGGTTTTCGGTATCCGGGCTCTGTTCAAATAATTCTTTTGTCTTGCCCACAGGCCTTAACTCGAAACGCAATGTCTTACTCAGTGAGTATTGGTTTGTGAATTCTGAAAGAGATTGGCTCATATTAGATTTTTTTGATTGACTGATAGATGATATACATTAAAGTTCTAATATTTTAGCCTATAAAAAAGGCGACCTGTAGGCTATTTTTATAGACAAGTTCTGCACAACTTAATATCAAGTACAAAGGAATATCTATTGAGTAACACGTCAAGAATAAATCTCTTGTGGATATGTGTACAAAGTACAGCCTAACGGCATTGTTTATTGTATTTTTAATGGTTTAATTAGAATATTTACTTTTCAGCTAATTGATTAATGTCTTTATTTTCCAGATAATTTAAATCTTGCAAATGGAGGACAGTATTGATCATAGCCAAGCCAAGTTTCGTTGTTGTGGTAACATGCTTTGACATCGCAAATAATGGGAATAGTGGGCGCGTTAAAAAATAAAATACATTGTACAAACCTGTTTTTGATTTAATTCCTTTTTGGGGCAATATTACTCCCGGCCGAAAGGCATAAAACTTTTTGAAACCTTTACTAAAAAACATATTTTCTGTTTTACCCTTGATGCGTGCCCACATAAACTTGCCTCTTTCACTACTGTCAGTACCTTTTCCTGAAACATAAATGACAACCATATTGGGATTAGCCTCATAAAGCGCATTAGCTAAAGCTTCACTCATAGAATAAGTAATTTTATAATATTCTTTTTCGCTTAAACCAACCACTGAAACTCCCATACAATGAAAACAAGCATCATAGTCCTTGAATTGACCTTTTATGGGCTGCCAGTTTAAAAAATCTTCATGAATAACTTCTTTAAGTTTAGGGTGCTTTACATTCAAAGGAGTTCTACTGACAGCTAAGATATGATCAATTTTGTTATGCTCCAGGCATTCGAATAATACAGATTGACCAACCATGCCAGTTGAACCTATAATGATCACCTTCATTATATTCTTAATTGGGAAGACTACTTCTTCTGTAAACCAAAAATTAATATGCCGGGTATTCCCCCATATTGGTTTAATAGTTTTTTTCAATTAATATTATATTTACGAAGACTTCCCTCTTCTAAACATACTCTCTCTGAAAGGCTGGAACAAATAACTGGTTTTCATCAATTTTATCTAATATTTGCCCAATTTTCATAATTCATGTTTCTAAAGCAATGTCAATGTAAGAAGCCTGTCAAGGAATCAAATATGGCTGGCAATGTAAATAAAATTTTCTTTATTGATGGGTGGTGGGTTTTGTCAAAAAATGGCAAAAACGTAGACTAAAGGCAACGGCAGAAGACAATTTGGTAAAAAATTATTGAAATACTTGCTGAATGCTTGAAAATCGGCAATAAATTTTTAATTCTTTTGAATAAAACTATACAGTGTAATTTAATTATAATTTGTATCCCATTAATTCATTTCTTTTAAGGGAGGAATATTAAAATAATGAAAAAATTTATATATTTTATTGTTTTATGTTATATAACGTCTTTAACATATTGTAAAAAAAAGTCTAAAGAAGAAGATCCAATTATTCTGGAAAAGACGGAAAGGATCGGAAAGCAAACATTTAATACAAATTGCGCCACTTGTCATGGCAATACAGGGGAAGGAGATGGGCCTGCATCGGCAGGAATCAACCCCCGAAATTTTAAAAAAGATAAATTTAAAAATGGAGACGATCTATTATCCATCCAAAAAACCATTGAAGAAGGTGTACCCGGTACAACAATGGTCGGCTGGAAGGAAATTTTAAGTGCTGAGCAAATTGAGTTTACGGCCAGATACGTTCGTCAATTGATTGGTAAGAAATAGTCTTATTGAATTAAAAAGGAGTCAAAGAGCAACAATAAGTATCAAAGAATTTTGATCTACTAAAAGATGGAAGAAAAAAAGATCATTTTTTTGTATGGTTTTCTACCGATAGTCGTCATCGCAGCTTTGTGGATATTTTTTGCGCCCCCTAAACAGGTAGGTTATTCTCCAGAACAGCCGATCAAGTATAGCCATAAACTTCATGTAGGCGAGTACAATATTGACTGTCAATATTGTCATACGGGAGTTACCTACGGAAAAAAGGCAGGTGTTCCTGATTTGAACACATGTAGAAATTGCCATATTGCTATTGGATCTGAAAATAAAGAGATCAAGAAGATCCAAAAATACTGGGACCAAAAAAAATCTCCTGAATGGATCAGAGTACATAATATGCCAGACCATGTAAGATTTGCACATGCGCCGCATATCAAGGTACTCTTAAAAAAAGGACAACCAACTAAAGAGGCATGTGTGCAATGTCATGGAAATGTAGCCAGCATGGAAGTGCTAGGGCAGGTAGAATCATTGAATATGGGATTCTGTATAGATTGCCATAGAGAAAATTCATCGAAAGGAGCAAAAACTGATTGTAGCAGTTGTCATTACTAATTAGACGGTATAAATTATCATGCAAAAAATAATAGCAAAAAAAATTAAACCAAAAGCCATTCCAAAAAAAGATATGGAATCAAAACAAATATGGAATTCCTATGAATCATTGGCTCATAAGATACAAAATGGATCTATAGAAGAACAACAAGAATGGCCTACATCCTCAGAATTTCATCCCAGTATAAAAGATATTTTAGAAAGAGGTGCTGAAAATGGCCTTAAAAGAAGATCATTTCTAACTCTAATGGGGGCTTCTTTGGCAATGGCAGGATTAAACTGCTATAAAAAACCCATTGAAAAAATTGTGCCATATTTAGACCGTCCTGTAGAACATCAGCCTGGAATCCCCATAGATTATGCAAGCGCTCATATCAGTAGTGAATCAGTTATACCTATTCTAGTAAAAACCAGAGAAGGTAAACCCATAAAAGTAGAGGGCAATCCTGATCACCCTATTCTTAAAGGAGGCATTCATTCAGATTCATTGGCCACAATATGGGATCTATACGATCCTGATCGTTTAAGGAATCCCCTTAGAAGAAAAAAATCCCGTCTGCAAAAAGCAGCCTGGGGCACTATCTTAAGTGCGCTAAAGAATCTGCCTAAGAAGAAAATTGCCATTCTGTCTCGTCCATCCTACAGCCCGTCTGAGAAAAGTATCATTCAAAAATTTGCAACCAGAAACAAGGCTGATTGGATTGTATATGACCCCGTAGGCAATCAACAAGAAGTATTAGAAGGAGAAGCAATTATACGCGGCAACGCGATCATCCCCAGGTATCAATTTGATAAAGCAGATATCATTTTATCTATAGAGGCAGATTTCTTAGGCACATGGATCAACCCAGAACTTTTTACAAAGCAATTTTCTTCCAGAAGGAATCCAGACAAGATAAACATGAATCGTTTGGTCACCGCAGAGACAATGATGTCTTTAACCGGTGCCAATTCAGATGAGAGAATATCCCTTCCCTCTGGAACGCATATCATTTTTGCCCTTGGACTAGCTCATTTAATATTACCTGAGTCAATCTATAGGTCCAATCGTCTATTGAAAAATAGACTATCTCTATATACTCCTGAGAAGGTGGCCAGAATGTGTAATATAAGTGAAGAAACACTGAATAATCTGGCTTATGATCTTTTGGGATCCAAAGGTAAATCCATTGTAGTAGGGGGGGGAGCTTCTTGCAGAAATGGAGAAAGTGGACATCTTCATTATGTCGCTAGTCTTTTGAATGCATTGCTTCAAAATGATGGCAAAACCATTCTCACCCAGGCAGCTCATAAAGAAAAAAATGATATTTCGACAACAAAAGAATTATTGGGACTCATTGCCAATATGCGAAAAGGAAAGATACATACATTGATCATCGACCAGGCAAATCCTGTATTTGATCTACCCGCTTCTACTGAATTTAAAGAGGCGCTTAAAAAAGTTAAAGAAGTTATCCTAATCTCTACCCATCGGAATGAGACAGCAGAATATGCCCATTATATTCTATCCGCAAGCCATTTCATGGAATCATGGAAGGATGGCTATTCTTATGGAGTATATTCCATAGCACAACCTTTGATCAGAACATTATTCCAAACAAGGTCTGTGGGTGATATTTGGCTTTCTCTTAATGAATTAGGCGAACCTGAGGATCCAAAAAGACGAAAAAAAGAAAAAAATTTTTATCATTATATTAAAAACAATATATCTAGAAAATACATAAATGATAATTGGGAAGATACACTTTCCCAAGGTTATTTCGTAAAAGAAAAACCTTTGAAAGAAACCTCTGGTAGATCTATTAACTGGAGTTACTTGCAAAATATATCCCCCTCCCTTAAAGAAAAACCTAAGAGATACCATTTGAATCTTTATGAGAATCTGCAAATAAAAGATGGTTCAGGGGCGAATATTTCATTTAGACAAGAACTTCCAGATCCAATCACAAAGGTAACCTGGGGAAATTACGCAGCCGTTTCTCCACAAGATGCCACAAAAGAAGGTTGGAAAATGGGAGACAGGTTGAAGATCGCTTCCAAAACTGCTTCTGTCATTTTACCCGTTTTTATACAGCCCGGGGTACCTTCTGGTTCTATTTCTGCCGCGATTGGATATGGGCATAAGGTATTGGGAAAAGTAGCTAAGAATGTAGGCCAAAATGTATGGAAATTTGCGATTCTTCGAGAAGAAGGCTATATTAGCAGCGGTATACCTGTAGATATTTCTTTAGAAGTAGGTAAAGAAAAAATAGCCACTGTCCAAAAACATCATGAAATACCAGGCGCCGAAAAAAGAGGATTGGTCAATTTTACTTCTTTAGAAGAATACAAAAAAAATAAAAAAGCAGGTCACAGTGAATTCAGTAAATTAGAGCCAGGTTCTGCTAAAATGCCGGGAAAGGGTCTTTATCCTGAGCATAAATATAAAGGATACCGTTGGGGCATGAATATAGACCTTACCAAATGCACAGGATGTTCAGCCTGTGTAACAGGATGTTATTCTGAGAATAATATACCTGCAGTAGGTAAAAAAGAAGTACTTGTTGGAAGAGAAATGAGCTGGCTAAGAATTGATCGCTATTATCATGGGAATCCTGAAAATCCGGAAGTTCTTTTTCAGCCTGTTATGTGTCAACATTGTGAAAATGCCCCTTGTGAGAATGTATGTCCTGTGGCGGCCACAACCCATAGCTCAGAAGGCTTAAATGATATGACCTATAACCGTTGCATAGGTACCCGCTATTGTGCCAATAATTGCCCCTATAAAGTAAGGCGTTTTAATTGGCATGAAAACTGGGAAAATAAAATAAAAGATCCTCAGCAATATTCTTTAAACCCTGATGTTACGGTTCGTTCCAGGGGAGTCATCGAGAAGTGTAGCTTTTGTATACAAAGGATTGCCGAAAAAAGACAAAAAGCAAGGCTAGAGAACCGAAAAATTCAAGACAAAGAAATTCAAACGGCATGCCAGCAGGCATGTCCTTCGGAAGCCATCACGTTTGGAAACATAAACAATGTTCGAAGTAGAGTTTCCCAAGAACAAAAAAAACAAAGGTCATATAAAGTGTTATTGCATACGAATGTAAAGCCTTCTGTTACCTATATGACCAAGGTAAAAAACAGTTGAAATAAATATATTGAGCAACAACAATGTTAACCAAAGTAAATCCAAATCCGTATCAATTAGATAAGAGTTATCAAGAAATACAGGATGATGTTCTGCGTCCTGTAGAAT
Organism: Leptospiria bacterium; assembly: GCA_965204465.1. Classification (GTDB taxonomy): domain Bacteria; phylum Spirochaetota; class Leptospiria; order Turneriellales; family CBDBES01; genus CBDBES01. Next base: position 173,515 of record OZ241995.1, read on the forward strand.
CTTTTCCTACAAAATTATGGTATATTGCTATTTCCATCACAGGAAGCTTGGCGCTTGCCTTCTTTGGATTGATCGGATATAGCTTTGCCACCGGCCTTTGGATATTAGGGATCAATAATCCAGTTGGATGGGGATTTTACATTGTCAATTTTGTATTTTGGATTGGAATTGGACATGCAGGAACCCTTATTTCGGCTATTTTATATCTTTTCAGACAAAAATGGAGAACTTCCATCAATAGAGCGGCAGAAGCAATGACCATTTTTGCCGTACTAACCGCAGGAGTTTTCCCGATCATTCATGTAGGAAGACCATGGCTCATATTTTGGGCGATTCCCTATCCAAATGAAAGAGGGCCTCTGTGGGTAAATTTTAAGTCTCCTTTAGTTTGGGACCCATTTGCCATTGCCACTTATTTACTCATTTCGCTTTTATTTTGGTATATGGGGCTTGTACCAGATCTGGCTAGCATGAGAGATCGCATCTCTAAAATGAAGGCAATAGGAACATTATCTAAAATATTGCTCAAATTAAAGCAGACCAGTATTAGAGTATTATCTTTAGGTTGGGTAGGTTCCGCCAGAACATGGACTCATTATGAGAAAATGGTTTTAATGTTGGCAGGCCTTTCCACTCCATTGGTAGTCTCAGTACATACCATTGTATCCTTCGATTTTGCTACTTCTGTAATACCTGGATGGCATTCCACTATCTTTCCTCCTTATTTTGTAACCGGGGCGATCTATTCCGGATTTGCAATGGTACTGACCTTATTGATCATAACCAGACATGTATTCAAATTAAAACAATACATCACCATGAAGCATTTAGAAAATATGGGTATCGTAATATTGGTCACTGGCATGATCGTTTCTTTTGCCTATACCACAGAGTTTATTATAGCCGCCTATAGCATTAATGAACCAGAACAATATGTATTTTTAAATCGTTTAAAAGGCCCCTATGCATGGGCTTTCTGGACCATGTTCATCTGCAATGTAGTCTCTCCTCATTTCATGTGGTTCAAAAAATTACGTACCAATATTTATGTACTTTTTGCTGTCTCTATTGTTGTAAACATAGGAATGTGGTTTGAAAGATTTGTAATCATCATTACTTCTTTACATAGAGATTTTTTACCATCTAGCTGGGATCTATTCGTACCCACATGGGTAGATTGGTCTATTTTAGCCGGTTCATTTGGATTCTTCTTTACTCTATATTTAATTTTTGTAAGGGTATTGCCTGCAATTGCGTTTACAGAAGTAAAGGCAGATCAGGCAAATGAAAAATTATCTAAAGGAATGGGGCACTAAGAATGGGATTTAAAGATGGATTTTATAGATACCAGGAGACCAGCAAAGGCTGGATCATACAGATAAAAAATGCCCTGAATTTGCTTAAGGCAGCGGAAAAGATCAGAGACGCAGGCATTAAACAATTTGATTGCTTTTCTCCCTTTCCTATTCATGGCATGGAAAAGGCAATGGGATTAAACAGATCGTGGGTTCCTTTTTTTACCCTATTCTTTGGCCTTTTAGGTGGCATATCTATTTTTGGCTTTATGTTTTATGTGGATGTAATTGACTGGCCTATGAATATAGGGGGTAAGCCTTATTTTGCTTGGCCTGCCTATATTCCGATCATTTTTGAAGTTACCGTATTATTCGCAGGTATTTCTTCTGTAGTGGCTGTCATTTATCTAGGACGTTTAAATAACTCATGCCGTAAGCCACCTACAAATCAAATAACATCGGATGGTTTTGCTATATGGATTGGTGAGGATATCTCTAAAAATGAGGTGGAAAAAATTGTAGGAGAACTGGCAGAATCCATCTGGGAAATATCGCCTATATCACAAGAAAAAGGATCATGATTGATTTTAAAAAAATAAATTTTGGCTTATTGTTTGCTCTCATTTTTTTCAATTTCAATCAATGCAGAGAATATGAATATTTTCCAGACATGGCGTATTCGCCGGCAGTGGATGCCCAGCAAGAGGATGAAATTGGTAAAAGAAAAGGTAATTTCCTTCCTCCTGAAAATACTATTCCCTATAAAAAATATCCCTATAAATTGAAAAACTCCTTAGAGGATTACCCTAAGGCAGATATTATCTTGAAGAGCCCTTATAAAAAAATAGGCCAGGAACTACTTCAAAGAGGCAAGATGCAATATGATATTTATTGTTCTCCCTGCCATGGATTACAAGGCAAAGGAGATGGCAGTATTAAGAAAAAATGGGCTGGAATTCTACCTCTAGTAGAAGTAGAAGGTAAAAAACCGCCTCCTTTAGATTGGGGAGTAGGGCGCATTTCGCATGTGATCCGGGTTGGTATTCGATCCATGCAGGGATATGCTTCTCAAATTAAAGAGGAGAATATATGGGCAATCTCTCATTATGTAAAATATCTCCAAAGGAATTCTAAGAAATAGATCATGAATAAATTTCAGCTTCCACCCCAAAAAAATTCTATATTGCTTGGCCTCATAGGAATTGGACTCATTACTTTTCTATGTGCTTTTTATCTGAATCCGGAACGCGCATGGGCTGCCTTATTAGTCCTGGCATTCTTTTTGTTGATCAGCTCTTTAAGTGGAAGTTTCTTTACGGCCTTGCAGTTCGTCTCTGGCGCAACCTGGTCGGTGGTAATTAGAAGAGTCTCTGAAATGACAGTATCCGTTTTACCATTTACCATAATCCTATTTTTAGTTATCCTTTTTTGGGGGATGGATCATCTTTATGAATGGGTTCATTACTTTCATTGTAAAGCCAGTGGAAATTGTGCTGGTTTTGCAGAAGACCATATATTAGACTCTAAGGCAGGCTTTTTGAATCTGCCATTTTTCATTGGTAGGGTTATTTTTTATTTAATTGTATTTTATTTATTAGGCATGATGCTTCTGAGAAGTTCGTTGAGACAAGATAAGGCCAAGGGTAAGCAAGACACGCAAAATTCGGTCAATACAAACAAAAAAATGATAACCTTAAGCTCTATCTATTTAGTTGGATTTGCCTACTTCTTCTTAATGGCTTCTCTGGATATTCTAATGTCTTTAGAACCGCATTGGTATTCTACTATGTTTGTCTTATATACATTTTCTGGTTTAGCTTATTCTGGTATTTCTATTCTGATCATTTTTATCTTTCAAATACAAAAAAATGGAGGCTTAAAACAGGTTACAGTAGAACATTATCATGATCTGGGTAAATTCTTATTTTTATTCACCATCTTTTGGGCATATATTGCCTTTTGTCAATTTATGTTAATATGGTATGCTAATCTACCAGAAGAGACTGTCTATCTGGAAAAGAGACTAGGAATGAATAAAGAGAATTCTGATTGGGGAATGTTTACCATGATCTTTTGGATTGCCCATTTTGTTATTCCATTTTTCATTTTACTCTTCAGAGAAATAAAAAGAAATCCATCCCGACTGCATGGTTTGGCATGGTATTGTCTGTTCATGGGTTTTTGTGATGTGATTTGGATGGCATATGGAGGAATTCATCACCTTGAAGGATTTCCAGTCTCATGGATAGAGCTAGGTGCCTTCCTGGGGGGCGTTGGTTTTTTTGGATATATCTATTTTCAGAATTTTGCCAAAGTAAATGAGGTACCAATAGGAGACCCCAACTTAGAGGAGTCCCTTAAATTTCATCAGATCTATTGAAATATATCGCGGGCGTGGTGTAACGGTAGCACAAAAGCCTTCCAAGCTTTTAGAGTGGGTTCGAGTCCCATCGCCCGCTAATTGAATTATTATCATCCAGGTGGGCAGAGTCGTGACCTTGAGAGAGGTCATCTTTTTAAGATCTTTTTAATATAATTATTTTCACGATTTCAACCTTGAACTTTCGCTGAAACATTAAAACGAAAAAAATATTAAATTTTACAAGTTTTTTAATTTAAGAGCTAAAATAGCTAAAATATTTTTTTTATGATGAAGCAGATAAGACTTTCTGTAGAAAGATAGCTTATAGGTATTCACTATTTGGTAGTGCAGTGAATGCTCCGCGGTATAAAATTTTCTTAAATCACTATCTTTTTTGCTTGACAAATGCAATTTAGATGATATATTAAAGTTAATAATTCTAATGACAAGCTATTTTTAATGTACAGTCAATATTAATTTTAGCTTCTTTAATTTTAAGGAAAAAAATATGATTCTAAAAATTTTAGCTTGTTTCAATAAAAAAGTCATTTTAACAGTGATAAGCCTGGTGCTTCTTAGTAGCTTCACATTACAATGCGCCAAAAAAAGTAACAATCAAAACAATACTTCACAGGTACTGATAAATACACATACTCTTACCATTCAAAGGCCCACCAATGGAAATGTCACCATTACATCTGGTATACCAGGAGCTGTCATATGCAATCCCAGCGGAACAGACAACTGCATATATCCCAATATAGCAAGTGGAACAAATGTCACTCTCCAAGTCATAGTCGCAAATACTAGCACTCATGAACTTGCATCATGGGGTGGCGCAGATTCAGATAGATGCACAACAAATGGTATGCCAGACAATCCATGTACACTGAACATCAATACCGATATAATAATAAATCCTGTCATTGATCCAATTTCAGATGCTTTACATACTTTTACCCTCCAAACGCCTGCAGGAGGCTCTGTTGCAATAACCATTGGTGCAGAAAGCACAGCAAAAATTTGTTCATCTGAGTCACCTGCTAACTGCTCCAACACAAACATACCAATGGGGATAGAAATTATTTTAGAGGCAACAGCAAACTCTGATCATACATTCTCTGCATGGAATGGCATTCCTGGGTGTAGTTCAGGCTTAATATGTACATTTGCGATAACAAGAGATATAATAGATGCAAGCGCTACCTTTATTGGAGGCTCATTGCATACCCTCATTATCCAGGGAACTGCAAACAGTGGTAGTATTGATGTCATTGGCACACCAGGCGGGGGAAAAACGTGCTCGTTGACGGATTCTAGCAGCAATTGTATGTATACGAATATACCAGGTAATACTTTAATTACGCTAAACGCACTACCAAACGATCTTTTTAATGCATGGGGGCCAGGCCCTTGTATTAGCGAAAGTACTTCCATGTGTTCCTTTAATATAACGGCTAATACAACAATATCACCTACATTTAATATAAGGAATGTTGTTTTGCCTCGTGATCTTACCATTCTCAGACCTACCAACGGAACAATTGGAGTGGTGATCGAAAGTCTAAGCGCTACTGAACCCTGCGAGCCCGGATCTGGCACTACCTGTCAATATACCATGATAGAAAATAATAAAACAATTACCCTCACAGCAACCCCTAATGTTGGTTTTGCATTCAATTCATGGAATGTAATAACAGGCAACAATACATGTAATGCATCTGTAGATCCGATATGCACCTTTCAGTTGAATGCTGATACGACCATAGAGCCTGTATTTGTTGACCTCAGTACTGGTCCTTTTAGCCTTACCATTGCTTCCCCTTCAAATGGAATGATCAATATCGCCTATGGTTCCGTAGATATGAATTGTCCAACTGCATGCTCTCTCCCGAATATAACCAAGGATACAGAAATTACACTAACGGCAATGCCAACAACTAGTACTACACACAGTTTTAGGCGCTGGGAAGGGACGGATGCTAACCTTTGCGCAAGTGCATCCACGGAGCCTGACTTTAGCATGAGTGAATGCATTTTTATGATCACCAAAGATACAACGATAGGGGCTCATTTCCCTCCTCTCCGTACTTTGACGTTGAATAGAATTAGTAGTGATTTTCCAGACGGATCAGGAGGATTAATTGCTAATCCAGGAAATGACTTTGACACTACGACAACCGACGTCGGTTCAAATAACAATTGTGCTAAATCAGGATGTTCCATACCAGATGTACCAGAGGGAACAGTGAGAATTTTTACCGCATTGGTTGGTACTGCTTCTAGGGTTAAGGAATGGACAGGCTGTGATAATGTGGAAGATGTTGACATTTCATCCGGGGGAAGTACCACAACTGTAATAAACGGAAAATGTACAGTCACTGTTGATGGGGACAAATCCATAACTCTTGAAATCGAATCTACCTCTTCGGACATTACTTTTTCAATCCAGCCCCCTAGTGGATACGATACCTCTAACGGAGATATTACAATAGGGATCGCAGCAGGTAGAATTTTGACGGGTGATTGCTCAACATATTCAACATCACCATCTACACCATGCACAGTAGAGTCTGGTACAGAATTTTTATTGACTGCAAGTCCAAGCGATGGCTATAGAGTAAATTGGGTTGCAGGCTGCAGTGTTCTAGACCCTTTACAACCAAATCAATGCCATACTAGTTCTATAACTGCTTCCAGAGTCGTGCAAGTTCATTTCATAGAGGATGAATATACAATCACGATCAAACCTTATGACACTAGCGCTACGGGTGGTTCTATTGTGATCGTGGATAGTGGTGGAAGTAATTGCACTGCAGATGGGTCAACAGAGGTTATCTGTAATATTGATAGTGGAAACATACTGACCTTTACAGCCACTCTTACCGATGCTGCGGATAACTATGAAGTTCAAAGTTGGGGAACCGATAGCTGCGTTGTTAGTCCAAATGAATGTATGCTTACCGTAATGAAAGATGAAACGATCACTGTTCAATTCGGAGTAAAGACTATAAGAACTCTTACAGTAACCCCGCCTAGTGCTCTATCAATGGGCAGTATTAAGGTGACCATAGACCCAGATGGCACACCCCTGATCCAAACTTGTACTCATAGTAATACTGCTTGTGTGTATTCTGATATAACCACCAATCGAAACATTCGATTAGAAGCTTCATCCGGAAGTGCAAACCATTTATTCCAGTCATGGGAAAATTGCCCAGAGACTCCAAGCGATAATATTTGTGAATTTGGTATAAATAGTGATGCTACAATAGGTGCCAATTTTTCCACTTTTATCACTGCTACTGTTACATTGCCGAATCTTGAATCTTCTATACATATATTCGGTGATGTCCTTAGGTCACAAAATTCTTTAGAATTCACAAATTCTACAGGCTTCCTGTGTGTTGGCAGTGGAAAAACATGTACATATGATCTGGCGATGAATTCGACTGTAATATTTACCAGGTTTATTCTTAGGTCTGGAGAGAATGATATCCCGGATTGGACCATGGGCAATTCCATGAATTCTCCATGCAGTACCGCCAGTAGTTTAGGGAATAGTGGTGGAAATAAGGCATTCTGTGCCGTCACAGCAAATATTACAAACTTCATGGCCAATACGGTAATAGGATTTGGTCTTAACAGTGCAATACAAACACAAGATTCCGTAAGGAGAACTCTTACTATCAGCAATCCGCCTCAGAATGGTATAATTTATGTATATGGTCATAACACTTCTGGTTTTATAAACCAATGTGGTACAGGAACTACTATTCCGTCTAAATGTGAATTTAACAATATACCAAATCGTACAAGAATAGCTCTTAGAGCCGTTCCAAATGATGGTTATACTATAGGTGCATGGCCAAATCCAAGTCCAGGTACTGGATGCATAGGTAACCATGGTGCATGGTGCTCTGTTCAGTTGGATCAAAATAGAACAATAAGCCAAGCTCAAATAAATGCATTATTTATAGCCACCCCTTAATTATTATCTTATCCAGGTATAATCTTAAACTTTCCAGGTAAATTTTTTACAACATTTTTGATCAAAAAAAATAGTTGACATAGTAGTTGACATAGTAGCTAATAGATATTTTCTGTTATATCAGAAAGTAAAAATAAAGTTTCCGGTATTCTTAATTCTAAGTTCAGTAGGTTACATTTAAAAATGAAAAAGACTCTTTATTGTATATTGGTCATATCATTGCATACCTCCGCCTATGCGGGGCTACCAGATTCCTTTGGTTTCTCTGCCGTTGGTATAGGTAATGCTGGGGCAAGAACTGCAAATGTAGGAGATTGGGCATCTCCTTTCTACAATATGGCAGGTCTCGCATCTCCTTCTCGATCTTACTATGAAAGAATATCCAATGAACAAAAAAGGGACACTGATATAAAACCCAATGAATTAATACTAAAAAATACAGGTGAAATAGGAATCAGTTATATATATCAGATCACGAATGCCAAAATTTTACCTTCTGTATCAAATTCTCGTATCTCAGAAAATATACAAGCTGCTTTAGAGAATATGTCCTATGGTATTTTAGAATTGGGTTTGAATTTTGATCTTAGACATATAGTTAAAACGCCATATGATGTTCCTGTTCGATTCGGTCTGGTGATGGCTTTAAGAGATAATGGCACCATTGTAAGTATTAATGATACTAGCATAGAATCCTATAATTTCCTTAGATATGGAAGAGAAGCTCAGACCATAACCGTTATTCCAGGAATAGGTTTTCAGATATGGAAAGATAAGATCAGCTTGGGAATAGGAGCCAATATAGCGATTGGAGGCGGAGGTGCTTTTCAAATAGCACAGGTTGATCTGGCTCCTGGTGAATTGCAAGTACCTCGCCATGACATAAAAATGGATATGAAGCCTTCTATATCTCCTGTTTTAGGAGTCATGTATGCGGAGGAATTACCTAATTTTAATGGGCATATCTTTTTCTTCGGCTTTAACTTCAAAGGTGAATCCAAGCTTGAACTGACTCCTCTATCTGTCCAAGCCGAAACAAAACTATTGGATATAGAGCTGCCTATCAATATAGCTCTATTGGATTTTTATATGCCTTCAATATTTGCAGTCGGAGTAGGCTACCAAATGCCTATAAGTTTCTTTATTATAGGCATGAATCTGGAATTAGAGCACCAGAGATGGAGCAATTTTAGGGTCAGCAGTTCAAAAGTTGAATTTTATTCACTTCATGATATTCCCATTCCAAACTTTCACGACATTTCTATCTATAAGAGTTCTATTGAATTTAATCCTTTTTTACTTCCTATTGAATTTAGACTAGGATATAAATATCAACCCGCTTTTACTCCTGAGCAAGAGCAAAATACTAATTTTTTAGATAATGGCAGGCATGTACTTGCCATTGGATATACTCATAATTTTAAAAAGAATTTTATTATAAAAGCAAAATCTGCAGTAAATTTAGGACTACAATACCAGTTTGCCAAAAACAGAGAAAATATAAAAAATATAGATATCGAAATACAAGATAGTCCTTCTTATTCCTATGATGCAGATGTTTTTCTAATGAGTATTGATTTTGTGCTCTATTTTTAGAACTTTTCAGACCATTGAAATGTTTGGTAAGTTAACTTTATTTCATAATAAGATATAATTTCATTTTTAGAATTGATCATGGAAATTTCTCAGATCAAAAAAGCTTCTCTATTCACTGCTATCAAAACCCCTTATTCTAAAAATGGAAATATTGATCTTGATGCTTTTGATAAACTTGTACAAAGACAGATAGAGGCTAAGGTAGATGGTCTGATCTTATGTGGTACCACAGGGGAAGGTCATTTAATGAATTGGGATGAACATATCCGTCTGATTTCTCACGCGGTAGATCATTTTAAAAATGAAATCATACTCATTGGAAATACGGGAAGCAATAATACAAGAGAGGCGATCATGGGCACAGAAAAAGGTTTCGCGATGGGAATGCATGCCAGTTTACAGATCAATCCCTATTATGGGAAGACTAATTCTGAAGGCATGTTGGCTCATTTTGAGAGATTGATGAATATAGGTCCCTCTATGATCTATAATGTACCTTCCAGAACAAATCAGGATATTACCCCAGAAATTGTAAAGTCTTTATCTTCTCATACTAACTTTTTAGGAATGAAAGAATGTGTTGGTCCAAACAGGATAAAAAATTATGTTGCAGAGAATATTCCTTGTTGGTCAGGAAATGACGAAGATTGTTTTGTTTCCAGGCATAAACATAGATCGAATGGGGTGGTTTCTGTTACTTCTAATCTAATTCCCCGAACATATCGTACTCTAATGGATAAAAAAGAAGATGATCTTTTTCAAAAGGTTATTCCGCTGATTGAAACCTTATTTGCAGAACCTAATCCAATTTGCATAAATACGTCTTTAGCCATGACAGGATTATGCCTCCCTGTTTTTAGGCTGCCCTATCTACCCGCGAATATCTCAATTCAGAAAAAGATCATTGAGGTGGCTAAATTCATCGAAGAGCTGGATCCCATTCCCATAAAAATAATGGATATTAATGAATTTACCATTTATTAAGACCAACAGAATAAAAAATTAAAAAGGAGATACAGGAAGGTTTTCTAGCAGAGGAAGAGATCTACCGGTAAACTCCCAAATATCATCACTCCAGCCAGTGTATGTTGTGGTATTCTTACAATGATCACCCGCGAAAACAGGACATTCCAGTTGGTCTCTACGGCGCAATCCTATGTGTTGTACTTCTTGATTTGACAAGCTATACCATTGATAATGCTTATTTTTTGAATGATCTAAAAAAGTAAAATAAGACCATATATCTTTCATGTTCAACAAAGGGAGAATAGATGTGTAATCATTAAAACTCACACTAAAGTTTTTCTCGGAACGATACTTCATTAAACCATAAAGATTATGAAAACCTTCTACGACAGAATGTATAGAACCATCCAGTCGGAAATAAGAACCAGTTATACTATTCGTGAAAAAATTGAGTGGACCAACAGCTCTTTCCGCCAAGAAGACGATCGAAACATCTGCATATGAATTTTCCACTCCTATTTTAAATCGGGAAGCCGCTAAATAGCGGGCAAGTATTCTCTGCCAGATAGAAAAATGGTCTGTGCCAGATGCCATTGAGTCTGAAAAACCAAAGAAAATATGTATGAATATGCTTGACACACCTGGGATCGACTCTCTATCAGGATCATCATAATGCATTCGGATAGAACTACTTGTATAGCAATTCACCACATAAGAAGCTTCTACCATTGCGATGAATCCAGCTAAAATTGCATGGCCTTCTACATTCCCTGTAGAGTAACTCTCTGCAATAACCGCCCCCCCTCTTAGAACAACCCCTATCAATCCACCTACAGTAAGGCCTCCATAGACATTTGCCTCTGAATAGCTTTGGTATACCTTTGCCTTTTGAAAAACGTCTGCCCCAATAGTCAATGAATGTAAATTTTCATTCGTTCCTATCGTGCCGATCAAACCACCAGCCATATCTCCATCAATGGTAACCGTAGAAACCCCTATGACACTTTGTTCACTCATGATCACATTTCCTTTGCTCGAACTTTGGATAACAAAACCAGTTCCCATCCACCCCACCAATCCTCCACACATTCTATGATTTTTTTTTTGTTCTCTACCTCTTACACAGTTTACTAGTATATTTACATGACTATTTCTTATTTCTGCTACTCTAAAAGGAACAAGAATTTTCACCCCATATCTTTCAGAGATATACGCTAAGAGATGATCAACCGCAAAAAAATGAGAAGTTTGGAAACCTACCAATCCCCCTATCTCTCCTGCACCTTGTATCCTGCCTGTAGCAGTAACAGAGTCTATTAAAGAACGTACCATATGCCCAGCCAAGATACCCACCCTGTATTTACCGATCACAATGGCATTCTCTATATACAAATTCTTAATCTTAGCGCCTAATAAGTGAGCAAAGAGCCCTACTCGTCTTTCTTGAGGACGGTTGATATATAAATTTTGAATTTTATGATTTTTAGCATCTAAGGAACCAGCAAAGTATTTGATAGGTACAAAACCTTCCCCTGCTTTATAGCTGGCAAGACGAGTAACGGAAGCGTCTATATCACATGCTAGTTCGAAATAAGCGGCAACATTTTCTCTTAAATAATGATCCAATTGGGCAAAATTATATATTTTATAGGGATTGTCCCTGGATCCATCGCCCGTAGCATCATCCGTACAAGTAGAAATACTATTCGTTGCAATAGATGGCATTAGATCAGGGATAGTGATTTCATGTCCTTTTCTGAGAGATAAATGTTCTATCGTAGGTTCAAAGCTTTCTATACGATATTTATTTGAATCAGTACTCACAATTATTGTAGATGCTCCAATGCTATCATTTATATTGTACCCCTTCACTCTAATCGAGAAAGGATTCCCTTGGCTGTCAAAGGAAGCACTAGCTATAGGGAAATGATTATTTTTTTCATCAAATACTATATCAAAAATTTCGCTTTGGTCTTTATCCCATATAGCAGGTTGATAAGGAAGTAATCTGGGAATTTTTCCCTCTTTTGTGAGACGTAATTCTATATCTTTCAAAATATTTTTGGCATCATTGGTATTTTGTATGATTCTATTTGGATACTCCCTGTTTGAAATTTTGGTATCAGGGATCTTCAATTCTTGTTCTAATTTGTTCAATCCATTCTTACGGACGATTCTATTATATTCTTCTTCTAATATTTTCTCTCTTTCTTCTTCATGTTCAGGGATTGTTTTCTCTTCAGAAAGAATTTTTACTTCAACGGAAGGCTCTTTTGGCAGGGTGGCTTCATCTTCATGATCCAACATTTTTTCTAAACGCTTTAGCAATGTTTTAAGGGCATTTTTACATTTATGAAAATGGATATTTTCTTTATTTTTGATGCAATTCATGATAGTATTTTTTTCTGATTCATTGATCCTGTTCCCAAGACTAGAAATTCCTTTTGAAATACTTTTTTTATGTTCATCATCAATAGTAGAAGAATTTCCTGAAATTAATCCTTTGATATTGTTTAGGTCTTCAGTCTCAAAAACAGAATTATCCAAAACATTGTTTGGCAATATCTCTGTATTGATACTTTTGTCATTCGTATTCTTAGAGCAGCTACCTAAAAATAACAATAAAACGGAACTGATCAAAAGTATTTTTCTTCGTTTTAATAATTGCATAAAACCAAACCAAGCATTATTGTAGGGAAAAAATATTGAAGTATCTAAAAGCTTATTATGAGACTCTGAATTTAACAATATATAACCATAGATAGATCATAATTAAATAAAAAATATTAAGATCTTTTTGAGGAAAGTGATTTAATGAACGATTGTTCTATTTAAGAGCGAGGGTGATGCTTCTTATGTGATTTTTGCAGATGGATATGCGCTACATGAGTGTATATCTGAGTGGTAGAGATATCAATATGTCCCAGAAGTTCTTGCACAGATCGAAGATCTGCATTATTTTGCAAAAGGTGAGTCGCAAAAGAATGTCTTAAAGTATGGGGTGTTATATTTTTATGGATCATAGCTCTGTCTATATATTTCTTAAGTAATCGCCAGGCGCTCTTTCTATTCAAAGCACTACCTTTTTTAGATACGAAAATATTGTCTGAATAATTGCTGCCTAGTATTATACTCCTGGATTTCTTAAAATAAGTCTGCAGAATATCCATTGCCACTTCTCCTAAAGGGACCAGGCGAATATTATCCCCTTTACCATGAACATGGATCACTTTTTCTTTCATGTCAACATCGGATATTTTAAGATTACAGGCTTCCGATATGCGTAATCCTGAGGAATATAATAATTCAAACATTGCCTTATCTCTTAATTCAAGATAATTATCGGTATCAAAAACATTAAACAGTTTTTTAATTTCTTTCTGAGTCAAAAAATCAGGTATATGTTTCTCTAATTTGGGAGATTCTACTTTCTCCATAGGATTAGTCACAATTAACTTCAAGTGCTCCAGATAATTATAAAATTGCCTTAAAGAAGCAATTACTCTGGCCTTAGTACGATTAGAAATCTTTCGTCTATTTTCTTCTCTTAGAAAATTAGTTATGTCCTGATGAGTAGATTCTACTATATTTTTTTTATCTTTATTTAAAAAACGATCTAGTTTAGTAATATCAGATATGTAGGAGAAAATACTGTTTTGTGATAACCCTCTTTCAAATTCCAGATATTGTTTGAATTCATTGATTATACTCTCTTCTTTTTTCAGTGACATTTTATTTTTTACTTTCTCTTTTATTTATTTTACCATGTCCTGAATACAAATAGACCCTAAAGTCAAGACATAATACATTAAGAAGATCGACCTTGAATAGATAAAATTGAGTAATTTTTTTAATTACACGAAAAGACAGTAAATATGTAGTATGGGTATAATATAAAGGAAAAAAGTAGAGTAAAAATACAGAAATTAAAATTAGAAAATTTTATTTTAACACAGTTGAAAAACGGCTCTTCCACTGAACAAATCGCTGGCAGAATCAAACTTGAAGGCACCCAGAATCGCTATGGAGCAAACTAAAATTATGGAATTATAATTGACAATTTATTTAATAAATGAATTTATGGAATTTGCCTTATGATCCTACTGAATAATAATAATAGATCATAAATTTACACTGGCAAATGCTATTCATTGAGACGAATCGCTCTTAATATGAAAAAATTACTTTCAAATGCCTTTTCTATTTATTGGTTTATCCTTAATCTATTTTTGACTATTTTAGGAAGCCTGATCATTTTTATCAGTATACAGTTCATTCCATCTGCTCAAAAGAAAGGCCGTTATATAAGAAAATACGTAAGGATTTGGGCAAAGATAACTGTATGGACTTCTTTCTCAAGTGTTACATTGATCAGAGAGGCTAAAGAAATTCCAAAGCATTGTATTGTGATCAGCAATCATCTGGCTGCCTTTGATATTTTTACAGGAAGTGGATTTTATCCAGTTGATTTTATATTTTTTGCCAAAGCAAAAATATTCGACATACCTGTTATTGGTCACATTATGAGACTATCCAGGTATATTCCTATCCATAGAGAGTCTGTGCGCAAATCAGCGCAGGCTGTTTTAATGAGTATCCGAGAATTGAAAAATGGAGAAAATGTACTGATCTATCCTGAAGGAACCAGGAATTTAGAGGCCAAATCGATACTCCCTTTTAAATCCGGGATACTATCGATCTGCAAAAAAATAGACATTCCCATTTTACCTATTGTAATATTCGGAACAAATAAAGTGTGTGATGGCGATAATATATTACCTTCCAGGCCTGGGAAAATTAAAATTAAAGTGCTGGAACCTATATATAACGATAATAAAAATCATCCTGCTAATAAAAACTCTAAATTAACAGACAAAGAAAAACTAACTTCGATGCATCATTTAATGGAAAAAGAGTATTTGGCATTTATGAAAGGCGAAGCTTAAAATTAAACTGTCTTTCCCTGGAGTAGTCCAAAAGTAATAGTATACTAATGATCAGAAGAAAAAGCATCCAAAGTAAATGTGGCAAATGGATATGATCATGGGGCTGATCGTATTTAAAAAGAATACTTTGCGGATAGGCCTTCCCTGTTAAATAACTGGCGCTTCCGTTCCAATTCAAAATATATTTTTTCCCCGATACATTTAAAATGGAGGGTTCCCATATTGATTTTTTCAAGTCCACGGAAAGAATACGCAGATCTGATTCTGAATGAATAGAATGATACTTGTTCTTTATGGTCATGTCGAGCATATTATGAAGTAAAAAGAAAAGATATTCAGGACTTTTCAGTAGTTCTTCCTGCGCTGAATCAGGATCAAATAGAAAAATACCCCCCGGATCGTTTTGAAAAGAAATAATAGCTGGACTGCCATCTGTAAATCTGGCTAAAATATGAATCTCTTGTGATAAACGTAAAGGTATTTCATAAGTAATCTCTACATATTTTTTTTGAAATATATAACTGTTTGATTTTAAAAATCGAGCCCCCCTGCTTATGCCTTTTTTTAAAAAAGTAATTTGATGGGGAACACCATCCTTTGCATAACCTATTTTTAAACCATTTCCCTTTTTAAACCAAAAATAAGGATGATTTTTTGTAGAAATATCCAGAAAGGCATTTACACTTAAAGGGATTCCCATGGATGTAGGCGAATATGAAATCGACTTTTGAGAGGAGATCATCCATACATATTCATTATCTTCAAAAAAACGATCCCCCTGCAAAAGAATACGAATATTTTCTTCTTTTAGATTAAAATTCAGGTTCAACAAGGTTTCATAATAAGCATTTTTGTCCAGAGTAGCAGAGATAGTTTCTTTATTTCTTTCGATCAATATTTGGGCCTGCGAGGCAAGATCAGGATTTGCCTGTATGATCAATTCTCTTTTTCTGAAATCAGTGGGATGCTTATTCAATTTTACTTTCTTAAAATAAAGATTTTTAGGGTCATCCAAAGGTACTGGAAAAATTAGAATATTAAGATCGGTAAATTTTTCCATTCCAGAATAATAATTAGATTCAGGGGCAATAAAAAGAATATCTTTATTTTTAAACTTTTCCTGCCAATTTAGCAATACATTTTGCAGATTTATATTTTCATTACGGATGAGTCTATCTTCATTTACATATTTTATCTGATTTAGAGATAAGTCTGTTAAAGATATATAATATCCTCTACATACTGGATCTAATTTATTTTTTATCTTCTGGTATTTTTGGGGAGTCCATTGAGTATGCACCAAGTCATCCACAATGCAGGTAAAATCCTGTTGGGCATCTTTAGTAAAATGAACTCCTGATAGTATCAATCCAGGTAGCATAAGTGCTATACTCTGGAGTAAATAACGCAGAATCTCTTTTTTTTGAAAGGCTGTATGGACTTTTTTTTCTTTTATGAATATTAAAGAAGGAAGATGATATGATTTACCGATCAGAGAATGAAAGAAATAAAATATCCACGGAAGTAATCCAGCCAGACAAAACCATAAAAATGATGGATACAAGAATCCCATTGTTTAAGATCACAGAGAACACATCTGATGAATTATCTTAATAGGACCGTCTTCAACACTGCCCCTTAAATAATTAAAATTACGGGCGATCAATAACCGGATCCTATTATCAATTGCTTCTTCCCATACTGTTTCATAATGAGCAATCTTACCAGAAGGCATTTTTTCGCCAGTTTCAAGATCTATAATACGGCTAATTTTTTTCTTATTATCTTTTTGAATCCTCCATTCTCCTTCTTGGGTAAGATGCAACAGAGATAGCTTCCACTGATTCTGAAAGCATACATTTAAAATATTTTCATATTCCAGCATAGGCACATAAAGGTCTGTGATCCATATGATCTTATATCCTGTTTTTGCATGCCTGGAAAATATATCCAATGTATTGCTGTAAGATATTTTCTTTTGTGCCCCCAATCTAGTTTTCTTTTGCATGTCTTTTACAAAAGCATCGTTCAATTGAATAAAGTCACCATCATTCTGAACAGAAATCAAATTTTCTTCCCATTTTTCAGTTATTGGAAAATCAAAATATAAGAATATATTGTCATTTATTTTTTTAAATAGATAAGCGATACAAAGAGAAAGAAGCCAGGCTATATTATATTTATCTGAAGTAAATCTTTGTGACACAGAGTTATCCAACCAGATAATGATAGACTGTTTAGAATGCTGGTAACCTTCCCTTATGTAATATTTATCCGTGCGAGCATATACTTTCCAATCCAGAAAACGCAGATCATCTCCTGGAATGTATTTACGATATTCCATCAATTCGTCTTCATAGCCCCTTATTTTGCCTAAATAACTTCCATGAGAAAAAACGGCGCTTTTATATCCCGAACTAAAAGAAAATGATTTTAAAAGCGGAATCAATTCTAAAAATGAAACATTAGCCATAAATTGAAATATAGTAAAGTTAAAGAAAACACCCTTCCCTATTTGTGGGAAATAATAAATTATTTACATCTCATGCGATCTTTTATTCTGCCTAATAAAAAAATTTATCATAGAGGTTTGCAGGCATAAATAAGTATGATTAAGTCTGGTATATTTCTTGTAAAGTATATTTTAATATCCTATCGAACTACCTGCGCTTATACATATAAACAGATACCACCATAATGGATATAAAAGAGAAAATAAATATCATAATACCTGGATTGGCGTTTTCTGGTTGGCTCAAGACTTCATCACCAAATCCATTTTCATATTGAACAAGAAGTTCTTTATAAATCTCTTTTTGAAGGAATTTGAATGACTTTGCTGTATCATGGAAACCAGACCTGAAGCCATTTACGATATGGTCATCTGAGTATCCATTCAATATCATATGATCAATGGCAGATCTCATGGACCAGGCCATACAGGTTAAATGATTGCATTGGTTTAAAGTCATTTTGCATCCACATTGACACATCAATCGACTGGAAACATCTTTAAAGCGCTTTAGTAAATGAGGCTTTTTCAATTCACTATGAATAGATTGGGAATTTGCATTACTGGCAAGGCAAAATAAAAAGATGAAACCAGCCATGAATGGCCATTTAGTATTTTTTCTTTGCTTTTTCATGATTTTGTATATCGTTTTAAAAATCCATAGTTGATTTTGTCTTTTCAGATGCCTTAATATTTGAAAACTATGAATTATTGTGTCAAGTAAAAATTGGTTATTGTATAATGTAGAAATCTAATACTTGACCTTGAACTTACGGGAATAAGAGTGCACTTAATCATAGAGCCTTACAATCGGGCAATGTTAAATTAACCTCTGACAAATTTGGTCATGCCCGACAAACATATTATTTCTGGATCAGAAGATTGAGAAAGACAAAGTATAATATGGAGGCACTTTTAGACATATCTAGAAAACCTAAAAGTAATTCAAAGTCTATAGACCAGAGCGTCATTGATCTGGCTATCCAAGTCAGAAAGGATAACTATAATGCAGGTGCTAAATTGACAACCCTATTATTAAAAAGGGATCATGGAATTGAGATACATGCTTCCACATTAGGATATATCTTCAGGCGCAAGAATATTTCCCAACAATATAGAATACCTCGAAAAAACAGCCATACAAAGCGTTATGCCCTTCAGGAGCCATTAGAGAGGGTTCAGACGGATACTGTGAACCTTGGGATAGTAGATAACAACGGGCATTCTGTGAAGGCCTATCCAGTTATAGATGATTGTTCACGAACTGTGGTGGTACACATAGCTGATGAACATAGTAACTATGAAGCTACCAATGGGATCAAAAAATTTGTGGAAAAATTTGAGATGCCACAAAAAATACAAACAGATAATGGAGTCGAGTTTACTTCTAAATATGTTTCCCAAGAGAATCCCAGGAGAAAAAAAAAGTCTGTGATCAGTGGCTTTGAAGAATATTTAAGAGAAGCAGGTATTGAGCATAAATTGATCCGTCCAGGAACGCCAGAGCTGAATGGTAAAGTAGAGCGTTTCAATCAAACCTTGAAGAGAGCCCTTGAAGGTAAAATTAAAAATGGAATGAGTATTATTGAGATTCAGACTATCGTAGATAACTTTGTGAATTGGTATAATAAGATCCGCCCGCACTCTTCATTAAATAACTTGACGCCATATCAAAGGTTCCATCGGAATAGAATGACTAAAATAGCTTCTTAATGTGTAAGATATGTCATTGGTTTCTACAATAATGTAGAAATCTAATACTTGACCTTGAACTTACGGGAATAAGAGTGCACTTAATCATAGATATATGTATTGCTTTATTGATCATGACATTATCCAATGAAATTATCCATGATCTTCCCGATCTATCTGAATTTGCTAGAAAAATGTACAAATACATTCATTTACCCTCTATATTTTTACTTTCAGGTGAGGTTGGTTCTGGTAAAACTACATTAGTAAGATTTTTTTGTGATGAATTGAAGGTTACAGAAAGAGTTAAATCCCCTGGTTTTAATTTATTGAACTTGTACAATGGTTATCTAAATAAAAAAAAAGTAATTATATATCATCTTGATTTTTACAGGCTTAAACAAGAGAAAAATCCCCGGATACATGAATTTATTGATTTGGGAACAGAAATAAATTTTATTTCTTTTATAGAATGGCCAGAGATCGTATCATCTAACTGGAGAAAATCATTCACAAAGTGGCAGAGTAGATTAATATTCATCAAATTCAATATGGACTACGAAAAAGGACATCGATCATTAGAGTGGGAAATCCAAAATGAAAACTGAATGTCCTTTATTGGTAATTGACTCTTCTACTAAATTTGTATATGCCGCTTTATGGGATTTCCATGAAAATAAATGGCATAAGATCATAGAAAAATTGCTGCACCTTTCTACTGAGATGAAAATTCTTATAGGAAAAAATACTCTTTCTGATAGGGTACGGGTGCCAAAGGATAAATGGCTTTCTTATTTGATCCGCGAAATTTTGCAAGAAACAGGATTAGAAAAATTGGAATACATTGCCTTGGGAAGGGGGCCTGGATCTTTTACTTCTTTAAGAATTGGACACGCAATGATACGTACACTCGCTATGTTATGGGGGGCTTCTGTTTTCCCTTTTTCTTCTTTAGAGTTTTGGCATAGCGTTTTTGATCTAAAAAAAAATGAATATCTTATTTTGAGGATCAATCGCAATCTATATTACGGTTTTGTTCCAGGGAATGGATCTTCTTTTTTCGCTAAAAACAAAGATGAATGGATATCTTTTTCAAAGGAAAGTAAAATGAAACCTGCCTTATGGCTAGAGACATGGCCAACGGCTGGTAAAAACTTAAATAAAGAACAGGGTCATGGAATAGGTCCATGGACTATTGATTTTAGACTATTATCTGTCCAGAATATAAAGAAAATATCTTTTGATCTACCCTCCATTTCAGATATTTCAAGAAAAAGTAAAAATTGGGAAAGTATTTTTCCTGAATATGGACATGATATTTTATTATGAAAAACATGGATGTTTTTCACCCTACGGGAACAGGTTTTTCCATAAAAAAAGAAAGAAAAATATAAGAGAGCGTTCCTTTACCGCCGCATCCTTGCGGCGTTGCCTGCCGATCGCTCTTGCATAAAACGACTGCTACGTATACACCATTTTATTTATAATGGCGTTCAATTTTTCATGTAAATCATCTAAATATATCTAGAATAAATCATGAAGGCCTCCTCGAAAATAAATGCAATATGTTGATCAACTATTTTTTCTTAATTTTTCAATCTCCTCTACCGAAAGGCCAGTGGTTTCTGAAATAATATCAATCGAAATATTCTTTGTCAAAAGCCTTAAAGCGACCTCTGCCCTGCCTTCCTCTCTGCCTTCCTCCCTGCCTTCCTCCCTGCCTTTCTTTTCAAGTTGTTCTGCAATGGTCATGATCTTACCTCCGGAGTCTTCTGAAATATATTTAATAGCAATCTTAACTACAAGCCTGATATCAAGCCTGCTAATAGTATGTATAATATAATCAAATAAATTATCAAGCAATTTTTCATTCCCCTTATAAACAGGTTTGAAGTAATTCCTAAAAAGAGATTCAAGGTTTTCCCTGTTCGATAAATACCAGATGTCTTGTAAGCTCTTAAGAAATGCCTGAAGAGCTAAAGAAAAATAAGTAATGTCTGTTTTATCTGATCTAAGATCAAATAAATCATAATGAAAATCTGGAATATATTGCTTAAGTTCATCTCTCATCTCATCAGGAATTAAAAGAGAAGCAGCAAAATTCAAGGCAACTGTCCACTTTTCTTTACCATGATAAAGAACCAATGGGATCACTGCGTATTTTTTAACTTTGTAAATACCTGCTAAATACAGCAATAACTGTGCATGTATGTTTTTATCAATATATGATTTATGTTCTACCAGGCAAAAAATACCAATCCTGCCTCCCTTTTGTGTGGGGATACTGTATAAAATATCTGTAAATCTTTCTTTCCCTTCAGAGTCTATAAAGTCTCCTTTTTCAATTTTAAGTTTTTTGAAATCCAGTTTAGATGCTATTTTACTCTGAAGGATATTTTTAAGGAAATCAACAGCGTACTTTTTATTGGATAAAACTTTTTTAGTGATTATATCATGATTGTTGATTTCACTCATTAACGGCTAAGTTTTAAATAGGAAGACATGCAATAAAGTATTAAATTGACTGACCTTACCCCAAAAAAAAGAAAGAGAACTATATTGGAATGCCATTCTATTTTTCTTGTCAGCTTACTTGAGGGAGAGATGATCGGTTGGTGATGCAAAACATGGATGTTTTTATTTCCACCCCAAACACTTGGCGTCCTGGGTGGGAAAGAAAGTAAATTATTTTTTAAACCTATACCTACGAGTAAAACTAGCCATATTAGGCGAGGCACCCCTGGTAAAGGTAACCTTTAAATAAAATTCAGCACCTGCTGTGAGAGAGTTTACTCCATTGATCACACCTGCATCAGTTACTGTGGGTGCAGTCAAAGTATTACCGTTTGCATCTTCTATGGCGTAATTACTTGCGGTAGTACCCTGCACACTTTTACCAGAAATAGTAATACTAGAGCCACTGCCTATATCATGGAAAAATACAGGATCACTAGAAGAAGGCTCTCCAAGCATAGTATTTGAAAATCGTAAAAAACCAGATGCCATTCTCACTGCCTGTTCGTCTGCCGTTTGAGAAACAGAGGCCAAAATAGGGTATTCTGTTGCATTACCAAAATCCCAGATAAATTCATCTAAAGCACCATTTTCTACTGTGGCATATCGAACCGACTCCTCGTCTGCTACAGAATCACCATCTATGTCGAAAGGAGTTCTCCATTGAAAGAAAAGAACAGGATTAGAAGAATCGCAATTTCCTTCTTCAACGGATGCATTTATTTTAAATTCCATTGAAGAAAAACTATCTATGCATATAGAATCCCCATTATCCAATTCTATGGATATACCAGATATAATGGAACCATCTTTAGTGAGTTCAACCAGGTCTTTATCAAAATAGCTGTTTATCACATTAGCTCTCTCATTGTTCCCTAATAAACCACCCACTTTAGATGATAATGAATTGACTGAAGAAGATGTAGTGGAATAGCTATTTCTTATGGTTCCTAAAAGATTATGCCCTACCAAGGAACCGGAAGTGGCACTAAGCCCCATAGAACTGACATTTCCATTTGAATATCCGTTTATAACAAGCCCCCTGTTTTGGCCTATCAAACCTCCTGAAAAAAGATAAGCCCCTCCAGCGATAAGATAACTACTGGAATAGCCATTGAAGATCATTCCTCTGTTTTGCCCCGCCAAACCACCTACATAACCATAAGACACAGTAGAGTGAGCGGAAAGGTCACTCACCGAGTAAACATCTGTGATCTTACCATTGGGATCATTTCTACCCACAATCCCTCCTGTAAAATTTTTAGCTCCTAAAGAAGAAACGTTTCCTGTAGAAGAACTCTTTCTAATAACGCCATCATTAAACCCTACCAAACCGCCTGCATAGGAAAAAACATCATTTTCAGAGGAAGTAGATAGAATATTGACATTTTCGAGCCTTACATTTTTGATCAGCGCGCCATTTTTGGCCCTACCAATAAGGCCCCCTGTAGCACTACCCTTTGATATATTTATATTGACCATAAGATTACTTATAATATATTCATTTCCATCCAGGGTGCCTTTGAAACCTATGTCATCTACGGATTCATTTTCTGGGGTAGATAGATTGTCTCCGCATATACCATCTATACCACAATTACCAATTGGCTGAAAACCAGAACAAACTCCTAGTGTACCCGCTGGGCAAATATATTCTCTCTTAGAATCATATGCAGACATATCTATATCATGCTCAAGCACATAATACTTTTCCATATCATTTTTAATATACTGTAACTGCATAGCATTGCATATTGTATATGGATCACTAAAACTTCCTTTTCCATGGCTGCCATTGGATGGGAAATGATCTATTGAATTAAAGTCTGGTCTTTCGCAGGGGCTGTCTGGAATGTCTTCTACGATCGTTATTTGAGTTCTTAAAGAATCAAAAACAGAATAAATATTTTCAGGATCCGTTGTCACCGAGTAATGTATCCAGCTGATCCTATCCATAGGGTTATATTCCTTATTATCTTTGGAGAATATGGTTATATTTTTAGGAGTACTCCAATGATCACTTGTAAAAGTGAACTCAGAAGAAGAAAGAGTAATTTCATTTTCTAAAGAATAGACCAATTGTATAGCTATATCCGAAATAGGTTGGGAAGTAATAGAAATATTTATATTCGCAGCCCCTCCTTCAGAAAGGATCAAATTAAAAGGCACATTAATTTTTGCAATATCATCATCTACCAGAATTAAATTTCTTGTTTCACTAAACACGTTATTTTCGCTGACTACATTATGAATAATAGAAGTACTTATATCCCCGGAGGCTATTTCATTGTGGTATAAAGTCAGTATAACTCTTTGGGGAATATTCCAATCCCCTTCTGTGAAATTAAGATCTATGGAGCTTGAAGAAGAAAGATCATTGGAAGAAATGCCAAGGTTATCCAATGTATCATCAGAAAGACTGATCGTGATGCTTACCTCCGAGGAAGGCTGGGAACCCAATGAAATAGTATATAAATATGTACTTTCAGTTCCATCCTGTTCTATCATGCGTATAGTCTGTGGTATTTCCGCACCCTCTATTGTATTATAAAGAACATCCACTTTATCATTTCCTTCATCATTTTGATTTGAACCAGGCGTTTCTGTACCACTATCTATTACATTGATCTTAATAGAAGGATTTTCACCCAGACCTTCATAAAAGTCCAGATAAGCATGATCTAAAGGTAGTTTTTCGTCCCGGAGTATCAGTTCAATATGAATATTTGTACTAAAATTTTCATCCAAAAGACCATCATTCTTAGAAATGATCTTAAAGGGAGTAAGGGTTTGATAACTTTGAACATCGATGGGTATTTCAGATGGCTCTATCGTGACAAAATTAGATTCGCTGGAAAGTTTCATAATAATGACTCCAAGTGGTATGGAACCAAAATCAGCCATGAGTTCTTTGGTAGTACCTTCTTTCATTGTAATACCGCTGAAAAGAACATCCTTTTCAATTTCATTTTCTTTATACAAGAATTTCATTTGCCCTGGTATAGTTTCATACACCACTACCTTTACGTCAGGTGGGTCATAGCCATTAAAATAAAGATCATCCGAATATAAAGGACTTAGTTCTATGAAGAATTCTTTATCCCCATCCATCATGCTGTCATTCACTCCGGTAACCTTTACCATCTGGGGTGTTTGCCAATTTTCGGGCGTAAATTCTAAATATATTGAATATAAACGAACGCTGACTGGTTCCGTACTACTGACATAAGTCTTGACAGCTACATCTGGTTTCTCCAAAAGAGATACTTCAAATGAATCCTCTCTGCCTTTCTCATCCGTATAAATAATATTTTTACTTAGCCGGACCAATTCGCTCGCTTTTTGTTCATTTGAATCTTGTGTTCTCTCTTCTTTTTCTTTACAGTAAGTTATAAATATACTCATAATAAATAAAAAAAGATATTTTATCATAAAAATAATAGACATAAAATAAATGCAGAACATAACTTCTTAACAAAGACTTTGTAAAAATATTTAATTCTTTGTTTCATAGGAGTTCAACATTCCTTATCTATGGTTCCGAGTGTCTATTTTTTTGTGGTAAGGTTAAAGAACACAATAAGGGAAAAAATGGAACACCCACTATGTCAACATGAATCCTTTTCTGTAGATGGAACTAAAATCAAGGCAAATGCTTCTGATTTAAGGACACACAAGAAATCAGAATGGGAGACTCGTAAAGAGGTAATGAAACAGGCAATTTTGGATTATTTATCCTCAAGTATAAACCCTGACCGCAAAGAAGATAAACTTCCTGGTAAAGAAACCAGTGGCTATGAAATTTCTTCGAAAGAATCGGATGACCTTATTGCGGACTTTATTCGTTTGCAAAGACAAGCCCGTAGAGAAGGACACAAGAAGCAAAAGCAAGATGGCAGAAAGTATACAAGTTATCATGCTAAACCTGCTGATTGTGTTATTTGTACTGTGCGTAAAGAATGTTGTACTGCAAAGGTAAAAATCGCTGCAATAACCTTCAATTTTAGCAAAATGATACCGGAACAGCTTGTATAGATCAGGAAATTATTTCGTATTTTCGAGAAAAAATATCAAAAAACCTTCGGGAATAAAAAATACGATATAGATTACAATGTAGTAAATTATTCTTCTGTGTTGAGGCACAGGCTCATTGGTTTCTACAATATTTTCTAATTAAGGCTTTACTCTATGATCTGAAAAATAAAAAGGGTAAAAAATTGATTTAATCATGTCAAAATTTAAGATACTCATTTCAGATGACCTCTCCATAGCAGGAGTAGACATTTTAGAAAAATCAGGTATATTTGAAGTAGAACTACATAAAAAAACTTCAAAAGAAGAATTAATAGAGATCATTCAAGATTTTCATGGTCTCATTGTACGATCCGCCAGCAAGGTAACCAGAGAGTTGATTGAAAAAGCCACCAATCTTAAAGTGGTCATTAGAGCGGGGGTAGGCGTGGATAACATAGACATATCTTCTTGCTCTCAAAAGGGAATCGTAGTGATGAATGCACCTGCCGGGAATGCAATTTCTACTGCAGAACAAGCGATTGGACTGATATTTTGTCTGGCGAGGAACTTACCGCAGGCCAATAATTCCATGAAGGCTAAAAAATGGGAAAAGAGTAAGTTCAAAGGCAACCAGCTAATGGGGAAAATACTAGCTGTGATCGGTTTAGGAAGAATTGGTAAAGAAGTTGTAAAACGCGCCAGAGGTATTGGAATGGAGGTTTGGGGGTATGATCCCTACATTCCTAAAAAAAATTTAGAACATTTACAAATAAAACTTACTGATCTGGAGAGTATTTATAAAGGGTCTGATTTTATTACAGTACATACACCTCTTACAAAGACAACCCAAGGATTGATCAATGTGAATAATTATAAGGATCTAAAGAAAGGGGTCAAACTGATCAATTGTGCCAGAGGAGGGATATATGAGGAAGAGGCTCTTTCTCTGGGGCTTAAATCGGGGCATATTGGAGGAGTTGGACTGGATGTATATTCTCAGGAACCTCTGCCAGAGAATAGTCCATTTTATGAATTTGAAAATTGTATCATGACGCCTCATATAGGCGCCTCTACAGACGAAGCTCAGATAGAAGTAGCCAGAGAGACTGCAATGGCAATGGTAGAATATTTTAAAAACGGAGTGGCTCGTAATTCTCTTAATTTTCCTACCATTGATCCAGAGGAAATGGACTTTCTTACTCCTTGGTTTTCTTTATGCGAAAGAGTGAGCAATTTTGCAGCCCAAATGGTTGACCATCCTTTGGAATCCGTGGATGTTCGATTTTATGGCAAATTGGTGAATTTTAATCTGGGTCCACTGGAGATTGCTATTACAAAGGGGATATTAAAGTTAGCATTCGGGGAGGAAGTAAACCTGGTGAATGCCCCTATTTTAGCAAAAGGAAGAAGGCTAAATGTTAATACAATAAAAGAGCAGGAATCAGACTCTGAAGGTAATAAAGGTAATGCTGATCTATTCTCCATTTCATTTCAGAATTCAAGAGAAACAATAGAAATACGAGCTACCATAAACTTTTTGGGAGGCACCATTATAAGCATCAACCAAATTCCTGTGGAATTTAAGCCAAAAGGACATATTCTATTCATAAGGAATAATGATATTCCCAAGGTGGTAGGAGAAATTGGCCTCATCCTGGGTAATGCGGGTATTAACATTGCTGCTCTTCAATTGGGAAGAGATAATAAAGATGGACTGGCAATGACCATTATAGAGTTGGATAGCGAAATTTCATCGGATACGCTTAAACAACTACAAGAAAAAGACTTTATCATATCCATTAAGTATATTTTTGTGTCTTAAAGAAATCTAGTAAAGTATTGCGTCTTTGTATTGAGATATCTAATGCAGTTAAAAGAATTTCATCTACCAAATAATATTTTAAAAGAAGTATATGATCATGCGGAGCAGGAATATCCTTCTGAATGCTGCGGATGGATACTTAAAGAATTGAATGGAAATTATAATTATATTGCATCCCAAAACTTGCAAGATAAATACCATAAATTTGATCCAAACGCCTATCCCAGAACATCCAAAGATGCTTTCTTAATGAATACTCTCAAATTATCAAAGGATATTGAACAGACCCAAAAAAGAGGCGGGAGCTTGTATTGTATTGTGCATTCTCATATTCATGTAGGTGCTTATTTTTCAAAGGAAGATAAAAAACAAATGGCAGAACCAGATAGATCCAAAACGATTTATCCTTCTGAATTCTATTTGGTGGTGAATGTAAATGAAGCTGGCAAAGTAGATCAAAATGCCGTTTTTTATTTTGACCAAATTGCAAAAGATTTCTTAGAAGCCAATTTAATGATCTTATCCTAGATTGCTTAAATGTCTAAAAGCTATACAGACCTGAATTCGAACCTGGGACTGGCTCGTTTTTATGGAGACTCTATAAAATTTACCGATTATAAATTATTGATCAGACTTGAAGATGTTAAAAGATTCAGAATTTCACCTGGGGGGAACGTTCTTGTTTGGATTCAAAATAATCCTTCAGCAATCCGATTTCATTTTAGCAGTAAATTACTACTATGGTTAGACCCTCTCTATTTTCTAAAATATGGCCTACGATTCATTATTTTCAGTATATCATTCATATTTTCTATTCTTAAATTAGGTAGCCATTATTTTCTACCATGTATTTTATATTCTTTTTTAAACACAATATTTCTTAGCCTATTTTTTTGGTTAATAAAATTACCTTTCTCAAGAAGTTTTTTATTTACTTCTGTATTATTTGCGGTTAGTAGTCTTCCGTTGGTTCTTTTCCTGCCATTTGCGCCTTTTTTATGGTATTTTTTTGTTTCGATTTATAGCCTGTATTTATTGGTGAGTATCTATCTAAAAAAATCTACTCAACTCAATATGACATTTATGGCGACTATATGGATTTTAATGGGTACCATCAGTTATCAATGGCTAGTCACTGCATTAAAGATTCAATATGATATGGACCTAAGGAAAAAAACTTTTGTTTCCAGAGCTTATTATCAAGATGATGGAATTGAATGGGAGGATATACGATGGAAAAAGCCTTTTTTCTGGAGGCTAGAAAAGTATCATTTCATGGATAAATTTTTTCATGGAAGAAGGATTATTTTTCAAATACAGCCATTATTGCCTGTCTTTTTATTTCATCGTCCTGAAGAAAATTATTCTGGTTGGCTAGCCGTTTTGAAGGGAGATCAAACTGATTTTTTCTTATTGCTATCCCAGTATTTAGAGAATCAAAAAAATCTGATCTGGTCCAAATTTTTAAATAAAGACGGGATAAGAGATTTTCCAATACAAAGTTCTAAGTTCAAGGTATTTATACAAAGATATCTTTTTTTTGATTTTTATCATTCAAAAGAAATCATATTAAATTTTATCGTAGTCTCTTATGAAGATAGCGAAGAAGAAAAAAAATCTTTAATTTGGTGTATCAAACAATCAGAGGCATCTTCTATTGATTATTTGGCGGATGAAATTGTGAAGGGATTAAATCCCACATTTAGGTGAATCCTTTATCCTTCTGCTATTTTTTTAATATTATTTAAACCTTTATCATAAGAAGCCTTTAAAAAAAAGCCCATCACCAAATTGAAATATCTACCAAAATAATGGTCGACTTTGTAATAGAATCCCCAGGTTACTTTTACATCATCCCCTGAAGGTTCAAACTTCCAGTGACCTTCTGCGCTTCCTTGTTCTTTAAAGTCAACAATGGTCTTGATCATTTCATTGGGAACGCTTTCAACGATTGTGAGAGTGCCTTCTCCAGAATCTTGGCTCGTCCAGCTATAGCTGGCCCTAACTCCCTCGGTTACATCTGCGTAAGTAATCTTAATCGTATTATCATGCTGCAACCAGGGAGACCAGTTTTCCCAGTTTTTTAGATCATTCACTTGAGAAAAAACCTTATCAGCTGGTGCCTTGATTTTAATCGATCTACTCAATTCAAATTCATCAGAAAGCATACTTGGAATTACAGCCAGGATGACCAGAAATATGCCTAAGCCTAAAAAAATCTTTTTCATCATTT
Source organism: Leptospiria bacterium (assembly GCA_965204465.1). Classification (GTDB taxonomy): domain Bacteria; phylum Spirochaetota; class Leptospiria; order Turneriellales; family CBDBES01; genus CBDBES01. Next base: position 203,458 of record OZ241995.1, read on the forward strand.
TATATTACCTCTTTCATTTATTATTTTGATCATAACATCAATGTGGAGTAGATTTGTAAAGTTCTTTTTCACTACACACTTTGCGCATAGCACAAATGCCCGAAAGTTCAGGATTGAAATGCGAAAAGGCAGTAATTTCATATTAGTATATCCGGAATACCCAGGGGAAAATAACTATATTGAGATGGAGTAATTCTTTAGGTGGCGGGCCAAAGTTCTTTGAATTTGAAATTGCTTCTACTATAGATATGTTCAGAGATTTAAATCTACTTTTTCTCATCATCTTTATATCCAGAACTTCTCCCGAATGATCTACCATAAAAGAAATGGCTATTTCTTGGGGAGGAAATCTTCTTAGTCTAACATGACCTGGGACATATTGCATTCTATGATATTCATTTCCATAAGTTGGAACTGGTATCCCACCTGGGGGAACCCAGTTATCTCTTATTTTTTCACTCATATCTCTAAAATATTTATAATATTTAAAATAATAAGAAGGTATCTGAGGTAAACCTTCTTTAGTCCATGAAAAAGCATATTCGTACTGAAATTCATAACTATCTGGAATTAAGCTTAATGTTTGTTTGGTTTGCCTTTTTTTATGTTGCTTTTGCTTGTATTTGAAAATTGATCTTTCATCAATGATCTTGCTTGTAAAAGAATATGGTTCTTGTTGATGTCCCTCTTTTAGATATGCTTGATTTAGATCCTTTATTTTTAGTTTGTCTTGCATAGAGAGATTTTTAAATCCCTTTTTAATGGTTAATTTACCTCTTCCTTCTGAAAAACGATTTGATCTGTAGAGTTTTTCTTTCAGATCAATAGATTCTTTGTCTTTAGGGTTTGTAATGATCATTGGAATTTCTTTTTTTTGAAAATGACTTAATAGATCAGATTTATCTTGATTGTAATGATACCAAATATTCATTATTTTCTGGGATAATAATAGGGTGCTCAAAATGATCCATGAGCTGATCATAAAAAAAGAAAGCCAGATGATTTGTTCATTTTTTAATTTCATTTGTGGCATCTTTAAATCTATAGAATTATTTCAATTTACGGGCCATTGCATTCTGCTTTTGATGAATACTCCATATACTCATCCAGATCAATAATAATAATAAGTTAATGGCTAAAAATAAATATATTAGCCTGCTTGAAGCAATTCTATTTCCTTCTCTCATAAAATATTCTTCAATGATCCATAATTTTCTTTTTTCTTTTAGAGGTTTTTCTTTTTTGTATTCGTTCCAGACTCTTAAGAGTTCCTCTGAGCTGAATTGGGTCAACATAGAATGTTCTACAGGGTTTCTGGTATCTAAAAATTTGTCAAGTTTTTTTTGTAGTTCCGTATTTTTTTCTTTGGAATAGAATGAATGAGGGCCTGTAACCTCTATACCGGCTAAGATCGGGTAGCTCCCCAATAAAAAAAACATCATATAGAATATACAAAAACTGTTCATGCCTATCATCTGAATTTTTCTTCCAATTTCATTTTCAATATATTGCTGCGAATCAGAACTCTTAAAAGAAGGGTCATCAATAAAATAAAGCAGAAGAATGAAAACCATAGCAGGATTCTCATTTCAGTATCCATCAATCCACTTTGGCTATCCCCCCCAATCACAGGGCCTGGATGAGACGGAGTATTCCATATTCTTATAGAAAAATAAACCAAGGGGACATCTAGAAAACCCAAAATATTCAAAACTGCACAATAGCGGGCTCTTTTATGGATATCTGAAAATCCTTTTCTAAGAAGTAAATATCCGGTAAAAGCAATCCATAATACGAAAAAACTAACGAGCCTTTGATCAGACCAATTCCAATAAGACCCCCAAATTGGCTTCGCCCAGAGTGGGCCAGTAACCAAAACTCCAGTGGTAAATATCCAACCCACAAAAACATAGGATGCTGCTTTTGTATCAAAAATGATTTCTCTGGTATTCAAATATTTTATGCTAAAATAAAAACTAATTGCAAAGGAGATAAAAGAAACCCATGCGGTAGGAACATGAAGATAAAATATTCTCTGGACCAATCCTTGCTGTGCATCTGTAGGGACTTGAAAGCATAATAAATAAGAAAGTATTAGCCACATGATCATACAACTATAAAAATGTATATAAAATTTATTATTTTTATCCATAAGCAATACGATTCGTTATAATACAAAATAGTAACATTAGGATGTCAATCTTTTTAAATAGTATAATTTTTAGCTCAAGGGCACCTTTTTCATTTGATCTTTTGATCATCATACTTACGCTGATACTGCCTATTCTGAGTTATAGTATCTATGTTGTTAAAGTCAAGCAAAATTATAGATTGCATAAAAAATTACAGATTTTCATTTCTATTTTACTTTTGATCACTATTTTGGTATTCGAAGTGGATGTTCGATTGAATGGTTGGATCCATTTAGCTAAAAAATCACCATATTATAATACAATTTTATGGCCTGTTCTGTATATTCATTTGATTCTTGCTATATCGGTTACTATATTATGGATATTGGTTTTTACCAGGGCGATTCGAAGAATAAAGCTGCCTCCTGATCTGGATCATAAAGAAATAAAGTTCCATAAAAAATTTGCTTCCCTTGCGTCCATCGGATTATACCTGGCTACCCTTACAGGAATTCTTTTTTACTATTTCGCTTTTTTGGCTGGTTGATATTTTTAGTATACTTTTTCTGTTTTGGTTTTGAGATATCCTTTTTTAATTTGGCAGTCTTATTCTGAATGTTTTTCTTCAACATTTTCTTTCTTTCCTGGATGATCTTATTGAATTTTTGCTTTAAATGAACATGCCTCTCAATTATTTTATCGAGTGATCCTTTAGTCAACTTATACATGTGAGTGTATTCTAAGGCTCTTATGTCTGCAGTTATGGGTTGATCTAATAATAAAGACATTTCCCCAAAGAAGCTGCCGGTTTCCAGAATAGTTCTGGACTGATCTTTATTGAAAGGAATAACTTCAACAGAACCTTTATTTATAAAAAACATTTCTTTACCTTTATCGCCTCTATGTATGATATAGTCTCCGGGAGTATAAATTACGGGATAGAGTTCAGAAATAACCTCTCTGATCAATTCTATCTTAGCATTTTTAAATAAAGATACTTTTTGGATCAGGTCTTTGTTCAGATGCATGGAAATTTCAGTTCTCAATGAATGAGGTAGGTCATTCAAAAAAGTAGATTCATCATAGCTGAGTTTACTATCCCATAGGTGACTATAATAATTGGTTATTTTCTTTTTTAAATTAGTAGGTAACTTTCTATGTCTAAAAAAGAAATTCATATTTTCCATTTTTTCTAAGAAGTTTGACTTCTCAAGGTCAAGCCTGGAGATAAGACTGGCGGCATTTCCTATTATATAGCTATACCCACACACTCCGATGATCATTACGATCATTGTGTATATTATCTGGGGGATGCTTTGTGGGGTGATATCCCCATAGCCAACAGTGGTTAATGTGGTGACTGTCCAATAGAGACTCATCACATATTTTTCATCATTATACATCTGTTGTGATTGTTCAGTCATCATGATCCATCCGCATGTGATCCAATGAGATAATAGTGTGATCCAAAAAAGGAATAAAGAAAGCCTGATGACAGAGGGATTGACCATTTTTAAATTATGCCAGCGTCGTATTAATTCGATCAATTTTGTAAAACGCAATAGACGTACTAGACGAAAAATTCTAAGCAGGCGCAGGGCGTCTGGGGAGAATGGTAGTAATCCTTTTAACATCAATTCTCCTGGAATAGCAGCTATAAAATCAATCGTAAACCAGCCCCTTAGATATTTTTTCGAGATCAATTTTCTGTCATCAATATGTTTTCCTTTTATTATTATAGAGGTTCGGAAATTAAATAATATGTCAATGCTGAATAGGAGTGTTAGCAGAATGTCGAAGGTTAAAAATATTCCTTCTAAAGGATTATTGAATGCAATCCGGAGGGGTATGTCAATGGCAATGATAATACAAATAATATTGATGCATATATCCCAATAGGTTTTAAATTTACCATTTGGATCAATACTGAATTCATATATTCTATCCAGAAAAGGTTTCATGCTATTGTATAAGTCAATCTCTATTCCAAAGGTATTTTTACAAATTTAATTTTGTGAGCCATTTATGGCCGTCATGAAAAAAACGGTACCTTCAAGGTTGAAATAAGAAAAAAGATCATCTTTCAAAATGTTAAATCGATTTAACTTTTTATGGGGGGTAGTACTGGAACACCATTCCAAATAAAGAAATAATGCCCTGTAAAAAAATCTTTTTGAAATTTGCATATACTATCCGCAACCAAGCAAAGTCGGCTTTGGGAGAAGACTAAAAGAATAAAAAAAGAGTGTGTACTTTATGGGGTAAGCTCATTATGGTCTCATGAAAAAGTTAATCCCACCAATTTTGTTTTTACTGTGTATAGTACTCATGATTATCATCAAGTACTTATTATCCACAAATAAAATAATCGATTATCCTTTTAATTTGATTGGAATTACTCTAATCATTTTAGGTTTAGTGTTTACCATTTTGGTCAAAAAACAGTTTGAAAAAAACGAAACTGAAATACATACATTTAAAACACCAAGTAAGTTTGTAACAGACGGTTTATTCAAATATAGTCGTAACCCTATCTATTTGGGATTTACAATAGCTCTAGTTGGTATATGGTTGGTAACTGGTAATTTGGTTGCACTGGTTGGAGTTCTAATTTTTTTCCTAATTTCTAATTTTTGGTATATTCCATACGAAGAAAAAATTATGGAAAATGAGTTTGGAAACGAATATAAAATATATAAATCCAGAGTAAGAAGATGGATTTAAATACTACCGCAACACTATAAAAGAAAAAATCATAAGACAAATTTCTAAACAAAAAGGGGTTAAAGACGTAAGTATATTAAATACAGTAACTGAATTTTAGTCTGAAGCATTATGTTGATAGTTAAACACTTTTTCTTTATTTTATATTTCATGATGATTTTTAGCTTTCTGGCTTGTCATACGGCACCCGACCCTAAATATTTCAATGAGGCTGCTTTATTGCCTGCGAGTAAGCCTGATGAAATCGTAAAGTCTTTATCTATAAAAAACGGTATGGTGATCGCCGATATTGGTTCAGGAGGCGGCTATTTTGCTTATAGGTTTGCTGAACAAACAGGCAGTCAAGGGATTGTTTACGCTGTAGACATAAACAAAAGTTATCTGACATATATTGAAGAGCAGATACAAGAAAGAGGCATCCAAAATATAAAAATCGTTTTGGCAGAAAACGATACCAGCAATCTTCCTGAGAAATGTTGCGACCTCATTTTTCTTCGTGACGTGTATCACCATTTGCCTTCTCCCTCTGATTATTTCAAGAAACTCAAAAAAAACTTAAAAGAAAATGGGTTGATCGCCATAATCGACTATAAACCAGCCGATTTTTTTAGCTCAGACTTCTTTACCTTTGTAAATATTTTTGGTCACACTACGAAACCTGAGACAATTGAATCAGATATGAATCTGGCAGGCTATCAAAAAGTACATGAGTTTCACTTCCTACAGAAGCAATCTTTTCAAATGTTTAAAGCAAAGTCGGCTTTGGGAGAAGACTGAAAGAATAAAAAAAGAGTATCCACTTTATGGGGTAAGCTCAGTTCTATTTCAGAGAATATATTTCTTGTGACTTCACTAACTTCATTGAAAAGATCGTTGTTAAGGATGAGGAAGCAAAATTAATTTACAACCCCCCCATCCAGGACGAAGGTTTATGTCTAGGCGGCGACTTTCTCCCCGAGCAGGACTCGAACCTGCGACCCATTGGTTAACAGCCAACTGCTCTACCAGCTGAGCTATCGGGGAATGTTAAATTACGAATAAAACTATTATAGGTCTTGGCTCTAATTTTATTACAGATCGTGTTTGTCAACCTTTTTCATTTACTATGCTGCTTTAAGAATTCAATCACTTCTTCTTTGGTCAATTTATTTTGCAGAATAATTCGATAGTGTATGTTGAATTCATTCAAAGTTTGATCTTGATTTAAATATTTAAACTTCCAACGAGTCATATCATCTCCGATCAATTTATCCAGCTCACTTAAACCAGAAGAACGCAATATACGTATACGGGATATTTTACCGCTAATTTCATATAGTGTAACTCTCAATACAGGACTAGCCATATAATCTATTTTATCATATCTGGCAATTTCCTTGCTAAAAAGCTTGTTGCCTTCAATATCTTCCTCCACTTGAATTATATCTTCGCCTGCCAGTTGTGTTATCTCATATTCTTCAGAGGTAATGAATACTCTGAAATATTCATACTTTCTTTTGTCTTGTTCAAAAAAATACTGCTTTGTATTCGAAATATCATTTCGTTTTTCTCCTTTTTCTTTTTTCCCAGGCAATGTTCTACAATTTAAAATAGAACAACAAAAAACAATCAAGTAGAATTTAAGATAAATATTTTTATATATCATAAGATAATCATTTTTGGCATACATTCTCTGCTTTTACTTTTTTACTTTTTCCATGATCCTTAGGATCAATAATCCAAAAATAATATTTTGCCCTAACATGACAAGCAATATCAATCTGACTTGATTAGGTAGAAAAAAAGCGGCTATGGCGAGTAGGCCTACAAAAATATTGGCTCCATAAATGATAAAAAGGGTTTTTGTATAAGAATCATTCAAACGCAGTATTCTATGATGAAGGTGTTTTTTATCCGCTAAAAAAATACTGTATCCCTTAAATGTGCGTCTGATCACCGCTAGAAATATGTCTAATACAGGAATAATTACTAAAATAGCTGGGATCAAAATAGTGATCGTATACGATCCCTTAGAAGGAGGTAGAATACAAAAAAGAGAGAAGAGCAGACCTATCAATAGGCTGCCTGAATCTCCCATGAATATTTTAGCTGGTGGGAAATTAAAAACCAGAAAACCAGCTATTCCTCCTAGAAGAGAAGATAAAAGCCCGATCAATCTTATGTCATTTGTAAAAATAGCAAATCCAAGCATAAAGCAGAGCAATATAGCACTGACCCCTGCGGCCAGACCATCCAATCCATCTAAAAGATTAATTGAATTCGTAATTGTCACGATCCATATCACCGAAATAACGTCACCCATCCAACCTAATTGGATTACACCATCACTTATTGGATTTGTGATCTGCTTCACAGAGATGCCATTATAAACACAAAAAAAAGCGATCAAAGTTTGAATGATAAGTTTTCTACTTCCCTTTATTTTTTTGAGATCATCATAAAGCCCTAATAAGAAGATCATAGAAGAAGATACTATGAATATATATGCTTCTTTAGCATTGATCCACTCGAAATGCAAAAAAGTAAGCAACGTTCCCGAAATAAAGGAGACATAAATGGCAGCACCCCCCAGATAAGGCATTGATTTCTGATGTATTTTGCGATCTTCTGGTCGATCTAAAAGATCATACTTTAAAGAAATTTTTCTTAAAAAAGGAGTTAATGTTATCGAAATGAAAAAAGATAAAGCTAAAAGCCCTGGAATTTGAAGAGATTGCATACTTTGTACATAAAATAGAATTAGAAAAGCTGTCGAATATATTGATAATGCGCAGAGGCAATATAGCTTCCAAATACAAGGGAAGTCATACTCATTAGCTTGATCAATATGTTGATGGATGGACCAGAGGTATCTTTAAAGGGATCGCCTATTGTATCTCCTGTTACGGCGGCTTTATGAGCCTCCGATCCTTTACCACCCATGTTACCTCTTTCTATATATTTTTTAGCATTATCCCAGGATCCACCCGCATTCGCCATCATGATCGCAATGCAAAAACCGCTTACTAGAGAACCACCCAGCATGCTGATCAATGCGGCAGGGCCAAATAAAAAACCTACTAGTATAGGGGTTAATATGGCCAATAGAGTGGGAATTACCATCTGCTTCAGAGCTCCATTGGTAGAGATGGCAACACAGCGTTGATAATCTGGCTTTACCTTACCCGTCATAATCCCTGCAATTTCTCTAAATTGTCTCCTGACTTCTTGTACCATTTGCATGGCCGTTTTACCCACTGCCTGCATCGTCATGGAACTAAAGAAAAAAGGAATCATTGCCCCTATAAATAGGCCAGACAAAGTTAAAGGATCGCTAAGGCTAAAATTTAGCCTGTAATTATTGAACAAGCTACTCAAGGCTGCTAATAGCGTAAGAGAGGTTAATGCAGCGGAACCAATGGCAAATCCTTTTCCTGTGGCAGCGGTAGTATTGCCCAGAGAATCCAGAGCATCTGTTCTTTCTCTTACTGTGGATTCTAAGTTTGACATCTCGGCGATTCCACCCGCGTTATCTGCCACAGGTCCATAGGCATCGGTAGAGAGAGTGATCCCAAGAGTGGAAAGCATTCCTACGGAGGCCATTCCAATTCCAAAAAGCCCCCTCGCTGCATCCGAAAAACCGCCTGCGCCTGCATAAGCAATAATAATTGTTAGAATGATGGTTAAAACAGGGATAAGAGTAGACCTCATTCCTAAAGCAATACCAGAGATCACCACGGTAGCATGCCCTGTTTCGGCGCTTTTAGAAACTCTCAGCGTAGGAGAATAAGTATCTGAGGTATAGTATTCTGTAAAGTAACCGATGATGACTCCTGCTAATAATCCAGAGATTACGGAGATAAAAATACCCACGCCAAGCTGCAGAAAGTGGACGATCAAGAAATAGGCCAAAAAGACAACGATTAAAGAAGCGGCATAGATACCGTTCCTCAGAGACCATAATAGAGATTCTTGGGAGGCATTTTCCTTTGTGCGCACTAAAAAAGAACCGATTAAAGAAGCAACGATTCCAATTCCAGCTAATGCAAGAGGCGCCATCATGCCCGGCAATAACTTGCTGCCCGCAAAAGCAGATATGGCTAATGCGATGGTTGCCACAACACTGCCTACATAAGATTCAAAAAGGTCTGCTCCCATTCCCGCTACATCCCCCACGTTATCTCCTACGTTATCTGCGATAGTGGCTGGATTTCTGGGATCATCTTCTGGTATACCCGCTTCTACCTTTCCTACCAGGTCTGCGCCCACATCGGCGGCCTTTGTGTATATACCTCCACCAACCCTTGCAAAAAGAGCCACCGAAGAAGCCCCCATTCCAAATGCAAATAATATTTTGCCGATTTCTTCTATATTATACATCTGATCATGCTGTATTAAAGAATAATACCAAATACCAGTGGATAATAGACCCAGTCCCACTACGCTCATCCCCATAATGCTTCCGGAAGAAAATGCTACTCTAAGACCTTCATTTAATGAATTACTTGCGGACCATGCGGTTCTTGCATTGGCTCTGGTTGCTATTTTCATTCCAATGAAACCGCTAAGAGCAGATATGGCGGCCCCGGATATAAATGCCCAGGGAGCATAATAGCCATATTGTAAGTTTTGATCCGTTGCATACAAAAAATATAGCAGTATGGCAACCGTAATAGTAAAGATAGAAATCCAAATATATTGTCGATTTAAAAATGCGTCTGCACCTTCTCTGATCGCAGATGCAATCTTTTGCATATCGGAATTGCCTTCTGATTTAGACAGCAACTTTATGGTCAAATAAGCCGCAAATAATAATGCCAGAATAGAACTACCCCAAACAATCCAAAGGTAAATATTATGTTCTTCTATACCATGCATAATTTGATTAGCGAATAGAGAAGATGGCAATATTAAATTCAGTATAGATATAATTTTAAGTCCTAATTTATTCTGCATAAGGTCACCATTTATTTTTTTTTTATGCTGTCAAGAAAAAGATATTAAGGATAGTCTATTTAGGGCGTAGCAATGGAAATAAAATTACGTCTTTAATAGAGCTTTTGTTGGTAAAAAGCATTACCATTCGGTCGATCCCTAATCCTAGTCCACCTGTGGGAGGCATTCCTACTCTAAGGGCTTCTAAAAAATCTTCATCAGAAGGCACGGTTTCACTGGCGCCTTCTTTTTGTAATTCTGTTTGCTGGCGAAATCTCTTCTCTTGTTCTATGGGATCATTCAACTCACTGAATGCATTCCCCATTTCACCTCCAATTATGTAGGGTTCAAATCTTTCTACTAAATGAGGGTTGGAAGGCAATACTCTGGCAAGAGGGGAGATCGACTTTGGGAAATGAGTGATGAATACTGGTTGGATCAATTCCGGTTCCACAAAATTAGAAAAAACAAGATCCACAACTTCCCAGAATGTCTTTGTCTCATTTATTTTTATCTGCCTTTTAGACGGCCTGGAAGATAAAAAATCAAGAACCATTTTCTTTGCTTTTTCAGTACTCGGTTCCTTCTGGTTTAAAAAAGAATTAAAATCCATACCCGTTTTTTCATGAATTGACTCCAGATATTTTTTTCTAGGCCATGGCTTTTTTAAAGAAATAGTATGTTCTCCATATTCTATATCTAACTTCCCTAGTACATTCATTGAGATGTATTCAAAAATATCCTCTGTTAGGTTCATCATTGTCTCATAATTGGAATAAGCCTGGTATAATTCCATCATGGTAAATTCAGGATTATGCTTATTGCTAATACCTTCATTTCTGAAATTCCTGTTTATTTCAAATACCTTTTCAAATCCACCTACTATCAGACGTTTTAAATATAACTCGGGTGCAATTCGAAGATAAAGGGGTATATTTAATGCATTATGATGGGTTTTAAAAGGCTTTGCCGCCGCTCCGGAAGCCACTGGCTGCATCATGGGGGTCTCTAATTCTATAAAATCCCTATTTATCAAGAATTCTCTCAATGACTTAATCACTTCAGATCTAATGATGAAGTCTTTCTTTACTCCTTGGTTTACAAGAATGTCTACATATCTTTTTCGATAACGTGTTTCTATATCCGAAAAGCTATCGAATACTTTCCCTTCTTTTTCTTTTACAATAGGTAAGGTAGAAAGATTTTTGCTTAAAAGCTGAAATGAATTGAGCCTCAAAGAAGGTTCATTGGTCTTTGTATAAAAAGGCTGTCCTGCCACTCCCACAATATCACCAATATCAATTTGCTGGAAAACAAAATAATCTTTTTCATCTAACAGTTTATTATTTCCGTATAATTGAATGCTGGCTTTTTGATCTTCTATCCGCAGAAAACCAGCCTTCCCCATAAGCCTTTTGCTCGTAATCCTGCCAGCTGTCTTTACAGATGTATTTTCTTCTGCGATCTGATCGTTATTGGAAGAAAAATTCTTTTCTAATATTTCTGAGATATTATATTCTCTTATGAAATTATTTGGATATGGATCTATATTCTTAGAATATAAAGATTTTAGCTTCAGGTATCTCTGATCTTCTAATTGATTTGATTCTTCCATGCCAACTAAAAATCTCTCATCTGTGAACCAGAATATCGGCTATGCCTGTTATCTGTGATGAGCATTATTATATCAAAGGCGGCTAAAAAAAGACCTCTTTCTTCACTTTTATGACTCTGTATTTTCAGACCCTCAAATTGAATTTCATACTTATTTGCATCCAGGGGATTTCTTCTCTGTAAAAAATCAGGAATCATAGCATTCATTCTCTTCCACCCCAAAAAATTTAATTTACCCAGAGAGAGAGAATACTTTTTTCCATGCGCATTTTTAAATAATGCATATAGCCTATGGTTTTTATTGGTACTGTAAACCCAGATAGCAAAATAGACAGGTCGATTCTTTATCAAAAAGTTATTTAACGAAGCAGAGTCAGGAAAAATGCTGGTTGAGTCTTGTCCTGGATGAACAAAAAAAAAGCGCATTTCATAAGTAAGTACTTGTTTAGAAACTTTTCTTTTACGGTGCAGTCTGGCGGAAATATTTAATTTTTGTATATCTTCCTGATATTGTTTTCTTATGATCTGATCTGTAGAAGATAAAGGCCCCTTTGTAATGAAGCGACCAATATTTCTGACTGCCCTTGGATTTGCTATTTCCCAAGGTAGGTTGGACTCGAAATCTTCTATAAGGTGAAATTCAATATTTTCAGAAGGATTGATTCCAGACCAGCTAAAGGCTCCGTTTTCCTTTTTTGCTTTTTCATTTGATTTTTGTTCAGTAAGAACTTTCTTTGGGGCAGCTTCCGCATTTGCAAAAAGAAGATGTATCCCCGTCAAATGGATAGAGAAAAAAAAGATAAAAGAGATTAATTTCTTTTTCAAGCCTTGTCTAAATTTTCTTGTGCGAAGTTCCAGTTGACCAGTTTCTCCAAAAAAACATTTATATAGTCAGGGCGTTTATTTTGGAAATCAAGGTAATAGGCATGTTCCCATACATCAATTGTCAATAGTGGTGTTTGGCCTTTCCCCAGAGGGGTTTCGGCATTCGATGTCTTTACAATACTAAGAGCATTATTTTCTGCCACTAACCATGCCCATCCACTTCCGAATTGAGTTGCGGCGGCATTTGCAAATTCACTCTTAAATTTATCCAGACTCTCAAAAGAATTTTCTATTTTTTGCAACAGATCAACTGAAGGGGTACCCCCCCCCTCTTTTTTCATGCTATTCCAGTAGAATGTATGATTCCATACCTGGGCTGCATTGTTGAATATTCCTATTTGATGATCTTGCCCCCTTGTTTTTTTTATAATGTCTTCTAAAGACATATCCGAAAATTCAGTTCCCTGTACCAGACCGTTCAGCTTATCCACATACGTTTGATGGTGCTTCCCATAATGATATCCTATGGTATTAGAAGAAATATATGGTGCCAATGCATCGTCACTATAAGGCAATTCAGGTAATTCAAAAGGCGTGTTCATAGATCATTTCCCTCCTAAAAGAAATTAAAGTACTCTTTGTTTAATAGATCATGGTGTCAAGCATAATAATGCTTGCATCAAGAAATGAACAAGCATAATAATGCTTCCATCAAGAAATGAACAAGCATAATAATGCTTCCATCAAGAAATGAACAAGCATAATAATGCTTCCATCAAGAAATGAACAAGCATAATAATGCTTCCATCAAGAAATGAACAAGCATTATTCATTATTTTTTAGGTTCTATTTAGGATTTAGATTGACCATCCCGATATGATAGAGGATATAACCTAAAAAAACAGGGCCCATAGCTCAGCGGTTAGAGCAGCGGACTCATAATCCGTTGGTCCCAGGTTCGAATCCTGGTGGGCCCAATAGAAATACTGTATTGGACCACAAATATTTATTCTTGCAGGTCAATTATCTTGTCAAAAATTTTCATATTCAATTGGCTTATGGTTTCTCCTTTGTAGCGCATCGGAGTACCTAGAATAGACAAGAAAAAGAGATTTCCTTTTTCATCCGCGAAGATGTTTTTTGCAAAAAAAGGAAGTTCTCTCGTTTTATTTGTAAATTCATCATTATGTTCATGTATTCTTCCTGATTGAATAAAAAAATAATGACCTTCATTGATAAAAGAAATATCTTTCCAAATACCTAACTTATAACTTTTTATCACTCTACCTACGAAATTCGGATCAAAAAAACTCAAACTATATTTACCTGCCCCACCTATAATGGCGCCTGAATGATCCATGTTTTTTTTGAAATATATTTTCCCCCTGGCCAGATTTTTATTTATTAATTTTAGGCCTCTATTAGAAAGGTCGTAAAGTTTATAGAGCCCTGCCTTGCCAAAGGTTAAAAATGGTCTGTTCTTAGGAGAAAAATAGAAGGATGCTTTGGCCGTTTGTTTTTTGTATATTATATCTGGAGTTCTTGAAGTCCACATCTCTGGCTTTAATAGACTCTTTTTAATATCCAGAAACATAATATGTTTTCTTTCTTTATATAATACATAACCTTCATCTGAGATAGCTGGCTGGTCAATACAGTCGACCCTTATTTTGGGATCAATAAAATCCCTTTTAGAGACTTCCCATATATTCAGATCACACTTTCCCTTTTGATCAGACCGCAGAACGAAGAGAATGTATGTTCCTTTTGGCGAAACATTTAAATGAATAGTCTTTGCATCAATGTCTTCTTCTATTTCTTTTTTATTCTGCTTAGAAAGGTCACGATATATAAAAGAAGAAGAATTATTCAAATTTTGCAGAAGAATCAGGTGTTTTTTATTTTGGGAAAGATATAAATTAGAAAATTTTTTTTCTCTATCCGTCAAAAAAAACTTTTTATCCAGAGATATCTCATAAGCTTCATGAAAATACTTGATCGCCAGAAGAGGATTCTGATCATTTAATGCTTCTTTCGCTTTTAGAATATATTCCTCAGGGCCTGGCTTACATCCTAAGACTACACTATATAGAAACGCGCAAAAAGCAAAGAGAATAAGCCTCATATTTAATAATGAACTAGAATGATTCAATTGTAAGGACATTCTTATAGAGTATAAAAAAATTTTGTTCATTCTTAAACAAGTTAGGTATTCATGTATCCTCTGCAGAAGGATATTGCAGGGCAATGGTTCCTGTTCTGGCCACAGATAATACTCCAAAGTCAGTAAGTAATTTCAAAAAAGCAGATACTGTTCTCTGAGAACCATTTAATTCTATCATCATTGCATTCTTGGTCATATCCACTATCTTTGCCTGAAAAGCATCCACTAAACCGCTTATTTGATTTCGATTATTCTTAGTGGCTTTGACAGTCAGAAGAACTAATTCCCTTTTAAAAGAATTTTCGCCAGAAAGGTCGTCTATTTGAATTACGTCAATCAATTTATACAATTGCTTTTTAATTTGCTTCAACATATTTTGTTCTTCATTTACCACAAGAGTAATGATCGACTTGCTGGAATCCTGTGTTTCTGCTACAGAGAGAGAATCAATATTATATCCTCTTCTTGCAAATAAACCGGCCACATGACTCAAGACGCCCGATGAATTGTTTACTAAAACAGATAAAATACTTCTCATTTTTTATAAGACCTATTGGGCATAATGGTAAAAGGGTCCCCTTTTTCTTTTTTATGATCAAAATCCACCATATCTTCATATTTTGATCCTGAAGCAACCATAGGGAATACCTTTTCTTCTTTAGGAATCATTATTTCTAAAAGGCAACAATCATTCGTTTTTAAAAGGAAGTTCAATCCATTTTCAATTTCATTTGGTTTAGTGATTCTTCTGGCTGGTATATCAAATCCAGAGGCAATTTTTACAAAATCCGGATTATAATTCATGTCCGATTCTGCAAAGCGATTTTCATAGAACAATTCCTGCCACTGTCGAACCATTCCTAAAAATCCATTATTAAAGATTATGATCTTAACTCTTATATTGTACATTCTGATAGTGGCCAATTCCTGCATGCACATCTGAAAAGAACCATCCCCGGATATTACAAATACTTCTTTCTCTGGGGCGGCTATTTTAGCCCCTAATGCAGCAGGAAAGCCAAATCCCATTGTACCCAATCCACCTGAGGTAAGCCATCTTCTGGGTTTATTGAAAAGGTAATATTGGGCGGCCCACATTTGATGTTGCCCTACATCTGTGGAAATAATGGCATTGCCTCCTGTTTTTTCCCAAAGGCGGTGGATCATGTATTGTGGTTTAATAACGGTTTTACTCTGATTGAACCTTAACGGGTTTTTTTCTTTTAAAAATTGGATGTATTTTACCCATGCCTCATTCTTTTTTGGCTTTATCTTCTGGATAATTAATTTAAGCGCTTCGTTCAAGTCTCCTTCTATGTGAATATCTACATAGACTCTTTTATCAAACTCGACAGGATCAATATCTATTTGGGCCTTAATTGCATTTTTAGCAAAATCTTTCGCATCTCCCGCTACTCTGTCATCAAAGCGTGCCCCTAGTGCCAGAATAAAATCGCATTCCATGACTGCTTTATTGGCATACGCTGTTCCATGCATTCCCATCATTCCAAGACTAAGATCATGATTCCCTGGGAAAACACCTAAAGCCATTAGAGTGGAAACCACTGGTATATGAGATTTCTCTGCTAATTTGCGTATATTAACGGAAGCATTCGAAGGAACAGACCCCCCTCCTACATAGAGCAATGGTTTGGAGGCTTTTTGTATTACACTCACTAAATGATCTATGTCGCCTTTTATTTTTGGTTTTTCATAATGGTAACCAGGTAGATTTATTTTTTTTATACTTATTTTTTTGGTTAATGATGTTTGGCAATCTTTTGGAAAGTCAAGCAATGCTGGTCCAGGCCTCTTGGACAATGCGACTGTAATTGCCTCCTGGGTAACCCTGGCAACATCATCTGCTGATTTAATGAGGTGATTGTATTTAGTAATGGGTATACTCATCCCATAGGTATCTACTTCCTGAAAAGCATCTGTTCCAATGGCCTGTGTGGGTACCTGGCCTGTAATGGCTAAAATAGGCACGGAGTCCATCTTCGCATCTGCTATCCCTGTCATTAAATTAGTAGCCCCTGGACCGGAAGTAGCGATACAAACTCCTATTTTGCCGGAAACTTTTGCATATCCTTCTGCTGCATGCGCGGCCCCTTGTTCATGTCTGACTAAAAAATGTTTTAGTTTAGACCGATACATGAAGTCATAAAAAGGCAGTATAGCACCCCCAGGGTATCCCCAGCAAACTTCAACCCCATTTTGGAGCAAAATATCCAGCATTACCTGTGAACCAGATAAGCTTTTTATTTTATTTTTAGATACTAATTTCTTAGAAGACATTGGCCATACTTATTTCTACATTCATTCCTAACGGTCAATCAAAATAAATACGGATCATCTTGTTTTTATGGAAAAAGAATTACAGATCAAAGAATCTAAAAGCAGTATATGCATTTTCAAATTCGGATTCACTTGTATTTCTTCCTTCCAAAAAGAGATTGTGCACTAGTTCTGAGATTCCAAAGCTCATGCTCATTCCTCTGCCTCCCCAACCGGCGCACCAGAATAGGTTTTTAAGAAAGGGATCAAAACCAATAATAGGTCGATTATCCAGGCTAAAAGTGCGTAAACAAGACCAATGATCCAATAACTCCAGACCTGCTAGAAAAGGGAGCTTATTTTGTAAAAAGATTTTAAATTTATGCAGTTCGTGAATATCCACAGAATAATCTGAAAACCTGGAAGGAGTTTCATCACAATGGCTTAATAAAAGATCACCATCATAATCTCTTATATAGAAATTCTCTCTCTCATCCCATAGTACGGGCATATTTAAGAAGAAATTAGGATCATTCTTGAGTAAAAACATATGTCTTTTATGCGGTATTAGATTAGGGCATTTTAGATTATTTCTGTGCATGATCTCATATCCCCATGATCCGGCTGCATTTACCAATATGTCTTTTGGTTCCATTTGGATGATTTCTTTTTGCCCCCTACGGTAGACTTCAAATTCAGATATATGATCTTCTTTTAAACGTATATTTTTCAATTCTTTGATGAAATGCTCTTTTACATTATTTTGCTTAGCCATTTTTCTTAGGTACAGATGGATATTTTTTAGATGTAGAATGCCATTCCACTTGATCAAAAAACCTTCAAAAATCTGACCATCGGGAAGAGTGATGGAATGTTTTTCTGCTTTTAACTTTTTGGCTTCTTTGAATTGATTCAGAAAATCTTCTTCAAAATAATCATATTCCATCGGCCTGATCAAAAGACCTTTCTTTATGATCAATGGTTGGTATTCAGTTTCTGTATTTTGCATCTGCCATAGGCTCTTTTTAAGCAAAAGGGATAAATATGGATCAGATTCATAGCTTCTGGCAATGGCTGAATTTCTGGAAGAGCTGAATAAGAAAGGTTGATTCTCTTTTTCCCATAAATGTATTTCATTAGAAAGAGAGCTAAATCCAATCGCAGCAGAATAACCGGCTACTCCCCCCCCTAAAATGTGGATCGTCATTTATTTTCAGCTTATTATATCTAAAAGTATGATTTTACAATCAAGAAAAGAGGTTTTTCTATTCATTTGATCAGTTCTGTCATTTTATAAAGGGGTAGCATAACGGATACCATGATCCCCCCTACAACTACACCCATAAAAACGATCATGATCGGTTCCAGAGCGCTTGTAAGTCCCCTTACGGCAGCATCTACTTCTGTCTCCATGATATCGGCGACTTTTAGAAGTATTTCTGCCATCCTATCTGTTGACTCCCCCGCAGATATCATCCCCTTGGTGATCTGGGGTAGAATTTCAGACTTATGCAGAGATTTCTTTAGAGAACTGCCCTCCCTGACTTCCTGAATAGATCTTTTCAATTCTTGTTTGAAAATTTCACTCCCAGACATATCTGATATAATATCCAATGCAGTCAATAAAGAAACATTGGAATCAATCAATGTACCCAGGTTTCTGGCAAAGCGGCTTACAATAATTTTGTTTTGTATTTTGCCTAAAAGAGGTATTTTGAATCGGAATCTATCCCATTTCAGTTTGCCTTCAGGACTTTGTCTCCAAAGCTGTATACCCGCAAATCCACCGACCAATAATAATATAAGAAGATACCAAAAATCTCTGAATACAGAAGAAATTCCCAAAACAATTTTGGTTGGCAGAGGAAGTTCTGATCCTTCAAACTGAGCAAACATGGTTTCAATTTGAGGCACTACGGAAGTAAGTAAAAACAGAACCACTCCAATGGATATGACCATGATGATGATGGGATAAATTAAGGCTGTAATGGCCTTACTTTTTAATTCTTCATTTTTTTCTTCCAGGTCTGCCAAACGATTTAATGTCTTTTCATAAGAACCAGTAGCTTCTCCCACTCGGATCATATTTGCATATACAGGAGGAAAAACATCAGAGTGCTCTTCTATGGCTTGAGAAAGAGATTTCCCCGCGACCACGTCCTCTTTCATCTGGCCTACAATTTTTTTCAGATTAGGATTACCCATCTGTTCCCATACATCTGTCAAGGCTTGGTTTAAAGAAATACCCGCTCCCAATAGAGTACCCAATTGTTTGGCAAATAGTCCCATTTCTTTATGAGAGATACGATAAAGAAATTTAGCTAAAAAAGGGAATAATTGACGGTCTCTTTTAGCTATATCCTCTTTAATGTCTGTGATGTAATAACTTTGCTGACGCAATTTTCTCTGCGCCATTTGTACATTTACGGCTTCAATATAGTCTTCTACCTGTGTACCAGAGGCATTAAAAGCCTTGTATTTGAAAATAGCCATTTAGGTTACCCTTATGACTTCATCAATGGAAGTAATTCCTTCTAGTACTTTTTGCAAACCAGATTCTCTTAAAACTACCATTCCCATCTTACGAGATTCTTCTCTAAGCTTATCTAAGCTGACATGATCCAATATTATATTTCTTAGATCATTATTCAATATTAACAATTCGTAAATGCCAGTTCTACCACGGTAACCAATATCAAAACATTGTTTACAGCCTTGCGCTTTATACACAGTTATATTCTTTTTACCTTTAAATGATTTTGTATAGCCTAATTCGGTTAGTTCAGAAGAACTCATGGTAGTCTTTTTCTTGCAATCATGACATAAAATACGCACTAATCTTTGGGCCATAAAACCCAAGCAGGTAGAGGTAATTAAATAAGGCTCAATTCCCATATCCATTAGGCGGGTTACAGCAGAAGGAGCATCATTTGTATGTAAGGTGGAAAAAACAAGATGACCTGTAAGAGATGATTGAATGGCCACTCTTGCCGTTTCTTCATCTCTGATCTCTCCTACCATGATCACATCAGGATCTTGTCTTAAAATAGAACGAAGGCCTTCTGCAAAAGTAAGGCCTATTTCATGCTTTGCCTGTACTTGGCTGATACCGCTGATCTGGTATTCTACCGGATCTTCTACTGTTATTATATTTCTGCTTTCCTGATTCAATAAATTCAAAGAAGCGTATAGAGTGCTCGTTTTTCCTGAACCAGTTGGCCCTGTGATCAATAGAATTCCATTGGGATTTTTCAATAGATTTTTATATTCAATATAGTTTGCGTTACCCATGCCAATGTTTTCTAATTCATATTTGGTATCTGTCTTATTTAAAATACGCATCACGATCCTTTCCCCAAACTGAGAAGGCAAAGAAGAAACTCTTATATCAACTTCCTTACCTCCTACGCGTATTTTAATCCTACCATCCTGGGGTAGCCTACTTTCTGCGATATTCATATTTGCCATGATCTTGATCCGGGATATAATTCCGCTTTGAATTGATTTAACTGGCTGAAGAACCTTTCGAAGCATTCCATCTACTCTATATCTCACCCATAGTTCTTTTTCCTGGGGTTCAACGTGTATATCAGATGCCTTTTCATTTACTGCATTCGATAGAATTACATTGACCATTTTAATGATGGGGGCTTCGTTTGCCAGATTGAGAGAATCTTGTAGATCTTCAATTTCATCTAATAGATCAAAGTCCTCTCCCTCTGTTGCCTCTTTATCTTTGTCTCCTGACTCATAGAACCGATTTATGAGCCGTAATATTTCTGGTTCTGGAGTAAGAACGGTGATAATATCATAGCCCAGCCATAGCATTCTCAGCTCATCCAATGGATGTAATTGTTCCGGGTTGGAAAGGGCTACCTTGATGACATTTCCTTCTAAATCATATGGTACGATTCTATATCTTTGTACAAACTTAATGGGAGTTCTGGAGGTTAAAAGTTCTATATTTTTTACTTCTAGCTTTTCTACATATTCTAATTTATATTGTGTGGCAAGATGATATAAAATATTTTCTTCGGAAACATATCCCTGTTTGATCAGTATCTGACCTAACCTGGCTTTTGATTTTTTTTGTAAGACCAAAGCTTTTTTAAGATCTTCTTCTCCTATAAGCCCCTTTTCTGCAAGAGATTCTCCTAACGGTTTTTTTGTTTCTTCTTGGTTGGGATCTTTTTTATTTTCTATATTTATATTGTTATTATTCGCTGCCATTTTGTAATCTCTTCAATTGATTTCTCTTAAGCTCTCTAGTAACTCTATCGGCTATACGACGGTTCGTTATAATGTGTGGAGTGATAAATACCATTAAATTGTTCCTGCGTATTGTAGTGCTGGTCCTTTTAAATAAATATCCAAGCAAAGGAATATCTCCTAAGATAGGAATCTTTCGGGAAGTTCGACTACGATCCGTAGAAATAAGGCCTCCAATTACAATAGTCTGTCTGTCTTTTATTCTAATGTTTGTGCTTATATCTCTCTTTGTAAAGGTAGGATTAAGTGTAGTATCTTCTGTGTCTAAAACGGATTTAACTTCCTGAAAAAGTTTTAAAGTAATTTCTTTATCACTATTTATCTGAGGAGTAAATTTTAGCTTCACTCCCACAGGTCGGTAGTCAAATTGGTTTACGATCGGAGCATTTGAATCTGTCGTAGAAGTGCTTGAACGGGTTTGCACGGGGACATCCTCGCCTACATTTATTTCTGCCTCCTGGTTATCTAGTGTCACCACTTGGGGAGCCGAAAGAACGACAAAATTCTCATTGTTTATATTTGCATTGATTATGGCTAAAATAGTTTGCCTACTGTCGACCAATACTCCCGCAGAAAATCCAAAAATACTGTTCACTGCATTGGAAAGTGAGGCAGTAAGGTCTGCATCTGTACTTCCTGAAGATCGTATCGCATCTGCAGCGATACCAGCATTAAATTGCCCAAATCCCTGCCCCTGGATCCTCCACTCAATTCCAAATTGATTTGCCGTATCTTCTCTTACTTCTGCTACCAATACTTCCAATAATATTTGTTCTCTGTCGATGTCTAATTTCCGGATCAAATTTTTTACGATTTCCCATTTCTCTTTCTTCCCCACAAAGATCAGACTGTTGGATTCTTTATGTGCTATGATATCTATTTTCTTTGTTCTTTTTCGATTTGATTGATTTTGTTTATTTTTATTCTTTTTGCTCTTTTTGTTCTTGGATCTGGTTTCTTCGTCATCAATTGGAAGCGATATTTTTCTTAGAGTAGATTCTAGTTTAGTGGCCTCCATATTATTCACTCGGATAATATGAATGTCACCTGGAATTAGTTCCTCTTCTTCCTCAATCTCTTCTTCTATAGGTATATCAACTTGTATGATAATACGCAAAAGACGATTTACTTCTAATGCTCCCCCCGTAAGAATTAGCATACCCACTTCTTTATATTCAGTGATCTGTGTGGCCGGATTGGTTACCTTTTTTAATATGGTTGCCAAACGAGGAGGTTCAACATGTTCTATTTGTAGAATGGCAGTAACCACTACATTTTCTTTTATCCAAAGAGGGGATAATGTTTTTTTACCAATATGGATCAGTCTACCTTTTGCAACGGCATCTTTTAGAGGAATAACCCTCAGTAATTTATCTTCCACTACAACACCATATCCTTTTACAGCTAAAACACTTGTTAAATAAGCAAAGGCTCTTTCAATTAATATAGGTTTAGGGGAAATGACTGTGATATTTCCTTTTACTTTATCATCAGCAATGATATTTTTACTAATGATGGCACTCATTGCCTTCAAAAAGTCATGTATACTTTTCTCTCTAAAATCTACTCTAAAGGTTTTAGGCCCTCTTCTTATTTTTATTCCCTGTTTTTTCTTTTTTGTAGATTTTTGGGCATAGATAAGATCGTCATTGAAAAGTCCGGTGTATAAGAAAATACTTGTAGAAAATGAAAGAACTAAAAATATAGATATGATTTTAATTATTTTACTCATTATCTTTTATCCTATCTTTTCATAAAATCTAAATTATTTCGAGAAATATAACAATAGATATCATCAAATTGTCAAAAATAAATTTAAAAGGATAGATACTTCTATAATTTAAGCCTATACTAAAATGTAGAATATACAGTATAACATTTTTTTCTTTATTTAGGTACTACTATTTTTAGTATTTTAGGCTGCTATCAATTATCAAAGTCGGGTATCGGCCTTGTTTTGCTGATAAAGTAAGATCATATTTTAAAATAATGACCTCTATAATTGATAGTCTGGCGGAGTTCTCTACCATTATGTTAAGGTCTTTACAAGGTTTTTATCTAACATGTTTTGGCGGTTTTCGAGAGCTATATTAAAATATATTGACGAGTAATAAAAAAAGAAATTATAGACTTAGCTTATTTCTATGGCAAAAAGTACGATCATACAATTCATACGCTATCTTTTTGTTGGAGGGCTAGGAACGATCATTCACTTTTCAATATTTACTTTTTTTTCCTTATTTATTTTTCATGCTATATCTCCCGATGAGAAAATTGTTCAATTTATAGATTCTAACATATCTTTTCAAACTGACATGAGCATAAGGCAAAGAAATGCATTCATTAATGCTTTAATCGCTTTTTTCATTAGTAATCTTTTTGTTTATTTAGTTAGTCAAACATGGATATTCAAGAGTGGATCCAGTAATAAAAGTAAGTCTCGTAATAAAAAAAAAGAGATATTCCTTTTTTTTGCGTTTACCACTTTAAGCTCTTTGGCTGGAGGTATCGCCATAATTTTACTGATCCAAAAAAATTTTTCTACGTTTACAGCCTATTTAGGAAATCTTATTTGTGTCTCCATTATAAACTTTTTATCGCGTAAATATATTATTTTTCAGAGTTAGTAGAAAAATAAAATAAACTAATGAACTTTAAAAAAAATTTCACTTTTTTACTTTTTATATTTCTTACACCCTTCTTTATTATTGATTCTGAAGAACCAGACCCAAAAGATCCTAATTCCTATTATTTATTTCATATTAAACGAAGTAGAAATAAAAATGAGGTTCATTATGCAATTAGGCTCGATAAAGAATGTAAGCCTATTTCAAAAGAACCTGCTTTTGTGTACTGGCTCAACCTGGAAGACCGTCATGGGCAAACTTATCCTATTAAGTGGCATGAAAGGCCTGGATTTGCCATAGAAGATCAAAGAATAATAAAGCCAGATCTGGTTCAAATGACTCTTAAGGCTCTTCCTGAAAAAAACATCAACATAGAAATATCAAAAAATTCTAAAAAAAACGCGAAGAGAAAGTGTAAGGCTATTCCAAGATTGATCATCAAAGGTAAAAAAACTATTTTTAAAGAAGTATACGTATTTGCCATCCCAAGATTTTTTATTCCCATCGTACAATGGGTAGACATATTTGGAATTCTTCCATCAGGCAAAATAATAAAAGAAAGGGTTATTCCATAAAATACAGAATGTTCGGTAAATCTGATCTTTTAAAAAAATACTATAAAAATTTATGTACAGTTATTTTAAAATATCCTTATAAGGCATTTTTCTTTTCTTTTTCTGTATCTATTTTTCTTCTTTATTATGCATTGCAAATTAAATTAGATCCAAGCTTAAATGCTCTTTTACCTAAAGATCATCTTATTTTTACCAACTTGAATAAGGCCGAAAAGCTATTTGGTCATAGAGATACATTAGATGTGATTATTCGATCTAACTCCTTTGAAGAAGGGGTTGAATTTGTTCAGAAGGTAGCGTATAAGATTGAAAAGTTACCTGAATTAGAATGGGTGATGTATAGAGCTCCTGTAGATTTTTTCAAAGAACATGCCCTTTTTTACTTAGAGATGGAAGATCTAAATAAAATTTACGGGCGCCTAAAAAATAAAATTGAATATGAAAAAAGAAAATCAAGAATGAGCCTGTTAATGGATCTGGATGAGCCAGATCCTGGATTTCAATACGAAGACATCAGAAATAAATATAAGAGTAAACTTATATTTGGGAATTGGGAGAAAAAATACACAACAGATTTTCTGTACACAACGGTCCTCAAAAATGGCAAAGAAGAACATATATTCATGTTATTAGCCAAACCGCTGGAACCCTCATGGAATGTTGCCTATGCCAATAATATCATCCATAAAGTAAATACAATCCTGCAAGAGCATAAACCTAAATATGAACAAATTAGCAAAATAGAATTCACAGGAAGATATAAAAAAAAGTCAGAATCTTTCAATGATTTAGGGGAAAATTTTAAATTAGTAACTTCTATTTCAGGAATAGGCATATTACTTATACTCCTGTTTTATTTCCGTACATTGTGGCCAATTTTATTACTTATTACGGGTCTATTGAATGGGATTATCATGACTATTGGGATTGCGCAGATGATATTTGGCACATTGAATCTGGTAAGTACATTCTTAATTGCCATTTTATTCGGACTGGGGATTGACTTTGGTATTCATATTCTTTTGAGATACAAAGAAGAAAGATCACAAGGGAAAAGCATTGAAGAAGCATTTCAATTAATGTATACCGAAACCTGTATAGCTTCTTCAAGCGCTGTGGTTACAACTATATTTGCCTTTTTAGGATTAATGTTCAGCAATTTTGCTGGATTTTCTACATTTGGTATCATTGCTTCTATCGGAATGGCATGCACTTTGTTTTCCTATATGATCTTTATGCCTTCTTTAATTTTGATTTTAGCGAAAGGATTGAAGATCAGAATCATCGTCTCTAATTTTAATATTCAATTACCTTCTTTGAATATTAAAAGAGCTAATCTTTTAGTCATTTTTGCGGTACTTTTTTCATTGCTATGTGTATATAAATCTCAATTCAGAATTTTCGATACCGATTTTTCTAAAGTCATGGGGAATGAAAATTTACCGTCTTATAAACTGGATTTGGAAGTGAAAAGCCTATTCAATGAAAGTTTTGTCGTGCCTTCTATAATATTTACGGAAAATCCTGAAAATGAAAGTAAAATATTAGAGGTGGTCAATAAAGAAATCAAAGAAAATAAACCAGAAAATTGCTTAAGAAACGCTCTGGGTATCCAAAGCTTTGTGCCTCCTGATCAAAAGAAAAAAAAGAGAACTATGAATAAAATTAAGTCATTGGTAGACCGAAATAGAAAATATCTGCCATTGTTAGTCACCAAAGATAAAATGGCCTTAAAAGATTTCAGGAAACAATTAAACGCACAGCCATTTAGCAGAGATCAAATTCCAGAATATATAAGGAAAAGATTTATTGGCAAAGAAGGATACGAGAACCAAAGCATGGTATTGGTTTATCCTAAAGTAAAGCTTGAAGATGGTGACGAAGTTTTAAGACTTGCCGATCAGTTAGAGAAACTAAGGATCGATGAAAAACCAATTCAATTTGCCTTTTTTGCATTAATTCTGGCGGAAGTTGTAAGAATTATCCGTTCTGATAGTTTTTGGATATTTCTCATTAATTTTGTATTGGTATACTCTATTGTGGTGATCAATTTTAAAAGTTTCTTTAAGGCCCTTTTAGTATTAATGCCTGTTTCGATCAGTATCCTTTGGATTTTAGGTATACAGGGGATGATAGGTCTTAAGAGTGACCCTGTAAATACAATCATTTATCCTATTATTATCGGAATTGGTATTGATAGCGGTATTCACATGTATTATCGATTCTTAGAAACAAAATCTGTAGAAAAAGCCGTTCGATATACAGGGGAAGCGATTACTCTGTCTTCTTTAACGACTTTGGTAGGTTTTGGAGCGTTATTTTTTGCATCGAATCAGGGGATCAGTAATATGGGTTCTTTGGCAATGATTGGTATTTTAGGAAACTTTGTTGCTTCTATCATTGTATTGCCTTCTATACTCTTAATCCTTTTACCAAAATTTAAAAAAAGGTTATTCAGATAACATAAGTTAGTATAATGAATTCTTTTATTGAAAAAATAATGTCTCTTGCCAACAAGGTTAGGGCCTTCGAGTTGCTCATCATAGTTTATCTGATCTTAACTAATATTTTACTACTCATATTCCATAGAAATCTGGATATTTGGTGGCTACCATTCTTGGTTAATATAGTGTTTATTTTTTTCATCTTCTGGGTCAATAAGGCTAAAAAGGGATCAAAAATATTTTATTTTATCAAGGAATGGTATTTTCTTGCTTCCTTTCTTTTTTTTTATTGGTCTCTAAATTATTTAAATAAATTAATACATCGAGGCAAATCCTTTGAACATATTATCATTCAATGGGAAGAATGGATTTTTGGCTTTCAACCAGCCTTGGAAATGCATAAATTTTTTGATAGTACTTTTTTGGGAGAGATATTTACAATGGGGTATGTATCCTATTATTTGCTGATCATTTCCGTTGGGGTTGGTCTTTATCTGCAAAAAGGTAAAAAAGGATTTGAACAATACCGTTTTACTCTTGTATTTACTTTTTTATCTTGCTATTTCTTTTTTATTTTCTTTCCGGTAGCCGGACCCCATTGGGTTTTCCCCGAAGCGGATTTGGAACAACTGAAAGGATTCCTCTTTGTAGAAATGGCTAAAATGACCCAAGAAGGAGCTATTCGAGCTGCTGCCTTTCCTTCTGCTCATGTGGTGGTGACTGTCACTACATTTTTAAGTGCCTTTGAGTTTAATAAGAAAATGGCTATTATTATTGCTCCTTTTTCAATTTTACTGATCATTGGTACAGTATACGGAATGTTTCACTTCGTTGTAGACATGCTGGCTGGTATTGTATGGGCTCTTATGGTCTATTATCCAAGTAGATCTATTTATAGGAACATACAGAAACAATAACCTTTTAAGTTTTATTTCTATTGTTTTTTTTATTCCCCGTGAAGAGAAATATTCTTCTAAAAGGGGAAACTAATTTTAGTTTACTTCGGATAATTTCAATCTTTTTCTTTGCTTCTTCATAGCCAAATTGTACAATGGATCTATATAAATGGTAATTTGACCAATGAATATACTCTTTGATGGGTTGCAGAACAACGGAGGCTTCTTTTAGTTGTCTTTTACGGCGATTAAAGGAAGCGATCTCTTCTATTTTGAACATGATATCCAGGCCATTTCTTATTCTGGAATTTTTATGACCCTGATTGGATACATCTACGGCTATGGTCTTGTGTATACCCATTCTTTGGGATGCTTCAATGCCTATTTTATCCAGTACTGCTCCGTCTAAATACATATCTCCTTTTATGATCCTTGGAGGAATGATCAAAGGCATTGCAATAGATGCCATGACTGCTTCTCTAAGATGGCCTTTAAAGAAAATCCTGGATTCCCCTTTATATAAATTCACCGCCACACAAGCAAAAGGGAATTGCAGGTTTTCTATGGATATATCGGGTATATAGGGGAAAAAAATACCTTCGGCTTCTTCCTGTGTCATTACAGATGGGGAAAGAAGTATCTTACTTAATGTATTTGTATTGGAATAGATTTTTTGGAATTTTTGAATTATGCTATTTTGATCCTTGTGGCTATATTTTTTATAATTACCCATTATTGAATTCAAAAAATTTTTTGATCGAATAAGATCTTCCATTTGTTTTTCTGTTGTATCAATATCTTGGGTTAAAGAATAAATAGCCCCTACAATTGCCCCCCCGGAAATTCCTATGATCATATCATAGGGTATATTCTCTTCCTTTAAGCAGCGAATGACCCCTATATGAGCAAAGGCCCTCATCCCTCCACCACCAAGGTTGAGTGATATTTTTTTTTTAGAGTTATGCTGTAGTGTATTATTTCTCATCCATTTTATCTGTTAATTATGATCATGTTCTTAACATAATCTGCTAGAACTCCCATGATGGCAAATAAAAATGGGGCAATGAAAAAGGCAATATCTTTCATTTGGAGTCTTTTGATGGAATTTAAAATAGTGCGCCCATTTGAAGAAAAACTCCAGAGCATTCCAATGCAAAGACCAACTCCATGATTTGTATTGGCTACATTGCCAATGAGACCTGTTAGACAAAAGAAAAACCAAAAAAGTAAAAAGCCAATGGTAAATGAATTCAAATAATAATGAGAAGTAGAGCCGAATTTCATTTCCATCCAAATATATCCCAATAGTCCATAAATTACCCCAGACATCCCCAAAAAATTTGGGCCCGTAATTATATATTGAGTGGTATTGCAGATAGAGCTAATGACCATCACGAGTGTTAAAAAATAAATGCTTCTTTTATTATTCTCGATCATATTTCCTAATTCATATAGCCATAGCATATTAAATATTAGATGTAACCAATTCCCATGTAAAAACATAGGAGTAAACAATCGCCAAACCTGACCATTTCTTATTTCATGAAAAGCCAGGCTTGAATATTCTGAATAATACAGAAAGAATGGATCATGACTTAATCCTTTTAAATATTTAAATAAAAAAAGAAATACACTTATGGCGATCAAGGATAAGGTAACCGATCCTAAAGAATTACCTATAGATCTGGAACTGAGTACATTTTGCCTTACTTTAGATTCCAAAGCCTCTAGTTTTTTTTCTAATAATTTTTCTTTTTTAAAAGATTGAATGCCTTTTTTAGCCTCTTTTTTAAAAAAATCATTTTCCGGATCCAAAATGAATTCCTTAAATTTTTGCTTACCCAATTCTATATCCTTTTCTGCATGTATCCAAATAGACCAATTACCATTTTCTTCTGCTTTTGCTTCTGCCTTGATTCCCTGGCTGCGCATAAAATAAACAAAGTTTTCTGCTGATTTTTTTAATTTTAAAGTTCCTATCTCACGCATATTCTATATTGAAGTATTCAACAAAGGCATCTATTAAAATAACATAACATACGAACAAGTAATATTTAATAGGAATATAGATTTTGTAGATACCGAACAGAGAATTTATTTCGTCCCTCGATTAAAATAGATGATGGATATGGTTTTTTATTCGCTGGAAAATCAATTGATCAAAAATTTTTAATAGAAATGGAATGTTCTTATTAGGCCTAATCTGTGTCGGATAAAAAATATAAATAATAGGATAATATATAAAAACCTATAAATGCATAAAAAAGGTTGACAAAAGAGAAAATGTTTAAAGAATATTTTATATGGCAAGAAAAAAAACTGGATACGGCATTTAAAAGGTAAAGATTTTGATGAGGCATTGAATCTTGCTATAATACAGCCCACGAAAAAAATACACAATTTAATAATGTCTCCATAAAAAGGAGGTCAAAAAATGGCAAAAGAAGAAGAATCAAATAAAAATAGAGATTTACAAGAAGAGGAAGTGAAAAAGAATTATAAATATTTTAAAAATAATTATAGCTCTATACTAGATAAATATCCAAATAAAAAATTTATTCTACTTAAAGATCAAAAAGTGGTTGGGGCTTTTGATACCTTGGATGATGCAAAAGAGGCATCCAGGCTTATTTATAAAAAAGAAGAACGCTTTTCCATACAAGAGTTAAACCCATTAGAAGTAAATTTGGGTTACCAATCTTATGCCTTATCGTAGTTTCCAAATCATTGACAATAAGCCAATTTTTAATGTCCATGTTAAGGGGGACCTCAAACCAGAAAGGATACTGAAAATTAATTGATTTACATATAGTTATACCGATATAATGAATACCTAAGGTTTTAGATAATAATTATGGAGACCACAAACATCATTTTAAGTATTGCTACATCAATTATTCTTATTGCTATAACTATTATTGGTTTTTTTTTAAAAAGTACTTATAGTTCTATAAATACAAGATTAGATAAATTATCCGATAGGATAGACCGACTTAATGATAGAATAGACAATTTATTTTCTCTCTATGCTGAAATCCCAAAAACAATAAGAGAAACACTCAAAGATTTAACATTAAGTAAACCTTCTAATTTGATTAGAACAGATAATATAAATTTCAATACTACTAATCCTAGTCCATATATAGAGTCAAATAGCCCTATTGAACCTAATGAAATGGGTAAAACAATGTGGAGTGAAATTAAAGGAGAAGACCTTTATAATAAATACAAAGAAAACATGAAAAGAGAAGTTTTGAGTTATACACCAAAAGCTACAAATAAATTCGATTTACAATCAGATTGTCTTTCTGTATCTTTTAATTTACTTCCTAAATTATTGACTGATAAAGAGATTAATAGGATTAAAAACTACGCCTACGAAAAACCAATTTTTAATCTTAACGATATATTCCAAATATTTGGCCTTACTTTACGAAATGATATACTTAAAGAAGATTCTTCAAGTTACGAAAATAAAATATAATTTTTAGTAGATTCTTAAAAAAACGTTTTAAAATTATTTCATTATTAATTCATTAGTTGTCAAGCGTTTGTGGCAAGAGCGCTCCTTGGGTCAGTTAAGTATATAGTTCCCGATTTTATAGATACCGAACAAGGAATTTAGAATAAAATTACTTTATCATTAATCCCATTCTCTTTTTTATTTTAGTATAAAAAATCAGCTTGCTAGAGAAGAAGTCATTATACAATTGACTCTATGCCTGTAAAAAATATAGAAATTTTGGATACCACTCTGCGTGATGGGGAACAGACCAATAATGTTTCCTTTACTCCTCAGGAAAAACTGCATATTGCCCGCATTCTACTCGAAAAAGTGAATGTTAATCGAATAGAAATAGCTTCTGCCAGAACTTCTGAAGGAGAATTGGAGAGTGTAAAAAAAATCATTCAGTGGGCTAAGAAAAAAGACAGTAAAAAATATTTAAATAGAATAGAAGTCCTGGGATTTATAGATAATGGTAAATCGGTGGATTGGTTATGTAATGCAGGTGGTAAAGTATTGAATTTGCTAGCCAAAGGAAGCCTTCGTCATTTAAAAAAACAGTTGAATAAAACCAGCAAGCAACATTTCTCTGATATTCAAAAAATCATTCGGTATGCCAATTCAAAAAAAGTAAATGTGAATATTTATTTAGAGGACTGGTCAAATGGATTTAAAAACGAAAGATCTTATGTATATGATTTTTTATCTTTTCTATCAAGTCAAAATGTATTGAGGATCATGCTCCCAGACACTCTTGGGACACTTTATCCTCTGGAAGTATACGAATATGTAAAAGAGATAAAAAGTAAATATAATTCCATCCATTTTGATTTCCATCCGCATAATGATTATGGTCTGGGTACCATCAATGTATTAGAAGCCATTAGAGCCAATATAGACGGGGTACATGTAACAGTCAATTGTTTAGGAGAACGAACGGGGAATGCCTCTTTAGCCCAAGTGATTGCCAATATTCATGATCATCTAAAATTAAAAACACAGATCAAAGAAAAAGCGCTTTTTTCTCTGTCCAGAGTGGTAGAGACTTTTTCCGGGAAAAGACTGGCAGAGAATGAACCAATTGTAGGCGAGGATGTATTTACACAAACGGCAGGCATTCATGCCGATGGAGATAAAAAGGGTAAATTATATCATAGTTTTTTAGACCCATCCAGATTTGGTAGAAAACATTCTTATGCATTAGGAAAACTCTCAGGTAAGGCTTCTCTGGAACATAATTTAAAAGACCTGGGGATCGACCTAAGTGAAGAAAGTCGCAAAAAGGTATTGAATAAGATCATTCATCTGGGAGACCAGAAAAAGACCGTTACCAGAGAAGATATACCTTTTATTATTGCGGATGTACTTAAATTACCAGAACATAAAAAAATAGAAATTAAACATATAGTGATCACCTCAGGAAAGGGAATATCCCCCGTATGTAGTATGATCCTTATTTATAAAGATAAGGATTATAATGTAACGGGTACAGGGGATGGAGGCTATGATGCCTTTATGAATGCCATCAAAAATTGGAGCAGGCAGATCAAATTATCTCTTCCCAAATTAATTAATTACGAAGTTAGAATCCCCCCAGGAGGCGAGACTTCTGCTTTGGTAGAATGTAAAATTATATGGCAAAGAAAAAAGGATAAACCTTTGATCACCAAAGGAGTTCACCCGGACCAGGTATTAGCCGCTGTGCAGGCCACGGAAAGGCTACTCAATCTTATTTTATAGTCTAACTAAGAAATGCCCCTGGAAATCGCCATAATTTATAAGCCGAGCAATAAAGAAAAATTACAGTCGAATGATACCTGGAAGTCTATAAAAAAAGTTGATGAGTTTAGGCATCTACTCGAAATTTCGCATGAAAATCATACTAAATCTATTGAGCTTCTTTCGGAATTGCTTATAAAAGAAAAAATAAAGCATCAATTTTACAAAAGGGATAAAGATTTTTCAGACATCAACAACAATAATGATCTTTGGATCAGTCTTGGAGGAGATGGTACTTTTTTACACTGTTCGCATAAATTTAAAAAGGTTCCTATTTTGGGAATAAACTCTTCTCCACAGACAAGCGTAGGGCATTATTGCAAATTTAGTCTCTTTTCTCAAAAAAGATCTTTTATAGATCATTTATACCAAATTGAGCAGAATAGGGTTCAACCCCAAAAATTAGATAGACTGGTGCTGAGCCTGGGAGGGAAAAAGCTATCTGTCCCTATTCTAAATGATATTCTGATCTCAGAAAAAAATCCCGCATCAATCAGTTTTTATCTACTATGTTTAAATAAAATAAAACAATGGCATAAATCTTCCGGTATTTGGATATCTACTGCCAATGGTTCAAGCGCTGCCTTTAAATCGGCCGGTGGAAAACCATTTAAAGGCCATAATTCTCTAAAAAAAAGGCAGTTTGCCTTTAGGGTAAGAGAATTATATTCCTGTTCAGAAAAAAAAGCAATCACAGAAAAGATTCTTTCAGAAAAAGATGAATTTCAAATCATCTCAGGCATGGTAACAGGATCTATTTTTATAGATGGTTTTAAAAATCATTTTGCTTTTTCTCCTGGTAATCGTTTAAGGATATCTTTTCATCTGGGGCTGTCTAAAAAGGCTTACGAGAAAAAGTCTATTATAATTACTTGTCAGGATAAATCGATTTTGCTCTATTCTACGTTATGTCTCAGAATAATTCACTTTTATTTACAGACCTGCCTCCGCAAGAGGTAAATGATAAGAAATATCTACACAGGCAGGTAACCTTTAAGGAATACGATACAGGACAGAGAGAGCTTTTTCCGGAGGATATTGAGCAATCCCTGCCTAAGTTTCATATTGCACGCTTTATCAAGCTTGCTATGGACAAAATCAATATTGATTCTCTTATATCCAGCTATAAAGGTGGGGGAGCCAGCGCCTATAATCCCAGGTTATTGTTAAGTGTGTGGCTTCTGGCTCTTACTTACAAGACCTATAGCTGTCGTGGGGTAGCTAAATTGCTTAGAGAGAACATTGCCTTTAAGTGGCTCAGTGGGAATAAGATCATAGATTTTCGTACCCTGAATAATTTTCGTTCTCGTTTAGAGAAAGATATAAAAAAGATATTCCAGGAGGTGATTCAAATAGGTATAAAGAATGGTATTATTACTGCTAAAGATATTTTCATAGATCATTCTAAATTCGAGGCAGATGCGAATCGTCATAAGGTGATCTGGGGCAAGCGTGTAAAAAACCAAACAGCGAAGATAGAATCAGAGTTAGACATGCTTTTTTCCTATATTTCTCGCATTGAGAAGTCAGAGGGTAAAGAATACGGTAATGGTGATTACTCTGAGACAAGTAACAGGAACTTCTCGGATTCTGATATAGATAAGATGATCACAGATGTTAATTCACAATTAAAAGATCATGAGATAAGCCGTGATGCTGCGCGGGACAGGAAAGCGAAGTTCCGTCGGCTAAAAGTATTATTACATCGGCTCAAGAAATATAATTATTCAAAATTATTATTAGGTAAGCGTAGGAGCTATTCGAAGACAGACCCCGATGCGATAGCTATGTTTCAAAAAGACGAAGTGATCAAGCCTGGATATAATGAGGGTGTTGCCACGAGTGATGGGTTTGTTTTAGATTACTCCATCTCGCAGACCTCAGGTGATACTGATAAACTGATTGATTTAGTCGATGGCACAGAGAAAAATACAGGCGTAAAAGCAGATTCGGTTACAGCGGATTCTGCCTATGGCAGTGAAGAGAACTATCAACATTTAGAAGATAAAGATATAAAAGCTAATGTGAAGTATTCTACCTATCATCCTGAAAAGACAAAAAAGTATCATCAGGCAAAGGTTTGCAAAGATCAGTTTCTTTATGAAAAATCATCTGATACTTATCGCTGTCCTCAGGGCAAGGTGCTGACATTTATTAAAGAGAAGTTATCAAGAAAAACAGTTAACGGTTATAGAGCCAATGTTAAAGTCTATTCCGCCAGAGAAGAAGATTGTTCTGGTTGTTCATTAAAACAGTTCTGCACCAGGGGCAAAGCCCGTAGTCTTCATATCAGCGCTAATTATGACAGACTAAAAGTTAAGGCGAGGAAGCAGCTTCGCAGCTCTGAGGGGCGGGCTTTATCGAAACGCAGAGGCTTTGAGGTAGAGACCATTTTTGGTCATAAGAAACGGAATATCATCATGCAATATGCTCCCGGCTGTATCAGTGATGATGATTGTACCACCGTATCCAGACGGATATGCAGGGGGCATTGATAAAGTCCGAACAGAGACAGGTATGTTCTATACCAGCTATAATTTAGTAAAGATGTATCGGTATGCGATGAAGCAATTTTCTTCCTATGCTTATGGTTTAGACCGTCTTGGATCAGGGGATCATGGGAGAGGTGCGCCCCTCTTATTCGGAAAACAGCCTACTGGCTGCGCAGGGGGCTAAAAAGAAGGTAAAAAAAGTGATATTCAGGAAAAAAGTCACTTTAAATGAGATAAAACCCAAAAATATAGAAATAAAACTATACCTCCAGCCCAGCCGCAGGCTGTTCCCCAAATACTACTCAAAAGACTCTTATTAAGCGCCTGTATTGGCAAAGTCAATGAAAAATCACTCCCTTTTTAGACAGCCCCATAACTGAACTTTCCACTACTTCTGCGGAAGGAGAGGTCTCTCTGAGCTGGGTAAATCCTTCTAATACTGATTTTGCGAAAGTAGAAGTAAGCTGGAGTGCTCCGGAAGATACAGGTTCCGTAATAGAGTTTGAAGGGCTCCCGGGAGCATCTATGAGCGAAACCATCATCGGGCTGGTCGATGACATAACCTATAATTTTACTTTTAAAACCATTGATTTACTGGGTAATAAACAGGTTACCGGCCAGATCATTTCTGTGTCTACCATAGACGATGTCACTCCTCCGCAAGATGTAACGAATGTAAAAGCCATTTCAAGCGATACAGAGATCAAGTTATGGTGGCAAAATCCGGCAGATTCTGACTTTTCAAAAGTCAAAGTAAGCTGGACTCCTGGAGATGCAGGTTCTGTGAGGGAATTCTCAGGGGCTCCGGGAGAAGATATGAGAGAGAGCATTACCGGTTTAACCAATGGTACGATGTACACCTTTACGATCAGATCTGTTGATACTGAATCAAATGAACAGAGTACCGGCAAGACGGTATCAGAGCTGCCCATCCCTCATTGGGGAGGTAAAGATCACATTGAATATGGGTTTAGATGGCATCCCGCATATAACTATGAAGACTCAACGGGACTTTTAAATATTCGTGATTTAGATAGAGAAGTATTTAATGATATTAGCTATGTTCATTTTTGGAGTCGTTGGAGGGTCACAGAACCGACTCGTGAAAAAACTATTGAGAGAGGATTTATTTCTCCTTATCTTAAACAATTAATGAGCTGGATCAATGCCGTACATAGAAAGGGCTTGAAAATACATTTAGAGATCAAAGATATGCCCTATTGGGTAGGTAGAAATGCTCTTACTTCTACCATGAAGAAAGGCGATAGAGGTTGCTGTGATTTGTATTTTACTGATAGTGACCGTACTAACCTTGAACATTTTGAAACTTATCTCAGAAATATGGCAAAACTTTTCGTTGGTAAGGTACAGAGTTATTCTTTTTTTGCTGAGACAAATATACCCATAGGATGGAAGGGAACAATTGAGGAAGCCATGGATGCTATGGTAGTTGGGGCCAGTGCCTTGAAAAAGGTATATCAAGAGCATGGATTACCCGTTTCATTCGCTACAAGTGAAGCCTCTCCTTGTTGGCATTGTGAGAATACAACTGGTCTAATGGGTGCAAATCCCTATGAAAGGACGTTGAATATGTATGATCAATTCATTGGTAATGCAGAATTAATGTCTTTATTTCATGCACTTGGTATTACTATGAATGATCATAGCGCTTATGGGAATATGCGTCTTATCAACGATAACCCTTTATACAATGAACAGCCTGGGACGGCTCCTGGTTGGGAATTAATTGGTGTGATCAGAAATAAATTGAATCAAGCAGATCATCATGATAAGGATATTCAAACCATAGGGAGTTGGATCAGCTGGGACGATGGAATTATGAGAGATGTTAACTTTGATGGAGAAAAAAATGAAGAGGATGCAGTAATCAAGACAATTCGTATTGTAGGATCATTTCTTAGTAGGGGGCTAAATAAAATAAACCTACCGGCTGTGGATTTTTATAACTCAAATTATCATATAGGTCTTGTAAAACAATTGGACTATAATGGCATCATAGAAAACCTTAAAGGTTCATCCTGGGTCGATCCTAATTTAGAAGGTGATTCTAAGATCATAAATAGAAGTTTTGAATATAGATTCAATGAAAGTACTTTAGGCATATCACTGAGTGGAAAAAAAGATCATAGAGACCTATATATCAATCGTAATAACCCAAACCATCCGCATTATTATATCTGGAAATGGTATTCTCAAATTGCTTCTGGTAAAGATGAGGTAGTTCGTCATGCCATGCAATATGAACAAAATAGTAATAAGATATCTGTATCTGGTTGGGCTTCCGGTGGATGGCAGTTCAAAATTTCCTCTTACAATGTAACTCAAAATTCTTTCATTGTTTTGCTATATTCAGAGAGAGAAAATGAGACTAGAAATGCAATGATAAGTATACCTTCCAAGGTTCAACAGGGGGCAGTACACCATAGAAATAGAAATGCTTCTCCATTTATAGGCATGGGCTTCTCAAATGGAGAACGTTATAAAGTAAAATGGGAAACAAAAGGTATAATCACTTCAACAGGCAGAAATTCAAACAAGCGTTCTGGTACATCTCCAGCTCGAATAGTCAGCAATGGCAGACTGACTTTTCAGATATCGAATATAAAAGATTTCACTACATTGGTTTTTAAGAAACTCTAAATTTTAAATTCTCTAATATCCATTTCATAGAGGATCTATGATTCCGCCTTAAAATTCACTTCTAATTCAGAAAAATGCATATCCAGAAAACGGAAAGATAGTTTTCTCCTTATTTGGATCATAAGTAATGGGGGGGGGGGTATTGTCGGGGAAAAACAAGGGACAGGGCACAAAACACGGATGCAAAACATCCGTGTTTTACATCCATGTTTTGCAAGTTTCTGTTCGTAAAACTTAGTGGAAAACCACAAGAAAAAAAATTTTATTTTCATGAAAAAAGAATCATTTTGAAAGTATTAATATAGTTAAGGAGAGAATATATGACAATTCAATTACATACTTTTCTATCTCAAAAATTAGTAGCTCAATGGGGCCATTATAGAGAAAGTTGGGAAACAAACTTATATGAAATATTAGGATTTCCAGTAAGGCTTTCTTCTTTTTTCTGGGAAGTGGAAAATATTCTATCGGCAGGATGCTTTCCTGAAAAGATCAGTATAGATTGTGATTTGCTAAATGGTTGGTATCCCATAATGTATCAAGAAAATCTACGAAGTGATCTAGGGAAATATATATTGCAAAAGCTGATCAGTGTAATGATGCATTAAAAATTGTTGGATTATGATCTTTAAAAGATCTATCTTGATCGTTTAGTACTCATTTTTTTTCTCGTCCTATCCAATTACTAGCGTGATTCAAGCCTAATGGCAGCTTTTTTGAATGAACACTGTTAAGCAGGTTACAATAATGAAATGCTCTTATAATAATAAAACAAGATAATTTTCATAATGATTGGATAACTACTATTCATAAAAGCGATCATCATTACTCATAGATGAATATCTATCTCAAGTGAAAGAGAGATAACAAGGTATTTTTGAATATAAAAGCCTATCTTAGTTTTGTATCAACTCTTAGGTCCTGTGTAATTTATGTTTTCTTTGTATAGTATATTTGCAACAATCATGGTCGCTTTAGGCGCTGCTATTTTATTTATTTGTTCTATACGTACAAAGAAAATCATTCCTTTAATAGAAAAAGAACATGTTACTTCTAAAGAATGGAAATTATTGTATTATCTAATGATCTTTTTTTCCATTGGATATTTTGGTACGATCAACTTTATGTATACCAACGATGTCAATTATTTGGTCTTGATCATTGGCTGTATATTTTTCTTTGGGGCTGTATTTGTTTGTATTGTTACCAGAGTGGGACACAAAACAATTATAAATCTGGAACATTTGATCAGTATAAGAACACAAGAGCTAAAAAAATCAAAATTTAAATTGATCAAGATCAGTGAAAGAAACAAGGCATTATTGAATGCCATCCCGGATATGATATTCGTATTGAACAAACAAGGGATATGCGTTGAATATAAAGATAAGGAAAAGAGGTTAACTCTTCTAAAGGCTAAGAGATATGTAGGAAAGAATATTTACGATTTTACTCCCGAGAATTCTCATGATTTTGCAGTGAATACTTCTCAAAGGATTGTACATTCTCATTATACGGAAAAAAAGATCAAGAATAATAATGAGTATAAGAAATCTAAATACTATAGCATAAATTATAAACTTGAGCTGGATAGAAATCCATATGATTTTGAGGCGCGTTGTATACTATTACATAATGGGACAATTCTTACAATGATTAGAGACGTTACGGAGATAAAAAGCCTGGAGCGCCAGTTAATTGAACAAAAAAATAAGGCAATTCAAACGGCTCAATTAGAAACACAATTTTTGGCAAATATGAGTCACGAGATCAGAACTCCCTTGAATTCTGTTTTAGGCTTAACCGATCTTGTACTCAAAACAGATCTTTCTGCATATCAAAAGAAATATTTGAATATCATACAGTCTTCCGGAGACAGTCTTTTATATTTGATCAATGATATTTTAGATTTTTCAAAAATAAGAGCAGGTGAATTAGCCATCGAAAAAATATCATTCTCTTTAAAAAATACCCTAGGTAATGTAATAAAGGAAATGGGTATAATTGCTAAAAAGAAGAAAATTCAACTTATTCGTGAAATAGAACCGAGTGTTCCAGATCATATTATAGGAGACCCACATAGATTGAAGCAGATCATTACAAATTTGGTCAACAATGCAATTAAATTCACAAGTAAAGGATATATTGAATTAAGAATAGAGAAGGTATCTAAGGAGTCATATTCATCCGACAACGAAACGGCAATTAAATTTTCTATAATAGATACTGGTATTGGGATTCCTAAAGAAATGCATGAAAAAATTTTTGGACAATTCATTCAAACAGACGAATCAACTACCAGAAACTTTGGAGGTACAGGACTTGGTTTGGCTATATCTAAGAAACTAGTGAATTTAATGGGGGGAGAAATCAATCTGAAAAGTCCTGTTCATAAAAATTTCAATTCACACGGACCAGGAACCATGTTCTGGTTTCAAATTCCTTTTCAAATTTCTTCTGAAAATATTCCCAGTCAACCTATAGTAAAAAACCAAAATATAAAACTAAATCAATATAAAGCCTGTCTACTTAGTGATGCTAGTTCTAAAAATTTCAAATTTAAAAGACAATTGTCGCATCATGGCCTTTCAATTCATTCTATGAAAAATTCTTCACAAATATATAATTGGCTTAAAAAAAATGGAGATCAACATAATTTTATATTATTTCTAGATACTGGTTTAAAAGAAATGGATGTATTTAAACTAACTCATGAGATAAAAACTAAGAATCCGGATATCCCAGTGGCTATTTATGCTTCTGTTAGTTTTCTGGATGATGTTCAAAAATCACATATCAGTAAGGCAGACGCCTATATTAAATTACCCGTTGATACAAAAGTCCTGAAAGAAAATCTTATACAGATTCTTCAAAAAAAAATATCTTCAAAATCAAGTACCAATCTCAAAGAAAAGATATCTAAGAGCAAAACTACCCAAAAAAGAGCAACAAACAGAAAAAAAGAAGTCAATATATTGGTGGTAGAAGATAATGAAGTAAACCAAATGTTGATCCAAAAAATGTTAGAGAATCAAAAATTTAATCTTAAAATTGAAGATAATGGAGAAAAAGGAATTATAGAAGCGCAGAAAAACCATTACGATATGATATTCATGGATATCTCCATGCCGAAAATGGATGGATATGAAGCTACCAGAATACTGCGTGAACGTAATCTAAATTCTCCTATCATTGCATTGACCGCTCATGCACTGCCTGAACACAGAGAAAAAATAAAAGAATGCGGGATGAATGATTATCTTTTAAAACCCTTCAAATCAGAGAGTCTTTTAGAAACAATTAAGAAGTGGACTGGCTGATGGGTCTTTTTGATATAGCATATAAATGACTTTTAAAAATGGGAAAAAACTTTCCATAAGGTGAAAATACCCGATTTTAAGAATATACTCTTGGTGGGAGCAGCAGGGAAGACTGGGATCATGTATGCAAGGCTTCTATTGAAAGAGGGAAAGAGAGTATTTGCTTATGACAAAGATCATTCTGCCTCTTATTCAGATGAATTAATCCACGATGACAATTTTTTTATTGTCCCTAATGCTGATTTAGAGAGCGGTGATATTTTAGAAAAAGTCGAAGCGGTTACTTTAAGTCCAGGAGTCCCTTTAAAGCAAGAAATTTTCAGCAGATCAATAGAGCAAAATAAAATACTGATCAGTGAATTAGAATTTTGCATTCCTTATTTGAAACAGCTTCGCTGGATAGGGGTAACTGGTACAGATGGGAAGAGCACTACTGTATCATTGATTACTCATATATTGAACCAGTTACATATACCTTCTATTTCTTGTGGCAATATTGGAACTCCTTTTTCAGAGGTGGTGATGATGTGCCAAAAAGAATCCACTCTTAAATTTATTGTGGCTGAATTAAGTAGTTATCAATTGGAGCTGGCCAGGAACTTAAAATTAGAAATAGCCATTCTGTTGAATATAAGCAGTGACCATCTGGAAAGATATGAGAGTCAACAAGAATATGAAGATACTAAATGGAAGATT
This sequence comes from Leptospiria bacterium, assembly GCA_965204465.1. GTDB lineage: Bacteria > Spirochaetota > Leptospiria > Turneriellales > CBDBES01 > CBDBES01. The sequence goes on from OZ241995.1 coordinate 245,372, forward strand.
GCCAATAGCATAGATGTTTCTGGTACTTTTATTGTTTCTAGTGATTTATACAAAAAGAGAAATGATCATACTCCTATACATGGAGATATAGCACAAGTGGATATTGATTCTATGATATCATCTCATTTCCGCTGGCATATAAAAAATCCAGCCACCATGCAAGAATATATTTTGCTGGATTCATCAGGACAAGAAATGATCTCTTCTGATCGGCTGAAAATATACGGTAGGCATAATCTGACCAATATATTATTTGCTTTAGAAAACTGCAGGATTCTACTGCCAGATATAGATTACGCTAAATTTATAGAAGTCATTCAAAGCTATACTTCTTTACCACATCGTTTTGAATTGGTAGCAGAAACAAAAGATACAAAATATATAAATGATTCTAAGGCGACCACCACTCAATCAGTCTTAAAGGCAATCGAAAATACAGACCAAGGGGTTTATCTTTTTATGGGTGGTAGAAGCAAGGGGGAGGATTATTCTGTAATTACCAAGCCTCTTAAAGATAAAAAAGCCAAATTGTTCTTATTCGGAGAAAACGCCCTCCAACTGGATAGCACCCTGAGAAAGGGTAAATGTAATGTTATTGGATGCTACCAAAATTTAGAAGAAGCCTACCAGGCTGCTTATCTGCATCGCCAGAAAAACAGGGGAAAAAAAGTAACCTTTTTATTATCCCCTGGGTGTACTTCATGGGATCAATATAAGAACTTTGAAGAAAGAGGAGAACACTTTAGGCGATTAGTGGATATTCATATTTAGTGATAAAAAGATTCAGAATACCCCGGAATTTGCTTATGGTTTGGCTTGGATCATACAATTTATAAGAGCATAATAAAAAATTATATCAAAGGATAGATCATTCCAGCAAAAAAGAAAAGTTATTTTGATATTTTATACAGTAATTTCTATTCTATAAACTCAGGGTACACTGTAATATTTATTCCAAATATCTTTATATCGATTCACTTCTTTTTTAAACTGATCTGAACTACAGTGTAAATATCTACAATATAATTTTCCTATTCTATTTAATATCTCTTCACCTCCTTTAGGTAAAATCAGGCCAAGGTGAGTACGCCTAAGCATCAGATCATCTAAATGAATAACAGCCTCTTTTTTTAAAGACCATATAATTTCTCCCCAAAAATAGTTCGTATCTTGTATTTGTCTCAGATCTGATTTTTTTGTTTCTTTAATAAATGATTCAGCAAGACCTCCATATAAACCAGATAGGCGCTTTAATTGAGAAATGCCTAGTATTTTTTCCCAAGAAGAAGGCCAATTATGAATATCCCATTTTGAATAAGGAATATGTTTTTTGATCTTCTTAATAGAAGCGGCTGTTCCATTTAATTCTGTAATGGAATGTTTCAAGACTTCGTATGAGGATATGGCAAAAGTAGTCAATTTACTTCCTGCAACCGAAACAATACCATTAGACTTCCAGATGAAATGATCCCTACTTTCGGACGATGGCTTGAGCATTTTATTCTTGCTTACTATAGGACGTATTCCGGACCAGCTGGATATAATATCCTCTTTTTTAAGTTTAGCCTCTGGGAAATGATCATTTGCCGCTTTTAAAAGATAATCCACTTCTTTTTTATCTATTGCTGGCTCTTCTTTCAGATTTTTTTTGTGATCCAGATCTGTAGTACCAATTACAGTATGATCCTCCCAAGGGAATGCAAAAAGTAATCTCTTATCTTGAGGATGGATCATGGAAATAGTATAAGAAAGGGGTAACCTGTTTCCTGAAACACAAATATGGCTTCCTCTGAGAGGACGGATACGTTTACTGCTGCCCATATTTTTCCCGAATTTTTCTGCCCAGACACCTGTGCAATTAATGATTGATCTACTTCGGAAAGTTACTTTTTGTTTGGTTAATATGTCCATGGCAGATAAAAAAAAATTTCTTCTTCCTGATCTATTTATTTTCAGGGCTTCGCAATAGTTTAGAGCATGGCCATTCATTGACCTGGCTTCTTGCAGTAGTCTGAAAACTAAACGAGAGTCATTGGTTTTAGCATCATAGAAATGAGTGCCTCCTTTTAATTGATGAGGGTCAATCCCAGGTACGATTTTTAGCAGATCATCTTTTGAAATGCTACTATGTTGCCTTTTACCTGAAAACAGATCATATATATTCAGTAAGATTTTAAAAAGACTTTTAGGCGGCCATTTAGCCTTATAGTGCGGCATTATATAGGCAAAACTCTCTACCAACCCTGGCATATTTTTTAGTAAATATTCTCTTTCATGTACAGATTCTTTAGTAAGCTTAAAGTTTCCTTGTGCTAAATAACGTAAACCTCCATGTATCATTTTAGATGAGCGGCAGGAAGTGCCCCAGGCAAAATCTCTTTGTTCAATTAATAGTGTTTTAAAACCATGATAAGATGCATTATGCAAAACACCCGCTCCTATAATGCCCCCGCCAATGATCACAATATCCCAATCTGTTGATATGAGTTCTTTTAAATAATAGGCCTTCCTGTTTTTAGGATGCCAATTGATCTTTTCCGTTGTAATCATTCTTAAAATAGCTTATTTCTTAAAGCTTAAAATAAATATAGATGTAGCAAGCAGAATGGTAATCGGAATGATCCATGGGGATATTAATTTTAGGATGTTGATTTTTACAGCCTTTGATAAAGTTTTCTTTAATTTTTGGATAGAAGTTTTATTTTTTTCAATGATGTTTTTCAGAATGGCATCTTCATTATTTTCATAGAGCATTTCCATTGGAGTTTCCGTTTCTTCTTTTTCTGAAGCTATATGTTCCAGAACTACTTCTGGAGAAAAATTCTGTTTCGTATTGTCTAACCGAGATTGCATTCTTTTAAGAGTATTCATAGAATCTATGGGAACAGAGAATTCAAAAAAATAGATTATGTCTATAAGAGCAAAATAATTGGTATTCCAGGGAGAATTAAGAAAAATATCAATTTCTGGATTTTCAATGTCATTGTTTTTGAAATAAAGGCTATAGCTTAATTCATAATAGATCTGATTCAAATACCCTATTGTACTGTAAATATAACCTGAGGTAAGATAGCTTGTATGTTCTGAGCCACCGGCTTTCTTTCTTAATCCTTTGTTTGGAAAAAGCAACTTATCAAAATAGGCTTCTATTTGCTTAAAGTCATTGATCACTTTCACTTTCTTTTGTTCTAAGGACAATTCAGGGTGGATATCAATATACAATTTCAAATTAATAGCTTTAAAATTTTTTTTAACAAAGTCAAATCTAAAATTTATCGTAGCCAGACGGATTAAACTAAATATTTCTTTATCCATAGTATATAGATGATAATAAAGTAATTGACTTTCCTGTAGCAACTACTATTTATAGACTTAATTGTAATTTTAATGGTTTTTTATAGTATTAAAAGAGATGCTTTTATAGCAGCTATTACATTTATAGGTAATTTACGGTAAAGTTTTTTCAGTGGAAGACTTAAAAATCGAAATAGAAATCTCTAAAAATAACATGCAAGCAGAATGTTTGCTTAAAGGCAGTAGGGATAAGGAAGTAACAGAAGATATCATATTGTTTCATTTGAAAAAAAGTGGAGTAGAATATGGAATTGATCCTGAATCCATCAAGAAACTCATTTATGATTATAATGCCAATGAAAAAAAATTTGTAAAGGTTACTTCTGTTATTGCACAAGGAACTCCATCCGAAAAGGCACAGGATGCTTCTCTGGAAATTTTAGTACCCCCCATTGAGAAAGTTTTGATCACGGATGATGATAAAGCAGATTATAGGAATATAAAAAAATTCAGGAGAGTAAAAAAAGGTGAGATTGTAGCTAAAAAACACCCCGGTTTACCTGGCAAATATGGTATTAATATATTTAATCAAGTTTTGCAAACGGCACCGCCAAAAGACATTACTATTGAATATGGTGAAAATATTGAATTTAATGAAAAAGAGAATACCTTTATTTCTAAAATATATGGTATCTTTGAAGAGGGTAAAGATTCTATTAATGTGAATCCTCTTCTAAATATCCAAGGTGACGTCGGGATCGAAACAGGAAATATAGATTATAATGGTGAGGTAAGGGTGGGGAATAATATTGAAAGGGAGGCCTCTTTAAAGTCACAAGGAGACCTTTGGGTAGGCGGGATCATTGAATCTGGGAATATCGTTTCAGGAGGCTCCATCAAAACGGAGGGAGGAATCAACACAAAAAAACAAGGGCAGGTCCTTGCCCATGGTGAATTAAAATCAAATTATATTGAAAATTCAAATGTAGCGGCAATAAAAAATATTATAGTCGATTACTCTATTGTGAACAGTAATATCATTACATACCAGGATCTTTCTTTAAATTCCATGAATTCAAGTATCGTAGGAGGTGAACTGATCGTTTTTGGTTCCATTACTACAGGCAATATTGGAAATCGCAATCATATCACCACAAAGATCAAAATTGGATTCCATGATTTCTATAATAAAGAATATGATAAGATACAAAAAAGTATCCGGGAAGTCCAAAAAAATTTTGAAGAGAAATTACAAAAGATACAAGAATTAAAAAATGATTTAAAAAAACTACAGGGAAAATTAAGTCAGAAAAAAGCAATTGAATTTCAGTCTCAGTTAAAGGAATATAAACTGACCTTATTTAATAAAGAGAGGCTCGAAAAAAAAGCAGAGATATATAAAAACGCTATTTATAATAAAAAGGAAGTAAAGCTAGTTGTCTACAAAAGAATCTATCCTGGAGTAGAAATAACTTACCATAATGAACGTAAAAGAATTACCGTAACATTAGAGAAAGTCTTATTCAGATTTATACCTTCTACTCAGAAAATTGTTATAGAGAACTTGCCTTCTCCTTAAATAAAATTCAATCAATGACTGGCTGAATTTTATAAACAAATTTTTTAAATCCTGCCAACATAGCTTCAAAATGGTCTTTAGTATATTTATCTGTGATTTTATTTTTATCTGGATTTATTTTTTTATTCACATCCATGAAGAAAGTTCTCTCTCCATAAATATGGGCTTTCCTGTATTGAAAGATCATTTCCAATTGTTCCACTGCTCTTAACCCCCCAAAGACACCTGCGGCTATACCAATGAATCCGGAGGGAATATTTTGAAGACTATCTGGAAATTTCAAAAGGTCTATGAAATATTTTAATACTCCTGGAAATGATCCATTGTATTCCGGAGTCAATACGAGTATGCCATTACAATTTAGAATCATATTCTGGTATTTTAAAAAAGACTTATTTGGATTTCCGTAGTTTTTAGGAGAAAATAATTGCGAAGGTAATTTTTGTAAATCAATCAACTGAGTTTGAGCGTCAATAGAATTAAGATATTTCTCTGCCAGTTTAGATATTGTAAATGTAAAAGAATCTATACGATTTGTACCAGAGATAATTGTAATCATGACTTGTCGCTTTTTCTTGCCAAAATGAATGATCTTACAGAAAGTATAATGTAGATCAAAAGAATAAAAAACATAGTGGATTGCACAATGGCTGCGGTAGGTCTTAGAATATTTTCCCCCATGAGCATTTTAAAAAGACCGCGGACTCCTGGGAAAGAGCCTATTAACCCAATTAAGGCAAATAAAATAGCAACATGCATTATATGCTTTCTTAGATTTTCTTTTTGGGCCAACAGCCCACATACTAGCATCAAAGCACCGAATAAAGAAGGTATTAGGGCAGTCATACTGGTTCTACCAAAACCAAAGTAGGCTATAAAACCAAGTAAGATCAGTGCAATTGAGAATTTAATTAAAGTAAGAGCCATAATACCAAAGCTTTTATGAAAATCATTAGTGCAAGAACTTATTTTTTAATATAGAAGCGTAAATTTGAAATATGGCTTCCAATACATTAGATTTGCATCTATAGATAGCATATCACTTGTTAAAGTTATAAATTGGTGCTCAAAACCTATGGTGAATAATGCTGAATTGGGTATAGGATTAAGAATATTGCCCGATGGTTCTAATGTAAATTCTAAACTTGTTTTTACATGCCATATCTTGTTTAAATTTCTTCTAAAAAGGCCAAGCGGAAGATCAAACTTAATAGAAGTTGCCATATAATTACCTATGAACCACCAGGCAGACAAAACAGGAGAAACATAGATAATGTAAGGATTCCTGGCAAATCTATTTCCAATATATCCAATATGGCCAAATTTAATTCCTATAAAAAAAAGAAGACCATATTCAGGGAGTCCCCAAACAGAGTAATCTAGTTCTATATCTGAAAAAGCAAAGGTCTGTATGCGGTCTGTTCTTAAAAAATCGGCATCTCCTCTGTAATTATCTCCTATATGCAATATATCATCTATGATAGTAAGTTTAAAAATGATATCATAAAAAGGAGCGACTCCTATGAATCCAAATGAGATACCCGCTAAATTATTAGATTTTTTTTCTTCAAATTCAGAATACCCACCATACCAATTAAAATCAAAAGAAAGACCAAGAAAACCGTCTCCAAGAGGCTGTGATTCTAACCTATGTAGAAATAATAGAGAGAAAAAAAAGCAAAATAGACGCTTTTTCATATTTTTTGTTTTTAAACTTTATAAAGTTCACCAAGCTGACCCTTTTCATCTATTATTCTTTCTTCTATTGGCATATAGACTCCTTCTTCTTCTATAAATTTTGTGGAATCAATTGAAGATACATCAACCCCCTCCTTTTCTTTTAGAGATGAGTCTGTTTGTAATCCCCCAACGGGTGAAACGGTTTTACTTTTATTGGCCAACATTACTTCTAATTGCTTTGTTTTTATTTGGAAGTTATTTTTTTCCTCAAGCAAAGATTCAATTTGATTCTTAAGGCGTTTTTCATTATTCTGATTTCTTTGAACATCTTCTTTTAATCGATTAGCCTCTCTTTTTAATTTAATAACCTTTCTGATCAATTTGGGATAAAGAGCAGCAAGATTAACTGCTTGTGATCTTTTAGGGTTATTCTCAGGCACATCCAATACCTGGTATAGCTTGGTATCCGGCATTTTAAATAGTATTTTAATTTTTTGCCACATAGTGATTCATCCAATATCTTTTAGTATATCGTATTCTCCTGGCTTCAAGCATAGAAGAATATTATTCTTTAATCTCCATCGGTAAAGCCATTCTGGCATCTCAAATTTTCCGTGAAGCAATAGATAAAGCCTTCCTCTATTATTCTTAATTTCTCCATCATAGTGTAGATACATTCTCCTATGAAACTTGCCTATTTTCATGATCATTTTCTGGTCTATTTTTCTGCTTTGGGTAGCACATTTATAATGAACTAAGTCTGATCTTCCATCTATATCTAAAAATAGATCAAGATGATTCTCAGGATGTTTCTCCCCCAGATAGTGAAAGCTCAGAGTGAAGATCCCTGGATTTCTTATGTTTATATCTGATTTTTTTTCCCATTTCATATTTTTTAAACGCAAGTTCTATAATTTCAGATAATAGAATATCAGCAGTCATTCCTTCGTGTTCCCATAGTTTAGGGAACATACTTATGGAAGTAAATCCTGGTAAAGTATTTATTTCATTCAAATATATTTTATTACTTTCTTTGTCAATAAAAAAATCAACTCTTGCAAATCCATCTCCTTGTACTGATCTAAAAGCGGTTTTAGCAATATCCTGCATTTCTTTTAACTGTTCATCTGTTATTTTAGCCGGAATACTCAAAGAGGCAGCGTTTTTTTCTATATATTTAGCATCGTAAGAATAAAAGTCTGCATCACATATAATCTCTCCTACCTTCGTCACTTTATATTCAGGATAATTACCCAAGATAGATAATTCACACTCTCTTGCCTGGATTCCTTCCTCTATTAATATCTGGTGATCGTATTGAAAGGCTTCTTCAATAGCTGGGATTATTTCCTGTTCACTTTTGACTTTTGATATACCCAATGAGCTTCCCATATTACATGGTTTTATGAATAATGGATAGCGGAATTCTTTCTGAATATCTATGACTATTTTATTGGGCCATAGATTCCATTCAAATATATCTACTTCCTGATAACGTACCTGGGGCAGATTGAATTTAGCCCAGAATCTCTTGGAAAATAATTTATGCATGCATATAGAAGAAGCCATCACTCCGGACCCAACATAGGGGATGTCTAAAAATTCCAGCAATCCTTGTAAGCAGCCATCTTCTCCTCCAGTACCATGGATCATCGGGAAGGCAATATCAAAAGGAATTGTTTTATTATCCTGTGAATAAAGCTGCAAATGATTCCGGGGATTTAAAAAGCAAAAATTGCTTATATATTTTTTTGGATGCTTAGATATTTTTTCTTGTAAATGCCATGTTCTGTCCGGATGTATATAGATGGGCACTACAGAATGACCAGCCTTTGTTAAATAATATTCAATGAAGCCAGCAGAAACGGATGAAACTTCACATTCGGAGGAAAACCCTCCATACAATAGTAAGACTCTCAAAACCTAAAAATTATCTTCTATTTGAGTTTCGTCCTCATAGATCGTGAAGAATTGATCAAGTGTGGCGAGCTTTAAAATGTTAAATACTTCTTCTTTCATGTTCATGAGCGCGAATTTACCACCCTTGCTTCGAATTCTTTTTTGCCCAGCGACCATTGCGCCAATACCAGAAGAATCCATATAACTAATACCTTTCATATCTAAAATTAGTGATTGAATTTCTTCCGTATCTAAAAGCTTGAATATGGTTTCTTTTAATTCGCTTACATTGTATAGATCAACCTCTCCAATAACTTCTAAAATTTTGTGTCTACCTAGATCTCGTATATTTATATCCATAAAATTGATTGACATTATGTATTTTTAAAGAGACTGCGTCAACGTGTTTTTTATATAATTACTGAAAAAAGAAAAAATAAAAAAAGGCTCAGAATTCTGGATTTATTGATACAATAGTCTAAAAATATTTATTTACATCCTCAGGATATAAAAAGCAGGAGTCTTTATGAACATTCACTTGGCCAAAGATTTATGAGCCTTTTAGAAAAAAATGGAAAAAAGTCATGCGAAAAGTTTTTTGCAGTAAATATTATGAGAATCTATAACTTTGGATTTTACTATAAAAAAGTTAGAAAAAAATCTATGATGAAAAAAAGTCAGATTTTTTTATTTTTTCTTTTTATTTTTTCTAACCTGTTTTTTTGTTCTGGAGTATCCGACGTAAGTTCTGGAAATATAAGTATTGGAGAAGTCATTGCTTATCCAAATCCTTATGATCCGGACGTAATGAATATTCCTTTAAAAATCAAAAAGAAAAAAAACATCCCCCCTCATGATGACTTTGAGGGTGAAGTACGTATTATTGTTTATAATGCCAATCTTGTCCAGATATTTGAACAGCAATTGCCAGGGGATCGTGTTGAATGGATAGGAGTGGATTCTGATGGAGAAAGAGTAGCAGCGGGAACTTATTTCATCAAGGTGATTCAAATTGAAGACAATGCTTCTTTTGGAAGTAAATTTACTAAAATTTTAATAAAATGATATTCTCACAAATTAGATTCATTATAATTTTAATGACATTCTGTATGAATGTCTCTAAAATGTATTCTGAAAATGGGGCAGTCGGCCTGCGCATTCCTTTGGGAGCAAAGGCTATTTCCTTAGGAGGGGCCTATGCTGCAAGCGTAAGAGATTCTTCTGCCATCTTATGGAATCCTGCAGGTTTGGCTTACATAAATGGAGAGATTGAATTTATTTCACCAAGCAGCAAAGAAAAAGAAATAATTAAAGAATTTCAGGAATTGGATCAGAAAGATGACTTGTCTTCTGCGCAGAGAAATATTAACGAAGAAAAGCTATTCAGAAGAACCTTTGAAATGCAGGTCTATTCTACCGTTTCTTTACTGTCTCTTGATAGAAACCTTCTTTTTGTGGGAGTCGGCTTTACCTCTTTAGGGGGGACGATAGGAGTCGGTTTCAGAGGGGATTGGGATAGGGGTTTTCAGGGTTATGATGAAAATGGGTTGTTCACAGAAAGTTTTTCTAACAATACTGGTGCTGCTTTTTTAACGTATGCTTTTGAAGAAGGCCATTTCCGGATTGGATTTAATCTAATGGGCTTAAGAGAAGACCTGGATTCGGATTACATTTATGGAGGAGGAATTGATGGTGGTTTGCAGTTTATTACATCTGTATTTGAAATTGGTGCCAATATACAAAATATTGTTGGTGTCATCCAGGAATCTGCTTCTAAAACATCTGATTTTACCCGCTTGGATATTATTCTACGTATGTCTGCTGCTATAAATATTCCTCGTTCTCCCATTAAATTTTATATTGGGACAACTGCCAATTTAGATGATACTAGAGAAGGATTTAGATTTAATGGAGGGGTCGCTATTGATTTATTCAAATACACTTCTTTGAGTATTGGATTGGATCATACAAATCCAGCACTTGGTTTATTTTTTGATTTTCCTTATATAAGTATAGGTTATTCGGTAAATAGAGACATACTCGCTATTGGCTTTCAGCACCATGTAGAACTAAATATATCTTTTTAGTAGAATTAAAAGAATGTCTTTCCAAATTTGGGCAGTTTTAAATCTTACTCCTGATTCATTTTACCAAGGATCCATTGTCTCTAAGGAAGATTTTTTACATAGGGCTTCTCAATTCCTGGAAATGGGCGCAGATGTCTTAGATATAGGTGCTGAAAGTAGCAGACCTTTTTCAAAGCCAATTTCATGGGAAGAGGAATGGAACAGACTCTATGCTCCTTTGAATGATCTAAAGAAAATTTTAGGGAAAGATGATTTTTTCAATAAAGTTTCTGTGGATACATATAAACCAGAAATTACGAAAAAATGTCTTCAAATGGGGGTGGGTATCATTAATGATATATCTGGCCTAAAAAACAATAAAATGTTGGATTTAATTTCAGATTTTAGCGCCAGGGTGGTGATCATGCATTCTAAAGGAACACCTAAGAATATGCAGATCAATCCCATATATACAGATGTGGTATCAGAGGTATTAGAATTTTTGCATGATAGATCGAAAAATGCAATACAAAAAGGAGTTTTAGCCAAAAATATAATATGGGACTATGGGATTGGTTTTGGCAAGACAGTAGAGCATAATTTAGAACTTCTAAAAAATTCCTATAAATTTAAAAGAGATGGCTATTCTCTGATGGCAGGTATCTCCAGAAAATCGTTTATAGGTAAGATATTGGGTCTAACGGACACAGATCAGAGAGGCCCTGCCAGTTTGATTTTAAATACCTATTTAGTCTTGAAACAATGGGTCGATATTTTAAGAGTGCATGATGTAAAAGAAATAGTACAGATGCGTACTTTATTGAAAGAATTAGATGCATATTCATAATGAATAATTTAATAAAGACTTTTGATTTTCCTTCTAGTTTTTCTGATGGTTTGAGTAGTATTTTAGACATACTGATCATTGCCATTTTGATTTACTATGCCTACCAATGGTTAAAGGATACACGCGCTGTTCCCGTAGTGATCGGTTTGATGATCTTAACTGGAATATCCATACTTGCCAGACTTTTTCGATTAGAAACATTGGAATGGCTTTTTGATGCTTTGTCTGCCTATATGATCATAGCGATCATTGTAACTCTGCAACCAGAGATGAGAAGAATATTCTATCGTATTGGAGAAGTTGGCTGGCTCAATTATTTCTTTCAAGCCAGAAGAAATATCAATATAAATCCAATTATAAAGGCAGTCAGTCAAATGAATAAAGAAAAAATAGGGGCGCTGATCATTCTTTTGAATCAAATTGATCTGAATCAACTGAAAGAAGGAGGAATTGAATTGAATGCCAAAATCAGTAAAGAACTTCTTGTTTCTATTTTTTATGGAGAAAATCCTTTGCATGATGGAGCTATACTAATAGAAAATGATAAAATACTTTACGCGGCAACCTATCTTCCAATGTCTACTTCTCCTCAATTAAAAAAAACTCATGGCGCCAGGCATAGGGCTGCCTTAGGAATTACAGAAGAGTCGGATGCTTTAGCGATTATAGTCTCTGAAGAAAAAAGAAAGGTTTCTTTGGCTTTTTCCGGGAAACTGCAAGAAAGCGTGAGCCAATCTACTTTGACTTTTGCTTTAGAGGCTTTTAATAATGGCTCTCTGAAAAAAAAATGGAGAAATCTTTTTAGGAAAAAAAGAATAACCACTCAAAGGAAAACGGTCATTATATGAAATTAAATATATTGCAGGATATATTCATAAAGGATTGGAAAATAAAATTAATTTGTATTTTATTTGCATTCATTCTATGGAGTTATATTCATATCTCCAAGATCAATGCAACCGACATAAGGGTACCAATAGAGTATAAAAATATTCCTGATAATATTGAATTTGCTTCAAAACCAATCTCTTTTGCAACCATACGAATACGGGGAAAAAAAGAAGATTTAAAGTTTCCCACATCCAACTTGAAGGCAGAGGTAACTCTTTCTGATGCAAAGATAGGTTCTTTTGAGTATGAGGTGGATTTTGATAGCAGGCAATTGCCTGAAAAAGTCGAGGTAACTCGCATTTCCAAGGTACAATTATCTTTTGAAAAGATCATTCAAAAGAATCTGTGGGTAAAAGCAAATATAAAGGGAGAAGCTTCGGAAGGTTTTAAACAGGGTAGGATAATCGTATTGCCAAAGAAGGTTTTATTGAAAGGTCCCAAGTCTAGATTAGATAAATTAAGAGAAATATTTACCAAAGAAATAGACATATCCGGTGCCGAAAAAGATGTACAGGAATATGTAGAATTAGCTATACCTTACTCTAAAATAAGTCCTGTAAGGAATAATAAAGTTCTTGTTGAAATAAAAATATTTGAAACAAATACGTTTGAGGAAAGAATTATGGATAATATAGAAATACTAGTTTCTAATCTTGATCCTGTTTTAAAGGCTTCTCTTTCACAAGATAAAGTAAAATTTTATTTGAGAGGTAATTCTAAGGAATTGAATTTGATCCAAAAGACCGATCTAAGTGTAGTCGCAGATTTAGAGGGTACCCGTTACGACTATGAAAATAATACCATATTACCGTATTCTGAAGAAACAAGTATTCCTTTACAGCCTAAAATTTTAAAATTTAATGACAAGGTATCTGTCTTTGAAATAAAACCAGACTATGTGGGGGTTAAATTTTTTTTGAAAAATAATATTATTCTAAAAGAAAAAAAATTAGAAGAAAAATCCTCCCCTAAAGAAGTAAGTGTAAAAGATAACAAACAAAAAGAAAATGACCCTAACTCTAAAGAATTTTCTGACCCTTAATTCTAATTAATTCAGTGAATATGCCAATACCTATTCGTTTGGGAGTAAATATAGATCATATAGCAACGGTGAGGAATGCAAGGGGTGAAAATGATCCTTCCATTTTAGAAATATTATTTGAAGTACAAGAGGGTGGGGGGGATATGGTCACAATGCATCTTCGTGAAGACCGCAGACATATCAAGGATGAAGATATTTATGAGGTAAAAAAACATTCTAAACTGCCTATCAATTTAGAAATGGCATTGACCCAGGAAATGCTTGAAATTGCCTGCCGGCTCATGCCTTCCACTATTTGCATTGTTCCTGAAAAAAGAGAGGAATTGACCACAGAGGGAGGCCTTGATCTAAAAAAGTTAAAGGGTCAAATGCCTTTATTCTTAAAGGAGTTAAAGAAAAGAAAAATACAGCCCTATGTATTCATTGAACCAGATGAAGAAACAATTTTGATGGCAGAAGAGTTAAAAATAACCGGAGTAGAGCTTCATACTGGCAAATTAATGCGCCTATTCAAGAATAAAACCCTTTTTAGAGAGGAATTGAAGAAATTTGAAATAGCGTCTAATATATGTGCGAAAAAAAGGATCAGTATGAATGCTGGACATGGTTTGAATTATCATAATATTTTCAGTATATTGCACATCCATAATCTGGAAGAAGTGAACATAGGACATGCCATTGTTTGCAGAGCCTTAAAATCGGGAATGAGGCAAGCAGTTTATTCCATGAAGAATATATTGAATAGAAAGAATATTTGAAATTATGATCATTGGCATTGGAGTAGATATATGCGACAATGATAGGATCCATGGATTGTATAAGAAATTTGGTCCGTCTTTTTTAAATCGAATTTATTCTAAAGAAGAATTGGAATATTGCCTTTCCAGGAAAGATCCTGTGCCTCATTTAGCAGCCAGGTTCTCCTTAAAAGAAGCCTTTATAAAGTCTCTGGATATAAAAAAAAGAGATATGAGCCTGTCTTATAAAGATGTGTATCTATGGGGTGATCAAGCCAAAAAAAATATTCATGTTAAGGGAAGGCTAAAAAGAGTATATGATAAAATGGAAGTAAATAAAATTTGGTTTAGTATTTCACATTCAAAGAGGCACGCTATGGCCAATGTACTGTTAGAGAAGTATTGACTCCCCATGAATGAATACAAATCTATTTTCAGACCTGAAAAACAGGAAAAAGATCAAAGTATACGTCCTTCGATCTTAAAGGATTTTATAGGTCAGAAAAATATTATTGAGAATTTAGAAATCTATATAAGAGCCTCTCAGGTGAGACAAGAACCAATTGATCATATATTGTTTTCAGGTCCTCCTGGTTTAGGTAAGACTACATTGGCCAGGATCATAAGTTCTATCCAAAAAGGCAATTTTATTCAGGTTTCCGCCCCTAATATCAAAAGGCCAGGCGATCTTGCAAAACTATTGACCAATCTAAAGCAAAATGATGTATTCTTCATTGATGAGATACACCGTCTAAATGTATCCATAGAAGAAATTCTATATCCGGCCATGGAAGACAATACGATAGACGTTACCCTATCTGAAGGAATGGCCGCCTCTCATATTCAGTTAGAATTACCTCCTTTCACCCTGGTAGGGGCTACCACAAGAGATGGTGCTTTGAGTTCTCCTCTTAGAGATAGATTTGGCATTCATTTGAGATTAAATTACTATACAGAAGAAGAGATCAGTCAAATTATTCATCGTTCGGCAAGGATATGGCATATTTCCATTGAACAAAAAGCAGTCAGGGAAATATCCATCCGAAGCCGTAGAACGCCTAGGGTGGCCATTAGATTGCTGAGGCGTATTTGGGATTATGCTCTGGTAGAAAATGAACAGAATTCGAAGTCTAAAGACATTAAACGAGTAAAGATATTGACTAAGTTGGTTTTAGAAAGTTTTTCTAAAATGAAAATTGATCCTGTGGGTTTAACATCATTGGATAATAAACTCTTGAAGGTCATTTCTATTGATTATGAAGGAGGACCTGTTGGATTAAAACCCCTGGCAGCCATTATTTCTGAAGATGTGGTTACTCTGGAAGACTTCATAGAACCCTTTTTGGTCAGACTTGGTTTTTTAAAAAGAACCCCAAGAGGAAGAATGCTCACTTTAGCCGGTTCAAAACATTTAGGCTTTTCTAAAGATACAATACAAAGTGAAAGAACTTTATTTTAAATTTAAGATCAGATATTCCTGATCCTTGGATGAAGAGGCGCATAATATAGATACTTCTTCGTTTCTGGATTTGAATATAGAGTCACTTAATCTTTGGCTTACTCTGCCTGGGCCAAAATCAATTGCCTCTCTGATAGAATGATTTTTTAATATAGAGGCTAAAGGCTTTTCCCAATAAAGTGTATTTAAAATTATTTCTTTGAAGAGACTGGTTCCCAGATCATGATCATTCTGCATATTCCTTCCATCTGAGAAGGAGTAAACCGGTATATGAAGATCAGATCCTTTGTAATCAAAACTTATATTTTTAAGGTCATTTTCAAAAGTTTCTTTCATTTTTTTCAATAGGGGGGAATGAAATGGACATGAAGATTTTATATATAGATATTTTGGCCTGTTTCTATTTTCCAATTTTTTGATTTTTTCATCCAATAGGATCATAGAAGATCTTTTAGATGAAATAACTCTGTTATCAGCCGTATTATACAAACTTATATAAATTTTTTCTTCTTGTTCTAGGCCTTGATTTACATCATCTATTAAAGATTTTATTTCTAAATGATCTTTTCCCAGGATCGCCGCCATTGGATCCGGGTCTTCGGATCCAATTTTTCTAGAGGCATTTACTTCTTCTTCTGTAGGAAAAATATCAGTAAAAAATTCCTGGGCCCTTGCTCCCATATAAAAAATGTATCTTGTATAATCGTATAATGAATTGTAATATTCTTCTCCTTCCAGGCATAAAGAGAGGAATGTAGCTGTTATAAGCCCTTGGCTATGACCTGTTAAGGCAACTGAGTTTTTAAGTAATTTTTCTCTGGTAAATCCATTACAATGCAGGTACTCCAGATGAGCTAACTGGCAGGCTTGTATCATGGGGAAAGAAATAGCCGAACGACTAAGATATATATTTTCAGGAGCTTTTCTATGATCCGTGAACCATTTTTGAATATCAAAACCTTGTGGGAAACTGATCTCTTGATTTAATTTAGGGGCGTTTTCTTCTATGGCCTTGAATATAAGGGCATAAAATTTATTCATTTTAGGGTCTTCCTGGTATCTTATAAATTCCCTAAGCCAGGGAGTTCCCTGTCCGCCAAATTGTAAAAAATACTTCATAAATAAAAAGATTTTAACTAAAGCCTATCCAGATTATTTATTTTTTGTTAAAAGAAAAGTATTTTTTGAAATCGTTTTTTCTTTCTTAAATAGATGAATAAAAAACAAGCTTATTTATCGTTTACTTATAGTGTTTACAAGGGTAATTACAAAATATTTTTGGTTTAAATTGAAATTAAATTCTAAATTCGGGAGAGGTGGCTGAGTGGTCGAAAGCGGCTCCCTGCTAAGGAGTTGTACGGTGAAAGCTGTACCGTGGGTTCGAATCCCACTCTCTCCGTTACGGAGCTTGGAAAAGGTGAACATTCTGTTTCACCCAACAATTAGACGCTGTCGGGTACAGGTGGATGGTACAAGGCGAACAAAGGCTTTAAAAAATATGGGCAAAGCTGGTTTTTTAAAGTGCCCGCCCTTGTTACAAAAGGTACAGATAAAGAATCGGTTTTCGCTCAAATGAATATAAACCACCTGTGCCAACGGCGTTTAGTCGTTGGTGAAATAGAGAACGGTTGAATTCTTTTGTGGAAGCCGAAGCCCTACGGCAGCTTGTTGTAGATCATGGGATGGCTATTGTTGAGGCAGGCAAAAAGTCTTGGGTACGGGTAAAGACATTGCAAAGAGGGGTAAATTTTAATATACATTTAGAGCAGGGGGATGAGTCTGAGAAATTGGTTGAGGAGTTTCGGAGATTATTAGTAAATTGAAAATGGAATCATGGAACAGCTTAGATTGTTTGAATTAAAAACACGAGCCCAAAGTAAAGAGTTAGGTCAATTTTTTACAGACCCAAAAATAGCAGATTATATGGCATCAATGATAGACTTCAATGAAGATGATTCAGCACGACTTCTTGATGCTGGTGCTGGTAGTGGAGCTCTCACCAGCTCTGTTGCTTACCGTTGTCTTGAATTAGGAAAGAAACAAGTACACGCTGTTCTTTATGAAATTGATAAAAATATATTACCCAAACTCGAAAAAAGAATGGATGACTTAAATCAAATATTCAAGCTTAAAGGAAAAAAGTTTTCATACAAAATTCACAATGAAGACTTTGTCTTGTCAAGACCAGACAAACAACAAAATTATAAATTTAATATTTCCATTATCAATCCTCCATACTTTAAGTATAATTCAGGAAAATCTCCTTATTCGGGCGCTACCTCTGATTTATTTAAAGGTGACCCTAACATTTATGCCTCTTTTACAGCAATAGTATCTGAATGTCTGATGCCCAAAGGAGAGATGATAGTCATTATTCCTCGAAGTTTTACCAATGGTCTTTATTTTAAAGGATTTAGAAATTATTTACAATCAAATATGAGTTTGGAACGGATCCATATTTTTAGATCAAGAAATCAACTTTTTAAAAATATGGAGGTTTTACAAGAAAATATTATCTGCCAATATGTTAAGACAGAACAAATATCAAATATAAAAATTTCTTCTAGTAATTGCTCTAAAGATTTAAAAAAAACCAAAATAAACTTATACCCTTCTAAACTCATTTTCGATAATCATAATCAACATAAGATCATCAGAATTCCAGAGAGTAATATTGATGGCTATATTTTAAATATCGTTTCAAAATGGTCTAATGACTTAGAAAAAAATGGTTACTATATTTCTACAGGTCCAGTTGTTAAATTTAGGACAAAAGAATTTATTACTAAAAAATCATATCATAACTCTATTCCTTTACTTCAGATGCATAATGTTAAAGTACCCTATTTTGAATGGACTGGAAAGCATAAGAAGGATGCTTATTTTTCTTTAAAGGAAGGCTATGAAAAACATGTAAGTAAAAATACAATATATGTCTTATTAAAACGATTCACTTCTAAAGAAGAAAGGCGACGTTTAGTTGCAAGTGTATATGATCCCAGTAAAATCAAAGGAGATTTGATCGGTTTAGAGAATCATTTAAACTATATTGGATTAAAAAATACAGAAATGAATCTTTTTGAGGCTCTCGGTTTGGCGGCTCTATTTAATTCTACGTTAATGGATCGATATTTTAGGGCAATGTCAGGTAATACTCAAGTTAATGCCACAGATATACGGTTACTGAAACTACCTCCAAGAGGCATCATCATAAAAATAGGTAAAGAAATTGAAAACTTTGAATTTGTTGAGCAAACTAATCTCGATAAGGTTGTTAATAATTTTCTTAACATTGAAGATCAACTGAAAAATTGAATATAGAGAAACAAAGAACGGAAAAGCTTAAGCAAGCTAAAGAAATTTTAGAGTCGCTAGGGATGCCAAAAGCACAATGCAATAACAGGTCTGCATGGGTTTTTTTATCTTTAAGTAATATAAGACCACAAGACCCTTGGAAGAAAGCAAGCGCACCATTGTTGGCAACATTTGAAATAATGCAATTCATCAGAGAATATTATGGACAAGATTACAAGCCTAATAGTCGAGAAACTATTCGTCGCCAAACATTGCACCAATTTGAGCAGGCCAGGCTTGTTGACCGAAATAGAGATAACCCAGAACGAGCAACAAATAGTAAGGACAATAATTACTCGTTAAATAAACCCATTCTCGAAATTTTAAAAGAATACCCAGAAGGAAAGTGGAAAAAGAAAATTAAAAATC
This sequence comes from Leptospiria bacterium, assembly GCA_965204465.1. Lineage (GTDB taxonomy): Bacteria > Spirochaetota > Leptospiria > Turneriellales > CBDBES01 > CBDBES01. The sequence goes on from OZ241995.1 coordinate 264,589, forward strand.
ATAAGAAAAACCTCACCCCCTTAAAAAAACTTTATGCCAAAAGCTTAAATACAATGAAGATTCCAATTACTTTGCTGGATGATAGTAAAGTGATGCTATCACCGGGGAAACACAATCAATTACATGCCGATATACTGCATGAGTTTTGTCCCAGATTTGTTGGTAAAGGAGGAAAACTTCTATATCTGGGTGATACAGCTAGCAGTCGAGACGAAGGCGGAAAACTTATGGTTTTAGAGAAAGACTTTATTGAATCATTAGGTATTCCATTAACATTTCATGAAAAATTACCTGATATAGTAATATTTAATAAAAAGCGTAATTGGCTGTTTTTAATTGAGGCTGTCAGCAGCCATGGCCCTGTATCACCTAAACGTTGGTTTGAATTAGAAGAAATGTTGTCAGACTGTAAAATAAGTAGAATTTATGTAACTGCATTTCCTAGTCTTATAACTTTTCGCAAGCATATCACAAATATAGCTTGGGAGACAGAGGTATGGATAGCTGATAATCCAGATCATATGATCCACTTCAATGGAGATCGTTTTATTGGACCATACAAGTAATGACTTTAACTTAATCTTTGCTTTCTAATTTTTCATTAATAAAAGTAAAAATACTGGTAAAATTTTTCATTGTACTTGGAGTGAATTTTGGCTTTTTTTGAATTTTTAATAACTCTTGGATTTTTAGGTTAATTGTTTTTTTGTCCTTACCTAAAACCTCTTTATCTTCTCTCACAATCAAATTTTCTAACTTGTAATTCTTCCAATTTGAATCAATATCTTCTAATGTATGAATTTTTCCTGCAATTAAATTGCTAAATTTTTTTTCATATTTTCTTTTAGAATTCTTACCGCTATCGTCTCCGTCCAATAAGACAGCAAAATTTTTACCCCAGCCTAAGTAAAGTTGGATTATTGGTGAAATACTATCTGATCCAAAAATAGGTACAAAAGTAAAATTATATTGACCACTATTCGATCTTGAAATATCCATAAAATAATTATAGGAGTAAAAATCATATTTCCCTTCCACAAATACAGCATTCTTGACAAATTCTAAATTACTTGGCCTATACGATAAATGATCTAGTATGGGTTGGAAATAGTGTGTTTTGCCAGGATTATCATTTACAAACTTTCGATATCTTTCTAAGCTAACTTCAGTTTCATGGCCTTTAAAATTCTCTTTCATACTTTTGTAGTCTAGTGCCTGATTGAAGACAACAAATGCATCTTCTAGCCATTTTGGATTAATAAGATGTAGGCTATGGGTAGAATAACAAATATGAATGTTACTACTCGTATGAGTCATGTTCTGTAATAATTTTAATATCTGACTTTGAGCTGTTTGGTGTAGATTGGAGGCTGGCTCATCTAATAAAAAAAGCATCCCTCTTTTCCCTTTGTAGCGATGACCTCTAAATAACATAAGCATCAAGAAGGAAAAAAACCATCGAAACCCCATGCTACGCTCTTCGATTTCAAAAGAATCTTGTCCATCTTTAAAACTAAATTGAATTTGAACTTTATTATTATTGTCTTCACTTGGTTCAATCAAAGTTAACTCTATTGCTTTAGGGCTTGTTTTTTTAAATTGAAAAATTTCATCTAATGATTTCATTACAACTTCATTCACTTTAGCTTGCATTTTTGAAACTGTGTCTTCGGCACTTTGTTGGCTAGATTGGAATATTGTAGCTGTTATATCTTCTACTGGTTTTTCTAAAATGCTTGCAAGACTACCACGTTTGAGACGGTCTGTTATATGTTTTTTTAGATCTAAATTCTTGTCTACAGAGTTTAATACATCCTGTAGCATGAATCTACAAATAGATTGCTTTAGTTTACTTCTTTCTTCATCATATGACTCTAGGTTTATTATTCGAGGGAAATCAAAGATAAAATCCTGATAATATATAATTTCAGGTAAATATTTTTTAATGAGTTCTTTAGTAATTTTGGAACCCTTATTAATTTCATTAATAGTCTTTTTATTTGAATTTTTAGACCTTTTACTTTTAATTTCTAATCCTATCATTTCATGATTAAAAGTCTCTTTATTAAATTGGGAATCTTTATATATGAGATTTAAACTTAAAACCATTTCTATTTTTTGTTTATGAGATATACTATAATTAGTTTTGTTTATATTATCTTTAATAAAGTCTATTTCTGGTTGCTCCAAAAGTAACTTTGTTGATATGCTTACTTCGTCATTAAAATTATACCTAAAATGTCTGGGAATAAGTTTATTTTTATTATATTCAGACCTATCAGTCATGGAGGAGTAGAAAAAATCTAATGCCTCTAATATAGTAGTTTTTCCACTTTCATTGAGACCCACTAAAGTGAAAATTTTACTTTTACTAGTTGATTTTCTTAGAAAAGGTAAATAGGCTTCTTTGATTCCCTTATAATTCTTTATCGTAAAACTTAAATATCTCATGTTTCTATATCATAATAGAATTAACGTATTTTGAAAGAACGATTGCCTGTGATAAAATAATTTTACCTTCGTTAAAGTCAGTTAAAATCTCTTTTGGTAATTCAAAAACTTTTAAAACCTTTGTAGCCCAGAGCTTGATTTTAATAGCTTTTTGCCAGCCTCACGAATAGGCATACTGATCTTACCCCATAAAGTGGACACTCTTTTTTTTCTTCATTTTCTTTATACCCTACGAGCACAGGCCTTTCTTCTTCTCATTTACGGGCACAGGTCTTTCTTTCTTCTTTCTTTCCATCTTACTTTTGGGGTGCAAAACACGGATGTTTTGCATGGGCAGACGACTTGACAGGAGGTCAAGTGTCTGGGGTGATCATTTGGGGACGCAGGCATGGATGCCTGCGAAATGGAGCCTGGGGCTGTCTAAAAAGGCTTACGAGAAAAAGTCTATTATAATTACTTGTCAGGATAAAACGATTTTGCTCTATTCTACGTTATGTCTCAGAATAATTCACTTTTATTTACAGACCTGCCTCCGCAAGAGGTAAATGATAAGAAATATCTACACAGGCAGGTAACCTTTAAGGAATACGATACAGGACAGAGAGAGCTTTTTCCGGAGGATATTGAGCAATCCCTGCCTAAGTTTCATATTGCACGCTTTATCAAGCTTGCTATGGACAAAATCAATATTGATTCTCTTATATCCAGCTATAAAGGTGGGGGAGCCAGCGCCTATAATCCCAGGTTATTGTTAAGTGTGTGGCTTCTGGCTCTTACTTACAAGACCTATAGCTGTCGTGGGGTAGCTAAATTGCTTAGAGAGAACATTGCCTTTAAGTGGCTCAGTGGGAATAAGATCATAGATTTTCGTACCCTGAATAATTTTCGTTCTCGTTTAGAGAAAGATATAAAAAAGATATTCCAGGAGGTGATTCAAATAGGTATAAAGAATGGTATTATTACTGCTAAAGATATTTTCATAGATCATTCTAAATTCGAGGCAGATGCGAATCGTCATAAGGTGATCTGGGGCAAGCGTGTAAAAAACCAAACAGCGAAGATAGAATCAGAGTTAGACATGCTTTTTTCCTATATTTCTCGCATTGAGAAGTCAGAGGGTAAAGAATACGGTAATGGTGATTACTCTGAGACAAGTAACAGGAACTTCTCGGATTCTGATATAGATAAGATGATCACAGATGTTAATTCACAATTAAAAGATCATGAGATAAGCCGTGATGCTGCGCGGGACAGGAAAGCGAAGTTCCGTCGGCTAAAAGTATTATTACATCGGCTCAAGAAATATAATTATTCAAAATTATTATTAGGTAAGCGTAGGAGCTATTCGAAGACAGACCCCGATGCGATAGCTATGTTTCAAAAAGACGAAGTGATCAAGCCTGGATATAATGAGGGTGTTGCCACGAGTGATGGGTTTGTTTTAGATTACTCCATCTCGCAGACCTCAGGTGATACTGATAAACTGATTGATTTAGTCGATGGCACAGAGAGAAATACAGGCGTAAAAGCAGATTCGGTTACAGCGGATTCTGCCTATGGCAGTGAAGAGAACTATCAACATTTAGAAGATAAAGATATAAAAGCTAATGTGAAGTATTCTACCTATCATCCTGAAAAGACAAAAAAGTATCATCAGGCAAAGGTTTGCAAAGATCAGTTTCTTTATGAAAAATCATCTGATACTTATCGCTGTCCTCAGGGCAAGGTGCTGACATTTATTAAAGAGAAGTTATCAAGAAAAACAGTTAACGGTTATAGAGCCAATGTTAAAGTCTATTCCGCCAGAGAAGAAGATTGTTCTGGTTGTTCATTAAAACAGTTCTGCACCAGGGGCAAAGCCCGTAGTCTTCATATCAGCGCTAATTATGACAGACTAAAAGTTAAGGCGAGGAAGCAGCTTCGCAGCTCTGAGGGGCGGGCTTTATCGAAACGCAGAGGCTTTGAGGTAGAGACCATTTTTGGTCATAAGAAACGGAATATCATCATGCAATATGCTCCCGGCTGTATCAGTGATGATGATTGTACCACCGTATCCAGACGGATATGCAGGGGGCATTGATAAAGTCCGAACAGAGACAGGTATGTTCTATACCAGCTATAATTTAGTAAAGATGTATCGGTATGCGATGAAGCAATTTTCTTCCTATGCTTATGGTTTAGACCGTCTTGGATCAGGGGATCATGGGAGAGGTGCGCCCCTCTTGTTCGGAAAACAGCCTACTGGCTGCGCAGGGGGCTAGAAAGAAGGTAAAAAAAGTGATATTCAGGAAAAAAGTCACTTTAAATGAGATAAAACCCAAAAATATAGAAATAAAACTATACCTCCAGCCCAGCCGCAGGCTGTTCCCCAAATACTACTCAAAAGACTCTTATTAAGCGCCTGTATTGGCAAAGTCAATGAAAAATCACTCCCTTTTTAGACAGCCCCGCCCAGCCTAATTTCCATGTCGATATAGCCGGTTTTTTTATCTTTGTTTCTTTCTTTTCACCCTACGGGCACAAGTTTTCCATAAAAAAAAGAAAGAAAGATAACTACTTTTTAAACCTATACCTGGTAGTATAACTAGCGGCAACCCTGGTAAAGGTAACCTTTAAATAAAATTCAGCACCTGCCGAGAGGGAGCCTACTCCATTGATCACACCTGCATTGGTTACTGTGGGTGCAGTCAAAGCATTACCGTTTGCATCTTCTATTACATAACTACCTGCAGCAGTACCCTGAACTCCCGTACCAGAAGTAGTAATATCCATGGCGGCATCGTCTATATCATAGAAGAATACGAAGTCAGTAACAGAAGGCTCTCCAAGGATAGTACTTGAAAAACGTAAAAAACCAGAGGCCATCGTTACTGCTTGTTGATCTCGCGTTCCGGGAGTAGAGGCTATGAAAGGATATTCTGTATTAGAACCAAAATTCCATACAAAGTCATCCATATTGTTAACACTACCGTCATTATTGCTGTCATATCGAACAGAAGATTCATCGGTTCCCGTGGTAGGGTTATCATCCATATCTGCATTATCGACGTCAAAAGGAGTTTGCCAATTAAAGAAAATGGTGGGAGATGCATCATCGCATGTTCCTGTATCAATGGATGTATTCGTAGTAAATGAAGATGATGCAAAGCCGCCTACACAAGTAAGAGTACCTGTATTACTGCCTACAGCCATTTCGTTCATCTGGGTTACTTCCGCACCGGCTTGGAATAATATTGAAGTATCTTGATCATAGTAGGAATTGGTTATACTACCAGCATTATGCACCCCAACCAGTCCGCCTGCATTAGCATCAGAAGAAGAAACATTACCTGTAGAGTAGGAATTGGTTATACTATCAGCATTATGCAACCCTACCAGGCCGCCTGCATTAGAAAGAAAAGAACCAGAACCAGAAGCATAAGAAGAAACATTACCTGTAGAGTAGCAATTGGTTATAGTGGCACTATTACTCCCTACCAGGCCGCCTGCAAAAGAAAAAGTTCCAGAAGAAGAAATATTTCCTGTAGAGTAGCAATTGGTTATACTATCAGCATTATGCAACCCAACCAGTCCGCCTGCAGCAGAAGAAAAAGAAGAAGAAGAAGAAATATTCCCCGTAGAGTAGGAATTGCTTATACTACTACCTCTATTATTATTCCCTACCAGACCACCTGCAAAAGAAGAAGCTCCAGAAGAAGAAGAAGAAATATTCACATTCAATAAGCCAATATTCCTGATATTCGCACCCAGTGTATACCCGAAAAGACCCGCATTAGAGGCGCCAGAGGTAAGATTCATATTGATTGTAAGATCATTTATGGTGAATCCTTTTCCGTCTAAAGAAACTGTAAAGGGTGCATCATCAGCGTTATCACACATACCATCCACCCCACAGTTTCCAATGGGTTGGAACCCTGTGCATGTACCCATAGTACCTATAGGGCATGCATTGGTGGCAACCATAGAAGCGTCTATGTCTTGACCCAATTCATAATGAGCATCCAGGTCATCTTTCATTGCCTGCAATTGATTTGAGTTGCATATAATGTATGGATCATCCATAGCCCCCGTACCATAATTTTCTCCAGGTATAGTGGGGGGGTTAAAACCAGTTTCGGTACCAGCACCTGCTTGGATGCATGGACTCTCATCATCTATTAGACGGATTATTAAATTTTTATTGGGTAAACTATTATAGTCGGTGTCTGTAGAGGATGTGATATGGGTTAATGCGGACATGATGGGGCCGGAGATAATATCATTATCCGTGAAGGTAAGATTTATGGTTTGGGGTATATCCCATCCATTTGCACCACCAGGAGAATTGGTAAATGTAATAGAAGTAAAGGTTACAGGAGTTCCACCTTCATTAATTCTTAAATTATCTGGTGCATTATCGAGGTTAATTTCGATTTCTACAGGGGCAGTGGGTTGCTTTGCCAATACGATCATGTAGCTATATTCACTATCCGTTCCCTCTGTAAGTTCAATCAATTCTGGGAGGTTTTCACCATCTTTTTGATAGAGTACAGCTACCTCAGAGTCTATGAGTTGCAATTCTATGACTCTATTCAAAGTAGCTTTATTATTATAATCATTATCGCTGCTCGTAACGATATGAATCAGGTTACCGTTGATCGAACTTAATATGTCATCATCGGTAAGGGTCAATGTTACCATTTGGGATGTATCCCAGGTATCCGTAGCAAAGGTAAGGGTGATGGAAGCATCTGCACCACTTGCATTTTGGCTACCAGAAGCAATACTTAAATTAGAAGGAGCATTAAAGGGAAGAGTGATCTCTACTTCTACATTTGCAGCAGGTTGGGAATTTAAAACAATGGTATATTCATAGATATTGCTGCTTTCTTCCGTGAGTGTGATCATACCAGGCAATGGTGAGTTATCTGGCTCTGCATAAGTTATGCCTGCTGGAGTTGAAGGCGGTGTAGTCATTGTGTCTCCCCCATTATCGGGCGGTGTAGTCATTGTGTCTCCCCCATTATCGGGCGGTGGAATTGGGCCGGGATCGTTTTTATTACTCTTACAGAAAGGCAGGGATAGAATACCCGCTATAGCAATGATGCTGTACAAGCTATTTATTTTCATTTTTTATTAACCTCCATTTATTAATTAGAATACCATCCCAATTTTATAAAATTGGTCATTCTGTGCGATCTTGTAGATTATGAAATAGAGTGTCAAGTCTTTTTTTTTGTCAAAATGTAGAAACCAATGACATATCTTACACATTAAGAAGCTATTTTAGTCATTCTATTCCGATGGAACCTTTGATATGGCGTCAAGTTATTTAATGAAGAGTGCGGGCGGATCTTATTATACCAATTCACAAAGTTATCTACGATAGTCTGAATCTCAATAATACTCATTCCATTTTTAATTTTACCTTCAAGGGCTCTCTTCAAGGTTTGATTGAAACGCTCTACTTTACCATTCAGCTCTGGCGTTCCTGGACGGATCAATTTATGCTCAATACCTGCTTCTCTTAAATATTCTTCAAAGCCACTGATCACAGACTTTTTTTTTCTCCTGGGATTCTCTTGGGAAACATATTTAGAAGTAAACTCGACTCCATTATCTGTTTGTATTTTTTGTGGCATCTCAAATTTTTCCACAAATTTTTTGATCCCATTGGTAGCTTCATAGTTACTATGTTCATCAGCTATGTGTACCACCACAGTTCGTGAACAATCATCTATAACTGGATAGGCCTTCACAGAATGCCCGTTGTTATCTACTATCCCAAGGTTCACAGTATCCGTCTGAACCCTCTCTAATGGCTCCTGAAGGGCATAACGCTTTGTATGGCTGTTTTTTCGAGGTATTCTATATTGTTGGGAAATATTCTTGCGCCTGAAGATATATCCTAATGTGGAAGCATGTATCTCAATTCCATGATCCCTTTTTAATAATAGGGTTGTCAATTTAGCACCTGCATTATAGTTATCCTTTCTGACTTGGATAGCCAGATCAATGACGCTCTGGTCTATAGACTTTGAATTACTTTTAGGTTTTCTAGATATGTCTAAAAGTGCCTCCATATTATACTTTGTCTTTCTCAATCTTCTGATCCAGAAATAATATGTTTGTCGGGCATGACCAAATTTGTCAGAGGTTAATTTAACATTGCCCGATTGTAAGGCTCTTATCAGGAATAATGCTCTCTTGCGTATTATATGATTTTTTATTCCTTTCAGATTTTCCTGTATAATTGAAATTTCTTGTTCATTATTTTTCATATTTCAATCCTTGATAATTTATTTCTAAAATAGACTTAGGGATAAACTGCTTTATTCAGTCCAGAAAATTTCAGGTAGTCGTTCGGTTCGGTTCCCTCACCTTCCTCCTACCTGAAATCATGGCCCCTACCCTGGGGATCTAACAAGTAGTGTAAGATATGTCATTGGTTATTGTATTTTTTTTGTCAAAATTACAATAACCAATGCCGTTAGGCTGTACTTTGTACACATAGCTGATGAACATAGTAACTATGAAGCTACCAATGGGATCAAAGGCTTTGAAGAATATTTAAAAGAAGCAGGTATTGAGCATAAATTGATCCGTCCAGGAGCGCCAGAGCTGAATGGTAAAGTAGAGCGTTTCAATCAAACCTTAAAGAGAGCCCTTGAAGGTAAAATTGAAAATGAAATGAGCATTATTGAGATTCAGACTATCCTAGATAACTTTGTGAATTGGTATAATAAGATCCGCCCGCACTCTTCATTAAATAACTTGACGCCATATCAAAGATTCCATCGGAATAGAATGACTAAAATAGCTTCTTAGTGTGTAAGATATGTCATTGGTTTCTACAAAAATTCATACTTCTTTGATTGACATTCTCTATAGTTAAGCAGTGTGAGATATGCATTCACTGTTCGGCGGATGATGATGCGTTCAATTTTTGATAATTCTTAATTAAGAATTACACAACATACTGCCAGACCCTTTTACTTTTTTATTTTTAAATTGGATTCCAAGATTTTACCGATGGATCGATAACAAATTTTGCCCTTGCTTACTGTAGGCTTCCCCATAATTTTACATGTTAAAATGTATTAGCAAAGGTACAAAGTTTGAATTACTTTTTCGTATTATGCCCACAGTCTTGCTAAACACCCGTATCCCGTTGGTTAAGCGTTTATTAGTCACAGTTGTTATTTATTGAATTGCTTGAAATATTGGTCAATTTCTTTTCTCATTTCAATGCCTACTCGCTCAAAGCAGCCTAGTAAATCATTATATGCACCTTTACCTCCGAGAAAATCCCAGAATTCGCTGGCTACTTTTAGTTCGTTGTTCAAGTCTAATATTCCTGCCATAGTCCATCGGCTATAGGGTTGGGGCTCATAAGGATTATACGGAATAGCAATAAGCGTATTTATTTTTGCTTCTGGATTTTCTGCTAATATGGTGGCTGTCTATTCTAAAAGAGTTCGTTTAAATCCTTTAAAACTGTCTCTATTAGGTTTGGCTGTTTTTATATCAATCAAGTATATTTCATCTTCATTACTCTCAAGATAGATATCTACTTTTGTCAGTTTTACGGTTCGCATTTCTCCTTTCCGGCAAACTGCTCTAATTTGTTTAATTTCTTGTTTCTTGTCTGGTTTTTTATGGCCAGCGATCAATCCATTCATAATGTTTTGAATTTCAGATTGTGCTTGAGAGCTTATTAATGTCCCTGATTTCGCTTGATGTTTTGCTATATTGAATCGACAGGAGGCAATGGAAACGGCGACCGGCTCAAAAATGGTAGTACCAAAATTAGTGTTGAGAGAATGGATAAAGGCATATAAAGCTAACCTGTCTTTACCTAGCAATCTAGTATGAAATGGCATTACTGCCGGCTCAGGATTATAGGTTTCAAATTTATTCCTTATATTGCGTTTGATTGTATTCTCTACTAATTGTATTTTTTCTTGTGATAGCGCCATTATTTTTTATTTAAATGAAAAATGATTTCTGCATAAGCTGATTTATCTTTTTCTGTTCTGTTTAAAACAGGTCTTTTGTATTGGTTTACAATCTTCATTCCCGACTTTTCGGCAATAGTTGGGTACATGTTGTATTTGTCGTTGGCAACAAGGAAAATATCGTAATCATCTTGCAGGTACTGTTTCGTATTATTCAACACCTGAGTAATGCCTTCAATATACGATTTCCGGGCTTCTATGCCTTGCCCTCTATAAAGTGGACCTATCTCCAATTTGTCATTACGCTCAAATCCAAACAATCCATAAGCATAAGCATGTTGCTCGTGATAATCAATCAAACCAACATAAGGCGGACTGGAAAAAACACCTCTGATTTTTTGTTTTTTCAGGAGTTCTGAAAGTTCCTGATGGGAAATTTTTGAAGGAATATCCATTGTTCTTGCATCTCCCTGCAAGCAATATTGATAGGTGTTAGTTTTTAGCTTGCCAAATTCACGAAGTCGATTAACTGTGTCCTGACAATATCTTTCCCACCAAGAGAGGATAGAGAACAAGGGTTTGCATATTTTTCCGTGTTTACGGCAATAATATGTTTTTGATACCGGTTCTTTAAGTGTTGCCAAATCAGCATGTGTGGTGGCTCTACAAGACCGAATGGTACGGCTTAAAATAATGGTTAGTATTTTTTTTGCGGTTGGATAAGAAACTTTTTGAAGTTGTTCAAAAGTAAAGTCTATTTCTTTTCTTACTGGCTCAAGATACCATTTTCCCAAAAAAGTATCCGGTGAGTTTTGTTGTATCTTTAACTTATACTTTTTCCGTAGTTTCTCAAATTGCCCGGCAAATTCTCGTTCTTTTTGGGATGTATATTCTCTTTCAATAATTTCTTTTTGACGAACTTTGATTTTAAATTCCGGAGAAGGAAAATATTGTTTATTAAACAAATTTAATGCTTCCAGTAGTTTGTTTTCAAACTGTGTGTTATTGTTTTTTAAAATAAAATTTTTCAATGAAGAAGTAATGTTTTTAATTTCATATTCTAAATGTTGAAAATCTACACTGCCTACCTTTACATTGGTAATGAGTGCATTAAATGCAGAAATATCAATGCCAATAGCGTGTATCCCCAATTCATTGGCTTGCACCATTGTCGTACCACTTCCTGAGAATGGGTCTAAAATGATATCTCCTTTCTTGAAATAGGCTTCTTTTTTGAAATTGTCTGTATGTTCGTCAATAAAATATTCTACCAATTGAGGAATGAATTTTCCTTTGTATGGGTGCAGTCTATGGACGTGCTTGGTTGTATCTTTTTCTTTTAAATGATCAAATGACAAAGCCCAATTCAAATCTTTTCCAAGTTTTTCCCGCCATGCTTTTTCTCGCTGTCCATTGAATGTTTTATAGTAAAAAATTAAATCGTGTTTATTGACTGTGATTGTACCGTTTTCCCCATACTTCCTGATTTTTCCATATTGGATAAGGTAGGATATGTTGGATGTAGTAACATTTTTTTGTATGTATTTACTCGCCCACAGGCTGGCTTCTTTTATCGTTAATAATTCTGGCATATTCCTTTCATCTTTTCCATTTACAAAAATATAAAAGTTATTTTTACTTATACACCCTTGGGATGCTTCTTAGTTGAAGCTAATAGTCTAGGCTATGAATAATTGTATGGATAAAAAAAACTATAGCCTGGCGACGTTTAAAGGTGTCAAGCGGTATATAGCATAGCGATACAATAACAGAGAACATATTATTTAACACTCTCTATAGTCAAGCATTATAATGTATTCATTCACTGTTCCGCGGATAAGGTTATCATAATATTGCACTTAAAATATTATTTACATAATAGGTCTAATTGAATCAATGCCAACGTAATTAAATGTATGCTTAGCCTAATAGCTCATCTTATCTTTAGGCATCCTTGATTTTATAATTTAGAGAATTATAAGTGATTTTATTATTTAAAACATAATTAAAAAATTTAAGGAGTGTATTTCAGTGAAAAATATAAAATATTTAACAAAGAAAAACAATAAGAATCTTTATACTTCTACTAAAAAAAAAGATACTTTTAAAAGATATTATTCCTCTAAAGTAGTGGATGGTATAGAAAGAGCTCCTAGCCGGGGGATGCTTCATGCATTGGGTTTTAAGAAGGATGATTTTAGAAAGCCACAGATTGGGATTGCCTCCACTTGGAGCATGGTCACTCCTTGTAATATGCACATCAATCGTCTTGCTGAGTTTGCAGAAAAGGGAGTTAATAATAATGGAGGGAAATCTGTAATTTTTAATACGATCACAGTATCCGATGGTATTTCAATGGGTACAGAAGGTATGAAATATTCTTTAGTTTCTCGTGAAATAATTGCAGATTCTATTGAGACAGTAGTTGGGTGCCAGGGATTTGACGGTGTCCTCGCCATAGGAGGTTGCGACAAAAATATGCCTGGCTGTATTATGGCAATTTGCCGTTTAAATCGACCTGCTATTTTTGTCTATGGAGGCACGATTTTACCTGGTAAATATGAAGGTAAAGATGTCGATATTGTATCTATTTTTGAATCTGTAGGAAAATATACAAATCACCAGATTAATTTAAAAGAATTGGAAAAAATTGAATCTTGTGCGATTCCCGGTCCTGGTTCTTGCGGAGGCATGTACACTGCAAATACAATGGCATCTGCTATAGAAGCGATGGGGATGAGTCTTCCTTATAGCTCTACCCAGACAGCCATCTCTACGGATAAAAAAAACGATTCTCAAAAAGCAGGTGAAATGCTAATGAGATTAATTTCAAATGACATAAAACCTTTGGATATCATCACTAAAAAATCACTGGAGAACGCTTATACTGTTGTATGCGCATTAGGTGGTTCTACCAACGCTATTCTTCATTTATTGGCCATTGCCAATGCAGCAAATATTCGATTGAGTTTAAATGACTTCACGCGGATAGGAAAAAAGACACCTGTCTTGGCAGACCTCAAACCGAGCGGCAAATATTTAATGGTTGATTTCATTAAAGAAGGCGGGTTACCGCCTTTTATGAAGGTATTGTTAGATAAAGGCTTGCTATATGGAGAATGCCTTACAGTAACCGGGAGAACTATTGCAGAGAACCTGAAAAATACAAAAACATTTTCAAATATTCAAAATGTAGTGAGAAATTTTAATCATCCTATAAAACAAGAAAGCCATTTGGTAATTTTAAAGGGTAACCTGGCCCCAGAGGGGGCGGTGGCCAAAATATCGGGTAAAGAAGGATCTTTTTTCAAAGGACGCGCGAAGGTATTTAATTCTGAAGAGAAGGCAATGGAAAGTATCATGGACCATAAGATCAAAAAAGGGGATATCGTGTTGATCCGTTATGAAGGGCCTAAAGGAGGGCCAGGCATGAGAGAAATGCTAGGACCAACCTCTGCGATCGTAGGTAAAGGTCTGGGAAAGGATGTGGCTTTGATCACGGATGGTAGATTTTCAGGAGGCAGCCATGGATTTGTAATTGGCCATATTTCTCCTGAAGCATATTGCGGTGGGCCTATTGCAGTCATTAAAAACGGAGATATTATTTCTATTGATGCAAAGAAAAGAGAAATCAATCTAAATATTTCTGCTAGAGAAATGCAGGAAAGACTTAAAAAATTTAAAACTCCTAAACCGAATTATAAAAAAGGTGTTTTATCTAAATATGCTGCAAGTGTGAGTTCTGCTTCTCTGGGTGCGGTGACAGATATAATAAATGCTAAATAAACTGCATGTTAAATTAAAAGGATTTGGCTATGATATTGTTTGGTTTGACAGAATTCAGGATATAATTCCTGCACTGGAAAATTATCTCTCTGTATACAAATCATTTGTCATAACAAATGATGCATTAGCCAAAGCCTACAAGCATGAAATAAAAAAACTTTTTGGCAACTCTGATGTGATCAAAATCAAAGATGGAGAAACGCAAAAGAATCTTAATACCATAAAAAACCTCTCTATGGAACTCATAAAAAGAGGCGCTGGTCGAAAAAGTCTTTTGATTGCCTTTGGTGGGGGTGTTATAGGAGATATCACTGGTTTCTTAGCATCCATTTATATGCGTGGAATCGATTTTATTCAGATTCCAACGACCCTATTGGCCATGGTGGATTCTTCTGTAGGGGGTAAAACAGGAGTGAATATTGCTTATGGAAAAAATATGATCGGAACTTTCTATCAGCCAAGATCAGTATTGATATCCACTGAATTTTTAAGATCTTTGCCAATAAAAGAAATCAGATGTGGTCTTGCCGAAATGGTAAAATCTGCTCTCATAAAAAGCCATAAATTATACAAGCTACTTCATGAAAAAGCATTTAGTATTTATAATATGGATCCTATATTAATGGATAAATTATCTTATGAAAGTATAAAAATAAAAAAATGGTTTGTGGAAAAAGATGAAAAAGAAAAGGAATTAAGAGCTATACTGAACTTTGGACACACTCTGGCTCATTCTCTGGAAAGCTGGTTTGAATATAAATATATAAACCATGGAGAAGCTGTTTCTATTGGCTTAAATTTTGCTTCTTATTATTCTTTTAGGAAGGGGTTTTTGTCTGAAAATACATGGCTGGGAATACGAGAATTACTAAACAGAATGAACCTGCCACAGGACTTTAGTTATATTCAGGATCAACGGCATCCAAAGGCAAAAGATATAGTTGAACTCATGAGGCATGATAAAAAAAATAAGAATGGTGACATCTATTTTGTAACCTTGGAAGAAATCGGAAAATATAGGCTACCGGAAAAAATTGATCCAATAGAATTTACAAAAATACTAGAGGATTATATTGCTTTATGTTGAGTTAGGATTTATCTTATGCTGATCAGTATTATTAATGGAGTAAATATGAATCTTCTGGGAGAAAGAGAAGAAATTCATTATGGTAAATTTACATTAAAAGAATTGGAAAATTATTTAAAAGAATCAATTTCCACTCAAGAAGTAAAACTGGATTTTTTTCAAAGTAATCATGAGGGTAAAATCGTAGAATATATTCAACAAGCGCCGACTAAGAAGGTAAAGGCTTTTGTGATCAATGCAGCTGCTTTTACTCATACAAGTATCGCCATTAGGGATGCTCTCTCAAGTGTTAAGATCCCTTTTATTGAAGTTCATATCAGTAATATCTATAAGAGAGAGAATTTTCGTCATAAATCTTACTTAAATGATATTGCGCTTGGATCCATCATTGGTTTAGGTAAAGAAGGATATCGTTTCGCTATTGAATATTTTATCCATTGCCAAAAAGAATCTTTGTTTTAAAATAGGTTGATCAAATAAAATGCAAACCTTTATTGAAAAGAAAAACAATCAATATCAATTCAGTAAAGCAGGTAACTTAAGAGCTTATTTTTTGACAATGAAAAAAATACTCACTCATTATATGATAAATCAGCTAAAAATAGATCAAAATACGGTTTATCAAAAAATGAAAGAACTGGAATTATTTGTAAACAAAAATTTTTTATTTTTAGATAACTATCCAGTTAAGATCAAATTATTTGCTGATTTTATAGAGGAAACGAATATACAAAGATTACTTACTTTTATAGGTAAATTATTTGTGGGTGTTCTGCAGAAAACAAAAATTGAATTAATAGAGAAAGAAAAAAGTCAGTATGTGAAACTATATGAAGCACCTTTCCATAAACCTTCCGATAGACTTTTGGATTTGGTTCAAGAAGAATTTTCTAGTTCCGCTGATTTTATATGGCCATCACCTAAAAGAGATGGGTCTTCTGAAGCATTCGAAAAAGCTGCTCTTTTTTCCCATTCTTTGAAGAGTATTCCTCAACAAATATCATTTAGAGAGTATGCCGCAGTTCTGGGGATTATTTCTAAATTCAACGTAAATCGTGACCAAAAAGCATATACGAAATGGTTTAAAAGTAATTCGAAAAAAATAAAAGCTTTGATCTATATAAATCATTATTTCAATGACCAGCAAAAAAAAGGAAAAGACATTCAATGGAAAGATGCTTTCACTCAATTAGCAGATCAATTAAAAATTGATATTCTTTCTTTGAGAAGAATGCAACTGGAAATAAAATTATATAGAGAGATCATGTCTAAATTAAGATCCATTCTATCCAATACAGATCAAGAAATAAAAAAGATCTATCATGATATAACAATTCTATTGGATAAAAATGTTTCTGATGGAGTTCATTATTTTAATTTGCAAAAGTTATCTTTAAAAATGTTATTGCTTCAAATTCATCAGGATCCTCTAAAAGAAAACCTTTATACTGAAATCTCTAAATTAATCGATTCATTATTCCAGTTAGAGAATCCCCATTAATTAGTCTGAACATTGAGTTCTTTGGCCTTATTAAAATATTTTAATGCTTTTTCTGATCTATCCTGCTCATAAGCTATTTCTGTAAGCATTAAATAAGCCAAAGATTCATTAGGCTTTGATTCTAATATTTCCTTTAAAAGTCTTATAGCCTTTTTATAAGACCGTTCTTGATACAAAATAAAAAAATAGGGCCAGATATACTGGGGCTTATCCCCCCAAAGTAGATATAATTTTTGCCCCCATGTTTTTATGGATTTTAAAGAAGCATCTTTGATCTTCTGATTTTTGCTCCTTTTAGAAATCATTGTATATACTCTAATAAATCCCTGGTAAATACGAATATCCATTGGATACGCATAAATAAGAGTATAATAGCAATTTTCTGCCTCATAATAATTATTTTGTCCCTCTAGTTCAGTACATTGAATGATAGGGGCAACTTTTTTGTTTGAAATTTTAGATAATATTTCAAAAGATTTTTTTCTTTCACCTAAATGAGCCAGAATAATAGCATACCTAAAAATAGCTTTTGTATTTTGTCTGTTGTGTTGTTTACCTTTAGTCTGCATTAGATATTTTTTCCAATATGATTGTGAGGCCTTGTAATGCCTTCTCTTTTCATATAATGAAGCTAAATAAAATAATAGATCTGGCTGATTTTCATCATATGCAAGGCTTTTCTGATAATGAATTCTAGCAAATTCGTTGTCTTTCAATTTATTATGGCAATCGCCTATTAATTTATAGATCTTTGCTTTCCAGACAGATATGGTCTTTATAGGATTATTTTTATTTTGATCAAGTTTGAATAAGGCTAAATTCAGATACTGCAAAGCAGCTTTATATTCTTCTATTCGATAATTCTTCCGAGCCTTTTCAAATGATACCTGGTATGCAAAATTTACTTTAGGAAAAAATAATAAAAAAATAATAAATAAAATGAAATATCCAGATCGTATTTTAAAGTTAGTTATCAATGGAACTAAAATATTATAGAAGCCTTTATAGAGAATATAAATGCATTGAAAGGTTGCTGAACTGTAAATTCATATTCAAATGTCTCTTCTAGAATAAATCGGTCAAAAAATAATTGTCTGCTAGATAATCTAAACCCATGAGCATTGCTTCTAAAACCGGCAAATGGTTCCCCCTCTAGGGAATCTTCAGTAGATAATCCGAAAAAACCTTGTCCATTACCAAATGCAAATGGATCATTATCGTTTAAGTCCAAAAAGTAAAGTCTATTTGTCCATGTAATCTCTATTTCAAAAGGAACGATATACAATTTACTTTGTATATCTCCTAAGATCAGACCAATATTCAAGTCATAATATCCAATATAATGCCCTATTAGAGGACCTAGAGAAGTTTCATATTCTGTAATATACCATTCATTGACCTTAAATTCACCATGTACCTTTGGGGCCCAAATATTATCGAAGTCAAGTGTCTTACTCTTTATATCAATAGAAATCAAATTTCGATCTAAAGATATGCCATGACTCCTGTTACTTTTTTCTCTAATAAAATAACGGGGGTAAATAATAGTCTGTAATATATATTTTTTCTGATCAGAACCAAGAATAATCCCTCCTTTAATGTCCTCTGCAACATTTATGTCTTTATTTAAGCGAATATCACCTGTTTCTGGTATATCATTACCTTTCCCTGGTATAACCTGATCACGAAAATCACCCTGAATGAATAAAATTCCCAGGCCAAAATATAAGTTTTTAAACCAATATATGGCCCTCAATTCTTCTTCTGCGATCGTTATAGGAGGGTTCAATGCTCCCATGAATGGAACTCTTAATCCTAAATAGAATTGAATATTTTTTGCCGGTTTCACGTCAAGATAAAGCCCCATGGGTAACTTTAAAGCCCCCTGAGTAATTGTTTGTACAGATCTTGTTTTGACTTGACGGAATAATGATGAGAAATGATAACCTACCTCCAAAGAAAAATATTCTGCTGCTTGCTTTTTTTCTAATTTTGTTGAAGAGATTTTCTTACGAGCAATCTCAAGCCATTTGGGAACTTCTTTATTTTTTGGATCTAATTCCAGAGTTACTTCCCCCTGCTTAACTGCTTCTTCATATCTTTTTTGTTCGTATAAGAGTCGTCCAAGGTTTTGTCTGGGAATGATCAGCCTGGGTTCTTCTTTTAGACTCTTTTGGTAATTTCGAATAGCTAATTTGTATTTTTTTTGGATCATATACTGATAGGCAAGATTATTATATGAAATGGCTCTTACTTTTTTGGACCTACTCGATTTAACTGCCTTTTTAAAGTTGGTAACCGCCTTTGAAAATTCACTAGAATTTGATAATCGAATACCTTCTTTATTTAGAAAATATGCTTCTCTTTCTTCTTCTAATTTATTCTTAGTAATAGGCAATATATTCCTATTGTTCTGCGTTTTTTTCTCTACTTCCTCTTGCGCTTGTAATTTATCTACTTCATGAAATGTATAAATAAGCATCAAGCATAATAGAAGTACATACTGCTTTAAGTATTTGACCCACATTGTTCACTTTTAAAAGATAGTTAAAGATAGTTATTAATTGATAGACATAATGCTGATCATTACTGATCAGCATATTATTAACGACATATAATAATATTTACCTAATAGATAAAACTTGGTTATTATATCGAGAAGTCTTTGATCAATTAAAATAAGTTTAAAACAGGTCATAAGAGATGGTATTAGAATACTTAATATACTTTAACTATATGATAGAATAGGAAAAATATTTTTCTTCACTCTGTATAGCTTTATAGTATAAAAAATTCTTTTTGACCAATAGATCATAGATTTCTTAATTTATTTCCCAGGTTTCACCTGAATATAAAATTTTCATCAAGTCACCCTTACCTTTCTTTTCAATATTATATTTTATCTGATCATGAGCTTGGTCCTCATAAGTAGGAGTTTTAACTTTCCTAATGACTCCCATCGCCAAAGGAAAATCAGGATATGTCATTTGCGCCAACATAAAATGAATGGTAGGGTCTGGATTACAGGCATCATGTATCAAAATTTTTGAATCAGAAACATTTTCCACAGAATGAACTTCTAATTTAGCGGATACTGGATCAAGGACTATGCATTTCTCTTGTTTATCTCCAAAAACCATAGGTTTACCATTTTCTAAAAATAAAAGTCTGTCATTACGTATTTGTTTATCTAAAACATTCTTAAATACCCCATCATTAAAGATATGACAATTTTGTAGAACCTCCACAACTGAAGTACCATGATGTGAATAGGCTTCTGCCAAAACAACCTGCATATTTTTAGCCAAAATATCTGCCGTACGGGCTATAAAAGTACTTTCTGATCCCAGGGCTAACTTCAAAGGCAAAAGAGGCCTGTCTATGCTACCATGAGGAGTAGATTTTAATTTACTGCCTGTATATGAAGTAGGAGAATATTGTCCCTTGGTTAATCCATATACCTGATTATTAAATAATATTAGGTTGATATCTATATTTCTGCGTATTAAATGTAGAAAGTGATTACCTCCAATGCTCAATGCATCTCCATCTCCTGTAATAACCCATACATCCAATTCAGGATTCATGATTTTAATTCCTGTAGCAAAAGCAGGGGATCTTCCATGGATACTATGCATTCCATAGGTATTCATATAATAGGGGAATCTGGCAGCGCAACCAATTCCGCTTACGAATACTTGTTTTTCTTTATGTTCTACTAATTCAGGAAGAGCCTTTTGGACACCCGCTAATATGGAATAATCCCCACAACCGGGACACCAACGTACTTCTTGATTCGATATGAAATCTTTTCGTGTATATTGTGCTTGATTCTTTTTGAACATAACAATATTGAATGATCAGTATAACCTGTTTAAGATGTTATTCATTATTTCATCTACCCTAAAAGGCCTGCCTTGTATGCTATTGATCTTTTCTACCTTGATGCCATAAGTGCCCTGTAACAGAAAAGCCAACTGCCCTGTATTTAATTCGACTGCGAATATACGCTCGTATTTTGTCAAGATACTTTCTGTATTGGAAGGGAAGGGAGAGATATAGTCCAGGTGTAGGTAGGCTATTTCAATATTTTTTTTAAGTATAAGTTTATCCACAGCATCTTTTATGGATCCATAGGTAGAACCCCAGCCTATGATCAGATTTTTAGCATTCTTTTTCCCGATCACTTTTGCCTTTGGAATAAATTTCTGGATATTAGATACTTTTTTAGCTCTTAGATAAACCATTTGCTCATGATTTTCAGGATCATAGCTTACATTACCCGTAATATCCTCTTTTTCAAGCCCTCCTATCCTATGCTCCATTCCGATAGTGCCTGGACGAACCCAATCTCTTGCCAGGGTATTTGGATTGCGAATGTAAGGGGCATAGTCTTTAGGGTCATCTCTAAAGGTTACATCAAAAGAAGGTAGTTCTTCTTTGGAAGGTAATCTCCAAGGTCCAGAACTATTGGCCAGAAAAGCATCTGAACATAAAACCACTGGTACCATATATTTAACGGCGATCTGAAAGGCTTCTATTATTTTGTAAAAGCAGTCGGAAGGGGATCTGGCTGCAATTACGCATAATGGAGATTCTCCATTTCTGCCGAACATTATCTGCAATAAATCTGTCTGTTCGGTTTTAGTGGGCAAACCAGTAGAAGGTCCCCCCCTTTGCAAATTGATGATCACAAGAGGCAATTCTGCCATAATTGCAAAATTAATAGATTCACTTTTCAAGGTAAATCCAGGACCCGAAGTGGTGGAAACTCCCAGAAAACCGGCAAAAGAAGCGCCTATAGCTGCAGATGATGCAGCAATTTCATCCTCTGCCTGAAATGTATGGTATTTAAAATTTTTGTGTTTGGATAAATAGTGTAATATATCAGATGCAGGTGTAATAGGATAAGTTCCAAGGAAAAGAGGTATTCCTGATAGTTCAGATGAAGCGATCAATCCAAGAGATAAGGCTTCATTCCCGGTTATGTTTCTATAAGTACCCGGTTGTAATTTAGCTTTTTGAATATGAAAATGTACTGGTAATAATTCAGTAGTTTCCGCAAAATAGTAGCCTGCCTTTAAGGAAAGTATATTTGCTTCTGCGATTAAGGGAGACTTTTTAAATTTTTCCTGTAGCCATTTTGTAGTGGATGCAATATCTCTCCCGAATAACCAATAGACAATTCCTAAGGCAAACATATTTTTACTACGATCTTTGTCCTTGTCTTTAATCTCCAATGAATCTAAAGCTTTTAGAACCAATGAATTGATGGGGACAGAAATAATTTTAAACTTTGATAAAGTACTATTCTTGCGCGGGTCAGAGTCAAAACCTGCTTTTTTGATATCTGATTCTGTAAAAGCATCTTCATTCAATAATAATAAGCCATTTTTTTTAACATACTTTAAATTTGACTTTAAAGCCGCTGGATTCATAGCAACCAATATATCCGTTTGATCGCCAGGTGTTTTAATCTCTTTAGAAGAAAAATGGATCTGAAAAGCAGATACGCCTGCAATGGTCCCTTGTGGAGCTCGTATTTCTGCCGGAAAATCAGAAAAGGTAGAAAGACTATTACCAGACAAGGCAATTGTGTTGCTGAATCTATTCCCAGTCAATTGCATTCCATCTCCGGAATCCCCTGCAAAGCGAATGGTTACTTCAGGAATATTTTGCTTATTCTTTGTATGATGAACCTTCTCAAATTTATGGTTCAATATTTTTTGATTTATTTTTTTGGTAAGTGACATTTTAAATATACCTTTGTATAACCAGCTTTTGATCTTTTTAGAGTTTGAAAAGCTCGTTTTTATTTAATCGATCGAAAATAGTATTATCTTATAGAAAAAAGTTATGTTTTTCCATAAAATATCGAGCCTGTGCGCCAACTCAAAAATGTAAATGTTTTTAAGTTGGCGCACAGGCTCTTTCTACAGTTTCTACAAGTTTCTACAATTATACTACTTTAAAAAATAAATCTACTTTAAAAAATAAATCTACTTTACAAAATAAATCTACTTTCTAATATGTCCTTAGAAAAATAATTAGAAATTGTTCTCATTTGATCTTTGAAAAGCAGATAGCAGTATACAATAGTATATGAGATTTCATATACAATGATTCCGTATTTTGTACGGAAAATTCTCTATATTGGAGAGTTTGATCCTGGCTCAGAACAAACGCTGGCGGCAGGTCTTAAACATGTAAGTCGAACGGTGAAAATCGTCCTTCGGGGCGGACACGAGTGGCGGACGGGTGAGTAACACGTAGATACCTACCTAAAAGTGGGGGATAACATTGGGAAACTAGTGCTAATACCGCATAAGTCCAATTTGGGTAAAGGATGCTTTTGCATTCGCTTTTAGATGGGTTTGCGGTCTATCAGCTTGTTGGTAAGGTAATGGCTTACCAAGGCAACGACGGATAGCCGACCTGAGAGGGTGATCGGCCACACTGGAACTGAGACACGGTCCAGACTCCTACGGGAGGCAGCAGTTAAGAATCTTGCGCAATGGGCGAAAGCCTGACGCAGCCATGCCGTGTGAATGATGAAGGTCTTAGGATTGTAAAATTTGTTAAGATGGAAAGAATAAGTATAGTCTAACAGGCTATATGATGACGGTACCATCCTATAGCCCCGGCTAATTACGTGCCAGCAGCCGCGGTAATACGTATGGGGCAAGCGTTGTTCGGAATCATTGGGCGTAAAGGGCACGCAGGCGGGTTATTAAGTTGAATGTATAATCTTCAGGCTCAACTTGAAGCTTGCATTCAAAACTAGTAGCCTAGAGTATCGGAGAGGAAAGCGGAATTCTCGGTGTAGCGGTGGAATGTGTAGATATCGAGAGGAACACCAGTGGCGAAGGCGGCTTTCTGGTCGAATACTGACGCTCATGTGCGAAAGCGTGGGGATCAAACAGGATTAGATACCCTGGTAGTCCACGCCGTAAACGTTGTATACTAGATGTCGGGAGTTTCAATGCTCTCGGTATCGCAGTTAACGCATTAAGTATACCGCCTGGGGAGTATGCCCGCAAGGGTGAAACTCAAAGGAATTGACGGGGGCCCGCACAAGCGGTGGAGCATGTGGTTTAATTCGATGATACGCGAAGAACCTTACCCGGATTTGACATTCACTGGACAGGCATAGAGATATGCCCTCCTTTAACGGTCAGTGAACAGGTGTTGCATGGTTGTCGTCAGCTCGTGTTGTGAGATGTTGGGTTAAGTCCCGCAACGAGCGCAACCCTTACTTCCTGTTGCTACCGGATAATGCCGAGCACTCTGGAGGAACCGCCGATGATAAATCGGAGGAAGGTGGGGACGACGTCAAATCAGCATGGCCCTTAAGTCCGGGGCTACACACGTGCTACAATGGCTGATACAAAGGGATGCTAAATCGCGAGATGGTGCAAATCTCAAAAAATCAGTCTCAGTTCAGATTGCAGTCTGCAACTCGACTGCATGAAGTCGGAATCGCTAGTAATCGTGGATCAGCAATGTCACGGTGAATACGTTCCCGGGCCTTGTACACACCGCCCGTCACACCACCCGAGTTAGTAGCACTCGAAGTGGTTGCGCTAACCTGCAAAGGAAGCAGATCACTAAGGTGAAGTTAACGAGGGGGGTGAAGTCGTAACAAGGTAGCCGTACCGGAAGGTGCGGCTGGATCACCTCCTTAAATAGGAGTATCCTGGGTCTGTTTAATTCATTTTAAATGGATCGTGAGGAATTGACTTTTGGATTTTATTTAAAGATTCAAATGACTGCTGTCTGCTTTTCAAAGATCAATCAATTATGAAGAGCATTTCTTTTTTCTAATAATTTGTATAGAAAGGGATAAACTTCTTCCATAAAATTAGGAGGTTGCAAAAAATAGCAATGATCATTTAGTCCCTGCTTTCGGATTACTTCTTTGATCTTAAATAATTTAAAATACCCAGGTGATAATGATAAAGCCCAGATAAATATCTTAGGGGGCTTAAAGGCTTTTTGAGGATTATTCCTTATACTAAATTGATCTAAAATTTTTTCAAGATATTGAAAATCATTATTCACCGCAAAAACAGTATGAACAGATAAATAAGCCTTTTGAAGATTCATCTTTCTGATCAAAAGCTGTAAATTAACGATAAAACGAAAAGATCTCTTACCAGGGATCATGATGATCAAAACTTTAGAATCCTTCTGCAAAAGGAATTCTGCTTTTTTGCGTAAACCTATTTTCATTTGCGTATATATCTCTTTTTATAGATCGACATTCTAAAACTTAAACTTTGATATACATAATTCTGCTTTTAGTTGCCATGACTACACTTTTTCTCTTAATGATGTAGTGTAAGATATGTGTACAAAGTAAAGCCTAACGGCATTGATTATTGTAAAACTTGCATAAAAAAAGACTTGACAATATATTTTATATCCACAGAATGCTAACAATAATCAATGATCATTTTATAAAATTGGGATGGTATTCTAATTAATAAATGGAGGTTAATAAAGAATGAAGCAGCTCTGATGCAGGTCTCTTTGGATACACATCGGGCGCGAATATCAGGAATATTGGCTTGTTGAATATAGATATTTCTTCTTCTGCTTCTACTGATTCTTCTTCTGCAGGCGGCCTGGTAGGAAGGAATGCTACTAGCAGTATTATAAGCAATTCCTACTCTACAGTGAATGTTTCTTCTGCTTCTTCTATTAATTCTTATGTAGGCGGCTTGGTAGGGTGGAATGTTGATATTAGTAGTATAAGCAATTCCTACTCTACAGGGAATGGTTCTTCTTTTGCTTCTTCTTCTGCTCTTTTTTCTCAGTCTTCTGTAGGCGGCCTGGTAGGGTTTAATGATAGTAGTAGTATAAGAAATTCCTACTCTACAGGGAATGTTTCTTCTTCTGCTACTTCTAATTCTTTTGCAGGCGGTTTGGCAGGGTCAAATATTAATAATGCTAAAATAAGGAATTCCTATCATGATGAAGAGACTTCAGGGCAGATGAATGCAGGCGGCAGTAATTCAGCTTTTTTTAGTTGTGTAGCCCGTTTTGCATCGGATCTATTTAAGACCGCTACGAATAATACAGGCAGCTGTAGCCCCCTGGCTATTTTCTTCAACTGGCAAACTCCTGTCGACATAGATGGTGATTCTGTAGCAGACGAGGAGTCGGTTCGATATGACAGTAATAATAATGGAAGTGTTACCGCTACAGATGACTTCGTGTGGAATTTTGGCACTACGTCAGAATATCCCTTTATAGCCTCTATTCCCGGAACGCCAGACGAACAGGCGGTAAGGATGGCTTCTGGTTTCTTACGTTTTTCAAATACTGCCCTTGGAAGACCTTCTACTACAGATTTCGTATTTTTCTATGACATAGGCAGTGGCTCTAGTATTACTATTTCTGGTAAAAGTGTGCAGGGTACTACCGCAAGTAATTACGCCATAGAAGATGCAAACGGTAATACTTTGACTGCACCCACAGTAACTGATGCAGGTGTGATCAATGGAGTAAACTCTCTCACAGCAGGTGCTGAATTTTATTTAAAGGTTACCTTTACCAGGGGTGCCTCGCCTAATATGGCTAGTTTTACTCGTAGGTATAGGTTTAAAAAATAATTTACTTTCTTTCCCACCCCAGACACTTGGCGTCCTGGGGCTGTCTAAAAAGGGAGTGATTTTTCATTGACTTTGCCAATACAGGCGCTTAATAAGAGTCTTTTGAGTAGTATTTGGGGAACAGCCTGCGGCTGTGCTGGAGGTATAGTTTTATTTCTATATTTTTGGGTTTTATCTCATTTAAAGTGACTTTTTTCCTGAATATCACTTTTTTTACCTTCTTTTTAGCCCCCTGCGCAGCCAGTAGGCTGTTTTCCGAATAAGAGGGGCGCACCTCTCCCATGATCCCCTGATCCAAGACGGTCTAAACCATAAGCATAGGAAGAAAATTGCTTCATCGCATACCGATACATCTTTACTAAATTATAGCTGGTATAGAACATACCTGTCTCTGTTCGGACTTTATCAATGCCCCTGAGAGAATATCTTTTATAGAAAGAATTCCGTTTCTTATGACCAAAAATGGTCTCTACCTCAAAGCCTCTTATTAAGCGCCTGTATTTTTCTCTGTGCCATCGACTAAATCAATCAGTTTATCAGTATCACCTGAGGTCTGCGAGATGGAGTAATCTAAAACAAACCCATCACTCGTGGCAACACCCTCATTATATCCAGGCTTGATCACTTCGTCTTTTTGAAACATAGCTGTCGCATCGGGGTCTGTCTTCGAATAGCTCCTACGCTTACCTAATAATAATTTTGAATAATTATATTTCTTGAGCCGATGTAATAATACTTTTAGCCGACGGAACTTCGCTTTCCTGTCCCGCGCAGCATCACGGCTTATCTCATGATCTTTTAATTGTGAATTAACATCTGTGATCATCTTATCTATATCAGAATCCGAGAAGTTCCTGTTACTTGTCTCAGAGTAATCACCATTACCGTATTCTTTACCCTCTGACTTCTCAATGCGAGAAATATAGGAAAAAAGCATGTCTAACTCTGATTCTATCTTCGCTGTTTGGTTTTTTACACGCTTGCCCCAGATCACCTTATGACGATTCGCATCTGCCTCGAATTTAGAATGATCTATGAAAATATCTTTAGCAGTAATAATACCATTCTTTATACCTATTTGAATCACCTCCTGGAATATCTTTTTTATATCTTTCTCTAAACGAGAACGAAAATTATTCAGGGTACGAAAATCTATGATCTTATTCCCACTGAGCCACTTAAAGGCAATGTTCTCTCTAAGCAATTTAGCTACCCCACGACAGCTATAGGTCTTGTAAGTAAGAGCCAGAAGCCACACACTTAACAATAACCTGGGATTATAGGCGCTGGCTCCCCCACCTTTATAGCTGGATATAAGAGAATCAATATTGATTTTGTCCATAGCAAGCTTGATAAAGCGTGCAATATAAAACTTAGGCAGGGATTGCTCAATATCCTCCGGAAAAAGCTCTCTCTGTCCTGTATCGTATTCCTTAAAGGTTACCTGCCTGTGTAGATATTTCTTATCATTTACCTCTTGCGGAGGCAGGTCTGTAAATAAAAGTGAATTATTCTGAGACATAACGTAGAATAGAGCAAAATCGATTTATCCTGACAAGTAATTATAATAGACTTTTTCTCGTAAGCCTTTTTAGACAGCCCCAGTCTCCATTTCGCAGGCATCCATGCCTGCGTCCCCAAATGATCACCCCAGACACTTGACCTCCTGTCAAGTCGTCTGCCCATGCAAAACATCCGTGTTTTGCACCCCAAAAGTAAGATGGAAAGAAAGAAGAAAGAAAGACCTGTGCCCGTAGGGTGAAAGAAGGAAGAAAAAATACTTGCCTTTTTGTTTATAATTTATAGTTTATAAACAATATCTAAGTATTTTAAGAGGTTAGCCATACCAACCCTTAAAGGAGGAATAAAATATGAAAATGAATAGTTTATACAGCATAATGGCCATAGCAGCCATTCTATCCCTGTCTTTCTGCAAGGATGATAAAGACGATCCAGACCCAATTCCAATGCCGCCAATGGAGCAAGACCCAGCAGGCATCACCTATTCACAACAAGACGACTCACCATTGCCTGATACGATCACACTCACGGAAGAAGACAGTAATAGTAATATGGTTGAATATACCATTGTTTTAAATACCCAACCTACTGCAAATGTAGAAATGAAGATCACTCTTCCCTCTAATTCTCCTTCTAATTTAAGTATTGTTTCTGGCAGCCAAAATGAAAGTGGTGCAGGCTCTTCCATCACCCTTACCTATACTACGGATACTTGGGATACCCCCCAAACGGTGACATTGACCCTTGTGGATGATGACATAATCTCTGGAGATGCCTCTGTTACCATTACTCATTCCTCTACAAGTAATGACTCTGGCTATGATTCTATTCCTGATCATGATCTTGTGGTCACTACAAAAGATGAAGATACTCCATGTACTACCCAGCCAGGCGCTGGTGCAGAAGATGATTTTACCCCTAATATAGCCGGAGAAAATTATGGTGCTGGAATGGAAAATGACCCATACATTATATGCAATGCAGATCAATTGCAGGCAATGAGAGATGACCTTAATGCTTATTATGAGTTGGGGCAAGACATAGATGCTTCTTCGGTTAATACTAATACATGCCCTGAGGGTACTACAGGTACATGCACAGGATTTCAACCCATTGGAAGAGATCGTAGAAATAGATTCAGAGGTACTTTAGATGGAAAGGGATTCACCATAAATGGTCTTACGATCAATATCGATCTTACCTCTAGTGAATTTAGTGCAGGCCTTTTCGGGTATATATTCGATGCAAATATCAGAAATATTGGCCTTTTGAATGTAGATATAGATGCTTCTGCTTCTGGTTCTAGTAGTTCTTCTGCAGGCGGCCTGGTAGGCGTGAATGAAAGGAGCACTATAACCAATTCCTACTCTACGGGAAATGTTTCTTCTTCTGCTTCTGGTACTTCTTCTGCAGGCGGCCTGATAGGGTCGAATAGTGAGAGGTGTAGTATAGCCAATTCCTACTCTACAGGTAATGTTTCTTCTACTTCTGCTTCTGGTAGTTCTTCTGCAGGCGGCCTGGTAGGGGATAATAATGGTAGTAGTAGTATAACCAATTCCTACTCTACGGGAAATGTTTCTTCTTCTGCTTCTGGTAGTTCTTCTGCAGGCGGCCTGGTAGCCTTCAATAGTAGTATTAGTACTATAAGCAATTCTTACTCTACAGGAAATGTTTCTTCTTCTGCTTCTGGTTCTAGTAGTTCTTCTGCAGGCGGCCTGGCAGGGCAGAATAATGCTAGTAGTAGTATAACCAATTCCTACTCTACAGGAAATGTTGATTCTTCTGCTTTTGGTTCTGGTAGTTCTTCTGCAGGCGGCTTGGTAGGGCAGAATAGTAGTAGTATAACCAATTCCTACTCTACAGGGAATGTTTCTTCTTCTACTTCTGATACTTCTTATGCAGGCGGCCTGGTAGGGAGGACTAATGGTGGTAGTATAAGCAATTCCTACTCTACAGGAAATGTTTCTTCTTCTACTTCTGGTAATCGTTTTTCTTATGCAGGCGGTCTGGTAGGGAGGAATACTGGTGGTGGTAGTATAAGCAATTCCTACTCTACGGGGAATATTTCTTCTGCTGCTTCTTCTGGTAGTTCTTCTGCAGGCGGCCTGGTAGGGCAGAATAATGCTGGTAGTATAAGCAATTCCTACTCTACAGGGAATGCTTCTTCTTCTGCTTCCGGTAGTTCTTTTGCAGGCGGCCTGGTAGGGTTGAATAATGCTGGTAGTATAACTAATTCCTATTATGATCAAGATACTTCAACATTATTCAGAAATGGTAGTGAAATCCTCCAGGTGAACGAAATGGCTGTAGCCTCTAACGAAAGTGGCACTCTTACATGTGTAGGCGGCTTTGCATCATCTTCATTTACTACGAATACATCCATTGATACAGGAACATGCGATGATGCATCTCCCACCATTTTCTTTAATTGGCAAACTCCTTTTGACATAGATAATGCAGATTCCGATGATGACCCTACCACTGGAACCGATGAATTTTCTGTTCGCTATGATAGCAATAATGACGAAAATGTCACCAATACAGATGATTTCGTATGGAATTTTGGCACCACTTCAAAATATCCCTTTATAGCCTCTATCCCTCAAACGGAAGACGAGCAAGCGGTAAGAATGGCATCTGGCTTGCGTTTTTCAAATACCACCCTTGGAAGGCCTTCTGCTACAGATTTCGTATTTTTCTATGACATAGACGATGCTGCCACGAGTATTACTACTTCTGGCCAGAGTGTGCAGGGCACTACCGCAAACGGTTATGAGATTCAAGATGCGGTGGATGCAGCCGGTAATGCTTTAACTGGCACTGATCTGCCTACAGTAACCAGTGCAGGTGTGATCAATGGAGTAGGCTCCCTCTTGGCAGGTGCTGAATTTTATTTAAAGGCTACCTTTACCAGGGGTGCCTCGCCTAATACGGCTAGTTTTACCCGTAGGTATAGGTTTAAAAAATAATTTACTTTCTTTCTTTTTTTTATGGAAAACTTGTGCCCGTAGGGTGAAAAGAAAGAGTGTCCAGACATCATGTTTTTTATTGGTTATTGTAACTTTCAGGCAATTTTTTACTTGACATGTGTTATTAGATCAAGCATATGGATTCAAGTATATTTTGTTCTTTAAGGAGGAATTTATGAAACTTATCTTTACAAAAGGAATAATATTTCTGTTCACAAGTCTTTTATTTTTATCTCATTGTAAGAGTGATCCGGCTCCAGGCCCAATGAATGGCAACGAGAGTGATCCGGCTCCAGGCCCAATGAATGGCAACGAGAGTGGAGAAACTCCAGGCCCAATGAATGGCAACGAGAGTGGAGAAACTCCAGGCATCACTTATGCACAACCAGATAACTCACCATTGCCTGATATGATCACACTTGCGGAAGGTTATGCAAATGTTGATTATGAATACATGATTTCTTTGAACACCCAGCCTTCTGATGATGTAATGATCCAAATCAGTCTGCCTGCCAATTCCCCTGATAATTTACGATTGAGCTCTGGTGGTGATACTGCTGACATGGCAAATGAATCCATCACCCTCACTTTTACCAACACTGATTGGAATAGTGCCCAAACGGTAACACTAACTCTTGCAGATGATGATGTAGCCTTAGGGAATGTGGATGTTACCATTGATCATGCCTCTGGCAGTAGTGATTCTAACTATAATTCTATTCCCGTTCATAATCTAATTGTTACCACCGAAGACAATGAAATGCCCACGGTAACGATACCGGCAACGTTGGCTATCGACGAAGGAAATAGTGGAGTTATAATGGTATCCATTAGCCATGAGCCAGCACAAAATGTAGAGATAACATTAACGAAGAATTCAGACGAGGCAAGCATATCACCTGATATTCTTACATTCACACCAGGCAATTGGAATGTTCCCAAGATGGCCACCATTACCATACAAGACAATGATATCTTAACGGCAGACAGAGACTTTACTGTGTCATACGTCGCCTCCACGATAAATGAAATGAACCCATATCATGGGGTCAGCATAAGCAATACAACGGTGACTATTGTAGAAGACGAAACTACATGTACCCAGCCAGGCGCTGGTGCCGAAACTGATTTTATCCCCGATATGCCCGGAGAAAATTATGGCGCTGGAAATCAATTAGATCCGCACATTATATGCAATGCAATGCAATTGCAGTTTATGAGTGACAACCTGGGAGCACATTATGAATTAGGCAAAGACATAGATGCTTCTTCTATTGATAATTTTATACCCATTGGAGGAGCGGATACAAGTAATTTCACAGGTACTTTAGACGGAAAAGGATTTATCATAAGTAATCTTATGATCAATATCAATCTTACCTCTGGCTTCTCTTATGCAGGCCTTTTCGGGACTACATCATTGAGCGCGAATATCAGGAATATTGGGTTGTTAAATGTGAATATTACTTCTTCTTCTTCTTCTAATACTTATACTGATTTTTCTTATGCAGGCGGCCTGGTAGGGAGTAATAGTGCCACTATAACCAATTGCTACTCTACAGGGAATATTTCTTCTTCTTCTCCTAATGCTTCTGATTCTGCAGGCGGCCTGGTAGGGATCAATAATGATGATGGTATTATAAGCAATTCTTACTCTACAGGGAATGTTTCTTCTTCTTCTTCTATTGATTTCTTCTCTTCTGCAGGCGGCCTGGTAGGCTTTAATAATGGTAGTATAAGCAATTCCTACTCTACAGAGAATACTGTTGATTCTACTTTTTATACAGGCGGCCTGGTAGGGATCAATAATGATAGTGGTGGTATAACCAATTCCTACTCTACAGGAATTGTTTCTTCTTCTTCTGCTGATTCTTCTTCTGTAGGTGGAGTGGTAGGCTTTAATAAAGGTAGTATAACCAATTCCTATTATGATCAAGAGACTTCAGGGCCGGATGATTCAATAGGCACTGATTCAGGTACTCTTACATGTGTAGCCGGTTTATTAACTTCTGAATTCACCTCTCCCACAGAAATTTTTATACCTCCTATTGCTGAACCATGTGAGGATGATCCAGATACGACAATGATAGCAGAGCCTTTAAAGCCTTTCTTCAACTGGTATACTCCTTTCGACATAGATGGTGATTCTACACCAGACGAGGAGTCGGTTCGATATGATAGTAATAATGATGGAATGTTAGATGCATTTATATGGAATTTTGGCACCACGTCAGAATATCCCTTTATAGCCTCTATCCCCAAACGGCGGATGAGCAGGCGGTAAGAATGGCATCTGGTTTCTTACGTTTTTTAAATACTACCCTTGGAGAGCCTTCTGCTACTGACTTCGTATTTTTTTATGACATAACGGATACCGCCATGAGTATTACCCCAAAAAAGTAGACACTCGGAACCATAAATAAGGAGTGTTCACATGAAGAAAAAAGACCTGTGCCCGTAGGGTGAAAAGAAAGAAACAAAGATAAAAAAACCCGCTATATCGACATGGAAATTAGGCTGGGCGGGGCTGTCTAAAAAGGGAGTGATTTTTCATTGACTTTGCCAATACAGGCGCTTAATAAGAGTCTTTTGAGTAGTATTTGAGGAACAGCCTGCGGCTGGTCTGGAGGTATAGTTTTATTTCTATATTTTTGGGTTTTATCTCATTTAAAGTGACTTTTTTCCTGAATATCACTTTTTTTACCTTCTTTTTAGCCCCCTGCGCAGCCAGTAGGCTGTTTTCCGAATAAGAGGGGCGCACCTCTCCCATGATCCCCTGATCCAAGACGGTCTAAACCATAAGCATAGGAAGAAAATTGCTTCATCGCATACCGATACATCTTTACTAAATTATAGCTGGTATAGAACATACCTGTCTCTGTTCGGACTTTATCAATGCCCCTGAGAGAATATCTTTTATAGAAAGAATTCCGTTTCTTATGACCAAAAATGGTCTCTACCTCAAAGCCTCTTATTAAGCGCCTGTATTTTTCTCTGTGCCATCGACTAAATCAATCAGTTTATCAGTATCACCTGAGGTCTGCGAGATGGAGTAATCTAAAACAAACCCATCACTCGTGGCAACACCCTCATTATATCCAGGCTTGATCACTTCGTCTTTTTGAAACATAGCTATCGCATCGGGGTCTGTCTTCGAATAGCTCCTACGCTTACCTAATAATAATTTTGAATAATTATATTTCTTGTTTTTAATTGTGAATTAACATCTGTGATCATCTTATCTATATCAGAATCCGAGAAGTTCCTGTTACTTGTCTCAGAGTAATCACCATTACCGTATTCTTTACCCTCTGACTTCTCAATGCGAGAAATATAGGAAAAAAGCATGTCTAACTCTGATTCTATCTTCGCTGTTTGGTTTTTTACACGCTTGCCCCAGATCACCTTATGACGATTCGCATCTGCCTCGAATTTAGAATGATCTATGAAAATATCTTTAGCAGTAATAATACCATTCTTTATACCTATTTGAATCACCTCCTGGAATATCTTTTTTATATCTTTCTCTAAACGAGAACGAAAATTATTCAGGGTACGAAAATCTATGATCTTATTCCCACTGAGCCACTTAAAGGCAATGTTCTCTCTAAGCAATTTAGCTACCCCACGACAGCTATAGGTCTTGTAAGTAAGAGCCAGAAGCCACACACTTAACAATAACCTGGGATTATAGGCGCTGGCTCCCCCACCTTTATAGCTGGATATAAGAGAATCAATATTGATTTTGTCCATAGCAAGCTTGATAAAGCGTGCAATATGAAACTTAGGCAGGGATTGCTCAATATCCTCCGGAAAAAGCTCTCTCTATCCTGTATCGTATTCCTTAAAGGTTACCTGCCTGTGTAGATATTTCTTATCATTTACCTCTTGCGGAGGCAGGTCTGTAAATAAAAGTGAATTATTCTGAGACATAACGTAGAATAGAGCAAAATCGATTTATCCTGACAAGTAATTATAATAGACTTTTTCTCGTAAGCCTTTTTAGACAGCCCCGCAGTGCCCTTTGGGTGAAAAGAAATGCTAAGCTGGCAGTGCAACTGCCAGTGCAGTGCCCTTTGGGTGAACAAGGGGGGGATATTTGATCCATCATAGATGAATTGAATGGATTTCTTTCAATTAAATTCTGTTTCTTTTGAAAGATCATTCGATGATCTTCACTACTTTTTGAAGATCATCACCTGCACGATCTGGATTTTGAATGGTGATCATAAAATCACCCAAAGCAAAACGAGGATTTGCCTTTACCGTATAAATCCTTTCACCAAAAGGGACTACCTCTGCACTACATTCTCTAGGATAACTATATCCTTTTACTGCTAATTTCAGACTTGTTTTGCTTATTATAGACTCATATCGGATTTCTTCGCAATTTATATCAGATTTAGAAGTATTGCCTTTCAATCGAATATCAAAACTTGTTTCAGAAGAGGAAACTTCTCTGGGAACATCCACTTCTTCAATATAGATATTCTTAATGCTATATTGAGTCTCAGACTCAGGAGACTCAGAGCATGAAGAAGAAACAAAAATTAAAGAAGAAAAAATGATCCACTTAATCATAATCAATGTAGGCAATTCTAAGACCCAGATTGACCTTACTGTAGACCCTGATTTCTGTAGAACGACACCCCACAAAAAAAGGCCGACTAGAAAAAAATGGGCTGCATAGCCTCACTGATAAATACCGGTTACTACGGCGCCATACATAAATCTTATATTTACCTGTTTTTCTTGTCGTAAACTCTACCATCCTCCAGTTATTGTTCGTTATGTTATTTGGAGCATATACATCATCATGGCTATTCCGGTAGTCATGATCTATATATTCATTATTAGGACCATGAACTTTTAAATCTAAATCCATACATAATTTAGCTGTGCTACTGTCACATTTATTTACATCATTGAGCCATGATATGACGACCCTGATTTTTTTGTTGTTTCTATAAACATTATATTAATGCTAAGCTAGCAGTGCAACTGCCAGCGCAGTGCCCTTTGGGTGAAAAGAAATGCTAAGCTGGCAGTGCAACTGCTAGTGCAGTGCCATTTGGGTGAACAAGGGGGGGATATTTGATCCATCATAGATGAATTGAATGGATTTATTTTAATTAAATTCTGTTTCTTTTGAAAGATCATTATTCGACGATCTTCACTACTTTTTGAAGATCACCATATCTTCCATAATCCGGATTTTGAATGGTGATCATAAAATCACCCAAAGCAAAATGAGGATTTGCCTTTACCGTATAAACCCTTTCGCCAAAGGGAACTATCACTCCACTACATGGTCTAGGATAAACATATCCTTTTACTGTTAATTTCAGACTTGTTTTGCTTATTATAGACTCATATCGGATTTCCATACAAGAGATATCAGATTCATCAGTATTGTTTTTCAATCGAATATCAAAACTTGTTTCAGAAGAAGAAACTTCTCTGGGAACATCCACTTCTTCAATATAGACCGTCGCAATTATAGATGGAGTCTCAGACTCAGGAGTCTCAGACTCAGGAGTCTCAGACTCAGAGCATGAAGAAGAAACAAAAATTAAAGAAGAAAAAATGATCCGCTTAATCATAATCAATGTAGGCAATTCTAAGACCCAGGTTGACTTTATTGTAGACCCTGATTCCTGTAGGACGACACCTCAAAAAAGGCCGACTAAAAGAAAATCGGCTGCATAGCGGCACTGATAAATACTGGTTCCTACGGCGCCATACATAGACCTTATATTTACCTGTTTTTCTTGTCGTAAACTCTACCATCCTCCAGTTATTGTTCGTTATGTTATTTGGAGCATATCTATCATCATGGCTAATACGATAGTCATGATCTATATATTCATCATTAGGACCATGAACTTTTAAATCTAAATCCATACATAATTTAGCTGTGCTACTTTCACATTTATTTACATCATTGAGCCATGATATGACGACCCTGACTTTTTTGTTGTTTTTATGAACATTATATTCATGAATCAATTTCCAGCCGCCTGTTACCAGAAAATTATTATTATAGTTCGACCAGTAACGATAATTTCCATCCTCATTCCACTGAATGGCACCTACACCATCGGCACCAGTCCCGCTTTGAATGTCTTTGGCGGACATAGCAAGCATACTGGCCTTGATCAACTGAGGTTGCTTTTTGAGTAGAGTATATCTTGATGTAACAGAGGCAGCCATACCGGCCGCCAGAGGAGTGGAATAGCTAGTACCTTCAAAACGACGATTATTCCAAGATACTTCACTTCCATTAACGGAAGCAGGAAATCGGAGAGAAACACCAGGGGCTACGATCTCAGGCTTGATCGCATTTGTTTCTGGATCAACTGTACGGGAAAAAGTACCCATCCTATCTGTTCTATCATCATAAGCACCAACCGTGATAACATTGTGCGCCTTTCCAGGAGAGAGAACTTCACAATGTTCTGGGGCCTGTTCCTCATTACACCAATTCCCCGCTATTATAAATGCAGCTACCCGATCACTCCAAACATGCCTTTCGGCCCTTGTGTCTGAAGAACTCCATATTGTATCATTCTGGCGTATCGACCAAGAATAATTAACAATATGGATTAGATCTTGTAACCAACGAGCCAATCCATATTCTTCCTCAGAACAATATAAATTAATATGAGGAGCAGTAACTACTAGAGATTGAGCAACTTGTGTAGCATGCTCAGCAGTAGGGCGATCCTCCCAATACCTTCCTGTTGATGCAACATTTGGAATATATCCTGGAATCCATTTGCTAAAATAATATGTGCTTCGGTCAAAGCATTCATCATGCGATTCAGTCATATAAACATTGACTCCCGAACCTGTTTGTCTGGCAAAATCATGTTCGACATGATGAGCCTGGTCCATCTTTGTCTCTGTATAGGCAGAATCCAAGGCATTAACTCTTTCTGCTTGCACATCTATTGTCTGGACGATATTTTCATATTGAGCTATGGTTTCTATCTCTGCCTTGCTCAATTCAACTTCAATGGATCCAATGGATTCTGCTACACCAGAGGAACGACCCATTATATCTATATTCGTCATCTCTGTGAGTTCATCAATATCTTCTCTATAAGCCTCAATTTTTTTCTTTCTCATTTGATTTATCTGAGAAAGGACTTTTTGGTTCATGATCTCTACTTGTTCCTCTAAAGTAGAAACCAATTCTAGATCAGATACCGTCTCTTCATCACTTGAAGCCAGTTGAACATTTTTGATATTGCCCTGGTCCACCTCGAAACCAGCGGAAAAGGCGGAAAGATCATTTTCATTAACCAGCGGATCCCTGCATAGAACTGAAACGGGTATCATCTCTTGATCTGACATCTCATTTAATTTGTTTTGCAGAACTTCTGCAATAACAGAGCTTTCTTTCATAGAAAATGCTTGTGGAAAACTTATGTTTAATGTAGCATTCCTCATTCGTGTGCCGTAATAATCTTCTTGCGGTTCTTCTCTGCTGCTTACGCCTGCATGCTTAAAGACAACATAACGCACTCCGCTTCCAAATCAATGATCTGTCTTTTGACACTCCATCCATAAGATGTGCCAAAGTACTTGCCAGATTTCAGATTAGAAGAGTTTTTTCCCTGATAAAAAAAACCATTTCCCTTTTCTTTGGTTACCCTCCACCCTTCTACTCCGTTTAGACCATTTGAATTTTTTACCAGATTATAATCAGGTTCTGCATGCTCGACTTTATTCTCTTGTATCAGAATTGCTTCATCTTCATTGACATCATCAGGAGGCAAAGATACAAAAGATTCGCTTAATAGCCGACTACTTTTATCAATCAATGTAATGTCAGCTTTGCTATCTGAGTAATTCCCCAAAGTATCCCCACTCTGTATACATGCAGAAAAGGTGATAGTCAAACCTAATACTGCGACAAAAAATAAATTTTTAAATGAAAATCTTCCACAATTTAAACTTAATCTCATAAATATATCCTCCTAAGATATTTTCTACCTCTTAATCAGTCTTTTATTTATTTGCTATTAGAGAAAGACAAAAGCCTTATTAATTTTAGGGCTAGCCTGTCTTTTCCAAGTCAATGATTATTATTTGATATTCTGTCAACAAAAAAATTTAAAAAAAGTAAAAAAAATTTTAAAAAATTTCCTACACCTTCAATAAATACATATGATGGTTAATAAAAAAATAAAAAATCCCCTGTGTCGCATTCTGTTTTCGTTCTAACCCAGTTATACCTTGATGCAAAAAAGAATCGATCTGGTGCCAATTGGTGAGGATTTTTTTCCAGAAAATCAATGGTTTTGCCTGTTTTATGACTCTTTGTCTGTTATACATCAATTCCTTCAGAGATGACCTGAACACGTGAAGAACTTTGTCTTTCATGATATAGGGATCCTGTTTTACTTTCTAAGATTTTCTTTTTAAGATAGCCCCACTGAAGGTCTGTAAAATAATCGACTCCCAGATGGATCGATGCGGCTCTTGCATAGACCGTACAATCTAAAACCTCATTCCTATCTCTCACTTTTTTGTACTCATACCGATCAAAGCCGTATTTGTCTTTCCTCCTGATCAGAGTTTCGGCTGTCAGTTGTTTGTAGTAATCTTCTGGATATCCTTCGGGGAAAAACATATAGCCTGCCGTTTCCTCATTCTCTGTATTCAGATATAAAAAAATCTGTCTTTTGATTTTGTTAGAATTTACAGGGAAAAGCCTGACTCCTCGCTTGATGCTCATTCCCCGATAATCAAAATCTCTTACTGATGGCTTGCCGACATACTCATGAATTTTAGTCTCTCCTTTAACAACCATGACCCGTTGCACACTATGACGTCTTCCAAAATTATAAACGGAGTTAGTAGCAAAACCAGAGTCAATAGCCAGAAGACTGATCTGTAACTTTCCCCCTGATTCATGTTCGAATTTCTCTTCTAAAAGATTGTTCAATCTCTCCCAGAGTCCATCTCCTTCAGGGTCTCCATAGAGAATGCGGTAATCGACCGACCAGCTTTGACGACTCTTACCGTACGCTTTTATTTCAACTTCGATACGGTCTGACTGGACATCCGCTCCCGCGACCAGAACCAAACCCCCCGCAGGTATCCTCCCTTTAGAATAAAACTTTTTTCGATTAAAGAGAATCTCCCAGCTCGGAGCTTCGCCCCTCTCCTCAAAAACTTCTGCCAAAGATGTATTAACAAAAACCTTCAATCCCTCTGGATCATTTTTTGTCATGATAAAAGACTCCACTAACTCCTCCCATGATTTCCAGGGAGAGTAAAGTTCATTGATCCAAAAGCCGGCTATCTTACGGCTCTTGGATTGCTTCTCCCATTTGCCTGATAAAAGCATGTCTGATTTATAGTGTTCTTTAATCCGTTCTTTACAATGAGCGCATTCATATCCGACTGAGCTATATTGTACCTTTCCCCGGCTGTTCTTGTCCCATTTGATTCTACTCCATATAAGAGACTGCGAGTGACCGCAAAAGGGACAGGGCAGCATATAAACTCTCTGATCACTCAGTGAATAATAGTAGTCGACTTTTGATTCACCTCTGATCGTGGGGCTTGATACAATAAAAACTTTTGAGTCATCAAAGGTTGCTGTTCTCTTACGAGCCAGTTCAATCGGACTTCCCTCATCGGTTGATCTGGGGTATTTATCTGCCTCATCACAAAGTAAAATCCTGATCGGACGCATAGCAAGTTCTGATAACGACTGCGAAGAGGCTATGGTGATATGGCCTCCGTCAAATCTTTTGTGAAGGATCGTGTTGTCTGAATCTCTGGATTTGGGAGCGGCGACTTTATGCTTAAGTCCAGGCGTATCCCTGATCATGGTAGCCAGGCGATCTTTAGAGAAGGTTCGGGCTAAAGAGAGAGTGGGTTGAATAACCAATATAGGGCAGGGGTCTTGGTCAATATGATAACCAATGGTATTGAGGATCGTCTCTGTTTTAAGAAGCTGAGTAGCTGCTTTAACAACAACAACCTGAATACCTTCCTCAAAGATGGCGTCCAGGACTTCTCTCTGGAAAGGTGCTCTGGAGGTTTTCCATTTACCAGCCTCAGCTGATGACTCCCTTGATAGATACCGACTACTATCAGCCCATCTGGATGCGAGTTTATATCCTGGCGGTCTTAGGGTCTCGTTTAACTTTTTTTGAGTTTGACTTAATGCCCTCAAGCGAATCTGTGTGAGATCTTTGGTAGTCCTCATAATTATATTTGGAAAGTTCCTCCAAGGTCTCCTGCAAGGCCTCTTTTAATTTCTTTTTGATCTTCTCTGTATCCTTTAAAACTGATAAGCTTCGGCAAAGTTTCGAGGGAACTGATAATACCTTTAAACGAAAATGTGTGATCTGTTCTGACCAGACGATCTCTACAACTTCTCTGGGGAAAAGAGAACCCTGCTTTTCCAGAACCTCAAGCTCTAATTTATCGGCCTGAAGTTTTAAAAGCTTTTCCCTCTTCGATGTCAGGGCGCTTTTTTTCGTCTGCCACTTTTCTCTCGCATATGCTATCGTTTGTTTCACAGAGTAAAAAGTCTCTCTGCCTTTACTTCCTACTGGTGCTACATTCCACTCTGCAAAGTTTCTAGCCGAGATACCAAAAAGATAAGCAATTGATTTTTGATTTACGTAAACATCCTTATTGTCCTCCGCCTCCTGAGAACCTGTCTCTGGCTTTTCTTTTGCCTCGCTCATGAATTGACATAAAATTCTGAACTGGAATAATTATAGACTAAAAACTCTCTCTTGATTTTCAATTTATCCTCCCGTCCTCCCTTAGCTGTTACCTCAAACTCAAAACTTTTAATACTCCATTTTTTTGCCTTAGCATACTTCTGCAATATTTCGGAGTCATAACAACTTAACAAAAATTTGCCCTTTATCTCTGAAAGGGTCGTGAGCAAGGCTCCAAAGTCGGCTTCAGTATAGCCAGAGTAAAAACTCATATCAGCGTTGAAATAGGGT
Organism: Leptospiria bacterium; assembly: GCA_965204465.1. Lineage (GTDB taxonomy): Bacteria > Spirochaetota > Leptospiria > Turneriellales > CBDBES01 > CBDBES01. The sequence continues at coordinate 306,446 of OZ241995.1, forward strand.
GGGTCGATATAAAAGAAAGTGTTTTGCGTATCAAGCGTAGAGATCACATCCAGTGCGTCTCTTGAGAATATCTGAACTTCCCTTAGCTTTTCACACAGATAGTCGTTGGCAAGGATGATATTTGCCTTATTGAAATAAGAGATGTTATGACCCTCAGGGGTATCGTTTTTTTTAGTCTTTTTTCTAACATACCCAAAGGAGTTGGTCATGCTCGATGAAAAACTAACCGCTAAACAAAACCAAACTGCTACCGCAAACATGACTCTCTTCTTTTTTTCAAAAGATAAAATGTCCTGATCCTTTGCCGATTTGATCAGAGTGTTAAACTTCTTGTATATTCCTTCAGAAAAAAGGATACCTTTAACCTCTCTCTGGAATAGAGTAAACATATCTTCATTTTTCAGAACATAATAGAGATTTGAGATAAGATTCAATTTATCATTAACTGAATTGATTTTTGACTTGATCTTTCGCCAGAACACAGCTCCCCCGCCTAAAAATGGCTCTACATAATGATCATGGACAGGAACGTACATGAGTATCTTTCTTAACATCTTCTGTTTACCGCCATAATAGGTGATCGGAGATTTAGAGAGATTGGGATCGATCAATTCCTCAAGTTTCTGCTCTGCTAACTTCTTTTCAATTTCCTGATCAAAAGAGAAGAAGTCAACGTCTCTGATCTGTTTATAGTTTAAATCTGTGAGCAGGTCTTCAAAATCAGAAAAGTCTGTTTTAATCCAGTCTAATAATTGTTCTTTCTCAAAGTTAGAAAACTTTGCATTAATGACTAAAATAATTTTTTTTGCTTCTGCCTCATCTTTAATATCATAGAATAGAGCGGGTAGCTGATCTGGAATGACTACTCCTTCCTGCTCCAGTTCTTTCAGGGCTGTCTCCCGATGGTGGCCGTCCAGAATATATTTGCCGTCTTTACCCCGATCCCATATAAAAAAGGGTATTGAAAAGTTATTCTCTATCAGAGACTTTTTCAATCGGTGTTTTTCAAGCTTGGATTGTTTCTTGAGACTCTCTGGTTGAAACCACTGCAGGTCTCTCCAGAGAACTTTTTCAAATTTTAAAACCTTATCCTTAACTTGCATGATTGCAAGATTAGAATGTCTGTGAATTGCTGTCAAATACCGTTTTTCAGATTCAAAATAAACATCCAAACATCGTGTATTGTCATGTATACCCCTAAGCAGAAATTGGATCGGCTTCTTTGGTGGCTTCCTGATACCCTCTGAGATTGCCTGAGAGAGTGCCAAAACAATAAATGATGATGATGGTAACTAGGAATACAGCTGACTAACGCAGGAATGCCGTCGCCTTACCCTCGTTATTGAGATGGGGCCAGAAGGACCCGAAGTTTTCTTGCTAGAAGTTGTGCTGAACTCAGGAGTCATAATTGGGTTGCGGAAGCTAACCAATTTGATCAATTATTTTTTCTTAGTTTCTCAATCTCCTCTACCGAAAGACCAGTAGTTTCTGAAATGATATCAATCGAAATACCCTTTGCCAAAAGCTTTAAAGCAACCTCTGATCTGCCTTCAGCCCTGCCTTCAGCCTTGCCTTCAGCCCTGCCTTTCTCCATACCTTTTTCCATGCCTTCAGCCTTGCCTTCAGCCTTGCCTTCAGCCTTGCCTTTCTCCATGCCTTTCTTTTCAAGTTGTTCTGCAATGGTCATGATCTTACCTCCTGAGTCTTCTGAGATATATTTAATAGCAATCTCAACTACAAGCCTGATATCAAGCCTGCTGATAGTATATATAATATAATCAAATAAATCATCAAGCAATTTTTCATTACCTTTATACACAGGTCTGAAGTAATTCCTGAAAAGAGATTCAAGGTTTTCCCTGTTCGATAAATACCAGATATCTTTTAAGCTCTTAAGAAATGCCTGAAGAGCTAAAGAGAAATAAGTAATGTCTGTTTTATCTGATCTCAGATCAAATAAATCATAATGAAAATCTGGAATATATTGCATAAGTTCATCTCTCATCTCATCAGGGATTAAAAGAGAATCAGCAAAATTCAAGGCAACTGTCCACTTTTCTTTACCATGATAAAGAACCAACGGGATCACTGCATATTTTTTAACTTTGTAAATACCTGCTAAATACAGCAATAACTGTGCGTGTATGTTTTTATCAACATAAGATTTGTGCTCTACCAAGCAAAAAATACCAATCCTGCCTCCCTTTTGAGTGGGCACACTGTATAAAATATCTGTAAATCTTTCTTTACCTTCAGAGTCTATAAAGTCTCCTTTTTCAATTTTAATTTTTTTGAAATCCAGTTTAGATGCTATTTTATTCTGAAGGATATTTTGAAGGAAGTCAACAGCGTATTTTTTATTGGATAAAACTTTTTTAGTGATTATATCATGTTTATTGATTTCACTCATCGACGGCTCAGTTTTTAATATGAAGACCTGCAAGAAAGCATTAAATAACCGTTTTTAGAGTATCCAGTAAGGCCTTATTATAGACCTGCTCGATATTCCTGTCATAACTCTTTCGTACAGTCTCATCGAACCAAGACTTTCCTCTGATCCTCACAGGCTCATCCTCCAGAATATAGAGGATACCAATGGGTCTGCTTGAATAGGAGTCTGCATTGATTTAATTTACCTGATTTTAATTCTTTTCTAAAAAGTCAAAATCCAATTTTCTTTTTTTTCTCTTTTTCTTGAAAGCCGAGTAATTGTCGAATCACTTCAAATATGGAAGCAATATCCTTGCCGTGTTTAGTTGTCTTATTCTCAAGACTAGAAAGACGATTCAATATTTCTTTATGAGTATAGGCAATTTCTCTCAATTTAACAAAGACTCTAATAATCTGAATATTCACTTGAATTGCTATTTTGCTATTCAAAACACTTGATAACATCGTAACACCCTGTTCTGTAAAAGCATATGGTTTCCTTCTTAACCCCATCTTAAAACTTGAATTGGATATCACAATTTGTGATTTCCAATTCTCAAACTCCTGCTCATTAAGCTGAAACATGAAATCTTCCGGGAACCTGTCTATATTTCTTTTAACAGCTTGATTGAGTATCCTGGTCTCCACTTCATAAAGCTTTGCTAAGTCAGAATCCAGCATAACGTTTTGATTTCTGATTATATGGATTTTACTTTGTATCTTTTCAATCTCAGCCTTTTTCATTAATTAATGATAATATTTATATCCAAGCAGATATGCCAAGCAGAAATCACCTCACCTCGCCGACCTCAACGCGTCAATCAATGCCTTATTATAGACCTGCTCGATATTCCTGTCATAACTCTTTCGTACAGTCTCATCGAACCAAGACTTTCCTCTGATCCTCACCGGCTCATCCTCCAGAATATAGAGGATACCAATGGTTCTGCTTTTCTTTGTCTTACGAACAGCAATCACTTCCTGTCCTTTAATCCTGGTCCTGAATGGACGTATGCCGTTTATTTTGCCCTTTAATATCCTGTCCATTTTATATTTCTTAGGAATTAACTTTTTATCAGGGTTTATTTTCAAGATACTCTCAAAATCATTTCCAGGGATAAAAAAGCGATCTGCCTTTTTAGGTACATCCCTTTTCGTTCCCCTCTCATGCTGTGAAATATACCAATCCTTACTGAAGACTTCCGCAAAAGGCTCTGGTTTATCACCTTTCTGTGCGGGCTTGATGCGAATGCCTAATGCGGTCCATTTGTTTTTCAACTCGAAGTTTTTATCTAAAGACTTCCTGACATCCTTCTGAGCAATCACAGCCGTTCGGGTAAGTGAAAGAATACCAGCGAAGCGAACCTGCTTCGCTGATTTACCTATAGCAGAAAGCAATCCTTTATGGTCTGTAGTTTCGGTTAATGCCATATTGACTTAAGTTTCTGATCTCTATCGCGTTACTTCTTCTCCAGAGTCTAACTTTTTGCTAAAATCCTCCCGCACAGTCTCAGGAGTGGAGCCAGAGGCCAGAAGGTATAAAGCACTACTGGAAACCTTCAAATTTCCCAATTTGGGAACTTTGAAAGATTTTGCAACATCAATAAAACGATAAGCCGTACTTCTTGACCAGGAAAACTCCTTCTCCAACCATAAGCCAAAGTTGCCGTGATCTAATAGCTCTTTCACCTTGATGAGATTCTCTCCAATTCTGATAATATCACTGGCCGTTTTACTGATCAAAGACCTGATCCCTCCCGTATAAAAAGTAAGATCGCTTTCTTTCTGCTTATCTATGTCCAGATAAGAGAAATCATACTTCTCTGATTCAAGCCCGCCTGCCTCATGCCTTTTAATCTCTTCATTCTCCTGATCAGAGAAACCAGAGAATATATCGTCATCCTGCTGGTTTGGTTGTTTTTGTTGATTCATACCTTCTTCCTCCTTCCTGTTTTGTTTAAACTGAATAACATATCTCCTGAAACTCCGTAAAGCGTCTGTCGGCTCCGTCTTCTCAGAGTAAATCCCGTCTCTGACAAGAGACTGGTAGATCAAAACATGCCGATGGGTCATTAGGCGTTTTCGCATAGGAGTATCCCGATCCCAGTTTATAGGAAACCATAGTCTCTGATTCTCCAGAAGCCAGGCATATATCTGCTCCTGTCTTTGTTTTCTATTCTGGTTCATTTTTTTTAAGATATTTTACGATTCTGACCTCATCATAAATGTCCAGTACACCGCCAGGTATAAGCCTGCCAGATAAGTCTTCATGGAAGGTTCTGACCTTTAAAGTACATCCACACTCCTGTAAATAGCCTTCTAATGACCATATCCTGGCAAAAGAAAATCCATGCCTGTCGCAGTGAATTACGATTGGATACTTCAGATATATCAGGGTAGGTGTGGGTTCCCCTTTTTTCATGTAAACTTTTCTCCGCCACAGGTATATCAGTTAGCTTACGTATATTATACCCTTTTGCTTAAGAGAGTGTATATATAGAGAGACTGTAACCCCATACCCCTAAGCCTCTGAATGGCTCTGATCGTGTGTGATCGGTTCTAACCTCCTCTGGCTGGGGTGATAGATAAGACACGGGTATGTGTTTAATCTCCCACCCCAGCCCTGTTTAAAAATAATACTTTTCATTTTCTTTATTCTCCTCATCGTTTCTCAGGGATTCAATGTCCCTCTGATGCTTATCCTGACTTAAACCCCTTACCATAACGAGCCAAAAACGACGGCCTCTTATAATAACTTTCTGGAACTTATTTTTATAGAGATATTTACCCAGAGTAACAATATTAAGATTTCTGACACTATACTCCTTTTTCTCTATAAAAAGCTTTATGTCAGTAGCGCTCATCCGCTCTGCAAACCCGTCTCCCCTTTCAACAGGAGAAAAGTATTTCAAAACCAGACTCTCCTCAAGAGACTCCTTCTCATAACGCTCATTCCATAGATTTAAGACCTCAATATCCTGAGCCTCAAGCCAATACCTCTCCCCCCGCTCAACCAGTGCTTTCGCCTGCGACAAGGCTTGCCTGACCAGTTGCTTAGAAAGATAGTTCAGATCAATAGATAAAGCCTCAATGACCAGCCATCGCCTGTTGCCTGACGTATCTGTGAGAAAGCTTGACTCATTGATCGAACCAGAGAAAGAAGCGTAACGCTTCAGAGTCTCCGGGTCGCGCCTGTAGGCCTTCCTCACAGATACATACTCTTTTGTGATCTGGGACTTTAAGTGAGCTACGTCAAACTTGGTTGTCGCCTCAAGCTCATCCAATATGATCAAAGACTTATCCGTCAGCAATACCTCGTTATCTTTTCTGTTAGGAGCGAAGGCTCCGACATATGTATATTTTGAGTCAATGGAAAACAAATTTAAGAATGTCGTCTTGCCGATTCCCTGCTTACCAGATAGAACCAGGCATAAGTGATTTTGCCCGATACCAGTCGATTGGGCATAATAACCCATGAGCCATGTTCTTAAGGCTTTCTCCCAAAGAGTCTTCTCTGCTCCTCGCTCAGGAGTTTTGATCATCTGTGACAAGGCAAGAATATGATTTGTCTTCCCGTCCCACGATGGCAGAGAATCAAAAAAAGCTCTGAATGGATGATAGGAATAAACATAATCAGATGATATGATTTCGTTGATCTTCTCTTTAGTACAACCCTTCGCCTGATTGCGGTCATACAGATAAGAATAAACAGAGATAAGTACATCGTTTCTGATCCTTTCATTGACATCCTCAAAATCAAGCTCCTCTTTTCTTTTAACCTCTACCCGATCGGTGATCTCATTATAACGAATATCAAAAAGAGCAGCCAGAGCAATTTTGATCTTCTCATAGATGTTTTTACCTGAAAAAGACTCCAGCATATAGCCTTTAGGACCTGATGATTGGAGAGCGTCCTCCAGCTTATGGATAAGCTCTGTCTCTGACCACTCAGGCACGCACCTTTTATTATACTCTCTTAAGATATCCAGAGCCTTATTCTGAGGCAGAGAAAAGCCCTTCATGAGAAGACAAGCGACATGAAAGGTTCTGTCATGACCCCGCCTGCCCGATACGGCAGGCTCCATATGAGAGACATAGCCTCTGGCTTTCTCTACCACTTCTGGATCAGACAGCGGATCCTGATGCTCCTTTATGCTTTGCTTAACAGGGCTAAAACCAAGTGACTCTAAAGATTTGGCCTTTTGTATAGACTCAAAAGAGCCAGAGAGAATAGCGTATTTATTCCCATTGGAGTGAATCGAGCCTGCTCCTACAACGTAACCACCTGTCGATCTGACATCAACCATGACGGGCTTTCCCTTAAACTCCAGAGAATGATTCTTATTTTTAGGCAGATCATCCATGTACAAATAAACATGAATCCCTCCCGTTCCCGTCCTGACCGTTAAGGTCTTATCTATAATGCTCTTATGAGATTTCTCAAACTCTTTAAAAAACTCTTCCGCATTGGTCAGGATCTTCGACTTATCGATAATCCCCTGAGAATTCATAGCGTACTCATGATCAAAGTCTAAGACAACCAGGCCTCCCGATATCTTCCCGCACACCACTCCATAGTTGATCGAACGATTATCAAACCAGAGAATGATCTCTCCCTGATTCGCCCGTCTTCTTTTGAAGCCGTCCCATTTTTTATTAGGCAATAGATCAAAACAGGGTCTTTTATCTTTCTGCCCCACAGGAATAACTGATATGCCGTTTGCAATGGCTTGCCTGGCGTGTCCTAGGACGCTATGCATTGGATAGCCTCCCTCCTAAAAGGCAGATAGCCTTTTAGTTCATTCAATAAAGACTTGATCTTAAGATTCTTATTTTTAACAGCCTGGTAGATCAAATGATCGATAGACGGCTTGCCATTGGGTAAGGTCGTCAAAAGATCGATATAGAGAACCTTCCTGCTCTGGCCTGTCCTGTGAAGCCGGTCCTCCATCTGAACCCGTGAATCCCAGCGGTAGTTGGTAGAATAAAAGATCATATGATGGCAGTTTTTCTGCAGAGAATCGATCCCGAGCCCGCAATCAGCCTGAATCAAAAGAACGTTTAACTTACCCAAAGAAAAGGAGTCCTGATACTCTCTTCGTTCATTTAAAGAAACATTCCCATCCAGCCTGCCGACACTTAAACCTTTAGCTTTAAATGAGTTGTGCAGATGATCAACCTCCCCCCGGTAATTGCATACCACAATAACAGGTTTTTTAAGCTGATCAATGATCCGAAAGGTCAGATCAAGCTTATGAGAAGAGAGAACCTTTCTCCCATGATCCAGATTGATCGTGCCTCCCGATACCTGATGAAGCTTAATGATCTCTACCAGCTTATTGGTGATGGCTATCTCCTCATCGTCAAGCACACTGTAGGCTTTTTCTGAAAGCTCTGTATAAAGATCATATGCCTCACTCGATAACTCTGCTGTATACTGCGTGTAGATTTTATCGGGCAAATCCAGACAATCAGACTTAGATGCGGTGATGGATACCTCTCTTAGTTTTTTCTGAAATTCCTCTTTCTTATGTTTTTTTAATATGGTTTGATAATTTTTCTCATAGAAAAACTCATCCCTGAACTTGTAAAAGTTACCTCCGAATCTCTTTCCCCGATCCAGAAAGGACATCTGAGGCCAGATATCCTGTTCATTGTTAGCGACAGGCGTGCCTGTCATAAGAAACCTCATCTCTATGCCAGAGGAGAGCTTCAGGACTCTTTTGGTTGTTTTGGATTTATATGATCTGATCTTCTCATGAGCCTCATCCAAAATGATCCAGGTGAATTTTTTAATTAAGAATGCTTTAAAGATAGAATCATTAAAAAGAGTTTCATAGTTTGTGATATAAGCCTTTTTGGGTAAAGACAATTTTTTCAGTTTCTCCTGGCCTGATCCTGTAAGAAAAGCAAACTTAGATAACCTGTCAGGGTAGCTCTTTCTGATTTCCTTCTCCCAGGTATAGATCACTGAGGCGGGGCATATAATAAGAGCCGTGTCTCCTGCCTGCCAACGTAGAAACATATACTCCAGTATGCACAAGGTCTTACCCAAACCCATCTCAAAGAACATAGCTCCGTAGTTTTTATCCCCGAACTTCTCTAAGAAACTCACCTGATGATCATACAAACCATCTCTGGCCTGAGAGATATCAAGGATAACTCTTCTCTTCTTTAATTCAAAAAGAAGCCTGGCCTCCTTAATTTTTAGATGAAAGAACTCAATTGAATTCCCAGAGACTTTAGATAAGAACTTCAAATAATCCTCCGGTATCTCATGTAAGTATCTCCCCTGATACTTGCCAAAGCAGACAGGCTGGGTTAAAGCCAGTCCTTCGGCTTTCATTAACTCTTTCACGTTAGAGATCATAGCCAGGAGCCTCCTGCAGTGGGTAAGAATTCAGAGTCCATTTTACCCTTGTCGTTAGGCATAAGAGATCGGTTAATGAAGAAAAGAGATTCTGAGAATAAACAGCGTTGTGTTTGATGTAGATATTGATCTCTCTCGTTTTGTTTTTGACCTCCAATACGACTGGTTTCTTCACGGCCTGAAGAAAGCGTCTCTGCATTAGAGAGAGCTTGTCATGATCCATTTTTACCTCAACCCAGTAGTTATCTAAGGTAGTGCAGACAAAGAGGTCGGGCACTCCCCTAAGGGAAAACCTACCAGGCTCAAAACGATAAACAAGTGTTACGATTGTCTTAAAAGACTTGATATAATTGATTATGTCTCTGGCTCTGAGTTTATCTTTGGCTTTCATGTTTTTCTTTCCATAGTTTTCTGAGTTTTATATGGTTTTGGATTCTGTAATAGATTCTCTGAAACAGATTAAAACAGATGCGCTCATTCCCGTTAAATAACCCTACTCCTGTTTTACATCTAGGACAGACAAACTCGCATTTGGGATAAATGAACGAAAAGATCATCGGCTTTTTACAATAACCGCAGACAGTTAGTTTACCCATTTTTTAAAAAGCTCCTCCCTCCTGAGCCTCCGCAACCTCTTTAGAGTAGCTGATCTCTTTTTCAGATACCACTTGCGACTCTGAGAACTCCATGATCCTCTGATGAGCCTCCTGAAGTTTGTCAATGATCGGCAATACAGACTTTCTGTAATGATCCGCATTTTTGACTGACATTACAAATTGAGAATCTTTGACTACAGGCTGGAACTCTACTTTATAGAAAGTTTCTCCCGATTGATTCTGAGTTTTTACCAAAGACAATCTGGTAACAATGGAGGCAATAGGTATGTTTTTAAGCCTGGTAATGTTTCTCATATTCCGAAAGGACTCCTCTGAAGAAGAACCAAAGCTGGCGACGGCAATCGCTCCTTTGGGAAGCAAATCCGGGATGGCTAAGAAGTAATAACGTCTTTTTTTAACCTGACGTCTTAATTCATCATATCTGAGCCAGTCGCCAAAGCCGTTTGCCTCAAAGTTTCCTTTACTGCGGGTATTCGGGGAAGTAGGATTGTCAAAACATATTGCGACAGGCTTCTGATACTCTGTTTCCCAGTCTCTGTCGTTACCAGTCATACCACTTGCGGTTCCTTTCAGGAGTTTGTAAACCCAGTGAGAGTAGAGAACGACTCCCTTGAATGACTTCAGGTTTGTTGTAACTAGCTCATCTGTAGCGTTGCTGATCATGGAGAATGTATCCGAGTCCTGCTTAACCCTGTACGGATACTGAGAGAGATAGGTGGTATTCGTATCAATACCCCCATGTACTTCATCCTCGCTGAATGAATCAAAACCCTGGGGTACGGATGCCTGAGAGATATTCCCTGTTTCCTCTGTCTTTTTTGATTCCTGTATTTTATCCATTTTTTTACTCCTTTTCCTCTGATTTTTTGATCTTAATGACTGGTTTGTTATACACACTGACCTGACCTTTCTGAATCATATCCAGCAATATCTCTTCCGGGATCTCCTTCATAGCTTTTTCAAAAGACTTTTTATGCATGGACTTATATGTTTTGATTTGATCGCCAAAGCCTAATTCCTCAAGCATAGACAAAGTCTTTGTCCGTGCTTCTGATTCTTTCTCTCCTCCCGGTATCTGAAATTTAGGTTCATAATAGGCGTTTATGATAACGCTGTCAATAGCCAGCTCTCCCAAAGCGTGCTCCTGCCAGAGATTAGCCATATCCTCACTAAGGAGAAGAAGGGTCTTATTAATCTCTTTCAAAAGAGATTCGAGCTTCTCTTTTCTATCTAACAGATTGATATATTTGTCCCGACTGGCTTTAACTTCTTTCAAAAATGTTGTATTCATTTTTTTTTCTCCTTTCATTTTGATTTATTTATAGCTGATTCCTTTTTGTATATTTTGATGCCTGGGATTGACCTGACTCCCCGTGTAATTGCTTTGTTTACAGTCTGCGGGTTAATGGAGAGATATTCCTTAGGGACTTTGCTGATATCTAAAAGCTCCCATACCCATCGCTTCTGTATGGCAACCCACTTAGACCTTTGGGCTTGATGTTGATTCTTAAGCCGGGCTTTACCAGAGAAAACATCTTGAGCCGCTTTTTCTAACTCTGCCAGCCTCTGAGCCCTGGCCTCTTCCTCTTTTTTCTTTTGCCAGACAAAAAGTTTAGTTCGGATATATTTCCTGAGACTATCAATCGGATTCAAGACTGATTGATAGTGATTATTGATTTTTTGTATTGTTTCCCGGTGGATGCGTGTGGACTCAAGTCGTGAGGATTCAATCTCTTTATAGCACTTCTGGACTTCGTTGATCTTCTCAGAGAGAAAGTCAGCGTCCTTATTGCTTTTGATCTCCAGCTTTTGAATGGAGTCAATGATCCGATTGATGACTTTAATCTGAGAAAAAAGCTCAACGGGTAAAAAGTCTTTGTTTTCAATTCGCTCAGGAATCATTTTTTAATAACCTTAGTTCTTTAGTTTTTGTTTTTTCAACTGGCTTCATTTCAATACCCTCACGGATAAACTTTTCTTTAAAATTTTGTACAGTTTTCACAAAACGGATAGTACGTTTAACATCATCCGGGGTCATCTCCCAAAGATGTTTAACTTCTTTTTTAGTGACTCCTTTAAGCTTTCCTTTTGAATCGCTCATGATCTGCTCCGTTTAGAAAAATACCTCATTACATCCGTTGATCGGACTTTTAGCTGGGTATCGTAATAAAGTAAAAAGCTCGGTAATTTGAGGATGTAATGAGGCCGTAGGTATTTATGCATGTTGCTCACCTGAGAAAATACGAATGGTTCGCTCACCTGAATTGTAGCGGACATGATCCTCGTGAATAAAAGTTGTGATGTGAGCTTTAAAAGAGCTTATGATCTTTATTTTGTTTTTTTCAGTAATGCTACAGAAAAAGTTTTCCATAGTTTCAAATATCTTTTTTGAATTCATAAGAAAGGATATGCGTTTTTTTATAGAGATTAGTCTTTCCAGAGAAGAAGGACTGTCTGATTCGCTCTCTGACTTTTGATTGATAAGCTCTTTGGTTTTTGTCCATGATAGCGGTTGGCTAATTTCAGCCTGCTCATAAAAATGATTTTTCATCTCTTCAGATACCGAAGGCTTGATGATTTCATAGAAAGCGGACTTGGATAAGCCTGTTATTAAGAGTCTGTCTGCCCAAAACTTAGACATTTGCATGAATCTTTTAGCCCAGGTATCATTCAGGTTTAGTTGTTTTTACAAAGTCTCATGAATTCTCCATGGGATAGTTTCATTTTTATTTCTGTCAGCATGTCTCCGATGGATTTACCAAAATGCTCCCAGTTTTTTGAGAGAGAATAAAATTTCTCTGTTTTTGTTTTGATGGAATTGATAAGATATTCAAGATAGGCCTGATCGATTTTATCTTTAGCCATATCTTATTTTCGTTCTTTTGAATTGCCGATTTTTTGTGGCTCATGTTGATATAGATACTAACGCAGACAGGGATGTCTGTCAAACAGGCAAGAAGCCTCAGATCGGGCAATAAACAGGGGAAGAAGAGATGATTAAGGCTCTACTAGTGAAGAAACACGTTTAAAAACGATCAAAAGCAGTTTAAAATAGCTGAAAAAAAATTAAATTTGGCAAAAAAAATATGATTTTTCAAATTCGGCAAGATTGCCGATTTTGAATCTTTGCTAAGATAAAGAACAGGAAGTGAAACAAAAAAAATGAAAATAAGATAAATACCGATTAAGCGGCTAGATCATAGCTGATTATAGCTCTAAAATTGGTTCGATAATCGTCCCACTCTCTCCGCATATAGAATCGTTTCATAGGGCTGGTATTTGGAATGGTAGCCCCATAATAAACATTGCCCTTTTGAACTTCTCCTGTAAACCTGCGACCATCCTCACTATAGAGTTTGCTAGATAGTGAATACTGTTTCACTCTCTTACTACCTCTTACACGATGCGAACCATTAACCAGATACTCCTGACACTTCCTGAAAGTGGCAAAATCAATCAAGGGCTCATGCTTGCCCTCATAAACCTCGCCATTTCAGATGAACTCGCCAATGTAAAGCCTTCTTTTTAACATTCGATCAATCGCAGACTTACTGAACTTATAACCCTTCGACGTAAGTATTCCTCTCTCCTCCAGCCAGTCAACAATATTCCTGATAGAAGTACAAAGTACAGCCTTTGGGCATTGGTTTCTACAGGCGAGCTTTAAAAAATGTAGAAACCAATGACATATCTTACACATTAAGAAGCTATTTTAGTCATTCTATTCCGATGGAACCTTTGATATGGCGTCAAGTTATTTAATGAAGAGTGCGGGCGGATCTTATTATACCAATTCACAAAGTTATCTACGATAGTCTGAATCTCAATAATACTCATTCCATTTTTAATTTTACCTTCAAGGGCTCTCTTCAAGGTTTGATTGAAACGCTCTACTTTACCATTCAGCTCTGGCGTTCCTGGACGGATCAATTTATGCTCAATACCTGCTTCTCTTAAATATTCTTCAAAGCCACTGATCACAGACTTTTTTTTTCTCCTGGGATTCTCTTGGGAAACATATTTAGAAGTAAACTCGACTCCATTATCTGTTTGTATTTTTTGTGGCATCTCAAATTTTTCCACAAATTTTTTGATCCCATTGGTAGCTTCATAGTTACTATGTTCATCAGCTATGTGTACCACCACAGTTCGTGAACAATCATCTATAACTGGATAGGCCTTCACAGAATGCCCGTTGTTATCTACTATCCCAAGGTTCACAGTATCCGTCTGAACCCTCTCTAATGGCTCCTGAAGGGCATAACGCTTTGTATGGCTGTTTTTTCGAGGTATTCTATATTGTTGGGAAATATTCTTGCGCCTGAAGATATATCCTAATGTGGAAGCATGTATCTCAATTCCATGATCCCTTTTTAATAATAGGGTTGTCAATTTAGCACCTGCATTATAGTTATCCTTTCTGACTTGGATAGCCAGATCAATGACGCTCTGGTCTATAGACTTTGAATTACTTTTAGGTTTTCTAGATATGTCTAAAAGTGCCTCCATATTATACTTTGTCTTTCTCAATCTTCTGATCCAGAAATAATATGTTTGTCGGGCATGACCAAATTTGTCAGAGGTTAATTTAACATTGCCCGATTGTAAGGCTCTTATCAGGAATAATGCTCTCTTGCGTATTATATGATTTTTTATTCCTTTCAGATTTTCCTGTATAATTGAAATTTCTTGTTCATTATTTTTCATATTTCAATCCTTGATAATTTATTTCTAAAATAGACTTAGGGATAAACTGCTTTATTCAGTCCAGAAAATTTCAGGTAGTCGTTCGGTTCGGTTCCCTCACCTTCCTCCTACCTGAAATCATGGCCCCTACCCTGGGGATCTAACAAGTAGTGTAAGATATGTCATTGGTTATTGTAGCGAGCTTTAAAAAAATAATTGACTTCGCATTCCACTCAACCAAAAGACCCTAAGTAAACAATGAGACATAAAAGAGACATAAAAAAAAATCATTCAAGTATTTAAAAAGCGAGGGAAAAAAATGAAGATCAAAAGGGTTTATACAAAAAAGGGAAAAAATGTTTATCAAGATATTCTTTTTGAAAAAAGGACATCCAGGATCACGAATCCAGATGGTTCTCTGGTATTTGAAGCAAAGAATGTAGAAATACCTTCTTTCTGGTCGCAGGTCGCAACTGACATTTTGGCCCAAAAATACTTTCGCAAGGCATCCGTGCCTAGATTCACGAAAGAAGTTCCTGAAAAAGGGGTCCCCGCTTGGTTACAGAGGAAAGTTCCTAATGAAGAAGCCTTGTCCAAATTACCAGAAGAAGAAAGATATACTCGTGAAACAAGCGCTAAACAGGTAGTAGATCGTTTGGCAGGAACATGGACATATTGGGGTTATCGCTATAAGTATTTTAGTACCGAAGAAGATGCCCTGGCCTTTTTTGACGAGATGAGACATATGCTCATAAATCAAATGGCAGCTCCTAATTCACCACAATGGTTTAATACAGGATTACATTGGGCTTATGGAACTAACGGCCCTTCACAGGGTCATTACTATTATGATCACGAAGCGAATAAGATAGTGAAATCTAAATCAGCATACGAACATCCACAACCACATGCATGCTTTATCCAATCTGTGAGTGATGATCTGGTTAATAAAGGGGGGATCATGGATCTATGGGTGCAAGAAGCAAGGCTATTCAAATACGGATCTGGCACAGGAACAAATTTTTCTAAGATCAGGGCTGAAGATGAATCCCTTTCGGGGGGAGGCAGGAGTTCCGGTTTGATGAGCTTTTTAAAAATCGGAGATACTTCTGCCGGTTCTATCAAATCAGGTGGTACTACCAGAAGGGCAGCTAAAATGGTATGCCTGGACATAGATCATCCTGACATAGAACAATTTATAGATTGGAAAGTAAAAGAAGAAGCTAAAGTAGCATGTCTGGTGTCTGGAAGTAAACAGATCAAAATGATCATACAGGAACTATTACAGTGTTTAAGCGGTTGTGATACAAATAAAGAGATACTGGATATTAAAAAAAATCAGAAGTTCAATTTCTTGTTGCGCAAGGCTAAATTGCTTTCTATTCCACAGAGTTATATCCAAAAAGTAATCGATCTAGCTAAACAAGGATTCCAATACATGGAATTTGATGAGTTTGATGTGGACTGGGATAATAAGGCATACCAAACAATAAGTGGTCAAAACTCAAATAATTCTGTTCGCCTTAGTAACCAATTTTTGAAATTCGTTGATGAAGACAGAAACTGGAATCTTATACAACGTACTGACAGCAAAGTGGCTAAGACTATTTCTGCCAGGAGCTTGTTTGATAAAATGTGCTATGCTGCCTGGTCTTGTGCCGATCCGGGGGTTCAATTTGATACTACCATCAATGAATGGCATACTTGCCCTAAAGATGATCGCATAAGGGCTTCTAATCCATGCAGTGAATATATGTTTTTAGATGATACTGCATGTAATTTAGCTTCTATCAATTTGATCAAATTCCATGATGAAGAAAAAAATGAATTTGATATAAATTCTTACGAGCATGCTATACGTTTATGGACAATTGCTCTTGAGATATCTGTTCTAATGGCTCAATTTCCATCTCAAAAGATTGCAGAGTTGTCCTATAAATTCAGAACCCTTGGTCTGGGATATGCCAATTTAGGGGCGTTGCTAATGGTTTCTGGAATACCTTATTCTTCTATGGCAGCAAATACGATCACCGGTTGTTTAACAGCTATTTTAAGTGGAATAAGTTATAAGACATCCGCAGAAATGAGCAAAGAAATGGGAAGTTTTGCAGGTTTTGAGAAAAACAGAGAGGATATGCTTAGAGTTATCCGGAACCATAGAAGAGCCGTCTATAATTCTGATGCAGAAGAATATGAAGGTTTAAGTATTACTCCCCAGGGAATTCAGGAAAAATTTGCTCCTCATGATCTTCTAAAGGCAGCACAAAAGGCATGGGATGATGCTCTTGAATGGGGAGAAAACTATGGCTACAGGAATGCGCAAGTTTCTGTAATTGCCCCCACGGGAACAATTGGCTTGATCATGGATTGTGATACAACAGGTATTGAACCAGACTTTGCCTTGGTAAAATTCAAGAAGCTTGCTGGGGGGGGGTATTTTAAAATTGTAAATAAGTCCATTCCCCTTGCTCTCAAAAAACTAGGTTATTCAAAGAATCAAATACAAGATATACAAACCTACATGACAGGAAGTGCTACATTTGATGATTCTCCTTTTATTAATTATAATTCTTTGCAGGAAAAGGGATTTACAAAAGAGCTGATTCATCATTTAGAAAAAATGCTTCCTACAGCATTTGACCTAAACTATGTATTGAATCAATTCAACATTGAACATGACTTTCTAAAAGAGAATCTAAATATCCCGAAAGAATTACTGAATGATCCTTCTTTTAACCTACTAACCCATATTGGTTTTACCAAAGAACAGATACAAGAAGCCAATGAGCATATATGCGGTATCATGACAATAGAAGGTGAGCCCCATATAAAAGAAAAACATCTACCTATATTTGACTGTGCCAGAAGATGCGGTACAAAAGGTAAAAGATACATCAAATACCAATCGCATTTGAATATTATGGCTGCAGCGCAGCCTTTTATATCTGGATCTATTTCTAAAACGATCAATATGGATGAGAATGCCTCTATTGAGGATGTAAAGAATGTCTATATGACTTCCTGGAAATTAATGCTTAAATCCAATGCGATATACAGGGATAGTTCAAAATTATCTCAGCCTCTCTCTGCAAAAGGGGAAAGTATTTTTTCTGAAGTAGAGGAAGATACAGTATCTATCTGGGAGACTCCTTTGGTAGAAAAGGCAAAACAAATTGCAGAAATGACCACTGACAACCTGGTACAGAGAAACAGGATATTAAGAAAGAGGCTTCCAGCCAAGCGCTCTGGATATACCCAAAAAGCGGTGATCGGAGGTCATAAGGTTTATCTAAGGACAGGAGAATATCCAGATGGATCCCTGGGAGAACTTTTTCTGGACATGTATAAAGAAGGAGCCGCTTTTAGGAGTCTATTGAACGGTTTTTCTATCGCCATCTCTTTGGGTCTTCAGTATGGCGTTCCTTTAGAAGAATTTGTGGATGCCTTTGTATTCACAAAATTTGAACCAAATGGAATTGTACAAGGACATGATAGGATCAAAATGACCACCTCTGTGATTGATTATGTCTTTAGAGATCTGGCTATAGGCTATTTAAGTAGAGATGATCTTGCTCATGTAAGCCCCGAAAAGATCATTAAAGAAGATGCACTTTCTAATTCTTTTTCACAAAATATACAAGAAAAGCCCCTTACAGAAACAAAAATAGAAAGTCCGCAGAATGAGGAGTATACACAGCATATAGAAAACAAAGTTTCTCAACAAGAAAGAAGTTCTTTACGGACAGATCCCAGTAAGGCATTTAGTGCAGTTAAAGCACATCTACAACAGGTCTATGAAAATGAAGCATGCAGAGAATGTGGAAATATGACTCTTACCAGAAATGGTTCTTGTCTTAAATGCGATACATGTGGTTCTACAACTGGATGTTCTTGAACGTAAATGCAATTCAAAAAACCAATAATATGCATTATTGGCTGTGGAAGAACAGGCCTTCTACTGACCAAGCGCCTCATACATTCATGGCATCTTTTAGTTATTGATAAAGATACCCAGATAATTAAAAATCTTAAAAAAGAATATAAAAATAAAGAGATCACTGTTGCGGAAGGGGACGCAACCAGTTATCATGTATTGAAAAAAATATTGATCAAAAATATTTATCAGGTATTAGTTTCAGTTGGAAATGATGCAGTAACAAATGAAATTGTTCATCTTTTATTGGATAGATTTAGGATCAATAACATAGTTGTTCAGGTAATGGATAATATGCTAGCCAACAACCTCAGAAAAAAAGGAATTGGAGTCGTTTATCCCCCGGAAACAGCCATTAATTTTATCATTAATCAAATGAAGTTAGGGGAAGCTACAGCAGTCTATGTTGGTAAAGGAGAGGGAGAAATACTTCAAATACAGCTTACCAATAGTTCTCCTTTAATAGAAAAACCTCTAAAGGAGTTGCCCCCCCGCCGTCGTTGGATCATTGGAGGTATATATAGACCCCAAAAGAGGCCTATCAATTACAAAAGTAACCTTTCTTATCTAGCCCAATTAAAAATACTAAAAAATGATAAATTGATCATCCCTTCAGGGAATACTAAGCCAAAGGCAGGGGATAAACTTTTATTGATCGGCGACCCGCATATATTAAGATCTACCGCACAATATTTAAAAGCCGGATTCCCTGTTTTCCCTACCAGGCATGGAAATGTAGTTGTTTCTTTATTGTTAGTAAATGAAAAGGATATACTATCTGATATAGAATATAAATGGCTTTTAGAGGAAATGGAACCTTCTGAAATGGTCTTTCTTTATAGAAATAAGAGTATAAGAAAATTAATTGAAGAAATAAAATTTTCCTCTAAATGGGAAAAGGCAAATAAAGATCAGAAGACATTATTCCATGCAAACTTCAAAAGGATTTTTTCTTTATTGAACAAGATAGTTATGCAAAAAAGAATTGGCTTAGTAATCTATAAACAACCAAGAATATATTCTTAAAAGCCTTTCACAATATATTTTTGATTCCTTTACTTTTAAAAAGGCTAAGAAGATATGATACGCCTTTATGGATCATCAAAAAACATAAAAAAATCACTGGAATTACATTATTTGTTTCGGATGATGAAGGCACTCTTAGGGCGGCTGAATTAACAGTAGACGTAGCCTTAAAGTTAAACCTAAGCATGAAAGCCATTAGGGTCAATCCACCGCTACTCATTGCAGGAAAAAACCAAATAAAAAAGTCAATGGAGATCATGCAATCCGTACGTGAATTATGCGCTCTTTATGGTGTAAATATACAGGAAGTAGTAAAGGAAGGAAATCCAGTGAAAGAGGTCATTTCTTATGTGAAAAGTGATGAATTATTGGTCACTTCTTTTTCCAAAGAAAGCAATTCTGGTTTTTTAATACCCAATAGTGCCAAGATCATAAGAAAGAAGTTTTCTGGCAGCATGCTAATATTGGCTACTTAAAAATTTCTAATATATCTCACTGAAATTACATCAAGCAGGCAAGATCAAAAGAGGGCATTACTATATTTTAAAGCAGGCAAAGAAGTGTAAATTGCCTTAGAGCCTGTGCCTCAACTTAAAAATATTTACATTTTCATGAATCCTTTTCTATCAAGATATTCACATGAGGGTGGTAAAGCATATCATCCTTCTTTAATGTTAGGAGTTTTACTCTATGGTTTTCATCGTGGTTAGAGAAGTAGCAGAGAACTTCAAAAGGCTTGTGAAGAAAACGATGCAATGCGCTATCTTGTTGGTGGAAATAAAATAAAATTCAGGGCAATTGCAGACTTTCGTGTTCGTTTCGGTAAAGAGATTGAAGAGGTATTCACTCATTCAGTATCTTTGTTATGTCATAAAAACCCTAATATTGGGATGGATATAAAAGCAGATGGAACTAAAATCAAGGCAAATGCTTCTGATTTAAGGACACACAAGAAATCAGAATGGGAGACTCGTAAAGAGGTAATGAAACAGGCAATTTTGGATTATTTATCCTCAGGTATAAACCCTGACCGCAAAGAAGATAAACTTCCTGGTAAAAAAATCAGTGGCTATGAAATTTCTTCGAAAGAAGCAGAGAAATACATGAAGATAAAGGAATGCCTTAAGAGAGCAGAAGAATTTTCTCTCGATTCTAAAATAAACCTTACTGACGATGATGGAAAATTCATGTTGTGCAAAACGAAGTCTGTGAACTTCTATGCAAAATTAAGGTGAAAATAATTCGCTACTTTTCCATTTATAAAAATAAGATCTACCAAAAAAAGATCAATGAAGTAGCCAGACCGAAAGGACCCAACCTTACAGAAAATATCTATACAAAAAAATATAAATGGAAAGTAATTGATCTTTAGTAGAGCATTATATGTATGCGTTATACTCATGTGGATCATAGGTGATATTCACGGCTGTCTTACAGAACTAGAACTGCTCCTTGAAAGACTACCTAAAAAAGAGGGTTTGATCTTTTTAGGTGATTACATAGATAGGGGGCCTGACTCTGCTGGTACAGTGGAAAGGCTTTTACAAGAAAAAGACCGTTCTATCTTTCTGATGGGGAATCATGAAAATATGATGCTGGCTTTTTATAACAGGCAAGATAGCCCAGAAGATGGGGCATGGTTGTTTGCACAAAATGGTGGCTACGCTACTCTAAGTTCCTATGGCTTACAACAGAATGAACCTTTTGATAAATTACCCCTAAGCCACCAGAAATTTTTCATGAGATTAAAATTATATCATGAAGCCTCTGACTTCATTGCGGTACATGCAGGATTGCGTATTTCTCATTCTACTGCCTTAAAAAATCAAAGGCCCCATGACCTACTATGGATAAGGCATGAATGGATTCAAAATGAACATCATTGGCCAGGCAAAAAAGTCTATTATGGTCATACTCCCTCCCGAGTTATTTTGGGTTCGCATAGACAAACTGAACCCATAATAGGAAAGAAATCCATAGGACTCGATACAGGTTGTGTATACGGTGGTTGCCTGACCGCATTAAAAGTGGAAGATGAAACCATGATCCAAATTCCATTTCAAGGATCTTTTTCAGGATTTGCTTCTTAAAATAACCAGGATTTTTTACTCACAGATACAGCGGCGGCCTTATTCCAAAGGTAATAAAATGATTGATCAATATAGTGGAAATTACCCTATAAGACTTGCTTATCAAAAGACTCATGTTTTTTCTTGTTTTTTATATTTATAGAACCACCAGACCATGGTAGTCAATAGCATAATGAATATGATCCACATAGGGTAAGTAATGGGTTGATTCTCTCTGATACGATATTCTGATCTTTTCTTAACGTCTATATTTTTATATTTAAGAGTACCATAGCTGATGGTCATTGGCTTTGCATTTTTGTACCATGAATGATAGAGACTATATCCCACAGGATGAAATCCCCATATCCAGGGAGAATCTTTTCTGAGAACCGAAAGCATCTCTCTGATTATCCTTGCTCTTTTAACAGAATTAGGAAGAGTCTCCATTTGTACAAATAGTCGGTCATAATTAGGATTATTATAATTAGCTGAATTTTTACCATTCGACTTGACCACTCCATTTGGACCATACAATAGGAACATAAAGTTTTCGGCATCTGGATAATCGGCATGCCATCCCCAGCGCATTATCTGAAAATTACCTATACGTACTTTCTTCCTGAATTGGTTATAATCCGTAGAGCGTATTTGAAGATCGATTCCTAGTTTTTTGAATTGTTTTCTGAACCATTGTATTTCTGTTTTATCCGTTCCCTGTTGTATCTTATCGTAAAAAAGGACCAAAGGATTTCCGTTTTTGTCCAATCCATCGGGATAGCCCGCCTCTGCCAGAAGTCTTTTGGCAATTTCAATTTTCTTTCTTTGATACAATTTTTCTTTTGCGTTCCAATCATAAACCACTTGGTTCATTCCTGAGAATCCTTCCTGGTAGCCAAAAATACCAGGGGGTATCGGTCCCTGTGCAGGAATTCCTCTCCCATTTAAAAAAATTTGTATAAACTCTTCTATATCTAATGCAATTGAAATGGCCTGCCTTAATTTCCTCTTTTTTTCGGTATACCCCCCTACTATGTCATCTAACATGTTGAATGCATAATAATAAGTAAGTGGAGTTACAGAGGTAAGTAATTTGATCTCCTTTTCTTTCAATAGATCCGTTACAGTAGGACCACCTATGCTGAATTCTATAGCTGTATCAAAAATATCCGCCTGTAAACTGGAATTGTCATAATAACCCTGTAAAAATTTATTCCATCTTGGAATACTTTCTTTTTCCAGAACATAGATAGCTTTATCCAACAAGGGTAGCCTTTTACCTTGATCCTCCAGGAATCCCCTTTTTTTATCGGATGGTTCCCCTGTATTCGGGAAAAAATCGTCATGATAATTTGTATTTTTCTCAAGTACCATTCTATAATGGGGTTGATTTACAGATAAAACAAATGGGCCAGTGCCAATAGGAAAACGATCCAAGGTTATATTTTGTTTCGCTATATTCGGGTGTTTATAAAACGCATCCGCTTCCCAAGGCACAGGGGCGAAAAAAGGCATTGCCAACCAATATATAAATTGAGGATACCTTCTATTTAGAATAATCTGAAGCACTGTGGGACTTAATACCTTTACCCCCTCGAAAGTATATTTTCTGAGATCCAAATAAATTGGATTTTCCTTTTCATCTTTTTGCTGATCATAAAAAGGACCTTTCTTTTTTTTACGTTCTTCTCTTATTTTTTGAATTTCCTCAGAAAACCTTTTAGATAGATCTTCAAAACCTAAAATATATTTTGCCAAAACAGGATATATAGGACAGGGTATCTGTGGATTAGCCAGTCTCTTGATCTGATAGGCATAGTCCATCGCAGTCAATTTACGGCTTCCTTTATGAGGCAGATCATTTGGATGTTTAATAGAGATGAATTTTTTCTTATGGGCTGCTATATGATAAATATATTCTCCCTTTTCATTTTTAGCAAAGGCAGGATGACGCTGATAGTCAATGTCTGATCTTAATTCAAGAGTATATACTACCCTTTTTATTTTTGAATCAGGTGAATCTTCGGACAATATCTTTTGATTTTCTGCATAATAATTGACCTGAGGCATTTTTTTTAACGTAAGAGGCATCAGCTGATAGGGCCTTTTTAAAAAATGATATTGCAAAGAAGGTTCATATATCTGCTGCAATATAACATATTCATCCGATGAATAGGCAATAGCAGGGTCTAAATGCTTTGGTTCTGCTCCAAAGGTATCATAATAGATATTGCTTTCTTTTTCGGATTTAGGATACGGGTTATTATTGCATTGTGCAACGCATAACATGAAAACAAACCATAAAAGAATTATCTTTTTAGTAATGAACATGTCTGATCTTTCATTTTTCAACATTATAGGTGGTCTATTCAAATAAATAGAGTTACTTAATAAAAATCTATGCATTTAATTAGGAAATGCCTTTTCTAAATACATCCTGGAAAGTATAGAAAACCTTTCATCTATGGGTTCATTTCTTTCTTCTTTTTCGGATATGTATACATTGATCAAATAACGCACGGTGGAGTCTTCAAGATAATAATCTATTTTACTTTTATTCAAAGAGCGAATACACCAATTAAGATTATAACGGATATAGTCTCCTAAAATTTCTAATGCGGCAAGAGTCGGTTCTTTTTTTCTTAATATCTCTATTAAATAAAGAGCCCTTAAAAGATTTTGTGCGCCATATTTAAGGCTATTCTTAAATTGAATAGATAACTTTTCATGAAAGTTAATGGATGTTCCATAATAATCTAAAAGTTTGATTATGTACTGGGGAAATAAATTCATTACTTCAATCAAGTCAATCGGTTGCCCTAACTCTTTAAATTTATTATGTATTTCAGAAGAAATCTTATTTTCAGTCTTGGGATCAAATAATTCAATGAATAGGTATTTAACTTCACTAATGAATCTTTTTTCTTTACTCACAAAATATTCAATTTTTATTTCTTCTACATAATAATTCCATTCTTCACCATGTAAATTTTCTGGTCTTTCTGAGATCGACTTTAAAAATTGAATGTCATTCAATATATTTTCGATTTTTCTTTCTTTTTTTGAAGATTCTGAACCTATATTTTCTTGAGAATGATTCTTTTCCATGTTATATTAATATATTTTCAACCAGAAAGGCAAATTTGCAAATCATTTAAAACTATTTCAGAAATAGAATTTTTATTGGATTCAGAGACTATTTCCGCTGGCTCTTTCAATAAATTTCTGATGTAAGATGGTATGGTCAATATAGAATAATGTGTTTCAGGATCATAAAATTTTAAGTCAGATAACTGGAATTTTTTCAATCGATCTTTTATGTCTACTTTTGAGGTCAAAGAAGGAGAGAAATAATTACTTGCTACCGCAAAACCCCATAAAGAACCATACAGAGGCACATAGTTCAGCATTACTTCTACATTTTTAAATACAGATTTAAGGGTCCAAAATATCCTTTTAAAAGCTAATGGCTGTGTGATAGGAGACTCAATATGTAGACTAAGTATGCCCCGTAGTTCTAATGCTTCCCGAACTCTTTGATAAAATTCACTTGTATAAAGACTGAGAGAAGGACCAAATGCATCGGTAAGGTCTAGAACGATCTGATCAAATTTTTGTTCCGTATCTTCAAGATACTTTTTACCATCATGAAATAAGAGTTCTAGTTTATTAGAATCAAATGCACCTTTAGAAATATCAGGCATATATTCTTTACATTTTTTGACTACCATATCATCCAGTTCGATCATAACCAGTTTTTGGATCGTATCATACTTTAATAGTTCTTCAATGCTACCTCCATCTCCACCACCAATCACCAAGGCATTTTTAGGTCCATCCATGGTGATGGCCGGGACATGCACCAGAGGCTCATGATACAAAAATTCATCTACTTCGGAAGTCTGAAAAATTCCATCTAATCTTAGAATTTTTCCATAGTTCTTCACATTGCATATTTCTAGTTTTTGATATTTCGTTTGAATTTCATATAAAAGATCAGAAGCCTTAAAATAGTATCCCATTTCATGATTCAGAGATTCTAATAGATATTCCTTTGCAACTTTCATTAGATCATTTCCAACAAAAAAAATAGTTCTAAAAAGTCAAAAGATATTATATTTATTTGTGTAGAAACCAATGACATATCTTACACATTAAGAAGCTATTTTAGTCATTCTATTCCGATGGAACCTTTGATATGGCGTCAAGTTATTTAATGAAGAGTGCGGGCGGATCTTATTATACCAATTCACAAAGTTATCTACGATAGTCTGAATCTCAATAATACTCATTCCATTTTTAATTTTACCTTCAAGGGCTCTCTTCAAGGTTTGATTGAAACGCTCTACTTTACCATTCAGCTCTGGCGTTCCTGGACGGATCAATTTATGCTCAATACCTGCTTCTCTTAAATATTCTTCAAAGCCACTGATCACAGACTTTTTTTTTCTCCTGGGATTCTCTTGGGAAACATATTTAGAAGTAAACTCGACTCCATTATCTGTTTGTATTTTTTGTGGCATCTCAAATTTTTCCACAAATTTTTTGATCCCATTGGTAGCTTCATAGTTACTATGTTCATCAGCTATGTGTACCACCACAGTTCGTGAACAATCATCTATAACTGGATAGGCCTTCACAGAATGCCCGTTGTTATCTACTATCCCAAGGTTCACAGTATCCGTCTGAACCCTCTCTAATGGCTCCTGAAGGGCATAACGCTTTGTATGGCTGTTTTTTCGAGGTATTCTATATTGTTGGGAAATATTCTTGCGCCTGAAGATATATCCTAATGTGGAAGCATGTATCTCAATTCCATGATCCCTTTTTAATAATAGGGTTGTCAATTTAGCACCTGCATTATAGTTATCCTTTCTGACTTGGATAGCCAGATCAATGACGCTCTGGTCTATAGACTTTGAATTACTTTTAGGTTTTCTAGATATGTCTAAAAGTGCCTCCATATTATACTTTGTCTTTCTCAATCTTCTGATCCAGAAATAATATGTTTGTCGGGCATGACCAAATTTGTCAGAGGTTAATTTAACATTGCCCGATTGTAAGGCTCTTATCAGGAATAATGCTCTCTTGCGTATTATATGATTTTTTATTCCTTTCAGATTTTCCTGTATAATTGAAATTTCTTGTTCATTATTTTTCATATTTCAATCCTTGATAATTTATTTCTAAAATAGACTTAGGGATAAACTGCTTTATTCAGTCCAGAAAATTTCAGGTAGTCGTTCGGTTCGGTTCCCTCACCTTCCTCCTACCTGAAATCATGGCCCCTACCCTGGGGATCTAACAAGTAGTGTAAGATATGTCATTGGTTATTGTATATTATATTTATTTGTAATGTAGAAACCAATGCCGTTAGGCTGTACTTTGTACACATATCTTGAGCCTGTACGCCAACTTAAAAACATTTACATTTTTGAAAAGAACGAGTATAAAATCCCCAGTTCAGCTTTTTTAAATAAGTAAAATTTTTATTCTCTAAGCGTCCTTTACCAGAGGTTGTTTTTTATTTTTTATGTCCCATGAACAATAGATTTGCACAAAGCGATAGAGACCAACTTATGATGTTTTCCCGTACTCTGGGAGATAATCTTTATAAGAATATATAGAAGGGTCTATATTATAAAGCTCAGAATATAAAGATAGTACTATGGAAGAAGATTCCATTGCATACGAATCTCTATCTAAAACCAGAAAGAAAATGACATAGCATTTTCTTTTAAATGACTGAAATCTGCCTTTGATTGCAATATATTCTTTTTGCATTCTATAGATCAGGGTATTTTTTTAAATACGTAAAGCAAATTAATACAGATAGACCCCTATGTCAAATCTTTTAAGATCATATTCAATATATAAGGTATCTATTGATTTTTTGATATAACAAGAAAAAATAAGCGCTTTAGCTAAAAAATGAAAGATACCGCTTTTTTATAATTCGATTCCATGATGGTTTTTTATAGTATCTTATTGATCCGGGTTATATCCGCGGAGTGAAAATTAACGCTGCCTTTCAATCCATTTTGATTACAATATAGTTTATGATGTATGCATATAGAACAAGTAAGAAAATTAAAGTGGGAACCAAGGTGCTGAACGAAGTCTCCCAGCTAATATTGAACAATTCACCGAATGACACATAAACATTAGGTAATAATAATAATATGGCTAAAATAAAGGTGCTATAGAGCCACACTTGCTTTTTCTTGGATACAATATTTCCTTGACGAGCTTCTAGTTTAACAAATAGAAAAACCCCAATGATCACAGTAATAATTTCTATGATTAGCCCCAAGAGAGGATTTGAAGCATATAAATTAAAACCAAGCTGTAAGGTATCTCTACCAAAAATACCATGCTCTAGGCCGGCGATAAAGTCAAGAATAAAATGACTCACAACGAGCAGGGCAAAGGTGAAGCCTATTTTCCAGTCTTTATAAATAAGTCTTCCTATTGTTCCCATAATTACAGAATAAAAAATAAGAGGTATAAGATCATGGCTATAAGTCAGATCCGCCACTACGTTCGTATACTTAGCTTCTAAAACAGATAATGGATTAGTTGGGCTGCCAAAATAATGCAATAAAAGCCAAACGGCCTCCTGGATCTGGCAAGCGAACATAAGCAAAAGAAACGAAACATTTTTGTATTTACTGTGCGCCAGTAATGCTGGTATGTAATGTCCAATTAGCATAGTTGTTACTTTTAAAAGATGTTTTTTTAGTTATATAGATCGTCAATAATTTTTTTATATATATACTAAAGCGTATCGTTGCTAAAAATTTTTTTTGCTGAAAAGGTATAAAATTAGGCATTTCTAGTATTAAAAAAGCTGTTTCCGGCAATTTTAAGATAAGCTGCAAAGAAAAAATTCTAAAATCCAAAAAAGAAAAACCCAAAAAAATAAAAAAATTCATTGAATTTTCCATAAATACCCCCATATATCATAATTTTTTCTATTTTTTTCTTTACAAAATATCTCTTTAAATTGCAATGGCACTTATAACGCCTATCTTAATGGAAGCGCAAATAAACCATTTTTTTGGCTTATAGGCGCTTCTCTTATCTTTCCTGATCCTTAGAATTCAATCTAAAAAATACGTTAATAGAAAATAATTAAAAGGAGAATTTAATGACAATAGTTTTATATACTTTGATCATTAGCCTATTTAGTGATAATTCCAAACAATTCGAAATAGAGAATATCCATTTAGCTAAAAATGAAATATTCCCCGATAGACTATTTATTATGAATAGAAAAGATCAGAATAAAATTACTTCCTGGAGTTTTAACTCTAATAGAAGCATTATTTATGTAGATTCTTTCGTGGGAAACGATAGTTTTATGGGAACCATTTCAAGACCTAAAAAAACAATACAGGCCGCTATCCATGAAGCAAGAAATCATTCCAATAAAACGCATGTCTATGTTGCCTCTGGATATTATAGAGAAAGGATAAACTTACCGAACTCAATTTCCTTATATGGAGGCTATGCCAGATCCAAATGGAATAAGAGAAGAGGATCTACTGTGATCATACCTCCTGAAAGTACAATGGCAAAGTCGAATGCCACTGTTTCCATTCATTCGGATGTGAACCGTAATACAATATTGGATGGTTTTAGTATAGTAGGGGGGGCTGGTTTGCATTCAACTGCTATTTGGATAAATTCCGATGCATCTCCTATCATTCAAAACAATATGATCCAAGGTGGATCAGGAAAATTAACATCCAGAAGTATATTTTGCAATGCTTGTAAGGTACATCTTAAGAAGAATAAAATATTTGGCGGCAATGGGAAGAAGAATGCAGCAGTTTGGATGGATGCTTCTGGTTCAGACCTATCTATTGAAAATAATATCATTTCAGGTGGAACTGGGAATATATCCATTGGTTTATTGGCTTCGGATATTACTTATCTGGGTATTCAGGATAATATCATTCATGGGGGGGATGGTTCTATTTCTACTATAGGCATATATGTTAAGGGAAAAGATTTAGAAGATTCCTCTGTATTGATCCGTAAAAACAGGATCATCTCCGGGGATGGTTCAGGTAATAACTATGGAATATTACATAAATCTTCTTCTACAATAGAAATAGAACAGAACCTTATTTTTGGGGGGACCGGTGCTTATTCCTATGGAATCTATAATGAAGTATCTTCTCAATCTTATATAGCCTCTAATCAGATCAATGGAGGTACGGGAGACCAATCCACCGGGATATATGATGCATTCCATCTGGATACTCCTTCGAGTAAAGAATGCACTTCCAAGGATTGTATTTCTGACTCTTCTTATAATGGAAGCATTATTCTAAATAATTTGATATGGAGCGGTGGCAGTAGCATTAGTTCTTTTTCTATAGGTATTGATACAAATACAAGTTCTATTATCCGTAATAATACGATTCATTCTGGTGAATCATTAACCAGCATAGGAATAAAGATGTCTGATACAGGGAGGGCTATCATTGAAAATAATATCTTACTGGGTGATCCGGATCATAATTCTTATTGTTTGTATGAAAGTGGGGGATATGCGGAACCAAGTTCTATTCGGTATAACGTTCTGTATAATTGTAATTCTGCCTTATACTATGGTACAAAGAAGGGAGACATTATTTTCATTTCGAATATAAATGATGGCAAAATGCTAGGAGAACGGGTCTATGCAGAAGGTAATTTGAATATTGATCCTGTTCTACAGTCTTTAGCTGGAAAAGATAGTAGTGCAGCTACTATGATGGATAATGATTGGAATATTTCCTATTCTACGAGTATCAATATTTCTAAAGGAGGAATAAATTTTTCTCAAGATGAATTAACTCCTTTTGACATGGATATAAAGTGCAATAAAAGAGATCAATATTGGTCTATAGGCGCTTATCAATATGAGAATAGAAAATAGATTTTTTATTCTTATCTATTGCTTTATATTACCAGATAATTTTGCTTTTGCATTGAGTATCATTCATAGACCCGCCAGACAGGGGACAGTCAATATACCTATATTGATAGAGGCTTATCTGGATGATCCAAATGAATTTTTATGGGCAAAATTATTTGTGAAAAGAAAGAATGTATCATTCTTTACTTCCATTCCGATGAAGGGGTCTGGAAGAGGTTTTTCTGCAGAAATTCCATCTACTTATATACATGAACAAGGTACTCATTACTACATAGAGGCTATTTCTCAGAAAGGAAATATATTAAGGCTACCCGAAAACGCGCCTGTAAACATCTTCTTTATTAAAAATGATTCTCCTCGAAAAAGGATCAAAATACAGATAACAAAACCGTTAAAAGATGTTTCCTTAAGACCGAATGAAGTAAAACTTGTGGCTTCTTTATATGGGCTGAACTATTTACCCCATGAAATATATGTAGAAGTATTATTGGATAATTTGAGAGTAAACCATCAAAGATTAGGAAGTTTTATCACATACGAACCATACGAAAGCCTTTCCTCAGGTAGACATTATTTTGAGATCAGGTTATGGAGCTCCAAACGAAATTTGATCTCTCAATCAAAAGTATTTTTTTATATCTCAAAAGAATTTACTCCTTCGGAAGAGATTGATCTGTTAAATGATCAAAGACCACAAATTGACGAGAATTATTTTAAAGCAGATACCCATAAATCCATCTGGAAATCCAAAGGAGAAGTAGGTGCTGATTTTCAATTTGCCAGAACCATGAGTGATAGAGAAACTCCACTTCTTTATCCAAATGGATTCTATAGCATACACGGAGAATGGCAGGCCAGCAGAAAGGATCTAAATATTTTTCTAGGGCCATTTTTATTTACATCCCAAAGAGCAGAAAATGGCAAACGCATCAATCGTTTTTCCATGGGTTTTTCAAACAAACCATTCTCTGCCAGATGGGGCACTATTTTTTCTGATTTAACTGATCTATCTGGTTCAGGGGTATCTTTACTTGGTTTGGAAGTTGTATTTGATGAATTGAATGGAAATGCTTTTAACTATGGCGCAAAGATCATAGCAGGTCAATCAAAATTTGGTATTGAAGAAGAAGAAGATCCGGATCATCTGGGTGTTTACGCTCAGAGGGTCTATGGGGGAAAGGTATTTCTGACTCCTTTCCCTAAATATTTTACCATATCGGTACAGGGCACAGATACCAGGGATCTTTCTGACTCTATCCAAACTCCTGAACTCATTCCTCAGATCGAAAACCAGGTGATCAGTATTCATTCTAAACTCTCCATGCCTAAAATGCCTTTTTTAAGTTCAATAGAAACAGAATATGGTATTAGTAGAAGCCAGATCATCAATCCAGAAGAAGAACCAGAAAAAATTGTGGGGCATGGTTTTTATATAAAAAAAAATGGAAAGATAAAAGTTCTGGATATACAATATCAATTGAAAACATCTTATATAGACCCCCAGTTTTATACCGTATTCGGGGTACAGAAATCTGATCTTTTTAATTTGGGATTGGATATTTCACATAATATTCTAAAAAATAAAATATCTTTATCTGAGTCATTTAAATATTCTTTTGATAATCTAAAAAATCAAAAAACAGATAGAACCCATACGATAGAAGGTGGATTTTCTATCAACATGAATTTCCCTTCCTTCCCCCAAATTACAATAAATGATCATTTGCAAAACCAAAGATCAGAAAATGGCGTGGAGGAGATTGATCATAGTTTAGTCACATCCATCCGCCATGAAACCAATATAGAATCCTTTTCCATAATACCTGGTCTTTCTTTTAGCCAGAATAATACTTTTAAACTTCCCGATCCTGTAGAAGAAAATACGAACCGAAACTATTCCATAAGTTGCAGCCTTGGCTATTCTCCTTTGGATTGGATCCATTTTTCAACAGATGCATATTATGGTTTAAATGAGAGCAGAATATCCGGAGAAGAAACAAATCCTGGTTTATCCAGCTCCTTTTCTGAAAATATAACCACCTCTTTTAAGCTATGGGAGGAAAAATTAATTTTGCCTCTATCCTTTAAACATTCTAAAAATTTAGATCACCCATCTTCCGCAGAAAAAGAATCGGATACCTTCACTGGAAGTATTGGAATTGAATTATTATTCTTAAAAGTTCATAAGATTAATGGAAGAGGTTCTGCTATATTCTTTCAGGATAAGTATGAGCCAACGGAAAACTATGTAAATTTTTCCTTTGAAATAAACTACAAAATGACTTTTTAAATATGTACTACCATACTATTTCAGAGAAAATATAGAGTTCATTATGATGTTTGTAATATTATTTTTATACTTATGTTTTTTAGGATCGAGTCAATTTTACGGGACTGATTTTTCATATCGTTTTGGTGCAGGAAATGCCTCTTCGTTTATGGCTTCTGGGGAAGCGTTTTTATTTGACACTAGTCCTGCTAATTTATCCTCTTTAACTGGAATTACCTTGGGGGGATTTTATTCTGATTTTTCATATAAAGAAGAAGATATAAACAATTTTGGATTCTTTATCGGTGTTCCATGGAATAGGCTTGGTTTCTCTGCGTTTGCCTCTGGTCCCAATATTAAATTTCTAAATAAGATCGGAGCGGCCTTTTCTTTTCCATTATATGATCATCTGCACAGTGGCCTGTATATTAGCCTGAAAAAAACAGAAACCCAATACATTATACAGGCAAATTCAGGCATTCTTCATAAATTCCCGGTTAAAAAAATCTTTGGATTTGGCTTTGGCATCCATCAGTTAAATATTGCATTTGCTCTGGAAATGAACATACCTTCTGCGCAACCAAGAGAAACGAAAGAAAGACTACTAGGAGGATTGTATTCTATATTCTTTAGATATAAATTTGTGGAATTGGATTATTCACAACAACTCATCAGCAGGAATGGATTCTCTTATTTTACATACGCTCATGGCCTTAGGATGTCTGTTTTCAGAATTTTCTTTCTGGAAGGAGGGATTCGTTTTGATGAGGAATTCAAAGTAAATACAGGCTTTATAGGTTCATCTTTAAATATACCATTCGAAACATCCATGAAATGGCTTATTAACATAAATTATTCCTTTCCTGTTTTTGAAAGTAGAATCATCCAAAATCTATCTTTCGCCTCATCCATAGGTTACCAATTTTATGGAAGTAGTCGATTGAACGAAAAACCTACTCGCCAGCGTACCCTATTAAAGTATATTATTGAACCTTCTGAAAAATTTACTCCCAATGCAGACGGAAAAAATGACATTTTAAAAATTTATTTATACCATCCCAATTATACAAAACTCAGGAATTGGAATTTAATCATTAAAAACGCGGATGATAAGACTGTTTCTGTGATCCAGCCCAATATTCTGGATTCGGACTCTGAAAACCTTTTTGATTTCCCTAAGTTGATAAGATGGTATGGAAAAGATCATAAAGGTAGAAAAATGCCAGATGGAAATTACCATTTATATTTTGTAGCATTACTACCAGAGATAAAGCAAAAAAAATGGGATATGGGAGCTATATCCTTAGATAGCATCATTCCACAATTTAAGATAGATTTGCCTAAGAATGATTATTTGATCGGTCAGCAAAAAGAATTTAAAATACATCTAAAAGATATTCTTGGAGATATACAACAATATAACATACAGATTCAGGATACTCATGAAAATATTATTTTTCATAAAAAAATAGAGAAAGCCAATGTATTTTCATGGAATGGAAGTTTTGTTCCTGGTTTTATTCCTTATACAGGTAATTTCTTATTAAAGATATTTGCGGTTGATAATGCAGGGAATCGTTCCAGGAACATCTATCATAATATCCATATCTTTGATCAACAAGAAAAAATAGCTTTGCGTTTCTCAGATACTATTTTTACAAATCGTTCGGATAGAATATATATTTATCCCATACATCAATTCAAAAGTCAAATTCAAAATTGGAATGTATATATTCGCTCTACCCAAAGTAAAAAAATAGTTCGATCTTATAAAGGGAAAAATTATTTACCAATCAAATTAACATGGGACGGGACAGACCAGGGTAAACAAAGAATCTCTTCTGGGAGATACAATGTTTTATTCCGATCGGAACTTAAAAATGGTTCCAGGTTAAATTCAGTTTATTATACTCTAAGAATAGATACCTATCCTCCTCAATTGACTTTAGAGGTAGATCATCCTATGTTTACTCCGGATACAGATGGAATAGATGATCTCTTAAAAGTGTCTATCAATTCACATGATGATTCAAGTATTCAGAAATATTTAATCCTGATCAAAGACCAATATAAGAATATTATTAAAAGAGAAGAAAATAAAGGCAACCCACCTTCTTTTTTCTTTTGGGATGGCATTAAAGATTCTGGTTTTTCAGTGGATAGTTATCAGAACTATTTCATTTCAATGGTTGCCATGGATTCTGCAGGTAATTTTGCCCGATCAAATGAACTAAAAATAAAAACGGGCCTGTTACAGAATAATTTTAGTTCTGATCCAGAGATTGAAAAACCAAAGACAATATTATCCTTTCCAAATATAATTTTTCCTTTTGCGAAATCCATTCCAACCTATTTAGGTAAAGGAGTTCTTAAAAAAATAGCCAGATTTTTATTGATCCAGAAGAAGATGCATATCATCATAACCGGACATGCGGATTCCAGGGGGTCATTTTTATTCAATCAGGTACTCTCTTATGAAAGAGCTTTGTATGTAAAAAATTATCTAAAGAATTTTGGGCTGAATGATTTTTTAATAAAAGCTTTTGGAGCTGGTTCTACCGATCCTCTTTTTAAAGAAGATAGTGAAGAAGCCAGGTCCAAAAACAGACGTGTGGAAATCACACTTAAGAATATTTAAAAAAAGGAAGGAATATGAAATATAAATGGATCATTTTTTTGATGTTTTTTTTAAGGATGAAGAGTATTTTTTCTGTGGAAATAGGACTGACATTGGACCAAGAGACTTCTGCTTCTAGCAGGGCATTGGGAAGCTCATCCGCTTCGATTCCAGAGGGACTTTTACATTCTAAATTAAATCCGGCGCAGTTAGTATTTATCCAATCGGCAGGTTTTTTAGGAAAATTCAATCACTATATTTTTGAAAATAATTACGTTGGATTTTCAGCCGCCTGGCGTTTATATGGGATACCCATTGCATTTTCTTATGATATGGGTCTGCCTATATACTTTTCGGAAATAAATGATGAGGGATTTGAAGGTCCAAGAGACTCTATTTATGAAATCACTTCAGGAATATCTTCTGCCTGGACTTTTAAAATTTATGGCCATGCTTTACATGTCGGGATTGGAAGCAAACTTTTCTATAAGAAGTTTTTATTTCAAACTCTTTATTCGGTAGCTTCTGATATCGGGATTCTATTTCCATTTTCAATTGATCCAATCAAGTTTTTTTCAATGAGAGGGGCCTATAATTTTCATCTTTCTTTTACTGCATTGAATTTCGGACCACCTGTTTCCTATCCTGATTCAAAAGAACATTTGCCTTCCTCTATACAGATAGGGATCAATTGGACAATTTTATCCAGCCGGGATCATAAAATTGATCTGTCTAATTCAGGTAAGATGTATACTTTTGCGGATGATTTTTCTAGTAGTATTGAATATTCACTGGGTTTACAATATATCGTATTAAATTCACTTTTCATTAGAAGCAGCCTGTTTAAATCCTATGATCAGCTGGGTATAAATGTAGGTGGTGGATTAAGATACCCTTTTCATCATTCTCATTATTTTCAAGTAGATTATAATTTTCAACCTATCATTAGCCTAGGAGATACCCATCAAGTCAGTTTTAAGGTAAGCCTGGATTATTCTATTAAAAAGAGTAGGGTATTTGATAAGGATGATCCAGCTCTGAGGGCAAAGGCTTTTCCGGATTATGAAGATGTGCTTTTTTTAAAGGATGGAAATAAAATGGAAGTGAATAAGCTGGAAGAAACAAAAGAAGATATTTTGGTAGAACATGAATTTGGAAAGCTGCGCATATATAAAGAGCAAATTGAATATATGTTCAGCAAAAAAATGTTAATGATAGACGAGGAAATTATAAATACAATTCAAGACTACATAGATAAATATAAAAAAGAGAATAAACATCATCCCGATTCTTTAGAAGAAGTGAAAATATATCTGCAAGAATTATCAGTAGAAAGGCTACCCCAACCATCTACCGGAACATTAGTCTACGACAGAGAAAGTGGAAAAATCAATTTAAAAAGAAAAAAACTATTTAGATAATGATAAAATGATCATTTTAAATATTTTTTATTTCTTTCACATTTTCACGATAGGATACCAGAAGGTCTTTAAAGCTTATATATCCTTTCATTTTTTTCTGGTCATCCACAATGGGCGCCTTATCAAAGTCCCAATTTAATAAAAAATCAAGTACATCTGTAAGAGTCCCTTGTAAATGAAGGGGAGGGGGCTTTTGTACCATGGAAGAGATATTTTCTTTTACTCTGGAAAGTTTTGATTTCTGTATTTTTCTTAAAGAAAGTAATCCTACATATTCATTTTTATCATTTATTACGATAAAATCAGTTTCCTTTGTCTTTTTATCCAGAGAAATTTTGATGAGTTGATCCATAGAATCGGTTTCCTTTAAAACCAAAGATCTATCTAATTCATGCAATGAATCTTTGATCAGTAGATCTCCTAAAAAATCGCTGTTCATATCCCATCTATGTGCGGGAGAATGGAATTTGTTCAATCTTTGTCCTCTATAAATGCTGAACTTTGAGGATAAAATAATGTTTAATATAGTTACCAATAAAAGAGGAGCCAGAAGTTGATAACTACCGGTTAACTCGCATACCATGATCATAGGGCCGATCGGTGCATTGGCTACCCCCGAAAAAAAACCTCCCATGCCCACTATAGCATAAGAGATAGGTGAAGTCACAATTTCAGGGAACCAATAATTTCCAGCAAAACCCACCGCAGCACCTAAGAAACCGCCTATAAAGATAGAAGGGCCAAAGACACCTCCAGAAGCTCCCGAACCAATGCTAAATGAAGTGGAAATTATTTTGAGGATAGCGATCATTAATAAAAACTGTACGAACTCGGGAGTGCTTATAGAAGACCCGTCACCCTTCAAAAAGTATTGACTCAAATGGCTATGGGAAAGCAATTCTTCATTTTGTAGTAATTTTTGCAAGAAGCCAAAACCATTGCCAATAGATTCCCATGAAAAATAGCCGATCAAGGCCACCACCAATCCACCTATCGTAGTCTTAATACTGATCCTAATAGATAGACCTTCAAAATAATCACGAATAAAATTATATAGTTTAACGAATATGAATCCAAAAAAGGAGCATACAATACCAAGCGCAAAGTAAAAGAATAATTCATATCCATTATAAAATCCAATCTGAGTAGTATAGAAAATAGTTCCAAAGCCTCTAAAAGAGGTAAATACAAAATAACCTGTAATAGAAGAAATGATGGCTGGGATCAATGTATCCGACTCAAAATCCTCTCTATAGATCACTTCTACTGCTATGATCGCAGCTCCTAAAGGAGCCAGAAAAATAGCCCCTAGAGAACCTGCCATCCCCGCAATAAACAGAGATCTTCTTGCTCTTGCTCCAAGGCCTAAGAAAGAAGATAATACAGATCCAATGGAAGAGCCTATTTGGGCCACAGGTCCTTCTTTGCCCGCACTCCCTCCTCCTGCCAGGTTAAAAATGGTTGCAATCCCCTTAACCAAAGGTGTTTTTCCGGATACTTTCCCATCATCATTATGGAATGCATGTATCAATGCATCCGTTCCAGCGCCTCCCGCTTTAGGATCAAATTTTTCTACCAATAAACCAGAAATATATCCTCCCAATATAGGAAGCATAAAAAAAATAAATGGTCTGAAATCCAATTCTTCTTTGGGAGAATCAAAAGATATCTCTCCAGCGGCTTTCCCCATATTAATTCCGGCTAAATATTCGAATGTAAAATATTCTGCCATGGATAGAAGATAAGAAAAACCCAGTGCAATAAATCCGCAAATGATCCCCAGAATTATAGAATAGAAGTAAAATTTCTTAGGATTCTTTACTTGTGTAATTCTTTTGATATCTACCATAAATTAATTGAATATTTTATCCACCTTACTACGACTATATATTTTATCTTTTATAGATATAGAACTGAATGCCAAAGTTGAGGTTTGATTGGAATTGTCTTTCTTTTTTATAAAAAATAAATGCATTGGTCTTTATGCATCTGTTAAAAGAATCTATAAGGAAGTACTCTTGATGAAAAATAGATCCAATAAAAAATTTGTAATGGAAATATCTGAGCCTGTGCCTCAACACAGAAGAATAATTTATTACATTGTAATCGATATCGTATTTTTTGTTCCCGAAGGTTTTTTGATATTTTTTCTCGAAAATACGAAATAATTTCCTAATTTCCTGATCTATACAAGCTGTTCCCGTATCATTTTGCTAAAATTGAAGGCTATTACAGTGATTTTTACCTCTATTCTCGCCTTCTGAATCCCTCTGAGCAATAGCTCCCTAAAGTTTTTAGTCTGTTTTAGAATCCCAAAAATAGGTTCAATGGAAGAACTTCGCTTTTTATAAAATGACTTCGCTTCATCAGAAGACATCATAAGTTGATCTCTATCGCTTTGTGCAAATCTATTGTTCATGGGACATAAAAAATAAAAAACAACCTCTGGTAAAGGACGCTTAGAGAATAAAAATTTTACTTATTTAAAAAAGCTGAACTGGGGATTTTATACTCGTTCTTTTCAAAAATGTAAATGTTTTTAAGTTGGCGCACAGGCTCGAAAGAGGAATTCTATTTTCAAATATTTAAAATGATTTACAAATTATGTCGGTAAAATAAAAGAGGCTAATGTTTTTCTATTCTCAAAAAAGCCTTATTTATATATTTAAGGTTAACTGATCATGGCTACAATATCAATGAAAAGCCTCCTGGAATCGGGAGTTCATTTTGGTCATCAAACAAGGCGATGGAATCCTAAGATGAAAAAGTATATCTATACTGCCCGGAATGGTATTCATATTATCAATTTGCAAAAAACAATTGTTATGGCTAAAAATGCCTATGAAACAATGCGTGATATGGCTGCCCAAGGGAAAACAATTTTATTTATAGGCACTAAAAAGCAAGCACAGTCAGAAATACAAAAAATAGCCGAAAAATCCGAGATGCATTATATCACGAACAGATGGTTGGGAGGTCTTTTAACAAATTTTCAGACAGTAAAGCAATCCATACAAAGATTAAGAAAATTAGAAGAAGCATTTAAGAACGACACAATCCATGAACTGGTTAAAACTAAAAAAGAGATATTAATATTACAGCGTGAGATGAAAAGATTACAAAAAGATTTAAGTGGTATTCGTAATCTAAATGAATTGCCAGATGCCCTTTTCATCATTGATTCAGAGAGAGAAAAAATTGCAGTTAAAGAAGCAAATCGTTTATCCATTCCTATTTTCGCATTGGTAGATACAAACTGTGACCCTGGCTTAATTACTTATCCCATACCCTCTAATGATGATGCTATTCGAGCCATCTATTTATTTCTAGACATCATGGTAAATGCAATACAAGAAGGAAAATCAGGAGGCGACTTCAAGAATCTTGAAATTGAAGAAAGTATTAAAGATGATAAGGGTAACGAAACCGATCCGGAACAACTTTATGATTTATCTAAAATAGAAGATATTGAAGAGATAGAGGAAAAATATACCTCAGCCCATGATTATGATAAAGAAGAATAATTTTTTTTACTTTAAATATGGCAATAGATAGCAAAAATATAAAGAAGCTTAGAGAGATCACTTTAGCAGGAATGCTGGACTGTAAAAATGCCTTAGAAGAAAGCAAAGGTGATATGGATAAGGCAGTCTCTATTCTAAGAGAAAAGGGCATTGTAAAAGCAGTCAAAAAGATGGATAGAGAAGTCAAAGAGGGACGTATATTTTCCTATATTCATCATAATGGCAAACTAGGGGTACTTTTAGAATTGAATTGCGAAACAGACTTTGTGGCTAAGAGTGATGTATTTCAGGAACTAGGAAAAGATATATCCATGCATATAGCAGCCTCATCACCCGATTATATTTCTACTGAAGATGTTCCGAAAGACTTAATTCAACAAGAAGAAGAATTACAGAAGACTTTATTACAAAAAGAAGGAAAGCCGGATAGTGCAATTCCTAAAATATTAGAAGGAAAGATCAGAAAATATATGAGTGAGATCACTCTACTTGAGCAACCTTATGTCAAAGAACCTAAAATAATAATTAAAGATATTATCAAAAATTGTATTTCTAAATTAGGGGAAAATATCGCAGTAGGCAAATTCATGCGTTATTCTATTTAAACTTAGTGAAAGTCTCAAAGAGTTTAGCTAATAATATTAAAAAACCAACTAAGAAATCTTTTTCAAGTCCTTTAAGTAAATTATCTTCTCCCTCTATTAACCGTATTTTATTAAAACTATCAGGTGAAGTCCTAAGAGGTAAAAACAACTATGGTATTGATATCCCTACAATAAGTGACCTGGCCAAACAAATAATAGATATCCATCAAATGGGATTAGAAATATCTGTAGTGATCGGAGGGGGCAATATACTCAGAGGCACAGAAGCCTCTTGCAAAGGCTTACACAGGGTCACCGCAGACCATATGGGGATGCTGGCAACCGTTATTAATGGATTAGCATTGCAGGATGTTTTAGAAAATGAGGGACTGGTTACCCGTTTGCAAACTGCTATAGAGATCAAATCAATTGCAGAGCCTTTTATTAGAAGAAAAGCCATCAGGCATTTAGAGAAAAAAAGAATTGTAATTCTGGCTGGGGGAACAGGCAATCCTTATTTCACCACAGATACGGCTGCCGTACTCAGGGCTGTTGAGCTTGGGGTGGATGCTATTTTCAAGGCCACTAAAGTAGATGGAGTTTATGATTCTGATCCATTTAAAAATAAAAAAGCCCGTAGGTTTTCTTATATTTCTTTTGATGAAACCATCAAAAGGCAGCTAATGATCATGGATTCCACTGCTTTTACTCTATGCAAAGAAAATAAAATACCTATTTTTGTTTTTCGTATTGAAGATAGAAACCAACTTAAAAATGCCATCTTAGGAAAACAAGTTGGAACACTCATTAATGGTGAGAGAGGGGTACATTACTATGGAAAAGATTCATGAAATCGTAGAAGAAGCCAAAGCTAAAATGCAAAAACAACTGGAAGGATTTCAGGAATCAATGCATCGGATCCGTTCTGGAAGAGCGACTAGTTCTTTGGTAGAAGACATCCAGGTAGAGGTTTATGGTCAGGTTATGCCTATTAATCAGCTAGCTACAATAAGCATCCCAGAAGCCAGACAAATATTAATTGATGTATGGGACAAGCAAAAGGTGCAGGATATAGAAAAAGCTATCCAAAAATCAGGACGTAATCTGAACCCTCAAAATGATGGAGGATTGATTCGTGTTACATTACCCGAACTTAGCGAAGAAAATAGAAGAGAATTGGTTAAATTGACTGCCCAAAAATTAGAGAGTTATAAGATCACCGCACGGAACATCCGTAGAGAAGCGAATGATAGCATTAAAAATCTTAAAGGGGAGGGAGTATCGGAAGATCAAATATTTGAACACCAGGACAAGGTCCAAAAGTTTCTAGATGATCAAATAGACCAATTTAATCAGATATTTAAAACAAAGGAAAAAGAAATTATGACAATATAATATGTCTATTTCTTTTGAAACTTTAAAGAATCAGATAAAAAAAAGCCCTATTCCTAAACATATAGCGGTCATCATGGATGGGAATGGTCGTTGGGCAAAAAAGCATTCTTTGCCAAGAAACAAAGGGCATGAGAAAGGGGCAAAGAATGTAGGCCAATTACTGGAATCATGTATAGAACTGAATATTAAATTTGCTTCTCTTTATTCTTTTTCTACAGAAAACTGGTCTCGTCCTAAAGCAGAGATTGATGCTCTATTCGAAATATTTGATAAATTTGTTTCTGAAAAATTACCTGAAATGATCCAGCAAGGTATAAAAGTAATTGTTTCGGGAGATATAGATAGGTTATCAAAAAAAAGAAGTGATCTTATATATGATATAATAAACAAGACAAAGAATAATAGAAGGCTGACGGCAAATTTTTGTCTAAATTATGGAGGCCGCTATGAAATTCTAAGGGCAGCGAAACTTTTGATCCAGGATCGCATTCAAAAGACGAAACAATTTGATTCTAATTTTTTGAAATCAATGACTAAAAATATAGAACCTAAGGAATTTGAAAAACATCTTTTTACATACTCTTTTCCAGAGGTGGATATTTTGGTCCGTACGGCGGGGGAAAAAAGACTGTCTAATTTTTTACTCTATCAGAGTGCCTATGCAGAGTTTTATTTTACGCGAGTATTGTGGCCAGACTTTAATAAAAAAGAATTTTATAAGAGTATCATTGCATTTCAAAAAAGAGAACGAAAATTTGGTAGTTTAAATTGTGAGTGAAACAACAATAAGATTTATAAGCGGACTTAGTCTCGGATTCATTTATGTAATCACATTTACTTTAGACAGTTTTTATTTTGTCTACAAAATACCCTTATTGCTATTGGTTTCTCTATTGATCATGAAAGGGATCATGGAATTAAATCATATATTTGACAATTTCTTCAGGGTTAAATTTCAGAAAAAGTCAATGATCATTTTTGCTTCTTTGATCATTTTCTGGTTCTATTTATACTCTTTAAAATTATATAGAGAAAATCATCCTGGGCAATTATACAGCTCCTTCGTAAATGATCTTCTAATATCTATGGATCCTTCTACAGAACAATTTATTAGTATACTTTTGGTTTTCTTATTTTATAGTCTGGTGATCAACATATTTAGGAATCAGCTTGAAAATGGTCTTTTGATCATTTCTTTCTCTTTATTTGGATTATTTTATTTAGTGATCTCCCCATCTCATATATTATTGATATCCAGCCTGCCAGATGGGATATTTTATTTATGGTTTTTAACCTGGAGCACTATTGCCACAGATACAATGGGATATCTTATTGGACGCTCTTGGGGTAAACACAAAGTTGGATTGCCTATTAGCCCCAATAAAACTTATGAAGGATATATAGGAGGTTTTATAGGCCAGATCATTTTGACCTATCTTCTTTACTATATCGCAGATTATTTTTTCTATACCCCCCCTGGCTTAGGTGAGCTCAATGTATTTTATTTTTGTATCCTCATATATGTGTTCACTGTACTTGGAGACCTTTCTGGTTCATTAATAAAAAGAAATCTGAAGATAAAGGATTCTGGTTCTTCTCTTCCAGGGCATGGAGGCATCATTGATACTGCAGATAGTCTTATATTTACATTCCCTGTTTTTTATTATTTACATAAAGTATTTCTTTTTTAAGTTTTATTCAATATGCAGAAGTGTAGGGACCTGATAATTCTTGGTATTACAGGCAGTATTGGTAAGAATGCCATTAAAATATTAGAGAAATGGCCTGAATATTTTTCATTGGTAGGTTTTTCTTACCATAAAAATTTTAAACTGGCTTCTAAAATTCAGTCTAAATTCATGGTAAAACATATTTGCTGTACAAATCCGAATATCCTTAGAGAAGAAACAGAATATTGGAAGAAAAAAAATATATCCTTCTATAGGGATTCTGAAGCATTATTGGATATCCCCTATAATATACTATTGGCAGCAGTTGTTGGTTCTGCGGGAGTAAAACCTGTATATAAAGCAGCAAAAGAAAGTAAGGTGCTTCTTTTGGCCAATAAAGAAAGTCTTGTAATGGCTGGTAAATTTATTATGCAGGCGGCTAAAGAAAATCATACGACCATTATACCCATTGATTCTGAACATAATAGCGTATTTAGAATGATGCAAGCCTGGCAATCTTCTGGTTCTGATCATAATACAATAAAAAAAATTTATCTGACCGCATCCGGGGGGCCCCTGAGGGAATTTTCCGCAGAAC
The DNA here is from genome assembly GCA_965204465.1 of Leptospiria bacterium. GTDB lineage: Bacteria > Spirochaetota > Leptospiria > Turneriellales > CBDBES01 > CBDBES01. The sequence goes on from OZ241995.1 coordinate 350,588, forward strand.
AGATCAAAAAAGCGGATAAAAAGAGAATTTTAGCCCATCCTAATTGGGAAATGGGAGCTAAAATTACAGTGGACTCTGCTGGTCTGATCAATAAATCGCTTGAGATCATAGAAGCGCATCATTTATTCAATAGACCTTATGATGAATTAGATGCAGTTATTCACCCCCAGAGCTATATCCATGCTTTTTTAGAATATCAAGATGGCACTTATTTCTTTCATGCGAGTGATCCTGATATGCTATATCCCATTTGTCATGGCCTCTTCTATCCGGATGAGCCTCCTGGTTGGATATCTTCTAAAAATTCTATGATCCCCACATTAAACTTTGATCCAATAGATTATGATAAATTTCCGGGGTTTTTACTGGGTATTGAAGCAGGTAAAAAAGGAGGTGCTTATCCTGTCATTTTTAATGCTGCAAATGAAGAAGCAGTGTCTGCTTTTTTAAAGGATAATATTTCTTTTCAGAATATTCCTTCCATTATTGAAATAATTCTGGAAAAGAATAAAGATGTCTCAGACGAGCATACTATAGATGATCTATTTGAAATAGATAAATGGGCCAGAAGCGAAACAAAACAAATAACCTTGAAAATATAATCTCGTTTATAAAAGTGGCTTATGGAAAATAAAACTATTTTTGATCGTATATTATCTGGCGAAATAGAATGTGAAAAAGTTTATGAAGATGAGCATGTATTCTCATTTAAGGATGTTAATCCGCAAGCGCCTGTGCATGTATTGGTTATCCCTAAGAAAAAGATTGTAAATGTAGCTTCTTCCACAGAAGCAGATATAGAAATAATGGGTAGACTTTTATATGCCTCTAAAAAGATCGCGGATCAGTTAAATATAACAGATTCTGGTTATCGTTTAATTTTTAATAACAATGCGGATGCAGGCCAGACGGTGGATCATCTTCATTGTCACATATTAGGCGGTCGCCCTTTGGGATGGCCCCCCGGTTAATTTATTATATGTGTATTCGAGCAATTGGATAGTTGTTTCAAAACTAACACAGGCATCTGTTATAGAGACTCCGTATTTAAGATCAGAAAGGTCGTCAGTAAGTTTTTGATTACCTTCATATAAATGACTTTCTAGCATCATTCCCATTATATTTTTATTTCCTTCTATTCTTTGTTCTACAATATGCTTCCAAACTACTTGTTGGCGCTCAAATACCTTGTTAGAATTTGCATGGCTACAATCCACCATAATACCAGAATTTAGTTTTCTTTCTTTTAATTTTTCAATCGCTTCTTTTACACTTTCAGGATCATAATTAGGCCGCAGTCTACCGCCTCTTAAAATAAGATGACCATAAGGATTGCCAGATGTAGAAATAGCGCAAATTCTACCATCTTGGTCAATCCCTAAGAAATGATGCGGATGAATTGATGATTCCATTGCATCTACCGCAATCTGTAAATTGCCGTCCGTATTATTCTTGAACCCCACAGGCATAGAGAGCCCGCTCGCCATTTCTCTGTGGGTTTGAGATTCAATGGTACGTGCGCCAATTGCAGCCCAACTAACCAAGTCGGAAGTATATTGAGGCGTAATTGGATCCAGGAATTCTGTAGCGACAGGTAATCCTTTTTCAAGTATCTTAACCAATAGGCGACGAGAAATTCTTAATCCAGTTGAAATGTCATATGTACCGTTTAAATGAGGATCATTGATCAAACCCTTCCATCCAATGGTGGTACGAGGCTTTTCGAAATATACCCTCATAACAATACAAAAATGCTCTTTCATTTTTTCTCTGAAAGGAATTAATTTAGAGGCATATTCCAGGGCAGCCTTTTCATCATGAATAGAACAAGGCCCTATGATCAACAGCATCCGGTCGTCTTTCTGAGTTATTATATCCTTGATCTCTTTTCTACTTTGAGTAACAAGCCGATTTACTTCTTCACTGTAAGGTAGTTCTTCTTTAAGCTTCTTAGGAGAGACCAGTGGCTCTTTATTAATAATATTTAAATCTTGCACGGGTAACATATTAACCTTTTTCCAATTCTAAAAGTTTTACTATAACTGTCAATCTTATTATTTATTTTTATACTTTTTATAACAGCTTAGCTCATCCTATATAATTGGTACTATACCTTGGCATATAACCATTAAAAAAAATACTTTTCATTATATTGAAGAGCCTCAATGATGTATATCTTTAATATGTCCCATCTGGGGTTATAAAAACACTGTAAGACGAAAGATAAGCTTAAACGCTTAAAGTAGTATACTTTAACTATGAAAAGATTCATATACCCGATCAGAATAAATAAGCCCCAAGATTTTGTGTTCAACAAAATTATGGATAAGTCAGTATACCCTGAATGGGCAAAAGCGTGGGGCAAAGAAATGACATACGAGGGAGACTGGAAGAAAGATGGAAAAATTTCTTTTTTTGATCAAACACAAGGTGGAATCAAAGTGATCATAGAAGAATTGAAGCCCAATGAATATGTAAGAGCCAGACACATTGCGATGGTAGATGCAAAAAATATTGAAGTTGAACTAACAGACGAAATGATGCGAAAGTGGATTGGTTCTTTAGATGAATACTATTTTAAAAAAGAGAGCAATAACGTGACCACGCTTGAAGTCGTTATAACCACTAAAGAAGTATTTCAAGAAATGCTTGATGGTACCTGGCCAAAGGCACTGCAATATCTTAAAGAAATTTGTGAATCCTAACTATGTTTTGTACCCTTAGGGTGAAAAGAAAAAATAGGGGTAGGGGTATAAATGGAATGGCATTCTTGCCAGAAAGAAAGGCTTTTACAGAGAGAGCGACAAAGGGGTACAGCTGATCTCTAAAGGGGTAGAGGTGTAGGGAGTTTTAACGACCGTAATAATCCGTATATTGAAAGCTTACTCTATCAGGTTATACCCCCCTCGTTTTTATCGCCAGACATGTATACCGCTTGACGTCTCAAATGTCGCTAGGCTATAGGCCGGTACATGCGCAGGGTTCCAACCTATTGGAAACTGTGGGGTGGATGGCATTTGTGATAACACTGATGATATGTTTTTCACAGGCACTTTAGACGGAAAAGGATTCACCATAAGCGATCTTATGGTGAATATGAATCTTACCTCTGGCAGCTCTGATGCAGGTCTCTTTGGATACACATCGGGCGCGAATATCAGGAATATTGGCTTATTGAATGTAGATATTTCTTCTTCTTCTTCTGATTCTTCTTCTGCAGGCGGCCTGGTAGGAAGGAATGCTACTAGCAGTATTATAAGCAATTCCTACTCTACAGTGAATGTTTCTTCTGCTTCTTCTATTAATTCTTATGTAGGCGGCTTGGTAGGGTGGAATGTTGATATTAGTAGTATAAGAAATTCCTACTCTACAGTGAATGTTTCTTCTTCTGCTACTTCTAATTCTTCTGCAGGTGGTCTGGTAGGGAGAAATATTAATAATGCTAGTATAAGGAATTCCTATCATGATGAAGAGACTTCAGGGCAGATGAATGCAGGCGGCAGTAATTCAGCTTTTTTTAGTTGTGTAGCCCGTTTTGCATCGGATCTATTTAAGACCGCTACGAATAATACAGGCAGCTGTAGCCCCCTGGCTATTTTCTTCAACTGGCAAACTCCTTTCGACATAGATGGTGATTCTGTAGCAGACGAGGAGTCGGTTCGATATGACAGTAATAATAATGGAAGTGTTACCGCTACAGATGACTTCGTGTGGAATTTTGGCACTACGTCAGAATATCCCTTTATAGCCTCTATTCCCGGAACGCCAGACGAACAGGCGGTAAGGATGGCTTCTGGTTTCTTACGTTTTTCAAATACTGCCCTTGGAAGACCTTCTACTACAGATTTCGTATTTTTCTATGACATAGGCAGTGGTTCAAGTATTACCACTTCTGGCACAGGAGTTCAAGGCACTACCGCGGGTAACTATGCAATAGAAGATGCGGTGGATACAAGTGGTGTTGCTTTGGCTACTCCACCCACAGTAACCAATGCAGGTGTGATCAATGGAGTAAACTCTCTGGCAGCAAATAGCGAATTTTATTTAAAGGTTACCTTTACCAGGGGTACCACCCCCATGGCTAGTTATACTACTAGGTATAGGTTTAAAAAATAATTGTTTATTCTTTCCCACCCCAGACACTTGGCCTCCTGGGTTGCTACGCAACACCATTCGGAGCAAGTAGTCTGCACGTGTGTGACCTTACCCCAGCCGGCCATCTGCCTACAAAAGTAATATGGAAAGAAATCAATAAGGGAAAAAAGATCTGTATCCGTAAATGAAAAGAAAGAATGGAATGGTATTCAACTTTAAAGAGCTCATCCCGGGGAAAGCTAATAAGCAGTATAAGATATATGTACAAAGTACAGCCTAACGGCATTGGTTATTGTAATACAATTTTAAAAAGAACTTGACATTAAAGACTATGCTTATAATGGAGGCAGAAGAATAAAATAATTTATTTTTTAAGGGGGTAAATAAAAATGAATATAAAGAGATTTATAATTGCAAGTATATCAGTCTTTGTTTTTGTTCTTGCGTATGATTGGCTTTTCCATGGGGTCTTTTTGCGGGGACTCTATGAGCAAACAAAAGAGATTTGGAGACCTGAGGGTGAAAGTTATATGGGATTCATGCTTTTAAGTCAAATATGCTTTTCCTTTATGCTTACTTTCATCTTTACCAAAGGCTTTGAAGGAAAAGGGATTGGAGAGGGGGTTAGATTTGGATTATTGATAGGACTTTTACTAGCTTCTATTCAAATTGGTGCCTATGCTCATTTACCAATTCCATTGAGCCTTGCTTTTGGTTGGATCGTAGCAGAATTTTTAAAAGGTCTGGGGGCAGGGGTTGTTGCATCCATGACTTACAAGAATGAATAAGAATAATTTGTTTTGATTATTATTGTTTAAAATTATTTCACATAAAGCCCTTTAAGCATACATTTGTGTTTTAAGGGCTTTGAATTATATTCTTATATACAAGCGATCTATTAGGATCAAGACCATAAAAGAAAGCATATATACTAAAGAGGCTTTAAAGGCTCTCTGGTAATTCTTTTCTTTTTCTAATGCATTCATGGTTATTAATAGGTAATATACTCCGGCTATAAATATACCAATCATACTCCATATTTTTAAATGAACCACCAAAGAAAAAAAGAGTGAAATAGGTATCAAGCTGAATGCATAGATATAAACAAAATATTTTGTGATCTGAATACCATATACATTGGGTAATACCGGGATGTTTGCATTTTGATATTCACCTTTAATTTTAAGGGACAATACCCAAAAATGAGGTGGTTGCCAAAGCATCATAAATGCAAATAGAAGCCATCCTTCTAAGAAAATTTCCATATTTGCTGCAATATGTCCAATTAAAATAGGTAAAGCGCCAGGTAGACCGCCTAAAACAACTCCGAATGGGTTTTTTCTTTTTAAGAAAATTGTATACCAGATCACATAAGAAAAAAAGGCGATCATAAATAAAAAGAAGATCAAATATCCAAATACAAGGAATGAGATACCAGAAGAAACTAAAAATAGTATGATACTGAATCCCCATAAAAACTCTTTTCCCAAAAAGTCAATGACTTCTTTTCTGTCGCGCGTCCTATCCATTTTTTCATCTTGAAAATGATCCAATAAATTGTTAATAATAGCAGCGGCAAAACCTAAAAGAGTCAATGCAAACATCAGAATAAACAATTTATGCCATTCAAAAGGTTCTTTATATGTAGCTATAAAACCAACCAAAGAGGTAAGAACTATGGAGATAACGAGTCTCGATTTTGAGATGACTTTAAATGCTTTGAAAAATTTTATTTGTTCCAAGGTTTGTGACTTTTTCTAAATAGATTTTCTAATTCAATTGTAATATCAATACCTGATTTTTGGGGAGATAATACTTTTTTGACATATAGGTTAGGATGATTTTCTAATCTTAGAAATATAGGTTTTTTCACAGCTTTCCCGTTACGATCTCTAAATAATAAAATAATTGGCTTCATAAATTTACCCTGTACGGATTGAGCGCTAATGCCTATACAATCATCGGAGGTTAAAACTAAAGAACCAATAGGATACATGGAAAGCCTTTCCTTAAAAATTTTCATATAATGAGGGTCATATCGTGTCGCCCCAAGTGTAAGCATTTCTCTAAGTGCAAAATAAGGTAGATTTGCAGGCCTATAGGGTTTCTCTTCTAGCAAAGCAGTAAAAGAATCAGCAATGGCCACAATGCGCGCATAGGCACTAATTTTTTTTCCCCTGGTTTTTTGATGATAGCCAGAACCATCAAAATTTTCATGATGCTGTAAGGATACAATTGCCAAAGCACTTTTTAGTTTCATGTCTCTAGTTGCAATTTGATAACTATGCAGAACATGACTCTGTACTTGTTTTTTTTCTTCTTCCGTTGTAAATTTATGCTTTTTTCCTTTTATCATATTTGGAAGTTTAAGCATTCCTATATCCTTGATCAAATTGGCTAATATAACTTCACATATAGCTGGTCTGGAAAGACCTAAAGCAATAGCTATGACCCCGGCAAATATAGAAGTGATCATTACATGTCTATATAGATTTTCTTTCGTGCAATATTTATACAAAAATAAAAATATATTTGGATATTCAATAATAGTATAAACAACTTCTTCCACGATGTCTCGTAAGGGCTTAATTTCAAAAGATTTTTGGTATATAATATCTCTATATATTCGCTCGATCTTCTCTACATTTTTTAAGAAAATATCATTAATAAAATTATCTTTTTGTAATAAAAGTCTTTTAAATTCAAATTCAAGTTTTTCCAATTCACCTTTTGCGGAGAGAGGGTCTAAATCTTTCGTAATTTCTTCTCCAATGTAATTATCTTTGACCGTTTGCCCTTCTGTTTTCAATGAAGTAATGTTCCACTTTTTTAGGCTTACAATATCAGAATGTTTCATAGGCTCATTTGCCCTTAGGAAGATATTATCCTTATCGATAAAAACAGGCTTATCAAAAGCCATTCCTGGTTTAAGAGAATCAACTAAAATTTTTTGCATAAATAAATACAATTAAAATTAGGGTACATGGTGAGCATCTAATTTAAATCAACCTTTCATAAGGATTATATACAATGTGTCTGAAAAAGCAAGCTTTTTTTGTATAATTCGATATAATAAATTTAATGACCCTATATAATTCAGAGGAAATCTTTCCGGATGTAGAGAATCAGGTGTTTTGTATACCAATCGGAAACCAAATTTCTTGCTAATTTTGGTCAGACTTTTAACGGAATAGTCTACAAAATGATCCTTAGGATGTTCCTCTAACCATTTTTTTCTATGAAAAAAATACATTGGTCCAAAATAAGATGGTAATGTGATCAATAAAAAACCTTTTGGATGGATCATTTGATCAAATATATTCCATATAAGAAAAGGGTCTGAAATATGTTCGACGAAATAAAAAGCCGCAATGATATCAAATGGTTGAGATTTTTTTTTCCATTCGTGGAATAATTCATGAAAATCACCAGTTCTGGTAAAAATACCATTTTTGTTGGCAAATTTTGACATCTTTTTTGATATTTCCCATCCCTCTGGATAGAAACCAGATTTTTGGGCGATTTCTAAAAAAAAGCCCGCAGCAGAACCCATTTCCAGGAGTCTTTTGCCCCTAAAATCTGGAAGAAATTTTCTTAAAGCATGCATTCTACTTTCCATTTTTTTAGAGATATTTTTTTTATCATCTAAATATTCTTTCCCATATTGCTTCTTATATTCTTTGCCGAAGTAATTCTCTTCATAAGTTGACCTTAAAGCCTTTGTATAAAAAATCAATTTGCATCTTCCACATTTAAAATATGGATATTTTATTTTAATTTTTCTTTTTAAAACAGGACATTCTTCAAAAGGGCAATGTATCGTATGTTCCATAGCCAAATTTTAATATATAGTATATTTTCGGTTATTTTCTCTTTTATGCTATAGCATTATTTTTAGTTTTAGAAAAATCTTAAAAACTTTAACTATCTGATGGGAGCGTCTTGGATACTATCTTTGTTCAAAGATAGTTAATTATTGGTTTGATTATTGATCCATTCCAGAAATACTATGCTGCAAATAAATTCGATAATAATTTTTTTGAGATATTGAGTTAAAAAAAGTGGATTTTTTATAGCAAATTTTGAAAAGTGCCTCAGATGTTAGGTTTGCTGCGATACTTGTACCAGAACAAATGTATCTTGAACCAATACAATTATACTGGACTTCAAATATTTAGATAAGATAAAAGTAAAGGTAATAAAACCTTGAAGAGTAATTTTATCTGTGCTGAAGACCACCATTTAGACCAGGTTCAAATCTGGCTTCTGTTACGGTATTGCGGCACCTAATTTTTAAGTTAAAAAAATAGGGATATTTTATAATAGATCAAGAATATATTCAGCTAAACGATTTCGACCATTGCCGTCCAGATAAAGATTAGGATGTTTTAAATTTTTCCAGATGTTCATAAAATATGTAGAAAGATAGCGATGATAAGTGCCTATATTATACAATTGGATTTCTTTACCCATATAAATGGCCTCAAATAATTTTTGTCCAAAATAGACTTCTTCTTTAACCTTTAAATGAAGAGCCTTCTTTTTAGTAGATGATTTATTGAATAGGATGGAATGAGAATAATGTATCTTAGACAGATTGGCCTTTGAACTTTTTTTTGTGATATGCTCAGGTAGGATCATTTTCCTAAGAGAATTCTTAAATTGATGGATATTCATTTCAGGATGAGGAAGTGTATCCCATATAACATCTGCCTGTTCTCTTCCCATACCTTTATTATCCAGGACAATTTTTTTAATATCCGGATATTGCTTTAGAATAAAATCAGGAAAAGAGTCGTCTCTTTTGTCCAATAGAATTATGGAATAATCCAATATTCTTTTTGAAGTTTCTCTAAGATTAGTGCAGATATCCATAGAGACCATTTTTTTTTCTAGCTCTTTCTGCACATATTGCATTCTACGGAAATGACCTGTGCCAAAGCCATTGCCTGAAGCAGTTAGGCATAGTATTTTGGAATGTTTCAAATAAGGCCTTATGATATCCTTTTTATGATCATACAACTTTTTTATGTTCATACAACTTTTGCGAAATGGGAATTATCTTGCCTCTTTGGAATAGTAAAGATTTTCTGCTTAATATGAAGATTATCTGCAAAAAAGTCTGGATATTGACGGTAAAGCTGTAATACATCAATAGAAGTAAAATCTCTTTTCCCTTGCGAACAAAAATATTGAAAAGTTTTACGTGCCATCCTCAGATCGGCTATTTCGTCTACAGTAAGACGAATGTTTTTATATATAGGATAAACAGAACGTTCCAGCCTTAAAGGAAGGATGTTATAAGAATGATGATTCTGTTTTATATAAGTAGTCACATGCTCTTTATGAGATGCGCTAAGAGTTTTAGATAGTAAACCTCTCATAGTTTTTACCTTACATATCTCAAAACCCATTCCTAAAGGAAGTTGATCAGGGTAGGTTAGTTCAGGAAGTTTTTTTAGAGCAAACTTCATATTTTTAATCAATATATCATAGTCTATAAAAGGATTATCTCCTGTAAGGCGTATTATATGATCTTCATCATCTGCCTTTGTGCTGGCTTCTATAAAACGCATAAGAACATCATCATCGTCTCCAGCAAAATACCGGACATCATATTTATGGATCAGCCTGGATATCATCTTATTCTCTGCTTTTGGAAAGGCAATGATCATATTTTGTGGTGGAAGGCCAATTTTTTTAAGACGGAATACCAGGTGATCCAATAGACTGGTTTCTCTGCCATCTTGGTCTATAGGCATGAATGATTTTCCAGGTAATCTGTTTGAATTGAATCTTACCTGTATAATAGCATGGAATTGTTGCATAGCTCTAACAACTCAAATTAAATTATCGGTAAATTTCATAGCTGATCGATGATTTTATCTGCAGTATATTTTTTTCCATGCGGTTCATCTTCCTATACCATACACAAGCAATCTATTTCATCTTTTGAGCAGATTTCTATAAGTTTGCGCAACAAACTCAACATCAGCACAAAATAGAATTGATCTAGTATTAAAAACGATGAATAGCTCATACATTTATAAACCTACGCGCATTGATATTCAATAGTATTCCTAGTCCAATAAAGCTAGAGATCATATTTGATCCTCCTGAACTGATAAATGGTAAGGGTATTCCTGTGACAGGAAAAAAACCTACCGTTATGCCAATATTAATAAAAATATGCAGAAAAAAGATGATCGTAATCCCACTAGCCAATAGGGCTCCAAAATTGTCTTTGGACTGTAGAGAAATGATCGTCCCTCGGATAATAATAGCCAATAAAAAGAATAATGCCAAAGATGCTCCTACAAATCCTAATTGTTCCCCGATTACTGAGAAAATAAAATCATTATGCCATTCTGGTAGAAAGGGTACATCTCCTCTTGTCATATCGCCCTGGAAAATACCTTTACCATTGATCTTTCCTGATCCCATTGCGATCAGAGAATGTCTTAGCTGATAGCCAGCCCCTTTTGGGAAATTCTCTGGATTGGCAAAGGAAACGATCCTAATGACCTGATGCGGTTTAAAGTAAAAGAAATTTTTGAGTAATAAAGATGAGCCTAATCCAATGAATAATATCAAAGACATATTTACGAGTGGTTTGATCCATTTTTTGGAAGTCAAGAATAAAAATAAAATACTTAAAAGGTAAACTATGAAAAAAAATATGATCACGTATACCATATTCAATGTATTATTTAAAAAATCCCTGAGAAAATTGGGATCCATTTTCATTACTTCTATAGAGGCTTTCTTAAATGCTATGATATTCTCTTTTTGAGTGACTGTTTTTACTGCCCAATTGAACAAGCTATCTTTTGATGTAGTTCCTTGGGCCAGTTCTGGCCTTTCTACATATTGCCACACATCAAAGTTGAGAATGCGGACTGCATCCGCTAATTGAAACCTGGAATCTCTTAAATAAGTATAAATATCGTCTACCATAATGAATTTATGATATTCTATATACATTGGCAGGAAAAAAATACTAAAACCAATGAAGGCTAAACTAAATAATAAAAGCAGATTTGCTCCTCCAATAAATAGCATTAAAAATAAAAGAGGTAGAAACATGATCGCATAACCAAGGTCTGGCTGCAGTGCTATTAATATCATAGGAATAGCCGTTATAGTAAAGGGCACGATCAGTTCTTGAAAACCAGAGATATTTCTATCTTTTATAGTTAGGTATTTGCTCAGAAAAAATACAAAGGCCAATTTTGCCAACTCTGTTGGTTGAAAACCAATATCAAAAAATCTGATCCATGATCTTGCCCCTTTTACCTTGGTACCAATGAAAGGAACAAGCGTAAGAACCAATAGAATAATGCTGATCAAATAAAAAATAAAAGAATAGGAACCATATATCTGGTAATTTACAAATCTTAAGGTAAACATAACAATTAGACCCAAGAATAACCATATAATTTTTTTGATGGCCTGTGTTTCTCCAATCCCACCCCCCCCATATAGAACTACAATACCAATGATACTCGCTGATATTGCAAAAAATACAGAAAGCCAATCAAATTGAGATTTTTTCATTTTATTTCTGCTTTATGCTTTTTAGCCCAATAGGAAAAGATACTAGCTGCCACAGGAGCAGCAGAAGCGGCTCCCGATCCCCCTTTTTCAATGATGGCTCCCACTACGATCGTATTTTTAGAATTTTTATTGTAAGGGCCATAGCCAACAAACCATGCATGCTGTTCGGTATCAAATCTTTCAGCGGATTTTAATTGCACTGTACCAGTTTTACCTGCAATTTGCATATCTTTGATATATCTAAATGCGTAATATCCTGTTCCATTAGAAACAACGCTTCTTAATCCTTTTTTAATGATGTTAATATTTTCTTTAGAAATAGGCAATTCATTTAATATTTTCGGCTGGATCACCTCTTTAATTGTATCATTTTCGGCATATCGTACTTCTTTTAGTATATGAGGTGTATAGATGACACCATTCGTGACAATGCCAGAATAAAAATTGACCATTCCAATTAATGTGGTTTCCACAAAGCCCTGTCCCACACTCAAATTCACAGTATCCCCGTCAAACCAACGTTGTTGTCTGTGTTTTTCCTTCCATATAGGAGAAGGTATAAATCCCGGAATTTCGAATGGTAGATCAATGCCAGATTTTTCATTTAATCTAAAATAGCGGGCATATTTGATAATTGGATCGGAACCAATTTGATGGCCCAATTGATAAAAATATGCATTACAGCTATAGGCTATGGCATTGATCATATCGTTATTTTTATGGGTTTTCCAACAAAAAAAAGTCGTATCAGGGAAACCACGATAAGAAGCTTTCAATACAAATTTACCTGGGCAATAGAATTTCTGTTGACTGCTACTTCTTTCTTCTTCCAGACTGGCCAATGCTACCAGTGGTTTAAAGGTAGAAGCAGGAGGATATTTCGTGGTAATGGCTCGATTCAATTCAGCTCTTGTTTGACGCATTATCTTTAGATGTTCTTTGCGGAGTTTTTTGTTCGTTGAAATTAGAATATTAGGATCATAATCTGGCTTGCTCAATAGGGTCAATATTTCTCCTGTCATAGGCTTTACCACCAAAACACTACCTGTTTTCTTATGCATTGCCTTCCAGGCGACTTTTTGCATTTCTGCATCAATGGTTAAGACTAGATTATTACCAGGATAAAAATTTTTGAATACTTTTTGCTCCTCTACTTTCCCTCTGGCGGTATGTATCTGTACCATTTCACCATCTTCACCCTTTAAAAGTGAATTATACTGGAGTTCCAGACCATTTTTACCTACCAATTGATAGTTTTTAATTCCGTATTTTAGAATATCTTTTTTAAAGGGGGGGCCTATATATCCAGTTATATGTGCAGTTTTACTACCCATGTTATAATACCGTTTTAAATCCTGATCTACAAAAAAATTTACAAACCTCAAATAATGATCTGCCAAAATAGTATGTTGCTTTGGCGTTAAATTTCGGATCAAAACAATTTTATTGTCTTTTTTGATATCCTGTTCCGTAATTTTTTTTTGAAGAGAATTAACTGGTAGCTGTAAAAAATCTTCTAATTCCCTGACTTTTGTTAAAAGATTATCTCTTTTAAAATGAGATGGTATCAAAGCCAGATTCAAATTAACCTTATTTGTGATGATAGGATTTGTATGGAATCTATTTTTATAGGATCTATCAAAAACTTCTCCTCTGGGAGCTATGATAGGCACTACCTTTCTAATTACTCTTTGTGACTTTTCATAATATTTTTCTCCTTCGATCACCTGTATATTGATTATTTTAATCAATATGACAAAGAAACAAATAAGAATAATAGAAATAAAAAAAATAATTCTTTTCTTTAACTTTCGCCAAAGTCTAACTCTATCCGTATTTTGATTTGCCTTTAACATTGATCAGGCATTTGAAGTAGACGTATTTCTAAAAGGTAGAATACTATCGAGTAATTTAAGCCAAAAAACACTCAGAAGAGATGTGTATAAAGACTCTGGTAATATGATCGTAAGAATAGAACCTGCTGAAACTGATGTTTGGAAAACTAACAGTATAAGAAAAGTTAGAAATCCTTTTATAAAAGATAAAGAAAACATGATCAGAAAAATTAGAATTTCTTTAGGATACATTCTAAAGAAAAAGTTATTAAAATAGCCTATCAATGTCTTTGGCAAAGTATGCGTACCTATATAATAATTTAATTCTTCTGAAGCAGAAAGAGCTACTCCCCCTAAATTAATATCCTGTAATAGTCCACTAAAAAATCCTACCCATAGTCCAGTTAATCTTCCTTTTTTTAAAGAAACATATACTGTTAAAATGAGTAAAAAATCTGGCTTTATGTGGCCCAACACTAAAAAATCAATGCTCGTTTGTAGAGCATATGAAACAATAATAGCAGCAGCAATCGCAATTTTTTCGATGATCACCATGATCTAATCTGTTTCATTTAATTCCTGAAATTCTCTTTCAGAAGAATTTGGTTTTCTCAGTAAAATGATGACATACTCCAGACTTTGTAGATCAATAAATGGCTTTATTTTAACCTCTTGAAAATTGCTAGATCGTTCTATTTTCCCGAATAAGCGACCCACTGGGATCCCTTTTGGAAAAATACCGTGATTTCCAGAAGTAACAACTTCATCATTGGTGTTCAGAGGCGCCGATAAATTAATATATTGCAATAGAGGCATTTTCTGATGAGGGCTTTGTCCCTTGAGTATGCCCCATTGACCTGATTTTTTAAGCTTCACACCTAGCTGTGAATATTGGTTTGTAATGGGTAATATTCTGGCAGAAGTTTTATTCACCTGTATTACTTTGCCAATGGCCGCATGCACAATTTTTTTACGATAAATAATTTCTTTTTCAGGATGCTCGTCTTTGCCATTATAATTGACTAATTGTCTACCTAATACCGGCATGTATGGTTCAATATTATCCTGAGAACCTTTATCAATAATGAATGTTCTGAGCCAATTATCCGGTTCTTTGCTAATGATTTCTGCCTGTAGTGTTTTATATTCATAATGGGGTTGTAATTCAAGTAAATTTCTTAATTTTTCGTTTTCATTTTCAAGTTTATTCAGCATCCATTGCATATCGATACTCTTCTTAAGCCTTTCCTTTAAAACATCACGTTCATTTTTTAAATTTTGATAGTATATATAACTATTAAAAAATTCAGTGATCTTTTTTTCTGCGCTATGGAAGGTCAAGGCGAAGACATTTAGACTCTCACTTAATTTACTCAAACCAATACTGAAGAAATTAGACTGCCATATCAAGCAGAAAAGAGAAAAAGAAATAGTAAATATTAGAGAAAGAGCATCTTTATATCTTGTAATTAAAGTAAAAAACATGAAATTTCATAATTTATTTTATATTACCTTTAATATTTTTTAGTTCTTCTAAATATTTTCCAGCACCAAGCACTACACAGTTTAAAGGATTTTCTGCTCTAATGACAGGGACCTTTGTCTGCTTCGATAAAAATACATCCAGTCCTCTTAAAAGGCTTCCTCCACCAGTTAAAACGATTCCTCTTTCTACTATGTCGGCGGATAATTCAGGAGGAGTTTTTTCCAGAGTACTTTTGATGCATTCTAATACGGCACTGACCGGTTCCTGGAGTGATTTACCGATCTCTATAGAATTGAGCAATAATGTTTTAGGTAATCCGGTTATAGCATCACGTCCTCTTAGTTCATAGGTTTCACTTTTTTTCTCAGGAATGGCATTCCCTATAGAAATTTTGATATCTTCTGCTGTTCTCTCTCCAATGATCAAATTATAATTTGAACGCATATATTTAATGATAGATTGATCGAATTCATCTCCGCCAATACGTATGGAATCTGAGATGACCATCCCCCCCAGGGAAACAACAGCAATTTCTGTTGTACCTCCCCCTATGTCTACTACCATATTCCCTGCTGGTTCATAAATAGGAATATTTGCCCCAATAGCTGCAGCCATTGCCTCTTCTATCAGGAATATCTCTCTTGCGCCCGCTTGTTCTGCAGATTCTCTTACAGCTCTCTTTTCTACCTCTGTAATTCCAGAGGGTACACCGATTACAATTCTTGGCTTTACCAATGTTTTTCTCTGGTGGACCTTATTGATAAAGTATCGAATCATTTTTTCTACGGTTTCAAAATCTGCAATCACACCATCCCTCATAGGGCGGATCGCTACGATTTGACCGGGGGTTCTGCCCATCATCCTTTTTGCTTCCTGCCCTACAGCAAGAACCTTACCCGTGCTAGCTTCCACAGCAACCACGGAAGGCTCTGATAAAACAACACCTTCACCTGAGACAAATACCAATGTATTTGCCGTACCCAAATCAATGCTCATATCGGAAGATATCATTGAATGCAGCCAATTAAAAAACATTGAATTGTCATTAATTGGTCTTAATGTATATTGACAAGAATAATTTGAAATATATTGAATAGAATCTTTGTATACAAAACATGGATGTTTTGCAAGGCTGTCACGTATGTGTCCGCCCAAGCACCTGACTTCCTGTATTGTGTAGCAACACAGGATGCCAAGTGTTTAAGGGAGTACTTCTTTCTTTTTACAAAAAAAAGAAAGAAAAACATAGTAGTTTAGGAAGGAGTGCAAGTTTGTTCCCGAAACCTAATCAGATAAAAAAAACCGCTTTTGATCACCTTATTGAACAATCGCTATTGCACCGGGTAAAAGTGCTGATAATAGCGGGGTTGTTGTTACTGGGCGGTTTTGTCATGGTATTTCAGCAGAATATCGATGTATTACCTAATCTTAACAGGCCTGTAGTTAATGTCATTATTGAAGCCCACGGTTTAGCACCCGAAGAAGTAGAAAAATTGATCAGCCTACCCGTTGAGGCAGCTTTAAGCGGGGCTACTGGTGTAACAAAAGTGCGTAGCATTTCTAAGCGGGGCGTGGCTCTGGTCACAGCCGAGTTTGATTGGGGT
This sequence comes from Leptospiria bacterium, assembly GCA_965204465.1. Classification (GTDB taxonomy): domain Bacteria; phylum Spirochaetota; class Leptospiria; order Turneriellales; family CBDBES01; genus CBDBES01. Next base: position 367,165 of record OZ241995.1, read on the forward strand.
ACAGATATTTACCGAAACCGGCAGATTGTTTCTGAGAAGCTATCTACCATAGAGAACCAGATTCCTAAATCTATTAACGCGAACATAGGGCCTATTAGCTCTATCATGGGTGAAATTCAGCTCATTGGTCTTTACAGCAAAGATGATCAGATTTCACTAAAAGAGATCCGTACCCTGGCAGACTGGGTTTTACGTAAGAGACTGCAAACCATCAAGGGAGTTTCTAATGTAACGGTATTAGGTGGTGAAACTAAAGAATACCAGGTGATTCTTGACCCGGTTAAAATGGCCTGGTATAATATCGATTTTGATTCGGCTTTGAACTATCTCGATGGTATCGGCCTCAATTCATCAGGGGGGTTTCTGCAAAAAGACAATAAAGAATTTGTTATTCGCAACATTGGCAAATTATATGGACATGAAGAGTTATCTGATTCTGTAATTGGCTATTTTGCAGGCATACCCGTTCAAGTAAAGCAGGTAGCCGACGTCAAGATTGGCTACAAACCAAAGCGCGGTGATGCCGGGGTTAATGGCCACCCTGGAGTCATACTCGGCATTCAAAAGCAACCCGAAGCTTCAACCCTTGAACTCACAAAGGCTATTGATGCTGAGATCAAGACCATGAAAAAGCAACTGCCAGAGGGGCTGACCCTGGTCGCAGATCTGTTTAAACAGGCTCACTTCATTGATCGTTCGATAGAGAATATTTTTGAGGCCATTCGTGATGGTTCTATTATCGTTATTACAATATTGTTCTTTTTTCTTTGGAACTTGCGCACCACTTTCATTACACTCTTAGCCATACCCTTATCTTTGCTCTTATCGTTGATCATCCTTTCCCTTTTTGGATATTCAATTAATACCATGACGTTGGGTGGTTTTGCCATTGCTATTGGACTTTTAGTCGATGATGCTATCGTTGATGTAGAAAATATTTTCCGCCGCCTGAAAAACTTTAAAAATGAAGGTGACAAAACTATTTTAGAAATCATTTACTTTGCCTCATCTGAAATTAGAAACAGTATTGTTCTCGCTACCCTGGTTGTGCTCATTGTATTCTTCCCTCTGCTTTTTTTACCTGGAGTAGAAGGCCGAATTTTTCGCCCCCTTGCAGTTGCCTTTATTGTTTCGCTGAGTGCGTCTTTACTGGTGGCCTTGACTATAACCCCTGTGCTTTCGTATTATTTGCTGCCCTCATTTACCTCAAGGCAGACAGGTGAAAGTTTTTTGGTTCGACGGCTGAAAAAATTGCAAGAACAAAACCTTAAGAGGCTTATTCCCAGACCCATTATACCCATTACTTGTTTCTTATCTCTTTTGGTGGGTAGTATCTCAATCACACCTTTTCTGGGTGGTGAGCTATTACCAGCTTTTAACGAGGGCACCTTAACTCTTGAAGTGATTTCTCCTGCTGGCATATCTCTGGACGCCTCTGTAGTCAAGGCAAAGCAAATTGAATCGATATGCCTGAATACAAAGGGTGTGACCCATGTCAGCCGCAGAACCGGTCGCCCAGAGCTGGATGAACATGCCGAAGGTGTGCATTACAGCGAATTTGATGTCAGCTTAGATATAAACTTGCGCAAAAAGTCAGCTATTGTAAACGAACTACGTGAAAAGGTAGCCACTCTTGAAGATGTTGCTGTTAACTTTGGTCAACCGATTTCGCATCGTCTGGATCACCTGCTTTCGGGTATAAAGGCCCAAGTCGCTGTTTTTATTTATGGTGATAACCTTGAGAAACTGCTTCACTCAGCATACCAGGTAGAGGGCTTGATTAAAAATATAAAAGGGACAACAGATATTCTAACAGAAACTCAATCATATGGACCTGAACTAAAAATTGCTGCCCTGCCCAATGAAGCCTCTAAGTACGGAATTTCAACAGCACAACTTACCAATACCTTAGACCACGCTCTGCGAGGCGATATTATTGGCCAAAAAATCGAAGATGAAAAAATCTTTGACATTCGCATGGTTTTTAATAGCAAAACAAGAGAAAGTATCACTGCCCTTGAACAACTGGTGTTAAAGCATTTACCCAATGGCTACCCTGTACGGCTGGCCCAAGTGGCAGAAATCTATGAAAGTAAAGGCCCCTATGAAATAAAGCGTGAACAGAACCGCCGCCGTATTGCAGTTCAGTTTAATGTAGCTGGTAGCGACCTTGGTTCTGTTGTTAAAGCCACTAAAACCAAGCTTGCAAAAGAGCTAAAGCTACCTGATGAAGGCTTTTCATACAAATTAGGGGGAAGGCATGAAGCCCAGGAACGGGCAACACTGCTTTTAAGTGGTCTTGGCAGCCTTGGGTTAGTGTTCATTCTTCTGCTTTTGTTTAATTACTTTCGTTCCTGGTTGCTGTCGTTGCAGATTCTGCTAAATATTCCTTTTGCCTTAATTGGTGCTATTTTACTCATGCATTTGTTTGATGTAACTTTGTCGTTGGCCTCGATTGTCGGTCTCATTTCTTTGGCCGGTATTGCTTCACGCAATGGTATTCTGATGATATCACATTACTTGCATCTGCTTAGAGAAGAGCAATGCGATTTCTCAATCGAAACGATCATTCGTGGCTCACAAGAAAGGTTGATACCTGTTTTAATGACTGCCATAACGGCCATTTTAGCACTTTTACCCATTATTATTACCGGCAGTGAAGCTTCTGGTAAAGAGATATTGTATCCCGTTGCCATCGTAATTAGCGGAGGCCTTCTGAGTGCCACTCTACTCGATATAGTGATCACACCGGTGATCTTTTACCTTATCGGAAAGAAAACCAATGTTTTGAAGAGGTTGGGTTTGGCATGAAACAGCTGATCTTAATTTTGATTTTTAGTCAGGCTATTTTCGCTAAAAATAAGTTCTTCACTCTAAGCCAGGCCCTACAGCAAGCTGAAAAAAATGCGCCTTTATTGTTGGCTGAAAAAGCACAGCTACAGTCTTTACAACAAGAAATAGACTCTCTACCTAAATGGTACCTGCCAGAAATCAAACTAGAGGGAGGATACACAGCGGCAATAAATACTGATGAGTTTGAACATGGCCCATTGGCACGATTGGTAACCGAGTTTACCATATGGGATGGTGGTAGAACGCATTATGCCAATCGCTATAAAACAGCGGAAATCAAGGCGCAACAAACAGCCCAAAAGGTTTCGTTGATTTCAGTTAAAAGTAGAATTTCTGAAATCTATTTTAATCTTCTATTATTCAATGCAAATGTTAACTTTGAATCAGAAAAGATAAAAGAGTTTAAATCATTCCTTCGCTCGGTGCGTCAGCGGGTACGTATTGGCCGGGTTGGTCGTTCTGATGTAAAACAAGTTGAGCTTGAAATCGAGAAGCAGAAAGCCGATCTAATTAATTTACAAAGCAAGAAAGAGCTATCATTGCTGAAATTCAAAACCCTGTTGCGAATTGCAGATTCTGAACAGCTGAACTTACCACAACTCAATAAACCGAAAAAGCTGAGAACAAAACCAGATTTTACACCAGAATCATTTAATACATTACCCTGGGTGGTTTTACGTCAAAAGCGTATCAAAGCACTAACTGCCCATGTAGAATCAAAGAATCGCGAGCTTTATTGGCCCAAACTATCTACACAAGTTTATGGTGGTTATGGCCCCCATATTGATACCATCGACCCTCAAAAACCTGAAGCTGGCTTTGGTGTAAAAGTCGAAGTCCCCCTGTTTTCAAATAGAAACCGCAAGGCCATCTTAGAGAGCATTCGATTGAAGATTGAAGCCGAAAAACAGCGGCTGAAACATGAACTGCTGGAAGCCAAAGTTGAATATAGAAGTCTGATAGCTAATTATAAGCTGGGTCTAACACAGTCTGATTCATTTGATACAATTTTAGCTGAGCAAAAGAAGAACCTGGCCCTTTCTTACCGCGAATTTGCCCGTGGGGTAAAATCATTCAGCGATATGCAAAATGCCATTAGAGAATATTACCATACTCTGAATCAACAAAATCTGGTGTTGTACCGTCTAAATGTTGCTCATACAAGACTACAACTTTTGTTTTCATATTCCCCCTCAAAAAAATTACAGGAGAAAAAAAATGATTAGATCAATAAAATTTATGATGGCTACTATGCTGGTACTTTTTGCTTTAGAGAGCTTTGCTAATGATGAAGGTCATAAACTACCTGACCGCTTACCGCCCATTGGCCCCCATGGTGGCAAATATACCAAGCTAACAGTTCATTTTGCAGAAGTTGTGGTTAAGAATAACAAAGCCACTGTATACATTCTCGAAAGAGATATTAAACATATTGCCGAAGACGCTTCAAAAGTCAGTGTTAGGCTAGAAATTCCCCGTAAAGGTAAACAAACTTTAAAACTAAAGCAAAACAAAAAAACTTCAGGTTATGAAACTACTATCTCGATTCCCAGGCGAACCCGCCGAGCCTATTTTCATATTCGTTGCATGCTTGATAACAAATGGGAAAAAGGAAAGCTGCTTTATGAGCCTTAAAGGGTGTAAATGACATCAGCCTATGGCCAGTTCATATGACTTTGTGCTATAATAAGATTTTTTTTTATGAGTTTTGACCAAAAGAAACAACTTTCTTTACTTTCTTTAGAAGGCACGTGGTATATCCATATGACTGATTTTCCCATGTGGTTAAAAGGAGATAAAACAAATCCTACGCTTAATTACTCAATAAAACAAAAAAAAGGAATACAAATACTCGAAGATAGGGTGATATATCAGAAAAATAACAAACAAAAAACGATTTTGGGCTTTGATACACCGCTGGATCACAGTAGTAATAGAAAATTTATCTGGAGAGGACAGGGAATATTAAGCATACTGAAAAGCCATTGGGAAGTTCTATATATATCAGAAAATGAAAATTGGGCGGTTATTTACTTTGAAAAAACATTATTTACTCCAAAAGGTTATGATGTAATCTCCCGCAACAAAATACTCGACTCTGCTACGAAAAAAAGAATTTCTGAGATACTGTCTGCCATAGACATTAAAGCTAAATTGACTTTTGTTAAGCAAGATTAATATATAGTATTGAAAAATTAATTTTTTAGCCTAATCAGAAAATTTCATTCGTATATGAAGTCTTTTTCCCTCAGAATTCAATATGTTTGATGTTCCTTCGTATGCTACAACTTCTACAGTATTTTTTGTATAAGTAGTATCATTATTGTCCACAAATAAGCGGAATAATAGATTGCTGATTTGAGTACGCACTGTAACTACTGGTATACCATTATAAACACTTTCCTTAATTTTGAATATTTTGAAACGATATGTGTCTAACTCAGAGGGAGCCACAAAATTACAATATATTGTTTACCTTTTTTATCTCTTTCTTTTGGAGATCATCCCCTTTTTTTTCTTTATAATATAAAAGGTATTTATTCTCCAAAGTTTTTTTAAAGCCTTCTGTATAACCATTTCTATAGTCTATTATTTCATAATTGGGAGCAATTGTATTACTTTCATAGTTGAGTTTTTTAACTGCAAATGTCTTGCCCTGGGGGTTTTTATAGGTTATGAAGGTGGGTAAGTGACTTTTATTTTCCCAAAATTTACTGCGTATTTCTTTATTTTATTCAATATAGCATTTGTACAAGAAGATGAAAGAAATTGTGTAGTCCTATCATCATTCACCTAGAGTAAAAATGTATTACTTTAGGTCCTGGATTTTTTAACTAAAGAAATAATGGTAGCTAGAATGGCAAATGTAATGATCAGTATTGGTTCGGTAGGCAAAAAATCAAAGTAAAAGGAAAGTAAAAAACCTGTATAGGCAAACAGAATTGAGAATAAAGGAGTTAAAATTAAGCATGATCTAAAAGAAGCACTTACTTTAAGGGCTATATATCCGGGTATTAAAAAGGATGCCATTGTTAGATAAATACCCATCACCCTCACGCAAACTGCCAGCACTCCCCCCGCTATGATATAGAATAAAATATCCCAAAAAAATATATTAAATCTCCAGACGGTGGCCTGGATTTTATTGAATCCAGTTAGTAGAAAATGTCTATGGAAGATGAAAAATGTCCCTGAGAAAATCGCTAAATGAACCAGATAATGTTTAAACAAAAAAGCAGGCGTATACAATATCTCAGAGAAATAAGCCTTGCTGAGCATCTGATCTGCTGCTCCAATACCTTTATATAAAAGAGATATGCATGCCGTAAAAACCACCAATAAAATAGCGAAAAAAGTCTCCAGGTTGACTGAATTTTTGTCCATGTATTTTAATAGAACCACTAGAATTGAGATAAAAAGAAAGATAATGGGGAAAAAATACTGATCAAGATGAGTAAGTGTGCTATAAAAAGAAACCGTTTCGGATCGGGCTTGGTTAAATAGATCAAATGTATCCTGCTTAGTGGTGAAAGAAACAAAGGCAAAACTTAAAATGAAACTGATCTGAGCAGCCTCTGTCAAAGCCAGTCCAAACAAACTACTCTTTCGGAGTATCAAAAAAATACCGATCATACCAGAAGCCAGAAAATAAAAGGAACTGTAGAACAATATTTCTTGGTATGATCTTATATAGAAAAATATCTGTTCCAATGAAAATTTTTCTAACATTTTTCTATTTTTACTCTTTTGTTTCGAACTTCTATTTTATGAGTATATCTTACTTTAATATTTCTATTTGGATGGTCTATGATGCATATTGTATGACCATGAATACGATTCATGTTCTCTAAAATAGATATTATTTTTTCAGATGATCGCCTATCCAGACTAGAGAAAGGCTCATCCAGTATAATGAAATCCGGTTTTGACAAGAATGTCTGAAGGATCAATGCTTTCTGAAGCTGACCACTGCTAACCTTCCTTATCTGTTTATGAAGAGGCAGACTATTTTCAAGAGACAAACTTTCTAAAAGATAATCTTTTCCCCTCACAGTGATATCCTGTTTCTTTTTTCGTTTCTCTGAAAAATTTCTGAAACTTGAATATATAAATTGAAAAAAATTCTGTGTCTTACCACCCAAGGCAATAAACTCTTTTATTGTTAGTGGATATTGAAGGTCTATGTTTAGCCTTTGGGGAGTATAGCCTGCTCTCTTATAGGAAAAAACAATCTCTCCTTTAGAGGGGGGTAGTATACCCAGTAATGCTCTGGCCAGAGTCGTTTTTCCAACTCCATTCGGGCCTTGGATCAGGCATAATGAACCTTCATCTATACATAGCTGAACTTCTTCTAGTATGTTTTCTCTATCATACGACAAATAAATATCTTTAAGTTCGACCAAAATATTTTAAAGATTTTGAGCAATAAGGCGTACACATTCTTCAATCATTTGAAGATAGTTTTTAGACCTACTACTCGACCCTGTTTGAATAGGCATGAGCAATACCTTTGCTCCACTCTTTCTGGATACTTCTTCTGAATAAGATACATTTTGCCATGGAGTATTAAAAATAATCTTTATCTTGTTTTCTTTAATGATATTGACGATTTTGCGTATATGACTTGCAGAAGGAGAGACTCCTGGTTTCTCTTCTATATATCCGGCTATTTTCAAATTGAATCGCTTGGTCATATAAATAAATTCATTATGATATGCGACTACAGATTTATTTTTATGAGGAAGCATCATTTTTTTTAATCTTTTAAAAAGCTTCGTCACTTTTGCCTTGAAAATATTGAAGTTTTTTTCGTAGACATCTTTGTTTGTAATATCTACTCTTTTGAGTGTATTGAGAATATTTCTCGCAATGATCACCCCCCTCAGAGGATCTGTCCAGTAATGGGGATTGCCATGTATATGAATGTCTCCCATAGCACGGTTGATCAATCCCTGTGGTTTCCCCAATACAGGGATTCCTTTAGAGGCATTACAATATCCCGCACCACCCCGTTGAATATTTTTATTTCTGGATTGTTTTAAAATCTTAGGAACCCATCCCACTTCCATGTCCATACCGATCATTACAAATACATCCGCCCGATTCACTTTTAAAATATAGTCTGGTCTGGCAGAAAGGTAATGTAGATTATTATTTCCTTTCGAAAGACTCTCTACTCGCACCAGATCCGCTCCTATTTCTTTTGCGATACTGGCCAGGTCTTGGCTGGTCGTAACCACTTTGAGTTCTGCCTTTATTGACTGTGTCATAGCCAATATAAAAAACGCTTTAACCACAAGAGAGTACGAAAATAAGTATTTTCTAATATTCATTCAAAGGCCTCCTTAAATTAAAATGTATGCGCAGGATGATATCCCAGAATAAAGACCGCCTGTATTCTAAAAATATAGTTATCTTCTTTTTCAAAAGGATCATTCCTTTCTAATGTAGCCCTAAAATAAGAAAACTCAGAAGGTCTATAGGTGAGCCATAAAGACTGGGCATAATCTTCCGGATTGAATAGACCATCCTGTCTCAGAGAAAAACTATCCGGTTCGGAAAAATAGTCAAAACGGAATCCAACCTGCCAGTTTTGCAAGAATTGATATTGAATGTAGCTATATAATCCCAGGGCTTTTTCATTCACATCCTGCGACTCCCTTCTTTTATCCTGATACCAGAGTTCAGTAGACCAGGTAAATCCATAGAGTTTACCCCTTTTCCATTTAAAAGTCAGGTCTGTACCGTAAGTATAGTTAGCATCTCTTTCCGAGCGAGTTACATTATAGCGAAAAAATGTAAAGTTCCACTGCATACCTATATCATAGGGTAGGGCGATGAAGTGTTTCGCCCTGACCGTATACAATGGATGAGGCTTTCTGAAACCTTGATTGTGAACATGTCCAAAAGTACGTCCATTGAATACCCCGAACTTGATCTCCTGGTAGAATGTCCAGGGCATCAAATAAGATATTTCCCCCCCTGTATCGAATACCCCTTCCTGGTCGAATAGGCGCTCATGCACCAGAGGGGCTATCGTAAAATCCCAATCATGCCTGTGGAAATTATTCAGCCTGCCGATATCATAAAAAAATCGGCCTGCTTTTATAAATATATCGAATGGAAGACTGGGGAATTCTAAATAAGCTTCATGGAGTTCAACAAAAAAACCAGAATCTCCTCTATGGAAGGCCAATCCTAAATGCCCTGAAGTCAATTGATCGATCGCACCGCTAAAAGCAAATTCACCTTCTCTGACGAAGTATCCGTTCAAGGTTTCATCTTCTTCATTGCCATGTATGTCAAAAGCCCCCGTAAAATCGAGTGAAACGGAGATATCAGGAATAGACGTTCGGTCGATCAGGGTTTTAAAGAAGCCTTTATTTTGGCTTGATCCTACCTCAGTATTTTCAATCTGTTTGCTTTCAGATAAAATAGATTCTATCTCATCTTTTGGATGTTCTTCTTCCGCCCAATATGCCCTATAATCCAGGTAGAACCATAGGAATAATGCCGATAGTCTTACAAGCCTATCTACAACAGAAGAATGAGAATTCAATTTATTCCTCTTCAAGAAGAGGTTCGCCTGCAGAGATATTCACCGCTTTTACATTCTCCGAAGATGCCTGGTAGTTAAAATGCTCATCTTCTGACTCGCTTCCCGTCCATTGAGCAGATGGACCATTTCCCGGACTTGGATCGCCTTCACTATCGAATAAAGCGTTATCTGCATTTGCATTTCCATTACATCTAGAAGTCCCCTTCCAGACGAGTACATGAACTGGGGCTTCTTCTTTATGCAGATCGATGCACCATGTTTCGTTTTGGGTCAAATTCTGCCCGTTAATGATATGTTCCGGATTTTCAGGATGCTTGATCGATATAGAACCTGTGCTTCCTCCTTTAAAAGTAATTACGATACCATCTCTTGCCGTATTTGAAGAAGCAAGTGCATAAAGTGCCAGAGTCTCATTTTGAGGAATGTTAAGCCCCTCTATTTTGATATGCTCATTTTCATCTTCTACACATCCTCTATCGAATGCCTGTAAATTACCATCGAATACAGGAGAACATGACTGCATCATATCATTCCCGTTCTCGTCATCAGAACATCTTATGGTATTAAATAAGATCAATCCAATAAGACTAAAAATAAATTGATATTTTATATTTGTCATATTCTATATCTCCTTTAAAAATAAGATTTCCAATTTATTTTTTTCATATCATAGAAAAATGAGATTGTCAAGTCATTTTTTTAATCTTTCCGTTTAGCTGCTTTTCTATGAGCTTTTTACAGATCGATAAGATTTATCAGATTAATTTCAGGTAACTTGAATCGTCTTAACCAGGAGTTACTCCTTAAATAATTTTTAGCGTTTTAATCTTGAATTTTCGCCAGTATAGAAATTTTCCGTAATTCTAGCTAAAAATTTACAATAACCTTTGTTGCCGAAAAATTTGATCTATTGCAGGCAATTGAATCAGCTCAAAACTTCCTAAATATTAAGAAAAATAGTTGACATTTTAGAAATAATTACGAAATTATAAAGTGTACTTATCATATTCATTAAAATATAAAAAATTGTCAATTGAAATCATATTTTCAAGGTCAATTTTGATATCTCTTTTGGAATAATGATATTGCAGAGCCAAAGGAAGTATTTTAAATGATCTATAAAATAAAATTTTCTTTAGCCTTATTTCTTTATTTTATTTTATTCAATACAGCATTTGTACAAGAAGATGATGGAATCCAGGAATTTGAAGATTTTATTGAAGAAGAGAGAAGAAAAATAAGGGGAGAAAAACTTCCTGAAAAACGAAGGCCAAGAAAACCAAGAATAGTAGAAGAAGATAGGGCTATACTTTATGAAGAAATTGACTCTGTTAAACCAGAAGAGCTGACCAATCCTCATGTTACGGTAGCTAGCAAGAAAAAAGAAAAAGCGAGCAAATCACCCGCCATCGTAACTGTGATCACATCAGAAGAAATCACCAAATCAGGGTATGATAATTTATATCAAATATTGTCTACTGTTCCGGGAGTAGAATTTATTGAATCATTTTTTGGTTCTTCCCAAATATTATTCAGGGGTGTTTCTCAAGAGCATTTTAATAATAAAAGTCTGCTTTTAGTAAATGGCAGGCCTATTCATGAACACACTTATGGAACATATTACCTAGAAAAAATCCCACTGAGCGCTATAGAAAAAATAGAGATCATCCGGGGGCCAGGTTCTGCTTTATATGGAGCAAATGCTTATACTGGATTGATCAGCATAACCACTAAGAAAGTGGTCCGTAGATCAAGTAATATAGAATTTGGAAATAAAGTAGGTGTATTTGCAGACCACAATGATAGGGATAAAATAAAATTTTCTACTTATAATGAAGTTGCGGTACAAAAAAAATTAGCAGAGGATATGTATTTCAACTTTTTCTCTTCGGGTAAGTTTCAACAGCCATTTCAATTTCAAGGTACTCCAGCCCAGAATCTGACTCTTTTACAGAAAATAGATTATAAGGATAATTTCTTAAATTTTTATTCTACCTATAGGGTAGAGAATTTTGAACTGAATGCATTCTACTTTTATCAGAATAAGGCCAAATTTGGGTTTGCGGATACTACGAGTATTTTTCTAGAAGGGGATAATAATATCCACTTTGTCGGGGGGGATGTTCTTTTCTCACATAAGATCGGAAATGTAGTTGAAATGAAGTATCAGGCTTTTGGAGATTATTATGAACGCGTCATAAAACTACCTTATTCTGAGGGATTTCCTTTGGGCCCAGGAGAACTTGATGCTAACTATAGCGGTTATAAAGCGGGTGGAACTATCGAAAGTCTTTGGACATTTTTTAAACATTATTCAATGATTATTGGTATTTATGGAGAATATTATCTGGCAAAACCCTATGAAATAAATGATCCACCTAATGAAGCATTAGCTGCAATCAGTCCCTGGACGGATGATCAATCAGGATATGATCTGGCAGCATATTTTCAGGCAAAAGTAGATATTCTTAATATTGTAAATATAACAGGTGGTTTGCGTTATAACTATAATAATGAATATGGCTCCACTAATTTATCCATTAATTCCACAGATGTGCCCATTATACCTCGGGGAGGAATTAATTTTATCATTTATGAAGGTGAAAAGAATGGTGTCTACTTGAAGGGATTGTATGGATATTCTATTAGAAATCCAAGTTTCTTTGAAAAATATTCAGAAAGTTTATTAGCCAAGGGGGTACCTGATTTAAAGCCTGAAAGCATGCATGCTGCGGATGGCGCTATAGAATATATCTATTCCACTTTTTTTGCATTGCGTATTAATTATTTTTATATGAATACAAGTGACCATATTCGTCGTCAAAATAGAATAGTGGCTTCACCAATATATGTGAATGTAGAGGGTCATGAAATACATGGGGCTGAGATGGATGTACAGGTTTACCCTCTTAAGGGAAAATACAAAAAACATCTAAAGATCAACGCAAATGCTAGTTATAGATATGCAAGAGAAAAAACAGATAATTCCATTGTTGAAAATGTTCCACAATTGCTGGTTAATTTTAGATTAGATTATAATGTTTTGAACTTCTTTGAAATAAGTCCTGTGGTGCAATATGTGGGTAGCAGAAATGGCACAATAAACAGCATTGATCCCAGGTTTCCCAATCCATTTAAGCAAACGATAGCGGATTATATATTGGTACACGCTTTTCTTAAAGTCTTTATAATTAGAAATAATTATATCGAATTGGGAGTACAAAACATAACTGACCGTAGATACTCTTTTCCTGAATCTGTATTTGGTAGAGCGACAAAAATTGATGGGGTAACTCCTTATTATGGTGGTCGTTATTATTCAGTTGGTTACAGAGCTAGATTTCGAACCTGATCTTTTTTGATCCATTAATTTATTCTAATCTATAAAGAAAATTCACCTTAATTAACTTAAGGATAAAATACAGCCAATCGTAAATAATCCAATTTCTGGATGTACAAGGTAAAAAAATAAAGTCGAAAGTTGTCATGGCATCTGTTTTAAAACTGTCTAAGAATTTACAACAATATTACGGGGCACACAATTATTTATTTAGGCAGCAATTCTAATGAACAGTATTAACATATTAAAACGTTTTCAGAATACATATTCTGGTATCCGTCTAAAATATATAATCAGCGTTATTTCTTTATTTGCCGTAGGAGTGGTGCCTCTTTCTATCTTCTTTATAAGTAGGATTGATCATTTATTAAAAGAGAACTTAAAAGAAAAATTAGCCTTAATAGAGAAAAATTTGTCTGTTATAGTAAGAAATAGTTTGGAAGAAAGTAATTATAGCTCTTTACATTCTTTGGTTAAATCCATTTCTCAAAAAGATAAAGAAATCATTTCAATTGTAATCATGGACCAATCCTATACAGTAGTGGCAACCTCTGATGAAAAAAAATATCCGTTATTTTACAAAATGTCAGAGGATAAAATAATTCAAAAAATTGAAAAGAAAGATACTGAAATATCTTTTTCAAATGAAGCAGATAGGTTAGAAAATATTACTTTTATCTATTATGAAAAATTAAGCCTGATATCTTATGAATTTGAGGAAGAAGAAATTTCTAAAATAGAACCAGATAGTGAGAGTTTCTCAGAAAATAGAACTAAAATAAATGAATCAGAAGAGAAAATTTTACAGGGAGTCATGTATTTCTCCCTCAGTACAAAATACTTGCAGAAAGAAGTAAATGGCTTATGGTTTTATTCTATCATTTCTTTATTTTTCATATTGTTGTTGGGTTTTTTCATTGCCTATGCCATCGCAACTGGCATGTCTCGTCCTCTTGTATCATTAGCAGATAGTGTGCGAAAAATCTCTAAAGGAAATCTTTCTGTTCCGGTTAAACTTGATATAAAAAGAAGGGATGAAATTGGACAGCTATTCATGGATGTGGATAGTATGCGTTTTGCAATCAAATCACTCACTGATGATTTGGAAGAAAAAGTACGTCAAAGAACTCATGAGCTTCAAATGGTGCAAGAAGAAAATAGTAGAATATTAGAAACAATGACTTCTGGTTTAATGAGTATCGATCATCATTATAAAATTGGTTATCAATATTCAAAGATTACGGAAAAAATTTTAATGACCGATCAATTGTCTCAAGCTAATTTCATGACTATTTTGAAAAATATTTTGCCGGAAGAAAAGGTAAGAATAGCTAAGAAATATATAAATGTGGTATTTAACAAAGGTATTTATGAGCAATTCCTGGTCGATCTGAACCCTTTGAGAAACATAGAAGCTCGTTTTAAAAATGGTCAACTGAAATATTTAGAATTTGGGTTTTTACGCATTAAAGATAAAAGAGGTAATATTATAGGTTTAATGGTCTTAGTAATGGATGTTACAGAATCATATTTATTATTTCAAAAATTAGCTGAGCAAGAAGAGATGATGAATATTCAAATGAAGCAACTACATGCTATTTTGAATGTAGATCCAAAGTATTTGACCATTTTTATTCATGATTCTGAAGATGATATGCAGAATATTCGCAGGATCATCAGTAAAGGAAAGATCACCAGGAAAGATATAGATAGCATTCATAGGACGCTACATAGTATTAAAGGAAATGCTTCGGTTTTAAATCTTAATTTTATTTCATCTGTAGCACATAGTGGAGAAGAAAAAATCATAGAAATAAGAAAGAAAAAATCCATTGATTCAAAAGATATCTTTAAAATAAATAATATTTCAAAGGATATTGGTAAAGCATTAGAAGGCATCCATGAATTGGTCAAGAAATTAAAGCGATTCAAAATAGAATTTCAAACGGAAACAAAAACTGATATAGGTAAAATGACCCTGAATTCTATGGTTAAAATAGCGGAACAGTTAAGCTCATCTTTAAACAAAAATATAGAATTTGTAACTAAAAATTTTGATCATTACTTTATTAATGATCAGAATAGAAAAATGATAAAAGATATTTTTATACAATTGATGCGCAATGCAGTGGTACATGGAATTGAAAATTTTGAAGAAAGAAAGAAAATGGGGAAACTGGGGACCGCTAAGATAACTCTATCAAATCAAAGAACAAATAAATTTTTCTGGTGTACTTTTCAGGATGATGGCCGCGGATTAAATATAGATGAAATAAGAGAAAAGGCGATCCGTCTTAAAAAAATGACTGAAAAAGATGCGTATTCTTTAGAAGATAAAAAAATAATGAAATTGATTTTTATGCCAGGTTTTTCTACTAAGAAAAATGTAGATATGCATGCTGGAAGAGGAATCGGAATGGATATTATTAAAAAGAGCATTGATCGATTAGGAGGTAAGATCAGAGTAGACTCTAAAGATGGTCAATATTTTAGAATTGATATTGGCCTTCCTTTAAGCTCATATAGAAATGGATATGAAAGATCAATCAATACAATATAAATTTACATTTATTTCGGATGATCTACAAAAGGCGCAATATGTTAATGAAATGGTGGACTATCTGGAATATGATCTAAAGGAACCAATAGAAAAATGTATCTCCCCGAATCTGGAGAATAAAACCGTAATAGAATGTCTTAGAAAAGAGATCGATGATACAGACATTTTATTTTTAGATCTGGATATATTTTCTGAAAATATCTATTTTGCGATGATGATTCAAATCGCTCGATTTATTGAAGATATCCGGAAAAATTTATTGGTTATTTTTTTATCTGCTTCAAACCTTTTCATAGAAGGTCCTCTAAAAGAATTCATGAACTTTAAAAAGTGGAATAATATATATGACTTTGTACTCACTCCTTTTACAAAGAATAATCTTTTCTTAAAGCTAAATTACCATCTTCAGTATATTGATATTTCAAAATCAAAAGATGCCAGAATCAAGTCATTAAAAGAAGAGCAAAAAAAATTATATCGATATTTTTCAGAAGATGTTGTAAAAGAAATACTATTTCAATCAGCAGACCATAAAGAGAAGCGTACAGTAATAAAGAAAGCTACCATTCTTTTTTTAGATATCCGAAATTTCACCTCAATCAGTGAAGAATTATCTCCTGACCAGGTAGTAGAATTATTAGATCTGCTTTTCACAGATATTGTAGACCTTATTTTCAGTTATAAGGGCTCGGTAAATAAATTCATTGGGGATTCTATTCTAGCAACATTCGGCTGCCCTAAATCATTTGGGAACGATGCAGAAAATGCAGTGACCTGTGCATTGCAATTGATTTCGGCCATTAAAGTATTTAATCAGGTACGGCCAGATTTCTTAAAAAGAGAAATTAACGTTGGTATTGGAATAGCCTCTGGAAGAGTATTTGCTGGCAATGTCGGGTCTCATCGTAAAATGGAATACACGGTCATTGGGGATACAGTAAATTTGGCAAGCAGGCTAGAAGAATTAACTAAAAAAATAAATTCCAATCTGGTAATTGATCAGTCAACCAAGGATCTGATAAAACAGAAAATTAGTTTTCATAGATCTGAAATTTCTAATATACGTGGCAAGAGTGAAGAAGTTGGTATTTTTTACTTAGATGACAACCATTCTGATCAATAGAATTCTATTGCACTTTTATAATCCTGATAATTATTATAGTATTCTTTAGTAATATTAAATAGGAGGTCTAAAAATGAAATTATTGATCGTAGATGATTCAATGATCATTAGAAAAGCAATCCAGAAGTTTGCTTCTAAAAAAAAATTTCAAGTGATAGGAGAAGCTGTAAATGGAATAGAAGCCTTAAAGATATTTCAACAAGAAAGACCCCATGTAGTGACAATGGATATTAGTATGCCAGAAATGGACGGACTTGAATGTATCAAAAGGATGGTACAAATCGATGAAAAGATTAAAATTATAGCCATCACAGCCTTGGTCGCCCAAGAAAGTATGCTGGATGCGATGAATGTTGGAGCCAAGGGTTTCATACAGAAACCCTTTAATGATGAAAAATTAGAAAAAGCTTTTCAAATATTATCAGAATCCTGAAGTACAAATATGATAAAACAACAAATACAAACGGCAAAGGAAAGTATCTCTAATTACTTTAAAAATTATTCCATTGACAATGTGATTATTGGAGAAAGCGGTAATTATGATGATTTGAATAAGAATATAATATTTGATTATACTGCCTTGATTGGTATTAGTGGAAATTATAAAGGAGGCATGTATGTGACTTGCAAAGAAGAATTTTTAAAGTCGTTATTAAAACGTATGATCGGAGATGATATAAAGGCGAAGCAAGACATTCTGGCCGACTTGGTAGGCGAAATGGCAAATGCTTTTTCTGGATTTTATCAAAAAATGTATGGAGATCGTTTTATGATCTCTATACCGCATCTGATTATTGGATCATCTGGAGTAAAGTCTGTGCAAGTCAGATTGAAACTACCTTTTACTTATATACCTTTTATATGGGATCATCAAGAGTCCATATTTGTATTTAGAATAGAAGAAGTGACAAAAAATTAGATATCATTCGTCAAATTACTACTTTTTTATTAATATGGATTTTTTTAGCAGTATATTTTAGTTCTTTCCTAATATTCAGCTTATTCAAAATAGCGGGAACAGATTTTTTTTGATTAAATTCTCTGACTGCATAATTACGAGCAGCTAAAGAGAGCATTAAATTAAAATACGCGCTTCTATCCTGAGATATATCTTCGCTAGATATGTTATTTTTTTGGATTCCCATCAAATAAATCAAAGAAGGTTTTTATTTTTTGGTCTAATTCTTCCCATTCTAATTCAGGAATAGATTCTTTCGTGATACCAGCACCTGAATAAATAAAAATTTTATTACGATTCAGTAAAGCAGATCGTATTCCAACAGCAAATTCAGAATGGTCTTTTCCCATATATCCGATAGGAGAAGCATAAAGACCTCTTTGAAAATTTTCAAACTTCTTTAGAAAATGTACGGCCAGGTCTGTGGGCAGTCCCCCCACCGCTGGGGTAGGGTGCAATGATCGTAAAATCTTTGCATCATCTATTCCTTTTTTTAAAATTCCCTCATAGGAGCTATAAAGATGTTGTATATAATTCAATTTTAAGACCTTTCTGGAATGACTCTTTTTTACTTTGTCACATAATGTTTGTAATTTTTTAAAAACTTCTTTTTCCACAAATTTATGTTCTTCTGTTTCCTTTGCATTTTTTTTTAGAGTTTCCGTTAACTCTCTGTCATCTGATTTAGACTTACCTCGTGGTTTTGTTCCTGCAATGGCATCACTTTGGATATATTTTTCTTTTCTTTTAAAAAGTTTCTCAGGACTGAAGCTTATGAATGCATTATTCTCTGTACATTGCCAGTAGAATATGTAACAATCCTTTATATTTTTTGCCATTTTTGTAAACAAAGCTGAAATATCTTTTTTTTTATTTAATTTTAATATCACCAATCGGGCCAAAACTAATTTCTTTAGATTTGTTTCGGAAAATAACTTTTTTACTTTTATTAAATTAGACTGCCATTTTTTTTTGGTGGGGATGTACTTCTTCTTTTTGAGCTGGAGCATTCCAAAGGGGTCTGTTTTTTTCTGATAAGATGCGATCAATTCAGAAAAATCACTTAAAATATTATCCTTTAGCCTAAAATTGATCGCTAGATAGTATTTTTTCTTCTCTCGAAAAAATTCATAACGGGGAACTATGAAGTGTGTCTTCTTAAAATCTTTCCATTTCTTTTTTAAAGTAAAATCAAATAAAAAGGGGATTGCTCCGTAGAATCGAATTTTTTTTTCGATCCAGTTATTTTTTTTTTTGAATTCTTTCTGTATTTCATCAAATGTATAATAGCATACTTTTCCAAAACAGACTGAACTGAAACTATTATCTTTACTCTGCCAATAAATCTTGGTAGACTGGTTCATACTTTGTAGTAACTGAAGTAAGTTTATGGGTTTTATCATGATCTCTATTCTTTGCAAAGAAGAATTTGTATTTACCCTATGATCTATCGTAGAGGCAACCTTTTTCTGTATATCATGTAAAAGATATTTTAGTAGCACAGTAAATGGCAAAAAATCAATCCATAACATAGAATCAAGAATTTTAGATAAAGACCCATATTACTGTTTTCCAGTTGCCCTAAAAAAATACTTCTTTTATTCAAGTATTCAAGCTTTTGATACACTCTTTAAATACTCCAACGATAACAGGGCTTTGCTTCTGTGTCTTTTTGATATTTCGTTGGAGTATTCAAGGAGCGTACTAACAGGGGTAGAGCCTTTTTATTTAGATATAACTTATCAAATAAGCTCTATTCGATTGGTACGCTCTTTTTATTTTTGGGTTTGATATGCGTATAGTTGCTCACAGTTGTTATTGTAGCAGTTGTTATTGTATATTTTTCATATTCCACTCCTTGATAATTTATTTCTAAAATAGACTTAGGGATAAACTGCTTTATTCAGTCCAGAAAATTTCAGGTAGTCGTTCGGTTCGGTTCCCTCACCTACCTCCTGCCTGAAATCATGTCCCCCTACCATGGGGATCTGACAAGTAGTGTAAGATATGTTTACAAAGTACAGCCTAACGGCATTGCTTATTATATAGTGATCAAATTATTGTATAGACTTTATGTGTAACATTTAAAATTTAGTCTTGGTTTAGAAGTTTCTTATTAAAATTGCCTTATCTGGCTTTCGCTTGTTCTATACCAATCTAAAAATTACTGATTAGTTTTGCTGGCATTGACCAGTTATTCTATTGCAGGCCATTGGTTTTATGGGTCTAAATGAATATGATTTTTCTTTTTTCGTATATATTTTTATATTATAAATTGATTCTTATTTTTATTTTTTTTACATTCAATTCTATAGGGGCTACGGTTAAGCCATTTGGTAAATCCATTAATTCTAAATATAATGAAATATTACCTGTATTTTCCAGAGATGGTAAAATACTTTATTTTTGCAGAGAAGGACATCCCCAAAATGCTGGTTATTCTAAAAATAAAAATGACCAAGACATATGGTTTTCTATCTACAAGAAAGAGAAATGGAATAAGGCTAAAGCAATACGATCTGTATTGAATAATGCAGGTTCCAATTTTCCTGTTGGAGTTTCTAAAGACAATAAAACATTATATGTAGGGAATATCTACTCTCCTGAAAATAAATCCTTTGAGCAAGGTATATCTTTTTCAACCAAACGAAAAAAAAAATGGTCTTCGATTCAAAGCTTGAAGATAAAAGATTTTTATAATAATGCAAGATCGGCAAACTATTTTATGACATATAATGAGAGTATTATGCTTCTTAATTTAAAAAGAAAAGATTCTTATGGAGGAATGGATATTTACATTAGTTTTAAAGGCCCGGATGGAGAATGGAGTGCCCCTTTCAACCTGGGAAAAAATATCAATTCGAATGCAAATGAGATCACTCCTTTTATAGGAAAGGATCTGGATAAGATATACTTTGCAAGCAATCGTCCAAAAGGACTGGGAGGATATGATATTTATGTATCGATCAGGTTAGACCCAACCTGGACAAAATGGTCAAAACCAGTTAACTTAGGTAATTCGATCAATACATCTGGCAATGATATTAGTTTTGTTCTGCATCCTATTGAATCTTATGCGGTAATGGCCTCTGATCAATTAGCAGGAAATTTCAATCTATACAAGGTGAAATTACTTTCGACAAATAGTATGAAAATACGTTTGTTCAAAGTCACAGGGGCAATACAAGACCAGAATAATAAACCTATTCAGGCCAAGGTATCTTATGAATTGAATCATGATAGAGGGGGATTTATGATCGATACGATCCAAACAGATTGGAAAGGTAAGTTCCAATTTTCAGTTCCTTTTGATGGTGAGTATTCTTTAAAAGTTTTTAAAAAGGGCTATATTGCCGATCCGATCTTGATAGACCCGCGCAAGAATTTAAAAACAAAATCTAAGAAATATGTAATCCGTATTCATGAAATGAAACAGGGTAAGATTATTCATTTGAAAAATGTAGATTATGATGCTTCTGAACTATCTACTGGATCGTACAAAGAATTGTATAGGATTATCCATTTATTGAAAAAAAATCCTTCTCTCAGAGTAGAAATAGGAGGGCATGTATATGATCTTGGAAATATTTCTTATAATATGCAGGTTTCTAAAAGTGGGGCAAATACCGTTCGTAATTTTTTTATTCAAAAAGGAATCCCAAAAGAAAGGATCCCTATAAAAGCGTACGGTGCTTCTAAACCAATTATATCCTCCAAAAGCAAAAAAAATAAGAAGCTCAATAAAAGAATTGAGTTAAAAATACTTTCGGTTAAAGATAAGATCAAAAATTAATGCATAAAAATTTATTTTAGATATTCAAGATCAAATACTTCTCTTATAGAATTTACGCAATAGCTTAAAAGAGAGAGTCTGTTTTGGCGAATATTTTTATTTTCATGCATCACCATCACATGATCAAAAAAAGAATCCACTTGGGGTTTGGATGCCGCCAATTGAGAGAAAAATAATTTATATTTCTTTTCTTCTTCATTTTTTTTTAAGGAAATGAATTTTCTAGTCAGACTATATAGTTTATGCTCTTGTTCTTTTTCAAAAAGAGTAGTTTTAATATCTTTTAAATTTTTTGGTTTAAGGTCATCCAATATATTATACATTCTTATGAAGACAGTCATTAAATTTTTAAATTCTTCTGCATCTTTGATCTCTTTAAGAGCAGATAACTTTAGATGCATTTCATAAATATCTTCATTTTTTGAAAAGATCACTGCCTTAATAAGTTTTTTATCAAAGCCTTGTTTCTCAAAAATAAATGCAAGTCTGGCAGCTAAAAAATTCTGTATCTTATGGATGATCTTATCATTTTTTTTTCGATCGTAAATAAGAATAACGTCTTCAAGAAAATCCTGCATTTTTAAGCGAATTTTATTTTGGATCATGATCTGGATTATATAGATGGATTGCCTTCGAACTCCTAAGGGATCATGAGTAGCGGAGGGCTCTTTTTGCAATAAAAAGGAAACGATCAAATGATCTATTTTATCCGCCAGGGAAATTAATATTCCCAAAGGACTTTTTGGATATTGATCCCCCTGGAATCTTGGTAGATAATGTTCGTATATAGAATCACAAATTTCTTTGGGTTCTTGATCTATAGAAGCATAGATAGAACCAATATCTCCTTGTAGATTTTCAAATTCATATACCAGATTGGTTGTTAGATCGGCCTTGACCAGATCAGATGATCTTTCTATAGAACTATTTTTTATTCCAGTAAGGTTTTTAGAAGAAGAGTATTTTAAAAAAAGTTTAGCTATTTCTTTCATTCTTTCTTTTTTATCGAACATACTCCCCATTTTTTCCTGATAAACGATTTCTTTTAGTCCATTTACACGATCCATGAGGGTCTTTTTTTGATCTTCCATAAAGAAGAAAAAACCGTCGCTTAAACGAGAGGCCAGGACTCTTTCATTTCCCTTTCGGATATTTAAAATTGCTTTTTTTTGATTAGAATGTAAATTAGCTATGAATAAGAATTTTTCTACTAAATTTCCTTTCTTATTTTTCAAGGGGAAGTATCTTTGATGTTGCTGCATCTCTGAGATGATCACCATTTCAGGTAGCTTTAAAAATTCTCTTAAAAATTCTCCTATGATCACTCTTGGAGATTCTACCAGAAAATTAACTTCTCTTAAAACTTTTTCATCTATCGATGCATCTAATTTTAATTTAGAGGCTTCTTTATGGATTTGCTTTAAAATTAGATGCATTCTTTTTTGTGGTCTTACTTCTATTTTGGCAGCCTTTAATTTAGAGAAATAATCAGATGCACTTGCCAGAAGAATTCGTTTCCCACTCATTAAATTTTGAATAATAGAATTACCCCTTTTTATGTTTGCCCAGAGGTTATTTTTTTCACCTTTAAATATGACCCTTTGGTTACCATAAAGGCTAAAATATTGTATGATTGGGCGCGCATAACGAATTTCTTTGTTTCCCCATCTCATGGAACGTTCAAATTGAATTTCTAAGATGGTTTTTTCTAAAATATCAGGTAAAAGGGAAATCGTATTCTGTTTTCCTTTCTTTACTTTCCAAAATGCATATTCAATGTTTTTGATTTCTTTGAATAAAATTTTTTCTGGCTTAACCCCTACTTTTTGAGCAAATCCTTTTAATGCTGCTGTGGGTATTTGGTTCTTGTCGAAGCATATTTTTCGATGTGGTCCTTTTATTTCTTCTATTTTGCTTTTTTGCTTCCGGTTAAGATTGCTTATATAGAAAAAAAGTCTATTGGCTGTTCCACCTGTCTCAATGGAGAGATATTCAATCAGATATTCATCCAGTAATGCAGTAAGTTTTTGCTTACTTTTTAAGATGGCCTTTTCTTGATAAGAGGCTGGAATTTCTTCTGTATATAATTCAAATAAAAAATGATCTTTGCTATTCATTTTGTATTCATCAAGGATCTAAATGATCGTGGCTCATTAGAAAATATTACTTTACGATCTTTAATTTTATAACCCTTGAATAAGGCAGATAAGGCCCTCCAATAAATATAATGTTCTTGTTTTAATATTCTAATGGATAAACTTTCTTCGTCATCCTCTGGCAAAACGGGAACTACTCTCTGGGCAATGATATGTCCTGTATCCATCCCATCATCCACAAAATGAACGGTACATCCTGCATATTTAACCCCGTATTGAATGGCTTGTCTTGGAGCCTTTAGCCCGATAAAAGAAGGCAAAAGAGAGGGATGTATATTGATTATTCTTTCTTTAAATGCGGATAAAATTGGTTCTCTGATCAGACGTTTATAACCAGCGCATACGATCCATTCTGCTTTTTTAGATTTCAATAAACGAAGTAATTCTTCTTCATATAGAGCCAGACTTTTAAAGTCATTCACAGAAAAACCAGAGGTTGCATAATGAAATTTTCGGGCAATTTCTAATGCTCTTGCGTCTTTATGGTTACTAAAGACCAATACGATTTTAGCCTTTAATTTACGTTCTTCTATTTTTTTTAGTATCACCTCCAGATTACTTCCACGCCCTGATACTAAAAAAGCAACATTCGGTATTTTTTCAGAATATTTTTTAAAAAAAATGATATCTCCTTTTTAATTATTTTTAAATTAAAATTTTATGGGATAAGCTTTTCAAATGTGTGAACGCTGCAAAAACCTTTTTTAAAGGAACAATAAAATATCTTACCCTTTAGAGCATACTTTTTTTGCGTATTACTGGATGAAGAAATCTGCTTGGTTTTTTTTTGTTTTAAAGAAAATTGCATGGGTAAAACAGAAGAAAAATATTTATTATTTTTAGATGCTGTTTCACCTTCAAAAGTTTTTTTCATCTGAATGAGTTTACCCGCATATTTTATTTTATCCTTTATATTTTTTTGTTCTATATGATTTTTTTTTAATTCATATAGATATATTGCATGCAAAGGGCCTTTCTGTATTCCATATTTTTGATTTAAATGGAAATAGACCGCTATTTCTTTACCTCTTTTAAATGATTCTATATGAACAACCTCTTCATTTGTAGTAAAATATGGCTGGGCAAACAAACCTGGCAAAAGTAAAATATAGAAAGCCTTTTTAAGCCCTATCAAACTAACCCTAAAAAGAAAATGCATAGATCATTGTAATAATTTATCTATGGAGAAAGGCAGTCAAGAAGTTTTTTAACTCTGATCTTACCCCAAAAAGTGGACACTCGGAACCATAGATAAGGAGTGTTCACATGAAGAAAAAAGCAAAAAGATATGATGAAGACTTTAAGAAGAGCTCTGTTGAGCTATTCCTTAAGTCTGATAAGAAGCAAAAAGAATTTGCAAGAGAGTTGGGAGTTATTTCTGAAACATTCAGAGGCTGGCTAAGTAAATATAGAGAATTTTGTGAAGCAGAGCCTGTAACTGATCAAGAGAAATTAAACCAATATCGCAGAAAGCTTATAAGCATAGATGGAGAATCAATTGCTAAAAAAGACAATAGCCATCTTCTCAAGAAACCTGGTATGAAGTTTGAAATAATTAAAACAAACCGCTCTAAATACCCGGTAGAGAAGATGTGCAAAATTCTCAATGTATCCAGGAGCGGTTTTTATAAGTGGCTTAAGAAAAGCCCTATAAACAATAATCTGGTTTTAATGGCTCTCATTAAAACCATTTATGAAAAGAGCCGTAGAACTTATGGATATCTACGGATCACGGAAGCATTGAGAAAAAGGGGTCTCTTTGTCAATAAGAAAAAAGTAGCTAGGATCATACATGAGATGGGTATTTTTGGCCTTCAGATCAAGCGTTTTAGACCAAAAACGACTATATCTAACCACAACTACCCCATTTCTCCTAATTTAGTAGGAAGAAATTTTGGACTAAAAGACTTGTGCCCGTAGGGTGAAGAAATAAAATATGGATTTCTGACATCACTTATGTAAATATAAATAATAAGTGGCATTATTTATGCATCGTAATGGATCTTGCTAATCGAGAGATCGTTGGCTGGTCTTTGAAAGAACATATGAAAACAAGTATGTTGATACAGGCGGTTGATTCTGCTGTTAAGAAGAAGTTTCTTGAAAAGACGAATCAACTTATTTTTCACTCAGATAGAGGATCACAATATGCTAGTAATACTTTTAGAAATTATTTGGAAGGCATAGGAGCTGTTTCTTCTATGAGTTCTAAAGGTAACTGCTATGATAATGCTGTTGCAGAATCATTTTTCTCCACCTTAAAACGTGAAGAAATCAATAGAAAAAAATATAGAAATATAGAAGAAGCAAGAATTAGTTTATTTGATTATATTGAAGTTTTCTATAATCGACAAAGAGCTCATTCTGCCTTAAAATATAAGTCACCTGCAGAAGTAGCTGTATAAGTTATGAAGAGAAAAATAAGAAAAAAAAGAGTGTCCACTTTATGGGGTAAGCTCATACCGATCGCTTTTGTATTAAAGGCTGAATGCCATTCCACTATATTTATCTTTCTTTTTTTTATGTAAAAAAAAGAAAGAAACAAAGACCTGTGCCCGTAGGGTGAAAAAAACCCGCTAGGGGCTGTCTAAAAAGGCTTACGAGAAAAAGTCTATTATAATTACTTGTCAGGATAAATCGATTTTGCTCTATTCTACGTTATGTCTCAGAATAATTCACTTTTATTTACAGACCTGCCTCCGCAAGAGGTAAATGATAAGAAATATCTACACAGGCAGGTAACCTTTAAGGAATACGATACAGGATAGAGAGAGCTTTTTCCGGAGGATATTGAGCAATCCCTGCCTAAGTTTCATATTGCACGCTTTATCAAGCTTGCTATGGACAAAATCAATATTGATTCTCTTATATCCAGCTATAAAGGTGGGGGAGCCAGCGCCTATAATCCCAGGTTATTGTTAAGTGTGTGGCTTCTGGCTCTTACTTACAAGACCTATAGCTGTCGTGGGGTAGCTAAATTGCTTAGAGAGAACATTGCCTTTAAGTGGCTCAGTGGGAATAAGATCATAGATTTTCGTACCCTGAATAATTTTCGTTCTCGTTTAGAGAAAGATATAAAAAAGATATTCCAGGAGGTGATTCAAATAGGTATAAAGAATGGTATTATTACTGCTAAAGATATTTTCATAGATCATTCTAAATTCGAGGCAGATGCGAATCGTCATAAGGTGATCTGGGGCAAGCGTGTAAAAAACCAAACAGCGAAGATAGAATCAGAGTTAGACATGCTTTTTTCCTATATTTCTCGCATTGAGAAGTCAGAGGGTAAAGAATACGGTAATGGTGATTACTCTGAGACAAGTAACAGGAACTTCTCGGATTCTGATATAGATAAGATGATCACAGATGTTAATTCACAATTAAAAACAAGAAATATAATTATTCAAAATTATTATTAGGTAAGCGTAGGAGCTATTCGAAGACAGACCCCGATGCGACAGCTATGTTTCAAAAAGACGAAGTGATCAAGCCTGGATATAATGAGGGTGTTGCCACGAGTGATGGGTTTGTTTTAGATTACTCCATCTCGCAGACCTCAGGTGATACTGATAAACTGATTGATTTAGTCGATGGCACAGAGAAAAATACAGGCGCTTAATAAGAGGCTTTGAGGTAGAGACCATTTTTGGTCATAAGAAACGGAATTCTTTCTATAAAAGATATTCTCTCAGGGGCATTGATAAAGTCCGAACAGAGACAGGTATGTTCTATACCAGCTATAATTTAGTAAAGATGTATCGGTATGCGATGAAGCAATTTTCTTCCTATGCTTATGGTTTAGACCGTCTTGGATCAGGGGATCATGGGAGAGGTGCGCCCCTCTTATTCGGAAAACAGCCTACTGGCTGCGCAGGGGGCTAAAAAGAAGGTAAAAAAAGTGATATTCAGGAAAAAAGTCACTTTAAATGAGATAAAACCCAAAAATATAGAAATAAAACTATACCTCCAGCACAGCCGCAGGCTGTTCCCCAAATACTACTCAAAAGACTCTTATTAAGCGCCTGTATTGGCAAAGTCAATGAAAAATCACTCCCTTTTTAGACAGCCCCGCAGTGCCCTTGGGTGAAAAGAAATGCTAAGCTAGCAGTGCAACTGCCAGCGCAGTGCCCTTTTGGTGAAAAGAAATGCTAAGCTGGCAGTGCAACTGCCAGTGCAGTGCCCTTTGGGTGAACAAGGGGGGGATATTTGATCCATCATAGATGAATTGAATGGATTTCTTTCAATTAAATTCTGTTTCTTTTGAAAGATCATTCGATGATCTTCACTACTTTTTGAAGATCATCACCTGCACGATCTGGATTTTGAATGGTGATCATAAAATCACCCAAAGCAAAACGAGGATTTGCCTTTACCGTATAAATCCTTTCACCAAAAGGGACTACCTCTGCACTACATTCTCTAGGATAACTATATCCTTTTACTGCTAATTTCAGACTTGTTTTGCTTATTATAGACTCATATCGGATTTCTTCGCAATTTATATCAGATTTAGAAGTATTGCCTTTCAATCGAATATCAAAACTTGTTTCAGAAGAGGAAACTTCTCTGGGAACATCCACTTCTTCAATATAGATATGAAACATTAGAGATGGAGTCTCAGACTCAGGAGACTCAGAGCATGAAGAAAAAACAAAAATTAAAGAAGAAAAAATGATCCACTTAATCATAATCAATGTAGGCAATTCTAAGACCCAGATTGACCTTACTGTAGACCCTGATTTCTGTAGAACGACACCCCACAAAAAAAGGCCGACTAGAAAAAAATGGGCTGCATAGCCTCACTGATGAATACCCATTACTACGGCGCCATACATAAATCTTATATTTACCTGTTTTTCTTGTCGTAAACTCTACCATCCTCCAGTTATTGTTCGTTATGTTATTTGGAGCATATCTATCATCATGGCTAATACGATAGTCATGATCTATATATTCATTATTAGGACCATGAACTTTTAAATCTAAATCCATACATAATTTAGCTGTGCTACTGTCACATTTATTTACATCATTGAGCCATGATATGACGACCCTGACTTTTTTGTTGTTTCTATAAACATTATATTAATGCTAAGCTGGCAGTGCAACTGCCAGCGCAGTGCCCTTTTGGTGAAAAGAAATGCTAAGCTGGCAGTGCAACTGCTAGTGCAGTGCCATTTGGGTGAACAAGGGGGGGATATTTGATCCATCATAGATGAATTGAATGGATTTATTTTAATTAAATTCTGTTTCTTTTGAAAGATCATTATTCGACGATCTTCACTACTTTTTGAAGATCACCATATCTTCCATAATCCGGATTTTGAATGGTGATCGAAAAGTCACCCAGAGCAAAATAAGGATTTGCCTTTACCGTATAAACCCTTTCACCAAAAGGGATTATTTCCCCACTACATGGTCTAGGATAAACATATCCTTTTACTGTTAATTTCAGACTTGTTTTGCTTATTATAGACTCATATCGGATTTCCATACAAGAGATATCAGATTCATCAGTATTGTTTTTCAATCGAATATCAAAACTTGTTTCAGAAGAAGAAACTTCTCTGGGAACATCCACTTCTTCAATATAGACCGTCGCAATTATAGATGGAGTCTCAGACTCAGGAGTCTCAGACTCAGGAGTCTCAGACTCAGAGCATGAAGAAAAAACAAAAATTAAAGAAGAAAAAATGATCCGCTTAATCATAATCAATGTAGGCGATTCTAAGACCCAGGTTGACTTTATTGTAGACCCTGATTCCTGTAGGACGACACCTCAAAAAAGGCCGACTAAAAGAAAATCGGCTGCATAGCGGCACTGATAAATACCGGTTACTACGACGCCATACATAAATCTTATATTTACCTGTTTTTCTTGTCGTAAACTCTACCATCCTCCAGTTATTGTTCGTTATGTTATTTGGAGCATATCTATCATCATGGCTAATACGATAGTCATGATCTATATATTCATCATTAGGACCATGAACTTTTAAATCTAAATCCATACATAATTTAGCTGTGCTACTTTCACATTTATTTACATCATTGAGCCATGATATGACGACCCTGACTTTTTTGTTGTTTTTATGAACATTATATTCATGAATCAATTTCCAGCCGCCTGTTACCAGAAAATTATTATTATAGTTCGACCAGTAACGATAATTTCCATCCTCATTCCACTGAATGGCACCTACACCATCGGCACCAGTCCCGCTTTGAATGTCTTTGGCGGACATAGCAAGCATACTGGCCTTGATCAACTGAGGTTGCTTTTTGAGTAGAGTATATCTTGATGTAACAGAGGCAGCCATACCGGCCGCCAGAGGAGTGGAATAGCTAGTACCTTCAAAACGACGATTATTCCAAGATACTTCACTTCCATTAACGGAAGCAGGAAATCGGAGAGAAACACCAGGGGCTACGATCTCAGGCTTGATCGCATTTGTTTCTGGATCAACTGTACGGGAAAAAGTACCCATCCTATCTGTTCTATCATCATAAGCACCAACCGTGATAACATTGTGCGCCTTTCCAGGAGAGAGAACTTCACAATGTTCTGGGGCCTGTTCCTCATTACACGAATTCCCCGCTATTATAAATGCAGCTACCCGATCACTCCAAACATGCCTTTCGGCCCTTGTGTCTGAAGAACTCCATATTGTATCATTCTGGCGTATCGACCAAGAATAATTAACAATATGGATTAGATCTTGTAACCAACGAGCCAATCCATATTCTTCCTCAGAACAATATAAATTAATATGAGGAGCAGTAACTAGTAGAGATTGAGCAACTTGTGTAGCATGCTCAGCAGTAGGGCGATCCTCCCAATACCTTCCTGTTGATGCAACATCTGGAATATATCCTGGAATCCAGGTCCCAAAATAAAATGTATTTCTGTCAAAGCATTCATCATGCGCTTCAGTCATATAAACGTTGACTCCCGAACCTGTTTGTCTGGCAAAATCATGTTCGACATGATGGGCCTGGTCCATCTTTGTCTCTGTATAGGCAGAATCCAAGGCATTCACTTCTTCTGCTTGCACATCTATTGTCTGGACGATATTTTCATATTGAGCTATGGTTTCTATCTCTGCCTTGCTCAATTCAACTTCAATCGATCCAATGGATTCTACTACACCAGAGGAACGACCCATTATATCTATATTCGTCATCTCTGTGAGTTCATCAATATCTTCTCTATAAGCCTCAATTTTTTTCTCTCTCATTTGATTTATCTGAGAAAGGACTTTTTGGTTCATGATCTCTACTTGTTCCTCTAAAGTAGAAACCAGCTCTAGATCAGATACCGTCTCTTCATCACTTGAAGCCAGTTGAACATTTTTGATATTGCCCTGGTCCACCTCGAAACCAGCGGAAAAGGCGGAAAGATCATTTTCATTGACCAGCGAATCCCTGCATAGAACTGAAACGGGTATCATCTCTTGATCTGACATCTCATTTAATTTGTTTTGCAGAGCTTCTGCAATAACAGAGCTTTCTTTCATAGAAAATGCTTGTGGAAAACTTATGTTTAATGTAGCATTCCTCATTCGTGTGCCGTAATAATCTTCTTGCGGTTCTTCTCTGCTGCTTACGCCTGCATGCTTAAAGACAACATAACGCACTCCGCTTCCAAATCAATGATCTGTCTTTTGACACTCCATCCATAAGATGTGCCAAAGTACTTGCCAGATTTCAGATTAGAAGAGTTCTTCCCTGATAAAAAAAACCATTTCCCTTTTCTTTGGTTACCCTCCACCCTTCTACTCCGTTTAGACCATTTGAATTTTTTACCAGATTATAATCAGGTTCTGCATGCTCGACTTTATTCTCTTGTATCAGAATTGCTTCATCTTCATTGACATCATCAGGAGGCAAAGATACAAAAGATTCGCTTAATAGCCGACTACTTTTATCAATCAATGTAATGTCAGCTTTGCTATCTGAGTAATTCCCCAAAGTATCCCCACTCTGTATACATGCAGAAAAGGTGATAGTCAAACCTAATACTGCGACAAAAAATAAATTTTTAAATGAAAATCTTCCACAATTTAAACTTAATCTCATAAATATATCCTCCTAAGATATTTTCTACCTCTTAATCAGTCTTTTATTTATTTGCTATTAGAGAAAGACAAAAGCCTTATTAATTTTAGGGCTAGCCTGTCTTTTCCAAGTCAATGATTATTATTTGATATTCTGTCAACAAAAAAATTTAAAAAAAGTAAAAAAAATTTTAAAAAATTTCCTACACCTCCACCCCTTTAGAGATCACTCGTACCCCTTTATCATTCTCTCTATGATAGCCTTTCTTTCTGGCAAGAATGCCATTCTATTTTTCTTTCTTTTTTCACATGGAAGTTAGGCTGGACGGGTTACATCCTGTAACCTACAAAACACGGATGTTTTGTAGGGGCAAGCGACCTGATAGGATGTCAGGTGCTTGGGGTAAGGTCAGGCAGCCATGTAAAACATCCATGTTTTACATGTAAAAAAAAGAAAGAAACAAAGACCTGTGCCGTAGGGTGAAAAAAACCCGCTACTTTGCCATAGAAGTTAGGCTGGGTGGGTTACATCCTGTAACCCAATCCCCAGCCTTGCAAAACATCCATGTTTTGCATCCATGGCAAAGACGCTCCATTTCGCAGGCATCCTTGCCTGCGTTCCCAACCGTTCGTCTTACTCAAGAGTAAATTAGGAAGAAGAAAAAACAGAAAATAGAATGGCATTCCACTTTATTGATATTACTAGTGAGCTTACCCCATAAAGTGGACACTCTTTTTTTTCATCTACACTCCGTTTTTTAGCAGAGGGCATCATCTTATTAAAAACATATTTATTATAACATACCCAAAAAACAAGTCAAGTCAAAACATATTCTTCAAGTGGAATAAAGAGAATTGATTCTGACATATTCTTCCGTAAGATCACAACCATATACCCTCCATTTACCTTTCCCAATATTCATGTCTACGGTCAAATAAACTTCTTTAGACTTCCTTAAATATTGACTTAGTTTTTTTAGCTGCGTCTCTGAATATTCTATTTTTTTTTCTCCCCAATAGAGTCTGATCTTATTTTCAATTATATTGGCATTCATCACTTTGCCTATGGCCATATAGATCCGACCCCAATTGGGGTCTCCTTTATAAATGGCAGTCTTTACCAAAGGAGAGTTAATTATGCTCTTTGCAATACAAAAGGCTTCTTTATTATTTTTAGCCCCTATTACATCTGTAATAAATAATTTGGTTGCACCTTCCCCATCGCTGGCAATCCATTTAGTCAGTTGGGTAGCCATTTGAAGAAGAACATCCTGGAACTCGTTTAGGTCTACCTTTCCTTTTTTGCCATTTGCCAATGCCAGGACAGTATCTGAAGTGGACATATCTGTATCTACAGAAAGGCTGTTAAAGGTTAAAGAAGTAACATAAGATAATATCTTTTTTAACTTTTTATGGGGAATGAAGGCATCCGTAAAAAAATAGGCCAGCATGGTAGCCATGTTTGGTTCGATCATTCCCGCACCCTTAGCAATACCTACAATATTCGCGGAACCACATTTTGAAGCCGTGAATTTTGGAAATGTATCTGTAGTCATGATAGACTTGGCAAAAAGAGAGAAATTGGGGGGGGTAACCAATTTATTTTTTAAGTCCGTTAAAGAATTTTTTATCTTATCTATAGGCAACCCCACTTTTATAATGCCAGTAGAAGAAGGAAATACAAAATGAACAGGAATAGATAATTCATTGGCAACTTTCCGGCATATTTCCATTGAATTTAAAAGTCCATCTCTCCCCGTGGCAACATTTGCATTCTTAGAGTTCACCACCACAGATTGTAGCCTTCCGTTTTGGATATGTTTTTTACCAATTTTAATTGGGTTCCCTTGTATTTTATTCTTCGTAAATAGAGCCGCCGCTTGGCATACTGTATCTGAATATACGACTCCAAGATCGAGTGTATTATCTTTTATACCGCAGCTGGTGGAATATGTTTTGAATCCCTCTGGTAAGAATCTAATTTTTTTGGGCTTATTTATTATCATTTAAGCGATATTCAGCATCAGAATGATCCCCTAAAATGACTTTTCCTTTAAAAGAAGCCAAATTTACATTTCTGCCTATAATAGAATCTTTTAAATGACTATCCACAATATGACTATTTTGATCTATAATGGCATTGTGGATGAAACTATTGTGAATATTACAATTTATGCCAATGCTTACATTTGGCCCTATTCTTGAATTTGCTATTTCTGCTTGAGGAGAAATATAGACTGGTTCTGTTATCTGAGTATCTTTGCAAACTCCCTGCAGGGTAGAACCGTGGGACATGAGTATTTCCTGATTCGTTTCTAAAATAGTATCTAATGTGCCACAATCATACCATTCTGTGATGTTAAAATACTTCATTTCAACATTCTTTTGATGCAGCATATATTTAAATGCATCTGTTATTTGATATTCATCTTTTGTCTTGATATTATTTTGGATAATGTATTCCATGGAGTCAAATAATTCTCCTGCAGAAGGAAAATAATTTACCCCTGGAATTGCCAAATTAGTTGGGGGAGTAGAGGGCTTCTCTATAAGATCTTTAATATAATCGCTATTTTCTTTCAATTCAATGATTCCGAATCTTTGAGGATCTTCTACCTCAGCCCCCCCGATAATAGGGATATCACTTTTTAGTATTTCATCCAAATTTGTTTCGAATAATGTATCCCCGTAAATGATCAATAACCGATCATCTCTATTGATCTTCTCTTTGGCCATAAAACAGGCATGGCCTAAACCCTTTTGCTCTTTTTGTTCGATGAAATCTATATTCAAATTGGGATATTCAGATAATATTTCAGATTCCATTAGATCTTTTAGGTAACCAGTAATGATCACAAAGTCGGTAATGGACTCTTTATGAACTCTATCAATGATATGGAACAGCATCGGTTTACCAGCAACCGGTAGCATTGCCTTTGGTAAGGAATGGGTAAGAGGCCTCATTCTGGTTCCTTTACCTGCAGCAGGGATAAGACATTTTATAGGCATGATTCAGTTTATCTTTTTAACCTTAAACATTTTAGCAAGTACAAAAGCAATGACCGCAACAAAGACAGAAAAAAGAGCTCCCATTTTAGCAGGTAAAACTAAAGCAGGCTCTTGAAAGGCTTCATTCGCTATGAATAAGGAAACCGTAAGGCCCAAGGCGGCAATGATGCCGGATATGAATAAAGACACATGATCCATTTTTTCAGGTAAAGGGAATCCCAGCTTGACTCCTATACTGCTGAATAGGGTGATGCCCAAACCTTTACCTATCAATAGAGAAAAAAATACGATCCAGGTAAGTTCAGTTACTTGACTAAAGGCAACCCCCGCATTTGCCAATCCAAAACCAAAAAGTCCATAGTCTACCAAATATTTAAAAGAGTGTTCAAAGTGAGTGAGAGTGGAATGATCAATTCTTTCATCTGCAAATAGCTCTTTATGCTCTGTCTGATTATCAGATGGCATGAAGGGAACGATGAATACCAAGGCTAATGCAGGATGTAAATTGGCCAGTATAAGACCAGACCATGAAAAAAGGCCTCCGCCTATTACATAAGGCCAAATACTAGTAAATTTTAGCTTTCGAAAAATATAGGATGCCACCATTCCGAGGAGGATCAGAGAAAGCCAATATGGTTCTACAGGATAATTAGGATCTGGATAGAATATAGCAATAATAGCCAAACCAATAGCATCGTCTATAATAGCTATAAGCAGCAAAAAAGAAACAGCGGGATGTTTTGAACCAAATATGACT
The DNA here is from genome assembly GCA_965204465.1 of Leptospiria bacterium. Taxonomy (GTDB): domain Bacteria; phylum Spirochaetota; class Leptospiria; order Turneriellales; family CBDBES01; genus CBDBES01. The sequence continues at coordinate 402,330 of OZ241995.1, forward strand.
CTGGAGACCAACCATGCAAGAGCAATGTCGGTGGCCGTCGGAATTCCCCAACCAGATACCGCATCTTGTCGATCAAATAAATGACATAGTAAAAGATAGATCAAAGCGGGCCAGATTATCCCTCCTAATGCCCCGAAAATAGGATTGATTGCCTTGGAAATAGGATTTAAAGAACCCTTTGGCAGAACAGATTGGGTGATTTCCACGGCGGCAATTCCGAAAAAGAACACCATGAATATGTCATTGACCAGAAAACGAAAATCAAACAGATGTCCGAATATTTTAAAATCTTTTCCAAAAATAGGGGCACTTAAAAGTTGTTCATAGGCTTCTCCATTCACATTTGCAAAGTAAAGAGCCGTAATGACTCCGCTTATCAGGGGAATAGAAAATTCAGATAAAAAATTTATCACTTTTCCAAACATATTTACTCCTTAATATTTATATTAATTGATATTTTAGGTAGGAATATAGGATGCCCAATTCTTAGGGCCTTCCCAAATACGTACTTCAGAAATACAGGCATCCTTGGGAATAGAGCCTTTTAATTTCTGAAAGAAATAATTTGCAATATTCTCCGCGGTAGGGCTTGATTCATTGAAAGGAGGATACTCATTGATACAAATATGATCCATGTCTTGTACCAAAGAATCAAATTTCTTACGGACATCCAAAAAGTCAACACTAATTCCATTCACTAATTTTTGGCTTTCAATAAATACTTCTGCTTCCCATGTATGGCCGTGAAGGTCTTCATCCGATCCATCAGGATAATAATTATATAAGTAATGGGCGCTTTCAAATATTCCATGTATTCTGATCTTATAGGAATTTCTTTGTGCCAAATGTCTTTGATACAAAATTTATCCCTTTTGAGACATGAACCTCTTTATAGAAGTTTTTTCTTTCTCTAGTTCCGTCATACTCTTTCTAAGAGAGGATTCATTGCCTTTTTTGAGTTCATTCTCTAAGGATGATATACTAAAATGCCTTTTTTCTAGTTCTTTTTGAAACATGTCTTTATTTTTTATCAGTTCTTTTATGGAAGGTATTTTTGCAGATTCTTTAGCAACCCATGTTATTAAATAGATGTCTTTATTTTCCTGGATAATTCTTACCTCCCCTGGATTGGACTGAAATATTTCATCTCTGAATTTTTTAGAGTTTTGTAAAGTATGCAAAGGAGGAGTGCCTTTTGGTTTATAACTTTCTAAGCTTTTATTCAAAGGAACGTCTTGAATATAGTATGATTTTATACCATATGAAGAAGCAATTTCCTGAATTGATTTCTTTTTAGATGCTTGTTTGAGTTTTTTATGCCAATCTGCCTTTAATTTTCCCTTTTTTTGATTGAATATTTCATTTTTAATGGCATCTATTTTAATTCTGGTAAGGGTTGCCTTTGGATCTTTAGAGACATAATCCTTTTTAAATTTTTGCTGTATTTCTTTTTCGGTGATCTTTAAATTTTTCTTTAATATCTGTTCCACTTTGGATTCTTGTAAAACTGCAACATAATAAGAAACTTTTGTATTTTGAATACGCCATAGTTCTAATTTCTCCAGATTACTACTTAACCAAAGAGAGTCAAGCAGATCATTGGACTTATTTAAAGCATAAGCATCTATTACATCTTTTTCCAGATCATTTAAAGATATTCTATTTGCTTGCAAGACTTCTTTATTAAATTTTTCAAAATCATGAGATGAGCTTGAAAAGTAAGAAGAAAAATTTTTTTTCAGATAATAAGCCATTATTTTATCTCTGGATCGATCAATAGGGAATAAAGCCACTTCTTTTAGAAGGGTCAATAGAATCTCTCTATCTATCAATTGCTCGAAAACGGAATCTTTTATTCTTTCTCTGAATTCAGGTGTTATCTTTCCATCTTGATATTCTCTGATATAATTATTTGTCGCTCTATCAATTTCTAAACGAGTGACTACTTCTTCGCCTACTCTGGCTGCAATATATCTATCGGATGTGGCAGAAGTAGTTATAAAATCAGGCATCCCAAAAGTTATGATGATCAATGCAACGATAAAAGAAAGAAAAATATAACTGAAACCTTTATAGATAGCAGTAAATAGTTTCATATGGACATTTCAAATAAGGCACTCATAAGAACAAATTAAATTTTTATTTTATTCACTGTTTTTTGCGGTTTTCAAAGACTTTCTGCATGGTACGAGAAGCCATGTAACTGCTTCTTACAAAAGGGCCTACCTCATATCCTGGGAAGCCTAATTCTTTGCAAAGGCTTTCTATCTTTTGGAAATCTAAATGGGCTAAATTAGATTTGACTTCCAACTGTTTAGAGGAAGGACGCATATATTGTCCGATGGTTACAATTTCAACGTGCCTTTTGCGCAAATCTTCCAAAGTCTTTCTTATTTCTATAAGATTCTCTCCTAACCCGACCATCATACCTGCCTTGAGTATCAATCCAGGGAAATATTTATGAAAATATTCATATAATTTTAAAGATCGTTCATAGTCTGATTGGGGGCGAACAGACCTGGAAAGCCTTTGAACAGTTTCAATATTATGCCCCAATACCAGAGGAGCTGCCCTTCCTATGATCTGTAGATTCTCTGGTTTTAGATGGAAATCCGGTATTAAAAGTTCTACCTTTATTTTCTTATGATTCAATTTTTGGGTAATTCTTGCAAAATGATGCGCTAGTTCGTATTCCTCATCATCTCTGGCAACGGAAGTAATTACCACATAACGACTATCCAGTTGTGTCACTGAATTTAATATATCTTCTGTTTCGGCCTTTGCGATCTCTTTCAAAGACTTCATTGGCCTTCCTGTTTTGATATGACAAAATTTGCATGCCCTGGTGCATGTGTCCCCACCTATCAAATAAGTTGCAATACCTTGTTGGGAGCATTCATATCTATTGGGACATCTGGATTCTTCGCAAACAGTATGTACTTTCTTCCATTTTAATAATTTTACGGATTGATCAAAATCCCAGATAATTTTTTTCTTACTATAGTTTACATTTTTTGGTATATAGTTTTTCATAATTTTTCTTGAACAAATTTATAACAGGAATCAATTAATTCATGAACACGAAAACTCTGAAAATAATTACCATGTAAATATAGACCAGGATGTTTTTCTATCTTTTCTAAAATAGACTTCTTCCACGCATAATATCCAATGGAATGATCTGCAAAGCCAACCGGACTTCGGTAAACTTGACTCCATAAAGGATCTTCTTTTATTTTAAAAAGCCTCTTTAATGAATCTAAATTGATTCTTATCAGATCCTGATCATCAAAAAATTCACCATCTCCTGATAAATATGTCTTAGTTAAAAAAACGTCTTTAGGGCTTCTATTCGGAAATAAATTGGATATGAATATGGTAGCTAAAAAAGGAATTTTAGATATTCTGGGACAAAAAACACCGTGCCCTCTCGTTTGGAATGTTTTTGTAGACCACCCATGGAATACCTCTGTTACAAAGGCTGGTTTTTTTTCATTGAATTGAATGCTCATTTCTTTATCAAGGTCACGGAAAAATTTGGATAGCTCTTGGGGAGAGATGGTAAAAATAATTTTCTGATAAGGTCCATATCTGGAATTTTTACTATAAAGATAATAATCTGTTTTTATTTTATTCACTTTAGCAATTCTGATATTTTCCAGATGCACTTTTTTTTCTTTTAGATGATCTTGCAGTGCTTTTATTAATGAATTCATTCCATTTTGAAAAGAATAAAAACCTGGTGTGAAATTTTTTAGATATTCTGGTTTGAAATTTTGTTGATCCCAGTATTCTTTCCTGGCCTTTTCTGATTCATCTAAAGAAGCTCTTAAATTTTTACCCTCTTTGATCAATTCATATATTTCTGGGAAAGCAGAAGAAACTTCTATGTCTTCTGCCTCTTTGAAAAAGAGAGAACGGGCGATCACAGAGGCAAAATAATCCGCGGATGTCTGTCCAAATATGGTTTTAAATGCTTCATAGAGCGGCATTGAATCCCATATAGGGAAATTTTGTTTAAAGGCTTTAGATGCTTTTAGTTTTTCTCCAATAAATAGAATAGAACTCTTATTTATTTTCTGAATAGAAGGAGGCGCTTTGACGAGATATTTATCCTTTGGTATGAAATTTTGGTCGAAATCCTTTGTTGATCTGACCAATTCAGAATCTATTCCAATTTCTTTACAAAGAGATAATAATAAAGGATGGTCTGCAAAAATACCATAAGAACCAATATCTAAGATAGAATCATTGATTTTTTCGGTCTGTACACTACCACCTGGTTTTGCAGACTCAAAAATAGTGATATTTTCATATTTATCTGATTGAAGTAAAAAGTAGCTGAGCATTAGCCCACTGATCCCTGATCCTACAATCGCAATCATATAAACAGTAGACTATAATGAGTAAAAAATAATTGACAGTGTCAACTATTTTTTTATAGCCTTTAAAGGCTATGAATCAATTCAAAAACTATATTTTATTTCTCGCCTTTCTGTTCACTCTGCAAAGTTTTGCTCTTTCTCCGGTTCAGAAATCTAAGTTCAAAAAACTTTCTGCCTATGACATCATTAAAAAAGGAGAAGATATTATGAGAGGCACTTCCAGTTATAGCCGATCTAAGATAACCGTCGAAAAAAGAAGATTTAAGAGAAGCATGGTGATCGATAATTGGGATAGCAGTCTTGGTAAAAAGACGTTCATTCGTATACTGAAACCTAAAAAAGATAAGGGAGTTACTTTTTTAAAAAAAGATAAAAAATTATGGCAGTATATTCCTGGCATTGGTAAAGAAATAAAAATAGAAGAATCTCTTATGGGCGACTCCTGGATGGGATCTGATTTTACGAATGATGATCTGGTGAGAGAGACATCGATTACAGACGACTATACTCATGCATTTAGCACATCAAATGATCCATCCGTTTATAGGATCATTCTAAAACCAAAGCCCGGGAAACCAGTTATTTGGGAAAAAATTGTTATGTATATCCGCAAAAAGGATTATCTCCCCCAAAAGGAAGAATTTTTTGATCATAAGAATCGTCTTCAAAAAAGACTGATATTAAGTGATTTTAGAGATATGGGGAAACGTTTTATTCCTACTCGTTTAGAGATGTCTACCATCAAACAAGGAAAAGTCAGATCAAGCACTACCATGGAATATATTAGAATCAAATTTGATCTGAATATTCCTTCCCGTATATTTTCTAAAGCAAACTTACGCAAATAGTATGCTCCATTTTTCTTTCAGAAACATCTTTAGAAATAAACGTAGAAGTGCGATCACATTAATTTCGGTGATCGTGGCTACTTTTTTAGTTATTTCAATGCGTTTTTTGGTATATGGTTCTCATCAAGAGGCTCTTCGAAATGCGGTAAGCCTTACTTCTGGATTTATACAAATAGCCGCCTTTGGTTGGCTTGAAAATAAACCCTTAGAAAGAGCATTAGATATAGATGAAAAACTAATAAGATCTTTGAAAATAGAGGGAGTGGATATTATATCCCCCAGGATTGAAGGATTTGCTCTTGCAAGTTTTAAGAGCCAGTCTTCTTTTATATCCATAAGAGCGATAGACCCTATTGCAGAGAAAAGAATTACGACATTACATACATATCCTGTGGAAGGGGAATTTTTACACGAAATTGATACAAAGCCCCTTAAAAAAGATGAAGGTGTTTCAGTCCATAAAGTAATCTTAGGTAGAACATTAGCCAATGATTTGAATGTTCAGCTAAAAGATGAAATTTCCTTGGTGGCTACCCAGTTTGGCGGTTCAGTGGGTGCAATATTGGCCCAAGTGGTAGGCATTTATAAAACCTTAGATCCTTTTATGGATGGGAATACAATATATCTACCCATTGAATCAGGAGAAGATCTTTTTGACCTGGGAGAGCTAAAAGAAAACATTGGAACAAAACGTTATACTTCTTTGCTACTAGGCATTGAAGATCATCTTAAAGCAGGTGAAGTATATGAAGAATTATCGTCTCTTTACCCGAAGCCTGAATTACCTCCCGGAGAAAATGCAGAAGATTCAGATATTTATTCTGCGATAGTCCACTTTTGGCCAGATCTGATCCCTGGCTTGGTAGAACTTTTAGAATTTGACAAAGCCACTAACGAAGCAAGTTTCTTCTTTTTGGTTTTACTCATGGCATTTGGAATACTCAATACAGTACAGATGTCCATACAAGAAAGGTTGCGTGAATTTGGAATACTCATTGCCTTGGGTACCAAGCGAAACCAACTTCTGAAAATGATATTCATGGAAGTTATTTTTATTCTTACGCCTGGTCTCATCATTGGCAGCATCATGGGAATTGCTTTAGGAAGTTATTTCTATTATTATCCTTATCAGTTTTCCGGCGAAATTGCAGAAGCATCTTCCTCTATGGGGATGCCAGTTATGCATATGAAAACCATTGTAAATTTTGATGAATTATGGACTGGAATTCTGACATTATTTCTACCATCCATGTTATTCACTTATTTAGCAGGCAGACGTATCTATAAAATTGATCCCGTAAAAGTAATTGCTTCTTACTAAATATCTCTAAGCATACTTCTTTATTTTCAGGCTTAAAAAAATATCCGATAACAAAATATTTCAATCGGGTATATTATCTGAAGAATCTTACTTGAATGGAATCAAATTTGTCCTTTTCTGCCAGAATATCCGATAATACCACTGTGGTATCTCCTGTCTTTAGTAGTTTTTTCTTTTTAATTAATTGAAAGGCATTCTGGATCGTTTTTTCAGGATCATTAGAGAATTCAATATAAAAAGAGTAACAGGCACGGTTCATCAATAATTTTTTTCTGACTGTTAGCACATTTGTAAATGCGTATACAACAGAATACTTAGGATGAAATGATGTGACAAAATCGGCAGTTAAACCTTGTTTTGTGACTAAAATAATGGCAGAGGCTTTTTCAGCATCGGCTAATTCTACTGCCGCTTTTGTAATTCTTTCTTTTGTATTATTTGTAGTACGTTTTTCTCTGGCCCATTCGATGCCTCCGGATATCTCCGTCCTTTTGCATATTTTATGTAAGTATTCTACAGCCTTTACTGGATATTTACCTATAGAAGTCTCTCCCGATAGCATAACACAATCAGCTTCTTCGTAAACAGCATTTGCGACATCGGTAACTTCTGCCCTGGTTGGTATAGGATTATCGATCATAGATTCTAATAAATGAGTGGCGATGATACATTTCTTACCCTGTTCGGCAGTCTCTTTGATCAATCGTCTTTGAATGATTGGTAATTCTTCAATGGGTACTTCTACTCCAAGATCGCCTCTTGCAACCATTAATCCATCTGCAACTTTAATGATCTCTTCTTGATGAAGTACGCCAAAATGATCCTCAATCTTAGCGATTACTTGGGCATGGCCATTATGCCTTTTAATAATTCTTTTACATTCTTCTACATCCGCAGCGGAACGAACAAAAGAAAGAGCGATAAAATCCACATCATGTTTTACTGCGAATAATATATCTTGTTCATCTTTAGAAGTAATCGCAGGTAGATTGATCCTAATGCCAGGCAAATTTATATGCCTTCTGGATTTTATAACACCGCCATCCACTACTTTGCAACGTAATCCAAAACCAGTTTTCTCGATCACATCTAAATTGATCAATCCATTATCCACAATGATCCGGTTACCAGGATTTAGATCTTTCTTTAAATTGTAGTCAACAAATATGCCGCTTGTTTCTTCTGGATCTTTTTCTCCTATCATAGAAATGTCAATAATATCACCTACATTCAAGATAATATTTTGATCTATATCCCCTGTTCTGATCTCAGGGCCTTTTGTATCCACCAATATGGGTACAGGAGGATCTATGGTCTTATTCAATAATTTAATGCTTTTGATCACTTCCAGATGTTTCTTATGTTCCCCATGGGACATATTTAATCTGGCAATATCCATACCCGCTTTATATAAATTTTTTAGCGCGGATAAAGATGAAGAAGAAGGTCCGATCGTACATATGATCTTTGTTTTACGTTGCTGTCTTTGTTTTATTTGCATATGGATAATTCTCTCTCTCTTTATCTATTTTCGAACTTTCTATAAAAGTTATTGAATATTTCAATCATTTTTCTTGTTTAATAAGGTCATTGTAGTTCTTCGGGATCGGAAAAATAGAATTTAATTATCGTAAAGGAGGAATATATAGGGTTATAAATTTCATTATGCAGAGCTACCTTAATATCTTTAGTGTCTTTGACAAAAATATTTTTTCTGATCTAAATCAGTATACTAGCAAGCCTGATCCTTCTACTCAAAATTCACCTGCAAACGAACACAGATAAATTATTGGTTTTTCACCCACAAAGTAGAAGCAACATCCGGACGTGTACAAGTGAAAAATTACTTTTAAATCATTAAAAAATTTCAATAATTGCTTTACAAAACATTAAAATTTTATAGATAATTGAAAATTCATTTGCCATGAGGTAGACAAAATTTTTAAAAGCAGAAAAAAATAATGACAAAAGAAATTCTTATATTAGATTTTGGTTCTCAGTATACCCAATTGATAGCGCGCAAAATAAGAGAATTAAATTATTATGCCGAAATTAAACCCTTTGGGATTGATCTTAAAGACATAAAAAGAAAAGCCCCTGCTGGGATTATTCTATCCGGTGGTCCTCGTTCTACCTATGGAAATAATGCTCCTAAGCTAGATAGAAATGTATTTAAGTATATCCTAAAAGAAAAAATACCCATTCTGGGAATATGTTATGGAATGCAAGTATTGGTCTCTGTTTTAGGAGGCAAGGTAAAGGCTTCTTCTCACAGAGAGTTTGGCCCAGCTGACTTATATATACGAAATAATAAAACAGACCTTCTATATAAAATGAAAGCGAAAACAAGCGTATGGATGAGTCATGGAGACAAGGTAGTAGAGTTGCCTCCTTCTTTTATGATACTAGGCAGTACCAATGCATCTGAGTATGCAATGATCGCTTCTGAAAAACAAAAAATATATGGGGTACAATTCCATCCTGAAGTATATCATACAAAAGAAGGTAAAAAATTACTTAAAAATTTTTGCCAAAGAATTGTTGGCCTAAAAGAAAATTGGACAATGAAAAACTACGCTAAAGAATCTATACGCGAAATAAAAGAAAAAGTAGGTAAAGAAAGAGTTCTCTTAGGAGTTTCAGGAGGTGTAGATTCAATGGTGGCAGGCAAGCTATTGCATCATGCTATCGGGAAACAGCTTACATGCGTATACGTGGATAATGGTCTTGCCAGAACCAATGACATGCAAGAAGTAAAGACTATTTTCTCAAAACATTTTAATATCCCATTGCATATTGTAAAAGCAAAAAATGTATTTTTGAAAGAACTAAAAGGAGTTACTCATTCAGAGAAAAAGAGAAAAATTATTGGGAAAATATTCATAGAACAATTTAAAAAGAAAGCCCTAAAATTAGGCCACCATAAATTTTTTGCGCAAGGAACACTATATCCAGATGTAATCGAATCTGTACCCGTAAAAGGAGATTCAAATACGATTAAATCACATCATAACAGAGTAAAAGAAGTCATGAAAATGATAAAGACTGGAAAAATGATCGAACCATTGAAAGAATTATTCAAAGACGAAGTAAGAAAATTAGGTAAAGAACTTAAAATGCCTAACTCTATTTTATATCGTCATCCATTCCCAGGACCAGGTCTGGGTATCCGGATCATAGGGGAAATCAATTCAAAGCGTCTATCTATTTTGAGAGCGGCGGATGTTATCCTGATTGATGAGCTTAAAAAGAAAAATTATTATTACAAGGTATGGCAAGCCTTCGCTCTTTTCCTTCCTGTGCTTTCCGTTGGTGTGATGGGAGAGAAAAGGACATACGAAAATGTAATTGGTCTTAGGATTGTGGAAAGTTCGGATGCCATGACTGCAGATTTTGCAAGGCTGCCCATGAGTTTTTTAGGAAAAATATCCAATAGGATCATAAATGAAGTGCAAGGAGTAAATCGAGTGGTTTATGATATTTCCTCTAAGCCGCCTGCCACTATTGAATGGGAATGATAAAAGTGGGTGGTGGTGGTGTGTGTGGGGTAGGGGGTAGGGTAGGGGGCCATTACTCATAATATATCTACAGATGGAAAAGAAAATTACAGATATTTTCTCTATAAGTAGTATCTTTTAAAGTATTATCTTTTTTAGTATTCTTTAAAGTGTTGTCTATTTTTTCGCTTAGTGGGTCAAAATCGCTAAAAAAAGATATCCAATCGCAGGGTAGAAAATCTTCCTTTACAAGGAAAGGTTCTTTTAATTGAATGAATCCTTCTCTAAATTGAAAGAAAAAATTATTTTTAGAACTACCTGAAAGTTCAACACATTCTTTCAAAGGTAAGTACCCTAACCTATCCAATAAATGGATATAAAAATAATTAATATAATCATTTTGCTTATGTGCCTCTAAAAAATTCCAATTTCTCAAAATTGGATACAGTAACTTATAAATAGATAGATGGTTGTCTCCGAAATAAAGAATTCTCAATGGCTTTAATAGTTCTGCTAATCTTGTAAGTTCATCATAATTTGCATGAATACCAACCGGACTTTGAATTAAATTTGATTCTTTGGGAATTATTTTTCTTCCAGAAGTAAAATCAAAATTCCAGATTGCCCCAGGCATATAGAAAAGGTGTGTTCTTTTTTTTGATTTTAAAATGCCTGGAAGCCTTATCGTTTGTAATTCACCATCTTCAAAAATGACTTTCAATAAAATAGATTCTTTAGGGGTTTCTCTACGGGACAATATAATGCCTTCCATAAAAAATGTCCCCTGTTAAATTGATTTACGGGGTAAAAAATCTAGAAGAACTTGTTCTATTTGTTGGCCTGAAAATTTCTCTAATGTTAATTTAACAGAGCCATATTGTATTTCACTTCCTTTTCTAAGATTGCCCTTGAGTTGATGAAGCATATACCCAGCCAAGGTATTGAATCTTTCTTCTGGAAAGTTTACAGCTAGTTCCTTATTCAAATGATTAAGAGGCACGCTGGCATCCACTCTATATTGTCTATGTGCAATTTCCTGGATTGTTTTTTTATTACTATCAAATTCATCTCTTATATCCCCCACAATTTCCTCCAATATATCTTCCAGAGTGATCAATCCTGTTGTTTCTCCATATTCATTCACAGTCATTACCAAATGATTCTGTTTGATCCGCATATCTCTTAAAAGAGAAAGTAGTTTTTGGGTTTCAGGAACAAATTGTAAATTGCGAATATAGTTAACTAGTTTGAAACGAGTACCTTTTTTTTGGGCTAGTTCAGAAAAAAGACTCTTTGCATAAAGAAGTCCTATAAAATTCTTATGTCTGTCTTCATTTTTATAAACTGGTATACGGGAATGTCCAGATTTTTTTAGAACGGCTATTGTTTTTTTTAAAGAAGCATCTACGGGCAAAGTAACCATCTTTGTAACAGGTATCTTGATCTTATCTGCGTCATATCGAATCAAATGAACTACATTTAATATCATCTGTAGCTGTTCATTATTTATGGGAGTATCTTGCTCGTCAAAAAAATCCACGAGTTCATCCCTAAGAGAACCATTTTTTTGAAATAATTGAGAAATTAAATTCTTGAAAGTAGAAGTTTTATCTTGGGAGGCGTTATGGCTGTTTTCCATAGTTTAATGGGTTAAAGAAGGAATAAAAGAAAGACCAATCGAATCTAATAGATCCCTTTCTTTTCCTTTCATGACAAGGCATTCATATTCTGACCTTTCATGATCTAAACCAATTGAATGCAAAATACCATGTATGGTCAATAAACTTAATTCATTGGCCAAAGAGACTTCATGTTCTTTTGCTTGATTTTCAGCGGTATCCACAGAAATATAAATTTCTGCCAATGGAATACTTTGATCCATATTGTAACTGACTTGTAATTCATCATGCATATCATTGTTTGAATTATCAAACAAAAAAGTAAGTACATCTGTAGCATATTCTTTTTTCCTATAATATCCATTCAATTGTTTCAGATATTTATCTGAAGAAAGAATAACATGTAATATTGTTTTAGAGGGAACATTGATCATTTTTAGAAATACCTCTTCCGTTGTAAGTCTCTGCATATATTTCTTCCATATTTTTATAGAGTTTTTTCTATACTGTGTTTGCGCAAAAGAGCGATCCGAAAATGTGGCGACTGTCATTATAAAGATTTTTGAATCCTTTTTTTAGCTTCTTCTAGAGAGGAAACTATTTCAAATTTTAATTTTAGGTCTGCTATTTCTAACAAATCAGTTATAAATTTAGAAGGAGATAGAAGTATCAAGTGACCATCATTTTTTTCAATGGCTTTATGAATATTTAATAATAGGGCAATCCCCGAACTATTTATATATTTCAAGTCTTGAAGTCTAAAAATACAATCATATATTTTTTCTTCAAAAATATTTTTAATTTTATTGTTTAAAGAAAAAATATTTTCAGAGGTTATTTTACCTTTTAGATCGATCAACAAGAAACTTTGATCGGAACTTTTTTCAATCTTAATTGTAAAGCTTAAATCGGGATCTATAATCATAAATATATGTAGATATTACTTACATCAAATAAAAAGCAATCAAAATAATAGCAAAACCGCCAGCGTCCTACTCTCCCAGGAAGCGAACCTCCAAGTACCATCGGCGATGCAAGTCTTAACTTTCGTGTTCGGTATGGGAACGAGTGTTTCCCCTGCTCTATAACTGGCGGAAAATAAAATCAAAATATAATATGGTCAAGTCTCACGACTGATTAGTATCATTCAGCTCAACACATTACTGTGCTTACACTTATGACCTATCAACCTGATTATCTCTCAGGAGTCTTCAGGTGAAGGAAACCCTTCACAGGGAGATCTTATTTTGAGGCAGGCTTCCCGCTTAGATGCTTTCAGCGGTTATCCCTTCCAAACATAGCTACCCGGCAATGCAACTGGCGTTACAACCGGTACACCAGAGGTTTGTCCATCCTGGTCCTCTCGTACTAAGGACAGACCCTCTCAAATCTCCAACACCCACGGTGGATACGGACCGAACTGTCTCACGACGTTCTGAACCCAGCTCGCGTGCCGCTTTAATTGGCGAACAGCCAAACCCTTGGGACCTGCTCCAGCCCCAGGATGCGACGAGCCGACATCGAGGTGCCAAACCGGGCCGTCGATATGAACTCTTGGGCCCGATAAGCCTGTTATCCCCGGAGTACCTTTTATCCGTTGATCGATGGCCTTTCCATACAGAACCACCGGGTCACTAAGCCCTACTTTCGTATCTGCTCGACTTGTAAGTCTTGCAGTTAAGCTCCCTTATGCCTTTACGCTCTACATACGATTTCCAACCGTATTGAGGGAACCTTAGGGCGCCTCCGTTACTCTTTGGGAGGCGACCGCCCCAGTCAAACTGCCCACCTGACATTGTCCCAGTATAGGATAACTATACCGGTTAGATATCCGATCTCGCAAGGGTGGTATTTCAAGGATGGCTCCAGAGAAACTGGCGTTTCTCCTTCAAAGCCTCCCACCTATCCTACACATGCCAGATCAAAGATCAATGCCAGGTTACAGTAAAGGTTCACGGGGTCTTTCTGTCCTACCGTGGGTAGCCCGCATCTTCACGGGCATTACAATTTCGCCGAGAACCTCGTCGAGACAGCTTAGCAGTCGTTACACCATTCGTGCAGGTCGGAACTTACCCGACAAGGAATTTCGCTACCTTAGGACCGTCATAGTTACGGCCGCCGTTTACTGGGGCTTCGGTTCTCTGCTTCGCCTATAAATAGGCTAACAAATCCCCTTAACCTTCCAGCACCGGGCAGGTGTCAGTCTCTATACTTCCACTTGCGTGTTTGCAGAGACCTGTGTTTTTGATAAACAGTCGCTACTAACTCTTTAGTGTCACCCCTTCAAGTTCCGGGCGGTAAGCCCTTCACCTAAAGAGGCACCCCTTATCCCTAAGTTACGGGGCAATTTTGCCGAGTTCCTTAACGAGGTTTCTCTCGATCACCTTAGGATTTTCTCCCCACCCACCTGTGTCGGTTTAGGGTACGGTTACATAATCTTGTCCCTTAGAGATTTTTCTTGGCAACATGGAGTTAGAAGCTTCCCTCTACCCGAAGGCAAGGTCGACATCAGCTCTCAAGTTCAAGGACCGGATTTTCCTAATCCTATCAAAACTCTACAACCTTGTAGGAAGACAACCATCGCTTCCACTTCTTATCCTATTGCGTTATCCCATCGGTCAAACCAAAATCATGTAGTACAGGAATATGAACCTGTTTCTCATCGACTACGCTTTTCAGCCTTATCTTAGAGGCCGACTAACCCTCCGCGGATCTACCTTGCAGAGGAACCCTTGGGTTTACGGTGTGCCAGAATTTCACTGGCATTATCGCTACTCATGCCTGCATATTCACTTCTTATCAGTCCAACGCTTCTTACGATACGCCTTCACACCGATAAGAACGCTCCCCTACCTTCAATACCATAAATGATATTGAACCGAAGCTTCGGTACCGAACTTGAGCTCCATAAATTTTTGGCGCCGAAATACTCGACCAGTAAGCTATTACGCATTCTTTAAAGGGTGGCTGCTTCTAAGCCAACCTCCTGGCTGTCTGAGCGGTTCGACATCCTTTGTCACTTAGATCGGATTTAAGAACCTTAGCTGTCGGTCTGGGTTGTTTCCCTCTTGCGCATGAAGATTATCCCCCACACGCTCAGTCCTATACTTCACGATACGGTATTCGGAGTTTGCCTGGGTTTGGTAACTTTTCACAGCCCCTAGCCCAAACAGTGCTCTACCCCCGTATCGAAACATATAAGCCTGGACCGAAATCCATTTCGGGGAGAACCAGCTATTACTGAGTTTGGTTAGCCTTTCACTCCTAACCTCAGTTCATCCGAGAATTTTTCAACATTCAACGGTTCGGACCTCCATCCCGTGTTACCGGAACTTCATCCTGACCAAGGTTAGCTCACTCAGTTTCGGGTCTACTATATATAACTAAACGCTCTATTTAAACTCGCTTTCGCTGCGGCTCCGGAATTAAAATTCCTTAACCTTGCTACACATAGTAACTCGCAGGCTCATTCTACAAAAGGCACACGGTCAGGCTTGGCAAAGCCATAGCCCTCCCATACTTTGTAAGCATACGATTTCAGGTTCTATTTCACGCCCCTCCCGGGGTACTTTTCACCTTTCCCTCACGGTACTGGTCCACTATCGGTTACTGCCTTGTATTTAGCCTTACGAGATGGTTCTCGCAGATTCCTACAGAATTCCACATGTTCCGTAGTACTCAGGTGCTTGCTAAAGAGATCTACAGATTTCAAATACAGGACTTTCACCTTCTATGGTGCGCCATTCAAACGCTTCTTCTATCCGTAAATTTTGTAACTCTATGAAGTTTCTGAAGCAACTTCAGGCAAGTCCTACAACACCAATTTTACAACACCTTCAGGCTTTAACATAAAACTGGTTTGGGCTAATTCCCTTTCGCTCACCACTACTTAGGAAATTGCTTTTGCTTTCTTTTCCTCCAGGTACTGAGATGTTTCACTTCCCTGGGTGTCGCCTTCATTTCTGAATATACAGGTTTTACCTGTATAGGTTTTCCCATTCGGAAATCCCCGGGTCAATGCTTGCTTCCAGCTCACCGAGGCTTATCGCAGGTAACTACGTCCTTCATCGCCATGCAGTACCAAGGCATCCATCGTATGCTCTTAATTACTTGACCATATTATGCTTTGATTTTACACTTTTCTATTTTTATATTTATGTATTGAGTCAAACGAAATTGTATTTTATACAATAAATTAACATTATAATCATTTTTCAAATTGGAACAGGATAAAGACCTTTGTCTTATCCCTTCTATGAACTATAAAGCTCATTAGCTGGTTGTTACAGCATACAAAAACTGTACCATTGATCTATGGAGACTACCGGGATCGAACCGGTGACCTTCTGCGTGCAAGGCAGATGCTCTCCCAGCTGAGCTAAGTCCCCTTAGTAATATTCTTGGGCCTGACAAGACTCGAACTTGTGACCTCACCCTTATCAGGGGTGCGCTCTAACCAACTGAGCTACAGGCCCTTTTTTATTTAAAATTCTACCTGCATCACAGAATTTTTTATGCCAAGGGCCACAACTTCAAGTGCATTCTTAGCACAACCTTGCAATATAAAATACCAGCCAAATGACATTAATATCAATGAATTCAGATTGTCAATCCTTTTTATGCAAATATTTAAAAATTTTGGCAACTATGTATTTTGTGACACCAAAATAAAAAAGATGAAATTTAACTACTTTTTTGTTTTTCTTTAGATACCAGAGAACTAGACTTTTTTATTTTTTGATCGGCAACTTTTATTTCGCCTTTTAAAAACTTATCTAAAGGCATTGAAGTTTTAAATTTATGATGATATTTCGGATTTTTTTTAGGCATTGCTTATTAACTCTTTATACTTTAGTCTCTTATTTCTGGCATTGATTAGCAAACTTTTTATATCTATTTGATCTCTATTGTTATATCTAAAGACATACTCATTTACGTATTTTTGTAAATGTTTTTTACTCATGTAATGATATACTCCAATATACCCACGTTTAAACAATGACCAGAAATTTTCAATATTGTTAGTATGGCAACTTTCATTTACATATTGTCTTAATGAATGAGCTACTGCTTGATGTTCGTAGCAAGGTTAAGGAATTTTAATTCCGGAGTCGCAACCTCATCAATATTACCATTTACGAAAGGGCTTATTTTTCCCTTTTCCAGTAAATATTTTAATGGTAGTATTTATTGGGATTGCGACAGGTAAAGATAAGCCCTTTGTTATTTAAGACTAAACTAAAGGCCTTTCTTTCCCAGCATTCTTAAATTTTTAATTAAAAGGAGATTGAAAAATGGAGAAAAAAGATATTATTTCAATAATAGTTTTTTTTTTGATAGCTTATATGTTTATAAGCATTTACAATGTGTTGGGCAAACCAAAATATTATTTAATTGGGAAACTAAAAAATCCTTCTGTTGTATGCATAGACTCTGAATCAATGGGAAAACTTATTGAAACTAAGTCTAATTCTATTTTGTACAGCCTTATGCACAAAGGAAAGTGCTTCATCAATAAATCAGGTCACAATGGTATTTTGACGAGAACGATTCCAGATATAAAAAAGGCATATTTGCAAATGTACTCGTTTCAAAATTTGGATGATGTAAATGTTGAAAATGTGTATGTGGCTATGCCTAGTGTTACTCTTACAGAAATATGGCAAGATGTTTTTGATGAAAACAGAAAAAAAGTTTTTGATTGCGAAAGTGACACAATTTGTGAAAAAAAGTTAAAAGAACTTGAATCAAATTAAAGTCTAATATTTTCCTATAGTCATTTTGGACACAATGACTATAGGTTTTTGGTATCACAAAATACATAGTTGCCAAAATTTTAATAAACTTTGGGTAACTATATAAAATAATGAACTAAAAGTAAAAGCCATATTATTTGTGCTGTTCAGAGTCTTTTCGATCAATATGATCTGGTAAATTAAATAATTTTTTCTTTGATTTATGGCTTTAGGCATGATCCTATTTTAAAGATATTCTGCTTTTGATAACACCAGATTATTTCATTTAAAAAATATATACTAGCTGTATTTTTTTAACTGTCTTTTTTTAGATATTGCAGTATCCGTGTAAGATATGTGTACCAAGTACAGCCTAACGGCATTGGTTATTGTAAATTATTATTTATTTATTCTTGACACCCTATGTCCTATTATTTTAATGTTAATATAATATTATGGCTAAAATAAAAATTGGTATTAATGGTTTTGGTAGAATCGGAAGAAACTTTTATAAGGCGGCTTTTCATCATCCAAATATAGAAATTGTCGCTGTAAATGACCTTACAGATTCTAAAACGCTGGCACACTTACTTAAATATGATTCTCTTTTTGGAACCTGGGAAGAAAATATAGAAACAAAAGAAGACCAAATCATTGTAGGGGATCGCTCAAGTAAGGTAACTTCTGTGGCTAATTTAGATGAGATCAAATGGGGAGACTTTGGCGCAGATATTGTGATTGAATCTACTGGTAGATTTGCAGATGCAAAGGATGCATCCAAGCATATTCAAAAAGGAGGGGCCAAAAAGGTTATTATTTCTGCCCCCGCTAAAAATGAAGATATTACTATAGTCATTGGAGTCAATAAAGATAAATATGATCCGGATAACCATCATGTTATTTCAAACGCTTCTTGTACTACAAACTGTTTAGCGCCTGTCGTAAAGGTTATAATGGATAACCTTGGATTTAAAAAAGGATTCATGACCACTACGCACAGCTATACAAATGACCAGCGCATTCTAGACCTTCCTCATAAAGACCTGCGAAGGGCAAGAGCCGCTGCTTTATCCATGATACCTACTACCACAGGTGCAGCCAAGGCAGTTTCTTTAGTGCTTCCTGAAGTAAAGGGTAAGCTAGACGGAATGGCAGTTAGGGTTCCAACACCTAATGTATCTCTGGTGGATCTGGTCGCAGAAACAGAAAAAGATACCACTAAAGATGAACTAAACCAGTTACTTAAAAAAGCCTCTGAATCAGACCTAAAAGGAATACTAGGCTTTTCAGAATTGCCTCTTGTATCGGTAGACTATATAAAAAGTCCTTTTTCTTCTATCGTAGATTCCATTTCTACTTCTGTAGTCGCTGGAAATATGATTAAGGTATTGTCCTGGTATGATAATGAATGGGGCTATTCCAAGAGAGTTGTAGACCTGGCAGAATATGTAGGTAGTTTTTTATAGAATTTCTTAAGGTGCATTACTCTTAAGATATAGCTCTTCATATTCATCCACAAATTGCTGGTTTTGTTTATACTTTCCCATGAATCTTAATAAGTAGGTATATTCATCAAAAAACCATTTATTCTTGGGTAGAAAACTTTGCGTATCAATTTTAGAGTAATACTTTAATTGTGTTCTAAAATTCTTTAATTGTTTATTTATATATCCCATTAGATAATATGAATTATCTATAATATTCTGGTCGAATATGTCTTCTGCCTTTATAATCTCTTTTAAGAGTGAAAAACCATAAGGCCTGTTCCCAAGATTTAAAAAGTAGATAGCTTTGAAAAATTTAATCTGAGCTTTATTATATACTTTTTTTAATATTTTCCAGTTGGGAACTTCCTTGCAAATGATTATATTTAAAAGATGTTTGGATATATTTTGGGAATATCTTAAGTCTATTGACCTTTTTTTTTGATCTGCTGATATGGTATCCAATGAATGAGAAGGATTTAATTTTTCGGATTTAAAAATATCTAAAAAATTATCAGACTCATCTTCTAGCATTTGGGTTAATTTATATGCTTCATTTAGATAGGAAGTTTCTCCCAAAAGATATAAATGGATTAATGTTTTATGAGCTTCTTTCTGTAAAACCTGAGGTAATTGAAGAATTAATGCTTTTTTAAAAGAAGCAATCGCATTTTGCCATTTAGACTTATCTAAATGAACAGAGAAATGGTACTTTCCTATGAATCGATTGAAAAATACATCTGATAAAATATTATTTTTTTTAAAAGGAAGATTGAATATCATATAGTATAACTTTCCTCTATAAAAAAAAAGCTTGGGATCTGCCGGATTATCTGCAATTAATTCTGACAGATGATCTTCTAATTTTTTTACTCTATCTAAAGGGAGTGGATATTGCTGTTCTATGATCTGATATTGTTTTTCGATGTAGGTATATTTATCTTCTTGAAAATAAAATTGAAATTGTTCATAATTATACAATACATATATTGCTATGATTGTGATGAATATGAAAAAGAAGAGTAAAAAATATAAGAATTTCTTATTTTTTTTCTTTTCTGGTGCCGCAGGATATCTGGATAATATTTCCATATTGAATTAGAAATTTTCTTTTAATTGAAAAGTTTCAATAACCTTGCGCAAGGGTTGTGTGTCATTCATAAACAGGAGTGCCGTAGGGGAACTACCTCTTTGCACTAAGGCAATACAATTCAAATAAAAAGCAATATGTTCTAATTCGTGAACATTAAATACATGTTTACCATTTTCATATTCCAAAAAGAAGGAAACTCCTCTATAAGAAAGTGAACCAAGGCCAAATCTGCGTATACTAGTTATATCATTTAAAGTAAAATTCACTTCTTCTCCTGTATACGCATTATTTTTATTATAATCAAAATATAGATAGGCCTTTTCTGTAAAAAAAGAAGGATTTTCATTGTATACATTTACCTTTACTTTGGGAATAGAGTCTGGTTCAGTATGCGGAGAATTTTCCTCTGAAATATTTTTTTCGACAGATGACTTATTCTTAAATAATAAATCCATATTGGGAAAGGCAAAATCAGCTCTATTATCAGAAATCTTTGGAGATTCCTTAAAGACATTTCTCTTTGAAGAGTCTATGTTGCTTGCGAAATGAAATTCTCTCTGTTTAGGTTTTTCCTTTGAGTTCATTAAAACAGAAATAAATAAAAAAAGAGACCCTATGAATAATAAGATAAGTCCCATGAGTTCTATAGACATAATATAATTTCCCCTATATAATACTATCTATCTTTAAAAAAATATCTTTAGTAGTTTATTTATATTTTGAAGAATAATTATGAAAATAATGATAAATAAAATAAATAAAATAAATGACTATATATCTTTATCATAAAACATGTTCCATTAATTTAATTAGATTAAGATTTAAAATAATTGAAAATAGCTTTGAATATTTTGATCACAAATGATGATGGATACAACTTCCCTGGTATACTCGCTCTACAAAAAAAATTAAGTAAATTGGGCAGGGCAGCCATCATTGCTCCGAAAAAAGATATTACAGGTATTAGCCAGGCAATTAGCCTGTTTCGTACTATAAAAGTAAACAAACATGGTGATCTTATTTATAGTGTAGAGGGTTTTCCCGTGGATTGCGTTGGCCTGGCCTTACATGGAGGTCTACTTGATTTTGCTCCGGATATTGTGGTAAGCGGTATTAATAAAGGAGTCAATATGGGCAATGATATATGGTATTCAGGTACAGTAGGGGGAGCCAGACATGCCTATATACATGGATATAAGGCTATTTCTGTCTCTTGTGACATTGTTCCCGGGAAAGATAATTATAGTCAGGTTGCTGACTTTATTTTTGATTTTATCGAATTCATAATGCCAAGAATAAATAATCCATTTTTGTTCAATATAAATTACCCAAACCATTGCCAGGTTAAAGGGGTTAGATGGACACAATTAGGAAAACGAATTTATCAAGATTCTTATGTTAAAATTTCCAATAACCTGACAAATAAAGATACAATGTTGTATTCATTCGATGGTTCTATTTTAGGAAGCCGTGATCTTAAAAATAGTGACTTGACTCTATATAATAAAGGATATATATCTGTTACTCCTTTAACGACAGATGCTACGGATCATATAGAGCTAAAAAAAATGCAAAAAATCAAACTAGAAGATACTTTCAAAACTGTTAGCCTCGCGGGTACTTAAAGATCAAGTTTTTTAATACCCTCGATACTATCGTAAGATCATTAGTTGATATTTCATTTGGTGAAGAGACATTGGTACGCATTGGGCCCAATATCAATTTACATATAAAAGAATTTTCTGTTCATTCTATCTTTAATGTTAGGAGTTTTACTTTATGGTTTTCATCGTGTTTGGAGAAGTAGCAGAGAGCTTCAAAAGACTTGTGAAGAAAACGATGCAATGCGCTATCTTGTTGGTGGAACAGCTTGTATAGATCAGGAAATTAGGAAATTATTTCGTATTTTCGAGAAAAAATATCAAAAAACCTTCGGGAACAAAAAATACGATATAGATTACAATGTAGTAAATTATTCTTCTGTGTTGAGGCACAGGCTTTAATAGAGTTATTGATAATTTAATATTATTCAGAAAATAGTTGCAATATTAACTTAAATATGAATATTGATTAAAATGGTTTTAGAATATATTCAAGAAAAGGTCAAATTATATAAAAATAAGAATTTTTGGGTTGTAATGTGATAGCTTTATCTTCTTTTTTTTCATACATCTATGAGTGGATCAGTATTAATACATTTTATATATTAAGTCTTATTTTTGTATTTTGTACCCCTGCTTTTGTACTCAGAGATATTATATGGAAAAGAAATTGGCCACATATTTTAATTTATTGTTTAGTTTTTGGGATATTAGGTTCTTATTACTGTTACTTTAATGCTCCTGATTATGTTTCTACGACTTATAGAGTAATAAAGGGATATGTCTTTTTGACTGAAATACAAAAGATTATTTTACCTACCATATCATGGATGGGATGGGGACTTCTAATATATTATATAGAAAAAATTGTGATTAATGTATTTCAGGTTGATGAAAAGACAAGGCCTTTAGGAGAATATCTATTTTACTTTTTTCTATATGCGCTGTATTTGGATGCAGTGATCTCTATTTTGAACCCATTGTTTTATAGATAAGTCCAGGCAAAAAAATTGATAAAATGATACATTTTTCACTACATGGAGAGAAAATGCCCATTGGTATTCAGGCTATTCAATAATAAATTGACCGGTACCTTCGATCATTCATGACTAAAAAATATTGACTCGATATAAAGTTATTGATGATCTGCACATTATGTGTGTTATGGCCGATATAACTAGAAAAGAGAGGCTAGAAAATTAAATCTGATCAATGAAAAAAGTAGGAAAACATTATGAAAAGCTGAATAAGGATATCCAGCTTTTAGATCAATTTTTATTACAGATCATAGAATATAAAGAAGGAAGCAAAATTGTGGAACTTATAGAAAAGATACGCTTTCTATCTAAAAGCGGTAGAAATGGCAATTCACAAGATTTCAGAAAGTTGAATACTCTATTGCAAAAAATAGATCACAAAAAAACGGAAAAGATCATCAAGGCATTTACTCTGCTTTTAACCTTAAATAATATTTCAGAAGAACAACACAGAGTACGCAGAAGAAGATATCATCACAGAAAACTAGAAACAACAAGTCAAAAAGCCTCTTTAGACCATACTTTCTCTAAGTTACTAGCATCTGGTATTAGTAAAGAAAGACTATATGAACAGATATGTAATCAAAGAGTAGAATTGGTTTTGACTGCTCATCCAACGGAAATTGTAAGACGCACTCTGATCCGGAAATATAATCAAATCAATTATTTATTGGAAAAAAATGATCGTAATGATCTTACCCAGAGAGAAAGAAAAGAAATTTATGAAAAATTGCAAAGAGAAATAGTAACCTGTTGGAATACTAATTTTATCCGTGTTGAGCGCCCCACTGTAATAGATGAAGCCAAGTCTGCTTTAGTCGTTTTTGAGCAAAATATATGGAACATTGTTCCTAAATTTCTAGGAATTTTAGATGATGCCTTAAAGAAGCATACAGGTAAAAATTTGCCTCTCTCTGCAAATCCAATTGCATTTGGATCGTGGATAGGCGGAGACAGAGATGGGAATCCCTATGTCACGCCAGAAGTTACGGAAGAGGTCGTATTATTGTCCAGATGGCTTGGTTGCCAATTATATTATAAAGAAATGGATATGTTAATATCTGAACTATCTATGTCAAATTGTAATGATAAATTAAGAAAACTAGTAGGCGATTCTTTGGAGCCATACAGAACTATTTTGAACGAAGTAAAAGAGAAGCTAAAAAATTCATCAGACAGAATTGAATATTTGCTTAAAAATATCCCTCCCCCTAACCTAAAAATATTTAAAAAAGAAGAAGAGCTATTAGAAATTTTACTACTATGCTATGAATCACTTGTGGATTGCAAAGATGAAGTCATTGCCAAAGGCAGGCTGCTGGATAACATAAGGCGTATTGCAAGCTTTGGATTACCCTTGATAAAATTGGATATTCGTCAACATTCTGATTTGCATACAGAAACAATGAATTATATAACCCAACACCTGGGTCTGGGATCTTTTAAAAAGTGGGATGAAGAGAAAAAACAATCATTTTTACTTGCCGAACTTAAAAATAAACGGCCTTTAATACCTGAAAATATGAATTCCCCTAAGGATGTAAGAAATATATTGCAAACATTTCAGAAACTAGCAAAAATTGAATCTAGCTCTCTGGGTGCTTATGTAGTTTCCATGACAAAGTCTCCTTCTGATATTCTTGTGGTCTATTTATTGCAAAAAGAATCAAATATAAAGAAATACCTTAGAGTTGTACCTCTTTTTGAAACCATTTCGGATCTAAGAAATGCTAAAAGTTCTTTAGAAAAACTATTCCAAATTGATTGGTATTTAAAGAAGATCCAAAAAAAACAGGAAGTAATGATCGGTTATTCTGACTCTGCTAAAGACGGTGGAAGGTTTACTGCTTCTTGGGAATTGTATAAAGCCCAGGAAGAGATAACGGAGATATGCAAGCAATTCGATGTTCATCTAACTTTATTTCATGGAAGGGGAGGAACTATTGGTAGAGGGGGTGGTCCAACTTATACAGGAATTCTCTCTCAGCCGCCAGGTTCTATCCAAGGAGGTATCAGAGTTACTGAACAAGGTGAAATGATACAGGCAAAATTTGGACTGCCTGACATTGCCTTGAGAACATTAGAAATATATACTAGTGCTGTTTTAATGGCCAGTTTAAAGCCTCCTAAAATTCCTAAAGATAAGTGGAAGAATTTAATGGAAGAAATATCGCAAATCTCTTGCAAAGACTATAGAGATATAGTCAAAGATAACTCTTCTTTTTTAGAATATTTTAATTTGGTCACCCCTGAAGAAGAATTAGAACATCTGAATATAGGTAGTAGACCAGCAAGACGTAAAAAATCGGATAAAAGCATCCAATACTTAAGGGCAATACCATGGATATTTGCCTGGACACAAAACAGAATGCTTTTGCCTTCCTGGCTTGGTGTAGGAGAATCATTGAGTCATATGATCAAGAATGGTCATCTAAAAGAAGTACAAAGAATGTATAAAGACTGGGAATTCTTTTCTTCTACCATTGATCTTATAGAGATGGTATTATCTAAAGCAGATATCAGAATAGTAGAACAATATGATGATAATCTAGTTCCACGGAAACTAAAATATATTAGCCAAATACTTATTAAAAAAATGCAGCTGAGTATAGATTCAATTTTAAAAGTTACTGAACATAAAGAACTATTAGATGCAAATAAAGTTCTAAAACATACACTCTCCATGAGAAACCCTTATACGGATCCGCTTAATTTGATTCAAGTTGAATTATTAAAGAGGCATCGGAAAAAGAAACAAAAAGATAGCGAAATCCGCAGAACGCTTTTAATGAGCATCAATGGAATTGCGGCGGGTATGAGAAATACTGGTTAATCAAATAAAATCTACCCCTTGATCTTAAGATTAGCTATTCTGAAAATTGTTCGTCGAATATATCCTGAATACCAAATACAGAAAGAGGAATGAACAATATTTTTAGAGATTCCCTTGCATCGATTAAAAGATATAGGTTTTTTCTTTGTCTTAAAGAGATATTTTTTTCATTGAGCATTTTTTTAACTGATTTATGACCAAATTTCAAGCGGATCAAATTTTTCTTAGATATATCGATAGAATGTATAATTCTGGCAGCTATGTTTTGACCATTCTTTTTTAAATGAAGCATATCTGTTTGGCTGGTGTTTGACTCTTTGTGGATATTTCGTATATTGAACTTTTGAACAAATAATTGGATCTGCTCCATTGATCTTTTTTGCGTTTCTTTTAAAAGCATTCTACCTCTGTGAAAAGAAAGATATATAGTACCCCCCCAGTTTTCTTTTTCCATGAAAAAAGGTGGTTCTGAAAATATATCTCTTTGGACTTTTTTTCGCATCTCTGCCGAAAAAGAAGGGAACCCTAAATAGCGAATTAATTCCATTTTGAGGCCTTCTCTGGAGATTTGATCCAAATTTTTATATTTCTCATAATCAAAGCGTATTTCTCTGTGGGTATCTATGGTTTTTAATACAGGAGGACCGTATCGGATAAACACAGAGGGAGACATTTTTTCTTTCTGAAAAAGTAGAAAATTCAAAGCTGTTTTTTTAAGCCCTTTTGGATTAAGTATATTAAAATTACTCCTTACATCATTTCGCAGAATAGAGTTATCTTTATTAGTTGGGTCATCCCAGAAATCAATAGAATACTTTTGATTAATCTGGCGTACCTCATTTCTCAGGGAGAGTGCCAAGGGACGAAAGAAAGACTTCTCTTGTGAATATTCTAGAATATCATAGGGAATTGATCTTTCTACAGAACTTCCTCTGTTGATACGCATTATGATGGTTTCATACCAGTCAGAAAGTGTATGACCTAAAATAATAACCCCCTTGTGCTTTTTATATAGAGTTCTTAATGCCTTCTTTCTTAAAAAAGAGCCTGTATACTCAAAAGACCATTTAAGGCGCTTAGAAATTTTAGAAACGTCTTTCTTAATGGGAACCCACTTTACGTTAAGCTGTTTTATCCGCTTCAGATCTTTTTGGATACAACTAAAAATTTTTTCTCTTTTTACTTGAGCCGCAGAAGAAAATTGGATACCATGATCCAAATAAAATATAATTAATTGCCTTGGTTTGGGTTTGGCGCGGTGAATGACGAGCAAAGAAAAAAGAGCAAGAACAGAATCCCCACCCCCTGAAAAAGATAATATCCAACATTTATTTTTCTGTATAAATTCAATTGTTGGATCATCTAAGCCAATATCAGAGCGGAGAAGAGTTAAGCTTATATCTGGAAAGAACATCTGCAATGTCTTGGGTTAATATGCTTCTTAATGCTGCCTCTGAATGATTGACAATATCTATTATGTACACATTTTCTGTTAATGAAAAATCCTGAGACAGATATTTTTCAATTTCCTTTTCAGATAATTGCTTCTTTTCCTTTGAATCTGGTCCCACTCCGACACGAATCCTTATAAATTTATCTGACTTGAGACCCTTTATAATAGATTCCAGCCCAATATTCGAGATTTCTAAAGGCCCTCTTGTGATCTTAACTTGTCCCAAGGGGATAAGATAATCATCATGCATTACAATGATGTCGCGAACTGGAATTTTCAAAAAAGAAGCAATATAAAGAACGGCTTCCCCGCTTAGATCCATGAAAGTTTGCGGTTTAAGTAATACGATCTCTTTGCCTTCAAAAACCCCTTTACCTAATAAGGATTTCTTCTTTTTAGTTTTAATCCGAATATTTATATTGTTAGCGATCACATCAATAACCTTGAAACCAATATTCTTTCTGTTATTCATGTAGCGATCGCCTGGATTCCCAAGACCAATAACTAACTTCATGATATACTTTTATTCAGCTTTTTTTTCTTCTTTATCTTTTTCTAGTTCTTCTTCTTGCTCCTCTGGTTGTTCAGAAACGACTTCACTTTCCAGTTTAGCAGAAGCAGAAATCTGGCAAATAGTAGAATTGCTTTCCATCAATATTTTAGACTCTGGAGGAGGAGTAAGGTCTCTTACATGAATAGAGTGTCCAATTTTTAAATGAGATATATCTATCTTCAAAGAAGAAGTTAAATATTTTGGAAATATTTCAATTTCCACTTCATGTAAAAAACTTTCCAGAACTCCTCCTTCTCTTATACCTATGGGTTTTCCTTCTAATTCAATGGCAATATGAGTCTTTATTTTTTCTCCAAAAGTTATTCGATATAGATCCAAATGCAATATCACATCAGTTACAGGATGCAATTGGTATTCTTTAATGAAAACAACTTCTGTTTTACCTTTTAGATTTAGATCGATCAATGTAGATTCAGATATGCCACTCGCAAATAGCTTATTGATGTCTTTAGCGTCCATTTCAATATGATCCGTCTTCCCATGGTTATAGATTAATGCGGGTATGATACTTTCTCTTCTAAGTTGTTTTGATGTTTTATTGCTTCTAGGTCTTGCTTCTAAGGTCATTCTTTCTTCCATATTTTTCTCCTTTTCGTTATAAAAATAAAGAGCTTACTGATTTTTCTTCATGTATTCTTTGGATGGCTTTAGCCATTAAAGAAGCTATGGATAAAACTTTCAATTTAGGGATACTTTTTTTAGGGGATAATTCAATTGTATCGGTTATGACGACTTCTTTTAAAACAGAATCCTGCAAATTTTGCATTGCATTGCCGGAAAAAACCCCATGAGTAGCCACGGCTCTTACAGACTGAGCACCATGGTTCAGAATGGATTCAGCTGCCTTACAAATCGTTCCCCCTGTATCAATCATATCATCCAATAAAATACAGTTCTTATTTTTAACATCCCCCACAATGTTCATTACTTCAGAGTAATTTGCTCTTTCTCTTCTTTTATCAATAATAGCAATTTCTGTATCTAATTGTTTAGCAAAAAAACGCGCTCTTTCAGTGCCTCCTGTATCAGGAGATACGACTATAACATTGTTCAATTTCAAATCATTAAAATAGTCAACCAATACAGGAGCCGAAAATAAATGGTCTACGGGTATGTCAAAAAAACCCTGGATCGGATCAGCATGTAAATCCATACATAAAATTCTATCTGTGCCCATACTTTCAATGATACGGGCAACTGCCTTGGCCGAAATGGGAACTCTTGGTTCTACCTTGCGTTCCTGGCGAGAATATCCATAATATGGCATCACCACCGTAACCCTGTGGGCGGAGGCTCTTTTAAAGGCATCCAGCATAAGGATCAATTCTATAATATAGTCATTCGCAGGTTGAGAAGTAGACTGTACTATGAAAACGTCTTTACCCCTTACATTCTCCAGAATTTTAATAGAGGTCTCCCCATCTGAGAACTTACTGAGTTCTACCCTTCCGGGGTTAATCTTCAAAGTCTTGGCTATACGTAAAGTAAGTTTTTTATTCGAACTTCCAGAGAATATTTTTAAATTTTCCATTTATATACCAGATCAAATAATCATTTCTTCAGGAGTATATTTCCCCATTGATTTGGCCATTTCTACTTTTACTTGTTTTAACTCATCAGGAGAATTTACTCCTAGAAATTGAAAGGGATTCTTATATTTATGCGCAATACATTTGATACCCTGTTTTTTTAGAAGAGATACAATATCTGTTAAATAGTATTCATTCTGGTGATTATTATTTTTTATTTTATGTAGATTATCCCATAAAACATCTCCCTGGAAAATAAATATTCCTGTGTTGATTTCTTTAATTTTTTTCTCTTGGAGAGTCGCATCTTTTTCTTCTTTAATATATTCTACCTGATCCAGGTTATTTTTCACAATTCTTCCATACCCTGTAGGAGAATTTAATTCAGTAGTGAGTATCAATACTTTCAAGTCATTTTTTTTTAACTTATCTATGCTATCTAAAATGGTTTCTTCTTTAATTAGAGGTACATCTCCTAAAAGAATCAATACTTTATTCGATTTTTGCTTTATTTTTGGCATGGCGGATAATACTGCATGCCCTGTTCCTTTTTGCTCTTCCTGTGTTGCGAAATGAATGTTAAGATCAGAGTAATTTTTGCACCATTGATCTACTACTTCTATTACTTTTTCTTTGGCGTATCCTACTACCAGAATGATATTCAGGAAACCTATTTTTTGTAATTTTTTCAAAATATGAATTATCATAGGCTGACCATGTAAAACCTGTAATACCTTAGGGATATTACTGTTCATTCTAACACCTTTACCTGCCGCCAGTATAATAACCTCTGTGTCGGAATATTTCATAAGAATTTTTTATCGCATTTCGAAATACTGGGCCGGCAGGATTCGAACCTGCGAATGGCGAGATCAAAACCCGCTGCCTTACCACTTGGCCACGGCCCAATTATATCATTCACAATTTAAATTAGAAAAAGTAAACCAATGCATCATAGGATATTCTTTTTTTATTTTATGAATACAATCCTGGGGGATCTCTTTATAAGTTAAAACATAGAAAGAAGACCCAGCCCCAGACATAGAGTAAAAAACATATTCATTGCTCAAGGCAGAACTTACTATAGACGAAGCTTCTTTACTTATTTCTTTTAGTTTACAGGTTTCTTCAGGGAAAATTCTTAAGCAACTTTTTAATAGATCATTTTGAAGGTATATAATATTCATTTGATCAGAATGGCCAAAGGAAGAAGAAATATCCTGTTGGAACTTCATTATTGAGGATAAATTTTTTGTTCTACAAACAATAGATTCTTTATTAGTTTTTCTATTATGCAGAAATTCTATAAAATTATTGAATTGTCTTAAATGACTATTCAGGATACTCT
The DNA here is from genome assembly GCA_965204465.1 of Leptospiria bacterium. GTDB lineage: Bacteria > Spirochaetota > Leptospiria > Turneriellales > CBDBES01 > CBDBES01. The sequence goes on from OZ241995.1 coordinate 432,687, forward strand.
TATATTTAATTCTGCCTTGTAAAGAACTATTTGTATTTTGGTATATTAATCTAGTTGGGAAGCCATATTCAGGTATCCCTAGAATTCCATATAATTTAGGTAATTGAATTATTTTATGTACCTCGCCTATGCCACTGATCAATGACGAATTTCCCTCCAGAAAAGATGATATATCCGCCCCTAAAGAAAGAACATCTTTCTTTAAATGCTTGATCCATTCTGCTTCTTTTACCTTTGAAAAAGGCATAATTCTTTTAAGCAGTATTTTGAAGAGTGTAGCAGCATTAGAGCTTGCCCCTCCCAGGCCATAAGGAGATGGAATTTTTTTATGAATATTGACTTTAATATTTTTAAGATATTTTTCAGCCGATACCAGGTCAATGGACAATATCTTATATCTATCTCTGATCCATTCTAAAAACCAATAATAAGATTTATAAATTAAATTATCTTTGACTTTATCCCCTTCAAAATAAGGGGCTAATTTTTGAGCACAAAAGGCAGGCAGATCGTATTTACAGTTCAAATGAAAGCCAGCCTTGGTTTCTGATATTTCTATTGTATCATATAGATCAATGGGGATAGATAAAGTAATAATATGATGGTATCCATTTTCATAACGAAAGGCTACTTTTAAGCCTAAATTCAATTTCGCCGGGCTGAGCATTGAAGCTATAGACATCTTAATGAAGTATCATGCAAAACAATAATAACTGAATTTACAAAAAAATTCAATTCGTATTGATTTTCCTTTTTCGTTTATATGTAATAAAGAAGATAAATATGATCACGATTATGCCCCCCAAGACCAGATTATAGATCCTTAAAATTTCTATGATCTTTTCCCAATGATTACCCACAATATACCCAGCATATATCAGAATTGCATTCCAAAGAATAGTGCCTATACTAAAAGCAATAATAAAAAGAAATAAGTTCATTCTAACTACTCCCGCTACGATAGAAATAAAAAAACGAATACCAGCGGAAAATCTGGACAAAATTATACTTAAAATGCCATATTTATGAAACCATTTCTCCGCTTTTTGAATGCTATTTTCATTGGCAAGCACAGTGAAAAAACGTATTTTTAATTTATTTGAGAAAAAATAGATCACTTTTGGCCCCATAAAATACATAAATACAGCTCCAGCAATACTCCCCACAAATACAGAAATAATTAAAACAAATATATTTATTTTAGAAATACCAACCATGTAAGCGCCTATTACAGTAACCGTATCACCTGGGTAGGGAGGAAAAATATTTTCAAGAAAAGAACTAAAAAAAATGAAAAGAAAATACCATTCAGGAGAAATAGAGTCAATAAATTCTGCTAATTCCATATTAAAAATAAAAAAATACTTTACAATAAGACAATTTAAATGTTCATTGTCTTTGTAATATTAAAAAATGATATAATATTAGTTTTTTTTTGTCTACTGGACAACAAATTGAAAGACTGCATATTTACAATCAAAAATTTTAATAAAATATTTATTATTTAGATGCTTGAAAAAACGAAAATCCGTAAGACAAAGGTAAAAATATGCGGTCTTACAAGATATGAAGATGCAGAATTAGCTGCATATTTTGGAGCGGATCTGCTTGGTTTTGTTTTTTGCGTACAAAGTAACAGGCTTTGCAGCCTGGAAGATGCAAAATTCATGATATTTGATTTTAAAAATACCAAGAAAGTCTTGGTTTTTGGCCATGATCATGAAGATCATATCAAAAGAATTGGGGATGAGCTGTTAACAAAAAATGTTTATTTCCAAATCCCTGCAGATCATTCTAATCTTTCAAGTTTAGAAAAACGATATTCCCCTAAAAAAATCATCGTTTCTTTTCCTATTTGTAAAAGTATAAATGATTCTAATTTAAAGGGTTATAAGAGATTCGCAACTACCATTTTAGATACAGGTAATCAGAAAAGTCCTGATGGGAAAATATTAGCGGGTGGTACAGGCGTTACTTTCGACTGGAATTATATCCATAATATCCGGACAAAATTTTTTCTGGCAGGAGGCTTATCTCCTAATAATATACAGGAGGTGATCGAAACTGTAAAACCGTATGGCGTCGATGTATCAAGTCAAATTGAAAAAGCACCCGGAATTAAAGATCATGAAAAAATGAAAAATTTCATCAAAAAAATCTACTAAAATTTTACCTGCCATTATTTATCTTTTCGAAATATAACTACTATGAGCGCAAATAAAATAGACGGCAACGTTATGGCCGATCAAAAACAGCTGAAAATGTCTCTGAATACTCCTTTAATGAGACAATATTTGGAGGTTAAAAAGAGATATAAAAAAGAAGTATTGTTCTTTAGAATGGGTGATTTCTATGAAATGTTTTTGGATGATGCCATCTATACTGCCGAAGTTTTAAATATCGTACTCTCTAAAAGAGGGGATAATATTCCAATGTGCGGAATCCCTCATCATTCCTGGAGTAAATATGTTCATAAAATTCTAGAAAAGGGCAGAAACATCGCTATTTGTGAACAATTAGAAGACCCCCAGGAAGTTTCCGGAAGGATCATAAAAAGAGATGTGATCAGAATACTTACTCCCGGTAGCATTTTTGAAGAAGAACTAATAGATCAAAATATCCAAAGTAGAATCGCAAGCCTATATCTCTTAGAAAAAAATGAATCTGATCAAAAGAATATATATTCATTGGCTGTTGGAGAAATATCCACAGGAGATTTAATTTTAGATCGCTGCAATTATAGCGAAATTGAAAATAAGATCAGTTTCTGTAATATTAAAGAGATGATACTGCCTGGGAAAGAAATTTCCATTGATATTCAGAATATTCCCTGCCAATTGAGGTATTATAATTTAGGAAGATCTTTCATAGAAAAAAAGATAATGGATGTCTTTCAAATATCGAATCTATCTGTTATGGAATTAAAAGAGGCAGAAATGAATGCGCTATATTTTCTGTTCCATTACATAGAAGAAATTGCTCCCAGAACTAAAATTGAATGGCAAAAACCAATTAGAGAGTATAAAAAATCTAAAATGATCCTGGATGGATCTGCTATCAAAATGTTAGAGATATTAAAAAATCAGGAAGGCGACCAAGAGGGTTCTCTTATTTCCATTTTAGATCATACCAAAACGGTGGCAGGTAGAAGATATTTGTCCGGACTATTGACCTCCCCTTTAAAAGATGTTGTAACCATTCAGAGTCTCTACGACACAGTGGATTTCTTTCTGGAAGAAAAAGAGCTAAGATATTCTTTTCAAAGAGAATTGAAAGGAATAAAAGATATTATCAGAATTTTACATCATTTACATAATTCTCCCAAAATGCATCATCTAAATGGTTTGTATTATAGCTTAAAGGCCATTCAAAATATAAAAAAATGCTTAAACCAATTTAAAAAGCCTCTACCACAGAAACTCTTAATGGATTGGGAGGAAATACCACTGAAGATGAATCCTCTTGATATATTAGAAGATATTTTATATCTTGAAAAACTTCCGTCCTTTTTGGATGAAAGGCGTTGCATAAGGTTCGGATATTCAGAAAAATTAGATGAGGCCTTTCGCCTAAGTGAATCTGCGCATGAAATACTCGCCGAATTTGAAGCCAATGAAAAGGAAAAATACAATTTGTCTTCGCTTAAAATAAGACATAGTAGGACCATTGGCTATTTTATTGAAATATCTAAAATCATGGCATCCAAAGCTCCTAAGCATTATGTAAAAAGACAAACCCTGACGAATGCAGAAAGATTCACCATGAAAGAATTGACCGAACTGGAAGATAGAATATTAAACGCTAAAGAGAAGATCATTGCAATGCAAAAGAGTATCGTGGATCAATTGGTAAAAGATATACTATTATACACTAAAGAATTAAGAAAATGGACATCCATGGTATCTTTTTTAGATGTTATGATCTCTTTTGCAGAAGTTGCTTTTCAAAATAATTATGTTCGTCCTCAAATAGAAGAGGGGGATGAATTAATTCTTAAAAGTTCCCGCCACCCCGTTGTAGAGGCTTTATTCAAAGAAGAGGTTTTCATTTCAAATGATGTTCATTTGAATTCAACCAACAGGCATTTGGCAATCTTAACTGGTCCAAATATGTCTGGTAAATCTACTTTCGTAAGACAGGTTGGATTGATCCAGATCATGGCACAGGCAGGTTCTTTTATACCTGCGGAAAGTGCTCATTTAACGATCGTAGATCGTATCTTCACCAGAATAGGCGCCTATGATAGACTTTTCAAAGGGGAAAGTACTTTTTACGTAGAAATGCTGGAATGCGCCAGAATTTTTGAAAACTACACTGTGAATTCTTTGATCTTACTGGATGAAGTGGGCAGAGGCACTTCTACTTTTGATGGTGTGAGTATCGCCAGGGCGATCATTGAATATTTGAATACGAATAAAAAAGGGAAAGTCAAGACTCTATTCGCCACTCATTTCACAGAATTGGCAGATATCATTGAACCTGAAAATGGCATTGTGGGCCTTACCGTAGAAGTGATAGAGGAAGATGAACAGGTAGTTTTTCTTAGAAAGATCACAGATGGAATCGCAGATAAATCCTATGGCATCTATGTAGCCGAATTAGCGGGACTCCCTAAAGAAATTGTTCTAAGGGCTTCTGAACTATTAGGAAAACTAGAATCGTCCAGTCTATGGAAAGCAGTTCATCCACAAAAGAGCTCTTCCTTCAAAAAACAGGGGAAATATCGAAAAAGTACGGTTGGATCTATTCCAGAGCAACTGACCATATTCAAAGATGATTGATCTATAAAAAATAGAACTCATTAGTGTTACTTTGAGTTCAATGTCTCTAATGCCTTTTTCATGGAAGAACCTATATTGGCCGGTGATTCACATACCTGGATACCACATTCTCGCATGACTCTCATCTTTTCTTGTGCAGTCCCCGAGCCTCCCGATGCGATAGCGCCTGCATGTCCCATTCGTTTACCCTTAGGAGCCGTTCTGCCTGCAATAAAGCATACTACTGGTTTTTCGACATGATCTTTGATATACATGGCCGCCTCTTCTTCTGAATATCCACCAATCTCGCCTATGATCACAATGCCCTCTGTATCTTTATCACGATTGAAAAGCTTTACTAATTCTAAATGAGGCATACCAATGATAGGGTCGCCTCCAATGCCCACCGCTGTACTCTGCCCCAGACCCTCTTCAGAAAGTTGCGCAACGGCTTCATAGGTAAGAGTACCTGAACGAGAAATTACCCCGATTTTACCTGGTTTATGTATGAATCCAGGCATGATCCCAATTTTACCTATCCCTGGGGTAATAACACCTGGACAATTTGGCCCTATTAAAATTGAGTTAGAATTTTTTAGCAGATATATAATTCTCTGCATGTCTCTGGTGGGTATTCCTTCTGTGATGCATACCACGAGTTCTATTCCGGAACGTACTGCCTCACAAATTGCATCTGCCGCAAAGGGTGGTGGAACAAAAATGGCCGAAGCATTTGCTCCTGTTTCGGAAACGGCTTCTTTGACACTATTGAATACAGGTATTTTATCCTTAAATTTTTGCCCACCCTTCCCAGGGGTAACCCCTCCCACTACATTACTATTATACTCTATCATTTGAGTAGTATGGAATGAACCTTCCTTTCCAGTGATTCCTTGAACCAATATCTTACTTTTTTCAGTTAGTAGGATTGCCATTTTTTTGAATTGCCTCCACCACTTTTTCAGCTCCCTCTTCTAAAGAAGAGGCAACTTGCATTTTGAGTCCGCTTTCTTCTAATATAGATTTAGCTTCTTGGGAATTTGTTCCAGCCAATCTTACTACAAGAGGTACTCTTATCTCTACATTTTTAGCGGCCTCTATAATTCCATTTGCGATTCTATCGCATCTCACAATGCCTCCAAAAATATTAACAAAAACTGCCTTTACATTTGGATCGCGCAAAATAATTTTAAATCCATTCGTAACAGTTTCTACATTTGCATTTCCACCAACATCTAAAAAATTGGCAGGCGAGGAACCGACATGTTTTATAATATCCATAGTGGCCATTGCAAGACCTGCTCCATTTACCATACAACCTACTTCTCCTGGAAGGCGAACATAATTCAGATTATATTTTGAAGCTTCTAATTCCAGAGGTTCTTCTTCTGAGGTATCTCTTAATTCTTCTCTTTCTGGATGGCGATAAGCAGCATTATCATCAAAGTTGATCTTACAATCCAAGGCCAATATTTTATTGCCGTTGGCTTGAACCATTGGATTAATCTCAATTAGAGAACAATCTTCAGAATCATAAACTCTCCATAAATTCATGAAAAGTTTATGTGCTTGTTTAGCTGATTCATCTACCAGACCAAGACTGTATGTCAAATGAGATGCCTGCCAATTTTGAAGCCCCAGATTCGGATCAATGATCTCTTTGATGATCTTTTCGGGAGTCTTGGAAGCCACTTCTTCAATATCCATCCCCCCTTCTTTGGACACCATGAAAACAGGCCTTGACTCAGATCGATCTAAAGTAATCCCTACGTAATATTCTTTCTCAATATCCATTCCTTCTTCGATCAGTATCTTCAATACTTTTTTCCCTGCTTGTCCTGTTTGTGCGGTGATCAATTGCATTCCCAATATTTCAGAAGAAATTTTAAGTGTCTCTTCCTCTGAGTGGCTTAACTTTACACCCCCCCCCTGTCCCCTCCCTCCTGCATGTATCTGAGCTTTGATCACAACAGTAGAAACACCGCCTGTATTCTTTTTAAGCTTTTGGAAAATATTTACGGATTCTTTGGGATCGTCTGTAGTAAATCCCTCTGGTATGGGGATATCATACTTTTTTAATATATGCTTCGCCTGGTATTCATGAATTTTCATAGTTTTATGCCTCTCTTCTTAGAAGCCACTGAAAAATATTTCTTTCAATAAAGAAAAAAATAGATATTATTGTATTCGTTAGAATTTCAGATCAGAAATTTAAGATATTTGTTGAATATCTAATAAGTTTTGTAAGAGGCTATTTAGGATCATTATCCTCGTGATTATTCATACTTGATCCATCGTCTTTACCAAGGGGCTCATCTACAGATTGCATCTCAGTTGACTCAGACAGAGCCTCTTCTGTAACCTCTTGATTTTTTTGGTTTTCTTCTTTTATTTCGTAGCCATATTGAATATTTCCATTTACCAGTAAACTCATTGCCTGAACAGCTAGTTTTCTATTTCTTAATGGCTTGGGGATATCAATTTTGAAAATATGATCTACAACGTCAAAACTAGCGCATGTTATCTCGAATTTTTTTTCTTTAGATAGGTTTAATATCTCTGAAATTCCAATTGAATCCATAAAATCTATTGTTCTGCCACTAATAAAATAAAACTCTCTTTGTCAAGCATATTTATTTTTGCCTACCGAAATTTTCATCATATCCGGACTGAATGAAGCAGTTTACTACTAAGTGATGGGAATCTTTTATACTGCAGCTAATTTATCTATCGGATGCAAGATCATAAATCATAATCGCTTTCTCTGTGGTAAAATCCTTTCTTAAGCAAAGAACCATTCACGAATCTATAATTTCCAGATAAAATAAGAAACAAATCAATTACGTATCCAATGAAAAATAACCCAAAAGTAAAAAAGTAAACAATTCCTCTACCAATATGTCCGCTATAAATTCTATGTGCCCCAATAATACCTAAAAAGAAACATAATAAAAAGACAAGAAGCCATTCTTTTTGCTCTTCAAAATAACTATCAGAATAACTATCAGATCTTTCTTTTGGTTTCATCTTAAACCAATTTAGTATAAACTATTCAGAGGTCAATCCTTTTTATTTTTGAAGATTAAGAGAACCAATGAATTTTGAAGGCATCTTTGAAAGTCTGAAGGTTATATTGTAGCGATTGATATTGCTTTCGATTTAAAACAGGATATGATCATGAAGATGTCTTCTGATGAAGCGAAGTCATTTTATAAAAGGCGAAGTTCTTCCATTGAACCTATTTTTGGGATTCTAAAACAGACTAAAAACTTTAGGGAACTATTGCTTAGAGGGATTCAGAAGGCGAGAATAGAGGTAAAAATCGCTGCAATGACTTTCAATTTTAGCAAAATGATATGGGAACAGCTTGTATAGATCAGGAAATTAGGAAATTATTCTTCTGTGTTGAGGCACAGGCTCATAGAATAATAATAAAAAAATAGAAAATAATAAAAAAATAAGTTCACAAATCATCCTCTAAATGAAGTCCTGTTAAAAAAATTACGGCTTTTATGAGTCTACGGAAATTAACTAAAAAAGAAATTGAAGATCATTTAACCAAAGTATCCGGGTGGAGCCTGAAAAAAAATAAGCTATGCAAAGAATTCAGATTCAAAGATTTTAAGCAAGCTTTCTCTTTTATGAGATCCGTCGCAAAAATTGCTGAAAAAATGCAGCATCATCCAGATTGGCAAAATGTTTATAATAAAGTTAATATATTCCTATCCACTCATGATATAAAAGGAATATCTTCAAAAGATATTGACTTGGTATATGCAATTGAAAAGCTGAACAACAAAAATTAGAGAGGTACACCAAAATGAAAAAACTATTTATTTTTCCTATTTCCATAGCTCTTTCTTTTTCTCAGTGTAATCTAGATAATGAGGTTTTAGCTACCTACACCGATGGAAATATACTGCGAAAAGAAATTCGTGAATTGGCGGATGCGCATAATGTAGGCGATAGAGCTAAAAACTCTAAATGGCAAAAACAAACGATCAAGCGCCTCGCTGTCCGCAAAATATTAAAGAAAAAGATAGATGCCAAAAATTTAGAAAAGAATGAAGAAGTTCAGAAAAAACTTGCCTTCGTTAAAAGAAACGCTGCAGAGAAATCACTTAGAAATCGATGGGAAAAAAAGCAAGATGAAATTCCAGAAAAGCTTTATTACATACACACCATCTTGTTTAGAGAAGCTTTCCCCAGACCCAAACCGAATCAGGAGCAGGCTAAAGAAAGCAGCCAATCTAAACCTTCTTCTAAAAAGAATCAAAAAAATATAGATTCTGTAGCAAAAAAAGAAGAGAAGACACTAGTAGAAGAAGAAAAAGAGCCAGAGACAAGCCCAGCGGAAAAAAATACATTGAAGCTAAGAGAAAAAATCATGAAGGAATCTCTGGATTTTGCAGAAGCAGTTCAAATTCAAGATAAAGAGATCAAGTCAAAGGGACAGTATCGTAATATGGGATATAATGCTTTGAATACATTGACGCCTCAATTGGCACTGGCCGCATTGCGATTATCCGGAAAGCTAAAAGGTAAATTTTATAGGATCAAAAGAGATGAGACACCTATTTATGAAAGTCCAGATACTTCTTCAAATGAATTGACAAAGTTACATAAGGGTGTTATCGTTAATGCGCAAGCAAATTCAGCTGCAACAGGTGGCTGGCAAAAGATATTATACCTTACAAATACTTCCAGAGGAATTTTGCAATCTGGATATATATCTTCCAATGCGATCAAAGCCCAGCCAAAGGAAAAAAAGAATATCAGTTATCCTCTAAGAACCTATTATGGCTGGCAATTGGTTCATTTAGAAGAAATATACTCTGCCGATAAAGAAGATCTGATCGAGATATTGACTGAACAAAGAAATGCTAAGATACGTGGCGATAAAAAGAAAGATAATTTTGACGGATCTTTTTACTGGAGGCGTGTAATCACTTTTAGAAGATATGCTTGGGAAAATAATATATATCAAAAGCATGGATTATTTATTTTCAGTTTACCTAAATTAGAAGAAGATTGGGAAAAAAAGGATATATTACTCGAAAAGAAAGACTTAAAGCTCACGAAGAATGACTTTATAGAATATGTAAAATTATCCTATAATAATAATGAAAAGCTATGGGAAGATCTTAAAAAAAATCTCAGAAGGTTAAATTTAATATTTAATCGATTTACTAAGATACAGATCCTATCTTCCCATGCCTTAAAAAATAAAATAGAGCAATCTAAAGAATATCAAAAATTATATACAGCAGAAAAATATAACTATCTGTTAGAAAAATATTTTGAAGATGAATATCTAAAAGCAGAAGCTGAAAAAGAAAAAGCTGCCAAGAAAATAGAAACGGCTATTAAACCAGATGCACAAAAAAAAGAAACAGAAGAAGAGATACGTAGAAGAGAACAAAGAGAAAAAAGGCTATATGCCAGAAGAGAAGAAAGAAAGGTACTGACCGAAAATAACTTTAAGATAAATGATGATAAAATTGAAGACAATAAATTATGATCTGATATTCGAGTGATCCATTCTAAAGCTAATTAAATATGAATTTCACTGAAATTTCAGAGGATATGAATTTTTGTGGCAGTATTGAATCTAAAGAAGATATACATATAGAAGGTAAAATGGAAGGCAATATTTCAGCCGATGGTGAATTGTATATACTGCCTTCAGGATATGCAAAGGCAGATTTAAATGCAAATGAATTATACATAGAAGGCTCCTTGCAAGGAAATATACAGAATACAGCATATGTGCATTTAAAATCCAGTTCAAGGGTTCATGGGGACATTCATTGTAAGAATATTAAAATTGATAAGGGTGCTAAATTCAGCGGAAGTATAATAGCTCAATAAGAAATTTAAGCTTAAATGAACTATATCTCAAAAGAGGGATTAGAATGGTTTTCCATGTTTCTACCCTCCTCTACAGATGTTCAGAAGAATATCTTTTCGAAATGGATTAAAAATCTTTCCGATCATTATGATGATATTCTAAAAAATATAGATGGGATATATTCATCTGAAAAACAAAAAAAAATTCTTTTAAGTAAAGTATTTCATTACTTTTTCCCCTATACATTTATCACTTTCTCTCCTTTTGAATTACCCGATCTGGAAAAGTCTGTAGAAATTTTAAAAGATGCATTCTACCATAAAGATGATCTAAATATTCTTTTGTATGGAGATAGAGATGTGGATGGAATTACATCCTTAGCCATTCTATACTTGTTTTTAAGAGATGAGATGAAATATCCTGAGGAGAATTTACATGCGATGGTTCCTAGAGAAGAAGATAAATATGGAATCACAATAGAAGTAGCAGAAAGGATATTAAAGAAAAACCCTAATATTTTGATCACCTTGGATTGTGGCTCTTCCAACAAAGAGGCCTTAGACTATATGAAAAATAAGCAGAATATGAAGATCATTGTAATTGATCATCACTTCATACCAGAAAAGGAATCTGATTTTCCGAAAGTTGAGGCATTTGTAAATCCAAAAAGGCTGGGCCCTTTAAATACCAACAGAGATCTGTGTACCGCCGGTATTGCCTATAAATTGATCTGGGGTTTGCTATATTCTTTTACCTCGGAATATGATATAGTGAACAAGGTAGTTTCTGAAAATCAAGTGGTATATATTCAAAAAGGAGTCTTGGTAGATCAGTCTAAATATGACGAGTCTGCTAAAAAAAGACAGGTTTTACTTAAAGCATCAGAATCAAAAATTTCAGAGCAAAAAAATGAAGAAGTAATTTCTGCCCTCCCTCTTTGGGAAAGAGAAACAAACAGAAACCCTTTATTTCATAAATTAGATCGATTTTTAAAATTATTTCCAGACTCTGTTGTATTAGAGGATCAAGCTAGATTCTTATTGAACGTTCAGCTTAAAAATATAGAATCAAAGAGTAGGCCTTTTCTACCTCTTGCTGCATTGGGAACAATAGCAGATATAATGCCCTTGATTGATGATAATCGTATTTTAGTCTCTGAAGGATTGAATGTATTGACACGGAATTCTGCTTCTATTCCAAATGGTTTACGCGGGATACTTCAGGTATCAAACCTCTTAAAAAAGAGAGTAACGGAACAAGACATTGCTTTTTCTCTATCTCCTATGATCAATGCAGCCGGTAGATTGGGGCAGGCTCATGTCGCTTTAGATGCATTGATCGAAAAAGATAAATTGGAAGGTCTTAAAAAAGCCTATTTACTTAAAAATCTAAATGAAGAAAGAAAAAGGACTTCTAAAAAAGGGCTTGATAACGTACTTCCTATAGTGGAACCGACTGCCTTGAAAAAACCCATGATCATTGTATTCCATGAGGAGGTCCATAGAGGTATATCTGGTCTGGTGGCAAACAAACTAGCAGATCTATTTAAAAAACCAGCTATGGTTTTAGTAAACGATGGAGATTCTATAAGAGGGTCTATCAGGGCATATCAAAATGAAAATGTATATGCCTTTATTCTTGAGCTGAAAGACTTTTTTATTCAATTTGGAGGACATAAGCAGGCAGCTGGTTTTTCCATGGAGAATAAATATTTAGATGAATTCATTCAAAAGGCAGAAGATGTATCAAAAGAAAAGAATCATATTTTTGATACGGATAGGGATGCTGATCTGGATGAGAATCGTGACATGATCCATTTGAATGATAATGAATTATCGCCTTCTCTTTGGGAAGAATGTAAAATGTTTGCTCCCTTTGGCAAATTGAATCCTTGTCCTCTTTTTGCTATCAATTCAACTGATGGTTTCGAAGTTGATTTAATGGGTAAAGACAAAGATCATGCCAGAGTTAATTTAAAGGCAGTAAAGGATAAATCTATTGAACTAGTTTGGTTTTTTCATAATGGAGATGCAAAAAATTTATTAAATGATCCAGAAAAAAAAGGTTCCTTTACTTTTTATGGGGAACCTCATTTAAGCTCATTTAATGGTAGAATTGGCTATCAACTGAAAATTAAAAAATGTGTTTCTAATTGATCAATATATAGGAGGTTAAAGATGGACAAAAAGAAAAAAATGCTTGTTCAGGTAAATCAAATATTGCCAGACAAAATACTGATCGTACCTATTCGACATCGCCCTGTCTTCCCTGGGATGATAAGCCCTATATTGATCACAAATAAAAAATTAGCCAAGTCAGTAGAAGCCGTATTAAATATAAACAACTTCTTGGGTCTGCTTCTCCAAAAAGATGATACTCTTTCTTGGGATTCCATAGAAAATCTTTATTCTATTGGAACGACTGTAAATATACTTAAAAAAGTTAAATTACCTGATAACAACTTACAGATCATGGTAAATGCTGTTGGCAGATTCAAATTAAAAGAATATATTCATCAAAAACCTTATTTATATGCAAAAGTAGAAAACTATTTGGAGGAAACAGTTCAAAAAGATAAGGAGCTAAAAGCATTATTGCATGCCGTTATTTCTACTGCAAAAGAAGTTTTTTCTAAGAGTTCCGTTTTTACAGAAGAAATGAAATTAACCCTTATCAATGTAGAGGATCCTAGTAAAATAGCAGACTTTATTTGCAATATCATTAATCTGGAAAAAGAAGAAATACAGAATATGCTAGAAACCTTTGACGTTAAAGAAAGGCTTAATAAGACTCTCCATTTTTTGGTCAGAGAATTGGAAACCCTTAAATTACAGGAAAAGATCCAGGGAAGAATTGCGACTAAATTTGAAGGACAGCAAAAAGAACAGCTTTTGAGAGAACAATTAAAGGCCATTAGAGATGAACTTGGAATTGACGGTAAGTCTAAAGAAAAGGGGCCTGAATATTATAAGGCCAAAATTGAAAAACTTCCTTTACCAGAAGAGGCTAAAAATAAATGTTTAGAAGAAGTTGAAAAATTGGATTATGTAGAAAACAGGTCAAATGAATATGGAGTCATCCGAAATTATTTAGATACCATCATAGACCTCCCTTGGAAAGTTCCTGAATTTACGAAACTTGATATATCAGAAGCTCAAAAAATCTTAGATAAAAATCATTTTGGACTGCAAAGTATAAAAGAAAGGATCATTGAAAATTTAGCGGTGAGGAATCTTTTGAAAAAGGAAAAGGGTTCTATTATATGCCTTGTGGGGCCTCCAGGGGTCGGTAAAACATCTTTAGGCAAAGCTATAGCAAAAGCAATGAAGAAAAAATTTTTTCGTTTTTCCCTGGGAGGAATGAGGGATGAAGCTGAAATTAAAGGTCACAGACGTACCTATGTAGGGGCCATGCCAGGCAAGATAATCCAGGCATTAAAGGTGGTCAAATCCAAAGATGCTCTATTTTTATTGGATGAAGTGGATAAGATGGGAATTTCATTCCAGGGAGATCCAGCAAGTGCCCTTTTAGAAGTATTCGATCCGGAACAAAATAAAGAATTCAGAGACCATTTCCTGGATGTAAGTTTTGATCTTTCGTACATTACATTCATTACTACTGGAAATACGGTAGAAACTATTCCTGCGGCTCTTTTAGATCGAATGGAAGTGATCAATTTATCCGGCTATATTTTAGAAGAAAAGGTTAAGATCGCACAAAAATTCCTTATCCCTCGTATCCGTAAAAATACAGGACTTGGAACAAAATCGGCCTATACTGTGCCTACCAATACAATTCGGGTACTGATCAATCAATATTCCAGGGAGGCGGGTATCCGGTCTCTGGAAAAAAACCTATACACCATTTATCGAAAGGCTGCTAGCGCTTATGTTCAAAAGAAAAAATTTCCTGCTAAGATATCGCCTTCTGATCTTAATTCCATTTTAGGTTTGCCTAAGTTCAGAGACAATATATTCAGTGATATTAAACATTTAGGATGCGCTTTGGGGTTGGCCTATACCACGATGGGAGGATCTGTATTGAAAATAGAAGCACGCAAAATTCCAGGAAAAGGAATTTTAAAGATCACTGGAAACTTAGGTAAGATAATGCAAGAGAGTTCTGAAATTGCATTTACTTATGTAAAGTCACTTTTTCCGGATAAAAACTTTTGGATGATCCATAATTTTCATATTCATGTGCCAGATGGGGCAACGCCTAAAGATGGACCTTCAGCAGGCATTACCATTGCAACCGCATTGATTTCTTTATACAAAAATAAAAAGGTAAAAAATGGTTATGCCATGACGGGAGAAATTCAATTGACCGGTGAAATATCAGCAATAGGGGGTCTTAAAGAGAAGTTGATTGCCGCCAAAAGATTTGGAATTAAAAAAATAATATTTCCTCATAGTAATCTCTCTGACTGGGAAGAAATCCCCCAAGAAATTAAGACAGGTATTTCTACATTTCCTGTAAGAGATTATAAAGAATCAGAGGAAATGCTTTTTTAGCATGATAGAGTATCTTCTTTTTCTATTTTTCTTTGGATTATTCATTTCATTTTTATTTTCAGGAAGTGAAGCCGCTATTTTCTCTTTAACCTCTGAGAGAGTAAACAAGCTCAATATTTTACATAAAAATAAATCCAGAGTAAACATTGATCGACTGTCTTTGTGGCTTAAAGAACCAGAGAAAACCTTGTCAGCAATTTTATTGGGGAATTTAGCCGCTAACATATTCATCTCTCAGACGGGACATGACCTTATTACACATAATCTAAAGGGGACAAATCTAAATGTAGATCTTTACTCTTTATTGATCATTACACTGACCATATTGCTCTTTGCTGAAATAATGCCTAAGGTAATTGCACTGCAAGTAGCTGAAAAGTGGAGTCTTTTTTTAGCGCCCCTTTTGCAAAAATGGTTTTCATTTGTAAATTCCTTCTCCTGGCCTATTTACCAATTCACCACTTATATTTCTTCTTATTGGCCACAACAAAAAGTAAGATTAAATGAAAAAGAATTATTGGATTCTATTCAATTGGCAGAATCTTACGGAGTATTGAAACCAGAAGAAAGAGAATTTTTGAATAGATCGGTGGCATTTCACCATCATACAGTATCCAGCGTGATGATTCCGCGTTCTAATGTATTCATGGTCCCTTATAATAGTTCTATATTGAAGTTAAAAAAAATGTTTAAAGAGAAATTTTATAGATTTGCCATAGTATACAAACCAAAAGATCACCAAATATTGGGTTTTTTGCATGTAAAAAATCTTATTTTAATGTTATACAAGAAGCAAAAATCCATTATGAAAAAAATACATCCCATTATTTTTGTTCCCGAAACGATGCCTTTAAAATTTGTCTTAGAAAATATGATTGAAAATAAAATAGAAATGGCTGCTGTGGTGAATGAACTAGGAGAGTTTTCAGGTATTTTAACGTTAAAAAATCTGCTTCATAAACTCATCGGTAAATGGGATTTCAGGATAAATGCAGAAAAATTTGTTCAAGAGCAGAATATACGAAGATCAGGAGAAAATACTTATAGAGTTGTGGGTTCTACTAGTTTAGAAGAATTCAATGAATTTTTTAATGTGAATTTAAAACATGATAATATAAATACCATTTCAGGATATATTATACAACAGCTGGATGGATTTCCTCGTGGTTCTACAGTTTTGAATATAAATTTTCCTGCCGCAGAAAAAACATTGTCCCAGAGAAGTTTATATTTTTACGATATGAAAATTAAAAGTAATAGATTAGAAAATTTTCTAGTTAAAATCAATGTATTTTGATATAGTTATTCTGATCTCTACAATTCTGGGATCTTCTTTTTTCTCAGGTTCTGAAACTGCTTTGCTGGGATTAAATCCATTGAATATTGTTGGTGGTGATCAAAAAAAATTATATAAATTGTATCATCTGAAAGAATCATTGATTTCAACCTGTCTGATCGGGAATAATTTAACCATTGTGGCGGCGACTATTTCTCTGAATAATCTGTTAAGAAATGTTGAATCTGTATGGGCGCGAGTTTTATCTCTCATTTTAGAAGTGATTGTTTTTTTTACTATATTTGTTTTTTCAGAAGCCTTACCCAAAACATTATCCAAGAGGTTCGACCTGAGTATATTAAAGTATCTGTATTATCCTCTTTTCTTTTTCTATTATTTCCTTATGCCAATAGGCTGGCTTTTTTCAAGACTCACAAGATTTATATTTCAATTCTTTTCAGGGGATATGAAGATCCGGAGAGAGGATATTTTCTATTTTTTGTCATTCCATATGCATGAGAAAGATATAACTCATCGTTTGATGAATATTGGATCCACTATGGCGAAAGAGATTATGATTCCTCTTGCAGAGATATATTCTTTTGAAAAAAACTCCACTGTAAAGGAGTTTATTCAACAAATACAAAAGACTTCTTATTCTCGCTATCCTGTATTTGATCTGCGCGGAGATGATCTTATTGGATATGTAGAGGTTCTGGACATTCTAGATGCTAAGATGTCGGATAAATTAGGCTCTTTAATGAATAAGGCAGATTATGTTTCGGAATATTTTCCAGTGGATGATATTTTATTGTATATGCAGGATAAAAAAGTTCCTATGGTTTTTGTGGTAAATGAATTTGGAAGTGTAATTGGCTTGATCACAATTGAAGACATTGCTGAAGAACTTGTGGGAGAGATACAAAGCCAGGATCAGCCTAATACACCGGAGATTATACTGGGTGAAAAAGGTAGTAATTTATTTAAACTTTCTGGTTCATTGGATGTGGATGACTTTAATCAATATTTTGGACTCCAGATTAAAAAAGAAGGATTTGAAACTTTAGCAGGCTATTTGATGAAACAGTCCAATTCAATTCTGCAACCAAATCAAAAAATGAACACCTCATTCGGAACCTTCAAAGTCATCCACGGAGATAAAAAAAATATAAAGCAGATATTATTTTCCAAAAAGAATTTATCAAAGGATCAACGTATTAAGACTAAAATGTAGATGTTCTTTTATGAATAAACTTAAAGCATGGTCAGTGGCAATAAGACCTAAAACACTATCCATTGCAGTTTCTCCTGTACTCTTAGGGAGTTCTGTTGCCTTTTATGAATCTAGTTTTCGTTTTTTGAATACATTCATTGCGCTTATTTGTTCGATCATGATACAGATCATTGCCAATTTAGTAAACGACTATTATGATTTTCTAAAAGGCAGCGATACTTCTGAAAGAGTGGGTCCTCAAAGAGCCACTGCTTCAGGATTGGTCAGCCAGCAAGAGATGAAAAAAGGCATTCTGGTTGTTACGATTATAACGATTTTCTTAGGAGCATTTTTGGTATATATTACTGATCTTTGGATATTATGGATAGGATTGATTTCCATCTTTTTTGCCTTTATTTATACGGCAGGTCCTTTTTCTCTTGCCTACCATGGTTTGGGAGAATTATTCGCATTCCTTTTTTTTGGACCGATCGCCGTGGTAGGAAGTTACTATTGCAACTCTTTGAGTTTGCAGGAAAATATTTTTTGGATGAGCATACCCACTGGGTGCATTGCAGCAGCAATTCTAATGACAAATAATATAAGAGATCACTCTATGGATAAAAAAGCAGGTAAAAACACATTGGTGGTGATTCTAGGACTTCCCATGTCAAAAATATTTTATGCTTTTTTATTTCTGCCTTGTTTCATAGTACCCGTCTATCTGATCGATCAATTTGGGTATTCTATTCTACTTCCCTTTTTTTTATTAAAACTTATAATACAATCCATTATGTCTGTTTTTAGAAATAAACAACCTTTTGAGTTGAATAAAACTCTTGAAAAGAATGCATTATTCTTGTTATTATATAATATTTTATTTGTACTGGGTCTTTTCATAAATATAAATGGAAAGGATCATACTATGATTTGAAAGGTATTTATGGAGACATGGCAAATTTTACTCAGGTTTTTTTACCAATATATTTCAACTGCATTATTGTATATTGAAGAAGGTAAGATCAAAGGGATCATCTTAAGGCAAGAACTAGTGGAAAAATTAAGTGATCTTGAATCTGGTAATATCAATATTTCCTTAAATAATCTGGTTCACAAGATCAAAGATCTAAATGAACTGCTCTCTTATTACAATAAACATCATGTTAAACAAGATGGCGATAAAGTAATGCCAGTGATCAATAAAAACCTGAAATTTGTTGGTTTCTGGAAATATGCCGAATTGATCAAATCCTGGGAGAACCTACCAGATATTCAACCCTGGGATCCTAAAAAATTAAAAAAAAATGATGGGATCAGTAAAACAGAGAAAGAAGAACAGAGAGAAGAAATAGCCTTCCCCAATAATCTGGCTTCACTCACCATATTGGCAATGGAAACCCTTCCTATGGGAATTCTTGCAATAGACACGAAAGGAAATAAGCTTTTTTGCAATGAAGATTGGCTTATTTTAAAGAAAAAAAACCCTATGCAATTAAAAACAGATGTGATATTGAAAAAAGCAAAAAAGTTAATGGTACAATATGCCTTTAAGAAATCAATTGATTTTAAGATAGAATTCCATTTAGATGATATTCTACCAAATGTAGGACTCTCTATGAAATTTATCAGAAATCAAAATAAGACAGTTGGCTATTTATTCTGGGCAGATCATTCCCTTGAAATTAAATTCAATAAAGATAGAAACAGGATGTACAAGAAAAAAAGTCTGGATGCCATTCTAATGGAAGAAGAAAAAAAAATTCTAAATTGGGCATTTAGAGAAAAATCAGGAGATACTATGAAAGCAGCTAAAATGCTAGGCATATCCAAAAAAAAGTTTGTTCAGCGCTATAATAAATATTATGCGATTAAAGATAAAAAAGAATCGGGGAAAACAGGGAGATGATCTGACAATAGAATGTCAAGTATTCTTTGCACATTCACTGATCCGCAATATAGGGGTTACTATTTCCTCATAAGATATAATTTATACTTTACAATTTATGAGGTTATGGCATAATGTTATATTATTTAAGGCTACACTAAGCACTATGTTTTTAAGTATATGTTTACCCCCCCCCATACACATAGCTTTTGAGGTTACCCTATAAAATGGACACTCTTTTTCTCAAGCCCTTATTTCATCTATTTCATAAAAAGATAAAGTCTTTGATCTACATAATTATTCTGACAGTTTATACCATTGGCTGTACAGAAAATGGCCTCCGTTCTGGATTAGAAGAGTTTACCCTACCCACTATATGTGAAGGCTATAATAACGCCCAAGACATGAACTCTATGCTAGGAAAAGGCACAGAAAAAGTAGCCTACCGTATTTGCGTGCCAGAACAACTCTCTTTGATAAAATCTGAAAATACAGTATATGATCTGAGTAAATATTATCAATTAGAAGCCAATATTGATATGGGGAACATAGAATTCATGCCCATTGGAAATGCAGAAAATTGTTTTTCAGGAGGCTTTAAAGGAACAGGATACAGCATCAGCAACTACACGATCAGTAGTTTGGCACCGCAAATAGATGATGAATATAATATTTTTAGCTGTGTTACAGAAGGGGCAAAGATAGTGGATCTTGTGCTTGATACAATACCCTGCGGATTAGATGATGATTTCTGTGATTCAGATGGAGATGGTATTAGAAATTTTAATGATAATTGCATTGAGGTTGCTAATGCAGATCAAAGAGACAGAGATAATAACGGCATAGGGGATGCATGTGATGAAATACCGTTGATCATCTATGAAAAAGATAATTTAGAATTGCCTTCTATTATCAATCTTACAGAAGCGGGGGAGGATATATACAGCTATACAGTAGTTTTAAACACACAGCCTTCTGATGATGTAGAAATAGAGATCACTCTTCCTTCTGGTGCTCCTGATAATTTGGAATTAAGTTCTGGTACTCAAGCCATTAATGGAGCAGACTTTTTCATTACTCTTACTTTTACTATGGATAATTGGGATGATACCCAAACAGTGGTCATTAAACTTATAGATGATGGTATCCTTAATTCGTACAGCAGTGGCCTGAACGTAACCCATACCGTCAGTAGCATTGATCCAAATTATAATAATATAACTCTGAACCGAACCATTAGATTGAACCTTATAGACAATGAGGTTCCTGTTTATATTCTTACTCTTGTAGCAGGCAGCAATGGTTCTTTGAGTACTGATCATGTAGGTTGTGATTCATCCTCCAGCCCCTGCAGTATACCAGAGGGAACGGAAGTGGTCATTACAGCAAATCCAAACTCCACCTATCGCATCAGTTCTTGGGGAAATGCTTGCTCGAGTGTGGATAGATCAATGAATACTTGTATGATCACCATAAATACAGATACAATGGCAGGCGTTACATTTGAACTAATTCCTGTGTATATTCTTACTCTTACAGCAGGTAGCAATGGTTCTTTGAGTACGAATCAAGTAGGTTGCGATTCATCCTCCAGCCCCTGCAGTATACCAGAGGGAACGGAAGTGGTCATTACAGCAATTCCAGATTCTACTTATCGCGTTAGTTCTTCAAGTTCTATGGGAAATATTTGTTCGATTGCGGCTAGATCAATGAATACTTGTACCACCACCATAGATAGAAATACAACAGTAAGCGTTAGGTTTGAGGCAATTACCCATACACTTACTCTTACAGCAGGCAGTAATGGTTCTTTGAGTACGGATCAAACGGGTTGCGATTCATCCTCCAGCCCTTGCAGTATACCAGAAGGAACGGTAGTGGTCATTATAGCAAATTCAAACCCCACCTATCGTATCAGTTCCTGGGGAGATGCTTGTTCGAGTGTGGATAGATCAATGAATACTTGTACGATCACCATAAATGATCCTACAACAGTAAGCGTTACGTTTGAGGTCATTATTCATACACTTACTCTTACGGCAGGCAGCAATGGTTCTTTGAGTACGGATCAAGCGAGTTGCGATTCATCCTCCAGCCCTTGCAGTATAACAGAAGGAACGGTAGTGGTCATTACAGCAAATCCAAATCCTACCTATCGCATCAGTTCTTGGGGAGATGCTTGCTCGAGTGTGGATAGATCAATGAATACTTGTACGATCACCATAAATGGAAATACAACAGTAAGCGTTACGTTTGAGGCCATTATCCATACATTTACTCTTATGACAGGTAGCAATGGTTCTTTGAGTACGGATCAAATAGGTTGTGATTCATCCTCCAGCCCTTGCAGTATAAGAGAAGGAACGGTAGTGCTCATTACATCAAATCCAAATCCTACCTATCGCGTTAGTTCTTGGGGGAATGCTTGTTCGAGTGTGGATAGATCAATGAATACTTGTACGCTCACCATAAATGGAGATACAATAGCAAGCGTTACATTTGAACTAATTCCTATCCATACACTTACTCTTACAGCAGGCAGTAATGGTTCTTTAAGCACGGATCAAATGGGTTGCGATTCATCCTCCAGCCCCTGCAGCATACCAGAGGGAACGGAAGTGGTCATTACAGCAATTCCAAACTCCACCTATCGCGTCAGTTCTTGGGAAGATGCTTGTTCTGGTGTACGCAAATCAATGAGTACTTGCACGATCACCATAAATGCAAATACAACAGTAAGCATTATGCTGGAGATAATTCCTTCTCAAATGCATACGCTTACAATTACATCAGTTAACTTACATAATACTATCTTATCTATAAGCTATAATTTCATGAGTATGAATTGTACTATTAAAGTCTTTAACCCCTGTATTAAAAACATACCTTTAGGAACAGAGGTATTAATTACTGTAATAGCTATAGAAGCAGATTACTATCACCTTAGTTGGTCCAATGCTTGCAGTGGCTTTGGTCCTATAGAAGATACATCATGCATAATTACCATGGATACAGATAAAACAGTGGGAACTGCGTCTTGTATCCCTGGCTACTATTGCGAATAAAATGTAGCTGTATGTTATATGATCATGCTGATAGATCAGACCAGCTTTGTAGCGGCAGTGATCAGTAAATATAGTGCAAATATAAAAAATTCTTGTTCATAGTCAGACTCTACTTTTGGCCAATCTGATGTGTCAGTAGGTTACTATACATAAAATCCGAGGCGAATACCGGCCAAATTGGTACGATCAAGGCCTGATCATCTACCACTTTCACCCCTTATACGAATGAATAGTTTTCGAGAAAAAAATAGTAATCCAGTCAAAAAATAAATTAGTTTTCTTTCTTTACACAAAGAAAGAAAACTAATTACTTAACAAATTAATGAATATTACAAACTCTGATCAAAAGATATGTCTGGTTGCTTTCTATCCTGTTTTAGGCGATCCGGATAAAAATATTCAAAAAGCAGTCGATATCATAAATAGGGCCTTAAAAGAAAATGTTTCGTTGATCGTATTCCCTGAACTCTCTCTTTCTGGATATTTACTGGAGAATCTAGTACAGGAATCTGCCATTGGCTTAGAAGATCAAAGGCTGTTTGATTTCAAAAAATTGTCTCAAAAAGCGGATATTCTATTAGGCACAGTCTTGGAGAATCCAGACGGAATTTATAATTCTGCTCTGGTTTTTTCTAAAGGAAAAATCGCCCATGCACATCATAAAATATATTTACCTACTTATGGAATGTTTGATGAATCCAGAGATTTCAACTCTGGGGATGACCTCAGATATTATCCAGGGACACTTGGTAAGACGGGAATTTTAATATGCGAGGATGCATTTCATCCTATTCTGCCTTATTGTTTATTCGTGCAAAGGGTAAAGCATGTGTTCATACTATCATCTTCCCCTTCCAGGGGCTTTGAAGATAGCAAAGCAGAAAGTTCTGCCTCTTTTAAGAGCTGGGAAGAAAGGATATCTCATTATGCTTATCATTATGGGCAATATTATTATTATATTAATCGCAGTGGGGTAGAAGATGGCATATATTTTGACGGAGGATCATTTGCATTCTCCCCTTTCGGGAAAAAAATAAAAATGATAAAAAATGATAATATGTATTTTATTACGATAAACTCTAAAGAGATCAAAGAATTTTTTCTGAAAAATCCTTATTCTAAGGAAGATAATCCTGAATTAAATCAAAAGATACTCAATAGGTCTATCCAACTAAGATATGGAAATTAATATATGGGAATTGCATTAAAAGAAAGTTTGCCCCTGCCTGATTTGAACACGAAAATGGCCCAGAAAATTCTGACTGCCATCATAAGAGAAGAAATTCATAAAACAGGAATGCAAAAAGCAGTAATTGGTTTAAGTGGAGGAATCGACTCTGCTGTATCTTTTGTGCTTGCGGTAATGTCTTTAGGAAGCAAGAACATCATTCCGATACTCATGCCTTATATAACTAGTTCTAAAGAATCCGTAGAACATGCCCAAATGATAGCAGACCAATGGGGGGTCAAGGCCCATACTGAAAATATTACTGAAATGGCAAATGCTTATTTTAAAGAGCATCCTGGTATGTCTAAAAATAGAAAGGGAAATATTTTAGCCAGGATCAGAATGATGGTCCTGTATGATCATTCTTCGATGCATAAAGCACTTGTACTGGGAACCAGCAATAAATCTGAAATTTTACTGGGCTATACTACCCTATGGGGAGATATGGCAAATGCATTAAATCCATTGGGGGATCTTTACAAATCCCAGGTAAGAAAATTGGCAGAACATTTAGGCATCCCTAAAGAGATCATTCAAAAGCCTCCCAGCGCCGATCTATGGGAAGGTCAAACGGATGAAAATGAGTTAAATGTTTCTTACGACATGATAGACAGATTATTATACCAGTGGGTAGATCTAAGGCGTTCTATAGAAGATATAGTTAAAGATGCAGGATATTTAAAATTGAGCAGAAAAATCATAGATATGATATTTACCAGAGTTCAAAAGAATCAATTTAAACGAAAAATGCCTTTAATTGCTAAGTTATCGACCTATACGATAGGTAGAGAATTTCGCTATCCCAGAGATTGGGGGCTTTAATATGATGCAAAAAATCGAGCTTTTATCTAAAGAACTATATTTTTATCAAAATATTTTTGATGAAATTAAATTAAAGCATTTTTTTAATACATTTTTGAATACGATCCAATGGAAACAGGAATTTATTTCTATCGGGAAAAATACTTTTTTACAACCAAGACTTACCTCATGGTATGGAGATAAGAATAGTTCATATACTTATTCTGGTTTAACCTTGGTTCCTAAGCCATGGACAAATGAATTAAGGGAGTTGAAGCAAAAAATAGAATCCATTGTAGAAGCAGATTTTAATAGCGTTTTGCTGAATTTATACCGCAATGGAAATGACTCCATGGGATGGCATTCTGATGCAGAAGCTTCTCTGGGGAATTATCCGACTATTGCTTCTTTTAGCTTGGGAGTGAGCAGAAAATTTATTTTAAAACATAAGAAGATGAAAAAAGAAAGAATTGAACTTCATCTTAAAAATGGAGACCTTCTTTTAATGAAAGGTAGCATCCAGAATAGTTGGAAACATAATGTACCTAAATCAGTAATGATCAAAGATAAAAGGATCAATTTAACTTTTCGTAAAATCATTTGCTAGAATTTTTTGAGCCTAATGAATAATTTAAACCTATTGCATAAACAAGATATTTTTAGACTGGGCAAGAAAAAATTAAGATCCAGATTAATACTGGGTACCGGAAAGTATCCCAGTCTGGAGATAATGCAAAAATGCCATGAAATTGCTGAAACAGAAATGATCACAGTGGCTTTAAGAAGAGTTACATTGAATAATAAGAAAAGCAAAAATATATTAGATCATATCAATTTGGATAAGATCTTTCTATTACCCAATACGGCTGGGGCGCATTCTGCTGAAGAAGCTTTAAAATTAACTCATATAGCTTCTTCCATGGATTTAGACTTAATCAAGATTGAGGTGATGGGTGATAGCCGCACTTTACTCCCTGACCCTGTAGAGACAGCAAGAGCAGTCGAACTGATAAGAAAGAATTATTCTTCAGATAAAATGTACTTAATGGTATATACCAGTGACGATCCTGTTCTGGCTCGCAGACTATACAATATTGGCGCGGATTGTATCATGCCAGCGGGAAGTCCTATTGGCAGCGGTAGAGGCATTCAAAATCATCCTAATATGCTTATGATACTAGAGATACTGCAGAATAAGGTTCCTTTGATACTAGATGCTGGAATAGGCTCTCCGTCGGATGTTGTGGTAGCTCTTGAAATGGGTTTTGATGCAGTACTTTTAAATTCAGCAGTCGCCCAAGCTAAAGAGCCTATTAAAATGGCTTGTGCCATGAAATATGCCTGTATAGCGGGTAGATTGACTTTCCTGTCTGGCCGTATGCCAAGAAAATTATATGGAGTTGCTTCAAGCCCTGGAGTAGATTTTTATTAAGTGAAGATCATAGAAAACATATTAAGAAATGGAGTAGAAGGTACTCCAGAGATGATCTATAATTGGTCTAAAATGTTTGCCTATATATCTTCAAAAGGTCTGCCCAATAATATGCTCCGGTTCGCAAAAGATTTTGAAAAATATTTCATAAGCCCAGAAATAGATTTTGTCTCTGAATTTGATGATCTGGATTTAGGAGATATAAAAGAATATCTTCAGCAGGAAAAAAGAAAGGGTAAGGTTGAATTCATAAGGAATAGGAAAAGTTACCGGGCAAAAGATCCATATAATTTAGAATTCTCTAAAAATCTCAGAGAAGTTATTTTTATTGCCAGAGAATCTGTATACCACCCCATATATTTTCTAAGATCCAAAATCAGTAGCGCATGCAATTTTCTAAAGTTAAAGCAGCAATATAAAATGGAAATACTTATCGCTATCACAGAAGCAATTGAGAATGCGATCAAATATTCAGATACGGATCCTATTATAATAGAACATTTATTTGATAAAGAACAGAGCCAATACTCCATTAAAATGATCAATTCAATTAGAAAAGAAAATATGGATAAAGTATCAGATGAGGAGAAATTCTCTCAAAATACTTCCTTAATGAAAGGAGTATTTGTCATGCATAAATTATTTGACGTGTTTAATGTAGATCATAACAGTGAAGAAAACCTGGTTACTATCAAGGGAACTAAGAATTGTAATTAAAAGAATGGTTTTTTACTGAGATAATAATATAGATATATTTCTTTTTTTGGAATGTTCATCATAAATATCTCTCACTCTTCTATAAGGTTTCTCTTCAAAAAGAGGATGTAAATTGCTTCTTAAAAAAAGACCAATACAGTCTTCAAATTTTATTTTTCCCCTGGTTTCATAGGCATTTAGTTTCTCTTTTCTTAAGAAATCAAATTCTAAATTATATTTATGGTGATCCTTAAATATACTATCCTGCATCAATTCTTTTTTTTTGAGCATTTTGTCTATGTTTTCAGGGATCAATTTAAGATCCATGAAAATAATCTTATTGATCTTTTCATTCTGGATATTAAAAAAGGGTAGATCAACCCAGCTTAAAATCCATGTCCTCTTAGAACATTCAGCATTATAAGATGCGTGTTTGGGATATGATCTATGATCTGCAAAATAAAGCAACCCTATAATAAAGAAAAATGAGGTGGCAGAAAAAAGATAAGAATAATGGGCTACTTTCTCTTTTCCTATTTTCAGATAATGCCATAATGTTATAGAAAAAATGAATACAGAAACTATATACATGTGGAATGGAATGATCCAAATATGAACTATCCCAACTAAAATTAAGCCTAAAAAATAAGGCAAAATGAAATTCATGGAAAGTGCTTTATGCCTCATGAATAAAAGGAAAGTCCAATAAATTATCGAAGGCAAAAAAGTGAGCATGATAAGAGAGTTTGTCTCATTCTCTTTTAAAATAAATTTTTCAGGCTTAAAAATAGAATGTTTTATATTTAATGACCAATATGCAATAGCCCTTGAAAAGGACTCAAAAGATATAGAATAATAGGCCAGCCATATAAAATGAACCGTGAATAAAATAAATAGAACTGTACAAACATTCTTTTTTATCTTTTGGTGGTGGAGTAAAAACAACATATTTAGAATAAGAAAAGGTAAAAAGAAAAGAGTTAAGAGTATACTCAAGACTCCATAAAAAAAGAAAATTGCTTTCCTTTTTTCCTCTTGCCATAGAATTAAACAAAGAACATGAGTTATGCAATTCAAAAAAATATTTGCTTTTAAAAAAAGAAAAGGGACTAAGAATAAAAAAAACATCCATGGGAAATCCTGAATTTTATTTTTCTGAAAATAGAAAAAGCTTATAAGCAAGAATAAAAAAAAACTTATAAGAGAATATAAATTATAGCTTCCATATCCGGCGATCAATGATGATAGAAAGTGGATGGGGTGGACAAATTTAGATCCATAATTTAAAAAATCTGTAGAAGAATGCTCATAAAAAAGAGCCTGGTTAGCATCTATCTTATTTGGTTCTGAATATTGAATGAATTTACCAATGGCATCTTGAATACCAAACAAAGAATGGCCATTTTGTTGTATTAGAAATAGAATCTTCAGAGAAAGAAATAATAAAAATAATGCAAGGAATGTATTGGATGTTTTCGGCTCAAACACCTTATTTTTGACCAAACATCTTTTCCAATAATTTCTCTGGAGAATTTGATTGCATAAAACCAGATCCAATCAACACGGCATCTATTTCAGGAGGCACTTTTTTTATATCTTCTGGCTTTTGAAAACCAGATTCAGATACCAGGATCAATTTTTCTTTTATATTGTCTGGCATGATGTTCATTAATCTTTTCGTATTATCCATATCCAAAGAAAGATCATGCAAGTTACGATTATTGACCCCCAATATTTCAATTTCTCTTATCTGCATAGTTAGTTCGAGGTCTTTTTCATTTTGAATTTCTACCAGAGCAGGCATATTGTATTCTTTTCCCACTAAGATCAGTTCTTCTAATTGATTCTTAGATAAAACAGTTGATATCAAAAGATAGGCATTGGCATGATAAAATCTGGACTCTTTTACTTGTAAGGGATCAATAATAAAATCTTTACGTAATAATGGCAATGAGGTTGTTTTACTTGCTTGCTCCAGATCTCTTAGAGAGCCTCCAAAATATTTGGATTCTGTTAAAATAGACATTGCAGAAGCATAAGGATGATACATTTGAACTGCTTCTTCTATAGTCATATCGGGTCTCATCGCGCCTTTTGAAGGACTCTTTCTTTTTAATTCAGCGATGAGAGAGAGATTTTTCTTTTTTTGGATACTTTCTTTAAAATTCCTATTGTTGAGAGGGATATCTGCATTTAAAAAAGAAGACCTTGAAGGCAAATTTTTCTTTTTGAAAGATATGATTTCTTTTAAAATACTCATATCCCAAAAATTATTTACAAAACCATGTGCAAAGTAATTTTAGGTAAACCTTATGATCAGAAAAAATGAGAAGACGTCTCCTGAAAAAGAAAAAAAAGTATCTTATAAGACTAAGCAAGAGTCAGCATGCCCTATATGCAAGGCAACTCATTTTTACGAAGGCTTACTCTCCGGACGGGGACGATTGATTGCCGGCCCCTTGACAAAAGAGCTTAGAAGAGAATATATTCCAAGTAAAAAATATGGTACGATCATTCCATTGATATATGCTTTGCAAGTTTGTCCCAAATGTCTTTATGCCGCCTATCCAAAAGATTTTGTGAATATTAAAACCGAAGAAGAAATTAAAAAATTAAAGGAAACTGAATCTCATCGATTCAATTTAAGCAATGTCTTGTTTGGTGGATTGGATTTTAATAAAGAAAGAGATCTACCTCTAGGGGCATTGTCTTTCGTTTTAGCAATAGATTGCTATCATTTTAGGCATAAATCAATTGCGCCTACTACTAAAAAGGCTATCTCTAGTTTTAGAGCTGCATGGTTATTTGATGATCTTTTTAAGGAAGTAAATTACAGGCCTTATAATAAAGTAAGTGATTTTTACTACATGGAAGCTGCCAAAGATTATGAAAAAGCCCTGGAGTATATTCAATCGGGTGAAGAGTCTGCCGATCATGTGTCGTATATGTTGGGACCAGATCTAGACCATAACTGGGGGTATGACGGAGTTTTATATTTGAATGCTTTTTTTACTAAAAAATACATCCACGAGTTTGCCGGGGAAAATGAAGAAGATAAAATTGATTTACTCGAAAAAGCCCGCCGATATTTGTCTAAGATATACGGTTTGGGTAGAGCCAATTCATCCAGGCCAGACCCTATGGTACAGTTGGCTAAAGAACTGTTCGACGAAATTACAGATACGATAGAAAATCTCAAAAACGAATACGAAAAAGATAAATAACATCTAATTCCAAAAAGCAGACAAACAAAATTAAGTTTGTTAAGATATGTGTACAAAGTACAGCCTAACGGCATTGGTTATTGTAAGACTATACTAAAATTTACTTGACATTTAGAGTCAATATGTATTTATTGATTCGTCCTATAAATTATTATTAAAATGAAATATTTTAAAATAGATTTGAATATGAATAATGCCTTTCTAAGAAAATCATTATCATTTTTTCAGATTATTTCTGACTACATTCGCCACTTGGTCAAGCAGCTTAATTATTTAGGCATTATTGCTTTAGGCCTGAGTTTGGGGAAATTTACAAATATGTTGTTTTTATTCTATTTTTCTGGATCTTTAGGAGAAAACTTAACCACCCAACAATATAAGCCTATTAAAGAAAACGTTTTATCTTCAACATCTGTTTCTGCATCGGTAGATCCATTACAGATCATTGGAGGTGTTTTATTTGCCCCTGAGCCATTAGTAGAAGAAGAAGTAGAAGAAGAAGTCCCTAAAGAAGAATTAAAAGACTATCTTTTACGAGGGACTGTATCTGGTCATTTTTCTTTTGCCCGTGCCGTAATCCAGGTATTTGGAGAAAAAGTACCTGTAAAAGAATATGCTACATGGCAAAAAATCGGGCCAGATCGTATTCTATGGATCGGAAGAGAACATATTATCGTTAAGAGAAAAGATAAACGTATTAAGCTAAAAGTAGGAGAAAAAATAAGCCAAATTGTCAAGGAAAGTTTAGAACAAGAAGAGAAAAATAAAAAGACTGAATCTAAGGTATCCGATAAATCTAGTGGGGATGTAATTAAAAAAGTACTTTCCAGACAAGAAGTAAACAAAATGCTATTAGGAAATCCAGCTAAAATATATAAAGGAGCTTCTTTTGGTCCGGTATTGGAAAATAATAATATAACTGGCTACAAAGTATACAAGGTAAAGTCAAGCCACTTTTTCTATAAATTAGGCGCTAGATCTGGTGACATCGTAAGAAAGGTAAATGACTATGAGTTAAGTGATACAGAAAGAATGTTTGAGCTTTGGAAGTCAATGAAAACGGCAGACAGGGTTAAGGTTGAACTTGAAAGAAGGAAGAAAATCATCAAATACGATTTCAGCATTCAAAATTAATAAAACTATCTTCTACTTCTGATTCCCCTCCTATCTTCTCTATATTTTTTTCGTTGTCTGGTCATAGAATAGCTTTGATTCATACGTATTGCATTGGGTAACTTTTTACGAAGGCCTATTTCCCAGAATAATGCTTTTTTTACTGCTTCTTCATCTTGATTGGCACGGGCGCTTATTTTATACAGAATAAATGCCTCAGGGAAATATATCTTGTCCTTAAATTTTTTTATCCAGCCTTTTGAATTATTATTTTCTTCTAAGAATTTTTTCTGAACAAGATAAATCTTGGTTATTCTTTCAATTTCGTTGTAGGTCAGGCCAAACTCCTTTCCTATATATGTGATCTTCTCTTTTATTTTCCTTTCATCAAGTTTTTCTTTCTCAGATATTTCTGCTTTTAAATCATTTTTTATAAAATCTGCCACTAAAATACTATAATAAATTGTAGTATTCATATCTTCCTGTTCTGCGATCATCTGGTCTGCCAAGGCTAGTTTTCGACCTAAGAGAGTATCCGGAAAACTAACTTTTAAATTCAACTTCTCTTTTAGAAGCATTTTATAGGTCTTCGGAAATAATGCTTCGAATAATCCCGTTTCTATCATTTTTTTAAAGAATGAATAAGACTTTCCTGTCCAAAAAATTTTATTGAATTCCTCATGAAGCCTACTCACGGAAGAACGACGAATGTATTTCTTGTATTTTCGAATGGCTTTTGCTAAAGAAGAGTCTATCTCAAAATCCAGGATCCCTGCAAACTTAACGGCTCTTAACATGCGCACAGGGTCCTCAGGCAAAGATATATTTGGATAGCCAATGACCCTGATCATTCTTTCACGAATGTCTTCAAAACCACCTGTATAATCAATAATCGTTTCATTTCTGGTATCAAAGAACAATGCATTTATAGTAAAGTCCCTTCTGGCTGCATCTTGCTGAAAAGTGCCGTATTGATTATCTTTATGCAAATATAAATCACTCTTGTTTTTAGCTAGTATTCTCGATTTTGGCAAAGAACGGGCAGTAGAGACTTCAATAATTTTATTCCCTTTAAAAATAATATGAACAATTTTAAATCGCCTCCCTATGATGCGGCTGTTTGAAAATATTTTTTGTATCTCGGAAGGATGTGCATCTGAAACGATATCAAAATCTTTTGGTCTTCGTTTCAATATAATATCTCTGATGCATCCACCTACAACATAGGCCTTATAGCCAAAATGTTGCAAGCGGTGTACAACTTTCAGAGCATCCACATCTATGGCAGCCTTTCTTACTTCATGAAATTCTTTATAATAACGTTTGCCATCTTGATACTTCAATATTTTGGCTGTATCTTGTTTTCTTGTTCTAAAGAATTTTAAAAAGGAATAAAGCATGAGGTTTTTTTGTGGTTAGTTTTTATATTCAATGCGTATTTTCAACAAAAAATTATAAAAAGTGAGTAATAACCTTTATGCTGCGAAGAGTAAAAGTGTTCGGTACAAATTAAAAGGTACTAAAAGTATCTTCATTTATAAAAATTTTTCTATACAGAGAGGCCAAAATTGTAGAATAGGTATTTATGTATAATTTTATTAGTGAGAGAGAGTTTACATTTAAGGAGGCAATGAAATCAACTAAAAAAATTCTGGTAGTTCTACTCTATGGTGTCTTGCTATGGCTAATACCATTCATCATTGCGGGGACTTTTTACTCAAGAGAAGGTCAACTATTAATAGAAAGATTCCTGTTCAAATCAATTATGATCGTTTCTCTTTCTATTACACAATCTATCTTGTTGATCTTATATTTTAAAGAAATAATAGAAAATTATTTTCGTGAAGGCTTAATGATCGGTCTAATCTGGCTGGCATTGAGCTGTATATTAGATTTTATTATTCTTATTCCAATGATTAAAATGGATATTGATATTACGACATATTTTAATCAAGTTGGTTTAAGATATTTGGTAATTCCAATATTCAGTATAACGGTCGGTTTTTTAATGGATCGTCAAAAAGTTAAAAGATAAAGTAGATTTAAGATAGAATGTCTTTAAAGCATATTGCCCTGGTTCTGGAAGATTCTCATTTTTTTAGAGGGAATCTGATCGGAGAATTACCTTTACAAGGGGCCATTGGAGAAATCATATTCAATACTTCTATGAGTGGTTATCAAGAAGTAATTACAGATCCTTCTTATAAAAATCAAATTGTTTGTTTTACTTATCCCTCTATCGGAAATTACGGGATAAATCCTCTGGATAATGAGTCCGATGAACCTTATTTGAGCGGGATCGTTCTTAAAGAACATTGCGAGTATCCATCTAATTATCAAAGTGTAGAGAGCTTAGAAGTGTTTTTAAAAAAAAAATCTATACCAGGAATTGTTGGAGTGGATACAAGAAAATTAGTAAGGCATATTCGCGAGAAAGGATCTTTGCGGGCGGGTATTTTTTATTCCAGCGATAATGGAAAATCAGAGGCCTCTGCTTCAGATACAAAATGGCTGGATGAATGCATCAGAATAGTTCAAGCATCTGAGCCTATAGAAGGTCAAAATCTTGTCGCAGAATTTAATGGAAACTATATAAATAAATTCTGCAAATACAATGAATATCTTATAAGTAAAGATCGTATGCAATATGATCTATGGCCCAGGGTTGCTATATTAGACTTTGGAACGAAGCTGGCCATTGTAAATAGTTTTTTGGAAAACCATATTTATCCTGTAGGATTTCCAGGAGACACGATCTGGACAGAATGGTCTGATTTCAATGAGAATGAATTTGATGGTTTCTTTTTATCCAATGGACCAGGTGACCCGGCAATGGTCAAAAATGGCATTCAAAATGCTCATTATTTGCTTACTCTTAAGAAGCCAATCTTTGGAATTTGTCTTGGTCATCAGATATTATCCATTGCATTGGGCAGTAGTACTTTTAAAATGAAATTTGGACATCATGGAAGTAATCAACCAGTGGCGGCATCTAAAGAGAATTCTGTTTGGATCACTCCTCAGAATCATGGATTTGCTGTTGATGATGCCTTTATGAGATCAAACTTAAAGGATATAGATGATTTTCAATTGAACTTGAATGATAAGACAGCCGAGGGCTTTTTTCTCTATAATGAGGATATGAAACTTATCAGTGTTCAATACCATCCAGAGGCATCTCCTGGACCACATGATGCAAGAATATTATTTCAAAAATTTAAAAAAATGCTGGAAAAATAAATAGCATAATATATAGTGAATACATGGATGAGACGATCTATAGTATTTATGTAGAAAATGCAATTGGAGAAAAAATAGAAATAAAAATTGCTCCTTTAATTATGAGAGTTCAGGCTTATCTGGTTGATCTTTTGTTCTTAGTTTTTTTGCAAGTGCTTATTCTTGGAATTTTTTTCTCTGGCATCTTAGTACATTTAAAAGATTTTATTTCAGGTGGATATCTTTCTAGTGTTTCTATGGCATTGTTTGTGATCATTAATTTCAGCATTTTGATCTTATATTTTTTGCTGCAAGAATATTTTTGGAATGGGAAAACAATTGGAAAGCATTTTTTTAATTTAAGAGTCATTTCTTCTACGGGAGGCGCAATTTCTCTGGTATCATGTTTATGGCGCAATCTTTTAAGAGTCTTAGAAGTTGGTTATTTCCCATTGATCGCTGGTTTCATTGCTTTTTTTAGTTCTAAAAACCATCGTTTAGGAGATATGATAGGCCTTACGCATGTTATATTTGAAGAATCTTATGGACCCCAAGAATAATCTAGCAGTACAGTTTACATTTTATAGTAGTAATAAATGAGCCAAAAAGAGATCATATTAGCAAGTCCGAGGGGATTTTGTGCTGGAGTAAATCGCGCCATTGATATTGTAGAAACTTCTCTAAAAGTATTTGGTCCCCCGGTATATGTAAAACATGAAATTGTGCATAATCAATATGTAGTAAAACAATTAGAAAATAGAGGAGTCATCTTTGTAAATGATATAAAAGAAGTCCCTGAAAAAAGTACGATTATTTTCAGTGCACATGGTGTGCCTCCTTACACCTGGGAGATGGCAAAAGAAAGAGACTTAGAAATAGTGGATGCTACTTGCCCTCTGGTGACCAAGGTACATCTGGAAGCCAAAAGGTATGCCAAAGAAAATTATCAAATCCTTTTGATCGGTCATATCAATCATGTA
Organism: Leptospiria bacterium; assembly: GCA_965204465.1. Taxonomy (GTDB): domain Bacteria; phylum Spirochaetota; class Leptospiria; order Turneriellales; family CBDBES01; genus CBDBES01. The sequence goes on from OZ241995.1 coordinate 467,944, forward strand.
GAAACGATAGGCACTTTGGGAGAAGCCCCTGAGAGAACCACTGTAATTGAATCATTAAAATGTGTGGAGAAATTGAATTTTACAAAAGAAGACCGGATTGCCTATCTAACACAAACGACATTGTCCGTTTTAGATACCCGTGAAATCATAGAAGCGCTTACTGAAAAATTTCCTTGGATAGAGTCGCCACAGAAAAGTGATATTTGCTATGCTACTACCAACAGGCAAAACGCCGTCCAGGAGATTGCTCGCCATGTACAGATGATACTTGTAATTGGTTCGCAAAATTCTTCTAATTCAAATAGACTGCGTGAACTCTCAGAAAAAATAGGCACTCCTGCTCATTTAATTGAGAATTCAGATGCTGTTCAGAGAGAGTGGATTACTTCCGATATTAATAAAATAGGAGTTACTTCAGGGGCATCTGTTCCGGAAGTATTGGTCCAGGGTGTGATCAGACTTTTGCAAACAAAATTTAATTTTACAAAATTAACAGAATTTAAAGTAACAAGCGAAAATGTTACTTTCAAAATGCCTCGTAAATTAAAAGATAGATCAGTAGAATATCTTATAAATTCCAAATGATGTTTATTAAATTTTCTTTTATATCTAAATTCTCTTTTTTGGTATTGCTAATTTATATTACTTCTTCTGCTTTTGCTCTGGCTGAATTAGATGAAGATTCTCAGGAATTATGGTCAGAAGCGCAAGCATTATATTACCAAAAAAGATATGATAAAGCTTTAGAGGCGTTTAACGAATTAAATGAAAAATACCCGCAGGAAGTGAAGTTTGAATTATTATTAACAAATTCATTGGCCGAATTATTAAAGGCAAAGGTATGGCTTGAAAGGGCTAAAAAATTGATCGAGTTGAAAAGATATAATCATGCTCTGGAAGCCATAAAATATGCTAAACAGGTATTTCCTTTTGAGGAAGAGGTAAGTAAATATTATGATACCATCCAAGACATAAAGACGTCTCATCAACCTTTGGCCGATTTGAATCAAAGCCAAAAAACAATATTTGATCAATCTATTGAAAATGCAGAAAAGAAATTAAAAACAGGAGATTATGAAGCCGCTCTCAAATTATACGCCAAAGCATTAGAAATTGCCTCTGAATCTACCATTGCTTTGGAAGGATATTCTGAAGCCCAAAAAAGGCTCTTAGTAAGTCAGAATCAAAACAAGATCAAACGATTGTTAAAAACCGCAGCCAAACTTGAATCCCTATCTAAGCTCATAGAAGCGAAAGCTGCCTATGAATCTGTTTTGAGACTTGATCCTGGAAATCAAAAATCATTGAAATCAGTTTTGTTACTTCAAAAAGAGATTGAAGAAAAAAGATTACTCAGCCAAAAGAGAAGTTTAGCAGATCAATATTTTAAAACTGCTAAAAGAAACCTTAAAAATAAAGAATTTGATAGTGCAATTGAACAATATGAGTTAGGTAGAGAAACTTTGCCAGATTATACAAATTGGAATAAGCTAATTCTTAAAGCTTCTATAGCCAAAGAAAAAGCTAAAAGAAAAAGAGAAGAAAAAATTAGAAACAAGATAGACAGAGATTACCGCAAAGGAATTGCATTTCTAATAACTGAAAAATTCAAAGAAGCCATTTCCGCTTTTCAGTCTGTTCTTAAAAGCTCTAAGGAATTAAATATTACTTCTATTATAGAACCGACGGAAGAATTACTTAAGAAATCTAAAAAAGCGCTACAAACTCAGGAAGAAGAGGTTGTTAATAAAGAGTCTCCTTATTATGAGTTGGTACAAAGTCTAAAAGCCTTGGGAATCAGGCAATTGGAATTGGGCAATTTTGAATCTGCCAAAAAATATTTTGAAAAGATATTAGATTTATTTCCTCATAATCGATTTGCTAATCAAAATATACTGGTCTGTAGAATAAAACTAGAGCCTGGTCTTAGTGGCCAAATTACTTTAGATTTTATCTCTGAAATTAAATCATCTCTGAGACAAAAAGACTACTCCAAGGCAAGAAGACTTTTAGACATTGTTCGATATATTGATTCTGAAAATACTGAAATTAAAAAATTAAAAAGCAGAATTGATAAACTCACTGCCATTTTTACTCAAAACAAGTCAACTGCTGAAATCAATAATTTGTGGCAAAAAGCTTTAAGAGCGCAACAGACGAATAACAGAGAAGTAGCAATTAATCTTGCTAAGAGAATTTTAATAGCTGATCCAAGACATTTGAATTCCAGGAGATTACTGACCAGGTTAGAGGGAGGGGGTATAACACAAAGAACCAATATCCAGATACCTAAAAGAGCTAAAAGAGCATACGCACAAGGTATTCTGTATTATAATAATGGGTCTGTACCCGAAGCAATCAAATTTTTTCAATTGGCGGTAAATATTTTCCCGGCGTATACAAAGGCAAACATTGCACTGACAAAATGTAAAAGATATACAAACCTAAGATAATTTTCATGAATTATTTTATAAAGGTTGTCAAAAATATCTTCCAGGAAAACCCTACGGATATTTCGAAACAATTAGAACCTGGGATAGTTACTTTTTTTTCCCAGGAACATAATTCATTCTATTATATATATAAAAGCGGAAAGGGTAAATGTGTTGCCCCTTCATGGCGCAGAGGAGTCGCCTTAGAAAAATTAGATGAACTATCTTTTATTAAGCAAGTACCTCCCTATGAAAATAAGAAAATCAGAAGAAGTGATTTCAAAAAGATATTTTTTTCTTTAAGTCAAATACAAGATCATGCAGAGAAATGGACCCAGATACATGTAGATAAAGAAAATATATTCGTTTCTACTATTGGCCGCGGTCAATTTAATTTAGAAAAATATAGTATCAATGGATTGAAAAAGCAAATGAATGATCTTATTTCTAAAATGCAACAGGATTTAATTACGCATAAAAGAGTTCAATTGGGAATAAAGCGTGCATTAAAAAGAATGTTAAAACTCGACCCTCAAATAAATAATCTTTTGAAGACAATTTCCGAGACACCAAGGTCTATTCTATCAGGAGATTCATTTAAATTGATGGCTGTTCTTGCAAAGATATTTTATTTAAAATCAAGTATAATAGCCTTACCCAATAAATTCAATCAAAGAAAGTCTTTCTCTAAAATAAGAAGAATTCTGGTCATGACCAACCTAAGCGGACAATCTCTGAAAGATTTAAAGCAGCAAGGAGGCTTGTGGGACAAAGGCATTTCTGGTTTTGCATGGAAACATATTACAGGAGAGTTTACCAGAAAAAGAATTGAAGATATGTTCGAAAATGAAAAGATACAATCTAAATATGATCTATTCATCTACAGGGGACATGGTCATATCAAGAACAATAGTATTTACTGGTCTTTAAAAGATGCTGATTTTCCCTTAGCATCCGGTCTATTTTCCAAATATATCCATCTTGCATGTCTTAATTTCCATAATGTAGCAGAAGATGACTTAAAAACTTTTCCTTTTGAAGAGGGTATATTACCCCTTGGTTTTTTACCCGATAATGACTATTCAGAACTGATAACACAATTGTTGTATAATTTTAAACTGTCGGATAATTTTATGGAAACATCTATGAAAACTCTTACAAAATATCAAGAAGAAATAATGTTCACTTATTGCTGTTGAATCAAATTTAGCTCCACGAAACCTACCAGAGATATAATATAAAATGCTCTCATTTACGATAAAGGAGTTGGATTGACTTTTGGACTACCTACAGAAAGAGAAAAAATACTGTATAGCATTTATAGTTCTTTTATGACAAAAAAATATTGTTAAGGTATCTTAAATATGTGTCGAGATTATTCAATATGGAAAAAAAATGATCATTTCTTTCGTTATAAAATAAATACATGGTAAAGAACCATAGCATCACGTAAGCTTATCTAATTCTATATAACTTCTATTAACATCAGCTAACTTCAGTCCAGTTATTAAGACTATATATCCGAAAGTAGTCATAGATTATTTTCTTTGGAGATATGAATTTCTGTTTTAGTCATACTTTTACAGAAATGATCCTTTCTAAAGAAAAAGGTGTAGAAGTAGAAGACAGGATGTCTTAAAGCTTTTACATTTATCTGATCAATCAAATGATTCAAGGAGGAGTCAAAAATGATCATAAACCATAATTTAAGCGCGATAAATTCACATCGCGTATTAAAGTTTAAACATTGGGATGTTTCTCGCAACCTAGAGAAACTTTCCAGTGGAATGAGAATCAACCGGGCTGGAGATGATGCTTCTGGTTTGGCTGTTTCTGAAAAAATGCGTTCCCAGATAATGGGTCTAAGGCAGGCTGAAAGAAATTCTGAAGATGGCATGAGCCTGATTCAAACTACCGAGGGCTACCTTCATCAAATAACGAAAATGATCCATAGGGTAAGAACTTTGGCCATTCAAAGTTCCAATGGTATCTACACTGATGAAGATCGTCAAATGATACAGGTAGAAGTTTCCCAATTAATTGATGAAGTAGATAGAATTGCATCCCAGGCAGAATTTAATACTCTTAAACTCTTCCAAGGTGATTTATCAAGAACTTCCAGAACCGCTTCTATGTGGTTTCATATAGGTCCTAATATGCATCAAAGGGAAAGGGCTTATATTGGAACAATGACTGCAGAAGCATTGAATATGAGACAAAATGACGGGTCAGTCATTAGTATCTCTACACCTTCAAGAGCAAATGAAGTCATCGGTTTGATGGATGAAGCTCTTTACAGAATAAATAAGCAAAGAGCAGACTTAGGAGCCTATTATAATAGGCTAGAACACACTGCCCAAGGCTTAATGAATGCTTATGAAAACACTCAGGCTTCAGAGTCTAGGATCAGAGATGTAGACATGGCAGAAGAGATGTCTCAGTTCACGAAGAATCAAATATTGGTTCAGAGTGGTACGGCCATGTTGGCGCAGGCCAATCTGCAACCTCAAACCGTATTACAGTTACTAAGGTAACTTATTGAAAGCCCGGCATTGCCGGGCTTTTTTAGAGATATTTGACATATTTGTAGGCATTCATTGAGTGATCTTCGGGTGCCCGGGAAGACTAACATTATTTAAGTTGATCTTCCTGGGTATCTGAGGATAGAAAAGGAGTTATTTCTGTCATATTGGACTTCAATGTCTGGTACAGAACCCAAATATTTTGACAAAGGAGTGTCTACAATGATAATTAAACACAATATGAGTGCGATAAACGCGCACCGGGTGCTTAAATTTAACCATTGGAAAGTTGATGATTCGATAAGAAAACTATCCTCTGGTTTACGGATCAACCGTGCGGGAGATGATGCCTCAGGATTGGCAGTCTCCGAAAAAATGAGAGCTCAGATACTCGGCTTAAGACAAGCCGAAAGGAACGCTGAAGATAGCATGAGCTTCATTCAAACTGCTGATGGATATTTGGATCAATTGACAAATATTTTTCACAGAATGCGTGTTTTATCGATACAAGCCGCTAATGGCATTTACGCATCGGAAGAACGCCAGTTAATGCAAGTAGAGGTTTCTCAGTTAATTGATGAAGTTGATAGAGTCGCCTCCCAGGCTGAGTTTAATCAATTTAAACTCTTCCAAGGTGATTTTAGCAGAAACTCAAGAACAGCTTCTATATGGTTCCATATTGGAGCGAATCAACATCAAAGAGAGAGAGCCTATATTGGTACAATGACAGCGAGTTCTTTGAATTTGATGAGGAATGGTCGGATTGCTACGCTATCAACGGTCATGGGGGCAAACAATCTAATTGGGATTATAGATGAGAGTCTAAATAAGATCTTGAAGCAAAGATCTGATCTGGGTGCTTATTATAATCGATTAGAGAATGTAGCTAAGGGCTTGATGAGTGCCTACGAAAATATACAAGCCTCTGAATCAAGAATCAGAGATGTGGATATGGCAGAAGAAATTGCGGTTTTTACCACAAGCCAGATATTAGCGCAGAGTGGTATGGCGATGTTAGCTCATGCTAATTTAAAAGTAAATAGCATAATAAACCTTTTGAGCTAACTCTTTAAACTTTTAGGGCAGTTTGACTGCCCTTTTTTATTATAATGAAATTATATTATTCTAAAATACGAATAAAACCTTGAAAAAAGATCAATTGCATATTTTTTCAATATTAAAAATAAGCCGGATCCTATCCCAATCGCATTTGATCAATTTAACTTTTAATTTTATACCCAGAGGCACTGTTCTTTGGAACCTAGGTAGAACCAAACGAGATTCATTTAATTTAACTAGTTCTTTGGAATCACTAAAGGAATTTAAAGGAACAAAACCATCAATAGGAAAATCATCTAAGATAATAAACAGTCCCTCTGCATTGAATCCTGTTAGGAAAGCAATCTTTGATCGGTTTATTTCCTTTTGCATGAATTTTATAGATATCATTTTTAAAATATCTCTTTCCGCTTCTATGGCTAAGCGTTCCTTATCAGAAATTTGTTCACTGACCATTTTTAAGTCCTGATTTTGATGAAAATTCTTCTCTTTATTAATAAAGCAATTGATTTGGCGATGCACTACCAGATCAGAATACCTTCTGATCGGAGAAGTAAAATGAGTATAGTCTGGAATCCCAAGCCCCCAATGCCCTGTAGGTTTGTTGGAATAAACTGCCTTCATAAAAGAGCGTAAGATCAAATAATTGATTACCAAGGTGACTTTTTTATCATTCAGAGATGCTAAAACATTTTGAATGGAAGAATATTGTGTATCATTCAGGTATGTTTTATTTCCCCAGGCATGCAAAATAGAATTGATCGTATGGATTTTATTAGATTCCATAGGATCATGTGTCCTGTAAATATTGGGTATTTTATTTTTTTTAGAGAAGACCGCGGTAGCAATATTCGCCGCTAGCATGAATTCTTCAATCAGCTGATGAGATTGAAGCCTTTTATAATTACGAATACCAACTATCTTGTTATGCTTATCCATTACTAATTCAAGATCGGGTATTTCCAGGTCAATTCCTCCTTTGTTCAGTCTTCTTTTTTTTAGTGTGGAAGCGAGTTTATAGAATAAAGCCAATCTGGAATATTGATTTTTTATTTGTTTTTCTGCTTCTTGATAAGTAAGTCTCTGATCGACGAAAATGATTGATTTATAAAAGTCAGAGAATAACATTTCACCAGATCGATTAAAATGAATTTCACAAGTAAAGGCCAATCTTTTTGATTCTGGCTTTAAGCTACAATAATCTTCTGAGAGGATAGGAGGAAGCATGTGTATAACAGACTGGCCCAGATAATAAGAATTTCCTCTGGAAAAGGCTTCCTTGTCTATTTCAGAATTTAGTTCTACAAAATAAGATACATCTGCGATATGAACGTATAATTTAGTGATTTTTTTACTTCTTTCGATTGAAATAGCATCATCAAAGTCTTTTACATTTTCACCATCAATAGTGCATGTATATAGTTTCGTAAGATCTTTTCTTTTTTTATCTTTAAAGCCTTCTTCCAGTTTTTTTCTTAGCTTTTTTGTAGAATCTTCCTGATTTTTAGAATATGGTGATGGCAGTTTATATTTTATACAAATCCTCTTGAAGTATGAATATTCATCTTGTTGGGATATATTCTCTACAAAAGAACAAACGCTTAAGTTGCGAAAAGGTATTCTTCCATTTTTCTGTGTTGAAGGGATAGAGCTTCTCTTTGATCTGCCTTTCTCTAGTTTAACCACCAAATAACTATTTACCCTAAGCTGCATTTTACTTGGTAGAATGGCCATTGGTTGATCGGGTAGATCAATTAAACTGAGTAGATAATGATCGTCTTTTTTTTTTTCTAATATTTTAGCAACAAATATATTGGTAAAAGGTTCTACCATTTCAAAGACCTCTCCCTCATAGCGCTTTTTGGTTTTAGCTAGCAGGCGGATCAAAACTTTATCTCTTTGATTTACTTTCATTCTTTTAGAGGCTGGGATAAAAATATCCTGAGAAAAATTACCAACTCCAAAGGCAAAGCCCGATCTTGAGATAGACATTTCTGCCTCTAATAAAAAGGGTTTTTTTACAGAATAATAAGATTTATTTGGCTTGATCAGACCCAATTCAGATAGGCCTTCTAAATGTTCCTTTAGCTTTGATAGGAATAAATCTCTTTTACTTTCAGAATACTTGTCTCTTGGTATAGAAAATTTTTTAGCTCTATTTTTAGCTTTATTCGAGTCTTTAGAGAGTAGGTCTTTTTTTATCTTGTTGATGTGCAAAACTTTTCCTGAATGCACATATAAATAGTCTAATATTTTTTTGGAAAAAGAATTTCTATTTTCATCTCGCATTTCATTTAAATTTCCGTACTTAATGTCTAAACTCTACTATGATATAGTTTGTATAGAATTTTTATCTAATTATTTTGTATACTTTTGTTTTAGTTAAGATGGCACAAAAAAAATTTGTATAGATTGGGAAGATAAATCCAAGACTAGAAAAGCAATATAGTAAATTTCTATTCAGAGAGAGAAATTTTTTTGAACTATGGTGTGAGACACAGACTTTATAAATCAAATTTTTTTTTACAAAAATTGTTTTTTTATAATGGACAATATGTCTTATATTGTATATATGTAAAATTGGATACTGATATTATTGCATGTCAAGATCATATCTATATTTACATATTTAATCCAATTAATTTGAGGTGAAAAAAATGAAAAAGCTGATCCAATTTTTAATACTGATACTGATGCTTCTTATGATAGGCTACTGTAGTCTTGCAGAAGGATCACAAGATGATGCACAAGAATTAGAAGAGGGAAGGCCTACAGCATCACTACAAAATTTCTTTAGAGATATTGATAGTTCGTATAGAATTTTAGGAGATTCAAATAACTCAGCAGAAAGGTCTACGCGTAGTGAGCGAATATTTAGTTCAGATTGTACTAGTATAAATATACAGAGGATAGAATCTCTTTTTACTGAAGACGTTAATCAAGACGTTAATCAAATAGGAGATTATGTTATAGAAGTACAAGAAATCTTGGTAGACTCTTTATGTTTTTTCAATATGGTTATTATTTCTCAACTTCCAGATGAGCTTGCTTACGATGAAAGAACAAGAGCTACCATAGTCATTCCAACAGGTGCAGGTGAAAATTCATTATCATTACAGCTGGATATATTAGTCAGAAAGTCAGACAATGATGTAATTGATCTGGATGCAAGCGCGAGTTTGCTTACGGTTGCCGCTTTAGATGTAAGGGCATTGATCAATATGCAAAATGGCAGGTTCAATATTGTTTTTAATTCATTGGATCCTTCTCAATTTTCTGCTGATGCCTCTGGTAGGATCATCGTTAATTTTGAAGGGGTAAAAAATGAAAGCTTATCGTTTTATACTCCTGGAAGTGATGCTCTATCCATTCCAAGAATAAGGCATAAAACTAATTTCATAAAAGATAAAAACATGATCAATTCGGTGACGAATATACTCGGTAACGATCGGGGATTACCGATCAATATTTTGTTAAGATATAATACGAGTAATAGAGAAGGTTTTGTTAGAGTATCTTCTGATCTTCTGAGACCTATTAATGACGGTCAAGAAGAGTATAGCTTTGGTTTTAAGAATCCTTCGACAGATGGTATTGCAGAAATACTCAGTGATGCAGATGGCTTTGATGACCTTGATGATGTACTTCAAGAAGCCCAGGATTTTATAAAGCAGATTGACTTCAATGAAGATCATGAACGCTTTGACCCAGATAGCATCGCTCTGTAATTCTTTAGAAAAAAGAGACCCTCTCAGACACTTGGCGTCCTGTGTTGCTACGCAACACCATTCGGTGCAAGTCGATTACATGATGGTTTTATAGAATTTTATTTGATTCGGTAAAGGTAATACTACATTTGGTATTTGACTGTAATTCAGCTGAAGTACCAAATGTAGTTGGTCTCTATTGCTTTGTGCAAATCTATTGTTCATAGGACATAAAAAATAAAAAACTCAAAAATGTAAATGTTTTTAAGTTGGCGCACAGGCTAAAGATATGTGTACAAAGTACAGCCTAACGGCATTGGTTTCTACATATGGCAACCTATATCTATTTTTTTATACATACCAGGTATATGTTCATACTTGAATTAAATAAAAGAATTGTATTTTAAATGAAAAGAATTCTTTAGGTTTAAAAAGTGCAGTTAGATCAATATTTACATCAAAATTTGAAAAAGAAATATCTTTTTATTCCCTATCTGGCTTTAAATGATCCTGACTGGGATATGAGTCTTGAAATCATAAGTTCCTTTTTTAAATTAGGGGCAGATAGTGTTGAAATTGGATTACCTTTTACAGATCCAGTGGCAGATGGGACTACATTGCAAAGAGCATTTGAAAGGATCATCAACAGTGGTTTTAAAATGTCTGAATTTTTCTTATTTTTAAAGAAGATCAACCAAAAATTCCCACAAAAACCTCTGATCATTATGGGATATTCCAATATTTTTCTACAATGGGGTATACCAGATATATTTTATAAACTAGAAAAAAGAAACGTAAGGGGAATTATTATTTCTGATCTACCATTCGATGAAAAAAAGATATTTTCTTTTCAGCAGAGTAAAATTCCATTGATCAATTTCATCACACCAACAACCACAGATGAAAGACTACATAAGATATGTTCTGCTTCAGAAGGTTTTTTATATTTAGTCTCCAGAAAAGGAGTTACCGGGAAAAGCCATCATGACTTTAAATCCCTTGTCCCTTTATGCAATAAGATCAGAAGCAAAACAAACAAGCCTATTTTGGTTGGATTTGGTATTAGAGAAAAAAAGCAAGCAGAAAAAGTCATTCAAATGGCAGATGGCTTTATCATTGGTTCTTTAATACATGAAATTATAGAAAAAAATATAAAAGGGAAAAATAGGGATCAAATTCCCAGGAAGATATTCACTCGATTAAAAGAAATTCTTCCTTAAATAGGATCATTACATTTTATATTTTTTCTTGAATTTATCCACTCTTCCAGCAGTATCCACAAGCTTATGTTTACCCGTATAGAAAGGATGAGAAGCCGAACTAATATCCAGTTTAACTAATGGATAAGTTTTCCCGTCTTCCCATTTGATCGTCTGTGAAGAAGATATGGTAGAACGGGTTAGAAACTTAAAATTTGCAGAAGAGTCAGAAAAAACAACTTCCTTATATTCAGGGTGAATATCAGATTTCATAGATATCTATGATCAAATATTAGATATATTGTAAAGAACAATTATTAAAAAACGCAGTGGTATCTAAACAGGCTCAGATATGTGTACAAAGTACAGCCTAACGGCATTGGTTATTATAAAATTTTCACTTTTTTTCTTGACTATCTGAATCATTATTTTTGTATGGCTAAAGGATAACTATGTTATCCTTATAAATTTTAAGGAGGACTTTTATGTATAATAGGCTAAGCAGATTTTTAACTTTCATGATAATTATTTCAATCATGTTCTCTCTTTTCTTTGCCTGTAAAGAGAAAAATACCGGAGAAATAGAAGTATTGCATTGGTGGACTTCCGGAGGAGAAGCTAAGGCAATGGCGCAATTGCAAAGAACTCTTGAAGATAAAGGCCATACTTGGAAAGATTTTGCTGTAGCAGGCGGCGCTGGTAATACAGCAATGACTGTATTAAAAACAAGAGTTTTATCTGGTACACCTCCTGTGGCAGCCCAAATTAAAGGACCATCAATACAAGATTGGGGTAAATTAAATGTACTGAGTAACTTGAACCCTATAGCAAAGAAAAATAATTGGGAAAAGAGAATTCCACCGGCAATTAACAGTATAATGAAACACAAAGGTAATTATGTAGCTGTCCCGGTGAATATACATAGAAATAATTGGATATGGATCAATAGACAAGTTTTTGAAAAAGCAAAAGTAAAGCCTCCTAAGACATGGGATGAATTTGAAAGAGTAGCTGAAAAGTTAAAGAAAGCAGGATTTATTCCAGTAGCCCATGGAGGGCAAAACTGGCAAGATAATACTGTTTTCGAAATAATTGCATTAGCTACGGGAAAAGAGGCTTTTTACAGAAAGGCTTTTATGGAATTAGACGAGAATACTCTAAAAGGTCCTGTCATGATCAAGACATTTGAAAGATTGCGCACCTATAAAAAATATATAGATAAAGACTCCCCAGGCAGGGATTGGAATCTGGCCACCTCTATGGTGATACAGGGAAAAGCAGGTATGCAATTTATGGGCGATTGGGCTAAAGGAGAATTTTTTGCTGCGGGGAAAAAAGCAGAACAAGATTTTATCGCAGCCCCTGCTCCTGGTACAAATGAATTTTTTATATTTACTACAGATAGTTTTATGTGTTTTAAACAGGGAGACAAAGAGCTTCCTAAAACTCAAGTAGACTTTGTAGAAGTTTTGTTGGGGAATTCTTTTCAAAAAGTATTCAACATGAACAAGGGATCCATACCTGTAACTTTAGATACTCCTCTTACTGATTTTGATATATATGGTAAAAAATCCAGTCAAGACTTTAAGAAAAATATTGTTTTGCCTAGTATGGCTCATGGAATGGCTGTAAATTCCGCAGTTAAAGGAGCCATTGAAGATGTAGTGACTAACTTTTTTAACTCTGATAATATGTCTGCTAAAGAAGCTGCTCAAAGACTCGCAAAGAGTATACTAGGAGCAAAGAAAAAGGCTAAATGAAAAATGAATCAAATAAAAAAAAATCTTCTTCTTTTTTTTCTAACAAGACATGGAATAAATATTTATTAGATAAAATTGATTCATGGATGCCACTGATCGTAGTAATTCCTACGATTCTGATCACGATCGTTTTTATTTATGGCTTTATTCTATGGACTCTGCGCCTGTCTTTCTCTTCTTCTACCCTTTTCCCCCTATACAATTGGGTTGGTTTAGAACAATATGAAGTTTTATTTGCAAGCGAAAGATGGTGGGTTGCCTGCAAGAATATTTTTATTTTTGGTTCTCTAATGATCTCCATATCTGTTATTTTGGGCCTGCTTTTGGCCATATTCCTGGATCAAAAAATACGCATAGAAGGATTTCTAAGGACTATATATCTATATCCAATGTCTCTTTCTTTTATTGTAACGGGGGTTTCATGGAAATGGCTCCTTAATCCAAGTTTGGGAATAGAAAGAATTATAATCAATATGGGTTTTACTGACTTTTCCTTCGATTGGCTTATAATACCAGAGAAAGCTATTTATACAGTGGTAATGGCAGGGGTATGGCAGACATCTGGTTTTATTATGGCTCTCTTTTTAGCTGGTTTGAGAAAAATAGATGATTCGATCATTTTCTCTGCAAAAATAGATGGAGCAAATCTATTTTCCATTTATACTCGTATCATAATCCCAAGCTTACGCCCTATTTTTTTAAGTGCATTACTGATCCTATTACATTTAGTGATCAAGAGTTTTGATCTTGTGGTGGCTTTAACCAACGGTGGGCCTGGTTATGCTACTGATCTTCCAGCGGTTTTTATGTATGCCCATTCCTTTACTCGTGATAACATTGGACTGGGTTCTTCTAGCGCGATCATGATACTGGGAGGCGTTCTGGCAATTATGGTACCTTATTTATACAGTGAAATTAAAAAGAGTGAAACTTCTTAAAATCATGCTCTTCTTGCAAAAATTACCCCGATTCTTTTTATATTTGATCTTATTGCTTTTTGCATTATATTTTTTGTTGCCCCTATTTGTGATGTTAAATACCTCTGTAAAAACTCTGGAAGATATTCGTGGAGGAGATCTAATTTCCCTTCCCAAAGAAGTATCTTTTTCTGCCTGGTTAAAGGCTTGGCATTCAGTAAAAAAATATTTTTGGAATAGCATTCAAATTGTATTCCCTGCCGTATTCATATCTACTATTGTGGGTAGCATTAATGGTTATGTTTTATCTAAATGGCAATTTAAAGGAAGTAATCTATTTTTCATATTTTTATTGGTGGGCTGTTTCATTCCATTCCAGGTAATCCTTTTGCCAATGGCCCAAACATTAGGATATATTCAACTGGCAGGCACAATACCTGGTTTGGTCATGGTGCACTCTATATATGGTATTCCATTTACGACTCTTTTTTTTAGAAATTATTATATAAATATTCCTACTGAGATCATCAAGGCAGCGAAAGTGGATGGAGCTGGCTTTTTTAGAATATTCAGTAGTATCATGCTACCTATATCCATTCCCATCATTGTGGTATCTGTTATATGGCAATTCACTCAAATTTGGAATGACTTTTTATTTGGAGTAGTGTATTCTTCTTCAGGTATACAGCCAATCACCGTAGCCCTGAACAACCTGGTAAATACTACTACATCTGTAAAAGAATATAATATGGATATGGCGGCTGCATTTATTACTGGTTTCCCTACCCTTATTGTTTATATTATTTCAGGAAAATATTTCATAAGAGGTTTAACAAGTGGAGCAGTAAAGGGTTGATCTATAGGAGACTTCATGTATACATTAAAAATAAAAAATCTATCTAAGTCTTTCAAAGGAGTACAAATACTCAAAAATATTAACATAGAAATAGAAACGGGTATGTTTTTAGTATTGCTAGGGCCTTCTGGATGTGGTAAATCTACATTATTGAATGCAATTGCCGGTTTAGAACCTCCTACAAGCGGCGAAATCATATTGGGAGATAGAATTTTGAATGATGTTAAACCAAAGGATAGAGATATAGCAATGGTGTTTCAATCCTATGCTCTATATCCAAATTTTAATGTATATAATAACATAGCATTTGGGTTAAAGATACGAAAGACTCCTAAACCAGAACGAGAACGTATTATTCAAGACCTAACAAAAATGCTACGCATAAATAAGCATCTATACAAAAAACCATCTCTACTTTCAGGAGGGGAAAGACAAAGAGTTGCCATTGCCAGGGCATTGGCCAGAAATCCAAAATTATTTTTGTTTGATGAGCCTTTGAGTAATTTAGATGCGAAACTCAGGCAACAAATGCGTTCCGAGATAAAAAAAATTCATAAGAATATCAAAACAACCTGCATTTATGTAACCCATGACCAGGTAGAAGCTATGACAATGGGTAATATAATTGCTATATTGAACCAGGGGGATATCCAACAAATAGGGCCCCCGAGTCAAATTTACCAAGATCCGCAAAATATGTTTGTAGCTGGTTTCATAGGCTCTCCGCCCATGAATTTCATAGAAGCAAAAACAGTAGTCCGTGGAGGTGGAAACTTGGAACTTGAAGTTTTAGAAGAAAACAAAAAAGTTTTATTAAGCATGCCGGGAGGTATAAAAAATGTAAAGAAAGATCAAAAAGTTATTTTGGGGATCCGTCCATCAAATATTACAAAGAAAGAAAATCCCAAGGATAAATCAAATATAATTCGATGCAAACTTGAGCTGATTGAACCAACTGGCTCAGATACATATTTAACCGCATTTATAAATAATACTAAGGTGATCAGCCGGATCAATTCTTACTATATGCAATCTGATGAAGAAATAATTGATCTTCATTTTGATATGCCCAAGGCCATTCTATTTGATCCTACTACAGAGCAAAGAATCCGATAAGGTATATCCAGGATGAGTATGATATTTCCATTTTCTTTAAGAAATCCAATCAAAAACCATTGATTTCCCCTTTTCTTGTATATTTTTATTTCAAATAATGGGGGAGTGATTTCCATCCATTTCACAAATGGCTATGGATTTTATTCATTTCATATTTTATTTGAAATCCACTCTCTTGTATGTCTAAATTTTTTGCTGTGTCAAGCCTTCCATATTTTCCGAACATCAGAGGCCGTTCAGTGATATCTGATTCTAAAAGTAGCGTTCCGTAAGCCCCTTCATGGCCAATTATATTTTTTCTGTATTCGTTTGCAATGGTAAGACCCGCCCTTGTAAGAATACTGGTTTCTCCGACCAATGATCCTATGATCAATTGAATATGACGTTTGGCGGATTCTTCTGCGATGTATCTGGAACGCAGAATGCCTCCCATCTTAGAAACGCGCAGGTTAATGATCATATTCTTTGAATGGGCTGGTATGAGATCAAAATGCTTTTCTTGGTAAAAGGATTCATCCAGTATAATTGGTATGGGGTTCCTGTCTATTAATAAACTTAATTCCTCAAAATCAAAAGCCCGCAAAGGTTCTTCTATTGCCGCTGGTTCTATCGATATGGATTCAATATACTCTAAAACATCCTGTGAGTTTTGCCAAAGATTATTGGCATCTAAGCGGATGTTAGCATTATGCACCATAGAATTGATTATCTCAAATTTTTTGTTGTCAATGGCAGGGTTGCCTCTAATTTTTACTTTAAAGTCATTGAACCCATATTTACTATATTGGGTCGTTTGCGTTTGTATTGCTTCAATGGGATTATCGCCCAAGACGGCCGTATATTGAAAACTTCCCTCTAATTCTGGTAGATCAAGTGTTTTTTCTACAGATTGTGAAAGTTCTTTCGACAAGGCATCTAATAAAGAAAGTTCTATAGCACACCATATAGATGGGTTTTCATCAACTTCTTCTTTATGCTGTGAAATCCAATTTTCAATATCACTAAGAGAATGAATATGATCTATGATTTCATCTCGATATTGATTAAAAAAATTCATACAGCTATTTATACTTTCCCCCGTAATGTACTCTCTGGGACAGCCTTCGCCAAAACCAATATTTCCACTTGAAGTTTCAGCGCTGACCAGCACAGATTGTGTTTTATCACGATCAGCAGTATTATGCTTAAAGTTAATTTTGAAAGGAATTTTCAATGATTGAATGTTCAATTTATTAATTTTCATTTATGGAATATGCCCCAATATCGAAAGTAAAATCATTTTTGTGTTGAAGTATTTGCGGTTTAAATTGCCCTTCCCGTTGTCCTTTGGTTAAACAACTGGCCTTATATAATTCAAAGGTTCCTTGTTTTATTCGATAAATGGCAAGCTGTTTTAGACGCTGGCTGGATCGCTTGGTTTTGTATTCTATATTTTCATCCTGGATAGTGCTATCTAAAAAAGAAGCTGCATTGTTTAAATCGATAGCAACATTAGAAATAAATTCTATATATAGTTCATACTGGGAATTCCTCTCATTTGCTAGCATTTGGTAAAATTTTATTTCTATTTTCAGTTTTACTTCCATTTTTTGCATTGCAACGATCAACTGATTTTCGTATAATTTCTCACCAGTAATATTCGTAACTCCTTTTCCTTTTTGCAGGAATTTAAAAGTAGGCGTATTCCCAAATTTTCCGGTCACATGAACAATGTCATTCATATTGTATCTATACAGACCAGTGGGGGTTGTCACAAATAGATAATATTCCTTTCCTCTTTGGAGCTGTTCAATAGTGATAAAGTTATATTTATCTTTTTCCCAATCTTCTTTGGATATGAATTCAAAGAAATTCTCCTGAATAGTAGGCAAACCTTCGTTGTTCTTAGGGTTGATCGTAATCGTGCCTCTCATTTCACTCGATAGATAACCAAGGTCAAAAACATTCATACCTTTGGGGAAGGCTGGAAGTATGCTGTTCAGTGATATACCACAGCTTGCTCCTGTCCAAGTCACTAAAATTTTAAGATAAGGCCAAATATCATAGAAAGAAACTCTTTTTTTCTCGTGGATCATTGCGGCTAATTCATCTGATCTTTTACTATTTGGACGAAGCCTTTTATGAATATCATGAACTAATTTGCTGTCGATCGTATCAATGTATTTACATGTACCATTGGAAATATCATCGATCATGCTTTGATAGTTTTTATTTATCACTTCAAGTAATTTATGAAATGAAGAAGGATTCGCACTGCCTAAGAATGTGATATTCTTGTGTTCTAATGCCAATCTACTTATGATATAATATTTCGCTTCATAATTCTGAATTTCAAATACTTTGCCAGGAAGAGCATACTTCAATTTGGCTAGTAGTGGCATTGTATTATAGATATGTCCCGAAGTGCTACCGTAAGGAGTACCTGATTCCAAATAACCTTCTATAGCCGGACTTACTAATCCCAAAAGTTTTCCATAAAAAGCTTCAGGATAAGATTTATACTGAACATAGGAAAAAACTTGCTGTGATTTTTTTAGCATCTTTATGGTTTGCTTGAATACAGGAATATACTTAGGTTTTCCTGTGGTTCCACTTGTCTGATTATACATGAATGGAAGTTTACTAGTAAGAATAGGCAATTTTTCATTTTCCTGTTTTGTAATATATGGTCTTAATCCTTCATAATCATAAATTGGGACATTTCTCTTAAAGGATTCATAATCTTTTATTTCAAAAAATTTGTGATATCTGCCAAATTCAGTTTTTTCATTCTGCCTGATGATCGAAAGCAATATTCTATTTTGAGTTCCTAGAGGGTCTTCTGCAATTTTGACCAAAGGATCGTAGAGCTTATGCTTAATGGTGAACATTTTTATTTTAAGCATTCTGTTAAGCACCATACCACCTATATCTTGCAAGGGTAGTAGTATTTTATCTATTTCGCCAGAGAAAGGAGTTTTCATTTGTGAAATATAATCGAGGGGATATGACTTATTTTTCAATCCCAACTCCTTTACCAATTTCTTTTTAGGAAAGAAGTAAGTACCAAATAGAATATCCCATATAATAACATTATTTCCATAATTCGTATTTGATTCTTCGACCTTTACAGAATGGTGCCAACGGTGTAGTTGTGGTCCACTGATAATAAAATTCAAAAGTCCCATCTTGAGCTCAATATTGCAGTGTTGAAAAAATCCATTGACCGCATAGAAAACAAAATAACATGCAAGCACTTCTTCAGCCACTCCAAGGATAATAAATGGCATTGCATCAAAAAGAAATTGAAGTGCTTTTTCGATGGGATGAAAACGCCCTACATTCAACCAATATAGTTTTTTAGGCGAATGATGTATGGCATGAAGTTTCCAGAGGATAGGATTTATATGTGAAAATTTATGGAACCAATATCTGAATAGATCGCCAATCAGGACCATCATGATCGTCTGCACGGCAATATTCCAATGATGTGGCCATACTGCTTTTAACTGCAAGTTATAAAGGTTCAATATGGTGAGCAAGCCCATAGCCACCAGAAAAGAGAGTATCTTAGGCAATGCCATTTGTATAGTAACCAGAAATAAGGTGTCATTCCATACGTCCTGCTTATTGGGGATCCAATCTCTTTTATGCGGGATGTATAGCTCAAAAAATGTTATTGCCGCTGCACAGAATGTGATCGGGATATAAGCACAAATAGACAAATGAAACTGCATGTTTTTAAGAAGATAGAACAGGCAAATGCCTATTGTCATGGTAGCTGGATAAACTATAGGCGGCCACAATTTGTATTCTGTATTTGATTCTTTCATTATATAGCATTCATTCTATTTTGTTATGATATGCGGCCAGTTGGTCATTGCCCTACCAATGTAATTGTATAATTTTCACTTCAAATTGTAAAGCATTTATTATATAATTTATATTGGATGAGATGGAGTTTGTAATTTTATTCTTTGTATATTCCTTGGGTTATATTTGACTTTGATCTTTAATGGGTCACAAGCATTTGTTTTTCATCAAAAATGTAAAAAAAGTATTGACAAAAACAGTTTTTTTAAGTATCTCTATACTCTTTTTAATACAATATAAAAGAAATATTTATCGAAGAATATGAGCTTAAAGAAAAAAATAGTTATTATTCTTTTACTGATGATCCCGCTTGGATGTGCCTCCATGGGTTATGATGCAAGAGGAGATAGATTAAGCAGGATGCAGGCATCTAAGAATTTCAAGAATGGTATCTTTGTGAATGAAATTGATACCCCCATGCTTACCGTAAGCGAATTCAAAGTTTTCATGAAGTTTTTTTTCGGAGGATCTGCTAGACGCGAGCCAGAAAATTCAATTCCCATTGTAAAAATGAACAAAGATAGTTTCTCCCAAAAACCAAAGAAAGGGTTGAGATTAACATGGCTGGGACATTCTACTCTATTGTTAGAAATGGGAGAACAGATCATTTTGATTGACCCTGTTTTTAGCAAAAGAACATCTCCTGTAGGATGGATTGGGCCGAAACGATTTCATGAGGTCCCTATATCTATTCAAGAACTACCTCAAATTGATATAGTGCTTCTTTCTCATGATCATTACGATCATTTAGACATTGACAGCATTCTAAAGCTCAAAGATAAAACAAATAGCTTTGTCATGCCTTTAGGGATAGGGGCTCATCTGGAAGGCTGGGGAATTGATGCATCTAAGATATATGAGCTAGATTGGTGGGATACTATCAATTTTGACAAAATAGAATTTATATGCACCCCCGCAAGGCACTTTTCGGGTAGAGGACTCAATGATGAAAATAAGACTCTATGGGCTTCTTGGGTGATCCGATCTGAAGGAAACAAAAGGCGTAATCTATTCTACAGCGGTGATACTGGGCCTATGCCTGCTTTCAAGACAATTGGAGATAAATATGGACCTTTTGACCTGACTATGATCCAATTGGGGGCTTATGGAAATTTTTGGCCATATATACATATGACCCCTGAAGAAGCAATAGAGGCTCATAAACAGCTAAAAGGAAAGCTGATGTTTCCTGTGCATTGGGGTACTTTTGACTTAGCGCTTCATGAGTGGGATGAACCCATCATACGCACTAGAAAAGAAGCTAAAAAACAGAAGATAGAGTTTATTGAGCCAAAGCCAGGCGAGATGATCGAATTATGAATAGGATCATGAGCCAGAAATTTCTAATGACCTTGCTAATTATATTAAAAGGTCTTGGACTGCCAATAAACCAGGGATAGAGTACAATTCTATAATAAGTCTTTCTACTCTTGATAAGTTGCGTTCATTGTATAAAAAGATAAAGAGATTCATCTAGAGATATTGATTGACATTTTCAACTCCAATTTATTTTATTCTATAAATGAAATCTAAGCTGAAATATATTTTAACAATTATTTCCATCCTTATGGCAATATTTTTTATTTTCAGGATTGCATTCTATATCAACTATTCAAAGGATGTTATAGATCTTTCTTTTACCAGGGTATTGGGGTCTTTTTTGATTGGGATGCGATTTGACATCGCTACTTGTATGATACTTGTTTTCTTTCCCTTCGTATTTATTTTACTCCCTGTAAAAAACAAGAAATACTATATGTTCATTCACTCACTTCTGTATATTATTATTTTTGTAGGTCTGTTGATTTCAGTAGGAGATATGATCTATTTTGGTAAGGCCAATAAGAGGCTTGGATTTGAAATTTATGTGGTAATGGGAAATTTTTATGAAATCGTATTCATTGCCATTCAGAAATATTTGGTATGGTTGATTCTTTTTATTGCTTTCCAACTTTTATTGTTTATATTATGGATCCGTTTATTAAAAAAATTTCTACTCAAATGGGAAGGTTCACATAATATTTTGTATCATTATATAGTTCTTATTTTATTTTGTGTTTTTGCGATCATATCTATCAGGGGTGGATTACAATCCAGACCACTTAAACCGGCAATGGCCTTTCAAGATGATAATATGTTTTTAGGATTTCTGGCATTGAATGGTTTATACAATGCAATCACTGCTATTTATAAAAATGAAGGCTATTTCATCGTGAATCAAAATTACAATGAAATTAAAAAAACGAGTAGAAGTTTGATCTATTCCCCGGATGTAAAGTATCCTAGCCCAAAATATATTTTCTATAGGAAAATGCATTCAAAACCTAAAACGGTAGAAAAGAAATATAATGTAGTCATCATTGTCATGGAGAGTTGGGGCTATAAAGATCTTGGAATGAATGGTCATCCTTACAAATCCACTCCTTTCTTTGATTCCCTTGCCAAAGAAGGACTCTTATTCAAACGCCATTATTCTGTAGCCCAAAGAACGATTCCGCTACTCCATGTGGTCATTAGTTCTATCCCTTCTTTATATGGCATTGTATACAGTCGTTCTTCTTACCAGAGTAATCATCAAACAGGCCTGGCCAGTATTTTCAAGAAAAAAAATTACAGAACTATTTTTGTATATAGCGCTAAAAAAGACTCCATGGGATTCTCTTCGTATGCCCCTCTAATAGGATTCGATACTGTGATCACTAAGAATTCTTTTGATCTTAAAAAAGTTAAACAAGATGGTGTATGGGGAGTCTATGATGAATATGCATTTAAAAGACTACATGATGAAATTTCCAAACATAAAAGTCCATTTTTTGCTATGCTGAAGTCGGTACATCCGCATATACCTTTTTCCATTCCTTCGCATAGAAAAGGTCTCATAAAGAATAAGGCAAATGATCATGAATTGGGTTTTTATGATGATATGCGATATACGGATCAATGTTTACAGGAATTTTTTAGCATAGCAAAGAAATCATGGTATTTCAAAAATACTCTGTTCATTATTTTTGGCGATCACGGTTATAATTATAAAGAAGGAATCGATCGCTTTCATACTCCATTATTATTCTATGCACCTGGTCTTATAACTCCGGGTGTGTCCGATGTGATTGCTTCTCAATTGGATATTATGCCTACCGTTTTAGACTTATTAAACATAAAAACCTTTCATTTTTCTATAGGAAATTCTTTATTCCATAAACAGAAGAGCCCTTCTGATGCATGGGCCATTCTTGATTTTGATAATCTAATGGGTTGGATACAAGGAGACCTTGTTCTATTGTCTTCTCCAGATAAAATCATAGGTCTGTTTGATCATAAAAAAGACTCTCAATTAACAAAAAATATGATGGATCAAAAAGAAATGGCAAAGAAAAGTATACAAATGCAAAAAAACTGGTTCGATCTCTTATCTGCCATTAGTTATTCCATTCTACAAAATAAGATCACCCCCCCCGTGAAACCTGGAATGTAATACTAAAAAGAAAAGGTGAATATCTGAAAATTTTACATTTAAATTCTGAAAAAAACTGGAGAGGGGGTGAACAGCAGATCATCTATTTATTAGAAGAACTTACTTCAAAAAAAATCGAGTCTGTAATCTTATGCAAAAAAGGATCCTCTTTAGCAGAATATTGCCAGGCAAAAGGAATTTATCATTTTGCTCTGCCTTTTTTAAATGAATTTGATCTATATACTGCATTTCAGATCAAAAAAATTTCTGTTTTAGAAAAAGTCGATCTGATTCATATACACTCAGCTCATTCTCATTCCATAGCACTTTTATCATATATTTTTTTCAGGAATCGTATTCCGCTGGTGCTTAGCCGTAGGGTAGATTATCCAATTCAGAACAACTTTTTTTCAAAGTTTAAATATAATCATCCTGCCATTAAAAAAATCATATGTGTTTCGAATGCCATCCAAGAGATCATTCAGCAAAATATAAAATATCCTAAAAGATGTACAGTAGTTCATAGCGGAATCGACCTGAATAAATTTAATAATAAAAAAAATATCAAAAATGGACTTAAAAAAGAATTTAAGATACCATCTGAAAAAATTTTGATTGCCAACACCTCTGCCATGACTACTCAAAAAGATTATCCAACATTCATCCATACAGCGTCTAAATTGCTAAAAAAACATTCTAATCTACACTTTTTGATCATAGGAGAAGGGCCTCAATTAGAATCTCTTCAAAGCCTTGTAAAATCCCTAAAAGTTGAGCAAAACATCATATTCACCGGCTTCCGCAGAGACATAGATGTACTCTTACCTCAGGTTGATATACTATTATTCACTTCCCAAAAGGAGGGTCTGGGAACTTCTATTTTAGACGCACTTGCATCAGGGGTTCCGGTAGTGGCTACAAGAGTCGGCGGTATCCCAGAGATCATAGAAAATAAAATTTCTGGTTTACTCGCGGAAGCAGGTAATATAGACCAACTAGCAGAGCATACTTTAAGTTTAATATCCTCAAAGGTTCTCAGAAAAAAAATCATTAGAGGTGGCAAGCAAAAGGTAAAAAATTTTTCTAAATCCAAGACGGCATCAAGAACTGTGGATCATTATTTTTCTGTTTTATGATCATTTAATATAGTGGAACACCCACTATGTCAAACAGTTTGCTTAATTTTTTTCATCGGCTTTGCCAATACAAGTGAGCCTGTGCCTCAACTTAAAAATATTTACATTATTTGAGTTGAGGCACAGGCTCATATGTGTACAAAGTACAGCCTAACGGCATTGGTTTCTACAAAAAAATCCAGATATAAATTATTTAGTGAATATCTTTAAAAATAAATATCCAGAAAGCAAATATTTAGCACTCATTTTAAAATGGTACAATTCTACCTAAAATCCTTACGGATCTGTATGATCTTTTTGGATATTTCGTTCAAAACTTCTAAGAATTTTGCGGGTCAAAAATTCGGCATTGCCTTCCATGCAATCATCAGGAACATTTTGGCCTATACTGAAAAAAGAAAAGGGCTTGTGCCATTTATTTGCAATTTCTACCAAATGACCATAGCGATTGGTTTCATCAATTTTAGAAATAATAATACGCTCAAATTTCAGTAGGTCGTAAGAAGCCACGATTTCATATGTATCCTCTGGTTTAGAAGTAGCCGAAATAACCAGATGTTTTTCTACTTCATGTTCCAGCTCATCAAAAAAATTCTTTTGGCGATCTAAAAATTTTTGATTCTTATGACTCAGTCCAGCCGTATCGATCAGAATGAAATCAGAATTATCTTCAGCAAAAATATTTTTCAATTTTTTGGTCTCTTTACAAACATGAACGGGTACATCTAAAATATTGGCGTATACTTTTAATTGTTCTGTAGCGGCGATCCTGTAATTATCTAAGGTGACGAGAGAAATACTATGGCTTTTTTCTAGTTTTAAACGCGCTGCCAATTTAGCAATTGTTGTGGTCTTACCCACTCCAGTTGAACCAATTAAAACAATGATCCTCTTTTTTCCCAGATGAGGCGATGTTCTGATATGAGTTTTCATTAATTCAGCTGATTTTGCATAAATATTTTTAGGATGATTCCATTCATTCTGAGGTATGTTTTCTTTTAGATTCTTTATAAATTGATCAGACCATTCGTTTGTAAAATCTTGTTTTAAAAGATATTTTTTTAGTTTTTGGAAAATATTTTCCGTAGAACTTTTCGATGGATATGATAAATTGGATATATTCTCCTTGATGAATTGAATATCCTCTTTTATTTTCGCTATTTCATCTTGAGAAGCAGAATTTGATAAATTACTATTCTGGTAATTTATTTTTTGCTTTACTTCTTTTAAAAATTTCTCATTCTCTTTTGGTACGGGATTTGAAGAAACACTCATTACATTTGGCGGTTTTGAAAATGCATTTGCATTGGGTTCATTTTTGGAAGAAATAATATTTTTTAGCAATAAATTATTTTTCGTAGAATTAGAAGATTTTTTTTCTTTTATGGCCGCCTCGATTAAAAAATATTTTTTGTTTGTAATCCAAGAGAACATAGACTTAGCAGGAATTGTTTTTTCTCCAAAAATAATGGCATCTTCTCCATATGAATCACGTAATTTTTTAAGCGCCTCTGCATGAGTATTTCCTGTCACTTTAACATATTGCATTATGTATTCACCTCTTCTTGTTGTTTTAAAATAACCTGCCCCATCGGTTCTACTTTAATATTTGCGGGTAACTCTTCATACCCTAATACCATAAAAGAATGAGGGGAGACTTCTCTCTCCAGAATCATAAAGATACCCATTCTGATTTCACTGGAACTAAGATAAATAGGCAACTGAGATCTTGTTTGCGCTTGTCTATAAGACTCTAAAAGCGCATCCCTGATCATAGATTGCACTTTTGGATCAAGACTAAAAATACGTCCTTCCTTCTCATCCACATAAACAGAAGACCTCATTTCATTTTCAATCAGAGGATCTATCGAAATGACATTCAGTACATTGTTTTCTAAATGTTGATTTACAATTTGCATCCCAATACGTTGTCTTACGATCTCTGTAAGTAAATTAGGATCTTTTATCCTTTCGCAATTATCCGCCAAGGCTTCCAGGATAGTGACTAGATTTCGAATGGATACGCTTTCTTTTAACAGATTATGCAATACCTGCTGTATTGCCCCACTGGTCATTCCCTTAGTGACTTCTTCTACTACCACTGGATATTTTTCCTTCGTTTTGTCTAAAAGCATTTTTATCTCTTCTCTTCCCATGATCTGGGTGGAGTAGCGTCTGAGAATTTCACTTATATGAGTTATGAGTATGTTATTTGCATCCACGATCAAATATCCCCTTTTTTGGGCCTCTTCTTTTTGGGTGGGGGGGATCAATACCGCCGGTACATTAAAAGTAGGATCCTTATAAGCATCTCCTTGCATGGGTTCAGAGATATTTCCCTTATCTAATGCGGCTAATTTATCTGGATATACCTTTGCCCTGGCCACTTCAATACCACCTACCAGAATACAATATTCGTTACTCTCTAAGTTCATATTATCATTGATCCTTATAGGAGGAACGATCATTCCCATATCACGAGCAAATTTTTGCCTCAGCAGAGTGATCTTTTCTAATAAAATACCTTTTTGATTTACATCCACCAATGGGATTAGATTATATCCAATTTCAAGTTTTAAAGGATCTATGGATATTTCATCCAAAAACCTTTCTTGCATTAATGGGGCTTTTTTATGACTCTCTTCTTCTGCTTTTGTTGCTTCTTTTCCCTGGCTTTTATTGATGCTATACGCCAGAAAACCCAATAGAAACGCTACAGACCATAAAGGTACTTTAGGAAATCCTGGTATCACAGAAGAAGCAGCTAAGGTAGCCGCCACAATCCATAATATCCTGGGATTCTTAAATAATTGTTCCGAAAGATCATCCGCTATATGAGTATTGGCATTGGCTCTAGTGACTACCATTCCCGTAGCTGTTGTGATCAAAAGAGAAGGGAGCTGCGCAGTTAAACCATCCCCTACTGTTAAAAGAGTATAGGTGCTTAGAGCATCTGAAAAAGTTTGGTTATGCATGAAGACACCAATGGAAAGGCCACCTATGATATTCACTGCCGTTATGATCAACCCAACCCTAACATCTCCTTGCACAAATTTAGTAGCACCATCCATCTGCCCATAAAAATCCACCTCTTTTCTTAGTTCTGTGCGCTTTGATCTGGCTTCTTCTTCTGCAATGATCCCAGAGGAAAGATCAGAATCAATGGACATTTGTTTCCCAGGCAATGCATCTAAGGTAAACCGCGCCGCTACCTCACTGATACGGGTAGCACCTTTAGTGATGACTAGCATTTGCACAAAGATCAATATTAGGAAGATAATAAAGCCGATTATATAATTACCCCCTACTACAAAATCTCCAAAAGAACGTATTAGTTTTCCATCAAAGGAAGGTCCTTCTAATAGGATCAATCTGGTAGAGCTTACATTCAAAGCCAATCTATATACAGTTGTAATAAGCAACAGGGAAGGGAATATAGAGAAGTTACTTCCATTGGTATTATACATTGCGGTCAACAATGTGATCAGACCAAGCATTATACTGATTCCTATTAATAAATCTAAAAGAAAGGTAGGTATGGGAACCACTAACATGGCCACCACCATAACCACCGCCAGACCAAGCATTACATCTGTTTGTTGATACCACTTTTCCATATTAAGACGCCTGATGGACTAACCTGCTTCTTATATTTTCCAAATTTACAAAAATATCCACTAATATTCTATAAAATTGATCTGGAACGATCTGTCCCTCTTGTACATTATAATAGAGTTCTCTTGCCAGGGGTTTATTTTCGATGATATGAATTTCTTCTTTTTTAGCAATGTTTCTGATGATAAAGGCAAGATGATCTTCTCCCTTGGCCAATACTCTGGGAGCATTTTCTTTATCCGGGTCATATCTAAGAGCTACAGCAAAATGAGTAGGGTTTGTTATTACCACATCGGCTTGTTTTACTTGAGTTAGCATCCCCCTGCGGGACATCTCATATATTTTCTGTTTTTGCCTTTGCTTGATCAATGGATCACCTTCTGTTTCTTTAGATTCTTCTTTTACTTCTTGTTTGGTCATTTTAATACTTTCCATGAACTCATGCTTTTGGTAAAAGTAATCTGGTACCGAAACAAGTAATAATATTCCAGTAAGTAATAGCCCTAATTTTAAGGCTATATATCCTATAGATTGAAGAGAAGAAGAAACATCTAAGGAAGCTAATTTTAAAAGATAAATAAAATCATTGTATATAATCAAATAACTGATAAATCCAAGTAGAATTACTTTTATGAATGTTTTTACTAAATTGAAACCGACTTGTTTAGAAAATAATACCTTTTTCATGATATTCGTAGCCGTAAATTTAATTCTCGAAAAATCAAAGGCAAGCGGTTTTAAACTGAATAAAAAGCCAAATTGGGCAATATTCCCTACAATTCCCATAACAAATGCTACTAAAAATATAGGACTCAATATCCAGGAAATCTCTTGGGCCAGATATATAAAAAGTGGGGTAAGATTTACCACATTAATTTCAGGTAATTCATGAAAACCGCCTATAAATCTTATCAGCATATTTTGCATGCGGTTTAATAGCCAGCCTGAAAGTAAAAACAAAGTAATAAATGCACCCAGAGTTACCAGAGATCCTGGAATTTCCTGGCTTTTGGGTACACGACCCTTTTCTCTTTCTTTTCTTCTTTTTCTTTCGGTTGGTGGTTCTGTTCTACCTTGGTCTTCTGCAGCAGCGAATAGAATCCATCCGGGGAGCAAATCGCCTTCCCCTGATGGTAAGATTGGCCTTAATCTCAAAAGAGGGTAATGAATATGATCCAGCCGTCCATTAAAAAATTTCTTCAAGAAGAATAATCTGAAGTAACATTTTAATAAAATAAGACTTTTCAACATAATATGAGACATAATAAAATTATTTCATAAATTGACAAGCACAATTTATGATCATAAAATACTTGCTTTTTTACATATTATATTATAACGTTCCTCTGGGATATGTAAGAAAAGCAGCTAAAAGGCTTGTATACGATGTTAAGCACTCTTGTGTAAAAGAGTTTTGTGAACATCCATTTAGAAATGAAACTTAAAATAATTTTTATTTTCTTGGGAACATGTAGTGTATCTTTTCATCTAAATGCAGAGGATGTTCTAAAAAAGTTAAAAAATCAAATACCTGGAATGTATACAAGTTTTTCAGGAAATTTTACCAGTATATCCAGTTCAGGTAAATTAAGCTCAGGTAAAATATACTATCAATATCCGGGTAAATTATATCTTAAAAAGTCAGATGGTTCTATAATTGCTACCAACGGCCATTATTTATGGATATTTAAGCCTAAACTTAAATTATGTATCCGACAAGATGTGGATGGTTTAACAGATGGAATATTCGGCATGCTAAAAGAATATTCAGGCAGTGCCAAAGAAAATGTCTTTGTCTTTGAAAATGAAGAATTAAAAATTCATAGGATCATTGTGAGAGTAGAAAACAAAATGCTCAAGAGTATTAAATTAATGAAGCAAGATTCGGAAGATACGATCAGTCTATCTGAAATAGTAGTAGGTTCTGGAATCAAGGCAAGTCTTTATAATTATAAGCCTCCGGTCGATGCCCAGTTGATCATAAATCCAATGAATAATTAAGATCACCAGAAAATAAAATGATCAAAAAATTATCTATATTATTTTTTTTATGCACAAACGTGTCCATTATTTCCTCTGAATATTTATTGGTGCCAATGGATGATCATCAAAGAAATCATTTAAGATCGTATGGTTTGGTATATAAAGTTATTTCTTCGGGGCAAAAGGCTTCTGTTCTCTTAAACTATAGGGGGGGGGCTTTTTTAATCCCTAAAAATAAAATTTTTATTCGAATGGCGAATATCATGGGAGTAAGTTGGAGCTTATTTACTCTACGAGAGGAAAAAAAAATAAAAAAGATCATAGAAACTCAAAATATAAATCGGCTTGAGCTGGAAAAGGCTCCTAAAATTGCCATTTATAAGCCTCCTACTTCAGAACCATGGGATGATGCGGTTACGACCGCCTTGGATTATTCTCAAATACCCTATAAGCAATTATGGGACAAAGAAGTTCTTTCTGGAGAGCTATCTAATTATGATTGGCTTCACCTTCATCATGAGGATTTCACTGGACAATATGGTAAATTTTTTGCCTTTGCTGAAAAAAGACAATGGTATCAAAAAAGACGCCTTGAATTTGAAAAAATGGCCTTATCTCTGGGTATTAGTAAGGTAACCAAGCTTAAAACCAAAGTCGCTAAAAAAATACAATCCTATGTTGTAAGTGGTGGTTTTTTATTTGCAATGTGTTCCGCTACAGATTCAATTGATATTGCCCTATCTGCTCAAGACATTGATATTGTAGATGAAAAATTAGACGGCACTCCTGTCACTCCTGATTTTAATAAAAAATTAAACTTTGATCATACATTTGCTTTTCAAAATTTCGAGGTTTATCCAGATCCATACGTTTATGAATTTTCAGATATTGATGTTAATGTAGAAAAAGAAAATATTATACAAGATCAGGATTTTTTTAGTCTTTTTGAATTTAACGTTCATACTGACCCCATCCCCGCCTTGCTCACTCAAAATCATAGACGCAGGATAAAAGGTTTTTTAGGGCAAACAACTGCATTCCATTTAGACAAAATTAAACCAAGAGTATTGATTTTAGGAGAAACTCTTGGAACAAACAGGGTTAAATATATTTATGGAAGCTATAAAAAAGGGTTTTTTAGTTTTTATGCAGGACATGATCCTGAAGATTATAAGCATCTTGTTGGAGACCCCCCCGTGAATTTGGCATTAAGGAAGAACTCACCCGGTTACAGATTGATTTTAAATAATATATTTCTACCAGCAGTAAAGAAAAAGAAAAGAAAAACCTAAAAAATATCGATTTATTATTCTCTCAAGAACTCGATACTTAATAATAAGAAGTACCAGATCAATATCATGTTGAATACATTTATTAAAACAATCATTATTTTGATTTTTCTTTTCTGCCAGACTGCCTGGGCAGTATCCATTGATCAGGTATTTATTAATAGAGCTTTAAAATGGAATCGATATTTTTTAGATTTTATTAATATTTCTGCGTCAAATTTTGGACAGGAAAATCAAATACTCGAATTCCAAAAAGCGATTCAGCATGATTTCAATGCACGTTTATGGGCGTTAAAAAATGACTATGATCGTTCTCATAAGGAAATACGCAAGAGTCAGAATGTTTTAAAAAATTTATTCTATGATATTCTGGGGAATAGATATATTGAAGATACAGAAAGATTATTGAATATCAGCGTTTCAGTCATTCTAAAGGCGCAAGATAAAAATGCAGAGCGATATTTAAAATTAGGATACCGTGAACTAACTATAGCCAGAAAATATTTAACAATTGGATATAATATGAATCGTTTTTTATTTTTTAATAAAATACGATATTATCTTGATGGAATAAAGAAAAGTAGAAGAGGAAAGAAACTTGCTTTTTTAGCGCTCATAGAAAGCAAGACTCCTATGGAAGAAAAATCAGAATACAAATCACAGACTTTTGAAGAAACCTATATAGAGAAAAATGTAGAAAAAGTTTCTGAATATAACAAGATAAAAGATACTATCGCAAACCTTATGAGCCAGGATTTTTTAGAAAAAGAACTTGTTGAAGGATCTTCTTTTTTTCTTCATCATGCAGATAATTATTCTATTATTGCAGAAGATAAAAAATCAGTGCAGCTTGAATCAATAGAAACTCTATCAACAGAAATGATGAACCTTAAAGAAAAGCAATCCATTTCACCAGATAATTCAGAAAATGGATCAGATGACCCTCAATTTGAGGATGAACCCAGACCAAGTGATACTACAGGAGGACAATAAATGAATTTTCGTATAAAAAGTCAAATTTTTTCATTACTATTTATGGTTTACTTTGTAGACCAATTACACGCTACCAAGAATTTTAAAAATTACCAGGAAAAAACAGAAACAAGACTAAAACTGATCAAAATGATCTATGATAAATATCCATTACAAGATGGATCAAGTACTGCAAAGAAGCTACAAAAAAATTGGAATGATCTTCTCTATAGCTATGAAAATAATTCCTCTGCAAAAGAGAAGGCTAAAATATTTGGCCTCGTTAAGGATCAATATACAAGGGTGAAAAAATTCATTCATTATCTTTGTGGACATCTTGAAAAATACAGTGAATACATTATAAATGAATTCGGAAACGATCCCAGAAAAAAGAATTTAGACCTTTTTCAAAAAGACATTTATCATAATAGTTATCAAGTGGCTAAACAGGAAATCCATAGAGCCAAAGTGGCTTTAAGGAAGGGGCAGTATTATTATAGTGCACATTTATTTCATAGAGGAGTTAGAATACTGGCAAGAACGTACAAAAAAATAGAATGGGAGACTCCCGCTGTATACATAAAAATAGCCGATATTGCTAAATAAGATCAATATCTATCCAATACCTCTAAAAAATGAAAAGAATCAAATGGTTTAATGATAAAATCTTTTGCTCCTAAAGACATTGCCTTAACGATCAATTTTTTTTGGCCTACAGCACTAACAATGATCACATTCGCATTCGGATCAATTTTCATGATCTCTTCTAAGGTACTAAGGCCACCTTGCTGTGGCATACACATATCAAGGGTGACTATATCAGGATTGATCTTTTTGTATAGATCAATTCCTTCTTCTCCATTTTTCGCTTCTGCTGCAATAATGTAGGGATGCTCTTCTAAAATATATCTTATACGCAATCTTATTACGGGCGCATCATCAATGATCATAATTTTTTTCATAATCCCCCAAACAATGGACACAAATAGCGTGTAATGAATAAAAAAAAGGAATGATCTTTCAGAAGCATAATATTCCTCTGGAAAACTATCGATCGAAAGACAACCATAGAAGGTTTTGATCCTTTTCTCTATTCTAAGAAATGGAAAATAAAAATTACTATATGCTATTATGTATGGCCCCAAGAGTTTAAAATCTAATATAATGTAAAGAAAAAAATAGTTGACTTCCCTTCTAGATGATAAAGTTTATCTTTAATGGAAGCAATTTTAGACATTCAAAGCAAACAATATAAAGTTAAAAACGACCAAATATTATATGTAGATAAATTACCAGACAAAGTTGGCAGCGAAGTTTCTCTTTCTAATATTCTATGTATTTATGAGGGTGGTAAGATTCAAATAGGGAATCCTTATTTAAAAAAAGCAAGCGTTACGGCAAAGATATTAGAAGAAATAAGAGGGCCTAAAATAAAAGGATTTAAATATAAAAAACGTAAAAATTACAGACGTTCATGGGGGCATAGGCAAAATTATTATAAATTACAGATAAAGTCAATTTCTATTTGAATTAAAAAACTTTTCATATTGTGTTTATTTAAAACCCTTAGTTTTCTTTAAGAAGAAATGAAGAAGTCTCATTTTATTTCTATTTCCATTCTAGTTAGTTTGATACTATTGATCACTTTTGTGCCAAAGGCACCTGAAGAAAATGATTCTTTCGTACTATTTAATTATGATATAAACGACATCCTTGAAATTGAATTTAAGAGTGAAAAAATACATTATAAATTATGGCATACCCCAGATCATTATGCCAAAGATGGATTTTTATGGAAGGTAAAAATATTAGAAGAAAAAGGATCCATGTATGATTTTTATGGTAATGATAATGTTAAGAGCTTATTCGACAGTGTAAAAAATCTAAAATATACAAACATAATTGAAAATAATTCTAAGAAACATGAGGAATATGGTTTATTGGGCTGTAAATCCTCTATTTCTTTTAAAACAAGAGAAGAAGAAAAAAGAAAATTAATATGTATGGGAAGCAAAAAATATGGTGAAATGAAACAATATATTTGGCTCAAAGGAACAAAAAACATTCATATCATCGATCCTTTCTCCATTAGCTCCTTTTTTGATAATAATATTGACTCTTTAATAGATAAAAAGGTAACCCATATTAATGTAGAGAAATATGATGGTGAAATACGAATTGAATTGGAAAATTCACTTTCTTCTGAATTCCCTTTGATATTCAAGAATACAAATGGAAAATTTAAAATAGCGATTTCAAAGAGCACTAATAAATGGGAAATTGATAAATTGAGAAATATACCCACTAAGGTTCTATATAGATTTTTTTCTTTTCTCCTTGATTTTAGGTTATCTTACGTTTTAGCAGAAGAAGTTCCTAAAGAAATACAAGAAATGAAACAAGTCATAAACCCTTTGATGAATATTTCTTTTTTCACTGTAAAAAACAACGATATAAAAGAAGTAGGAAATTATAAAATATTAAAAAATCAAATAAAAAAGAAATGGAAGATCATACCTGGGGATAAAAAAGATACGAATAAAATATCTGATACAGCCCTTTTAATATCAAGCTATCAAAATGGATTATATGAAAAAAGTGAATTGGAAAACTTTAAAAGGAGTTTAAAATCAATTGAGAACATCCTGGATAATGCAGAAAAAAATAAGGCTATACTAAGAAATCAAAAATCCGTAACGGATAAGAAAAAAGAAAGCAAACAGCCTCAAATCCATGATCATAGTATGCATGACCATAGCATGCATTAAGTTTATCTATTTTCACTCATATCACAGTTATTGATCTTGACTCGTGATCTGTTGTACTTTTCTTTCTCTATATTCTTTGATCTTTTGCTTTAGTTCTTGCCTCTCAAAACTCAATATCTGCACAGCAAACAGAGCAGCATTGATAGCCCCTGCTTTCCCTATCGCGAAGGTGGCCACCGGAGTACCAGAAGGCATCTGAACTGTAGAAAGTAGAGAATCTAATCCTCCTAAGGACCAGGCAGACAAGGGAACTCCTAAAACAGGTTGAACGACATACGAAGCAATCACACCCGCTAAATGAGCCGCCCCCCCAGCTCCAGCGATAAAGACTTTTATTCCCTTCTCTTGGGATTTCTCTAAATATTCTCTTAATTGATCTGGTGTACGATGCGCAGACAATACTTTTAATTCATAATCTATACCAAAATCTTTTAGCGTATTCCCTGCATTGATCATGACATCCCAATCTGATTTGCTACCCATTATAATACTGATCATATTAACCTCTGTAATTACTTGCCCAGTCAAAGGCTTTTTGTAAGCCAGACAAGGTCAATTTAATTCTTCGATCGAATACTAAATTATTGCTCGAACCTTGGGTCAAGTATTTTTCAATTTTTTCTTTATTTATATGAATATTTGTTGTATGTCTACCGTCTGGATGTGGCTTTTCATTCAGATCCGCAAGTGAATATTCAAAAGAATTTCTCTTATAATTGCCATCCTTCTGCAAAACAGAACAATAAATTTCCACTGGCTTTGCTAAAGAAAAAGCCAAAGAACCTTCTCTTCCTTTTCGGATTACAATATTTATCGGATAGCCTGCATTTTCCCCTAAGTATAACATTTTTGAAGAAAATGCTTCATGGAATGCGGAAGATATATTTATATCTGCTTTTACAATATTGGGAAATTTCTCTAAAGTTGCCATAAAGGGTCTCTTTATAATTTTCTTTCTTAAACCAACCCAGTGTTGCCATGCATTAGAGAATCGTCCCAGATCAAGGTAATTACCATAGTCAGATTCTTTTATTTCAGAATATGATCTTATGAAATGGCCATTCAAAGCAGAGGCTAATTTTTTTAAATTTATATCATGTTTTGGACCACTCGAATCGCCCACAATAGACACAACCCTATATCCTTTTCCAGCAAAATAATTAGCAATCAAAGGGGTGATCAAATAGTTTCGATTCACACCATCAAACGGTTCTGATAATTGAATGATCTTTGATTTTTCTTTTCCATGTATGCCATCAGAATCAAAACGGATCGTCTTCATGAAAGCATTATATAAACCAGCATATTCTGAGTCACTTGCATATCTGACTCTTAAATAAACAGCTCCTATAGATCTGGCGCAGTCATCATTGATAGAAGACGATTTTACATCAAAAAAATAATCCCCCATTGTTTCTGCTTGAGAAATGGTCAAATATTCTCCTCTAACGATCTTCTTAAGTAATTTAGATATTTCAATAGGTATCCCAGGAGATAAATAATCCACTAAATTTTCGGAGTTTTTAAAGCAATTAGAAGAATAAAGTTTTTTTAATTTTGATTCAGAATCTGAAAATCCTTTATAAAAAAGAGCGCTTAAAAAAGCGGTTTTCTGGACTGGATCAACAGAGTTATTTTGTATATCTTCCAAAATTCTTTCAGATAAGTCCATAGGAAGATCCCGGCTACCAAATTTACCGATGCTCGCCAATTGAATCCCCTGTACGATAGAAGATATATTAGATACTTTCATTTTATAGGGATAACTATTTTATGTGTTTATATATTATTCCTTTTTTATTTCTGAGTAATATTTAATTGATCGTGTTGTGTAAAGTCCAAAAAATTTGAGATATAGTCGTTTTTGGTCTAAATGTGAACACTCCTTATCTATGGTCCCAAGTGTCCACTTTATGGGGTAAGGTCACCATGCTATTAGAATGGCATTCTAATATAGTTCTCAAAGAAGTACTGTAGTAAGAAGAAAAAAATTATATTGATCCACTACGGCACCACTGCAGACTTGTAGAGAGCAGCATTTTCAACCACACCCCCCACAACTAGATTCCCCACCATATAGAGAGTACTGCCTATGGCGGCCAGGCCGGTGGGAATTAAGGGTTCATTAACGCCAAATTGAATAGCACTTCCTACCCTTGTGGCTATCCCTGTGGTGGTATCCACAGTGTAGAGAAGATCATTCCAATCCCCCACCATATAGAGAGTATTGCTTATGGCGGCCAGGCCTCTGGGAAATCTTTCACTAACGCCAAATTGGGTAGCACTTCCCACCCTTGTGGCTGCGCCTGTGGTGGTATCCACAGTGTAGAGAGCACCATTAAAGTTAAATCCATTCCCCACCATATAGAGAGTACTGCCTATGGCAGCCAAGCCTAGGGGACTCCTTTCACTAGCGCTAAATTGGTTAGCACTTCCTACCCTTGTGGCTATCCCTGTGGTGGTATCCACAGTGTAGAGAACAGCATTGTCAAACCCCACCATATAGAGAGTAGTGCCTATGGCGGCCAGGCCGCTGGGAAATCTTTCACTAACGCCAAATTGGGTAGCACTTCCCACCCTTGTGGCTGCGCCTGTGGTGGTATCCACAGTGTAGAGAGCACCATTAAAGTTAAATCCATTCCCCACCATATAGAGAGTACTGCCTATGGCAGCCAAGCCTAGGGGACTCCTTTCACTAGCGCTAAATTGGTTAACACTTCCTACCCTTGTGGCTATCCCTGTGGTGGTATCCACAGTGTATAGAACAGCATTCTCACCCACCATATAGAGAGTAGTGCCTATGGCGGCCAGGCCTTCGGGACGGCTTTCACTAACGCCAAATTGGGTAGCACTTCCTACCCTTGTGGCTGCGCCTGTGGTGGTATCCAAAGTGTAGAGAGCAGCAGTTCCCCTCCCCACCATATAGAGAGTACTGTCTATGGCGGCCAGGCCTCTGGGACGGCTTTCATTAACGCCAAATTGGGTAGCACTTCCTACCCTTGTGGCTATCCCTGTGGTGGTATCCACAGTGTATAGAACAGCATTCTCACCCACCATATAGAGAGTGTTGCCTATGGCGGCCAGGCCGCTGGGAATAAAGGATTCATCAAAGCCAAATTGGGTAGCACTTCCTACCCTTGTCGCCATCCCTGTGGTGGTATCCCACAGTGTATAGAACAGCATTCTCACCCACCATATAGAGAGTACTGTCTATGGCGGCCAGTCCGCTGGGGACCCTTTCATTAACGCCAAAGTCGATAGCACTTCCTACCCTTGTAGCTACACCTGTAGTGGTATCCACAATATAGAGAGCATCATTGTCATACCCCACCATATAGAGAGTATTGCCTATAGCGGCCAGGCCGTTGGGCCGGGTTTCACGAATGCCACCGAAGTTACCAACAGTAATAAATGTACCGATGTCATCGTTGCCATTACCATTGCCATTTTTATCTCCATTACCGTTATCATCGGCACAGGAGATAGTTAAACCGATTGTCGTTATGGCTACCATCATGAAGGCTCTAATGATCCCCCCTTTACGTTTCATAATTTCTATTACTACATTCATTTTCATTTTTTTATGACCCTCCATTGATTAATTAGAATGGCATTCGATTTTTGTAAACATGATCATTTATTAAAATTCTATGAATATGAAATAAAGAGTCAAGTCTTTTTTTACTATACGGTCACAAGTACCTTTCCCTTTGTTTCTTCTCTCTCCTCTTCATCCTAATGGCTGCTATGTATACCCATGCTATTTGCAATGGCATTCCAATATAGCTCTCAAAGAAGTACCGTAAGAAGAAAAAAATTATATTGATCCACTACTGCACCACTACAGACTTGTAAGGGGGCGCATTTCAACCACATCCCCCACAACCAGATTCCCCACCATATAGAGAGTGTTGCCTATGGCGGCCAGGCCGTGGAGTTAAGGATTCACTAACGCCAAAGCCGGTAGCACTTCCTACCCTTGTGGCTATCCCTACATTGGTATCCACAGTGTAGAGAAGATCATTCCAATCCCCCACCAATATAGAGGTATTGCCTATGGCGGCCAGGCCTCTGGGACGGCTTTCATTAACGCCAAATTCGGTAGCAATTCCTACCCTTGTGGCTACGCCTGTGTGGTATCCACAGTGTAGAGAACAGCATTCTCACTCACCATATAGAGAGTGTTGCCTATGGCGGCCAGGCCGGTGGGAGTTAAGGA
This sequence comes from Leptospiria bacterium, assembly GCA_965204465.1. Classification (GTDB taxonomy): domain Bacteria; phylum Spirochaetota; class Leptospiria; order Turneriellales; family CBDBES01; genus CBDBES01. The sequence continues at coordinate 506,800 of OZ241995.1, forward strand.
TTCACTAACGCCAAATTGAGTAGCACTTCTACCCTTGTGGCCATCCCTGTGGTGGTATCCACAGTGTAGAGAACATTATTTCCATCCCCCACCATATAGAGAGTATTACCTATGGCGGCCAGGCCGGTGGGAAATCTTTCACTAACGCCAAATTGAGTAGCACTTCCTACCCTTGTGGCTACGCCTGTGGTGGTATCCACAGTGTAGAGAGCAGCATTTTGCCTCCCCACCATATAGAGAGTATTACCTATGGCGGCCAGTCGGTGGGAAAGCCTTCACCAATACTAAAATCTGAGCACTTTCTACCCTTGTGCTACGCTTGTGGTGGTATCCACAGTGTAGAGAACAGCATTCTCACTCACCATATAGAGAGTATTGCCTATGGCGGCCAGGACTTCGGGACGGTTTCACTAACGCCAAAGCCGATAGCACTTCCTACCCTTGTGGCCATCCCTGTGGTGCTATCCACATGTAGAGAACATTATTTCCATCCCCCACCATATAGAGAGTACTGCCTATCGCGGCCAGGCCGGTGGGAAATCTTTCACTAACACCAAAGTCGATAGCACTTCCTACCCTTGTGGCCATCCCTGTGGTGGTATCCAAAGTGGTAGAGAGTAGCAGTTCCCCTCCCCATCATATAGAGAGTACTGCTTTGGCGGCCAGGCCGCTGGGTAATCTTTCACTAACGCCAATTGAGTAGCACTTCCTACCCTTGTGGCTACGCCTGTGGTGGTATCCACAGTGTAGAGAACATCATTTCCATCCCCCACCATATAGAGAGTACTGCCTATGGCGGCCATGCCTCTGGGAAATGTTTCACTAACTCCAAATTGAGTAGCACTTCCTACCCTTGTGGCTACGCCTTTGGTGGTATCCACAGTATAGAGAACATCATTGTTAGACCCCACATATAGAGAGTACTGTCTAGGTGGCCAGGCCTTCGGGACGGCTTTCACGAATGCCACCGAAGTTGCCAACAGTATTAAATGTACCGATGTCATCGTTGCCATTACCATTACCATTTTTATCGGCACAGGAGATAGTTAAACCGATTGTGGCTATGGTTACCATCATGAGGCTTTAATGTTCCCCTTTTGCGTCTCATCATTTCTATTACTACATTCATTTTTCATTTTTTATGACCTCCATTGATTAATTAGAATGGCATTCGATTTTTGTAAACATGATCATTTATTAAATTCTATGAATATGAAATAAAGAGTCAAGTCTTTTTTTACTATACGGTCACAAGTACCTTTCCCTTTGTTTCTTTCTCCCCCCCTCTTTATCCTACGGATACCAGTAATATCAATAAATTAGAACGCCATTATATTCTATTTGCTACCCATTTCACCCTATGGGTGCAGGTCTTACATTAAGAAAAAAAAAGAATAAACAATTACTTTTTGAACCTATACCTACGGGTATAACTAGCCGTATCAGGTGAGGCACCCTTGGTAAAGGTAACCTTTAAATAAAATTCACTTTCTGATGCAAAAGACGCTGGGAGGGTGATCACTCCTGAAGGGGCCACTGTAGGCAGATCAGTGCCAGTCAAAGCATCACCGTCTGCATCCACCGCATCTTCTATTAAATAGGTACCTGCGGCAGTGCCTTGAACTCCCGTACCAGAAGTAGTAATATTCATGGCGGTATCCGTTATGTCATAAAAGAACACGAAGTCTGTAGAAGAAGGCATTTCCAAGGGTAGTATTTGAGAATCGCAATAAACCAGATGCCATTCGTACTGCCTGTTCGTCTGGTGTTCCGAGAGTAGAGGCCATAAAAGGATATTCTGACGTGGTGCCAAAATTCCATATAAATGCGTCTGTAACAGTAATATTTCCGTCATTATTACTGTCATATCGAACCGATTCCTCGTCTGCTACAGAATCATCATCTATGTCGAAAGGAGTATACCAGTTGAAGAAAATAGTAGGAGATTACATTATCACATGTTCCTGTATTAGGGGCAGTGGGCGTTTTGAATGAAGGTGATGAGAAACCGCCTGCACAAGTAAGAGTACCTCCATTGATGCCTACGACAGTATCAGGAGCTTGACTACCATTTTTGACTAGTGTTGTAGTATCTTGATCATAATAGGAATTTCTTATACTATTACTATTCCACCCTACCATACTGCCTGCATAAGAAGAAGAAGCAGAAGAAGAGACATCCCCTGTAGAGTAGGAGTTGGTTATACTACTACCTCCCTCATTCCACCCTACCAGACCGCCTGCATAAGAGAAAGAAGAAGAAAAAGAAGAAAAAGCAGAAGAAGAAATATTTCCTATAGAATAGGAATTGGTTATACTACTATTACTAGTATTCCTCCCTACCAGGCCGCCTGCATAAGAAATAGAAGAACCAGAACCAAAAGCAGAAGAAGAAACATTCCCTATAGAATAGGAGTTGATTATACTACTACTAGAATTATGGAACCCTACCAGGCCGCCTGTATATGGATAACGAGAAGAAGAAGAAGCATTCCCTGTAGAGTAGGAATTGGTTATACTACTTCCCTCATTGCCCCCTATCAGGCCGCCTGCATAGGAAGAAGCATAAGCATTCCCTGTAGAGTAGGAATTCGTTATACTACTATTATTATTCCACCCTACCAGACCTCCTGCAGAAAAAGAAAGTGAAGGAGAAGAAATATTCCCTGTAGAGTAGGAATTGGTTATACTACTTCCATCATTCCACCCTATCAGGCCGCCTGCATAAGAAAGTAAAGAAGCAGAAGAAGAAGCAGAAGAAGAAACATTCCCTGTAGAGTAGGAATTGGTTATACTACTTCCTCCATCATTCCTCCCTATCAGGCCGCCTGCATATAAAAAAGTAGAAGAAAGTAAAGAAGAAGAAGAAGAAGAAACATTCCCTGTAGAGTAAGAATTGGTTATACTACTTCCCTGATTCCATCCTACCAGACCACCTGCAGAAGAAGAGGAAGAAGAGGAAGAAGAGGAAGAAGAAATTTCTACATTCAATAAGCCTATATTCCTGATATTGGCACCCGATGTATACCCGAAAAGACCTGCATAAGAGTCACTAGAGTTAATATTGATATTGATCGTCAGATCAATTATGGTGAATCCCTTTCCGTCTAAAGTGCCTGTGAAACTATTTGCATTTGTTCCAATGGGTTGGAATCCTGTACACGTACCCGTAGTGCCCATAGGACAGGTATTTGTGGTAATAGAAGAAGCGTCTATATCTTTACCCAATTCATAATGAGCATCCAGGTCATCTCTCATCAACTGCAATTGCATTGCATTGCATATAATGTATGGATTTAATTCAGTTCCAACACCATAATTTTCTCCGGCCATATCGGGGATAAAATCAGTTTCGGCACCAGCGCCTGGCTGGGTAGTACATGGAGTATTTTCATCTTTTGTAGTGACCACAAGATCATGATCAGGAATAGAATCATAGCCAGAGTCATTACTTGTAGAGGAATGAATAATGGTAACAGAGGCATCTTCAGAGATTATGTCATCATCCACAAGGGTCAATGATACTCTTTGGGGGGTATCCCAAGTATCCGTAGCAAAGGTAAGGGTGATGGAAGAGCCTGCGCCGCTTTCATTTTGACTGCCAGAAGCAATATTTAAATTAGAAGGAGCATCAGAGGGAAGAGTGATCTTTATTTCTACATTTGCAGTGGGTTGGGTATTTAAAACAATGGTATATTCATATTCTACATCTGTATCGCCTTCCGTGAGTGTGATCGTATCAGGCAATGGTGAGTTATCTTTTGCATAAGTGATTCCTGGGGTATCCCCATTATCCGACGGTAGAATTAGGTCTGGATCGTTTTCATTAATCTCGCAGAATGACAAGGATAGAATGACCATTATGGCCATGATTCTGTATAAACTATTCATTTTCATATTTTTTACTCCTTTAATTCAAAATTGTTTAGTGAAATACACAATCGGTTGTATTTGTGTTTTGCGGCATTTAGCATGCTGCTATCGATCTATCTTTGATTTAAAATTATTTAATGGGAATGCACAATCGGCTGTATTATTTTTTGCATGAATGCTTTATTTTCACCCCAGACCCCCAGAAACTGTTTTATAAGTTGGGTATTCTAATCTAGGCTTGTTTTAGGCAATTTAAGCCTATCTACGTTGCTAAAGCAAAAATGCCAGCCATTAAGATGAGTAATATTATTGGTTGAATATGGCTATAGATATGTCTTGATTTGCCATAAATATTCTTAAATCGTACACGATCATTTACTATTATTAGTACTCTATAGCAGAATGCAGATATGAAATACAGAGTCAAGTCTTTTTTTACTCTACTATACAATAACCAATGACATATCTTACACTACTTGTTAGATCCCCAGGGTAGGGGCCATGATTTCAGGTAGGAGGAAGGTGAGGGAACCGAACCGAACGACTACCTGAAATTTTCTGGACTGAATAAAGCAGTTTATCCCTAAGTCTATTTTAGAAATAAATTATCAAGGATTGAAATATGAAAAATAATGAACAAGAAATTTCAATTATACAGGAAAATCTGAAAGGAATAAAAAATCATATAATACGCAAGAGAGCATTATTCCTGATAAGAGCCTTACAATCGGGCAATGTTAAATTAACCTCTGACAAATTTGGTCATGCCCGACAAACATATTATTTCTGGATCAGAAGATTGAGAAAGACAAAGTATAATATGGAGGCACTTTTAGACATATCTAGAAAACCTAAAAGTAATTCAAAGTCTATAGACCAGAGCGTCATTGATCTGGCTATCCAAGTCAGAAAGGATAACTATAATGCAGGTGCTAAATTGACAACCCTATTATTAAAAAGGGATCATGGAATTGAGATACATGCTTCCACATTAGGATATATCTTCAGGCGCAAGAATATTTCCCAACAATATAGAATACCTCGAAAAAACAGCCATACAAAGCGTTATGCCCTTCAGGAGCCATTAGAGAGGGTTCAGACGGATACTGTGAACCTTGGGATAGTAGATAACAACGGGCATTCTGTGAAGGCCTATCCAGTTATAGATGATTGTTCACGAACTGTGGTGGTACACATAGCTGATGAACATAGTAACTATGAAGCTACCAATGGGATCAAAAAATTTGTGGAAAAATTTGAGATGCCACAAAAAATACAAACAGATAATGGAGTCGAGTTTACTTCTAAATATGTTTCCCAAGAGAATCCCAGGAGAAAAAAAAAGTCTGTGATCAGTGGCTTTGAAGAATATTTAAGAGAAGCAGGTATTGAGCATAAATTGATCCGTCCAGGAACGCCAGAGCTGAATGGTAAAGTAGAGCGTTTCAATCAAACCTTGAAGAGAGCCCTTGAAGGTAAAATTAAAAATGGAATGAGTATTATTGAGATTCAGACTATCGTAGATAACTTTGTGAATTGGTATAATAAGATCCGCCCGCACTCTTCATTAAATAACTTGACGCCATATCAAAGGTTCCATCGGAATAGAATGACTAAAATAGCTTCTTAATGTGTAAGATATGTCATTGGTTTCTACATTTTTTACTCTACTATTACCTCCTTTTCTTGCTTTATTTTTCTTTTAAGCCACCTCAGCTTCCACAGTAATACCATGTTTTTTTAAGAAATAATTACATTCATGCATTTTGCTAACATGATTCTTTTCATCTCTAAAATAATGATATTTTTTCTTTGCGAGCATACAAAATATTTGAGCTATAAATCTTCTACACGCACCCAGAAAACTTATTCGTTTTTTTAATCTTGGTGATCTCATTAGAGCTTTCAACAGCAGGTGCACTCCTCAAATATGAGCAAAGGTGTTTTTTGTTGGGAAATCTCTTTATATAACAAATATCTGCCATGATGGCTAAAGCAGAGAGAACACTGATCCCTTTCGCACTGGTAAGAATTTCTACTTCTTTATAGAATTGAAAGCCGATAAGTTTGATCTCTTCTTCTACCTCTTTCTTCCTGGCTTCAAGGCTTTCAAGCTCATCAATAAACAATTTAAACTGAAATCTTAAAGAATCACTTAAGTCTAAGGCCAAAATCTCTGAAAGCATCTTTCTAGTCAGCTCTGATCCTGGAAAAACATACATATATTCTTTTAACAAAGAATGTATTCTGTTTTTTATTGATATAATTGTAGTTGTTAAAAAATTATAGGATTTGAATAATCCTCTAAGAGCCTGCATATCATCATTGGGTATGTACACCGCTGATCATCTGCATTTTTAAAACAGTGGCTATTTTTTCTGCATCAATCTTATCTGTTTTCTTATTTGTGTTAGAAATCAATTTTAGCTTGTGAGTATCTGCCACGATCACTTCTGCAACAAAAGGCTTTATACATTTTGCAAATTGAAATACATTGGTACAAGCCTCAAGCATAACAGTTGTGTTCTTATCAAGCAATGAATAGTATTACCTTTGCCGAATCGAATAAAATTCTATAAAACCATCATGTAATCGAGTCATATCCTGTGACCTGTAAAACATCCGTGTTTTGTAATTTTTTGTTTGTGAAACTTAGTATATCCTCATCAAAACCGCTTCCGTTGGTTTTGATTCGGGCATATGTGCAGACGACTTGATAGGAGGTCAGGTGTCTGGGGTGGTTTCTTTTTTCTTCATTTTTATTCTATGTGTACAAAGTACAGCTTGGCGGCATTCACTCTTCGCAGTATAAAGGTTTCTATAATATTTTTCAAATTAAAAATTGACATATTGACTACGATACTGTATGCTGTTATAAGTAAAGCCCATGAGAATATTAAAAAGTTTAATCTTTATTTTGATGATCATAAATTCCTTCTTGAATATTTATTGTGGTAACGAGAAAACGTCCACCCCCATGGAAGATATTACCAATCTATTAGCCATTCCGGGAGACAGGCAAGTTACATTAACTTGGGTCAATCCCATAGATGGTGATTTTTCTAAGGTTGAAGTTAGCTGGAGTTCTCCAGTAGATGCAGTTTCCGTAATGGAATTTTCAGGGCTTCCAGGAGAAGCCATGAGAGAGACTATAACCGGATTGACCCATTACGTAACCTATACTTTCACTTTTAAAACCATTGATGATAATGGAAATAAGCAAAATGAAGGCAGAGTCATTTCTATTATACTTAAGGATGTTTTCCCTCCTGGAGATATAACTGAGCTTTCTGTTATTCCTGCAGAAAGAGAAGTCTTTTTGAACTGGAAAAATCCTTCGAATAGTGATTTTTCTAAGGTTGAAGTTAGCTGGAGTTCTTCAGAGAGTGGAGTTGTTTCTCTAATCGAATTTGAAGGGCTTCCAGGAGAATCGATGAGCGAAACCATCACCGGATTAGTCGATGACGTCTATGTTTTCACTTTTAAAACCATTGATGGCACTGGCAATAAACAGAGTGAAGGCAGAGCCATTTCCACTATGCTTCATGATATCTTCCCTCCGGGAGATATAACTGAACTTTCCGCGATTCCTGCAGAAGGAGAGGTCTCTCTGAGCTGGGTAAATCCTTCTAATACTGATTTTGCGAAAGTAGAAGTAAGCTGGAGTGCTCCGGAAGATACAGGTTCCGTAATAGAGTTTGAAGGGCTCCCGGGAGCATCTATGAGCGAAACCATCACCGGGCTGCTCGATGACATAACCTATAATTTTACTTTTAAAACCATTGATAGTAACGAAAATAAGCAGGTTGAAGGCAAGGTCATTCCCATTATGCTTAATGATACTTTTCCTCCGGGAGATATAACTGAACTTTTCGCTACTCCTGCAGAAAGAGAGATATCTCTGAGCTGGAAAAATCCTTCTAATATAGATTTTTCAAAAGTAGAAATAAGCTATAGCGCTCCAGGGCATTCAGATTCCGTAATGGAATTTGAAGGAAGTCCGGGAGCATTGATGAGCGCAACTATAACTGAATTAGCTAATGACGTAACCTATACTTTCACTTTTAAAACCATTGATTTCCTGGGTAATAAACAGGTTACCGGCCAGATCATTTCTGTGTCTACCATAGACGATGTCACTCCTCCGCAAGATGTAACGAATGTAAAAGCCATTTCAAGCGATACAGAGATCAAGTTATGGTGGCAAAATCCGGCAGATTCTGACTTTTCAAAAGTCAAAGTAAGCTGGACTCCTGGAGATGCAGGTTCTGTGAGGGAATTCTCAGGGGCTCCGGGAGAAGATATGAGAGAGAGCATTACCGGTTTAACCAATGGTACGATGTATACCTTCACGATCAAATCTATTGACATTGAATCAAATGAACAGAGTACAGGCAAGACGGTATCAGAGCTGCCCATCCCTCATTGGGGAGGTAAAAATCACATTGAATATGGGGTTAGATGGCATCCCTTACGCAACTATCCAGACCTAACAGGTTCTTTAAGTATCCGTGATTTAGATAGAGAAGTATTTAATGGAATCAGTTATGTTCATTTTTGGAGTAATTGGGGGCGCGTAGAACCGTCTTTTTACAAAACTATCGAGAAAGGGTTTACTTCCCCTGATCTCAGACAATTAATAAACTGGGTTGATGCCGCGCATGCGAAGGGCTTGAAAATACACTTAGAGTTAAAAAATTATCCCAATTGGGTAGGTAAAAATGCTCCTCTTGACGGCAGCAGTCAAGGTGAGAGAAATTGCTGTGATTTTTATTTTACTGAAGAAGACCGTACTAATCTTAACCATTTTGAAACTTATGTCACAAATATGGCAAAACTTTTCGTCGGCAAGGTGCAGAGTTACTCTATTTTTGCTGAAGCAAATATAAACTTTAATTGGAAGGGGGAATTCCATGAACTCATGGAGGCTATGACAGTCGGCGCCAGAGCCGTAAGAAGGGTATATGATGCTCATGAGTTATCCGTTTCAATCAGTACGCCTGAAGCCTCTCCTTGCTGGTCGGGATGTAACACTATAAATGGTCTAATAGGCAACAATCCCTATGAGAGGGTTTTGAATATGTATGATCAATTTATTGGTAATGAAGAATTAATGTCTTTATTTGATGCGGTTGGTATTTCTATGAATGATAATAGAGCTTATGGAAATATGCGTATTTTAGAAGATAAACTTCTAGGTAACGGTCAACCTGGAACCGCCCCTGGTTGGGAATTAATTGGTGTGATCAGAAATAAATTGGATCAAGCAGGCTACCAAGGCAAAGATATTCAAGTGATAGAAAGTTGGGTTAGTTGGGATGACGGTATTTCGAGAGATATAAATGGCGATAATAAGGTAAATGAAGAGGACGCAGTGTTCAGAACAATCCGCATTGTAGGAGCATTTCTTAGTAGGGGGTTAAATAAAATAAATCTAGCGGCTGTGGATTTTTTTAATCCACCATGGTATATAGGCCTCGTAAAACAATTAGACTATCGTAGCATCATAGAAAACCTGAAAGGGCCACCCTGGGTCTATTCTAATTCAGAGGGTGGTCCTAAGATCATAAATAGAAGTTTTCAATATAAATTCGATGAAAATACTTCAATCGTATCACTGAGGGAAGGAAGAGATCTTAGAAACCTATATGCCGATCGTAATAACCCAAACCATCCGCATTATTATATCTGGAAATGGTATTCTCAAATTGCTTCTGGTAAAGATGAGGTAGTTCGTCATGCCATGCAATATAGAAGTGGGAACAGGCTGAATGTATCTGGCTGGGCTTCTAATGGATGGCGATTCAGGATTTCTTCTTATAATGTAACTCAAAACTCTTTTATTGTTTTGATATATTCACAGAACGAAAATGGTACTAATACTATAAATATGAACATTCCTTCTAAGGTTAAGGAATCTTCTCCATTTATAGGAAGGGGTTTCTCAAATGGAGATAATTACAGAGTAGAATGGGAAACCAAAAATATAACCACCAGCAGTGGTAGAGATACAAACGTGAACTCTGGTACATCACCGGTACAAACAGTCAGCAATGATAGATTATCTTTTACGCTACCGAATGCAAGGCGCTTTACTACCTTGACCTTTAGGCGTTAAAGAATTTTAGACTTTCTATTATGCGCTCTATGCTTGTTTCATCTGGTATAGTTCTACCTGCCTGGGTTCCCTTGGTGATCATCTCTATGCCAGATCAGCGGATCAGCGGGGAGCAGACAGCAAGAAAGAAAGTGTAACATATTCATTGCCCTTATAATTGGAGTGGTATTCCATTTTTTTACTATACCACATACTTTTTATAGAGTATGAGTATTTTTAATGAATTCTTATAAATATGACCATTATGCAAAGTAAAATTTATTTTTCACCACATATGATCATGAAACCATTAAAACACCTTACATCAAGGATAGCAGAAATCAATCCAAAAGGAAGATACCTAAATTTCAGGAATATTGAATATCAAATAAATTTTTATGGCTTGACCTGCTTCATTTAAATAATGTTATCGTAGCATTAAAACAGATAGTATGAAAACGACAACTGAGCACGATAAGAAGATAGCAGAAATGATATTCGCTTCGGTTTATCCGCACTACCTTGCAAAAATTGAAAAGAAGGGGAGAACGAAAGAAGAATTGCATCAAGTAATAGAATGGCTAACTAGTTTTGATGAAAATAAACTGCAAGAACTCATTGATGAAAAAGTGACATTTGATTCATTCTTTCAAAAAGCCACATTAAATTCAAATGCTAACCTAATTACAGGGGTAATATGTGGCTATCGCGTTGAGGAAATTCAAAACCCTTTAACACAAAAAGTAAGGTATTTAGATAAGTTAGTGGATGAATTGGCGAAAGGCCAGAAGATGGAAAAGATATTGCGGCATTCTCTCAAGCCATAGCAGAGGCTATAAATAATATGAAAATTTCAATGGCATGATGTTTTTTAAGAGTCTTCAGATTTAATTTCATCAATTTTTTTTGCAGTTTCAAAAGTAAATTTTTTGAGTATATCAGGACAGCAGGTGCACTCCTCAAATATGAGCAAAGGTGTTTTTTGTTGGGAAATCTCTTTATATAACAAATATCTGCCATGATGGCTAAAGCAGAGAGAACACTGATCCCTTTCGCACTGGTAAGAATTTCTACTTCTTTATAGAATTGAAAGCCGATAAGTTTGATCTCTTCTTCTACCTCTTTCTTCCTGGCTTCAAGGCTTTCAAGCTCATCAATAAACAATTTAAACTGAAATCTTAAAGAATCACTTAAGTCTAAGGCCAAAATCTCTGAAAGCATCTTTCTAGTCAGCTCTGATCCTGGAAAAACATACATATATTCTTTTAACAAAGAATGTATTCTGTTTTTTATTGATATAATTGTAGTTGTTAAAAAATTATAGGATTTGAATAATCCTCTAAGAGCCTGCATATCATCATTGGGTATGTACACCGCTGATCATCTGCATTTTTAAAACAGTGGCTATTTTTTCTGCATCAATCTTATCTGTTTTCTTATTTGTGTTAGAAATCAATTTTAGCTTGTGAGTATCTGCCACGATCACTTCTGCAACAAAAGGCTTTATACATTTTGCAAATTGAAATACATTGGTACAAGCCTCAAGCATAACAGTTGTGTTCTTATCAAGCAATGAATAGTATTACCTTTGCCGAATCGAATAAAATTCTATAAAACCATCATGTAATCGAGTCATATCCTGTGACCTGTAAAACATCCGTGTTTTGTAATTTTTTGTTTGTGAAACTTAGTATATCCTCATCAAAACCGCTTCCGTTGGTTTTGATTCGGGCATATGTGCAGACGACTTGATAGGAGGTCAGGTGTCTGGGGTGGTTTCTTTTTTCTTCATTTTTATTCTATGTGTACAAAGTACAGCTTGGCGGCATTCACTCTTCGCAGTATAAAGGTTTCTATAATATTTTTCAAATTAAAAATTGACATATTGACTACGATACTGTATGCTGTTATAAGTAAAGCCCATGAGAATATTAAAAAGTTTAATCTTTATTTTGATGATCATAAATTCCTTCTTGAATATTTATTGTGGTAACGAGAAAACGTCCACCCCCATGGAAGATATTACCAATGTACCATCCATATACATGGAAGATATTACCAATCTATTAGCCATTCCGGGAGACAGGCAAGTTACATTAACTTGGGTCAATCCCATAGATGGTGATTTTTCTAAGGTTGAAGTTAGCTGGAGTTCTTCAGAGAGTGGAGTTGTTTCTCTAATCGAATTTGAAGGGCTTCCAGGAGAAGCCATGAGAGAGACTATAACCGGATTGACCCATTACGTAACCTATACTTTCACTTTTAAAACCATTGATGATAATGGAAATAAGCAAAATGAAGGCAGAGTCATTTCTATTATACTTAAGGATGTTTTCCCTCCTGGAGATATAACTGAGCTTTCTGTTATTCCTGCAGAAAGAGAAGTCTTTTTGAACTGGAAAAATCCTTCGAATAGTGATTTTTCTAAGGTTGAAGTTAGCTGGAGTTCTTCAGAGAGTGGAGTTGTTTCTCTAATCGAATTTGAAGGGCTTCCAGGAGAATCGATGAGCGAAACCATCACCGGATTAGTCGATGGCGTCTATGTTTTCACTTTTAAAACCATTGATGGCACTGGCAATAAACAGAGTGAAGGCATAAGCATTTCTATTATGCTTCATGATATCTTCCCTCCGGAAGATATAACTGAACTTTCCACTACTTCTGCGGAAGGAGAGGTCTCTCTGAGCTGGGTAAATCCTTCTAATACTGATTTTGCGAAAGTAGAAGTAAGCTGGAGTGCTCCGGAAGATACAGGTTCCGTAATAGAGTTTGAAGGGCTCCCGGGAGCATCTATGAGCGAAACCATCACCGGGCTGCTCGATGACATAACCTATAATTTTACTTTTAAAACCATTGATAGTAACGAAAATAAGCAGGTTGAAGGCAAGGTCATTCCCATTATGCTTAATGATACTTTTCCTCCGGGAGATATAACTGAACTTTTCGCTACTCCTGCAGAAAGAGAGATATCTCTGAGCTGGAAAAATCCTTCTAATATAGATTTTTCAAAAGTAGAAATAAGCTATAGCGCTCCAGGGCATTCAGATTCCGTAATGGAATTTGAAGGAAGTCCGGGAGCATTGATGAGCGCAACTATAACTGAATTAGCTAATGACGTAACCTATACTTTCACTTTTAAAACCATTGATTTCCTGGGTAATAAACAGGTTACCGGCCAGATCATTTCTGTGTCTACCATAGACGATGTCACTCCTCCGCAAGATGTAACGAATGTAAAAGCCATTTCAAGCGATACAGAGATCAAGTTATGGTGGCAAAATCCGGCAGATTCTGACTTTTCAAAAGTCAAAGTAAGCTGGACTCCTGGAGATGCAGGTTCTGTGAGGGAATTCTCAGGGGCTCCGGGAGAAGATATGAGAGAGAGCATTACCGGTTTAACCAATGGTACGATGTATACCTTCACGATCAAATCTATTGACATTGAATCAAATGAACAGAGTACAGGCAAGATGGTATCAGAGCTGCCCATCCCTCATTGGGGAGGTAAAAATCACATTGAATATGGGGTTAGATGGCATCCCTTACGCAACTATCCAGACCTAACAGGTTCTTTAAGTATCCGTGATTTAGATAGAGAAGTATTTAATGGAATCAGTTATGTTCATTTTTGGAGTAATTGGGGGCGCGTAGAACCGTCTTTTTACAAAACTATCGAGAAAGGGTTTACTTCCCCTGATCTCAGACAATTAATAAACTGGGTTGATGCCGCGCATGCGAAGGGCTTGAAAATACACTTAGAGTTCAAAAATTATCCCAATTGGGTAGGTAAAAATGCTCCTCTTGACGGCAGCAGTCAAGGTGAGAGAAATTGCTGTGATTTTTATTTTACTGAAGAAGACCGTACTAATCTTAACCATTTTGAAACTTATGTCACAAATATGGCAAAACTTTTCGTCGGCAAGGTGCAGAGTTACTCTATTTTTTCTGAAGCAAATATAAACTTTAATTGGAAGGGGGAATTCCATGAACTCATGGAGGCTATGACAGTCGGCGCCAGAGCCGTAAGAAGGGTATATGATGCTCATGAGTTATCCGTTTCAATCAGTACGCCTGAAGCCTCTCCTTGCTGGTCGGGATGTAACACTATAAATGGTCTAATAGGCAACAATCCCTATGAGAGGGTTTTGAATATGTATGATCAATTTATTGGTAATGAAGAATTAATGTCTTTATTTGATGCGGTTGGTATTTCTATGAATGATAATAGAGCTTATGGAAATATGCGTATTTTAGAAGATAAACTTCTAGGTAACGGTCAACCTGGAACCGCCCCTGGTTGGGAATTAATTGGTGTGATCAGAAATAAATTGGATCAAGCAGGCTACCAAGGCAAAGATATTCAAGTGATAGAAAGTTGGGTTAGTTGGGATGACGGTATTTCGAGAGATATAAATGGCGATAATAAGGTAAATGAAGAGGACGCAGTGTTCAGAACAATCCGCATTGTAGGAGCATTTCTTAGTAGGGGGTTAAATAAAATAAATCTAGCGGCTGTGGATTTTTTTAATCCACCATGGTATATAGGCCTCGTAAAACAATTAGACTATCGTAGCATCATAGAAAACCTGAAAGGGCCACCCTGGGTCTATTCTAATTCAGAGGGTGGTCCTAAGATCATAAATAGAAGTTTTCAATATAAATTCGATGAAAATACTTCAATCGTATCACTGAGGGAAGGAAGAGATCTTAGAAACCTATATGCCGATCGTAATAACCCAAACCATCCGCATTATTATATCTGGAAATGGTATTCTCAAATTGCTTCTGGTAAAGATGAGGTAGTTCGTCATGCCATGCAATATAGAAGTGGGAACAGGCTGAATGTATCTGGCTGGGCTTCTAATGGATGGCGATTCAGGATTTCTTCTTATAATGTAACTCAAAACTCTTTTATTGTTTTGATATATTCACAGAACGAAAATGGTACTAATACTATAAATATGAACATTCCTTCTAAGGTTAAGGAATCTTCTCCATTTATAGGAAGGGGTTTCTCAAATGGAGATAATTACAGAGTAGAATGGGAAACCAAAAATATAACCACCAGCAGTGGTAGAGATACAAACGTGAACTCTGGTACATCACCGGTACAAACAGTCAGCAATGATAGATTATCTTTTACGCTACCGAATGCAAGGCGCTTTACTACCTTGACCTTTAGGCGTTAAAGAATTTTAGACTTTCTATTATGCGCTCTATGCTTGTTTCATCTGGTATAGTTCTACCTGCCTGGGTTCCCTTGGTGATCATCTCTATGCCAGATCAGCGGATCAGCGGGGAGCAGACAGCAAGAAAGAAAGTGTAACATATTCATTGCCCTTATAATTGGAGTGGTATTCCATTTTTTTACTATACCACATACTTTTTATAGAGTATGAGTATTTTTAATGAATTCTTATAAATATGACCATTATGCAAAGTAAAATTTATTTTTCACCACATATGATCATGAAACCATTAAAACACCTTACATCAAGGATAGCAGAAATCAATCCAAAAGGAAGATACCTAAATTTCAGGAATATTGAATATCAAATAAATTTTTATGGCTTGACCTGCTTCATTTAAATAATGTTATCGTAGCATTAAAACAGATAGTATGAAAACGACAACTGAGCACGATAAGAAGATAGCAGAAATGATATTCGCTTCGGTTTATCCGCACTACCTTGCAAAAATTGAAAAGAAGGGGAGAACGAAAGAAGAATTGCATCAAGTAATAGAATGGCTAACTAGTTTTGATGAAAATAAACTGCAAGAACTCATTGATGAAAAAGTGACATTTGATTCATTCTTTCAAAAAGCCACATTAAATTCAAATGCTAACCTAATTACAGGGGTAATATGTGGCTATCGCGTTGAGGAAATTCAAAACCCTTTAACACAAAAAGTAAGGTATTTAGATAAGTTAGTGGATGAATTGGCGAAAGGCCAGAAGATGGAAAAGATATTGCGGCATTCTCTCAAGCCATAGCAGAGGCTATAAATAATATGAAAATTTCAATGGCATGATGTTTTTTAAGAGTCTTCAGATTTAATTTCATCAATTTTTTTTGCAGTTTCAAAAGTAAATTTTTTGAGTATATCAGGAAGGATATATTTTTCCTCAATTTGATGCAGTTTTTTTTCTAAAAAACTTTTCCATGTACCTAACTGTGTTGATAATCTATCTGCTTTCCTGGTCTTACTGAGGTTCCTCAATTTATTAATTTCTTTGATCTTAGAATTATAGCGATTGAATATCTGCCTCTCAAAGTTAATATCAATGGATTAAACTCAATAGGATTCATTCTTTTTTGATCTTTATCAATAGGGAAAAAATCTCTTCGAAATCTTATAAAACCGCCTTCCATTAATCTTGTGAGCATAAGGTGCACTCCATCACTTATTCCGTTGGGTATTGCTGGTATCCGTAGGATGAAGAAGAGGGAGAAAAAGGAGAAAGAAACAAACACCTGTGCCCGTAGGGTGAAATGGGTAGTAAATGGATGTTTTTCACAAGTGTCTGGGCGGAATTACATCCATAAAGAAAGACGGATTATGATATAAGAAAGAGTGATCAAGAATAATAAATATAGAATAGCGTCCGATTTTCTCATTTTAGATCAAATTTGCCGACCATGATGACCTCTCTCTCTAAGGATACTCCTAATTTGTCCTGCACTGTCTTCTCGGCGAGACTGATCAATTGATGAATATCCTCTGCCTTTGCGGATCCCAGGTTCACAATAAAATTGCAATGACTGGGAGATATTATGGCATCCCCTATTTGTTTATTCGCCAGACCTGCCTTATGGATCAACTCCCATGCTTTCAACTTACTTACTTTTTTATCCGGATTTTTGAAAATAGAACCAGCCGATTTTCTGTTCCTGGGCTGACTATTTAGCCTATGCTGTCTATAAGTTTCTATATTATTCATGATCTCCTTTAGGTTTCCTTTCTTTAAATAGAAATCTGCTGAGAATATCCAATTACTTTTTTCTTTTTTGAATAAGCTGTTTCTATAACTAAAATCCGATTCCTTTGCATCATATTCTATTATTTTGGCATCTTTAATTGCATGAACTTTTTGTATAAAGTCAGAAACTTCGGATCCATAGCATCCTGCATTTTGAACCACCACCCCCCCTAATTGACCAGGTATAGTGGTTAAAAATTCGATTCCTTTATACCCCATCTGACTGATCTTCTTGGCAAACCAGGGAACTCTTGCATTGGCGGGAACCCTGAAACTTATGCTATCTTTCTTTTGTTCCAGTATCTTAATTTTCTCTTCTAAGCTTAAATATATCACAATCCCTTCATAAGAATGATCCGATATAAGTATGTTAGAACCACCCCCTAAAAGAAAATAAGGGACTTTAAATTGATTTACGATTTTCTGTAAATGGATCAATTGCCTTACTTTATTAGGCTTTGCAAAAATTTTGGCATCCCCGCCGATCCTATAACTATTATATTTGGCCAGAGAATGATCTTTTTCAAGAGGAATCCCTGCCTCTTGTATTTCCAAAAGAACCTTAGAGAGATCTTTCATGGGCTTAGTCTACAAATACTCTCATTATATGCTGCTGCATTATTTCTGTATCGTTTGCGCATAATAATGACCTACTCCATTTACTTTTCAAAGAATGATCCTTTAGGAACCAATACGATTTAACTTCCTCTTATCCAAAAAGACATAATGTACAAACTGTATGCAAGTGAAAAGGATTTTTTTTACATCTCATTATTTCTCTAAATATCTCTGCCTGCGTAAAAAAAATGCTATTCTCAACACAAACAATATCTTGGGAAAAATTTCTTAAAAAAACGAGTAGACAGCATGACTCTTGTAGCCATAGTGATGAAGACACCATGATATATGCTATTTGTTTTCATATAATTGAAAGTAAGCAAATGTAATAATTGACCCCTAGTGAACATATCTCCACTACAGAAGTTACGTAACAGCTATGTACCCGTTCTACCTGCTGTTCTACAAAATTCGATAGACTCAATTTCGATTGGGCTTAAAGAGGATAGAGAATCCATTAAAGAACATGCTAACCTGAAAGAACTATTTCCAAAGCTCTGCGGCAAGCCTTTGGTAAATATAGGGCCAGGTAGTAATGTATCGGCCAGGCGCAATCGACGGGTTGGAGTGGTGCTTTCTGGTGGCCAGGCGCCAGGTGGCCACAATGTTATTGCTGGTATTTTAGATAGCATGAAAGAAGCCAATTCTGAATCAGAGCTTTTGGGGTTCTTGCAAGGGCCTGCCGGAATTCTGGAAAACAAGGCAATGGAACTCACACCACGTTTTCTGGATTCCTATCGCAACACTGGTGGTTTCGACATGATCGGATCCGGACGAACCAAAATCGATGGCGAGGAGAATCTAAGGCGCTCTCTGGAAGTTGTTCAGCAACGCAAATTGGATGCTTTGGTGGTCATTGGTGGTGATGACTCTAATACGAACGCAGCGCTGATGGCAGAATATTTTCTGAATAAGGAGCAGAATACAATGGTGATCGGGGTACCCAAGACCATTGATGGTGATTTAAAGAATGAATGTATCGAGGTTTCTTTTGGCTTCGACACCGCAACGAAAACCTATAGTGAACTTATTGGAAATATTTGCCGTGATGCAGACTCTGCACGTAAATATTGGCATTTTATAAAATTAATGGGGCGATCTGCTTCACATATTGCCTTAGAATGCGCACTCCAAACCTGTCCTAATATCTGTCTTATTTCTGAAGAGGTGGCCTATAAAAAAACCACTCTTAACCAGATCGTAGAGAAGATCGTAGAAGTGGTATGTGCGCGCAGTAAAAATGGAGAAGATTTTGGCGTGGTATTAGTTCCGGAAGGGGTGATCGAGTTTATTCCTGAGATAGGAAGTCTGATCAGCGAACTAAACAGCCTTCTAGCGCAGAAAGAATCATCTTTTGCCACATTAAAGACGTTCGAACAGCAGAATGAGTTCATAAATGAGCATCTATCCCCTAACTCTTCTTATGCTTTTTCATGTTTGCCTAATTCTATTCAAAGAAAGTTACTTATGGAACGTGATCCGCACGGTAATGTACAGGTATCGCGCATCGAAACAGAACAGTTGCTCATTGAAATGGTTTCTCGTCATATGAACCAACTCAAAGCGACTGGACAGTTCAACAGAGAATTTAATGCGTTGCCCCATTTTATGGGATATGAAGGCCGCTGTTCATTTCCCTCTAACTTCGATGCCAATTACTGCTATGCGCTTGGCCGCACTGCATTTATCCTGGCGGCTAACGATCTGACTGGCTACATCACTACGATCACAAACCTGTCTTCCCCGGCCAATCAATGGGTTCCTGGAGGTGTTCCTCTAACAATGCTTATGAACATGGAACAGAGACATGGTAAACAGAAACCTGTCATTCGCAAGACACTCGTGGATCTGAATGGCAAACCCTTTAAATACTTTTCAGACCATCGGGATGAGTGGGCTATAAAGACTTCCTATCGATTCCCAGGTGCTATTCAGTATTATGGCCCGGATGAGATATGCAATCAAGCGACTCTAACCCTGCAGATGGAACAAAATGTTCCCCCATTCAAATAGTATGGGGTTTAAAGAATGATACCAGAAGGGATCATAGAATAATAGAATAAAAGAGATAAGCCCAAACCATAATAAATTCTTATCAAGAAAGAAATTTTTTAAAATTCCCGTTAAATATGATATCCTAAAGCACCAGAAAAGGTTTTATCGCCTCATGGTATAATTTAGCATTATAGTAAAGGTATTTTTCTCCCCATTCATATTCATGTTCTAAAGAAAATTCTTGCCCCTTGGAAGTAGTATCTGAGCTTTTGCGTATGCGGATACCTTCATTGCCTCCATAGATCAACCATGCCTCTCCATCCCCTGAATCTTCTACCAATATAGCATACGCGTTGGATTGCCTACCGTCCTCCCAACCAACAATTTCTACTAGAAAAGCTTCTTCTTCTTCCGGATAGTACAATGTTTTCTTAATGAGATATGGTTTATTAAGGCTCATAAAAGTACGGCATTCATATTCATCTACATTTTTATTTGGCTCTATATCTAATTCAATCAGCATACTTTTATAACACCTTCAAATTTCTTTTCCCTGTATAATGAACCCTGGGGCGAAAAAGCCTGTTATGTTCATGTTGTTCAGTATGATGAGCTGCCAAACCAGCTGCCCTGGAACATAAGAAAATGGGAGTATATAGATCAATTGGAATATCAATTAAGTAATATAATAAAGCCACAGGATAATCTAAATTAGGATAGATGGATTTTTCTCTGGCCATTACAGACTCTATTTTTTGGTAGATCAAATAGAGTTCTTTGCCATCTGGTCTACGATCTACCAGAGCAGATATATGATCCTTTAGAAGATAAGCCCTTGGATCATACTTTTTCATGTATACCCTATGTCCAAAACCCATTATCTTTTCTTTGTTTTTTAACTTTTCCAGTATATATTCTTCTGCTTTCTCATATCCTCCATTTTTCAATACATGTAAAAACATCTTGATAGCCGCTTCATTTGCTCCTCCATGCAAAGGTCCTTTTAAAGAGGCGACTGCTCCGGTTATAGAACCATACATATCCGATAGAGTGGATGCGATCACCCTTGTTGCAAAAGTAGAATTAGGCATTTCATGCTCGATATAAGAGGTTAAAATTTTATCTAAAATGTCTACCTGTATCTTATCTGGTTTTTGGCCTTTGAGCATATAAAGAAAGTTCTCTGCATAAGAAATATCTGTATCTGGCATTACAAAATCCAATCCCTTTAATGCTCTATAAGAATTGACCGCGATCACAGGGGCTTTGGCTATTAATGAGATGGTTTTTTTTATATTTGCCGATCTGGAAGTATCCGCAAGCTCATTCACATTTTCATATCCGGATAAAATGGAAATGCCTGTCCTAAGAGAATCCATCACAGACATACTCTTAGGCAGTTTTTTAAATATTTGATACATTTCCTGGGGTAGGTTATAATGAGAAACTAACTTTTCATTAAAACTGATTGCTTCTTTTGAAGTAGGCAAATTACCATAGATCAACAGATAGGCAACATCCTCATAATGTTTTTTTTGGATCAATTCTATAAGATCATATCCTTTTATGATGATCTGCTCTTTCGCTGTATCTAAATAAGAGATGTCTGTAACAGAAGCAATTATCCCTTCTAAACCTGCTTTATATTCTTCTTTCATAATTAGTTTCAAATCATTGCATTATATCAGAATGGGAGGTATCCAGTTTTTGCTCAAATTCATCATACTCATTATAATCCAATAGATCGTATAATTCTGATCTGGTCTGCATCTTATGTAAAACATCTTTTTGAGTGCCTTTATTTTTGATATCTTTCAAAACAGACTCCGCCCCCTTCATTGACGCTCTTAAAGTGCTAACAGGATAAATAACAATTTTATATCCCCACTGCCTAAATTGCTGTGCCGTATAATAAGGTGTCTTTCCAAATTCAGTCATGTTTGCTAATAAAGGAACCTTAACCTCTGCTGCAAATGCGCGAAATTCCTCTTCTGTTTTTAAAGCCTCTGGAAAAATAATATCGGCGCCAGCAGATATGTATTGATTGACTCTATTTATTGCTTCTTTTATTCCATAAACAGAATATGCATCTGTTCTGGCCGCGATTAAAATATTCTTTCTTACTTTTACCGCAGCTTTGATCTTATGGCACATCTCTTCTGTTGACACAAGTTTTTTATTTTCCAGATGACCGCATTTTTTGGGTAGATCCTGATCTTCTATTTGTATAGCGGCAGCGCCTGCCTCTTCCAATTCCATTACCATTTGGGGTATTTGCAGTGCTCTTCCAAAGCCAGTATCCGCGTCTACGATCAATGGTAGGTTACAAGCCCTATAAACATTCCGCACAAAAGAAGTTAAATCATGGATTGTATGATATCCCAGATCAGGAAATCCTTTAGCAGCAGAGAAAGCAGCACCTGAAATATATAACGTTTTAAATCCCATTTGCTTGGCTAACATACCCACCAACGCGTTAAAAACTCCAGGAACCTTTAAAATAGAATCTTGTTCTAATAGACTTTTTAAACGGATAGAAGCATCCAACGTTCTATGTTGGAAAATCCAAGGCATGCTCCATTCTGTTCTTTAAAGCTATGACGGCAAGTAATTACGGTAATACTATTTACAATAACCAATGCCGTTAGGCTGTACTTTGTACACATATCAAATGTCGTTAGGCTATAGTTCATTACACATTTTATTAACTTATTTCTTATGGCAAAAATAAAACTGACAAGAAAAGACTTAATCAGGGATTGACGTATAACAGACAAAGAGTCATAAAACAGGCAAAACCATTGATTTTCTGGAAAAAAATCCTCACCAATTGGCACCAGATCAATTCTTTTTTGCATTAAGGTAACTGGGTTAGAACGAAAACAGAATGCGACACAGGGATTTTTTATTTTTTTATTAACCATCATATGTATTTATTGAAGATGTAGGAAATTTTTTAAAATTTTTTTTACTTTTTTTAAATTTTTTTGTTGACAGAATATCAAATAATAATCATTGACTTGGAAAAGACAGGCTAGCCCTAAAATTAATAAGGTTTTTGTCTTTCTCTAATAGCAAATAAATAAAAGGCTTATTAAAAATAGGGCTTTTGTCTTACTCTAATATCAAATAAACAAAAAGCAACAGAGTTCAGGAGGATAGTCTTTATGAACAATATTAAAAAATTTACATTCCAAAAGTGGTTGATCGTATTTTTGATGCCTCTTGCTCTTTTATGGCTTGGTTGCACTGATGAAGCCAATACCCCCAATGAGACCAATAAAACTCAAAGGGAAGCGGGCATTAAATCCCCTGCAAATGGTAGTTCTTTTTCAAAAGGAGAAGATATTTCATTTCAATTAAGTAAAACGGATTTGGATATGCAAGGCATAGATCTTTATCTGGATAGGCGAAAAATTGATATTCATCAAGGGGATATGCTACCTGAACTTTCAGTAGGTGAGCATAAACTAAGGTTGGACATAAACAACAAAACGGTGGATGAGGTAACCTTTAATGTAACAGAAGCGGAATATACGTTCAGATTCAAATTCAATTATTTAGATGAGAGTGCCTGTTTACCTAAGAAAGGTATTCAAACGAGACTCACAAAACAAGATGATTCCGAATGGAAAGATTTTTTCCCAAATATATTCACCATGAGCAAGGAATGGAATGCCTTAGCTACTTCCTGGCAAGAGGGAAGGGAAGAATATGGCCCCCCTCCCTGTCTCTTGAATAGGGATAAGGCGCATACAAATGAAGTTTTTATTGACTTCAATATAAAGGCAAATAAAAGTAAGCATCTTTCTAAACCAATCCAAATTAATTTTGAATCTCACAGGGATTCACATGGTCGTAGAGCCGGGCTTTTGATCCGCTCTATTTCAGAAATGCGAGAAATTCTGGGTTTTCGTGACTATATACCCAGAAGCTATCGCATAGATTTCTCAAAAAAGAGTATTCTGACTCTAAAGGGCCCGACTGTTAATGCATGCGAATTCAGTGGTTGTCTTTTAGCTTCTATTTATGACAGCCTTACTGCCATTTATGAGTGGAATAATAAACTATACATTATGACAAAAGTCGCACCAAAAGAAATATTACATCCCGTGGGTGATTGTCTTGCATGCTTGGAAGGTTTCGGTTCCATCCTAATTCTGGATTACGCCAAAGACCTTCCCTTAGAGTTCATAGAGATTCCGTAGCCCGTATTTTGATCAAAGACAAGCCTAAAATAGTGGCTTGGCAAGAGAGGATGATCCTGATCACCCCTTATTTCCTTAAGGGCACTGCACTAGCGGTTGCACTGCTAGTTTAGCATTTCTTTTCACCCAGAGGGCATAGAAAAATGGAACACCATTCTATTTTCTGTTTTTTCTTCTTCCTAATTTACTCTTGAGTAAGACGAACGGTTGGGAACGCAGGCAAGGATGCCTGCGAAATGGAGCGTCTTTGCCATGGATGCAAAACATGGATGTTTTGCAAGGCTGCCTGACCTTACCCCAAGCACCTGACATCCTATCAGGTCGCTTGCCCCTACAAAACATCCGTGTTTTGTAGGTTACAGGATGTAACCACCCAGCCTAACTTCTATGGCAAAGTAGCGGGTTTTTTTTGTTGACAGAATATCAAATAATAATCATTGACTTGGAAAAGACAGGCTAGCCCTAAAATTAATAAGGCTTTTGTCTTACTCTAATAGCACATAAATAAAAGGCTTATTAAAAATAGGGCTTTTGTCTTACTCTAATATCAAATAAATAAAAAGCAACAGAGTTCAGGAGGATAGTTTTTATGAACAACAGTAAAGAATTTATGCCCCAAAAGTGGTTGATCGTATTTTTGATGCCTCTTGCTCTTTTATGGCTTGGTTGCACTGATGAAGCCAATACCCCCAATGAGACCAATAAAACTCAAAGGGAAGCGGGCATTAAATCCCCTGCAAATGGTAGTTCTTTTTCAAAAGGAGAAGATATTTCATTTCAATTAAGTAAAACGGATTTGGATATGCAAGGCATAGATCTTTATCTGGATAGGCGAAAAATTGATATTCATCAAGGGGATATACTACCTGAACTTTCAGTAGGTGAGCATAAACTAAGGCTGGACATAAGCAACAAAACGGTGGATGAGGTGATTTTTACTGTAAAGAAATTGCCTGATGAATCAATGGAATATGTGTTCAGGTTCAAATTCAGTTCTTTAAAGGGGGATGGTTACCTATATCCAAGTGCCTGTTTACCTAAGAAAGGTATTCAAACGAGGCTCACAAAACAAGATGATTCCGAATGGAAAGATTTTTTACCCAATATATTCACCATGAGCAAGGAATGGAATGCCCTGACTGCTTCCTGGCAAGAGGGAAGGGGAGAATATGGCCCCCCTCCCTGTCTCTTGAATAGGGATAAGGCGCATACAAATGAGGTCTTTATTGATTTCCATATAAAGGCAAACAGAAGCAAGCATCTTTCTAAACCAATACGAATCAATTTTGAATTTTACAGAGCTTCGGTTCATATTAGAACCAGGCTTTTGATCCGTTCTCTCTCGGAAATGCAAGAACTTCTGGGTTATCGTTCCTCCAATATACCCGAAAGATATCGTATAGATTTCTCAAAAAAGAGCATTTTGACTCTAAATGGTTTACGCAAGTTAGTCGATTGTCATTTCTTTACTATTTATGACAACCTTGCTGCCATTTACGAGTGGAATAATAAACTATACGTTATGACGAAGGCCGTAACAGAGGAAATAGGACATCGTGTAGGCTATTGTTTTGCAATTTTCGAAGGCTTCCATACCATCCTCATTCTTGATTACGCCAAAGACTTGCCCGTAGAGTTCATAGAGATTCCGTAGTCTGTATTTTGATCAAAGACAAGCCTAAAAATAGTGGCTTGGCCAAGGAATGATCCTAATTCACCCCTTGTTTCCTTAAGGGCACTGCGCTGGCAGTTATACTGCCAGTTTAGCATTTCTTTTCACCCAGAGGGCATAGAAAAATGGAACACCATTCTATTTTCTGTTTTTTCTTCTTCCTAATTTACTCTTGAGTAAGAAGAACGGTTGGGAACGCAGGCAAGGATGCCTGCGAAATGGAGCGTCTTTGCCATGGATGCAAAACATGGATGTTTTGCAAGGCTGCCTGACCTTACCCCAAGCACCTGACATCCTATCAGGTCGCTTGCCCCTACAAAACATCCGTGTTTTGTAGGTTACAGGATGTAACCCGTCCAGCCTAACTTCCATGTGAAAAAAGAAAGAAAAATAGCTATTCTTTTTACACAAAAAGACCTGTGCCCGTAGGGTGAAATAAGCTATTTTTTAAACCTATACCTGGTAGTATAGCTAGCCCTATTAGGCAAGGCGCCTTTGGTAAAAGTCACACTTAAATAAAATTCACTTCCTAAGTCAAAAGACGTTGGGAGGTTGATCAATCCTGAAGCGTTCACTGTAGGCTCATCGGCGCCAGTCAAAGCATCACCGTCTGCATCCACCGCATCTTCTATTGCATAACTACCTGCGGTAGTGCCCTGAACTTCCGTACCAGAAGTAGTAATATCCATGGCGGCATCGTCTATATCATAGAAAAATACAGGGTTTGTAGAAGAAGATGTTCCAAGATTGGTGTTTGAAAAACGCAAAAAACCAGAGGCCATTGTTACTGCCTGTTCGTCTACTCTTCCGGGAATAGAGGCTATGATTGGATATTCTGTATTAGAACCAAAATCCCAGATAAAGTCATCCGTATTGGTAATATTTTCATCATTATTACTATCATATCGAACCGACTCCTCGTCTGCTGTAGAATCACCATCTATATCAAAAGAAGTTTGCCAATTGAAGAAAATAGCCAAAGAGCTACAGCTGCCTGTACTAGGGGCAGTGGGTATTTTGAATGAAGATGATGCAAAGCCACCTATACATGTAAGAGTACCTGAACCAGTGCCTATTACATTAGTCTGCCCTGAAGTATCTTGATCATAATAGGAATTGGTTATACCACCATTATCAGCATTCCACCCTACCAGGCCGCCTACAAAAGAAAAATTAGTAGTAGAAGGAGAAATATTCCCTGTAGAGTAGGAATTGGTTATACCACCATTATCAGCATTCCACCCTACCAGGCCGCCTGCAAGAGAGTTACTAGCAGAAGAAGAAATATTTCCTGTAGAGTAGGAATTGCTTATACTTCCAACATTCCACCCTACCAGACCGCCTGCAGAAGAAAGATGACTAGCAGAAGAAGAAACATGCCCTGTAAAGTAGGAATTGCTTATACTTCCAGCATTCGACCCTACCAGGCCGCCTGTAATAGAGCTACTAGCAGAAGAAGAAACATTTCCTATAGAGTAGGAATTACTTATACTACTATTAGCATTATTTATCGCTACCAGGCCGCCTGCAAAAGAAGTATTAGAAGAAGAAGAAATATCTACATTCAACAAGCCAATATTCCTGATATTCGCGCCCGATGTGTATCCAAAGAGACCTACATCAGAGCTGCCAGAGGTAAGATTGATATTCACCATAAGATCGCTTATGGTGAATTCCTTTCCGTCTAAAGTACCTGTGAAAGACATATCATCAGCGCTTTTACAAATATTATCTACCCCACAGTTTCCAATGGTTTGGAACCCTGTGCATGTACCCGTAGTGCCTGTGGGGCATGCATTGGTGGCAACCGTAGAAGCATCTATATTTTGGCCTAATTCATAGAAGGCATCCAGATCATCTCTCATTGCCTGCAATTGATTTGCATTGCATATAATGTATGGATCATTTTCTGTTCCAGCGCCATAACCTTCTCCGGGCATATCGGGGATAAAATCAGTTTCGGCACCAGCGCCTGGCTGGGTACATGTAGTTTCGTCTTCTACAATAGTCACCGTTGTATTAGATATAAGAATGCTATGATATGGATTACTCGTATTGGATACGACCGCAGAATATGAAATTTGAAATGTGTTGTTTACCGTAAATACTGTATCATCTGTTGTGGTAATAATGACAGTCTTAGAGGTATTCCAATTGCTCGGTGTGAATGTAAGAATACCAGGTGATATGCTTGCCTCATTGGAAGTCTCTGTCAATGTTATCTCTACATTTTGTGCTGGTTCATGGCTAATGGATACCATTATATCTCGAGTATCTCCTTCGTCGATACTCAACGTTGCCGGTATCGTTACCGTGGGCATTTCATTGTCCTGGATGGTGACCATTAAGTCATGAACGGGAATGGAGTTATAGTTAGAATCACTACTGCTAGAGGCATGAACAATGGTAACATCAACATCCCCTAAGGCGATGTCATCATCTGCAAGAGTTAATGTCACCGTTTGGGCACTATTCCAATCAGTGGCGGTAAAAGTGAGGTTGATGAATTCATTTGGCATGTCAGCAGTATCACCACCAGAGCTCAATTGTAAATTATCAGGGGAATTGGCAGGCAGGCTGATCTGGATCATTACATCATCAGAAGGCTGTGAGTTTAAAACTACTGTATATGAGGTATCGCTGCCTCCTTCCATAACAGTTACACTGCTAATACTATAGCTGATCTCAAAAGAGTCATTATCCATGGTCATCAATTGGATGCTATGCGTTTGGCTATTATAATCAGAATCACTACTGGTAGAGGCATGAGCAATGGTAAAACTGCCATCCTCTGAAATTATACCATCATCTACAAGAGATAATGTTACCGTTTGGATACTATCCCAATCAGTGTTGGTAAAAGTGAGGGTGATGGATGCACTTGCCTTATCAGCAATCTGGGTACCATCGCTTAATTGTAGATTAACAGGAACAAGGCCAGGCAGACTGATTCGGATTCTTACATCATCAGAAGGCTGTGAGTTTAAAACTACTGTATATGAGGTATCGCTGCTTCCTTCCGTAAGGGTTGCATTACTAGCGCTATAAGTGATTCCGGGATTGTCATTATCTGTAGTCATCACTGTTAGAATATTGTTTAGGCTATTATAATCAGAATCACTACTGCCAGAGGCATGATTAATGGTAACATCCACACCCCCTAAGGCGATGTCATCATTTATAAGAGTTAGTGTTACCGTTTGAGGGGTATCCCAATCAGTGTTGGTAAAATTAAGGGTGATGGATTCATTTGCCATGTCAGCAGTATCACCACCAGAGCTCAATTGCAAATTATCAGGGGAACTGGCAGGCAGACTGATTTGGATCATTACATCATCAGAAGGCTGGGTGTTCAAAGAAATCATGTATTCATACTCAACATTTGCGTCGGCTTCTGTAAGTGTGATCGTATCAGGCAATCGTGAGTTATCTGGTTGTGCATAAGTGATGCCAATCTCGTTGCCATTGATTGGACCTGGAGCCAAATCAATCTTGCAATGAGAAAAAAATAAAAGACTTGTGAACAGAAATATTGTTCCTTTTGTAAAGATAAGTTTCATAAATTCCTCCTAAGAATAATATATACTTGAGGTTAGCTTGATCTAATAATAATGTCAAGTAAAAAATTTCCTGAAAGTAATAATTTTTAATAAAATTGTCTAATAAAGATGCAAAATATTGATGTTTTGCAGGCAAGGCTAAAAATCGCTAAAAATTAGAATGCCATTCTATTTTTTTTCTCACCAGCTTACTCGTGGGAGAGGCGGTCGGTTGGGGGATGCATATTATTTTACCCCTACCCCTATTTTCCCCAATTTACTTTTGTAAGCAGGCGAGCGGTTGGCATGCAGGTATGGATGTCTGCTAAACGGAGCGTTATCGACATGGATGCAAAACATCCATGTTTTGCACCCGTAGGGTGAAAAAAAGAGTGTCCACTTTAGGGGGTAAGGTCAGTGATCTTTTCTATTCTTCCTGATGCATTAGAGATTCTAAAGCAGAGCTAAAATTTTCATACTTAAAAGTAAAGCCTTTTTCCTTAAGCCTATACGGAAGAACTTTGCAACTGCATAATATTAGATTATTTGCTAAGTCTCCTAAAAGCATCTTCAACACAAAGGCAGGTGTTCTTATAAAATAAGGCCTATTGATTTTCTTAGCGGTTTCTTTTACCAATTCTTTTTGGCGGATAGGATTGGGAGCAGTTAGATTAAATATGCCTTCTAATTGAGATTTCTCTAAGAATAGAATGGCATTAATAACATCTTCCAGATGTATCCACGAATACCATTGTTTGCCATTTCCAAGACTTCCGCCAATTCCCATTTTTATGGGTAAAAGCATTTGTTTCCAGGCAGGTGCATCTTTAGAGAGTACAATACCAATTCTCAATATAATAAGACGAGTATGATTTTTTTTGAATATTTCCTGCTCTAGCAATGTATTTTCCCATTTTTGGCATAGATAGGCTAAAAAATTATCCCCGCTCAGATTTTTTTCTGTGATCTCTTCTTCTCCCCTATTTCCATAATATCCAATAGCGGATGCCTGTATCCAGGTTTTAGGTTTTGGAGTACAATTGGAATACGCATTCAGTAATGCCTGGGTTGGTTCTAATCTACTGCTTTCTAAGGCTGTTTTATGCTTTTTATTGAATCTTCCCTTAGCCACTGAAAAACCAGTTAAATTGAGAATGGTATGGCAATCTTGTATATTTTTAGTTAACTTTCTACTTTGTTCGGCAGAGTTCAGACAAAGGGTAGGGTCCCAAACAGAAATTTCATCATAATGAGCATCATTTTTTAAATGAGATGAAATTGGATTACGGGTTAATATTTTAATTTGATGACCATTTTCTTTAGCTTTTTTTCTAAAGTGGCTTCCAATGAATCCCGAACCACCTGCAACCAATATTTTGGAGGAGTGAATATTGTTCATAAATATACCTCTACATATTTTTTAAGAAGATTCCACGGCAAAAGAATAGTAACCATTTTTTTCTATTGCATGATAATGTAATCCAAATTTTTGTTTTGATGGCTGTTTTATTCACATTTAAAAAGAGCCTGTGCCTCAACACAGAAGAATAATTTACTACATTGTAATCTATATCGTATTTTTTGTTCCCGAAGGTTTTTTGATATTTTTTCTCGAAAATACGAAATAATTTCCTGATCTATACAAGCTGTTCCCGCAACAAGATAGCGCATTGCATCGTTTTCTTCACAAGCCTTTTGAAATTCTCTGCTACTTCTCCAACCACGATGAAAACCATAGAGTAAAACTCCTAACATTAAAGAAGGATGATATGCTTTACCACCTTCATGTGAATATCTCGATAGAAAAGGATCATGTCAATTGTATCCAAAAGCTTAACAAATGCATAAATTTCGTGATTCTTATCAAGATTATCTCCCAGAGTACGGGAAAACATCATAAGTTGATCTCTATCGCTTTGTGCAAATCTATTGTTCATGGGACATAAAAAATAAAAAACTCAAAAATGTAAATGTTTTTAAGTTGGCGCACAGGCTCAAGATATGTGTACAAAGTACAGCCTAACGGCATTGGTTTCTACATAGATATTTTAATATATTACTTTACAATCCAAATACACTCTGTAGATATAATTTAAGAGATAGCGAAACCATGAAAAAATCATTTATTCTTTTAGTACTCATAATGAGTGCCATACAATTTGCCTGCAATGGTAGCTCGGAGGAGCCTAACATCACTGGAAATGGAAATGGCAATGGTGGCGGGAATGGGAACGGAAACGGAAATGGTGGCGATAATGAAAATGGGAATGCAGGTAATATAGACATTTCCGGGCAGTACCGCGTTTTTTCTGAAAGCGACCGGAGAATCTTTGACATAAATCCAGAACGATTATCGTTACTTCTGCCGATGGTACTCAGGCAGCTCCCCTCACGGTTAGCAGGCATAATAATACAGAAAGATGGTTCATCGTTCAGGAAACCGATACCGCCTATGTCCGTTATCATTGGGTCGAAAAAGAGGATATTTTGTATCTATGCCGGTATTTTGATTTCACAGACCTTGAACTACTTTCACAGATTCATGTTTCAGGCACTCCCGATATTCTTGACCCCACTTCGTCGGGATGCGCCAATGGTATGCCATGGATCCGCGTGCTTCCCCTGTTATCGATTGCCGGCGACTATGAAGAAGAAATATCCGGTAACACCTTTAATATAACCAGTCAACGTTTAACCCTAAGACAGGGGGGGCTGGCTACTCTGGTGATTCCCCGTTATAATAACCAGGGAAGATGGTTTGTTACCATAGAAAGGAACGGCAGGTTTAGCCGTTATCATTGGTCGTTGAACGATGATAACTTGTATATCTGTAAATTCTTGCCTGATCAGAGTACTCTAAACGCCGCTGTAGATACCTCTACCATGCCCGATGCGTCTGATCCATCCAACGGGGGATGTAATGCCTCACCCTGGATTCAATTGATCCCTCCTGGGCCTTCGCTGCCTCCCGGACCGCCTGTTATTAAGGCGGTGCATGCCTCTGATATGGGTGCGGGTACTCGTCATACCTGCATGATCAGGAGCGACAGAACTATGGGCTGCTGGGGGACTAATGAAGATAGGAAATTGGGGGATGGGACTACTATGAATAGAGTTGATCCTGTGCGGGTAGTCACAGATCAGTCTGGAAATCCTCCCCTCACTGATGTGATTTCTGTGCATATACCAAGAGTTCTAAGTGGATTTTATTCCTGCGCCATTGCCGGAGAAAACAAAACACTCTATTGCTGGGGATCAAGAGGAGATACTCATGTGCCTTTACTGGGGATTAATCCTCCCACGTTGGATCATGCCACTGCCTCTTCCGCTCCCTATGACAAAGGGGTATTACAAATGGAGGGAGGAGTCACGAATTTCGCTTGTATATTACTCGAGAGCGGCCGTGTCGACTGCTGGGGGCATTTTATAGGAAGTTCTAATCCTGCATATAATGCTCAATTGGGTACGCCTCCCATCCCCGGTGGTGCGACGGGTAACGGACAGAGGACGGAGAATATCTGCGGCACCCCGGCTACCGCATGCAATACGGTGGTTGCCGAAGGCGCCAAGGCAATTGCAGCAGGCCATAGTCATGTGTGTATGATCATCGACTCGGGAAGAGCGCGAAATAAAATACAATGTTGGGGGCGGAATAACAAACTCCAGGCGGTACGTAATTCTGGCGAGGCATACGCCTATGATCCGAATCACTACATCAAATTTATGGACGGTACCGATATCACGAATGCGGTTGCGATCACCGCAGGTGATGATCACACATGCGCTATCGTAAATCGTGATTCAAATGAAGGCGCGGTATACTGCTGGGGTAGTAATGATTCGTTGGCTTCTGGTTTACTAACGAATGGGAATCATACTCACCAAGCCAACCCCATACGCTTCAGAAATAGTGATGTCTCGGGCGCGCCGTTTAACATTCCGAATAATACGGCTATTACCGGGGCCGTCTTCCTTTCCTCAGGCAGAGATCATAATTGCGCCATTGTAACCACCAACGACGGCAACCACTTATTCTGCTGGGGAGATAATGCATCTAGTGGAGGCACTTCTTTTTTAGGCCGTCGTGCTACCGGCAGTAATTCTGTGGGGACATCCAGCGCGAGGGCAGTGTTAGTCATCGAACAAGGCAGGGATTTAAATGGTACCGCTGTCGGCGGAGCGAGGCCAACTTCTGTCGTTACGGGAGCAGCGCATACATGCGTACGTTATGGGGCCATGGAGAACTCTTTCAAATGCTTTGGAAATGGTGGGAGCGGGCATACTGGGTATACCCGGGGGCGGGGGAGCTCAAATGACCCTACCCAGTAGTGTGGCAACTCCGTTTTTGCCGTAGCTAAAGTCTGACTGATTTTAGAATACTAAATAAAGAGGCAGCCATTATGAACAATGAGGTCGATATTTGTTATACCAAAGACTGTGCAAAAAGTCAATCTAATTCCCGCACGGCCTCGTGACAGGGAAGACAATTTTTTCCATTTGAACATTTTCGGTTTTACAAATTCTCTATACTTGACAATTTGTCTCAGAAGAATATATTTGTCAATGCTCTGTTTTGGCTTGGAATTTAAGCTATTGTTGAAGTGATTTATTAGCGAGCGTGGTGAAATTGGTAGACACGCTAGATTTAGGATCTAGTGCCGCAAGGTGTGGGGGTTCAAGTCCCTCCGCTCGCAATATATCTTTAATTGATTGCATATCATGAATGAATAGAAAACATAAGATTGAAGAATTAAAATTCGCGGGAATAGCTCAGTGGTAGAGCACCTCCTTGCCAAGGAGGGGGTCGCGGGTTCAAGTCCCGTTTCCCGCTAAGAATACTAAAAAAAAGAGGGATCTGAGGATATCCCATTTTCAATAGGCCAGGCTGCTTTCTGGTAATACAGGTATCCTGTGGATGCGATCATTGCACCATTATCTGTACAAAATTTTATGGGTGGGATCTGTAAAACAACATTTCTTTGCCTTTCTTGTAGCATTTTATATAGTGCCTCTCTTAAGGTTTTATTGGCCATAACCCCTCCTGCCGCTACGACCATATTGAAGTCGTATTTATCCAATGCCTTTTGAACATTTCTTAGAATGATCTGTATCAGTCTTTGCTGAAAATAATAGGCCATTTCTGCCTTAGAATATTGATCTTTATTTTTTTTGATCATATATAATAATGCCGTTTTAATTCCACTGAATGAAAAATGAAATTCATCTTTTCTCTGTTCTTTTAATATTTGAGGCAATGGATTTTTGGAATGGATATTTTTTTCTGAATGACCTTCAGCCAGTTTTGCTTTTAAAAAAGAATTAGACATTTGCTCAATATGAGGCCCCCCTGGATAGGGAAGCCCTAAAAGTTGCGCCGCTTTATCCAGAGCCTCTCCACAAGCATCATCATGAGTATCCCCGATCATTTCGATCTCTCCCAGGCCTTTAACAATGTATAAGGCAGAATTGCCTCCTGAAACTAAAAGCCCTAGAAAGGGATAATGGATCGTATGGCCAGAAAGTAATACGGCATAAAAATGGGCTTCCAAATGATGTATAGGGATCAGAGGTTTTTTGTAGTAAATAGAAAGGGCTAGAGCCGTATTATAGCCAATCAACAAAGAACCTAAGAGGCCAGGACGAACTGTAACCGCAATATAATCTGGTTTGATATCTTTCAAATGATCTTTCAGCACTTCTTTCAGTAAGTAGGGAATTTTTTCAAGATGAGAACGGCTGGCTATTTCAGGAACTACCCCCCCGTATTTTTGATGTAATTCAATTTGACTATATAAAGGGGAGGCTATCAATTCATTTCCATTTTTTACCAGAGCCACAGAAGTTTCATCGCAGCTGGTTTCTATGCCAATGCCATATATATCTCTTTTATTTGATTTTGTAATAGGGGCCTGCATTTATGAATATTTATGGATCAAAAGAGTAAATTCACCTTTTTTACCGGCGCACCATTCTATTGCACTCGATATTTTGTCCAAAAATATTTCTTCATGTATCTTAGTCAACTCTCTTCCGATCAATATCTGCAAGTCTCCCCATACAGATAATATATTTTCCAGGCTTTTTTTCAATCTATGAACAGATTCATAAATGCAAACACTTCCTTTAAAATCAATGTATTTCTTAAAGGTATTTTCCCTGCGGCCACTCTTTGAAGATAAGAAACCAAGAAATAAAAGAGGTTCAACAGGGAAGGGAGCAATACTAATTATACACGCCATTGCAGAAGCGCCAGGAATAGGGATCACTCTTATATTATTTTCCCAGCATTTTTTGATGAGATGATAACCAGGATCAGATATCCTTGGCGTACCCGCGTCTGTTGTTAAAGAAACATCTTTATTTTTTTTTAATAATTCAATAATACCATTGGCAGAATTTTCTTCATTATATGAGTGATAAGAAATGAATTTTGCTCTGCTTTTGATATCTAGCCTTTGCAGACAGGCTTTTAATTTACGAATATCTTCACATGCGATGAAATCTGTTTGTTGTAATTTATCCCTGGCATTCGGGGTAATATCTTTTACATTACCTATGGAAAGAGCAACAGAATATAGATTCCCAGCCACTTTAATATCCTGAGCTGGATTTTGCTTTAACGAGATTTTGTTCTTCTATTTGGAATTCTGAGATCGCCTGAAAACTGAGATCATATTTATTTCTGGGATTCCATATGATCCACCCATCAGATTTTGCATCTTTACAAGCAGATATTTGTCGTTTAATATATTTCTGCATGCTTAATCCGCTCTGCTTCAACTTCATTTTGAATCCCTGAATATATGCCACTACTCTAGTGTTTCCCACACGTTCTATAGTATTGGATGCTCCTTCTTTAACTGTACTATAAGGATTGGATATTCTAAAATCATCGTTGGTATAATGAGAAGGATATAGCATGGGATAAATGGTCTGTGTATATCTTGCAAAATTTTCTAATTTTTGTCCTATTGGATCATGTTGGTTCAATGTAATCCTGCCAAATACAGTTGCTGAAAGGTATACTCCATTTTTGCGAGCTATCTCATGAGACTTTAGTAAAATAGAATTGATTATTTTATATTTATGATCTAAAGGAAGCCTTAATAATTTTTTTGCATCTGCATAACGAATGTAATCTAATTGAATTTCTTGAAAGCCTTTCTTTGCAGACTCTTGAATAACAGATAATATTTGCTGCATATGGGCATTGCTTGGTTCTCTTTGTTGTAGGCCTCCTTCAAAAACAACGACTCTGGCTACCAGAAAAATTCCAGCCCTTTTAAGTATTTTGATGATCTCCAGAGGAATCATTTTATCCTGCACATCCATTACAAAAGTATTTAACTGATATCTCCTGGCCTTTTCTATGAAATGAATGATCTTTTCTCTAGACCTGGATGTATTATTGGTTAGATAAATACCACGGGTATAAATAGGTAAAAATACACTTTTGATCTTATTTTGATCATCTTTTAAAATATCTTTTTTAGACTGGTGATCTGGCTGAAAAGTTGTGGCATTGTAAGGATGATCATAGATGACTTTATTTTTTTTTGCATTAAAAGGATGGAACAGATCATCAAGTATAGATTTTTTTTCATCTTTACTTAAATATTCTTCCCCTTTTTCTTTTTTTTCTATTTTTTGTATTCTGTATGATCCAGGGTTTAGATTTATATTTTCTACTTTCTTTTGTATCTTTAAAACAGGGTTTTGTTTTAGGTTTATTTCATTCCTAAAAGCAGGCGAATAAATACAGGTCATACTACTATAAAAGGAAAGAACTCCAGTGATCAATAGAAAATTATATTTTTTTTTCATTCTAGTAGAGTATGTACACAATATATCGGATATTTTTTAAATAAATTTTACTTTATAAAAAACTTTTTTTATTCCGATGATCAAATAAGAGCAAAAAAATGAATCTATTCCTATATCTGCTTTTAATAATATACCTGACAAATAGTATATTTCCTCAAGAAGAAAGAATGGAAAAAAATGGATCCAATATATCCCAGGAAAATATTTTACTTGATCTGGGCAATAGTCTATACAAAGAAAAACGTTTTAAAGACGCACTCAATATTTTTTTAGATTTTACTGATCTGTATCCTAACTCAACAAGAAAGAGTATTGCTCTTGAGAAAACAGGTATGATCTATGAAGAAGAACAGGAATATTATTTGGCCGCCATAACGTATCATAGACTCTATGAAAAATTAGGAGATACGAATAAGGGGCTTGATCATTATTTCAGAGAAGCCAGACTGTGGAATATTATGGGAGAGACTGAAAAAGCGGCTGCAATCTACCGATCCATTATAAAAGTAGACCCTGCTTCCGATATAGCATATAAAGCACAAAAACAAATTGATATTTTAAACCTGTTTCAGTAATGGTCTACCAAAACTCTTAAAATATAATATGGTTTAAAGACTGGTCCAAAATATATTTATTGAAATAGGAGAAGGCATTATGAGTATAGGAATTTCTTGTGATCATGCGGCTTATGAATTAAAAGAATTCATAAAATTGAATCTGGCAGATCGTGATCTTTTGGATTTTGGATGCGACTCTACTGAATCCGTTGACTATCCTGATTATATTGGGGAAATGTGCATGGAGTTGCAGAAAAATAAATTCGATAGGGGAATCGCTCTATGTGGATCAGGAATTGGAGCATCTATCATGGCAAATCGTTTTAAAGGCATTCGGGCTGCGATCTGTCATAATATGGAATCTGCTAAAATGTCGCGAAGGCATAATAATGCTAATGTTCTTGTTATGGGATCCAGAGTGGTATTGAAAGAAAATGTTCTTGAGATTATTCATTCTTTTTTAGAAGAAAGTTTTGAAGGCGGAAGGCATCAAAGGAGAATCGATAAAATTGATAAAATATCTGAATAGTATATTATTTCTATTATTTGTATCTACCCCCTTACAAGCAAATTCTATTTCTTCTATGGAATGGGGTACTGAAAAATATCCTTTTAGTTATTCTCAAAAAAGAAATATTGATATAAACGTGGAAAAAAAAAATGAAAGAATTTTGATCAAGAGGGTACCCTATTTTTTAAATACAATAGAGTCTTTACGAAGTATTCATCTTTCTTTTGAAAAAGAATACGGATTTAAAAGATCATCATTGTTTCCTTTAAAAGGGAATCCGAATGTGATCAAGCTGGATTACAGAAAAAGAAGATTTTTAGATTCCATTGGATATGCAGCCAGTTTTGAAAAAAAGGAACATAAAATATGGATCAAACCTCCGGATGATCTTTTTTTAAACCAGAATACTTTTGTAGATAAATTCTCTGTTTTTTTAATAGTTAGACCCTATATTTTGCACAATGACCCTGTGATCTTTCAGAAAACCGTTTTTCTGGGAGGCAAGAAATATGGGATAGACTGTATTTTGAAAAAAGGGAGGGTTATTTTTAGATTCCATCATTTATTTTGGAGAAATAGTGATTCCATACCGGTCATTAAAATAAGATCCAAGGAAAGGCTTAAAAAGAATCAATTTACAAAAATAATGCTTCGTTATCAGGCAAACAATGGAAAATTAACTTTATTCTTAGATTCTAAAGAACAAGAGGTTCTCTATTTAACTCATGATTTTTTGCCACAGGGAAGACCAATGTTACTAAAATTTGCTCAACAGGATTCTTCTTTGATCATGATAGGTAAAAATTTCATCGGAGCATTGGATGAAATCATCTTTAGTAATGAATTCTTACCATTACAGTTGAGTACTTTGACCTACGGAATGTTAAAGAGAGATAAAAATACTTTTATGCAAAGTTCTGCAGAAATACTAAGCAAGAGATATTCTCTTTCTTTTTCCCAAAGTGATCTTTCCAAGGTTGTTTATAGATCTTATGAACCTGAAGGTAGCAGGATTATTTTTTATATTCGATATGCAGATAAATTCTTCCCTGAAAATGCTACAGAAGAGAGTCTTCCTTTTATAAAACTATACTCTAAAAAAAAGAAAGAAAATTTTACGGAATTGCTGACCCATTCATTTTTAGGAGTTGGTAAGGCAAAATATTTTCAATGGAAGGCAGTTCTTTATCCAGATCCATCCGGAGAAAATTCTCCTGTATTGGAAGAAGTGATCGTACAGTATAAAAACAACCCCCCCCCCTCATCTCCCCACGATCTACAATTAGCTCATGTAGACCAAAATGGAATTACGATTCAATTTCTTAGAAACTCAGAGAAAGATGTTTTATCTGGTGGTAGGTATCATGTCTATTACGGTATCCAAAAAGATAAACCCTTGGGAGTGATCCGATATTTATCATTTAAGGATCAGCAGAAAGAAACGATCAATGATATCCATTCCATTCAAGCAGACGATATCCAGCTACAGAATCTACAAATATCTAAAAATAAAATTCAGGTAACGATCAATAATGAAATGATCCGCAAGAATATGATCTATACATCAGATAAGCCTCCTTTGATATATGAATACCCCCTTTTAAAAGAGAACATTCCTTTTTATTTTTGGGTGACTGCCTGCGATAGCTCTTATACCGAAAATCCAGAGCACTCAGATCATGAATCAAAACCATCAAACTATATTATTGTTAGATCAGAATAGATACTATCTCTATGGCCACGGATCCAGATCAAAATAACTTTGAAAAAAGTCCTTGGCTAAAAGATGAATATACGACTCGTTTTTCTCCTATTGATCTGGGTTTTTTATTTGGGATAACCATTCCAATTCTTATATTTCTTATTAGTCTTAAATGGCAAAGAGTCAGTCTCTACGGCAATCTGGAAGAATTTGAAGGGATCCTTAATCTATTTCAATCAGATATTCTATTCTATCTATTTTTTACTTCTTTTGGTTTGGGAATGATAGGCATGGGGAGTACCCTTAAAAAAAGACTCTCCATATTTATTTTACTGCATTTACTTTCTTTGACCATTATTTTTTTAGAAATGTCAGCGCATAACTATTATATGATAACCGGAACTATTTTAGAATTTGATGTGATCGAATATTTTATTTATAATTGGAATCAGTTGAGTACGGTTATTGAGGGCTCTACAGACAAAACAAGTTTTTTTTTATTGGCTCTTTTTATTTTCATCACTATCATTTTTCCGTGGGTAGTTTCTACTTTTATTTTATTCTTACGCCAAAAAAAAAGTGACTTTATCTATAAGAACATATCATTTAAAAACAGAATTTATTTTTTGGGAATGAGTCTTTTATTTTTATCTATCATAGTCTTTTCTGAAATATATAGCAGAAATAACCATTTTGCCAGAAACTTCGTTTTGAATATAGCCTATTCTTATGTAGAATCCTTTTTGCTTCCTAAGAATGACAAAAAAGAAACATGGAAAAGACCCTTGAATACTTATTTAAAGAAATATAAAGGTAGCAAAAATAGAAATTTTGTATTGATCGTATTAGAAAGCACCAGAGCAGATGCCACTACAGTGTACAATAAAAAATTAAATACCACTCCTTTTTTGGAACAGATTGCAAAGAAAAGTTTTGTGGTGCAAAATGCCTATTCCTTACTTCCCCATACTTCAAAATGCCTGGTTTCCATTCATTGTGGAATAGACCCCTTGCCATCTATCTCCATGGAAGAAGCACAACCGGGAGGCATGCCTTCAAAATGTTTACCCTCTCTTTTAAATGAGAAAGGATATAAAACTGCTTTTTTTCAAACAGCAACAGAACATTTTGAGAATAGAAGAGGATTGATTCAAAATATTGGATATAGAGAATTTTTCCCCGGAAATACATTACCAAAAGAAAATTATGAAAAGACGAATTACTTTGGATATGAAGATAAAATTTTACTCTCTCCTTCTAAATGGTGGCATAAAAAAAGACTCAAAGAAGCGCCAGATCAACCATTCATGGTTGGATATCTAACAAATCTTTCTCATCATAATTACACACTCCCAAAGACCCACAGGCGTAAATGGTTTCATCCAAATGACTTTTATGATCAATATTTGAATACGGTTCATTATGTGGATAACTTTTTAAGACTACTCATAAAGCAATATAAAGAGCTAGGAATTTATAAAAATACTGTATTCATTTTTATTGCCGATCATGGAGAAGCATTCAATGAACATGGGATATATGGTCATAGTAATCTCTTATATAGGGAAGCATTACATATACCTTTTATTATTCATGACCCTTTGCGATTTAAGAGAGGCTTTGAAACCAACAGGATGGCCCATCAACCAGATGTATTACCCACTACACTGCATTTATTGGGTTTTCACATTGAAAATAATACATACAGAGGTATAAATATTTTTAAAAAGAAGCATAATGATTTTTTTTATGCCAGCTGTTGGAATGAAAGAAGATGCATTGGCCGGTTTGATCAAAAACATAAATATATTCATTTTTTTGATAGAAAGAGTGATGCATTTTATGACCTCATGAAAGATAGAGAAGAAAAGCAGAACATAATTTATAATCTCAAAGATATTAAAAAATGGAGAGAGTCTGTTTTAAAATGGCATGGTAAGATCAAAGATTTCTATGATCTTCCGCCGCAGAAAAGAGGTAAGACTTCCCAGACCAAAACAAATGATTTGAATAAAGGATGATCATGAATAGTTTAACCAAGAGGCATCTATTCACGACCATTCCAAAATATCTGCATTTGAAAAAAAGCAGTTTTATTAAAAAGAATAGGCTAAGCCAAAGGAAATAACCGTTTTAAAAAGCGGTTGATCTACTTGTTGTCCTTCGCTTTCTCTATCTGCAACCTGCTTTGCTTCTTCCGGAAAGAACCTAAAGCCAAATAAAACAGATAATGATATTGAGAGCCCATCCCAAATATTATAAGAACCCGCAAGGTCCAGGTCTAAATGGATCAGATCATCCTCATCACTCCCTAAATAGGGATATCTCCAAAAACCAGCCAGTAGGCTGGGAGTAAAAGTAAATTGAGATACTTCAAATTCATGGCTAATGTCAACAGATGTATATACATAAGCACTTCCTACGCCGTCCGAAAGGTTATTATCCGCAAAGTAAACATTGACCCCGGGACTCAAGAGTACGGGTGCATGATAACCCAGATAAAGCTCTGGATAAGTACCACCTACGGCGGGGTAGATATATAGAATTGCCCCTCCGCTGAAGTCACCTAGCCAGTTATTGTAACTATAATCTATGGTAAGATTCAATTCATCTTTTCCTTCGAGACCTACGAGAGGAGCTTCGATATCTTCGCCGCCGCTACGCTCTGATAGCGCAAAGGCTCCCCATAGGTCCAATGTGAGCCCTGGAATAGGAGTATAAAGAGTTATTTCCGGCATTACCGAGAATGCGTCATTGAAAACACCTTCATTCTTATCATCGAATGCAAACTTATTGCTGTAAACGTCCACTCCTCTCCAATAATAAGTTGTGCCGAAGTTCAGATATACATCTACAATTGTAGAATCCTCCGAATTTTCCTCTGTTTTGGTTCCAAAGTCATTTTGGGCCATGATAGAGAAATTATACATTAATATAATCCCCCCTAATATCATAAATAGATTTAATTTTCTCATTTTTTCACCTCATATTAAAAATTTTTCCTTCCTTGATCAAGCAACGAAGGAAAGTATTGACCAAATTCTAAAACAGAAGAAGCGCAATTTAGTAGTTTTTTAAAAGACTAAGAAACCAATATTCTTCTGCTGCGAATTATACCATAATATAGCAAATAATATGCCATCGAAATTTATAAAGACTATAGATAAATGTATATATTATGTATAGAAAATATATTTTTTTTATAGTTTTCATACGAAAAGGGAATCCATAGCTAAGTAGAATACAAGATTGCTCTAACTTACCCCTATTTGATGATGCTCTATTTCGAATTTCTGAAGTTCTTTTTTGTCATATATGTTTCGTGAATCGAATATGATCGGATTTTTTAGACGTTTTTTAACTTGGGTAATGTCTAAAAAGTAGAATTCTTTCCATTCTGTGAGCAGCAAAAGAGCATCCGCATCATTTAAGCAATCATATTTATTTTCACAAAGGAATAAATTTTTATTTCTCCCCAGATCAATTTTTTTCACATTTTCCATCGCCTTTGGATCGTAAGCAAAGATATGCGCTCCTTTTTTCAGGAGCTCTCTTATGGTAATGATTGCCGCAGATTCTCTAATATCATCTGTATTTGGCTTAAATGTTAACCCCCAGACAGCAAATTTTTTCCGATCCAGTTTATTTTTAAACCGGGCCGATACCTTATGCACCAGGATCAATTTTTGGCGATTGTTCACTTCTTCAACTGCCTTCAATAAGCTTGATTCATAATGATTTTCTTTTGATTGATGTAATAAAGACTGAATATCTTTTGGGAAACAGCTGCCTCCATAACCTAGTCCGGGATAAATAAAATGATAACCAATCCTTTTATCAGAGCCAATCCCTATACGAACCTTATTGATATCTGCCCCCACTTTTTCTGAAATATTCGCAATTTCATTGATAAAACTGATCTTTGTGGCTAAAAAAGCATTGGATGCGTATTTAGTCAATTCAGCACTAGCCTCATCCATTATAATGAATCGGTCATGATTTCTAATAAATGGCTGGTATAACTGTTGGATCAATTTCACAGAATCATCATCACGGCTGCCAATGATAACTCTGTCTGGCCGCATGAAGTTTTCTACCGCTGCGCCTTCTTTTAAGAACTCTGGATTAGAAACAACTGTATAATGAAAATTGACCTCTCTCTTTTTTATTTCTTTTTGTATGATCTTGTGGATCAATTTAGTCGTTCCTACTGGCGCTGTTGACTTATTTACTACGATCAGATCAGAAGATATATTTTGACCGATCTGTTTTGCGGCTGTTTTAACATATTCCAG
The DNA here is from genome assembly GCA_965204465.1 of Leptospiria bacterium. Taxonomy (GTDB): domain Bacteria; phylum Spirochaetota; class Leptospiria; order Turneriellales; family CBDBES01; genus CBDBES01. The sequence continues at coordinate 550,673 of OZ241995.1, forward strand.
GTTAGAGGAACCATTTTTGCCCATTGGGGTATCAACAGTAATGAATGCAATATCGGATGAATGCAATATCTCTTTTAGGGAAGTAGTAAAATGAAGATTTCCATTTCTCTTATTTTTACGAACCAGTTCTTCCAGACCAGGCTCGTAAATAGGAATGACTCCTTGATTTAGTAGTCTTATTTTTTTTGGATTTATGTCTACACAGTTTACTCTATTGCCAAACTCTGCAAAGCATGCCCCCGTTACCAAACCAACATAACCTGTTCCTATGATACAAATATCCATATTTATAAAATTTTCAGAATATCAGTAAGTATTTTTTTATTCTCAGCCTTGCCTAATATATTTTTTAACTGAGATATTTCTTCTATTTTTTTAATTTCAGCCTTTATGAATATTGCATTTTCCTCAAAGAAAGGATCATAACCAAGATACATGAATTTAGGTATTTTTATTTTAGATAGTTTGTTGTCTATCTCTTTTTTCATGGCAGTATAAGCTGGATATTTCACCTTATGAAGAATACGTTTATAATGGCGATTTAGAAAAAAAAGGCCTTCTTTGGTAATTTTATTGGTTATGTTCTGTATTTCTTTTAAGAAAATATTTCTCTGTTCATAAGACATATCCGCTAAATGATCTAAAATTTCTTTAGCTATGTTATTTTTTATATAAGGCTTTAAAAGAAAATTTGCCAATTGTTCTAAAAATTTTGTATCTATATCAGATAAAGCAATCAAAATAGAAACAGGAATATTTTTCTCCAGAAATATTTTCTTCAATACAGGTCTTAAAGATGTGATCCTTTCTAATTCTTTTTTACTTTTTGCAGATACAGGCATACCATAGGCTTCTAATATAATATTTAATTCTTCCTCTAAGAATACAGAACTTACTCTTATAAAGTAATCTGAAAATTCTATCTTATCTTTAAAAGGAAACATCCCAAAGATACTTTTCCATTCACTCATTGTTGGGAAATGATCTATTTGGATCAAATTCTTTGATCTAAAATTTCTGGGATGGATGGGGATATGATCATAATTTTCATACTCTAAAAAGACCTCACTCGCGAAAGGATTTGGATGATTTTTAAGCCTTATATTCATAAAACATAGTCTGACTTACCTTTCATTCATTGCAGTCAAGAGAATTTAATTTACTTTTAATAGTGTCTGCTTGAAAAAGAAATTGGAACACCGTTCCACTATATATGTATTTTCTGTAAAAAGAAAACGACTACTATGTATACACTATTTTATTTAGAATGGCGTTCAACTTTTTCATGTAAATCATCTGAATATATATAGAATAAATCATAAATGTCTCCTCGAAAAGTAAATGCAATATGTTGATCAACTATTTTTTCTTAATTTTTCAATTTCCTCTACCGAAAGGCCAGTGGTTTCTGAAATAATATCAATCGAAATATTCTTTGTCAAAAGCCTTAAAGCGACCTCTGCCCTGCCTTTCTGCATGCCTTCCTCCCTGCCTTTCTTTTCAAGTTGTTCTGCAATGGTCATGATCTTACCTCCTGAGTCTTCTGAAATATATTGAATAGGAATCTTAACTACAAGCCTGATATCAAGCCTGCTGATAGTATGTATAATATAATCAAATAAATTATCAAGCAATTTTTCATTTCCCTTATACACAGGTTTGAAGTAATTCCTAAAAAGTTATCTTTCTTTCTTTCTTTCCCACCCCAGACCATTCGGAGCAAGTAGTCTGCACGTGTGCCCGAATCAAAACTAGCGGAAGCGGTTTTGATGAGGATATACTAAGTTTCACGAACGGAAACTTGCAAAACATGGAAGTTTTGCATGGGCAAACGAGGACGCCAAGTGTCTGGGGTGGAAATAAAAACATCCGTGTTTTGCATCCATGGCAAAGACGCTCCGTTTCGCAGGCATCCTTGCCTGCATGGAAATTAGGCTGGGCAACATCCGTGTTTTGCATCCCCAACCGATCGTCTGCTTACAAAGGGGAAAAAGAATAGGGGGTACGGTAAAAATTAAAATACCAATCCTGCCTCCCTAATGGAAGGACAAAAAGTCAATTTTCTTTCTTTATTTTATAGAAAAAGAACTTCTAAAGTTCACGCCCTAAGGTACCATACCCCATATATTTTTTGAATTAAAATATAAGGATATTTAATTTGGATTTGTGCTTCATTATATTCTTTGAAACCAATTTGAAGCCAAGATTACCGATAGGTCTACTTTTTTATCGTTATCATAGAAGTCAAATTGCTCAAAAGGTGGTTTTACGCTGCTCTTGATCCAATGAAGCTTTTTGTTTTCAGTGGCTATCTCTTCGAAGTACTTTTTTGTATAATCAGGGAGTACCGCTCCATCGGAATGTATCATTAGAGTAGGTGTGTTTAGCTTTTTAGCCGTTTTCATAGGATTCGTGGTTAACCAGTCCTCCCAGCTCATCACAGCAAATTTGTCAGCGCTCCATTCTTTAATGGCCCCTCTCTTTGGATTCAAATAATAATCGTAAGGACCGTACATCGCCGCCGATTTATCTGTTGTAGAAATAGTAGGTACATAATCAACTTTGCCGGTTTCAGCGTATCTCTTTTTAGACTCACGAGCTGCCTTAAGTTTTTGCTCTACGCCTTCTTTGCCGCCATAGAATAATTTTACAGCTTCTTCATCATGAAGCCAGGAAGCAGCTGTCGCTACAGATTTAATTCTATTATCCTCAGACGCGGCCATCAAAGTATACATCGCCCCCGCACATACACCAAAAGCGTTGATTTTTTCTTTAAAAACAGCGGGTAAGCTCTGAAGATAGGTGACGGCGCTTTTAATATCCTCTTTTTTTAAAGAAGGACTTTCATAAAACCGGGGTTTACCTTCACTTTCTCCAAAATTCCTGAAATCAAAGGCTAAGGAAATAAATCCTTCTTCGGCAAATTTCTTAGCATAGAGTCCCGCCATTTGTTCCTTTACGGTGGTCCAACTGCCAGAGACCACGATGGCCGGGTATTTCTTCGCGCTACTAAAATCTTTTGGATAATACAAATATCCAGCTATTTTGTCCCCCTTGCTCTCGAAGCTGACCTTTTCGATGGTTTTCTTACAAGAAACAACAGATAGTATAGCAATCAAGGTTAACCCTGATTATACAAAAAAGTTTATTTGAAATTAGTTAGGAAAGCATAATAAAAAAATTTACCAACAAGGGAAATGAAGTCCGGCTTGAAAAATCAAAAACGCAGAAAATTATTGTCTAAGTAAGCATGCGTCCTAAAAAACTTAACATCTCTTCAAGATCAATTTATAGATAATTTATTAGCTAGTGGAAAAAATAATAAAAAGCTGGTTTTTTACGCATGGCAACCAGCCGGGGAGCAAGTATGAATTTTAAAAATATAGGGTAGGGTGGAGCTTTCTTTCTGTGAACCCCAGATCGTACATAAGTTGAATTAAAGAGAGTTCTTTTTGTCTGGAACAGTTTCTCAATAAATTTGTCATAGGCTAAAATACCTGTACCCATAGTGAGAGAGGAAAAGTAAATGAATGAGCCTGTGCCTCAACACAGAAGAATAATTTACTACATTGTAATCTATATCGTATTTTTTGTTCCCGAAGGTTTTTTGATATTTTTTCTCGAAAATACGAAATAATTTCCTGATCTATACAAGCTGTTCCCGTATCATTTTGCTAAAATTGAAGGCTATTGCAGCGATTTTTACCTTTGCAGTACAACATTCTTTACGCACAGTACAAATAACACAATCAGCAGGTTTAGCATGATAACTTGTATACTTTCTGCCATCTTATACATACTCTCTGTGAAACTCTAAACTCTTGCCCTCAGGACAAATAAAATGATCCTCATCTTCATTTTAATTGAAATAATGAGTTTCATATCCTGAATCTTCTTCTCCTTTATATCCAAAAGCTTAACAAATGCATAAATTTCGTGACTCTTATCAAGATTATCTCCCATAGTACGGGAAAACATCATAAGTTGGTCTCTATCGCTTTGTGCAAATCTATTGTTCATGGGACATAAAAAATAAAAAACAACCTCTGGTAAAGGACGCTTAGAGAATAAAAATTTTACTTATTTAAAAAAGCTGAACTGGGGATTTTATACTCGTTCTTTTCAAAAATGTAAATGTTTTTAAGTTGGCGCACAGGCTCAAGATATGTGTACAAAGTACAGCCTAACGGCATTGGTTTCTACAATTTAAAAATATAAATTGCTTGACGTAGACAAGTTATTTTGTATATTCAGTTATTCAATAGATAATTATAAATAAAATCAGCATAGCAAAAAATGAGTAAAACAGACGAAAAGCCATTAATTGTACAATCAGATAAAACACTTTTTTTAGAAGTGGATCATCCTAATTTTAAAAAGGCAAGGATTTTGATTTCAAGATTTGCAGAACTAGAGAAATCTCCGGAGTATTTACATACCTATCGTATTACATCTTTATCTCTTTGGAATGCGGCTTCTAGTGGGATGAAGGCAGAGAAAATTATAAATACTCTCCATGAATTTTCTAAGTATCCTGTACCCCAACCAGTCATTTCAGAAGTAACCAGACAAATATCCAGATATGGGAAATTGAAATTAGCTCGTGATGAAAAAGATGAATTGATTTTACAATCGGATAACAAGAATTATATCAAAGAAATATCGCTTAATTCTAAAATACAAGACTTCATTAAAGAAATTAAAGATGAAAATACAATTTATATAAAAAAAATGTATAGGGGGCATATTAAACAAGCTTTAGTGCGTCTTGGATATCCTGTTGAAGATATTGCCGGCTATGATGAAGGAAAAGAATTTCGTTTTGAACTAAGAAAAACTACTCTTTCAGGGAAAAAATTTACAATCAGAGACTATCAAAAAGACGCTATTGATGTTTTTTATCAAGGTGGCTCTGTAAAAGGAGGTTCTGGTGTGGTTGTACTCCCATGCGGGTCAGGTAAAACGATCGTAGGCATTGGAGCTATGCAAGAAATAGGTACAGAAACCTTGCTATTAGTCACCAATACTCTTTCTATAAGGCAATGGAAAGATGAGCTTTTAGATAAAACTACAGTATCTGAAAAAGATTTAGGAGAATATTCAGGGGATAAAAAAGATATTCGTTCCATTACCATAGCTACCTATAATATTATTACCCACCGAAAAAGAAAAGGAGAAGATTTTACCCATTTCAATTTATTCTCAGCTAAAAAATGGGGCCTTATTATCTATGATGAGGTTCATCTACTACCAGCTCCTGTATTTCGTATGACAAGTGAATTGCAGGCAAAAAGAAGACTGGGCCTTACGGCTACTCTGGTAAGAGAGGATAAATTAGAAGAGGATGTATTCTCTCTCATTGGTCCTAAGAAAATTGACGTCCCTTGGAAAGAATTAGAGCAAAAAAAATGGATTGCAGAAGCAGTATGCAAAGAGATACGAGTACCTATGCGATCTCTGATGAGATGGCTTTATTCTGTTTCAGATGATAGAGAAAAGTTCAGACTCTCTTCTGAGAATCCAGAGAAAACCAGGGTTATTGGTACTTTATTAAAATACCATTCTAATTCTCAAATATTGATCATTGGTCAATATTTAAATCAATTGGAAAAAATATCTAAAAAATTTCAGCTCAATTTAATTAACGGAAAAACTCCTCTTGTGGAAAGAGAAAAATTATATGCAAAATTCAAGAAAAGAGAAATCTCTTGCTTAGTCGTATCTAAAGTGGCTAATTTTTCTATTGACCTTCCCGATGCAAATATTGCCATTCAAATAAGTGGAACTTTTGGAAGTCGTCAGGAAGAAGCTCAAAGGTTAGGTAGGGTTATTAGGCCTAAAGGTAAGAATAATCAGGCTATTTTTTATTCTTTGATCAGTGATGAATCAGCAGAAGAAAGGTTTAGTCATAATAGACAGCTTTTTTTAACGGAACAGGGATATGAATATGTAATTTATTCTTATGACGAATTCAAAAAAGAGTTTGGTTTTTATCTTCAAGAACACATTCAAAATAAAAAAGATCTCAAAAAAGATAAAAAAGATGCATCTAAATTAGAAAAAGTTGCGCTTTAAATCTCAAAAAGTCTATATCTATCTTTCTTTGATCTTCATTTTTTCCTTTCTATTTTTACATATTAGCTTTATCCAAACAGGGAATTCTAATGAGGTTCATTTCAGTTATTATGTTGACCTTGCCTCTAGTCCGATCAATACGATTGACTCGTCTGAAATATCGAATAATGAAAATGTTCCTATATTTACATTTCATTCTATTCTCAATGACCAGGAATTTTGGATCATTAAATTAGACCGACAGGGGAATTTAATTGAGAATTTTATATTATCTGATATCCCAAAGAAAAAAAAAGGATATATTACCTATCCATTGGATGGCTCTTACTTCATTTGGTATCCTACCTTAGGATCAAAGAGTAGAATATATGATTCGAAAGGGAATTTTTTATGGGATACTCCTGAAAGCAGATATCTACAGAGTAATCCCGATACCAGATGGATCATGGCCTTTTCTGGAGATCATTCCGCTGTAGAATATATGAAATTAAACTTTGAATCTATCCTAAAAGTAGAAGGCTTTATGCTTGTTGATCATGATTCTGATCAAAGGTATGGTGAAATATCTGCTAAAGATGAAAATATTATGTACGATACATGTATTGCTTTTTTGAATGGAGAAATTGTTTTTACAAAACTCATTCATGAAAATCCTAAAAGCATACGAGTTTCTTTGGGAATACCTTTAAAGTCCATTGACTGTAATTTCAAAGATGGTTTTTTTCTGGCCCAAATAAAATCTTCTACCGTTGAAAAGGAATCATCATCAGTGGAGAAAAAAGACTCTATTCCCAGGGATGTTATTGTTAAAGGTTATTTAGATTCTTTGCTAAAAGATATAAATTCTTTCCAATTTAAAATTGAATTACCGGCTAGTTACCCAGTTTCACTTCCACTGCGTATTTCTAAAGAAGGAATTGGTTCTACTTTAGTTCCCAATGAAGACAATGGATTAGAAATATGGCTTTTTGATGATCTGGGAAATATCATCAAAAAATATCATTGGCCAGAAAAATTAAATAGTTTACAAGATCTGTTTTCTTTCAGAGCTGATAAGACAGATTATAACTTTATTTATAGTAACGATCAATCTATTATTTTACTGAACCAAGAGGGAATTTTGTTTTATAAGAAATTTTCAGATATTCAAAAAATTGTAACAGTAAATGATATCTTCATTATCCAGGATGTAAATAGTATATATGCCTTCGAAATTAGGTAATAAACAAGAAATGTTCTCTTCCTCTGTAGAAGAGAATATTCAAAATATTTTAAATAGTTCCGTTTTTGTAGATGGGGATGAAGGAGGCTTGAAAAAGGCAGCCGAACGTTTGTGTATTGCTTCAAATGCCAAGAGGATCAGATCAGATATTGTATATTGTTTTGGAAGCGCATTAAATATATCTGAAAAAAAAATGATCCAGATAGCAGTGGCGGCAGAATTGATCCATGCTGCTAGTTTGTTGCATGATGATGTAATTGATTATGGGGATATGCGCAGGGGGAAACCAAGCGCTAATTTTTTATACGGAAATACGGTAGCTGTATTAACTGGAGACCTTCTTTATACGCAGGCTTTAGAATCATTGACAAGTCTGCCTATGACTGTTTTTGAAGAAGCTATCCAAGTTGTAAAATATATGACCATGGCTGCTAGTATAGAATACAATTACAGAGAAAATTTAGACATAACAACCAAAGAGTGGCTTATTATTGCAGATGGAAAGACTTCAAAGTTATTTTCCTGGTGCGCTAAGATGCCTGCGATACTTGATCAAAATAAAAAGTTAGCAGATGTATTTTCAGAATCTGGCCATTTAATTGGAAATGCCTTTCAATTGGCAGATGACTTAAAAGATTTCTTCGCGGTAGATGATATTGGCGGTAAAGGGCTTTACTCTGATCTGAAGAATAAGAATCCAAACTATGTTCTTTCTGTTGCCATGTCACAATCGGATGAATTAAAAGCAGAAATAAGCCATCTATGGGAACAAGATAAATGGGAGAATTCTTTAAACGAAATTGGTCTGAAGATATTTCGATCGGAAGCGTTTAAATTATCCTTAAAGCAATTGAATGAATGGCTGAATAAATCCATCAGAATACTAGAAGAAAATGGAGAAGCAAATTTGGCAAATAATTTGAAATACATTATTAAAAAGATGTATCATTCTCTATCGCCTTCTATTTTAAAAGAGGTACAGAAATTCATGACATTGCATGGGGATTAAAAATATTGACCAAGTTTAAATAGAAATCCACGATGTTGATAGTCCAATATATTTACTCCATAGTCAAAGAGTATAATAGCATTATAAAAACGTTTGAATATTAAACGAACCCCTCCCCCCATAAAATGGAACGAGCTTGATTGATTTAGCTCAGAGAGAAGCAATATATTATCAGAAAAAGTGACTAATTGAAAGGCTAGCCAGGATATTTCAAATGCTATATATCTATATTCTAAATTGATAGTGGCTTCAAAATAGCCTCTGGTTATCCTATTTCCTGCACCTCTGATATTTAAAAAACTATCAACTACGAAAGGAGGATAAGGAGATTTTATATCGGAAAAAATGCCTAGCTGCACCCTATATGCCAATGTGTCTTTGGGTAAGAATCGAAAATATTGTTTAAATTGATTATATACTTTAAAAATATTAAATTGGTCAGGAAGGTCATAGACCGCTTCTAAAAAAATAGTATTTGCCAAACCTTCTAAAAGATGTTGATCATAATCAATATGATCAATAAGATAATTTGCTTTGAATAATACTTTTCTTTGATTTTCTCTGTTAGGACCTAGATCAATATCATCTAATTTTATAAAAAGGTCATCTAAATACCCTATACCAAATTGAATGGATTGTTTAAGAGTAAAGCTGTAACTGGCGAGTAGATTACCTTTTCTACGGTCCGCGCTATACCTTACAATGGTATCGCCAAAGGTATCTGTAGGCTCGATAGTGCCTAACCATCCTGCATCCACAATGAGTCCCCAGTGTTTATCAAACAAGAAAGGATTATTATAAAATACTTCTATGGAATGTCTTTCATAATAGCGATAATATCCTCCCAGGGCTGTCTTATTGCCCCAAAAATTATAGTCTGTTATTCCTGCCTCGATCCAGAATACGGATCCTATAAAACCAAATTTTGCGAGTGGGATGATCGTATATATTTCTTTGAGAGATATCTCGATTTCGATTTCATTTTTCACCTCTTTGATAGAATGATCAATATCGTAGAATAGTCTTAGATTTTTTAATGTTTGAATATCTTTATATAATTTATGAGGATAAAAGGTGGCCTTTTCTTGTGTCTCAAACAGTTTGATCAGAAAATCTTTTTTAGTTCTTTTTAAGGTTTTAAAAGAAATAGAGCGTACAATTTTAGGTTTGGCTGAAGGCTTTTCTTGTGGTATAATAGGAAAAGAAAGTAAAAAAAAAGAAGAGGGAAAATGAGTAAGTTTGTTTTAGTATGCATATCTAAGCCCCAGATTGTACGTAGATCCGATTCCTGTATTGCGCCCAATAACATAATTTGTATATAGAATATCTATTTCCACTAAACGACTTATCAAAAATTTACCTCCTGCACCAAGGCTTAAAGCAAATCCAGGAATTTCTGATACCAGGTAAAGAGTAACTATACTATTCAAAAAGAATTGATAGAATACTTTAAAATAACCACCAATTGAAAATCTTTGAGAAGCATCGAACCAACCAACCCTGGGGAAAACACCCGCAGCAAAAAACATGGAAAAGCTTTCTCCGAAATAAATATCGTAGTATACCTCGTACCAGATTTGCCAGGCATCATATTCTAAAAATGGATGATCATCTACATTTCCTTCAAAATCCGATCCCACGGGGATATGGAGCAATAATTGCATCGCCAGATGGTCTACCTTAAAAGGAGCAAATTTAATCTTAGGTGCTACTGTGGTTAATGCCCAATGTGCATTTGTATTGGATTCAAAATCCAGTACCTTAAAAAGATTTCCTTTTCTCGGATCAAATCTCACCGACTTGAGAAAAAAATCCATACCTATATTCCAGGTACTCGAGAGGCCATAATAAAATCCTAATATTGAAGTGAAATAGGTTCTTCTTTCTGTAAGTGTATCTCTTTGTAGAAAAGCATTAAAAAAGCCTTTCTCTGTATAAATATTATTATAGTTCTTAATTTCAAAGCTACCCTTATTGATCAGAGCAGAAGAATCAAAATAGGTTTCTCTTTTGGTTACCCCAATGGCAAGGGAATGATCATTTAATGTCCAGTCATATTTTTTCCACTTGATTCCATATTCAAGGGGTATTTTTTTTTCTTTAAATTTATTGAAATATGCAAGTATACTATCGGATTTCTGAGCAAAGTCATCTTTATACCAGCGAAATAGTTCAGAAACCAAGACTTTTTCCTCATTATATAGTACGCTCACATAATAGGAGTCATTAATTGTTTTACTCGCTTGTTCATCCAAAGCCTTATCGATGGTTTTGCCCTTATAAGGTTCATCTCTCAGGGCGGGACAGCCCATGGCAACACATACTAATGCAAAATGTATTCTTGGATCTCTGTCTTTAGCTAGTATCTTCTTATGCTCTATGTCATCAAGGGTTATTTTTTCTTTTCCAATTTTATGTTTTATTTGAGAAAAAAAACCAGATATTTCTTTTGGAGAGCTTACCGGATAGTGATCTATAATTCCTTTTATGGCCGAAATATTATAGGCATTGATCCAGAATGCTTTATATTCATTACGATTCAAAGAAGCGGTATCAATTTGTTCTAAAAATTTTACCAGAATATCCAGATCCTTTTTATTTTTTACGACCTGGCTATAATGTATATTGTTTTTTTTCAAATAATCATTTAGAAAAGTCTGGTACCTGCTCTGTAGATCTTTCATGATAGAGGCATTTAGTGTAAAGAAAGATGAGAAATAGAAAAAAAGTATTAAAATATATTGATTTCTTTTCATAGGAATGAAATATAGTGTTACTTTATATCCTCAAATTGTAAACTCTTTTTTAGGAGATTTGGGTAACTATACGTAATATATGAAAAGAGACTGTTTATAGAGTTGAATAACAACATTACTGACATTTTATAATGTGTCTTATACCCATTCATTAGCTATTTTGAATATATCTTCATATTAAAAAGTATGCCCCTATGGTCAATTCAAAAGACCTGAAGCCATCTTTTTTGATCGTTGCTAATTGTCGCTCTATTAATCTTTCCAGATTTAATATATTTTGTGAATTACCGGTTGTTACTTTTGTCGTAGAGGCATTGGTACCAAAATAAAATTCATACCCTAAGATGAATGAAATAGCAAAACCAGAATCGAATATTTTTACTATACCGAATAATGGTTGAACAAATACACTTTGGGCAACTGACGTGACTGTTGTCCCTTGATTCAGAATAGATGAACTTCCAGAAAATTGTATATTCCTGTATCCAAAATCGAAACCCAAAACAAAAGAATAATTTTCAAAAGGATAGTATATTATTCTTCCCAAAATATGCGAAGTACTGACATTTAAGGTTTGTATGATATCACAGGGTAGGGTGAAGATTGGTCCTAATTCAATATCTTCTGAGCATAGAGGAATGATAAGAAAACTATATCTTATGCTAATGATCAGTGATGAGAGTGGTCGAATATTAAAGCCTATCGCAATTTCGGGAGTTACTTCTAATAATTTTAACCCAATATCAAAACCATATTTCCGGCTGGATGCAGAAAAATCTGAATCTGAATAGGTTTCTGCCGGAATATCTTCATCTTGTTTTTCAGACTCATCTTCAATATATATATCATTTTGCAATAAGATCTGCTTTTTGGATGAAATTATATTCTTATCTTCTGCATAAAAGTTTCTTGATAAAGGACTCCATAGGAAAAATAAAACTATTAAAGATATAAGGTTCATAATTTATTTATAATGTTTTTAAAAAGTGTTGTAATTTATTTATTATTGTTGTCTTATAGATTAAATACTATTTTTAAAGGAGTCTAATATGCAAGAAGAAAAAAAGCAAAATTTTTTATCCAAATATATGGATAACCATCCGGATGCGCTAAGTGAAATAGATAAGAATGATCAATATATTAGTAAAATAATAAAATTAGAATCTTTTCTATATAATTCTACCAGAAGTTTATCTGAGAATAGCAACAATATTCAGATGGTATTACCAGAAGATAAACTACTTAAAATGGCAGAAGAATTTGTAGAAAAGAGATTTTCTTTTTTTCAGGAAGAAAATAAAACCGAATGGCAAAAAATATTAGACCATGCTCCCACTCTGGCCTACTTTCAGGATATGATAAAATATATTTCTGCATCTGAGATGGACAAAATAAGAACACCCATTCATTTTAAGAATATTATAAATGAAAGGCTTCATGAGAAAGAAATTAAAAAAGAAAATACAATTTTAATACTCATTAAAAAAGAATTAAAATTGATTTCTCAGGGAATTAAAAATTTATTCCCTTTGCCAGATATTCTGGAGCCAGTTTCTTCCAGGTCTGAGATGGATGCGACAAATGAATTCAATCCTATCCTTCAATTTATAATGGAAGAAAAACCAGGCACAATTCTATTTCAGCTCATAAAGGACTATACAAATAAAGTTTCACTTACTCTAAGACTCTTTGAGTTTAATAGGTATCCTGATTTTATTCATTTAAAAAAAGGCAATCGTTTGGCACAATCACAGCCCATTTCGAATAGAATTGCTTGTTTTAGCGGTTTAGAGCCAGACTCTTATGAAATCGAAATGAAAAGTAAAAAAGGTACTTGGAGCAAAAAGATAAATATAAAAATATTGGATGAATTATTTAAAAATAATTCTTAATATATTTTACCTATTTTTTAGCTGTTTCTAATATCTTCTTAAAGACTTCAGGGCTGGAAGTGGCCAATTCACTTAAAGACTTGCGATTCAGCTGTATTTTATTTTTTTTGAGGCCATGCATAAATACAGAGTAACTTATTCCTTCTTCTCGGCAAGCGGCATTGATTCTGGTGATCCATAGTCTGCGAAAGAATATTTTCCTTTGTTTACGATCCCTGTAAGCCCATTGACCTGCTTTCATGACTGCATCTTTAGCAGTCCGGTAAAGTCTTTTTCTGCCAGCATGAAAACCCTTGGCACGCTTTAAAATAGCTTTTCTTCTTTTATTATGAATTGTTCCGCTGGTAGATCGCATATATTCTCTTTAAGATTGCAATAGAATATGATTCATTTCTGAATTGTTTGAATCATTTTTTTGAATCTTTCTCCTTCTACATAACCTGCCTTAGAAAGAAATGCTTTTCTCTTTGATCTTTTTTTGGTAAGTATATGGTTTTTGAATCCTCTTGCCCTCTTTAATTTGCCAGTACCTGTAACTCTAAACCTCTTAGCAATAGATCTATTTGTTTTTAATTTAGGCATAGCAATACTCATAAATGTGGCAAAAAAGTAATTTAAAGGTATGTTTATAATGATTAGAGATACAGTCAAGACTTTATTTTCTTATTGTATATATAGATTGCCATATTCATTGACAAATAAGTATCCTTTTTATTTTATGATCATAATACCATCAAGTAAATAATGGTAATACCCCCTTAAAAAGGATGCATAAAAAAGTGACAAAAATTCAATCTAAAGAAGTTTATCATTCAATTAGTATTTTTTTATACCGATATTAAGTTTAATAAAGGTTTTTCATGATGCAATTTAAAATATTCAATTCCGGAAAGTCACTATTGTTGCTTACTTTCTTGATTTTAAAGGTTTCTTCTGCTCATTTAACCGCGCAGGAAAATACAGATAATATTCCAGGGAATATAGCCTGGAATGATCTGTATTCTGATGTAAAGGAAAGATTCCGGGTACTCGCTTCAAATCCAGATATAAAAGATCCTGTTGAAATTATTCTTGATGAGCCTGAAAAAGAAATACTGGTTCGCCGAAAAGGGATTTATTACAGGTATTTATTTTATCAAAAACCAATTTCGGAAGAAGATGTTCAACAACAAGACCAACAGGGCCAGAATGCAACTACAGACGAAAATCAAGAACAAGTACAGGCAAATAAAACAACTGACATTTCTAAGCAAGCCAGACTTTTTTTCATAGAAACCAGTTTTCTTTTTGTTCAATCTGAAAAGCTATACGAAAAATTAAAGATGAAATACGGTAGTCATACGAATGAACATGGAGACATAAAGAAACAAAAATCAGGCGCATATATCTGGGACTCTGAAAAAAGTTATTTGGTCCAATGGATTGAACCTTATCAGGAAAAGAGTTTTACTCGCAAAATTTATAATATCAGCAAAGATATTCGAAAAGAGATCATGGAAGACCTGGAATCTTTTCAATATAGACAGGAGATAGAGACGATCAATAATATTTTACCCTAAAAAATGAGTTCTCATTTATTGGTAGAGGATGGCCAATTAAGAGAATTTACACCAATTGACAGCCCTCTTTATCTTTCTTATTCAGAATTTAATAGAATACCAGCAAAATTTTGGAAGGTTTTTTTTAAGAAAAATACACAGATCATTCTGGCCATTTCTTATGATTTTGGATTACAGTATCTGTTTCAAGAAGAATTAAATGCCGATCCAGGACTCTTTATTCAACCGGTAATAGAGGTCCCTATTACGAATAAGCCCATACTACTGCCAAAAATAAAGGAAGTAAATCCATTTTTAAATGAAAATGATTTTTTAAAAATAGTCCAAAAAATCCATAGAAAATTCTGCGATGGTGATTTCTATTTAATAAACTATACATTTCCTATTGAAATTACAGCAGATAAATTTGAAAGCAAAGAAATATACCTGGGAAGAGCGGGAGTTTCTATAGAATTACCTGATTTAAATATTATTTCTTTTTCGCCTGAAACCTTCCTGAAAATAGAAGGATCTGATGTAAGAACATTTCCAATCAAGGGCACTTCCAGTTCTAATACGAATAAAAAGGATCTTCTAAAGGATAAGAAAGAAAATAGTGAACAGTTTATGGTAGTCGATCTAATGAGAAATGAACTAGGCAAAATATGTCTTTATGGTTCTGTTTCTGTGGAGAAATTCAAGAGAATTAAATCACAACACGGCCTTTATCAAATGTATTCCGTCATTAAGGGGACATTAAAAAATTTTTCAATGCCTCATAGTATTTTAGAAATAATGCCTCCTGGGTCTGTAACCGGAATGCCTAAATATGAGGTGTGTTCTTTTCTAAAAGAACAAGAACCCAGGAATAGATCATTTTATACAGGAATCGCTGGTTATTATAATTTTAGTCAAAAAAAAGGATTCTTTGATCTTCTGATCAGGAGCATTGAAATTAAAAAAGATATTATATTGATGGCTGGGTCTGGTTTAACGATTGAAAGCGATCCTATAAAAGAATATAGAGAGATAATGCAAAAGGCACAAAGTGTGATCAATCTATGTTCTTCTTCCGATGATCTGCTGATAAATAGTCTCCACAACAGAGACAGGATCACTTGAGCGGGTAATAGATCGCCCTACTACGATATGATCTGCTCCTGCTGAGAAAGCCTCTAATGGGTCCACAACTCTTTCTTGATCATCTTTTTTATCTTTAGGAAGTCTTATCCCAGGGTTAATGATCAAAAAATTTTCTGCTATTTTTTGTCTTAAAAAAGCTGTCTCTTTCCCGGAACATATCACTCCATCCCCCCCCGCCTCTATTGTTTTTTTACTGATATCATAAACCCGATCTTTAATGTTTTGTTTATCTGCTGTAGATTGAAGACTAGCTTTCACAGAAGTAAGAAGGCTTACATTTAATAATTTAGGTATGGATATATTTTTCTCAGAATAGAATTCATCAATTGCCTTACGAGCGCACCTTATTCCATTGGAGTCTGTAAATAATGTAATGAAATGAATATTCTTTTGGATCAATATTTGGATTGTTCTATAGATTGTATGAGGGATATCATTGATCTTAAGATCCAGAAAAATCTTTTTGCCAGAGTCATTTAAAAACTTTAAAATTTTATCCCCTGCAGAATAAAATAATTCCATACCAACCTTATAAAAATTGACACGGTCGCCTAAAATTTTGACTATCTTGGTGGCATCTGTAGTGTTTGAATAATCGAGAGCTACGATCAAAAAATCATCATTTGGTAAATCTCTCATCTTCGTTTTCTTCGAAAAGATCATTACCAGTTTCTTCATTTTCAGGCTCATCATCCTGATATTTGATATTGATGATCTTATCCAGCATGATCACATCAAATGAACTTCTTAAAACAGGGTTTGCATTGATGATATTCACTCTTCCATCTGTTTCAACTAAAGTACTCTGAAAAGCAACAAACTGGGCGATCAACTCTGAATTAGTGCTTGTTACTTTAGAAAGATCAAATTCAACGATCAGGTTATCAATTTTAGATTTTTCAATTTCCTCATTTAATTCAATCAATCTGCGAGTATTATCAATTGTAGATAATCGATTTTCTGTATCTTCTAAAATAATAGTCCATTTGCCTTCTTTTTTTTCTATTTTCATAAGATTTACAAGGAAAAACAAATTAATATGGAGAAACACCCATTTAAAATCATTTGTCTTAAATATAATTTCATTCTATAGAAATTCCAGCCATCCTGCATCTGTATCGAATAGATACCTGGAATCATTCTTTTTTCATGCAGAATATCTCTTTTACCACAAATACACGATCTGTGAAAGCATCATATAGAATAGAGCACAATTCCCCCCGTACTATGCACGGAGGTGCAGCAAAAAGCCATCAACTCTTTGTGACACCTTCAATGATTATACATTTATTAACTGTATTTTACTTGATCCTGGCCTTTTTAACCAAATGAAAGCCCAATTCGGATCAATTTTTCGTAACTGTAGCCTCTGTCATTTCTTTCAAGCCATTTGCGTGAATTCTATAAGTGATCTCACAATTGTCTTCTTTATCGAAACTCTTTTTGATTACAGCTCCTCCCTTAACGACCCCTTCTAATTCTTTTGTTAAGGTGATGGATTCTAATTCACCGCTTTCTGACTTACTTGTTCCAGAAACTTTAGCACCAACCATTAGTTCAACAACACGTTTTTGAGCGCTGATCAGAGCCGCTTCTTCAGATTGGGTTCTTCTTTTAACAAATCCTTTCGCTTTCGGATTTGGAGCGCCTATGGTTCTTACTTGAAAAGTATTATCATCTATCCAGCCTTCTGTTATATAATCTACACTTTCTTCTTTTAACTGAGACCTTGTGGATGCATCACCACAATAGAGAAAGAAAGAAACCACTAAAGTAAAAAGAACAAACAATATTTTCAATTTTCTCATAAATATTAACTCCTTGCGGTTAATAATTTATTCAGCCATAAAAAATCAAGCTTTTTTTTGATTTACATAAAAGAGCCATTATCACTGGTTTATGGGGTGCTGTTAGCGGTATGTAAAGAAGCCAGTGATAAACATCTGCAAAGGTATCTTCGGAAATAATTTATTTTGTACTATGGTGCCCATTTTTTTGGTTTTCAATATACATTGCTTTTAAATATATACCTCTAAACTGCGTAGAACTCGTAGTAATGTTTAACTAATAAGGAGCAAGAGATATGCCAGACTCAGCCATACCACCTTCCATTCTTCTATTTTTAATAATAGCCCTAGTGGGTTTTCTTCTTTACTTTGTACCCGTCGGATTATGGCTACTGGCTTTATTCAGCCGTGTCTATGTGAGTATTTTTGCTTTAATTGGGATGCGCTTAAGAAAAATTCCCCCAAAAGAAATTGTAGAACCTCTTATTTCCTCACATAAGGCTGGTCTACAGGATATAAAGCGAGAACAATTAGAAAGTCATTATATGGCTGGAGGGAATGTTTCCAGGGTGATCAATGCATTGATTGCTGCAGATAAAGCTCGCCTGCAATTAGACTTTCAAAGAGCCGCTGCAATCGACCTGGCTGGGAGAGATGTTCTGGAAGCAGTCCAAATGTCTGTATTGCCTAAAGTGATCAGTACCCCTACTGTGGCGGCAGTGGCTAAAGATGGAATACAACTGAAAGCAATCACTAGAGTAACAGTAAGGGCAAATCTGGAGCGTTTGATCGGTGGGGCTACTGAGGAAACTGTTATTGCAAGGGTGGGCGAAGGCATTGTGAGTACCATTGGTTCGGCGGAGAAGTATAAAGATGTATTAGAAAACCCTGATCGGATATCCAAATCTGTTTTAGCAAAGGGACTTGATTCAGGTACTGCATTTGAGATACTCTCCATTGATATTGCGGATGTGGATGTGGGGGATAATGTAGGCGCTAAACTGCAGGCAGAACAGGCAGAAACAGATAAGAGAGTCGCTCAGGCAAAAGCAGAAGAAAGAAGAGCGATGGCGGTTGCCCAAGAACAGGAAAAAAGAGCTACCGTT
The DNA here is from genome assembly GCA_965204465.1 of Leptospiria bacterium. Classification (GTDB taxonomy): domain Bacteria; phylum Spirochaetota; class Leptospiria; order Turneriellales; family CBDBES01; genus CBDBES01. The sequence continues at coordinate 569,201 of OZ241995.1, forward strand.
GTAGAAATGGAAGCAAAAGTAAAAGAAGCAGAAGCAAAAATTCCAGCATCCATTGCAAAGGCTTTTGAAACAGGGCAACTAGGTATATTAGATTATTATCGCCTGAAAAATATACAGGCAGATACAGATATGAGGGAATCTATTTCAAGTAAAGGGAACAACAAAAAGAAAACCTAATGCAAGATCAGTGCATAAAAAATGAAATTGGCTTTTTTTGACTTCAACTATTTTTTACTATTTTTTCTTGCTTTATATCTATTCGAGTTTTTAACGAAAAAGATATTTCAATCTCAGAAAAATAGCGAGAAAGATATAAATAAGTCTACCAATCTTCCTAAATCAACAAGAGAAGAAAAAATAAAGGCTGGCCAAACATCCATTTTAGTGGATGACCATTCCATTGAAGAAGAACAATATATTGAAGAAGAACAATACGAAGAGATAGATGAAGATACGAAAGAAACTGTAGAAGACATAAATTATAAAATAGAAAATGAATTCCAAAAAGAAAAAATACCCCTTGAAAATGATGTAGATATTGATCTACAAAATTTATTAGATCAATACACTCCGCAGCAACTAATGATCGTTTTGCCCTCCTTTATGGAAAGATATAGAGATCCTTTTAAACCCACTCAAGATGATCATTCCATCTGATCAATGAATCTAAATGGATCATAAAAAAAAATCTTATTCACATTTAAGACAAAGAGTCTCTTTATCCACCATTGAAAAACGTGAAAATAAAGTAAAGGCTCCTGAATTTTCCGCTCTCCTTTTTAAAGGAGCTACCCTAAAACAATTTTATGATTCCTTGCCCAATGTCCTTAAAGCAAAAGACCTGCATACTCTATTGGAGAGGCTGGTAAATGCATTACAAAATAAAAAATTAGTTTCTGTGGGCATGGGAGCGCATGTGATCAAGACAGGTATTTCTTCCCTGATTATTGAGGCCATGAAGGAGGGTATGATTCAACATATTGCCATGAATGGAGCGGGGCCTATTCATGATTTTGAACTGGCATACCAGGGAGAGACATCTGAAGATGTAGAAAAAGGCCTCAAAGACGGCACATTTGGAATGTCCAGAGAAACAGGTGAATTTATATGTAATTCTCTTGAAAAATATCAAAGTAAAGGTTATGGGGCTGCCATTGGACGCTCTATATACGAAAACAAATTGCCTTACATGCATCTTTCTATATTGGCCCAAGCATATAAATATAATGTTCCAGTAACCGTACATGCGGCCATTGGAACAGATATTATTTACCAAAACCCTATTTTGAAAGGTGATTTGATTGGAAGACTTTCCATGTATGACTTTGATCTATTTACGGACCTTTTACCTAAACTACATGAGGGAGGGGTGTTTATGAATTTTGGTTCTGCCGTGATCATCCCAGAGGTTTTCTTAAAGGCATTGACTATTTCTAGAAATGTTACAGGAACACCTTATGATTTTACCACGGCAAATTTTGACATGCTGCTTCATTATCGTCCTCAGTTCAATATCCTTCATCGTCCTGTAAATAAAGGGGATGGTTTTCATTTTACAGGGCATCATGAAATTATGCTTCCACTTTTATTTGCATTATGGAAAGAATCACTGTAAAAAAACATCCAAAGCCAAGGTGGAAAGAGTCGTCTGAATATACAGACATAAAATATGGGAAATGGGAATCCATTGCCAAAATTACCATTAATCGTCCCCAGGTAAGAAATGCATTCAGACCTGAAACCATATTGGAAATGAGCCGATCTTTAAGTGATGCCAGAGAAGACCCTAATATAGGGGTCATCATTTTGACTGGCGAAGGAGATAAGGCATTCTGCTCCGGGGGCGATCAAAAGATCAGAGGAGATTCAGGGTATAAAGATAAAAAAGGAATCTCCCGTTTAAATGTATTGGATCTGCAAAGGCAGATCAGGACCTGTCCCAAGCCAGTGATTGCTATGGTAAATGGATATGCTATTGGAGGCGGACATGTACTTCATGTGGTATGCGATCTGAGTATTGCATCTGAAAATGCAATTTTTGGACAAACAGGCCCCAAAGTAGGTTCTTTCGACGGAGGATTTGGTACAAGTTATCTTTCCAGGCAGGTAGGGATCAAAAGAGCGAAGGAGATCTGGTTTTTATGCAGGCAATATACTGCCAAAGAGGCATTTCAAATGGGACTGGTAAACCAGGTTGTGCCTTTAAAAGATTTAGAAAAAGAAACTATAAAATGGTGCCAGGAAATTTTAGATAATTCTCCTTTAGCGATCAGATGTTTAAAATCTGCTTTCAATGCGGATTGTGATGGACAGGCTGGCGTGCAAGAACTGGCAGGGAATGCAACCATGCTTTATTACATGAGTCAGGAAGCCCAGGAAGGTAAAAATGCATTTATTAAAAAGAGGAAACCTGACTTTTCTAAATTCCCCAGGAATCCATGAGCAAAAATATAAATGTATTTAATTTAAGATTATATTGCTTATTTCTAGTGATATTGACGCTTTCTTGCTCTACAGTAAGACATTTAAAACCCATTCAACCCGGGCAAAATAAAATTGATTTTTCTTTAGGGGGGCCGTTGTTCACCAATTTAGGATTGGCGATCCCAGCTATACAGGGATCCATTCATTATTTAAGAGGCATCACTTCTCGCTATTCTACGGGGGGTACCTTCAATTTAGCTACGCTTTTCTTTGGCTGGATTTTTATCGATTCTACCCACGTTTTTTTGATCAATCATCAAAAGAAGTGGTTGCCCTCTAATTTATTGCAGGGGCATCTTCATTTTATGACTGACTTTAGAAATGCTGCTCTCTTCTTCCCTGAAGTATCATTGACGCTTTCCTGGAATGTATATAAAGAGCACGCCTTTTATCTAGGCAGTAGTGTATGGACGAATGCCTATCGTCGCCGCACGGCAAATCTTAAGAGTGATGAGATATTTATTCCTACGATTTACTTAGGTGCGCGTTTCTCTATCGAATTGTGGGAGATTTACGTGGAGACCAAATGGATCCACCCAGGGTATGACGTTGGTCCAAGTGTGGTAGACTGGGTGAGCCCATTAGGTGGTTTTGAAAAAGGAGCATTGGGAATATACCTCTCTTTTTCCAGAAAATGGACTGGCTAAAAAATAAAATGAAAAAAACGTGTGGAATGATTCTTCTCTTATTGAACTTTTTATTATTCCTGATGGGTTGTCTTAATCTGGATGATTTTTTATATTCTCCCAGTAAAGTGGATGAATATCAATTTGAAAATTACTCGGGCGAATCTGAACTCAAGGAAATCAACCAGATCTATCCAGACAGTACGATTGACAACATGGATTCGGTGCTTGTGACTTTTAGAAGCGGAGGGGCGATCCTTTATGGGGCACATCTCATTCATGGAGACTTGGTGAACCAAATCACCATTGTATACTGTCATGGAAATAGAGATCACATGGACAATTACTGGCCACGAACAAAACTTCTATACCATACAGGCTTCAATGTATTCACCTTCGATTATAAAGGATATGGTCGTAGTGAAGGAAGCATCTCGGAAGAAGCACTTTATGAAGACATCCGTTCCTCTATCGCCTATTTAGAAGCTCAGGGAGTATCCAAAACAAATATGGTGCTCTACGGTTATTCACTGGGTTCCGTAGCTGCTGTAGACATAGCCGTTTCCGGTTTTATGAACCAAGGTATAGGTCTGGTGTTAGAATCTCCCATTGGTTCAGGCGAAATATTTGTACAGGATGCGACTCTATTACCTTTCCCAGGGGAATTTTTTCTTGATCTGAAGATAGATAATGCTGAAAAAATAAAAAATGTCACACTACCTTTGTTTTGGATATATGGTAAAGAGGATGAACGGATCCGCTGGGATACTCACGGAAAAGCTCTATACAATAATCATCCTGGGACAAAGTATTCCAAACCTCTGGAAAAAGGTACACATGGAGATCTGCCCAAAGTCTGGGGATTTGATGATTATGTATCAGCGGTTAAGCTTTTTTCTTCAGGGAAGGCCCCGTTTTAGAATTCGGAATGAAAGATCAATATTTAAAAATGAATGGCCACTCCAAGACCAATTCCTGCTCTATAAATATTAAATAGTGGTCCAATGGGCACAAAAGATGCGAATTTTATAACCAATTTTTGATCGATCAGAAATATTTTTGTACCGAGTATAACCTGATTTCGCATTATCCCTGATCCAGGTGCTTTGGAAATAAATTCAGATCCAAAATCAAAACTAAGAGTAGCCTCTAAGAACATAACAAAAGGATAAAACAGATCTGTATTGATTGCCAAATTTAACTCTATATTGTCATTCTTGAAATTTTTGTAATATAAAAAAGAAGTTTCGTGAGCCGGATTCAGTCCAAGACCTCTCTTATAGGCTTCAGCCCCAAAGATATTCAAGGTATCTCCATTGAAAAAAGAATCAAAAAGGCCTGTTTCATTTTCTCCTCTAAAAACATAGAATAAATTCCAATGAATTCCCAAATATTTAAAATATTTGAATCCTATAATACCAGTTCTCCATTCCTCATAGCCATAAGATTCCATCGGATTCGTCTCTGGGTTAATATATTCTGTGCCAGAGCCTGTGTTGAATTCTACATAATAATTCAGAGCTAAATATTTGGAGAACCATTCAGTGGCTATATTCAGATATATTTTTATATCACCCCCCCTTCCAAATGAATTATCTAATTCTTTGACTTGGTTGATATAGGGGATGTTGACTCCTAATTCTACCTTCCTGCTCAGAGCCAAAATGAGTATATGATCCCTTACAAATATAAGATCATCGTTGGCATCAAAATATAGTCTCTGAAATACATCAATAGAAGCTAGTTCTTGCTTTTGCAAAGAAACTGTATTTAATTCATATAATTTTCCTGCATACAGGTCAGCAAATAAAATAAAGAAGCATGTAAAAAGCCCAAACTTATATTTATATCTCACCTTTTCTTTATAATGAACCGGGCCTTTATTTATCTACAAAGACCATTACACCATAGCGATCATGATTATCTCTGGGAGGGAAATGAGCCTTTTTATTCAATATTCTTACAAAAGATGCCTTCTTTGATTGTTTTTTCCATGTTTCGTCATCTTGTTTTTTATCCCAAAATTGAATTTTGACAGATTTTTTTATGGCTTGGGGAGGAGGTTTTTGAATGGGTTCACCTATGGTAAGGTTTATTAGATTAGCAAAGTAATCATATTTCAATATCTTAGGAATAAAAAAACTGCCAATATATTCTCCTGGTATCTGTGGGCTGATCTCTATTAAATAAAATTCACCTTCAAAATATTTCCATTCACTCACCAGGGGAGTTGCCAGCATTTGAAAAGAATCAACGATTTCCTGATGCATTTTTATGATATATTGCTGCATTTCCTTAAATTTAGAGGGGTAGCTATGCTCTAAATCAATAAAAGGAACTTCTGAAGAAGTAGTCTTATCTAAAATACAGATCAGATGATAATTAAAATTTTCTACAAAACCAACTACTGTAATTTCAGGTCCTTTTATAAAATTTTCCAAGAGCAGATCATGGAGAAAAAGTTTTTTCCTCATTAAGAAATCTCTATTCAGAATTTTTCGCAACTCATAATAGTTTTTAGCCATAAAAATATTTTTCTTTGCATACCCATTTCTATCTTTAACCAATAAGGGATAATTCATTTCCTTGAGATCTTTGATACTCATTCTACTATCGATCTTATTAAAATAGGGCTGTCTTATTAAAGACTTTCTGTTCTGAATTTTTTTGATTTTATTTCGTAGAAGGCATTTATCTACAAGCAATCTAGTCTGATTTTGATTCAAACCATGTAGATTCAATTGATCCACTAAAAAAGAAAGAGATAATAAAGCCATTCCATAAGTAGCCGCGAAGGCGCCTTCTATCTTCTCTCCTGGAAAATTTTGCAATATCGTAGAATAGATATCCTTATAATTTAAAATAGAATCCTGTATCTTCATATCGCATAGATGCATTGCCTCTGCGTTTATATTTTTATCTACGCCTATAACCTTGAATCCTTTTTTTTTGGCAGCCATGATCAGTGGTTTTTGGTTATGTCCCGCTCCCAGAGAGATATAATATGAATCTTTTTTGCTCATTATTTCAGAGTATATTACGATATTCTAAAGGCATAATATTGAATCCTTATGCAAAAAAGCAAGGAGTTTTAAACTTATGATCAGAGGTATTTATACAGGCGCGTCGGGAATGACTTCCATGCAGGTTAAGATGGATGTGGTGGCGAATAATATTGCAAATGTAGATAAAACTGCATTTAAAAAAGATGAAGTAATCCATAAAAATTTTCCGGAACTTTTACTACACAGATTGAATGACGATGGAGTCGGATGGACTCCTATGGGTAGTTTTGACATATCTCCTATCATCGGAAAATTAGGAACAGGAGTGGAAGTAAATGAAATACATACTCGTTTTGATAAAGGGTCTCTAAAGAATACATTGGTACAAACAGACCTTGCCTTAAATGGAAAAGGATTTTTCGTCATACAAACCAATAAAGGACAAAGACTTAGTCGAAATGGAGCATTTACCATTGATAAAAATGGATATTTAGTCACTGCAAAAGGATTCCCATTGATGGGAGAGCAAGGCCCTATACAGGTCAAAAAAAATAATTTTATTGTTAAATCAGATGGAGAAGTATGGGTTAATCAAGCTATTGAGGACGATCCTACTAGAATTTATGGAAAAGACCTAAATCAATGGGAAGAACCTGTATTATTGGATCGAATTCAAATAAGGACAGTGGATTTTGACCGACATTTAGATAAAGAAGGAGAGTCTTTCTATAATGTCACCCCTGAATCAGGAGAAGCCCGACCTCCTACTGAAGAGGAATCCCCGGAAATTCTACAAGGTTTTTTAGAGGCTTCTAATGTAAATATCGTCAGAGAAATGGTTGACATGATAGAGCTACAAAGAGCTTATGAGATGAATCAGAAAACGATCCAAACTCATGATTCAATGCTTGGTAGACTCATTAATGAAGTAGCTAAATAATTGGGTCTGTTTTCAAAAGACTTACTTGTATTCTCAAAGTGAGTGGCAAATAGAAAATGACCCATTATCTGGATAAATTAAAATCAAAAAAGATCCTGATCGGAGGCGCTACAGGCGCTGTTGGCAGAGAATTTCTAAAAATTTTATCCGAGGCTCAGATCCCTTCCCAAAACCTTACTCTATTAGCTTCTAAAAAAAGTGCCGGGAAGCAAATTACCTATCTTACAAAAAAACTCACCATAAAAGAAATGACAAAAGATTCATTCGAGGGACAGGATATTGCTTTTTTTTCAGCAGGCAGTAAGATCAGCAAATATTTTAAAGAAGCATGTATTTCTGCAAATTGCATTCTTATAGATAATTCTTCTGCCTTTAGAATGGAGAAAGATACACCCTTGGTAATCCCTGAGATAAATCCATTGGATGCGAAAAAGCATAGGGGAGTCATTTCTAATCCTAATTGTTCTACGATCATCATGCTAATGGCCATATTCCCCATTTACCAGAAATATAAGATCAAAAGGATTATTGTATCCACTTATCAAGCCGCTTCAGGCGCAGGACAGGCGGCAATGGAAGAATTAAAAAACAGCACCAAAGCCTTTTTAGAGGGAAAGGCATTTACTCCTAAGGTAGTTCCTTATCCTTATGCATTTAATTTATTTTCTCATAATTCTGAAATAGATAAAAGCGGCTATAATGAAGAAGAGAGAAAGATGATCTTGGAGACTCATAAGATACTGAACGATCCATCCTTACAGATATCCCCTACCTGTATCAGGGTACCTGTCTTGAGGGCTCATTCAGAATCCATAAATATTGAATTTATGGAAAAGGCGCCTCCTTTAAAAGATATACATGCATGTCTGAAGAAATTCCCTGGCATTCGAATAGTAAATGACATGGATAAGAATTATTTTCCCATGCCTATAGAAGCAAGCGAACAATATGACTGTCTGGTAGGTAGAATAAGGTATGATCGCTCTCAACCCAAAAAAGGAATTGAATTATTCGTATCCGGAGATCAACTTCTAAAAGGAGCCGCCCTCAATTCCATTCAAATTGGAGGCCTTTTATGAGGATTTCTATATTTTTAGCTATGCTATTTCTATAGTATACTATTGTAGCTTTTTGAGAAAGTTTTTTCAATATACATCTAGTCGTAAATATTTTAAAGAATATTAGATATTAGTTGACAGTGGATCAATGCTTTGTATATTTATCTCTTTAGAAACACAATTTTATTGCATAAAATAGTTTAGTTTTATGATTTTAAAGAAATATGAGAAATAGCATGATTAAAAATAAAACCAGAGTTTTGATCTTTTTGATTTCATTTTTTAACTTTCTTTCGGTTAGTACTGATATTGATGATTCTTATTGGGCTCAATCCAGGGAAAAGACCAGTTCTAAAGAGACCCTTGCCAAAAATAAAGATGGGTCCTCTCTGAAAAAACCCAAAAAAAAGGATTCATCCAATGAAAATAAAGAAAATAAAGAGAATAAAGAAAATACAGATGGAACAAAGATCGAAAATTCCTCAACAGAAACCGAATCCGAGGCTCTTTTAGAAGACCCTTCTATTAGTTTTTACGATGTCCTAAAGCAAGGTGGGATATTGGTCATACCATTGATCTTATTATTATTAGCCTCTTTTACCATAATTATTGAGAGAATTATATTTTATTCCAGAAATAAGGCCTGGAATACGAAAGAATTTGAAAATATACTACGCCGAAAGGGAGAATCCTCTTATGGCCTTTATAGGGAAATTTTAGAAGAAGAGCTAAAAGAAGAAGGCCAAAATTATATGCATAAATTAGAAAAAGGATTGGGGCTTTTAAGTGGAATTGGAAACATTGCTCCTTTAGTTGGTTTTTTGGGAACTGTTTTAGGAATGATCAGCTCTTTCTCTGCTATTGCAGCCACCAGTACTGTAAATGCGCAGATCGTAGCAGCGGGTATACAAGAAGCATTGGTAACCACCGCTGGGGGACTTTGTATTGCCGTACCTACATTGATCGCATATTATATATTCATGCATTTGATCCAAAATATGAATGCTTCTATTGATACTCAAATTCAGGAGATATGCTCTAAACAAAAATCAATTGCAGAAGAAACATCTTAAACAATTTATTTTTTGATCAATAAAAATGGGCTTGTCTCCTAAAATTATCTTACAATATATTCTAAAAAAAAGGGGTAGTAAACTATCATCCCTTGATTCAGGTCAGCAAAATGCGTCTTCTATGGCGGATGTATCTTTTTTATTATTGATCTTCTTTATTGTAACGAGCTCTTTTTTACTTCCCCAGGGGATTCTACTAGAGTTGCCCTCTAATTCTTCTCAATCTATTCAGATAGATGAGAAAAAAGTAATTGAGGTATACCCAGAAGAGAGTGGCTATTCGGTGAAAAATACATTGTACGATGAAAAGAAATTTTCTGAATTATTGCAGAATAAAATAGAAAAAGACCCTGAAATGGTATTTATCGTATACATGAAAAAAGACCTTCCCTATAAAAGACTCATTGATACACTTGATCTGGCTAAGAAAAATAAGTTCAAGAAATTTTCCTTAAAATAATTCAATGTCATTTGTTCGCAAAAAATATAGTGCTATTTCTTTTACCGCCGCAATGGCAGATCTGGCCCTTTTACTTCTTATTTTTTTCATGGCAACCACAAGTATGATCACTCAACAAAATATTACTGTGGACCTGCCTAAAGCCCAGTCAGAAGGAGTGGATCAAAATAATCTTTATATTTCTATCACTGAAGAGTCAAAGATCATATTTGAAGAAAAGGAAGTATCTTTGGCAGAAATAGATAACCTTCTTTTGAATCGTAGAAATGATCTGGACAAGAAGATTGCGATTGCCGCAGATCAATCCGTTCCCTATGAAATAGTCTCTGAACTTTTAGAAATACTTAAAAAGAATGATTTTTTAAATATTGTGTTTATTTCTCAAACGGAAGAAAAATAGTAGATGGTAAAATTAATGCTAACGGGTTTAGGCAATCTATATGATCGGCACAGATATTATTTTTCTTTTGTATTGACCCTGATACTTACATCATCTATTATTTTTTATAGAACCAGTAGTCCGTATGGTATAGAAGAAGATGCACCCGATATTTTAGATTTTGTAGATGTAAACGTAAAACGTCCCAGGGCTAAAAAAAGTAACCAAGTAGATCCAAATGCAGATTTTGAACCAACCTCTCAGGTGGATAGTATAGAGAAAGAAGCTGTGGATATTTCATTTTTTCCCGGAATCAGGCCCCCCAGATTAATAGGCAGGCTCGCAAAAGAATACCCAGCCATTGCCAAAAGAAATGAGATCGAGGGAGTCGTTTTTCTGGAAATGATCATTTCCAGAGAGGGCAGGGTAAAAAAGGTGGATATAATTGGTGTAAAATTGAACAAAGTATTGCCTTTACAGGTCAAGTCGCAAGTAAGCAAACTATTTGCTCAGTACACCCAGAGGATATTATACAAGGCCAGATACACAAGACCATTCATCCAGAACAAGAATGTGCCTATCAAAATGGAGACTTCCCTCAGATTTTCTTTAGAAGATTGACTGAGCTTACCCCTAAAGTGGACACTCCTTTTTTTATTTTTTTTCTTATTTTTTTCTATTAATTTCTTCAGGTTTTAAGGTAGAAAAAAATGATTCTGCAACAGCATTATCATAACAGTTACCTTTAGAACTCATAGAAGAAACAGCTCTTATGTGTTTCAAATACTTTCTAAAAGTATTACTAGCATATTGTGATCCTCTATCTGAGTGAAAAATAAGTTGATTCGTCTTTTCAAGAAATTTCTTTTTAACAGCAGAATTAACCGCCTGTATCAACATACTTGTTTTCATATGTTCTTTCAAAGACCAGCCAACGATCTCTCGATTAGCAAGATCCATCACGATGCATAAATAATGCCACTTATTATTTATATTTACATAAGTGATGTCAGAAATCCATATTTTATTTCTTCACCCTACGGGCACAAGTCTTTTATTCCAAAATTTCTTCCTACTAAATTAGGAGAAATGGAGTAGTTGTGGTTAGATATGTGTACAAAGTACAGCCTAACGGCATTGGTTTCTACACCACGAGAAATTTAGTCTTGCCTTTGTAGCGAAAAGCATAATCAGGCTTCTTGGTCGTCTTTCGGGAGCGCTCTTTTTGAGCGTATTCTCTGTGAACATCCTAAAGATGCCTGGAAACATGGGTTTGGTTAAAATCCCAGCTGCGCGTTTCACATTGATCAGTTGATTTTTAGGTTTTGAACAATCTTCTGAAACTCTTTCATTATTTTCTTAGGATCATCCTCATTTTCCAGATGAATACTAAAATTTACTCCCCTTTGTAAAGGCTTTACTCTCACCCACGATTTTTTACTCACCTTATACATTTTAGGTTTATACCGCTCCAAGTCTCTGCCCGATATACTTTCAGATTTTAGTGCGAGTGCTTTTAGGTTATCAGCAGAAATACCCCGCAAAGCCTCTTTATGAAGTAACTTTAAAAGTTTGGGTTTTTCTGAGTATTGAGAAAGCACGATGGCCTGAGACAAAATAACTTTGCCATCATTAAAGTCAGATAATATATTTCTGGGTAAATTAAAAACCTTCATCACCTTGCCTGCCCAAGAACCAGACTTCAATAATTTTTTACCTGCTTCCTTAAGAGTCATGCCCTGATCTACAACAAGCTGCCGTAAGGCCTCGGCCTCAGCGAACGAGTTTAATCTTTCTCTATTCTGGTTTATATTCATCTGCCAAAAAACAGAGTCTTTATCTGTTCCCTTGGTAATCAAAACTGGAACGGTAAAATTACCAGGCTTACCCATAGACCTTAAAGCCTTTGTACGCCTCGTACCGTCCCAAACTGAATATTCACCTTTACCAAGCGCCATAGCAATAAGAGGAACAATAACCCCGTAATTTTCAATCGACTCCTTTAACTTTTTGTCGTTCGCAGGAAAAGACGACTTGCGCAAAGTCTCGACTGGTATATTTAATTTGTCTAATCTGATCTGTTTTAGTTTATAACTCACTTTTTTATTAACCTCGATTTATTGATTGGAATGGCATTCTATCCTTTCTCATACCTCATGCTTTTTATAGGGTATGAGTATTTTTAAGGACATTTTATGAACATGATCATTATGTAAAGTAAAATTTATTTTTTACTTGTAAAAAGCAAGGATTTTTTTCTTGACTTTATTTTATTTAGTGTATATGAATATGATCAGTATAAGCGGAAGAGATTATTCATGAAGATTGCCTGGGTTCCATTTGCAAAAGCTCCAATTGAAGGGTATGCAAAAACCAGGTTGGCGAAAAATCTTGGGGATTTGTTTGCAAATGAAATATATAAATTAATTCTGGAATGGCAATGGGATAACCTGGAAGCAATAAATAGCATAAAAGGTATTCCAAAAGAAATTGACCTTTCACCAGGCAAAACAAAGATAAATTCTAAGTTATTTATATATATAGCGTCTCCATTGAATATAAAGCTAAAAAAGGCAATTGAACTCTTCCATTTTTTACCTAAAATAAAGAATGCTTCTTTCCATGAACAATCTAAAGGGGACTTAGGGGAAAGATTGCATTCTGCTGTCATGTCACTAAAAAAAAAAAATGATTACGTGGCCATTTGGGGATCAGATATTCCTGTTTTGACTAAATTTGATTTTGAAGAAATACTTAAAGACCTTTCCAGGGCATGCATCATTCCTGCCTTTGATGGAGGATATTGCCTGATCGGGATCAATATGCAAGAGTACCACCCAGACTTATTCAAAAATATTCCATGGAACAGCCGATCTACCTTAAAAAAACAAAAAGAAAGATTTAAGGAGTTGAATATTCCACTCAGAGTATTACCACCTAAACCAGATTTTGATGAAGCAAAAGATATAATAAGAAATATTTTGTACATGCAAAATAATCTGAATGAAATCTATAAAAAAAGAATTTCCAAATTAAGTTTGTTTTTAAAGAGTCAAGTATAAACTTAATATGATCAGTATTAAGAAAAGGCGTATTTTTCTATGCTAAGTGATCATCCTCAAAAACAAAGCCTCAAAGAATTAGATCATCCGGAGTATAGCATTTTTAATGACCAAATTTATGGCAAAAACCATTCTACATTGTATTCTCATTGTTATAGAAATTATTTAAAGATCAGCTTTATTTCATTACTACTATGCTTCTTTTTTTATTGCGGGAACCCTTCTGTTTCTTATCAACTGATCATGGCTTACCCTAAAGAAAACAGAAATTTATATCTAAATTCTTTTCATCGTGATGCTAAAAAAAAACAGGATGTTACGGATGAGAATTTGATAGTGAACCAAAAAGGGATATCCATTTCTCTTCATAATTGGAGTACAGAAAATTCTATCCAAAGAATTTCAGATAAGTTTAAATTAAACCTAGCTCGTAGTTCCAGGCTGCCGAGTATTTATTACCTGGGATATAAAATATCCAATGATCGTAATGATAAAATAAAAGTAAATTTTTTTAATAGCTATTTTGAAGATGAATTTGGTCAGAAATATAAACCCATCTCTCAAAAAGAATTTTACAAAAAATATACAGGTGTTTCATACGATTGGATTGATTTTCCAAAGATCCATTCTTTTTATATATTAAGAAAAAATATAAAAAAAGATACAAGAAATAATCAATCCTACACAAAAAAAAAGACTCTACCTGATAAAGTATCAAATAAAAAAAAGATTTACATATATTCCCCAGAAAGAGATTCTGTTGTTGACCCTTCTAAGAGTGGTTATCAAATAATACCATATCAAGTATTTTCGCCCAGGAGCCGGAGGTATACATTGAATTTACAGGTAGAAATTGAAGAACAATTAGAAAATATTCAGGCATTATTCTATTATCGCTCTTTTAGATCAGATAGAATAAAATCACTTGAATAAAATAAAAAGAATATGATCACAAGTTTCATAAAGAGTATTACTTATATAGCCTATCGTTCAGTAAATTCTATATATAATAGAAATAATATTTTTCTTTCAACGATCTGGATTTCCACTCTGATCTTTTTTTGCATCGTCATTTTATTGATCTTACTTTTATTGCCTTGGAGAGATATTCAAAAAGTGAATGAATTAAATAATTACCGCCCCCCCCTTCCTTCCAGATTACTGGACCGCAAAGGCCGTTTGATCACCACATTTTTTAGAGATCATAGGATCATGATAGATTTTGATCAGATTCCAAAGCATCTATTGCATACATTCATTGCGATGGAAGATAATCATTTCTATGATCACCTTGGTTTTGATATACAGGCTGTTTTAAGAGCCTTCATCGCAAATCTACAATCTGGGAACATCCGCCAGGGAGGTTCTACGATCACGCAACAACTAGCAAAGGTAATTCTTACGGATAGAAGCCGTACTTATTCACGTAAATTCAAAGAAATATTTTTATCTGTTCTAATTGAAATGATCCACTCTAAAAATGATATTTTAAGGTTGTATTTTAATCAAATATATTTTGGTCATGGAAATTATGGTGTGGAGGCGGCCTCCCGTTTCTATTTTAAAAAATCCATTACTGATATAAATATAGGGGAAGCAGCTATTTTAGCCAGTCTTCCTGCTGCTCCCAATCGCTATTCTCCGATCAAGAATCCAAAGCTATCTCTTAGAAGAATCACTCATGTTTTTCTGAAGATGATAGATATGAATTTCATTACGAGAGCAGAAGCAGTAAAAGAATTTGAAAATATTTTGACTTACTATAAGAATTTGAATGTTGCCCCTACCTACACTGCTTATGGACTCCGCCAGGATAAGGCTCCATTTTTTACTGAATTGATCAGGAAAAAGTTAGAAAACCAAATTGGTAAAAAAGCATTATATAATGAAGGTCTTACTATACATAGCAGTTTAGACTTGGATCACCAGAGAATAGCCCAGGAAACATTATGGGATGCTCTTGAAAAACAAAATGAGATATCCAGAAAGTATATATTTGCAAAGCATTCCCAATTGGCACAGGAGTATTCCCATGTACTCGGCTTGATGCAATTGGCTTTTGATCTACCAGAATTTAAAATAAAAAGGAATTTAGCTCAATATAAATTATGGTTGAATTTTCATAAAGACATAAGCGAAAATCTGGAAATATTGAACTTAGGTATGGGTGGTGATAAATATTTAGATTCTTTTCTGGCGTGGATCAGGGCAGATAATCCTTTCCAAAATAGATACTTGTCTGTACAAGGAGCATTTGTAGAAATAGATCATAAGACAGGCGAGATAACTGCAATGGTGGGTGGAAGTAAATTTCATTCCCAAAATCAGATCAATAGAACCATGCAGATCAAACGCCAGCCTGGTTCCACTTTCAAGGCTTTAATATATGCTTCTGCTTTAGAGACTCAGAAAGTAACCCCTGCTACTATTTTCCCTGATTCTCCTGTAGTATTTTTAGATCAGGAAGGGGATAACTGGATACCCGAAAATTATTCAGGAGGTTATAGAGGATTCATTAACTTAAGAGATGCCCTCGCTTATTCTGCAAATATGGTTTCCATCGCAGTTACCAGAGAAGTAAGCCTGCGCAATATATTATCTAAGATAGCAGCAAGTTTAAGAGTGCCTAAAGCAAATATACCTTTTAATTTATCCCTGGCTTTAGGGACTTATGAAGTAAGCCCTATGCAAATGACCCATGCTTTTTCCTTATTCCCCAGAGGGGGTAAAGATATTGATCTGGTATATTATACTAAGATCACTGATTCTAAAGGGGAAGTGATCAAGGAAGTGAATCTGAATAAAAAATACAAATCCATATTCAAACCTTCTACTGCCAGTATTATGACTTCCATGCTACAAGATGTAGTAAGCAAAGGTACTGGGGTTAAAGTAAGAACAGAAGGGGGCTACCATGGTTTTGCGGCAGGCAAGACAGGTACCACACAGAATTATAAAGATGCATGGTTTGTAGGATTCAATAAGCGTTATACCAGTAGCTTATGGATAGGTTATGACCGTTCTGTATTTAGTCTTGGAACAGGGCAGGCAGGGGGCAATGTGGCAGCCCCTGTATGGGGTAAATATCAGAGAAAATTAGAAATAATCCTTAAAGAAAATAATAAAAAAGAGAATGATCATTTTATACAAGGTAAGGTGACTAAGGCAATTATATGCAAAGCCACAGGCAAACAATACAATGCAAACTGCTTTTGCAATGAAACGTATGAAGAAATATTTGCGCCGGATACCATACCGGATAATTCCTGCGATACTGTTTTTGAAGAAAATCCTGAATTCAGGGTATTCGATTCCCTGGAAAATAACAATAAAGACCAGGATGACTTCTTTAAGGATGATGATATCTAATGTTTTCCCTTTCATTGAAATACAGGCCTTCTTCTTTTCAGGATATGCAAGGGCAGTTGCATACCACGCAGAGTCTTAAAAATGCTTTAGAATTGGATCATATTTCACATGCCTATTTATTCTTCGGTTCCAGAGGCGTGGGAAAGACTTCTGCCGCCAGAATATTAGCAAAATGCTTAAATTGTGTAGAAGGTCCTTCAGAAAAACCATGCGAAAAATGCGATAATTGCATTGAAATAAGCCAAAGCAGTAGTCCCGATGTAATTGAAATGGATGCTGCTTCTAACAGGGGAATTGAAAGCATCAGAGAGTTAAGAGAAAATGTACGATTCTCTACTATGAAGTCTAAATATAAGGTGTACATTATAGATGAGGTTCATATGCTTACTAATGAATCATTCAATGCTCTATTAAAGACTTTAGAAGAACCTCCGGAGCATGTGATATTTATACTGGCTACTACAGAAAAACACAAAATACCAGAAACAATTCTTTCCAGATGCCAAAATTTCTCCTTTAGAAAGTTTTCTGTCCAGGAAATAAAACAGAGACTCGAATTTATTCTATCTTCTGAAAAAATTGATTTTATAGAAGAGGCACTAATTCCCATTGCGCAAAAGGCAGAGGGTTCTATGAGAGATGCCATATCTATTTTGGACCAGGTATTGGCTTTTACTGCTTCTAAAAAAATTGAATTTTCTTCTGTTAAGGATGTGCTATCCCTGGTAGAATTTGAGATTCATCTTGAATTCTTAAAGGCATTCCTCAAGGAGGATAAAAAAGCTGCCTTGTTTTTGATTGAAAGACTATACAACGAAGGATATAATCTAAGGCAATTTATATGGGATTTTCTTGAATTCATTAAAAATGCCTGTTTGGTTAAAATGAATATTCTTGGTCAAACAAGCGAAATTCTTACTCAATCACAATTAAATGAGATAAAAGAATTTGTTCAAAATTGGGATGAATCTAACTTTCAATTGCTATTTGAAGAGATGTACCAGTTATATTCCAATTGGTCTATCTTTCAGAGTAATAAAAGTAGCGAAATTCGCATTTCAATAGAAATGACGATCATGAAAATTTTTATTAAATTAGATCAACCTTCTGTCTCTGGTTTGATGCAAAAAATACATTCTCTCAAAAATGCACTTAAAAGTAGAACGTCATTCCATCCCAATTCCTTAGAGATAAAAAAAGAAGAAAATATTAAAAATAATGAAAGTAATAAAGATAATGAAAGTGAGAATAGAGACCCAGGAATGTTTATTCAGAAAGAATTCATGGGCAAAGAAGAACATGATTTTTCAAAAAAGGATTTTTTTAAGAATTAAAGCATCATGATTCAAATATATTCAGGAACAATTTGCAAAAAATCTATATTCATTTTTAGAAGACCATTGACATAAGTATACTCACTATGCAGGTTTCACCATACCATAAGGGTAGACAAACAAAAATATTTATTTCTTGCTATAGAACCCATACCCCCTGTTGATATAAAACAAGGAAGTTAGCACAAACGAAAACATGTACGCCCATGAGGATTCGAACCTCAGACCTTCTGATTCGTAGTCAGATGCTCTATCCAACTGAGCTATGGGCGCTTTTTAGTCTCGCTAAAATTATTTTAAGTATTTTAGATATGAAAATATAAGGAATTAAAATATAATGACCTCTTTTAAATTGCACAAAAATATATAGGCAGGTAATTATGTATACCGAAGAGAATAAAGAATCTACATAGTAAATATACTGATGATTAGAATATATTCCCAGTAAAAAAAAGAAATGACTCAGAGAGAGTAAAATCATGTAGTACAGGAAAATAATCGCATTTTGAAGAGCGAAAAGAAATACTTTATGATCTGGTGGATATTTTAGAATACCGATAACCCAAAATAGTAGAGTGGGCCCGATGATCAAAAATAATTTTAATTTATCCCCCATAGGTGGAAGAAAAGTGACTCATTTGCCCCGTCTTATGGATTCAGTTTTTTATCTGTATTTTTTGTAGCTTTTTTTCTATGTATAAATTTATCCACAAAGTTATATAGATAGGGGACAAACCATATAATTCCTTTTCTGCCTTGCATTGCCCCATAAACAGACAAACCAATGTAAAAAACGATGTTTAGATATAGCAAGGCATTTGTAACAAAAGGAACAAACAGGATAATTTTTAATATGGCAGAGGCTAAAGGTAAATTTTCCATGAACCATATTAAAAACCATATTAAACTGAAGCTCCCCTGGAGATAGGCTGCATTTAGACCATGAGAGTAAGCAATCTTATTCTCTTTTTTAAACAGAAGAACAACCGAAGGCCCAATAATAGGTATATAGGCAAAGGAAGGATATATATCATTATTATCATTTTTATTCAAAAATGTTTCAACAACACTTTTAAGAGAATTTATTTTATGAATTAACTTTTCTCGAATGGATTCTAGCATTGATCTCTTAAATTTTAAAAGGAATCATAAGCGCAACAACTTTTTTAAATTATTTTGTATAAAAATTTTGCACTTGTACTATGCTCAATCAATTTCTCAAGATTTTTCTTTATAAAGGCCCGCTATGATTGTTCATGATCAAATCCTACAAAATTTTTTTATGTTTCCCTTAGTTTGAGATGAAAAAAATAATTATATTTAGCCTGCAAATGAATTAAAAAAAATGGGAACCTAAACGAAGAGATAAAAGTACTGATCTGTTCTCCATAAAAGCTTTTTCTCGATGATATACAACATTATAAGTTTTAATTGTACGCAAAAGATAGAACCTACTAGTCTGTTGTGTACTTCCTGCGACAAAAGCGGTAATTAGTCCGCCTATTGCAGAAACAATGGAAATACGGCCTAGCACAAAATCCCTTTGGGTTGGCTCACTTTCTCTACTAAAAGAAAATAAAGGAACAACAGCTCCAATTAGAAATACAATACTCACTGTCGACCAAATAGCAAATGCTGTTGCATAACTATTCGAAGTTTTTGCCAGCTTAAGCGCAGCTGGGTTATCCTGAACAAGTTTATTGATATCCGAATGCCCGAAGATGCCAACTATAACAGATTTGCCAGATTCATGATAAATGAAAGTTGAACTGAATGGTCCTGGGGATTTTTCAAGCCAAATTTTAGGTTTAGATAATATAGACTCAAAAGAAAAGAATATAAACAATATAATTAACTTTCCGCGAATGGATTCTGGCATTGATCTCTTAAACTTTAAAAGGAATCATAAGCTCAACAACTTTCTTAAATTATTTTGTAAAAATTTTGCACTTATGAGCCTGTGCCTCAACTCAAAAATGTAAATGTTTTTAAGTTGAGGCACAGGCTCGGCTGCGTAAGAAAAGAGTTCAAATTTACTTTTGTACTGATTGTCGTATGCCGCATCATAAAAATTATATTGATCCAGTTAACTTTTCAATAATCCTTATTAATTGAACAGATAATACACCTTCTTTGATATTCAGAAGATTACTAAGTTCTTTATAAGGTACTCTCACAGAAGTAAAGCTCCTCTTCCTTTTTTGAAGTAAATTCAAATGTTTGTTCTGCTTCTTACATAGGTATTGTATGTTTTGAATTATCTCTATAGGTATTCGAGGATCATGATAATCTGGCCCCCATTTATTCTCTTCTAAAGGAAGCATTTTATTTTCTTTAAAGAATTGATATATTTTTTTGCGTAAAGCGGATATTTTCTGAAAATTTTCAGTTATTTTATCTTCAATGGGGTATAATTTACTTGCTTTTCCCAAGGCAACGGTTTTTAAATAATTAATATTTTCTAAGATTTCCGCTTCACTCTTATTTTTTTCTTCAGACAACCATTTTATTTCTTCTGTAGTTAAATCAAAAAAATGAATATAGATCAGTTTAAATAGAACTCTCTGGGACATTTTGATTTGCTGCAATTGATCATTTAGCTTCTGGAAATCTTCTTTTTCCTTTTCATCTTTTGGTGTATATTGATCATCCGGGATATCTTCAATGGCATTTATCAGATTACCATCTGAATCTAATTTTAAGTAAGAAGAAACGTCTAACTTTTCTTTCTGGTGTCGTAGAAAATCAATGGCTAAATTTCTTAAAACAGAATAAAGCCATGTGCTGAATTTAGAATGTCCTTTGAAACAAGACAGGCGTTTGCCATCATGAAGATGTTCAAAAACGAATAGATAAAAACCACCTGCTTCATCTTCTGAAAAATGATAAAATTTAATAGGGAAAGAATAAATCGTATCAGAATACAATTCAAAAAATTCATGAATGGCATTCTTTTCTCCTAGTTTTATTTTTTCTATGATCCCCGGGATCATTTTCTCCAGAGATTCATTTGTTTTGCTTTTTTGATCCAACATTAAAATATATATTTCAAAATAATTCAATAACTTGTACTGATAAGTCATTCAATGGGTGTTTCGTACCCTGGATGAGTTAATTAAATAGATTGGATTTATATATCTGCAATTATTCTACAGTTACCGACTTAGCAAGGTTTCTAGGCTTGTCTACGTCACAGTTTCTGTAAATCGCAGTATAGTAAGCTATCAACTGTAGAGGAATTACTGTTACCATGGGAGATAAATATTCAGGTACAGCAGGTATCTCAATCGTAAAATCAGAAAGATCCATAACTTCTTTATCTCCTTTTGTAATAACCGAAATAATTTTACCCTTCCTGGCTTTAACTTCCAGTAAGTTAGAAATCATTTTCGGTCTTATACTACCGTGTGGAACTACTACAATTACAGGTACTTCTTGAGATACCAATGCAATAGGCCCATGTTTAAATTCTCCTGCAGCATAGCCGGAAGAATGTATATAAGATATTTCTTTTAGTTTTAATGCCCCTTCTAAAGCGGTGGGATAGTTGAAAGATCGGCCTAGAAATATAGCATCAGAGACATCCTTTAGATGTTGAGCAATTTCTTGTATTTTCTCTACATTCTCTAATATCTCTGCAACCTTATCTGGTAATGCTTTTATCTCGTCAACCTTTTTTTTCATTTCTGCTCTAGTGATCGTCCATTTCAAAGAACCCACATAAAGTGAAAATAAAAATAGATTCACTAACTCTGCTAAATAAGCCTTTGTGGAGGCTACCCCAATTTCGGGGCCTGCAAATAAAGATACCACAGCATCCGATTCAAAGGCCATTGTAGAATGTTCATTATTTAAAAAAGAAAGGACTTTTAAAAACTTAGCCTTCGCGCCATGAAGTCCTGCTACAGTATCAGCCGTTTCTCCCGATTGACTGATACCCATTACCAATGTATCCCCTTCTAAGACTGGATTTCTATAGCGAAATTCAGAAGAATAATCTGCATCTGTATAGATACGGCTATAATTTTCAAGATAATTTTTCCCCACCAAACCAGCATTCAATGAAGTACCGCATGCCTGTATAATAACTCTACTTACCCTTGCCAGATACTCATTGCTCAGATTCATCTCCTGAAAACAAATCTCTCCTTTAGAATTGATCCTTTTATTTAAAATAATATTCAATATTTCTGGCTGTTCATGAATTTCTTTTAGCATATAATGAGGATATTTACCTTTCTCAAATTGTTCAGAAAAAATTTCTATTTTAGAGAATTTTAGTTTAATTGGTTCTGCTTCCCAGCCAAAAAATTTGAAGGAGGGATTACTAAAATACCCCCATTGTTTATCACGTACATAGGAATATTTTTTGGCCAGTGGAACTATGGCAGGCAGGTCGGATGAAATGAATGCTTCTGCATGGTCCTCTTCATCTTTTCCCAGAGCAACGATCAATGGTGATCCATTACGGGCAAAATAAAATCGGTTGGATTCTTCTTCACAGATCATGCTAATGGCAAATTTACCTTCCAGGCGTTTAAGAGTCTTATAAAATGCTATTTCTGGTTTATGTCCTTCTCTTAAAAATTTATCAATTAAATGGGGAATCACTTCTGTGTCCGTTTCAGAGACGAAAACAGATCCCTCCGCGCTGAGTTCTTTTTTTAATTCTAAAAAGTTTTCGATTATCCCATTATGTACCACTGCAATATTTGCGAATTTATTAATATGTGGATGAGCATTTAATATATTGGGTTCCCCATGGGTAGCCCAGCGTGTATGCCCTATTCCAACAGTTCCATATACTACCTGATTTTGCATTAAACTTTCTAATTCATCAATTCTACCACTTGCCTTTTTAATTACGAGTTCATTTTTTTCTATCATCGCCAGCCCAGAGGAATCATAGCCTCTATATTCAAGTTTTCTTAGACCAACCAGCAATACAGAAGAAACCACTTTATTGCCTGCATAACCAACTATTCCACACATAAGTATTTTTTGAAATAAAAAAATGACAGATACAGACTGTCAATCGTGATCTTATTCTTGAAATAATATAGACTGTCAATTTTAAAACATAATTGATTTCCCTTATTTTATGAGCCTGTGCCTCAACACAGAAGAATAATTTACTACATTGTAATCTATATCGTATTTTTTGTTCCCGAAGTTTTTTTGATATTTTTTCTCGAAAATACGAAATAATTTCCTAATTTCGTGATTCTTATCAAGATTATCTCCCAGAGTACGGGAAAACATCATAAGTTGGTCTCTATCGCTTTTTACAAATCTATTGTTCATAGGACATAAAAAATAAAAAACAACCTCTGGTAAAGGACGCTTAGAGAATAAAAATTTTACTTATTTAAAAAAGCTGAACTGGGGATTTTATACTCGTTCTTTTCAAAAATGTAAATGTTTTTAAGTTAGCGCACAGGCTCGATATCTCATTGGTTTCTACAAAATATTTGCGATGAAATTGTAAGATGAAACAGATCATTTTTTTCTATACTTTGAAAACCAGATTTATCTGCTTATTGTATTTGATAGAATGTTTATCTTTTTAAAATTCTAAGTATGAGAATAATAAAAATATCAATCAAAAAACTTTAAATACTTGATAATATATCTATGCTAGACGAAATTGGATTATGGAAGCTACTCAGGTAGATGATCAGCAAGTTAAGTCATTTGTAGAAGAAGTTTCAGAGACTTTAGATTTGCTTGAAAATGCTATTATTTCTTTATCAAAAAACCCGGAAGACAGTAATATATTAAAAGAAATATTGCATGTTGCTCATACCTTAAAGGGGAACTCTGGTTTTTTAGGTTTAGATAATTTAGTTGGATTGAGCCATTCAATGGAAGATGCCTTTCAGGTATTATTAAATGAAGAGCATGTCATTGATAGTAATATTATTGATCTTTTATTTGAGTGTAAGGATAAAATTAAATATATAAGTGAATCTCTTAGTGATAGAGAGGATGCATTTTCTATATCAACAAATGACCTTATTCAAAAAATACAGATTTTAATCCAAAAGCCAGATGATTCCATGGCAATTTATGAAAACAGAAACAATAAAACGGAACAGAAAAATGAAGCTACTGAAAGTAAGGATCTATCAAATTATATACATATTCAGGCAGTTATTTCAGATGAAGAAGCAGCCCCTGAAATAAGAGCATTTTTATTGGAAAAAAAGATCTCAAAAGTAGGCGATATAATTCAGAAATATCCTGAGGAAGGGGCAGTGGATGCTGAATTTAAAAAAGTAGAATTTTGGATCCAAACAGATCTGTCAAAAGAGGAAATAGAAAAAAATATTAAAATAGAACTCATAGAAAGTCTGAGAATTTCAGACCCCAAAGATAATGAAAAAAAATCTATTTCTATCAATGACACTCAGACCAAACCCTTGATCAATGAGAGTCTACCTGAGCAACATCAAAGAAATATTGATATTTCAGATACAATAAGAGTTCCGATTAAAGAATTAGATCATCTTTTGAACTTAGCAGGAGAGTTGATCATTGGCAATAATAATTTTCATCTTGTTCAAGATCTGATCTTTAAAGGAGAGAATACGGATATAGTTCTCAGGAAATTTAAAGATAATCTAAAAAATATGCAGAACATTGCTTCAGAAGTAAAAAGATTGCTCATGAATGCCCGTCTGGTCCCTATTCAACAAGTTTTTAATCGCTTTAGGCGTTTTGTAAGGGATTATGCGCTAAAAAATAATAAGAAAATCAAATTAGTTCTATCTGGTGGAGATACAGAACTAGATAAAAAACTCATTGAAGAAATTATAAAGCCTCTGACTCATATTATACGTAATGCAGTAGACCATGGTGTCGAAACGATAGAAGAAAGAAAAATTAAAAATAAGCCTGAAATGGCTACCATACAACTTGCTGCATATCAAAAAGGTAAATCCATTGTAGTTGAGGTTAAAGAAGATGGAAAAGGGCTCAATTATGAGAAGATCATAAAAAAAGCAATTGAAAAAAAAATGATCTCTCCGGAAGAAGCCAGAGATATCTCAGAAGAAAGTATAAAAAAGTTTATTTTCGAACCTGGCTTTTCAAGTAAAGATGATGTAGACCTGATATCTGGTAGAGGCATTGGATTAGACGTAGCAAGGCAAACAATAGAGTCCATGAATGGTACTCTTGAATTTGATTCCTATATAGATAATGGCACAAAAGTGACAATAACTCTTCCATTAACGATGGCCATAATAGAGGTTTTTGTCATACGAATAAAGGAAAATCAATATTGTATTCCAATGCAATCTGTATTAGAGATTAAAAGAATAGCCCCGGAAAATATTTTCTTTGTTACCGATATCGAAGTCATTCAAATAAGAGATACATTGATTCCTATTATTCATTTGAATAAAATAATACATCTGGAAAAGGATGGAAATAAAGTAAAGCCTGGTGTAACGATTGAAAATAATAAATCAGAAAATTACTTATCTATCATGATAGTGGAGATAAATAAAGAAAAATTTGCATTTCCTATAGATGAATTGTTGCACAAGCAGGAAACTGTGATTCAATCTTTAGAGAATAATTATAGACTTGTGGAAGGCATTTCAGGTGTCTCTATTTTGAGAGATGGTAGTATTTCTTTTGTAATAGATTTGCAGAAGGTCATCTCAATGTATAAAAATAATTCTGATATTAATAATATAGGATCATTATCTTATTCTATGCAAGAATATGATGAGAATTTTCTTTATGGATCAGAAATGAATGATTCTTCCAGTGAGTCTTATGAATACACAGAAATATTAAATAAATTAGAATCTTTTTTCCAGGAAAAAAATAAATCATTGATGCAAGAGTGGTTCAAAGAAGGTAATGGAGCAGCCCTGAGAGGAATTAAGGTCATGACCAGTAAGAATAGTATTAACATAGGTGAAACAAAGGTTAAATTTATTCCCATGAAAAAGGCTTTTAATCTATTAGGCCAACTCAATGATCGATCTACGGAAAAAAATATAATGAATTTCATGTTGCCTATTCTTCCAATTCATGGAAGCGTAAATCTATTGATAACTTCTCAAGGGGCTATAAAGCTCATTAAACTATTATGGGAAAAAGTTAATATTGAAGTTTCCGGAATTCCTGACCATGAACCGCTTTTAGAATTAGTTAATATCATGGGAAGTTCTTATACGAATAGCCTGGAACATATACATGATATTGGAATCAAACCAGGTATTCCTGCAATGTATCATGGTCTTGATTCGATCATTAAAAATATCGATAAAAATATAAATAAAACAGCTCAAAAAATGCTATACATAAAAAATCAATTTTATTGGGAAAATGACACCGTATTGGCAAAATTATTGATCATTTTGCCCGGAATAAAGTAATAGAGGGAAAAGTTAGATTTAAGATTTAGCAGATCAATAAAAGAAATGGACACTTTATTGGAAATAATTTTTTAAGGCTTCACTATGGCAAATAGAAAGAGAGTACTCATTACAGATGACTCTGGATATATGCGGCAGGTTATTCGTAAATATCTTGAGCCGGAAGGTTTTGAAATTATAGCAGAAGCACAAAATGGTTTGGAAGCAATAAAGCTTTTTGAATTGCATCAGCCTGAATTAGTGACCATGGATATATCCATGCACCATTTAAATGGTATAGAAACAACAGAAAAAATTATTAATATAAGCCCCCGGACGAAGATTATTGTTATATCCGCTTTGGGAGAAGCCAGGTTGATCAAACAAGCGATCAGCGCGGGAGCTAGTGATTTTATTATTAAGCCTTTTTCAGAAAAAAGATTGCTTCTTTCTGTAAATTCAATTTTAAAATAATAAAATGAATCCAGATTTAATAAAAAAGAAGGTATTAGTATTAACGAACTCTGAAGATATACGATCAGGCCTCCAGAAGATTCTAAATAATTTAGAATGCGAAGTAAACTATGTTTCAACTATAAACGACTTAGCGGAAATAAAAGATTCTTTTTATGATATAGTAATTATTCATTTTTTGGCACCTGAAGTACAAATGATGAAAATGGTCAAGAAATGGAAAGAAAAATTTTCACCAATTATTATGCTTATATATTCTTATTCAATAAGAAATTTAAAGAACATGAAAGAATTTCTAAGCAGAATTGATTTTGCTTTTTTTCTACCCATTGAAAGTGAATCCTTTAAAAATACCTTTATGCAAGTGCTAAATGAATCTTCTGAAGAAAGAAGAATTTCATTTAGAAAAAAAGGGATTGCTTTCCTTTGGATCAGTAAATATAACAGTCATTTAAAAAAAAGTGGCTTATTTTCTTCTCCCTATAATATTAATATTTCGAATAACGGACTTTCTTTTGAATCTTATGTTGAGTATGCAGTGAATGATGTTTTAAAATCATGGACAAAATATGAAGAAACAGGCTCAAGATTGATCGAGCTAGATGGTGTTATAAGATGGAAAAAGAAAGTTACTTCTAGAAAAGAAGATATGCCCAATTTCCAGTATGGACTTGAATTTAACCTTGAAAAAGGAGACGATGTTCAAACTTTTTTAGAGATCATTAGTCGAAACAAGATGTGAACGCGTTCTATTAATTCCACTGAACTGCTGGACTTATTTCAATTTTACTTTAACCCATATGTCACTCATTCATGAAAAGTATCTATTATGAACCAGTTGACCCAAGCCATTTTAACATTAAATACCCAATGATGGTAATTGATGAAAAAATGGTTAATGCGCGTATGATGTTATTTTGGGTCTTGATATCTTTCACTAGTAGTCCCATTAGTAATGTGAAAGGACATAGCCAGAATAATGAGAATACGGCTAAATGCAAACTTTGATATAAAGATGTAATGAGATCATTAAATTCGATCTTCATTAGGGATAATGTTATCTTATATAGATCATCCCACCAAAAGAGAATATATGCGATCAGGATAGAGGACATTATGGCCTTTGAAGAGGCATATATTTCTTTTCGTGTGACCAGCCATATTGTGGTCATAATCCAGATCATGGTTGGTAAGAATAATGCTTTATCCATTTTTTACTCCACTTAATAGCAAAACGAATACTATTCTGTATACTTTTAATATTAGCATCTTTTATTCCGCTTAAAGAATACGCTGGACCATGGTCAGGGGATACTCTTAATTTAGGTAAATTTAAAGTTATATTGATCCCCTCCATCCCGTAAAGAGCCTTAAAAGGAATCAGCCCCTGGTCATGATAACAAGCGATCATCATGGAATATTTTTTTCGTAATTCAGATGTGAATGCAGCATCCGGAGATAATATGCCATGGACATTTAGATCTTTTTGAAGAAAGGATAGTTTTTTTTTCAAAAAGAATTCTTCTTTACCAATTTTCCCTCCTTCCCCTGCATGCGGATTTAAACCAATAAAAGCCATTGGCTTTTTTACATTAAATAAATTTGCATAGAATTTCATCCCTTTTTTTAAAAGAGAATAATCTACTTTTTTTATTTTATAGGCTACCTCTACTAATGGGATATGGTTTGTGAGTGGTATAACGGATAATGAAGGATGATACATGCACATAAAAGTTTTACAGAGGAAAGCTTCTTGAAGCAATTCGGTATGACCTGTAAAAAAAACACCGGATTTTAATATCCATTCCTTAGAAACAGGCAAAGTAAGCAGAGCAGAATGGGGAAATATTTTCCATAGTTTGACCGTTCTTTTAATATATTCATGTGATCTATATCCTGTTTTTTTAGAAGGCCTTCCTAAACAATGATTCAAATCTTTACATTTTAAAAAAATTGGTTTGCTAAAATTCTGGTTGAGTAGTTTGAATATCTTATCTTCTCTTTCATCAGGATCAGGAAATGGAAGCACCTCAAAAAATTTTTTAAGCATTAAAGATTCTTCTATGATATTATCTCCTACCACGACCAACTGGGATAAATTTTTTCTTTCAGAAAGGTTCAAATATTTAGATGGATTCCGGATAATTTTGAACAGTAATTGCCAACCAATCCCTGCCGGATCTCCCTGTGTCACAAAAATGAGATGTTTTTGATAAGGGTTCAGTTTTATAGGCATTTCATTTAAGATAAAGAATATGGTATACCCTGTAAAAGAATTTATTTGATTCGTTCATCAAAGAAATAGAACCTTTTTTAAATTTTTTTTTGTTCTGACTTATGCGGAAATAAAATATTTTCAAGCATATTATCCTTTGAATATTCCAGCGAAATATATTCTTTAGCGGAAGCATTCAGATTATTTGAAATCATACAACGACCTTCTAAGATAACACCATTCTGAATGATCAATTCAGGAGTTTTAATATCGCCTAATATTTTTGCGCTGGGCAATAATAATATTCTGTTTTTTGCCTCGATATTACCTATGATCACTCCCTCTACAATAACAGAGCTTGCTTTAACATTGGTTTTTAATTTTCCCTTTGGCCCAATGTATAATTGATCAGCCTGAAGAAATTTACCTTCAAATTTACCATCTATCTTTAAACTTCCATTAATATAGAATTGACCAGTAAAGTAAGAATTGGGCCCTATAACTGAATTTGTTATTTCTTGCGAACTTTTAACTAAAGCCATAGGATATACTTTAAATGAAAAATATAGTGTCACTTAAAATTTGTTTTTAAAATTAGTTTACAGTTCATCTGAAAAATAAGGAGGATAAATCAGATATTTTAATTTTGAAGACAATATTTTTAGATAGAGACGGAACTTTGAATCATGACCCTGGGTATCTGAATGATCCAGAGAATTTTTTTCTGAAAAATCATGTCATTGAAGGGTTGAATTTATTGAAGAATGCAGGCTTTCACTTTATTGTGATAACAAATCAGTCTGGTATTAGTAGACAAATGATCACCGAGAAGCAGTTGGAAGCTATTCACCAAAAGATGATTTCTATCTTTTCGCAATATGGCATTAAAATTAAAAAGATCTATCATTGTCCCGATTCGAATGACCAATCAGCTCGTAGAAAACCAAACCCCGGAATGATCCAAGAGGCATTAAATGAATTTCCAATTGATCTAAAACAATCTTATATTATAGGAGATAGCTTGAGGGATATTCAAACAGGTGCAAAATGGAATATACCTGGTATTTGGCTAAATTCTTCTTCTGTTGGTCTGCATGGTAGCCATCTCCCGCGAAATTTAAAATATTCAGTGGATAATCTGTTCAAGGCGGCCTGCTTTATTCTCAGGGAAGAGTATCGAAAAAGCTGGACCCCAAAAATATATTATAAACAGGAAGGATCATTTAAAGAAAATATTAGGCAGGTAAGATCAGAAAATAAAAAAATTGTTTTTACAAACGGATGCTTTGATATTTTGCATGAAGGGCACTTGGAATATTTAGGGCAAACATCTCAATTGGCTGATTTTTTAGTGATCGGTTTAAATTCGGATAAAAGCGTTAAAAAAATAAAAGGGAACGACCGACCAATATTTAATGAAATAGAAAGATCGACTAAATTAGCACATATTTTTTGTGTGGACATGGTGGTCATTTTTGATGAAGATCTTCCTATTGAACTGATCCGCGAAATAAAACCAGATTTCTATTCAAAAGGAGGGGACTATAAAAAAGAAAAATTACCAGAAAGATCTGTTTTGGAAAAAATAGGATCTGAGATATTCATCTTGCCTTATATAAAAGGAAATTCTACTACAAATATCATTGAAAAAATCAAGTTATTGTAAATTCTATATGACTCGCAATACTTACTTATATTCACCTTTAGGCCATCAGTTTTTCTAAAGCCTTTGGATCATATATTTGTTAGACTTAGTTTGTACCGTTCAGATCAGCAGAAGCTAATCTTCTCTGAACATCTTTAGATTCTTTTTTACGATTTCCAGGCCATTGGCAATGTATTTTTGCAGATCTTTGATATCTGGAACTAAAATATCTATCATCCCGGAAGCCATAGCATCATTTTTTGCTCTGGCCTTAGTATTGTATTCTTTTACATAATTTTCTTTCATTTCTTTGGCCATCTTCGTTTCTCCCTTCTGAATAAGGGATGTATATTTTTCTCTGTGAAACAAATTAAAAGAAGCTTCTGAACCCATTACTGCCATAATAGAGTCATCTAAAGTAATATATAAAATACCTGGTCTTAGATCCCTGGCAAAGGCATGTATTTGACGACCACCATAATTTTGATTTAAAACAACAGATACGACTGGTATTTCACTGAGAACATTTACATCTAAAGATTCCCCACCTATCTGTTGAATACGTAACCTTTCTTGTTTCGTGCCTGGTAAAAAGCCAGGCGAATTAGAAAGCATGATCAATGGTATTTGATGTTTATCCAGAAACTCTGTAAATAGTCTGAATTTTTCTGTGCCGATAGCGTCTGCTGCCCCACTCAAGATATTAGGTTGGTCGGCCAAAATACCTACCGTAGTCCCATTGACTCTGGCCAATCCACTGATCAGTGCAGGACCTTTAAAAGGGGAATTCATATCTCTATAAAATTCTATGAAACTGTCCTTATCAAAAATTTGCTTTATTACAGAATCTATCATATCATAAGGTCTGGATAGATCTTCAGGAATTTTTGGTTTATTTTTTGCTATTTTTTCATTTTTCAATAAGTAATTCCCTTTTTTATCATTCAAATAACTAAGAATTTTTAAAGATAAGTCAAAAGCAGAAGAATATGAATTTACTATAAAGTGTGCATTTTGATTCATTATATTTTGCAATCGCTCATCGATTTTTTCCTCTTGTATGTAGATCAAAGCATCTACATTGAAATGAGAGATCATATTATGAATACCTCTTGCATTAGTCAGTATACAGATTCTGATCTGAGATTGTTTTTTATTTAATAGTTTAGATAATTCATTTCGCGCTCTAAGTGTGTTTTCATCATCATTTAGACTTCTCTTATAGGTATTTTCCCCCCAGATGAATATCTGGTTGACTCCTGTTTTTTGAGATATCTTGATCAATTCCCTGGCTTTTACAATAGAAGCATAAGAACGAACTCCTAAGCGGGTTCGGGGACCCATGATCAAAATAGGGTAGCCTCCTACTTGGGCGAATCCAGCGAATAAAGAACCTGCTCTATAAAATTGATCATTAAATGGCAGGAAAAGAGTATTGTCTACGTTTTCCCTGACAATATTTTCATTAATGACTTCAAAATCCTGGGGTTTTAAAAATTTTGGTCTTTCTTTCCTTTGTATTTTTTTGTAAATTTGATTACTTGAGAATATTTTCTGTACCTGATTAACATAATTGATCACATCAAACTTATTATTGGCGATTAAATTGACAATTCCTGTCCATTTCCCCATTACTTTTGCGCCGCCTATTTCATAATTTGTCATTTTTTCACCTGTTACGGATTCAATCACATTTGCGCCGGTTAGTACCCTATAGGAGTTTTCTGAATCCAACATGATCTGGATAGCTGCCTGGCTGGAACCATATACGTCTAAACCAGTGGAAGAACCAATTCCTATGGCTGTGATGAAAGTTTTTCCATTGGGAAGGGAAGAAATTTCTTTATTCGATTCAATGAAAGACTTTACCTCTACTAAAAGTTTCTTTAGAACGGGGTCGGCGGAGTGCTTAATGAATTGTAACAGGGTTTTCTCTGTTATATTTGAATCTCCAATCGCATTCATCATGAAACCCTGAGCTGCTCTTTTCAGAGAAATCATTCCTTCTTTTATATTTGCACCCGCTCCATCATTCCAAACATAAAGGGGTATTTTTAATAAAAAAGAAATGTAGCATGCCGCAATATATTTAAGACCTTCCAGATTGCCAGTAGCACCCCCAGAGACTTTAGAATCCTTCATATAAAAGCAAGCAGGTATATTCTGAATATTGCCTATATATATTTTACCACCGACTGGTTTTATTTCTCTTTGACCTGTTTTAGGATTTTTCCATATAAAGTTATCTATAGAGTTTAAAAGAATTTCTCTGAATTTATTTTCCTGAAAGGTTTGCCTTGCCCATTTTTCTACAGGCCATTTATCTAAATCATACTGTCTTTTTTTTCTTGGATCCAATAACCAACTGCAATATAAGTATTCCTCATATTCTTCATCAACCGGATCAATGTATATGATTCTTTCTTGGGTCTTAAAAATAAAGCTTTGCAGACTCTCTTCTTGATCCTCAGAAGTAGAGTCGACTTTAAAATAAGTGATCAATCCCTTGAAGTTAATATTTGCAAAATAGACAAATATATTTTCCCCAATAGATAACATGTGGCGATAGTTAATATATCCAGGAGTATTATTCAGAATATCTACCTTTAACTTATCTTGAAAAGCATATATTTCCCCCATATTATTTTGGTTTGGTTTGATTTTTTGATAGAGTCTTATACATTTTGCTAAATGGATACATGCTTTTTCAATAACAGATATTTCATATTTATCTTGGGCCTTATTGTATTTGATCTTAATTGTTTCAGGGATAATAGAAATACAAAAATATCTCTGGTCTGTAATATCTTTTTGATGGGTCAGTTCAAAAACATAACAATATTTAAAAGGGGAGAATAAAATTTTAATTTTATAAGCCTTTTGAAGAAAATTTATTTTGCGCATAAATTCCTTTCTGGCCCATTTAGGTATTTTAAGTGAATCATAAGAGATATTGGATGAAGATTTCAATGAATCTTTTAATTTAATTTTGATCTTTAAAGCTTCTTCTTGATCGATGTTTGAATCAATAGTAGAGAAAGGATCTTTTATGAA
The DNA here is from genome assembly GCA_965204465.1 of Leptospiria bacterium. GTDB lineage: Bacteria > Spirochaetota > Leptospiria > Turneriellales > CBDBES01 > CBDBES01. The sequence goes on from OZ241995.1 coordinate 602,754, forward strand.
CTTTCGATAGTCTCTTATGTATTTGGTAGAGCTTTCCATTTGCATCTCATAGATCAGATTTGGAAAGGTTTGCCTTATGTATTTAAATAGAAAATCGTCTCTTTCTTTTTCTTCTTCCTGCATGGTTGACTGTAATATTTTCTTTGTACTTTGAGATAGCTTAGAGAATTTACCAAGCATATTAATGAGCATTTTTATGAGAAATCCTGATTCTGAAGAATGATAGAAGGCTCTTTGAAAAAAAAGAAAAATAATTTTAAAACCAGAGCTTGTCTCCAGGAACTGAGTCTTTAATTTATCCTTTGCATAAAATGTAAATAAATGATCTAAAAGAGGTTTTATTTCTGAGAAACCATAGTCATTCGTATCTTTTAAATTTCTGTATAATACAGTCAGTTCATCAAAATAAGAAAACTTCTCCTTAAAAATGGCGTGAGAAAAAACTTTTTTTATATTTGTATAAAAAATGATCATATTTGAAATAGAATCTTCTATGGATGGATCATCAGTAAATTTTACACTTTCTTTATCTGACAATAATTCAATGGATTCTGACAATTTATTTACAATATTTTTATTGTTGTATAGACCCTTTAGATAAGCAAAAATTATATTAAAAGATAGTATCATATCTTCTTTATTTTTAATTTGTATTCCTTTATCGTCCTTCAAAAGCTGGGTAAAGAAAGGGTTTATTATTTGATCATGATCTTTTGTCATGTAGTTTATCATTTTACTTTTTAACTTCTTTTTTTCTTTCTCCGGGTTTTTTTCAGATATGTCCGAACTTTGAATCAAAAATAATGGTTCATTTTCTTTTATGCTTCGGCCAATAACCAGACCATCATTTGTTTTGCCTATCTCTAATTTTGTCAGATCGCCATCTTCGATCAGATGGATTAGGCTACCACTCATATGAGCATGGATCGTTGTTTCCATCTTCATTGCAGAAATCACAATAATTGGATCCCCTTTTTGCACCTTGCTTCCTTTTTTTAGATATTTTTTTGTAGATTTTTCTTGCATGAGTCTTACAAATGCACTTTGAAAAGGTGCTCTTTTTAGGCCAATTGGATCAGAAGTATCTGACTGACCGCTTGTTTGAATAATTATATTGGAATAATACACTTTTTTATCAGGCGATCTCAATTTAATGATCGTTGAGTGGGACATTTGGTATATTTCCGTATTATAAAATTGAAGACCAGATCTTATTAAAAAATTATTTTCGTGCTCTAATTTAAAAAAAACTTCAAAATTGCCAACATATTGCTTTTGGATAAATATATGATACAGATTGATTGCATTTTGAATGATATCTACTATATATTCTCTCCCCTGAATTTGAATAGAACATGTTTCCGATAGGTCCATCCCTTTAGAAAGCCACATGGAATCATCCAGGCTAGCTATACTTGAATATTCATTTACATATTTTTGGATTCTTTGAATACGATTGCATAGTGCTCCAAAAACGGCGGTCTTCAGGATCATTGAATCTTCGCAGAAAGATTCTTCTAACTCTTTATGATCTATTAAAAGACGATTCGTATAGTTTCCTTCAATAAATGTAGTATGTCTTACAATATGTAGAAGTTGCTGTATATTAGTATGGATACCCCCCACATATAATTCACTTAAAGCTCGTTCTACTTTTGTAATACATTCTTGTCTGTTTTCTGCATATACGATTACCTTCCCAATCATTGGATCGTAATAAGGCAAAATAACATCCCCTTTGTGGAATCCAAAATCACAACGTACTCCCTTAAAGCCAGGGAGCTTTAATTCAGTAATGGTTCCAGGAGAGGGTGCATATCCTTTGGATGGATTTTCTGCATAGATTCTACATTCAATGGTATGATTTTTTTGTTCTTGTTTGTTGATATTGATTTTTTCATAAGGAATATCATCTTCTCTTCCATCGAAATTTAATATCTGCCATCTGGCAAGATCAATGCCCAGAGATTCATCCGTTACAGGATGCTCTACCTGAAGACGGGTATTCATTTCTAAAAAACCTACTTCATTTGAACTGGTGTCCCATAGAAATTCTACTGTCCCTGCTCCGCAAGAATCAGAATAGCCAGAGGCTCTTGCCATTTTCTCCGCAGATTTGTATAATTTAGATATGAGTTCACTGGGAAGAAAAGTTTCTCCTGTTTCTTCTACGATCTTCTGATTATTTCTTTGCACAGCGCACTTTCTTAAACCGACGGATATACCATTGAATATTTGTACTTCCACATGGACTGGTTGGGTAATAAGTTTTTCTATATAAAAAGTTTCATCTTTATAAAGGCTCTTCCCAATTCTTTGGGATGAATCAATTGCAGCTTCCAGTTTATCCTGTTTTGTAACTGGTATCATCCCTTTGCCTCCCCCCCCTTGGTTCAATTTAAGAATAATAGGATAACCTATTTCCTTGGCATATTTTTTTGCTTCTGCATAGTCTAATATTCTTTCCGATCCCTTGAACATGGGCACATTACTTTGTTGGGCCAGTTGTCTTGCTTCTAGTTTATTTCCTACCTTATTCATTACATTTGAAGATGGCCCCATGAAAATAATCTCTTTTTTATACTTTTTGGAAACTTCTTCAATGCGATCTACAAAATTTACATTTTCGGATAGAAAACCATAACCAGGATAAATGGCATTTGCCTTTGATAATAGAGCAGCCGCAATGATCATGTCTATATTATTATAATTCATGTAATTACCGATATGGATTACTTCATCTGCCATCTCATACCATGATTGATTTATATCCACATCCGTAACAATAGCCACAGATGAAATTTTTTCTTCGTGAAGAGCTAGAAAAAAGCGCTTGGCAATTTCGCCCCTATTTGCAATCAATACCTTTTTTAGTTTGCCTTTACGCTTTATGTTTGATTCAGGAAAGCGAGAATCTATTGTTGGATTTAATTCTTTTAGTGAAAAAAAAAATTATCTATTTCTGTTATCATAAGACCTTCTCTCTATATTAGTAAAATACGTTTTCAGATAATTTGTATATTTTTTCTGTTTTTAGTTCTTTTATAACCAAAAAACCATAATTATCTATACCAATAATTCTACCTTTTCTGCTATCCATATTTTGATTCAAGAAGTCAACCTTTTTTCCTGTATAAGGATAGGCGGATAATAGACATTCGTGTATTTTTTTAGGAATGGGTACCGTAAATTTTTCTAATAAAATTTGTATACTGGTCAGTAATTCATAAAAAAGAGTTTCTAAATCTATTTCTTTACCCATGATCAATCTTAAGGATGTCGTTTTATTGGCGATATCCTCAGGAAATTCATTCGAATTTACATTGACGCCAACCCCTAGTATAACTATCTTCTTTTGGATAGATAAAATAGGTTCACATAATATACCTGCCATTTTTTTATTCTTAAATTGTATGTCATTTGGCCATTTAATATGGATAGACTTCTTAGAATATTCTTCTAAAACTTTTTGTACAGCAATTGCCGTAAAAAGACTGATCGCGGGGATAAAAGATTCTTTAAACTCATCTATATGAAATACAGTAGAAAAAGCGATATCCTGGCCTCTTTTAGATATCCAGCTTCTTCCATTTCTACCTCTTCCTCTGGTTTGATTGAATGTATACACAGTTTGAAATTGTTTCTCCCATAATTCGGGATATCTTTTAATGTGCTCATTCGTAGAATCTACTTTCTTTAACTTTAGAATATGATTTTCCTTAGAGGATGATCCATATAACATAACTCTATACTACCTTAGAAATATGTTTAAGCCTGGCGGCTATTAGGGATAATTTTTTATCACAATGAGAACCCAATCTTGAAATATGTCAAACACAAGGCATTGCATTTCTTATCCAGATGCATGGAAGTAACGGTTAGCAATAGATTCAAGGAGAAATACCTATATCGATCCAACCATCACCACGTTCATCTTCAATTCTTAAAGTCCTTGGATCATCAGTTATGGCAATGTCTTCCAGATCACCTATGCGAATAATATGTTTAGTCCTAAAAGTATCATCATTTATACTGCTACCTTTATCCCTATCTTTCAAAACGGCGCATACTTCAAGATTGGGTTGGTCTTGGCTAAATATATAACTAGCAGCATAATTATATGCATCAAAATTTTGCCATTCTCCACTGATACTTCCGGGGAATTTATCATTTCGATCCGGACGAGCCATAAGAATTATATATTCACTATCTTCTTTAAGAATATCATCCAGGTTACATTGATTTGTAGACGTTGTTACATCTTCTGAAGTCGGTCTGATCGCGATATACCCATAGACCTCTAGATTATTGCTTGTTTCATCCCTTGAAGAAGCCCTCATTCGCAAGAGTCTTATAGTACCCCTATTTGTTTCACCTACTAAATCACATTCCCTTACATTATACTCAGAAGCCAATACCACTCTGGCAATGGAATTATCACTTAAAAACCTAAGGGTGTATGACAAAGGCAGGGCATCTTGATATTTAAGTCCTCCAAAACGTATGCAAGTCCTTAAAGCTTCCAGGTTATTTACCAAAGAACAAGCCCCTTTGTTATCAGGACTTACCTGACTGCCTCCAATAACTGTGGCATTTATAGAGGATGATGCAAGTACTTCTGAATAGTTAACATCGATTGATGATCCTAGTTCATAGCTGCCTCCATATTCGACTGCTAAATTAGCTGCTGCATTGATATGGGTTTCATCTCTGTTACTTTCGAGCTCAAATAAAATCATTCTTCCATAAGTAATAGAACTGACATATACCGGTGAAACACTCGGATTGATGTCAGGAACTTCTTCAAAAAAATCACTTGGGTTTGTTGGAAGATCGATATCAATTGTATAATATTTATGAACAAATCTGGCAACATGTTTTTGCATCTTTGTGCTTGTGGTGACATCTAAACTCCCAGAAAAATCTATACTAAGCGCAGCTCCTACCTGACCTTTGAAGTGCGCCCCTAAAGCCACGCCAAGTTGTTCACTAGAATAAATAGACTTCACAGAGAAGGCAGTATTATTCGGTGGAATAACATCCGCTGTATTTTGTGTCCCAAGAAGAGAGACCCTGGCAGTACGAAAACCAGAAAGGGTCGGATTTTCGACTGTTTGGGATGCTACATCTGTTACACCTATGATTGAAACAGAAACATTAAGAGGCTTCCTAGGGGCAACAATAGGTTTATATTCTCCTGTACGAATACTGGACCCCTCTATGATAGAGCCTGGATAAATGACGTCTGCAGTGGGAGATAGTAAAAACAATTCATTGAATCCAGGGGCAGCCTTATATTTCTGAACCGTGCAATTGTATTCCCGGGTAGTCATACTACCACCACCTGGAGTTGCCTCGGTCTCTGTTAAATCTGGTTCCTGCTTCTCGTCTTCATCGCATATATCATCATCGCCTGTATTGCAGACTTCTACCCCCTCGCCAACTTTTTGGTTTTGGAGCAGTTCTTCTGGCTGCTGAAAATACGAGCTTGCCTTGATCATACGATCAAACCCTTCTGGTGTCGTAGAATCATTCTCTGTATCGCCACAAAATAGGGTCATTATAAGTATCAACCCTATTACAAATTTGTTGTTCATTACTAACTTTTTCATTCTTTTTCCTCTCTAATTTTCCAGACTATATTCTTAATCCTTAATGACCTTAAGGAATATATTTTAATTCAATATCTACCCAATCTCTTCCATTATTAGGAGCACCCTCACTGGCACGACTAAAATGTAATATCTTTGAACCATTATTACGAATTTCTACCGCGGAAATGACGAGTTTTCGCGTCATTAGCTCGTCATTCCTTTTACCAAAGCCTGGATCATAATCCCAGAATCTTCCACAGAGTTCAATATTTTGCCTCCCTGAGCTGATCTGATAAGCGGCTATATAATTTCCAGAGCTTATTGATTTGAAGCTTCCACCTACGTTAGAGTCTATACGATGATTACCATTTACTTCTATGATACTAGATCCTCTATAAAAATCACTATTGCATCTACCATAATCTCCTGGCTCTATATTGTCTGAAACAACATTCATCCTTAGAAAACCAAATACTTCATAATTACGGTCGGAATCACCTGGTGCTCGTCCATCATTATTAGATGATCTTATCCGAATAGCTTGCAGCCTTCCTACGGATTTTTCATTTTCTAGTCTGCATGTCCTGGCATTATACATCGTATTCAATACAACCCTGGCCACTGTATTGTCATTTAAGAATCTGAGAGTATAGGCAATGGGTACTCCATCCTGGTATTTTAGACCGCCTTCTCTTAAACAGTTATTTATTTCTTCTATGTTGGTTAAAATACCACAACGTTCACTATTGCCTCCCACTACCGTTGCATTGATTCTTGTATTTAAAATAGCTTCTTCATACAGGCTAGACACTTCCGCTGAACCATCTTGCTCTTCATCCGAAATATTCTGTGCTGCATGCAAGGCCGTCTGCAAAAGAGCTTCGTCTTTGTTGCTTTTCATATTGAATAATATGGTTCTTCCATAGGCAACTGAGCTTATATATACAGGTGAAATATTTTCATTCAATTCAGGAAGCTCTTTGAAAAAAGAACTTGGTTCTTGAGGTAGATCAATATCTACTGTGTAATATCTGTGAACATATCTACCCACATAAGACTGGTTAGATCCATTATCTTCGAAACCGAACTCTAGTCCTAACCTATCTGCCGTTGCTGCATCTATCTGACTTTTGATATTTACTCCCAAGAATAGACCGAATTGATTTCTTACGGAGGAATCTAATTGTTGAACCGTAAAATTATAATTTGCAGGAGGACTAATACCTTCTGTATTGCTTGCCCGTAAAAGAGCTATAGTTGCATCCCGAACATTGGATACCCTGCTTGGATCTTCTACCCTTGCAGAAGCCTGTTCAGTTACTCCAACAATAGAGACAGATAAAGACATAGGATTCCTGGAACTAAGAATGGGTTTATATTCTCCTGTAACAATACTAGACCCTTTAAAAATTGATCCTGGATAGATCACTTCAGACATGTCAAATAGAAATAATTCACTATGTCCGGCAGCCAACTTATATTGCTGGGCATTACACATATATTCGCGCGTAACTGAGCTGATATTTCCAGTAGCCCCTATTGTTTGTTCTTGTGCAGTAAAAGAAGCACATTTCCCATCACAGGGTGTATTCATTGTTCCTTCATCTACCCTTATGGGGCCAGAGGTTTCTTCTTCTTGTTGAAAATGAGAAAGAGACCTGACATGTTGGTTAAATTTTGAAATACGGATTTTTTCAGGTGATTCTTCTTGATCACATCCTAAGAAAAAGAAGAAAGAAAAAGCAAGTATAAAAATTTTGACTAGTCTGTTCATTTTATAAAATAATATAAAAAATATGACGAATTATATCATATAAATACACTCTGTTAAGTATTATTTTTTTGTTCATAGTTTTGATTTGACCAGTGAGCCTGTGCGCCAACTTAAAAACATTTACATTTTTGAAAAGAACGAGTATAAAATCCCCAGTTCAGCTTTTTTAAATAAGTAAAATTTTTATTCTCTAAGCGTCCTTTACCAGAGGTTGTTTTTAATTTTTATGTCCCATGAACAATAGATTTGCACAAAAAAATATCTCAAAGTTATAATATACAAGCATCTTCTTTCGATTTAAAACAGGATATGATCATGAAGATGTCTTCTGATGAAGCGAAGTCATTTTATAAAAAGCGAAGTTTTTCCATTGAACCTATTTTCGGGATTCTAAAACAGACTAAAAACTTTAGGGAGCTATTGCTCAGAGGGATTCAGAAGGCGAGAATAGAGGTAAAAATCGCTGCAATAACCTTCAATTTTAGCAAAATGATACGGGAACAGCTTGTATAGATCAGGAAATTAGGAAATTATTTCGTATTTTCGAGAAAAAATATCAAAAAACCTTCGGGAACAAAAAATACGATATAGATTACAATTTAGTAAATTATTCTTCTGTGTTGAGACACAGGCTCGATATGTGTACAAAGTACAGCCTAACGGCATTGGTTATTGTAAATGCTAAGTATTTTTATACTTTACAAAATGTTTTTTAGAATAGTTTTGGCATAATATGGCATTAGAAGAAGAAAAAAAAGAAGAGAAGATCATACCGCAAACTGTAAAAAAAGATGCGAGTACAAAAAGTATTGAACCTAGTCAACTTAAAAAAAATGATCCTCCTGTAAATGATCCTGAAAAAAAAAATACCCCTGAAGATATAGTTTCCGCAAAAGAAAAGCCTATCAATTCTCCAAGTGAAAAAGGCTTTTCATTTAAAAGAAAAAAACCATTTACTGGGAAAAGAAGTTCTTATTTCTCCAAGAATTCCAACGCATCCATTGATTATAAACGTGTGGATGTTCTTGTATATTTTATATCAAACAAAGGGAAAATATTGCCTAGGAGGGTCACTGGTTTATCCGCTTTACAGCAAAGAAGAGTATCAAAAGTAATTAAAAGAGCAAGGATGGCAGGAATTTTACCTTTTTGTGTAAAATAGATCATCCTATTTCTAGGTATTTTAATGTTTAAACTATCCGAGGATTTCCCTGAAAATATCTCTGTCCAAAGTTTCAGAATTGCTTGCCTGAATTATTCTCTGTTATATTTTCAAACCATTATTCTTTACAAGACTATGAATTTTATGATCCTACCGCTACGGACAGCAAACTACACCCTATTAATTGCTGCATAATCTATTACAAAACGATTAAAAGCCCCTCGGATAGGAGATCAGGAATCTATGATCCGTCTTTTTCATCTTGCTGGGTTGAAAAGTGAAATGTATTGGCAATTTTTCTTGACGGATCATATACTGTCCTTTTTTTATATTTTAATTTCTTTAAATTAAAGATGACATACTTTCTTTAATTTATGTATGCTGGTATATATAAATGGAGTATCTATTTGAAAATATCTTTCTTTAAAGAAAGAGTAACATCACTCTTTTCAAAATTTCTTCTATTATTTCTTATTTTATCTTCATTTGATCTAAAAAAATCTCTGGGTAGAAAAGTTGTCTGGGAAGAGATCAATTGGAATGTTATCGAAACAAACCATTTTGACATTCATTATCCAAAAGGATATGATAACTTGGGAAAGATCGCCTCCATATATGCAGAAGAAGCCAATATTTTTATCGCCGAAAGAATGGATCATAGACTTAGTCATGTGGTACCCATATTTATATATAATTCGCATAGCCATTTTCAATCTACCAATATCATCCCAAATACTCTGGATGAAGGCATAGGCGGATTTACAGAAATATTAAGAAGACGTGTTGTACTGCCATATACAGGCAGCTATGATGAGTTTAGGCATGTATTGACCCATGAACTAGTGCATGCATTTCAATACGATATCTTATATGGCCAGGATGGCGGATCCCTTTCTGCGTTCCAGGGATTTGGTTTCCCTTTATGGCTCATAGAAGGAATGGCTGAGTATTTTTCTATTGAATGGGACGAGACAGGAGAAATGGCAATGAGAGACGCTATTCTTACGAATACAACGCCTTCTTTAAAAGACCTTACTGAATTGAGAGTCTCTTCAGGATATATTATCTATAAGGCCGGACAATCCATCATGTTTTTTATTGATAAAGAATATGGAAGATTCAAGATCCCCGAATTACTTAAGAATTTAAGAGCCATTGGAAGCATACGTAATGCGATCAGATCAACCTTTGGAATTTCATTCGATGAATTTGATCAAAAATGGAGGACATGGTTTAAAAGAAGATATGCAAAGGATACTCATAAAGAAACGGATGATGAGGCTGCCTTATTGATAAGTAGACATTTACAGGATGGGAGTTTCCTGAATTTACATCCTGCCATTTCAGATGATGGCAAAAAAATAGCTTATCTTACGATCAGAAATTTTTTACCTGCAATTGTAGTGAAAGAAACCGCAAAATATCAAAAAAAGAAATCCTATGACATTGATGACGATCATGAAGTTACTCTTAATGAAGAGGTCATTGTACAGGGAGGAAATAACAATCAATTTTACCAATTAAATATTTTGGATAATAGGATCAGCTTTACCAGAGATTCTAAAAAAATTTTTTTTGCAGCCAAAAGCGGTGGAAAAGACCACCTTTATCTTTATGATATAGAATCCAGAAAAGTAGTTCAAAAGTGGTCTCCAGCGCTAGACTTCATTAAATATCCAAGACTTTCTAATAGTGAAACAAAGGCAATCATGGTGGGGGTTGTCCTGGGACAGTCAGATATTTACATATTAGACTTAAATAAAAATGAGATCCGCCAGATCACTTTTGATCTTTTTGCAGAAAGAGATCCATTTTTAAGCGGTGACGACCAGTATGCCCTTTTTTCAAGTAACCGGAATGCAAAGAACAATTACGAATCCACTCATTATCATATATTTGAAATAAATATAAGTAACCAAAAAGTCACTAAGCTGACAAAAGCTCAGGGAAAACAATTGAATCCTTCTTATTATTACAAGGATAAGACAAACCGTATACTCTATTCTTCTAACCAGACTGGTGTCTATAATGCATTTCTAATGGATAAAGACGATTCCCAGGCGTATCAAATCACAAATGTGCAGGGAGGAGTTTTTGAACCTTATACAGATAGGGAATCTAAAAGAATCATTTTTACCATGTACCGAAAACAAGGATATGACATATCCATTAAAGAGGCCCCTAAAGATCCAAAAGATGTGATACAAAAACCGGTGGATGCATATCCTTATAAAGAACCAGAATATCCACATTATGGATCAGGACTTTCTTCTTTTACCTCAAGCAGTTACTCTACAAGGTTTTTTCCGGAAGTATTTTTTCTAACACTCTTCTACAGCCAACCAAGCGGCCTAGGTGGATTTGGTTTCTTTTCTATAAACGATTATCTGGGGAACCATAACCTTCAACTATGGATTGATTATTTATCAAATGGCAACAGGACTAATTTTGGATTAAGTTATGGATTTTTGAAGAAAAAAATTGATTTTTATACTGGTATCTATAGAAGAACATCTCATCTTAGTATTTTTGATCTAAGAGATATCAATCGACTTAATGATTATTTCTATAACCCTTATTCAGGAGTACTGTCTTTAAATAGCTATGGAGTTTTTATAGGAGTGATATATCCATTTACCCCATTCTGGCAGGCATCTTCAAGATTAGATATTTCCAGATATGAAGAGAGTTTTGTTGGCAATGACAGATTCAACCGTTCCGATGTATTTACAAATGTGCAGAGTATAAGTTTTTCTACTACATATAATAATGTTATGTACAGCTTTATTGGTCCTCTGGATGGTATTAGGGCGAATTATACCATAGAACAAGCATTTAGTATCATTAATCTTGAATCAGTTTACACCAGACAAGCCTTGAATGTTGGGCAATATTTTCTATTTTTTAAGCGTTTCATTTTTGCATATAGTATTTTTATCCGCACTGTTCATGGTTCTAAATCCAATTCCTTCCCCTATATTATAGGTGGATATTATACCATACGAGGGATTGACATCAATTCCATTGCTGGAAGATATACCTTTATCGGAAAGCTGGAGCTCCGATTTCCGATAGTAGATGCCATTCTGGTTGGATTTCCTGTACCATGGCTTTTACGTGGTTTTTCAGGAGTATTTTTCTTTGATATGGGATCTTCTTTTTCAAACCTGAGATCGTACAAATTCTATGAAGATCGTCGATTAAAAGACTTTAAACTTACCTTTGGTTTGGGAGGACGCTTCTTATTAGTAGCTGGAATATATATAAGAGTAGATTGGGCTACTCCATGGGATTTTAGAACTGCATTGCCTATCAGTAAATGGAGAGGATTATTTACCATAGGAACAGAATTCTAAATATGAATTCTATTTAATATTTTAGATATCCTTTGTTGTCTGTCAATGCGGATTTTATTCGTTTGCAAAGACAAGCCCGTAGAGAAGGACACAAGAAGCAGAAGCAAGATGGCAAAGAATTAGAGGGTCAGAAAATTGAAGAATCGTTTCTAAAATAAACCTTACTGACGATGATGGAAAATTCATGAAACGAAATGGAAAAATATTTCAAAGTTATAATATACAAGCATCTTCTTCTGAAGGTTATATTGTAGCGATTGATATTACGGAAGGTAATGCAGAAAATGATTTAAAGCAATTGGTTCCGATATTGTCACAGGTAGAAAGAAATGTAGGAAAGAGAATAGAGAAAGCCTCTGCAGATTCAGGATATTTTTACTCAAGCTCTCTGGAATACTTGCATAAGAAAGAAAAAGAACTATGTTAGAATTTCATTCTATTTTTTCTTTTTATTCTACGATCACAAGTCTCTTTCCCTCTGTTTTTTTCTCTTTCCTCTTCACCCTACGGGTACCAGTAATATCAATAAAGTTGAATACCATTCTATTTTTATGTATACTTCCTGTTTCTTTCTTCTTCCAGCTTTTTGGGAGAGATGATCGGTTGGTGATGCAAAACATGGATGTTTTGCAAGGCTGGGGACTGGGTTACAGGATGTAACTCACCCAGCCTAAATTCCATGCAAAACATGGATGTTTTGCAAGGCTGGTGCCTGGGTTACAGGATGTAACTCACCCAGCCTAAATTCCATGCAAAACATGGATGTTTTGCAAGGCTGGTGCCTGGATTACAGGATGTAACCCGTCCAGCCTAATTTCTATGGCAAAGTAGCGGGTTTTTTTCACCCTACGGGCACAGGTCTTTGTTTCTTTCTTTTTTTTACATGTAAAACATGGATGTTTTACATGGCTGCCTGACCTTACCCCAAGCACCTGACATCCTATCAGGTCGCTTGCCCCTACAAAACATCCGTGTTTTGTAGGTTACAGGATGTAACCCGTCCAGCCTAACTTCCATGTGAAAAAAGAAAGAAAAAAAGGTTTATTTTTTAAACCTATACCTACGGGTATAACTAGCCATGGGGGTAGTACCCTTGGTAAAGGTAACCTTTAAATAAAATTCACTTCCTGATGCAAAAGACGCTGGGAGGGTGATCACTCCTGAAGCATTCACTGTAGGCAGATCGGTGCCAGTCAAAGCATCACCGTCTGCATCCACCGCATCTTCTATTGCATAACTACCTGCGGTAGTGCCCTGAACTTCCGTACCAGAAGTAGTAATATCCATGGCGGCATCGTCTATATCATAGAAAAATACAGGGTCTGTAGCAGAAGGCTCTCCAATGATAGTATTTGAAAAACGTAAAAAACCAGAGGCCATTGTTACTGCCTGTTCGTCTACTGTTCCAGGGATAGAGGCTATGATCGGATATTCTGACATAGTGCCAAAATTCCATAAAAATGCGTCTGTATCGGTAACACTTCCATCATTATTACTATCATAGCGAACAGAAGATTCATCGGTTCCCGTGGTAGGGTCATCATCCATATCTGCATTGTCGATGTCAAAAAGAGTTTGCCAGTTGAAGAAAATGGTGGGAGATACATCATCGCATGTTCCTGTATCAGTGGATGTACTCGTAGTGAATGATGGATCACCTGGATTAGGTGGACTAGTTGATAAACCACCTAAACAAGTAAGAGTACCTGTATTGGAGTCTACAGCAGTATCAGAGACTTCACTACCATTTTCGAATAATGTTGTGGCATTTTGATCAAAATAGGAATTGATTATACTACTATTAATATTCCTCCCTAGCAGGCCGCCTGCAGAAGAAGAAGCAGCAGAAGAAGAAACATTCCCTGTAGAGTAGGAATTGATTATACTACCATTACTCTTATTAAGCGCTATCAGGCCGCCTGCAAAAGAACGACTAAAAGTAGGATCAGCAGCAGAAGAAGAAACATTCCCTGTAGAGTAGGAATTGATTATACTACTATTATTATTCCCCCCTAGCAGGCCGCCTGCAGAAGAACTACTAAAATTAGCAAAAGAAGAAACATTCCCTGTAGAGTAGGAATTGGTTATACTACTAAGAAAATTATTCCCCCCTACCAGGCCGCCTGCAGAAGAACTACCAGAAGAAGCATGAGAAGAAGTATCAGAAGAAGAAACATTCCCTGTAGAGTAGGAATTGATTATACTACTACCACTATTCACCCCTACCAGGCCGCCTGCTAGAGAACTAACAAAACTAGAACCAGAAGAAGAAACATTCCCTGTAGAGTAGGAACTGATTATACTACTACTACTATTCAACCCTACCAGGCCGCCTGCATAAGAAAGAATAGAAGTAAAAGAAAAAATACCAAGAGCAGAAGAAGAAACATTCCCTGTAGAGTAGGAATTGGTTATACTACTACTATTAATAGTTTCCCCTACCAGACCGCCTGCATAAGAAGTACCAGAAGAAGCAGAAGAAGAAACATTTATATTCAATAAGCCAATATTCCTGATATTAGCGCCCGATGCATTCCCGAAAAGGCCTGCATAAGATTCACCAGAGGTAAGATTGATATTGATCGTAAGATTGCTTATGATGAATCCCTTTCCGTCTAAAGTGCCTGTGAATCTATTTCTACGATCTCTTCCAATGGGTTGGAATCCTGTACATGTACCCGTAGTGCCTGCGGGGCATGTATATTCAGCAGTAATAGAAGAAGCGTCTATGTCTTTACCCAATATGTAATGTGCCCCCAGGTGAGAGTCACTACTTCCCATTGCCTGCAATTGCATTGCATTGCATATAATGTATGGATCATCTTCTGTTCCAGCGCCATAATCTTCTCCGTCTATATTGGGGGTAAAATCATCTTCTGCATTAGCCCCTGGTTGATCACATGGACTCTCATCATCTATTAGATGGAGAATTAAATTTTTATTGGGTACCATATTATACCCGGAATCAGGATCTCCTGGAGAGGATATGATATGGGTTAATGTTGACATGATGGGCCCGGATAAAGTATCATTATCTGCAAAGGTAAGATTTATGGTTTGAGGCATATCCCACTCATCAACAGCAAATGTAATAGAAATAGAGGTTGTAGGAGTTCCATTTTCATCAATCCTTAGATCATCTGGTGCATTATTGAGGTTAATTTCGATTTCTACAGGGGCAGTAGGTTGTCTTACCAATTCGATCATGTAGCTATATTCACTATCCATCCCCTTTGTGAGTTCAATGATTTCTGGCAGGCTTGCACCATTTTTTTGATAGAGTACCCCCGCCTCAGAGTCTCTGAGTTGCAATTGTATGGTTTTATTCAAATTATTATAATTATTATCGTTGCTCGTAACGATATGAGCCAGGTTACCGTTGATCGAACTGGATATGTCATCATCCATCAGGGTTAATGTTACCATTTGGGATGTATCCCAATTAGCATCGGTAAAAGTAAGGGTAATGGAAGAGCCTGCGCCACTTTCATCCTGACTGCCAGAAGAAATACTTAAATTAGAAGGAGCATCAGAGGGAAGAGTGATCTGTATTTCTACATTTTCAGTGGGTTGGGAATTTAAAACAATGGCATATTCAACCATATTACTATTACTGTCTTCTTCCGTAAGTGTGATCGTATCAGACAATGGTGAGTCGTCTTGTTGTGAATAGGTGATGCCTGCTGGGTCTTGCTCCATTGGCGGCGTTGGAATTGGGTCTGGATCGTCTTTATTACTCTTGCAGAAAGGCAAGGATAGAATGGCTATTATGGCCATGATTTTGTATAAATTATTCATTATGAACCTCCACTTATTAATTAGAATGGAATCCCAATTTTATAAACATGATCATTTATTATTATAATTATTCTATAGATATGAAATAAAAAGTCAAGTCTTTTTTTATGCAAAAAAAATGAATGTAGTAAACCTATGGTCTCGTTTACAAAGAATATATTTCAAGGTGGTTTTAGTTCAAATCTTTGGACGCAAATAGTTTTAAATATATCATAAATATTTTAATTGACACTATATTCTACCTACTATTTCTTGATATGAATGGGATACCTAAAATATCTGGATCAGAAGATAAAGGATTACAATAGCTTGTCTTAAAAATCACGTAAAAGTAGATAAAAAAATAAAAAGATTGTGCATCCCAAGTCTCATTTATTATTAGACTACAATTATTATTAGACTACAATGGTTTGGTTCTTTTTGTGAATACTTTTCAGACCATTTCTATTCCTAAAACTCATCAGTAAGGCCCATAGAAAAATATCTTTCTTCTGATCGTTTAAGCATTTTAATTCTAATCAAAAAGCGGGAATTTGTTAGATTATTAAATGCTATAGAGTCTTATAAATTGATCGGGTGAAAAAAATATAATTCTAAAATTCTAATTTGTATCTTATCGCAAATTTTGATCATTAAAAAATAACCAATTTGTTCGTAAATATGACTTTTAAAATGCTATATTCGCATTATTGTATTTACCTTATTTGCAAAATACAATTTTTTAAAAAACAGGGTATTCACAGGAGAAATGTAAAGTGAAAATATTGATAGTTGAAGATAATGTAGTTGATATTGAATTCCTTTCTAAACTTTTGTTGGAAAATAATTCCAAAGAATATGATGTAATACAAGCTAAAACAGCCAGAGAAGGATTAACAATGTTTTTCTCTGAAAAGCCAGATTGTGTTTTATTAGACTATCAACTGCCTGATATGAATGGGATACAGTTTCTAAAAACGCTTCAAAAGACTTTCCCTCATACAGAATTGCCAGTAGTGATGATCACAGGTACTGGGAATGAGGATATTGCAGTAAAGGCAATCCAAACAGGGGCACAGCATTATTTGAAAAAAGGTCATTTTAAACAACATGATCTCTTCCTTGCTATTGAGATGACTATAAAAAAAATATATATGACCAAAAAAATAATAAAGCAGCAAAAGGTTCTTCAAAAAAATGCTTATTATGATTTTTTAACGAATCTACCCAATCGGTCTTTATTTCTTAAAAAGGTGGAAAAAAGTATTTTATTAGTTCAAAGAGATTTAAAATTTTCCTTTGCCGTTTTATTCATTGATTTAGATCGCTTTAAACTAGTGAATGACAGTTATGGTCATCATGTTGGGGATAAACTCATTGTAGAAGCCTCTAAAAGACTGATGGCATGTATTAGAGAAAAAGATATGCTAGCCAGACTAGGGGGTGATGAATTTACTGTTTATCTAGAGAACATTCAAACTTATGCAACAGCAACAGATATAGCAAATAGGATTAGACAGAGTTTTACAGAACCATTTTATATAGGTGAGAATGTTGTTTATTCCACTGCAAGTATTGGCATCGCTCTTAGCAATAAAAATTATGCGGATGCTGGAAATATTTTAAGAGATGCGGACACTGCAATGTATGCCGCTAAAAATCAGGGTAAATCTCGTTTTATTTTATTTGATAATCAAATGCATGATAAGGTAAGGAGGAGAATCAAATTAGAAAGTGATCTTAGATATGCTTTGCAAAATAGATTGCTTCAACTATATTATCAGCCTATTGTTTCTTTTAAGAACAACATAGTAGAAGGATTTGAAGCATTACTTAGATGGAAACATCATGAAGAAAAGTATTTTATTCCTCCTGTAGAATTCATACCCATAGCAGAAGAAACTGGAATGATACTGGATATCGGTAATTTAGTACTGGATACTTCTTGCAAGAGTCTTAATAAGTGGCATGCCGCAGGGAAAAAAGTTTTTCTTACTGTTAATTTTTCTCCAAAACAATTATGGAGTTCAGACTGTTTAGAAACGTTAGATGCTATATTAGCATCGAATAATATAAATCCAAAATATATTTGTCTGGAATTTACCGAAAGTTCTTTTATTGCCAATACAGAAGCAAGTCTGATTAAAATGAGAAAAATGGTGGGGAAAGGATTTAGATTATCCATAGATGATTTTGGTACTGGTTATTCTTCTTTAAGTTATTTGAATCATTTTCCCGTTCATTCTGTTAAAATAGATCGTTCTTTTATAAAAAATGTTCCACAAAGAATAAATAATACAAATTTAAATAAAGCCATTATTTCCATGGCGCATAGTTTGGGTTTAAAGGTAGTTGCGGAGGGAATTGAAAATGAATCCCAGGCACGTTTTCTACTAGAGCATCACTGTGACTATGGCCAGGGATATTATTTTAGCAGACCAACTTGTTTTGAAGAGACTTTAACATTTTTAAATGATCAGGAAAACAAAAAATCTCTAAAAGGAAATGAAAATGAATTTGCAAGGTTCAATTAAGGGGCTATACTAATCTATCTCTAATGCCTCTTTTATAGGGCCATGTACACTTATTTTTACTGATCCCTGATCCAATTTAAAATAGGAATAGATCGGATCAAAAATTTTTTTTAGAAAACCAGCTTCTATTATATTTTTCTCTTTACTGATCCTGATAACCCCCATTTCTTTATATTGGCTTAAAATAGAATGTTCTTTGGATGGATCCATTAAAAAAAGGGCAGTAGACCATGCATCTGCGATTGCAGCAGAAGGATGAAAAACAGTTACAGAAGTTGTCTCTCCCTGGTAGGGCGATCCTGACCTTGGGTCCATGATATGGGGATATCTGGTATTTTTGTATATAAAAAATTTTTCATAATCTCCGGATGTAGCCAAAGAACCAGATCGATCTAAATTTGCCCTGGCGATAATATCATCTTTTCTTGGATGCCTTATGCCATAGATCATATCCGGACAATGATCATGATTTCGGTAGAAATATACCTGGCGTCCCAGATCCAGAAAAGCACAATGAACATTCGTTTGTTTTAAAGTCTCTATGGCCTTATCCAAAGCAAAACCTTTTGCAATTCCACCCAGATCAATATTAATGAATTCATTCTTAAAAAAAATTGATCTTTGATTTCTGTCAAAATCTACATATTGAATACTGGCATGCCGTATCCATTCAGAGATTTCATTTTTAGAAGGAAGGCTTATTTTATCTTGGGTAAACCCCCAAAGATTGCTAAGACCCCCTAGTGCAATATCAAATGTATGTTGACTTTCTTTGTGGATCCTAAAAGAAAGATCCATAATATCTGCCATGTCTTTACTGATCATTTGTCTTTTATGAGCAGCATTCATGTTGATCATAGAAAGTTCACTTTTGAGTGAATAATGACTCATTTTTAGATCCACTGCATGAATGGCTTTCCAGCAATTTTCTAAGATTCGATCTGTTTTTTTTTCATATTTTTTATTTTTGTCCAGAAAAATAAGCCTTATATTTAATCTGGTTCCCATGATCCCCCATTCTCTTTCCACAGAGTAGAAAGGAATGGCATTCCTTTTAAGATTGATATTCTTGACCCCCCCCCCCTTATTTTGTCTATATCCAGAAGTACTTTTTTCAGCAGAGCCTTTAGATAACAAAACCATCCATATTATGAGTACAAAAAAAATGCATATAGAAATATGTTTCCATTTTTTTTCAGGATTTACTCTGAATTGATGCAGAATAAATACGAGCATAAAGATAATTCCAGTAATGATATGTATCCAGGTAACGATCCACAGAGACCATTCATGAACAATCACTTGAATGAAATAACCAGAGAGGATCATCGGGACCACTAATACAAATATTACCATTCCAGATTTAACCGCTTTTTGTACTTTTTGAATGATATAAGGAATTGCATGAATTGCAAATACATACCCAAAAGCAAAAACAGATACAGAAGAAACAATGATATGAGCTTTTAAGATAAATTGCTCCCAGGGATGATGAATGATGGAGTATTCATTTAAAGGGGGATAAAAATATTTTATAATAAATAAAAGAATGCCTGTATAAGAAATCAAGAAAATAGAAATCCAGAGTAAATGATACTGCCAACGTTTAAAGCTTTTCATTTTTTATTTTTTTGAACCAACATTTTGTGCAAGACCAGTATCCTTTTGCTTGCATTTGCCAAGGCGTTTGCTGTAAGAGATGCTCCCGTTATTCCATGAATGTCTTTCCCAATTCTCAATTTATCCTCTGAGGATTTTCCCCAAAATTGTTTCAGCCACTTAGAAGGTGCTTTGTATTCAATGGGTTCATTAAAATTTAAAACCTCTATTCTATGTATATTTCCTTCTGGATCAATGGATATTAATACTGTTTCTGACAAAGACCTTACTCTATGAGTATCTAAATAAGAATACCCTATGATACTTTTTTTTTTTAATGCCAAATAGCAAACCAAGAGTCGGCTTTCTATTTTTATATTAGAGTCAACAATCTTTTGGAAACTTTGGACTTGCTGACGAGTTAAATAAATAGTTTTCCTTTTAAAAGAATCTGCCGCAGGGAATGCATTCCGTATTGCCTTTTCCAAAGAAGTTAGTTCCTTTCCCCCTAGACTACAAAATGAAACCAGATATAATAAAAAAAAGATAAATGGCATGCGGTAATTATAATGAATTAGCTACTCTCAGGGAGTTGGCAATTATGGTTAAACTTGGATTCACACCTCCTGAAGTAGGCATGAAGCTTCCATCCAACACATATAGATTGTCCAGACCAAAATATTTGCAATTTTTATCCAAGGCAGAAACTTTAGGTTCACTTCCAAAACGTATGGTTCCTATTGCATGTGAAAAGGTATTCAGATAATAAACAATGTTAAATAATCCACCCGTTTTTCTGAGAATTTTTTTACCTTTCTGTATCAGATATTGAAGCCTTTTCTCGTCATTATGAGTATATTTATGTTCAATTTGAGTAACCGGTATTCCATAAATATCTATCTCTTGAGAAAGACCCACTCTATTGTCCCAAACAGGTTCATCTTCTGCAATGCATAGAAGATTTTGCATATAGGGGGATATTTGAGCAGAGATGTTTTTGAGGCCATGGGGGGAGAATTTCTTAACTACTTTACGAGAAGGCATATAGATATCCTGAATACATCCCACAGATGTATCTAATTCTTTACGCATATCTTCATAAAAATCAGTTAAACATATCTGCTTGCAAAAAACCTGCTGCGGATTTGTTTTAAAGGGAAACGCAGAGCTAATAATGGCATTGCAATGTCTCATCAGATAATGACCTACAAATTTTTTATTTTCGTTTTCCGGCAATTCAGATCGAAATAGAATGGAAGGAGAATGGATCGCGCCTGCTGCCAATATAAATTGGTAACCCTTTAATTCAAAATATTCATTATTTTCTTTACGGAAACATATTACACTCTTTATTCTTTTATTTTGAATATTTAATTTGGAGACGATCACATCTTCATATAGTTCTGCGCCGTATTCAATCGCTTTCTGAAGTAGGGTAAGACTAGCATCATTTTTAGCCCCTAATTTGCAGGGGAATCCATCACATGTATTGCATCTTATACATAATGGCTTATTCTGGTTACTAAAATTTATGGCCATTGGAATCTTAAATGGATGGTGGCCTAATTTTTCACTTGCTTTGCGTATTCTTTCTGATGGTTCGTTCAGTTCAATTGGCCTATAAAGATAATCGCCAGAACGAGGAGGGTCATAAGGGTCACCTTCTTCTCCATGTACCTGGATCAGATGTTCTGCTTCTGTATAATATGGCTCAAGCTCATTATAAGAAATAGGCCAATGATCAAAATCTCTTTCACGCATTCTCAGAGAAGCCCCTCCATAGAAAACAGAATTTCCTCCGGTGATTTCTTTAAAATGAGTTTTAACATATTTTTTACTATTATTTTGTTTTACCAAAAGGTAGGATTTGCTTGAATAACGATTATGAACCAACATTTCTTTTGGGTCCCAATCCTTTTCATCTCTGAATGCCTGTCTGCCTCTTTCCAAGACCAATACTTTTTTACCGGATCTGGCCAACTTTAATGCCGCTGCAGAGCCTCCAAAACCAGAGCCTATAATGATAAAATCATGCATTTAACTATTTTTACTTAAAAATGAATCTCAAGAGATAGTATGGATACTCTTTATGTATAAATATCCTACAAAAATAATGACGACCCATGCAAGATAGTGAAATTTTTCTCTACTATCCAATCTTTGGGTAATTTTTTGAATATCCGATTTGAATTTACCTGACATATTTCTCTGGATATAGGTCTTATAATATTCAACTAGGAATCTTTCTAAGCCAACATTCATCCAGATCAATAGACCTAAGTCGATGCCTCCCTGGTAGTAAAAAAAAGGACAAAATATAAGTAGCACAACGGGTGAACGAAAAAATTTAAAAAAAGCAAATCCTTCAAAAGGGGCGTCTTTATATGCCCCACCAAAAGAAACCAATATTCCCCCCAATAAAGCTACCATCGCAAAGTATTCCAGACTAATGATGGGTATATAAATGAATAATACAAAAAATATAGAAACAGAAGCCAGTATACCCAACATATATCTAAGCAATTGACTCTCCACTGGATCTCCGAACAAAGTAAACTTAGAGGGTATTGCATATTTAGCTTGGTCTTCATTTCTAAAAAAGGCTTTATATATTTCAGAAAAAGCTCTTTCGATGCCCATCACTAAAAAGAATAATTGAAATAGATTAATCGCCTTTAAACCAGAATGAATAAAAGATAATGGAAAAAGTATGATAAAAATGAGAAAACTAAAATAAATGCTTCTGGGAAATGTCTTGGGCTTAAAATCTTCATAGGGAGAGTCTTTAAAAGCCCCCCAAAGGCTGGTATAGAGACCAGAGAGAATACTAACAATAATGCCACCAGTTAAGCTATTTAGATCCATGGGATAAGAAATTCAAAGATCGTAATTAATTATTTAACTACCATCGGTTTATTTTTTTCTTCCATTTCTAAAATTTTTTGTTTTACTTCTTTTCTACGTTCTTCAATGGATTGATTTTTCAATTTTTCTTGTAGTTGGATAATAGATTCCAGAATGGCTTCCGGACGGGGAGGACATCCTGGGATAAAAGAGTCTACCGGTAAAATACGATCAATGCCTTGTAAAACAGAATAAGTATGAAACATACCCCCCGATGAAGCGCAAGCCCCTACAGATACCACAAATTTAGGGTCTGCTAAATTCTTATAAATATGCCTTAAAACAGAAGCCATTTTATAGGTGATGGTACCCAATACGAGGATCATATCTGCTTGTCTGGGGGAAAAAGAAGGCCTTTCTGCTCCAAATCGGGCTATGTCAAAATCCGCGGCAGCAGTCGACATAAATTCAATACCACAACATGCAGTTGCAAATGGAAAGGGCCATAGGCTATAAGAACGCCCCCAGCTGATAAAGTCTTTCATCGCGCCTACTACGAAATTATCTCCGTATTGATCTTTCTTAGGGTAGTTACCCTCTTGTTCACTTGATTCTTTTCTTCCTTTAATGTAGTTGCCTGGTTTAAGTTGATATACACTCATTTTATTTTAGATCTTCCCAATCTAAACCTCCTTTTCTTAATATATATAAATAGCCTAATAATAAAACAGATAAAAATAAGAACATTTCAAGTAAAGCAAATCCACCAATACCCACTGCTTTTAGATTCTTAAAAGCAACTGCCCATGGAAAAAGAAATATCGCTTCGATGTCAAATAAAATAAATAGGACAGCGATCATATAAAATTTTACATTGACCATACCTTTTGCATCTCCTAAGTAAGGTATTCCACATTCAAAAGTATCTGGTCTTGAATCGGATTCTCTTAATTTAGGACGTATTAAATGCGCCAAAGATAATATAAAAACTGAAAAAGCAATACCAAATAGGGCATGAATAATAATGGGCCAAAAATCTGTTATCATAATGATTCCTTTTTATTCTTTTGACCCATACTTTTTTTTTGAAATACGATTGTCAAGCTTAATTCCTTATTAAAAATGCCAGTTAGGTGCGAATATTCTAGTTGCACCAGAAATTTTAAAACCAATAATTTTGAGGAAGAATCCAGGTAAACAATTAATATGAATGTATTTATATTAGGTGCAGATGGATATGTAGGATGGCCTTTATCAGTAAGCCTGGCCATTAGGTACCCTGAACATAGTTTCTTTATGCTGGATAATCTTTCACGCAGAAAATTAGTTAAAAAGGTAGGGAGTGATTCTTTATTGCCTATTCTATCTCCTAAAAAGAGAATACAGAATTTCAAAAAAATATTTCAACAATCTAATCTGAGTTTCATTGAGTTGAATATTTTAGATCAAAAATTAAAACACCTCATCCAGGAAAAAAAACCGGGGGTCATCTATCATCTGGCTCAACAACCTTCGGCTCACTATTCTATGAAAGGGGTAGAAGAATCTGTTTATACGATACGAAATAATGAAGAAGGCAATCTAAGGTTGTTATGGTTGATCAAAGAAAATATTCCCAATACTCATTTGGTCAAATTAGGTTCTTTTGGAGAATATGCAGAATGTGGATTGGATATTCCAGAAGGCTATTTTTATCCTGAATATAAAAATAAAAAAGCTGTCCGTACGACTCATTTCCCCAGAGAAGCGGATGATGTATACCATATATCTAAAATCAATGATACTAATTTTATTTCCATGGCCTGTCGCAAATGGGGACTGATCATAACAGATATAATGCAGTCTACTATATTTGGAACTCATATCAATGCATTTCAGGATAAAGAAATCCTATGCACACGTTTCGATTATGATGAATTTTTTGGAACTGTGATCAACCGTTTTTTGGTGCAGGCACTTCTGGGAATACCACTCACTATTTATGGAACAGGCAACCAAAGAACAGGATTAATGGCCCTGGAAGATGCCGTTTCTTCATTGACCCATATTTTTGAAAAGCCGCCTGAAAGGGGAATTCATAGGGTCATCAATCATGTGGTGGAAAAAGATCATTCTGTAAATGAAATTGCAGAATTAGTTCAAAAGGCAGCGCATAAAAAAGGAATGAAAATATCTATATCCAATGGAAAATTTGATCCCCGTTCAGAAAAATTAGAGCGTAAAAAAAATTATAAAATTGAAGCAGAATATCTAAGAAAAAATATTCAATCATCTGATATTGAGTCTGTGATTTCAAATGCCTTGCAATATTTACAAAAATATAAAGATAGAGCACGGCAAAATATCATTAACCCTTCTTTTAAATGGTAACCACTGAAACATTACAAGAATCCATAGAAACATGGCGTTTGTTGAGTAATAAGAAACTTGATGATCTATTATGGGAATCTTTTAGAAAAAAAGTTTTTCCTTGCAAAAGAATCAACTTAAACCCAGGCACATTAGGAACGCCATCCATCTATGTAGAAGAAGCATTCGGTCAATTTTGGGAAAATGATCTAAAGGCATTCCCCTTGGGAATTTATCAATCAGGACGTAATTCTATCCGGGCTGCCAGAGAAAGAGCAAAGCGTATATGGAATTTTGAACATCATGAAATGGCCATTTCTTTTTCAGGTTCTTCTTGCTTGAATTTACTTTGTCTGGAAATTCTGTTGAAGTTTCATAGAGAGAAAAGGAAAGCACCCTTTAGAGTATTGACCACATTGCATGAGCACATAGGGGGGATTGGATTTTTTCTGAACCATCCTGATTGTACTGTAAAATTTTTAAAAGAAAGGGATGACAAAGGAAGAAACGATCTTTCTTTTTTCGAGTCTACAATAGAGAGGTTCCAGCCAGATATATTTGTTGCCTCCGCTTATGAATATGATCTAGCCTGTTTTAATCCAATTCAAAAATGGAGTGAAATGATCCAAAATAAAATTCCCTCATGCATCTTTATATTAGATATAGCTCAATCTATTGGCATTTCTAGCATTGACCTTTTTGAAGTAGATTTTGCATTGGGAAGTACACATAAATGGTTATTTGGACCACCTGGTCTGGGCCTTCTATGGCTGCGTAAAGATAGATTGGAATGGCTAAAGGCAATTTCATGGAATGGAGAATGGATAGACCAGCAAGCTCCCTTGTCAAAATTTGAAATCACGGGGGGACATTATTTTCCCATGTACAAAGCCTTAGAAAAAAGTCTTCTTTTATATTCTGCCATAGGGCAAAAGACTATTTTAGAAAGAAGTAATTTTTTATGCGCCTATTTTGCTACGGAACTATATACTTTCTTTAAAAATAAAAATATAAAGGTAGAATTTTACGGGCTTAAAGGTAATTTAGATGCTCAAGAAATAAATAATCCGGAAAGCTATTGCGGTTATTTTAGTGTAGATATCAAAGGTATAGATAGTTATCCCGTTTATATGTATTTGAATGAAAATAAAGCGCATATAAAGTGCATTAAAAAGAATGAATTAAACCTACTGCGTTTTGGATTTCCTTATTATGAATCTATTCCCAGGTTAAAATCAATATTGAATCTGATACGAAATTTTTTTGAGTCATGATATTAATAAAAAATGCTACCATCGTAAATGAAGATCAAATATATAAGGGAAATGTATTGATCCAAAACGAAAAGATAGTTTCTATTTCTAAGTCAGAAATACAGGTAAGTTCAAATTGTAAGGTAATAGAGGCAAGTGGCCTTTATCTATTGCCTGGGGTGATTGACGATCAGGTTCATTTCAGAGAACCTGGATTGACTCATAAGGCCGAACTATACACAGAATCAAAAGCAGCGGTTGCGGGGGGTACTACCAGTTACATGGAAATGCCCAATACGATTCCACAGACCATTAATAAACAACTACTCGAAGAAAAATTCCGTAGGGCCAGTAAAGTATCTTTGGCGAATTACTCTTTTTACATAGGCGCTACGAATAACAACCACAAGGAAATATTGAGTATCAATCCGGAAGAAGTTTGTGGTATTAAGGTGTTTTTAGGTTCTTCTACGGGCAATATGCTGGTGGATGATCCTGCCACGCTAGAGAAAATATTTTCCCAGAGTAAAATATTGGTAGCTGTGCATTGCGAAGATGAGGCTATTGTGCGCAAAAATTCACAGGCATATTTGGAAAAATATGGAGAAGATGTGCCCATTCAATTTCACTCTAAGATCAGAAGCGAGGAGTCATGCTATAAGGCATCTTCTTTTGCGGTTAATTTAGCGAAGAAACACTCTACCAGATTACATGTAATCCACCTTTCTACCGCTAAAGAATTAGATTTATTTGATGCGCATATACCATTGGTTCAAAAGAAGATCACTTCAGAAGTATGTATTCATCATCTATGTTTTTCAGAAGAAGATCATGCTACAAAAGGGGCGTTCATTAAATGGAACCCTTCCATAAAAACAGCTCATGACAGAGACTCTTTATTAGAGGCTTTGAACAAAGATAAAATAGATGTAGTTGCTACAGATCATGCTCCTCATCTACGGCAGGAAAAACAAAACTCTTATTTTAAATCGCCTGCTGGAGGACCCATGGTACAACATTCCCTGGTGGCGATGTTAGAATTTTATCATCGAAAGAAAATGTCTTTAGAAAAAATAGTCAATAAAATATCTCATTCGCCTGCAGAACTTTTCAGGATAAATAAAAGAGGATATATTCGTAAGGGCTATTATGCGGATCTGGTATTGGTAGATATTCATTCTCCCTGGAAGGTAAGCAAGGAAAATATACTCTATAAATGCAAATGGTCTCCTTTCGAGGGAGATACTTTTAGATCCAGGATAATCTATACACTAGTAAATGGGCATGTTGCCTATCATAAGGGTAAATTTGATGAGACTAAAAAAGGAAGCAGATTGACTTTTAAATATTAATCTATGGTTCCGAGTGTCCACTTTATGGGGTAAGCTCAACCGTGATCGTAGAGTGAAAAATAAGTTGACAATGATGTTAATTTATATTTTTCTTTATCTAAAAAAGGTATAGAATATGAAATTATTTTTTTCAAGTTTATTACCAATGATATATTTCTGTAGCTGTGAATTATTTTATCTGAATACAGGTAATCTAAAATCAAACAATTTACAAGCCAAGACTGTTTCTAATGCAGAAATAAAAAAAGCAATGCATCTCATCAAGTCTGATAAAAAAAAGTTAAATATTCCGGCCAGAGTATGGAAAGAAATTTTAAACACGAAGCAATATCATATACTACATGAAAAAGGCACTGAACGCCCATTCACTGGTAAATTGCTTTATAATAAACAAAAAGGTACGTATGTAACGGCAGGATGCAGACAACCAGTATTCAGGTCAGAAACAAAATATGACTCTAAAACAGGATGGCCTAGTTTTTACTCTCCCATATCTAAGGATGCTATTACTCTAAAGAAAGATACTTCCCATGGAATGAATAGAATAGAAGTAATTGCAAATAGATGCGATGAGCATCTGGGGCATGTTTTTAATGATGGTCCTCCCCCCACAGGACTGCGTTATTGTATAAATTCTTTGGCACTAGACTTTATTACTGATTCTACCGATTAATATAATAGGGGAGAAAAGAATATATGTATCCTTTTATTATTTCATTGATGCGATTTAGGTATCATTTTTGTCTCATCTTCTGGTTGATTTCTATGCTATCATTAGAATCAAAGCCATTGGGTTGGTATACTAAGAATAAGATAGCGTCTAATGTTCAGAGCTATGCCGTAATGAATTCTGAAATAGATACCACAAATCGGATATACCTAGTAACGGCTCAACTTAAAAAGAAATGGCGGCCCAATCAGCCTACGAATGTTCTTTTAAAATTACACTCTTTTTCTTCTCAAAAAAATTTGAAGAGTTATGATGTTGCCAATATAAATTTAAAGCCATCGGCTATTTTTTTCCCTATATATCCAACCATAGGGAATTTTAAAAAAGAAATTTTAATCGCCTGGCAAGAAACTGGCTCAGAAGGAAAAAGCACAGAGATCAAATATATATATAGTCCGAATGGTCCTCTTAATTTTGGTAAGATCCAAACATTAGATGAAAGTTCTTCCGAATATACCATCATCCTTCCTAAGATAAAAGTAGACCGTGAAGGAGACTTTCATTTGTACTACCAAAAAGTATTAGAAGAGAATAAATTTACTCTAAAACATTCTATCGGGAGACAAGGAGATTTCGATGATGATGTAACTGTCGTAGATGATCTCAGCTACATTAGCTATGGTGTTTTTTTCCCCTCTATTGTCATAAATAGTGATCTGATTGAAGTATTCTATCAAAATCGTTTTGGAAGTTCTAGAAAAGACGAAATTTTTGTTGTTCAATCCACAGATAAAGGTGATTCTTATGATTCTCCTATACGTTTAACAAATAACAAGGGACATGATTTTACACCTTTTGGAATCAGAATAAATGAAAAGAGTGAATGGGTATGGCAGGGGCAAGAGGAAGGTAATTGGTCCATCTTTTATCAAAAACAGGATGAGGACCCCAGGAAACTTACATTCACAAGAAGTAATGCATATAGTCCAAATATGATCTATATTGAACCACGTGGCAGGATTGTTACATGGCATGATTTCAGAGTAAATCCCTCTCAAATATTCGGCCTATATATGGAATCAAAAGGGAAAATAAGTAAGCCGCATAATGTAAGCCTTGAGCGTTCCTCTTCTTCGGAACCAGTTCTCATGAAATGGAAAAATAAAGGCTATCTTTTTTATCTATCCAGAAATACCTTATACTCAAAACTGGCGGATACTATTACAGGAAAGATCAATATAAAGTCTGAGACCCATCCTGAAGGAGTACCCTCTAAAAAGAATAAATGTATTTTCTCCATCATTGCTCCTTATGATCCTTCAGGCATACAGGAAATTGCATGGATCCATGACAAGTTCCCCAATAGTATACCAGAAATATACAATATGCCAGGAAGCCAGTCTAAATTAGTATTAAATAATTTAGATGGTGGAAATCATTACTTGCATATACGTTATAAAGATAAAGCAGGAAATGAATCTAAAGTAACTCATTATCATTTCATTATCGATTATATAGAGCCTTCAGCACCAGAAATCAGCTCTCCTACTCATTTTGAAGAAACTCAATCCACCAAACAAGATGTTACCCTTCGCTTTAAATCAGAAGATGATGGCGGTATTCAATATTATAGATATGCCTTTTCCACTAACAGAGCAGCCTCTTTAAAAAAAAGGACAAAGAAAAATGAACTCCAATTTAAAAATATGAATACTGGCGTTTATTTTTTTAAGGTGCGCGCCGTGGATATCGCAGGGAATTTATCCGATCTTTCTGTTTATAAGGTTTCTATTATCTCTAAAGAGGATAATATTCTATTGTATACAAACTTGGTTCGTAGAGAACTAAGAGAAGATTCCTTGAAAATTGACTTTGTACCTGTTGCCATTTCTGGTATCAAAAATGTATTCTATGTTATTTCACAGAAAAGGGAGAATCCTTATGAAAAAGGTGAAATCATACAATCAACTCCATCAGGCAGGGGGCAGTCGATTATAATTCCTATGGAAGAAAGAAAAACCAGAAGGCTTTATACTGTTTCCATTGGATTCGAATTTTTAAATGGCAAAAAAAGTAAGGTAAGATACTATTCTTTTGAATATCTGAACAAAGAAAAAGATGAAACAGACCAATTGAAGGCTAAAAAGAACAAATTTTCTAAGGAAAAAGATTCTATCAGAGATCCGGATAGATCATCAGAAGATAAAGTTTGGATATCCATAAAAAATCTGGATGCCGATACAGGCTTCTACAAGGTAAACTTTGATGTGAATTCTGAATATAGATCTTCTTTGAAAGGATATAGCTGGCAATTAACAAGCATTCCGCAGATGCCCAAAACAAATGAAATAAATTCTACAGGAGGTCCTGAATATATTTATAGATTATCACCTGGCATCTACTATCTATCCGTCAAAGCAGTATTTAAAACCGAAGAATTAAATCAAAAAGTAGAAGCTTCTTATCATAAATTAAATATTTCAGAACCATTTTGGGAATTAAAAAACAAATGGACCTATATACTAACTTCTTTTTTTATATTGACGATTTTAATGGGTATATGGCAGTTAGATAGACTCTATTTTTATGTATCCTATATTAGAAGAATAAGAAAAATAATTTAAAGGTAAAGAGTATGATAAAAATGAATTACCTAATATTTTGCTTTTTGTTCATTTTAAATTTAGTACATGCGCAAGAAAAATTAAATTGGCCTATCAAGGGTCACCAATTAATTGAAACACATATTGCCAGCTGGGAAGATACATTTATCGCCATTGATGAAACGGGCAATCTTTCTTTATTTCAAGTCGTCAATGAAGGAGTACAAAAAAAAATAATTTATGAATACAATGATCTTCCTGATATTGTTAAACACTTTGCTCTTGAAAAAGGGCATTTAGTAGTGGCTATTTTTAAAGAGGGTAAGAAAATTGTTATTTCTGCCTTTGAAGAAAATGGAAAGATCGCCTATAAAGATACTTTTAGATTACCTTATTTTATAGAAAAAGCGGATATTAGAATTAACGATCAGGGGAAGATATTATGCCTTTTCTACTGGTTCGATAATAGTAATTATGTGATCTCTTTATGGGAAGACGGAGAAACAAATGATATATATAGAACAGAACATTCGATTGAGCATCTTTTTTTTAGATTCACAAATTCGTCTATTCATATACTGTATAGAGGCCAAAATAAGTATTACTGGGCTATATGGCATAAAGGTGATTACTACAGATTAGAATTACCCTTTCATATTCTATTCCCTAAGTTTTTTTCTATGGGGAAAAATCTGTTTTTACTTGGTTTGGATACAGGGGGATCCTTATGGCGTTTTTCCATTCGATCCAATAAACTATTCAGACTCAAAATAATCTCAAGCCAGAGACTCAGATTTATAGATAAGCTTATCCCTTTAGTTCATAAAGGTCAGTTCCAAATATTGATGCCAGATAGTAAAACGAATAGTGTATGGAGATTAAGATTCAGTAATTTTCTAAGAAATGCCCAAATAGGTACTTTAAACCAGAAGAAAGTATTTACGGCTTCTAAAATGGGTATTATCATCTACAAAAATAAAATCTCTTTACTCTTGCAAACAGAATTAAATCAAATATATTTAACAAATTGGACAAATACTCGCAAAAAAATAGAAATATATAATGTTAGATGGTCCCTTAATTCCAGAAAAACCAGTACTTTTTTAGACATACAATGGCAGACCACTGGAAACAATAAAAATTATTTATATAATTATCTGCTAAGTGACGAAAAGAATGCAGAACCCATTGGCAATCCAACCAGCCTTTCAAATAACAGAGTAAGGATATTCAATCCCAAAGAAGGGAAATATACATTTCATTTACAGATTACAGACTCCGTAAGTAAAAAGAGATCAGTCTTGTATCACCTTCCCATTTTTTGGAGATACCAACCGCCTGAACCAGAGCTGGTACTGTTAAATGAAATTTCTCCTTCTGTATTTCTTCCTGGGGATATCAGATTCTATATAGAAAATCAGTTCCCAGTGGAATATTTCTGGGCCATTAATCAAATTCCATCTTACAAGCCATCCAGAAAATTAGTATTGAAAAGCGGAATTGCTAATTTAGATGGTAATAAGAAATTAGGATGGTATTATCTTCATATTCGTTCCAAAGACCCTAAAAGCAATCGGTTCAGCACCACATTGCACAAGCCTTTTGCTATCCGGCCTTATGATTCATTTCAAGATAAAGATGACAAACAATTAGATAGTATAAAGGCAGAAATTGATTTTCTTTCTAAGGAGCTGAAAAATCGGGCTATAGAACATGCGCGTATCAAAGAAATTAGGAAAAGATTATTGGAACTGGAAAAAGCATTTGATCAATGATCTCTCATCAAGAATTTAATGATCTTTTTCATCATAAGAATTTTGAGATTTCCAGAAGATTCGGCTCATCCCATAAATATTCCACGGAACCAATAAAAAAAGCATTGGACCGTATAAAAAATCCACAATATCATTTCAAAACGATACATGTTGCTGGTACAGTGGCCAAAGGAAGTGTCACTCATATTTTAGGTCAAATGCTTCTTGCTCAGAAGATTCAAAGGGTAGGGTTCTTTTTTTCCCCTCATTTGAATAAAATCAATGAAAGAATACAAATAAATGATTCCATGATATCGGATATTCAACTGACGGAAATAACAGATGAAATCATGGAAAAAATAGAAATTTCTAAACTTAGCTTTTTTGATCTGATCACATTGATCGCTTTCTATTATTTTTATAAACAAGAAGTCAACTGGGCTGTGATCGAAACAGGCTTGGGAGGCAGAAAAGATTCTACGAATAACCTAAAACCTGAGTTTTGTGTTATCTCTCCCATTGGTTACGATCATACAGATACATTAGGAAACACTTTAGAGAAAATAGCTTATGAAAAGGCTGGTATCATTCGGGAATGCCCTGTATATAGCTTTCCTCAAAAAAAAGAAGTTCTATCTGTATTGAGGAAAGAAGCTAAAAAAAAGAAGTCTCCTCTTTTCGTTTATTCCCCTGAGAACGATTTTGAATCCATGGACTATCCAAGACAAAATCTTGAGGTATGCAAATGGATATACCAGCATTTTTTCATGCAGAAACCAATGAAAGTAAAATATGAACTTAAAGGCAGGCTAGAAAAATGGAGAGACTCTCCGCTGCTTTACTTTGATTCCGCCCATAATCAAATGGCAGCCGGGTCTCTTGTATCCTGGTTAAAAATATTTCAGCTAAAGAACAGATCAGAAAAAAAATGGATCATCTATATGAATTGTCTCAGGAGCAAAAATTTATTGGAATTTATACAACCCTTTTTAGAATTGACTCATACCCATATCAATGAAATTTTTCTTATACCCATGCAAGGTCATATAAGGTTTTATACTTATAAAGACATAGAGCGAAATTCTAAATTAAAAGAAAATATTAGTCAATTAAAAGATATAAAAGATATGAAAAAATGGATACACGACCCAGACTATTTTCATCTTATATGCGGTAGCATGTATCTCTATTCTATAAAAGAAGCATCGTTGAACATTATAACCCCGTAAGAGGAAATTTATTCGAGGCTCTGCAATAAAGAAGTAATTTGTAATTTGCTAAAAAAGAACCCTACGTCCTGTTTTGCGCTAAAAGTTGAATACCATTCCACTTATTCGTTGAATTATTTTTTATGGATAGACCCCATCATGATTGTAGAGAAAGATGGGGTGGGGTGGGTATGTATGTGTTTGTGTGTTTGTGTGGGGAGTAGGGTAGGGGGGGGTAAAAAAATTGTCTATATTCAATAAAGAAATTATCCTCTTCTAGCTGTAAATACCATACGATTTGGACGGGAAAAATTTTCTTTTGTTTTAGAAGGATCGTCTTTATTTAAAAAAGAAGCAAAACTTTCTACCGGGGACCATTTGGTTCTACGTTGTTCTTCCTCTTGCATGGTTTGGTTATAACTGCAATTGATCTCCTTAAAATTTGTCTTTAATAACCAGCTTTCAATACAAGCAGCCGTTGGGATGAACCATACATTTTTCATTTGTGAATATCTCTGAGGGGGGGAAAGAGAAACAGGCTCTTCGCCTGGTATACCCATTGACTCTACAATGAGCTGTCCCCCTCTTTTAAGCGCATTATAACATAGTTGCAATATCCCGATGGGATCTTTATGATGATATAATATTCCCATGCATAGAATAATATCAAACATTTCTTTAAAATGGATCAATTCCGCATACCCCATTAATTCAAATTTAAGCCTGTCTTCTGATGCAAATGTCTGGAGTAATTCAAAATTCAATTTGAATTTATGGACTGGATCTAAGCCCAATACCAATTCAGGTTGAAGATGGGCCATCCTGTACATATAATATCCGTTTCCAGATCCAACATCACATATTAATTTATCTTTAGGGGAATCTAATAAACAACTGATTCGATTCCATTTTAGATTACTTCTCCATTCAGAATCTATTTCTATCCCAAATACAGAGAATGGACCTTTACGCCAGGGAATAAAGGTCTCTAAAGACTTTCTGATTTTTATTTCCTCTGTGGAATGGATCTCTTTATTTTCTCCAATGATGACGGCATCTCTGGAATAATCTTTAAATTTTGCTTTAATAGAAGGAGTAGTATTCAGGGCTTCTAAGAATATCTTAGCCCGTTCATTCTGTAAAAGTTCTGCGTATTTTCTCGCGCATATCTCTTTGACTTGGCTATGGTCTTTTTTGCTTAAATGATCTTTTAAATAAGATACATCCGTATTCATTTCTGTTTTTTGATCGCGATCAGAGAGACAAAATTATACCACTGAAAAAAAGATTCTACTTTTACAAATCCAATCTCTTCTAATAAAGAAATATAGCGGGATATGGAAAATGGAATGAGTACTTTTTCCAGTGCTTCTTTTTTTTGAGCGATCTCAATTTGAGAATACCCTTTTTTGTACTTAAAGTCATGATGCAATTGGATAAATTCCTTATTTTGAGGGACGATCTTTTCGGAAAGTAGAAGAACTCCTCCGGGAGGCAATGCATTAAAAATTTTCGTGGCCAATGCAATACGGTCCTCTGGTTTTATGAATTGAAATACATAATTAGAAACACATATAAGAATATTTTTGAAAGAAATATTTCTGATGTCCTCTTGCACAAAGCTTATATTTTTACCTTTATTTTTTATTTTTGCCTTCTGAAGCATATCTTTTGATTGATCAATACCCATGTATAAGTAATCCTCATTTTTAAATTTTTTTTTAAGATAATATACAAGATTACCCGTAGAACATCCCAGATCATGTATGCAATAATTTGGACGATAGAATTTATAGCAGAGTTCTGCACACATAGAAAGAACCTCCGTATAGAAAGGGACAGACCGCTCTATCATATCATCAAATACATTCGCTACTTTTTTATTAAAAGAAAATTTATGAATTATAGGAATATTCTTATTATACAATGTGTCTTTGTATTTCATTCTCTGCCTGCTTTTTTTCTATGCATTCAGAATGTATTGTAAATTTTCTTTCAGATCGTTTATTTTTTCCAGGAAATGCTTTTTTTGAGAAGTAGAAGTATACTTTATGAATTGAACAATTACTTTTCTATAGTCATTTTGTTGCTGGATCAACTTTTTATCACGAGAGTATCTGCTTGGTAACAATAATTTCCGCGAATGGATTTTTAATTTATTTATAGATTCCTTATTTCTTAAAGCCATAATTAAATTTTGTTGTCTTTTTTTTCTTGATTCCAGAGATTTGATCCTGGCATCCGGATATTTCTGAATATAGTTCTTTATTTTTTCTTTTTGCAATTTATTAATGCTACTGAACCAGTCTTCTACTACCTCTATGGCATTCTCTAAACGATACTCTAGATTTTTTTTCTTATCTTTTAAAAATTCTTTTTCTACAATTTCCTTATTTTTATCTTTCAGATAAGAATCAAAGTGATCTATTTGTTCTTTATTTAAAGTTTTTAAAAGCTGCAACATTGGCTGTTCAACCTTTGAATAAGTAGAATCCCTTATTTCATAAAGCCTTTTGAACAACTTGTTTACATCAGATACTAAAACTTTTTTAGAAATAGTCTCTTGTATTTCTTCTAAAAGGGAAATATATACAAAAAGCTGGGTTTTTTTATGCCATTTTTTTATTTTTTTGAGAGGCTGCTCAATTCTATCTTCCTGTTCATTTGTCAGTTCAAAATAGTCATTTAAATATTTAAGCGCAAATTTATCCGCATAATTATACAGACCTCTGGATACCCACGAATTGCAACCATAAAAAGTCAAAAGTACTATCAGAACAATACATGATGCATAGAAAGAATTATTCTTAAAAAATGGAGTACGAAAGTACATTTATTGAATAAATTTCAAAAAAAGCAGAGACAGTCAAGAAATTTAATTTTATTCGTTGACATATAATTTTGCTGCTGTGTATCTGATATATGACTGAAAAGAATGATCTAAAAAGCGATAAAAGTTGGAAAGAATTCCTTACTTTAGACCAATATCGTATTTTACGCCAAAAAGGCACCGAAATTCCTTTTACAGGAGAATATCTAAATCATAAAGAAAAAGGAAGTTATCTTTGTGCGGGCTGCCAGAATCCTCTTTTTGATTCTGATACGAAATATTCATCAGGAACAGGATGGCCTAGTTTTTTTAAGCCTATGAATGAAGAAAGTTTGGAATCCTTGCTTGATGTTTCTCACGGTATGCAAAGAAACGAAGTGATTTGTTTTAAATGCAAAGGCCATCTGGGTCATGTTTTTAATGATGGTCCTGAGCCAACTGGGCTGCGCTATTGTATCAACTCATTAGCCTTAAAATTTCAAAAGAGTGAAAAATAATTCTCTAATTTATTTCTGTCGGGACAGATCCATTCATCTGAAAATTCATCATATTCAAAGTTATCTTTAGAAAATTTTCTCTCATCTTCCTGAGTATTTAAAAAAAAGACCTGATTTGTATATAAAAATATTTGACAAGCAGTTTATCCCATAATGAATGTCAAATAATGCCACTAAAGTGCGAACTAAACGGAAAAAAAACTATTTTCGGACATAAAGTCAGTCATTCCAATATTAAGACAAAGCGTAAATTTAAAGCGAATATTAAGAAAAGGAAAGTTTATATCCCGGAAGAGAAAAAGTGGATAAAAATGAATATATCCACGCGTGCTTTAAGAACTTTGCGTAAAAAGAGTCTTTCCGAACTACGTCAAAGTTGACATGGTATTTTTAAGACGAATTAATTTTTTCAACAAGATCATTCTTATCCTAGGGATTATTGGCGCCTTAAATTTTTATTCATTTCACGCGAAAATAGATAGCCTAAAAAAGGCAAAAGAAAAGCTAAGCATACAAGAAAAGCTAGGAAATCAAATTTCAATTGATACTAAATTTAAAAATGAAAAGGGAGAAATCGTTCCATTGAAGAATTATTTAAAAGAAGGAAAACCTGTCATATTAACGCCTGTATATTATTCCTGTCCTCATTTATGTACTTTGATATTGAATGGTCTATTGGATGCCATTAACAAAGAAAAGAGTTTTTATCCAGAAAGTGATTATGAGATCATTTCCATTAGTATGGATCATGAAGAAACCCATGAATTGGCAAAGTTGAAAAAAGATAATTATTTTGAGAAATTAACATTAAGTAAAGATAGGAAGGCAGAAGCCAGAAAGGGATGGCATTTTCTGACAGGTTCTAAAAAAAATGTGAAGAAAATTTTTAGCGAAGTTGGATTCTCCTATGAAAAACAGGGAGATGAATATGCCCATACGGCAACCATTATCTTTTTGACTTCACAGGGAAAGATCGCCCGCTATTTATATGGAGTGACTTATAAAGAAAATGACTTTAAAATGGCCATCCTGGAATCCTCAGAGGGAAAGATCAGTTCTTTTATAGACCAGGTTATTTTTTACTGTTTTCGCTATGACCCTGCAAAAAGAACATACAGTCTGATCGCATGGAAAGTAATGTTTGCCGGATCCATCACGGTAGTTTTGCTATTGTCTGGTTTATTGGCTTATTTATGGTTTTGGGAAAGAAGAAAAAATAGCATCATACAAAAAAGATAATGGAAATTAAATGATGCAAATATTTTTAGCTTTATTACCTGAGAATGCCTCCAAATGGGCTGTGGAAGTAGATTTTCTCTTTTGGATGGTTACTATTATATGCACTATTTCGTTTTTATTGGTACAAGGTGCATTGATTTTCATGGTGATCCGTTATCGCAGAAAACCAAATGAAGAAGACAGAAAAACACCTTATATTACTCATAATCGAACTTTAGAGACTGTATGGACCGTTATCCCTACTATTGTGGTGATCATTCTATTCTATTATGGAGCGGTTACTTATTATGACATGCGACGGATACCCTCCGATTCTTATGAAGTTGAGGTATTGGCAAGACAATGGAATTGGAAATTTACTTATGCAAATGGAGTAAGCAAAAACTCACAGTCAGTTTGTTCGGAGCCTGTGTATAAGAGTAAATATGATTGCGAAAAGCATAATAAAACATGGAACCAGGGTGCATCTTTGGTCATTCCAGTAGGCAAAAAAGTACGTTTAAAAATGCGGTCTGCTGATGTGATTCATAGTCTTTACGTACCCGCCTTTAGAGTCAAGCAAGATATTGTTCCGGGGATTATTTCTTCTTTATGGTTTGAAGCCACTAAACCTGGTACTTATGAGTTATTTTGCGCCGAATATTGCGGATTGGATCATTCTGGTATGCTTAGTATAGTTACGGTAAAACCAAAAGAAGAATTTGATAAATGGCTTATAGAAGAAAAAATGAAGCAAGAAAAAGCATTCACTTTAGCCCAAACACCAGAGTCAATGGCTAAAGCAGGTAGAGAATTATTCAGTAAAAAGGGCTGTATTGCATGTCATAGGCTAAATGATCAAAGGATTGTAGGCCCTCCTTTAAATGGTATTTTTGGGAAAGTTAGAAATTTTACAGATGGTACGAAAACCACGGCGGATGAAAATTATATAACCGAATCGATCATGGACCCTGCTAAAAAGATAGTAAAGGCGGATATTCCTTATCCACCCATGAATGCACAAGACGTAAATAAAAACGAAGTAAGATTTTTAGTAGAATTTTTAAAGAGTTGTAAAACAATAGATTGCAAATGATCTATAAAATATATGGTGTAAAAGAATGTTAATATTAAAATTATTTAAGGAGATAATATGAATTTAGCAGAAGCAAACGTTCAGTATGGAGAGAATTTTTTATCCCGAAAAGGTCTTTGGGAATGGTTTCGTTCTGTGGACCATAAAAGGATAGGTATTTTATATCTTGTAAGTGGGTTGATTGCTTTTGTTATCGGGGGTATTTTAGCTCTATTACTTCGCACAGAATTGATCGCCCCCGGGCAAACTATCATGGATGCTCAAACATATAATATAGTCTTTACCCTGCATGGAACGATCATGATATTTATTTTTATCGTTCCAGGGATCATTGCCTCTTTTGGGAATATATTCCTGCCTATCATGATAGGCGCACCAGATGTAGCCTTTCCGAGATTAAATCGTTTTAGCTTTCAACTCTGGATGATCGGTGTGGTGATCATAGGGATTGGTCTATTAGTCGGAACGCCTGCCGATACTGGATGGACATTCTATACACCTTATAGCGCCAAATCCAGTACAAATATAATCATGATGGTTCTAGGCGCCTTTGTATTGGGCTTTTCTTCTGTTTTAACAGGCTTGAATTTTATGGTAACCGTGCATCAGTTAAGAGCACCTGGAATGTCTTGGTTTAAAATGCCCCTTTTTGTTTGGTCTATCTATTCTGCCTCGATCATACAGGTAGTGGCTACCCCTGTTATAGGAATTACTCTATTATTATTGATTGCAGAAAGAATGTTTGGAGTGGGATTTTTTGATCCTACAAAGGGGGGTGATCCTGTTCTATTCCAACACTTTTTTTGGTTCTATTCTCACCCTGTGGTGTATATAATGATATTGCCCGCCATGGGGATTGTTTCTGAGATCATACCATGCTTTAGTAGAAAACCTATCTTTGGATATAAGGCAATTGCCTGGTCATCCATTGCCATCGCACTCATTAGTTTTCTGGTATGGGGGCATCATTTATTTCTGGCAAATCAATCCGCAGAACTTGGAATTATTTTTTCATTTTTAACCTTTCTGGTAGCCGTTCCCACCGCCATCAAAGTATTCAATTGGATCGCCACAATGTACAAAGGGCAGATATCTCTACAATCGCCCATGTTGTATGCACTTGCATTTCTTTTCTTATTCATTATAGGTGGATTAACAGGTTTGTTTTTAGGCACTATTGCATTGGATGTTCCTTTACATGATACCTACTTTGTGGTGGCTCATTTTCATTATACGATCCAGGGGGGGACTGTACTAACATTGATAGGTGCCATTCATTATTGGTTTCCTAAGATTACAGGTAAAATATTCAATGAAAAAGTAGCCGTATTTGCCTTTATATTTACTTTTATTGGATTTAATCTTACATTCATACCGCAATTTGTGCTGGGAACACAAGGAATGCCCAGAAGATATTTTGACTATTTACCCCACTGGCAATCTTTGCATATGATCTCTTCTATTGGATCTTATGTATTGGGTCTTGGATATTTTATATCTCTTACAAATTTTGTAGTGGCCGCTTTTGGTAATAAGAAAGCAGAAGAGAACCCATGGCGTGCCCGAACTCTGGAATGGCAAATACCTTCCCCGCCCCCTCATTATAATTTTGATGAAATACCTAAAATTACCAAGTGGCCTTATGACTATGGGCAAGATGTTCAGGTAGATAGTCCTAAAAGAGAAGCAAAGATATCATGAGTGCTGATTTATTTCCTCGTAAATTAACAGATGAAATGTCAAAGCTTGGCATGTGGCTTTTTCTGGCTACAGAAGTTCTTTTATTCGCAGGTTTATTCACCACCTATGCAGTATATAGATATAGATTTGGTTTTGAGTTTCAATCTGCGGCCAAGGAATTAAATGTACTATTAGGCAGCGTGAATACGATCATACTTTTATTCAGTAGCTTTACAGTAGCTTGGGCAGTGGATTCAATTAGAAGGAGTAAAATATCACAAACAAAATGGCTTATCGTGATCACTTTTTTATGCGGACTGGCCTTTATGGTCATCAAATATTTTGAATATAGCTCTAAAATACATGATGGATTGTTTCCCTCTCAATTAGCTACAAATGATCAAGGACTTGAGAATGGAAAGATAATATTTTTTATACAGTATTTTATTATGACTGGTATACATGGTCTGCATGTTCTTATCGGTATGGGGATATGGATATATGTTCTGATAAAATTAGCAAAAGGTACATTAAATTCTTCCCGTTATATTCATATAGAAGTGGCAGGCCTCTATTGGCACTTGGTAGACCTTATATGGATATTTTTGTTTCCAATTCTCTACTTGGTTGCTTAATTTTTTTTATTTTTGATTTAAAGAAAATATAATATTTTTAACAAGGAGGGTAAAATAAAATGGAAAATACAGGTAAAAACGGATCTCATGTTTCTATACTGGCAGCTGTGTTCGGTACACTCGTTCTGCTAACAATCGTAACGGTGATCACCGCTCAGGTGAATTTTGGCCCTGACTGGCTGAATGTTTTAGTGGCCATGAGCATCGCTTCTGTCAAAAGCTGGATCGTATTGTTCTATTTCATGCATCTTAAATGGGAGACTAAATTAGTAAAAATATTTTCTCTTCTTTCTACTCCTTTTTTATTCTTATTGATTTTTACGGATGTTCTTGATGTTGCCTGGCGTATCCTGGAGGGTCAATTTCAGTAGCTTCTTTTATAATTCCCTATTTTAGTTATGCATATCAATATGGAAAAAACAAAAAGGCAATTAACCACCTGGCTTTCTATTTGCGCCTTTTTTGTGCTGCTTACTGTGGTTGTAGGTGGCATTGTGCGTCTTACTCGTTCTGGCTTATCTATCGTAGAATGGAAGCCCATCATGGGGGTAATTCCCCCTATTGGTCAGCAACAATGGGAAGAAGCCTTTCATCTTTATAAGCAATTTCCGGAATACCAGACTGTAAATAAAGGGATGACTCTTTCTGATTATAAATTCATTTATTGGTGGGAATTTATTCACCGTATTTTAGGCAGGTTGATCGGAATTGTATTTTTTATTCCCTTTCTCATATTCATTTGGCAAAAAAAAATAAAGGGGCCTATGATTGGTAAATATTTATTTGTTTTTTTTTTGGGTGGATTACAGGGCTTAATCGGATGGTATATGGTCAAAAGCGGCTTGGTCAGGAATCCCTCCGTAAGCCACTATAGACTACTGCTGCATCTGTCTCTGGCCTATTTCATATTCTGCTATATACTCTGGATCATATGGGATATGCATTTTACTCTTTCCGTAAAGAATAGAGCCACTTCTTTTATCTTACACATAAAATTTTTCATTGCATTACTCTGTTTGCAGGTGGTCTATGGAGCTTTCACTGCGGGTTTAAAGGCAGGCTATTTCTATAATACATTCCCTCTAATGGGAGGCCAATTCATCCCCCAAGGTATATGGAATTTATCCCCTCCGATGCTTAACTTCCTGGAAAATAGAGTCACCGTGCAATTTATTCATAGATTACTGGCTTTTTGTATCATACTATATTCAGTCTTTCTATGGATCCATGCAAGAAAATTTCAATTAGGAGAATATCAAAAGATATTCTTGTACTCAACTATTTTCTTTGTTTCCCTACAATTCCTGATAGGTGTGCTCAATATTCTATATGCTGTACCTATTGCACTAGGAGTGTTGCATCAAAGCCTTGCAATGTTTCTTCTTTCTTCATCTACTCTACTTTTACATAGCTGTTTGAAAACCAGAGAATAAATAAAAATAAGGTCTATTTCATCTTATGCACTGAAAAGATACCTATGGGGTAAGGTCAAGACTGGCTTATATTACGATGAATGGTCTGAGGCGCAACAATATATTCAAAATAAGAAAAAAAATAGATCAAAACCGAACACCAAAACCAATACCTAAAAAAGGCACAAATTGTCATTGCGATACTGGTGTCCAGGTTCCATTGTAAGGGTAACCGGGGTCTGAACAAATCATTCCAGGGTCATCAATATCATCATTCAGAGCTTCAAAAACATGGAATTCAGAACCAAGCATGGAATCCATTGGAAGGCTACATGTGCCTATATTATCTCCTGAAACCTGTCCATAGTAGCAGGGATGCTATCAGTAGCAGGGATGCTATCAATTCGACAAAAGCTACTGTCTACCATAGTTGGTATATCAAAAAATTCAAAGCAGATGTCTATATAGTAGCAAGAACGAGAAAATATTGGAGTATTATCGCCTCCACTCTCTTCGTCTTCATTACTGCATGCGAATCCCAAGAGTGATAATAACAAGACTGTCATTAGTATTCCCATTAACTTGTTCATTAATTTCCTCAATACAAACATTATCATTTCCTCCTAAGTTTTATTCACCTGAAGCAGAGCACTATACACCATACAATACAACTACCGGAAAATTTCAAGTCTTATTAAATTTTAGTAAATGAACCAGTCACCTCAATTCATGGCAACGGCCTGCAGTATTGTTTGTAATCCATCTTGAAGAGCTTAATACATCATTAAAATTAATAGGAAGTATATGATGACGAGTGAAATCGAAATTAGGATTTTCACTAGGACGACCAGTCCCGACCAGATTAATACATCCACCCTCAAAGTTTCGATGCTGATATAAACGATAGAGAACTCCACGAGGAATGCACCATCTACCCGAGGAAATTTTATCATTAAAATCTTTATAACACCTATAATTAAAAATGCCACAGGCTGTACGAAATTTTTCGTCATGATAATTAGAAATTGTACCGCTACTGCTAATCCCTCTCCTGTTTACTACACGATTTCGGAAGTTGCGATCATGTAAAAATGAGAAATTTGTATAAAATGTGAACCAAGCTTGACTATGTCGCAAACAGGTTCCTGGGGCGGGTTGACAATTAATATTTATGTTATTTTCAGGATATCCATGATGTCATACTAAAAATGAAAGGAGTATAATTGCCCCCCAAAAGGTTTATTAAGCCGAAGTTTACGAACAGATCAATGAACCTAAAATGATGAAGACGCACCCGGGTGCACCGCTATTTTGTGGGAAGGTC
The DNA here is from genome assembly GCA_965204465.1 of Leptospiria bacterium. Lineage (GTDB taxonomy): Bacteria > Spirochaetota > Leptospiria > Turneriellales > CBDBES01 > CBDBES01. The sequence continues at coordinate 647,275 of OZ241995.1, forward strand.
AAGAATATCACTCAAAGTATACTCCGACACCTAAAGTAACAGAGAAAAAAAACGGGGCAAAAAATGAGCGGAGAGGCATTTCCTGAAAACCTATGTTCCCGAAGCAAGAAGGACATCCTCCACTTTCAAAGCCCGTCATACCAGAGATACGAACTTCATATTGATTCAATAATCTTATGCTTATTTCAAGCGCTTGCGAGAAAATTCCACCACGCAAGGAGGTTTTATTAGTTTGTTCCATGAGCCTTATCTCTCTGGGGGATAGGGCAAGCTTGGGTCCGATACCAAGGTTCCATGAAATTTTCACAAGGTCAATTCTAAAGAAAAATTTGATCTCGAATAAAAAACTCAAATCAGTAAAAGCAACTACTTTAATTGGTTGCTTTTCTTCTGTAGTGTACCAGCTGGCCCAATGCTGCGACATGAAAACACTCGATTGAAGCGAAAACCAAGACAATAACTCAATTTCCCCATACAACCCTACCATAGGTCTGATTGAAGTTTCAAACTCTATTTCGTCAAAAATAGTTCTTTCGTCATGCTCGTAAGTATAGTAAGCACCAGATTTAGCTCCTCCGAAAGTACCTAACGAGAAAGGAAACGAATAAGCGGCCCCGGCGAACCATAAAAAAGACAAACTGATAAGAAAATATTTCATGAGCAAATTTTGTATTGGTCAGAATCCCGATCTCACGTGGGGGAGAAATGCGTAAGAGTGCCTATAACGGTAACGAATGGGATAAAGAAATATGCGCGCCCGGAGGGATTCGAACCCCCGACACACGGATTCGAAGTCCGATGCTCTATCCAACTGAGCTACGGGCGCCTTTAGATTAAGTTTATTTAAAATAGACTTTCTCTGAGGATTTATTGGGTGAACGACGGGGATCGAACCCGCGACCACAGGAACCACAATCCTGAGCTCTACCGACTGAGCTACGTTCACCATCTGGATAATTGATTTTGCATTAGCTTTATGCATTTTCAAAGCATTTTCAAAAATACATTAGCGCCTTTTGAATAAGAATTGTTATGTCGTCAAGATATTTAGTTTTTATTCAGCAATGGATTGCCAGGCATCCATGGAATTCTATGTTATGCTCACGACTCAAATCTGGTTAAAACAGAATAACCATGCTCATCAAAAAGGCCTTCTACCTGACTCATGATAGAAATAAATTCTTTAGCGTTTTGAAGACCTTCTTTACTACATTTTTGATATGTTATTCTGCGATAAAAAGAATGAACACTTACTCCGGAGGAAAATCTCGCCGCGCGATTAGTGGGTAATATATGATTTGTACCAGAATAATAATCCCCTAAAGCAACGGGGGAATATTCTCCCAGGAAAATACTTCCTGCACAATTAATTTTAGATAATATTTCTTCATCGTTTTGTACCTGTATTTCTAAATGTTCAGGAGCAAAATCATTTGAAAAAGAAACCGCCTCTTCTAAGGAATCGACTAAGAAAATATGGCCATTCTTTTGAATAGCCTTCATCGTTACCTCTTTTCTATCCGAATCTCTGTTTTGTATGGCATTTTCTAGCTCTTCTGCGGTTTTAACAGCAATTTCTTCACTAGTGCATAGTAGAATAGAAACGGCATCCTCATCATGTTCTGCTTGTGCTAAAAGATCATGGGCCAGATATCTCGGATTTGCTTTTTCATCCGCAATAATAATCACCTCTGAAGGACCAGCAAAAGAATCAATTCCACATAGATTGCGGGATGATGCAAATAGCTTTGCAGCGGCTACATATTTATTGCCAGGACCATATACAAAATCCACCTGATCTAAATTCAATTCTTCTATACCCGTTAGCATGGCCAAAATAGACTGAGCCCCGCCAGACTGCAATAAATAGTCAACACCACCCATATAAGAAATTGCTCTAACTACTTTTGAAACTATCTTATTTTTTGGATCAGGAGGAGTGATCACAGTGATATTTTTTACCCCCGCAATAGAAGCGGGAATGCTGCCCATTAATACTGTAGAAGGATATAGCGCCTTGCCTCCGGGCACATACAATGCAACAGAATCAAATGGCTGAAATTTAAACCCAAGAGTTATCCCCTTTATATTTGTCTCAAAACCATGGGGTTTTTGCCTTGAATGAAATTCATGAATATTTTGATATGCCTTTTCAAAGGCATCCAGCACTTCTGGTTGTTCCTTTTTTAACTCTGCATGATCTTTTTCCAAATCCTCTCTGGTCAATAGAATAGGATCCGCTACAAATCCATCCCATTTCTGGTTATATTTTTTAATTGCATTCAAAGGAGATTCACATACTTCTTTATACAAAGGATGGATTACATTATCCAGTATACTTTCCAGTTTAATGGAAGAACGTCGTATGATATGCAACTTTTCTTTAGAAGATAAACTTTTTAATTCTATTGTCTCTAAGATAGGCATTCTATGACATATTCTGGATCAATGCATCTCCAAATTCGGAACACTTTAGTTCTTTAGTACCATCCATTAATCGGGCAAAATCGTATGTTACCGTTTTCTTTTGAATTGTTTTTTGCATTGCTTCTATGATCTTATCTGCCGCTTCTCCCCAGCCTAAATATCTTAACATCATTTCCCCGGATAAAATAAGAGAAGATGGGTTTGCCTTGTCCTGACCGGCATATTTAGGAGCAGTGCCATGAGTGGCTTCAAACATAGCGATTCCTGTTTCATAATTGATATTTGCACCAGGGGCAATTCCAATTCCGCCAACCTGCGCCGCCAAAGCGTCTGAAATATAGTCTCCGTTCAAATTCAATGTAGCGATCACATCATATTCCGCTGGACGGGTCAATATTTGCTGCAAAAAAGCATCTGCGATCACATCCTTGATCAATATCTTGTCTTTAGGAGGACTACCACCGCATTCTTCCCATGAAATACAATTGTCCGGAAAAAATTCTTTACCTGCTTCGTATCCCCAGGATCTGAAATAGCCTTCCGTAAATTTCATAATATTCCCTTTATGAACCAATGTGACTGATTTTCGGTTATGATCAATAGCATATTGCAATGCTGCTTTCACCAAACGCTTTGTACCTTCTTCAGAAATAGGCTTAATTCCATAAGAAACGGTGTCGGGGAATCGTACTTTTTGAATTTGGCCTAATTTTTTAATTAAATCAGAAACCTGATCAGCCTCTTTAGAACCAGCACCAAATTCAATCCCCGCATATATATCCTCTGTATTTTCACGGAATATGACCATGTCGATCAGTGAGGGGTTTTTAATAGGAGAAGGAACTCCTTCGAAATAAACGACTGGCCTTTGGCATACATATAGATCTAGCTTCTGTCTGATGGCTACATTTAAGGAACGGATTCCGCCCCCTACGGGAGTCGTCATGGGACCTTTGATCCCGACCTTAAATTCTTTAAGGGCTTCCAATAATTCATCTGGAAGCCATGTATCTTTATCATACATTATATTTGCCTTTTCTCCGGCGTATACTTCCATCCAACTGATCTTTCTTTGGTCTCCATAAGCCTTTTCTACCGCTGCATCAAATACTCTTCTGGCAACTACCCAAAGATCAGGTCCAATGCCATCTCCTTCGATGAATGGAATGATCGGTTTGTCAGGAGTAAGAATTTCTTTCTGTTGTACGGATATTTTTTCACCAATTTGAGGTATTTTTATTTGATTATATGTCATATAACCAAAAATTAATTACTCGACATGAAGTAAATCATAAAGAAGTAGGTAGTTATGAAAACTTATGGAATTGTAAATACCAACCATCCTGTTTTTCCAGAAGATGGCCAAAAAGATCAATATTGGAATCTTTCTCCTGCCGAGTTAGTAGAAATGGCAGTCAAAAATAATGAAGGCATTCTGTCTAAATACGGTTGTTTTTGCGTAAAAACCGGTAAATACACGGGCAGATCTGCAAAAGATAAATACACGGTAGTTTATCCAGATATAGAAGATAAAATATGGTATGGGGAGGCAAATAATCGGATTTCTATCCAAGAAGCAGATAAGATATTTGAGCAAGTGAAAAATTATCTTAAAGAAAAAAAACTTTTTATAAGAGATTGCTATGCTGTGGCGGATAAAGAAAATAGATTGATCGTCCGTGCGATCACAGAAACAGCCTGGCATAATTTATTCGCATCCAGTATGTTCATTATGCCAAATCCAAAAAAAGTTACAAAACTGGTTCCTAACTTTACCATTTATCATGCCCCTTCTTTAAAATTAGATCCATCAAAATACGGTCTGCGTTCAGAAGCTTTTGTTATCATTGACCTAAAGAAGCATGTTATCATGATCGGGGGAACTTCTTATGCAGGAGAGATGAAAAAATCTGTTTTTTCTATTCTAAATTATATACTTCCACAAAAAAATATAATAACCATGCATTGTTCTGCAAATATAGGCAAAAAAAATGATGTAGCCATATTTTTTGGGCTTTCTGGTACAGGGAAAACAACTCTTTCTTCGGAGAAGGAACGCATATTGATTGGAGATGATGAACATGGTTGGTCTGATAAAGGTATCTTTAATCTGGAAGGAGGATGCTATGCGAAAATGATTCGATTATCTTCCAGAGCCGAACCAGAAATATATGCCACTACCAGAAAGTTTGGAACAATTCTGGAAAATGTAATCTTAGATGATGATTCCAGAGATATTGATTTTGACGATGATTCCATTACCGAAAATACAAGAGGAGCATATCCCTTAACCCATCTTGATAACATTTTTTTGGGAGGAAGGGCTCGTCATGCTTCTACTATTATAATGCTAACTGCCGATGCATTTGGTGTATTACCTCTTATTTCTAAATTGACAGAGGGGCAGGCCATGTATCATTTTATTTCTGGTTATACGGCTAAGTTAGCGGGTACAGAATTAGGTATTATTAAACCAGTTGCTACCTTTAGCGCTTGTTTTGGGGGGCCATTCATGCTATTAAAACCAATGGCTTATGCGAAATTACTCAAGGAAAAAATTAAGGATCATGATGCAAAAGTATTCCTGGTCAATACCGGTTGGATCAGAGGCCCCTATGGAGTAGGGCATAGGATCAATATCCGGGATACGCGTACTATCATTCATAGTATTTTAGACGGCACTCTGAAAAGAGTAGAGTGGACCAAAGAACCATATTTTAATCTACAAATTCCCCTTACATGCCCCAGTGTCGATCCTGTTATATTAGATCCAATCCAGTCATGGGCAGATAAAGAAAAATATAAGGAATCTGCAGAAAATCTGAAAAAAGCATTTAGAGAAAATTTTAAATCTTATGAGGCAGAAGTTTCGGATGAGGTAAAAGATGCGGCTATATGACCATCTTTTTAGCAACGGAGAATCCTAATAAAAAAGAAGAAATTTTTGATATATTTAAGAAGAACAAAGAATTAGGAATAGAACTTATCTCTTTGTCTGGCCTTCCATTGTCCCTTCAAAAAAAATTCAATCCCAAAGAGAACAAAGATACATTTTTAGAAAACGCCCGAATAAAAGCAGAGTGCTTAGTAAAACTTGTAAAGAAAAATGTACTTTCTGAAGATTCTGGCTTGGTAGTACCTGCTCTGAACGGCAGGCCAGGAATACATTCCAACAGATATGGTAAAAATGATGAAGAAAGGATAAACAGATTATTAGCGGAAATGTCTCTTTTGAAGAAGGAACAGCGAAAGGCATGGTTCATTACCTGTGTATGCTATATGGATCAATACAAGAATAGTTCTTTTTTTCTGGGTAGAGTAGAAGGAAATATTTCTACTGAACCTAAGGGGGATTATGGTTTTGGTTATGACCCTATTTTCTATTATCCTCCTTATCAAAAATGCTTTGGCGAGGTCCCTAAAAAAATGAAACAAAGGGTAAGCCATAGAGCAAAGGCCATTGGGAAACTAATGGATCACTTAAAGATCGTCCGTCTGTAAATTCTTCAATACCCGATAATGATGCGTATTCAGAGCTGCCCGTAATAGAATGACTCAATGTAAGTCTGGAGTTTTCTCCTAAAATAGTATTGATTCAATAAATTTAGAGCTTAAATGGCACTAAATTTAATTCTATTTGTAAAAAAATATTTTATAGAGTGTCAATCAAAAAAAATAGTGTTGATCCTGCTATATTGAATCCAATCCAAAAAACCCATGTAGAATATTGAGTTTATTAAGGAGTAGTAGGTGCTTTTAGAGTAGGATATGCAGCAGTATCGGTGAAATCCCATATAGCGGGGTCCCATCCAAAGAAAACAGTTGGGTTTGCATTATCGCAAGTAGTTGACGAGCTAGGAGTATTCGAACTGCTTTGTAGAATAGCAGTCGTAAATCTTCCGATACAAGTTCTGATAGTTTCGCTGTGACTATCACCTATAATATTAGTAATACCAGTAGTAGTTGTATCATAATAGCTGTTTCTTACTGTAAGGCTACCGACGACACCTAACTTTTCTGTCCGGCCTATTAATCCCCCTCGAAAGTTTCTATTGGAAATCATATTCCCGTTATATATTGCAGAAGAGGTAACAGTGCCTGTGGAATAACTATTATTCACTTCAGACGATCCAGTTCGCGTTAGAATACGGCCCACCAAACCGCCTGCATAGCAGGCAGCAGAGTTCTGAACTCGGGGTTCTTCAGAAGCGATACGATTCGTTCTCTCGGCTTTGCATGTAATAGTACAATTAGAATAGGAGTTAGATATAGTGCCTCCGTTTTGATTACCTCCTACCAGACCACCTGCAAAAGCATCATTATAAGTTTTAACCGAAGAATCACTAGTTGTACTAGATGCAATAGTACCTGTTGTATAAATGCCTGTGATCGTACCCCCTGTATTCCACCCTGCCAAAGCGCCTACATAAATCGCACCGTGATTATCTACAGAAGTAGTAATGGAGGCTGTTATGTTCACATTTATAATACCCATATTCTTTACAGTAGATCCACTTCCTATGAGTCCAAAAAGACCTGCCTGCACTCCACGTGATGTCACTTGCAGATTCATCCTGAGGCCACTTATTGTATGCCCCTTTCCGTCTAAACTGCCTATAAAGGGTTGATTGTCATCGCGTTCATTGTTGCCAGCATCATGGCATACACCGTCTGAACCGCAATTCCCGATGGGTTGAAAACCAGTACATGTACCTGCAATTGCAGGATAATGGCATGCATTGGTGGGAACTAAAGCTGCATTTATATCGTGGCCTAATTCATAGTGCGCGCCTAGATTATCCTTTATTGCCTGTAATTGTATTGCATTACATATTATGAATGGATCGATTTCTGTTCCATCACCATAATCCCCTCCAAAACCTTCTTTTGTTCCAGAATTCGATTGTTTGCATACATTAGAAGGAGTAGGAATGGGCATTGGCATTGAAGCAGTTTCCTGTTCTACAAAGTTTATGGTTAGATTTGCAATACTCAATAATGTGTATTCACGACTACCTGTAATAGAATGACTCAATGTAAGTACGGAATTTCCTACAAAATCATCATTATCAACAACGCCAAGAGTAACCGTTTGGGGAACATCCCATGCATTTGCTCCTCCAGCAGGCGTGAAGGTGAAACTGGAATGGGAAATGCCCACATTAGGATGAGATGGGAGGTTGAATGCAATAACTACATTGCCATTTTGAGGTGCTGCATTCAATACAATGCTATATGTATAATTAGCATTTGTTCCTTCCGTAAGAGTGATAGAACTGGGTAGATCCATATTTGTTGAGGTCCTTACAATTAATTCTGGAAGAGGTGCTGGATCATTTTCCATAAAATTTAGGCTTATATCGATATCCGGCAATGATGCATATTCAGAGCTAGAGCTGGCTGCAATAGAATGACTTAATGTAAGTGTGGAATCTCCTAAATAAACAGTATCATCAACAACAGTCAAAGTAACTGGTTGGGGTACATTCCATGCATTTGCCCCTCCAGCTGTGAAGGTAATGGTGGAAGGGGAAATGCTCACATTAGGATGAGGTGCGAGGCTGATTGCAACCTCTACATCACCGCTTTGGGGTTCTATATTTAGTTTAATGGTATATTGAACCATAGCATTAACTTCAGGAACAGGGATAGGCACAGTTTCGGATAAAATATTCCCATCAGGTAAGGTCTGTAAAACTAATCCTGGAAGAGGTACTGAATCATTTTCTACAAAATTTATGTTTATATTGATATCCGACAATGCTTCGAATTCAGGGCTACCTGTAGCGGAATGACTCAATGTAAGTGTGGAATTTCCTACATAGTCATCATCATTAACAATAGTTAGAGTAACCGTTTGGGCCATATTCCATTCGTTGGGCTCGAAGGTAATGACGGAAGGGGAAACGCTGACATTAGGATGAGGTGCGAGGCTGATTTCAATCACTACATTGCCGCTTTGGGGTTTTCCATTCAATCTAATGGCGTATTGCTGATTATCAGGATTATCTTCGTCAGCATCGAGAGTGCTGGGTAGAATTAGCCTATCAGGTAAGGTCTCTAAAATTAATTCTGGTATTTCATCGTCTACAAAATTTATGTTTATATCGATATCCGACAATGCTTCGTATTCAGGGCTACCTGTAGCGGAATGACTCAATGTAAGTGCGGAAGTTCCTACATAAATATCATCATTAGAAACGGTAATAGTAACTAGTTGGGGTACATTCCATGCATTTGATCCTTGACCAGTTGTGAAGGTGATGCTGGAAGGGGAAACGCTTACATTAGGATGAGGAGTAGGGAGGGAGCTGATTGCAACCACTACATTGCCATCCTGGGGTTCTGCATTCAATCTAACGGTATATTCATGGGTAGCATCCATTCCTTCCGTAAGTGTAATAGGGTTAGTATCTAGAACTAATCCTGCTATGCCGGGAGCAGGAATTGGGTCATCTTCTATAAAATTTATCCTTAGATCAGTACCGGTATTCGGCAATGATGCGTATTCAGAGCTGCCACTAATGGAATAACTCACTGTAAGTGTGGAATTTCCTACATAAATATCATCATCAGAAACAGTAAGAGTAACTGTTTTGGGTACATTCCATGCATTTGATCCTGGACCAGGTGTGAAGGTGATGCTGAGAGGAGAAATACTTACATTAAAATGATCATCGAGGTCGACTGTAATCTCTACATTGCCATTTTGGGGTTCTGTATTCAACCTAATGGTATATGCGTAAGTAGTATCTGTTCCTTCCGTAAGAGTGATAGATCTGGGTAGATTCATATTTGTTGAGGTATTAAAAATGAATCCTGCTTCGCCAGAAGGAGGAAGAGAAATTGGCATTTCTTCATTTTCTACAAAATCTATGCTTACATCCACATCCGGCAACGATTCGTATTCAGAACTGCCCCTAATGAAATGACTCAATATAAGTGTGGAATTTCCTACATAAATATCATCATCAGAAACGGTAAGAGTGACCATTTGGGGTACATTCCATTCATTGGTTCCTCCAGCAGGCGTAAAGGTAAAGATAATGGGGGAAACACTTAGATTAGGATGAGATGAGAGGCTCATTGCAATCTGTACATTGCCATCCTGGGGTTCTGTATTCAATCTAATGGTATATTTATAAGTAGTATCTGTTCCTTCTGTAAGTGTGATAGGGCTGGTTAGATCCATATCCGTTGAGGTCTTTAAAACCAATCCTGGCTCGCCGGGATTAGGGGGAGAAGGAGGGTTATTTTCTTCATTTTTGCAGTGGAAGAATGGTATTGTTAGAGCAATGATAAAAATTAACGTTAAATATTTAATTTTTTTTTTCGGTTTGTAAGGTGATTTGCATATTGTTGGTAGATTCATTTGTTTCCTCCTAAAAAAATAAGAAATATTGTTTATTCAATAAATTTAGAGCCTAAAATGATACTAAATTCAATCGTTTAAGTAAAGCTAAAATACCGCCATATTGTGTCAAGCAAAAAATTACAAACTGAAAAAAAATTAAAAAAAAATTTTATAAAATGTATTTTAAATTTTTCAAAATACTAGAAAATGATAATTCTTTTTCTAAAAAAAGCTTGTCAGTTCATCTCTCAAATAGATGGTCTCAATAAAAGTGCGAAAAATTAGTCTAAAAATATTTTCGCTTTTCAGATTTATATTATGGAAGCTACCCAATTAATATCCAGTCTCTATATTTTCACCCTGGCTATATTTGTGGGTTTTGAATTGATCACCAAGGTGCCTCCTACCCTACATACTCCTTTAATGTCTGGTTCGAATGCTATTTCAGGAATTTCTTTATTAGGGGCCATATCCATTGCCGGATTGGGGGGATGGAAAGAATTTGCGGCAGTCTTAGGATTTGTTGCTGTATTTATGGCAGGGATCAATGTATTTGGGGGTTATATAGTCACTGATCGTATGCTGAAAATGTTTAGTAAACAAAAGACTTCCAAAAAAAAAGTAAAAAAATGATTTCATAGACTCGTTCATCTATCTTTAAGTATTTATGAAGTTTATTATAGAAAACTGGTTTCTGGATATCATTTATTTAGTATCTTTTTTGTTATTTACTTTTGGGCTTAAAAGGTTAAGCCATCCACGTACAGCCAGAAATGGTAATTTGTTATCTGCCTCAGGGATGTTGATTGCGATAATCGCTACTCTGTTAGATAAAGATATACTCAATTATGAGTTGATCTTGACCGGGATATTATTAGGGAGCATGATAGGTATTTTTTCAGCCAAAAAAATAGAAATGACAGCCATGCCTCAGATGGTGGCCATTTTTAATGGTTTTGGGGGAGCGGCCTCTGCCTTAGTGACTTTTGCGCAATATAGCCAGAATGCTTCTCAGATACAGGGAAATCTACTTATCTATATTGCCCTTATTTTATCTGTATTGATAGGATCGGTCACTTTTTCAGGAAGTATTGTGGCCTTCCAGAAGTTGCAGGGATGGCTATCTGGGAATCCAATCATTTATCCTTTGCAAAAGATTTTAAGCCTGCTTATGTTCTCTTGTTTGATATGGCTTTCCATCTATCAGTTCAATTCAGGTAACTATCTGCTATATATTTGCTTGATCTCTCTTTTCCTGGGAATCAATCTTGTGGTCCCTATAGGAGGCGCGGACATGCCTGTGGTAGTTTCGCTTTTAAATTCATATTCAGGCCTTGCTGTGGCAATGAGTGGATTTGTTCTATCAAATAATGTACTGATCGTTGTGGGTTCTTTGGTGGGTGCTTCTGGTATTATATTGACCAGGATCATGTGCAAGGCAATGAATCGTTCTTTATTGAATGTATTATTTGGAGGATTTGGGGGAGAGGGGGGGAGTGTTCAGGAAAATAATACGGGCGTTCAAAAAAATGTAAAAAGCTATTCTCCTGAAGAGGCCGCTATGATATTAGAGGTTGCCGAAAAGGTTGTTTTTATTCCTGGCTATGGAATGGCAGTTTCCCAGGCGCAACATGCTACGAAAAAATTGGCTTCTAAACTTATGCAAAAGGGAGTGGATGTAAAGTTCGCTATCCATCCTGTAGCAGGACGTATGCCAGGCCACATGAATGTGCTGCTTGCGGAATCGGGAATTGACTATGACCAGCTATATGATATGGACAAGATCAATAATGAATTTAAAAGTGTAGATGTATCTGTTGTTATCGGAGCAAATGATGTGGTAAATCCTGCCGCAAAGGAGGATACAAGCAGCCCTATTTATGGAATGCCTGTATTAAACGTAGAACATTCAAAGAGTGTTTTCGTTCTAAAGCGTTCTTTGAATCCTGGATTTGCAGGAATTGAAAACGATCTTTTTTACAGAGAGAATACATTGATGATCTTTGGGGATGCTAAAGAAACTTTAGAAAATCTTATAGAAGCTTTAGAGGAGTAAGCTCTTGAATGATCAATTCGTTACAGAATCTACAAAAAAATCCGATATTGCCTTCATTAGAATATCTGGATCCACTGGTTTTTTGATCCAGGCATTTGCTTTGATCTCTTTTAATCTGGATTTTACAATTTCTCCACTTAATCCACTTGCAGCCATGATAGGTATTTTTTTATATTTCTTATTTCTTTTTATTTCCCATATCACATTATAGCCACTCAATTCTGGCATTACCAGATCACATATTATCAGATCAATATAATGAGAACTTATCTCTTTCATGGCTTGTAATCCATCCGTAGCTTCGATTAGACTATACTCCGGTTCCTTCAATATTTTCTTGATAAAAGTTCTGAATACTGGATCATCATCAATCAATAAAATTTTTCTTTTCACAATACCGACTATTTTTTTAATAATTTACTGAAAAGCAAAATATTAAAATATATCTAAAAAAAGATCATTATCAAAATTTAATCTCTTATAATTACATAATATAAAGATATAATATAAAATCGGTTGGGAGTGGCAGCCAAAATAGAGAAATATTATAGGCTATTGAAAAAAAATTTGTGTCCTGTTTGTCCCAACCGTGTTGGAATAAAATTTATATTTTATCTTTTAAGACGTGAATTTTTAAATAAATCTAAATAATTGATACAATATTTAATCAGATAATGATCTTTTTTTTAAAGATATTTTTAACAATGGCACCACAATACTGTAGCCATTTTAAAGATCATTACTCCTGCTATTTTTAAATGATTTGACATCATATCTCTAAAGAATGGATATACTTAGCTGATTTTATGTTGATGATCTTACCATGATTTCTGAGAATCAAATCGATTTTTTCAAAAGGCATGTAGGCATTTTAGAGAAAGATATTCCAGAAATGCTAAAGAAAATAAAAGTTTCTGCCTTAAATCAACTGATCATGGAAGTAATCCCAAAAGGTATTCAATTATCTAAAAAAATAGAAATTCCTCCTCAAAAAAAAGAGAATGAATATCTAACCTATTTACGTCATATTATGTCGCAAAATCGTATGTTTAAAAATTATATTGGGCTGGGGTATTATCCTACGATAACTCCCTCTGTGATACGCAGAAATTTATTTGAAAATCCTGGATGGTATACATCCTATACTCCTTATCAAGCAGAAATATCTCAGGGACGTTTAGAGGCTTTATTGAATTTTCAGACGATGGTATCTGATCTGACTGCTCTAGAAATTGCCAATGCATCTCTTTTAGATGAAGCCACTGCAGCAGCAGAATCAATGATGATGCTATATAGATCCAGAGAAAAAGACTCTAATATATTTTTCGTTTCAGAAAAATGTTTTAGCCATACAATCGAAGTCATCCATTCAAGAGCCGAACCTTTGGGTATAGAAGTTCAGGTAGGTAATGAAGATTCTATTGAGATGATCAATGGATGTTTTGGCCTGCTATTGCAAAACCCAGACGAAGAGGGTCTTTATAAAGATCATACACTCTTGATCCAGAAAGCTCATGAAAAAAAAATAAACGTGATCATTGCCTGCGATCTTTTAAGCCTTACTCTGTTGAAGCCTCCTGGCGAAATGGATGCAGATATAGCCGTGGGTAGCAGCCAGCGTTTCGGAGTGCCTATGGGATATGGTGGCCCATCTGCTGCTTTTTTAAGTTGTAAAGAGAGGTTTAAGCGTCTGGTTCCTGGCAGGATCATTGGAGTTTCTAAAACGATAGATGGAAAGAAAGCCTATAGAATGGCCCTGCAAACCAGGGAACAGCATATCCGCAAAGATAAAGCGACTTCTAATATTTGTACCGCGCAAGCTCTTTTAGCGATAATGGCCGCGATGTATGCAGTCTATCATGGTCCAGAGGGACTTAAAAAAATAGCCCTGGATATTCATCAAAAAACTGCAGAACTAGCTCGTATTTTGAATTCTATAGGATATCAGATAGATCATCAGGATTTTTTTGATACATTGAAAATAAAGACAAAACTAAAGCAGAAACAAAATATCCGTAGGCTGGCTCTTAAAAATAAGATCAATTTTAGATACTTTGAACATGATGCGATAGGTATTTCACTTCATGAAGCTATTTCTGAAAAAGATATTCAGGATATTGTGGAGATATTTTCTAAGGCAAATAAAAAGGACCATTCAGTGGTTTTGGGAAAGGCCAGGTCTATTAAAAATAAGAAAAGGCTTGTATATTTTAATGACCATTTAAAGCGTACCTCTGAATATCTGTCTCATCTTGTATTTCATAACTATCATTCTGAAACAAAAATGATGCGCTATCTTAAATTTTTAGAGAATAAAGATATTTCACTTACTTTTTCTATGATCCCCCTTGGTTCGTGTACAATGAAGTTAAATGCAGCTACAGCAATGCTGCCTATTTCCTGGCCTGAAGTAGCCAATATTCATCCCTTTAGTCCGTTAGAACAAACAAAGGGATATCAAATGATCATTCATGATATTCAAACTTTTTTAGCAAATATTACAGGGCTTCCTTATGTCTCTCTACAACCTAATTCGGGTGCACAGGGTGAATTTGCAGGCCTATTGGTTATTAGGGCTTACTTTAAAGATAAAAAGCAAACAGAAAGAAATATCGCTTTGATACCCACTTCTGCTCATGGTACAAATCCCGCCAGTGCAGTAATGGCAGGGATGGAAGTGATATTCATACAATGTGACCCAAAGGGGAATATTGACCTAAAAGACCTACGACAAAAGGCGGATGTATATTCTGATCGGCTGGCCCTTTTAATGGTCACCTATCCTTCTACCCATGGGGTATTCGAAGAAAATATCCAGGAAATATGTGAAATGATCCATCAAAAAGGAGGCTTTGTATACATGGATGGGGCTAATATGAACGCGCAGGTAGGTCTTACAAGCCCAAAGAAGATAGGGGCGGATGTATGTCATTTGAATTTACATAAAACTTTTGCTATTCCACATGGTGGGGGGGGGCCTGGTCTGGGCCCGATCGCTGTAAATAAGAAATTAGCCCCTTATCTTCCCGGGCATTCTTTTTTAAGAAATAATTCCTCTTCTGATCAATCCATCCAGGCTATAGCTGCCACTCCATGGGGAAGCCCTAGCATTTTATTGATCTCTCATGCATATATTTCTATGCTAGGGAGTGAGGGTCTAAGAAAAGTGTCCGAATATTCCATTTTAAATGCTAATTATTTGCAGGCAAGACTAAAACTCCATTATAAAATCCTATACACTGGAAAAAGAAAACGTGTGGCACATGAATTAATGATTGACTTAAGAGAATTTAAGAAGACTGCTGATCTGCAAGTAGAAGACATTGCTAAGAGACTGGCAGATTATGGCTTTCATGCGCCTACCATATCCTGGCCAGTGGAGGGTACAATGATGATCGAGCCTACCGAAAGTGAATCTAAAGAAGAACTGGATAGATTTTGTGATGCAATGATATCTATTCGGAAAGAGATCAAAAAAATAGAAGAAGCTCATTTTGACATAGAAGATAATCCCATTAAAAGATCACCTCATACTCATGAACAGCTTATATCTGGATCATGGGACAGACATTATTCTCGTGAAGAGGCGGCTTATCCATTGCCATATTTAAAGGTAAATAAATTCTGGCCTTCTGTTTCTCGTATAGAAAATGCCTATGGAGATAGAAATCTGGTTTGTACCTGTCCTCCTATAGAATCATAATGAATCTCAAGGATAAAAATATTATTATTACTGGCGGGTCTAAAGGGATTGGAAAGGCAATTGCTTATGAATTGTCTGAGATGGGGGCCAATCTTTTTTTAGTGGCCAGAAAAATATCTACTCTGGAAGAAACTAAAAGAGAGATATTAAATAAAAATTCAGATATTCAATGTGAAATTATTTTAGCTGATGTGGGGAAATGGCATCAGGTACAGGCAGCGGTCAAAAAGATCATCGGAATATCTCCTCAAATTCATGGGCTGATCAATAATGCAGGTACTTCTTATGCAGGATATTTTGAAGATCTTCCCACTCCTGTATTTCAGGATATGATGCAGATCAATTACATGGGGTCTCTTTATTTTACAAAGGCTGTATACCCCTATCTGGAAAAAGGCTCTTTTATTTCCTTTACTTCTTCTATTGTAGGTTTCATGGGAGTATTTGGTTTCTCATCTTACTCTGGGCCTAAATTCGCTCTGACGGGGCTAGCTGAAACTTTAGACCAGGAATTCTTTATGAAGGGTATCCAGGTATCAATTCTATACCCTCCTGATACAGAAACAGAAGGACACAAAGAAAGGGTGTATAATCGACCCTATGAGACCAGAAAACTCTCCAAAAGAGGGGCTCCTATGAAACCAGAAGAAGTGGCTAAAATTTTTATCCAAAAACTACAAAAGGGAAATTTTTTGATCTTCTGCAATTTTAAGTCGATTGTATTTCATAAATTGCATTCAATATTACCTAATTTTTTCAGAAATGTAATGAAACGGATTATCCGAAAGGCTCAAAAAAATAAATTTTATTGATTTTTTTCATGAAACACTCCTTGTTTTATGTTGTTTTTATTTTAGTCCCAATGTATTCATAAAGGGAAGTAAACGCTTCTTAGCCAAGTCAATGTATTCTTGGTTTGTGTCAAATCCAAAAAATTTTCTGTTTGATTGAAGTGCGGCTATGCCTGTTGTACCACTCCCCATAAAAGGGTCTAAAATAATGTCGTCAGTAAATGATAATAATTGAATTAATCTATATGGTAAGTCAATAGGAAAAGGAGCGGGATGTCCAATTCTTCGGGCAGATTCTGCATTAAACGTCCAAATTGATTTTGTCCACTCTATAAAATTATCTTTTGATATTGTATTTCTTTTAATGTCTTTGTCTTGTTTTTCTCTCTCTCTTTTATAGTCGCCCTTAGAAAAAATTAAAATATATTCATGAATGTCTCTTAATGTTGGATTGGAAGCTGACATCCAACTTCCCCAAGCAGTTGAAGGGCTTGCACTTGCCGCTTTATTCCAAATAATTTCGCCCCTCATATTGAAACCTATATCAATCATTATTTTTGAGATATGATCACTCAAAGGAATATAAGGCTTTCTGCCTAAGTTAGCTACATTGATACAAGATCTTCCTCCATTCACTAATACACGATAAGTCTCTTTGAAAACCTTTGTAAGCATTTCTAAGTATTCATTTAAAGATAAATCCTGATCATACTCTTTTGAGACATTATAAGGGGGAGAGGTGATCATTAGATGTAATGAATTATTAGGAAGCATTAACATATTTTCAGCGCTTCCTAACACAATTTTATTTACAAACTCGTCTGGAAATTCGTTTACAAATTTTTCAACTTCTTTTCCCTTAGTTAAGTTTTTATAAAGTCTTGAGCCATAAAACTTTTGAGAGTTGTGATTGATTCTCCCATTTGTTCCAAATGAACTTGTTTCTGTTGCGTTTTTTTTCATTAGTATGACTCGTTTAACAATCCAAGAAATTTTTCAGCTTTAGCAACATCAGTAGATTCCTTTGCTGAAATTGTTATGATTTCTCCTAGCTTTTTTTTTGCTAGCATAGAAGAAAAGAAGTTCATGTCAGATAAAACTAAGTTTGAAATAAATTTTTTAAGTACTGTATAATCATCAAATGTTTGAAAACCTTTTTTAGAAGTTTCTTTTACATATAAACCTGTCGGGTTTGGATACAAGGAAATAAAGCCTTGAATCACCCCAGCTTGCTTTAAAAAATTTAGTTTCAGTATTTGTATTCCAAAAGTTCATATCAATGTTTCAAAATTTTCTTCTGTTTCCCCTTTTTGCTTTAGTGATTCTATAACATAATATTTATTGTTCTTTGATCTGTCTTTCTCTTTTTCGGCTAGAAATAATTTAAATCTTTCCTTTTCAAATTAGATCATAGACAGATGGTTTCCATACCTGTGCCATTCACAGCGGATTTGTTAAATGTTGGGGGAAGAATGATAAAGGTCAACTTGGTATAGGACATAGTAAATGTTTTTTCATTGATCTGTTTTTTGATCAATCTCACTCATAATTTTTAGATATAATTTATCATTATACCAGAAAAAAGACTATAAGAAGCATCTTAAATTATTCTTTTGGCCGTATGGATGTATTGCGCAAGATTGATTGGAAAACAGATCACAATAAAAAAAGGCCTTCTTTTATAAAAAAAAACCATATAAAATTGTGGAACAAACAAAAGGATCATCTGGCCGCTCATGAGCAACTTAAAGATTTCATTTATTTCATAGAATGGCCTGAATATTTATCAGCATCAAAGCCACCTAAAGAACCATTAGATGGATGATAGATAAAGAGAAAAACATTATCCTGGATGGTGATAGATCAAATGATAAGATGAAAGTTGGTTATAAATTCTCCGACAATGCGGAAAAAGAATTTCAAAGACTTGAAAAGAAATTCCCGCATAGAAGTTCTCTTGTGATATGGTCTAAGCGGTGTCGCAGGAGTAGGCACCACCTGTGAGATAGAGAATCCCTATATTTGTGAAAATGGCACTCCCATAAGCGGAATTTCAACGACAGCCAATACAATAGCTTGTAATGTATGCGACCCTGGGTATGTTCTAACCGGCGCCGCAGGGGTGGTAGGCACCACCTGTGAGATAGAGAATCCCTATATTTGTGAAAACGGCACTCCGATAATCGGAATGACAACAACAGCCGATACAATGGCCTGTATGGAATGCGACTCCGGATATGGTCTAAGCGGTGTCCCGGGAATAGGTGCCACCTGTGAGGTGGAAACCTTTTCCTATATCTGTGAAAACGGCACTCCGATAATCGGAATGACAAGAACAGCCGATACAATGGCCTGTATGGAATGCGACTCCGGATATGGTCTAAGCGGTGCCCCGGGAATAGGTGCCACCTGTGAGGTGGAAACCTTTTCCTATATCTGTGAAAACGGCACTCCGATAATCGGAATGACAACAACAGCCGATACAATGGCCTGTATGGAATGCGACTCCGGATATGGTCTAAGCGGTGCCCCGGGAATAGGTGCCACCTGTGAGGTGGAAACCTTTTCCTATATCTGTGAAAATGGCACTCCCATAAGCGGAATTTCAACGACAGCCAATACAATAGCTTGTAATGTATGCGACCCTGAGTATGTTCTAACCGGCGCCGCAGGGGTGGTAGGCACCACCTGTGAGAACCTTCCTGGTGTATTTAGTGCTGTTGGTAAACTCAATGTTATTGATAGTGATAACGTTAGTGAAAGCTCCCCCCAAGGCCTGGCCGCCATAGGCGATACTCTCTATATGGTGGGGGGTGGTGACAATGATACTCTCTACATTTTGGATACCACTACAGGGATAGCGATAAGGGTAGGAGGTGCTACCAATTTTGGCGTTGGGGAAAACAACCCCCGAGGCCTGGCCGCCATAGGCGATACTCTATATATGGTGGGGGGTGGTGACAATGATGCTCTCTACATTTTGGATACCAATACAGGGATAGCGACAAGGGTAGGAAGTGCTGACAGATTTGGCGTTGGTGAAAGTGGCCCCGGAGGCCTGGCAGCCATAGGCAGTACTCTCTATATGGTGGGGAATGGAAATGATGCTCTCTACATTTTGGATACCAATACAGGGTTAGCGACACAGGTAGGAAGTGCTACCCGGTTTGGCGTTCTTGAAGCCTCCCCCCAAGGCCTGGCCGCCATAGGCAACACTCTCTATATGGTGGGGTTTACAAATGGTACTCTCTATAAGTCTGTAGTGCCGTAGCGGATCAAAATAATTTATTTTCTTCTTACGGAGGCTATTCAGATGCATCTTGAGTGCCTCCATGCTTTTCACCCAAAGGGTACAAAATACGGATGTTTTTATTTCCACCCCATGGTTTTGATTCGGGCAGATAGTCAGACGACTTGCACCGAATGGTCTGGGGCGGGTTCTTCTTTCTTTTTCTTACAGAAGAAAAATGTAGAAACCAATGACATATCTTACACATTAAGAAGCTATTTTAGTCATTCTATTCCGATGGAACCTTTGATATGGCGTCAAGTTATTTAATGAAGAGTGCGGGCGGATCTTATTATACCAATTCACAAAGTTATCTACGATAGTCTGAATCTCAATAATACTCATTCCATTTTTAATTTTACCTTCAAGGGCTCTCTTCAAGGTTTGATTGAAACGCTCTACTTTACCATTCAGCTCTGGCGTTCCTGGACGGATCAATTTATGCTCAATACCTGCTTCTCTTAAATATTCTTCAAAGCCACTGATCACAGACTTTTTTTTTCTCCTGGGATTCTCTTGGGAAACATATTTAGAAGTAAACTCGACTCCATTATCTGTTTGTATTTTTTGTGGCATCTCAAATTTTTCCACAAATTTTTTGATCCCATTGGTAGCTTCATAGTTACTATGTTCATCAGCTATGTGTACCACCACA
Source organism: Leptospiria bacterium (assembly GCA_965204465.1). Taxonomy (GTDB): domain Bacteria; phylum Spirochaetota; class Leptospiria; order Turneriellales; family CBDBES01; genus CBDBES01. The sequence continues at coordinate 667,550 of OZ241995.1, forward strand.
GTTCGTGAACAATCATCTATAACTGGATAGGCCTTCACAGAATGCCCGTTGTTATCTACTATCCCAAGGTTCACAGTATCCGTCTGAACCCTCTCTAATGGCTCCTGAAGGGCATAACGCTTTGTATGGCTGTTTTTTCGAGGTATTCTATATTGTTGGGAAATATTCTTGCGCCTGAAGATATATCCTAATGTGGAAGCATGTATCTCAATTCCATGATCCCTTTTTAATAATAGGGTTGTCAATTTAGCACCTGCATTATAGTTATCCTTTCTGACTTGGATAGCCAGATCAATGACGCTCTGGTCTATAGACTTTGAATTACTTTTAGGTTTTCTAGATATGTCTAAAAGTGCCTCCATATTATACTTTGTCTTTCTCAATCTTCTGATCCAGAAATAATATGTTTGTCGGGCATGACCAAATTTGTCAGAGGTTAATTTAACATTGCCCGATTGTAAGGCTCTTATCAGGAATAATGCTCTCTTGCGTATTATATGATTTTTTATTCCTTTCAGATTTTCCTGTATAATTGAAATTTCTTGTTCATTATTTTTCATATTTCAATCCTTGATAATTTATTTCTAAAATAGACTTAGGGATAAACTGCTTTATTCAGTCCAGAAAATTTCAGGTAGTCGTTCGGTTCGGTTCCCTCACCTTCCTCCTACCTGAAATCATGGCCCCTACCCTGGGGATCTAACAAGTAGTGTAAGATATGTCATTGGTTATTGTATCTTACAGAAGAAAAAAGACTTGACTCTTTATTTTATATCCATAGAATGTTATTAAAACAATAATAAATGATCATGGGCTATCTAAGAATATTTATGGCAAATGGGGACACACATATTTATAGCTACTTGCTTATTTACTCCAGAGAGTTACTCTATCTCATGGCTAGCATTTTTGATCTGTTAACAAGCAGGCTAAAATTGTCTAGGGCAAGCCATAGATCAGTAGACATCTTACCCCCCCCATGCAAAACACAACCTAGACGCTTGTGTATTTTACTAAATAGTTTTAAATTGAATCAAGGAGTAAAAAGATGAAGATGAATGTAGTAATAGAAATGATGAGAAGTAAAGGGAATATTATAGCCCTCATGATAGTAACCATAGCGATGATCGTTTTGACTATCTCTTGTGGCGATGACAATGATAACGGCAATGGTGGCATGTCAATGCCCTATATCTGTGAGAACGGCACTCCCATAAGCGAAATGACAGCGACAGCCAATACAATGGCCTGTATGGAATGCGACACTGGTTATGTTCTAAGCGGTGACGCAGGGGTAGGCACCACCTGTGAGATGGAAACCTTTTCCTATATCTGTGATAACGGCACTCCCATAAGCGGAATGACAGCGACAGCCAATACAATGGCCTGTATGGGATGCGGCACAGGGTATGCTCTAAGCGGTGACGCAGGGGTAGGCACCACCTGTGAGAACCTTCCTGGTGTATTTAGTGCTGTTGGTAAACTCAATGTTATTGATAGTAGTGACGTTAATGAAAACTTGCCCCAAGGCCTGGCCGCCATAGGCGATACTCTATATATGGTGGGGAATGGAAATGATGCTCTCTACATTTTGGATGCTACAACAGGGTTAGCGACAAGGGTAGGAAATGCTGACAAATTTGGTGTTAGTGAAGACTTGCCCCAAGGCCTGGCCGCCATAGGCGATACTCTATATATGGTGGGGCTTGGAAATAGAGCTCTCTACATTTTGGATACCACTACAGGGATGGCGACACAGGTAGGAAGTGCTACCCTGTTTGGCGTTCGTGAAAACTCCCCCGGAGACTTGGCCGCCATAGGCGATACTCTATATATGGTGGGGCTTGGAAATAGAGCTCTCTACATTTTGGATACCATTACAGGGATAGCGACAAGGTTAGGAAGTGCTAACCGGTTTGGCGTTAGTGAAGACTTACCCCAAGGCCTGGCCGCCATAGGCAGTACTCTCTATATGGTGGGGAATGGAAATAATGCTCTCTACACCGTGGATGTCAATACAGGGGTAGCGACAAGGGTAGGAAGTGCTACCCTGTTTGGCGTTAATGAAAGATTCTCTAGAGGCCTGGCCGCCATAGGCGACACTCTCTATATGGTAGGGGGAGGTGATAATAATACTCTCTACACTGTGGATACCACTACAGGGGTAGCGACAAGGGTAGGAATTGCTAACCGGTTTGGCGTTAGTGAAGACTTACCCGCAGGCCTGGCCGCCATAAGCGATACTCTCTATATGGTGGGCAATAGAAACGATGCTCTCTACACCGTGGATACCAATACAGGGTTAGCGATAAGGGTAAGAAGTACTACCCGATTTGACTTTAGTGAAAACTTCCCCACAGGCCTGGCCGCCATAGGCGATACTCTATATATGGTGGGGAGTGGAAATGATGCTCTCTACACTGTGGATGCCACTACAGGGGTAGAGGCAAGGGTAGGAAGCGCTGACGATTTTGGCGTTAGTGAAATCTCCCCCCAAGGCCTGGCCGCCATAGGCAACACTCTCTATATGGTGGGGGGTATAAATGATGCTCTCTACACTGTGGATACCACTACAGGGGTAGCGACAAGGGTAGGAAGTGCTAACCGGTTTGGCGTTAGTGAAGACTTACCCGCAGGCCTGGCCGCCATAAGCGATACTCTCTATATGGTGGGGGGTGGAAATGATGCTCTCTACACTGTGGATACCACTACAGGGTTAGCGACACAGGTAGGAAGTGCTACCCGGTTTGGCGTTCGTGAAGCCTCCCCCCAAGGCCTGGCCGCCATAGGCAACACTCTCTATATGGCGGGGTCTACAAATGGTACTCTCTATAAGTCTGTAGTGCCGTAGCGGATCAAAATAATTTATTTTCTTCTTACGGAGGCTATTCAGATGCATCTTGAGTGCCTCCATGCTTTTCACCCAAAGGGTACAAAATACGGATGTTTTTATTTCCACCCCATGGTTTTGATTCGGGCAGATAGTCAGACGACTTGCACCGAATGGTCTGGGGCGGGTTCTTCTTTCTTTTTCTTACAGAAGAAAAATGTAGAAACCAATGACATATCTTACACATTAAGAAGCTATTTTAGTCATTCTATTCCGATGGAACCTTTGATATGGCGTCAAGTTATTTAATGAAGAGTGCGGGCGGATCTTATTATACCAATTCACAAAGTTATCTACGATAGTCTGAATCTCAATAATACTCATTCCATTTTTAATTTTACCTTCAAGGGCTCTCTTCAAGGTTTGATTGAAACGCTCTACTTTACCATTCAGCTCTGGCGTTCCTGGACGGATCAATTTATGCTCAATACCTGCTTCTCTTAAATATTCTTCAAAGCCACTGATCACAGACTTTTTTTTTCTCCTGGGATTCTCTTGGGAAACATATTTAGAAGTAAACTCGACTCCATTATCTGTTTGTATTTTTTGTGGCATCTCAAATTTTTCCACAAATTTTTTGATCCCATTGGTAGCTTCATAGTTACTATGTTCATCAGCTATGTGTACCACCACAGTTCGTGAACAATCATCTATAACTGGATAGGCCTTCACAGAATGCCCGTTGTTATCTACTATCCCAAGGTTCACAGTATCCGTCTGAACCCTCTCTAATGGCTCCTGAAGGGCATAACGCTTTGTATGGCTGTTTTTTCGAGGTATTCTATATTGTTGGGAAATATTCTTGCGCCTGAAGATATATCCTAATGTGGAAGCATGTATCTCAATTCCATGATCCCTTTTTAATAATAGGGTTGTCAATTTAGCACCTGCATTATAGTTATCCTTTCTGACTTGGATAGCCAGATCAATGACGCTCTGGTCTATAGACTTTGAATTACTTTTAGGTTTTCTAGATATGTCTAAAAGTGCCTCCATATTATACTTTGTCTTTCTCAATCTTCTGATCCAGAAATAATATGTTTGTCGGGCATGACCAAATTTGTCAGAGGTTAATTTAACATTGCCCGATTGTAAGGCTCTTATCAGGAATAATGCTCTCTTGCGTATTATATGATTTTTTATTCCTTTCAGATTTTCCTGTATAATTGAAATTTCTTGTTCATTATTTTTCATATTTCAATCCTTGATAATTTATTTCTAAAATAGACTTAGGGATAAACTGCTTTATTCAGTCCAGAAAATTTCAGGTAGTCGTTCGGTTCGGTTCCCTCACCTTCCTCCTACCTGAAATCATGGCCCCTACCCTGGGGATCTAACAAGTAGTGTAAGATATGTCATTGGTTATTGTATCTTACAGAAGAAAAAAGACTTGACTCTTTATTTTATATCCATAGAATGTTATTAAAACAATAATAAATGATCATGGGCTATCTAAGAATATTTATGGCAAATGGGGACACACATATTTATAGCTACTTGCTTATTTACTCCAGAGAGTTACTCTATCTCATGGCTAGCATTTTTGATCTGTTAACAAGCAGGCTAAAATTGTCTAGGGCAAGCCATAGATCAGTAGACATCTTACCCCCCCCATGCAAAACACAACCTAGACGCTTGTGTATTTTACTAAATAGTTTTAAATTGAATCAAGGAGTAAAAAGATGAAGATGAATGTAGTAATAGAAATGATGAGAAGTAAAGGGAATATTATAGCCCTCATGATAGTAACCATAGCGATGATCGTTTTGACTATCTCTTGTGGCGATGACAATGATAACGGCAATGGTGGCATGTCAATGCCCTATATCTGTGAGAACGGCACTCCCATAAGCGAAATGACAGCGACAGCCAATACAATGGCCTGTATGGAATGCGACACTGGTTATGTTCTAAGCGGTGACGCAGGGGTAGGCACCACCTGTGAGATGGAAACCTTTTCCTATATCTGTGATAACGGCACTCCCATAAGCGGAATGACAGCGACAGCCAATACAATGGCCTGTATGGGATGCGGCACAGGGTATGCTCTAAGCGGTGACGCAGGGGTAGGCACCACCTGTGAGAACCTTCCTGGTGTATTTAGTGCTGTTGGTAAACTCAATGTTATTGATAGTAGTGACGTTAATGAAAACTTGCCCCAAGGCCTGGCCGCCATAGGCGATACTCTATATATGGTGGGGAATGGAAATGATGCTCTCTACATTTTGGATGCTACAACAGGGTTAGCGACAAGGGTAGGAAATGCTGACAAATTTGGTGTTAGTGAAGACTTGCCCCAAGGCCTGGCCGCCATAGGCGATACTCTATATATGGTGGGGCTTGGAAATAGAGCTCTCTACATTTTGGATACCACTACAGGGATGGCGACACAGGTAGGAAGTGCTACCCTGTTTGGCGTTCGTGAAAACTCCCCCGGAGACTTGGCCGCCATAGGCGATACTCTATATATGGTGGGGCTTGGAAATAGAGCTCTCTACATTTTGGATACCATTACAGGGATAGCGACAAGGTTAGGAAGTGCTAACAGTTTTGGCGTTAGTGAAGACTTACCCCAAGGCCTGGCCGCCATAGGCAGTACTCTCTATATGGTGGGGAATGGAAATAATGCTCTCTACACCGTGGATGTCAATACAGGGGTAGCGACAAGGGTAGGAAGTGCTACCCTGTTTGGCGTTAATGAAAGATTCTCTAGAGGCCTGGCCGCCATAGGCGACACTCTCTATATGGTAGGGGGAGGTGATAATAATACTCTCTACACTGTGGATACCACTACAGGGGTAGCGACAAGGGTAGGAATTGCTAACCGGTTTGGCGTTAGTGAAGACTTACCCGCAGGCCTGGCCGCCATAAGCGATACTCTCTATATGGTGGGCAATAGAAACGATGCTCTCTACACCGTGGATACCAATACAGGGTTAGCGATAAGGGTAAGAAGTACTACCCGATTTGACTTTAGTGAAAACTTCCCCACAGGCCTGGCCGCCATAGGCGATACTCTATATATGGTGGGGAGTGGAAATGATGCTCTCTACACTGTGGATGCCACTACAGGGGTAGAGGCAAGGGTAGGAAGCGCTGACGATTTTGGCGTTAGTGAAATCTCCCCCCAAGGCCTGGCCGCCATAGGCAACACTCTCTATATGGTGGGGGGTATAAATGATGCTCTCTACACTGTGGATACCACTACAGGGGTAGCGACAAGGGTAGGAAGTGCTAACCGGTTTGGCGTTAGTGAAGACTTACCCGCAGGCCTGGCCGCCATAAGCGATACTCTCTATATGGTGGGGGGTGGAAATGATGCTCTCTACACTGTGGATACCACTACAGGGTTAGCGACACAGGTAGGAAGTGCTACCCGGTTTGGCGTTCGTGAAGCCTCCCCCCAAGGCCTGGCCGCCATAGGCAACACTCTCTATATGGCGGGGTCTACAAATGGTACTCTCTATAAGTCTGTAGTGCCGTAGCGGATCAAAATAATTTATTTTCCTTACGGAGGTTTTGCATTAGTAGAAATAAAAATGGAATGCCATTCTAGTATTTTAATGTATACCCTCTATTTTTTCTTCCCAGCTTACTCGTGGGAGATACGATCGGTTGGGATGCAAAACATGGATGTTTTGCAAGGCTGGTGCCTGGATTACAGGATGTAATCCGCCCAGCCTAACTTCTATGCAAAACATGGATGTTTTGCAAGGCTGGTGCCTGGATTACAGGATGTAATCCGCCCAGCCTAACTTCTATGCAAAACATGGATGTTTTGCAAGGCTGGTGCCTGGATTACAGGATGTAATCCGCCCAGCCTAATTTCCATGTCGATATAGCGGGTTTTTTCACCCTACGGGCACAGGTCTTTGTTTCTTTCTTTTCACCCTACGGGCACAAGTTTTCCATAAAAAAAAGAAAGAAAGATAACTACTTTTTAAACCTATACCTATGGGTATAACTAGCCGTATTAGGCGAAGCACCTCTCGTAAAGGTAACCTTTAAATAAAATTCAGCACCTGCCGAGAGGGAGCCTACTCCATTGATCACACCTGCATTGGTTACTGTGGGTGGAGTAGCCAACGCAACACCACTTGCATCCACCGCATCTTCTATTACATAATTACCTGCGGTAGTGCCCTGCACATTTTGACCAGAAGTGGTAATACTCATGGCAGCATCGTCTATGTCATAGAAGAATACAGGGTCTGTAGCAGAAGGCTCTCCAAGGGTGGTATTTGAAAAACGTAAAAAACCAGATGCCATTCTTACTGCCTGTTCGTCTTCCGTTTGGGGAATAGAGGCTATAAAGGGATACTCTGTATTAGAACCAAAATTCCATACGAATGCATCTGTATTGGTAACACTACCGTCATTATTGCTGTCATATCGAACCGACTCCTCGTCCGCTACAGAATTACCATCTATGTCGAAAGGGGTTTGCCAGTTGAAGAAAATGGTAGCAGATGCATCATCGCATGTTCCTGTATTTGTAGCGTTGAGCATCTTAAATGGGTCCGATGCAAAGCCGCCTACACAAGTAATAGTAGCTGAATCATTGTCTATTGGATTAGCCTGCCCTGAAGTATCTTGATCATAATAGGAATTGGTTATACTACTACTACTAGTATTCAGCCCTACCAGGCCGCCTGCAGTAGACAAAAAAGCAGCAGGAACAGTTAAAAGAGAAGAAACAGAAGAAGAAATATTTCCTGTAGAGTAGGAATTGCTTATACTACTATCACTATTATTCCCTACCAGGCCGCCTGCATAAGAGCGAGAAAAAAGAGCAGAAGTAGAAGAAGAAGAAGAAATATCCCCTGTAGACCAGGAATTGGTTATACTACTACTACTATAAAAAAAAGGAAGAAAGAGTTATGTTAGATCAATATATCTATTTAGTTGACAGGACGAATAAATATACCTTTTCAGTAGATATGTTTACCGGATTGGTAGAAGAAACAGGTATGGTTGAACAGGTAAATCCAAAAGGGGAAGGCATGCATATCGTTATACAGGCAAAAAAGATCATGGAGGATATCCAGGAAGGGAATAGTATTCTGATCAATGGAGTATGCCATACCGTACAAGATTTTAATGAATCTTCTTTTAAGGTATTTTCGGCGCCAGAAACCCTTAGGATCACCAATCTAATATCTTTAAAAAAAGGGAGTATGGTAAATCTGGAAAGGGCTGTTCGTCCTATGGACCGTTTAGGAGGGCATATTGTACAGGGACATGCAGAAGGTACCACCAGAGTAAAAGAGATAAATAGAAAAAAAGAATATACAGATATTAAATTGGAATATTCAGATAAGGCCATCATTCCTAAGGGTTCGATTGCCCTGGATGGCATAAGCCTTACAATACATGAAGTAGAGAATGATAATTTTAAAGTACAGATCATTCCAGATACGATGAATAGAACCAATATCGTTGACTGGCATAAAGATTATCAAGTAAATATAGAGACAGATTATCTGGTAAAATCGGTGCAATACATGGTGGGGTTCATAAATTAAAATGAAATGGAAATTAAAATCGGTTATCTTGTTATTGTCTTGTTCCATATTTTTTTTTATTTTTTCAATGATTCTATCAACAGATCCAATAAACGAACTAAAATACATGACATCCCGGTAGTTATACTATGCTTTCATGACATTGATGGAAATGGAGATTATTCTATTTTAAATCACCAGTTGATAAGTATATTTGATATTTTAAGAGATAATTTCATAGTCATATCTTTGGATGCATGGCGCCAAAGAAATTTAAAACAACAAAGGCAATCTAAACCAGTAGTTGTATTGACATTTGATGATGGCTTTCCTTCATTGAGAAAAAAGGTGATCCCTTTATTATTAGAATATGATTTTGGTGCTACTTTTTTTGTTTATCTAGATCGCTATCATGATAATTCAAGATTTTATAAATTAATGGCCAATATGCCGCCACAATTTGAGATTGGTAGTCATTCTTTTTCTCATCAATTATTAACAGAAGATGTAGAGGATATTTATAAAGAATTATTTTTATCTCGTAAAAAATTAGAATATCTTACAAAAAAAAAGATCACTTCCTGGGCATGGCCTTATGGTCATTATACGGAGAAGCTTATGAAATTAGCTGAGTATGCAGGCTATCAATTACAGACTTCTACGGATTATCAAATTGCACGTTTCAGTGATCATGGAATGAATTTTCCAAGGTATACGATCCGACAGCCTCGTCCAATAAAGCAAGTAAAAAGCATACTAAAGCATTATTTAGAAAAAATAGAGAGGATCAATGTATCGATCAATTAAATGGCCGCCATTCATCATAGCCATAGGTGGCTTAATTCAACATAAATTCTCTTTTGTTGCCCTAACAGACCCTTAAATTTCCCAAAAATAACGGCCTTCCTTATTTTTGTTCTAAGATTTTTTCTATTCTTTTCAAATTCATCATAGGACTTCCAGTTAGAAGAAGGGTCTTTAAAATTTATAAATGCATCTATTATATAGTCTTCTTCCCCTTCTTCTACCAATATCTGAAGCTGTTTACCATTCTTAACATCTCTAAGAGCAAAGACCTGCCCTTTTTGTAATATCTGGCTCCCCAAATAAAAATTGGATTCTTTTAAAAGATCATTTAATAATATTGGATCATTAAAATCTTCGAAGTGAAGATCTGGAATGAATTTAAGAAATATTTTGCATTTTTCTTTCGTTTTAAAATCCGCATTTGATTGAATGATCCTTTGCAGAAGATATCTGGATTGATTTACTTTTTTCTTGCTCAATAGTTTTTTAGCCTTTTCAAAGTCGTTAATAATGTTTTGTTTTTTCTTATATTTATATAGAAAATTTTGGACGGAAAGATCAGAAATAATGGAAACTGTTGAGGAAATATCCAGATATTTCCATTTTTCATCATCATTTTTAAAGGTAAAGAAATTGTATATTGAAGAAAGATCATAATTTTTTATTATGTGAATAGATCCTAAAGAAATAAAAAATATAGTTCCCAGAACGAAAACAGAAAAGAAAAATATTTTTGCTACCTTTTTTGTTCTTAAGAGTAAAGTTCCTGATCGTTTTTTTGTGGATTCTTCCAAAAGGTCTTCTTCTTGTTCTGATTTTTTTTTATCTTTTTCTATTTTCTTTTTCTTTTTCTTTTTCAGTAAGTCTTTCTCATATTGTGCTATTTCTTTCCTAAGGTCGGGCAAGATGATGAATTTTGTAACATCTCCTTTTTTTGCCTTTTCTTTTAACCTCGAACTGATCCTAAAATCTTCTAATAGATCTTTTGCAAACCAGCCCTGTGGTCTGTCGATAAGGTTTGTCCATTCTAAAAGAGCCTTATCTTCTTGATCGTGTTTGAGGTAAGAATAGGCCTTTAGGAGTTTAAGATAGGTAGAATCTGGTAATATTTTCTCTGTATTCTGTAAATAATAATTGAAGGAAGAGTCATCTTTTAGAAGGGCCAAAGCTACGGCACCCAGATACCAACCCCAAAAACTATCCTTGCTGTTTCTGATGACACTATCTGCAATTTCAAGGGCTTTTTCAAAAGACCCCGATTCAATATGATCTAACGTTACTGTTAACTTATATGAAATAGAACTCATCGTATCTATTGAGATGTAAGGGGAATTTCTTTTTCGTTTTCACTATTTTTATATTCTTTCAGAATATTTAAAATCTCTCAAGTCAACTCTCACAACATCTCCTGTCTTGACGAATAAAGGCACCTGAAGAGTCGATCCTGTTTCTAAACGAACTTCTTTCGTTGCATTTGTAGCGGTGTCTCCTCTTAAGCCTTCTTCTGCATATTTCACCTTTAAATCTATAAAATTTGGAGGTAAAATTGTAATTGGATTCCCTTCATATAAGAGTATCTGTAGTTCAGTGCCTTCTTTTAAAAAGGGAAGTACATCACCTATATCTTCATTCGGGATGGATATCTGATCATAATTTTCTGAATCCATAAATACAATTGAATCTCCCTCTCTATAGGAATAAATAACATTCCTTTTATCTATTTCTACATCTTCCAACATTTCACCAGACCTAAAGGTTTTTTCAGTGGTATTTGATTTGACTAAATTTTTTAATTTTACTCTCACCACTGCAGCACCTTTACCTGGTTTATGATGCTCAAAAGATTGCACCAGGAATAGATCATTCCCTAATTTGATCACCATGCCTCTTTTAATGTGATTTGAATTTATCAAAATAAAACTCCTGTGGATACTTAGACTTTAAAAATCCTAGTCGCTATGTCTAGCTTTTTTCTTTACCTTATACGGGCATAAGTCTTTTTTTGTGCAAAAAAAAGAGTGTCCACTTTATGGGTAAGATCAATCATGGAGTTTGACAGTAAGATATAAAAATGACTCTCGATTTTCATAATAGTTCTTTCTTGCTAATTCTTAAAAAGGTCTTTATTACAACTATCATATTTTTGACTTTTTATTTGTTTTATCGAATAGCAAGATTATTATTTAAAATATTATTAAAAAGAAAGCTTTTGCCTGATGCCATTGGTAAAATTCTCAACCCTGTTTTAACATTAATTATTTTTACGATTGCTATTTTTGCCGCCTTGCAATACAATGGTATAAGCGCTAATAGCTTATGGGCAGTGGTATCTGCCTTGCTTGCGATGGTTGCCATTGGTTTTGTTGCCGTTTGGAGCGTTATTAGCAATGTTCTATGCACTCTACTTTTGATCATTACAAGACCTTTTCGCATTGGTGATCATATTGAAATTACAGAACCAGCATCCTCTGACAATTTTCTGGGTGGAAAAGTAATGAATATTAGTATGCTATATACTACACTTCAAGAGGCCAAAGGTTCTAATGTTTTGTTAATTCCAAATAATTTTTTCTTTCAGAAGGCAATTCGAAGAAAGCAAGGTGAAGATACTTACAGCATTGATGAGCAAATATTTAAAGAAATGTCATTGTTGTATAAAAAAAAGTAGATAAAAAAGAGAGTTTATAATGTTAAAGTTTGTGAGTACCAGAGACAATGCATTTTGATCCAATCATATTCAAACTTGTAGCCGCTAGTCTTAGTATTTTGCTTGTGGGTACTATTTTTCGTATTCTTAAGCAGCCATACATCATTGGCTATTTAATCGCCGGGATTGTTTTAGGCCATGAAGTATTTGGAATTATCAATGACAAAGAACTATTACGAACGGTTAGTGAAATGGGAGTTATCTTTTTGCTTTTTTTTATTGGTATGGAGGTTCAACCTAAAAATCTTATAACTCACTGGAAAGTTGCTATAATTGGTACATCTCTTCAAATTGCCCTGAGTGTTAGTTTAGCTTTTGTTATTGGACAGTTTGTTTCCTGGCCATTGTCACGAAGTATTTTACTAGGGTTTATCATATCGCTATCAAGTACCGCTGTTCTATTAAAACTATTAAAAGACTGGGGTGAGCTTGATACTAAAATTGGACAAGGTGTACTCGCAGTCCTTTTAACTCAAGATATGGCTCTTGTCCCAATGTTAATTGCGATCAATTTTCTGGGTACAGGAACAACACCTGATGCTACAGAAATCATTAAGCAGGTTTTAGGAGCGATTATCCTTATCGGTATTGTGGTATGGATTTCTATTGCAAAAAAAGTTCAACTGCCATTTGCCAAAGTAATTTCGCATGATAAAGAAATTCAAGTATTCGCTGCAATGATACCTTGCTTTGGTTTATCACTGATCACAGCAATATTAGGGCTCTCAACAGCTCTGGGTGGATTTGTTGCTGGAATGGTAATTGGGGCTGCTAAAGAAACGGAATGGGTTCATAATGCTTTAGAACCATTTAGAATCCTATTTGTTGCCTTGTTTTTTGCTTCTGTTGGCATGGTAGTTAATTTAAAGTTTATACTCAACCATATCCATATTGTTGTCGCTTTCACTCTAGTCGTATTGATTGGCAATACATTAGTTAATACTATTATTTTTAAAATACTGAGAGGAAATTGGAAGGAAAGTTTTTATTTTGGGGCTTTGCTTTCCCAGGTAGGTGAGTTCTCATTTATATTAGCTGCGGTTGGTTTTGAATCACAAATTGTTACCGGGTATGTCTATCAAATGACAATTTCCATTATTGTTCTAACACTTCTTTTAAGCCCTATATGGATTGGTTTTAACAAAAGGGCTGTTATGTAAAAATTGATAAGATGCTATCACATTTCCATATTTATCAAACATCTCATCATAAAAATTGTGAGCTTACCCCATAAAGTGGACACTCTTTTTTTTCTTATTTCAAATTGCAGGTTTAGAGATAGTTACTCCATGCAGCAAATGTTTATGGTCCAAACCACCTACCATATGGATCATATTCTAAATGGGCTAAAATAAAAATGAGATTTGTGATTCGAATCTATGGCCCGGAAAAAATTTGTAGTCGAAAGGCACGTCATTTATTGTAATATCATCAGATACCTTTATTGCAAACTCATAAGAAATCTCTAAGTATAAGAAATTGGCGATAGGAATTCCCAGTCTGGTGAAAAAGAAAGGAATACCCAGAGTGCTTGTTTTAATAGTAAGAAATTGATTCGTTACAGTTACGTTTCCCAGAAATCTATAATTAAAGCCTAACATAAGATGAATAGTACCTGTTATCTGCATAACTGGCCCCAGACTAAGGGCGTAGCTATTATTTTGTCTAGTTCCATTATTAAGATTTGTTTCAAATAAATAAGTACCATCAAATTCAAAAGATAGTGATATTAGTGGATTGAACTTCTTTCCTAATAACAGAGAGCCTGTGACGAGATGCCCGCCGCTCTTTATGTCACTTTGATCTGAACCTGGGAATGCATAGCCAAAAGAAACGGATGGTTCTATTATGATCCAATGGGACAGAAGATCAGGGAGTACCCTATAGCTGGATTCTATGAATAAGCCTTGGGGCCCTCTATCGATGGTTATGCTTTGTTTATCCTCACCAGTAAAAAAATAGGTATCTACTGTTCCAGAGATCAATACGTTCAAAGAAATTGATAATGTGAGTGAATCAAGCAGGCCCAAAGAATAACCAATGTTAGTAGAATAGAGCCTTGTATAGTCATCCCTTATGCCAACGATAGATTCTTTAATAGATACAATAGCTTCATAATCAATATTTATCAAAGATTGCCATTGCTTGGGTTTGAAGAATATATCGCCCAAAGAATAAATAATTGGATGCTTGTGTGTCTGTGACACATCTGTCTCTTTTTTTTCAACTTCATCATTTTTTTGTATCTCTTGACTAAAAAAAGAAAAATTCAGAATCAGCAAAAAACTAAAAGCAGTTAGAAATTTTTTCATATAGGATATAAATATGTTAAAGGATATATATCCAAATAAGGAAAAGACTTCAAATAGTAAAGCAAAATTTTTGAATCATACGAATATGAGATCCTTTCTTAAAAAAAGATTGACACTCTGTTACTATAGCAAAAATACAATTCATTCTCTTGCTGTTTCGTTGGTATGTCTTTGAAGAAGCCTAAAAGAATATTATTTTATATTTTCTACTAGAACTATAAACTTAATTTTAAAATGCCAAATAAAAAGAAAGGAGATTATGAAGGTAAACAGTCTCATATCCCCAACCTGAATACGCCAGACATTGAAGTATTTAAAAATGTATACCAGGGGAAAGAATTTTCTATTCTATTAAAAAATAAAGAATTCACTGCAATTTGTCCTAAAACGGGCCTACCTGATTTTGGGACCATTTATATAGAGTATCAGCCAGATGAGTATTGCCTGGAATTAAAATCATTAAAAGAATATTTTCTATTTTTCAGAAACATAGGAATATTTCATGAAAATCTGGTAAATAAAGTTTTGGAAGATCTAATACGGATATGCAATCCAAATTACCTAAAAGTAAAAGTTTCTTACAAAATAAGAGGGGGGATCAAGAGTATTGTTGAAAGAGAATTTAAAAAAGATTAAGTTGGGCAGTATACATAATGGAGGCGCTTATTTAAGTGTTCTTTTACTTACATTTATTTCTTTTGCACTATCTTTTTTATTTCGGTTTGTTCTTCTGTATCTTGACTTGTTACCCCAGGAAATATATCAATATAATTCATATCATATTTTAATGCTTTTATTGGGACAGGCTCTCATCTTTATGATCATTTTTAGAAGTTTCTTGCCTAAAGGCTATTTCACCCTTTCCATGTTTAAAAAACCTCCTAAAGCTTCTTTATTTATAAAAAGCCTTTTTGGTTTATTTTTTATGAACTTTTCTATCTCCTTACTATTTAAGCTATTTGATGTTGAAGTAAAGCAATATGAACAATTCAATAAAAACCTTTTAAGAGAAGCATCCATTATCTTTCTGTTATCTGTCAGCTTGATTTCTCCTTTATATGAAGAATTCATTTTTAGAGGGGTTTTATTAAAATTTCTTTCTTCGAATCAAGATGATCATCAAAAATGGGAATGGCAGAATATAATTGCATATACATTTCCCATCCTTTTTTCTTCTGTTCTATTTACTATACTTCACTTTGACCTGGATGCGTCGTTACCCATATTTTTTATTGCTATTTACTTTAGTCTTTTGACAATTTATACTGGCTCCATCACTCTAACCTGTATCTTACATTCCATGCAAAATCTTATTGCAGGATTAGCTTTTCTGCTAGTCGATATAGATTTATCTACTTTACTACGAGACTAAGATCAAGTGATTTGATTTGCATTCCAAGAGAACCTATACTGACATGATCCACCCCCGTGTTTTGGAGTACTTGAATATTAGACAGTGTATATCCTCCGGAAGCCTCTGCTAAAATATTGCTCCCATTTTCTGCATTGTGTTTTTTGATCATAGAAACAGCCTTCTTGATCATAGAAGGGTTCATATTATCCAATAAAATATATTCTGGCGCCCCTTTAAGAGCTTCTTTTAATTGTTTTAGATTGGTCACCTCTACTTCGCATTTTAAATTTGGATATTTTTTTCTAAAAATATAAATAGCCTCTTGTATATTTCCTGCCACTGCAATATGATTATCTTTGATCAATCCCATATCCGCCAAATGTATTCTGTGATTCATCCCTCCTCCTAAATAGACGGCATATTTGGATAGTCTTCTAAATCCAGGAATGGTTTTTCTGGTATCCAGTAATTTTATCCCCCATGAATTTAAACGGGTGCTTAATTGATACGAATGAGTGGCTATACCGCTTAACATAGATAAAAAATTCAGAGAGGTTCTTTCTGCTGCGAATATACTCCTGGTTGGTCCAGAGACTTTCATGATAATTTCATTTGGTTTAATCATATCCCCGTCTTTCTTAATGACTTCTAAATGAATATTTTTATCCACAGAAGTAAAAACATATTCAGATATACAAATACCAGCAAGCATGCCAGATCCTCTGGAGATCATTTTAGCATTTGATCTGATCGAACCAGAAAAAATAGCTTTAGAAGTAACATCATTTTCATAATGATCTTCTTCAAGCGCCTTCTTTACCAGTTCAGCATAGTCTGATCGTATAAGTTTATTTATGGGCAGAGTGTAATGGGCTTGATGGGCTTGGTTGAAAGTTTGCACTATGGTTTAGAACATGCTTTGACGATCATTTATGGGAAATTGGCGATAAAAAAATCAAAGAGTATACAATGCCTCTGCCTTCTCATTCTCTTTATGCTGAATAGGCTGGTCTATTGGCTTAGGAAATTTTGCATAATAACTCTCATCCCATAAATGTTGCTTTTCTACTTTTTTGAGAGCCGACTTTAAAGAACCCTTTATAATCGGATTTCTTTGTTCTTCTTCTTTTAGCCAATTTTTGATCCTTTTTCTCTCTAAATTTTCCTGGTTAGAACACAGATTGCATGGGATGATCGGAAATGCTAATTCCTTTGCAAAAATTTCCAGAATGGATTCATCCAATTCGATAAGTGGACGTATTACCAAATGCTTTCTATCTTTGCTCAATAGTTTAGGAGAGATGGCAGCCATTCTGCCTGAATAGAGTAGGTTTAATATAAGAGTTTCCATTGCATCATCTGCATGATGCCCCAGGGCCAATTTACTCGCTCTGTATTGCTCTTTTTTATAATATAATATGCCCCTACGAAGTCTGGAGCAAAGAGAACAATAGGTCTTTCCCTTTTCTGTTTTATCTAATACTATAGAATATGTGTCTTTTCTTTCAATATAATATTCCACCCCCAACTCCTTATAAAAATTTTCTAAAGAAGAAGAATCAAAGCCAGGTTGAGCCTGGTCCAGAGTATAGGCAAATACATCAAAAGGGGTAGGGGATTTTTTTTGAAGTTCTAATAGAATATACAATAGGCTAATGGAGTCTTTCCCGCCAGATACAGCCACCATAATCCGATCATCTTTTTGGATGAGATCATATCGTTGAATCGTTTTGCCGACTATAGAGAGTATTTTTTTAAATCTTTTCTTAAAATCCACGGCTGATCAAAAGACTGTCTTTTGCTTGTGGTGCAAAAAACAAAAACGTATTTTTTTTTTAAGTTTTTTAACGATGCTTGAATATGGAATTGAACTTGTAAAACTGTTTGTAAACAATTTTTTTAAGGGAAGAATCATAAATCATTACGCCAACACGGTTATAAAAGCGATCCTGATCTTCATAAGACACAAAGAATTTTACATTTATATTGGTTTTGGAACGGGTCATTCTTATTGCATGATCTTTTTCTTCTACAAACTTGGAACCTTGCTTGCCATATAATGTAAAAGGAATACCAAGTTCCGGATTATCTTCCATATATTTGTTATAAGAATAAAAAGTTGCAAATCCGATTTCATTTTTATCTGGCTTTTGTAATTTGTTTTTATCAATTTTAGGCAAGCTATCTCCCAATAAGATTCCTCGTGCTTCTTTATTAAGGTTTCTTTTGCGCCATGCTCTATATGGTTTATCTTTGGGGTAAATAAGATCCTCTTTATTTGTTTCATATAGAGCCACAACATACATTCTGAGATTGAATTCTTGATTTTTTTTATTTTTTATATCAAATATGACTTCTAAGGTTTCCCCTTTCCCGTCTGTAGAGTATCTTCTAACAAAATCAGGACGTTCAATTTCATAATTTTCATTTAATTTATTTAGCAAAATACCCTGCATGGATTGCGACACAATAGTCCCCGTTAAAACGAAAAAGAGTGACAAACATATTTTATACATGAATTTATTCATAGTTATACCAAACCAATTAAAGAATTATATACTTTCTATATTGTTATCGGAAGATCATAAACGCTCATTAGTATATTATTCTTTTTTTCTATCGTAAGTATAATTTTAGTTATTTACCGATTACAAATTATAGTCTGAATCTTAAAGCAGACCATCTAAAGTCAATATTAATTATTCTAACAGGATACAATAACCAATGACATATCTTACACTACTTGTTAGATCCCCAGGGTAGGGGCCATGATTTCAGGTAGGAGGAAGGTGAGGGAACCGAACCGAACGACTACCTGAAATTTTCTGGACTGAATAAAGCAGTTTATCCCTAAGTCTATTTTAGAAATAAATTATCAAGGATTGAAATATGAAAAATAATGAACAAGAAATTTCAATTATACAGGAAAATCTGAAAGGAATAAAAAATCATATAATACGCAAGAGAGCATTATTCCTGATAAGAGCCTTACAATCGGGCAATGTTAAATTAACCTCTGACAAATTTGGTCATGCCCGACAAACATATTATTTCTGGATCAGAAGATTGAGAAAGACAAAGTATAATATGGAGGCACTTTTAGACATATCTAGAAAACCTAAAAGTAATTCAAAGTCTATAGACCAGAGCGTCATTGATCTGGCTATCCAAGTCAGAAAGGATAACTATAATGCAGGTGCTAAATTGACAACCCTATTATTAAAAAGGGATCATGGAATTGAGATACATGCTTCCACATTAGGATATATCTTCAGGCGCAAGAATATTTCCCAACAATATAGAATACCTCGAAAAAACAGCCATACAAAGCGTTATGCCCTTCAGGAGCCATTAGAGAGGGTTCAGACGGATACTGTGAACCTTGGGATAGTAGATAACAACGGGCATTCTGTGAAGGCCTATCCAGTTATAGATGATTGTTCACGAACTGTGGTGGTACACATAGCTGATGAACATAGTAACTATGAAGCTACCAATGGGATCAAAAAATTTGTGGAAAAATTTGAGATGCCACAAAAAATACAAACAGATAATGGAGTCGAGTTTACTTCTAAATATGTTTCCCAAGAGAATCCCAGGAGAAAAAAAAAGTCTGTGATCAGTGGCTTTGAAGAATATTTAAGAGAAGCAGGTATTGAGCATAAATTGATCCGTCCAGGAACGCCAGAGCTGAATGGTAAAGTAGAGCGTTTCAATCAAACCTTGAAGAGAGCCCTTGAAGGTAAAATTAAAAATGGAATGAGTATTATTGAGATTCAGACTATCGTAGATAACTTTGTGAATTGGTATAATAAGATCCGCCCGCACTCTTCATTAAATAACTTGACGCCATATCAAAGGTTCCATCGGAATAGAATGACTAAAATAGCTTCTTAATGTGTAAGATATGTCATTGGTTTCTACAAATTATTCTAACAGGATGAAAACCAAGTTTTTGCATTAAGGGGCGATCATTGGATCATTTTTTTAAAATTTTTTAATAAATCATAAAAATATTCCGTTCTAAACAATTTAGTTTATGATCATGGAATAACGATAAATAAAAACCAATAGTTGTTTTATTGCTGAATAGATTTTTTACTTATCTTAATGCAGCATTGGATATTTAATATTCAAATGCAGTATTTAATGGAATCTCAACAGGAAGCAGAAAGGCTTGATCTAAAAACAAATAGGCAAGAGGCATACAAACAATTAGGGGATCTTGGATTAAATCGCTTAAGTGGATCTCCTCATATAGTTGATGCGGGTTGCGGATCAGGTGCTGTATCCAAGGTAATGGCCGAGATTGCCTTGGAGAAGTATGCTCATTTTCATTTTTCACTCTTAGATACTTCAGAGGAAAGATTAAATGAAGCCAAAAAAAAATTAAAGTGCGATCCTAAACGGGCCATTTTTAATTTTGTACCATGTCATTTAGAATCAATTCCTTTAAAAAGCAATAGTGTAGATTTTATTTTTTCACGATTTGTCTTTGAATATCTAAAAGATCCAGAAATCGTATTTAAAGAGTTCGTCAGAATTTTAAAGCCGGGTGGTAAACTGGTAATAGGGGACCTGGATTATAATATGATGACTCATTATCCTATTGATACTGAGCTAGAACACCAATTAAAAGAAATACTCTCTGTTCTTTCAGATATGAAATTGTTGGATCCTTATGCAGGTAGAAGGTTATACCATTATTTTTATACTCACTCTATGAAGAAGAAGAAGGTACATTTGTATGCCCATCATCTATTTTATGATCGCATGTCAGATGTTGACTGGAAAAATTGGGAGGCTAAATTTAAAATGATCATTCAGATCAATGAAAAGAAAAAACTCCCTTTAAATTTTGACATTCATAAATTTTTGGATAGATTCAAAGAATTTATGCATTCGACTAAAAGATTCAGCTACACTCCATTGATATTTGTAGAAGGGGAAAAACCATGAGCCAATACAAAAATATTACTTTTGTTAAAAGAATATTGGAGTATAATACATTTAAGAAAAAGGAGGGTTTTTTATATTTAGAAGATCAAAAATCCATTCTGGCTAAATTTAAGATACAGGAAGTATATGATGATTTCTTTTTAGTGCGTCTATCCAAAAAATATATTGAAAAATGGCCTTCTAAAGTAAAAGAGAAAAATTTCATAGAGGGTAATTTTATCGTAAGAGTTAGTTATTTAGATTCCATGTTAAGTTTTATTACCAAAATTTTTAAAGGTACTCATAAACTTAAATTGAATAAGAATTCAAGTATAATGTTATTAAAAAATCCTTTAAAGGGAGAGATCATCGAGCATAGAATGGAAAAGAGATTTTCTTTAAGAAAAAAAAAGCTTGGTATTTACTGTGAAATAAAATCTGCATTCCATGATCTAAAAGTAGAGACAATGGAATTGCTGGATCTATCTCAAACAACTATTTCATTCATGGCAGAAAGGAAATTTGGCATCGCTCTACCAAATGATGAAGTGGATCATTTGATATTATATTCAGGCAATAAAACAGTATTGGATACTAAGGGAAAAATAATTAAAATGCAGAAGAATGAGAATATTGATTCTGCTTTGGTAAACCCTTATTTATATGTAATTCAATTTACTAGCCCCTCTCTAGAGAAAAAAGAGGATCCCCCCAGGCAGGCGACCACAGATCATTTTAAACTGGATATTTATGTAAAGGCATTCCATCCTGTTTTAACCGATCACGTCATTTATAGTAAGGTATCCACTATTTCTAAGGCAGATTTTTCGATAACCCTGGAAAACATAGAGGCACCCATTATCCCTAGAATGATATTGGATAAATGTCAAATACAGCTTCCATTCAAGAAAGAATTGAATATTTCCATCAAAATATTATCAGTTATCAAAACAAAAAATGAACAAGGAGAATTCAGATATATCATTACTTCTCAATTTTTAAACAGAAATCTTATTCTGTTGAATTTTATAAATCAGATATTTCAATTGGGAGTGGATCTTAGATTGAGCCATCTTAAAGAAGAAGAATTGGAAAAATTATGGTGTTTTTTCTTTCAGGTGGGATTCATCTATACAGAAAAAAGAAAACAATTAGAACCATATACCCAGGACATACTGTCTACCTATGAGAAGATAGTAAAATCAAATACCCCTATATTCAGATCAATATTATTGAAAAAGCAAGGTCATATCATAGGGCATTGCTGTTCTGTTTTATTTTTCGATAGATCCTGGCTCATGCAGCATGCAGCCTCCTTAAACCAAACGAATGAGAATGTGATTCAAACGGTGATGCATGGGATATTGAATCATTTAGTGGATGATGCAAAGAGTAAATTGACGGATGGGCAGTATTTATTTGCTCATTACAGACCCAATAATGTATTCGTATCCATTATTTATGAAGAACCTGCATTTGTGATCAATGATCTTAATAAATGCGGCATCCATGAATATATATTCTGCCTTAGAAAGACTTATGCATCTTCGGATCATTCATTTTTTGATCATTCATCCAATCATTCCATATTGGTATATGAGGCAAAGGAAGAGGATTTCTTTTGTCTGGAGAATCTGTTGATCTCCCAAGGATATCATCATCATATACTCATGGAAGGGTTGAATGCTGAAAATCTATATGATCTTTCTGTACAGAAGGAATATAAAAGAATAGGATTATATCGTTACCGTAGAATATTAATTGCCACCTCTCTAAAAACAGGAGACAAGGCATTTGCGGTATGCAATTATTGTTCTCCAGGCATTAGCTTGTCTGAATTGACCAATTCATTCAAACTCTATTTCTCTAATACAGGCTCAATAGAAAATCAGAAATTGGCAGATAGAGTATGCGAAATGGCATTTTATTCTTATAATAAAACCCAAATGAAAAATCCTATTCTGCTGTTAGAGAAAAACCAACCATTGCCCTCCTCATTCCATAAGATCAAATTATATAATGAAGTCTATTATAAGCTTGAAAAAATGCAAAATGTAGAAGAAGAAATAGTCAATGCATGTGGGAATATGAGATATTTTCTGAAGAAAAGAAGACATTCTGAATTTTCCCCGGCCAAAAAGGCTAAAAAAATCAAAGAAATCAAAGAAATTAAGAAAGAAATGCAAAGAGCATAGTTCTTTCATAGAACAATAAAATCTATTGGTTCTGGCCTCTTTTCTATGAAAGGTTATCCTTAAAAAAGAAATTTTATGTCTCATTTTATCTTGACAGATACAGAGGGTTTTATGCTTCTATCATATTGGGCATGCAAAAGGAAAATATATTCCATTTATTTTTTTCTCCTAAGGAAAAAGATTTTTCAGATGAATTAAAAAAACAGAATCTAAACAGTATCAGAATATTCAGCCCTATAATGGGCCTTATCTTCATGGCCTTTTGTATATTAGACCTCATTCTGGCTCCTGAATTCTTTTTAAAATTCATTTTGATCCGTATTCTGTATTTATCATTCACCATAATGATCTTTTGGTTTACCTATTTGATTCGATATCAATATAGCTATATATTGAGCTTTCTGGTGATGATAGGGGCTGGAATCACTCTATCCATATTTTCATTTTATTATTCTGACCAGCAGGAATTGATCGTCAGGTCTATAATGGCAATACTTCTTATAATTGGTTTGGTGTTTCCTTGGACTCCAGTCTATACTTTCTCAACATGCTTGCTTATCATATTATCCTATATTTTTGAAAGATGGGTATCTTCTGAATCCATATTTTCCACTATAGACATTCTTTTTTTAACTTCATCATTAATAACGGCTACCACAAGCAATTTGATCGTAATCCTATCTAAATGGCAGGATTATCAGAACAGGAAGGCATTGAAATTCTCTAATGATAGATTAAAAGAACTGGATAGACTAAAGAGTAACTTTTTTGCCAATATATCCCATGAATTCAAGACTCCTTTAAATCTGATACTCTCTCCCATAGAGTCTATTCTACAGGGCGAATTAAAAGGCCATAAAGATATGGCTAAATTCAATAATGTACTCAAGAGTATACAGAGGCATAGTTTTACACTTCTTTCTTTAATTGAAGATCTGCTGAATTTTTCAAAGATTGAATCAGGAAAGGTTCCATTGAAGATACAGAAAATAAACATAGTTCATTTAATACAGACTCATATGGATCGTATCAAACTAAGCGCAGAATCCAGAAATATTCAATTGAATTTTAATTTTCCAAGATCAGATATAGAAATATATGCTGACATGGATAAATTCAATAAAGTCGTATTGAACCTACTCTCTAACAGTTTGAAATTCACCCAGGAGAATGGATCCATTCTGGTAAGGATCGATGAATTTAAAAAGGATCTGGTACAAATTGAATTTCAGGATTCTGGGATAGGCATTCCTAAAAATAAGATCCATACTATATTCGAAAGATTTTCTCAGGTAGATACCAGTACCACGAGACAATATGGTGGAACCGGAATAGGTTTGAGTCTGGTAAAAGAATATGTAGAAATGCATGGACAAAAAATAGAAATAGAGAGCAAATATATAAAAGATCATCCAGATACTCATGGTACTAAATTAACCATATTGGCCTCTAAAAAGATATCCTTTTTTGAAAATAAAGAAAATATATATTTTATTCCGGATAGTGCAGTAGATCAATCTTATTTTGATCCTAAAGAATATCAAAAGGATCTAAATTTATATTATGAGATCACAGTTAAAAGGAAGCCAACAATAAAAAATGAAAATATTTCATCTGTGAAGCATCAAGTAGACACATATTCTTTGCTTTTGGTAGAGAATAATACTGACTTGCTGGAGTATCTGAAATCTATTTTAGAAGATCAGTACCAGGTATATTTAGCAGTTAATGGAGAGGATGGCCTATCAAAGGCCCGGACATATCACCCAGATATTATTATTACTGATATTATGATGCCTATCATGGATGGAAATACAATGGCAAAGGCCATTAGAAATGATCCTGAAACATGCAATATACCCATTATTTTTCTTACTGCAAGATCAGATATAAGCTATATTATAGAAAGCTTTCAGATAAAGGCAATTGACTATATTGTAAAACCATTTAATTCCCAAGAATTAAAACTACGAATTAAAAATCTTTTGGATTTTAAACAGCTGTATACTCTGGAAGAAACAATGAGACAAGAAAAGTCTTTGCGTAAAGAAATAGAGGATGCCCATGATAAACTACAAAAATTATATATTTCCAGAGAATTCTTTTTCTCTAATCTGAATCATGAAATAAGAACTCCTTTGAATATCATTCTGATAATCATAGAAAGAATGATTCAGGAAAGCAGAACCAAGCAAAAAAATAGAAAGGAGCAGAAAAAAAATATAGAAACGCTTCATGACTATGTCCTTAAGATAACTATTTTGATCGATAATATACTAGAGCTGGCGAAGTATACAATAGGCAATAAAGGTCTTTCTATACAAAAATTAAATATATACTATTATCTACAGAATTTCATCCAAAAAAATTCAAATGTGGCTAGTGCAAAGAATATATTTCTTTCCCTTAATTTTAACCTATCCAAAAAAAAATATTTTTATATCGATGAAGTGCAGTTTTCTAAAACACTGATGAATTTATTTCATAATTCATTGAAATATATTAAAGGAAAAGGTTTCATCGAGATAAAGGTTTCCCAAAATAAAGAGAATTATATAATTGAATTTGCAGATAGTGGAACAGGTATTCAAAAAGACGTACTGCCTCATATTTTTAAGGAGTTTTTTCAAATAGATAGTAAAGTAGAAAATTTTTTAGATGAAAATATGATGCCAGCTTCAACAGGTCTGGGATTAGCCATGGTAGAACAAACGATCAAAATGCATGGAGGGTCCATTGAAGTGAAAAGCAAATATATTGATGACCATCCTAAAGACCATGGTACTATATTTAAGATAAGACTTCCCAAAAATAAATATTATTCAAATCAGATCAATTCAGATGCTCCTAAGACATTTTCTTCTTTAAAAATACAGGAGCAGGAAAGAATGCAAGAATTTTTATATCCTAAATATAAAAGTAATCAGAAAAATAGGTCATCTAATCAAAAGTATCGTATTTTAATCGTGGAGGATGATCCTGTGATGCTTGAATTATTCAAGAAAATATTTACAGAAGAGGGATATAAAATTTCTATCGCTAATAACGGAAAAGAAGGTTTAAAAATGGCAAAAAATTTAAAGCCAGATTTGGTCATTACTGATCTGGTCTTACCCATAATGGATGGATATAAAATGATATATAATATGAATAAAAATAAATATATGAATGATACACCTGTAGTCATCATAACGGGGAAGACAGAATTAAATCTTGTTGAAGATAATATGGATTTGATCAAGGCGAAATTTTCTAAACCAATTCATACAAAATATCTTGTTCATAAGGTGAACCAGGTCATAAAACAAAAAAATAAAGTGACACACTGAAAGATGCACATTCTATTTCTCTTATTCATTATAGACTAAGGATTACTTGGCTTCCTTCTTCATTATATTACGAATCCTTGCCTTTACAGAAGCTGATTCTTTTTTTGCTGCCGTTTTGAAAAGATATTTTACCTTTTTCCGGTATTCAGGGAAAAGAACAGAAAGCTCATGAAAACTATTATATGCCCATGCTCTTACAAATTTTTTGTCATTCACAAGGCAGTTTTTCAAAAACATTTCAACATTTTTCTTTTGGGATATTGGAATAGGCATAAAAGGAATACTCTGCAGAACATGAAGCCTCGCTTCCCAATGTTCTAGAAATGGTAAATTTTTGTAGATTGTGAGTATTAATTCTGCGTCTATTTTATTACCATTTTCGAGATGCTTTTTCAAAAGCCAGGTTATGCCTTTTTGTAGAGGTTTTTGTTCCACAAGACGAACAATATCTTTAATAAATACTTTTTCATGAGAGTATTTATTGTAGATAGAGCCAAGGTAATAAGTGGATTTACCGTCCCATTCTTTGATCTCTTTCTCAAGACTCACTTTTTAATTAGATATATATTTAAGAAACGATGTAAAGAAAAATCTATTTTAGCAAAGCTAAGGAGTATCAATTTGCCTTTAATAACTTGCCTTTATAGTAATAGGAAGTCTTTCCCTTTTCATTTTTTATAGTAAGCTTATCATACGTCTTTTTATTGCTCTTTACAAAATAATCAAATAGTTCTTCTTTAATTAATTCTCCCTTTTCAAAATAGTCGATCAACTTTTTAGCCTTATTACCATTGGTATAGGTAATATCAAATCCTTCTTCTTTGATCAATTGATTGTTTTCATAGTGACTTATCTTTCTTTTAAATTTGTCTCCTTCCGCATAGGAATAATCAAAAAACTCTTCTTTAATTAACTTTCCATTTTTATAATGATTGATTAATTTTCTGGCCTGAATACCATCGGCATAGACAATATTAAAAACCTCTTCTTTGATTAATTTATCCTTTGTATAGAGACTTATCCTTTGTTTAGCTCTATCACCATCAGTACCAGTATAATTGAACTCTTCTCTTTTAAATTTCTGTCCATCTTTAAAATGATCTATTATTTTTTTTGTCTTACTACCATCCTTATATTTAACCCTAAAAGCTTTTAGTGTAACTAATTGATCATTTTTGAAGTAAGCTACTTGTTTTTTGATCTTATTTTTTGATTGGATATAATAGAACCATTCCTTCTTAGTTTTTTGGCCATTCTCATAGTGCTCTATCATTTTTTTAGCCTTATCCCCGTTTGCATAAGTAATATAGAACCCTTCTTCTTTGATCAACTTACCTTTTTTGAAATAATCTATTTGCTTTTTATATGCATCACCTTCTGCGTAAATATAATCAAACCATTCTCTTTTAATCATCTTTCCATTTTTAAAATGACTTATTTGCTTTTTAAACTTGTCACCCGTTTTATAAGTATAATTGAATAATTCTTTTCGATTCAGTTTATTATCAACGAAATGATTTATTTTTTTTTTATATTTATCTCCACTTGCATAAATATGATCAAACCATTCTTTTTTAAATTTTTGGCCATCCTTGAAATAAGTAACTTGTTTACGAACCTTGTCACCTTCTGTGTATTCATAATAAAATATTTCTTTTCGGAATTGTTGCCCTTTTTTAAAGTGAATGACTTGTTTTTTAAGTTTATCTCCTTCTCCGTAAGCAATATCAAACCAAGTCTCCAGTACCTTCTGACCATTTTTATAATTTTCTATTATTTTTTTAGCCTGATTACTGTTTTTATAAATATGATTAAAATTTTCTACTTTGATGATCTTACCTTTTTCATAATATTCTATTATTTTTTCAGTTTTAATATTGCCATCCCTACATTCATGTTTAATCTTATTTCCATTGCTAAGCTTCTCGATTGAACGGCATTCTTCTTTACTGATCAATGGTAGGGTAAAAATAGACAATAAGAGAAATAAACAAAATCGATTTTTTTTCATAAGACAAATTGAAGTGATTGTCCACTGAGTCAATCATTTTGTAATCTATACACTTGTTAAAAAATAATCTTCAGTACCTTCAAAATTGAAATGCGAAAAATTATTATTTAACTTTGCAAATGGCTTTATGCTCTTCTGTATATCCAAAAATAGACGAAAATAGAGATATAAATAATTATATCTCCAAAAATAGATAAAAATGGAAATATAAATAATTATATCTCCAAAAATAGACAAAAATGGAAATATAAATAATTATATCTCCAAAAATAGACAAAAATGGAAATATAAATAATTATATCTCCAAAAATAGACAAAAATGGAAATATAAATAATTATATCTCCAAAAATAGACAAAAATGGAAATATAAATAATTATATCTCCAAAAATAGACGAAAATGGAGATATAAATAATTATATCTCTAGAAATAGACAAAAATGGAAATATAAATAATTATATCTCTAGAAATAGATAAAAATGGAAATATAAATAATTATATCTCCAAAAATAGACAAAAATGGAAATATAAATAATTATATCTCCAAAAATAGATAAAAATGGAAATATAAATAATTATATCTCCAAAAATAGATAAAAATGGAAATATAAATAATTATATCTCCAAAAATAGATAAAAATGGAAATATAAATAATTATATCTCCAAAAATAGATAAAAATGGAAATATAAATAATTATATCTCCAAAAATAGACGAAAATGGAAATATAAATAATTATATCTCCAAAAATAGACAAAAATGGAAATATAAATAATTATATCTCCAAAAATAGACGAAAATGGAGATATAAATAATTATATCTCTAGAAATAGACAAAAATGGAAATATAAATAATTATATCTCCAAAAATAGACAAAAATGGAAATATAAATAATTATATCTCCAAAAATAGACGAAAATGGAGATATAAATAATTATATCTCTAGAAATAAATGAAAAACTTTAAAGCAGGAACATATAAGCAGCAACAGCAATATAAAAGTTTCACCCCTTCTTTTATTGATCATGATTTCGATTGGGAGGGTAAAAAGATAAATATATTGCTTGAAAATGCAGTCCATCTTTTAGGAAAACTAGATGCTTATTCTCATCTTGTTCCAGATATTGATTTTTTCGTTCAAATGAATGTAGTTAAGGAAGCGAATAAATCCAGCATGATTGAAGGAACAAAAACACAAGTTGCTGAAGTATTGCTGCCAAAGGAAGAAATAGATCCAGAAAAAAGAGACGATTGGGAAGAAGTTCTAAAGTATATCAAAGCAATGAATTTTGCCATGAATAAATTAGATAGTATCCCTATTAGTGTTCGTTTGTTAAAGGATGTTCATAAAATATTGCTCTCTGGAGTTCGCGGTAAGAATAGATTACCAGGAGAAATAAGAAAGAGCCAAAATTGGATAGGTGGATCATCCTTGCTTTATGCTTCTTTTATTCCCCCAAGTCATGAAGAAATTGCAGATCTCCTTACCGATCTTGAAAAATTTTGGCATAATAAAAGTCTGGAAATTCCTAAGCTGATAAAAATTGCTATCTGCCATTATCAATTTGAAACAATTCACCCATTCTTGGACGGCAATGGCAGAATTGGAAGACTTTTGATCACCCTACAATTGGTTGAGTCTGGTATTTTAACCAAACCAAGCTTATATCTTTCAGCATTTTTTGAAAAGAATAGAAACTCTTATTATGATCTTCTAAAAATGGTCAGACAAAATAATGATCTTGAACAATGGATCATATTTTTTCTTCATGGGGTCATTGAAACAGCAGATGACGGTATAAAAACATTTAGCAACATTGTTAACCTAAGACAAGAGATTGAAAGAAAAATTATGACTATGGGGTCAAGAGCAGAAAGTGCCCGGAAATTATTGCTTTTCATGTTCTCTAAACCAATCCTAAATAATAAGATAGTTATAAAAGAACTCGGCGTTAGTTTTAATAGCTCCAATAGGATCATTAAATCTCTTATAGACTTAGAAATATTATATGAAATTACCGGATATTCGAGAAATCGCTTCTTCGTGCTTAAAGAATATCTTGATTTATTTAAAACTTAACTATGTTTGACAAGCGAAAAATTGATTCAGATTGATTGAATAGACTTTTGTTTAATATTCACTTATTAGCTATTTTTATTCAATACCTTAGCTGCTACAGGCAACAGACTGCTTCTCATTTTTATTGGTATGAATAATATTGTGGATTGACTTAATTTTAAGACTGGAATACATCAATTAAAAAAATGAAAGGATATCCTCAATGAATTCTCTGACTGCCCCATCCCCTCCATGTTTATTTATATGGACAATATTATGGATTGACTTGATCCGAGGAACCGCATTCTGGGGACAGGCCGCAAGCCCCACTTTAGAGAGAAGATCATAATCATTTTCATCATCCCCAATATAGGCGACTTCTTTTAATTGAATATTTTCTCTTCTACACAAACTTTGCATGACTTTAAGTTTATTTTTAACGCCTTGGAATAAAAAATCGACTTTAAGAAATTTAGCTCTTCTTTCTACAATATTGGTCTTTTCTGCGGTGATAATACAGGTAAGAATCCCAGAATCTCTCAATTTTTCAAACCCCTTTCCATCCTGCACGTTAAATTTTTTGAATTCATCTCCACTATTTGTATAGTACTTGCCAGAATCCGTTAGTACACCGTCAACATCACTGGCAAATAATTTTATCGGCTTGAATTTTATTTTAGGATAAATATGATATCGATTCATTAAGTTTTTGTGAATTTCCCAATCATGTAGTTCTCTTAAGTGATATGATGTATATTCAGGCATTTCATGATAACCTATTTTGCCATAGAAAAAATTTTTATGCCGCAAGAGATGGGTAATTGAGCTGATACAAAAAGCACCTGTCTCCATGAGAGTACCTTTAAAGTGTCTTTGATCTGGCCTTTTAGGATGTTTATAATTTAGAGGATTGCCATCATCATCCCAAAAAAATTTTTTTACTCTTACAGCGCTGATAATAGAATCATATTTCCCTTGCATGTATTGATCCAATGCATTCTTAAAGTCAATGGATGTGATAAAAGGTGAATCAGGTTGAATGAAGACAAAAATATCCCTGGATTTAAAATCTGCAGAACTCAAATACTTAAATATGATTCCTTCTGTTGTGGAATCATGTTCTGTATCCAAGGGACTATAATTATAAATTTCTATCTTTTTAGAATGAAATGCCAAGCAGGCTTCTTTTATCAACTGTGAATTAGTAGCCACTACGATCTTATTTATTTCAGAGACCCCTTCCAAGGCGATCAAATTCCAGTGAATCAAAGGCCTTCCGCAAAATAGTTTAATGTATCCGGAATGATCTAAAGCAGATAAGAAAGCTATGATTTTTGGTGGGCGCACTCTAATAAAAAATACATCAAAATATTTGTTTTATTCTAATTCTCTTCAAAATGTATTGAATGTATAGATAGAAATTATAATTATAGCCCATTGCAAATATTATTAAAAGAGGCGACTTGAACCATTCTCCTTTTTGAATGATCGAATAGAGTATATAATTCATATAAATAGTGAAAAATAACTCGATGATCCATAAAAAATATTTTATTTTTACATGATATATTTTTTTTTCTTTTGGATTCAACTGCCTGGAAGTTTCCACGTTATATTTAGGGGTTCTCATAAAAGTATTATCTTTCTTGAATAATGCTTCTAAAATTGCCATTACATTATTAAAAGATAAAAGAACGCCTGTGGATATGATAAAAGGGTAATAGGCTAAAGAACTGAACCATGAGTCTTCAGTTTCTTTTTGTCCGTAAAGATAATAAATACCAGTAGGAAGTAATACAAAAACATAAATGAATGCTAACCAATAAATAATGTATTGTTTCGTATCTACAATATAACTAAAGATAGGAAAGATAATGATCAAGGAGCTAGAAATCACATAAGTTAATGGGGCACAGAGATGTGCGATTGCTTCTATTTTTATTTTCCATGAAATTTTATGTCTAAGTAGATCAGGCAAAATTTTTAGGGCAACCTGGACAGTACCCTTTGTCCAGCGAAATTGCTGGCTCTTAAAACTCTCAATGTCTTCTGGTAATTCACTGGGGCATTGAACATGTGGTAGAAATAATGCTTTATAGCCCTTCAATTGCATTCTATAAGAAAGATCCAGATCTTCTGTAAGAGTATCTCCTTGCCAACCTCCAGAGTTTATAATAGCGGATTTACGCAAGACTACCCCCGTACCATTAAAATTAATGAATCTTCCGGAGCAATTACGTGCAGTGTGTTCCAATTGAAAATGAGCATCTAAAGAAATTTTTTGAGCCCTTGTTAAAAGAGAAGACTTAGAATTCAAGTAAGCCCAACGCGTTTGCACAAAAGCAACTTTAGGGTCTGAAAAATAGGCAATCACTTCTAGTAAAAAATCAGGTAAAGGGGTAAAATCAGCATCAAAAATAGCAACCAGGTCGGTTTTGATCTTAGTCAATCCTATTTGCAATGCACCAGCCTTAAAATCTTTCCTATTATCCCGATGAATATAACTGATTTGCATTTCTTTTTTTTTAAGCTCTTTGCATTTTTCCAGAGCAATTTGGCTAGTCTCATCAGTTGAATCATCCAGTATTTGAATCCACAATTTTTCTTTAGGATATTTAAGATTGGCTACTGAATCAATCACTCTACGAACGACATACACTTCATTATACAAGGGAATTTGAACTAAAACAATGGGTAGGTCTTTATCATTCAGATCTACTTTTTTGATTTTAATTTTTTTGGATTTGTAATATTTTCGATATAGATATAAAATTATATATCGATGCATAGAATATAGGGATAGTATAAAGATTAAAAAAATAAAGAAAATTAGCATGTTTTTTGTTTAGTATGATATTTTTAATCAATCTATCTGGAACAAGACAGACTGATCATATGAAATAAATGTAATACTAGAATCATAGATCCTCGTGTAAAGTAGTTCATGGGTTACCTCTTTACGCCCATGTAGATGGTAGCAATACCAAAGGTCAAATGTGTATATTTTATATCACTAAAATTTGCCTCACCCATTAGTTTGCAAAAATTATCTCCCTGTAAAAAGTCTTCTACCGTATTATTTAAATATTTATATGCTTTCTTATCCCCAGATATCCATCCTCCTATGAAGGTTAAAAAATATCTGAAGTAGATTAAATAAATGTATTGTATGATCTTATTTTTAGGAATACTCAATTCCAAAACTGCCAGACAACCATTAGGCTTTAGCACTCTATGGAACTGTTTCAGGCATTCCAATGGATATGCAGAATTTCGTATCCCAAAGGCTATGCTTGCGAAATCAAAAGAGTTGGATGTAAGAGAAAGATTCTCCATGTTATTCCGTATAAGACAAATCTTGTGATTGAGTTTTTTAAAATTTATTTTTTTGTAGGCGATGGAGAGCATTTTCGTAGAAAGATCGACTCCAATGGCTTTTTTAACTCTTGAATTTTTAGAAAGAGTGATCAATAGATCTGCCGTTCCTGTAGCAAGATCTAGTATTTTCAAGTAATTTCTCGGGGGCAAAAATTGAACAACTTTTCTGCGCCATATAGAATCAATTCCTAAAGAAAGTAACCGATTCAATAGATCATATCTGCCTGCAATGCGATCAAACATTTCCCATGATCTTTTCTTTTCATGATACAGTTTTTTTATATAACTAGGCATGATGGATTTTCTTTAGTGATTCTGCCAATTCTGCGGGAAGGGGTAATCTTTTATGTGTTTTAGAGCAAATGCATACATGTTCTATTTTACCTTTAGATAGTATCTGGTCGTCTTTGGTAAAAAATCTATATTCCAGAGTAAAATCAGTTTCGCTTATTTGAATACATTTCATATTGATCTGTATATCTTGTTCCAGATAGATTGGTTTAAAATATCTACAATTTGAACTCTTAACAGGAAGTAATATATTTTTATCTAAAAACATTTCAGATAAATAGATATTTTGTTTCCAAAGCCAATTTTCATAACATTCATGCATGATCGAATAATAATTGGCAAAAAAAACAAATCCTGCTGCATCCGTAGAATACATAGGAATTTTGTGGGCATGGATATAAGAAGGCATATATAAATCAAAATAAATTCAATATTTATGATTTCAAGAAATTAATAGTCTAATACACAACCATGCTTAGAAGATGTAAATTTCGCAAAAGCCGTTTTCCCCCAAGACATCGCTTTAACAGTCTTTTGTTCAGAATCAATTTTAAAATCTGAAATGGATATATATTGCCTTGATAGATTGTGGCAAAATTTTTCATTCCTTTGCAATACATACAAGCAGGAACACATTTGTTTTGCATAAAAAGAAGGCATTATCTGTGGGAATCTTTGAATATGTTCATAATTACGAAAGACCCATAAAGAAGGTAATATAAATATTGAGAGGGTTATCCAAAATATTTTTTTACCGGATGCCATTAGATTTTTTTCTTATTTTTATTGTGCCTGGCTTTGCATTATGTTCCCTGGGCTACTTTCTTTTCTACTTCATTAGAAGTGGATTTTGACTCGTCCTTTGGAGGAATAGGGGGAGAAGAAGTTTTATTTGACTCATTTCTGCCAGAGATCTCATAATGTTCTCTTATTTTATTTTCTAATCTTTCCAAAACCTGAGGATTTTCAATCAAATATGAAATAGCATTATCTTTCCCTTGTCCCAGTTTGGTATCACCTAAAGAAAACCATGTCCCTGATTTCTGAATAAAACCTGCATTTACAGAAGCTTCCAAAATACAACCTTCTTTTGATATTCCCTTTGCGAAGATGATGTCAAATTCTGCTTTTTTAAAAGGAGGAGCTATTTTATTTTTTACGACCTTTACCCTTACTTTATTGCCCACAGCTTCATCCCCTTTGGTAAGCGTTTCTATGCGACGGATATCCAAACGAACAGAAGAATAAAATTTCAATGCATTGCCCCCTGTAGTGGTTTCTGGAGAACCGAATAAAACACCAATTTTCATTCTTATTTGATTGATAAAGATCAATATTGTATTGGTTCTGTTCACAGCGCTGGTTAATTTGCGCAATGCCTGGCTCATCAATCTGGCATGTAATCCCATGTGAGAATCGCCCATATCTCCTTGTATTTCAGCCCTGGGGACTAATGCAGCTACAGAATCAATAACGATAACATCCAATGCATTCGACCTTACTAAAGACTCTGCAATTTCAAGAGCCTGTTCTCCTGAATCTGGTTGGGATACCCATAGATCATCCACATTGACTCCTATTTTAGCTGCATAACTAGGATCCAAGGCATGTTCTGCATCAATGAAAGCAGTAGAACCACCTCTTTTCTGGGCTTCCGCAACTATATGCAGGGTTAACGTTGTTTTTCCAGATGATTCAGGACCAAATATCTCAACCACTCTACCCTTTGGCAATCCTCCCACACCTAAAGCAATGTCTAAGGTTAAAGAGCCAGTGGGTATTACATCTACATCTTGAACTGCTTTATCAGCTAATTTCATGACCGCCCCTTTCCCAAATCGCTTTTCTAATTGAAGCAAGGTTTGATCTAGCATTTGTTCTTTATCATTTTTTGAAAACGCATCTTTTTTGATATTATTCATCATAGTTCCCTTAAAGGCAATCTAATAAATAGAAATGACCTGTCTACTTTTTTAATACCCCAAAAATAAAAAATTTTTCATTTCATCGAAAATTCAATCTTGAAGGTGCCAGGTTACGAAAGTTGATTACTTAAAAAATTCATTTTTGTAGAATAAACGAAAAATAGTTGACAGTATATTTGCATTAATACGTTGGGTATTATGTCTCTTTTTAGCAATGGATAAAATTAAAAAAAATAAAGATTATAGTTTCTTAGATACCAGTAAACTTACTCCCTGGCTTTTTTTAAGTATTTTTTTATTTTTATTGTATCTGGTATTTACGATCTATCAGATATATATCTATCCATTTTTTATCGCTATCGCTTTTTACATACTCCTTAAAGACTCTTACATGGTTTTATTGAAATACTTGCATAATTGGAGTAATTTAGCAGCTTTATGCGCCACTACATTGTTTTTCTTTTTGGTTGCAATTCCAGTATTCTTTTTGATCAATACATTGATCGGAGAAATTTCTTTGTTGGTTTCTTATATAAATCAATGGGCCAGCAAAGATAATTTACTCGATCTATACGATCAGAACAGATGGATCGATAAGTGGGTATCCCTCGCTAATTTACAAATTGATCGTATACAAGAAAGGATCATTAACTGGAGTACTCAATTAGGTGCTTTTCTGCTCAACTATGGTAAAGACATGCTGACCAATCTATTCAGTATTCTTTTTAACTTTCTACTTGCTTTGATCACTCTTTTCTTTTTATTTAGAGATGGACATAAACTAGGCCCCATCATTTATAAAAGTTTACCCTTCCCAGATGAATTAGAAGAAAGAGTAGGTGTAAAGCTAATGAAACTACTGAATGTTATTCTTAAAGGCACTTTATTGGTTTCTTTTGCACAAGGCTTTGCACTAGGGTTATATTTTTGGATATTTGATATCCCCACTCCTATTTTATATGGTTTTTTAGCGGCCTTTTTTTCATTGATACCTATTATAGCTACTACCATTATTTGGCTACCCGCTGCTATTTATTTATACTTTTCTGGGTCATTGTTAAGCGGTATCTTTTTATCTATTTTATGCTTTATCACCTATTTAATTCTGGATAACATAGTCAAACCATGGATTTTAGATAAAAAATTACCTATTCATCCTTTTTTTCTTTTTCTGGCTATTTTAGGTGGAATCGCAGAATTTGGAATTAAGGGTTTTATATTAGGCCCGTTCCTGGTAGCTACCTTCCTGACTCTTTGGGAAATATTATCATTTTTCAATCAAAAAGTACAAAGAAATGCAAAAACTTAAAAAAAACATTCTATACATTTCAGGAGTAACTGCTATTCTTTTAGGCGTATGTGTTTCTATGTATTTAGTATACCAAAGACTCTTCCCCCCAAAAGAATGGACTTTCGAAGTATCCGGAAATAATGTATTAACTTCTCAAGAAATAGAAAAAATTGTATTATATTCCATACAAAGGAATAGTCAAAATATCACTAAAAAAACCATAGAAGAAGCCCTTCTGCTAGACCCCAGAGTAAAGAGCGTGAACCTGTCCCAGGAATCATTGGGTAAGCAGCTTTTCATTCAATTGAAGGAGAGGCAAACGGCTTATATTGTACATGAACAAAATAGCGGAAATTTTTTAGAAGTTTCTAATGACAATGTTATATTGCAGGAAAAAATAATTGAATTAGAACCACATATTCTTTCTGAGATACCCATTTTATGCTTGACATTTGATAATAGTGTAAAAGAAACGGCCATATCTTTTGAAAGAGACATAATGCAGATCTATAAAGAGACAAGGAAGGATTTTCTATTCGTTTGGCAACGTATTTCAGAAATCAATCTGCATAAAGATCATTATATTATTTACACGTCTCACACTCGTTCGGAAATAAAAAGTAATATCAAATTAGATATTGCGTTCATCAAAAGATTATGGTCATTATTCTATTATCTGGAAGTTGAATATAGAGGAGACTGGACAAGTGTCCATTTGTACCCTCAAAATGCTATTATAAAGAGGGTATTATAATGCAAGAAGAAAGAATCATTTCTGCTTTAGATATTGGCTCTTCTAAAGTGGCTGTTTTAGTGGCCAGGGTACATCCATCAAATGAAATTGAATTGATCGGGCTGGGAGTATCCGAAAGCCTTGGTATACGATCTGGTTCCGTTACTCATTTAGAAGAAATTGCAGTGAGTATTAGAGAAGCCATTGAAGAGGCGGAAATAATGGCTGGTATAGATATTCAAGATGTTCTGATCAATATAACCGGGAAGCATGTTAAAGGTGAAAATTCAACCGGAGTGATCGCGATTACAAATAAAGATAGGATCATTACTTCACAAGATATTTACAGGGTCATCAGCGCCGCTCAATCCATACGAATGCCCACAGAATTGGATGTTTTGCATGTCCTTTCCAGGGAGTTTAAAGTAGATGAACAAGATGGCATTAAAGACCCCACTGGAATGGTAGGAATTCGTTTAGAAGTGGATGTGCATATAGTGACCACTCACAAAACACAGTTACATAATACAGTGAAGACCGTACAGGAAACAGGCATCATGGTGAATAATCAAGTTTTAAGTTCTCTGGCGGATAGCCATTCATTATTGGGCGAAGGGGAAAAAGAATTAGGAATTGCCATAGCCGATATAGGGGGAGGGGTTACAGATATTATTATCTATCTTTATGGAGGTGTTTTTTACACCTCTACCATCTGTTTAGGCTCCCAGCATGTTACCCATGACATAAGTATTGGATTAAAAACCCCTTTGAGTGAAGCTGAAGTCATCAAAAAAAAGTATGCTAATTGTATCTCTTCTAATATAGACCCGATAGAACAGGTTGAAGTTACTAATGTTGGTAATAGATCTCCCAAAAGTGTTTTCAGAAAAGAACTGGCTATTATTGTAGAGGCCAGGATGAAAGAAATTTTAGAATTGATCGATCATGAACTGATCAAATCCGGACAAAAAAAATTTTTGTCCGGGGGACTGATCCTTACAGGCGGCGGATCATTGATCGAAGATCTTCCAACTCTTGCGGAAGAAATTATTGGCCTAAATACATCTATTGGTTATCCCCGAAATATATCTGGAATAGCTGATAAAATTGCTTCTCCTATTTTTTCAACTTCTGCAGGTTTGCTCTATTATGGAGTAAAATATAATTCCTACCAGGGTAAACAAAATGGAGGATTTACTTTCTTAGGCAAAATGAAAAATTGGATAAAAGAAAATTTGTAAGAAATTAGGAGAGTATTATGTTAGCATTTGATGAATCGGATAAATCACCCGCAACCATAAGAGTAGTGGGTGTAGGTGGAGCAGGAATGAACGCCATTGAAAGGATGGCAACCCTGAATCTTCATGGAGTTGATTTAATAGCTGTAAATACAGATGAGCAGGTACTTAGAAAATCTTCCATTCCCAATAAAATACATCTGGGAAATAAAATTACAAAAGGCATGGGAGCCGGAGCGAGACCAGAAATAGGCGAAAAGGCCGCTATAGAAGATAGAGATAGAATACTGAATGTATTAAAGGGTTCTGATATGGTATTCATCACAGCTGGAATGGGAGGAGGAACTGGTACAGGAGCTTCTCCTGTCATTGCAGAGGTGGCTCATGAAATTGAATCCCTTGTCGTAGGGGTTGTCTCCATGCCCTTTAAAGCAGAAGGAGTTCAAAAGCAAGAAATTGCCAAGAAAGGAAAGGCTAAATTAAAAGAAAGAATAGATACATTGATTACTATTCCAAATGATTTTATTTTCAAAGTAGTGGATAGAAAAACACCAATTAATATTGCATTTAAGGCCATAGATGATATTCTAGCCAGGTCTGTGATAGGAATTAGTGATATTATTAATTCCGCTGGATATGTAAATGTAGATTTTGCGGATGTAAAAACAGTCATGAGTCAAAATGGAGATGCCATTATTGGGGTAGGGGAAGGACATGGAGAAAGTAAGATCGCGGATGCTATGCAAAATGCAATACGTCATCCTCTTTTAGAAGGCAAACAAATAGACGGTGCTACCTCTGTATTGATCAATGTAGTTGGAAGTAGTGATTTTAGCATGTATGAGTATAACGAAATATTAGAAACCATGCATAAGCAGGTATCTAAGAATGCACAGATCATCATTGGATTTAGAGAAGATGCTGTAAATGATGAAATGATATCCATTACAGTCATTGCCACAGGATTTAGACCTTCCCATGCCATGAAAGAGACTTACAACGAAAATGGTCAAGGAATACCTCAGGAGAAGCAAGAAAACAATATAGCTGCCAACAATATAAGAATAGATCAATACAATGAAATCCAGGAACAGGAACAAAAAACAGGAACTTATGATTCTTCACAGGGAAATCTTTATCCGCCGCCTAAACAAGATACAGTGAACCAACAGAATCTAAATTTTCCGCATATTAATACAAACCATAAAAATTATAATATACCTGCTTTTTTAAGAAAAAAGAAATAGACCCAATATCCTCAGATTAAACTTCGTCTGATGTGTTATCTGGTGGAAGTTTTTTAAGCTATGTAATATCCTATTTATTCTTAAAAGGGTTTTATATAGCCACCTTTATCTTTCTTTTTGTATTTATCGCAAGTGTTCTTTTGATCTTTTATTATGTATTTCGTAATAAAAAGGATATTCTACTCAAAAATATAATTGGTCTGTTCGTTGGAATTCTTTTAGGCATTCTCTATGCCAGTTATCTAAATATAAGATTTAAAAATATTGAAAATATTTCTGATGTTAGCCAATACACAGAAGGAAAAATATTTTCTGTTTCAAATAAATCCAGCATCATTGAATTTCAAAAGAATGATCAAAAATACAGACTACGTGTCTTCGTTTCAGATACTTCCACTTTGCGAAAAGAACAAAGGGTTAATTTCAAGTGTCATAAGATATTCCCCAGACAGGAAAGTAAATTTTCTTTATTCGAAAATTTACAAAGTATTTCTATTGGATGCAAAGGAATCATATCTGTAATTCCTTCTGGTGATGAAACTTATTTTTCTTCCATAAGAAAAAAAATTGCTAACTGGCTGGAAAATAGATTTGAAATTTTTCCGGCAGGTAGTTTAGCTAAGGGATTCCTGCTGGCAGATACAAGTATCATTAACCCCAATGAAATGGATGTATTCAGAAAAATGGGCATCGCTCATCTTTTTTCAGCCTCTGGACTTCATCTGGGACTATTATTTGGAATTATCTTTTTTCCCTTTTTATGGCTCCGTTCCAGGCCATTGGGGGAGGTGCTCAGTGTAATCGTATGCACCCTATTTTTGATCCTTTTAGATTTTAGATTATCCTTGCTAAGAGCATATCTGTTTTTAATCATTTATCTGGCTCTTAAAAAGATGGATAGACAGACTTCCCCTTTCTATTTATTTTTTCTGGTGGCATGGATATCCGAGTTTTTTTATCCACTAAGTGCTTTTTCATACTCTTTTATTCTATCTTTTGGAATTACGGGTAGTATATTGCTTACTTTTAAATCCTATTATAGAATTATTTCCATAAAATATGATCTTCCTAGAAATAATATTGCATTAACTCTTTCTGCTTTTACAGGATCCGTCTTTTTAAGTTATCTACTATTTGATTATGTGAATGTTCTTTCTTTCTTTTATAATCTATTTCTAACCCCCTTAGCTGGTATTTATTTAGGAAGTATATTATTCTCTTTGGTATTCTATCCCTTTACATATATAGTATCTGCGCTTGATTTTGTGTACCATTTTAGTGCCAAGGTGCATTTATTTTTATGGGAAAGGCATTTTACCCAGATCAATGATCTGTTTACAGAGGTCTGGCTTTTTTTGATACTCTTGACCATTTTCATCGGCAGCTATTTATTGCTTCAAAAAAAATACTGGTATGTGAAAAAATGGGTGGGATTCGCTGGCATTTTTCTGGTATTTTTTTACTTCATACAATTCTTTTTCATTCAAGAAAAAAAGTGGGGGATCAAGACATTTCCTTATGGAGTCATTTTATATGAGAATAAAAAAATATTCTTTAGCGGAGAATTAGCCAAATTTGCAAAAGATTCAGCCAGATTTATTTTTAGAAGACCAGAAGTACCTATCCAGGCAGTAAACTCGGATAAGGTCCTGAAAGAAATAGTGCAAAGAGAAATTACACTTCCATTAGAAGAGGTAGTGCTTATTCCCCAAGATTATAAGAATGGAATATTAAAAATAAATCAAAAATGCTTCTTATTTTTTAGCCAAATGAAAAAGAATAATAGGGTTTATCCTTCTAAGAAATGTTCTCAATATTATCTGGTGCAATCTAAAAAATATAGAATGCCAGAATACAGATTAAAGCTTCTAATGGCTAATCTAAATATAAACAAACCGCCTAAGGAAATTGGATATTCCAGATGGCAATGGAATTAAATTTTTTTGCTTCTATTCAAGAAACCAGGCATCTTCAGTTTTGGAATTTAATTAAAATAAAAACGAAAATTCCAGCCTGCTTTTATTACAAATCCAATTGAATCCTGAATATTTGGCTTATCAATGCTTATTGAGCGTTCACCAGAAACAGAAATATTCTTTTTTCCAAAGAGCCCTCCTTCTATAAAATAACGGACATTCTTCCATTCTAAGGATACTCCTCCTGAAACAGTATATCTGATCCCATTGAATTGAGTGATGCTTTGAACACTGTATTCCCAGAATATTTCTGTTGTTCTATCATATCCAATGGATATTCTTATATAAGGACTCATCCAAACTTTAGGAAAAAACAAAAACTTCACCTGTCCGCCAGCATTCCATCCCACAGAAGTAGAACGAAAGGAGTCTCTTATGTTGTCAGTGTTCAATAAGAAGGCGTTATAAGCGAATATTTGTGCATTCAAGAATACACCAGTACCAAGGTCAAGAAAAGAGGTAAAACGATAAGTCAAAAGTAAATCAAGTCCCAATTCAAACCCATAGTTTTTAAAATCTCTATTTGCTGTTAAGGATGTAAAGAAAAAAGAAACATTCGGTATCTCTAATTCTACAATAAAAAATTTAGAATCCTTTTGCTTCTTTAGATGATCTGCAGATTCATTTTCCTGGGAATACAAACTTTCTTTAAACCCTAAGAAGGCTAAAATAACAAAAATAGATATACTTTTTTTCATGTTATTTCCTTTTTCAATATTTAAGATATATCTATATTGAATAGATCAGTTATAGAAGCAACCATTTTTAGCTGGTCTGTAAATAGAGTTTTTGGTGTTCTTTCTAATGTTTTGGTATTTTTACGATTGCTAAAAATTTATAATGAAAAGAATAATAGGATATTCCAGATGGTAATGGAATTGAATCTTTTTGTTCCAATGGAGAAACTAGCATTCATTTAGTTTTGGAATTTAATTAAAATGAACACTCAAATTCCAGCCTATTTTTATTATAAATCCGATTGAATTCTGAATATTTGGCTTATCAATGATTATTGAGCGTCGACTAGAAACAG
This sequence comes from Leptospiria bacterium, assembly GCA_965204465.1. Lineage (GTDB taxonomy): Bacteria > Spirochaetota > Leptospiria > Turneriellales > CBDBES01 > CBDBES01. The sequence continues at coordinate 710,769 of OZ241995.1, forward strand.
AAATATTCTTTTTTCCCAATAGCCCCCCTTCTATAGAATAACGGACATTCTTGCCTCCCTTGGAGATCCCGCCTAAAACAGTATATCTGATCCCATCGAATTGAACCGTGTATCGAACATTGTCTTCCTCGAGTATTTCTGTTGTTCCATCATATCCAATAGATGCTTTAATATATGGGCTTATCCAAATTTCAGGAAAAAACAAAAGCTTCACCTGTCCGCCAAGATTCCATCCCGTAGAGGAAGAAACAGAGGAGTTTATCATTGTTCTGTCATTAACGAAACCAAATAGTCCATTAAAAAATCCACCGAAACCAAGTTCAAAAAATGAGGTAAAACGATAAGTCAAGAGTAAATCAAATCCCAATTCAAACCCAGAGTTGTCCAAATCCCTATTTTCTGTTAAATCTGTATAAAAGAAAGAAAAATTCCATAGCCCTAATTCTAGAATAAAAAATTTAGAATCCTTTTGCTTCTTTAGATGATCTGAAGATTCATTTTCCTGGGAATACAAACTTTCTTTAAGCCCTAAGAAGGCTAAAATAACAAAAATAGATATACTTTTTTTCATGCTATCTGCTTTTTCAATATTTAAGAGATATCTATATTGAATGGATCGGTTATAAAAGCAACCATTTTTAGCTGGCCTGTAAATAGAATTTTTGATGTTCTTTCTAATGTTTTGGTATTTTTACGATTGCTAAAAATTTATAATGAAAAGAATAATAGTATATTCCAGATGGTAATGGAATTGAATCTTTTTGTTCCAATGGAGAAACTAGCATTCATTTAGTTTTGGAATTTAATTAAAATAGATATAAAAACTCCAGCTTCCTCTTATTACAAATCCGATTGAATTCTGAATATTTGGCCTATCAATGGTTATTAAGCGTTGACCAGAAACAGAAATATTCTTTTTCCCAAAGAGCCCCCCTTCTATAAGATAACGGACATACTTCCATCCTAAGGATATCCCGCCTGAAACAATATATCTGATCCCATCGAATTGAACCGTGTATCGAACATTGTCTTCCTCGAGTATTTCTGTTGTTCTATCATATCCAATGGATATTCTCATATATGGACTTATCCAAACTTCAGGAAAAAACAAAAACTTCACCTGTCCGCCAACATTCCATCCCGTAGAAATAGAACTAGAGAAGTCTCTTATATTGGCATTGTTAGAGAAGAAGCCGTTATAAGTGTATATTTGTCCATTAAAGAATCCACCGACACCAAGATCAAAAAATGAAGTAAAACGATAATTCAAAAGTAAATCAATTCCCGCTTCAACCCCAAAGTTTTCAAAATCCCTATTTTCTGTTGAGGATGTAAGAAAAAGAGAAGCAGGTATCCCTAATTCTAAAATAAAAAATTTAGAATCCTTTTGCTTCTTTAGATGATCTGCAGATTCATTTTCCTGGGAATACAAACTTTCTTTAAGCCCTAAGAAGGCTAAAATAACAAAAATAGATATACTTTTTTTCATGCTATCTGCTTTTTCAATATTTAAGATATATCTATATTGAATGGATCGGTTATAAAAGCAACCATTTTTAGCTGGCCTGTAAATAGAATTTTTGATGTTCTTTCTAATGTTTTGGTATTTTTAAGATGCTAAAAATTTATAATGAAAAGAATGATAGGATATTCCAGATGGCAATGGAATTAAATTTTTTTGTTTCTATTCAAGAAACCAGGCATCTTCAGTTTTTGGAATTCAATTAAAATAGATATTAAAGCTCCAGCTTACTCTTATTACAAATCCGATTGAATCCTGAATATTTGGCATATCAATGGTTATTAAGCGTCGACTAGAAACAGAAATATTATTTTTCCCAAAGAGACCCCCTTCTATAAAAATACGGACATACTTCCATATTGATAAGGATATCCCGCCTGAAACAATATATCTGATCCCATCGAATCGAACATTGTCTTCCTCGAGTATTTCTGTTGTTCTATCATATCCAATGGATATTCTCATATACGGACTTATCAAAACTTCAGGAAAAAACAAAAACCTCACCTGTCCGCCAACATTCCATCCCGTAGAAATAGAACTAGAGAAGTCTCTTATATTGGCATTGTTAGAGACGAGGTTGTTATAAGTGAATATTTGTGAATTAAAGAATCCACCGACACCAAGGTCAAAAAATGAAGTAAAACGATAATTCAAAAGTAAATCAATTCCCGCTTCAGCCCCAAAGTTTTTAAAATCCCTATTTTCTATTGAGGATGTATAAACAAAAGAAGTATTCCCTAGCCCTAATTCTAAAATAAAAAATTTAGAATCTTTTTGCTTCTTTAGATGATCTGCAGATTCATTTTCCTGGGAATACAAACTTTCTTTAAACCCTAAGAAGGCTAAAATAACAAAAATAGATATACTTTTTTTCATATTATTTCCTTTTTTAATATTTAAGAGATATCTATATTGAATGGATCGGTTATAGAAGCAACCATTTTTTAGCTGGCCTGTAAATAGAATTTTTGATGTTCTTTTTAATGTTTTGGTATTTTTAAGATTGCTAAAAATTTATAATGAAAAGAATGATAGGATATTCCAGATGGCAATGGAATTAAATTTTTTTGCTTCTATTCAAGAAACCAGGCATCTTCAGTTTTAGAATTTAATTAAAATAGATATTAAAATTAACCCCTATTCTTGATATATATCCGATTGAATCCTGAATATTTGGCCGATCAATGCTTATTGAGCGTTCACCAGGAACAGAAATATTCCTTTTTCTCAAGAACTCTACTTCTGTAAAATAACGGAAATTCTTCCATTCTAAGGATGCTCCTCCTGAAACAGTATATCTGATCCCATTGAATTGAGTGATGCTTTGAACATCGTATTCCCAGAATATTTCTGTTGTTCTATCATATCCAATGGATATTCTTATATAAGGGCTTATCAAAACTTTAGGAAAAAACAAAAACTTTACCTGTCCGCCAGCATTCCATCCCCTAGAGGAAGAAACAAAGTCGCTTGTCATTGTTCTGTCATAAACAGAACCAAATAGTCCATTAAAAAATCCACCGAAACCAAGATCAAAAAATGAAGTAAAACGATAAGTCAAAAGTAAATCAAGTCCCAATTCAAACCCAGAGTTTTCCAAATCTCTATTTTCTGTTAAATCTGTATAAAAGAAAGCAGCATCCGGCCCTAATTCTAGAATAAAAAATTTAGAATCCTTTTGCTTCTTTAGATGATCTGCAGATTCATTTTCCTGGGAATACAAACTCTTTTTAAACCCTAATAAGGCTAAAATAACAAAAATAGATATACTTTTTTTCATGCTATCTGCTTTTTCAATATTTAAGATATATCTATATTGAATAGATCGGTTATAGAAGCAACCATTTTTTAGCTGGTCTGTAAATAGAATTTTTGATGTTCTTTTTAATGTTTTGGTATTTTTAAGATTGCTAAAAATTTATAATGAAAAGAATGATAGGATATTCCAGATGGCAATGGAATTAAATTTTTTTGTTCCAATGGAGAGATCATGTATTCATTCAGTCCTGAAATTCAATTAAGATAGATATTAAATCTAAGACCTGTTCTTATTATATATCCAATTGAATCCTGAATATTTGGCCTATCAATGGGTATTAAGCGTTTATCAGAAACAGAAATATTATTTTTTCCCAAGAGTCCTCCTTCTATAAGAAAACGGACAGTCTTCCCTCCTAGGGATATTCCACCCAGAAAAGTATATCTGATCCCATTGAGTTGAAGAGCGCCTCCCAAGAGTGACTCTACTCCAGCATCTATTGTTCTATCGTATCCAATAGATGCTCTTATATATGGACTTATCCAAACTTCAGGAAAAAACAGAAACTTCACCTGTCCGCCAGCATTCCATCCCGTAGAAAAAGAAGTAGAGGAGTTTACTGTCTGGCCAGTATTAAAGGCTAATTGTAAATTAAAGAATCCACCAACACCAAAATCAAAAAATGAATTAAAACGATAAGTTAAAAGTAGATCAACCCCGATTTCCAACCCACGGTTTTTAAAATCCTTATCTTCCATGGCCGATGCATTAAAAAAAGAAAGAGGTGCCCCTAATTCTAGAATAAAAAAGTTAGAATTTTTTGGGGAAGGTGCATCTTCCTGGGAATACAAACTTTCTTTAAACCCTAATAAGGCTAAAATGACAAAAATAGATATACTTTTTTTCATATTATTTCCTTTTTTAATATTTAAGATATACCTAGTTGAATAAGTCGGCCATAGAGCCAACCATTTTTCAGCTGATCTGCAAATAAAATTTTTGGTGTTCTTTCTAATGTTCTGGTATCTGCATCAATTTGTATTTAAAAAAGAGTGTTTTCTTCTACCTGCTTCAGCATGATCTTTTCTAAATCCAGTATCATTTCTTTTTTTTGCAGATCAGTGATGGACCTGGGGATATGGTAGGGTTTTCCGATTGAAATAACGATTTTAGAAAAAAATTTAGGAAGTATAAAATTATCCCATGAATTGAAAACCCATTTCCTATTCGCGTTAAAATTCAAGGGAATAATGGGGGTCTTGGTTAGCTGGGCAAGGGAGATCATCCCAGATTGGATCTTATATTTAGGGCCTCTTGGACCATCTGGTGTGACCACAATAGAGTGATGTTTTTTTTGAAGTGCTTTTGCCAATACTCTTAAGGCATCTGCTCCACCTCTTGTAGAAGAACCTCTGCCAGAACTTCCACCCCATTTTTCTACAATGCGAGATATCCATTCTGCATCTTTAGATTGGCTGATCAAAACAGTAAGATGGATTCCTTTTTTAAATACAAATTGATATAGATAATAAGAAAGAAAAAAAATATTGTTATGCCAAAAACAAAAAATAGTCGGTTGGCCTGTTCTAATAACCCTGTCTATATGCTCTTTGCCAACAATTTTTTGGATATTACATGATCTCCCTAGGATATACATGATCTGTTTCCCTAAGAACCCCCACAACGAAAGAAAAAATGATCTATGCCACTTCATAGATAAAACCATCAGGGAATACGCTTCTTAGCCGCTCTCGACCATGGAAAACAATCATCATCTTCTGTCTGGGTACAATCTCTGTTCACTCCCGATCTTACAGCAACATAATTCCCAGGAACGAGTCTCATTTCATTGATCATGCAATTATACTCTGGCAGGCGAACTGTCCCGCCTATTTGAATACGAATGGCAAGATCAATGCGAAAAGGCAAGGATGAAATACACCAGCCAGTAGGGGAAGAAGCATCTATGGTGACCATAGGGGCAAATGACCTGTTCCTATTGAATTGGATGACCTGTTGATTTTCTGCTTCTTCTGCGCTAGATCCCTGGTAAATTCTATAACCGGCAAAATTAGTCTCTTGGTTGTCCGAAAAAAAGGAAATCTCGTATCCTGTAAATGCATCATTTATTCGGACCACCTGTAAATCAACAGGCGCATGAATCAATTCATACCCGATCCTGGCTTCACTAGTACAATGCGCTAAGAAAAGTACCCCAAATAAAAATGTAGCAAGAAGCTTATTGCTAAAACCAAAATAGACCATATACAAGTTTAATGATCAAAATAAATATAAGTAAAGGAGTAATATATTTTATAGTTATTTTAAAAAGATGAAAAAATTTCAAAGAAAATTCATTCTTAAAAAATTCTTTTTTGAATAATTCCATGTCCATTTTATGGCCTACAAAAAATGCAATAAAAAAACCTCCCAATGGTAGCATTACATTGGTAGCTATTTTATCCATCCTGCCTAAGAAATCCAGGTCATAAGCAGAAGGAACTCCCAATAAATAAACCAGTAAAGCCGCCAGCATTACAGATTGCGACCTTTTTAGTTTTATTTGTTCTACAAAATAAGTAACCACAACTTCCAAAAGAGATATAGCCGAAGTAATGGCAGCTATAAATACCAATAAATAAAATATCATCGAAAAATATTGCCCCCCTTTAAACTTTAGAAATTCTAATGGAAGAGTGGTGAACAATATACCCACTCCTCCACCGGCAGGCTGTAATGAATGAACAAATATAAGCGGGAATATGGTAAGACATGCTACAATGGCGATGGTGGTATCCATTAACGTAATAGCGATTCCTGTTGAAATGGGATTTATTTTTTTATCTAAGTAACTACCATAGGTCATGATCGCCCCTAGTCCCAAAGACAAGGTGAAAAATGAATGTCCTAAGGCTTCCCAAAAAGAATTCCAGGATATTCTTTCAGGCTTTCCACTCAATAAAAAGTTGACCCCTTGGTTCTGTGTGTCAGATATTAAAGAATTACCCATCAATATAACCAGCAATATTATCAGGATCGACATCCCAAAGATAGATACTCTTTCAATACCATTTCGGATTCCGCCTAATAATACAATTAAAGTTACCAGCATGATAACGGTATGCCATAATATCATCTTATTTGGATCAGAAGTGAATTTCTGGAACATATAAGAAGAATACATGGGCCTGAAAGCCTTTTGTATCCATTGTGGATAGTCATCTTGCTCTGTTTTTTGGACAAAAAAGGCATTATGCCATGGTTCTATTTTCTTATTTTCAATGAGTTTTGAATGCAGTTGATCCATATTCTCTTTAAATAATCTATCCACATCTTTACTTTTTGATGATTTGAAAATACCGGCATCCATAAGGATATTTTGCTTTATATCTTTAGATAAATCATGGGTGAGCGTATCTATAAATGCTTTCTTTTTGATCTGCATGGATATATTTTCACTGGAATTTAAAATTCTTGTATTGATACTCTTAATAGATACGTGGCTTCCTTCGGATTGCAATTTAGGGACATCTTTTGTGAGTAAAATATCCATATCCTTAAGACTTACATTAGAAAATTCATTATTAATGCTTTTGATCTGGTATTCTATTCCCCAACCAGCGATTACAGAATAATAGCTTAAAATAACAAAGGCACTTAAAATACCCAATAAACCCACAAATCGAAAAGGCGAATTTTTTCCACCGAGGGCTTTAAAAGCACCAAATGGATTTTTTTGAGTTAGTTTGCCGATCAGAATTTCTGAGATCATAATGGGCAAACCTATGAAAACAATGCAGAGCAGATAAATAACTATGAATATACCCCCTCCATTTTCCCATGTAATATATGGAAATTTCCATAAATTGCCAAGTCCCACTGCAGAACCAGTGGCGGCTATTACAAAACCAAATTTTCCGGACCATTTACTTCTTTTAACAGACATATTCTATAATGTAAAAATAAAATAAGACGTCAAGAAAAAGCAATCCTATTTTATTTTTTATTTTTCTTGTTTGAAAAGTTCAAGATCTTTTTGTTGAATATTTTCATTAGATGATATTTTTGCATTATCTACTTTTATTGATCCTATTTATTTTCAAAAAAGCTTTACAAATAGATTCTAGAATAAAATCTTTTAATATGTTATTGCTCGACCTCATTGTTGCATTTTTTTGGGCTTTCAATACGGTTCTCTACCTAAAATTTTTTATAGGGGCTCAAAAAAAGTTAGAAAAAATTCTTAAGATCAGCTTGAGCACTGCTCTATTGATTCATTTCGCAAGTATTCTTACAAGAGGCATTATGAATCAGTATTTCCCCATTGCAAATCTATTTGAAGCCTTATCCGCCATTTCCTTTTCTATTGGGGTAATTTATTATACAATAGAGAGTTGGATGAAGATAAGAAATACAGGATTTATAATCCTCTCTTTGATGTTTATATTACATTTTATTGCTGCTTTAAACCATGCAAATGTGAATATGTATGTGCAATGGGAGAATGATCTTTTATTTGTTTCTCATGTTAGTTTAAGCATTATTGCTTATTCTTCGTTTATTGTGGCTGCCATATACGCTAGTCTTTATTTAGTGTTATTCTCTCATTTAAAATCAAATCAATTTGGAGTTTTTTTTAAAAGACTTCCTTCTTTAGAAGAGCTGGATAATATGAATATAAAGGCATCTATCATTGGATTTATTTTGCTTACCCCTGGAATTTTATTTGGGTATTTTGGGATGAAGAATATTTATGGAGATATATTTTATACGGATGCTAAAGTATTGATTTCTTTGATCCTATGGTTCATCTATAGTATACAATTTCTGGCTCATTTTTATTTTAAATGGAGTAGCAGAAAAAAAGCTTATCTATCCATTTCTGGTTTTATAGTACTTCTTTTTTCCATAGTAGGGGGTAGCCTATTAAGCAATTTCCACCGATTTCATTGAGACGAATGGATTTTTTAATATATGCAAAAAAATACTAGATATCTACATTTATTGGGTATAAGCCATCATCTAACTCCTATTGAAATCAGGGAGAAAATTGTCTTTTCGGAGGTAGAATTATTCCATGTATTAAGGAAGATAAAATCTCTGGAAAGTATCTTAGAGACTTTTATGGTAAGTACATGCAATCGCACGGAAATCTATATAGTGAATAACTCTTCCAACGATATAAGAGAAATTATCATTAAAGCACTTCTGGAAGAAAAGCCAAATTTTGATAAGTCTCATCAAAAATACTTTTATCAACTCAAAGGGGAAGAGGCGATCATTCATTTATTTAAAGTGATCTCTGGATTGGATTCTATGATATTGGGAGAACCACAGATATTCGGACAAATGAAATCTGCCTATGAGATCGCTCAAAAATCAGGAACAGTCGGAGTATATTTGGATCGCCTAATGAATATGGCAATTCAGGCGGGTAAGAGGGTCCGTTCCGAAACCAAAATTGGAAAAGGAGCTGTAAGTGTAGGTTTTGCTACTGTAGAGCTTGCCAAAAAAGTATTTAAAGACCTTCGATTTCAAAAAGTTCTGTTGATAGGCGCTGGTGAAATGGGAGAATTGATCGCAAAAAATTTCAAAAAAAAGGAAGTGAATAAATTATACATAGTAAATCATACTTTCCAAAGATCAGTTAATCTTAGCCGAAAATTGAATGCAGTCCCTATTGAATGGGATCATTTTCATTCAATTCTAGATAAGGTAGATCTGATCGTTAGTTCTATAGCGTATAAAGGTTATATGATCACAAAAAACCTGTTAGAAGCAAAAATTTCTGAAAGACGATCCCCTATGATATTGATTGATATTTCTGTGCCCAGGAACATAGCCTCCGATGTGAATGGGCTTGAGAATATATTTCTTTATGATATTGATTCTTTACAAAAAGTTGTTATTGAATCCATTGAAAAACGAAAGAAAGAAATCCCGGATGCAATGAATATCATCCAGGAAGTAACTCAAAAATTCATGGAATGGTCTATTTACTTACAAGTAAGGCCAACCATTTTGGAGCTTAAAAAAAGTATCTATCAACATATAAAAACAGAGATGAGTAGAGTTCAAAATAAATATGATCAGGAACAACTAAAAACACTAGAGGAATCTTTAGAGAGAATGGCTAAAAAGATGTTAAAATTACCCACCGTAAAGCTTAAAGAATACGCTAATGGATATCCAGAAAGTGACCTTAGAATTGATGTGGTACGTGAGATTTTTGGATTGAAATAAAATACCTCCCCATTTATTCATTGGAATGGCATTCTTGCCAGAAAGAAAGGTTTTTACAGAGAAAGCGAAAAAGGGATACAGGTGATCTCTAAGGGGGTAGAGGTGTAGGAAGTTTTTTTTTACAGAAAAAGACCTGTGCCCGTAGGGTGAAATGGGTAGCAAAGTTGCGATAAAGCAATTGAAATCAATAAATTAAGAAGAAAAAATGGAATGGCATTCTTGCCAGAAAGAAAGGTTTTTACAGAGAAAGCGAAAAAGGGGTAGAGGTGTAGGAAGTTTTTTTTTTTACTTTTTTTAAGTTTTTTTGTTGACTTCCTCATAACCTTCCTTTATGGTGCCCTACTGCGTATCGTTTTCGGAGGTTTTACTATGGCAAAGTATATGTATTCACTGGTTCTGGTGATTCTTTTTTCCTGTGTAGAGAACAATGTAGATGACTCTGGTCACAAGAGTAGTTTGGTGATCTACGGGAAGTATTTACCTTATTCAACTGAAAAAGGGAATTTATCTTTATTTAATATTTTGCCTGAAAACCAGGAAGAAGACCCTGAGGTTATAGAAGAACCTCAAATTTCTTTAGAAAATATAGATACACTCATAGATTGTAATATACCCACTCTGAATTTGGCAGAGAAGGTTATTACCACAAGCGTAGAGTGGTTTGTATTCTCGTATTGCGTTCTAAACACCATACCCAAACCAGGAGTGAATGCAAGACCTTCCTTCATACAGTACCGCCAGGTTTTTAGAATGGATTTTCATACCAGCGCTTATTATACCATGTTAAAACTCATGAGAGAATTCTTGGAACAGCATGCATCAGAATTGAACTCTGACGAGTCGCGACTTGCTGCATTTGAGAGATTTTTCCTCATCACTCAATTCAGAATGCTCACTCTATTGGAAAAAGAAAGAGTGGAAGAAATTATTCATAATAATGGATTTCGTTATCTTCTCCGTAAATATCTGGTTAATTGGCTCAGGTCTGATTTCTATGCAGACCATTTTGATTTCTCTAAAGACCCTCAACCTACTTATTTCTCCTATGAATTTTATGGAAATATTGTGGATGAGAATGATCAGCCCTTAGATGGCATTTCTTACCAGCCCCTGAATGCAGACCAGTTGAACAGCCTTCATCCCTCTGGAGTAACCAAAACCATTGCCTCTGATATAGAAGGGGTAGCATCCTATAATTTTCACATTCAGTTTTATTCTGAATCTCTTTATTCTTCTTGGAGGTCTAATCCACCCTATTCTGGGAGTCAGAAAATTGAATCGCCTCTTGTTTTATCGAAAGAGGGATCGGAAGAAAGAACGGTGATCATTACCTCTTATAAGCCTCAATTCCATGGTATCAGAGTTGTCTATTCTACTGAAAATATGTCTTCTGAAGAAGAAATTGAATCTGTTGACTGGCCAGAAGATATTATTGTAGAGAATAATTATCTACATAATCTGTCGTATAGGTTCGTCCGCACAGGTAATGCAAAAAGTGCAGATAAATCACAGTTATGCAAACGCCCCGAGATCATCCGTACTAAGTATGGCCGTCTAATAGACGGCTATGAATGGCAGGAATTCATCCACTGTTATCTGGGGACCAGCCCCAATGAAGGTGATCTGGGTCTGAACCATGAATCCCTCTCTACCAGAAAATCAGCCTTGGATCTAATGTTTCTGACATGGGAACATTATTCTTCTTCACAAGAGGCAATCAATATTAGCAATCTGGAAAAGATCATTAAAATATATGAATTACTCAGATTCAGAAGTTTCCGATCTTACCCTTTGGTAAGGTTAAGGGAAACATTCTCTGGTTCTTTGGATGAACATGGCCTGGAACAGACGATCTTTTCTCTGCTAGATGGATGGTATAATTCTACTGAGTATTCTAATTATTTTGATTACAGCCATAAATTTTATCCAAGCAGAATTTTGAGCCGTTTTTCTGGCATAATCAAAGACCATAATGATTCATCTATTTCATCTGCCAGAGTAACATTAGAGAGTACCAGTGGTATGGCCTACTTTGGAGAAACATTCACCGATGATATGGGCATGTATGATCTGGTGGTTCCCATAGAAGAGAATGTCTATGGAGCACAAGTAATACTTAAGATAGCATTCTCAGGCTATGCCACTGGTTTGCATCCTATATTGCTAGATCAGGATAATACAGAACATGTAAATGACATCAACCTCACCCCCATAGGGATGGTAATGCCCCAAACGGGAGGTATGTTAAGCTCAGAAGATGGTGAAGTATCTGTATTCGTACCTTCTGGTGCGGTAGATGAAGTGATGTCTTTTAGGGTGAGCACCCCTCAAGCATCTACCGTGATGTCTACCATAATGAATGATGATGGAACGGAATCAGAACCCAGACAAGAAGCATCCGTCAGATTTGAGATATTGCCAGATCATCAATTTAAAAAACCTGTAGGGATTTCGATTTCTTTTGATGAAACGATCAAATCCAGTCTTGGCATTACAGAAGAAAATACCAGCTCAGGCATATTTGCTCTTTTCTCTTTGAATGAAGAAACAGGTAAACTGACCCTTATAGAAGACTCTAATTATAATCCCAATACAGGAGTAATGACAGCTACCACAGACCATTTCAGTGTCTTTGTCATTACCGCCTGCAATAGAAGGGCGCACTGTCTACCCAGGGTAACCCCTGCTACAGGAGGCACCATATTCGAGCCCCATCGTTTCGTGAGTTTCCCAGTAGACCTTATTTCATTAAAAAGAGAAGTCATTTCAAAGCTAGAAAGAGGCGGCTGGGATGCATCTTCCTTGAGAGAATTCGATATTGAAGAGGAGTTTGAAGGAGTGGAATGTAATATCTTTAATTGTTCTCCACTGACCAGGAATTTCAGCCAGAGAGAACTGAACATTCCAATGAATTTTAGCGAGCGAGCCGACCTGAACCTGGGCTTTCTGGGTAAACTGAATTTGTTCAAGATGAGTGTGGGTTCGATCAGCCTGCCCCTCGCCAGGTCAACGGCAACAGCAGACATGGAGATACAGGCAGAACAATGTTTGCAAAACCCTCTTGCCAGCTTTCCCCAAATACGCATCAATAGCATACAGTCTATCGATGGAGATTTCAATCTGAGATTAAGCATCAGGGATGTGCGAATAAAATATCCTGATTTCAAGATAAAATGGGTTCGTGTATTCGGAATACCCATTTTTCCTAAAAAGATCAGTTTCTTTAGCACAGATCGTTTTAGTCATGATATAGTGATGAGCATCAATAATATAAGGCAGATGATCCTGAGGGATTCTGCGGGCAATCCCAACTGGCGGTTGGGTCCTGGGTATAACGGTAATTCTAATATTGATTTCGGCCTGGCCATCAACTCAGATGTACGAAGGCGCTACAGAGATGAGTTTTTAAACCAACTGAAGAGTAAGACTCCCCGTGATTTGGCTAAAATGCTGGGAGATAGAGCATTAGAACTTTTAGACAGTGTAAATGACCCAATGTTCGATGAGGTGAACTGTCCCAGTCCTCCAAAAACTTATTCCATAGGGGGTACGATAACTGGTTTAGAACGAGGTGTCAGGATCGTTTTACAGAATAATAAAGCAGATGATCGTAGGTTCACAGGAAACAGCAGGACAGCGAATGGGGAGGATGTATCTTTCAGTTTTAATACTGAATTACCCTCTGGCAGCCCTTATTCCATTAGCATATCAGAGAAACCAGATGAATTTGCATGTGAAATTAGGAATGGAGAAGGCCAGGTCAGAGAATCTGCCGTTAGGAATATTCGTATTAATTGCAATATTCCAGAATTCAATGCATCTGATGTAGGAACAGCAGGTGGTCATAATTGTGCGATCAATAATGGTGTAGCCTATTGCTGGGGGGCTAATTATCATGGTCAGTTAGGGGATGGAACCAGAACAAGTAGATCAACTCCAACTCCTACACAGGTAGTGGGCCTGACAAGTGGAGTGAGTGCAATCTCTGTAGGAAATAATTTCACTTGTGCCATTCATAATGGCGTGGCTAAATGCTGGGGAAGTAATCGTAGAGGACAGCTTGGTATTGGTGTTACGGGAGGGTACCGAACGACACCTCAAAGAGTAATTGGTTTAACAGGTAGAGTGGTTGATTTTAGCTTAGGAGGTGGTTTCACAGGTTCTCATGCATGTGCTCTGGTAGAGTCTGACGCGAATCACGAATTGTTTTGTTGGGGCTATAACAACCAAGGACAATTAGGTGATGGTACGAGAATAAGTAGTAATAGACCAAAAAAAGTTGATTTTTCTCGCTTATTTAGATCTGTCCACAGTACTAAGCTATTTGTTGATCCTATTGATAGAATTAGAATATCTGAAATTTCTGCCGGATCGTTCCATACATGCGCAGAAGTACAATTGCCTACTGGCATAATTCTGGCTTGCTGGGGTATTAACCATCTGGGTCAACTAGGCGATGGCACAAGAACTAACCGGTTATTCCCCACTGTCGTAAAAGGCAATAGTTCCATTAAGCCCTTTTCTTCTTCTACTAGTTCTTTTACTCAATTGCTGGCTGGTGGCAGGAATATATTTAGACCCTCTGTTGATCCTGATGGCCTTTCTGCGGGTTCAAGTCATACATGTGCCGTTTCTAATGGAACGGCTTATTGCTGGGGGTATAACGCTAATGGTCATATACTTGGCCATGGAGAAATAAACTTTGTGTTTTCGAAACCCAAAGAGGTTTCTTCATTAGGCAGTGAATATGTTAGTACTATCTCTACATCTAATAATCATACATGCGCGATTCAAAATGGGGCAGTCAAGTGTTGGGGGGCGAATCGCGATGGTAGGTTGGGAGATAATTCAACCATAACGCGAACCAGACCTGTAAATGTTTTTGGAATATCTTCCGGTGCGACTTCCATCTCCTTAGGGTTCTTTCATACTTGTGCCGTGGTGAATGGAACAGCCTATTGCTGGGGAGACAACTCATGGGGGCAATTAGGCAATCCATTCCGGGGTGGAGAAAGAAGTCTGGTTCCTATACCAGTTCATCCTGGTCCGGACGCAGTGGGATCTGGAGGTACAAGCGGAGAGGAGTCTGAGATGGATATCGTTTTAGGAGAGTGATAAGATGAAAGATTGTATTTTAAGGAGGATCAGAATGAGGGAGAATAGTTTACTTTTTGCTTTAGCATTACTTATCTTTGGATTTCCAGGTTGCAAAGAAAAAGAAAAAGAAGAGGATAGATGCCTGGCCACTATACCTGGAATCAATGCAGGTGCAGTTGGATCACTTGATTCTAGAATAGTTAGCAGAGCAGGTAGAATTGTAGGAGGTGGTGCACCCAATGGAGACCTTAGATTTGTTGCTCCCGATGCTATGTTTGCTAATGATAATGATAATTCAGATTATCAAGCTGGCGTAGAACATATTGCTCGCATCTTCCCTGTTCGATGCACTGGTTGGATGATATCCAGAAACCACATGCTCACGGCAGGGCATTGTTTTTTTGATCAAGGTGCAGAAATAACGAATCAAATCATTGATCCAACTAGTACTTGCCAAGAAGGAGCATCTTGTGCTTTTTTTAATAGATTGGAATCAGGGAATTTTCCGATTACTGGCCCAGATGATTTTTTGGTTCGTGCAATTGTTGCTAATTTGTATAACAGGAATGGAGACTATGTCTTATTGGAATTGGCACAAGCCGCCGATGATTCTGGGATTATGCGTTCCGCTGGAGATGTATGGGGTTGGTTTGATCTGGATGCAAATCCACCTCTACTAGCTAGATTATATATAGCAGGTTTTGGAGCAATTACAAGAGACTTCCCTAATTCGATCTTTAATGGAACTGTTATGAATATAGATAGCTCTACAAATTGCGCCTTAGTGGATACATGCAGGCTTGATTTCGTAAATCGAAACGTTTTTGAGCATACATGTGATTCTGGAGGAGGCAATTCAGGATCTCCCATAGTAGATTTTAATACAGGCAGGGCAATCGGTGTTCATGATGGCAGAAATCCTGACGTCGATTCTAACTATGGAACTACGATCAGCTCCATTGTAAATAGACTTGACAACAATGATAATGGTATTATAGATGCTATTGAAGATGACCTTTAAATTGAAAAATTATTTGGTTTTATTGACCTTTATATTGTTGCCGTTTTCAGAAAATTGTCAGACTGAAGAATCAGGAGAATTAATAGGAGAATTAAAAGGTTGCACAGAAGCTGATTGTAGCTATTCGAGTGAAAAAATTATATTTGCATCATTTTCGAACAACCTGGATATGGGGTATCAGATCAGATTGTCTTTAGATGATGATATCCATGTAATACGGTGTATCTTTGGACCCGGAAGAAGATCTGTAATACAATACATCACTGAAGAGAAAGTAGACCAGGGTATATCTTATTGTTCTAAAGGTCGTTTAGTTGTAAAGGTTAACCCAAACAGGGGGGAGACAGAGGAATCCCAAACAGTGGGGATCGTGATTTTTCCCCTGGATGATATAAATAGGGAACGACCTATAGGAATGAAGAAAGTAATCAATCCAAAATATGAGATAGACTATCCAAATGGAGAAGATTGTCTACCCGCATGTGAAAGTACCCGAATACAAGTTGAAGTTGATATGGAATCCACAGACTTAATACTAAAATAAATATTTTTTTCCTTCGCGACTAACAGATCATGAGTCTATCATCCAATATACTCCCAAATAACTAAATAAGGTCAAAAATATCAAGTTTGATATAGCATGATATAGAAAATATTTAAAGTTATATTGGATATAAAAATGAAAGGATAATTTAAAAAGGACTAAAGCTAAGCATATAGATAGTATGAATGGAATAAAACGATATAAATAAAGAGCCTTTATATATGCGATCGACTCTGTTCTTAGATCCCTATTGATCCCTAATGTTTTTTTTAAATAGACTGTCGGTATATTATGAAGTTTATGAGATAAGGATAAATAGTCTTTTATACTGTTTGGCAAGGCTATAGTTTTTTTAACAAATTTTTCGGTATCGATTGAAGTTTTACTTAGATCATGAACGTATCCATTTTTCATGAAGAGTCTATTTTTTTTCACAGTTACTTCTGATGCCGTAATTAAATGATAATTTTTCTCATCATTATAGACAATATCAAATAACTTATATATCCCTTTCGTTTTGCTGGCATGAAAGTAAAATAAAATAATGTTATTTTCTAGCCGTAAGAATCTTCTATAAGATAGACTCTTCGTACCAACTTTCTCTTGATTAAATCTTAGAACTTTATCTGCATAAATCTCTTTGGCAAGTTCTTTCCAATGATAAGCATAATTTTCTCTTATAGAAAAATTTAAGAGTAAAAAAAATATTGAGAATATGATCATTAACGCTATTAAAGTTTTTTCATTTCTTTTATGTAAAGCAACATTTAACCAAAAGCCTTTGGAATTGAAATAATAAATAGTAAAAGGCAATAGTTCCATTATTCTTCTTCTTCGTTTTCTTCCTTTTCCTCCTTCAATTCTAATTGAGGCTGATATGAGAGGCAGGAATATATTTAGACCCTCTGTTGATCCTGATAGCCTTTCTGCGAGTTTATGGCATACATGTGCCGTTTCTAATGGAACGGCTTATTGCTGGGGGCATAACGCTAATGGTCGTATACTTGGCCATGGAGAAATAAACCATATTTTTTCGACACCCAAAGAGGTTTCTTCATTAGGCAGTGAATATGTTAGTACTATCTCTACATCTGATTCGCATACATGCGCGATTCAAAATGGGGCAGTCAAATGCTGGGGTAGTAATTATAGAGGTAAGTTAGGGGATAATTCAACCACGTGGCGAACCAGACCTGTAAATGTTTTTGGAATATCTTCCGGTGCGACTTCCATCTCCTTAGGGCGTCACCATACTTGTGCCGTGGTGAATGGAACAGCCTATTGCTGGGGAAACAACTCATCGGGGCAATTAGGCAATCCATTCCGGGGTGGAGAAAGAAGTCTGGTCCCTATACCAGTTCATCCTGGTCCGGACGCAGTGGGATCTGGAGGTACAAGCGGAGAGGAGTCTGAGATGGATATCGTTTTAGGAGAGTGATAAGATGAAAAATTGTATTTCAAGGAGGATCAGAATGAGGGAGAATAGTTTACTTTTTGCTTTAGCATTACTTATCTTTGGATTTCCAGGTTGCAAAGAAAAAGAAAAAGAAGAGGATAGATGCCTGGCCACTATACCTGGAATCAATGCAGGTGCAGTTGAATCACTTGATTCTAGAATAGTTACCAAAGCAGGTAGAATTGTAGGAGGTGGTGCACCCAATGGAGACCTTAGATTTGTTGCTCCCGATGCTATGTTTGCTAATGATAATGATAATTCAGATTATCAAGCTGGCGTAGAACATATTGCTCACGTCTTACCTATTGGATGCACTGGTTGGATGATATCCAGAAACCACATGCTCACGGCAGGGCATTGTTTTTTTGATCAAGGTGCAGAAATAACGGATCAAATCATTGATCCAACTAGTACTTGCCAAGAAGGAGCATCTTGTGCTTTTTTTGATGAATTGGAATCAGGGAATTTCCCGATTACTGGCCCAGATAATTTTTTGGTTCGTGCAATTGTTGCTAATTTGTATAACAGGAATGGAGACTATGTCTTATTGGAATTGGCACAAGCCGCCGATGATTCTGGGATTATGCGTTCCGCTGGAGATGTATGGGGTTGGTTTGATCTGGATGCAAATCCACCTCTACTAGCTAGATTATATATAGCAGGTTTTGGAGCAATTACACTAGACTTCCCTAATTCGATCTTTAATGGAACTGTTATGAATATAGATAGCTCTACAAATTGCGCCTTAGTGGATACATGCAGGCTTGATTTCGTAAATCGAAACGTTTTTGAGCATACATGTGATTCTGGAAGAGGCAATTCAGGATCTCCCATAGTAGATTTTAATACAGGCAGGGCAATCGGTGTTCATGATGGCAGAAATCCTTTCGTCGATTCTAACTATGGAACTACGATCAGCTCCATTGTAAATAGACTTGACAACAATGATAATGGTATTATAGATGCTATTGAAGATGACCTTTAAATTGAAAAATTATTTGGTTTTATTGACCTTTATATTGTTGCCGTTTTCAGAAAATTGTCAGACTGAAGAATCAGGAGAATTAATAGGAGAATTAAAAGGTTGCTCAACAGAAGTTGCTTGTAGCTATTGGAGTGAAAAAATTATATTGGTATCATTTTCGAACAACCTGGATATGGGGTATCAGATCAGATTGTCTTTAGATGATGATATCCATGTAATACGGTGTATCTTTGGACCCGGAAGAAGATCTGTAATACAATACATCACTGAAGAGAAAGTAGACCAGGGTATATCTTATTGTTCTAAAGGTCGTTTAGTTGTAAAGGTTAACCCAAACAGGGGGGAGACAGAGGAATCCCAAACAGTGGGGATCGTGATTTTTCCCCTGGATGATATAAATAGGGAACGACCTATAGGAATGAAGAAAGTAATCAATCCAAAATATGAGATAGACTATCCAAATGGAGAAGATTGTCTACCCGCATGTGAAAGTACCCGAATACAAGTTGAAGTTGATATGGAATCCACAGACTTAATACTAAAATAAATATTTTTTTCCTTCGCGACTAACAGATCATGAGTCTATCATCCAATATACTCCCAAATAACTAAATAAGGTCAAAAATATCAAGTTTGATATAGCATGATATAGAAAATATTTAAAGTTATATTGGATATAAAAATGAAAGGATAATTTAAAAAGGACTAAAGCTAAGCATATAGATAGTATGAATGGAATAAAACGATATAAATAAAGAGCCTTTATATATGCGATCGACTCTGTTCTTAGATCCCTATTGATCCCTAATGTTTTTTTTAAATAGACTGTCGGTATATTATGAAGTTTATGAGATAAGGATAAATAGTCTTTTATACTGTTTGGCAAGGCTATAGTTTTTTTAACAAATTTTTCGGTATCGATTGAAGTTTTACTTAGATCATGAACGTATCCATTTTTCATGAAGAGTCTATTTTTTTTCACAGTTACTTCTGATGCCGTAATTAAATGATAATTTTTCTCATCATTATAGACAATATCAAATAACTTATATATCCCTTTCGTTTTGCTGGCATGAAAGTAAAATAAAATAATGTTATTTTCTAGCCGTAAGAATCTTCTATAAGATAGACTCTTCGTACCAACTTTCTCTTGATTAAATCTTAGAACTTTATCTGCATAAATCTCTTTGGCAAGTTCTTTCCAATGATAAGCATAATTTTCTCTTATAGAAAAATTTAAGAGTAAAAAAAATATTGAGAATATGATCATTAACGCTATTAAAGTTTTTTCATTTCTTTTATGTAAAGCAACATTTAACCAAAAGCCTTTGGAATTGAAATAATAAATAGTAAAAGGCAATAGTTCCATTAAGCCCTTTTCTTCTTCTACTAGTCCTTTTACTCAATTTCTGGCTCGTATAAGAGGCAGTAATATATTTAGACCCTCTGTTGATCCTGATAGCCTTTCTGCGGGTTCAAGGCATACATGTGCCGTTTCTAATGGAACGGCTTATTGCTGGGGGCATAACGCTAATGGTATACTTGGCCATGGAGAAATAAACCATATTTTTTCGACACCCAAAGAGGTTTCTTCATTAGGCAGTGAATATGTTAGTACTATCTCTACATCTGATACGCATACATGCGCGATTCAAAATGGGGCAGTCAAATGCTGGGGTAGTAATTATAAAGGTAAGTTAGGGGATAATTCAACCACGTGGCGAACCAGACCTGTAAATGTTTTTGGAATATCTTCCGGTGCGACTTCCATCTCCTCGGGGTACAGCCATACTTGTGCCGTGGTGAATGGAACAGCCTATTGCTGGGGAAACAACTCATCGGGGCAATTAGGCAATCCATTCCGGGGTGGAGAAAGAAGTCTGGTTCCTATACCAGTTCATCCTGGTCCGGACGCAGTGGGATCTGGAGGTACAAGCGGAGAGTCTGAGATGGATATCGTTTTAGGAGAGTGATAAGATGAAAGATTGTATTTTAAGGAGGATCAGAATGAGGGATGTAAGCAATATGAGAAGAAAAATTGGATTATTCAGCAGTAGTCTTTTGGTTCTTGCTGTTTTTATGTTTTTGGGATGCAAATTAATTTTTACCTGCAAGGAAGGGCATCGTTGTGGCACAGATTTTGTTGATGTAAAGGACTGTAGCTCTTGTAAAAGGGGCGAAGATGAGCTTGATGGTTGTTGTAGAACATTCTTAAGGCCAATATTAGACTGTGACTATTCAGAAAATGAGCATAGTCAATGTGAAAGTTACTCCGAGGTGCGAGTAATAACATTTGGAAATGAAAATCTAGAACTAGGGGGTAGTGGATCAATAAATTCTTACTGTGATGATAAATGCAATGATTATCAGGATTAGTAATGCATTGGAATTCAAATATACAGTATTCTTTTCATTCCATATCTCATTTTTGTTCTTATCCGGACATTCATTCCATTTATCTGGTGCAGAAATCCAATTAAAAAAACTGGTTCAATATGATCTACATAGAGAGCCCAGGATATCGGTCATTACTTCTTCTTATCATATAAACGAAAAAGGAAATATACTCATAGAAGAATATGATCAGGACTATTTGTATTTATCTATATATGATCAATCCAAACGAATGAAATCCTTTAAGATAAATAAGAATAAAATGGAGTTGAGCTCCAGGAATATGAAGCTATCTTTTTTAAATGACAATAGAGTCCGCATACAGGAATATAAACCCAATCCACTCTTTCAATTCAGTAAAGAAAATAAAGACCAGCCCATCTATCATACTAAGCTGATTGAAATACTGCCCAATGGTTCGATCAATCTGAACAAGACCCTCAAAAGACCATTTAAAATACTTCCAGACTATAAGATGGACCAAAGCAACAGGATTGCAATGGGACTGCCCATACGCTCTTTTCCTGCCTTTATACATGATTATATTTTCTCAATAGAGAAAGATCGTATCCAAAAAATAAGAATGAATACTAGAATGCATACAAGAAGAATCAGTGACATTCGCATTCATTTAACCGTGCCTATTCGTCTGGGAAAATATATAACCCTAAATACAAAAAAATTGGTCGATGATAGAATAAAAGGATATTTTACAAGAAAGTCAAAAGATAAATATTTATATATTTATGAAATAGATACCAATCATAAGAAAATTACAAAAATTGCAAAAGGATCTTTAAGGATTCATTCCCATATAGACTCAAAAGAAAGGATATTAAAAGAATTCTCCAATAGGTTTTATATCCGCAGGGTTTCTTATTCAAGGATCCATGGCCTTTTATTCTTTACAATAGGCAGACTCTCCGTGGTTAAGACAGATAAAATGCGTAGAAAAAGCATTGTGCAAAAATTTCTGGGCTATTTCCTCAGAAGAACAAATCAATTAAAATGGATTCCCTCCCCTGTAGATCTCAAGCAACATGTTTTCATTGGAGTCTATAAAAATACTCTTTTTTTTGCCAGATCTCTTTCAAACAGGCTTGAAATATCAAGATTCAGGGTCGTATTGTGACCCGTCAGTGCCTTAGAATGATTTTCATTGCCTTTCTTCTGGTTGGCAATATTCCAGGGCAGGAATTAAATACAGAAGAAACAATCAATGATAAAGATAAAAAACAGAAAAAGTATTTCTCTCAGGCAGGTACACTCGAATATGGGGGTTCTGTATCTGCTTCATTTATTGCCCAGAACTTGAACAGAGATAATTGCTGTAATCCTCTTATCAATTTATTCCTTGGACTCGGTACCGCATACTATTTAATTGATTCTATTCACATAAATCTTGGTTTCAATTTTCATTTCCGCAGATGGCAATTTAATGATAATCGAGATGTCTATATTGATCTTTATTTCTTTCCAGCGATTGGTTTGGGCTATACTTTTCCTGTTTCCAATACCCTTTTTTTTGATATTGAAGTGGATATAGGGCATGACATTCCTACTGATGCAATAACCATGGATGCACTTATCTTTACCAATTTACACATATCCACTGACTTTGCCTTTAAATTCACTCTGGATAAGGCATTGATCAACATATACTTGTATTATAATATTGAAGTGAATGTTGTGCAAGATTTCTATAGAGGATCCACATCTCACCGATTAGGACTTGGCATAGGGTATTCTCTCTACTCTCTACTATCTATTGATTGAATGAGCTATTTATGAACATATTCTATAAAAAATTTATTTTATTCTTTCTTTTATCGATAAATTCTTTTCTGATGACCCATAAGAATATTCTTGGTGAAGAAGGGAAGACAAAAAAAGAGAAATATTTTTCCCAAGCCAGTACAATCGAATATACGAGTTCTATATCCACTTCATTCAATTATAGCGATCTAAATGAAAATATTTGTTGTGATGGTTATTCTATCTATCTGAGCATTAACCCCAACATTGCCTATTATTTGATCAATGCACTACATATAGATATGAGCCTGGGATTCTATTTTTCTTACAGAGGGGGGATGGCTTCAGAAAACAACAGGAGAATCATTTCATGGAGAAATAGGGTTTCTCTCAATATATCTCCATCCATTGGGGCTGGGTATACCTTTATGATCGTGGATAATCTTTTCTTTGATATCAAGAGTAATATAAGTGTGAATATTCCTATCTATGCCTCTTTCGTATTCATGGAAATAGGAATTGGATTTGATTTTAAATTAGCCCTGGGAAATGGACTCATCAATTCAGGAATGGGTTATTCAATAGGATATACAATAACCCAAGATTCTTCCTGGAATTCATTATCCAATGGTCTTTACCTCAACCTGGGATATTCCATATACTTTCATCTAGATTGATCTGTATACCAGCGATGCCTATCGAATGAAAAAATATATTCTACATCATATTCTTAAAAGAGTATTCCTATTCTTCTTTGTTTTCATGATCATATGCTTATTCATAGGATCAGGAAATGAATTGAATATACTCCATAAATTGTTTGGTTTGAATAATGACTCTTACTATTCAGTTTACCTTTTTATTGCCCATCTTTATTTGATAGAATATCTACCCGTTTGCTTCTTCCTGACTTTTTTTCTATTAGGGAATCTCATTCAAGCGAATAATGTGATCTTCTTAGCTCAATTAATGGGTTATGATCTGCATAGTAAATGTAAAAGGTATCTGATCATAATCTCTACTTTATCTACGGTTGTTCTGGTATTTTACAAGGGATTTTTTATCCCTGATTTTTTGAACAAAGAATTAAAATACTTACCCAAGAATACGATAAAAAACTTTTTTTCTGATCCAATGTCTTTTTTAGAGAAAGATTCTCTGAATAGAATTGGCAATTACTTCATAAAATTTCAAAAAGTAAATGAAACCCAAAATGGCAAGTATACTCACTGGAGTTTTTTAGATGTTTCTATATTTGAAATAAATCCAAATATAAACACAACCTTGATCCAGAAGATATATAGATGCAACCGTATAGAGATTGATTCTGATATATCTTCTTATATTGAATTCGATCGTTGTGTAAGATTAGAAAGGACCAGTAATATTGTAACAAATAATTTCACCTCAAAGAAGATGACCATCAATCGACTAAAAAAAACGGATATCTATACCACTCTGGTAAAGAAATATAATAAAATAGATCTGATCGATAAACTTCCCTATCATATAAAAAAATACACCTATTCCATTGGCTTCATTGTAGATTTCATTTTAAATAAACCATGCCCTGGAGGTGGTTTTACCATATTCGAAAAGATATGCTACTTTTTAGCCATGATCATATACTCTTCACTAGGATATTTCATTGCAATTCATTTTAAACATATCTTTCCATTTGATTCTAAAGGGTTTGTATTATTCATCTATACTCTTTTACCAATGATATTGAATATTATTTTTACTCTTGTACAAGAACAAAAGTATGCCTGGTTTGAAATAACCTACTTCTTACCTCTCCTTTTGTCAATATTTACTTATATACTATTATGGAAGAAAAAAAGTTTTCTATCTTAAATATTAAAAATTTGTCTAAGTCTTTTGGCAAGAATAGAATATTTAAAGATGCAAATATTGAAATAAAACAAAATCGACTTATGCTTTTACGTGGGTCTAATGGATCGGGTAAGTCAACATTTTTGAAAATGATCATGGGATTAGAACAGCCTTCTTCTGGTAAGATTCTTTTTCACTCGGAAGAAATAAATCAATTAAAAGTTTTTGAACGCTCTATTAGAGGTATCTCATTTATGCCACAAAATTACTTTTTGTTAGAAAAAAATACAGTTCAGGAGAATATTAATCTTATTGAAGAAATTCTTCATGATAGAGTGAATAGATATTGCAAAAGTTTGAGCTCACATGAAAAATATAAAAAAATATTCGATTTTACTACTCTTTATCCTCAGATAGTGGAAACCTTATCCAGAGGAGAAAAAAGGAAATTAGAATTTTGGATCACTTTATTGGCAAGCAATAAATTAATTCTATTGGATGAACCATTTTCCGCCTGGGATAAAAACTCTGCTCAATATGGCTTTGAATTGATTCAGGAAATGAAGGATAAAATTACGATCATCATGGTTGAACATGGATTTGATAGAGATCTTAACAAAATTGCCGATTCTATTTTTGAAATTGATCAACAAAAGATTATTCAAATAAAATAATGTATCATCAAAAAAAATCCATTTCAACACCATTCAAAATATTCTTTTCTACTTTATTTATAAAACAGGGATTGTTACTTTTATCTTTATATTCTTTTTATTTACTCATAGAATTATTTAACATTGCTTATTTATTAAATGGTAGAGACATTAAGTTCGATGGTAATGCTCTAATAAATTATATCTATTTATCGTTTCCTTCAAGATTCAGCCTGTTTTTCCCTATTAGTTTCATGATCGCATTTTTATTCAGCATCTGGAAGCTCCATAAAACAAATTTTTTCTTACTGATGAGCATTTTGGGTAAAGACCCTGATAAACTCTTAAAGTCAACCTTCTTTGTCTTCTATTCCTTTTTCATTCTCATCTTTGTAAGTAATGAATTTGTCTTCAAGAAAATGTTAAAAGAAGCATATATCGTTTATGAAGATGATCTAATAGAACAAACGACTTTAAGCCCAAGGCTTCATTTAGCCACAGATTATTTTATTGAATCTAGTAACGATCATTATTTTGTTTATTCTAATGTGATCTTAGACCCTATCAATAGTGATTTCCCCATTATCTATAATGTCTTATCTTGGGAAAAAAATACAGACACTTCAACAGAATATTTTACCTATGCTCCAAAGGGTATCATAAAAGAAAATAACATTCAACTTCTAGGAAGTAAGACTTATATTTTAGACCAACACTATGACATTAAAGAAGAAAGAAAGATCTCATTAAAGCTATTAAAATATCCAATCCGATTGGACCCAATGCAATCCATTCATATAGAGACATTAGATATTCTTGAACTCATCAAGATCATTTTTATTTTTGAAGTATTTTCAGTAAATGATTTTACTTTATATTTTTATTTGGTGAGTCCTGTGATCCTATTATTATTCTTACCCTTTTTGGCATTTAGCATACGGAACAAACTGTAGAATCTTTATTGACAACGGCTAGTGAATTGTTACGTAAGTAGCCGACAGGCATGATTTACGCAAGAGGTGAGAGGGTGATAATGTATTATGCTTAGTAAAAAATCCTGGAATATTGTTTCTATAGTCTATCTGCTTTTTAATTGCTATTCCGGGACTTTATATCAATTACTGATTAAATGAAAAAAGATAGCATGCAAAAATTTAGTATCTCTTTCAAGTTACCTTTTAAGCTACCAATAAGAGATGGAGAATCCTATGTTCAAAAAAATGAAATTTATATGACAATACTAAAAATTTTGAAAACTACAAGTAGGAAAGTAGTTTTAGAACACAGTATAACTTTCATGCAGAAAACTTTAATAGAATTAACATTGTTAAAAGAACAATCAGTGTTAGATATTAAAGAGCATGGGGAGAATAAACAAGAAATAATAAGTGAAATGAGAAAAGGGGTTTTCTCAATACTATTTAATTTTATTAACCAATTCTTAGCAATTTATAGGTCTTTCTATCAGAGTACAGATGTTAGACCAATTAATTTATTGGATTTACCTCATGTATTGATAATGACGCATAACAAAGAAAAATTCTGCTATGTATTAAGGCAAATGCCGGAAATGAAAAAAGCATTGCCTATGGAAGAGATATCCAAACCAATCGTAAATACAATTAAACTTTGGGAACAATACCCTGAAATAGAATTGATAGAGAAACTGTATGAATCTGCTAATCATAATGCATTTATAGAGAATAATAGGGAAGCAATAATTGACATTCAGACATCTTTTGAAATCTTTATCAGAATGATATTACATATTATTTATAGAAAAGAAAAGAAAACAACAGATCCTCTATCTTCTTTTTCTATGAAAGAAGTGTTCAAATGTTTAAAAGAATATATTGATGATGGAAGCATTGATGAGCTTATTGCTCAATGGCGTAAAAACATATATGAGATGAGAAATAGTATTCTTCATGAAGGGAAAGCAAATTTGACCATTTATGAAGCCCTCACAGCAATTGATACCTATTGTAAAGTGCGAGGTTGTATCGCTGATTTAATGGTAAAGAAAGGCTATTTAGACGAGGGTGGGAAAATTATTCTCCCTATTTCCAGTAAGGAATTTGTCAAGCATGATACAGAAGAAGAAGTAAGAAATAAATTAATTAAATATAGTATTATTAATTCTGAGTCTCGAAAATGTATAAACAATTTTTGGAAAAGAATTGGAACTAGTAAAAAGAAACAGATCAATAAAGACAGGACTATAAAGGGGGCACAGTTTTTCTTAAGAAGAATGTTCTTATTCTTTTTTGAGAAATAGTGCAAGAGACTTTACTATCTCAACAAGATCGAATGTGTCTTTTTGAAAACTTTAATTTCTCTTTATTAGAAGATGAAAACTTCAAAGAAGATTCTGTCCGTGAAGAAATTCTTATTCCTATCTTTAATAAACTAGGTTTTAAGGCATACATGTGCCGTTTCTAATGGAACGGCTTATTGCTGGGGGTACAACTCTCGTGGTCGTATACTTGGCCATGGAGAAATAAACCTTGTGTTTTCGATACCCAAAGAGGTTTCTTCATTAGGCAGTGAATATGTTAGTACTATCTCTACATCTAATAATCATACATGCGCGATTCAAAATGGGGCAGTCAAGTGTTGGGGTAGTAATTATAGAGGTAAGTTAGGGGATAATTCAACCATGCTGCGAACCAGACCTGTAAATGTTTTTGGAATATCTTCCGGTGCGACTTCCATCTCCTTAGGGTTCTTTCATACTTGTGCCGTGGTGAATGGAACAGCCTATTGCTGGGGAAACAACTCATCGGGGCAATTAGGCAATCCATTCCGGGGTAGAGGAAGAAGTCTGGTCCCTATACCAGTTCATCCTGGTCCGGACGCAGTGGGATCTGGAGGTACAAGCGGAGAGGAGTCTGAGATGGATATCGTTTTAGGAGAGTGATAAGATGAAAGATTGTATTTTAAGGAGGATCAGAATGAGGGAGAATAGTTTACTTTTTGCTTTAGCATTACTTATCTTTGGATTTCCAGGTTGCAAAGAAAAAGAAAAAGAAGAGGATAGATGCCTGGCCACTATACCTGGAATCAATGCAGGTGCAGTTGGATCACTTGATTCTAGAATAGTTAGCAGAGCAGGTAGAATTGTAGGAGGTGGTGCACCCAATGGAGACCTTAGATTTGTTGCTCCCGATGCTATGTTTGCTAATGATAATGATAATTCAGATTATCAAGCTGGCGTAGAACATATTGCTCACGTCTTACCTGTTGGATGCACTGGTTGGATGATATCCAGAAACCACATGCTCACGGCAGGGCATTGTTTTTTTGATCAAGGTGCAGAAATAACGGATCAAATCATTGATCCAACTAGTACTTGCCAAGAAGGAGCATCTTGTGCTTTTTTTAATAGATTGGAATCAGGGAATTTTCCGATTACTGGCCCAAATGATTTTTTGGTTCGTGCAATTGTTGATCATTTATATAACAGGAATGGAGACTATGTCTTATTGGAATTGGCACAAGCCGCCGATGATTCTGGGATTATGCGTTCCGCTGGAGATGTATGGGGTTGGTTTGATCTGGATGCAAATCCACCTCTACTAGCTAGATTATATATAGCAGGTTTTGGAGTAATTACAAGAGACTTCCCTAATTCGATCTTTAATGGAACTGTTATGAATATAGATAGCTCTACAAATTGCGCCTTAGTGGATACATGCAGGCCTGGTTTCGTAAATCGAAACGTTTTTGAGCATACATGTGATTCTGGAAGAGGCAATTCAGGATCTCCCATAGTAGATTTTAATACAGGCAGGGCAATCGGTGTTCATGATGGCAGAAATCCTTTCGCCGATTCTAACTATGGAACTACGATCAGCTCCATTGTAAATAGACTTGACAACAATGATAATGGTATTATAGATGCTATTGAAGATGACCTTTAAATTGAAAAATTATTTGGTTTTATTGACCTTTATATTGTTGCCGTTTTCAGAAAATTGTCAGACTGAAGAATCAGGAGAATTAATAGGAGAATTAAAAGCTTGCTCAGAAGCTCCTTGTAGCTATCTTCATTATAAAATGATATTGGTATCATTTTCGAACAACCTGGATATGGGGTATCAGATCAGATTGTCTTTAGATGATGATATCCATGTAATACGGTGTATCTTTGGACCCGGAAGAAGATCTGTAATACAATACATCACTGAAGAGAAAGTAGACCAGGGTATATCTTATTGTTCTAAAGGTCGTTTAGTTGTAAAGGTTAACCCAAACAGGGGGGAGACAGAGGAATCCCAAACAGTGGGGATCGTGATTTTTCCCCTGGATGATATAAATAGGGAACGACCTATAGGAATGAAGAAAGTAATCAATCCAAAATATGAGATAGACTATCCAAATGGAGAAGATTGTCTACCCGCATGTGAAAGTACCCGAATACAAGTTGAAGTTGATATGGAATCCACAGACTTAATACTAAAATAAATATTTTTTTCCTTCGCGACTAACAGATCATGAGTCTATCATCCAATATACTCCCAAATAACTAAATAAGGTCAAAAATATCAAGTTTGATATAGCATGATATAGAAAATATTTAAAGTTATATTGGATATAAAAATGAAAGGATAATTTAAAAAGGACTAAAGCTAAGCATATAGATAGTATGAATGGAATAAAACGATATAAATAAAGAGCCTTTATATATGCGATCGACTCTGTTCTTAGATCCCTATTGATCCCTAATGTTTTTTTTAAATAGACTGTCGGTATATTATGAAGTTTATGAGATAAGGATAAATAGTCTTTTATACTGTTTGGCAAGG
Organism: Leptospiria bacterium; assembly: GCA_965204465.1. Classification (GTDB taxonomy): domain Bacteria; phylum Spirochaetota; class Leptospiria; order Turneriellales; family CBDBES01; genus CBDBES01. The sequence goes on from OZ241995.1 coordinate 740,845, forward strand.
CTATAGTTTTTTTAACAAATTTTTCGGTATCGATTGAAGTTTTACTTAGATCATGAACGTATCCATTTTTCATGAAGAGTCTATTTTTTTTCACAGTTACTTCTGATGCCGTAATTAAATGATAATTTTTCTCATCATTATAGACAATATCAAATAACTTATATATCCCTTTCGTTTTGCTGGCATGAAAGTAAAATAAAATAATGTTATTTTCTAGCCGTAAGAATCTTCTATAAGATAGACTCTTCGTACCAACTTTCTCTTGATTAAATCTTAGAACTTTATCTGCATAAATCTCTTTGGCAAGTTCTTTCCAATGATAAGCATAATTTTCTCTTATAGAAAAATTTAAGAGTAAAAAAAATATTGAGAATATGATCATTAACGCTATTAAAGTTTTTTCATTTCTTTTATGTAAAGCAACATTTAACCAAAAGCCTTTGGAATTGAAATAATAAATAGTAAAAGGCAATAGAATAGCTAGTAAATAGGGGCTTATAGAAAAAATCATTTCGAGGATGTCTAAAAATTCAGATACTAAAAACCAATATAACCGATCAATTCCCTGATTCAATTGCCAATGAAAAAAAACACGATAAAATAATATTCCAATGATAAGAAAGAAAGAAGCCTTTATATATAATTTAAGGAATTGAAATAAAGAATCAGCGTAGAGTTTAAAAGTAGCTTCATTAAAAGGATTTTTAAATTGAAGTCTTGAAAAGATATTTTTACCTGGAATGATCTCAAGTTTAAATTTATTAAGAGAGAATCTGTTGAAAATTTGTATGGAGACCTTAGATATTAGATCATAATATCTTGTGAAAATAAGTATTATACTACCGCTAAAAATAATGACATACAAAAACGAAAAAGAGACTTTAAAATTGTACTCAATCTGAATTATCCAGGGAATAATTAAAAGTATCAAAAACCATCCATAGCAAAGAAAAAATAGTCTTGACTGACTTGCTAATTTATTTCTTCTTAAAATATATAGAAATAGCAACAGATAGCTAAATATTAGAATAGGTGAAAATCTTAAAAGAAAAAATTGGATTTTTTTAATTAATTCTAATCTTTTTTTAAATCTATACCCATATCTTTGTCCTCTATCCGTAAGAGGTAATTTAGGTGAAGCGGTGAATTTCTTCCAACGGGCTATATTTTTCTTCTGAAAATCTCTGCTGGTTTCTCTCGTATCCATTAAAGATACAGTACCAATCCACTTCTCTTTGATCCTTCTGCCTTTATTATTCAAATAATATCCATGAACAGACTCCATTAGAATATCTCCATTGCTTCTCTGGTTGAGATATCCTTCTCCTACAAATATAACTCTATTTGCCTTTACTCTATAGACTTTTACAAGAAACGAATGCCTGGTCTGAATGTCTGGAATATAAAAAACCCAATCATTGTAAGTATGAAAACTAAGAGGTTCCAATTCAGAATGAAATTGGATCAGATCAATTTGATTCATTTCATCAGCAAGATAATAATCCAGTTCATATAATAAATTTTTAGGGAATAAAGAAATAATGAAACAAAATAAAATGGAGATGAAAAAACCAGCAATCATTAAGAAACCAGTTCTGCATTTTAAACTAAAATAAGAAATGAAGAAACCATTTTTATTCAGATGATGAACTGTGACGATTAAAGCAGTCCCAAAAATATAGGCAATGAGAATAGGCATAACATAGGGCAAGATCATAAAGTCTATATGAAGCATTTTAAAAAAATCCAGATCATAGGCATTAGATTTGAGATAGACCAGGGTGATTTTTGAGATAGCAAATAAAGAAAAGCTAAAAAGAAATGTGCCAATAAAGACTAAAAAGAAATAGGAAATAGAATGCTTTATCAGACCTATATCTGCTTTTTGAAATACATTGAGATGCATTCTAACCGCCTATCCCAGGAACTCTTTCTTCACTAATGCGTCCTTGAAAAACTGCTTTTTGCTACCCTCAAAGTCTATTCTCTGCTGATTGAGCAGAATGTAATATTCAGCTAGTGACTTCAACTCTTCGATACGATGATCTACGATCAGAAAACCCACATTCAGAGAATGCATGTCATAGATCATCCGAGTTACGATCTTTATTGTCTTTGGGTCTAATCCCGCAAAGGGTTCATCGAGTAAGATCAACCCTGGTTTCAGCGCCATGCATAGACAAAACTCTAGTTTCCTAAGCTCCCCGCCAGAGAGGGTTTTTACCTTGCTCTTTCGAATATGGTTCAAGTTAAACCGATTTAATAAGTCTTCCCTCCAGGCTTCGTCTTTTTCTTGTTTTTCCATGACCCTGGGTATCAAATACAAATTGTCTTCTACAGTCAGGTCTGTGATTGCGGATGACTCCTGAGACATATAGCCCAATCCTGCCTTTATCCTTTTATGAACAGGCCATTTTGTCATACTCTGATCATTAAAATGAACCTCGCCCCGATCTTGCCTTTCCAGACCAACGGCGATCTTGAGGAGTGTAGTCTTACCTACTCCATTCTCACCCACCAGGGCAGTGATTCTATCAGGCTGAAAATCGATAGATACATCGCGTAAGATACTTCTGTGTCTGTAACTTTTGGCTATGTTCCTTAAAGAGAGCATCTGTATCAAATTTATTTTGCTGTCGACATTAGCAAGCCTTTTTGAGCCATATTCAAACAAAGATCACTGAACCAAGCCTATGATAGGGTTTTATTAAAAAAAGGTTTATCTTTTCTTGACTTTATAGCTAATTATTTTCTTTTTGCACGTACTTCCTGTAAGTCTGTCCCTAGAATAGGGGTCTATAAAAATACTCTTTTTTTTGCCAGATCTCTTTCAAACAGGCTTGAAATATCAAGATTTAGGATCGTATTATGACCTTTCAGTGCCTTAGAATGATCTTCATTGCCTTTCTTCTGGTTGGCAATGTTCCAGGGCAGGAATTAAATACAGAAGAAACAATCAATGATAAAGATAAAAAACAAGAAAAGTATTTCTCTCAGGCAGGTACACTCGAATATGGGGGTTCTGTATCTGCTTCATTTATTGCCCAGAACTTGAACAGAGATAATTGCTGTAATCCTCTTATCAATTTATTCCTTGGACTCGGTACCGCATACTATTTAATTGATTCTATTCACATAAATCTTGGTTTCAATTTTCATTTCCGCAGATGGCAATTTAATGATAATCGAGATGTCTATATTGATCTTTATTTCTTTCCAGCGATTGGTTTGGGCTATACTTTTCCTGTTTCCAATACCCTTTTTTTTGATATTGAAGTGGATATAGGGCATGACATTCCTACTGATGCAATAACCATGGATGCACTTATCTTTACCAATTTACACATATCCACTGACTTTGCCTTTAAATTCACTCTGGATAAGGCATTGATCAACATATACTTGTATTATAATATTGAAGTGAATGTTGTGCAAGATTTCTATAGAGGATCCACATTTCACCGATTAGGATTTGGCATAGGATATTCTCTCTACTCTCTACTATCTATTGATTGAATGAGCTATTTATGAATATATTCCATAAAAAATTTGTTTTATTCTTTCTTTTATCCATAAATTCTTTTCTGATGATCCATAAGAATATTCTTGGTGAAGAAGGGAAGACAAAAAAAGAGAAATATTTCTCCCAAGCCAATACAATCGAATATGCTGGTTCTATATCCACTTCATTCAATTATAGAGATCCAAATGAAATTATTTGTTGTGCTGGTTATTCCATCCATTTAAATATTGATCCTACTATTGCCTATTATTTGATCAATGCACTACATATAGACATGAGCCTGGGATTCTATTTTTCTTACAGAGGGGGGATGGCTTCAGAAAACAACAGGAGAATCATTTCATGGAGAAATAGGGTTTCTCTCAATATATCTCCATCCATTGGGGCTGGGTACACCTTCATGATCGTGGATAATCTTTTCTTTGATATCAACGGTAGTATAGGGGGTGGTATTCCTATTATCAATGAACATGCTTCCAAGTACTATTCCGTATTTATAAGAATTGGATTCAATTTTAAATTCGCCCTGGGGAATGGACTCATCAATTCAGGAATGGACTATTCAATAAGATATGCAATACCCGAAGGTCCTTCCAGGGATTCATTGTCCAATGATCTTTACCTCAGGCTGGGATATTCCATATACTTTCATCTAGATTGATCCGTGTACCAGCGATGCCTATTGAATGAAAAAATATATTCTACATCATATTCTTAAAAGATTATTCCTATTCTTCTTTGTTTTCATGATCGTATGCTTATTTATAGGATCAGGAGTTATAGCCCCCTCGTTTTTCTCGCTAGGCTATATACCGCTTGACATCTTAAACGTAGCTAGACTATAGACATTCGCATTCATTTAACCGTGCCTATTCGTCTGGGAAAATATATAACCCTAAATACAAAAAAATTGATCGATGATGGAATGAAAGGATATTTTACAAGACAGTCAAAAGATAAATATTTATGAAATAGATACCAATCATAAGAAAATTACAAAAATTGCAAAAGGATCTTTAAGAATTCATTCCCATATAGACTCAAAAGAAAGGATATTAAAAGAATTCTCCAATAGGTTCTATATCCGCAGGGTTTCTTATTCAAGGATTCATGGCCTATTATTCTTTACAATAGGCAGACTCTCCGTGGTTAAGACAGATAGAATGCGTAGAAAAAGCATTCTACAAAAATTTCTGGGCTATTTCGTCAGAAGAACAAAAACGCAAAACAACTAGAATCTGATGAACCATTCACTAAACTATCAACAATCAGTATTATTGTTAAGATATACGAAAGTAGTAATGAGTATAAAGATCGTTTGCAAGGATTATTAATGGCTTATTTGAGAACTCAAAGGACCGAGATACAATCTCAGGATAAAAAAACCGATTGGGAAGCAATATTTAAAGAAGAAATTATATATCTATTATTCATTGAGAAAAAATTAGGAGATATAGAGAAACCTAATTTACAGGACGCTGATTTACAGGGCTTTCGTTTAGTCAAAGCTGATTTAAAAGGCGCTAATTTATCTTATACTAACTTAAAGTCCGCTTTGTTACAGGAAGCTAAATTAAACGGAGCTGACTTACATGGTACTATTTTAGAAGGAGCCTTCATAGATAAAGCTAACTTCAGCGATGCCAATTTAAGGTACCTCAGGTTAAATCAAATCGTTGCCATGAAAGCTATTTTTTGTAGAGCTAATTTAAGGAATACTAAGTTAAGAAATGCTTGGTTAAATGAAGCTGACTTATCTTACGTTGACTTATCTTACGCTGACTTAGATCACTCTCACTTGTTAGGGGCTAATTTATCGAATGCTAAATTGGAGAGAGCTAATTTGCACCTATCTAGTGCAACTCTAGAGCAACTTCTATCAGTAAAAACCCTATATGAGGTAAAAGGTATAGATTCAAGAATAAAAGAAGAAATAAGGATCAAAAAACCACAACTTTTGGAAAAACCCTCCCCTTGTTCACCCAAAGGGCACTGCGCTGGCAGTTACACTGCTAGCTTAGCATTTCTTTTCACCCAAGGGCACTGCGCTGGCAGTTACACTGCTAGCTTAGCATTTCTTTTCACCCAAGGGCACTGCGCTAGCAGTTGCACTGCTAGCTTAGCATTTCTTTTCACCCAAGGGCACTGCGCTAGCAGTTGCACTGCTAGCTTAGCATTTCTTTTCATTTCTTAATGCTGCTTCTTAGCTAATGTTAGCATTTATGCTTATTTATTTCTTGATACAAGAATTTTTATTTACAGCATTTAATCCCTATGCCAGAATAAGGCATAGTGCAAAGCCCTCAACAATTCACCAACTGGCGCTTTAATCCCTTTACCAATGTCAAAAACCCAGCTAATCTTACAGAACAGCATACCGTAAAATACTTCCCTGAACCCAACCTATACGGTATACAAGCAATGGAGGGGATCGTTCTGGACAATCCAAGCTCAGTATCTTTAGTCTATCAAAACAACGGAAAACGATTAGAAGAAGTACCAAAGACACAGCCACCATCCAGAGGACAATTCAGAGTAGACTATGACGCAGATACCTATTTCAATACTTCATTGATCGAATTAAACAGCGCAGACAATGGCAGAGCCGTTACCCTCACTTACAAAGGTACAGGCTCTATTATAAAATCAGAATATACTTTCAACCAGCTTACCGCCATCCCTACTAACTTAAATGTATCAGGACAATTAAAAGCAAGAAATATAAACATCGTAGATTCATTGGCTCCCGTAGGTACAGTGGTAGCCTATATGCCAGGATACTTTTTAGGGTGAAATGGGTAGCAAAGTTGCGATAAAGCAATTGAAATCAATAAATTAAGAAGAAAAAATGGAATGGCATTCTTGCCAGAAAGAAAGGTTTATTTTAGAATCGAGAGAAAATTCTTCTGCTCTCTTAAGGCATTCCTTTATTTTCATGTATTTCTCTGCTTTCTTTAACATCAAATCATCTTCATCTGTACTATTATGATTGTCTGATTCATTTGTAGATTATCATTCTTTTTTTGCTTGACAAGTCGGATATATTGGAGTAGGGCCAATTAACTTAACATTTAAGGAGAATATACAATAATGAAGATAAAAAATTATTTTTTACGGGCTCTTTTGTCCCTGGTTCTATTATCGCTTTTTTTTACGCGATGTGATACTGAAGAAGGGAATGGTCAAGATCCATCAGAAAATACCAAGCCGGTTTTTGATCAGGAAGAATACAGATTCACGGTTCCTGAAAATTTTTCCACTTTAGAAACAGTCGGTATGATCAGCGCTTCTCCGAGCGATGCAGAAGGAGTGTTTATTTCTTATGAGATCACTTCCGGAAATGAAGATGATATCTTCTTCCTGGATAGGGATACAGGGAAATTATCCATTCAGAATCCACTTGACTTTGAATTCAAGTCTGAATATGTACTCACTATCAGGGCTTCTACCAATCATGGCGTAGAGACTAGCATAATGGTCCAGATCATGGTGGAAAATATAAATGACGAATCTCTGTTCTTCAAACAATACTTTTATGAGTTCAGATTCAAAAGCGATCTAGCTGTAGGTAACATTATAGGTACAGTAAAGGCAGTCGATCCGGATGGAATAGATAACATATTCAATTACTCCATTATAGGAGGAAATGAAGATAATATTTTTGAGATAGAATCTTCTACGGGAGATATCAAACTGATAGATAAAACAACTATAGATACTTCATCTGTATTGCCTGTATCTCATTCATTCTCCATTGAAGCCAGTTCTGGTGAAGAAGCAGACATTGCTATCGTTTTTATCCGTATTACCCCTTCGGATGATATAGTGAATAGTATAATTAGAATACCTAGATCTGTCAGATTCACTATTCCTGTTGACCATGATCTAACTGCGCCTGTTGGTACGATCCCTATAGAAAATACCAGAACATATTCCATTTTTGATGGAAACACCGATGGGACTACAAGTAATATATTCAAACTGGATATGGGAAAGTTCACTGTGAATGCTGGTATCATTCTGGCAAATCTAGCAGAAACAGATTATACATTGACTATAGAGGCCTCTGATCCTGATGGAGCAATCCAATTTCCTGTATTCATAGAGATAAAGATTCCTATACTATATAATGATCCTACTTTTCAAATGGATTTCTATCAATTTAAAATCCTAAATAATGCCTCTGTAGGGGATGAGGTAGGAACAGTAACCGCAACAGATCCATTTCCTGGTGCAAGCATTACTGGTTATTCTATTATAGGAGGGGCAAGTAGCGCATTTTCTATAGATAATAATGGTGTGATCACTGTGGCATCCTCTTTAGCGAGTTTTCCCCGCCAGTCGTATTTAAGGGTCCAGGCAGATAGCAGCAGATCGGGTAAAATGGCAGATGTATCTGTGTATATACAAGTGGATCCAGTACCCGTCAGAGATCCTGTCTTTGAGCAGGATATCTACCAATGGTCTATTTCAGATACACTGCCTTCTGGTTCATTGATAGGCACCGTTGTAGCAACTTCTCCCGATAAAGGTATAGAGATCAATTCTTATTCCATTATAGTTGACAGTATATTATTCTCTATCAATAATGAAGGAGAGATCAGAACCAAAAGTGGACTGAGTGGAGTAAGCCGTCTTAGTTATCGCCTTTCTATAATGGCTACTGATACTAGAGGTAGATCCAGTGTTAGCGATTTAATGATAAGGATCATAGAGTCAGATACTAACCCTGTATTCAGCGAATCCAATTATAATTTTTCCATTGATGAAGGTAAAGAATTGAATAGAATTGTGGGAGAGGTTTCTGCTACCATCGCCAGTCCCTCAGATTCTATTGTATTCTATATGATCACCAGAGGGAATACCGATCATTTTAGGATAGATAATCTTGGGGAAATAAGATCAAGAGTACCTCTTGATTTTGAAGACATACCTCGTTATACTCTTACGGTTCAAACTAGCACTTCCAGAAATCGCAGTAGCAGTGTTTCGGTGATCATCAATATAAATGATCAACCAGATGATCCTCCCTCTTTTGGAAGGGAAACCTATATACTCTCTCTACCAGAGGATATAGCTCAAAATACTGTGGTCACTTCTGTAACAGCTACAGACCCTAATCCGGGAGGCCGTATCACAGGATATTCCATTATTAGCGGAAATGAAGAAAATAAATTCATGATTGATAATACAGGAGTGTTAAAAATAGCAGAAACACTGGATTTTGAAACCACTCCTACATATACCCTGGGTATCAGGGCCAGAAATTTAATCCTCAGAGAAAGTATTGCAATGGTGAGCATAATTCTGAAAAATAGAAATGATACTCCCCCTGTATTCAGCCAACCCAATTATACTTTTAATGTGGATGAAAATGTGGTAAATGGTACCATTGTGGGTAGTGTTATGGCCACTGATCCAGATGGGGGTGATGTTACCTATAGTTTAATGGGCACAAGTGATACATTTACCCTGGATTCCAATACGGGGATGATCACCACAAAGGCTGACCTGAATTTTGAAACTACAGCCGTATATGATCTGACCATAATCGCCACAGATACTGCAATTGAGGGTGATAGTCGGACAATGACAAAGAATGTAAACGTAAGAATTATAGTGACTGATGTAAATGAGGCTGATCCTGAATTCCCCTCTAATTGCTGTAACATTGCTTTTACAGAAGAGGTAGTAGCGAGTAATAAGGTTGTTCCTGTTGGTAGAGTATTAGGTAGGGTCACCGCCATCGATCCTGAACCTGATGGTGGTGGTATGATAGAAAGATATGAAATTATATCCATTACAGATACAGCCGGTACAGGTGCTGACTATAGTGGCTTATTTGCGGTATCTACAGAAACTACAGCAAACAAAGGTGCTATATTCACTACTACTGCTGTTGGAGGACTGACTTTTGAAAATATGCCTGCGGGGGGTTATCTCATCATTTTAAGGGCTTTCGATTCTCAGGGAGGTACGGCCGACGCTAATGTAACCCTAATAATTCATAATTTAGAGCAAAATGCTCCCGATTTTGCTGCTTCTGCTACCAGTTCCTTTTCTGCATCATCTGGACTAGGCTACAGTTTTGTCGTTCCTGAAAATACAGCCAGCGGAACGAGTATTGCCATGGTCGATGCTATTGATCCCAACGGAGATGATACAATGATCACATACTCCATAATGACGCCGCCTTCTGGCCTTCCTTTTACCATAAGCAGTAGCAGTGGTGAGGGTAACATTACGGTTAATGGTGCTCTGGATTATGACACCAACAAAAGGTATGAATTTACAATACAGGCCACCGATACAGAAGGGTTGTCCACTAAGCAATTCATAGTGGTTGAGATAGGCGATGTATAAGCTATGATCATATCCTCATGCAAACAGTAGAAGGCTACTAATATGACCAATTATGCTTTACAATTTACGACTATGTTATAAAATAGTATATCATTTAGATGATCATGAACCTTGAAACTTTTTTTTGATCTTCAACAGTACATGAAATAACATATCATTTAGATGACCATGAACCATGCTATTCAAGCAAATATTTTATCTATTTCATAAAAAGGTAAAGTATTGTATATATATAGTTACATCCACATGCCTTTTCATTGGTTGTACAAAAAATGGCCTGCGTTCTGGATTAGAAGACTTTACCCTACCCACTATATGTGAAGGCTACAATAACGCCCAAGACATACACTCTATGCTGGGAAAAGGCACAGAAAAAGTAGCTTATCGTATTTGTGTGCCAGAACAACTCTCTTTGATAGGATCTGAAAATACAGTATATGATGTGAATCAATATTATCAATTAGAAGCCCATATTGATATGGGCGACATAGAATTCATGCCAATTGGAAATACAGAAAATTGTTTTTCAGGTGGATTTAAAGGGACAGGCTATAGTATCAGAAATTACACGATCAGTAGTTCGGCGCTACAAATAGATGATCAATATAACATTTTTAGCTGTGTTGCAGAAGGGGCAAAGATAGTCGATCTTATGCTTGATACGATACCCTGCAGAGTAGATGATCTTTTTTGTGATTTAGATGGAGACGGCCGTAAAAATTTGAATGATAATTGCATTGAAGTTACTAATGAAGATCAGAAAGACAGAGATAACAATGGCATAGGGGATGCATGCGATAAAATGCCTGGAATCAATTATCAAAAAGAGGCAATGGATCTGCCGGATACGATCACAATTATGGAGCAAATACCTTATGAATATTCCATTGTTTTAAATACACTGCCTTCTGCGAATGTAGAAATAAAGATCACTCTTCCCTCTGGATCTCCTTCTAATTTAAGTATTTCTTCTGGCAGCCAAAATGAAAATGGCGCAGGCTCTTCCATCACCCTTACCTTTTCTATGGATAATTGGGATACAGCCCAGGCCGTTTCCCTTCTCCTTGCAGATGATGGCATCTCTGCTTCATATCCAAATGACCTGACCCTGACCCATATCGCTACAAGCAGTGATCCTGATTATAATAATAAGGCTACCCTGAATAGGAGCATAATATTGGATCTTATAGACACTGAGCCAGAAGTCATCTATCAGAAAGATGGAGTAGATCTTCCCGCAACGATTGAACTTGCAGAAGGAACGGATATGGAATATAGATACGCGATCGTATTGAACAGCCAACCATCCAGCCAGGTAGTCATTACCATTCGTTTAACGGGCAATCTGCCTAACAACCTAAAACTATTGGATGCAAATGGAAATCCTGTAAATTTTACTTCTATTACATTTACCAATACAAATTGGAATATAGCCAGAGAGGTTGACCTTACTGTTTCTGATGATAATATTTATGCAGGAAATTCCACACTTACATTGAGTCATTCCATTACAGGTAGTTCTGAATACGCATCATTGCCGGATACCAATGTAAGCATAAATTTTGTAGAAGATGAAACTATATGCGGCCAACCAGGCGGGACTATGAATAATTTTCCAGCAGATGGAACTCTTGGTACGGGGACTATGAATGATCCATACATTATATGCAACGCAAATCAATTGCAGTCAATGAGAGATGATCTGGATGCCTTCTATGAATTGGGGCAGAATATCAATGCTTCTTCTATTACTGCTCAATACACCTGTTCCACAGGCACTACGGGTGCATGCGCAGGATTCCAACCCATTGGGGACTGTGGGGTGGATAACATTTGTGGTAACGCTGATGATGCACCCTTTGTAGGTTCTTTAGACGGAAAAGGATTCACCATAAGCGATCTGATGCTCAATATCAATCTTACCTCTGGCAGCTCTTATGCAGGCATTTTTGGAGTAACAAATGGGGCGGAAATCAAAAATATTGGTCTGCTCAATATAGAGTTTTCTTCATCTACATCTTCTATTTCTTATGCAGGCAGTCTGGTAGGCATTAGTAATAGTAGTAGTATAGCCAATTCCTGGTCTACAGGGAATATTTCTTCTTTTGCTTCTATGGATTCTATTGCAGGCGGCCTGGTAGGCATTAGTAATAATAGTAGTATAGCTAATTCCTGGTCTACAGGGAATGTTTCTTCGGCTTCTTTTCTTTCTACTTCTAATTCTACTGCGGGCGGGCTAGTAGGGAATAATGATGATAGTAGTAGTATAACCAACTCCTACTCTACAGGGAGTGTTTCTTCTGCTTCTTCTACTTTCAATTCTTTTGCAGGCGGTCTGGTAGGGCTCAATGCTAATAATAGTAACATCACTAATTCCTATTCTGTAGGGAATGTTTTTTCTACTTCTACTAACCGTGCAGGCGGCCTTGTAGGGGATAATCGTTCCACTATAACCAATTCCTATTTTGATGCTGTTACTTCAGGAGCTTCGAATGCCATAGGCACTAATACAGCTACTATGACTTGTATAGGCGGCTTTCCAAATAGTCCAGCTAATGAAGGTGATCCGTCATTCACTATGAGCGCATCCACTGATACAGGGACTTGTAATAATGTAAATCCCACCATCTTCTTCCATTGGCAAACTCCTTTCGACATCGATGGTGATTCTGTAGCAGACGAGGAGTCGGTTCGCTATGACAGCAATAATGATGGTAGTGTTACAACAACTGATAATTTTGTATGGGATTTTGGCACTGTGTCAGAATATCCGATCATAGCCTCTATTCCCGGAATGGTAGAAGAACAAGCGGTAAGAATGGCATCTGGTTTCTTACGATTTTCAAACACAACTATCGGGCAATTTTCTACTACAGACTTCGTATTTTTCTATGACGTAGGCATTGGTTCAAGTATTATTGCTTCTGGCCAAAATGTGCAGGATACTACTGCAAGCGATTATGCTATTCAGGATGCAAACGGTAATACGCTGGCTTCACCCACAGTAACCAATGCAGGTGTGATCAATGGAGTAGCATCTCTCTCGGCAGGTGCTGAATTTTATTTAAGTGTTACCTTTAAAAAAGGAGTAAACAGTTTTATCAGAAGATATAGATTCAAAAAGTAAAGGTTTTCTATAAAAAATACTTGTCGCAATATTTATTTGTTTTTAAAAGGAGAATGTTAGGAATTTTGACTTTTTGCTTTTGCTTGAGTGTTTTTTCTAACTATAGTTGATCAAATAACAAAAGATCAGGGAGTGTTACATTTATGAAAAATAATCATTTTAAATTTGCCCTTTGGAATATCCATATAGTTTGTAGTATTGCGCTTCTATCTGGTTGCTGGTTTTCAGACTCTTCAAAGATAGCTACTTTCGAAGGAGGCTCTATTGAGCAAGAAGACATAAAAAAAAATGCTAAAAATGATCTATATAAACTACGCAAAAATGAATACCAAACAAAAAGCAGAATTGCTTACAGATTAGCCACTGAAAAGATAATAGCCTTAGAATCAGAAAAGCAAAAAAAGAATAAAGATACATTGGTTGATGAATATGTGCAAGACAGATTACGGCCACCTTCTGAACAAGATATTCTGAACTACTATGAAAGAAATAAAAAAAGGATCAATAGACCATATCAAAAAGTAAAAGAAGACCTATATCAACAACAATTGCAAAGAATAAAAGAAAGTTTAAAGAGCCAATTTTATTCTGATCTGCTTGCAAAATATAAATTTGAATTAAAATTAAAAGCTCCTGAATCCCCTTCGGTGAAAATTGATGTTAAAGATGAACCATTCTGGGGTGATCCGGATGCCAAGGTAGTTGTGGTAGAATATTCAGATTTTGAATGCCCTTATTGTCAAAGAATCCAGACGGATATAAGGCGGATAAGAAGCGAATATGAAGATAAAATCAAATGGGTATTCAAGGACTTTCCATTAAGCTTTCATAAACATGCAGAAAAGGCTCATATTGCTGCAAATTGCGCCTTAGATCAGGGAAATTTTTTTGATTTTCAATACAAGGTATTCGAATCTTCCTCTGATATTTCACCTCCTAAGTTAATAGAAATAGCCCAAAACATAGGCTATAACATGGATGACTTTAAAAAATGTATGGCCGATTCAAATGGATCTAAGAAAAAAGAAATTCAAGAGGATATACGATCTGGTGTAACAGCCGGGGTAGGGGGTACTCCAACTATTTTTTTGAATGGCAAAATCCAAACAAATTTTCGTAGTTATGCGAATATGAAAAAGAACCTGGATAATGCTTTGAATCTAACCAATTAATCTTGAATTTTGTGGAAGCTACTGTTTTAGGAAGTGGCACCTCCACAGGGATCCCTGTTATTGGATGTGATTGCAGGGTATGCCAATCAAATGACTCAAAAGATCGTAGGAAAAGAGCCTCTATTCTTATCCGTGATATTCAAAAATCAATAACAATTTTAATTGATACTGGCCCAGATCTAAGAACTCAAATGTTATTAAACAAAGTGCAAAAATTATCTGGCATTTTGTATACTCATTATCACTATGACCATCTGGGCGGCCTAAATGATCTCAGGGCATTCACTCTGTATAACGATGAGCCATTAAAATGCTGGTGTAATGAACAAACCTATCGAGTGATCAAAAAACAATATCCTTATGTATTTAAAAAATCTATCCCTGGTCAGTTGAATTTAGACCTACAGCTATACAAAAACAATAAAGAAGGATCTTATGAGAAGTTATTCATCGGAGATATAGAGATAAAGCCAATAAGACTTATGCATGTTCCTAAAGAAAAAATTGAATGTGTTGGTTTTGTTTTTAATAATAAGTTTGGTTATCTAACTGATTTTAAGCAGATATTTGAATATGAAGAAGAATTTTTATATGATCTGGATGTCCTTTTTCTTGGCGCGCCTCTTTATAAAAGGCATCCTACTCATATTTCCATTCCGGAGGCATTTTCTTTCTTTGAAAAATTCAAGCCCAAAGTAGGCGTAATCGGACATCTTAGTCATATGGAACGCCATTCCGATATGGAAAAGAAATTTCCTACGGGAGTAATACCCGCCTATGATGGGCAAACCTTTACTTTTAAGTAATAGGAATGAAGCGAGTATGTATCAAAAGCTCAATGTTGATTATTATATAATGCCATAGCCTGCAGTAGCCTGTCTTACTCCTAACTTTTCCCCTAATTCTACACTAGAAATTCCTTTTTTATTACTATTCATTAAAAAGATAGCCATAAACCATTTTTTAAGGGGTAATCTACTTTTTTCAAAAATAGTTCCAATTTTTAAAGTGAATTGCTTTCTACAAGAAGCGCATTTATAAAGCTTTCCATCTTTATATTCATAAGTTTTTTCATGTCCACAATGCGGGCAATCTATACCTTTTACTTTTTTTAGATAATTGATACAATCTTGTTCTGTCTTAAACTTTTCAGTGAATTCTATAATATTTTTCATATGAACATAATAGTACATTGATTGGGTTTGTTAACTGCTTTTTGAAAAAAAGATAAAAAAGTGTGAAAAAATTAACTGGGTTTGATATACGTATAGGCCAAAATTTTAGTATATAATTTTTAAAAACAGCTTGACAATATATCCTATCATATATAGGGTTTCTGAAAGATTATCTTAGTTAAATAACATTGAAAAAGTATTTTGATGTTCATTTAAGTTAGCATAACCAGGCTTATCGTAGTTTGAGGAAAAACAGATAATAGATAAACTAAGGTGTTTTATGAAAAAAAAAAGGCTTTATTTATAGTATTCATTGACTTCAAGTCTAAGTCTTCTAAAATCATCTTAAAATAAAACTATAAATTGTTATTAAAAGTAAAATGAATTCTAATATTTTTATTATTTCTGCCCCTTCGGGTACAGGGAAAAATACGATCATTAAAAGACTCCTGGAAATAGAGAGTCTAAATTTGAAGCACAGTATTTCTACTACCAGCAGGCTTCCTCGTTCTTATGAATCTGAAGGAGAACATTATTATTTTGTGGATAAAAAAAAATTTGATGAAATGATACTAGGAAATTATTTTTTAGAGTTTGCTAAAGTAATGCATAACTATTATGGAACTACTTATAAAGAGATCGAAAGAATTCAAAAAGAAAATAAGATTCCTATATTAGATTTAGATGTGCAAGGTGCTCGCTTGGTTCGTAAAAGACACCCTGAAGCGGTCCAAATTTTCATCATGCCGCCTTCCTTAGATGCATTAAGAGAAAGGCTTGAGCAACGCTCTTCAGAAAGCGAAGAAGAAATAGACAGACGGATTGAGTTAGCCAGAAAAGAGATCAGAAGCAAAGGACATTATGATAAGGTGTTTGTGAATGACGATTTAGAAAGAGTATTGAGTAAAATAGAATCTTTTATAAAGTCGAAAAAAAGTACGGTATGGATGAAAAGGGGGTAAAACCACCTGTATTAGTTTTAACTGGTGCCACAGCAGTCGGTAAATCAGAGATGATCGCAAAACTGGCTGAAAAATTCCCTATTGAAGTAATTGGATCTGATTCCAGACAAATCTATAAATACATGCCGATTGGTACATCGCAGCCTTCCGATGAAGAAATTAAAAAATATAGGTATCATTTGATCTCTTTTACCGACCCTTCTGAAAAATATTCATCCGGAAAATTTGTAAAGGCATGCAAAAAAATTATTCCTGAAATTTTAAATCGAGGAAATATTCCATTTATTGTTGGAGGTACTTTTTTTTATATACGTTCTTTATGGGATGGTCTTTTGAATGAACCGGCGATAACCCCAAAAGACATAAAAAATGTAGAGAACATTTCGTCATCCAGGCTTTATCTGGAATTAGAAAAGTTAGATGCTATCACTGCAAAGAGAGTTCATTTCAATGATATAGCAAGAATAAAAAGAGCCATTTTAGTCAGCAGAGTATCTAAAATGCCTTTTTCTTCTTTTAAGAGAGAAGGCGGTATCTATAAGGACTATAATTTTTTTTCTTTTGAACTATCTACATGCAGAGAAAAAATTTATAAAAAAATCGAAAATAGAGTAAAGAAAATGCTTAACAGCGGATGGTTAGAAGAAATATATCAATTATTATCTTTAGGATATACATTAAAAGACCCTGGCTTAAAGACAATAGGCTACAGAGAAATATTAGAATGGCTTAAGGCTTCCTCTTTGCAGCCAGTGGATCTTAAAAAAATAACCATGGAAGAAAAAAATTTACTTGCTCAGAATATTGCCCAAAAAACCAGGCAATTTGCTAAGAGACAACTAACTTGGTATAGAAATGAAAAGCGTTTAAAAAGGATTGACTTTTGCCAAGCGTTTGGTTATATATCCAAAGTACTTTCCAATATTATTTAAAATATAAAACGGAAAAAGGAACCTATATGAAAAACAATATTCAGGAAGCATTGCTAAATGAGTCTCGTAAAAACAAGATAGATTTAACTATCTATTTATTAAATGGAGTTCCCCTAAAGGGGAAGGTGATCAGTTTTGATAATTTTACAATTATCATAGATATAAATGGTAAGCAGAATCTTATCTATAAACATGCGGTTACTACCATTATTCCAGAGAAAAGAGTAAATTTGGTTTTAGAAGAAAATGAAGGTGATAAAAATTCTAAATGAAAAAATAAAATTTTTATTTAATTTCCATCTTTTTAAGTCCTGAAATTACATTTTCTACTGAAAATCTTGTTATTTTTAGCCAGGTATTTATTTTTGGTAAAATGGGGATGATTGATCGATGTTTATAAAGATATTTAAAGTTTTCTTTAAAATCATTGTATTTAGCAGTATCTCTAGCCTGATTTATTTTAATGTGATCGTGGTTCCAGCAGGTCATGTTGCCTTATTAAACGAGAAAGTAGAAGGTTGGCAGTCTTATTTGTTCCGTCCAGGATATTATTGGATATCTACTAATTTTATACCGGAAAAATGGAAAATATATTATGTAAATACGAACCCTCCGCATAAGAATATTTCATTTTTTTTTCCACTTAAATATGCCAGATATTTAAAACTCTCAGATGAATTTTCAATACAACTTACTTTGCAGATACGCTATAAAATAGAAGAAAAAAGTATTCTTAAGCTAGCGGATAAACTAGATCAAAATATTGCGCGTGTGGATGAATATATACAAGAGAAGGTAAAAGATCTTTTGAGATTAAAGTTGATTGAATACCATAGGTCAGAAAAAGATATCCCTTTTATCCGACCTAAAATGCTATCTTATTTTAGAAATTTAACTTCTGAGGAGATTCAGGATGACAGATCATTACAAAAAGATCAGGCAGATAAATTTATAGATGACTGGAATTTTATTTTTCAGGAATACTCTATTCAGTTAATAAACTTCAAATTGCTGGATATATCCATTCCTGATCTTACTTTATATTCGATGCACTTGAAAAATTTAGATCAGATTCTGGCCTCCCATCAAAAAGCATTGACCAGTAAAATTGAATCAGACGCTCAAAATTATTCAAAGCAATTAGATATTCAGGCTGGTATAGAAAAAGCAAAACATGTTATGGATCTTATAAAAGAAGATTCTAAAATACTGGAATATCTAAAGTACCAGGACCTGAATCCTAATGTAGAGATAATTCGGATTGAAAAAACAAAGGAAGTCCCTGAAGTTGAAGAGTCTAAAAAAGAAACAGAGCGATCCATTGATCATAAAAACTCAGAAAATAAATAATATTTTTTAACGACTTGATCTATTCTAGAATTTTCTAGTCTTAAACCCACCAAACAATATAGATGCTTTTGATAAGCAAAAATGTCATTGATGATGATAAATAAAACACAAAAGAAAATACAAACAAATCAAAAATTGATCGCATTACTGGATGATGATCACAATTTTTGTGATTCTATTGCAGAGATATTAGATCCAATAGGAGTCATTAAAACGTTCCAAAAAATAAAGTATTTTGAAGAATTTATTTTAAAAAACAAACCTTCCATGGTTTTAATTGATCTTAACCTGAATGATCCTAAAGCAGATGGTTATAAAATGATCCAAAGAATAAAACAATTACCAGACTCTCATTTAATATCCGTAGTTATGCTAACAGGTGCGGATAACGCCTATAGACAAGCATTTCATATAGGGGTGGATGATTATATACAGAAGCCTATTATACCTGACTTTTTCTTAAAAAAAATAGAAAATATTTTATTTCAAAACGAACAAAAAATACATTGCAATTCCTTAACAGGTTTGCCCGGCATATGGATCATCGAAGATCAATTTATGAAAAAATGCGCGGAGAAAATTCCATTTTATTTGATTTATATAGACATAGATCATTTTAAGGCATTCAATGATGAAAAAGGAATTAAAGCGGGTGATTCCGGGATCAGGATATTATCTGACATTCTTAAAGAGGCCAGAAATCAATATTCAAGAAAGGAATTATTTATAGGGCATTTAGGAGGCGATGACTTCTTTTTAATGGGGAATTCTAATAAAATGAAAGAAACGATCCAGGAAATATATAAAAAATTTTCCCAAAACTGTAGTTATTTTTTCACGGCAAAAGAAATTTATCAAAAATATTATCAGGGTAGGGATAGAAATGGTATTTTACAAAATATTCCCATTCTTTCTCTTTCCACTGTTCTAATATTCCTTAAAGAGTCCTTTTTGAATAATGATAAAAATTTAAATTTTAAAAAAATATCAAAAATTGCTGGTATTCTAAAAAAGAAAGCTAAGAGTAAGAAAGGCAATAGCATGGTTGAGATAAAATTATAAAAATATTATGATTTAAAATATTTTATGTGTATAACTGATTTCTATTTTTTTTTCTTTGCCAGAACATCTTCTTCTTTGAGTATATTGATCGTTTTTTTGAATTTCCATTTTCGGTAGGGAAGCAATGCATTGAGTCTTACCTCAGGGACAAAATAAATTTTTTCAGCATATTTTACCAATCCACCATAATAATTTGCATGTTTCCCCTTGAAACGCACACTTGCTATTTCCTGAACGGTCATCCAATTATCACAAGTTTTTAATATGGGTAATTGATATAAATAAAGCTCTCGGATATTATATTCTTCTAATTGATTTACTAATTTAAATTGCCAATCCATATTCAATTAAATTATTTTGCTATAAATTATTTAGTCAAGCTATTTTTTTTAAGATCGACCCTTTTAGGATTAAACTGGACGCATAGTTTTTGGTTTTTGAAACCTAAAAGATACCACTAAAGCGATCAAAATATAGCAAAAAGAAAGTAGAGAAATTATCCCGGGGTGAATATAATCGTAAATAAGGGTCGTGACAAGAGGAATAAAAGCTCTGGTTAATGCGGATAAAGATTGCATGATGCCTAAATTTATACCATGATCTTCTTTTTTTGAAAATAAAGAAACCAAGGTCAATAAAGAAGAATTGAGTATTCCTAATCCAAAAGAGAGTAGGGCAATAACTAAGCAAAAAAAGACTAACTCATTGAATGATCTATAAAGACCAAAGGAAACAAGAGTCGCGATGAGTCCAATTTGAAGTAATAAACTCCCTTGAATTTTTCTATAAAGAATGCGGTATATTCCTCCCTGTACGATGGCCATCATAACTCCCATATAGGCAAAGAAGTATCCTGTTTCTTTTGTATCTAACTTAAAACGATATAATAGATCCCATGCAAGAGTTACTTCCAGGCTAACAAAAGTAATGGATATTAAAATATGGATTAAATATAATCTACCAATGACAGAGGAGCCTCCCCTTGCTGCATTCATGATTGATTTTAATCCATTATGTTTACTGCTTTCTTTTTTAGGGTGTTGCAGACTTTCTTGTAGTAAAAAAACAATAAGAACTAGATTAGCAATAGACAGGGATGCACAAAATATTCCGATTGCTGAAAATTGATTAAAAGTAATCATACTGCTGCTCCATTTGGTGATGTCCACAGAACTTAAAATCCCCCCTATGAAGGGGCCTAAAATAAATCCTATTCCAAATAGAGCCCCTATCATTCCCATTGCTTTTCCTCTGTCTTCTTCAGAAGTTACATCTGCTAAATAACTTTGGGCGACACTTATATTTCCTCCTGTCATCCCACTGATCAAACGGGAGATTAAAAATAATCCGTATGAATTACTAATAGCCCATATTGCATAGCTTAATACATTCCCTGCTACAGAAAGAAACAAAAGTTTTTTTCTTCCAAATCGGTCAGATAAGCGACCCAATATAGGAGCAAAAATAAATTGTGCCAGAGAATAAGAAGCCATTAGTATACCACTTAATGTAGCATGTTCTATACTTTGGTAATTAGAAGCATCGGCTAGAAAACGGGTAAAGTCCCTTAAAACAGGTATGATCACACCAAATCCCAGCATATCAATAAAAGCAACCATGTATATCGGGAATAAAGAAATTTTTTTTACCGGGACATTATTCATTAAAAGCCATTATAGTTTTTAATAAATGCTTGTCAAAATAAAAACTTGTCAAAATAAAATTCATTTTAAGAATGGATATCAACAGATTTATGCATAAATGGTTATCTTTTTATTCTAAAAAAGGCTTATGGGGACTTTTTCAAGATGTTGCAGATGAAATTTCAGCCTTAGATTGGGGTATATGGCTTTTATTTGATGAGTCGAATATTTATTTACATGCAGATGGCAAGGTCTTAAAAAAGGAATATACTGATATTCAATCCTCTGTTACTTTAAAGAAAGATAATGAGGGTCAGATGTTGATACCTGTTTATCTACTTAAGAAAAAAATCTTTATTCTGGAATTTGTAATCCATTCCATAACTTCTGATGAATGCATAGAGACTCAAAAAGATAAAGAGATTCAATTATTCATTCAATTATTGATAGAACATGAAGCGTTGATTGAAAAAAAATATCCAAGTTATTTTCCTTTTTTATTCCCAATGGATGCTACATTAAGAGAAGCGAATCAAGTTATTCTGCAAGGAGATAGGGAAATAATCTTTTTAAATGGACAGCCGGGTACTGGTAAAAAAACATTTTTCCAGTGCTATGTTTTATTTAATTATAATACATTGATCTACGTTGAAAAAATAAGTAAAAATTTAATTGAATTTTCTATTCCATCCGATATAAAAAATACAGGCCACCATCAATTAAATAATATTATTTTTGTAAAAGAAATTGCTCTATTAACCCGCGAACAAAGAGAGTATATTTTAGAATGTATGGTCACAAAAGAAAAAAAGAATTTATTTATATTCAGTTCGGCATACGATCCTAAAATGCTTCTTGAAAGAAATATTATTGAAGATGATTTTGCTACTATATGTTTAGAAAATAGACTTATATTACCATCCCTAAAAAATAGGCCAGGAGAAGTAAAAAGAATATTGCAATTTTTCAAGAGAACTAAGTTGAGAACAGAAAATTTTACGGATATGATCCCCCGGGTACAAGACCTGGAAAATAATCTAAATGCTCTGCAAAAATTAATCTATTCTGTTTCTGGTTATAACGCTTCTTATGAAGAAGCCATTGAAAAAGAAATTGACTTAAGAGATATAATTGCAGATATTGAAATATCTGCAATTAAACATGCTAGAGAAAAAGCAGGTAGCTCGCAGTATCAGGTTTCAAAATTATTAGGTATCTCCAGAGGCTCTCTGCAGCATAAACTTCGTAAATATAAACTGCCTTACATATTTCATGATGATTAACAAAGGAAGTAAATACTGAGTGTACTTTACCGATAAGATCACACCTGGCGGATATAATATTCGTACCTATCCTGCTAAAGCTAAATATTTAGTATATAAGGATAAAAAATATCTTGAATACATAAGACAAGGCGGAGAACCCACCACATGGTTTCCTTTGCAGCATCTTATTTTTATTGGAGAAAGTTTTAATATATATAGCCCTCAAAACAATTATATTGGGCTATACAAAACAAATGTAAGACAAACAATCGTACCATTTGCAATTAAGGGGATGTCGGATATCCGACATATTTATGTGCCCGTCTTTTGCAGCAGCGACATGATCCCTGTCCGTGTTCATCATTTTAAGAGCTCAGAGGTTGGCCTTGCTAAACATTTTCTAAAAGATAAATTAAAATATTTTATTTTAGAGCCTGAATTTGGGAAAGATTTGATCATTGACTTGAAAAATAGATTTCCTAATTCCAAGGTGATCATTTATCATTCTGATGAAGTTTTACCTTCAGATAAAGACCATGGAAGTGATTCGCCTACAGATTTTTTTTTCATACAAGATTCCAATGAATATGTAGAAGAAAAAAAATTAAGTATCTTACATAGAGGAAATATTGCTTCTTTGACTCAGAATCCAGTTTATTTAGCAATTTATTATTTGAAGAATGAAGAGTTAGATGCTCTCTATGATCTACCTTTAACTCTTTCTTGTTCCGCAGAAGATGTTCGATTCATCCATCAAATTATAAACATAAAATTAAAGGAAAGATCTTTTGAGAAAATAAACGCTGATTTAGAGGCTAATGCTGATCTATATGATTCATTGGTACCATTCATGTCTAGAAATTTTAATGAAATAGATGAACATTTGGATAAAAATATTTTGGATGAAAAATTAGTTCCTGATATTGTTAAAATACTTACTTTTCAGAAAAAATATTTAAGAGGCGATATTTCAGATGACAATATCCGTTCTTTTTTTGATTATGCACTATCAAAATTAAAAAAGGGAGAATATAAAAAATAGTGTCTTTTTCTTTGGATAAAAAATTATGGATAGCTATTGATATAGAAACTACAGGGCTGAACCCATGGAAATATGAAATATTAGAAATAGGAGCCGTTAAATTTTCTGCTAAAGATATTATAAGTCGATTTCAGGTGCTGATCAAACCACTTAAAAAACAAGATCCTACTTCCAGAAAAATACACAATATTACAGATAAAGAAATTAATGAGAATGGAATTCCAATGAAAGAAGCCCTTGATAAATGCTTGGCTTTTATGGAAGATACTCCCTTAGTATTCCATAATGCATCTTTTGACATTTCTTTTTTGACAATAGCTTTTCCACAGAATTCTATACCGATTCCAGGTAATGACTATTATGATACTCTATATCTATCTAAAAAATATTTTCCAGAGAGAAGTTCTCATTCATTGGCCAATTTAAAAGAAATTTTAAAAATAGACACGGGTAGGGGGCATAGAGCCTTGTCGGATGCAGAGGCAACAGCAAATGTTTTTTTACATATTATAGAACATTTCAAGGATATTATTACTTCTAATAAAAAATATCAAAAATTCATGCGTTTTCATCGTAGATTGGATGAATTTCAAATAAGAATACCTAAGAATCTGGAAAGAATTGAAAACTATTTTAATCGATATATCCAAAGTGGTAGTATGATGAGGATCAAATATAAGTCTAAGAATGGCATTAAAAATGATAAAATTGTTAAAATACTTCAAGTAATGATATTCAATCAAAATATTTATCTTAGATCAAATTGCCTGGATCAGGAGGATGAGCTAATGATCCCCTTAGAAACGGCTGTTTTTCATGACCCGGACAAGGGAATGCTCAACTATAAACAGGTCTAGAGAGACATTTCAATATGTATAGAACCAGTGCATTGAGTGATTTTGGCTTCTTTTTACATCAAAACAGGTCAAAATTGTATCGAAATTCATAGTTTTTTCAGATAGTTTATACAGAAAAGCATCTCTAATTCTGATTAAAATTAATCATATCTAATCAAGAATACTATGTTTTCTTTCAGAATCTAATAGAGAGGAGCAACCTGGGACAAGAAGTTTCATGACCACTAAATATGATTGACTTTAATCAGAACTCAGGAGAGATTGTCTCTCCGTTAAAGCTCATCTACCTCAAGAAACCCTATACACCCCTAATTGATTATTTTTAATCACTTAGATTTTGTAGGCTCTTTGTCTGCTGATAATTTTTTTTCGATTTTTTATCATTACTCCCCTCGAAGTATATTATTCTAATATTTGATTGATTTTAATCATTTTATAGGCTTAGTGCTTTTTATTATAATGATGATTTTAGAAATTTAAATTATTTAATATGAGTATATTGAAAAAGTAGCAGAGAAAAGAAATAAGTATTTCTTGGATGATCTGCATTATAGTTTTACTGCCCCATGACAAAATAAAGTATAAATCAATATAGCTTAAAAATAATCAATGCGCAATTCTAAATGTAGTGAATTTATTATTGATGGATAGGACGGGTATTTCTTGTCTTAATAAAAAAGTAGGTTTTACAGCTTAAATTGTTATTAAAAAAGGTCGGATGTTCGACCTTTTTTTAGAGATATGGGTTAGATGAATCATTCCAGAATACTCTTGCAGGGTCGACTTGAAAATAAACCTGGATAGTATAAAATTTATGCATCTCTTGAAATGATAAGAAAGAATTCCCTCTTGATATTTTAAAAGTTTTAGGATTGAATTTCGCTAGATTAAATTCTTTATTTCTCCATATTTCAGATGAGATGATTTTGACAAAAATACCAGGAGCTGTATATCACAAGAAACTTCCTTATAGCATGCTATAATTTTAATTTGTTATCCTTAAAATAATAAATATGCTTGACAGGCAGATTAAAATTTCTGAAATAATAAATAATATTCTTTGCTGCCTTAGCTCAATTGGTAGAGCAGCTGATTTGTAATCAGCAGGTTGTGGGTTCGATTCCCTCAGGCAGCTAATAAAATAATAAATGAGTAGTGATTATAAATTCTATTTATACAGGGTAGGTTCCCGAGCGGTCAAAGGGGGCAGACTGTAAATCTGCTGGCTTAGCCTTCGGAGGTTCGAATCCTCCCCTGCCCAATAATAGCATATGGAGTCTATTATTCATGATATACAGTCTTATCTGCTTGCTAATGATTATCTAAAGGCTTTGGATTCTGCTACAAAGTGGTTAGAGAGTTTTTCCTTAGAAGAAAGAAAAAAAGAAAGTTCGAATTATTTAAAGGCTAAGGAATCTTACGTCTACAGCACTTTTTTTGTAAATAGATTAGATCGTTTGCACTCTCTTTCGCCAGGCAAAGAAAGAGCCAGTTTTTTTGTTGAATGTCTGGATAAATTAAAAGAATTGAGGGAAGAACATGGCTTGATCGATGAAAAACATGGATATAATGTAGATACTTCCATTTGGAATTCTATTTATTTTTTAATTCATAGTGAAATATCGCAGAGTCTTGCAAAAGACCTTGCGGGTCAAAAATCCTATCATTTAAAAGAAGAAGATATATTGCAATTAGGTTTTTCATTGATCGAAACACATAATTTTAATCAGGCAGAGGAAAGTCTTAATTTCTTATATTCAATGAATTCAAGGAATCCTTTAGCAAATCTTTTATTAGCGTATGTACAATATAAGTTAAAGGATACATCTAAGGTTTCTGAGTTTTTTAGAGATGCTTTATTCTTTAATCCGGAAATATTGATCGGCTATTTAAAATTTTTACCAGGAAATGAATTTCATAGTCTATGGAATAGTCTTGAGGGGACGGAACCAACGGAAGAAATCAAATGTAGAAAATTTGCCCTTTTAACAGAGGTACATAATTTAT
Source organism: Leptospiria bacterium (assembly GCA_965204465.1). GTDB lineage: Bacteria > Spirochaetota > Leptospiria > Turneriellales > CBDBES01 > CBDBES01. The sequence continues at coordinate 767,325 of OZ241995.1, forward strand.
GCAAAGTCAAGAGAATGATCACTAAAAAAGAGCTTAACCAAATAGAAACAGATTTTCAAATACTATACCATGATCATCATCAAACGCCTGATTTTAAGCAAAAAATACTGCCCAGAATATTACATTATCTTACTTGGCTGATCTATTATCATAACCAATATGAAAGTTATACTAAAGCAGATAAATATCAAATTTTAATGAATAATATTGATTCTGAAATGTATTCTATTTTCCAGAAAAATTGCCTTTTATGAGTAAATTATTAGGTCAGGATCATGATGCCTTACAAACTAAAGATTTAAAAAATAAAAATATACATCTGATAGGAGGGGGGGGGGTTGGAATCAGCGCCTTAGGGCAATTACTCCTTCAGTTGGGATTTTCAGTAAGCGCATCCGATAAGCAGGATACATTTTACCTAAAACAGCTTGGGAAGGCAAATGCCTCTACATGGGTTGGTTCCATTCCTCAAAATATTCCTGATCATTCCATTATTTTTCATAGCACCGCTATTCCTAAGGATGATCTGGAAATACAGTACGCTCAGGAAAGAAATATACCTGTTTTCCCGAGACATTTTCTTTTAGAGTGGATCACAAGTCAGTTTTTTACGATTGCCATTTCCGGGACTCATGGGAAAACCACAACTAGTGCTTGGGCAGCAAATTTATTGATAAAAGCAGGATTCGACCCCATTGCTTTGGTAGGAGGTTCAATTTTAAAGTGGAAGAGTAATTTTAGAATGGGGAAGGGGGTATATCAGGATAAAACCCTTTTTTTGATCGAAGCGGATGAATCGGATCATAGTTTTCTGTTTATCCGATCTAAAATAACTTTATTGACCAATATAGAAATGGACCATGTAGACCAGCATGATTCTTTTGAGGAACTATCCCAAAGTTTTGTGCAATTTGCTAAAAATTCAGTCGATGAGGGAGGTGCTTTGATCCCCTCTTTAGAGATATATCCTCAAAATCATTCAGAAATTATTGATATTACTAAAAGACAAAAAAATCCATCTATTCAGAATATTTTAGATCAAATACATATTCACCCTGAAAGGCATTGCCTGGTGTATAAGGATGATGAATTTCCCATCGGATTAAAGGGAATGCATAATTTGTGGAATGCCAGTTGTATCCTGGCTCTTGGATTATTTTTAAATATAAAGACTTCTGTGATTAAAAATACATTGAGTGATTTTACAGGTGTTGCCAGGAGGATGCAGGTCATCTTTTCGAATAAACATCTTACTGTTATGGATGATTATGCACATCACCCCAAGGAAATTTATTCTGTCTATAGTACATTTTATAAGGAAAAATACAAAAAAATTTATATTGCATGGGAACCTCATCGTATTTCTAGATTCTGTTATTTTATAGATGAATTTTATGACCTCTTTTCTTCTAAGATTGGTTGGGAAAATTTAATACTACTCCCTCTATATAATTCTGGTGATAGGGAAGAAGACTTCCCCGAATATAAAAAAAATATAGCTCGATTCAGGGAAAATGCTTATTTAGATCTAAGCCAAAATATAGATCGCCTAAAATGGGAGGAGATTTCCTTGCAAACAGAGAATACGATCATTATTTTCATGGGAGCAGGCAAAAGCAGTCAATATGCCTATGAATTTATAGAATATTTGAAATTCAAATGAACCATTCTCCAAAATATAAATATAAAATAGCCAAAATTTTGTCTCAAAACCCCTCTGATTTTTCACTATCCGATTACCATATTCTGGTTAAGGAGTTGAACTGGCATTCTTATCTATATCACACTCAAGATTCTCCTCAGATCACTGACCATGAATATGATTCCATGATGAATCTATTGAAAAAAATAGAAGAAGATCATTCTGACTGGAGAGGAGCAGATTCTCCTAGCCTAAAGGTAGGCGGGGAAATTAAAGAGGAATTTGCAAAAGTGACCCATAAACCCCCGATGCTTAGTCTGGATAATGCAGATACCTGGGAGGATATGCTGAATTTCAATGATAGGGTACAAAAAAATTTAGAGATTTCTGGAAAAAGATTAACCTATCATTGTGAACCAAAATTTGATGGTTTGGCTGTAGAATTGGAATATATGAACGGAGTTTTAAAGACAGGAAGCACCAGAGGGAATGGAATAGTGGGAGAAGACATTACTCATAATATAAGGACTTTAAAGAATATACCCCTGTCTCTTCTTTCAGAATTTCCTCCCAGAAGGATATTAATAAGGGGGGAGTGTATTTTACCCTTGAGTGAATTTGAGAAGATCAACCAACAAATTGAACAAGAAGGTGGAAAGTTATATGCAAATCCCAGAAATTTAGCCGCTGGTACTCTCAGGCAGCAGGATTCTGCTTTGGTTGCCCAAAAGAATATTAAATTTTTTCCTTATTATGTTGGAGAGGTAGAAGAAACGCAAGAGAGCCTGCGAAAAAATCCATTTCCTGAGAAACAGGAACAAATATACAATGAATATTTATCTTCATTAGGATTTCAAATATCAAAATATACCAAACTCTGCCAATTAGAAGAAATACATTCTTTCTATGAAAAAATGCAGTTGAAGAGGTCTGAAATAGGATTCGATACAGACGGCTTAGTTGTAAAAGTAAATCATTTGAGTTATTGGCCAAAGCTGGGGCATACCTCAAAGGCTCCTCGCCATTCCATTGCCTTTAAATTTCCTCCGGGCAATGGAATCACAAGAGTCATCAAAGTTTCTTTTCAAATAGGTAGAACAGGAGTGGTCACCCCGGTGGCCCATCTTCAACCAGTTAATATTGGGGGCGTGATTGTTAAAAAGGCTAGCCTACATAATAAGAATGAAATGGAACGATTAAAAATAGGCAAAAATGACCTGGTAGAAGTGCAGAGGGCAGGGGATGTCATTCCTAAGGTGGTTCAGGTAAAGGAAAAAGCTGTTTCCAAAAGACTTTTTTCATTCCCTACTAAGTGTCCCTCCTGTGGTCATAAACTCATAAAAGAAGAGGTGTATATTCGTTGTGTTTTTCCGTCTTGCAAGCAAAAAAACATATCATTATTACAATTCATGGTTTCCAGATCAGGACTGGATATAAGGGGAATTGGCGCTGAATGGATAGCTGTTTTTTACGAGTTGGGCTTGGTAAAGAATATGGCGGATCTATATGCCTTGAAGATCGAAGATATTTCTAATATTTCGGGAATGGGTCCCATCTTACCTGGTAAAATAATAGAAAGTATAAATAAAAAAAGAAGGGTCGATTTCTATATTTTCTTGAGGGCATTGGGCATTCCTCTTGTGGGAGACCATATAGCGCAGGTACTGGCAGATCATTTTCAAACCATCGAAAGGCTAAAAAACGCTTCTTTGGAAGAATTAAATTCTATATATGAAATTGGTCCTTCCACGGGAGAGGCCATTATAGAGTATTTTAAAGATGCATCTAATCAAAAAATGCTGAAAAAATTATTCAACAACAAATTTTATTTATCTTTCACTAAAAAGAAGATTCAAAATGATCAATTCAGGGACAAATCTTTTGTTTTTACTGGTATTCTATCTAAAATGAGCAGAAACCAAGCCCAACAAGAAGTCAAAAAAAGGGGCGGGGCTGTATCCTCTTCTGTAAGTAAGAAAACAAATTTTGTAGTAGTTGGATCTAGCCCAGGCAGTAAACATGATAAGGCAGAAAAATTGGGGATCACTATCCTGAATGAAAAAAAATTCTTAGACCTGTTAAAATGATATTAAATCTCATATATATTTCTAGTCATTCTAAGGTCACTATATGGAATATTAGACATTTCAGAAATGTCTGATAAATTGAATCCATTGGATAACAATGCTCTTAATGCATCTGGCCTCTTTTTATTGTTATCCAGATCCTCTAAAAATGATATTATATCTTTCTCTGATAGAGTAGTCTGCGGTTTAGGGGTCTCTGATCTGGTTTGATTTGCTTCCTCCTGTCTTTCCTGGGGGGCAGATTGATTAATTTTAACCATATCCTTAGATAGATTATTTTTAATCAGGTTTTCAAAATTTAATTGTGGCTTTTCGCTTCCTTTATTGAATGAATCCTCTTGATGGGTGGGTTGCTTATTCGTGATATATCTACCAAGCTTAGCTAAAAATTGAATAATATCTATTTCCTTTGACTGTCTTCCTTCAAATGAAGCCTTTGTATTTTCCAAATGGGGAGGATTGACAGTAGTCAATGGAGCAGAAGAACTATTGGAATCTTTATTTACGTTAGATTGATTCTCATGTGTTAGTATTTGTTTCATTAGTTCTTCTGCTGGAGAATGGTTTGTTAAATTTTCTTTTTCTTTGGATATTTCTCCTTTATTTTTGCTTTTAGTAGCTTTGAACGGGGAAATACTTGATCCAGTATACTTTTTTTTGTCTGTTTCATTTTTCCTATTTTCTTGCTTTTTAATTACTTCTCTTTCATTTTCTTGTTTATTGCTGTTTTGCTGAAAGTTTTTTTGAACCATCTCCAGCATTTCTTTTGCCTTCTTAGTGGTTTTTACATTTTCCAGGATCTTGTTCCATTCTTTTAGATTATCTTCCTGTCTTTCTAATAATTGCTTAAATCTATGGATACGATTCTCAAAAATGGCCGCATAAGATTCCATTTCTCTGTATATTTCCTGAGCATCTGATTGGATATGAGCCTTATAATATTCTTTAAAACGTTTTTCCGTGATCTTAACGATCTTATAATTAAAGATCAGGTAGAGTATAGCAAATAGTAGAACACAAACTAAAATTGTAAGAATGGCTGTCATGAGCATATTTTAATTTAGGCATCCAGTATGTCAACCATTTTAAGATTATGTCGCATGATGAAATTCTACTATTTAGACATCTATAGGCATATTAAACCCAAACTAAAAAGTTAAAAAGTGGTTTGCGATTAGTTTTAGAGGTCTCTAAATATTATATGAGACATAAAAAAATGCTTTATCTTTAACTGGATCATGCCGTAATGATATATACTTAGTATAAATTTGCATGGAGATGTTTTATGGAAATTAAAAAAAATCAATTACTCGCCTTTGTACAAAGTTTGGGCGGTGGTAATTTTAACGAACGCAGAAATCATGTAAATCAACACCAGAGTAATTTTAAAAATAAAGTTGGATTAAAAAAAGATTTCATTAAATTTGACCAATTGAGACAAGAGGCAATGAGCTTGCAGGAAAATGTAAAGCAATTGCAAACAAATATTTCTTTTGGACAAACGCAGCTATCTTTTTTAAAGAATATTACTGCAAAGAATGGTTGGCAAAATATGTTGACCCTATTCATGAAAGATAAATTTCAGGGACAAAAGTTACCAGATATATCCAATAAGAAATTAAATGTTTATCAAAATGATCTCCAAACCAGTATTGAAGTCTCTAAAAAAGAATTGAATAAAAAACAAATTAAATTACAAAACATATTTGCAACAGGAATCGTATCGGAAACATCACAACTGAAAAATATATTCACGGATCATCATTTAAAGCATACTACGAATATTTTCAAGGAATTAAGAAAAGATGTGATCAAAAATTTATTGTGATAATTTGTCTATGATCTTATAACTCTCTATTTATCTTGAAAAATATTTCCATAACCTTCTTAGTCTTTTTCTTACCTAAAATCATGGCCTCTCTATCCTGGGGGGTCTAATAAGTAGTGTAAGATCATCTGCCCATCTGAATCAAAACTAGCGGAAGCAATTTTGTTATATTTTAATCATAAATTGCTTGCATAAAAGACTTATTTTTGTGATATGGGATATATATTCATTACAAATAGAATAAATTTTTTGATCTTTTTATAATGGTGAAGCCACAAAAAGCAAATGTTTCCAGAAAAATGGATCTGCTAATTGGCTTAATGCAAAAAAACCAACTTAAGATTACCCCTCAGAGGTTAGAATTGGCTCGGTGGATATTTCAAGTGCAGGAGCATTTTACCATTGAAGATATTATCGAGAGTTTCCATAAAAAGAAAGGGCAAAAGGTATCTACGGCTACTATATATAGAATGGTTCAAATGATGTTGGACCTGGATCTTCTAATAGAGCATAATTTTTGGAAAGAAAAGAAAGTCTATGAGCATACCCCTGATAATCCTCATCATGACCACATTATATGCAATGACTGCGGAAAAATATTTGAGTTTTTAGATATAAATATGGAAGAAAATAAAAAAAATATTGCTCAAGAGCATGGCTTTAAAATGACTTTTCATTCATTGAATATATATGGAGACTGCATGCGAAAAGACTGTGAGCATAAAAAAAAGGGTACTCAAAAAAAGACCCACACTTAACAGAATGAAAAAAAAGTAAAATAAAAAGGTAAGCTTCAATTCATCCCATCTTTAGAACAGGTGCGTTTTCAGCCGTTATTTCTTCTATCAGCAGGAGGGATAAGCATGAAAGATACAAATAAATCAAAATTCTGGACTCAGCATATACAAGTTCAGTTGAGCAGCGGCCATACTCAAAAGGAATATTGTAACGATCATGGTTTGAATATCCATACTTCCATTTCTGGAAGAAGAAGCTATCCATCCTAAAGGACAGTACCGCGTAGCCTTTATTTTGACCCACTACCTAGTCTCGCTGACAATCAAATTGGTGGTGGGAAGGGGCAGCATTTTTCTGGTATGCCACCATTCGAATAAGATGGGAATCAAGATTAAGGTCACTAAAGTTGAGGTTATCAAACCACCTATCATAGGTGAAGCGATGCGCCTCATGGCAACATTGCCTGGTTCATTTCCCCAAAATAAGGGGAGAAGCGCGATCATAGTGGTCAGCACAGTCATCATCTTGGGACGCAATCTCATTACGGCGCCCCGCATGATCCCCTCGCGCACAGCTTGAAAACTCATCACTGATCCCTTGATTTTTTTCATTTCTTCTTCTAAGTATACAAGCATCAATACGCCAGTTTCTGCGGCCAATCCGATAAGAGCAATGAAGCCAACATCAGATGCAACAGAGCGGTTAAATCCTGATAAAAACATAAGCCAGAGCCCCCCGATGGGCGCAAATAGAAGAGCGGTGCTCATGATAAATGTTGGGTTAGAAATGTTTTTGAAATGAATGAATAAAATAACAAAAACAATGAGAACCACCGAAGGAATCAAAATCTTCATTCTATCAGAGGCCAGCTTCATTTGTTCATATTCGCCGCTGATCAGGTAACTGTCACCATCATGCCACTGAATCTTTTTCCCGGAAATAAGAGCATCGATGGTTTGTTTTACTTCCTCAACTAATGATCCAATATCGGTATCCCTGGTGTCTACATATAGCCAGGAAGTTTTTCTGGCATTTTCTGTTTTGATCACCGCAGGGCCTTTTTGAATTTTAAACCTGCCTCCTTCTAAAACTTCAGAGATGGGTATTTGCCCTCGTCCGCCAGGTAATGGGATATAGATTCGATTTAGTTTTTCTAAGGATTCTCGATACGAACGTAAATAGCGGATATTAGCGCTCCATCGGTACTGGCCGTATATTATGTCCGTTACTTTCTTTCCTCCGAGGGCCTGGGACAACACATTGTGAATGTCCATAATGTTCAGGCCGTAAACACCGGCCCCATGCCTGTCGATTTCATAAATGATATAGTTGCCGCCCCTGGTTCTTTCGCCAAAAACGGATGAGATACCCTCTATCTTCGATAAATGTCCTTCTAATTGCTCGGCAATGTGCTGCAGGCGTTCAAGATCATCCCCCATGACCTTTACGCCAATAGGGGTTTTGATTCCCGTGGATAGCATGTCGATTCTGGTTTTTATGGGCATGGTCCAGGCATTGACAAGGCCGGGAAGCCTCACTTTCTGATCAAGCTCGTTGATAATATCATCCATCCCGAACCCATCCCTCCACTCTGATTGATCTTTCAACAAAATGGTCGTTTCAATCATGCTCAGGGGCGCGGGGTCGGTGGAGGTATCTGCGCGGCCCACTTTCCCAAAAACTTGTTTCACTTCGGGTATTTCTTTGATCAGCTTATCTGTTTTGATCAATATTTCTTTTGCCTTAGAGATAGAAATACCAGGAATCGTTGTCGGCATGTAGAGCAGGTCTCCTTCTTCTAAAGAAGGCATGAATTCTGAACCAAGGGGTTTAACCAGATGTTGCTTACTAAATGGATCCGGAATCCCAAAGATTGGAATGAAACTGATCACGGCGAAACCTAAGGCGCAAAACATCACCTTTTTTTTATGATTCAGGCACCATGTCAAAATTGGCTCATAGATATTTATGAAAAATCTGCTTACCGGATGATCTTCTTCTTTTCGAATATTGCCCCGAATGAAGTAACCCACGAGTATGGGTATCAGAATGACGGACAAAATGGCAGCCATCGTCATAGCGAAAGTTTTCGTTAGGGCAAGAGGAATGAACAGCCTGCCAGATTGTTCAGGAAGCGCAAAGACTGGTAAAAAACTAACAACAATAATGATCATTGACCAAAAGAGACCCGGCGCCACCTCAAAAACCGCATCCTTAGCCGCTTGCCAATAATCGGAATTTTCTAAAACCTGCTTTGATGCTTTTAGCTTTTCCAGATGTTTATGTGTGTTTTCGACCATGACCACGCTCGCATCTAACATAACTCCGATGGCGATGGCTATACCCCCCATAGACATGATATTGACCGTAACGTCAAAGATATACATGAGTAAAAAGGAGCTTAAAACTCCCATAGGCAAAACGATCAAAGCAACAAAGGCAGAGCGGACATGCAGTAAAAAGATAAACGTGATGAGAAAAACTACGAGTAATTCTTCGATGAGCTTGAGGGTCAAATTACCAACCGCTTTTTCGATCAATTCTGAGCGATCATAGGTCGTGATGATTTCTACGCCTTCTGGCAGGGATTTTTTTAAGTCAGCCAATTTTTCTTTGACTTTTTCAATCGTCTGTAGGACATCTTCTCCCTGCCGCATGACCACAATAGCCCCAACGACTTCGCCTTCGCCGTTGAGGTCAACCAAACCCCTTCGGATGTTTGGGCCTTCTGTTATATTGGCGATATCGCCTAGCGATAAAACATTTCCTTCTTCGGTGGCTCGGATAGGTATCTTTTTAATGTCTTCTACCCGGGAGATGTAGCCTTTCGCCAAAACCATATACTCTGTTTCTGCCTGTTCAAAGAGCCTCGCGCCCATCTCCATATTCCCTTTTTTGAGAGCCATTTCAACCTGGCCTAAAGTGATTCTATATTGGAACAACAGATAAGGGTTGACCTCGATTTGAAATTGCCTTCTAAAACCTCCAATCGAGGCTACCTCAGAAACACCTTTGACGGATGTAAGCTCATATCTAAGCAAGAAGTCTTGAATATCTCTCAGGTCGGCCAGAGATTTCTTACCTGTTTTATCTTTAAGGGCATATGCGAATATCCAGCCAATGGATGTCGCATCTGGCCCTAGTTCCATACTCACGTCTTTAGAAAGCTTGCCTTGCATTGAGTTTAGATATTCTAAAACCCTGCTCCGAGCCCAATACAGATCGGTTCCGTCTTCAAAAAGAATATAGACCAAACTGAATCCAAAGAAAGAATAACCACGAACAGTCTTTGCGTAAGGGGCTGACAACATCTTGGTCGTTAATGGATAGGTCACCTGGTCTTCAATGACTTGTGGAGGCTGCCCGGGGAAGGTTGCCTGAATGATCACCTGGGTATCAGAAAGATCGGGAACCGCGTCAAGCTTAACTTGGGTAAGAGACCAAAGGCTCAGGATCAAAAGAATGACTGTGAATATGAGTACGAGCAGCCGGTTTTTGATACACCATTGGATAAGGTTCTGCATAATCTATTCTTTAATGGTTGTGCCCCGCCATAGCCCCTTTTAAAACGGCCTCTTTTAAAGACGCTTCTGAGTCTAACAGAAACTGCCCATTCGCTACGACCAGATCTCTTTCGACCAGACCTTTGGATATAACAGCTCTACCGTTTGACGTGACTTTTACCTGAACGGGACGAATCTCAAATTTTCCTGAACCAAGAGAAACAAAAACATAACTTCTATCGCCAGAATATATGATCGTAGAGTCTGGGATGGTGATGCTTTTGCCGGGGAGCTTTGAATCAATTTCAACCTCGGCAAACATTCCTGGTTTTAAGAGATCATGCTGATTACCAACCACTATCCTTACTTTAATATCTTTTGTCTGGGGGTCTAAAAAAGGGTAAATCAGGTCAATTCGCCCTTTGAACTCTTGATCAGGGTAAGCGGTTGTTTTGAGCTTTACTTTCTGTCCTTTTTTGATAAAGTTCAGGTCTTTTTCAAAAATATGAATGAATACCCACAATTTAGACAAATTTGCAATTCGTAAAATTTCCTGACCTGATTTGACAAAAGCGCCTTGCAGCACTTGCTTTTTAACGATGATGCCGCTTATAGGAGAGGTGTAGTAATTTCGTCTTCCCGCTTTGCCTTCGTTTTCTAACTTAGAGATTTGAGAGGCAGATACATCTAGAAAGAGAAGTTTTCTTCGCGCGGCTTTTAAGGTGGGATCTTTATAAATTTCTTCTATGGGCTTATTTTGAGCCTGGTATAGCGATCTGATCGTATTGTATGTCGTAACATATTCTTCTTTGGCAGCCAGAATATTTGGGCTATAGAATCCGATCAGAGCTTGCCCTTTTTTTACGAATTGACCTTCTTTTGAAACAAGCAGGCGTTCGATCCAACCATCGTACTTCGTGCTTACGATCACTAGCTTATCAGCATCTTCATTATAGTCAACATGAGCTGAATATTTTTCCTGCCTCGAAAAAACTCCTTTGGCAGCCGGAACCGTCGCTAAGTTTGAGTTTGTTAACAGCGTCTGAGAAAGAGAAAATTGAAAGTTTTGATTCTCTTTTTTTTCTGTGCCGCTCTCAGTGCCTTTATCTTTATGCATTTCAGCGTGATCTTTATGTTCAGGGGTATGCATCGCTTCTACATGGGTAAGATTCATTCCACATATGGGGCATGTTCCAACTTCTTGCTGAATCACCTGAGGATGCATAGAACATGTATAGTAACCCTTTACCTTTGAATGATTTTTTTCCTTTTTACAATGGACAAGACCAATCGCTCCAATCATCAGTACGGCGATCAGATAATATTTACATTTTTCCTTATATTTTTTCATAATACTCACCTAATTTTTTTTATTTTTCGTCGCCAAATAATTTAGGTTAGCGATTGAGGTTTGCAATTCTTTAAAAAGCCCTGCTTTTTTGATTGAGATATCCAGATACTTTCGATACGCATCGAGAACATCTAGCAAGGTGACAGTGCCTGATGAAAGAGAGCCTAGACTGGCTTCGTAAGATGCCCTGTATTTGGGTAAAACTTCATTCTCAAAGTTCTGATAAGCCTGAAATAGATTCATCGACTTCTCTTTTTCTCCTCGCCAGGTTGTCTCTAACATGAGCTTCATTTGCCTGGCCTCTTCTGAAACAGATTTCCTTTTCGATTCCTGAGCGGCTATGGTATGTTTTTCTTTTAGAGAGTAATATACGGGAAATGGCATGGATGCCTTGAAAGATATGAAGTCTTCTCCTGCATCTCTGCCAGAGACTTCCTGCCTGAAGGTATAACCTGCTGAAAGAGTGATATTCGGAAACAGTTTTGCTTTTTCCCCGGCTTCTTTTGCTTTTTCAGATTTCACTAAAAATTTTAGATTTCTATATAGGGGATGTTGATCTACCTGAAAGTCATCTGGAATTTTAATTTGGTTGCTTTTGAACAGCCAATTTGTATTTTCGCCTGCATTCCACACGATCTTTGAACCACAAAGATTTTCCATATTGGCCTGCATTTGTTGAATGGCGGCCTTGGTCTGTAGAATTTGATTTTCAATAATGGCCATATCAGCCTCGATCTTGAGAAGCTGCGAACTATTCATCTTGTTCACAGAAACCATGGTCCTGGCGACTTCTACAATATTTTTCAAGGTTTTTTGATTATCTTGCAGAATTTTCTTTTGGGTATAATGAAAATTTAGGGCGTGATAGGCAGAGGCGATGTTTCGAATCAAACGACTTTGCATATCCAGGGTTTTTTCTTGTTCTGAGAGATATTTTTGATAGAAAGCATCTTTTCGATAACGATCTTCCCATGGAAATGCGAACTGTTGACTAAGGGAAACATGGATTCCCGACATCATATGTTTGTCTAAAGAAGGCCAGGTAGAACCAGGTATATTTTGATAGCTAAGACTGAACATTGGATTTTTGGTAAAGATGCTTTGTCCCGAATATTTTTCTTTAAAGAAAGCCTGGCTATGTATCTGCTTCTTCAAAAACGGACTGTTTTTGAACCCCAATTCAGTGAAGAAGTTCAAGTCCTGAGCAAGGCTTATTTCGCTTCCTAAAAAAAAAATTAAACAAAGCAACATCTGTGCTTTTCTACAGTTTTTAATGCACATAATACATCCTTTTAATTAGTCAAATACTTTGACAGATGCATAAAAAGAACTATAAAGTGCTTAAACGCTTATAATCAGAGGGGTTGGCCTTTAAAATATAAATATTATTCTTCTGAATTACCTTTCCTGCTATTTGAATTGGTTCAGCCACTATATTCAATATATCTTGATTCACAGGCCTATTGTTTTCGGAAGCCAAAAGTATATAGGTTTTATGCAATTGAATGTTTTCTGCATGCAATACAAATAAAGGGTGAAGCCCTCCCCGAATACATAAACTAGCGCAGGCCTTATGAATTTTTCCTTCTCCATGATTCATTTGGCCTAAATAGCATTTGCTGTCTACAATTTCACCTTTTAGTTCAAAATTACCTAATGTTTTAGTAAATGTATTGGATTGAATACGCTTTTTAGCCACTGGATTATCCAATACTTTAAAAGAGGCTAGTTTAGTTACCACCATGACCTGGTCATCTCTGTAAATTAACTTGCCGCCTAAAGAGATGTATTTATTATCCCATTTAAGAGCTTTCTTGCCAAATCCTTTCTTACCAACAGGAGCCACATAGTACCCTGAAACCTTATTTGCATCGGATACAGAATTTCCTAAGCGTTTTATCCATAATATAGGATATGGTTCTGCCTCGAAGACTCCTTTTAATGTTACATATTTTCCACTGGATACGCCTGAATGGAATGGTCTTTTAAAAGGAATAAGAAAAGCCATTACTGAAAAAGCGATAAGAAATATACAGGCCACTGATAAAGCAATGAATTTACCCATTCCAAAAGGTAGCTTTTTTTCATAGCCTATATAAAAATCGTTGTTCATTGTTAAACTCCTAATTAAAATCAAGTAATGGTTGATTCTGTTTTTGTCCCGGGTGGATTTGGTTTTGGATCTACATAAACTGTTTTATTTTCTATTTTTACATTATATGTAGGAATTTTTTCTACAAATGGTTCCGGTGCCCTCCCTGATTCAGGCAAATACTGATAACCATGCCATGGACATGTAATGCATCCATTGATTATCTTTCCTTCACCCAAAGGCCCGTTTTGGTGAGCGCATATATTAGAAACCGCATAAATTTTACCCTCTTTCTTAAAGAGGGCGACCCTTTCATCACGAATAACAAATATTTTAGCGTGATTTTCTTTTATGGCATCCACATCGCAAACAGATATATATTTATTGGCCTTTAGATTATAAGAATCTGTTTTCTTTTCTTTTAATGCCGCCAATAAATGGATTAAAATAATCCATAGGGTCCCCGAAAATATCATAATAAAGAAAATTATATTGGATTGAAATTGTAAAGGTCCCAGAGCTACATGTAAAATGATCAATGAATAGGCCAGATAAACAAACATGTGTAAATATTTCCATACGGCGGGAGTAAGGTTTTTTAACCAAAAATCATGACTCGTAATAGCCATAAAAAAGAAAATAAGCAATGCCAAAGCCCCCAAAACCTGAAAAGGAAATTGAGTAAATGTGGCAAAATTAGTGTTGCCTAAGAAAATATTAAATACAGGTTCTAATTTACCCCATTTATGATATTCTATAGTAACATAATAGGCATGAAAGCAGGCGACGATAAACATCATCACTCCAAGATGCCTTCTATTATACAAAAGTGGTAAAAATTTGCTATTCAATCTGGCTAAAGGGCCAATGGAAAGAATAATATGCAATAGCAGGAACGCGCATGATCCAAAGGAACGCATTCTGATGGTAATAAAGTTTGCATTTGGATCGGTCCACATATTAATATAGATATAGAGCAAAATGTATAAAGATACCCCTGCTATGATCAATGCATCATAGATTATTTTCTGTCGATTCCAACCAATGGCTGTATATTTAACACTCATTTTAATCCTTCATTTCAATTCTTTACTGATAGTTTTATCTGATCAACTACTTTTTGAAAAGCGTGGCTATAAAAAAGTAAATTTTTATTCTTTTTCAATGTTGCAGAAGAAACAAAAAAAACATTCTTTTGATCACCCTTAAGTTGACCGATCAATTCAGACTTCTTTAATATTTTAAGAATAGATCGATTTTTAGATGATTTAATTTTTTTTTGAGTAAGATATACCAGAATATCCGGTTGTTGATAATCTTTTTCTGGTTTGATCAATAATACGTATTTTTCGTCTTTTTTGCCTTTTTTCTTTGAAGAAGCCCTTAAATTCAAATAGATATTATTCTTAGAGGTTTTTTTGTCTCCCTCGTATACAAAATGAGGAAATTCTTTTAATATTCTTTTAAATTCTTCTTCATAAGATGTTTCTTTTAGAGTGGTTTTAAATGCAATAGAACTGATCAACAAGAGAGGTAATAGAATGGCTAAAATAATGAATATTCTAAAATGCCTTTTTCTATGTAAATTCGTCATATTGCTTTAGATTACATTCCTCTCTGAGAAGAAATTTTTGTTTTATTGCTTTTACCTTTCTTCAATGTTTTTGACCAATTGGATAAGAGATAAGGCCAGAAAATAATAGTCCCTGGGATGATGATGATACGAAAGAGAATACTACTTCCTTTACCAGAGATATCTATCTGGTTTATTCCCCAAAATATAAAGGGTAGCACAAATAAAATACCTAAGCCAACATAAATCGCTACCAGATTATAGATTACATTTAAAATAAAGAAGGCCATGGCAATACAATGTCCAATAGAAATAAATTTTACGGGATGTACAGTATTTTTTTGAATCTTTAGGGTATGGATATTTGCATAAAAAGAATTGACTTCTATGACAATTTTTAATGTTTGCTTCGTATGGGGTAGGTTGCAGGATCAAGTTGATCTATAATGAGGGATGTTTCAGGGGCTATTGCCACATGAATGCCGGATTCTCGTGTGAATATACTATTGGGAGTAGGGGGGTCGCCAGAAGGAGTTATTTCTGCAGCAGCCTTAAAATGTTTAGGGGGAGACTTCCAGGGACAGCTTAGATATAGAAATGAAGAAGAAAAACAAAGAGCCATAGAAATGGGGGTAAAGGATCCAGATGCTTATTTTAAGATGGAAGAACTAGCCAGTGGGGATGTAATGTTCTGCGCCACAGGTGTTACAGATGGAGAGATGCTCAAGGGAGTGCAATTTACAAAGAAAGGCGCAATTACTCATTCCATTGTAATGCGTTCCAGATCACGTACGGTACGCTGGATACATGCGGACCACCATTTTAATTATAAACCAAACTTTTGATCATTGGCCGATCATTTTTTTTGTGATCATTTAAGGGATCATGGCTCTATGGGGATGAATATTGAGACAATGAAGAATTTAACTTATGAGGGGGGTATTTTTGCCAAAAATTGATTTTTTAGGAAAAGGTGATGTAGCAGGCCACCATTTAGCCGTGCCCTTTCACCAGTTGAAAGCGGACTCGAAAAAGTCTCTGGGTAAGGCTGATATAGACGGCAATTTAATTCTTCATGGCGATAATCTTTTAGCACTCAAGTCTCTACTGCCTCGCTATGCAGGGCGGGTGAAGTGCATTTATATTGACCCGCCTTATAATACAGGGAATGAAAACTGGGTTTATAACGACAAGGTCAATTCTCCTCTGATAAAGGATTGGAATAAAAAAGTGGTGGATAGAGAAGATCAATGCCGCCACGATAAATGGCTGTGCATGATGTGGCCACGCCTACAGCTTCTAAGAGAGCTGCTCGCCGATGATGGCGTGATCTTTATCTCTATTGATGATAATGAACAGCATCGCCTCCGTGCCATTATGGATGAAATTTTCGGGGAGGAGAACTTTCTTGCTTTGATAACTTGGCAGGGGATGGACACTATTAAAAACGACGTAAGATACTTTTCAAGCAATTGCGAATTTATCTTGTGCTATGCTAAAAATATTGAGTTATCAGAAATCAAAGGATTCAGGCGAACAGAAAATCAGAAGCAAGTCTACAAGAACAGAGATCGAGATCCTCGTGGCCCCTATCTCTTAACTCCTTTACATGCCAAAAGCGGAACAGAAAATAATAGATATGAATTTCAATTTCCAAATGGGCAAATATGGTCCCCTCCAAAGGGAACATACCCTAGGTTCTCACAGGAGAAATTGAGGCAACTTCTGGAAGATGGTCGTATTTGGCTTGATCCAGAAGGCAATAAAATCCCTCAAAGAAAAACTTATTTATGTGAGGTCAGCGAACGAGTATGCCCTCACACCTTCTGGTCATATGAAAATTTTGGTAGCACAAGACAAGCTAATGTTGAACTTGGTAAAATTCTAGGCAGAGGAGAATTTAATAATCCCAAGCCTGTAAAACTTATTCGTTCTATCATTGATTTGGTAGCAAAAAAGAATTCAATCATCCTCGATTCTTTCGCCGGTTCCGGTACAACCGCCCATGCTGTGTTAGCACTCAACAAAGAAGACGGAGGAAACCGCAAGTTTATTCTAGTGGAATGTGAAGATTATGCAGACAAGATCACCGCCGAGCGCGTCCGCCGTGTGATCAAAGGCATTCCCCAAGCTAAAGACGAAAACCTCAAAAAAGGCTTGGGTGGCTCTTTCACCTTTGCCACTTTAAGCGATGAGATTGATCCAGAAAAAATTCTTTCGGGCGAGACCATGCCTTCATGGGAGGCGCTCGCACGCCATGTATTTTGGCTTGCCACCGGCACAACTCTTAATAAATACCCAAAATCCAACAAAGCAGGTTTAATCGGCAAATATAAAAATGATCATATTTATCTACTTTATGAGCCTAATATAAAGTTTATGCAAAGCGACGATGCGATTATCACCGGCAAAGTTGTAGACGAGCTGGGCGCAAAGCGTAAAAAAGGCGATCGCATGATCTATTATGCCGCTGGCGCTTATGTGAGCCAAAAAGATATGCAAAAATCCGGCATTATGTTCTGCCAGCTCCCGTGGGCGATCACCAAAAAAATTGGTGGGTCAGAATAATGTTAGAATTGCGCCGCTTTCAAGAAAAAACACTGAAAGATTTAACTCTTTATCTTGATGCACTCATCGAAAAAGCGAAAGAACAGGTAGAATACAATGAATTCTTGAAAAGCAAAGGCGGGGAGCTTGAGGAAAGAAACATTCCTGCGCAAGCATGGGCAAAAGTCACCGACAAACCTGAGTCTGATCATAAAACGAGAATTGACGGTTTGGGACAATCCATTCCTCATATTTGTTTAAAAATCCCAACTGGAGGAGGCAAGACGCTTTTAGCGACTCATGCAGTTAAGTTGATCAACCAGCATTATTTTAAGCGCAATACGGGGCTTATTTTGTGGGTCATGCCTTCGGAGGCGATTTACAGCCAGACCCTCAAAAATTTCAAAGACTACGATCACCCTTATAGAGAGGTTCTGGATCAAGCTGCGCCCGGTCGCCGCGCGACCATCCTTGAACGCAAGCGGATGTTTTCTCCACGCGATGTAGAAGAAAGTTTTTCGGTGATGTTATTGATGCTCCAAGCCTCCGCGCGAGAGACAAAAGAGCAGCTGCGTATGTTTCGTGACAGCGGCGGCTATATAGATTTTTTTCCTGCGCCTGATGATCATCCAAATCATCATAAAATTTACTGCCAGACTCCCAATTTTGATGTTCACAAGTCTGCTGGTCATCGAACAGGATATGAGCCGCTTGTGGTTAAATGTTCACTTGGTAATGTTCTGCGGTTGCTCCGTCCGATCATTGTCATTGATGAAGGGCATAAAGCCTATTCACAGAAAGCCAGTGACACAATGAACGGATTTAATCCGCGCTTTATCCTTGAGCTTTCCGCGACTCCTAAGGTTGAACGTAGTAATATACTTGTGAATGTGTCAGGGCAGGATCTAAAGGATGAACAGATGATCAAGCTCCCTATCCAGATCAAAAACGTCTCTGGAAGCGATTGGCAGACAACCCTGAGCGACTCATGCGAGCGGTTAAAAGAACTCGATAAAAAAGCCAAACAGTATCAAGCGGGTCAAGGCAAATATATCCGTCCGATCCTGTTGGTGCGTGTTGAACGCACGGGTAGTGACCAGCGAGGACGAGGCTTTCTCCATGCTGAAGACGTCCGGGAATATCTTACTCAACAGCTTAGCTTTCGTCCTGATGAGGTGCGAGTCAAAGGCGGCGGTAAAAATGAGATCGCCGATGATGATTTAATGTCTCCATTTTGCTCTGTGCGCGTGATTATTACGAAGGCTGCCTTGCAGGAAGGCTGGGATTGCCCTTTCGCCTATGTTTTGGCGTTGCTAGATAAAGGTACGGCTAATACGGCTCTGACGCAAATGGTAGGTAGAGTGCTGCGCCAGCCCTATGCACAGACAAGCGGCATGACTGAATTGGATACAGCGCATGTTTTTTGCTTTGATCAGAATGTTAAACAAGCAATCCAGCAAATTCGCAAAGGCTTGCAAAGAGAAGGCCTCGGTGACCTTGAAGGTGGTGTTATATCTGATGAGGAACAAGAAATGTCAAATTGGCGTATTCTACGCAGAGAACAATTTCGCCAACGCGATATTGTGCTCCCGAGAGTGTTGCATCGGGAGGGAGATACTGTTCGTCCTTTGGATTATGAGCGTGATATTCTTTCTGGCATTAAGTGGGAAAAAATAAAACATAGCCGTCAAGGGATATTGCTAGAAGATAAGCAGGCTGTTACCAAGGGGCAAGTTGATATTGATGATCAACAAACGACTACACACCACGAGGCATTAGAAGGCGAGGCAAATGCTGTTTTCTTTGCAACAAACCTTTCTGATATTGTTCCTAATCCTTGGCAAGCGATGCGCATTTCTAAAGAGATCATGCCTGTTTTGAAGAAGCAAGGTTCTTCAATAGATATTTATAATGATCGCATGAATATTATCCGCAAAATGCGAAATGACATTGAAAAACAAAAAGATGATCATGCGGAAAAGCTTTTTCAAAGAAAATTATGCAAGAAGGAGATCGTCTTTGATTTAGACACCACAAATGGCGGTTGGAAAATCCCTGAAGAAATACGCATCCAATTTATTGGGAAACCTAAATATTTAACTCATGAAACTGGTGAACAGCTTTCTTTGTCATTCTTTGAAAAATATGAAGAGAGGGATTTTAATCATTTTGAAAAAAAGATTGCCAGTTATTTAGATGAAGCTAAAGCACTGAAATGGTGGCATCGCGTAGCTGCACGTCAGGAATATGGTCTGCAAGGATGGCGTAAACACCTCGTTTATCCAGATTTTATAGCGTTCATTTCAAAAGACAAAGACAATCATATCATCCTTGAAACAAAGGGTGCACACTTAAAGGGCAATGAGGATACGAAATATAAAGAGGCTTTGTTCAAGGTTCTTGAAAAAAATGTTTTGGATATAGGTAGTGTTAAAATTTCTAATGGCGATGAGACCATTACCTTACGTATGATTTTTGAGTGCAATTGGAAAGAAAGTCTTCAAGAGATGGATCTATATCCCTAGATATGAAGATCAGATCATTAAAAATCAACTAGGGTATAGAATCTTTTATCTGTTCTACAATTTTAGAGGCAGTCAATCCATAATGCTCCATCAATGCCTCCGCTGTTCCTGATTGACCAAATTCATCTTGCATTCCAATCCTTTGGATTTCTATGGGAAATGTTTGGCTCAATAATTCTGCAACCGCTGAACCAAATCCAGTAAGTACATTATGCTCTTCAAATGTGAATACCTTTTTAACTTTCTTAGAAACATGAATCAATGTATCCGAGTCCATTGGCTTTACAGATACTGCATCTACCACCCAGGGTCTTATAGCATGTTTTTCTTCCAGTATTCTGGCGGCTTTCCATGCTTCATAGACCATTGATCCAATGGCAAAGAAGGCAACCCTGTTACCTCCTTCCTGAATTATATTGGCTTTTCCGATGGTCACAGGAGTATTCTCTGCATAAATAATGGGTATCTTAGACCTACCTAATCTAACATAAACAGGCCCTGTATCTTCTATAGCGGCCTTGATCGTATGGAATGCCTGCCAATAGTCTGCCGGAACCATCACCTTCATATGGGGCATGCAACGCATTAATCCAATATCTTCTATGACCTGATGACTGGCACCATCTTCTCCCACAGTAATGCCTGCATGGCTGGCCACTAATTTAACATTCAGATCAGGATAGGCAATAGAGTTCCTTACGATTTCCCAGGCTCTGCCGGCTAAGAAAATAGCAAAGCTAGAGGCTACAGGGATCAGGCCGGATAAGGACATCCCCGCAGCATGTGCTACCATGCCTTGTTCCGCGACTCCAAAATTGAAAAACCGATCCGGGAAATGAGATGCAAATTCTTTTGTTTTGGTAGACCCGGATAGATCGGCATCCATTACCACAACATTGGAATATTTTTTTCCTATTTCAGCCAGCCCTTTGCCATATCCTTCTCTGGTGGCTGCCTTTGGAATTTCATTCTTAATTGGATCCTTTATGGAAAGCATTTCGATACAATAAAAAAATGATTGGACAACTTGTCAGTATTTTATTGGTCATTATCTTGAAAAATGGAAATAAAATATTTCTTTATTGGCAGGGTTTCTTATAGAGAAGGAGTCCATATGATGGAGAAAAATATCCCAGAGGCGATCCAAAAAGAAAAAATTTTTTGGTGGGGACTAGAACATGATCTGGTATATACAAAAGGAGTCAGTACTTCTCCTAAGCATATATTGAATAAGAACATACAGACTATTTCTTCCAGAAGAGGGGGGTCTATTACCGTACATAATCCTGGACAATTGGTTTTTTATTCTGTAGTTCCTTTGGCGCTTGTGAAAGGAGGTTTGGATATGTACCTGCGTCATTTAGAGTCTTCTATCATAGAAACTCTATGGGATTATAAGATATATGCTTTTATAAATCCTCCTTATTCAGGGGTTTGGACCAGGAAGGGTAAAATAGCATTCGTGGGTTTGGCCATGAGGTCTGGAGTTATATACCATGGTATTGCCGTTAATCTGATCAATTCATTGAAAGATTATGACCCTATCCATAGCTGTGGCATAGAATTGCCCGTTTGTAGGCTATTGGATTTACATACAATTTACGGCCAAAAGATCAATTTAAAGCCGGAGAATATTTTAAATGAATTTTCAGATAAATTATATAGTAATCTGCATAAACGCTTTTCAAAAATGTCTCCCTTGAATTTTAAACAAATGATTCAAAAAAAGAAGGAGGAATTTCCGCAAACTCATCTTTCTTTTAATATTGGAAAACTCTATTTCAATGAAAGGCTTTATTGGGAAGCTCATGAATCATGGGAAATATTCTGGCATAGTCATCCGCCAAATTGCACTTTCAAAAAGTTTTTACAGGGATTGATCCAGCTTTCTTCTGCCTGCTATAAACTGACATATAAATGGAATCCAAAAGGGGCTTTAAGTTTGTTCAAAAAGTCCCATGAAAAGCTAATAGAGAATTACTATTTAGATGAATATATCAAGCCCTTAGAGGATCAGGTCCATTTAATAGATTATATTAAAGAGAATATAAATAGATTGGAACAATTATTTTCTACCCAAGATAAGATCATGTATAGCATAGAGAATCGAAAAAAATTGTTCACCCCCTATATTCTATGTACTAAAATAGACTATCAGAATGAAAAAAATTTTGCCGTTCAATAAAAAATACCAGGGGGATTCTATAGAATCTGATCTGGTTCATCATGATCCGTTGCATGTCATTGTACTAGGGGGGGGAGTACTTCAATTACCCATTATTAAAGAAGGGCTTAAAAGAAAATGGAAGATCATTGTGGTCGACCAGGATGAAAACTCTCCAGGCAAGGAGTTTGCTTCTTATTTTTTAAATGTTTCTACCAGAGACGGCCATCGTATCCTGGAACTTCTGGAGAATAAAGAATATACAAAAAAAATATCTCATTGCATCACAGTGGGGACGGATATGTCAATGAGCGTAGCCATAATTTCTAAAAAGCTAAAATTAACTGCCTTGTCCTGTGAACAAGCATTGGTAACAACTCATAAAGGTAAAATGAGAGAGTTTCTAAAGAGGGTAGGGGGTGGGGTGCACATTCAACCCGATTTTTGCACTTCTTTCGATAAAGATACATTAAGAAAATATATGGATAAGCATTCTGCTGCCCATCCTGAGAAAAAAAATGGATATGTGATCAAACCAGTGGATAACATGGGCGCCAGGGGGGTAGTTCGGTTATATCATAAAGATGATCTTTGTTTTGTCTTTGAATTGGCTCAAAGAGAATCAATCCATGGAGAGGTGATTTTAGAAGAATATATAGAAGGCAAAGAAGTTTCTGTGGATGCGTTTGTCTATGAGGGTAAATGTTATTTAACGGGGGTGGCAGATAGGATCATCCACCAAGAGAATGGTCTCTATTTTATAGAAATGGGACATAATATGCCAGGTAATCTGGGGGAAGAAATGATCGAAAAGATACGGCATACAATGCAAAGCATTGCGGATTCTTTAGGTTCTTTGGGTGATCATAAAATGAGTAAATATCATGGTGCTTTAAAGGGGGATCTTAAAATTTCAGCAGAAAAAAATGTTATCGTAAATGAGTTTGCTTCCAGATTATCCGGTGGATTCATGAGTACTCATACCTTTCCGTTAGCAACGAAATGCAATTTAATGTCCATCTATTTAGATCTCATAGCCAGAGATAAAAAGGCATTCTTAAAAGGCATTCATTCCGTTCAAAATAAGATATCCAAAGGTAAAGGAGTGTGTATTGAGAGGGCATTGGTCTCTTCACAGCCAGGCAGGATATTAGGTCTTTCTACTCCGGATATATCTGAATTTAATCATAAAGATGCTTGTGTAAAACATTTAATATTCAATCACAGCAAAGGGGATATTCTATATCCATTGCGAAATAACGTAGGGAAATTGGGACATGCCATTATCACAGGCAGTTCTTTAAGACATGCGGAAGAACTATTTCACAAATTAAGTGGATCTCTTAAAATAGATGTTGAAATTCCTGAATTCAATGAAAGAGAGTTTTCAAAAGAAGCCAAGCGAAAATTTAATCCTAAATTTTGCTGGGTATGTCGTGAATGTGACGGGAATAATTGCGCTTCTAAAGTACCTGGAATGGGTGGAAGTGGTAAAATGAATACATTCAGGGATAATATTAAGGCGCTTGAAGAGATTAAACTTACTCCTAATTACATTGACCGTAGACCAAAGAAAGAAGGTTTAGTAAGACTAGATTCCAATATATTAGGAATAAAAACATCAGGGCCTCTTCTCACTGCGCCCATTACGGGGAGCGTTAGTAATATGGGAGGCAGTATTTCTGAATGGGATTATGCCTATGAGAGTGGGATGGCGGCTAAAATGCTAGGCCTAATACCCACCTTTGGAGACGGCGCTACAGAAGATAAATATTTGATTGGATTAAAAGTAATCCAAAAATTAGGTGTTGGCTTCCCTGTATTCAAACCCCGAAAGAGTTTAAAGCAGATCAAAAAAAGAATTCAAGAGGCATACGACCATGGTGCCAAAGCATGGGGAATGGATATAGACGGGCTTTCTTTTAAGACGATGGAATCTCAAAACCAGCCTACGAATAGAAAAATATCCTCGGAGATCATGGAACTAGGTAATTGTACTTCCATCCCTTTTTTCATAAAAGGAGTGATGACTATTTTAGATGCCAAACTGGCCTGTGAAGCAGGGGCTTCTGCTATTATAGTGAGTAATCATGGAGGAAGGGTTTTAGATTCTATGCCAGGCACCGCCAGGGTTCTACCTAAAATTGTTGAATTCATACATAAAAATTATGCTGGAGTAGAAATACTGGTAGATGGAGGTATTCGTTCCGGGACGGATATTTTCAAAATGATGTGTCTGGGAGCAAAGGCAGTATTGGTAGGACGTCCGGTTGTGATTGCAACGATCGCCTACCAGAGAATAGGGGCTTATCATCTGTTAAGAAGTTATTTAAATGATCTAAAGAAGACCATTAAAATTTATGGGCTCTCTGGCATAAAGGATATTTACCACAATAAACAAAGTTCACCCATCATGGTTACATCTTTAAAATAGATAAATGATGAATGATACCTCTAAATTGACCAGATATGCCTATGTATCAGGTATCGTAGGGATCATAGTGATCCAGGTATATGGATTTTTCTTCGAATACTTTGATATAGAAAAAAATGGATTCTCCATATACGATCTTGAGTTAACGAATGTATATGAGGCCTCTATATTATTTGTCTTACTCATGACAGGCTGTTCCATGTTCATCATTGAATTGGCCATACGGGTGATCATAGAAAAAGAAAATTCTATTTGTGTACATCCAATATTAAAATTAAAGGGGAATAGAGTAGGGGGAAAATATTTTTATTTTCTAGGGGAGTGTCTGGCCTATTACATAAGCTATTTGATCATTATTTATGTCTCTCTTTTTCTATATCAAAATACTATTGAATATTCTAAACCATTCTATTCTACGTGGATCATTATGCTTGATCCAATACTTACTATTTTAGCCTATTCGTTATTTCCCTATGTTATACTCACCAGGGCATTGCAATATGATAGAAAACTAGATCATAAAGAAACAGTATTCTTATTATGGAAATTTATTGCATTCTTGCTGGATAAATTAAAAATTCTATTCCTTTTAAAAGATAAAATAAGCAATTGGATATATGCCTTTTTTATGCATCAAAAAATGTATCAAGAAAAAGGGAAAATAAATAGGACCATTCGTTTTGATCAAAATGATTCTCAGATATTGTTGGGAATGGCCGTAAAGTTCTTTTTTATACCGCTCATGTTTATTTTTTTTCTGGATCAGTTCGGTGATTTGCATCGCAATTGGGATTACATTCTGAACGATATGGATATTCATAAGGAAGGTTATGGCTTTGTATCTTTCAGCACAGATATCTATAATATATTATACGCATTCATATTTGCTATAGATGTTGGATTAGCCTGGTCTGGCTATGTATTCTCTTCCAGATGGCTTAAGAATCATCTAAAATCAACAGAACCCACCTTCATAGGATGGGCGGTGGCTATTTTATGTTATCCTCCTTTTAATGATTTCCTGCATATTTATTTTGTTATTCCATCAGAAACGGAATTCTTATCTTTTCTTAAAGATGCAAAATTTGTTTTAATCTTGATGATCATTTCTTTATTGAGTTATAGCATATATATGAGCGCTACAGTATGTTTTGGACTGCGTTTCTCTAACTTGACCAATAGAGGTATCATCCAAACGGGAATGTATAAATATATACGCCATCCAGCCTATAGTGGTAAAAATATTTCGTGGTGGTGCGCTATGTTGCCTTTGATGGTTTACCAGAGCATAGAAAAAGGATCATTACTTCCTTTGGTGAATATTCTGGGCTTGGTATTCATGACGGTTCTTTATTATTATAGATCCATTACAGAAGAAAAGCATCTTTTAAAAGACCCTGAATACCAGAAATACTGCCAAAAAGTAAAATACAGATTTATTCCTGGTTTAATTTAAAAGATGATACTCCTTTTGATCATATAAGACATAATATATCTTATGGGAAGTAATGAAATAAATAACTTACGGGATCTTATAAGAATCATATTGATTAATTTTAATCTATTTTTCTTTTTATGATACCATAGCAAAGAGCCTTTCCCTTAAATCATCTATGCCTTCATTTTTATATGCAGAAATGAATATTGTATTTAATTTAATATCCTTTATGATAAAATTTTTCCATTTTTCCCTGAAATCTTCATCATGAATCAAGTCTATTTTATTTAAAGCGACCAAACAAGGCCTTTCTGTAAGTTTATCATTATATTGACTCAGTTCTGTTTGCAATAACTGAATGGTTTCTTTTGGATCATCTTTTTCAATATCCAGTACATACAATAGAATTTTAACCCTTTCAATGTGCTTTAAAAAAGAAAGTCCTAGTCCATATCCTTTAGAGGCTCCTTTTAGAATACCCGGAATGTCTGCTATGACCATCTTTCCTTTTTGATCATGGTACAGAACACCTAAATTAGGCTGTAAAGTGGTAAAAGGATAAGAGCCTATCTTTGGATGAGCGCCAGTAAGGGCCTTTAGTAGTGTTGACTTACCCGCATTGGGAAGACCTACCATTCCTATATCCGCGATCAATTTTAATTTTAGTAAATAAATTTTTTCCTGGGTTGATTCTCCCGGCTGTGCATAATCTGGCGCCTGTTTTACAGAACTCTTAAAAAAGGCATTTCCCTTGCCTCCCCTACCCCCTTTTTCTAGTAAAAAAGGACTTTCATCAATGAAATCATGTAATACAGAATTATCTTGAGGGTTTATCAATTGGGTTCCCAGAGGAATTCGTATATGAATGTCATTCCCTTTTTTTCCGCTTTTATTTTGCCTTCCTCCTGGCCTGCCATTTTGGGCCTCTATTTTTTTATTTGGATTTAAATGAGATAGGCTTAGAATATTATTTTTAGCACTTAGGACTACATGCCCACCATTTCCCCCGTCTCCACCGTCCGGGCTTCCGAGAGGGACATATTTTTCACGATTAAAAGAAACACAACCAGGCCCCCCATTACCAGATTTGACTGTAATCTGTATTTCGTCTAAGAATTTTTTAGACAACTAAGAACTTACAGAAATTTTTTGCTTTCTTTTATTGATCCACTCAAATTTTACATTACCATTTGCGGTAGCGAAGAGTGTATCATCCCTGCCTCTGAGGACGTTTAAACCTGGTTTAAATTTAGTGCCTCTTTGCCTTACCAATATAGAACCGGCAGTTACAAATTCCCCTCCAAAGGCTTTTACCCCTAGCCTTTTAGAGTTTGAGTCTCTGCCATTTTTAGATGAACCACCGCCTTTTTTATGCGCCATAAAATTTCCTCTTCCTTAGTATTTTAATACTCTATTGGATCCTTTAAATAATTTGTAAATCTATTTTTTAATTGAGAATGATCTTTTTTATGAGAGTTCTATGTATTAACCTAAATAAAGACTTCTTTTGCTATCATTGGTTTTTTGTTGCATAAAATCTAGCAATATCAAAAATAGCAAGATAACGAGCAAAGAATTCTCTTATGTTTAAAAAAGATTTCTGACTTTTATGATCATGATCAGCAGCATACCCATAGGCTTTTAAGCCGATTTGTTCAGCTAAAAAGAGGGCCCTGCTCAAATGAAATTCCTGGGTTACAATGATAACGCTATTTGCATTAAAATAATGTTTGGAATGATAAATAGAGCTAAAAGTTCTTAAACCCTGGTGGTCTAAAAAAATGTCATTGGAATCTACATTCTTTGCAAGAGCATAATTTTTCATGGCTTTGACTTCATTATAATATTTACCAGAATCATCCCCTGAGATAAGAAGTTTATCTACTTTTCTTTGATCATATAACTCAATGGCCTTATCCAGCCTTTGGATCAACACCTGGGAAGGCCTTTTACTTTTTTTTACACTTGCCCCTAGAACCAGGACCATCTCAGATTTAGGGATTCTTTGATATTGATCATATATATCCTTCTTGTAATAAAATGTCATCCAAATGTTCAAAACAGTCAAGATCAAAATCAAAATGATCCAAACAAATTGATTTATTCTCCAAAAAAATCTTAAAAACATTCTGTTTCAGTTATGGATCAGATTTTTTTTGACGTAGATCATCTAAATATAGGGCGGCGGCTCCTTTGATCCCAAAGTCTTCATTTCCTTCCGTAAATTTTAATTTTAATCTGGAGAAAAGATATGGAAAAGTTTGTTTTTGGATCATCTTTTCTATCTCTACTGCAAACCATTTTGAAGCGGTGGACATTCCACCACTAAATATGATCAAAGGTAAATTCAATATCTGTACTAAAATAGAAGAAGAAAAGCCAAGACTCCTGCCTGCTATTTTGAAGGCATGTATTGCTTCTAAGTCTCCTTCTTCTGCCAATTGAGATATCTGCTTCGCTTCTTTCAATGGATTTATTTTAGACATATCCTTTTCTTTTTTGGATTTAAGATACTTCCAGATATTAACAACGGCAGTGGCAGAAGAGTATGTTTCTAAACAACCTTTATTTCCACAACTGCATTCTACATAATATTCAGGATTACCAATAGCATCATTTGCAACAGGACTATGGCCAATCTCAAAACCAGTTGCAGCATATCCTCCCCATAATTTATGGTTTAATATTACCCCCCCCCCTACTCCAGTACCTAAGGTGAATACAGCAAAATCAGAATATTCTTTTCCCTCTCCAAAATATTTATGTCCTAAAGCGGCACAACTTGCATCATTTTGCAGTAAGATGGGTATAGAGTGATATTTTTCCTCTAGTTTTTTATTTAAGAATTCCTTCAGATTATAGCCTTTTAAAAAAGGAATATTCCATGCAGAAAGAATAGTACCCGTTTTGAGATCAATGCTTCCTGGAAATCCTATACCAAGTGAAATTACTTTCTCTTTTTGATGATCTAGATGATTCAATAGTCTTTCTATGGCTTCCCATAAATTTTCTAAAAATTGCAAAGCTTCTATGTTAGATTCTGTAGGAATAGAAAGTTCATGTTTTAATTTTCCAGAATCTTCTAAAGCACCTATCTTTATACTCGTCCCTCCGACATCAATTCCCATTAATAGTGATAGCATAAAAATAATCTATTTTCTAAGGCAGACGAAATTTATCCATTGGAAAACTTCTGCACAATTCTTCTATTTCCATTTTAATTCTATCTCTCTTTTTTTCATCCTCTGGGTTTTCTAGAAGGTCTGCAATCCAATCTCCTATTCTTTTAAATTCCTGTTCTTGAAAGCCTCTTGTGGTCAAGGCGGGAGTTCCCAAACGTATACCACTGGCGATAGCGGGAGGATTTTGATCAAAGGGGACTGTATTTTTATTCACTGTTAATCCTGCATTTTCTAGTATAGATTCAGCCTCTTTGCCTGTAATTTTTTTGCTTTGGAAAACATCCATCAATACCAAATGATTGTCCGTACCTCCTGAGACAAGTTTAAAACCTCTTTGAACCAGCTTTTCGGAGAGTATTTTTGCATTATGTATAATATTTTTTTGATAGGATACGAAGTTTGAAGAAAGGGCTTCCTTAAAGGCAACTGCCTTTGCCGCAATTACATGCATCAAAGGGCCCCCTTGTACCCCTGGAAAGAGTCTTGAATTCAATTTTTTTCCATAAA
Source organism: Leptospiria bacterium (assembly GCA_965204465.1). Lineage (GTDB taxonomy): Bacteria > Spirochaetota > Leptospiria > Turneriellales > CBDBES01 > CBDBES01. The sequence continues at coordinate 796,936 of OZ241995.1, forward strand.
GCTCTGGTTGATTGCTTAATAGCAAGCCCCCTCTTGGGCCTCTTAAAGTCTTATGGGTTGTGGAAGTGACGATCGTATTGTAGTCTAAAGGAGAGGGATGCAATCCTGTAGCTATTAAACCTGCAATATGGGCTATGTCTACCATAAGGCATGCATTCACCTTTTGTGCAATTTCTGCAAAACGATCAAATTGAATTTCTCTTGGATAAGCGGATGCTCCTGCTATGATCAATTTAGGCTTATATTCCAAGGCTAATTTTTCTAACTGATCATAATCTATTCTATGGTCTTCCTTGCGAACGCCATAATGAATTGCATTATAATGAAGTCCTGAAAAATTGACTTTTAAGCCATGTGTAAGATGCCCCCCATGGGATAGATCCATGCCTAAAAAAGTGTCTCCTGGATTTAAAATAGTAAAAAAAACTGCCATATTTGCCTGGGCGCCACTATGTGGCTGTACATTAGCATATTCGCAGGAAAATAATTTTTTTACTCTATGAATGGCTGTTTCTTCTATCTCATCTGCAAACTCACATCCTCCGTAATATCTTTTTCGAGGATAGCCTTCTGCGTATTTATTAGTAAGAGTAGAAGTATATGCCTGTAAAACAGCTTGGGATACAAAATTTTCAGAAGCGATCATTTCTAAGTTATTTTCCTGTCTGTCGTTCTCTTTTAGTAGAAATTCAAAAATTTCAGGATCACTTTTTTTTATGATGGAATAAGGCATAGAATACCTTAATAGAAAAATGAATTATCGGGGGAAGTAAATATATTATAATTTATAGTTCTTTTTGGCAACTATATCTTTTATTGTATAAAAGGGGAATGGAATAATAACTATTTTTTATACTCGAGTTTTAATACATGAACCAATCCTTTTTCACTATCTATTCTATATTGGAGAGTTAAATTACCTTTTTGATATAAATAGATAGGGCGAGTTGGATCTATATTTGAGAGACAATGGAAAGCTTTATCAGAATGTGGATTATTTGGGATTCTTGTTAAAACTTTACTCTTAATAAAATCATACAATTCTTTGTTTTGTGGAGATAAGTTGGATATTTTTTTCTTTATATCTTTATCATCTACAATAAAATTGTGAGATGGGATGTCCATATATATCTGGGATTGTAGCAAATAGGGATTTTAAATAGTATATTCTTTGATCTTTTCTGGTGATATATGTTTATCAAAATAATAGGGTAAAATAAAGTTTGGTATATCTTCTTGATAATTTAGTGCATGAAAAATAGATGTTTCGTGAGTCTTTCTTGTTAATTCACTAGATGGCATTTCCTCATAAGTTTCACAATAGTTATCAATAATTTCTATTTCAGTGCCTTTTAAATTGTCATCAAGCTCAGAATCTTCATAATTTTTAGTCAATGTCAATACTTCTTTTTTCTTTTCTCCATACCGCTTTTCAATAAATGTAATATAACCCTCTGATTTCAGATTATCGAGTATTTTCATTATGCATTTTGGAGTTGGGCCATAAAAATTCTTAATATAAGTATCGCCTGTCATGGTTTCTTGAGTTTTGATATAATACTCTCTATCAATAAAAAATAATATTTTATTTAATTGTGTTTTACCAATATCATGGTAATGATAGGCTATGTATTTGATTATCATTTTATATTTTTTGTTTAGTCTTTCATTACCTCCAGACATAAATAAACTATAAATATTTATATCAGTATGTCAAGAATTTTTTTCCTGTTTTTATAAAAAAGTTCTTGAAGCTATACAACAAAGTATATTTCATTTTTATGAATGACTTAATAGAATTTTTTAAACAATTTAAAGATGACAAAACTTGTGAAAATTATTTCTGAGCTTACCCTATGATTGCTTGTATTGTGCAGATCACTAAACAATTAGGGATCAAAAACAGCTTGGTTTATGCTTCATAGATTAAGACAGCTAGCAAAAAAATTCTATTTCAAGAAACACTAAAAAAATAATAACATATAGGGCATCCTGACGGTTAAGAAGGGCTGATCTTTCTTGTCCTATCGACAAATCCGTCGGGATGTCATAGGACGGTCGAGTTAGGTCAGTCCTTTTTTATGTTTTTACAATAAAAGATATAGTCGTCTTCTTTTTGATTGATCAAATGCTATTTTCCCCGAACTTTTATTCAGGTCATTGCACAACTAAGCGTAAAAAGAAACAGGTACCAATAGTAGAATGACCATGCTGTTCGTAGTTCAAATCAAAACATGAAAAAAATAAAGAAAATTCTAAAAGACTCACAAACTTTTAACCTAATATGTCAATGAATTGATTTTTTCCTTTATTCAATTTATTAAATTCTTCTTTAGATACTTCTTTTAATATTTTTAATTCAAAATCATTTTTTTTCTCTACATAGAATATACTTCCCAACTTTAATTTTGTTCTGGAAAGCAAGTTTAATCTATTCTGATTGATCTCTACAAAATACCATGTGCCTTCTGATATGGTATTTCTTTTTTGAAGTATTTTAATGTAAAACCTTTGAGGTAGCTTGTTGAAAAAAGGAAAATTACGGGGTAATCGGAACATATTCATCAGAGCAAAGAATACAAAGAGATAACATATTGTCCATCGCTATCTTTTTCCCAGAAGACTTCCATAAGATATTTATTCTATTCTTTATATCTTAAATAGCGATCTACTGCAACGGCGCATTTACGGCCTTCCGCAATAGCCCATACGATCAGTGACTGGCCTCTTCTCATGTCACCGCATGCAAATACACCGGGTATGCTACTATGATGATCCTCTTCATGGTCTCCATAAGATGCTTTCACATTCTCTCTTTTATCAAGTTCCAGACCCATCTCTTTTAGCTGATAGATCAATCCTGATTGAACAGGATGCGAGAAACCAACCGCAAGAAGAATAATATCTGCCTTTATTTCATAAGAACTATTAGGTATGTCTATAAATTTTCCATTTTTAAATTCGACTTTGTTATATACCAATCCACAAACATTTCCTTTGCCATCATTTTTAAAGTATTTGGTATTTATTTCCCACATTCTTTTTACCCCTTCTTCATGGCTTGAAGATGTTCTTAATATCATGGGCCAATAAGGCCATGGATTTGCATCGTTTCTTGTTTGGGGGGGCATCCCAAATATCTCAAATTGTTTAATGGATCTTGCCTCTTGACGATTCGCCGTTCCAATGCAGTCTGAACCTGTATCGCCTCCGCCTATGACCACCACATCTTTATTTGTGGCCAATATTTGATTTTTCACTTTATCCCCTGCATTTATCTTGTTCTGTTGGGTAAGGTATTCCATGGCAAAATGGATCCCTTTTAATTCTCTGCCAGGAATGGAAACATCTCTTGGTTTTTCGGCACCTCCTGCTAATACTACCGCATCATATTTTTTTAAAATTTCTTTTACTTCTATATCTTTTCCTACATTAATATTAGTTTTGAATTTTACTCCCTCTTTTATCATCTGCTCTATTCGTCGGTCGATCAAATATTTTTCCATTTTAAAATCGGGGATACCATAGCGTAGAAGTCCTCCAATACGATTATTTTTCTCGTATAGGGTAACTAAATGTCCTGCTCTGGAAATTTCTTGGGAAGCAGCCAGTCCTGCAGGCCCGGAACCTATAACGGCAACAGTCTTTCCGCTCAATTCTTTAGGGGGCAGAGGCTTTACCCATCCTTGCTCAAAGCCTTTGTCAATAATGGTTCTTTCCATTGCTTTGATGGAAACAGGAGAATCATTGATCCCCAATACACATGCTCCTTCGCAGGGAGCCGGGCATAGTCTGCCAGTAAATTCTGGGAAATTATTTGTAAGATGCAAGTTTTCAAGTGCTTCTTTCCAATGGCCCTGGTAGACTAAATGATTCCACTCAGGAATGAAGTTCACCACAGGGCATCCTGTTGGACCATGACAAAATGGAATGCCGCAGTCCATACATCTGGCACCTTGTATACGGGCTTCTTTCTCAGAAAAAGAATATTCAAACTCTTTAAAATTTCTAAGTCTTTTTTTTACCGGGTCTCTTCCCAGGTTCTTTCGTGTATATTCTTTAAATCCTGTATGTTTTCCCATGATTTTTCATACTTTTTCTGATGCGATCATTTTAGACGATTTAATTTCTTTTGCTTTTTCCTTTTCCATTTTCATTAAGGCCATTTTATATTCTACAGGTGTTATTTTATAAAAGTTCTTTCGCTCTATGCTCCAATTTGCTAAAATATATTGGGATCTATGTGACCTTGTATGTTCATGATGAGAGGTGATCATCTTGAGTGTTTCTTCTACGGATCCAGGGGATTCGAGTACTTCTATTTCGACCATCTCTTGATTTACATATTTATAGAATGTTCTTTCCGGATCCCATACATAGGCAATCCCTCCAGACATTCCTGCTGCAAAATTTCGGCCTACACTTCCCAGAATAACTACTCTACCTCCGGTCATATATTCACATCCATGATCCCCCACTCCTTCTACCACAGCATGCACTCCTGAATTTCTAACGCAGAATCTTTCCCCTGCCATTCCATTGATATAGGCTTCTCCTTCCACCGCACCATAAAAAGTTGTATTCCCTATGATCATATTATGAGCAGGGTCGAAAGAAACATCATCTGGTATTTTAATGATCAATCTTCCACCTGAGATGCCTTTTCCGGTATAGTCATTGGCCACTCCGAGCAGCTTTAATTCAATTCCTCTGACTAAGAATGCCCCAAAGCTTTGACCAGCCGCTCCATTCATAGTGATCTGGATAGTATTATCGGGTAGACCCTTATGCCCATAGCGTATGGCAATTTCATGGGAAAGCATGGTCCCAACAGATCTATTTATATTCTTAACAGGCATTTTGATCTGTATTTTCTTCTTCTTTTCAATTGCCATTTTAGCCTTGTGTATTAACTGATGATCAATTTGTTTTAATAGTCCATGATCCTGGTTTTTTGTTCTGTATATATCGCTGCCAAATTTAGGCTTTGGTTTAGTTAAAAGATCATTCAAATTGATGCCTCTTATCTTCCATGATCTTATCTTTTTTTCGTCTGACATTTCAGAAGGTCTGCTATGGACTAAACGGTCTATCTGGCCGATCATTTCATTAAAAGTTCTAAAGCCTAATTTAGCCATATATTCTCGGATCTCTTCTGCTACAAAATGCATATAGCTTATTAAGTATTCAGGGGAACCGGCGAACTTTTTTCTTAATTCAATATCTTGGGTAGCCACTCCTACTGGACAGGTATTCAAATGACATTTACGCATCATGATACATCCCTGGGTTACAAGAGGTGCTGTGGAAAAACCAAATTCATCCGCGCCCATTAAAGCGCCTATCACTACATCTCTGCCTGTTTTAATCTGGCCATCTACTTGCAACCATACTCTGTCTCTTAATCCATTCAGTACGAGTGTCTGGTGAGTTTGGCTAAGTCCGATCTCCCAGGGGGTCCCTGCGTATTGTATGGAAGAAATTGGACTGGCCCCCGTACCGCCATCATGTCCGCTGATCAATATGTGATCTGCATGGGCCTTGGCTACCCCCGCCGCTACAGTACCCACCCCTACTTCGGAAACCAATTTGACACTGATGCGAGCCTTTGGATTAATATTTTTTAAATCAAAGATCAATTGCTTTAGGTCTTCAATGGAATAAATATCATGGTGAGGGGGTGGACTGATCAGCATTACCCCAGGGGTGCTATGTCTTATACGTGCTATAACCTCATCTACTTTAAATCCTGGTAATTGGCCGCCTTCCCCTGGTTTAGCTCCCTGGGCCATTTTAATTTGTAATTCATCCGCATTGACTAAATATTCTGCGGTTACTCCAAAGCGTCCGGAAGCCACTTGCTTTATAGCAGAACGCATATTTTTTCCTTCGATCAGTTTATAACGAATAGGGTCTTCCCCTCCTTCACCTGTATTCGATTTGCCCCCGATATGGTTCATGGCAATGGCCAAAGAAGTATGAGCTTCCCATGAAATAGAGCCAAAACTCATTGCTCCGGTCGAAAATCTTTTTAATATTTCACTGGAAGGCTCGACTTCCTTCCTATCCAATGGTTTTTTGAAATAATCAAAATCCAGCAAGCTTCTTAAAGTAACTCTTTTTCTCTCTTGATGATTGATCAGTGCAGCATATTCTTTATAAGTATCATAGTCTGTATTTCGGACGCTTACCTGAAGTTTTGCAATACTAATAGGGTTCCATAAATGATTTTCCCCGTCATAGCGATATTGGTAAATGCCTCCGCTGGATATAGCATCCGGATTATGCAATGGATCATACGCCATTTGATGCTTTTTAATTGTTTCTGCCTCTAACATCTCTAAGCTAAGGCCTTCTATATTTGAAGAAGTACCTGTAAAATAGTTCTCTATGATCTCCGAATCTAATCCTACCGCTTCAAAAATTTGTGCACCGCAATAGGATTGCAATGTGCTGATCCCCATTTTACTGAAAATTTTATATAAACCCAGCTTTATGGCATTATAATAATTCTTGTATGCATTTTCTTTGGAGTCTATTTCAGTAAGAAATCCTCCGTCATATAAATGATCTATGGAATCGAATGCAAGGTAGGGATTGATGGCATTTGCCCCATAACCGCATAGCATTCCAAAATGAGAAACCTCTCTGGGTTCACCGCTTTCTACAATGATGCTAACTTCAGTACGCAATCCATTACGGATCAAGTGATGATGTATTCCTGCCACTGCCAATAGACTTGGGATAGGAGCTATGTTTTTTCCAACGCCTCTGTCAGAAAGGATCAGAAGATTTATGCCTCCTCTGGCTAATTCTTCTGCCTCTTTGCAAAGTTGCTCCATTTTTTCTCTCATCCCATGACGGTCTCGTATATCGAATAATATTTTTAAGACACTTGATCTGAATTTACCCTGGGATATGTTCTTTATTCTTTTAAGATGTGCATTGCTGATTACAGGATGAGAAAGTTCTATTCGATTGGCATGCTCAGAAGTTTCTTCCAATAAATTTTTTTCAGGTCCCATATAGGTGGTTAATTCAAAGACTAATTCTTCTCTAATGGCATCCACGGGAGGATTAGTAACCTGAGCGAATAACTGCTTAAAATAGCGAAATAATAATTGAGGCTTCTCTGACAAAACGGCTAAAGAAACATCCGAGCCCATGGAACCAACAGCTTCCTTACCAGAGATCAGCATAGGGGTTATTACAATATTTAGGTCTTCTTTCGTGTATAAGAAGACTCTCTGTTGCTCTAGCAATGTCTTTCGATCTATTTTATGTCTATGCATTAAATCGGTTTTCAATCGTTCTTCCGAACGAATTATATTATTTTCTACCCAATTTTTATAAGGCTTTTGTCTGCTGATCTCTTTTTTGACTTCTTCATCTGGAATGATTCTTTTTTGGATCAAATCGACTAAAAACATTCTCCCTGGCTGCAATCTTCCATAGCATTTTACACTCTCAGGAGACAGACCCAATACACCCACTTCAGAAGATAATATCACTAAGTCATTTTTTGTGATCACATATCTTGCGGGTCTCAGGCCATTTCTATCTAATGTACCACCAATTACATCTCCATCACTGAATATGACTCCTGCAGGACCATCCCATGGTTCCATTAGGGCGGCATGGTACTCATAAAAACCTCTTAGTTCTGGATCCATAAGATCATTCTTAGACCATGCTTCTGGGATCATCATCATAATGGCATGTGGAAGACTTCTTCCACTCATCACTAGAAGTTCAAACACGGAATCAAATGCAGCGGAATCACTTTGACCTTCCATGAGTATGGGCAACATTCTTTTTAGCTCTTTACCAAAATAAGGTGAATGCATTACTTTTTCTCTGGCAGCCATCCAATTTATATTACCTCTTAAAGTATTGATCTCTCCATTATGAGCAATCAGTCTAAATGGATGGGCTAAATCCCAGGAAGGAAATGTATTGGTAGAAAAACGAGTATGGATCAATGCCAGAGAAGACTTCATGTCCTGTGCTAATAGATCAGGGTAAAATGCCACAAATTGATCCCTGCCAGTGATCATTCCTTTATAAACCAACGTCTTACAGGAAAAAGAAGGGACATAATAAAGGCTTCTGCTTATATCCAATTCCTGGCGAATCCTATGATCTATCATCCTTCTTACCATGAACAGTTTTCGTTCGAATTCGTTTTTATTTTTTATTTCAGCATTTGCCTTTATAAAGGATTGTTTAATGAATGGCATCATCTCTCTGGCGCCTCTTCCAATTACTTTAGAGTTTACAGGAACATCTCTCCAACCTAAAAATTCAAGTTCTTCATCTAATGTGATCTTTTCTACAATATTTTCAATTGATTTACGCAGTTTTTTTTCTTGCGGAAAAAAATGAACGCCTACCCCATATTGACCTGGTTCAGGTAGCTTGAATTTATTTTCTGCGGCAATTCTACATAAAAACTCATGCGGCATCTGCATCATAATGCCCGCCCCATCACCTGTTTGGGGGTCCGCACCGATGGCTCCTCTATGTTCTAAATTGCATATGATCTGTAGTCCTTTATCAATAATATCACGACTCTTTTGATTCTGAATATGAGCGACAAATCCAATACCACAAGAATCATGCTCCCATTCAGGATCATACAGGCCAATTTTATGTTTTTTAAAAGAGGCTTTAGAATTTTTTTCTCCGTAATAATGATAAACTTTCATACTTTCATAAACTATAATATTATCCTATATATGATATTATTTTTTTGTCGTCCACTAAATTTTTAATTTATTTTTGCTAAAATCCCATGGAAACCCCTATCAAAGGAGAAACCGTCCAGTATCTTGGGCCCGAAATAGTAGGATTATAAAGCACTCTACCCGATAATACCAAGGAAACAGAATAGGTTCCTAAAGTAAATGTAAATTTATATCCTATATCTAGAAATAAAGAAAAGTGAAAGGATGATTCCTCTGATTTAAAATCGATTGGAATGATCGATTCTTCTATGGGATCATCTACTTCAATTTGTAATATTCTTGTACCTTTGATATAAGAACCTCCAACATAAATCCCTGTTTGTATGGAATGCTGTTCTTTATTATCCAATCCGATCGACCAAAGAGGCCCTAAACCAAAAGCAACATTCCTGGTACTCTTCTGATCAGAATCACCAAAAATTTGTTCATAGACAAATAAAAAATTGACCCTGGGAATATACAGTAAGGGCCTAATGCCTTCTATGAAAGGGTAAAGTGATTGCTGATAAGCGAAACTTGTCTGTAATCCATTGTTTACATGGTCTCTTAAAGAATTCAATGGAGCTGCGTATCCGCTTAAGATTTCAAAAGATATTCCAAATTCTTTGAAATTTTGTTTAGGAATGCCTCCTGAATCATCAGCAAATTGATATTCTTTAGTTTTATAGGATTTCATTTTTTTTACAGAAACCAACTTAGAATTTTTTACCTTTTCCCCCATAAGAATTTTAAAAGGGACTGATATATAAAGTATAATATACAAAAATAAAATAACGATTTTCATTTGAACTGGCCATCCACTACGCAACTGTAGATGATAGGAAAATTTTCAGTATTTTGTTGAAAGTCGTTAATGCCAAGTAGCCAAAGCCAAGAATGAATAAAGGACTTACGGTGTCAAGCAAATTAGAAAATGGTTATGGACTATTCAGTATAAATTTCGATACCCTTAATCTTGAGCTTTTGTAAAGTTTTCTGAACTACTAGTAAAAGAATGATGGACAGGATGGGTATGAAATATTTCATGCCCATGTCATCTCATTCTATCTTACTGATCTTAATTGCCAGCTTGGTGGTTGGTAATCATTCCTTTTTACAAATTTTTGCAGGGTGATACACAGAAGTGATATATATAAATAAAATTATAAATATATTTTTAGATCAGTTTTTTCCAGAAAGATGTTCTCATTGCAGGGAGCGTTATGTAGGTTTCAGAAATACACTATGCGATGTTTGTCTTTCTAATATTCGTAAAATATCCATTAAGAACCGTTGTAAAAAGTGTGGAGAGAAATTAGATGATGGTTGTATTTCCTGCAGCAAAAAGAAATTGCTATTTAAAAGTAGTTTTTTTCTATGGTCGTATAAAAAAGAAGCCCGAAATTTATTGAAATTAGCTAAATTCAAAGAAAGAAAAAATGCATTTCGATATCTTTCTAATTGTATAAAGAACCTGAATGAAATGGACCTGTCTCATTTAAAGCTAAATTCTGATACGGTTATCCTTCCTGTAACTTCTTCCCGCCCTTTTATATATAAAATGTCGGGTATACTGGCTAAAATTCTTTCCTTGCCTTTGCTGAAGCCTTATAAAAAGAGTAGTTCCAGGATCCAGAGTAAATTGCTGCATGAAAAGGATCGTTATCTTCAAATTGAGAATACTTTACAGCTTAAATCTAATTTTGTGCCTTTACTAAAAAAGTATAGCAATTTTATTATTGTGGATGATATATGGACAACGGGAGCAACATTAAACTATGCCGCTAAATTGCTCGTAGATCAGAATATAGAGCCAGAGAATATTCAGGTGATGGCTTTTTTTCGCAGGGATAAGCATATTTATAGATGAGAGGACCAACAATAGCCCTTTATAGACCAATGATCCCTCCCAATACAGGGAATATTGCCCGCTTATGTGTTGCCATACAGAGTAAATTATATATTATAGGAAAGGCTGGTTTTTCGTGGGAAGATAAACAATTGAAAAGAGCTGGTCTGGATTATTGGGAAAATTTGAGTTTTGAGCATGAAATGAAATTTAAAAATTTTTATCAGAAATATAGAATCGCCAGAAAAATTGGTATCAGTAAACAAGGGAATACGATTTTATGGGACTATTCATTCAAACCGAGTGATGTACTCATCTTTGGAAATGAAAAAAAGGGACTTCCGCCATCCATGCTATCTATTTTGGAAGATTCTATTAGAATACCAATGCCAGGGATATCCAGGTCTTTGAATTTGTCTAATGCAGTATCCATTGTAGCCTATGAGTTTTTAAGGCAAATGAAATTAAATTATTTTACCGATCATGTATTTCCCAATAACTCTCCCAGGACATACTATAAAAGATAATATCTGATAATATGTTCAAGTCCTTAGAAATTTTTATAAACCGCAGGAAAATGAATTTCTTATATCGAGAGATCATATCCGAAATCAAAAAAAAAAAATCCGATCCCGTTGAATATGGAAATATATTTAAATCAAAAAAATGGGGGGTCAAAGATAAAGATAAAATTATCTGGACTTATGGAATCTCTGTGATTTCTATTGAACCAATGGAATATAAGGTCATCTATGATATTTCAAAAAATAATTTCTATTGTGTTTCAGTCATGGATTCAAAGTTAGGATCGGAAGACATGCTACAATTTGTATCCGATGATTTTGTAGTGGTAAAGGCAAAGATCATGCAATTTGTAAGGGATATACCTATAATGCGTGACAGAATGTTAAGAGAATATATATTTCATCAGACCAACTTTAACGGAATAAAAAACTGGTTGAATTTTTTTCCTAAAAATAAAAAAATAAAGATAGATCATTTAAGAAGCATGATCAAAGAATTAAGATTGGAATACAGAATTTCAGAAGCAGAGCTAAAAAGATTAGCCAGATATGCAGAGAGTCTGCAAGATTATTAACTTTTTTTTGCCTTTTCCAAAGAAGCGTTCAGGCTTTTCCAATTGATACTTCCTTCCGGAGTTTGGTGGTATTCTAATAGAGCGGCTATCAGGCGTCCTGCTGCCACACCAGAACCATTCAGTGTATGAACGATTTCATTCTTTCCTGTATTTTCTTTATATCTTATTTTAGCTCTTCTGGCTTGAAAATCCTTAAAATTAGAGCAAGAGGATACCTCAAGCCATCTTTTACTTCCAGGCATCCATACTTCCAGATCATAGGTCTTGCTCGCAGAGAAACCAGTGTCCCCTGAACACAATAATATTATCCTGTAGGTAAGACATAGTTTTTCTAAGATTGACTCTGCATTTGCCAGAAGTTTTTCCAGTTCTATGGAGGACTCCTGTGGAAGACAAATTTTTACCAATTCTACCTTTTGAAATTGATGTACTCTGATAATACCCTTTGTATCTTTTCCAGAGCTCCCTGCTTCTCTTCTAAAGCATGGGGTGCAGGCCATTAGATAAATGGGTAGTCTTTCTTGAGGCAATATTTCATTTGCGTATAAATTGGTAAGAGGTACTTCTGCAGTGGGTATTAAATTTAAACCATCTGATGGAATATGATAGTATTCATCCCTGAATTTTGGGAATTGACCCGTTGCTGTCATGCATTCATTTTTGACCAAGAGGGGAACAAGCTTTTCCTCATATCCTGATTTTTGATGTTCTTCCAGCATAAATTGAGTCAGGTTTCTCTCTAAAGCGGCTATTTTACTGTTGTATATATAAAAGCGAGAACCGCTCATCCTGGCAGACCTCTCAAAATCGATCAAGTCATTTTTAACAGATACTTCATGATGAGGTAAAACATTAAAATTAAATTCAGGTATTTTTCCTTCTTGCTTGATGATCTGATTTTCAGTCTCATCTTTTCCTTCTGGAACGCTTTCATCTAATAAATTAGGAACACAAAGGATCATTTCCTGGTATTCTTTTTCAACGTCTTCCTGCTGTTTTTTTAAATTCTTAAGATCAATTGAAATTTGAGTAACTTCTTCTTTAATCTTACTCATTTCTTCATCTATCGCATCTTTAGCCTTTAATTCGCCTATTTTCTTAGAAAGACGATTTCTCTGGCTTTGTTTTTCTTCTAAAGAGATGATGCATTTCCTTCTTTTTAAAGCAATGGATTCAAAGTCATATTCTAATTTAGTCTTTCTTCTATTTAAATTTTGCTTTAAGATATCCAGTGAATCTTTGTCTTTAAAAAAGGAAGGAGGTATCATTCAATTTTATAGAATTAATTCAAAGAAATGTTTAATTTTTTTAATCCGCTGTTCAATGTAAATTTAGCGTCTTTAAATTTTGGAGGCCCCATGAATCCAATTGCATCATTAGAAGAACCTACTTTTTCTTTGGGTATGAACAAAGTAAAATCTAATTTGCCATTTGCATTTTCATCATGTACTACGCTTATGGCGTAGACTCCAAAAGGAATTTTTTTGAACACAATCTCCTTATCAATATGTTTTGAGGGAATAGCCAAAGTCTTAAAAGATTTTTCTGGATTTGTGGGAAAGGTCTCTGGTTTATTATGCAATGCGATCAATATCTGACCCTGCTTATTCTCTAACCCTGATATTTTTATATGGATACTGCCATGTTTTATTTCTTTACTATCAATGATAGAAATTAGAAATAAAAAAAATAAACAATAGCTGATTGATTTTATTCTCAAATGTATTTTTCGCATATGGAATACAGATTTTCAATATTTTTTTTATGACCTACAAATTGACAAGTTTTTTCTTGTTTATACTCAAAATATTTTCCCGTTTTTTCGCCCCCTATCTGCCCTGTTGCCAGCCATATTGGGGTATGCGCACCCTCTTCCGGGGTTTCATGACCTCCAAATCCAAGACTATTGCTAAGAGCCGAATTTACATCTCCAGGATGGCATGCATTCACATATATTCCATAAGGTCGAAGTCTCTCGGCAAAGGCTACCGTCAGCATTCGATTCGCCTGTTTAGATTGTCTATAAGCTGTATTATTATTGTATCTTCTTTTTTTAAACTCCAGATCATCCATATCCATATCCCCTGCCCAATAACTGGCTATATTTATGACCCTGGAAGGAGAATCTTGTCTTAAAATTCTCTGGAACAGATAGATCATCCGAAAATAGCCCAGTATATTCGTAGCAAATTGAACTTCTAAGCCTTCTCTTGTTTCTATGCGTTTAGCGGGAGTGTCTGATGCATTATTTATCAGGATATGAAGCTTATCATTCCATTCTGCCCTTAGTTTTTGAATGGAAGCATAAGAAGAAATATCGGCTATCCTATGATCAATGTTTTCATTCCCTGTATGTTGCTTTAGTTCTTTGACTGCATTCATTGCTTTTTTTTCATTTCTACATATTAAATAGACTACATATTCCGGAAGTTGTGCAATTCCTTTTGCGATTGCCTTGCCTATTGCACCAGTCGCACCTGTGATCAATACTACCTTATTTTTTATCATGTTGTATTTTTCTTTTTTCTAGATATATTTATGCGATAGTCTGTAAAGCATTAAGCATAAGTTCTACTTTTTTTGCATTTCAATCTTGAAGGTACCGAACATTCATTTTTTTTTCCAGTAATAAAAAAAAAGGTTGCTCTTCTATACCGCAATAGCAATAAAGGCCTATTCGATTCATTTAGAATTTGACTGTTCTGCGACGGAAATACTATATTGGACACAGAGTATGAATGTGAAGGAGGTATTTATGAAAAAAAATATTTTTTGTAGTATGATAGCCATAGCAGCCATTCTATCCCTGTCTCACTGTAAGAGTGATGAAAACGATTTAGACTCAGCTGCAGGCATCAATTATAGGGTGTCTGACGTGGAAAACCTTCCACCGAGTATCAATATGAATGAAGGGGGCGCTCCTTATAAATATACGGTCGTATTGAACTCAGCACCTTCTGCCAGTGTGACGATCTCTATCAATCTTTCAGATAATTCACCGGATAATTTAGAGATTTCTTCAAGAGAGAATATGGCTTCAGGACCTTCTGGATCTATTGAGCTTATATTCACCAATACAAATTGGAACCAACCCCAAATGGTATCATTGACCCTGAAAGAAGATGAAAATACAAATGGAAACCAGAATATAACAATCACTCATTCTTCTATCAGTAGCCAATCTGGTTATAATTCTCTTAGCCGTGCTCTAATGATCTCTACCACAGACAATGATTCTCCAGGGTTTACTTATGCACGAGAAGACAATTCAGCATTGCCTAACACGATCAGGCTTGCAGAAGGCAATACAGATATAGACTATCGATATACGATTTCTTTGAATACCCCACCTTCTGCTGATGTACGCCTCACCATCAGCTTGCCTGTAGAAACTCCCGATAATTTGAAACTATACTCTGGCGAAGTGATCATAGGTGCAGGGGAATCCACTGAACTCGTATTCCTCTCTGGTGAGCAAGCCCCTAAAACGATTACACTGACTCTGGAAGCAGATGATATAGATTCAGAAAATGTCAATATTACCATTGCCCATTTCTCTACAAGCGATGACTCCGATTATAACTCTCATAGCCATGATATAATGGTCTCAACGGCCAACAATGATACAGCAGGGGTTGCCACTGGAAGAAATAATCTATTCAGTATTGACTTCCGTATAACTCTTATTGAAGTAGATACAACCGATATTGCTAATGAATATGCCATTAAATTGAAGACCGAACCTTTGGATAACGTAACAATAACAATAGGCGTTTCTTTGGATGCTCCTTTCAATTTCATGATAAAAAAGGAAAATGGAGACGATTCTATAGGTGGGGGGGAATCTATCCAACTCACATTCACCCCTGATAATTGGAATAGTCTCCAAAAGGTAAAGCTAATGTTGATGGATGATAACATATCCACGGGGAATCAAGACGTTGTCATTACGCATACTTTAATAAGCGATGACCCTAAGTATAATGATCAAAGACTTCGTATTATAGTGACTTTGCAGGATGATGAAGTTCCAACTATAATGACTCCATCAACTCTGGAGGTTAAAGAGGGGGGTGATAGCGATATAAACATATCCATTAGCCATCAGCCAGCACAAACGGTAGTGATAACATTGACAGAGACTTCCAATGAGGCAAGCATAGTCCCTGGCTTTCTTGTATTTACGCCGGATGACTGGAATACTCCCAAGACGTCCAAAGTTTCCATAGTAGACAATACTGAAAGTACAAGTAGTCGAACTTTCAATCTCTCTTACTCTGCAACGGTATCAAATATAACGAATCCATACCATGGCATTCGTATAGCTGATACAACAGTGATCATAAAAGAAGATGATCCTATATGTAACCGATCAGACGCCAACTCTAAAACCGATTTTTCAGGAGGTAATTACGGTATGGGAACGCAAATATTACCATACATAATATGCAATGCAGTTCAATTGCAATCAATGAAAGATGATCTTGATGCACATTACGAATTGGGCCAAGACATAGATGCTTCTTCCATTGCTGATTTTACACCCATAGGGAATTGTGGTATAGATGGAACATGTAATAATAATGACGACCTACCCTTCAAAGGTTTCTTAGACGGAAGAGGATTCATCATAAGCGATCTCACAGTGAATTCTAGCGCAGCATCTGGCAGTGCTACTGTAGGACTGTTTGGAATAATAAAGCAGGCTAATATCAACAATATTGGACTGTTGAATATAAATATTTCTTCTTCCTCTTCTTCTTCTTTTTCTTCTTATATAGGCGGTCTGGTAGGGTTAAATACGAATAGTAGTATTATAACCAATTCCTGGTCTACAGGGAATGTTTCTTCTACTTCTTCGATTGATCGTTCTTTTATAGGGGGTCTGGTGGGGGTAAATCTTGATAGCAGAATAATGAATTCCTATTTTACAGGGAATGTTTCTTCTTCTGCTTCTGATTCTTATGCAGGTGGTCTGGTGGGGTCGAATAATGATAATAGTACAATAATTAATTCTTATTCTACAGGAAATGTTTCTTCTTCTGCTACTGGTGTTTCTGCTGCAGGCGGTCTGGTAGGATCGAATAATAATAATAGTACAATAATTAATTCTTATTCTACAGGAAATGTCTTTTCTACTGGCAATGAAGGCGGCCTGGTAGGAAATAGTTATCAATCTAAGATTACCAGCTCCTATTTTGATAAAGATACTTCAGGGCTAACCGGGAGCGTAGGCGAAGCAAGATTCAGTATTCATAATTGCGTGGGTGGGATTACAAGTAATTTATTGAAAACTCTTACTGCTAGCCAAAACTGTAGTCCTCAAAGTATTTTTCAAGACTGGCATGCGGATAATAACGATAACCGCTATGATAGCAATGGAGATGGAGTATTAGATGACTTCGTATGGAATTTTGGAACCAATGAAGAATATCCTATTATCGCCTCTATCCCTGGAACGGCAGACGAACAAGCGGTAAGAATGGCATCTGACTTATTACGTTTTTCAAACACCTCCATTGGAAAGCCTTCTTCTACAGACCCTGTATTTTTCTATGACATAATAGATACCACCATGGATATTACGATTTCTGGTATTGGAGTTCAAGGTACTACCGCAGGCAACTATGCAATAGAAGATGCGGTGGATGCAGTCGGTGACGCTTTGGCCACTCCACCCACAGTAACCAATGCAGGTGTGATCAATGGAATAAATTCTCTCTCATTTGGTAATAAATTTTATCTAAGTGTAACCTTTACCAGAGGTACCTCTCCCATGGCCAGCTATAGCCGAAGGTATCTCTTCAGGAACAATTCTAAATGTGATCAACCAGGCGGGACTATGAATAATTTTCCAATGGATGGTACTCTTGGTACGGGGGCTATGGATGATCCATACATTATATGCAACGCAATGCAATTACAGGCAATGAGAGATGATCTTGATGCACATTATAAATTAGGACAGAATATCAATGCTTCTTCCATTGCTAATTTCATACCTATCGGGAATTGTGGGCCGGATGGTATATGCCGCTCCAACAATGATATTTTAAATCCTCGCTCTGGAGTATCCGAAGATAATGTGGCTTTTAAAGGTTCCCTGGATGGTATGGGATTTACCATAAGCAATCTTACGATCAATGTTTCTCGAACATCATCTCGCAACTCTACTGCAGGATTATTTGGAATAACAGAGGGGGCCGATATCAGGAATATTGGCCTGTCGAATGTGGATATTTCTTCTTTTTCCTCTTCTTCTTCTTTTGTAGGCAGTCTGATAGGGTATGGCAGTAGCAATGCTCATAGGGTTAGTAGCACTATAACTAATTCCTGGTCTACGGGAAATGTTTCTTCTAGTGGCAATAACTCTTATATAGGCGGTCTGGTAGGAGAAAATAGTTCCAGTAGTGGATCTAGCCCTGCTGGCAATATAATCAATTCCTGGTTTGCCGGGAATGTTTCTTCTTTTGGCATTAATATTTCTCATGCAGGGGGCTTGCTAGGAAGGAATGGTTCTAAAAGCAAGATAAGAAATTCCTATTCTACTGGGAATGTTTCTACTTCTTCTTCTACTTCCATTTTTTCTGGTGCAGGAGGCCTGGTAGGGCTAAATAAAAATTTAGATACTACTATAGCTAATTCCTGGTCTACCGGGAATGTTTTTTCTTCCGGTGCTTCCAATGTAGGAGGTCTGGTAGGGAGGAATTTTAGGGGTACTATAGTAAACTCCTATTATAATACGGATACTTCAAGCCAAACCAAATCCATAGGTGAAAACTTAGGTGCTACTACTACTTGCGTGAGTGGTTTTTCAGCTTCTTCATTCATTATGAATACATCCATTACAGGCAGATGCAAGAGAAATAGCCCAAGGATTTTCTTTAATTGGCATGCAAGAAATAATGATAATCGCTATGATAGTGACGATAGTGGAGGTATTACCAGTACAGATGCATTCGTATGGGATTTTGGCACCACGTCAGAATATCCCATCATCGCCTCTACTCCCGGAACGCCAGATGAACAGGCAGTGAGAATGGCATCTGGCTTCTTACGTTTTTCAAACACCACGATTAGAACGCCTTCTGCTAGTAACCCTGCGTTCCTTTATAACATAGGCAGTGGCTCCACCAGTATTACTATTTCTGGCACAGGAGTTCAGGGCACTACCGCGGGTAGCTATGCAATAGAAGATGCGAACGGTAATGCTTTGACTACACCCACAGTGACGGATACAGGTATGATCAATGGAGTAAGCTCAGGTCCTGCTGAATTTTATCTAAGCGTTACCTTTACCAAAGGGACCTCCCCCATGGCAAATTATACCCGCAGGTATAGATTCAAGAGGTAGAACTACTGGTATACCTTTTATTGTGTTCATCATAAAGAAGATGCGCTGGCGATGATCTCAATATAGCTGTATAGGTACAAAACATGGATGTTTTTCACTAAAGATTTCTATATATTAGGGATTGTTCTTTTATTTTTAAGTTTTTTAAGAAAAAGTTCTTCTTTTTGTTTTCGGGTTAATTTTTGTATTTGCATTTCTCTTTTATATGCGTTGCCCAGTGTATCACAATGTTCATAATATAGAAGATCTACTGGTAATCTGCCTCTGGTATATTTTGCAGCCTTTCCTTTTTGATGTTTAAGCAACCTTTTGTTTAGATCAATAGCACTACCCGTATAATATGTACCGTCAGAGCATTTTAATATATATATATAGGCCATATTTATTAAAACATTGGAAATTTACTTCCGGATCAAAAGACATTAAGCATTCAATAAAGATTTCTTGAAATAAGAAATAACGGTTTCGAGAATCATTCCTTGTTGTGATACTTCTTCTTCTGTATTATGCTTTGTAAAAATATGCATCTCTTTAGGAGCATTGATCTTATGAAACAATGAAAAGGCACCTTTAGAAGCTGATACAGGATGTTCTAGATTTACAAGCATTCCAGTGGGTACCTGGATCATATTAGTAAAAAGTAATCCATCGAAGTATTGCAATGTATTCAAAGCCTGTTTTTTATTTACAAGGCGCTTTTTGATCGCTTCTTTAATTTCCATTGCATAAAAAGCCTTGGATAAATTCTGAGTCAATTTAAGATTACAAAAAGAAGGATATTGAAGTAACTGACTTTTTATTTTTTGTTTCATAAAAGAAGTAACAAATAAAGCCATGATGGAGCCGATGCCTTTTCCCCATACACCAATTTTATTTTGATCAATCTCTTTTCTATTATGGATCATCTCCATAAAACGGTAGCTATCCAATAATAGATTTTTCATGTAATAATTTTTTTTATCATTCAATCTTTCCCTGAAATATCCATAACTTTCTTTGGTATTCCCATTTATATCGGTATTTACTTCTAAAGAATTTTCATGTCCTCTTAGGCGAATTACAAATTGTCCAAAGCCAGCCTCTGCAATTGAATTAAAAAGCTTAGGGTGTTCCTGGTAATCAGGAAAAATGACAATGAGGGGAACATTCTTTTTAAATTTACGCGGAGCCAGGAATCGGGCGGTAAGCTTATAATGGTTCATGCTATCAAATCTGGTAGTATAATTTATTTCGGATGAAACCCTTGTGGAGGTTTTTTTATTGATTTTTGTGCTCAAAGGAATTTTTTTTAAACCCTGCAATTCTTTTTTCCAAAAATCCAGCCAATCGACAGGCCTTTCTATTTTGGTATCGAAAGTATTATAGCATTCATCAAAAAGAGACATATATTAAAGTTATACTCCAAATTTACTGAAAATATAAAAAGTTTAATAGTGCGATTTGAGTATATAAGCGATTTTCTGCTTGCTTAAATATTCTACTTTTAGGTGAAGAGAAAACTTCTTGTGTAATCTCTTCTCCTTTATGAGCTGGCAAACAGTGAAGTATGATAGCAGATTCATCTGCCAATTGGACGATTCGCTGGTTTAATTGATAGGGTTGCAGAATTTTTTTTCTTGCTTCTTTTTCAGTTTCTTTCCCCATAGAAGTCCATGTGTCTGTATACAAAACATGGCTATTTTTAACCATTTCCTCCAGATCTTCAGAAATAATAATATTGGCCTTCTGGGATAAAGTAAAATCAATGATGTTTTGGTCTGGTTGAAATTCTTTGGGAGAAGCGATCTTTAGCTCAACAGGAACATGAATAGAAGCCAGCATCAGAGAATGACATACATTATTACTTCCATCTCCCATATAACAAACTGAAATCTTATCGATTTCTTCAATCTGTTCTGCATTGCTAGGTTCATTCCAATTTTTTTCTTCCAAGATGGTCATGAAATCAGCTAAAGCCTGGCATGGATGATGTTTGTCCGAAAGAGCATTGATTATAGGAATGCTTACTAAAGAAGATAATTTTTGAAGCAGATCATGGGAATGAGTACGTATCACTAGACCATCCAGGTAACGAGAAAGAACCTGTATTGTATCGCCAATACTCTCTCCTCTGGAAAGTTGCATATTATTTTGATCTAATATAATGGGATTCCCTCCTAATTGATGAATAGCAACCTGAAAAGAAACAATCGTGCGGGTAGATGGCTTTTCAAATAAAAGGCCAATATTTTTACCTTGCAAAATAGGTCTGGATGATCCGAGATTTTTTTTTACCTGAAAAGACTCTTTAAGTATGTGATAAAAGTTTTCTTTGGAGATATCCTTGAGACTAACAAAAGACACAATAATTAAATTTTTCTTCTTAAAACAAGGGCTTCCTGTTTAGTGAATTTATTTCTTATTTTTTGGCTTAAGAGCTCCATTTTTTGCTTATTTTTGCTTTTGCCGGCTCTTACAAAATAATAGCGAATACCCTTATCAATACGCGCATTGAGTCTTTTTTTCATTATGTCTTTCAAGAGCCTTTTGGCATCCTTTTCATGTACGAAAGCTCCTAATTGGACTGTATAATAATATTCTGCTGATCTGGAAGATGGTACAATAGATTTTGTGGGATTATTATAGCGCCTTGCCAGAGGGTCTGGCTTTATTAGTATCTTATTTTTATTTCGTAAAGAAAATTCCTTTAAATCGAGTGGAGGCACGGCTCTGGAATATCTATTTTCAGATAATTTTTTATTTTTTAAAGGTTCATCTGGTTTTTTTCGGGAAAATAGTAGAGAAATATCCCTTTGCATTTCTTTTTCAATAGCCCCTTTATGTTCAGCAGCAGATAAAGAATTCATTCCCCCTATTTTGATCCCTATCCACAAAGTAGTCCCCAATAGAACGAATAAGATGACTGATAAAGTAAATAGTCTTTTAGAATTTAGATTCACAACATATAAATATTTCATTTAGCTTTCTCTAATCTCTCCTTAAAATTATTTAAGATATATTTTCCGCCATACCTTCTCAATTTGCTTCTTTAAAAATTGAAAATCTTTTACATTTTCTATTACATGATCGGCTGATTTTATTTTTTTTTCAATAGAAATTTGTGTATTCAGCCTTTTATATATATCTTCTTTAGGTATCCCTATTCTTTTATGGATTCTCTCTACCGCTATTTCAGGAGGGGCATAGACCACTATGGTTTTTTTTACTTTTCTATGCAATCCTGTTTCAAAAAGCAAAGGAGAATCATATATAATGATCTTAGAAGTAGGAAGAGTATTCAGCTTTTTCTTTAAAACTCTTCTTACCTCTGGGTGTATGATACGGTTCAAACATTTTAATAGTTTAGGGTCTGAGAATACAAGTTCTGCAAGCACATTTCGATTAATTTTTTTCTCTGTTTTATCAAAAATGATCTTATTTATTTTTTTAATGGCATGTGGTTCTAGCTGCTTATCTATTTTACGGATCACTCTATCAAATTTATCATAATTAGAATTCATCACCTGCTTTGCGATTTCATCCGCACTAATTATAATTGCCCCATATTTTTGGAAAATATTTGCTGCGGTTGACTTTCCGGATCCCATGATCCCTGTAAGACCATAAATTTTCTTATAAATATTCTTTTTTAAGATCATATTTATTTTATAGTTTCTTTAGAGTACTGATATATATTGTTCAATGTACCAAGCTTAAAATGAAAACTATATTTAATCCTCCAATAAAATATCATAGTAGAAATTTCCTACTCCCATATAAAAAAATAAACAGCCGAGTAAGATCATAAAAGGCTTATTCTCTATACTCCAAAATGAATTACCCTGGGATATTTCAGCCATTTGTACAGCGGAAAGCAAAGAAGGTAAAATCAAAGGGAAAAAAAGGATTAATAGCATCACCAAATAGAACCTGGATTGGATTACCATCAGCGCGCTAAATACTCCCAGATATGCCATTGCTAAAGAAAATAAAATCCCAGAAAAATAGAGTCTTCTTAAATGTTCCCAATCTTCCATAAAAAAGTCCTGAGTAAAAAACATGCCCCATACAAAGACCTCTATAAGCCATAGAGCAATGAATCCAAAAAAAACAGCTAAAGATTTAACGAAAAAAATACTGCTCCCATCTATCTTATTAAGTTTAAATATCCTGTATACCGAATTTTCTTTTTCCCATTCCTGGGATATGATTAAAATAAACAAACAGCTTATAAAATGGACTAACCATAAAAAAACAATGTTCCCTTTGAAATTCTCAGTAGGATATAAATATAAGAATCTACAAAGAGCCAATAGGCTAATGGAAAAAATAATAGATACACCAAAAGAATAAGAGCGAATGAATAAAAGGTATATCTCTTTTCTGAAAATATTTACTAGTCTTTTGATTTGGATTTTAATTGTCTTAAAATATTTCCTAATTCTTTTTGGCTCTTTCCATAGGCCTTCCAATCTGTTTTTTGTAGAGCTCCTTGAGATTCTGTGTATTTTTGTAGTGCCCTATTTATAAGTTTATTCAATGAATTTTCCTTTCCATCCGCAAATGGATATTCTGCGGACGATCCTATTGTCAGATCCTCGTTAAAAATAGCAGAAAGACTTTCTTTTAGACTTTCTCTCATTACGATCTTATTTTTATAGGCTGCAATGACTCTTTTTAGTTCAGGCATTTGGCTTTGTTCTGCCTTTAAATATAGAGGCTCTATATACAAAATGTTTCCCCCTATCGGGATCGTAAGCAAATTTCCTCTGATCACGCTAGAACCTTTTTGATTCCATAAAGTCAATACTTCTGATATTTTAGGTTCCTGGTCGATTCTAGCCTCTATTTGCATTGGCCCGTATACCAACTCTTTTTTAGGAAACTCATACAATAATAATTTCCCATATTTATCCCCATCAGAACTCGCAGCCATCCAGGAGATCATATTTTTCTTATTTACAGGCGTGAATGGCAATATTAGCATAAATTCCTCTTGTTTACTTTCGGGTAATTTCATGATGATGTAATAAGGTTCCATTGCCTGTTCTGTATTCTCATATATTTCTGTAGGTAATTTCCACATGTCTTCTTTATTATAAAAAACAGTTGGGTTGCTCATATGATATGTAGTATATATGTGGGCTTGTACTTTAAAAAGATCTTGCGGATAGCGAAAATGTTTAATTAGATCCGATGCTATGGAATCTTTATTCTTAAATAAACCAGGAAATATTTTTCTATATGTTTTTAATAACGGATCTTTTTCATCTACTACCACAAAATCCACTGACCCATTATAGGCATCTACGATCACTTTGACAGAATTTCTAAGATAATTTAAATTTCCATTTTGAACTGGTTGGGCATAAGGATAGAAATTACTTTTTGTGTATGCATCTATGATCCAATAAAGCCTTCCATCTGAAATAACAATGTATGGGTCATTATCATATCTTAAAAAAGGAGCTATCTTGTATACTCTATCCAATATATTTCGATGATAATGCACCTTCGTTTTAGAAGTTAAATAATTAGAGATAAGTATTTTTATACTTTTGAAATGCAAGGAATATACGATCTTTCTAAAAAGAGAATGTAGAGGAACCCCTTTATCCCCTTCGTACCGACTGAATTTATTTTCATTCCCTAAAGGATAGTCAAACTCTTTTGTTGTTGTGCCTGTGAAAATATAATCGTTTGTTTCTTCCCCATAATATATCTCAGGCCTCTTAATAGAAATATCTATATTAGAAACAGGCGGGATATCTTTTATATAGAAATCAGGAAGTCCATTTGCTGCTACACGATTTACAGGACTCATCACCACACCATATCCATGGGTATATTTAAGTCTTTGGTTTACCCAGGTTTTGGCCTTTTCAGGCACCTGCGCATAAGAAAGTTCTCTTGCGGCCAGCATTACCTGACGGTATTTTCCGTTGATGAAATATCGATCTATGTCTACATCCCTGAATTTATAGTAGAGCCTTATTTCCTGCAGTTGCTTATAAGTACTCAGTAGAGGTCTCCAATCCCAGAGCCGGATATTTTCAATAGAACTCCTATTTTCTATGAGTTTTTTACGATCGATACTATCCTGGATCAAATAAGGACTGCGTTCTACTTTTGCCAGGTCATAGGCCAGACGAGTATATTTAATATTATTCTCTATGTAAGGTAGTTCTTTTTCTAATTCATTTGGTTCCACTGTGAATTTCTGTTGAAAGGTAGGATAGATCACCTCAAAACAGATGAAAGAAATTCCAAAAAGTGTTAGGGCTGAAAATAGAAGCCTGATTCCTTTTTTCCAAAATACAGATGAAAGGATCAATAAAGCACTTAATATGGTTACAATACTCATCACATAGCTGGCCAATATACCAGCATTGGCATCCGTATAACCTGCCCCAAAGACAGCACCTGAATCTGAGTATAGCAATTCATATCTATCGAACCAAAACCCAACGGCAAAATTAAGGGCTAAGAGCATTAAAAGAAAACTAAGATGAAATTTAACCTTGCTAAGATAGGGATTGCTCCATGTCTTTACAAAGTGCATTGCTCCTTTTAAAAAATATACAAATGCCACCATCATAATGGATATGATCACCAAGGTAAGAGCCCAGCCTTTCAAACCTGTATAAAAAGGCAATTTGAAGAAATAGAATCCAATATCCAGACCAAAAATAGGATCGGATACCCCGAATTCAGAACGATTCATGTATTTTAAGATCGTCTCCCACCAGCCAATGCTAGTAGAAGCACTTAAAAAAGAGAGAACAGCAATGCCGGCTAATCCAATGATATACATTATTTTATCGGCGGGTAAAGAAATGTCCTCAAAGGAACGAGTATCTCTGCTCTTTGTAAATCGAAAAGCAAGATGCATGTTGGCCCAAAGAAAGAGAAAAAAGATAATGAAAGAGCTTATGAATATGATTAATTTTGTATTGAAGATACTCCAGAAGACAGCTTCTTGCTCTATTACATTGAACCACCAATTATCGGTTAAAAGATGAATAGATCCATTAAATACTATAATGAGCAGAATAAAAACGGAAAGTAGGATGATATTTTTTTTGCTCATTAAAACAGGTGGGTCCATTTAATTGAAATGGCAATATAATATGAGCTCTTTCTGTTTCTTGTTCTGATATAAAGCATTCATGAACATATATATTAGATAGCCTTCTCCATGATCTTTGACATTAATTTTCCAAAATTATTGGTATTTACGATATCGCCACCCTCCGCAATGATCGCATAATTATGAAGTAATTCCGCATACTCTTTGATGGTAGGATCATCCTTATTCAGTTTGAATTTTTCATGAAGTTTTTGAATAATAGGGTGGTCTGGATTCAGCTGCAGAATACGCTTAGAAGGAGGCATATTTTGACCGCTTTTGCGTAATAGTTTCTCTAAATGAAGACTCAATCCAGCGTCATCTCTGATCACACAGGCCGGATAAGAAATCAAGTTTTTAGTGATCTGTACTTCTTTAATATGCGCATCTAATGCAGATTGGATGGTCTTCAAGAAATCAGCCATTTTTTCCTGATCTTTTTTGACTTCCTTCTCATCCACCAATTCTTTTGCTGCCTCTTCTACAGAAATGATTTTTTTTGACTCAAATTCTCCAATGGATTGAGTTACAAATTCATCCAATGGATCTAGCATATAAAGAATTTCATATCCTTTTCTTTTAAATGTTTCTAAATGGGGAGAACTCTCTGCCACCTCTCTCGAATCTCCGGTGACATAATAAATACTCTTCTGATCATCCAGCATTCTACCTACATATTCTTTTAGACTGGTAAGTTTATCATCTGAAAAAGAAGAAGGATAAAGAAGTAATTGCACTAATTTGTCTTTATTCTCAAAGTCAGAGCTAACACCTTCTTTTAATGCCAAACCAAACTCCTTCCAGAATTCTAAATATTTATCTCTTTCTTTTTCGAATATTTGTTTAAGAGTAGATATTACCTTATTGGTAAGCCCTTTTTTAATGACAGATATATGAACATCTTTTTGCAGTAGCTCTCTGGATATGTTCAGGGATAATGCAGAAGAATCCACCACCCCTTTTACAAATCTTAAATAAGTGGGCAATAATTCATCCATATCTTCTACGATCAGAACCCTTTTTACATAGAGACGCAATCCGCTCTTGTAGTTTTGATAAAATAGATCGAAGGGGGCCTTAGAGGGTAAAAATAAGAGAGCCGTATACTCAATACGACCTTCTGCCTGAAAAGTAATGGTTCTGAATGGTTCATTCCAATCATGAGAAATATATTTATAGAATTCGTTGTATTCTTCTTTTTTGACTTCGTTTTTAGGACGTGTCCATATAGGCTTCATTGAGTTAAGTGTCTTATCTTCTATTATCTTATTTTTCTTGCCCCCCTCTATTGGTTTACCATCCTTATCTTTTTCTACTTCTTCTGTTTCTTCTTTCATTACAATTGGATAGCTAATAAAGTCAGAATATTGCTTTACAATGTTTTTAAGAGTAAATGGTTCTGTGAAATCCTCCAGCCCATCTTCGGGGTCACTCTTTTTAAGATATAATATAACAGAAGTGCCATTTTTATCTCTTGAACCATCCTGAATAGTATAGGTACCGTCTCCTTTAGATTCCCATTGAAATGCCTGTTTTTCTCCTGCCTTTAGAGTTATGATCTCTACCCTATCGGTTACCATAAATACAGAGTAGAAACCTACCCCAAACTTTCCGATAAATTCTGCAATATGCTCTTTATTTTTTTGCTTTTGCATTTTTTGTATTAATTCTTCTGTTCCTGATTTTGCGATAGTGCCTATATTTTCTATCAGTTCTTTTTTTGTCATGCCAATTCCATTGTCATGCACGGCTAAGGTTCTTTTCTTAGGGTCCGCCTCTAGCCGGATTTCTGGCTTTTCGTCACCCTTTACCAGATTTTTTTGGGTAAGTGATTTGAATCTCAATTTATCCAATGCATCCGAAGAATTGGATATAAGCTCTCTTAAAAATATTTCTTTTTTGCTATAAACAGAACTTACCATAAGATCGAGTATCTTCTGGGTTTCTGCTTCAAATCTCATTTTTTGTGCTGTCTGTGCCACAAGGACCTCTCTAAAAATTTAATTTAATTCAAATACAAAGGATAATGATCGTAGGATCATTTTTAAAATAAAATTATCCCGCTAGTATTTTATATTGTATACTATTTCAAAAATAGAATTTATATTTCAATTTCACTTCTGTATCTGTATGTCAACTAAAATTTTTAGCTGTAATGTAGAAACGAGCCTGTGCGCCAACTTAAAAACATTTACATTTTTGAGTTTTTTATTTTTTATGTCCCATGAACAATAGATTTGCACAAAGCGATAGAGATCAACTTATGATGTTTTCCCCTACTCTGGGAGATAATCTTGATAAGAATCACGAAATTTATGCATTTGTTAAGCTTTTGGATACAGAAGATGATTTAATGTTACATAAAGCAGAGAAATACATGAAGCTCACGGTTAGCTACCGATCGTCTACCTACAAGAGTAAGCTGAGAAAAAAGAAGAGTTTACAATGTCAATCACTCAGATAACAAAGGCTAGTCTTATGAGACCAATAAAAAATCAGTGTTATCTGAGTAATCTGTGTAAATCCGTGATCCAGACAGATGAGTAAACAAAAAAAATTAATACCCCAGCTGCGCTTTCCAGAGTTTGAAAAGGATGGGGAGTGGGAGGAAAAGAAGGCTGGCGAATGTTTGCAAAAAAATCACACAAGGAGGAACGCCAAGCACATCAAACAAAGAATATTGGAACGGAAAAATCAATTGGATTACTCCTGCCGAAAAGTTGCATAGTTTCAAAAACTAATTTACCAATTGATAGCCTCGTTCTGAGTAATGACTCAAAATGATGTCATAATTCCTGCTTCAGGTGAAACGCAAGAGGATATTGCAACAGCATCATGTGTGTTAAAAAGTGGGGTGGCATTAGGTGGTGATATAAATATTATTCGCTCAAGTATTAACGGTGTGTTTTTATCATACTATTTAAACAATGCTAAAAAAAGAGAAATTGCTAAATTGTCACAAGGTATTTCAGTAGTTCATCTTTATTCAAGTCAATTAGCAACATTAGAAATAGAAATCCCCAATCCCAAAGAACAACAACGCATAGCCGATTGTCTTTCTTCCATTGATGATTTGATTACAGCCCAAGCCCAAAAGCTAGAAGCCCTAAAAAAACACAAAAAAGGCCTGCTACAAAAACTCTTCCCCGCCCAGGGTGAGACTATGCCGGCATTGCGCTTTCCGGAGTTTGAAAAGGATGGAGAGTGGGAGGAAAAAAGGCTGGCGAATGTTTAAAAAATCACACAAGGAGGAACGCCAAGCACATCAAACAAAGAATATTGGAACGGAAAAATCAATTGGATTACTCCTGCCGAAATGGGCAAGACATTGAGCCCTTTTATCTCTAAGTCAGCCAGGCAAATTACTGTGAAAGGACTCAACAAATGTTCATCTGAGCTTTTGCCCGAGCACTCAATCATCATATCGACAAGAGCACCGATAGGATTGCTGGCGATTAACGCGGAAAAAACAGCAATTAATCAAGGATGCAAGGGACTAATCCCAAACAAGGAATATGACTATAAATACCTCTATTATATCCTTCTGCAAAACAAATGGAAATTGAATGATTTAGGTGCTGGAAGCACATTTAAGGAGTTAACAGCAGATGCTCTAAAACAGTTTGAAATTTTCATTCCCAATCCCAAAGAACAACAAAAAATAGCCGCCTGTCTTTCTTCTATTGATGATTTGATTACAGCCCAAGCCCAAAAGTTAGAAGCCCTAAAAAAATACAAAAAGGGTTTGCTACAGGGACTATTCCCAGCTGTAAACGAGGATGCCCAAACATGGCCGCATAAAAACAACAAGAATTAGGCAAAATACTTTGGCGAGTCCATGAACTAAGGGGAGCCATGAATTAGGATGGCTTCTCTGCGTTCCCTTCTGGTGTCATTTACATTATTATTTTCAAAATTAGGATTGATACGAAACCGGACTACTGGGGAGTTCCATTTTGACTTGTAATGATCCAGCCACATGAAGCTACTTAAATTGACAACGCATGCCATTAGAAATATTCTTGTTAAAGTCTTATTCAGATCCATCGTTTACCTCCATTAAAATACATTGTCCATTGGAACATATTGTCGATACAGGGAGTGGCTGAGGACAAGCACATTGAGTCATAGAAACAACACCATCTCTCCATTCACATGGATCATCACACCTTTGATTGATCGTATTAACTTCTTGTAGAAAGTCTGTTTCTATATTCTTGTTGATAGCCACTCTAATTCCACAGCATCCAAAAGCAGAGCAGCTTGGTGATTTAGGTCTGGATATTATGCAATCACTATCATTTTGGCATGTATTGCGTTCTCGGTATTTTTTGAATACTTCTCTTAAATCATTACTAACATTAACCTGAATATCGTAACAATAAGGAATTTTAGTGCGAGGAATTTTAGTGCAATAGGGGGATAGACCAAAAGTGAATAATGATCCTACAACAAGAACAAAAATGATAGATTTACAGTACTCTTTAGGGTGAATGAAATTTTTCATAGGACCTCATAATAGTTATATTTTAAGCTAATTGATCTTGAAGAGATATCTAAAAGACCTGTTATTATGTCAAGCATTTATACTTTTTCACCTTACGAGGTGCAAAACATCTATGCTTTGCAGGGATGGGGGTATAAAGAAGAAGAAAAAACAGGGAAATTGGAATAGCATTCCAATTTTGAACTTAAAATAGAATGTCATTCAACTCTATATTATTTACCGATACAGAAACGACTGAATATTCGGCCTAAAATTTCTTCATTAGAAATATTACCGGTTAATTGACCGATCAAATTCAGAGAAATTTGTAATGTGGAAACAAAAAGTTCATGTTGTGCATTGAATGTAATGAGTTCAAGAGCCTCTTTCAATATTTCGAGTATCTGTTCAAATATCTCAACTTGCCAGGCAGATAATAGTATACCTTCCTGATCAGATTTTTTACTGATCACCATTTTTTTGAATTTCTTTATAAATTTGTCCATATTCTTTTGTTCTACTAAAGATATTTGCATAAAATTTTGGAATATTTCGGGCAATGCAAACCCATTCTTCCAACTAAAATGCATAATATCTAATTTATTTAAAAGAGTGAATACCTTAATATCTTCAGAATGTTTAACTTGTTTCTGTAATTCCTGGATGGGGGCTTCTTCCAGTGCTTTTTTAAATGGTAAACTAGTATCCAGTAAAAAAAGGATCATATTTGCCTGGGCTGCTTTTTCCAGGCTTTTTTCTACCCCTAATTTTTCAATAGAGGAATGACTATTTTTATCTTTTATGATCCGTATCCCAGCGGTGTCCACAAAACGAACGGGTATACCATCTAGTATAATTTCTGCTTCTATAAAATCGCGTGTTGTACCGGGTATACTAGATACAATGGCTCTTTCTCTTCCATAAAGATAATTTAAAAGAGAAGACTTGCCTACATTAGGGGCCCCTAGAATAACAATTTCCATTCCATTTCTATATATCTGCATGCTTTTAGAAACTTCCAGCAAAGAGTGTACTTTAAGGATCAGATCATTTAAAATTTTACTCTTTTCTTTTTTTTCTGAAAAATGAATGCCTTCGTCAATGAAATCTAATTCTGCCGAAGAATCGGCTACCAGGTTCAATAAATCACTTCTGAATTGAAGTAGCATAGAACGAAATCTACCTTGCTTCATCCTAAGAGCGCTTTGCAAGGAAAATATACTTTTAGAAGTAATGATCTCATTGACTGCTTCTGCCTGGGTAATGTCTAATTTTCCAGACAAAAAAGCCCTTTTTGTAAACTCTCCTGGTTGTGCTGGTCTGAATCCTATTTTATACAGGATATTCAGTATTTTCTCTAGTATCAGAGGGTTGCCATGAGCATGTATTTCTACAGAATCTTCACCTGTATAGGATTTAGGCGAATTAAAAGAAATTACAATGACTTCATCTATGAAAGAATTTTTCCATAGAATAGAACCTAATATGGTTTTCCCGGGATGCTCTGTTAAAGATTGGATATTCTTTGAAAAGGGTTTGAAAATACTCTGTAGTATCTTATGTGAATTACTACCAGATAAACGAATTACTCCTATGGCGCTTCTACCATAGGCAGATGCAATAGCGCAAATGGGTTCATTCACCGGATTTATGAAGTACTATCTTGATCTTCTTCAATTTTCTCTTTTGTAGTTTCAGAGTTTTTTATTTCTGTATTGGCAGTAGTTTCTTTTAATTCCTGATCTTGTATGTTTTTAGAGGCTTCTTCTTCAGGGCCTTCATCCGACGGAGCAGAATTCAAAAGGCTTTCCGATGGGCGGATACATATTCTCTTATATGTCCCCGAACCTATCGATTCCGTGGTTATTTTATCGTTGCCTTGTAAGGCAATATAGATAACTCTTCTTTCATATGGATTAAGAGGTCTAAGTAGCCTGCTTTGACGGATATCAACAACTTTCTCGGCCGCACTTAAGCCCATGCTTTCTAATCTCTTTTTGCGCCTTTCACGATAATTTTCAATGTCTAATATGATCTTCAATGGTTTTTTTAGTATTCTCTCTGTGATCACATTGATAATGATCTGTAGGGATTCCAGAGTTTTACCTTCTTTGCCTATTATATAAGAGGCTATAGAAGGTGCTTTTAATGTTACTATTATTTTTCCCTCTTCATTCTTGCTAATGTCAGATATATTTGCCCTAAATCCCATTTTATTTAAAATGGTTATGGCTACCCCTTTAACCACTACGTTCACTGGGGTCTTATTTTCTACATAAAAGACATGATAAAGATTTGGTTTTTTAGTTCCAAAGCCTAAGAAACCAGAAATCCCTTTTTTAAAGATCTTTACATCGATATCCGAAGAGTCTGTTTCAAGATATTCACAGCTTAACTTTAAAGCCTGCTTATCAGATGTAGCATGTGTTTCAAGTATATACATTATTTTTCTACCTCCTCCTTAAATATTTGCCCTTATATTATTCTTTTGGTTTTTCTTTTGGTTTTCCTTTGAAATCAGTGTATGCTTGTTGCATAATGGTCAATATATTTTGTACTGTCCAGTACAGTACTACCCCTGAGGGCATATTCCAGAAAAAGAAAATCAATATTAAAGGCATTAATTGCATTATTTTTTGTTGAGCTGAATTATCACCACCCATTCCAATATTCATGAATTTGCTTTGAGCAAATTGAGTCACCCCCATGATCATAGGCAGAATATTTACGTTGAAACTACCTATAATGGGTATAGTATCTTCAAAAACATATACAGTATCAGGTTCAGAAAGATCATTGATCCACCCTTCAATAAAGGGAGACTTCCACAGATGGTATGAATCGGAAAAGGCGGTATATAATGCAATAAAAATGGGGATTTGTACCACAATCGGTAGACAGCCGCTAAGAGGATTTACCTTATGTTGTTGGTATAGACTCATGGTGCGTTTCTGTTTTTCTTGTGGATTATTTTTGTATTTCTCATTGATCTCTTTAATAAGTGGCTGTAGAGTACTCATTTTTTTCATTGAATTAGCCTGCTTTTGATTTAGGGGAAAAAAGATGATCTTAAAAAGAAGTGAGAATATGATGATCCCCCAGCCATAATTAGGAATGATCAAATAAAGCCAGTCTAAAATTTTAACGATCAGATCACGTATAGGGCCGGTGATACCAAAGTTAAAGGCTTCATATAATTTTTTATGGATTTGCTTTAAAAATGGATTTTGAAGCTTCATGGCCGAACTAATATTTACTGTTTCATTTTCTTTTGGCCCTGTATAAGCAATAAAATCTAATGTTTTTTTGCTCTTAGCCGGAATAAAAATTGATTTGAATTCTACATGCGCTTCTTTTGCTTTTTGAAAAATGTATAGACCACTCGTTTTATTTTGTGGTTGCAATACCATGATCATGAATCTGGAGGAAGTACCAAAAAATTCAATTTCAGAATTCACATAGGAATCTGACTGATCGCTAGAACAACCTAGCCCAAACCCTACTGTAGAAATACTTTCAAAGCTGTCATTAGCAAAGTAAAAGTTATAGAAAGAAGCCTCTTCCCTGGAAGAATCTGAATTAGATTTGGGTCCAATGGGGCGCCCATTAATAAAATATATTTCTTCGATAACAATATCCTGATTGGATAAATTTTGAACGTCCCAAAAATATTGCCAATAATGCATTTTTTGGTAAAAACGATATCTTTTCGTGACAACCGTAGGATATAGTTTTCCTTTGCTTTTCATATTCATGTTTGCTTTGGCCGTTACTTCTATAAAATTATCTGTTTTGGTCTGGTTTAATAGATATTCTGTTTCATGCAGTAATTTTAAAGAATAAGGAGTTTTATAGAATTCAAATCTGAATGGGCCATTGTCAGCTAGCTGGACGTTATTTTTTAATTCATTTTGTTCATTTCTATGCCTGAATGAGGAGATTATGCCCCCTTTTGCCGATATCTCTATTTTAAAATTTTCTGTTTCGACATCTATTTTTTTTACTAGCCTTTGCGGATTCGCTGCTTTTTCAAAGTCTTGAATGGTAATGGCATTTTCTGGAATCACATCAATTTTGGCAGAAGTATCTTCTTGTCCTGTTGCTGTAGGCTGGGCTAAAATAATATTGATGCTTAGGAAATAAAAAACGAATAGATTCCTGAAATATATTTTTATTAGCGAACTCATGAATAATTACATTAGTATCCTAGAAATTGCTTTATACAATTTTTAATATTTTAAATAGGATAAAGTTTAAATTCTATTGCAGAAGTAAAGCTTTGTTTTGTCTAAAATTGATAAATATTGTAACTTTCGCATTGAGATCCATTTTCAGTTTTTGCAGATCATTTTAAACTTGACAAAATATTTATTGGTTTTATATATTTATTACCATTAAGTATTAAAATGTATAAATTAAAAACAACAGAAAATAAAAAGAGCGTTAAATTTTTCCTAAGCAATATTGGGGATAGGCAAAAAGAAAAAGATTGTTTAGAAGTTCTATCCATAATGAAAAAAATAACTAGAAAAGAACCTAAAATGTGGGGTAGTAGTATTATTGGTTTTGGAAACTATCATTATAAATATGATAGTGGCCATGAAGGGGATTATTTCCTTACTGGTTTTTCACCACGCAAGCAAAATCTTACCATATATATTATGCCTGGGTTTTCCAAATATGGCTCATTAATGAAAAAGCTGGGTAAGTATAAAACGGGCAAGTCATGTCTTTATGTTAAAAAATTAGAGGACATTGATAAAGAAGTTTTAAAAAAATTAATTGCCAGTTCAGTAGAATATATGCAAAAGGCATATAAAACAAAATAAAAACGGAGAAAATATAAAGTGAAACAATTGAGTCCATATTTAACCATCCCCGGCAGATGCGAAGAAGCACTCAACTTTTATAAAGAATGCTTAGGGGGTGAAATTATCTCCATGGAAACCTTTGCAGAATCTAAGTCTCAAATGAAGATTCCTGAGGAATATAAATCTAAGATAATTCATTCTGAATTCAAGGCAGAAGAAATTTACTTCATGGCTTCTGACGGAAGGCCAGGTTACTCTGAAGAGGAGGCCAGAAGCAATATTGCTCTGAGTATTAATTTCTCAGATGAAGACGAACAAGAAAAAGTTTTTAATGCCCTCTCGCAGGGGGGTAAAATAAGCATGCCGCTGCAAAACACTTTTTATAGTAGAAAATTTGGAATGTTTGAAGATAAATTTGGTATTCAATGGATGCTCCATTTTGGTAGCTTACCTAAAAAATAAGTTGATTGACTGAACTATTCTAGCCTCTATATGTTTAGTGGAATGAGTTATATAACATTTTTTATTCCAAAGGCCATTGCAAGGGTCGGTGGGAATCTATTTACTATGATAATATTGCATACACTGGGCACCAATAGATAAAAATCACTCAAAAGAATGAATGAAACTCCCCCGAAAGAAAGTTTTTACAAAAGAAATTTTTGGCTGGTGCATGTTCGATTTTGCGAACTCCGCCTATACTACCGTCATCATAACAGTGATATTTGGTCCTATATTCACCAATATTATTGTTCCACCCTCCAATACCCCTAATGATCAATATGCAGCTGGTAATACATTATGGGCTACAGCACTAGGTATTTCATATATTTTGGTTGTATTGAGCGCCCCATTCTTTGGGGCCATTACAGATTTTTCTGCAAATAAAAAAAGATTTTTGTTTGCCAGCTATATTGTATGCATTTTAGCCACCGCTTCATTGTGGTTTGTAGCCAGTAGTGATTTTTATCTATTGGCATTTTTACTGATCATTGTCTCTAACTTTGCCTTTTCTTCCGGTGAAAATTTTATTTCCAGTTTTCTGCCCTTCTTAGGGCGTCAAAAGGATCTGGGTAAAATTTCTGGTTATGCATGGGGAGTTGGTTATTTTGGAGGACTATTATCCATAATCATAATAAAACTTTTGCTAGGTGAAAGCGAAGCAGAAAACTATGATAATTTAAGGTTAGTAGGGCCAATTACGGCTCTCTTTTTTCTCATTGCAGGGATTCCTACGTTTCTTTTTCTAAGGGAACCTGGGATTGACATACCTGTACAGAAAAGCATTTCATTCTTTAAATCAGGATACGAAAGACTCTTTGATACGCTTAAAAATTTAAAGAAATTCAAAGACCTGTCTGTTTTCTTAGTCTCCATGTTTTTTGCTTTGGCTTCTTTATATATTGTGATCAGCTTTACATTCGTGTATGGTAAACAGGTCATAGGTCTGGATAGTCATCAGGAAGCTATTGTATTCGTGCTAACCCAATTTTCGGCTGCATTTGGATCGGTTGTATTTGGATTATTACAAGATCGTTTGGGCGCTTTGAAATCTTTTTTACTTACGATCACATTATGGATATTCGCTGCATTAATGTTATATTTCATTCAAGATGTGGTATTGATCTTGAACCAAAAATTTCATTTCAATTCAAGTGTGCAGTCCTTTTTTATGTTACTCGCAGTATTCGCCGGCATAGGCCTGGGGGGGATGCAGTCTGCCAGCAGAACCATCATTGGACTATTTTCGCCTCCTGGCAGATCAGGCGAGTTTTTTGGCCTATGGGGTTGTCCGGTAAATTGGCTGCCGCATTTGGTTTATTTGCTATCGCCTGGCTACAGAATATATTTGGATTGAGAGATTCATTTCTGGTATTGATCTTATTTTTTTCTCTGTCTTTGATCATAGGGCTGTTTGTGAATGAGAAAAGAGGTATTTATTCTTTCTCTGAAAAACCTGAGGATATTAGATAATCAATCCCTTAAAAATATTTTTAAAGCTATTCAATTATAGTCTGTAAGATAAGCCGCTCTATTCAATTTAAAAATGAGTTCTTATGTATGTATATATATCCGAAACAGCACCATCAAATTCAGATCCTTCTGCATAGAAAAATATTCTGGAAGATAATATGATAATCGTTTCGTCATTCAGATCATATTGTATCTGGGGTAATAGTAGTATACTATTTCCCTGTAAGTCATAGATAAAGAATAAAGAAGCCTGATAGACCGAAAAAAATTGATAGCTTAAAGACATTTGCCAGAATATGATTTTTTTAGTTAATAGACGTCCCGCCGTTCTAAAAAAACCAATACCAGAAGGTAATGGATCAAATAAACCAGCAGAAACACCTGCCTCATATTGAGACAGATTTCTTTCCGCATTGAATTTACTTCCAGATGCACCATTAATGAATAATTCGGTGCTTGCCATCAACTCCCCCCAGAAGGCATAACTGGCTCCGATCACTCCTTGTCGGGATACTTTATTCTCTAAAATGAGTTCATTCTGCCGCAGTTCAATGCCAGATACACTGGTCTGATCCAACGAAAATTCTAAACCAAATAGATCAGAAATATTGATACTGTATTCACTTTCATAGCGTTCTAAATAGATCCCCCTTATAATGGCCCCCCCAATACCCCAGGCAAACTCCCCTCCCCATACCCAGGAATGGAAATGATATCCTGAAACGATTGAAATATCCACATCTTCCCAAGTGGATTTATATCTGATCAATGCATTTACATCTTCAATTCTTAAATGCAGATAATTTTTATCACCCTTTCTTCTATAGGGGACTCCCACGAATTGAATGAAGTCTGTATCATTGATATAATAACTCAAATCAATGGAATCTGCCCCTGGTACACTCTCAAAATCCAGCGTAAGAGCATCTATAGGGGTGATCAGGTCCAATGGATTTAAAAATCTTCCCTGTCCCCAGCTAATTGCCTGCCTGCCTATCATGATCGAGAAATTTTTTATGCTATAGGCTATAAATAATCGATGCACTGAATACCGAAATAAAAATTCTTCTTCTTCTAAACTCCCTTCTAAGGGAAATAAACGATTTTGTGGATAGATGTTCCATAAAGAAATAAATTCATCCGAATTACCTCTATTTGAAAATATAAAATCCAGATCGGCATCTAAATGAGCCTGAAAATCGTATTTTTTATAACCCATGTTCCCCCTAATGGTTGAAAAGGAGGTGACCAGTGTATCTTTTCTGAAAAAAGAATTTATCCCATGCCTAAAAAAGCCTCCATACTGAAAAGGTGTTTCCAGATCATCTTCTTCTGCAAAGGATGTATCTATTTGATTTTCTAAGGGTTTCTGGGCAAGAAGATGATAATGTAAAAAGAAAATAAAAATGAAAAAAAAAACTGCATTAGGAATGTAAAACTTTGCCATCTTGCAATTTGATCACTCTCTTTGCCTTTCTTACTACTCTGCTATCATGAGTACTAAAAAGGAATGTTGTCTTTTTATTTAAGGACATTTGAAGCATTATATCCAGAAGTGTTTCTGCATTTTCTCCATCCAGATTAGCAGTGGGTTCATCTGCCAGAACAAGGGTAGGGCTAGAGACCAATGCTCTTGCCACGGCCACTCTTTGCTGCTGACCTCCAGACATTTCGCGGGGAAAACGATCTTTCAGTTCTGATATCTTCATCTCTTTAAAAAGATCAATAACCCTCTTTCTTCTTTGAGGCTTATCTATCCCCTGTAGAAGCAATACATATTCTACATTTTCAAGGGCAGTCAGAACAGGAATCAAATTATATGCCTGAAAAATGAATCCTAACTTTTGCAGCCTTAAATTAGAAAGTTCTTTTTTATTCAATTTGCTTATGTCCTGGCCATCTAAAATGATCTTACCTGATGTGGGGGTGTCTAAGGCGCCTATCAAATTCAATAGAGTGGTCTTGCCCGAACCAGAGGGGCCCACGATTGCAGTAAATTCTCCTTTTTCTATAGAAATATTAATTCCTTTTAAAGCCTGTACCGTAATATCTCCTTGCTGAAAGTTTTTAATGATTTTTGTTGTCTTGATTAAACTCATATTTTTATCTGCTATAAATTGCTTTGATGGGAAGTAACTTGACTGCCTTTATGGCTGGATATAAAGATGCCACTAAACAAATAGAAAGAGATACATTCAGCCCCGTCCAAATATCGCTAAAATAAAGAGAGGGATAGATCATCGTTCCAGCGCCTCCCATCATCTCCATTCCTTTTGAAAATGCGCTTAAAGAAACACCCGTTTGGGATAATATAGATATCATTCCACTTGCTAAAAGTATTCCCATGACCGACCCTATTAGGCTAAGAAAAAAACTTTCTAAAATGACCATTGAAAATACTAAACTACCAGATGAACCAATCGCCCTTACGATTCCTATCTCTCTAACTCTCTCAAAAACAGACATCAATACAGAATTCAATAGAACGAATGCAAATCCCAAAAGTAAGATCATATAAAAGATGAGCATAAAAGCATCTGAGAGCTCCAATAGTCGGGTAACCCCAGGCTGCAATTCTTTATAGGTCATGACATCCAATTCTAAATTTTTAGAGACATTCACTATTTTTTCTTTTAGATGATCTGCCGATCTTCGGTCTTGAGCAAGATAGATAGCATAACTAAAATGATCAGATGTATTGTCAAATAGCTTAGAAAGATCTTCTCTTAATATGAGTACAGTATATTTCTCTAATGGTTCTGCAATGGACTGAAATATCCCCTGCACCCTCAAGCGCACTGAACCAGGAGAGCCTTCTTTATTTCCTATAGATAGTACGATGGTATCTCCCAGGTCTATCTCAAATTTTTTTGCATTTGCCAACCCCAGTACACATGGAATGATCCCATACAATTCATCTTGGGAATTTGTACCGCTAAAGTATTCCCCCCGGATGATCCATTCGTCGAAGCTGCTTATATTTTTTTCTGATCTTGGTTCTACTCCTAATATATTTACTCCTTGTACTTTAACTGCTAAACGTAGCAAACCGGCTCTTTCGAAACGAATGCTGGAATCAATTTTTGTTAATTGAGAGTCCAATAACTGATCTTGCTTATTTTTTATATTTCTGATCAGTTGTATTGTCTTTGTTGGGTCTTTAAATAACATTTTATTCTTTCTTGTTTTAGAATAATCCTTAGGCCTTATTTGAACATGTCCCAAACCAGATTCTATGGCCCCATCCACCCAAATTTTGGCAAGCCCATTCATTAAAGAAACCGTCAAAAGAACACCTAACATACCTACCGAGGCGGCGGCCATTACTAAATATGATCTCTTCTTTTGCCTCCATATATTACGCCAGCCAAGTGTAACAAGTAAAATTATATGATCCATGATCCTCATATTCTTTTTTCTTTATAATTATAGTTCAATACCAAAAGCCCAAAAACTAAAGAAGAATTTATTCCCTATAGCGTACAGATATTTTTTTTGTTTTTCAGTGCATATTTATTTTTTTATGATTGAACGGGTTATGTATTTGGGATATTGAAGGTACCATTCTTCTTTTCACCCTATCGCCATATATGTGACAGCCATATAGTTGCCAAAAAATTACGCTTGCAAAGCTATTATTTTATTTCAAATTGTCTTGTGCGTTTTTTATATATTCTATTTTTGTTTTTTCTGACCTGCATCTCTCACGTACAAACAGAATACTTATCTATATCTTCTAAGAAAAATACGGATCGATCTATCAAAGAAAATAAGAAAGCTCCTAAGAAAATATGGACAGTTCATTTTAGAAATATAAAGAATAAAATAGTTGCATTAAAAGTTGAGGTTGCACAAACAAAGGCAGAAAAATCCAGAGGTCTGATGTTCAGAAAAAAGATAGATGAAAACTCAGGAATGATATTTGTATATAAAAAACCTATCATGATGCGTTTTTGGATGCGCTATACAAGTATACCCCTATCCATTGCATTTATAAATAGAAAAAATATTATTACAGATATCTATGATATGAAACCACATAGCGAAAAAATAATCTCTTCTACTTTACCAGCAATATATGCAATAGAAGCAAACAAGGGTTGGTTCAAGAAAAATTTTATCTATCCAAATTCTATCATAAAGATCATTAAGGCGGCACAATAATAGAGAATCGTTTTATTCCATGGATGCTTCTTCACTAGCTCAATATTATCCCACATATTTTAATAATAAAGAATACAGAGCACTTCTAGTGGGACAATATGGTTCGATCCTATACCCTAACAAAGATATACAGCTAGGTTCTTTAGCCGAACTTTGTCATCTTTCTGATACAGCGAATATAAATAAATCCGATCAATTATTTTTTTATATTCCTAGTCCAGACCCAGGGCAATTTTTCACGAAGGGTATATTAGAAAATATAAGACTAAAAATCAAAGAAACTAATTCTAATTTGCTGATCATTGATACAAATCTAATGTCAAGACAGCTGAGTAATTTACAAGCGCATTTAGGAGTACAGGTTATCGGACGGGTTGAGCTGATTCTGGATATTTTTGCGATGAGGGCTAAGACAAAGACCGCTGCCTTGCAGGTAGAATTAGCGAAACTCGTCTATATATTACCCCGTTTAAAAGGATTAGGTGATGTTCTTTCTCGTTTAGGGGGTGGAATTGGAACAAGAGGACCTGGAGAAACAATGCTAGAGGCAGATAGAAGGCATATTCGAAGAAGAATACGTAAAATAAGGTCATCTCTGCAGAAAGTATCCAAACATCACCAGAATATTCGCAAGAATCGGTTTCTACCCGTTGTTGCCTTAGTGGGTTATACAAACGCAGGTAAAACCACACTATTAAATCAATTGAGTTCTAGCCCCAGAAAACTATTCGCAGAGGATCGTTTATTTGCCACTTTAGATTCGCATTCCAGAAGGATATATTTAGGCGAAATGAATTACAGACCTGTCTATGGAATCGTAACCGATACAATTGGATTTATTTGTAATCTACCCGCTAAGTTGATCGCCGCCTTTTCGTCCACTTTAGAAGAAATTTATCACACAGATGCGATCATTATAGTAGCGGATTCTTCTAGCAGTAAGCTGGAAGAAGAGTTATTTGTGGTTGAAAAAGAACTTAAAAAATTGAACGTTTCAAATAAAGAGAGAATTTTATTTTTAAATAAAGCAGATAAAATATCGGCAAGGGAAAAAAAAGAATGGATTAAAAAGTATCCATACGCTATCTTAGGTAGTGCCAATTCTAAAAAAGGCATTTTAGAATTAAGAAAAAATTTATTCTTCATGCTCCAAAAAAGAAATATTCTAAAGACTTCAAATACAGAACAGTTGGATCTATCGCCGTCCATAAAAGATGGTACACCAGGAAGAGTATCCATGCAACTCGAGGATGGTTAGAATTTAATACTATTTGCCCCCATTCTTACCTCTATTCTTAGACTTTCTATCCGAGGTGGCAGCTAAAAACGAATTCTCGTCGGAACAAAAAATACGATATAGATAATATATTGGATTATTCTTCTGTGTTGAGGCACAGGCTCGATATGTGTACAAAGTACAGCCTAACGGCATTCACTCTTCGCAGTATAAAGGTTTCTACAAAAAAAATTCTTTTTTTTTCTTGACATCTCAGCGGCTTTTTGTGATATCTCTTATAGATCTTATGTTTTTTAGTATTGACGAAAAAATATATGTTCTGATTCTAGCGTCAAGGAGGCTTCAAAAATGAAAAACAGCATAACAAAAATGATGATACCAAACAAAGAGTGGTTTTATGAAAAACAGCAATACAGGGTTTTTAAAAAAACAGCATTGATGATGGCGATAAGTTTATTCGCCTCTATCTTCTTCCTGATCCAATGTGAGGATAAACTGAACCTTGGTGGCCAAAATGATGGTAAACCAAACATTGGTAAACCAAATGTAACGGGTGTTTCTTTAAGGTTTACCGATATCGATCCTCTTCCGCTTCAAATAAGTGGCGAGCTTGTTTTAGTAAGATCAGCATATGAGAATGAGAGAACACAAGAAATGACCTCTTATAATATATATTGTAGTAATTCTCAAGGTGCAGAGGCGATCCTTGATTCTCTCCATAAGATGCCCATTAGTACAGATGAAGCAAAATATGAAGAAGAATTTAAAATGGATGTTCCAAAGACAAGTCTTAAAAATTGTAGAAATATTCTGGTATATACTCAAAACAAAACAGGAGAAAGTGATGAAGCAGCATCCTTAGAAGGGGGTGTTACAGATAGAACTTTTCCCCAGGGGAAAGTAACGTCTAACTCTTTTGAGGATCATCCGGTAGATGCCACAGTCTATGCAAAACTTAATCTCATCACAAATGAGATTTTATTTACACATTTTGTATTCTATTGGGCAGATGCTGACGGGAATAAAGTGGGGAATAAAATACATGAAATTGAAAAAGGCGAACCTACTGCTGATGATAGTTACCAAATTAATCTAACAGATGCTTTGAAAAATATCTTTGTTGAAAGGAGAGGGGATGCAGAGCATGCAAATCTGGCTGTTCATATTAGAAATGATCTGGGTGAAAATGAAAATCACTCTTTGATACCTTGGGAAGATAAAATTGGAAAGATAAGAATTGTAATCGCATCTGAAGTTACTTTTACAGATGAAGATGAAACGCAAGGGAAACTAAAAGGAACTTTGACCATTACCAAGCCTCTGGATGATTTAATTGATGGTACGACTCTTGAATATAAATTATATTTTGGAGGGGCTGATGGTCTAACAAAAATTGGTACATCCATTGCTACGATTTCCTCAAGTATTGTGGAAGATATGGTAGAGCATCCTGTTTCAGCGGATACAAACATACCCGCAAATGCATTCTATTTATTAGTATTTGTGGTGCTTGGTGGTGTAGAACAAGGAGAACCAACAGCATTACTTATAGAAGATAAAACTCCTTCTGTTTTGGTTACTGGTATTGGTTTTACAGACACAGACCCTGAAGCAGGTGAAATAGGGGGAACTTTAAGCTT
The DNA here is from genome assembly GCA_965204465.1 of Leptospiria bacterium. Taxonomy (GTDB): domain Bacteria; phylum Spirochaetota; class Leptospiria; order Turneriellales; family CBDBES01; genus CBDBES01. Next base: position 841,384 of record OZ241995.1, read on the forward strand.
TTTAGAGCCCGCAGATAATCAGCCCACCAGAGGGATTGCTTCCTATGAAGTATATTGGAGTGAAGACGGCAATATGAAGCTGCCATCTTCAACTTCCTTAGCAACCATCAACTCTGTAAGCACTGATAATACAATAAATCATTCAATTGCCAATGATCAGGCAATACCTCCTGGTGCTAATTTTCTATTGGTGTTTACAAACTTTACAGATGGTACAGAAGAATCTGAAGGACGGGCTGTTCCAATAAACGATTTGCATGTACCTGTTTTAGTCGTATCAAATGTTGCTTTTAGCGATACAGACCCAAATGAAGGTAAAATAGGAGGAGCTCTCAGCTTCCAGGAACCATCTATCGAAGAGGGTTTTAATAGCGTTATGAAATATAATTTATACTTTGGAGATGGACCTAATTCGCCCGATTCACTGCCTTTTGCTAATACCTCGCCTATAGCAGCAGGCGGTATGAATCAGTTTGTAGTCCCTGCAAATACGGTAATACCTGCTGTTTCTAGACCACATCTTCTGGTATATGTAGTACGCAATGATGGTACTCCCACTGGTACTGAGGAGTCTTCTGTAAGTTTTATTCCTATAAGAGATGCAAAAATTCCTAATCTGATGGACACCACCATTAGCTCTACAGAAGATGCGGATGAAGAGGCTGGTAACATCAACATAGTCCTGTCAATAAGCAAAGAAACAGATGAAACGAATTTGTCTCATTATGTTCTTTACTGGGGTAATTTAAATGGGCCTAATTGTGCCAAAATAGGGGGCATGAGCCCAATAATAGAACTTCCCAAGACTGGTTCAAACATTTCGTATTCCTATACAGGTTCACTAAAGGGAGACTGCATTCTGGTTCATCTAAAAAATAGTGATGGTGAAAGTAGAGACTCTGCTCATACGGAAATACAAGATACTTTTAGTATACCAAAACAGATCGCCGACTTTGTTGCAGCGGGAACTGACGCCTATGATCTGGTGGATACATTCATGGGTTCAGGAAGCGTTTCAGGACAGAGATCAGGACATTTAAATACTTTTAGCCGTGTGGCCCCAGCCGCTTCCCTGGCATTTGGATTGGTAAGAGTAAGCCCTATTAATCGAGTCACAGACAGGTATTTCTATGGTGCTCGTTGGAGACTTGACCCAAATAACGTACCCAGCCCAAATGCATTTTACAGACACAGACCAGATAATCTAGGCCGGCAAATGCTGGTCCATAGCTTTTCCATGAATTCACTGAGTGGCCCGGGCTGTCCTGTCTCCAGAGATTTCCCCTTCATGGTGTATCCGGGTAGTAATGTATCAACCAATTTTAAAGATCGTTCCACTGATCAAGATTTTGCAGGAGAAGCGAAAAAAGGCTATCAGATCAAACCCGGAACTAATCGAAATACATATATTAGAAAAGGTCAGCCAGGGTATATACGATATACATTTAACGATGCAAAACGTACTGATTTGAATATGACTGCCGAATTTACCGCTACCAGAAGAGCGGGAATTGGAAAATTCACCTTTCATGGTAGTCCTTCAACGGCAGTCATAGCCTTTACAGCCTATAATTCGGGTAATCGAAGAAGATCTGCCTCTTCCGTTAGCTATAATTCATCTGAAAGTCTCATAGAAGGCCAAGTGCTGGGCGGGGAATTTTGTAATCCTAATTTGAATGACTATACCATATATATGGCTGCTAAAATCAAAGAATCCATTACAAACAATGCTAGTCTAAATTCTAATCAGGAAAGATATTTTGTTGTGAATATGCCTACGGATAAAATCATTTATATCAAATTTGCCCTTTCGTATACAAGCAAGGCAAAGGCACTCGAGAACCTGAATGCAGAAATAGGCGATTGGGATTTTAATGCTGTACAAAATGATGCTAAGAAAGAATGGGTAACCCTGCTCAATAGTGTATCTATAAAAGATGATGCCAGAAGAACAGATAAAAGCATATTCTACAGTGCTCTATGGAGAATGCTACAACATCCCACGATCTACAATGATAGCGATGGAGGATTCAGGGGCTTTGATAATGGACTGTATAATATAAGTAATTATACCACCCCAAGAAATTTACAGGCCGTATACACTAATTTTTCAGGATGGGATATCTATAGAGGTCAAACCCAAATGCTGGCCTTTTTACTTCCTGAAGTGGCAAGTGATATAGCCCAGAGTTTCATCATCCATGCAAAGCATTCTGCTAAAGGGCATCGCAAAAGTGCTTTTGCCTTCCCCCGATGGACGGTTGGCAATGACGATGCATTGATGATGCACGGAGACCCGGGGCAGATCATTGTAGCCAATATGTATGCATTTGGCGCCCGAAATTTCAATCATGATGAGGCCTGGGATATAATCAAATCAGATGACACCAATGCATGCTCGAATAATAGAGGAGGAGCGTTAAGTTCTTGTAGTAGCCCCCGAGATGACTATGCGCATTTCCTGAGGAACTATAATAATAGAAATGTGATCAATATAGTCAGCGGTACGGATAGCGTTGGTTCCAAGACATATGAATATACTACCACAGATTTTACGAGGGCACAATTTGCAAAATTCAAATACGAAGAACTTACCGATACTGAAAAAGAAGGCAACAAGGGCACAGCATTAAAAGCTTTTTACACACAATTCACCGAAAGAGCCAGAAGCTGGACAGCCGTAGTGGGTCCGGATGGAACTACAAGTGCTTTTCTTACTAGGGTGAGAACCGTTCCACATGAGTTCAGTGGTGGTATCCGTTTCCCCGTAATCAATCAGCATTTTGAAGGAACACCACAACAATATAGATGGGTGGTTCCATTTGACGGCAGTGCTCTATTCACCAGAGCAATGGGAGGCACTTTGGCAGCAAAGAAAAGAAATGCCATTACTACTCTGGATAGCCATGCGGGAGCCTGGGCTACTGCAACAGATAAAACAACTGGAATGTATATGGGGAATCAGGTCTGTTTAGCTACCCCCTGGCTTTTCAATTACGCAAATGTACCCACTAAAACTCAAAAACATGTAAGGGATGTAATGGTAGGCCTCTATAAGAGTACCATTAATGGTGCGATCCCTGGTAATGATGATCTGGGTACATTATCCGCATGGTATGTGGCTTCTGCCATAGGTTTACAGCCAACCGTACCAGGCGTGGGTATATTTCTGATCAATACCCCTTTCTTTGAAGATATTACCATATACAGAAACTTAAAGAACCTGGATGATGTTGGTTTTACTCCTGTGATCAATGACGCCAGTGAAGCTAATGATGGGAATATAGCCAACTCTATAAATATCAGAAGCAGTTCTGCAACTGGTGCTCATAAAGCAAATGTATATATACAAAACATGCAAAAGAATGGAGTTGATTATGATAAATCCTATCTGAAAGCCGGTGATCTATATGGCGGAGTTACCCTAACCTTTACATTGATATCATCTACGACTTCCACATGGGCTACATCAGATTCTTCCAAACCTCCTTCTTTAACCACAGATGGAAGCACATTTGATACTACTGGTTATGGAGATATAGCTCATGAATTTTACTTAGAATAGTAGTAAGAAGTAAAGTCATAAAGTAACAGCAATGTGGATAATAATAGGGAAATCAAAATTGCACTGATGCGTGTATGAAGAAAAACAGATATATCAGTAGGATGCAAAAAGACAGAGTTCTTATGATAAGTCTATCTGAAAGCGAGTCTTCTATATAATCTATATAAAGAAATTACCCTAACCTTACAGCTCTCTAAAAAGGTTATTGGGTGTTTAAAAGATACTATGCATTAAGTGATTTTGACCTTCTTTTCATAAAAAAATAGGCTAAAATTTATGTTAAAATATACAGTCTTTAAACACAAATAGAAACATATGAATATACTACTGACTATGAAACTATAATTTTATTCAGAAAAATAGTGGCAAAAAAAATAAAAGAATGGATTTTTTTAATTCATTTTTTGATGAACCATCTTTTCATTTTAAAATCGATAATCTACCCCAAGGTTTATCCTTCCCAGATTAATAAAACTAGTCTGGGAGATCATATTGAAATGTATCTCTAATCCAGAATACGGCCTTACTGAAAAGCCAAGTGTATATTGGTCTTCTGCAGGGCCTACTGGAAATCTACCAAATTTGATCTCCTTTAAGCCTTCGTTTATAGTTTCTTCTCCAGTTTCTGGTGACCGAATTACTTGTTTTTTGTTTCGTTGCTCGTATAGAGTTATATAAGGCAACCAGCCAACATATAATTCAAATAATTTGTTTTTCCCCATGGCAACCGCTAGTTTAAAATGAAGATTTAATCGGATCGATGTAAAGTCAAAGCCATAACTTCCTAAGGTTGCACTTTCTAGTGTTTCTTTATGGAAGATTCCCTCTAAAGAAGGGCTTAATCTAAAATATCCGGCGATCATTCCATTTAATGCATCCAATAAGGCAAAATCATTGTCTATGAATATGGTAGGGTTTACAAAATATCCGGATACAGTAATTTTTTCATCCCTTTCTCTCTCTTCTAAAAATTGGGGTGTTAATTCTACTTTCCCGCCTTCCTGTGTATCTTCAGCCTTAAACCCTGAACCAAAGGGAACAAAAAAATTAAAATTCCCCCCCAGATTCAATTCCTTGGTAATATGGTACCAGCCTAATAGGGAAAAGAAGAATTCATCTCTTTTAGGGCCTGCTTTTAGATGAGATTCCCCTGAAATACCTCCTTCCTGGCGTAAAAAAGGAGCATCATCTACAGAGACTGTCTTTCCATCCTGATTTTCGATTATATTTTTTGCCCCATATCTCTTGTATAATATAGAACCAGTAAAGGCAAATCCTTCGCTTGGATTTGCGCCATTTATATAACCAAATTCCAGCCCATAGCCATCGAATCTCTTTTGGAAAGTTTCCCTGTTAATTATGGTAGCATATATTTTAGAAGTTTCTCCTGTTCCTGACTCTTCTTCAGTAAATCCCCTCCCCACCTGTATAATGGCTCCTATACCAAAATCATTAAAAAGGGTGGTTCCAAAAACAAATCGGTGATAAGGGTTATTTATTTCGGTCTTGTTAGCAGAATCTGAGTTTGACGAAGCATCAAGCTTTTCTGTATTACTTGCCTCGCTTTCTAATGCAATGGCCAGGAAAATTGGTATATTAAAATTTGGAAGGGAGATCGTGTATTTTCCGGCAAATGCCAAATTTGGACTATTACCAAAAAACTCATCCGTGAATATAGAAGAAACTGCATTTTCTTTTAGCAAAGGATATATATACGGTGTACTTAAATAATCCCATGTGCTCCATGTATAATTACCACTACTCACATAAGGTAAAGAGCCAGGCATCAGGCCTGATATATCTGCTTTTACTTCTTTATTTGGAATAAAGAATAATATGGTGATCAAAATAAATGATCGGATAGACAAAATTTTGTTCATTTGATCCTCCAGAAATTTAAGTTTAAGTTATTTGTTCCTCATGCAAAAGAGCTTTCATTAGGTCAATTATTATTTTTTGATCTATCCTTTCAAACCTTTTCTGAATTTATTTCTGAAGCTGAAAAATTTTTATTGACGGTTTCTTGAACTAATGATAAATGGCTACTATGCCTGTACAAAAAGTTTTATCCATACCAAATCCAATTCTTTACCAGAAGTCTAAACCAATAGATCAATTTGATTCTGATATAAGATCCCTGGTAAGAACAATGTTTGATACTATGTATCATGAAAATGGTGTGGGTTTGGCCGCAGTTCAAATTGGTATTCTAAAGAGAATTATGGTAATTGATCTGGAACAAGCAGGCTTCATAAAAGGCGTCTTTGCTAATCCTGTTCTGGTAGACAGTTCTTCAGAAATGCAAGAGGGAGAAGAAGGTTGTTTATCCGTTCCTGGTATATCTGCTCCTTTAGAAAGGCCAAAATGGGTTAAAGTAGCTTATCAAAATCTTTCTGGAGAGAAACAATATATAGAAGCAGAAATGTTGATGGCAAGGGCATTACTGCATGAAATAGATCACATGGATGGTAAGGTGTTTGTGGATCTACTTGAATCAGATATATTAGATCAAATTAAAGAAGATATTGAAACGATCAAAAAAGGGAAAAAATTAAAATCTCCTAAAATACCTGAATATCGTAAACATAAAGTCTTTTCATAATTTTTAGAATTATTAGAAGACTTCTCTTCCAGAACAGGACGAAAAATACATACTTTTAATAATTTTAACTGCTTTACTACATTATCTCTACTAGATTCTGAAATGAAAAGACCAAAGCCAGTGAGGATTGCTTTGATCATTAAAAGCAGGTACCCAACAGGCAAGCAAGAAGCCGCATTTTATGAATCTATATTCAATTTATTTCATCACTTAAAATATAATGATGATCAAAAAAAATTCTTTAGTTTATCACAATGAGAGAATTTTTCTTCTAATTGTTTCAACGGAAGTTGAATGTTATCTAGTTGTTTATTGATCTGCAAAACAGATATTAATACTCTGTTCTCGCATTTAGGATATACATCAATAGCAGGATAAACTTTATCCACCAATTCTTTATATAAATGTTTTTTGCTCGTGCCTTTTATTTGATTCAGAACTTTTAATCGGGAAACCAGATAGATAAAATAGATATTTTCAAAATTACTTTTTTTTAGATACAGATCCGTATTATCCATTATATCCTCTAGTAAGGCTAAACCTTCTGTTAGCTTTTCATCTTTAATAAGCTTATGGGCATAGGAATATTTACAATATTGGTGTTCATTAAATATTTCGTGTTCTATATTATTTCGGATCAAAATATAACAAAAAAGCTGAATAGCCTGATCTCTATGATATTTCCATTTTTGTGGACCTTCTTTAAGATTGATTTTTTCTAAAAAATTCCTGGCTGCTTTTACAGAATCTTCTTCCAGATCAATACTCTTATAATCCACTCCATACTGAACAAAAAAACCATTTTGATGAAAAGGAACTGTATCTAATTTTTTCAAGGTTTTGCCAGGGGTTAAAGCATATATATTTTCATTTCCCTGTATAAAATTCCTTAAAAGAGAAAGCCCCACTTCTCGGCTGGTTTTTCTTTTGACAAAAAAACGATTATTGAATACCAGGCCATCCTCATGATAAAGGAAAACATCCTTTCTAACCCCCTCCACTACATTTGTATATAACATAGGGCCTATGATCGTATCTCCATTAATAAATAATATTGCATTGGGAGGCAAGACTTCTAATATGCTCCTGGCATAGTCATAGGCAAAAGTTTCTTCTCTCATATTATTTTTTTCAAAATTAGATATAAATACAGAACTTATCAAGATAACAGCAGCCCCAATAGATATTATTTTTTTGAGCCCAGGCATCCCAATTTGATTTACAAAGAAATAAAAACCATAGCCTATGTAGATAGCCACAATAGAGTGAGGAATCAGTTGGTAGGCTATGTAAATTTCCTTTCTTATGTAATCGAAATCAAAAGAAACGAATAAAAAGAATAGAAAAGAGCTCGAAATAAATGCCATCAGAAGAGCCATTTTCTTTAGAATATTCTCTTTTATAAAAGAATAGATGAATCCAGTTACGAACAAACCAAAAGCAATGAACCAAAACTCACGAACAAGATTTGTAATAAAGAAAAGCATGAATTTTAGTTTATCTATTATGGAAGCCGTTTCCTGGTAATCCACATTAACATAATTTTTTCTTGCAATATGTATGTACAGATCTTCTATGTCTTTGATTGGAGTAAAAGCTATATAGGGATCCTGAATTCCCCTAAAATAAAGATAGCAATAAGGCAAGAGTCCCAGTAGAAAAAACCCAATTAATTTATGGCTATTCAATAAAATTGGTTTCCATTGATCTTTTAGAATAATGATAAATGCTCCTGAAGCCAATATGAGCAAAGGCCAGTGATGAGAAAGCCCTAGTCCTGTGATAAAAAAAATGGTCATGGCTTTTTTAAGGTTAAATTTATCAGACATCAAAAGACATAACAAAAAAATAAGTAAAAAGAACATACTGTTCAAAGTATAGACTTCAGCCACAATGGACTGCCACCAAAAAGTATTAGAGAATCCATAGCAAATAGAAGTCACTAAAGCGGTTAATCTGTCTTTAACCAAAAGCAGCATTATAAAATATAATAATACACAGGTGAATGCTCCTATTAGAGCATTCATAAAATGTATTTTTATAGCAACATTGCCTATGGGAAGAAAAGTGAACATTTTAGCCAGAATAGTATACAAAGGATATCCAGGAGGATGAAGTATTCCCATAGAATGAGCGGCGGCCAAAAATTCCCCCGAGTCTTCCATTGTTACGGTAGAAGACATTGTAAATATATAAATAGATAGCAGAGAACTAAAAATGCCTAGTATATAATATTTCTCTTTGATAAATAATGGGATCATTTTGACCTTTGTTGCTCCATTAAATGCAGATTTTGCAGATAGTTATAAAAGAAAATTTTTTGAGAATGAGAATAACCTCTCAAATCGGGTACAGCCAAATGAGGTGGTTTTTTGGCGGGTATTTTAGAGGAATCGGTAGAATACTTGATCGTATATTCTTTGGCTGTTTCTGATTCTCTTTTATTGGAAAATTCTTTTTTTGTTTGTACGCTTTTTTTATAATGCAATAATTTATTTTTTAGCTTTTCCATGATCCTATTGGACAGCCTAAGATCAGATTTTTTAAATGCTTCTATGAGTTCTTTCCCAAGAGAATCTATTTCCTTTTGAAGGGATGTATCTTTTAACCCTGCTTCAGATGAATATTTTTTAAGATCTTTCGTAATCTTTTTTTCTTGTTCAAGTAGATCTTGTACATATTGCTTCTCCAGGCTATTTAAGGACTCATTCTTGATCATTTGCTCTTGGGCTAATTCTTTGAGTCTGTTTAAAATTTCCTTTCTAAGATCATCTGCTTCATTCATTTTGTTCATTGCTTCTGCATTCGATATCTGTGCCATATTGATATTCATTCCCTCCATCTCTTTCAAAAGCATCAAACTCGTCTGATTTAATTTCCAAATCAATCCTTTAGAATGACTTCCTGCACTCATTGGGAAATGATTTTCCAGGCTATTTTGGATCTGATCAAAATAATGATATACTTCATTTAATTTATTTACAATCTCTGGATTTACCAAACCAATAAATCTTGTTTCCATTATCATTTTATGGATGACCGCCTTATAAGAATCTTTCAAAATGGATAGGCTTTTACCAAATGAACGTGATTCTGTTTGCCCCATGTTCACAAAAATGTCTTTATCACTGATCTTATCCTGCCAGACTCCGGCAATTTTATTAATGCTAAAAGCAGATCGTCTGAATACATAAGCTACTTTTTCAAAATCTCTAACCCCTATTCTATTTTTCATTTCTTCAATTTTTTTCTTCCACCTTTGCCAAACCCTACGCATTTCTGTCATGGAAATCACCCCTTTGGATTCTTTTTTTCTAACCTGGGTCTTGGCTTCCTGTGTCTTTTGGATAAAATATTCAGCATCCTTTGGATCAGGCCCCAGAGAAATACCTGGATCAGATAATTTTTGACCTGCTTCTTTCTGAATATTTCTTGATTTATCACGTATCTCTTTGAAGTTTTTCTCCTGACTTGTTAGACCTGATACTATATCAGGAACTCTTGTATTTTCATCTCTCTTTACGAATTTATATTTAAGTTCTTCCAGATATTTTATCTGTTTTTGTATTTCCGCATATAGCTGATCTATTTTTCGAATCATGAGTAGTTTCGTGAGCCTGATAATGGAATTTTCTAAATTTTTTAAATACTCTTTCTTACTCATTTTATCCATGGCACGGTTAAATACATTAAAATCAGAAGAAAAGTTCTTCAAAAGTTTTTGCAATTGTTTTTCTCTTAGATCTATTTTTTCCGAAAGTGCGGTGGAAATATTCTCTAGTATCTTTTTCTTTTCATGCACTTGATATTCATTTTGGGGGGTTATATTTTGCTTTAGATCCTTTTCAAGATCTTTTAAATTTTTTTGGATCAATTTTCTTTCTTTTACCCATTCTTTTAATTTTTGTTTCAGTTCCTGTTCATTTTGATTCGTTTTATTAACTGCCCTACTTTGGGCTTGTTTAAGTATGGTTAAAAGTTTTTCTTCTGATTCTTGATATTTAGATTGAAATTCTCCCAGTTCTTTTACAACCTTTTGTAATTCCTTCTGATTCCATTTTTCTTTTGTTTCGTGATCCTTTGCAAATAAGATGCGAAATGTATTGCTGTAGCCAATTTGTCCCAATGAAGGCTTTTTATCCCAAGTGAATGCCTCCAGGATCATTGAATTATCTCTTACCCCCATTGTAATAGAAAAAGACATCTCATTATATTTTGCTAAATCAATTTTTGCCTGTCCTAAAAAAGATCTACCCCCCCCTGCTTTAGATATTTTTGATTCTTTTAAAGAAGAAAGAGAAATAGGAATACGATCTATCAGCTTATCATTATGCCTTATGAACACATAGACAGAGCGTACACCAAAATCATCTTCTATGCGAAAAGACCATTTCAATTTTCCTTTTTCAGGGAGTCTAAGAATATCTCCAGGGAAGCCCTTTTTTAAAATACTTATCCTAGGAGAACTATCCTGAGCAGGTAATATTTCATAAACAGGACTTTGTACTTCCAGAACATTACTATCCTTTAAATAAGAGGCAACGTTTTCAGGGCCAGAAATATCAGTTTTATTTGACTGGATCACACTCCTGAGGGTATATTGTAATTTTTTAACCTCCAGACTCTTAAAATTGAAATGATGATTATACAAACCAGGCTTGCTTTCTTTTAATTCTATTGGACCATAGAATAATTGTGCCGGGTGGCTGGTTGATATATTAACAGATACATGGCTACCATAATAAAGCCTTAGTAGATTATCCTTAGAAGAATAAACAGATAGACCAGTATATGCAGGGGGAGTGATCCGAAAAATAGTACCCTTAAAATGAGCAGACCTCACTGTCTTTATTGATCTGGTAATAGAATACTTTTTTTGCGCCCCATAGGCAAATACGCCTCTAAAGGAAAAGTCTTCTGTTAAGGCAGGTAGATCCAATGTATAGGCTCTATTTTTACCTATATTTTCTGATCTGCTGGAAAGATGAGATACTCTTTCAAAAGAATCATCTTTTTTTGAAAATTCAAATCCCAGGAATTGATGATCTTTAGAAAGAAGTAATATCTGCAGTTTTAGAGGTTGTCCGTAAAAAAAAAAAATTCCAGACGGAAATATCTTGTATTTCTCCGGAGAAAGTAATATGGTATGATCACTCCTAAAAAAATAAGCAGGGTCTATTTTTAAATAAAGATTCAAGCCAAAAAGGAATAGGCATAATAAAGGAATGCTAAGCAAATAAATCTTAAAATTAATGTTATAAAATTTCCAAAAACCAATCTTACTAAGAAGACTTTGATCATTTTGTATCAAATGAGTTCCTGCTTCCATTAGTAGATCATCACTAGACTCTTTTAAGTTTACAATTTTTTTTTCATTTATATCATACAGAACCTGAGGAGAATAAGGCATCCACTTATTTTTTCTATAAAATGAAGTTAGATTCAGAATACTCTTTGAATGTAATTTCTTATTCAAAAAAAGAAGTATTATAAAAGCGGCAAAGAAAAATATTAATAATAAAACAGATCTGAGGAAAAGAGGGAACAGAAATAAAGCATCTAAAATAGAAAGTATAAAATACGCGCTTAAAAAAGAAAAAATAGCAAAAGCCAAATGAGAGTATTTTAAAAAGCAGATCCCTTCTTTTAAAAAGGAAAGGTTATTTGTGTATCTATTTTCTTTCAATAGAGTATTTAAATTTATTTATTTTACCAATATTTTTTTAGAAAGGAATCTCTTCCAGAACCCTTTCTATAGCGATAATAATGCACAGGATTCTTTAAGTAATAATCTTGATGATAAGCTTCAGCCTTCCAGAATTCTTTGATCTGGACAATTTCTGTAACGATAGGATCTTTAAATCGTTTTGATTTTTCTAATTCTAATTTAGATTCTTCGGCCAATTTTTTTTCCATTTCATTCAAATAAAAGATAGCCGTTCTGTATTGATAACCTATGTCATAGAACTGTCCATTTTTTTGAGTCGGGTTAATATTCATCCAAAAAATTTCCAGAAGTTCTTTATATGTAACCTTATTTGAATCATATTCCACCATAACCACTTCCGTATGGCCTGTTCTACCGGAAGAAACTTCTGCATAAGTTGGGTTGCTTTCTGTTCCCCCCGCATATCCAGAAATAGTAGACTTTACTCCTTGTCTCTTATCAAAAGGGGCTTCCATGCACCAAAAACAACCGCCTGCAAAGAAAGCCTTCTTCCATTTGCCTTCATCCAGTGGAATTTTAAGTACTTGGTTCATTGTATCTGCCTCTTTTTTCTTTTTTTCATCACAGCTTAAAAAAGATAATGTAATTAAAAAAAATATTTTAAAATAGTAAAAGTGAATCATCTTTGCAAAATGTCTTGATTTTTTTGTTATTATTATTAGATTGGATAAGATATTCAATATGTGATGTATATTGTCAATCATTTTAGTTATTTTCATTCAGGTATTTATGAAAATTGACGATATCTTTTTCATAGTCCGCATAATTGAATCATACAAACAAGGAGGAAAATATCTTGATTAAAATAGAGCAATTAGAAAAATTAGAGAGTAGAATTGTTAAGGCAATTGAAATGATATCTGATCTAAGGCTTGAAAATAACCAGTTGGAATCGCAAGTGGGTAGTTTGAAAGCAGATAATGAAAAACTGAAATTAACAGCCAATGAAAAAATACAAGAAGTCCAGATAGTAAAAGATCAACTCATAGAAACGAATTCAGAATTAAATGATTTAAAATTAAGAGAAAAAAATCTAGAAACTAAAATACTTGAAATATTGAATAAACTAGAAACAGTTAAAGATAAAGAATCTAAAGAATCTGAACACTTAACCGCAGACCCTGACACCCCAGAGGATACAAGTTCAGATACTACACAGAGTGAAGAGGTCTCATTAAGTGAGGATGAAAAAGTCGCAACTGAAATATCAGTGGAAAATTTAGACGAGGAAGAGCCTCCGGCTCCTACTTCCTCTGAATTAATATTAGACGGTGAAAAGACCTTTGACTCTGATAATGATACGCAAGAATCCCATGATATTGTTATTACTAGTAACGAATCTGAACTAATACTAGATGAAGATGAAGATCAAAACCAAAGTTCACTTTCTACTCCATCCGATTCTTCTGAGAGTGAAAAGAGCTCTGAAGAAGATGATAAGGGAAATCCAGAAGAAATATCTTCTGATGATTCTCTTGAAGATGAAGACATTTTAGGTGTATTTGATGAAGATGATGATGAAGACTTTCTGATCGTAGAAGATGAAAGTGAAGAAGAAGAAAAGAAAAAGGATAGCTAATTATGGATATAGATACATTAACTTCAAAGGCCAAAGTAGAGATCATGGGAAGAGAATATACTCTTAAAGGAGATATTGATCAGGAATATATGATATACCTGGCAAAATTTGTAGATCAAAAGATACAAAGCCTTCAAAAAGGACTCTCCACAAGTGTACAAGAAACAGATATGACCAAATTGGTTTTATTAGCATCTTTAAACCTGGCAGATGAGTTATTCATAACCAAAAAGGAATCTGAAGATCAGGTCTTAAATAAAAAACTAATAGATGTAGAAAACAAAACCAATCACCTTATTGAACTTCTTGAAGAAGGTTTGGTTGGTGAGCATATTCGTTAGTCTTTTCCCTAAACTTATACCACATTCCTAAAGTATATAGACTTCTATTCTTATATGAATTGAATACTGTTGTTTAATTACTATGCGTTTTGTCTCTATAACTATCTGATCTATTTTTAGCAGGACAGATTTATTTATCTTATTACAAAGAAGAATTTATAGATATAGAGAAAGAATAAGAAAATTCTGAACTTAGATTGATCGTATCTGTTGCCAACCGTTAAAAAAAGTTGTATCTTAAATTTTCATAGATGTACTCTTCTAGTTTCAATATATCGCTCTGAATATACTTCATAAAAGAAACCCCTATATAGAAAATCCCGTTCTTTGAAAAAAATCGTACAATTTCTCCATAGGTTTCAATTTCATCTTGCATATACGGAATTAACATCTTGATCATCTTTTGTTTTTTAAGATATTCAAAGATAACAGCATCTGATATTTCCATTAACAATCCTGTCATAGAAATATTTAAAACTCTAACGCCTGTTGAATATGGTTTCCAATAATCTTTATAGACTTTAATCCGTGTTAGGCCATAAGAAAATAGACTGCATACTCTACTGATATTATTGGCCAGGACAAGGAGTATCCTATATTTTTGGAATTGCGTGGTGTTTATCCGTAAATAGCCTATGCATTGATCGTATATATAAATAGGGCTAATAACATAAGAAACTAAAGACTCCTTAGAATCATTTTTTCTTATATTTTCAATTTCTAAAAAAGCAGTAAACCCTTCCACTTCTTCTTTCCTCTTAGAATAATAGTTGTATAAATTAGTTAGAAAGGGATTTTGAATTTGTTTTATATAAGCATCTAATTTAGAAGTATCTTCTATCAGAATGCTTTTCCTTTCTTCAAGCATGATCTTTTCAAATATCGTATATTCATTAAAATTTTTATGATACAGCATTTTAACGGAAAAATCACTCCCTACCTTTTTAACTTCTGCAATAAGCATTTCATAGAGTAACTTTAAAGAAGGAGTATCTTTAGTTATTTCATCAAAGAAATATTTGTAGCGGTCAATTATATCTATACCCTGTTCTGTAGCAATATCATAAATAGAATCTGCTATATTGAAACGAATAAAAAGATCATCCAGCTGCACTCTTGGATACTTTCGATTTTGAAAGTACTTCATTTTATTTGGAAGGTAAATAGACAAAATTTCTCTTTCAAATTTTTCAATATTGGATAAAAAAGAATAGTATTTGTTGGATACTTCAAAATACAGATCTACTTTTCTTTTTTGAGTAAAATGTAAATCTGAAATAAACAAATTTATAAAGTCATTTTTTATATCAATGATTTTAGCAGAATATGCAGAATCACAGTAATAGACTATAATTTTTACCCTATTTATTTTTAGAAGGTAAAAAATGTTTCTGATCCTTTGGATATTTAATTCAATCCTTGCTTTTTCAAAATCACGAAATTTACTATCTAAAGCCATTTGAAATTGAATTTACGCCTTATTCTTAGCGCCAGATGTCTATTCTTGCACCTTAGCATATCTCTCTATGCTTATAGAAAATTGAATTGAATAGGATAGTTTATGGTGATGGGTGAAGAATAAATTTCTTTCCCCCATCTCAGATATATATTTTTTTTACTAAGGAGAAACGGCGATCACTTCATCACGGTTCACAATTTCAACCATTTGTTCATATTCAGGAGAACCTTTTTTATATTTCAGCTCAGCAGCTCTCAGTAAATGTTGATTCTTTTTCCTTTTGTAGAAAAGTCTTACTTGTTCTGTTCCGCCATTATATTTTAGTAATACCTTTTCTCTAAAACCATAGGCAGAGGCCAGATAATTATGCGCCATAATTTCTTGTTCATATTTAGGGTCAATTTCCATGTAACGATTTAAGACTTCTATACATTGGGGAATATTTCCAAGATCATATTGATAGATTACCCAATCCACATAAACATTTGCAATAAGTTCTTTGAATTCTTCACTTTCTGTTATTCTTTTACTTATAATTTCATCTAAATTATGGATAGCTTTGGTAAAGTGAGTAACTGCTTCTAATTTAGCCTTTCGTTTCATTCGATTTGTTATACGCTGTTCTTTTGCTTTACGCCTCATTACTTGCCAATACCATTTTTCATCAAAGTGTCTTGCATTGGTTGATTCTTCCATGAATCTTTCAACTTCTTTCCTCATGTGATTAATGATCGATTTCCCATTTTGATAATTTGAAAGTGCCTGGCTTAATTTATTTTTTGCAAAGGCATCAGTGTATTTGATCAGATGATCGAAATATTTAAATGGTCTGTAATCTGGATTGAACCATTTGAGTTCAGGCTGTACTGCTTCATTTACCGCATTCCTTTCATCCTGTTGGGCTTGCCCTTGTTGGGCGAATAAGTTAAAATAGATTCCAGTGGAAATCATGCATACTATAAATTTTAAAAATATTGATCTCATTTTTCTACCTCTTTTCTTTCAAAAATTAATATAATCTCATAAGTTTAAATATAATGATTGTATCGGATTCTGATATATTTAAACTTAAAATCTAATGTAATTTTTCTTTTTCACTAATCAACAAAATTATATGTTCATTAAGATCAAAAAAACTACCTTTTTTACGACAGCCTTTTAAAATTCTCTATCTTGGCAAGAACTTTTAATCTTTATACCACTAAAATAAAAAAAATAGACATCCCTATTACACAAAGCCAAAAAATAACGGCATTCTTTTTGTGCGGATTGGTATGGTAATGCCCGCCCTATTGTTTGGCAAAACAGGGTTAGGTTATGAATTAATAGAAGGTAGATTAAATTCAGATCATACTTCCTTAGAACAGAATCATTATTTTTACTTTTTAGAATCTTCTCGTTAGTCAAGTAGTTACATTCTGGAGCTTAGTACTTTTATACGATATTTAAAATATTCTTTTTTCTCTGGAAATTTATACATAAGAAATTGGTAGAGTATTTTTTCCCATGATAAAATTTCGAGTAAGATTTTCACAGGATTTTTATGCAAATATTTGTTATTTTGAAATACAATATGGCGCGTATTAAATAAGCTAGTTGGTATATGAGAGAGTAATCTTTCTATATTTTGAGTGGATATATTCCCTCCTACGGAAGTAGGCCTATTATACCTTTTTATCTTAGAAATCATTTTACAAACATATTCAATCACTTTATCATCATCCGCTGCAAGCCCTATGCTACCCCCCAGATCGGTTCTACCTATAGTAATCTGATGGACTTTCTCAAACATCTTGGATCCCAATATGGCGTCTATGTTTTGAAATCCAACAATAGTCTCTAGATTAAAGCCAACCATTGGTTCATATCCCTCATTTTGAGATAAATCAAGTACAGTCTCTACAAAATTATGCAAAGCATATGCAGATTCTATCATTGGTGCCAAGATAATATCAATTTTCAATTTCAATAGATTACGAATATCCTGTCTTGCTTCTGGACCGCCAATCTTTACAGCAATAGGAAGTATTCCATCAGAAATTTTTCGCAATAAAAGTATTTCTTCCATACTCATGTCTTCAATTTCTGTGCCTGTTTTTAAAGCTACTATGGAATAAGAATTTTTTAGCTCCAAAAGCTTTTCTCTTATAAACTCCAATTTCATTTTTTACCCTATTGAATACATTCATTGTACTTTTTTTTTAAAGTTATGAGTCAAGTAACATTTTTTATTTTTTGGTTGACGCTTTGGAAAAATTCTTATTGGAATACTTTTTTCTATAATTCCATTATGCATCTTAAATAAAATGCATTGGTTTTAAAAAGAATTTGTATAACCAAATGAAAAATTATAATGGGTATCAATCATGATCAAAATAGGACTTTTTGGTTTAGGAAATGTGGGACAAGGTCTGTTGCGGATCATTCTAGAGAATAAATTACCCATTTCAGTAGAAGCCGTAGTAGATCGTAGCTATAAGAATAAAAAAAATATTCTCAAGAATATTCCAGCCAGCGATGATCCTGATTTCATTTTAAAAAACAAAAATATAGATATAATAGTAGAATTATTGGGAGGTACATCCACAGCGATGTTTGCCGTCAGAGAGGCTCTGGATTCAAACATTCCTATAGTGACCGCGAATAAGACTCTTTTAGCGGAACATGGATACTCTCTTTTTAGCAAGGCTAAAGAGAATAATACAAATATAGGCTTTGAAGCTGCGGTCGCTGGGGCAATTCCTATTATTAAAAATATTAGAACAGCTTTTGCACATGATAAAATATATTTCGTACAGGGTATTTTAAATGGAACAAGCAATTATTTGCTGACTAAAATGTGGAGAGATGAAAAAAGTTATTCCATTGCTTTAAAAGATGCCCAGAAACTAGGTCTTGCGGAGGCAGACCCTTTGTTGGATGTGAACGGACAGGATGCTGCACAAAAGTTAGCTATTTTAGGTTCTCTTCTGGGCGGGAAATGGGTTGATTATAACCAGATGATGACCAAGGGGATACAAAGTATCCAATTAACAGATATGCAATGGGCTAAAAGAATGAAGCTTAAAATCTGTTTAATGGCAACCTTATCATTTAAGAAAAATAAAATTTATGCATGGGTTGAACCAATGGTCATTTCATCAAATCATTTTCTATGGGATATAGAACTGGAAAATAATGCTGTTTTTCTTCAGGGGGAATATTCCGGGCCTCATCTATTTTCGGGTAAAGGCGCGGGGCCTTTACCAACTGCATATTCTGTTCTGTGCGATATTTATGATGTTTTTCAGAAGAAGCAAAATGATCTGATTTTTGGAGGAAAAAATTGGAGATATGCAAATATCCAGCCTATTGATTTTCTTGAGCATTCAATGTATATGAGAATGGAAGTAGAAGACAAACCAGGGGTATTAGCAAATATTTCAGGTATCCTTGGCGATAATCATATTTCCATCTCTGCAGTAATGCAAGAACCTAAAAAAGAAGGCACTTCTAAATTAGTAGATCTGTTTATTATCACTCATAAATGCAAAAGAAAGAATTTTAATGCAGCCTTGGAGGGTATCAAAAAAATAGCATCCTTAAAAAATGAGATCATATACATGCCATTTGATGAATGACTTTGAAGAGTGAAAAAAATAAACCATTACTCTATTTTTTACTCATTGCCCTTACCTATTGAATGAACAGATGTCAGGTATCAGAAAACTGATGTATGAGTTAATTTCAGTCTTAAACTTTCCATCCATTAAAAAAAAATAGTAAATAGCAAAAAAAAGGTTTTCATTTTGAATCTTAGTATTTTAATGCCTTGGTTTAGGTAAGGCAAAATAGTTATTTTTAGTAAAAATTCAGGAATTTATACATTAGAAACCTCTCAGGAAATACGAGTTCCGCTTAAAGAGGCGTGGGATTTTTTTAGCTCTCCGGAAAACTTGTCTAAAATCACACCCTCTAAAATGGGTTTTAAAATTACGTCTAGAATTGACAAAAAAGTTTACCCAGGGCAAATTATAACCTATAAAGTAAGTATTCTCCCTGGTATTAAGTCAAACTGGGTAACCGAAATCACTCAAGTAAAAGACCAGGTTTTCTTTGTTGACGAACAACGATTCGGTCCTTACAAAATGTGGCACCATGAACATTGGTTTAAGAGGTCATCAAGTCAAAAAACATTGATGCAAGATAAAATATCGTATAAAGTACCATTTGGTTTCTTGGGTGATGTAGCTCAATTTCTTTTTATCAAAAGACAGCTTAAAAGTATTTTTGAATATCGAGGTAAGGTATTGGAAAAAAATTTTGGTTTATAAGACAAGTGAAAAGATCATAAATTGATCCTAAAAGAAAAATTATAATAGAATGTTAATAATAATAATTTAAAGGATTAAAAAATGAGTTTTAATCATTGGAAAAGATTCGTTTTAACTATTGTATTTATTGCGTTTATCCTAGGTTCTTCATCCTGCGCTAAAGGCGAGAAGAAGCCAAATATCCTGTTTATTCTTTCAGATGATCAGCCACTATCTGCTTTGAGTTATATGGGAAGTCAAGCAGATACGCCCAATCTGGATGCATTAATCAATAGGGGGGTATTCTTTAAGAAAGCATATTATGCAGGAGCTCATGCTATAGCTGTGTGTGCGACGAGTCGAACGATGTTTCACTCGGGCAAACAACTTCTTAAGGCAGCTGAAATCGACATAACGGGTAAGAGTGATATCGATAATGCTTGGTCGCGTCGGTTTAGTCGGGGGGGATACAAGACCTATTTTTCCGGCAAATGGCATGTAGGGGTGTTTAAACCTGAACAGGTCTTTGATCAAGTCGTAAACGTCAGAGGTGGCATGCCCTCTTATAAACAAATAGGGTTTAAGAAAGGCTATGGCTATAATCGTCCTATGCAAGACATTCAAGATGAATGGCAAGCCTGGAACACCAATCTTGGAGGCCATTGGGAAGGCGGTATTCACTGGAGCGAACAATTAGCAATGAATGCTAAAAAATTCCTCAAGCAGACTGAAAAACATACAGAGCCATTCTTTATGTACTTGAGCTTTAGCGCACCTCACGACCCAAGACAAGCACCTAAAGCTTACCTAGATAAATATCCCCTGAAAAAAGTAGAAGTCCCTGAAAATTTTTTCAAGGCATATCCTTACGTTAATCCACGAAGTATCAGAAAGAACTCAGTTCCTATTCGGGATGAAAGACTGGCACCGCTACCGCGCACCGAGTATGCCATTAAAGTCCATCGACGCGAATATTATGCAATTCTCGATCACATGGATGCCCAAATAGGTCGCATCTTGCAAGAACTCAAGAAGTCAGAAGAAGCCGATAATACGATCATTATTTTCACGTCGGATAATGGTCTTGCCCTTGGTGAACATGGATTTTTAGGAAAACAAAATCTCCACGAGCATAGCATCAAGATGCCGCTCATTATCGCAGGCCCTGGTATTCCGGAAGGAAAGACGATCGAAACGCCTGTTTACGTTCAAGACATTGTGCCAACTGCACTTGAATTAGCCGGTATACTAACCAATAAGGGCATCGAATTTAAAAGTCTTGTGCCGCTCATTCGAGGCACTAAAGAAAAATTGTACAGCCATATCTATGCTGCCTATAAAAATTTTCAAATGATGGTTTCCGATGGTCGATACAAACTCATCTATTACGAAAAAGCTAAGAAGATGCTTTTCTTTGATCTCGAGACGGATCCTTTTGAAACGAACAACTTGGCGGGTAAAAGAGAATACTTTGATCTACAAAAAAAACTTGAGAGCAAATTACACCCTTGGCGAAAAAAAGTCAAAACTTCGCCTTACATTGCTGTTAGAGACTAAAATACATAAAACCTGGAGATTCAAATGTTTAAAAAAATTAAAACCATACATTCTCAAATTTTCTGCATTGGCTGTTTATTAGCCCTTCTCTTTTTTAGCTCGTTAAGCAATTGCGATGGCAACACAAATCAAGAAGGTGCTACACCTAATCCTATGCGTGATATTCTCCCTCCCGGGAATATAACTGAGCTTTTCACGAATCCTGAAGAAAAAAAAGTATCTCTGCAGTGGAAAAACCCTATTGATACTGATTTTACGAAAATAGAAGTGAGCTGGAGTTCTCCAGACCATCCAGATTCTGTGATAGAATTTGAAGGATCTCCAGGAGAATTGATGAGCGAAACGATCACCGGATTAGCCGATGGCGTCTATATTTTCACTTTTAAAACCATTGATTGCACTGGCAATAAACAGAATGAAGGCATAAGCGTTTCTATTATGCTTCATGATATCTTCCCTCCGGGAGATATCACTGAACTTTCCGCTACTCCTTCAGAAGGAGAGCTCTCTCTGAGCTGGATAAATCCTTCTAACACTGATTTTTCAAAAGTAGAAGTAAGCTGGAGTTCTCCGGAAGATACAGGTTCCGTAATAGAGTTTGAAGGGCTCCCGGGAGCATCTATGAGCGAAACCATTACCGGGCTGGTCGATGACATAACCTATAATTTTACTTTTAAAACCATTGATAGTAACGAAAATAAGCAGGGTGAAGGCAGAGCCATTTCCACTATGCTCAATGATGTATTCCCTCCGGGAAATATAACTGATCTTTCTGCGATTCCTGCGGAAAGAGAGGTCTCTCTGAGCTGGAGAAACCCTTCCGATACTGATTTTACAAAAGTAGAAGTAAGCTGGAGTTCTCCAGACCATCCAGATTCTGTGATGGAATTTGAAGGAAGTCCGGGAGCATTGATGAGCGAAACCATAACCGGATTGGCCAATGACGCAACCTATACCTTCACTTTTAAAACCATTGATTTCCTAGACAATAAACAGGTTACCGGTGAGATTATTTCTGCGGCTACCATAGACGATGTCACCCCTCCGCAAGATGTAACGAATGTAAAAGCCATTTCAAGCGATACAGAGATCAAATTATGGTGGCAAAACCCGGTAGATGTCGATTTTTCAAAAGTTAAAGTAAGCTGGACTCCTGGAGATGTAAGCTCTGTGATGGAATTTTCAGGGTCTCCGGGAGAAGATATGAAAGAGGCCATTACCGGTTTAACCAATGGTACGACGTATACCTTTACCTTCAAATCTATTGACATTGAATCAAATGAACAGGGTACAGGCAAGACGGTATCAGAGCTGCCCATCCCTCATTGGGGAGGCAGACATCACATTGAATATGGGTCTAGATGGCATCCCATACGTAACTATCCAGACCTAACGGGCTCTTTAAATATTCGTGATTTAGATAGAGAAGTATTTAATGGAATCAGTTTTGCTCATTTTTGGACTCGTTGGGAGTACATAGAACCGTCTTTTTGCAAAACTATTGAGAAAGGATTTACTTCCCCTTATCTCAGACAATTAATAGACTGGGTTAATGCCGCGCATGCGAAGGGCTTGAAAATACATTTAGAGTTCAAAAATTATCCCAATTGGGTGGGTAAAAATGCTCCTCTTGACGGCAGCAGTCTAGGTGAGAGAGCTTGCTGTGATTTCTACTTTACTAACGAAGACCGTACTAACCTTAACCATTTTGAAACTTATATCACAAATATGGCAAAACTTTTCGTCGGTAAGGTGCAGAGTTACTCTATTTTTGCTGAAGCAAATATAAAGTTTGCTTGGAAGGGGGCATTCCATGAACTCATGCAAGCTATGACAGTCGGCGCCAGAGCCATAAGAAGGGTATATGATGCTCATGAATTACCCGTTTCAATCAGTACGCCTGAAGCCTCTCCTTGCTGGCTTTATGAAGGGGGAAATCCAAGAACGGGATGTGGCGGTATAGATGGTCTCATAGGCAGCAATTCCTATGATAGGATTTTGAATATGTATGATCAGTTCATTGGTAATGAAGAAATAATGTCTTTATTTGATGCGGTTGGTATTACTATGAATGATAGTCACGCTTATGGAAATATGCGTATTTTAGAAGATAAACTTCTAGGTAACGGTCAACCTGGAACCGCCCCTGGTTGGGAATTAATTGGTGTGATCAGAAATAAATTGGATCAAGCAGATTATCAGGGCAAAGATATTCAAGTGATAGAGAGTTGGGTTAGTTGGGACAACCTTATTTCGAGAGATACGAATGGCGATAGTGAGGTAAATGAAGAGGATGGATCTATCAGGACAATCCGTATCTTAGGGGAGTTTCTTCAGAGAGGTATAAATAAAATGAACATGCCAGCTGTGGATTTTAATAACGGTCAATGGCATATAGGCCTTGTAAAAAAACTAGACTATGATGGTATCATAGAAAACCTGAAAGGCGCATCCTGGGTTTATCCTAATTCAGAGGGCGGCCCTAAGATCATAAATAGAAATTTTGCATATCTCTTTGATGAAATTAATTCAGTCGTATCAGTGGTAGAAAAAAGAGATTTTACAAACCCAAACCTATATGACGACCCTAATAACCCAAATCATCCGCATTATTATATCTGGAAATGGTATTCTCAAATTGCTTCTGGTAAAGATGAGGTAGTTCGCCATGCCAGGCCTTATAGAGCTGGTAACAGGCTAAATGTATCTGGTTGGGCTTCTAATGGATGGCGATTCAGGATTTCTTCTTACAATGTAACTCAAAACTCTTTTATTGTTTTGATATACTCAGAAAAAGAAAATGGCACTAGAACTATAAATATGGACATTCCTTCTAAGGTTAAAGAATCTTATCCATTTATAGGAAGGGGTTTCTCAAATGGAGACAATTACAGAGTAGACTGGGAGACCAAAAATATAACCACCAGCAGTGGTAGAGATACAAACGTGAACTCTGGTACATCACCGGTACAAACAGTCAGCAATGATAGATTATCTTTTACGCTACCGAATGCAAGGCAGTTTACTACCTTGACCTTTAGACGTAATTAGTGATGAGGACTTATGTCCCCTGTTTTGTTGGCAAGGGTTGGGCTTGTTTCTTCATAGGTGGCTGCCTTTTCTTCATCAATAAGTATTTCTTTCAATAAATCGAATATCTTTTGAAAGTTCTTAAAATCCTCAGGTGTACCGTTTTCACAAAACCAATTACAGAGGTTGGGCTTCTCGTTCTTATTTATTTCCCATTTTTCATGAATTGTTATCCTCTTTCCTCGTTCTTTTTTTTGATGCTCTGAGGTAATATCTATAAATGCAGACTTAAATTGTATTGCTTTTTCTAAAGTTGTCTTATCAAATAAATTCTCAATACCTTTCGACAGTGGATTATCCTCCATCTTAGGAATACACTGCTTAAATATTTTTTCGCCCTTATTCTCAGCACTTGTACCTCCATCGCAGTCATAGAGTAGCAACATCTTTTTTGGTATGAGCCCATCCAGTCTAAAATCTGAGAATTTATCGGCTAAGGATTTGGAGAGATATAAACCTAAATTGTATAAGGTGGACAAAAAGTCTTGGATACGGGTAAAATCTTTGTAAAGAAGGATAAATTTTAATATTCATCTGGAAAATGAGAATGAGCCTAAGAAAATAATGAAAAAGCTTAGTCTTATTATCAGCAAGTTAAATTGATAAAGTAAAGGTAAACACTCTGTTAAGTTAATTACCGTTTTCTAATAAATTTTCAAGTTCACTTCGAAATTGTTCTTTTAGTAATCTACCATCTTTTAGGTATGTAAAAAATTCGTCATAACTATTCGGACTCAGAAAGTGAAAGATATATTTTTGATTAATCTTTTGTTCACTTAATTTTGCATTGAGTTCTTCAAAATGATCTAAACTATACTGATATTTGGTTTTATTTTCATCGGAATCATCCCCATTAGATTTTATTTCTACTATAATAATATACTCTGTTTGATCTTGACTAATTTTGATAACAAAATCAGGATTGAAAGTCTTTACTTTTGAACGTTTTCCTCCTGTTGACCTTTGAGGGCCGTAATGTATAGTATATTCTATACTATAAAAGCCTCTATCCCTAGATTTTAACCAAGCATCAATCTTATTGGAAACATCTTTTTTGCATAAGTTTTCTACAAAGCTTTTTTCAGCATCACTATTTGTAATGACAATGTTTAATGGTGTCTTAAATAAAAATGAATTTTGTTCTGAACTTGCTTTCCTTGGTAAATTTGGATCCTCTATAATAGAGCTAATAATATTCTGCTGATCTATATCAGCTATTTCCTCTTTATATTTGTCTGTGTAGAAAAGAGAAGAGTCTCTTTTGAAATTTGCTATTCCCGCTGTTTCTTGGTTAATATCTCTTATAGATATTTCAAAAGGCTTTTCGATTTCGAGATCATAAGTTATATATTTGCTTGATTTTCTTAAGAGAGTTGCAAAGGCTCGTAAAACGTTATTTTTATTTTTCTCTACTAAGCCATCTCCTTTGATCCCGACTTTTTGCATTGAGTTTCTGATAATATCTTCGATTTTATGCCTCGGTGGTAATTTATTTTTGGAATACTCTTCTTGCCCTAATTTTAGTACCATACCTTCCCAGTCTCTGATTCTAAATTCTTCATAGATATGATCAATAATGTCTTCCACAGGATAAGTACCATATTTTATATCATAAGTAATATCTCTTACTTCTAAAGTTGAAGCTGATTCATAGGTTGTTTCTTTTTGTATTTTCTCCACCTGAGACTCTAACTTGATACCTTCTCGTTCAATTCTTGAGTAATCACGGCTTTTTTCATTACTAGTATTTTTTTCTTCTTTTGCTTTTCTGTCATATTTGATATTGTAAACAGTAAAATTATACCTGCTTCTTTGTCCTATTTTTAATACTTCACTCACTACTCTGGTTTCTATTTCTAAAACTTCATCTACCAGGCTTCTGATATTTTTACTCCATGCATCGTGATTAAATACAATGACTCTTGGCTGAGGCGTAGAATAGACTTCAGGTATTCTTAAACCTCTTCCCAAAACCTGGGCGATGAGAAGTTTGGAATTAAAAGCCCTATCTTCCCAAGGGACGATCTGAAAAACATTTTTCACATCCCAACCTTCGGTAAGCATAGAAACCGATATGATCCATTCTGTAGGGCTTGCCTGATCATCCACATCTTTCAATTTAAGTACATTTGCCTCATGTTCTCCTGCGGATGTAACAATTAAAATTTTTTCTTCTAGCTGTTCCCTTAAAGTTTTTTCTTTTTTTACAAGAAAATCAATCAAGTCTTCTTTTAATTGCTTTGCGTTAGAAATATCTTTGGTGATTAAAATAGAAAGAGGCTTGATTTGAGAGTATTTGTTTTTATTCTCAGTATGATTTTGATGTATCTTTTGAAATTTTTCATCTTGGTTTAGACTGTCGTCTTTTTGAACATATTCGATGTTTTTTACCATTCTTTCCTGAATAGCTTCTCTTAAAGAATATCTGTAAATCACATCATTAAAATATTCATCATCCACATAAGCTGTGCCCGTAAAACCAAGCATGTATTGAAAGCCATACTCCTTGCTTAGTAAAAACTCTTTCCATTTTTTTATGGATTGATTCTTTTTCTCCCTGCCTGCCATTTTATTAAAAATATGGTGAGATTCGTCATTAAGCACAAGTGTTCTATTTCCGTCATTCTTTAAGCTATCTTCAATAGAAGAGCCTGTTCGTTCATAAACAGCGTGGATGTTTTCTATGCATATATCACCATCTTTAATGGTCACATTAGAAGAGACAATTCTTGGGTTTTTATGTTTTATACCGTCAGGCAAGGCTTCCTTAATTTCACTATTCCCACTTAATTGCTGAAACTTTTCAATCAGACCTGCTTCAATAGTTCTGGAAGGGCATAGAACAAGAACCATATCGACCAAACCTAAGCCTAATATGATCTGAGCGATCCCATAGATCACATATGATTTACCTGTGCCTGTCGCTAAATCTATATTCGCAAATAGTTTTTCAGGCAGTTGAAGTTTAGAATAATATTCTGGTAAAGAAGCATATTTGCTTTGCAACTCTGAATTTCTTTGATAATTTTCTTCCACTAAATTCTTAATGCTTTGATATTGGCCAGAAGCTAGAAAAATAATAGCGTCTTGAATTGCTTTTTTTTGATATTCTCTGTCTCTACAGAGTACTTCTAAAAAGTAATCCCATTTTCTCAAATTTAGTTTTTGAGGATCAAAATTTTTATTAACATTTAATACCAGATCGCTTGCTTTGTACTTTTTAATATCCTGGACAGCCATACGATTTATATTTTGAATATTTCAGCAAAATCGTTGCCATATATATCCGTATAAATTAGCATTATTTGAGAACCAAGTCCCGCTTTATCAATATTAAGAATCTTGTTTTTTTCTTCAGAGAGGAGGTCATCAGCAAAGCAGACTTCATCCATTTCAAAAGTCTTATTATAAGATTTATCAATGAAAATTGCAGATAACGTTTCAAAGTTTTCTAATATCTT
Organism: Leptospiria bacterium; assembly: GCA_965204465.1. Lineage (GTDB taxonomy): Bacteria > Spirochaetota > Leptospiria > Turneriellales > CBDBES01 > CBDBES01. The sequence goes on from OZ241995.1 coordinate 869,058, forward strand.
ACCATCTTCGCCTTTATAGTATTGACTTCTGAAATCCTCGATGATTATTTTTATTTTATCCTTTTCTTTTTTTATTCGCGATTTTACCTTTGGGGGTCTTATGAAATGAAATCCAATGGTTTCATCAATATCATTTACATTTCTCTTGCTTTGAGGTTGCCTTAATTTTTGAAAAGGAATTTTATGAAGCTCTTTAATGACCTGGTATGGAACTTTGAGGAAATAATATCTTGTATATTCAATTTCGTGGTAATCAGTTAAAAATCCTGTATAGTTTGCTGGGGCGACAATATATATCCTATCCAATTTATTCTTGCCAATGATCTTATGAAGTTCCTCTACGTAATTTTCATCTACTGAAGAATCTTTAAAGCTACGATAATCAAATATCTTAACAGGATGTTCATTCTTCTTACCATCAAATTTAAAACCGGCAATTTTAGTGTTTTTGATTTCTATTTCAAAAAGACCGGCTATGAAATGTTTATATCTCTCCCATTCAAGATCAAAAGTTTTTTCTAAATCATAGAGCCCAAGTTGGCAAGTTATAAAACTTTTTGCTTTTTTGTTATACTTTTTCTTTGGATTTTCTAAATCTTTACTATTTTGAATTTGCAATATTCTTTTTTGCATGGTAAAATAGGAAAACTTTCCAATATCACATACGATCCAACGACGGTTTAGTTTTTCGGCAGCAGCCATAGTAGTTCCACTACCAGCAAAAACATCTAAAACAATATCTTCTTCATCACTCGATGATTCTATAACTCTTTCGAGCAATTGTTCAGAATTTTCTGTGGGATAACCAGAGCTAGCAGGTATGCTATAACTTTGTATATCCGTCCAATTAGAATCAACTTTTTTGTACTTTCCAATCAAAAACTCTAAGATTCCCTTTTGTTGTTTCCCTTGTAAATCAATATAAACACGATTATTTAGCCTTATCTCGCCTTTATTATAAAGTTTATCTATCATTTCTTGTGAAAGTCCCCAGTGCTGACCTTTTGGTGGTAAGATAGGCCTCTCTTCAAAGTATCTAACTTGTTTTTCATAACTCTTTCGTTCACCTGGCATTTCAAGAGATCTCCACTTTCTTTCTTTATCTGGCCTTTGAATTTCAAAACCATTGAATACATGATTACTGGTTTTCGAATAAAAAAATAATGAATCTGTACCAGTTAGAAATCTATTGGACTTTGATTTTGTAACATAACCTCTCTTAATGATTATTTCATTCAAAAAATTCATTTTACCAAAAACCTCATCAAGTAACAACTTAACGTAATGACCAAAGTGATAATCTATGCGTACAAAAATTGTACCCTTGTCAGATAAAATTTCTCTTAATAAAAATAAACGTCTTCTCAAGAACTCTACAAAATCAGCACCTTTTCTTTTTGCGCTATAAGCAGACTGCCCTTTGTTGCCGTCATATTCATCTCCTGTACCAAATGGGGGATCAATATAGATCAGCTTTACTTTTCCTTTGACCTTATCTTTGATCAAAGAGTCTTCGTTTTTATATATTGTTTTTAGAAACTGTAAGTTATCGCCAAAGACGATCATATTTTTCCAGTTATTAGTAGAGTTTTCATACTCTTTGCCATTAAAAATTTTATCAATTTGTATAGGTACTGGAAAGATTCCATCTTCGTTAGCAAGTAGATCTTCTTTGCGCATTTTTCCAGCATATACAAGCTCATATTCTTTTTGCTTTGTTGGGAAAAGAAGGTATTTAAAATCTTCAGGTAATTGTTTATCTTCCTGAATTTTTTGAATAATATAGTTTTTTTGTTCCTCAGTAAGGTTTTTCATAACATTCGATAAAAATAGTCACTTAAAGCTAATGGTTGAATAAAATTTTGAGTTGCTCATGAAAACAGGTCTTTCTAAGGCATTGAATACCCGAAACTCTTCAAAGTCTGTAAGAACTACGATCGGAGCCTTACCATTGGTAGAAAATGCGTATCGTTTCGCCTGAAAAACAGGCTCTTTATCGGCAAGGGAGACATGAGGGGCTTTTGCCTCCACGAAAAATTTAGTCTTGCCTTTGTAGCGAAAAGCATAATCGGGCTTCTTGGCCGTCTTCCGGGAGCGGTCTTTTTGGGCGTATTCTCTGTGAACATCCCAGAGATGCCTGGAAATATGGGTTTGGTTAAAATCCCAGCCTAAAGCCTTAAAAAAGGGGTCAATAAACCGATCCCGGTTTTCAGTCTCACCGAAACTCTTGTTTAGATACTGCTTTTCATTTTGGGAAAAATCTTCGACTTTTCGCCCTAATAATTTTTCCCCTTCTGCCCGTTTCACATTGATCAGTTAATTTTTAGGCTTTTAATAATCCTCCGAAACTCTTTCACTTAAAATTTCTGACTTATCTATATATTTACATAAAACTATCGCTTGAGATAAAATTATTCTGCCACTCTGAAAATCAGATAACATATTCTTGGGTAAACTAAAAACCTTCATTACCTTGCCTGCCCAAGAAGCAGATTTCAATAATTTTTTACCTGCTTCCCCAAGAGCCATGCCCTGATCTAAAACAAGCTGCCGTAAGGCTTCAGTCTCAGCGAACGAGTTTAATCTTTCTCTATTTCACCAACGACTAAACGCCGTTGGCACAGGTGGTTTATATTCATCTGCAAAAATACAGAGTCTTTATCTGTTCCCTTTGTAACCAGAGCGGGGACAGTAAAACTACCAGCCTTGCCCATATTCTTTAAAACCTTTGTACGCCTCGTACCATCCACCTGTACCCGACAGCGTCTAGTTGTTGGGTGAAACAGAATATTCACCTTTGCCAAGCGCCGTAACAATAAGAGGAACAATAACCCCGTAATTTTTAATCGACTCTTTTAGCTTTTGATCGTTCGCAGGAAAAGACGATTTACGCAAAGTCTCGGCTGGTATATTTAATTTTTCTAATTTGATCTTTTTTAGTTGATAACTCATTTTTTTATTAACCTCCATTTATTAATTAGAATGACATTCTAACTTGTTGCTATACTCTATATTTTTTTACAGAGTATTAGTATTTTTTAAGGAGGTTTTATAAACATGATCATTATGTAAAGCAAAAGTTATTCTTCACCACAGGCATAAAGATAACACAAAAAGAGGGGGATCAAAAGACTGCTTTTAGCATGGATGACAATGGTATGGATAACCCACCACCCAATGCTATGGTATCCATCCAAGGCTTAGTTGGAATCGCTAGCCCGGGAGATAAAATCAACTTCGTTCTTTTTGCCAGAACAAGGGCATCCGTCGCCTGCTCTACACCCGGAGAGATGCTTCCTCTCGTTGAAAGAACTAGCGGTCAAGCGCCTGAGTTAGACAATCATCAATATCGTGAACAATCATCTATAACTGGATAGGCCTTCACAGAATGCCCGTTGTGATCTACTATCCCAAGGTTCACAGTATCCGTCTGAACCCTCTCTAATGGCTACTAAAGGGCATAGCGCTTTGTATGGCTGTTTTTTCGAGGTATTCTATATTGTTGGGAAATATTCTTGCGCCTGAAGATATATCCCAATATGGAAGCATGTATCTCAATTCCATGATCCCTTTTTAATAATAGGGTTGTCAATTTAGCACCTGCATTAGGGATAAACTGCTTTATTCAGTCCAGAAAATTTCAGGTAGTCGTTCGGTTCGGTTCCCTCACCTTCCTCCTACCTGAAATCATGGTCCCCTACCATGGGGATCTGACAAGTAGTGTAAGATATGTGTACAAAGTACAGCCTAACGGCATTGGTTATTGTAAAGACAGTAAGAAAAAATACTTGACTTCACAGAATTATGATCCACATTCTCCTAAACTTTCTATTCTATGAATGTTGTTATTATTGGGAACGGAGTTGCGGGAGTTACCGTAGCAACAGAAATTCGTAAAAAAATTCCTAAAGCTGAAATCACCATCATCTCAGGAGAAACAAAGTATCATTATAGCCGGCCTGCTCTGATGTATATCTACATGAGAGATCTAAAAAAGAAACATACACAGCCATATGAAAATAAATTCTGGAAGAAGCAGAATATAAAATTAGTCCATGACTGGGTCAAAGAGATCAACTTTAATGAAAAGACGATCCACCTGGAAAATAATGATCCTATTTCATATCAAAAGCTTGTCTTGGCTATAGGCGCGAAAGGAAATAAATTCGGATGGCCAGGCCAAGACCTCCCTCAGGTGATCACTTTTACCAATCTGCAAGACTTGGAAAAAATAGAAAACATTACCCATAAAGCAGATAAAGATTTCAGAACGGTGATCGTGGGTGGTGGACTTATTGGCATTGAAGTCGCCGAAATGATGCATCATAGGAATATACAGACTACTTTTATGATAAGAGAAAAAACCTACTGGGAAATTGCATTATCCCCCTCTGAAGGAGAAATGATACAGGAAGAAATACTGGATCATAAAATTGATCTTAGAATGAATACAGAATTAATGAGTATCTCTTCGAATAAAGATGGAAATGTAGATTCCATTACTACAAATAAAGAAGAAACCATAAAATGCAATATGGTGGTTTTGACTGCAGGTGTTTCTCCCAATGTAGATCAATTTAAAGGAACAAAGCTAGAGACTCGCAGGGGTATACTAGTGAACCAGAAAATGGAAACAAATATAAAAGATGTGTATGCCTGCGGTGATTGCGCAGAGATAGTTCCTGAAAAAGCAGATCAAAAATCCACGGTAGAACTTCTTTGGTATACGGGTAAGATGCAGGGGAAAATAGTGGCTGAAAATATAATGGGGGAGGATATTCAATATGAAAGAGGGATATGGTATAACTCGGCTAAATTTTTCACTATAGATTATCATACCTATGGGCAGGTAAATCATAATATACCAGGTGAAAAAGAATTATATTATAGATTCCCTAATACAAGGAAAAGTATTCGAATTGTTTATCTGCCTGATCGGGTCATAGGTTTTAATACACTAGGTATTCGTTTTAGGCATAGAGTTTGTGAAGAATGGATCAGGGAAAAAAGATCTTTAGACTATGTTTTGTCAGAGTTGCCTAGAGCAGACTTTGATCCCGAATTCTTCAAACATTTGGAAGAGAGGACATCAGAATGGATTCAAAAGCGAAAGGTATCGTAAGCCCACTTAAAAATAGGGGAATCGTTGCATGGCTGCTTGCTATATTCCTGATTGGTTTTTATGTTCTGCTCTATTGGGACAGAGACATTGACCGTGCTTTATTCAATTATAAATTAGAATCTATCAATCAGAAGATAGAAAAGGCAGACCAAATCCAAAAGAAATATCTTCAAGACCAAAAGAAGATCATACTTAAAGATGGATCCAGATGGTATCGTAAAACCTATGATCCAAAATTGGCCGAAGAATTCAAGCCTTATGTAGATGATCTACGAAATGGTTTTTCTGCCGCCAAGATCACTAGCCAGGTTGCTTCTGCTTTAAATCCTGTTTCTTATTTGATCCGTTCTAAAAAGGCAGATAAATGGTTCTTATATGGATTTTTATACACAGTATTGGTTTTTTCCATGGGAATTCGATTCCTTAAAAGATGGAAAAATGATCAATATCAAAAAACAAGAACTCTTTCTGTAATTTTCTTCCAAACTGTTATTGCCTTCTTGATCCCCGGTTTTTTAGAGGCCATGAATCAAAAGTCTTTTTATTTTAATTATTTCTGGCCTCTTAAAATTGAATATCTATATCCTTCTACTTTAAATGGTTTACCCAGAGCAATGGCTCTTTGGGCGATCCTAATGGCATTCGTAGGGGTCCCCATATTGACTTACTTCTATGGAAAGAGGTGGTATTGTTCCTGGGTATGCGGATGCGGAGCTCTCGCTAATACGATGGGAGATCCATGGCGTCATCTTTCCAGCAAGTCTAGTCTTTCATGGAAAATTGAAAAAGCTACGGTATACACTGTTCTAGTCATTGCGATCGTGGTTACTGTGATCGTTATTTCTAATCATGTCAGGGGAATACGTGATGAATTTTCGGAGATGGCATTTAGGATGCAAAAATGGTATGCTTTTTTTATTAGTGCTGGTTTTGCGGGAGTGATCGGGACTGGATTTTATCCTTTGGCTGGAACCAGAGTTTGGTGTCGCTTTGGATGTCCTCAAGCGGCTATTTTAGGTATTTTACAGATATTCTTTTCCAGGTTCAGAATTACTACGAATGGTGACCAGTGCATGTCATGTGGCAATTGCTCTACTTACTGTGAAATGGGGATTGATGTTCGTTCTTATGCAATGCAGGGCAAAGATATTATAAGAGCTTCTTGCGTAGGATGTGGAATATGCATGTCTGTATGTCCCAGAGGCGTCTTAAAATTAGAGAATGGGAAAAGGGGGTTGAAACTAGGATAATTTTAAGAATCTATTGGCCTATCTCTAATTTCTTTATTACAGTTTAAAAGGAATTTAAGATTTAGACATTTAAGGCATCCCATAGTCTTCAAAAATGAAAAATATCCATGTATCTGCTTGGCTGATCATAATTTAGTAAGCAATCCATATATTTCAAATTCTTTGAGAATTGAAAACAGAGTTGACAAAGTAACGATGACATAGAGATTAAATTCTATTTCATCCCTACTCTTTATATTGAGAGGTTGGGACAAGGTAGTTTGTCATTAAGAAATACCGATATAATTCCCAAATTTTTCCCAAATGATCTTCTGACCTAAATATGCAACTTTCAAAAAGAGATTGGGAACGACTAGGCTGGAAAACAGATCATAAAGAAGAGACCATACATTTTAACCATATTACTTTTAATAGTCTGCAAGTCATGGAAGGCGGGGCATTCATTGCCAACGACGGTATACATCATAAGGGGATTGACTTCTTAGAATCTGTATTGGATAAAAAGGCTTCGGCTATTTTTACTGACCTTAAATACAAACAAAGAGTTACCTCTATACTTAAGAACAAAAGTGTCTCTAAAAGTATCTTTCTTTTTTCAGATCATTTTCAAAAAAGCTGCGCTAGTACAATTTCATTTCTTTATGATGATCCTTCTGAAAAGATGAAACTCGTTGGAGTAACAGGCACAAATGGCAAGTCAAGCACCGCTTTATTTATTTATCAAATTTTAAATGATCTGGGACAAAAAGCAATGTATAGCGGCACCTTAGGGACTATCATGTTAAATGAGAAAATACCTTCAAAAATGACTACCCCGGATATTATCACTCTCAATCAAAATCTTAATAGGGCAATATCTAAAAATATATATCATTCTTGTATAGAAGTAAGTTCTCATGGTCTATCCCAGGGAAGAACATTGGGAATTCATTTTGATGTTGGAATTTTTACTAACCTAAGCCGTGATCATTTGGATTATCATGGAAATATGGAATCCTATTTTGAGTCAAAAAAAATAATGTTTAAAAATATGATCCAACTTGAAAAGCAGAAGAGTAATAAAAAACCAATTGGATTTATAATATTTACAGATGATCCCTATGGTAAAAGGCTATATAAATTTGTGCGACAGGAATCAAAAACCAGTAATATACTTTCGGTAGGAACAAAAAGAAATGAGGATATTCAGATATCAGATATATCGAAGCAATGGAATGGTTATCATTGTACATTGCATTTTGAAGGAAAAGAGTATAAGATCAGATCAAATTTACTGGGACTTTTTAACTTGTTCAATTTAGCCTTTTCTTTTGCTGCTGCTTACTTATTAGGCTTTTTTCCCGAAAAGATAGTCCATTCTATTTCTAAGGTAAAACCAATTGAAGGTAGAATGGAACAGGTTGGATCTAAAGAAAAGCCAATCATTATAGATTATGCACATACGCCAGATGCATTGAAAAATGCCTTGACCAGTTTACGGGAATTAAAGAAAAAAAGACTCATTCTTGTGTTTGGCTGCGGGGGGGAAAGGGATCAAGATAAAAGAGGGATCATGGGTGCTATTGCTTCTGAATATTCTGATCATTGCATCATTTCAAATGATAATCCTCGTAATGAAAATCCCGCTTCCATTGCATTGGATATTCAGAAAGGGATGAAAAGGCAAAATTATGAGATCATTCTGGATCGCCAAGAGGCTATTTCAAAAAGTATAAAAGAAATGTCCATTGGGGATATTTTATTGATCGCAGGCAAGGGACATGAAAATTATCAGATCATCGGGGATCAGAAAATATCGTTCAAAGATCATGATATAGTGCAAAAATATGTGGGAAGTTGATATACCCATAAGAGACATTCTAAATAAGAATGTTTCATTATTTCAAATTTCTTCTAAAGATCATATTCGAGCACTGTCTCATGACTCCAGAAATATCCACTCAGATGTATGGTTTATATCTTTAAAAGGAAAGGATCACGACGGACATGATTTTATTTCAGAATGCATTCAAAAAGGCGTAAAACGATTCATTTATGATCCCTCTTGTACAGACATGAGACCATCTGGACTGCATGTAAAAGACACAAATCTATTTTTACAAGAAATTGCTCTATGGTGGAGAAAAAAATTAAACACTCCTATAATAGGTATAACAGGGACAAATGGAAAGACTTCCACCAAAGAATTGACTTACTTTATGCTAAGAAATCTTTTTAAGCTGCAGGGAGATCAAAAAGAAAAGATCATTAAAAGTGAATCTAGTTTTAATAATCAATATGGGCTTCCATTTACTCTATTAAAGCTTCGTAGTGATTCTATTTTTGGAGTGGTAGAGATGGGTATGAATCACAGAGGAGAGATAGGTCTATTAAGTCAATTAGCTCTTCCAGATCATGCAATGATCACTACCATACAAGAAGGGCATATTGGTTACTTAAAGAGTCTGAAAGAGATTGCAGAAGAAAAATATGATATCATAAAAGGACTCAAGAAAAAAGGCCATCTCTATTTACATTTTGATATTACCCATTCTGAAATAATAAAAGAAAGATCATCTGCTTCAGAATTTGAGATTCATTGGTTGGACCCCGAAAAATCCAATATCATTCTGAAAAAAAGAGACATACAAGGGACTTATTTTATTTTTAAGGATAAGACCTACTTTTTACCTATCCCAGGCGATCATTATTTTAGGAATTTTCAATTGATCTTTCTATTTATTGAATTTTTACAATCCCGGAATAAAATCCCATCTGAAAATATTGAATATTCTTTGAGTAAACTAAAAGAATTCAAGAATATTTCTGGAAGACTTACTTTATTGGATTATGATAAGTATTCTATATGGGATGACTCATACAATGCAAATCCTGCATCTTTTGAGGCCTCTATTAAGACATTGACCAGGCATATATCCTCTGCCAGATTGTTTGGAGCATTTGGCTATATGGCGGAATTAGGACATCATACAAAGAGAGCTCATATAGAATTGGCGGAAGTTGCCTCCAAATATTTTAATACATTGGCTTTTTTTAGTCCTGATCCGGATATATATGATGTCTTCAAGAAAAGCTGGATAAAGCATAAGGGTAATGACACATTATTTGTAGGAGGCGTAGAAAAAAAAGACATTTTAGAAGGTGCGGAATTTTTAAACTCTAAAATGCGTTATGGAGATTCTATTCTAGTGAAAGGCTCTCGCTCTACTAAAATGGAGAGAATCATTCATCATTTAAAATAAATTGATCATACCCTCTACGTTCTTAGTGCAAAACATGGAAGTTTTGCAGAAACAGGGTGAAATAATGGAATGACGTTCTAATATAGTTTTCTTTCTTTTTTTATGTACAAAACACGGATGTTTTGCAGCACTGAATTCACCTTTTAGCTGTAAAGCTAAGCTCGATGCGATTCCCATTTTTAGATCTTTCGATATTAGTAGCATACGCATTGAGTATACTTTTTTGAAGAAATGGCTGAAGTATCCAGCGGTGCGAAAGATCATCGAAAGTAACTTCGAATTGGATCTTTTGATTAGAAAGATTTGCAAGATGGATAGAAACTACCGCCTGGATTGTTAGGACTCTCATCCCAGTTGCAAGCAGTTCAAAATCAGGTACCTGTACTTCTGGTTTTTTTACAAGAATTTGATTCCCATCGATTAATAAAAGTGACTTTGAGATGATATTATTTCCGAACGAAATGGCTTCTTCATTCGTAATTTTTTGATTTCTATCAGTGTCAATTAAAGCATAGATTTCGGCCTCTGCATCTTTGGGAACAAATATTCGATATTTAAGCTTTAAGGCACCTTGGTTAATCGATAGAAAAGCATGTTGCACCACATGACTATGCGGATGGGCCAGAACATTTAGTTTCAATGGGATAAAGAAAAGAAATAAAAGAGTAAAAACCAGCCTAAAATTCATTTACTTCTCCTTATCCAAATAGAGCCATAGTCATTCTGCGGATTGAGATAGATGCTGTGCACATGATCTATCTGGCCAGCATCGTTCTCGTCATCTTGCGGTGCGTATTCCATAACCACTGATGGTCCTGTGATGCGAAAGTATGCAAAACCTAATTTCTTCTGAGGCCCCCACCAGGCAAAATATGTGTCGTCTAATTCAGCCTGGATTTGAACCATAAGTGCTGCGTTATCATTTTCATTGATAAAATCTAAGCGCGCTCTAATTACTTTGATCAACAATTGTTTTTGATACTTTGATAAATTGCTCCCTTTTATTCCCTCTGGGGGCAGAGTCGTTCCGAATTCGCCCGGCCCTAGTACCATATCGATAGCCTCTTCGCCTCGAATCGCAACTTCTTTTTGTTCATCAGTTAAGCTCTCTAGGAGCGATTGAGCTGTTCTTGTTTCTTTTTCGGTAATTGAAATTTTTTTTCCCTGGTATACAATATTCACCGGCTGGGCGCCTGTATGCATTGGCGAGAAAGTTACATCTTGACCGTAGAATGTGGTGTTGATGCCTAGATGGTGGCCTCCAAATTGAAACATCCAGGGCATTGACTTAGAAGGTTCGCCCAAAAAAGCCACATAGAAGTACTTGCTTCCATACTTGAGCAATGTGCTATTTCCAATACTATCCTCAGCTGCAAGCTGGTATTTAATATTCTGAACACCCTTTTCGCTAAAAATCACAGATAACAATTGCTCTAAAAGATATCTCTGTTGTTTAGACAGCTCGGCTAGTTTTAATCCCCCTCGCGGAATCATACCTTCCGGGAAGTTTGACCAATTCGCCCGCTGAGCGTTGTCAGAGAATGAGTATAATATAGCTTTTTTTTGACTCGCGTTAAGCGAATTTATGAACTTTTGAGCAGCTAAGACGATTTGAGTTGTCTTAGCATCAGCCTTCCTCGGTTCGTAATTATCCTTTAGCGGCAGCTTAACCGGCCCTGTTTTGACGCCAAAAAAAAGCCCAGTCATACTTCGTCTAAATTGACAGGCGTTTAGTATCATAATGCCAACTAGTATTAGCCAGAATATTGTACGCATTTGTGCCTTGCGATGTCCGTTTGAAGTCATGAAATTCCTACTGTAATTATTGAGCCTATTCGCTTTTTCATCATTTTTAGTTTTATCAAAAAATTGTCAATAAATAAAACCAATTGCTAAAGGCAGTTTTACTTTTACGGAGCCCCCGAAAGACTTTGGCGCAATAGATGCTTTGCCCGTAAATGTTACAGGAAGCACTTCAGGTCATATAGTTCAGGGCAAAAGCATTGAATAGTCTAATTCCGGGTGATTTGAGAAAGTTTGATTTCGGGATGGAATCTTTGATATGGCGTAAAGCATAAAAATACTTAGCATTAGCTAGGAAGCAGCATTAGCTAGGAAGCAGCATTAAGAAATGAAAAGAAATGCTAAGCTAGCAGTGTAACTGCCAGCGCAGTGCCCTTGGGTGAAAAGAAATGCTAAGCTAGCAGTGTAACTGCCAGCGCAGTGCCCTTGGGTGAAAAGAAATGCTAAGCTAGCAGTGCAACTGCCAGCGCAGTGCCCTTGGGTGAAAAGAAATGCTAAGCTAGCAGTGTAACTGCCAGCGCAGTGCCCTTGGGTGAAAAGAAATGCTAAGCTAGCAGTGTAACTGCCAGCGCAGTGCCCTTGGGTAAAAGGAAATACTAAACTAGCAAAGAAGTAAAATGGTAAAAAATTTTAATATTTTAATGGTTTACAAAATACTTGCATTTGGGTATTGTATACTATCTTGAAGGATTACCAATTAATAGACATGAAAAGAAATAACTTTTCAAAATATTATTCTAATAAACAAAAAGATGGTAAAAAAGCAGAAGAAAAGGCAAGCGCCATATTACAAAGTAAAAAAATTTCTATATTGGCCCGTAATATCCGATTCTATGGTACAGAGATTGACTTCTTGTGCAAAAAAAATGATCTTTATTTTTTATTTGAGGTTAAAAAAATGAAAAAAATCCATTATAAGGCGGGCTACCTGGCCTTTTCTTATATGCAATGGCTTCGTTATAGGCAATCTATCAATAAATGGTATACAGACATAAAAAAAATCAACTCTGCCTGCATCGGATTAATTCTTTTCGACGAATATCTACAATTAATGGATTTCCAGGAAAATATCTTTTTCCCTTAGTTTCATCAAGTTTTTAAATTTCACTACCGATAATTTTGTAAAAGGCCAAGGAAGGCCTTAAACTAAGTTACAAGGAAGTAACAAATGGCACGAAGACTCGCGAATAAAGGGCGTAGGTATATTCCTAAAGTCACTGAGTTAGGGAAAAGGAATTACAGCTCTAAAGAAGAAAAACTACTCGAATATCAAAAAAGAATTAGAGATGATGACTATGTGGATTTCGCTATTGAGAAAATTGCTGCGGAATTGACTCATTTCTTATTAAAATAATAATTTAAGCGATCTTTTGATACTGAGAGCGTAATTTTCTAAAAAGCTTAAAATAAAATGCTTCTTCAATATGCTCTATTTTCAATTGATCGCTTTCACTAAAATCCTGAATACTCATGGCTGTTTTTAAGGTATTCAACAGGCTTCTATGGCTTAACTCAAAATGTTTCATATAATCAGCCAGAAGGTTTTTTATATTTGGAATATTATCAACATACTTATATACTTCTGTTGGCTGCATATCTGCATTAGCGATTCCATTATTGCGTTTTAACATTCTCTTGCGGGCTTCTTCTACCTTTGATCTCCAAAAATAGGATGGCTTCTCAGAATTATTTTTTAGTTCAACTATACTGGAAAGTTCTTCCATTTCAATTTCTATAGATATTCTATCCTCGAAAGGGCCTGAAATTTTCTGAAAAAGATTATTGACCATGGATTTCTTGCAAATGCAAATATGTTGATTGGAAAATAAATATCCGCATTTGCATGGATTGCTCGCTCCCATAAAAATAAAATCGGCTGGAAAATACACCGTGCCTTTTGCTCTGCTGATCGTAATATTTTTTTCTTCTAATGGCTCTCTTAAGGCTTGCAGGGTAGTATTTTTAAATTCAAATAATTCATCTAAAAAAAGAATGCCTTTATGGGCAAGGGATATTTCTCCTGGCAATAAATAAGACCCACCTCCCACCATTGCTATCTCTGAAGTAGTATGATGCGGTATTCTAAAAGGTCTTTTTGAAATCAATTCATTTTGTACTTTTTTTTTAATGGAATATATTTTAGTTACTTCCAGGCTTTCTTCTAATGACATTTTAGGTAGTATGCCCTCAAACGCATTTACCAACATTGTCTTTCCAGTCCCAGGAGAACCAAAAAGAATTGAATGATGCCCTCCAATGGCAGCAAATGCCAGCCCTCTTTTAGCCTGATTCTGTCCGAATACAGAAACCATATCCACCGAAGCTTTATTAAAAGAAGAAATATATTCCTTATTCTGTATCTGTTTAATTTTGCCTTGAGCATAGTCTTTGATCTGTGAAAGATTTTGCAAAGAATAGATGCGTACATTGGGTATGGAAGCGATCTCATCTTTTATTTCATAAGGTACAATGATATTATGTATCTGAGGTTCGGTTATGCCCAGTATAGCAGACATGAATATTCCATTGCTTGCTTGCAAATTACCGTCTAAAGAGAGGCTGCCCAGTAGCATGTGATTTGCAAATATTTCACCAGGGCATTGGCCACTGGCAATCAATATCCCTACCGAAATTGCCAGTTCTGCGATGGAGCCTATTTTGGGCTGATCATTAGGGGCTAAATTAACAATGATATTTTGAACAGGGAAATCAAACCCACTATTTAAAATAGAAGACCTGATCCTTTCTTTCGATTCTTTGACTGCATTATCACCCAGCCCAACAATTTGTATCCCCATCTGGCCGGGAAGTATACTTACTTCAACCTGAACTAAAAAACCACCTGAACTTGTACAACTGGCAGTGTAGATTTTGGCGATCATACAGATATATATACCCTTCTATTAAGATTTTTTTCATTTCTGGAGTATATTTTTTAATGCGCTAATTACATCCTCTGCGTCTTGTTCTGTGATTTTGGCTGATAAGGGTAAACTGACCGTTTGGCGGCTAATTTTATAAGCATTCGGATAATTTTTTGGATCCCAGTCAAATAAATTCTGATAATAACTGTATTCTGGTATACTGGTATAATGTACCCCTACCCCTATATTTTGGGAGATCATTTTATGGATCAAGTCATCTCTGGATAATCCACATTTTTTTTCATCCACTAATATATTGTATAAATGATAGGAATGTCTATTATCGGACTCTATTGCATAAGGCAGACGAATAGGGAGTTCTTGAAGCTCTTTATTATACTTATCCCATATCTGTTTTCTTTTGATCCAGTATTTCTCTATCTTTTTAAGCTGGTGAATGCCAATTGATGCTTGTATATCTGTCATGTTGTATTTAAATCCAATTTGTGTGATATCATAATGTTGGAATTTAGATTCTCCGAATCTGTACCAGGCAGCCTTACTCATGCCATGCAGACTAAGTACCTTAATTTTTTCTAATGCTTCTTTACTTTTTGCGATCACCATACCCCCCTCTCCAGTCACCAGATTCTTGGTAACATAAAAACTAAAGCATCCAAAGTCTCCTAATGTTCCTATTTTTCTGGAGCGATATTCTGACTCTATTGCATGGGCACAGTCTTCAATCATAACCAAATCGTGTTTCTTGCATATACTCTGCAACGCTTGCATATCACATGGCCTGCCCGCAAAATGTACCGGCAAGATGGCCTTCGTTTTAGGAGTGATCTTGGCTTCGATCTTATTTGGATCTATGTTCATTGTTCTTGGATCAATATCCGCCAATATAGGGGTCGCTCCCGAATGAATGATCGCATTGATCGTGGCACAAAATGTAAGGGGGGTAGTAATAACTTCGCTTGATCTACCTATTCCAGCGGCCAATAGAGATAGATGAATGGCGGCTGTACAAGATCCAAGTGCCACTGCATCAGAGACCTGTTTATACTCTGCAAATCTATTCTGGAATTCAGAAACCTTTGGACCTGTTGTAAGCCATCCGCTTTTAAGAGTTTTAAGCACTTCCTGTATCTCATCTTCTTCGATGAGTGGTGTAGCAAAGGATAGGAATTCTTTTCTCATTTTAAGAAAGGATCATTATTTTATTTTTTGGGAAAATATTTTTATTTCTTTTTCAGCAGGCTTTCCCTGTAATTGAAATCCTCTTGGATAGCTTTTATATTCATAGCTATCTAAAGAGGTAACGTATTTCCAGAAATATATTCCATGGGGGAAGAAAGTCTCTTCCATTGCATTTCTGATCATTTTGTATCCCAGGGTCTGTTTTTGATCATCTATGTTATACTTTGCGGATGGCCAGCTATAAGGTTTTCGTATCGCAAATTCATGAGAAGGGAATCCAATTTCTGTAAATATAATTGGCTTTTGAAATTTCTTAGCATGCTCCATATGTGCTATTAATTTCTGTTTATAGAATGACTTTAGGGATTCATGATCTTTTTCATCTCCTCTAAAACCATAGTAAAAATCCAGACCTATAAAGTCTAGTTTATCCCAAAATAAAATATTCTTAGCATTCCAGGCCTCGCATGCATAAGTGATCTTTCCTTTATAGTTGGATTCCCTGACCATCGAAATAATATTTTCCCATTCTTTTTTATATTTAGTAAGTTTTACTAATTCCGTCCCAATTACAAAATATTCTACATTTCCAGAAATTGCAATATTTAATTGTTTTTTTATAAATCTGCTATATTCTTTGAACCATAAAGAAAGTTTTGAAGAGTCTTCATAGTCTATCTGACTGCGCCATTCTTTAGATTTCCAGCCACCTAGCCATATATGTGGCTTTAGCATCACACTCATTCCTGTTCTATGGGCCAGATCAATTTCTTTCAATATATGTTCTTCCGTCATAGTAGGATCATTCCATTTCAATTTGATCGTTGCGATATTCTTTTGATATGCGAATGGATTCAATTGCACACTGTTGATTCCTAATTTTTTGAGGTGATTGTATAGTTTAATGTGGCCAGAAGAACCATATCCCTTAGTAGGCAAATGGACATGGGCAATGGTACCCCCTAATATTTTTAAATTCCTGTATTCATAAATAGTTTCTTTGCAATTGAATAATAGAATACAAAGAAAAAAAAGGTAAAAAATATTTTTCACAGAGTTTATTCAACTGGCATTCTATTGTAACCTGTCAATATCTTTAGGCAGTCTGATATTGATCATCACCTCTGCAGAAAGCTCTGAATTTAATACGATCGTGTATTCATAAGGGTCATCCCCTTCATTCAGATTGATACTTGGTGGAAGATCTTCTCCACAGGTGCCCTATAAGTGATGTCTGTTGGGCTTCCCCCATTTCACAATATAAAAATTTATGCATATTTCAGTCTTGTGAAAGTCGTAATCTTATGGATAGAATCACATCTTTTAAGTATCTTATTTTTATTTAATTTATCCAGACCATAGGTGGAAAATTCTTCAACACAAAAACTGGCCAAACTAGAACCCCAGACAATGGCCTGTTTCAGCATATCTTCTTTATTAATGTTTTTATTAATATCCTTATTCAAATTGTTCTTTTTTAAAAACATCCTGGAGTATAGATAGGACAAAACTCCCCCGGCAAAGCTATCTCCTGCGCCTGTGGGATCCTTTACTTTTATAGTAGGATAAGAACTGGTAGAGAAAATAAAATTATCTGAAACTGCCAGGACTCCATTTTCTCCTTTTTTTACTAGCACTATCTTAGGCCCTTTCTTTTGTACTTTTTGAGCTGCATTGATAATAGATGATTCTCTGGCAAATTGTCTGATCTCTGCATCATTTAAAAAGAGAATATCAATTTTTTTGATGATTTTCCATAAAATGCTCTGTTTATTGGAATTGATCCAAAAGTTAATAGAGTCTAGTCCGATAATATCTGGCTTTTCAGATTGCTGCAGTACTTTTAATTGAAGTTCAGGATCAATATTGGCTAAAAAAAGAATTTTAGCTCTTTTTTGCTTTAGGCTTAGGACAGGGTCAAATCTTTCGAATGCGCCTAAAAATGTTCTGTCTGTATGAGCCACATCCAGATCATATTCATAGTGTCCTTTCCATCTAAAAGTTTTTTGTTCCGATATTTGGATGCCTGATACATCTATTTTCTTTTTTGCCAGATAATCCAGATGCTTTTTAGGAAAATCTTTACCAACAACCGCTATTGTAGACACGGGCGCCAGATAAGAAGCCGCAGTTGAGAAGTAACTTGCAGACCCCCCCAGATTATTTTTTTTGTTTCCAAAAGGGGTTTTTACATCATCCAGTGCTATAGATCCTACGACTAATATCATAAATTATTTATTTAAAAGAAGTATGATCGCTTACTTACTTTGCTTGCTTTGCGTCAAGAAAATATTTATATCATAACATCTTAGAACATCAAAATAAATAAGTCCCATACACACCACTCAATTTTTTTAATTGACAAGATAAGAATATAGGTAGTACTCTTCAAAAGAGATTAAAAGAAAAATTTCCCTTGTTCAAGAGATCATTCAGGCTATACTAAATGAAATTAGTAAATATTTTTTTCATCTATTTCCTACTTATTTTTATTTACCCAAAGATAGAATACATCTCTCTATTTGCCCAGGAATCAGAAAAGATGAATAAAATGAGCTTTCGTACATGGGAAAAAATATTAGATTTCATCCATTCACAGGATATAAAGAATCGTATTTGGGCCATTGATACGATACAGCGTTTAAAAGATGAAAAGGGCATAACACTCTTAAAATACAGGCTCCAGATTGAATTTGACCAGGAAGTCATTGATAAGATATTGCTCTTTCTGGAAAGTAGAAAATCTCCTAAAGATTATTTTGCCATACGAACTTTTTTAAAGAGCAGGCCCAGAATCCATGTAGGGGGTAGATGTATTAAATTAATGCATTCTATTTTCCCTAACAGGACGCATCGTGATCTGGCTTCCATGTTCAAAAAAAAGCATCTGCGTATTTATTCACTCATGTATTTAAAGAGCATAGATCGGACTACCAGAAAAGAAAAAAATTGGTTCAGGAAAGTATTCTATAGATATGATCTGGGTTCTTATTGGCTACAATTTAGCATAAAACAAGATATAGAAACTATGGAATCCTTTCAAAAATTTCATCAAAAAAATTTTTTTACCCTTAGATCAACTCCCTCAACATACTATTGGTATGTACGATATCATCATCAGTTTAATATCCCAATGCAAATCGATTATCTTAAAAAAATGGATATAGAGATGCTAAAAGAATTAACGGAAAACAGACAGAAAATCTTGCTACAGACCAATAAAAGTATCATACTCTCGTCTATTCGTCTTGACTTATGGGTAAGATCAGGCTCTGCGACCATGAAGAGATGGCTTTTCATAAATTATATACTCTCTTTAGATGAAAAATCAGGTCTAAACAACCCTTCTGAATGGGAGAATGCCATATTGATCTTGATCCAAAAGGAAAGTGCCCCTCTCTTTTTCCTAACAATGAATCAATATCTTTTAAAAATGAAACAAAATCATATAGAAGCTTATCAGGAAGTTTGTAAAGAAAGAGAATCTCTAAAACGGATCTGTTTTGGTATGCAGATTAAACTATCCATGAAAGAAGCCCATTCTATTTTTTGGAATGAATTTACAGGAACAGAAAAAGAAAAAGTAATCCTGGGAAATTTAACTAAAATGCTAAAACTCTCTCTATTTCAGAAGCCTGAATTTTTACGTTATATTCTTGGTCATAAAAACCAAAATGTTCAATGGAAAGCAATTTTATCTCTTTCAAAAAAACAATTGATTCAAAATACATCTCTTGTTGTTGCCTATGTACTTACGGATGATTCATCTTTTTTAAAGAGTCTTTTGTTATCCAGGGTGATCGAAGACAAAGAATTAGCAAAGGCTTATGAGTATTTATTGGATTAATTCCATATATCTTTTGCATTGGAAGTCAAAACTAAATTTCTTATTCCTACTCATTTCTTTTCTTTTTTGCTGTACCAGATTTCGATCAAATGCTAATTTACAGATCCTCTGGATCAAGTCTTTCTTTTCATAGAAAAAAGCACTCTTACTAAATTCTGCATATTTTTTGAAAGACTCTTCAAATAACAAAGGTATCTTATAGGCAAAGGCTAAATTAAAACTTCCTGAAATTTTATATTGATAGTAGGTTTTATAGGCAGAATGGCCTGGATGTATCAAAGGGAGTATCATATCAGATTCCTTTAAATATTGATGAAATATATCATCCAACATGGTTCCTTCAAAAGAAATAAATAGTTTTTCAAGACGCAGATTCTTTATCATTGATTTAATGTGATCACCTTCTTCTTTATAAAAACTTTCTCTCCCCAATAGAACAAATTTTATATTCAGTTTTAAGACATCTTTTAAGGTAGGGCCGGATAATTGATCCAGAAGCATAAAATAATCTCTTCTGCTGAATTCAAGTTGACCCGGAATGGATATCCAAAATTCACCAGAGTCTTTTACTATTTTTGTATTCCTAAAAATAGATTTTTTAGCTTTAGATCTTTTTTTGACATTAGAACTTACTTCAAATAAAGTATCTGGATAGGGTGGGAAAAAAATCGGATAAAAACTTTTTACCTGAATATTTCTTTTGGGGGATATATGATTCAACAAATAATCACCTAATACGAAATATTTCTTTATCTTTCTGGAGATAATTTTTTGACTAAAGCTTCTGGTAAGTTTTCTGGTATCGTGCAGAACACCTATAAAACGTATATTCCTTCTAAAAAGGAATAATAATAATAGATTACGCACATCCACCCCAGACGCTGTGTTAAATATGACTAACTGAATATTATTTTTAAGGATGTACTTCCTGATCTGAAATAAAATCATTGGATATGAGAATTTACCTTTGTCCATTTTTATAAAATAATAAAGTATGTCTCTATCAAAAAATTTTATTTTATCATTAAGAACCTCATCACAGACCAAATGTACGGCATAACCATTTTCATGCAAAAATGATATCTGAGAATAAAGGCATTCTCCATGCCCCGAAGAAAATTCTATTAACACTGCTCTTTTATTTTCTATGCCCATATTATTTCTTCGCCCCCTGTTTCAGTAAATAGTCATTGACAAATTGGATTGATCCTGAAAAAAGTTTTTATAGCATACAACTATTTATTATTATATATTGTAAAGAAGGTTAATTGTGTCAAATTGCATAAAAATTTCTATAGCGAATCAAAAAGGTGGTGAAGGGAAAACAACCACTTCTTTAAATCTAGCCCATGCTCTTGCCTTAAAGGGACATAAAACTTTATTGATTGACATGGATCCGCAAAGCAATAGTACCGGAATTTTCGTAGTTCCTAAAGAAATAAAGACTTCTATAGCAGACATTTTTTTGTCTAATAAAAAGAAAAAAATTAGTGATGCTGTGCTGAAAACAAAATATAAAAATTTATTTTTGCTACCTTCTAAGATTGATCTGGCAGAAGTGGAATTCAGTTCATTAAATATAGAAGCTCCTTATATATTGAGAGATTCTATTAACAAGATAAAAGAAAAATTTAACTTCATGGTAATTGACTGTCCTCCCAGCCTTTCTATACTCACCATTAATGCAATGGTAGCTTCTGACTATACTATTGTTCCTCTACAAGCAGAGAAATTCTCACTAGACGGTATCAAGGGTTTACAGAATACGGTAGAAAGTATAAAAAGAAGGATTAATCCTGATCTGCAAATATTAGGGGCTATTGTAACCCAGCTCAGAAGTAATACAGTTTTAACCAAAAAGGTATTGCCAGTGATTCAAAATTATTTTCCTGTTTTCAACACTGCTATTTCTGAAGGAGTTGCTATAGGAGAAAGCCATCTTTTACGTCAAACAGTGATTGATTATAATCAAAATGTAAAACAATCGGCCGAGTATTTAGCCTTTGCCCAGGAAGTAGAAAATGTCCTCCAAAAATAAAAGTCTTACCGCTGCCATAGGTATTTTTGAAAAAAATATTGAAGGGTCTATTCGTAAAATCCCCTTGAATCATATTGAACCATCCAGTAGCCAGCCCAGATTAAATAAAGAGATCAATATTCAAAATTTAGCCCGTTCTTTAGAGGAAAATGGTCTTTTACAGCCAATTGTAGTAACCATGGTAAACGGAAAATATATAATCATCGCAGGAGAAAGAAGATATAGGGCTGCAAAAAGTTTAAATTGGAAAGACATAGAATGCAGAATATTGAATAAAAATGAAAGAGATACCTATAAATTAGCCGTAATTGAAAATTTACAAAGAGAAAATCTGGATGCATTTGAGGAATCTATTGCCTATAAAAAATTAAAGGATCAATTTACCTATACAGATGCACAGTTATCTGAGGTGATCGGGAAATCCAGAAATTATGTCAGTGAGCTTTTATCTATTTCAGAAATTCCTGAAACTTTTCAAATAAAGGCAAAGGAAATTGGTATCAATAGCAAAAATATGCTGATACAACTTTGCCAGGCTCTTAAAAATAATATAGCCGATCAATTTTTAGAAAATATAAAAGATAAGAATATTTCTTCTGTTAAAGCCGCTAAAGAATATATAAAGTCTAATAAAAAAGTTGATCTGAAAAAAAGTAAAAACCCCCCTACCCTCTCTATAAAAAATAAGTCTAAAGAGCTAAAAGATATAAATATTATAATCCAAAAAAGTCCCGCGAATCATTTAAAAATTAAGATTGAAACTCCCGATCTAAGGCAATATGCACTTTCAGAAATGGGAAATAGCCCGTTTAAGGGGCTGCCATTGCCTCCTGAAAAGCTACGTTCTTTAGAAAAAAAATTAAAGAATTTATTAGAAACTTTCCTCCAAGAATGTCTTTAAAAAAGAAAGTTATTTTAAGTGGAATGCAACCAACCGGATATTTGCATATAGGACATTATTTTGGTGTATTAAATAATTTTGTAGAATACCAGGAAGAATATGACTGCTATTATATGATAGCCGACCTGCATGCTCTAACCAGCTTAGGACGAAATTATGAAAAGGTAGCTCATTATATAACATCCATGGTATCCGACTGGCTTGCTGCGGGAATTGATCCTCAAAAGTCTACTCTTTTTATTCAATCTGCATTACCCGAACATTCAGAATTACATTTGATCCTTTCTATGTATACCCCTACTTCCTGGCTGCTTAGAAATCCAACCTATAAGGACAAGCAAGAGAATATAAGCAAAAATATGGATACCTATGGATTTTTAGGCTATCCTGTGCTACAGGCGGCGGATATATTACTATACCAGGCGGAACGAATACCAATCGGGGAAGATCAATTGCCTCATTTGGAGTTGACCAGAGAAATTGCCAGAAGTTTCAATCATCATTATCAAAATACATTCAAAATTCCACAGGCTAAATTATCGGCCTATCCAAAGATACTGGGAACAGATGGGCGGAAAATGAGTAAGACATATCAAAACACATTAGATCTAAATGAGTCAGAAGAATCTTTTGATCATAAAATGATGAAAATGCAAACAGACCCTGCCAGGATACGAAGAAGCGATCCAGGGACCCCTGAGAAATGCACTGTTTTTAGTTATTATGATCTATTTGCTAAGAATGAAAAAAAAGAAATTGCAGAAAGCTGTCGTACCGCTAAAATAGGCTGTGTGGATTGTAAGAAAAATATATTAAAAAGTATGAATCCAAAATTCAGAATCTTCAGAGAAAAAAAGATGGAATTAGAAAAAGGATCTTTTTCAATTGTGAAAAGTATTTTAGATGCAGGCAACCAAAAGGCAAAAGCAATTGCGAAGAAAACTCTGGATAATGTAAAAGAATCCATCGGAATGTCTTATTCATAATATCATTTTTTTACCTTCTGATCAATATTCAATGATGGCTTTTTTTCCTTTTTCTAATTTCATTTTCTTTTTCTACAAAAAGAAAACGACTACTATGTATACACCATTTTATTTAGAATGGGGTTTCAGTAATTACCCCCTCCCCCCTCTATGATTTTAATCTACTCAAATATCTTTTTGCATCCATGTCACAGGGCGTTCCTTTCCCGCCGCATCCTTGCGGCGTTGGCTGATTGCTCTTGCAGAAAATGGCTACTATGTTGAATAACGAAAAAACGTCATCGCCTTATCTGCGTCACCATGTGGGGATGCAATGCCCCGTTGTCGAATCAAAGAATTGGGTATAAACTAACTAAAATAGAACAGAAAATAAATTATTTAATTCAAAACGAGCTCCTATTCTTATTAAAAAACCATATTGATCTTCAGGATTTCGATATCTATTAATAATACTCTCACATGAATATTTGATCTCTGATGCTTCTTCACAGCCACGTAAGGGATCCCCTCCAAATGCCCATCCTTGAGGTTCCAACAAACCTGATTCAGAATAATGAAATTCTGCTGCGATACCCAAGTGAAGCCAGTCACTTATTTTTAACCAATACTGTAACCAGGTATTACTAGCTATTGGATAATTTGCTTCATAAGTTACAAAATTTCTATGGAGATAGTGCCCATACCTAACTCCGAGAGCAACTTCATGTGTTCCTATATGTAGACCGATTAAACTATGGATAGCAGTAAACATAGATACTTCTATTCCTAACCCCCAGGTAAAAAATTTTGAGCTAAAAAAAAGGATTAAAATATAGATCAATTGCTGAGTATAAGAATGAGCTAGAGACACGTAAGTCAAGCAACATAGGTACTGATACAAAACCATAACCCAAGGTTATATCCCAAGAAGAAGGACCTCCTCGAGTGCTCTTGAAGTTTCTGTCAAAACCACTCCCTAAACTAATGTATTGAGAAGATTGCCACTTGGGAATAATCTTAACTGGTCTAAAAGGGGAACTCTGACAATGCAGTATAATAGCTGCTATAGAAAAGATGAAAATAGCTTGTCTCATAGGATAGATTTTCGCTTCTATCATTCAAAAACTAATCTTCCTTTTTTCTTTTTATTTCGAAAATCAAGTAATTTCCTTATCTACAAAAAATTAAGCAAATACAATAACCAATGACATATCTTACACTACTTGTTAGATCCCCAGGGTAGGGGCCATGATTTCAGGTAGGAGGAAGGTGAGGGAACCGAACCGAACGACTACCTGAAATTTTCTGGACTGAATAAAGCAGTTTATCCCTAAGTCTATTTTAGAAATAAATTATCAAGGATTGAAATATGAAAAATAATGAACAAGAAATTTCAATTATACAGGAAAATCTGAAAGGAATAAAAAATCATATAATACGCAAGAGAGCATTATTCCTGATAAGAGCCTTACAATCGGGCAATGTTAAATTAACCTCTGACAAATTTGGTCATGCCCGACAAACATATTATTTCTGGATCAGAAGATTGAGAAAGACAAAGTATAATATGGAGGCACTTTTAGACATATCTAGAAAACCTAAAAGTAATTCAAAGTCTATAGACCAGAGCGTCATTGATCTGGCTATCCAAGTCAGAAAGGATAACTATAATGCAGGTGCTAAATTGACAACCCTATTATTAAAAAGGGATCATGGAATTGAGATACATGCTTCCACATTAGGATATATCTTCAGGCGCAAGAATATTTCCCAACAATATAGAATACCTCGAAAAAACAGCCATACAAAGCGTTATGCCCTTCAGGAGCCATTAGAGAGGGTTCAGACGGATACTGTGAACCTTGGGATAGTAGATAACAACGGGCATTCTGTGAAGGCCTATCCAGTTATAGATGATTGTTCACGAACTGTGGTGGTACACATAGCTGATGAACATAGTAACTATGAAGCTACCAATGGGATCAAAAAATTTGTGGAAAAATTTGAGATGCCACAAAAAATACAAACAGATAATGGAGTCGAGTTTACTTCTAAATATGTTTCCCAAGAGAATCCCAGGAGAAAAAAAAAGTCTGTGATCAGTGGCTTTGAAGAATATTTAAGAGAAGCAGGTATTGAGCATAAATTGATCCGTCCAGGAACGCCAGAGCTGAATGGTAAAGTAGAGCGTTTCAATCAAACCTTGAAGAGAGCCCTTGAAGGTAAAATTAAAAATGGAATGAGTATTATTGAGATTCAGACTATCGTAGATAACTTTGTGAATTGGTATAATAAGATCCGCCCGCACTCTTCATTAAATAACTTGACGCCATATCAAAGGTTCCATCGGAATAGAATGACTAAAATAGCTTCTTAATGTGTAAGATATGTCATTGGTTTCTACAAAAAAATTAAGCAAACTGTTTGACATAGTGGGTGTTCCATTTTATCCAGATCATTATAATATGAAATATTTTCTATACTGCAATCTAAATAGTGGTATCTCAGGAGATATGTTTTCAGCCTCTCTACTTGATATGCATTCCAGTGAAGAAAAAAACGATCTGATAGAAGAATATTACAAAGACATTTCAGAGTTTGCTAAGAATACGAGAAGACCTATTGCCGATCTGAAGATCAATTTGAATACCACCCTTAGAAAGGGGATCAGAGCCTCTGAATTAAAATTTGAGTATTCCAATCCTGATAAGCATAGGCGCAGTTATAAAATGATACGGCAATTGATATTAGAGAGCAAATTCAATGATAACATCCGCGAATATGCTCTTGAAATATTCGATATCATCGCCAAAACAGAGGCAAAAATACATCAACAGAAAATAGATGATATTCATTTTCATGAAGTGGGTAGCGAAGATTCTATTTTGGATATTATTTCTGCAGCATATTTATATGATAAAATAGGCTCTCCTCCTGTTTATTCTTCTCCTGTCTACCTGGGGAGCAAGGGGGAAATTTCTTTTTCTCATGGCATATTTCCATCCACCGCGCCAGCTACTCTCGAGATACTTAAAAATATTCCAGTGATATATACCGATGAAGAAAATGAGATCACTACCCCTACAGGTGCG
The DNA here is from genome assembly GCA_965204465.1 of Leptospiria bacterium. Lineage (GTDB taxonomy): Bacteria > Spirochaetota > Leptospiria > Turneriellales > CBDBES01 > CBDBES01. Next base: position 895,385 of record OZ241995.1, read on the forward strand.
GCCATTGTAAAGGCGATGAAATTTAAAGTAAATAGTTCTCTTAATGAAAATGTATATATTTGTAAAATGATCGGATATGGGGCAGGGGCCCATCAACTAAAGAAAAGACCCAATATCTTACGGACCTCTTTTTATATCGAACCTTAAGTTTTGTCTGCATTGGTTATTGTAAAGAAAATATAAAAGTGCATTGACATTGTAACTCGATTTAAAGACATATCCTATGTATTTCAGATTTCAAATAAAAAAGAAAATATGAAATTGATCAAGTTTGGAAATGGCAAAAAATATATAATAGCTGCTAGTGGCATTTTTTTAGTAAGCTTCCTGATTGCTCACCTTTCTGGAAATCTTTTACTTTTCAAGGATGATGGTGGAAAGTCTTTCAATGAATATGCTAATTTTATGAGTACGAATCCAGGTATCCGAATACTAGAAATTATTCTTTTACTGGGGTTCATTGTACATATAGCGACTGCAATTTATATTACCATACAGAACCGTAGAGCCAGGCCAATAAAATATGAAAAAAACAAAGGCAGTGCTAACAGCAGTATGGCTTCCAGGAACATGGGACTTACCGGTTCAGTAATTTTAGTTTTTTTAGTGATACATATGAAAGACTTTTTTGTAGAAAGCCGTATATATGGCGAGAAGAACATGTATGAGTTAGTAAAGACGACTTTTCATGATCCTCTTTATACTATTATTTATTTGTTTTCTCTATTTATACTTGCTCTGCATTTATCCCATGGTTTTCAGAGTGCATTTCAATCATGGGGGTTGAACCATGATAAATATACTCCTTTTATAAAAGCGTTAGGTATTTTTTTAGCGGTAGTACTACCCATTGGTTTCGCATCGATACCTGTTTATTTTTATATTAAACAATTTGTTTAAAAGATCATGATATTAGATTCAAAAATACCAGAAAACGATTTAAGCCAAAAATGGAATAATCACAGATTTTCTTTGAAATTGGTAACTCCATCCAATAAAAGAAAATACAATATTATTGTGGTTGGAAGCGGTTTAGCAGGGGCATCTGCTGCTGCCTCTCTTGCAGAATTAGGCTATAATGTTCATTGTTTTTGCTTTCAAGATAGTCCCAGAAGGGCTCATAGTATTGCTGCCCAGGGTGGTATTAATGCCGCAAAAAACTATCAGAATGATGGTGATAGTATCTATCGTCTTTTCTATGACACAGTTAAAGGAGGAGATTATCGATCCAGAGAAGCCAATGTATATCGTTTGGCAGAGGTTAGCGTTAATATCATTGATCAATGTGTTGCTCAAGGAGTCCCTTTTGCAAGAGATTATGCAGGCTATTTAGACAATCGTTCTTTTGGAGGTGCCCAAGTTTCTCGTACCTTTTATGCCAAAGGGCAAACAGGGCAGCAATTGCTTTTGGGGTCCTATTCTGCTTTAAGCCGACAGATCCATTTGGGGAATGTAAAAATGTATTCAAGGTATGAAATGCTCGATCTGGTGCTGGTACATGGTCATGCGAAAGGCATTGTTGCCAGAGATCTTGTTACAGGAAAGGTCCAATCATTTTCGGCAAATGCTGTTATTTTAGCTACAGGTGGATATGGGAATGTGTATTTCTTATCTACAAATGCAAAGGGATCTAATGTAACGGCAAGTTGGAGAGCTCATAAAAGAGGCGCTTTCATGGCAAATCCATGTTTTACTCAAATACATCCTACCTGTATACCTGTTTCAGGGGACTATCAATCTAAGCTGACATTAATGAGTGAAAGTCTTCGAAATGACGGAAGGGTTTGGGTACCCAAGAAAAAAGGCGATGAACGTCCTCCAACAGAAATCCCTGAATCAGAAAGGGATTATTATCTTGAAAGAAAATATCCTTCTTTTGGTAATCTTGTTCCCAGGGATGTGGCATCCAGGGCTGCTAAAAATATGTGTGATGAAGGCTATGGAGTAGGAGAGACAAAAATGGCTGTGTATTTAGACTTTCAAGATGCCATTAACAGATCAGGGATGGATAGCATCAAACAAAAATATGGCAACCTTTTTGAAATTTATGAAAAAATAACAGGGGAAGATCCTTATAAAATGCCTATGCGTATCTATCCTGCGGTTCATTATGTTATGGGTGGACTATGGGTTGATTATAATTTAATGACAACTATACCTGGTCTTTTTGCTCTTGGAGAATCTAATTTTTCTGATCATGGAGCGAATCGCTTAGGAGCAAGTGCATTGATGCAAGGCCTTGCAGATGGTTACTTCATAATTCCTTATTGTATTGCCAATTATCTTTCGGATGTTGACTATGAAGTTCCTGATGTAGATAGTATAATATTTAAAGAAGTAGAAAAAGAAGTACATGATCGTATTAAAAAATTATTATCTTCCTCTGGGAAGAGAACCGTGGATGATATTCATCGTCAATTGGGTAAGATCATGTGGGAATATTGTGGAATGTCTCGCAATAAAGATGGCCTTGAAAAATGCATGGAACAAATTCGTGACCTTAGGGAAGAATTCTGGAATAATTTAAGAGTGCCCGGTAAAAACGCTGACTTAAATCAGTCTTTAGAGAAAGCGGGTAGAGTCGCCGATTTTCTGGAGCTCGCGGAATTGATGGCCCAAGATGCTTTACATAGAAATGAATCATGTGGAGGGCACTTCAGAACAGAATACCAAACAGAAGACCATGAAGCTAAAAGAGATGATGAAAATTTTTGTTATGTAGCCGCGTGGGAATATAAGAATAAACCTTATGACATCCATATGAGTCATGAATTACATAAAGAAGAATTAAAATTTGAAAATGTAAAGCTTACAACAAGAAGTTATAAATAAGTTAGAAAAAATGAATTTAACATTAAAAATATGGAGACAAAAGTATAAAGATAGCAAAGGGAGATTTGTTATTTATAATCTGAAGGGAATCAACTCTAATATGTCTTTTTTGGAAATGCTGGATGTTTTAAATGAAGAAATATCTGCCAAGAATGAAGAGGATCCTATTGCATTTGAACATGATTGTCGTGAGGGGATATGCGGTTCATGTGGTTTTTATATCAATGGAAGAGCCCATGGTCATTTAAAGGGTACCACTGTATGCCAGCTTCATATGAGACATTTTAAAGATGGTAGTACGATCGTTGTTGAACCATGGAGAGCAAAAAGTTTTCCTGTTATTAAGGATCTTATTGTAGATAGAAGTGCCTTTGATCGGATATTACAGGCAGGAGGCTATATCTCTGTAAATACTGGGGGTGTTCAAGATGCCAACTCTATTCTAATTTCTAAAGAAAATGCAGATGAATCATTCTCAGCAGCACAGTGTATTGGCTGTGGAGCATGTGTTGCCAGCTGCAAAAATGCTTCCGCTAGTTTATTCATATCTGCTAAAGTATCTCATTTGTCTTTACTTGAACAAGGAAAGGTAGAGAGAAAAACAAGGGTGCAAAATATGCTGGCTGTTTCAGAAGCAGAAAAATTCGGAGGATGTTCCAATACAGGAGCTTGTGAAATAGAATGCCCCAAAGAAATATCTATTAGACATATTGCCAGAATGAATAGAGAATTTATAAAAAGTTATGCTTCCACAGAAAGAAGATAAAAGAGTATGAAAAGTCAAAAGAATATATTAATATCATTTCACTATCAAAATTGGATGCTCATATGTTGCTTCATTTCATTTATTCTAAATGGAACTTTTTCCTGTAAATGGTTTGGTAAATTATCCAAACAAGACGCTTTGAATATTTTAGAAGAAGAAATGTTAAACCAAGATAATCCTTTGATCTTATTAGATACCAGTATGGGTGAAATGATCATAGAATTGTATAAAGATAGTGCTCCTAAAACTGTAGATAACTTTTTAGGCCTTGCTCAGGGGAAGAAAAAATTCTTAGATCCTAAAACAGGTAAATGGGTTAAAAGGTTTTACTATGATGGCTTGATCTTTCATCGGGTCATCCCCAATTTTATGATACAGGGGGGGGATATCTTAGGAAATGGAACAGGTGGGCCTGGATATAAATTTGAGGATGAGATCAGTGCGGTTGCTCTTGGTTTGGATAAATTAAAGATAAAAGACTTTAATTATTATCAGAATGATATGCAAAATCTTATCACTAAAGAATTGCAATTAAGAACAATAAATGATTTTCAGAAAAAACGTGGGCAAATAGAAAGAAAGGCCAAGACCCTTTCTGAAATTAGTGTAGAGGAATTATTATCTCGTATAGGTTATTCATTTAAAAATGAATTAAGATCAATACCCGTGGATAAATATACCCTTGCCATGGCTAATTCTGGTCCCAATACAAATGGAAGTCAGTTTTTCATAAATTTAGTTCATAATAAGCATCTATATGGTAAACATACAGTTTTTGGAAAAGTATTAAAAGGAAGAAGCGTTGCAGATAAAATAGGGAATGTTCCCAGGAATAATAATGACAAGCCTTTAGAAGATGTATTGATCAAGAAAGTATCTGTTCTTCAATAGAATTATTTTTTTCTCTTTTTTTCAAATTTTTTTATATATAATAATTAGATTGATAAAAAACGATTAAAATTTATTCAAATATAAATGGCAATTTCTTTAAAAAAAGCATTTATTTTAGGAGGGGGTGGATTTACGGGCAGAGAAATATTTAAAATATTATTATCTCATCCTTTTGTAGATCCTTCTTACGTAACTTCGGAACTATATGCAGGGGAAAGAGTTTTAGACATTTACCCTAATTTGGACCTTATTGATCTACCTACCGAAAAAAAAAATATTTGTTTTAAACCTCACCCTAAAAAGGTGGAAGATATTCCTTCTGATGTTCAGGTTGTTTTTCTAGCTTGTCCTGAACAGGTAGCCATGGATTGGGCACCTAAACTATTGCGAAATAAATGTAAAGTCATTGATATGGGCGGATCCTTTCGTTTACCAGATGTTTCTACATTCAATGAGTTTTATAAGCTAGATCATTCAGCGCCTCAAATATTAAAATCATCTGTTTACGGAATGACAGAGGTTTACCGAAAAGAAATTTCAAATGCAAACATGGTTGCGAATCCTGGCTGTTATCCTACCAGTGTGTTGCTGCCTTTATGGACAATGAAAAGGCATTTTAGTTATTTTAAAGATCCTTTTATTATAGACTCTAAATCAGGTACAAGCGGAGCAGGAGGTAGGAAGGAAAAAGACATGCTTTCTTTTTCAAATACAAATGAAAATTTTAGGGCATATAGAGTTGCTGACCATCAGCATGCTCCAGAGATGCAGTACTACCTAAATGAGTATTCTGATAATTATTTTGGAATACGTTTCATACCTTATTTACTTCCTGTCTTCAGAGGTATTTTTTCTACTATTTATATAAGGGTAAAAAATAATTTTGACCCTAAAAAGCTTTTAGAGGATGTTGTGGAAAATACCCAAAAAGAGACTTTTTTGAGATATTACAAAGAGATACAGCAAATACAATTACAATCTGTGCAGTACACCAATTACATTGACTTCTCTTTTCATTTTGACAAAAAAAATAATCTGCTCACAGTAGTCTCTGCTATTGATAATTTACTCAAAGGTGCTGCAGGACAGGCCATCCAGAATATGAACCTAATGCTTGGCTTTGAAGAGATAACAGGATTCAAGATATGAAAGAAATACTCATTATGCGTCACGCTAAATCTTCTTGGGCAGATAGATCATTGGAGGATATAGAAAGACCTTTAAATGATAGAGGAATAAGAGACGCATCTAAAATGGGACGATGGATCAGAGAAATTAGTAAATTACCTAAAATAATCTATTGTTCCACTTCTAAACGTACAATCCAAACAGCAGATATTTTTATGAAAGCAGCAGGGGGAGATATACCAATACGGTATGAAGAAAAACTTTATAATGGTTTTCTTGAAGATATCTTAAATATTTTGCATTATGCACAAAATAATGTCAATAGGATCATGATACTGGGTCATAGCCCATATATGGAGGAATCTATCTCTTTTCTATGTTCAAATAATAACCTGGTTTTGAAAATGGTTACAGCTTCTATTGCTTTATTAAAAACAGAAGTAAGTTGGCAAAAGTTATCCGGGAATCTAGCAGTTCTAAAATTTTTAATTGGCCCTAAATATTTAAATGGTTTTTAATTTATTCATATTTAGATATATTACCCAGAAAATATCAATTTTATAATATGGGAGAGAATCAGGAGCTTTCTATTGCCTGGATGACAGATATCTTCGATCTGGTTTCTGGAGTATATTCAGAGACAGTGGAGACGTATGAGCAAGCACAGGCCCATAATATACCATGGTACCCGATAACAACTTTTCCATACGACATAAAACCATTTAAGACCTTTAAGCCTGTTTTTAGATTATCTACCGATAGAATTTACAGAAACAGTTATATATATATTCCAAGTTATAGGGAAGTAAAGAGTTTTCTAAAAGAAAAAAAGATTAACCTAATAATTTCCAACACTCCTGCAGCTCTGGGCTGGATGACCATTGCATTGGCCAGATCATTAAAAATTCCATGGGTAGATATTTATCATACGGATGTAGATTTTTATGCGGATCATTTACTAAAGGGTTATACAAAACCTTTCTTGACTAAGATGACTAAAATACTGCTTAAAATTTATCAAAATAATGCTAATCTTATTTTTGTGAGGTCGAGGCAGTTCTATGATCTAATGATCAAAAAAGGACATCCTTCTAAAAAGATTAGAATGTATTCTGCAGGCGTAAGTTCTTCTAAATTTAGCGATAGATTTAAAGATCGTAGTATTTGGCCCCATTTTAAAGTAGACCCGAATAAACTCATCACAGTCTTTGTGGGTAGAATTACAAAAGTGAAGGATCTAAGATTTTTATTAGAGGCCTATCGCCAAAATGATTGGTCTCATTCTGAGTTGATCATGGTAGGAAATGGTCCTGAATATGATCAATATACAAATGATTATAATTCATATAAAAACATTCATTTTTTAGGAGTACAACAAGGAGAAATACTTCAAAAAATTTATGCCTCTTCTGATCTGTATGTATTACCATCTGCTAGTGAAACTCTTGGAAAGTCTGTTTTAGAGGCAATGGCATCAGGGATTCCTGTTTTGGTTTCAGATAGAGGGGGACCTAAAGAATATGTTAAAGATGGATTATTTGGGAAGATATTTTCTGCTGGAGATTATAATTCTTTTATTAAAGCTTTGTCGGATTTGTTGAATGGTGAATATGATTTAAAAAAATTAGGATCGGCTTCAAGAAAATTTGTTTTCAAATATACCTTAGAAGCTCTGTTTGAGAATTTCACAAATAATTTATCCACTCTGTTGAAAGAAAAAAAATAGCTTGTTGTTTTCACTTGCATATTTTTAATCTCCTTAAAAGAACATAAAAAACGTTGCGATGATCAGAATACTTATATATATTTTAATTAGCTATTTTATTTATTCTATAATAAAAACCATAATGAAGACTTATTCTTTACGCAATAAGATGAAACAAAAGAGTGAGTTTCCATACGAAGAAAAAGATATTTCAAAAAAAGCTAAAATTGTTAAGGAGAAAAGACTGGACAAAGACCAATAAGATGTCTACATCAAATGATATTTCATCTCTGGAAAAGCAAATAATTCCTATTTTAAAAGAAATCAAACATCCCTCTATAGGCAAAGATTTGATTACAGGAGAAATGTTTAAAGGCATGTCTATTCAAAAAGATGGTAGGCTTTTGTTAGGATTATCCGTTGGCAATGATAGACAAACACAGATATCTTTAGAAGCCAATATTAGAACTGCTATTTCTAAAAAAAAATTGGATCATATAAAAGTAAGAATTCAATTTGAAAAATCAGATACACCCAATGCCCCATCCCCTACGCCTACCTCTCATAAAGAACATGGCATTCCAGAGAAGAAACAGATTGAAAATGTAAAGTATGTTATAGCAGTAGGTTCTGGTAAGGGGGGAGTGGGTAAATCAACTGTTTCACTAAATTTAGCTTCTACTATATCTAAAAAAGGATATAAGGTTGGCTTACTTGACGCGGATATTTATGGACCTTCTCTAGGGAAATTAATAAATTTAACGGGTAAAGTAAACTTAAAAATCAAGAATAATAAGATCATCCCTATTCAAAAATATAATATGAAAATCATGAGCTTTTCCTTTTTGATCGACGAAGATCAGGCAGTGGTCTGGAGAGGCCCCATGTTGGGAAAGGCCATTGAGCAATTTTTATATGATATAAAATGGGATGAATTAGATTATTTGATCATTGATCTACCGCCTGGGACGGGAGATATTCAGTTATCTTTGTCACAGCTTACCCATGTACATGGAGCAGTTTTAGTAACTACCCCCCAGGATGTTGCCGTACAGGATGCAGTGCGAGCAGCGGCTATGTTTTCCAAGGTAGATGTACCCATTATAGGCATTGTAGAAAATATGAGCGAATTTATATGTCCTCATTGTGAGCAGAAAACAGGGATATTTTCAAAGGGTGGTGGGGAACGCATTGCAAAGAAAATAAACGCTCCTCTTTTAGGTAGAATACCATTCTGCATGCCTTTAATGATTTCAGGTGAAAGAGGAGTATTGATCAGAGAGAAAAAAGAAATTAAAAAATTGGCATTCAACAAACAAACACTTGAAATAATAGAAACTGCCTTTGATACGACGGCTTTGAATATTCATTCTATTTTAGAGGAATCCTATCAGTAGAATTAAATTTCTTTTACCTGATAAGTTTCAAAATCATGAATATTCTTTATCCCCATTAATTCATAAACTCTCACAGACGCTTTTCTTCCTTTTACTCGAATAAGATCAAGTTCTCTGGCAATCACCTTATCTTTTACATGCGCATAGGTATATTCAGAGATAGTTATCTTTGCTGCATAAACCTTCGTTACACTTTCGAGTCTGGATCCAAGATTGATCATATCTCCCATAACAGTATACTCCATTTTATGAGAGGAACCTATATTACCAACTACCGCTTTACCAGAATTTATACCAATGCCTATTCTGAAAATTGGTTTCCCCTGGGCCTCCCATTCTGCTGATAGTTGCTGCAATTGGCGCTGTTGTTCCAGGGCGGTTAGGCAGGCGAGATAGGAATGTTCTCTTTCTGGCACAGGGGCACCCCAAAATGCCATGATCGCATCTCCCATATATTTATCCACGGTTCCTTTATATTGAAGGCAAACATTTGTCATTAATGAAAAATAATGATTTAATAATTTAACAACTTCTTCCGGAGTTAACCTTTCTGACATGGATGTAAAATCTCTGATATCAGAAAAAAATACAGTAAGTTCCTTTTTTTGACCGCCTAAATTTAACATATCAGGATTTGCTAAGAGTTGGTTTACCACTGATTTAGACATATACCTTGAAAAAGTAGATCGAATATATTTTACATTTTCTTCTTCCGTTAAGGCTCTATAACCTACAATGACAACCAAAATGAAGGCTAATTCAATATAAGGGATGAAAAAAGCATGAATTACATTCAGATAATTAAATACAAAAAATACTTCGATAGTGAAGAGTATTACAAAGATCAGAATACTAATAAGTACCTTATTCAGTTTGTAACTTGGAATAGTAAAACCAAGCGCCAGCCCGATCAAAATATAGATTAAATAATCTACCCAAACAGGAAGGCGGTATAGAAAATCCTGGTTTAAAATCGTATTCACCGCATTTGCATGGTGTTCAACACCTGCTATATCCCCAAAAGGGCTTAAATGAATATCCTTCGCCACTCCAGTAGCATGGTACATCCCAACTAATAATATTTTATCTTTAAATGCATCATAATCTTTCTGAAAGTATCCTCTCTCGGTATTTGCAATAGTATTAAAAGGAATGCTAGGAAATGACCATGTACCGCCTATAAAATTGATGTCCATGAAGCCATATTCGTCAATGGGAATGGTTACTTCTCTTTTAAGATTTACTTTTTTCATTATATCTAATTCTTTTATTACAGGCTTTTCATCTTCACCGATTACAATGGAACCATATTTGTCTTTCAAGTAGGATTTTTTTTTCTTTTGGGGTATATTTTTTAATTTAACATATTCTCCTAATTTAATCTCAATATCTTTTTGGGGGTCAATCCCATAATAATGAGCTGCTATTAGTAAAGAAATAGATGGATATAATTCATTCTGCCATTTAGCCACCATAGGCATCGTTCGGTTTATTCCTATGTCTCCTTTGACTATATTGGCAAAACCGATGTTTTTGATATTTTTTGTGATGGAAATAATAGGTAGTTCTGGGGATTTAACCCATTCGGGATAATCATCATATTCAGTAGGGACTACATTTGGTAATGCTATTTTATCCAGATATTTTAACCTTCTTTTAAGATTTAATTGCTCTTCAAATTCATCCGCATACTTGGTTTCAAAAGGGTAGTCAACTAAAACTTTATCATGTTGCTTTTTTATATAGTTACTCAATTTGCCTTTTTTGCCAGAAGGGAATACAAAAGTATCCTTTATGTCATCCAGGAAAAAAATATCAAATACTATGGATTTATAATCCGATTTCTCTAAGGCCATCAATAAATTTGCATAATATCTCCAGGAAAAAGGAAAACCATTATATTGATTGATCGTTCCATTATCTATACCAATAATTTTGATTGCTTCATGAGCGTCAGGATTTTTAGTATATTGAGTTACGCCTTCGGATATTTGTGATGAAAATATTTCAAAAGAAGATAATCTAAACCTGGTATCTAAAGAAAAGCCTTTAATTGGATCAAATATGACAAGATAGTGATCAATTAGAATAAAGATAGCGGCCCCTAGAAGACCTAAAAACAAACTAACTTTTTTAAATTTCTTAACTTTTTTAAACTTAATTTTTTCCCGAAAGTTCCGAAAAATTTCTTTAACTTTCATATTCTATTCAATAGAGAAAAAGGCACAAGCGCTCTATGTGATGTATAAATTCTCTATGTAATGTCAATTAAAAAATTAAATATTTTACAATAACCAATGCCACCAAAGGCTGTACTTTGTGCACATATGAGCCTGTGCGCCAACTTAAAAACATTTACATTTTTGAGTTTTTTATTTTTTATGTCCCATCAACAATAGATTTGCACAAAGCGATAGAGACCAACTTATGATGTTTTCCCGTACTCTGGGAGATAATCTTGATAAGAATCACGAAATTTATGCATTTGTTAAGCTTTTGGATACAATTGACATGAATCCTTTTCTGTAGATGGAACTAAAATCAAGGCAAATGCTTCTGATTTAGGGAACTATTCCTCAGAGGGATTCAGAAGGCGAGAATAGAGGTAAAAATCGCTGCAATAGCCTTCAATTTTAGCAAAATGATATGGGAACAGCTTGCATAGATCAGGAAATTAGGAAATTATTTCGTATTTTCGAGAAAAAATATCAAAAAACCTTCGGGAACAAAAAATACTAAAAGATCAAAGCAAAGTAAAAGAAAATCATAAACCAAAGAAGTAATATTTCTTTGTCCTTACCCAAGCGTTTAGTACACGCTTTAAATACTCCAACAATAACAGGGCTTTGCCTTTGTGTCTTTTTGATATTTCGTTGGAGTATTCAAAGAGCGTACTAACAGGGGTAGAGCCTTTTTGTTAAGATAAAACTTATCAAATAGCTTTATTCAGTTGGTACGCTCTTTTTTATTACTGGGTTTGATATGCGTATAGCTGCCAAAATTTTTATATTGCGGAGCGGTGAATGCATATCTTGCAAGATTTGTTAGAATCCAGAATAAGGTGATCATTTGCTTCTCTCACCCTTTTCTATAAAAAATGATCTATTATAGATAGAAGTCAATGTTTATTTAGGTCGGTTATTCCATAACAACCCGCAAGTTTGTAAAAAAATTGGGATATAAAGAATTAATTGAAGCCACTCCATGTCAACATTAAATATTGACTTCAATGTGGATCCCTATATCTTATAAAAAAGACATTACTTCCTTGCAAGAAGCCAGATTGAGTCTTCATTTTGCAGTACAACCAATTGCTTCTATGGGAGAATCTATCGCAGAACCGCAGGCAGATTTTAGCCATACTAGTATGGAATACAACCCGGAGAAAAATACATTTTTAGGAGCAAGACTACAACAAAGTGGAATAAGAGTAGGATTGGATATAGAAAATATGTATCTTTTCCTTATAGATTCACAAGAAAAGATATTAAGCGATCAAAAGGTATTCGGGGCTACCTTAAATGATCTTTTTGGTTGGCTAAGCAATTCATTGAGGCTAAAAGGGATTACTAATAAAGACCTTGGATTTCCTTCTTATCCTGATTTCCCCGAACATCCGTTAAAAAATAATGCTGTTTTTGATCAAAAGCATATAGAGGATATTCGATTGATCCATTTATTTTACAAAAATTCGTTCTATCTGCTCCAAAATTTTTTGGATATTCATTTGGCAAAATTTTTTCCTATCAGGATATGGCCCCATCACTTTGATATGGCAACCCTTATTTCTTTTAAAGAAGGATACTTGAAAGAATCCTCTATAGGAATTGGATTTTCCCCTGGAGACGAGCATTATAATGAGCCTTATTGGTATGTTTCTCCATGGCCATATCCGGATAAAAGAAGACTGGAAGAAATAGAGGGTAATGGTTTTTGGCATGAAGGATCATTCATATCTGCTATATTGAAGAGTTCCGATATATTGATAGAACAGCAAGAACAGAAAGATAATGTTTCATCTTTCTTACAGAAAGCTTATAAACAATCAGAATATCTAATAAGAGTTTAAGGAGTTATAAATGAAAAAAGTAATGATCACAAAATTTTCTAAGCTGGCGGATCGTAAACCGGTTCACGCATTGGTAAAAAATGTTGATCTGGTAGTCATTAAATATGACAAAAAAGTCTCCGTTTTGTATGGAAGATGCCTTCACAGAGGCGCCTTATTAGCGGATGGCTTCATTCGAGGAGATGATCTCATTTGTGGATTACATAACTGGGATTATCGTTATGAAACGGGTGTTAGCTCTTATAACAATAAAGAAGCTCTTCATCAATTTAAGGTATTCATTGAAGGAGATAAAGTCTTGGTTGATGAAGATGAAATCGAATCATGGGAGAAAAAAAATCCGCAGCCATACGAACGAAAAGAATATTTAGGCAATTACCAGGATATACATGGCACATCAGAAGAGCCTTACAATATAGAAATACAATCTCTGGCAAAGCACGGTTTAAAAAATGTGGGGCACCATGGAGCTGTGACGGCCATGGGGGTAGATCGCAATCATCTGCCAGTATGGGAAGATATTCAGATACAAACAGCCCAATTGGCCAAGTTGCCTCTTTTTGATAAAGAGAGGGTTTCTTCTGATCTGATTATTGGTAAAAAGGCAAAAAAGCCATTGAAATTACAGATCCCAATTTTTGTATCGGATATGAGTTTTGGAGCTCTTTCAGAAGAAGCTAAAATTTCTTTATCCAGGGGGGCTGAAATGAGTGGAACTGGTATCTGCTCTGGTGAGGGAGGTATGCTGCCAGAGGAACAAATTGAAAACTCTCGTTATTTATATGAATTGGCTTCTGCAAAATTTGGATTTTCTTTTGACAAACTAAAAAAAATACAGGCTTTTCACTTTAAAGGCGGGCAAGCAGCGAAAACAGGTACAGGGGGGCATTTACCCGGAGAAAAAAATAAAGGTAAGATTGCAAAAGTAAGAGAAATTCCAGAAGGTGATCCTGCCATTTCTCCATCACATTTTAAGGATCTACATAGACCTAAAGATTTTAAGAAACTCGCGGATAGGGTCAGGGAAATCACGGGAGGGATCCCAATTGGTTTTAAAATATCTGCTAATCATATTGAAGATACAATAGATTTTGCTTTGGCCAGTAGCTCAGACTATATTATATTAGATGGAAGAGGAGGAGGTACTGGAGCCGCACCTGTGATCTTTAGGGATAATATTTCTATTCCTACGATCCCTGCTCTGGCCAGAGCAAGAAAATATTTAGATAAAAAAAATAAAGACGTAACTTTGATCATCACAGGGGGGTTAAGAAACTCTTCTGATTTTATTAAGGCAATGTGTTTAGGTGCGGATGGAATTGCCGTTGCGAACTCTGTTTTACAGGCGATTGGTTGTTTAGGCATGAGAGCATGTCACACGAATCATTGTCCTGTCGGGATTGCTACGCAGAAACCTTCTTTGCGAAAAAGATTAGAAATTGATAAATCTGCCGAAAGATTAAAATCATTCTTACTTTCTTCTATTGACTTAATGAAAGTAATGGCCAGAGCCTGTGGTTATCGCCACCTAAATCAATTTAATAAGAAAGATTTGGTAACCCTTAATAGAGATATTGCCTATCTCACCGGAATCGAGTATGCAGGAGTTGTTTCTTTATGATCAAACTCTCTATATACTATTTCATTGCATAGGATTCTTTTCCTACTTTTTGCATGACTTTTAGTAAATGAGTATTCTTAGGATCGAGTCTGGTACCAATATCATATAAGGCATTCTCAAATAGAGCATTATCTACTTTTGCCCCTGTCAATTTACACCATCTAAGGTCAGCCTCTCTTAGGTCAGCATTTCTTAAATCACAATTATTTAGAAAAGCGCCTCTTAATTTACTGCCCCTGAAGATCGACCCTTTGAATTCTCCATTTTGTAGAAAAGCATTACTAAGATCGGCACCTGAAAAATCAATACCCTCTAGTTTTTCGCCTTCCAAAATCACTTGTTTTAGGTTTTCGTTTTTAAGATTGCCTTTTGATTTAAGTTTTTCCAAAGCAGATGTTCTACTAACCCTGTCTTCTGGTTTTATTCCCGTACCATTCAAATAATCGGAAACCGCTTTTTGCATTGCCTCTACCGCAGATTCAGGATAATTCTTGCGCATAGGAGGAAACTCGAATAGACTTTCTATGTCAGAAGACTTGATCTCGGCGATTTCTTCTATGGTTTTTCCTTTGGTCCATTCTGTAGCCATGGCAAGCGCAGTTAATCCGAAACCGCATCCAGTGGTAGTATAAGAGGCATCTATAATCTTCTTTTGAGGTTGACTTTCGTCAATTTTAAGATAAATACGATATCCATCACCACAACCTACATTTCTATAAGAGGACACCACGGTAGCATCTTCCATCTCTCTATAATTGAGCCTTTGGTCATTTATTTTCTTAAATCTTTCAAAATCCATCTGTATGTAGTCTTAGAATATAACTCTACTTGTCAATCTATTTTTACTTTAATTTTGTAGAAACAGGTTCCGAGGCTCTGTGCCTCAACACAGAAGAATAATTTACTACATTGTAATCTATATCGTATTTTTTGTTCCCGAAGGTTTTTTGATATTTTTTCTCGAAAATACGAAATAATTTCCTAATTTCCTGATCTATACAAGCTGTTCCCATATCATTTTGCTAAAATTGAAGGCTATTGCAGCGATTTTTACCTCTATTCTCGCCTTCTGAATCCCTCTGAGCAATAGCTCCCTAAATCAGAAGCATTTGCCTTGATTTTAGTTCCATCTATAGAAAAGGATTCATGTCAATTGTATCTAAAAGCTTAACAAATGCATAAATTTCGTGATTCTTATCAAGATTATCTCCCAGAGTACGGGAAAACATCATAAATTGGTCTCTATCGCTTTGTGCAAATCTATTGTTCATGGGAATGGTTATTTTGCTTTTCCCTTCATTAAAGTCCAGAGGCTTTCATTTGCTAAGTTGGGGCAAATATAGTTCGCTCGATGAAGTTCAAAAAAATACTCTAGGTAGTTATGCCGAAATGCTATTTGACCATATATGCGAGGGAAATGACAGAGTAGCCAAGAGATTAAGGTATGTATCTATTTTAGGAATAGAGATGGATATATTTGAATTTAGTTCTCAAACTTGAAATGCCTTCTTTGCATTTCACTACGGTCATCCTTATAGAGATGAGTATTGTCATAATCCTGGTGGTATAGATTCAGGAATATGGACATTTGATCATACTTTTCATAGTTATCCCCGAACTCCCTGGCCAGAAAGTGTTTCTTATAAGGCTGGACTTGAATGGACCCCTAAAGGGTATAAAATATTTAGAAACAATCAGAAAGATGATCCTTACTCTGCTTATACCGGTACATTCAAGCATTATGGAGTGCATACAAGTACGAACACTGCCCCATTTGGCTACATAGATGCAGGCTCTGTAGGGAATTATATTCAGGAAGGTATTTCTCATGCACCTCAAAATATCGATATCTCTATTTATCTAAAAAATGCAAAAACTGTTTCAATTCCACCAGAAGAAATCAGTCTTATATCCATTGACTATATTAGGGTCTATCAGCCTAAGAATAGATATTCAGATATACCCAAGGTATACAAATAAAAAATATGAGCATTAGAATGCCATTCCACTATATTTTCTTTCTTTTTTTATGTATCTACAAAACATGGATGTTTTGTAGATAGAAGAATCATCTACATGAATGAACCATTTCTACGAAGGATTGCACATGCTCTAAAGGGGTATCTGGAAATATACCATGTCCCAGATTCGCAATATACCCATTTTGATTATCATTGGAATAAGCGGATGAGATCATTTCTTTAACCATTTTTTTAATCTCTGGTATGGGGGCATATAGAGCATGTGGATCCAGATTCCCTTGCAAAGCAACCTTGTCGCCTACTAATTTTCTGGCCTCTGCTAAAGAAATGCTCCAATCAACTCCAAGTGTATTCGCACCACAATTTCGCAAATACTGAAACCACTGAGAAACATTTCTTCCAAAATAAATGATAGGGACCCCTTCTGTTTTTAAACTGCCAATGACTCTTTGAATATGAGGCAATGTATACCATAAAAATCCATTCTCATCTAAAATACCAGCCCATGTATCGAATATTTGGATTGCATCCACTCCCGCTTTTATTTGAAGATGGCAATAGTCGATCAGAAGATCAGAAATTTTTGTAAGCAATTGATTCAATAGATCAGGATATTCATAGCGTAATGATTTAATATGATCAAAATTGCCAGGGTTCCCCCCTTCAACCATATATGCTGCAAGGGTCCATGGTCCCCCGCAAAAACCTATCAATGAAATTTCAGGAGACAATTCTTTTTTTACATGATCTATTGCTTCTGCTACGAAGTGTAAAGATTGTTCCACAGAAATTGACCTGAGTGATCTGATTTGTTTTTGGGTGCGTATAGGGTCTGTAAATGCAGGGCCTTTTCCTTCATGAAATTTGAGCTCCATTCCCATTGCCTCCGGAAGAACTAAAATATCCGAGAATAATATGGCCGCATCCAGATCCATTACCTCAAAGGGAAAAAGGGTGACCTTGGCTGCCAAATCGGGGTTTTTATACATTGTACTAAAATTATATTTTTCCCTCATTTTCTGGTAACTTTTCAGATATCTACCGGCCTGACGCATAATCCATACAGGAATGCGTTCTGTATCTTTCTGTAAACAAGCGTCTATGAATATTTTTTTTGCCATTTTATGATCTATAAATAATATTTTGCTATGGAAAGAGCAGTTGGATAATAACTCCCCCCAAAATGATTTGCATGAACAAGATAAGGATAGATTTGGTATAGTATTTTTAGATCTTTATAGACTGTTGGAATAGAATATTCATCATGATAAGCATTATAAAAATTGCTTCTAAATCCGCCAAACATCTCTGTAAAGGCAAGATCCATTAAAGCATCCGCATAATAAATAGCAGGATCAATAAAGAAAGGCCCCTCATTGCCCCAATACAGATTACCTATCCATAAATCTCCATGAATAAGGGAAGGGGTTGGATCATGATTCAGTAACATAGGTAATTTTTGATGTAATTTATCCCATATTTTTTGATCTGCATTGTCGATTGAATTCGTATTGCAATACAGGTCTAATGGGAACTTTATTCTATTATTCCAAAAAAATTCAATCCAGTCCTGAGAAGTGGTATTCTTTTGGGACATCCTTCCAATAAAATTATCATAATCCAATCCAAAATAATCTTTATGATTACGATGAATTCTGGCCAATACCCTACCCGCCTCTGCATGATCAGGTTCTCTTGGTTCCAGATATTCTAATAGCATTTCATTTTCTGTAAGATCAATTACTGTAGGCACCAATGCCCCTGCCTCTTTTAAGGCATCCAGCCCTTTTTTTTCGGCAAGAAACATTCCTTGAGGAGGATCAGGATTGTATTTTAAGATAAATGTACCTTTAGAAGCATATACCTTATATACATCACTGATCCCTTCTCCTTTTTTCTGAATTTCTGTTTTGGAATAAATTTTTCCGGTGATTTCTTCAAAAGCAGATAACATACTCTTTAAATCATAGATAAAAATAGAATCAGAGATTATAAATCAATTTCTAAAACAACCGGACAATGATCTGATCCCATCTGTCTATTCAGATGTCCGCTATGGATTACCTGGGGAACGAGCGTTTTATCTACAAAAAAATAATCAATCCGCCATCCTACATTTCTTTCTCTGGCCCTGGAAGGCATATCCCACCAGGTATAACTGATCTTATTAGAATGTTGATGACGAAAAATATCTACCCAATCCGCCTTAATGACTCTATCTACCCAACTTCTTTCTTCAGGCCTAAAACCTATATTATTTTGATTCTCTTTAGGGCGGGCCAAATCAATTTCATTATGCGCTACATTCAGGTCTCCGCAAAAAATGATCTTACGTTTTCCATCTCTCATTTTGTTTATATACTTTAAAAAGTGATCATAAAATTGTAATTTTTCTTTCCAGGCCTCATCGCTTTTACCCCCATTAGGAAAATATATTCCGAAAGCAGTCAGATCATTATGTTCAAATCGAATGACCCTTCCTTCATAATCATTCCAGCCTGTCATGCCTGTGGATATTTCTGCATTTTTGAATTTTTCTTTCAACAGCCATACAGAAACGCCTGAATAACCCTTTTTTTGGGCAGAATGGTAATTTTGCTGATAAAATTTATTTTGAATAAGATATTCAGAAAGCTGTTCGGGAGAGGCCTTTGTTTCTTGCAGAAAAAGAACATCTGGCTTTTCTTTCTGTATGACCCTTTGGAGCTCTTCCTTTCTTTCTATTGCTCTAATGCCATTTACATTCCAGGATATGAATTTCATGAATTTAATCAATAAAAAGTGATTTACAAATTAAGCACTTATCTTTAGAGTACATTATGGCAATTTATTTTTTCTTTTGACATGTTCAACATTGATTTTTCTAAAGCCGATTATCATTAAAGAGAAATATGCGTCAATTGTATACACTTATATTTTTTTTTATTTGTACTTTTTTCCTATCATGCCTATTTAAAGAAATAGCTATATACGGTCAATTCTTATATCCTCCTAAACCTTCTGATGAAATAATAGATGAAAAAATAAAAGAGAGAAAACTTACCTCTAGTCAACCTAAAAAAGCCAGGAAAAAAAAACAATCTAAAAGTCTTTTAAAGGAAAAGTTTGATGGAGAATTGGTAATACCCATTACAAGCCATATTGATGCGTATGTAAAAGATCCTGAAAAAGGCTTCATCGTGCTTACCTGGAGAGATATTCACCCACCTGCTTCCAGTAAAAATGAAATATATAGATATCTGATCTATAGATCAAATTCTCCTATCCAAAGTACTAAAGATCTGGATAAAGCCGTAAAAAAAGATATTATTGATCCTGGTATAGAAAGGTTTTTAGATAGATATACTTCTACGAATGGTCGTTATTTTTATGCCATACAGACAATAACTTATCATATTCCTACCAGAGAAGTTCATTATAGCTCTGTTTTCGTTAAATGGAAAAATAGTACTGTAGAACCTATATCCCCAAGCCAGCCTAAAAATTATTATGCTAATGTCCCTAAGATCATCAACCCCAAACAATACTCAGTATCTGGAAAAAATGCTGCGCGAAAAAAAATAGTAAAAAAGAAGAAATCAAATATAGACAAGCCAGCCTCTTCTCATAGGAGATTGAATAGAGTACTTAAATCCTATTACATTACGAATAAGTATGCAGTGGCAATAAGAAAATTAAAAAATTTTGGTCTGGAAAAGAATAAAAAGATCAGAGCAAAGGCTTTATTCTATTTGGCTCTTTCTTATTACAATCAAAATCAATATGACCAGGCTTATAAATATTTTTCTCACCCCACTGTTCAAGACTTCTATAGCAGAAGATCAGTTTTTTGGCGCCAAAGAACATTAGAAAGATTGGATAGATAGATTTATGAAACCAATTTATCTCTTGATAGGGTTTTTATTGATCAGTTCAATCGCTGGATCTTATGTGTACTTTAATATTTTTAAGAAAGCGAAAGATCAGGAAGCCATGGAACAAGAGCTTGGTAAAAAGTTTAGGAAGGCTAAACTTCTTTTGGAACAGAATACAAAAGAGGCTTCTCAACAGGCATTTGATATTTTGACCACCATATTAGCGGGACATCCAGATAGTAAGTTTGTAAGTGATATCTATCTTGCTATTGGGGAATTATACGAAAAAATGGATATGCATGGAATGGCCTTATCTAAATACCGTAAGGCTTTAGAACATAAAAATATCTCAGAAAAGACAAAAAAAAGAGTTACTTTCAAAATTGCTAAACTAACCAATACTACTTTATACGAAGATGAAGCCTATATAAATCTATTAACTCTTTCAAAGGAAGTAGATGATCCTAAATTTAAATCGGAAGTGTATACAGCACTTGCAAAGCTCTATATTCATGCAAAACTGGATCGAAAGGCCATAATAAGTTTAAAAGTTGCTATAAGAGAAGACCCATATAATTTAGAGGCTACAAAAACCTTGGCCAACTTATTGAAAAAATATCCTGATCATAAGAGTTCATTCCATGTTTATGAAAATTATTTAGAAGGTATAGGAGAGAACTCTTCTAAATACAAAAGTATTTTACCAAAATACTCAAAGAAGATATTGCAAAAGGGCCTTGAGTATTATGGTAAAAAAAAATATCATAAGGCCATTGAAAAATTCAAATATCTTATCCGCCGCCATCCAGAGATTGCTGCATCCGAAACGGCACTATTCTATTCGGGAGAAAGCTATTTCTATCTTAAAAAGCACAATGATGCGATGCGATGCTATAAAAAGGTGTTAGCTAATTCTATTTCTTCTAAGGATGATCTTTCTTTGATCAGGCTAGGGGAGTTATACTTACATGGTCAGAATTATCAGAAGGCTTTGCATTACTTTAGAAAGATTAGGAATAAATTTCCGGATAGTAAATATTCGCAAGTTGCAAAGGACTGGGAGATGGAAGTAAATCAACTCTATAGAGACGCTAATAAACTGGCCTCTTATAATACTCTTTAAAAAGTAGTTATTTTTCTTTTTTTTATGTAAAACCTGTGTTCGTAGGGTAAGAAAAAATACTTGCCTTTTTGTTTATAATTTATAGTTTATAAACAATATCTAAGTATTTTAAGAGGTTAGCCATACCAACCCTTAAAGGAGGAATAAAATATGAAAATGAATAGTTTATACAGCATAATGGCCATAGCAGCCATTCTATCCCTGTCTTTCTGCAAGGATGATAAAGATGATCCAGAACCAAATCCAATGCCAATGGAGGAAGACCCAGCAGGCATAACCTATTCACAACAAGACAAATCAGAATTCCCAGACACGTTCACACTTACGGAAGAAGACAGTAATAATAATATGGTTGAGTATACCATTGTTTTAAATACCCAACCCACTGCAAATGTAGAAATAGAGATCACTCTTCCCTCTGATGCTCCTTCTAATTTAAGTATTGCTTCTGGCAGCCAAAATGAAAGTGGTGCAGGCTCTTCCATCACCCTTACCTATACTACGGATAATTGGAATAATTCCCAAACGGTAACATTGACCCTTACTGATGATACCATGTCTAGCTCGATCAATGGCAGCTTGACTCATATCGTTACGAGTGGCGATCCTAATTATAATAATAAGGATACACTGAATAGAACCATAACATTGAAACTCAGAGACACTGAGGCAGGGGTACTCTATCAAAAAGATAATGCAAGCCTGCCAGAAACGATTGAACTCACGGAGGGAACGGATAGTGAATATCGCTATATGATCGTATTGGCAAAGCAACCCACTCATGATGTAACCATCAACATTAACCTCAATAATTCACCAGATAATCTAAGGCTAAATGAAGGTGGAACTCCTGTAACTTTTACCTCTATTATATTTACCAATTCTTCTGGTGGCGTAAATGGATGGGATATACCTCAAACCATAAATCTTACCTTCACGGATAATGATATTTTCTCCGGGCCGGTCATGCCCACCTTAACCCATAGCACATCCTCTACAGATAATGAGTATATGGGTATACCCAATAAAAATTTGATGATCAGTCTAATAGATGATGAGAATCCTACTCCATGCGATCAATCAGGTGCTGTTGACGAAAATGACTTTGACCCTGAGATAGACGGAGAGGATTATGGAATGGGAACAGAAGATAACCCATACATTATATGTAATGCAGATCAGTTGCAGTTTATCGGTATTGGTGATATTGATACACCAGCAAGTGAATTACTAGGTGAAACTGTATTCTATGAATTGGGTAAAGACATAGACGCTTCTTCTATTACTGCTGAATACACCTGCCCCGCAGACCCTACGGGTACATGTACAGGATTCCAACCCATCGGAACGAATGCAAATAGATTCAAAGGCACTTTAGACGGAAAGGGATTCACCATAAGCGATCTTATGGTGAATATCAATGTTACCGGCAGCTCTTATGCAGGCCTCTTTGGATTTACATCGGGCGCGAATATCAGGAATATTGGCTTATTGAATGTGGATATTTTTTCTTCTGCTACTGATACTTCTTTTGCAGGGGGCCTGGTAGGGAATAATAATCGTAGTAGTATAACCAATTCCTACTTTACAGGGAATATTTCTTCTGCTGCTTCTCGTACTTCTTCTCATGCAGGGGGCCTGGTAGGGAATAATGATCGTAGTAGTATAACTAATTCCTACTCTACAGGGAATGTTTCTTCTTTTGCTACTATTTCTCGTTCTAATGCAGGGGGCCTGGTAGGGAATAATAGTCGTAGTAGTATAACCAATTCCTACTCTACAGGGAATGTTTCTTCTTTTACTGCTTCTGCTCCTTTTTCAGGCGGCCTGGTAGCGAGTAATCTTAGTAATAGTAGTATAACCAATTCCTACTCTACAGGGAATGTTTCTTCTTCTACTCTTTCTACTTCTTCTACTCCTCGTGCAGGCGGCCTGGTAGGGCAGAATCTTAATAATAATAGTATAACCAATTCCTATTATGATCTAAATACTTCGACATTATCTAAAAATGGTATGGTAGTCTCCGATACTGATGTAGACTTCAACTCAGGTATTCTTACTTGTATAGGCGGTTTATTAACTTCTGAATTCATGGCTCCTACAGAACCTTTTACACCTCCTACTACAGAACCATGTGAGGATGATCCAACTACGCCGGATACAACAGAACCTTTGAAGCCTTTCTTCAACTGGTATACTCCTTTTGATATAGATAATGCAGACATGGACAATAACCTTATGACGGGTATTGACCAATCTTCGGTTCGATATGATATTAATGATGACGGTAGTGTTGCCGATACAGAGCCATTCATCTGGAATTTTGGCACTGATCAAGAATATCCCTTTATAGCCTCTATCCCTGGAACAGTAGACGAACAAGCGGTGAGAATGGCTTCTGGTTTCTTACGTTTTTCAAACACCACCATTGGAGAACTCTCTGAAGACGATTTCGTATTTTTCTATGACATAGACGATCCTGCCATGGATATTACTACTTCTGGCCAAAATGTGCAGGGCACTACCGCAGGTAATTATGTAATAGAAGATGCGGTGGATGCAAGTGGTGTTGCGTTGGCTACTCCACCCACAGTAACCAATGCAGGTGTGATCAATGGAGTAAACTCTCTTGCAGCAAATAGCGAATTTTATTTAAAGGTTACCTTTACCAGGGGTGCCTCGCCTAATACGGCTAGTTTTACCCGTAGGTATAGGTTTAAAAAATAATTTACTTTCTTTCTTTTTTTTATGGAAAACTTGTGCCCGTAGGGTGAAAAGAAAGAAACAAAGACCTGTGCCCGTAGGGTGAAAAAGGCTCCATTTCGCAGGCATCCATGCCTGCGTCCCCAAATGATCACCCCAGACACTTGACCTCCTGTGTTGCTACGCAACCATTCGGTGCAAGTCGTCTGCCCATAGCTGGAAAGAAAGAAGAAAGAAAGAAAAGAAGGAAGAAAAGAAGGAAGAAAAAATACTTGCCTTTTTGTTTATAATTTATAGTTTATAAACAATATCTAAGTATTTTAAAAGGTTAGTCATACCAACCCTTAAAGGAGGAATAAAATATGAAAATGAATAGTTTATACAGCATAATGGCCATAGCAGCCATTCTATCCCTGCCTTTCTGCAAGGATGATAAAGATGATCCAGAACCAAATCCAATGCCAATGGAGGAAGACCCAGCAGGCATAACCTATTCACAACAAGACAAATCAGAATTCCCAGACACGTTCACACTCACGGAAGAAGACAGTAATAGTAATATGGTTGAATATACCATTGTTTTAAATACCCAACCCACTGCAAATGTAGAAATAAAGATCACTCTTCCCTCTGATGCTCCTTCTAATTTAAATATTGCTTCTGGCAGTCAAAATGAAAGCGGCGCAGGCTCTTCCATCACCCTTACCTTTGCTACGGATACTTGGGATACCCCCCAAAGAGTATCATTGACCCTTGTGGATGATGACATAATCTCTGAAGATGCCTCTGTTACCATTACTCATTCCTCTACAAGTAATGACTCTGGCTATGATTCTATTCCTGATCATGATCTTGTGGTCACTACAAAAGATGAAGATACTCCATGTACTACCCAGCCAGGCGCTGGTGCAGAAGATGATTTTACCCCTAATATAGCCGGAGAAAATTATGGTGCTGGAATGGAAAATGACCCATACATTATATGCAATGCAGATCAATTGCAGGCAATGAGAGATGACCTTAATGCTTATTATGAGTTGGGGCAAGACATAGATGCTTCTTCGGTTAATACTAATACATGCCCTGAGGGTACTACAGGTACATGCACAGGATTTCAACCCATTGGAAGAGATCGTAGAAATAGATTCAGAGGTACTTTAGATGGAAAGGGATTCACCATAAATGGTCTTACGATCAATATCGATCTTACCTCTAGTGAATTTAGTGCAGGCCTTTTCGGGTATATATTCGATGCAAATATCAGAAATATTGGCCTTTTGAATGTAGATATAGATGCTTCTACTTCTGCTTCTGGTAGTTCTTCTGCAGGCGGCCTGGTAGGCGTGAATGAAAGGAGCACTATAACCAATTCCTACTCTACGGGAAATGTTTCTTCTTCTGCTTCTGGTAGTTCTTCTGCAGGCGGCCTGATAGGGTCGAATAGTGAGAGGTGTAGTATAGCCAATTCCTACTCTACAGGTAATGTTTCTTCTACTTCTGCTTCTGGTAGTTCTTCTGCAGGCGGCCTGGTAGGGAATAATAATAGTAGTAGTAGTATAACCAATTCCTACTCTACGGGAAATGTTTCTTCTTCTGCTTCTGGTTCCGGTATTTCTTCTGCAGGCGGCCTGGTAGCCTTCAATAGTAGTATTAGTACTATAAGCAATTCTTACTCTACAGGAAATGTTGATTCTTCTGCTTCTGGTTCTAGTATTTCTTCTGCAGGCGGCCTGGCAGGGCAGAATACTAGTAGTAGTAGTATAGCCAATTCCTACTCTACGGGAAATGTTTCTTCTGCTTCTGGTTCTAGTAGTTCTTCTGCAGGCGGCCTGGTAGGGGATAATAATAGTAGTATAACCAATTCCTACTCTACAGGGAATGTTTCTTCTTCTACTTCTGATACTTCTTATGCAGGCGGCCTGGTAGCCTTCAATAGTAGTATTAGTACTATAAGCAATTCCTACTCTACAGGAAATGTTTCTTCTTCTACTTCTGGTAATCATTTTTCTTATGCAGGCGGTCTGGTAGGGTGGAATACTAGTGGTGGTATAAGCAATTCCTACTCTACAGGGAATGCTTCTTCTTCTGCTTCCGGTAGTTCTTTTGCAGGCGGCCTGGTAGGGCAGAATAATGCTGGTAGTATAAGCAATTCCTACTCTACAGGGAATGCTTCTTCTTCTGCTTCCGGTAGTTCTTTTGCAGGCGGCCTGGTAGGGGAGAATAGTGCTGGTAGTATAACTAATTCCTATTATGATCAAGATACTTCAACATTATTCAGAAATGGTAGTGAAATCCTCCAGGTGAACGAAATGGCTGTAGCCTCTAACGAAAGTGGCACTCTTACATGTGTAGGCGGCTTTGCATCATCTTCATTTACTACGAATACATCCATTGATACAGGAACATGCGATGATGCATCTCCCACCATTTTCTTTAATTGGTATACTCCTTTTGATATAGATAATGCAGACACGGACAATAACCTTATGACGGGTATTGACCAATCTTCGGTTCGATATGATATTAATGATGACGGTAGTGTTGCCGATACAGAGCCATTCATCTGGAATTTTGGCACTGATCAAGAATATCCCTTTATAGCCTCTATCCCTCAAACGGAAGACGAGCAAGCGGTGAGAATGGCTTCTGGTTTCTTACGCTTCTCAAACACCACCATTGGAACGCCTTCTGCTAGTGACTTCGTATTCTTCTATGACATAGACAATCTTAGCATGAATGTTGACACTTCTGGCACGGGAGTGCAGGGCACTACCGCTAACGGTTACGAGATTCAAGATGCAGACGGTAATGCGCTGGCTTCACCCTCAGTAACGAATGCAGGTGTGATCAGTGGAATAAACTCGGGTCCCGCTGAATTTTATTTAAAGGTCACCTTTATCAGGGGTGCCTCGCCTAATACGGCTAGTTTTACCCGTAGGTATAGGTTTAAAAAATAATTTACTTTCTTTCTTTTTTTTATGGAAAACTTGTGCCCGTAGGGTGAAAAGAAAGAAACAAAGATAAAAAAACCCGCTATATCGACATGGAAGTTCACAGACTTCGTCTGCACAAGCGGCTGGGTGGTTACATCCTGTAACCCAGTCCCCAGCCTTGGGGCTGTCTAAAAAGGGAGTGATTTTTCATTGACTTTGCCAATACAGGCGCTTAATAAGAGTCTTTTGAGTAGTATTTGGGGAACAGCCTGCGGCTGGTCTGGAGGTATAGTTTTATTTCTATATTTTTGGGTTTTATCTCATTTAAAGTGACTTTTTTCCTGAATATCACTTTTTTTACCTTCTTTTTAGCTCCCTGCGCAGCCAGTAGGCTGTTTTCCGAATAAGAGGGGCGCACCTCTCCCATGATCCCCTGATCCAAGACGGTCTAAACCATAAGCATAGGAAGAAAATTGCTTCATCGCATACCGATACATCTTTACTAAATTATAGCTGGTATAGAACATACCTGTCTCTGTTCGGACTTTATCAATGCCCCTGAGAGAATATCTTTTATAGAAAGAATTCCGTTTCTTATGACCAAAAATGGTCTCTACCTCAAAGCCTCTGCGTTTCGATAAAGCCCGCCCCTCAGAGCTGCGAAGCTGCTTCCTCGCCTTAACTTTTAGTCTGTCATAATTAGCGCTGATATGAAGACTACGGGCTTTGCCCCTGGTGCAGAACTGTTTTAATGAACAACCAGAATAATCTTCTTCTCTGGCGGAATAGACTTTAACATTGGCTCTATAACCGTTAACTGTTTTTCTTGATAACTTCTCTTTAATAAATGTCAGCACCTTGCCCTGAGGACAGCGATAAGTATCAGATGATTTTTCATAAAGAAACTGATCTTTGCAAACCTTTGCCTGATGATACTTTTTTGTCTTTTCAGGATGATAGGTAGAATACTTCACATTAGCTTTTATATCTTTATCTTCTAAATGTTGATAGTTCTCTTCACTGCCATAGGCAGAATCCGCTGTAACCGAATCTGCTTTTACGCCTGTATTTTTCTCTGTGCCATCGACTAAATCAATCAGTTTATCAGTATCACCTGAGGTCTGCGAGATGGAGTAATCTAAAACAAACCCATCACTCGTGGCAACACCCTCATTATATCCAGGCTTGATCACTTCGTCTTTTTGAAACATAGCTATCGCATCGGGGTCTGTCTTCGAATAGCTCCTACGCTTACCTAATAATAATTTTGAATAATTATATTTCTTGTTTTTAATTGTGAATTAACATCTGTGATCATCTTATCTATATCAGAATCCGAGAAGTTCCTGTTACTTGTCTCAGAGTAATCACCATTACCGTATTCTTTACCCTCTGACTTCTCAATGCGAGAAATATAGGAAAAAAGCATGTCTAACTCTGATTCTATCTTCGCTGTTTGGTTTTTTACACGCTTGCCCCAGATCACCTTATGACGATTCGCATCTGCCTCGAATTTAGAATGATCTATGAAAATATCTTTAGCAGTAATAATACCATTCTTTATACCTATTTGAATCACCTCCTGGAATATCTTTTTTATATCTTTCTCTAAACGAGAACGAAAATTATTCAGGGTACGAAAATCTATGATCTTATTCCCACTGAGCCACTTAAAGGCAATGTTCTCTCTAAGCAATTTAGCTACCCCACGACAGCTATAGGTCTTGTAAGTAAGAGCCAGAAGCCACACACTTAACAATAACCTGGGATTATAGGCGCTGGCTCCCCCACCTTTATAGCTGGATATAAGAGAATCAATATTGATTTTGTCCATAGCAAGCTTGATAAAGCGTGCAATATGAAACTTAGGCAGGGATTGCTCAATATCCTCCGGAAAAAGCTCTCTCTGTCCTGTATCGTATTCCTTAAAGGTTACCTGCCTGTGTAGATATTTCTTATCATTTACCTCTTGCGGAGGCAGGTCTGTAAATAAAAGTGAATTATTCTGAGACATAACGTAGAATAGAGCAAAATCGATTTATCCTGACAAGTAATTATAATAGACTTTTTCTCGTAAGCCTTTTTAGACAGCCCCTTAGCATTTCTTTTTACTAACCTCCATATCATTCATTATTGTTAGCATTCTATAAATATGAGATAATGAGTCGAGTCTTTTTTTTGCTTCTGTAAGAGAAGAAGAAAGAAACCCATCCAGACACTTTGGGTGAAAAGCATGGAGGCTAAAGGCGTATTCGAATAGCCTCCACTAAGAAGAAAACAAATTATATTGATCCACTACGGCGCTACTACAGACTTGTATAGAGCATCATTTGTACTCCCCACCATATAGAGAGTGTTGCCTATGGCGGCCAGGCCTTGGGGGGAGCCTTCACTAACACCAAATTGGGTAGCACTTCCTACCCTTGTCGCTACGCCTGTGGTGGTATCCACAGTGTAGAGAAAATTATTTCCGTTTCCCACCATATAGAGAGTGTTGGATATGGTGGCCAGGCCTGCGGGCAAGAATTCACTAACGCCAAATTGGATAGT
This sequence comes from Leptospiria bacterium, assembly GCA_965204465.1. Classification (GTDB taxonomy): domain Bacteria; phylum Spirochaetota; class Leptospiria; order Turneriellales; family CBDBES01; genus CBDBES01. The sequence continues at coordinate 924,939 of OZ241995.1, forward strand.
GCTCCCTACCCTTGTGGCTACGCCTGTGGTGGTATCCACAGTGTAGAGATAATTATTTCCGTTTCCCACCATATAGAGAGTACTGCCTATGGCGGCCAGGCCTCGGGGGGAGTTTTCACTAACGCCAAAGCCGTCAGTGCTTCCTACCCTTGTGGCTATGCCTGTGGTGGTATCCACAGTGTAGAGAGCATCATTTGTAATCCCCACCATATAGAGAGTGTTGTTTATGGTGGCCAGGCCTGAGGGACTAGCTTCACTAACGCCAAATTGGGTAGCACTCCCTACCCTTGTCGTCTGGCCTGTATTGGTATCCAGAGTGTAGAGAGCATCATTCCTAGTCCCCACCATATAGAGAGTGTTGCCTATGAATGCCAGGCCTCGGGGGGAGTTTTCACTAGTGTTAGAGTTAAACTGGGTAGCACTTCCTATCCTTGTCGCTGCGCCTGTGGTGGTATCCAGAGTGTAGAGAGTATCATTTGTAGCCCCAACCATATAGAGAATGTTGTTTATGGTGGCCAGGCCTGAGGGACTAGCTTCACTAACGCCAAATTGGGTAGCAGTTCCTACCCTTGTCGCTACGCCTGTGGTGGTATTTAAAGTGTAGAGAGCAGCATTTGTAATCCCCACCATATAGAGAGTACTGCCTATAGCGGCCAGGTCTGCGGGTAAGTCTTCACTAACGCCAAATTGGATAGCGCTCCCTACCCTTGTGGCTATTCCTGTGGTGGTATCCACAGTGTAGAGAAAATTATTTCCGTTTCCCGTCATATAGAGAGTATTGCCTATGCTGGCCAGGCCTGTGGGACTAGCTTCACTAACGCCAAATTGGGTAGCAGTTCCTACCCTTGTCGCTACGCCTGTGGTGGTATTTAAAGTGTAGAGAGCAGCATTTATCTCCCCCACCATATAGAGAATACTACCTATGGCGGCCAGGCCTGTGGGACTAGCTTCACTAACGCCAAAGTCGGTAGCACTTCCTACCCTTGTGGCTACGCCTGTGGTGGTATCCACAGTGTAGAGAGCATCATTCCTAGTCCCCACCATATAGAGAATACTGCCTATGGCAGCCAGGCCTCTGGGGCTGCGCTCACTAACGCCACCGAAGCTACCAACAGTAATAAATTCACCAGGAGTGTTCACACAGGTAGTGCCTTCCCCCGCGTCACCGCTTAGAACATACCCTGTGTCGCATTCCATACAGGCCATTGTATTGGCTGTTGCTGCCATTCCGTTTATGGGGGTACCATTATCACAGATATAGGAAAAGGTTTCCTTACAGGTGGTGCCTATTCCCGCGTCACCGCTTAGAACATACCCGGTGTCGCATTCCATACAGGCCATTGTGTTGGCTGTTGCTGCCATTCCGTTTATAGGGGTACCATTATCACAGATATAGGAAAAGGTTTCCTTACAGGTGGTGCCTATTCCCGCGTCACCGCTTAGAACATACCCGGTGTCGCATTCCATACAGGCCATTGTGTTGGCTGTTGCTGCCATTCCGTTTATGGGGGTACCATTATCACAGATATAGGAAAAGGTTTCCTTACAGGTGGTGCCTATTCCCGCGTCACCGCTTAGAACATACCCTGTGTCGCATTCCATACAGGCCATTGCATTGGCTGTTGCTGCCATTCCGTTTATGGGAGTGCCGTTTTCACAGATATAGGGCATTGACATGCCACCATTGCCGTTATTATTGTCATTGCCGTTATTATTGTCATTGCCGTTATCATTGTCATCGCCACAAGAGATAGTCAAACCGACTGTCACTATGGCTACTATCATGAGGGCTTTAATGACCCCTCCTTTGCGTTTCATAATTTCTATTATTACATTCATCATGATCCTCCTTGAAATCAATATCAACGTATATAGTCATCAGAAAAAATAGACTGTAAAGTATTTTTTTCAGGTAGGCATTGGGAAGATCCATTTATATAAAATAAAAAATACTTGCAAAGGTATATCCATTAATATATATCAATCACGATCATGATGAATATACTTGTATTGATCAAACAGGTTCCGGATACAGAAGCAAAAATCCAGATCAGCGACGACAAGGTGAAAGAAGATGGTATTCAATGGATCATGTCGCCCTACGATGAAATCGCCTTAGAAGAAGCAATCCGCATCAAAGAGAAGCATGAAGCAAAAGTAACTGTTGTCTCTGTAGGGCTTGAGAGGTCTGTTTCTGCGTTGCGTACGGCTTATGCAATGGGAGCAGATGATGCCATTTTAGTGAAGAATGAGAATTATGAAATGTTAGATTCATATACCATTGCCGCTTCGATTTCAGGTCTTATCCAAAATGAAAAATTTGATATCATTTTGGCAGGCCGTCAGGCGACTGATTCTGACAATGGTCAGGTTCCTTTACTGATCGCTACTAAATTAGGCTACCCTATAGCTACTTATGCAAATAAGATAGAATTGGAAGGGGAAAAGGCTAAATTGACTTGCGAAACAGAATCGGGGGAGATCATTCTTGAAGCTAATTTACCAGTGGTGGTTACCGCAAATGACCGTTTAAATGAACCCCGTTATCCTTCTCTGAAAGGCATTATGGCTTCTAAGAAAAAGCCGATCCTCACAAAGGATATTTCAGATCTGGTAAAATTAAAAGAAGCAGCAATAGAGGTAATAGGATATGAATTACCCCAGGAAAGCCATTCTGGAAGAATCATTGAAGGAGAAACTGCCGAAGAAAAAGTAATATCTCTGGTGGATGCCTTGCATAAAGAGATTAAAATAATTTAATCTATATTAAAGAAATAAAGGGCATGATCTATCATACAATATATTCCTGGCATGAATAAGCATTTCAGAAAAAATGAAGAATATTTTAGTAATTTGTGAATTAAGAAAAGGTGATCTTAAAAAGGTCTCTGTGGAAGTCGTTTCTGCGGCTAAAAGTATAGGGAGCGAAGTGCATTGTGTTTTGATTGGTGAAGGAGCTTTTTCCCGTGCTTCTGAATTAAAAAAATACGGAGCAGATAAAATTTATGTAAACGAAACTAAAGAATTTTTACCACTTTCTTTTTCTAAAAAAATAGCATCTATTGTAAAGGAAAAATCCATCCAGACCATTTTACTTCCCCATACAATATCCGGAAAAGAAATTGGAGCAAGACTAAGCTCTTTATTAGAATCCGGTATGATCAGTGAGGCAATGAAGCTGGATATACAAGGGGATAGAGTCATCGCCAGTAAGATTGCTCATTCAGGGAAAGTATTCGTGAGATTAAAGATAAATACTCCTATACAGATCATCACGATCCGACAAAACTCTCAAGAGATCAAAGAACATAATGGTCAGGGGGAGATAGAAAAAATAGAAATTGATACTTCTACAGAAAATATTAAGATACTTTCCTTTTCAGAAAAAACGAGCAAAAGAGTTTCTTTAACGGAGGCGGATATTATTGTCTCCGGGGGAAGAGGCCTAAAGGAGGCACAAAATTATAAACTCGTAGAAGAATTAGCAGATATTTTAGGTGCTGCAACGGGAGCCAGCCGCGCGATTGTAGATGCTGGTTGGGTAGACCATACATTGCAAATAGGACAAACAGGAGAAACCGTTTCACCTAATTTATACATTGCTCTTGGTATATCAGGTGCTATACAGCATTTATCAGGAATGGGATCTTCTAAATATATTGTGGCCATCAATAAAGATCCAGATGCTCCTATTTTCAAGATAGCCTCTTTTGGACTCGTACATGATCTTTTTGAAATCATTGGGCCTCTAAAAGAGAAATTAAAATCTTTAAAAAATTAGTTCATCCGTGTAGATCAATATGCAGAAATTTATACGCCAAAATGAAAAAATATGGGATGAATATGAAGACATCCTCTCTCATGCTCATAAATCCATCTCCGCCAGAAAAAAGCTACGAGACCTTTATCCTGTGATTGCCGGGCATTATGCCTTTATTTTAAAATCAAAAAGTGACATGAGCGTCAAAAAAAAAATAGAAAATTATCTGCATTTTTCTCGGAGAATACTGGATATAAATAGAATTTCTGAAAAAAAAAGTTTGGTGAGAAATTTGTTTAGATTCTATTTCAATACAATTCCTCACATTTTGCATAAGAATAAAAGAATTACCTTTATAGGAATGTTGTTCTTTTTAATTACAATTATATTCTCATTCATAATGACCATATATTTTCCGGATTATTCTATTGCTTTTTTTAATCCTCAAGAATATCATCATTATCGTGGTCAGATAGAAGCAGGATTGAAATTTCAAAATTTTTTTGTCCCAAACTCTTATGGGCCTGTTTTATTCGGCACTATTTTTTTGAACAATCTCAAAGTAGCTTTAATGTGTACAGCAAGTGGCATTTTTTTCGGGATTGGTACTGTATACATATTGGTCAAAAATGCTTTTTTAGTGGGGGGGCTTTCCGGACTCTATTATTCAGGAGGGCACTTCGAGGATTTTATAACACAGATCATGCAGCATGGGTTTTTGGAATTAATGGCGATCAGTCTGGCTGGCGTATCAGGTTTTATTTTATCTTCCTCATATTATTTTTCTGGATACATAAAAAGAAAGGATATCTTCCGTAGAAAAATGAAAGAAGCAGCCTTATTATTTGGCCTGGTAATATCTCTATTATTTATAGCTGCAACCTTAGAGGCATTTATCACCACTCAAAATATGGATATTGCTAATAGAAAAATGGTAATATGGTCTACCATTATATTTTTTATGTTATACTTTATTTATTGCATGAAACGGTCTGTCTGGAAGAAATTAAATAAAAAATTGATAAAAAAATTATTTCAACCTACAAAACAGCTCTGCTGGAGCCTGTGCCTCAACTTAAAAACATTTACATTTTTGAGTTGAGGCACAGGCTCTTATTGTATAAATGAAAAATTAATTCATTGACCTGCCACTCTCTATTATAATATTAGCTAATATATTTAAAGTTTATGAATATCTTTTGATATTGAAATAAATTTATATTCGTATAATAGAATTTCTATCTTATCTCAATTTCTGACATTTTTTGGCCTATCCTTGTCTATAAAAAATAATTTCTGAAATACACTAAAAGGAAATATTACAATGATAAAATATATTACCATTTTCTTACTTTGGGGTGGTTCTGCCTTATTTGGAATTGAATTTTTAGCCATCCCCTATGCAAATAAAAAGGATCCAGCCCAATTTGGAGTATTCTTAAAGTGGTTTCCTAAAAAAGCAGCGGATAGATATGATATCTATTTTTTCAACCCTAAAAAAGAAAAAATTGCCGTACAGAAATCTATTTTAAAATTAGAAGAGATCAAAAAAATTTTAGGCGAATCTTATTTTAAATATAAAAAGGAGTTAAAATCGGCAACAGATGAGGATTTTTTGAATAAATTATATACTCATCATCCCAATATATCTTTCTTTTCCATTTACGACCTTAAACTAGATAAAATACTGGCTAGCCGTTATATCCATCTTTTTAAAAAAAAGCCTTTGTCTAAAAATGTAGGCTACCAGTTGATCTCTTATGCAAAAGGGAAAATCATGGAAAGATCACCTGTTATAAGAATTAATTGGAGAGATTATCCTAAGATCAACCCCCCTTCCAATATACGAATAAAGGCGGTAGATAAGGGTGCCAAAATAACCTGGGATAGGTCAGCAAAAGAGGGATTGATAGGATATAATATTTATATTTCTAGCGATCAAAAAACTTATAAAAAATATAATCAAAAAATGATCATTATTTTTAAAGGCGTTGCGGATCAAAAAAAAAGCAAACAAAAAAAGATAAAAGAACATGGCCGCTATACCATAGAATCATTAGTAAATCATAATACCTACTATCTTAAAATGACCACGGTGCATTTTAGTCATGCAGAATCTGATTTCTCTAAAGAGATGAGTTTCATTCCACGTAAAGAAGAAATTCCATTGGCTCCATCTATTATTTCTATTAAGCAAGATAGATTTCCCCCTTTTGCTACCATACGATGGATCAGGAACACTTCAGGACCAGAAGTGGCCTATTATAATGTATATAGGGCCTCAAAAATGGATGGGCCTTTTACCAGGATCAATCCTGTGCCCATTCCATCGGGAATAAATTATTACCAAGACAGTAAATTATTGGAATACGGCCACACCTACTGGTATGTATTAAAGGCATTCGGTAAGGGTAATGAGAATAGTCCTCAGAGTATAGCCAAATATTTTAGCCCGGTTAAAAAAGTGCTTCCTCCTAAGGTAAAGATCGTTAAATTAATCTCAGGGATGAACCATATAAAAATGCATATATCCACTTTAGATAGTAAGTCTATTCTTAGATATGAGGTGATGCGCTCTATTGGATTAAAAGGAGAACTCAAGAAAATAGGCGAAATTTCTTTAGGTAACAAAGAGTATGTGGATAAAAATTTAAACCCTCGCCTTCTTTATTGTTATGTAGTATTATCCTTAGACATTTACGGTAATCTTTCAGATAAAAATGTTCCAAAATGCGCCAGGCCTGAAAATAAAGACAGATTAAATCCACCTTATAATGTGCATTCTTTTGCTGATCAGGGTGGTATTCTGGTTGAATGGGAAATGCAGGTAAATCCTTTTTTAGGTAGCTTTTATCTTTTTAGAAATTCCGAAAGAAATAAAAAATTTAAAAGGATAAAGATACTATCCTCTCATTTCCGCAGATATATTGATCTGAAGGTGAACTTCAATATGAGATATTCCTACTATGTGGTTTCTGTTACAAAAGGAGGTTTACTGAGTGATATATCGAATATTACTTCTGGTATTATAAGATCAAAGCCTCCTCTCCCGGTAAATGATCTGAAGGTATATCTCACACAAAAAAAACATTGTCTGATCAACTGGAAATATTATTCAGATGATAATACTCATTTTCTGGTTATGGCCAGGGACTTAAGTACCAATAGAGAAATTCTTTTAGCCAAAAAAAGAAATTTCAAAAGGGAAAACAGGCCAAAGAGATTTGTCTGGAAGAAGCCATTGGCAGGGGATTACATTATTTATGTGGTTGTCGTCAATCAATATGATCAAAAGAGCCCTATTGAGAAATATATAAAAATAAAAATATGAAAATTGATTATGTTCTGCCGCCTAAAAGTATCGCTTATTTTCCGGTAAAGCCAAGAGATCATTCTAAATTGCTGGTTTTGGATAGATCGAATCAAAAATTAAAAGATCATTATTTCTATGAGCTTCCTGAAATTTTGCATCAAGAAGATATACTCATCTTTAATAATACAAGAGTAGAAGCCAGACGAGTTTTTTTAAGAAAAGAAGGAAAGCCTACTCAGTATGAATGCCTTTTTTTAGACAAAAAAGAACCTTCTGATCATATATGGAGAGTATTGATCAGGGGCTTGAAAAAAATCAAGGATGGAGATATATTATCCACAGTTAAACATCCAAATATAAAATTTAGGGTGTATAGAAAAAATATTCAAAATGATATTCAATGCGGGGTCGATCCTTTACAGGCCAGATATGCATTTTTAGAAGAGCCTTTTTCTTTAAAGGAAAGTGATTTTATGAATATAGGGGAGATGCCTATTCCTCCTTATATAAAAAGAAAATTTTCTAAGTCAGACCAAGAAGATTATCAGTCTGTATTTGCGACGGAATCTGGTTCAAGCGCTGCCCCAACTGCTTCTTTACATTTTACGGAGGATATTTTGAATAGGCTTAAACAAAGGGGAATTGAATTTTATTTTACCACTTTGCATGTGGGATATGGTACTTTTGCCCCCCTAAGAGAAGAAAATTTTAGATTACATAAATTGCATGAAGAAGAATATTCTCTTCCTGTAGAAACAGCCAAGCGCATACAGAAAAAAGATTATCGTCGTTTAATTGCAGTGGGAACCACAACATTAAGAGTACTAGAGACTATATACAGGCGCAGCAAAAAAAAATTTGATACTCATCTAATAGGCAAAACAGATATTTTTTTACATCCACCGGACAAAATTAATTCAGTGGATGCATTGATCACTAATTTTCATTTACCTAATTCTAGTTTATTGCTTTTAGTTGCATGCATGGTGAAGGAAAAATTTCTATTGGAAGCCTATTCGTATGCAATCTCTAAAGAATATCGATTCTTTTCTTATGGGGATGCAATGTTCATTCAATAGCTACTTATCCTTTAATACTTTGTATTTTAAGCAAAGTTTGTTTTGGTGTAATAAGATTGAACTCATTCTGAATGCAATGGATTCTGAATATTTTCTAATTATACAATTGTTATAAATAATTTGTTGCGTTGCTATGTCATTTTATAAGATTGTCAGGTAATTAAGAAAGCTTGTTGCATGGATATTTTTCACATTTTTAGACAGCCTCATTTAGAGCACCTTAAGACTAAATCAAGAAAATCTAATTGGTATGTTAAGATATACCATTTACCTGTAGATATTATTCAATCTAGTGCCAGAAGATACAAAACAATGATTTATTTCAATCTTTTAAAAGATACAACTGATCGATCGACTATTTCTCCTATGAATTAAATTGATCTTCTATGCTGGGAAAAAACTTTAGAAGATTATTTGGATTATGTTATTTAGAACTTAAATACAGATTCAAGCCAATGCGATTGGGAGTATTCTGGAGTCTGCTTAAACCAACTTTTCAATTTATTGTTTTTTATAGTGTATTTAGCTATATATTTAAAGTAAATTTAAATCGCCCTAATTATGCCTCAGAATTATTTTTAGGAGTAATTCTATGGAATTTTTTTGCCCAATCCACACATAATTCTTTATATTCTATAATTAATAATGCAAAATTTATTTTGAACGTTCACATGGATATACATTTAATTCCTATGAGCTCTTTTTTAGTTTCTTCTTTTACATTTATTTTGTCCTTTGTCGTTTTTCTAGTGATTTATTTATTCACAGAAGGAAAAGCCTCTGATCATGTATTTATACCATATAGATTATTTATTGGGTTTATTTCACTTATTATGCTCATATATGGAATTGGCTCTATACTTTCCTGGACTGCCTGCTTCTATAGAGATATACAACCAGTATGGGAACTTATTTTGATATATGGGATATTTATTTCACCCGTGATTTATACCATTCCTATACCAGATGATATGGTTTATCTTTATTATTCTTTAAACCCAATAGCTTTTCCTTTGGAAATGGTAAAATCTTATTTTTTTCCTTTAACCCCTAGAATGGAGCAAGATTTCTATTGGCAGATCATATATTTTTTGTCTCTTTTTCTTTTGTTGATTTTGGGTTATGTATTCATGAAGAAAATAGAGCTTAATATTAGAGATAGTCTATGATTCGATTTGAAAATACAAGTAAATGGTTCATGCACAATAAAATGAAAAACTATATACTTAAAAATTTTTCTTATACTTTTGAATCAGGTATATTTGGAGTTTATGGTCCCAATGGATCGGGTAAGTCTTCCCTTATGCGTTTAATAGCGGGAACTTTGATACCAAATAAAGGAAATATTTATAAAAAAGGTTTAGTGGTCCCCTTTTTACAGTTAGGTATTTCTTTCAATGATGAGCTTTCAGGCGAGGAAAACATTTTTGTCAATGGCTGTCTTTTAGATCTGCCATGGAAAACTTTAAAAAATATTACAAACGAGATCATATCTTTTGCTGCTTTGTCAGACTATAAAGAGAAGCCTCTTAAATTTTATTCTTCTGGAATGAAAGCACGTCTGGCCTATTCCATTTCCAAGTACGCTAATGGGGATATTTATATTTTTGATGAGATATTAGCAGTGGGGGATGAAGACTTCCAGAAGAAGTGCTGGGAACACCTTCATTTTTTAAGAGAGAAAAAAAATCTTATTTTTGTCGTTAGTCATGACCATGATTACCTAAAAGAATATTCTGATAAAATTGTACTTTGTTCTCATGAAACGAATCCTGTAATAGAAAATAATAAATATTCTTAAAAATAATATGAAATATACTTATTTTCAAAGTTTCTAAAAGAAGGTTTAAAGAAGTTTGTCATTTGCTGGTTTTATTGATTATGAACTTTTTGTTAATAAAAAATGCACTCAAAGCTTGATTAGTATCATTATCATAATGACTATGAGATTTCCCGCAAGTGTTAAAAAATAAAAAAGACTTGTCATCGTAAGCGTTCAAAAAATATGCGTGTATTCCAATATGCGTGTATTCCCATAAGTCATTGATAAAGAATATGTTAATATCTCTAAAGAAGTTAATTATTATATTCATGAAATGATAATTGTACAAAGGTAAGAAATTCTTTTTAAATTCTTTTTAATGAAAAATTATCAATATATTAACTCATAACTCATGAAGAAAATAAAAATACTACACGTTTTTCAACAATTTTCCAATGACAGTTATGGCGGCATTGAAGAAGTTATCAGGCAATTATGTATTAGGACTCAAAAATTTAACATAGAAAACAAAGTGTTTACCCTACAGAAAAAAAAGAATGTACCTTTCAAAAACAACTTTAATAATATCATGGTTGTTTCTTGTCCGACTACTTTTAGAATAGCTTCCACTAGTTTTTCTATGAATTGTTTCAAGGCATTTAAAAGAGAAACAAATTGGGCAGATATCATTCATTATCATTTTCCATGGCCGTTTGCAGACTTGCTTCATCTACTGATAGTAAGGAAGAAAAAACCAGCTATTGTAACATACCATTCAGACATTGTACGTCAAAAAATTCTAAAAATAATATATACACCTCTTATGTATTATTTTCTGAACTCTATGAAATTGACGATCACTGACTCGCCTCAATATAAAAAGACAAGTAAAATATTATCAAAGCTTAAGTCTGAAGTAACGGCAATTCAGATTGACTTGGATAGAAAATTAATGCCCGATCCAGATAAAGAAAGAATCGCTTTTTGGAAATCAAAATTAAGCAATAAATTCTTTTTATTTATTGGACGACTGACTTATTACAAAGGCGTTCATTTTCTTGTGGATGCTTTAAAAGGAACAGGTTATCCTTGTGTGATTGCAGGTGATGGCCAGGAAATGCATAAAATAAAAAAGAAAATTAAAGATTTAAAAATTAATAATATTCATTTAACTGGATCCATTGCACATAGAGATAAAATAGCCCTGCTCCATTTATGCTATGCTCTGGTTTTACCCTCTATCTATCGTTCAGAGGCCTTTGGGATTGTATTATTAGAAGGAGCCATGTTTGGAAAGCCACTTATCTCAACAGAGTTAGGCACGGCCACATCTAAAATAAATATACATAATGAAACCGGTATCGTTGTGCCCCCGCATAATACAGAAATGCTTAGAAACGCTCTTACAGATCTATGGGAGAATCCACAAAAAGTAAGAAAATTTGGAAAGAATGCAAAGAAACATTTCGAACGCAATTTTGCATCAAAAGACATGTCATTTAATTATGCGCAGGTTTACCAGAGAATATATAATAACCACATTGATCCTAATTTTGGTAAGAAACAGAAGTAGAATTGCTGCCAAAATAAATATAATTTGATCATTTAGCAAAAACAGTTTTTTTTCAAGTAAGGCTAAAAAGTTAATTTTTTATTTACAATTTTATAATTTTCTGTATAATATTTTTTAACCATTTTCGACCGTGATCAGCAATTTTTATTTTGTTGCTACTATATTCAATTTTCAAAAATTGACCATTGACTAAGATAAGAAAAATAATCGAATATTTTAAAGAGGTAAAAATTTTCTTACTAATTTATTTTTTATTTTTATGGAAGAAGATACAAATGACGAGTTAAATCAAAATATCCCCGATATTGAAGAAGAAGACGATGATTTGACAGATCAAGAGTCAATAGGGATTTTCGTAAGCTATGTATGCGAAGATTGTGATTATCGCTGGGATATCAAATTTCAGGATGAATTAGAAGCAGAAATGAATGAAGCGCAGCATTGTTTGATGTGTGGAAGCCTTAATTCTGTTCAAATTTAGTACTTTAATTGATCGATAAAAATTACTTCATACTGGCAAATAAATCCAGTGGCACGACTTCTCGTTCCTTTATGGAACGCATCGTTGAAGACCCTAAGAATACCAAATGTGGATTAGAGGGTATCCTGGATCCTTTTGCTTCTGGGTTGGTCCTGATTGGTGTTGGCTATGCGACTAAATTTTTTTCTTTTTTTGCTTCTCTATCTAAAACATATGAAGCAGTTCTTCTTCTGGGGAAAGAAACAGATACATTGGATCCCACTGGTATAGCCATAAAAAGTAAACCAGTTCCTCCTTTAAGTGGATCAAAAATAATATCTATTTTTAGTCAATTCATAGGTAAGACAAAACAAAAACCGCCTATCTATTCAAATGTTAAAATAAATGGAAGACCTGCCAGAAAATTAGCAAGAGAAGGCACAATTGTAGAGTTAAATAAAAAAGAAGTATATGTGCATGATTTAAGGCTTTCTAAATTCGACAGCTGCCATATACACTTCGAATGCTGTACGAGTAAAGGGGTATATATTCGATCCTTAGGACGTGATATTGCAGAGGCTTTAGGTACGGTAGGACATTTAATTCATCTGAATAGATCCCAAATAGGCAAGTTCAGTATAAAGCAAATTGAGGATAGCACAGAAGAAAATGCATGGATGAAAAAAATGTCTATTGCTGAGGCTCTCTATTGGTTTCCTGAGATCCATTTAGAGAATAAATTTGTGACCATTCTTAGAAGAGGACAAAGCTTTCCCTATCCGGTTCCCAATGGTATATATAAATTGAATAGCCAGAATATATTTGCTGGTTTAGTGGAAGCCCAAAACGGAATGATGAAACCAAGGAAAATGATTTTTGATAGATCATCTTAAAATATAAGAACCCTTTTAGTACGTTTTCAATGAATTCTCAATCGCATTCGCCCAGGCGACAAAGGGATCTTTCAATGGAACGGAAAGATCATCTGTAAATTGAAGCTCTGGTTTAAAAGTTACTTTACCCAATGGAAGTAGTTTTGTAGAATGTTTTTTACTGAATCGGAGTAGATTGGCTAAATTCTTATCCTCAATCGCTATTAAGTAGCAATGGGCTGATTCTCCCCATAAAACTTCATCCAAAGAAATGTCTTTTGAATATGTATTTTGAATGAACGTTGGATCATAAGTGAATCCTATTTCTTTTTTGTAAGATTCCATAGTCGAAAATAACATTCTAAGCAAGGCAACCATTAGCCCCCCTAAAGAAATATCAATGGCGGCTGCAATCAGTTTATTCTGTTGGGCTTTTCTTAAAAAATTAGCGGATGTTTCTTCTGCTTTTAATTTTAAAAGAGGGAGAGGTCCTGATTTTTTTTGAAATATATATCTATACCAGGAGCTCCTGAGTTCGGGAATAAAATCACCCATTAAGAATATATTCTGTAAGGGGTTCAAGCATATACCCAAAGCAGTATCGGGGTCATGATGAATTCCCACCATACCGATCGTAGGAGTTGGTAGAATAGGCCCTTCTTTACTTTCGTTATAAAAAGAAACATTTCCACCTGTAATGGGAATTTTAAAAAACTCAGCAGCATCTGACATTCCCTGAACGGCTTTCTCAAAAAAATAGAAGTTGTGGGGTACATAGGGATCAGCAAAATTGAGACAATTGGTGATTCCAATCGGCTCAGATCCAGTGGATACGATATTCCTAAAACCTTCCGCTACTATATGTTGGGCGCCATCATAGGGGTCTAAATGTACATAATAACCATTTCCATCTACAGAGGCGGTAATTCCCAGGTTCTCTTGCTTCAATTTGATCATGCCAGCATTTTGTCCCGGACCGATCCATCTTCTCAAACCAATGTCCGTATCATATTGCTCATATACATATTTTTTAGAGGCTATATTCATATCCGACATCATTTGTGTGATAATTTCTGTTAGCTTCAGGGCATTTTTTTCTTTGACCGCATGATGCATGGCCCATATATCATATTCTTCTGACCAATTATCTGGTTTAGGTGGCATCTGGGATTTTCTTTTGTAGCGGGGAGCTTCATTTACCAATAATTCAGAAGGAACTTTAGCGCATACTTTGCCTTCCTGACAGAGTATTATATTCTTTTCAAAACATATTTCTCCAATCGGAACGGCATTCAATTTCCATTTATTGTATATTTTTTGTACCTTCAATACATTCTCTGGTTTTACGATCAAAAGCATTCTTTCCTGACTCTCTGAAAGCATGAATTCAAAAGGTAGCATATTCTCTTCTCTGGCTGGAATTTTTTCTAAATTGATCTTGATCCCCACCCCCCCAGAAGCAGACATCTCACTGCAAGAGCTGATCAATCCAGCGGCACCCATGTCTTGTATAGAAAGGATCAACTTTTTTTGAATGCACTCTAAACTTGCTTCCATTAGCAATTTCTCCATAAAAGGATCTCCTACCTGTACCGCAGACCTTTCTTGTTCAGAATCTTCGCTTAAATTTTTAGAAGCAAAACTAGCCCCATGTATACCATCTCTGCCTGTCTTAGCCCCCCCATACATTACAATATTTCCTGGACCATTTGCCTTAGAAAAGGTTATTTGATCTATTTTCGCCACCCCTATAACCATTGCATTTACCAAAGGATTTTTAGTATATGAATCATGAAAAAAAATCTCTCCACCCATACATGAAATCCCAAGCGAATTTCCATAATCGCCAATTCCTTTTACCACTTGCTTCATGAGGTATCTGTTTTCTTTATTTTTTAATGGCCCAAATCTAAGAGAATTAAGACTAGCAACGGGGCGGGCCCCCATGGTAAATATATCTCTCATGATACCGCCCACTCCGGTAGCTGCCCCCTGGTATGGCTCTATGGCAGAAGGGTGATTATGAGATTCTATTTTAAATACAAGAGCAAGTTTATCACTGATTTTTAGAGCACCTGCATTCTCTGACCCCGGTTTGGCCAAAATTCTGTTAGAGTCGCTATAGAGTTTTTTTAAAAGTAAAATAGAATTTTTGTAGGAACAATGTTCAGACCACATTCCAGAAAACATGGCCAGCTCTGTAAAATTAGGAGAACGCCCTAATTTTTTTTGTATTAATTCAAATTCTTCTTCCAGAAGCCCAAGATCTATCGCAGTCTCGGAATTACATATTTCCGATTCTGTTACTTTTTTACTTTTCAATAATTTCATAGATATTCTTATTTTGCGAGTAAGATGTGTCTTTTTTATTCAGTTAGTAAATAAAAATTCTTTTTTTCTATTTTTAATATACTCATCTGGATTTATTTTTAAAGTAATCTGCTGCCTCATTTTAATATCCAACCTTCACCAAAACATCTTCTTTCTCAATAGAGAAATTTATTCCAGCATAAAGCGAAAATGTTAAATAATTACCAGAAATATCTTCCGCCGCAGGATTCTTATGATCGACAATATTATATTTCACTGACCAACCAAGATGCCAGGTTTTCCATTTAGAGAAAAAATATTTTCCCCCCAGGCCAAAATTGAAGTTATAAGAAACACTCCGCAAAGATTTTTCATTATTATTGGATGGAGGCAATAGTATGAGCAAGTCAAGTCCAATACCCGCTATGAATGAAAAATGAATCTGACTAAACTTTAGGAATTCATAATCAATTTCAAAGCCTAAAAATAAGCCAGAAAAACTATTTGATGTTTGAAACATATTTGTGTTAGGGTTGATTACAGTAATACTCTTTTCTTCAATGCTAAAATGACCAAGAATGATAAAATTATAGGTAAGGGGAAAGAAATACCCTCCCACTGAAATTCCAAATTCCATGAATCCACCTAAAGATAATAAATTACTATGGGGGAGCAAATAAGAAGAGATCAATGCAAAATGAACAAATCTTGTTTTATTAACCCCTTTATTGAACTGATCGATAAAATATTTTTGTAATTTTGTTTCTTTATATTTTTCTTTCCAAATTTCTTTCAAAAAAGCTTTAAATTGATTTGAATAATGAAGAGCTAAAAGATATTGCACATTATTTTTGTTGGTCAATTTTTTCAATATCTCTAGTGATACTTTTTGAGTAATTTGATTTAGCTCTTTATATTTTTTATTTTTTAATTTAGCATAGGCTTCCGGGTGAGTCATTAGAAACCGATAATTATAAAGATGATTTATTATGTATTCAGAATAAATATCTTCAACAAAACTATTATTTAGAATTCGATATAGTATTTTTATCCGCGTTAAAATTTCAATTGGTTCGCAATCCTTTTCCCATTTTTCTATAATTTTTTTAAATGATCTATACTCCTTATTTTTAAATATAATGATACTTTGGTTAATACCATCATGAGTAGTCTTAATACAAGACTTAGGATGTTTCTTCGATATATTATTTTTAGAGTTTTCTTGAGCTATTGATCTATTGGGGAATAGTGAAAAAAAAATGAATAGCACAGAGAATAATGATCTTGAATGAAAGTTTCTTATAAAATTTAATCTGCAAGAGAAGATATCTGAGGCTAGTTTAATTATCTCATTACCTGGAATATTTTCAAACTTAGCATGATCATTCATGGATTGGGAAGTGAGTAGGGGGGTCAACTGCTAAAAAGATAATTCCATGCCGATCTGCTTCCATGATAAGTTCTTTGGCATCTGCTACAAAAATTTGGTTGGCTTCTATTGCCATAATATGACAGCCACTCTCTTTTAATACTTGTATCGTATCCGGCCCTATTGTAGGAACATCAAAACGGTCATCTTGTTTTTCTCTACTTGATTTGCAGACCACCCCTCCTTTTCCTTGTAAAAGGCCGCCCCCTCTAAGGATGCATGCATTTGTACCTTCCATTGCTTCTACGGATAATATAGTTTTATCTTTGACAACAATTGTCTGACCAATGTCCATGCTGCTTATCTTTTTAGCATAATACATCCCAAATTGTATATCCAACCATTCTTCCTTGTCTGGCTCTTTTTTAGTATATACTCTTTTGGATAGCAGTAAAGAAGAAAGAAATCTTTTTTGTGATACGATCTCTATTTTATTTCTTTGAAATTCTCTTAGGATCACCTCAAAAATACTATTATCACTTTTACTTTTCATAGATTTGATGAGTAAAAGCGATTCTGGATCAAATTTTAGATTTCTGAATAAATGTTCTTTACTTACTTTACCTACCATAAGAGCATGAGATATTTTATCGGTCAACAATTGATCGAAAAGGTTCTTTGTTTTTGTAAGGCTTATTTGCCTTATAATGGGCTTTAGTTCTTGATAGAATGGATTTTGATCAAAGTCTTCTTCTTTAATGATGTAGATAAGAGTATCTATTCCTTCTGCAATGGATGTTTTCGCAGCAATGGCGGGTAATATTCCAGATCCAGCGATAATTCCAATTTTTTTCATAAAAGGACTTGTTGAAATTGATTTTATTGATTGATTTTATTATTGACTTCTATTGGCAAATAAATTTTTTAATATAATGCCTTTAAAAACAGAAATTCGAATAGGTCGTTTTTTATCTCATACAGGGCTTTGCAGCAGAAGAAATGCTAAAGATTTCTTAGAGCGGAATGATGTTTTCTTTGATAGCAAAAAAATAACCGATCTGAATTTTAAAATCCCTGAAAGTAAATTGAATATGCCTATTGTTGTGGGTAGAGAAAAATATTATTGGAAGGCAAAAAAAGAGATCATTTTGTTGAATAAACCATCAGGATATATTTGTTCTCATAGAGAATATAAGAATCAAAGATCAGTGATGAGACTATTACCTCCTGAAAAGAGAAAATTTTTTCTAGCGGGCAGACTGGATTTTATGTCCAGAGGTTTAGTTGTATTTTCAAATAATGGAGAAATAATCCATAAATTAATGCATCCTTCTTTTAAAATAGAAAAGGTTTATCATGTAAAGATCCATTCCCCTTTGAAGAAGGATGAAATAAATAAAACCTTAAATGGCATATATGATGAGGGGGCTCTATTAAAATTTGATAAGATAAGGCTCATCCAAAAAGAAAAAAAAGAATATGCTGTTACTCTTCATGGAGGCAAAAAAAGAGAAATAAGAAGGATCATGAAACACTTTTCGCGTATAGTACTGGATATAAAGAGAGTCAGACTTGGAAATTTTAAATTGAATGATCTGAAAGAGGGAGAAATCATGACCATTTTATTGCATGGCATTTTACTATGTTCAAATATAATGTAGAGACTCTTTATGATTTTGCCGATTCTTACTTCACCCTATTCACCAATTCATTAGGCTATAAAAAAGTATTTTTAAGAATATTCAATTCTAAGGAAGATGATATTTTATTTGCCACAGATGATCATTTATCTGCATTTTCCAGCACCATAAATAAGAATCACATATCCGTCTATTCCAAGGTAAAGGATATGATATTTCATATTCCCTTAGAACATGAAGGCCATTATATAGGAGAATGTATCATCTCTGTTTCTAAAAATGATGGCAAAGAGTTTCATATAAGAATATTAGAATCCATGCGAGATGCAATGCTGATGCAAATAGTAAGCATTCATCAAAGAATGAAATTAAAAGAATGCAATGAACAATTAGAGAAAAATCTTAAAAGACAGGAAAACAATATTATAAAGATGAATAAAAGCAGATCAAATTTTTTGAGCAGCATTACTCATGATATACGTACTCCTTTGTCTTTGATCACTATGCCTTTAGAAAAATTAATTCAACAAAATAAAGATTTCAGTATGGATCAGTTTATGACAATCCAAAAAGTGAAATATAATATCTATAAAGTGATCGATATGATCAGCAATGTATTAGATATTTTTAAGATCGAGTCAGGCCAAATGAAGTCTCAATGGGTGTATCAGGATATTATAAAATTTATCCAGAAAATGGTCGATCTATATCGGGATATAATGCATTCTTATCAAATTCAATTTAAGTTTACTCTTCGATGCCAAAATATAATGACCTCATTTGATCCCGAAAAAATGGAAAAAATATTTATTAATCTTCTTAGCAATGCTATCAAACATACTCCAAAAGAAGGTTCCATTGAATTGCTTATTTTAAAAACAAAATACAATAAGATACAGATCAGATTTAAAAACTCAGGCAAAGGGCTCACTAAAATAGAAAGGTCCTCTATATTTACGCCTTTTAAACAGATTATGGATGGTAGAGGAATATCCTCTTTAGGATCTGGCTTGGGTCTTTCCATTTCTAAAGAGTATGTAAAACTTCATGAAGGCTCTATTTGGGTGAATAGCAGGGAAAAATACTGGGCTGAATTTGTAGTGTCTCTACCCATATTGAATGAAAAAAAAGATCACTATGGATTTGATTCCATGCACCGTGATTTTCATAAAATATTGCAACAAAAAGAATTAAGCCATGCCTTTAAAAAGATGAATGAAAAAAATGTTCCAAAGAGTTTGGAGGTATGGTTTATAACAGAAAAACCAGATGTATGGCAGCCGATCATAAAATCTGTTCAATTGGAATACATGGTAAGGATATTCAATAGAATTGATCTTTTAGAAAAAATAAAGATCATAGAGACGGTGGCATTGGTATATTGTGTGGATTCTCTTAGTTTAAAATGGCTCGATATAGTTTCTAAGATAAAATCAAAAATAAGATTTAGATATATTCCTTTTATTATGCTGGCCAATAGATCCACTAAAAATTTAATTTCTTTATTTCTCTCAAAAGGAGTGGATCATTGCATCATCCAACCATTTCATATTTCTGAATTACTTTTGAACCTGCAGCAATTTGAAAGACAACAAAGGCTTAGGCTAAAATTGTTTTCTTTGGGGATGACAGAATTAAGATTAAAGATCATTCTGGGAAAATTCATTAAAAAGGAAGAAGAAAAACAAAAGAAGATATCCTCTCCCTGGAAATTAGACTTTTCAAATATATACTCTAATTCTAAAAATATCATTTTAGAAACGTTAAAATTATCGGATCATTCTTTATTGGTTTTGAGCATAGATACAGTAACAGAAAATAGTTTATTGCACCATTCTATAAAATTGATCATTAGATTATTCTTACTTCAATGTATTCATTCTACAAAAATAAATACTTCTCAAATATTAAAAGGCCTAAATAAAGTTCTTTTACAGGATACGGATATTTTTGGATTCATTTCCTCCAGGGCATTATGTCTATACATGGATCATAAAAATAAGAGTTTGCTCTATTCCAATGCAGGTAATTATCCTGCCATATTGTACTTTGAAAATAATGTGACTTCTTTTATACAAACTGGATATGCTTTAGGAGTATCCAAAGAGTCTGTATGGCAGCAAAAAGAGATGTTTTTTTCAAAAAATTCTTTGAAAGTATTTATAGCCCACGATACCGATATAACCCCTAAAAAAATGAAACAAAAATTTACTTCATTATCCACCTCGGGAGTTCCTTATTTAGTCATTGAATCTTTTTGGTAGGTATTATTTTTTCTCATCCTTCAGTCCCGAGGGGAATGAACAAGCAGTGTAAGATATGCATTCATTTCTCCGCAGTATATATGAAAAGAATATCTTTTTAACACACCAAATAAGAAAACATGGGGACTATATACTTTATTGTACAAGGTGAATTTTAATCTAAATGAAAGGACTGACCTTTCTTGTCCTATCGGCATACCGTCGGGATGTCATAGGACGTGTTGAGTCTGCTAGCCATTTAAGGAAGGTCTATCTTATTTATCGGATTTTTTCTCTTTTTTGAGATAGAAATTTTTTTCTCTTTTGTAACGATAATATCTTTTTCTTTTTCAGATATTACTTTTGAATATAGACTTCGAATTACTTTTAGGTTTTTTAGATATGTCTAAAAGTGCCTCTATATTATACTTTGTCTTTCTCAATCTTCTGATCCAGAAATAATATGTTTGTAGAGCATAACCAAATTGGTCAGAAGTTAATTTAACATTGCCCGATTGTAAGGCTCTTATAAAACAGACATTACTTATTTTTCTTTAGTTCTTCAGGCATTTTTAAAGAGCTTACAAGACATCTGGTATTTATCGAACAGGGAAAAAATTGAATCTCTTTTTAGGAATTACTTCAAACCTGTGTATAAGGGAAATGAAAAATTGCTTGATAATTTATTTGATTATATTATACATACTATTAGTAGGCTTAATATCAGGCTTGTAGTTAAGATTGCTATTAAATCAATTTAACATTCCAAATAACAGGTGTATACATAGTAGCCGTTTCACCCTACGGGCACAGGTTTTACATAAAAAAAAGAAAGACCTGTGCCCGTAGGGTGAAACTATAGTGGAATGACATTCTAATTCTGATAATATTACTGGTATCCGTAGGGTGAAAGGAAAATTAAAAATAGGGGTAGCGTTAGTTATACCCAAGCGTAAATTTTTAATCGCCGACTGATCTGAAGGTCTATGCAAAATATAAAACATTCTCTAAGAAAAACTTATTTTCAATTATTTACTGAATACCATACTAAAACAAGTAAAGAAGATAGAGAAGCTGATCTGAAAAAAATATCTAAAAATATATCCATCTATCTGCAACAAATTCATTTTGATCTGGATAAAAATAATGTAATGGCCTATGAACCATTTTCTTCTGAAATACCTGTTTTGGATATATTGAACCAGAATCTATGCCAGAATATTTATGTACCTCAAATACGAGGGATGGGGTTATTTCCAAGGCATATTCAAATCAAGAAGGTCATTGCCATGCATCAAATAGATCTGATCATTGCTCCTGCTCTCTTTGTAGATAGAAAAGGTTATCGCTTGGGAAGAGGAAAGGGATATTATGATCGATTGATCCGCTTTTTTGATTTTCATAGAATTATTTTTATAGGTTATAGTTGGCAGATTAAAGATAGTTTACCCATACAGGAATTTGACCGAAGATTGTTTACTCTGATCACTGAACGAGGTTGTAAGAACTGCTATCATTAAAAAATTTCATCCAGAAAAGACATAATTTTTGATATACAATCCGAAAAAAATATAAAAACAGACTCTATGGACCATGAAGAGATATCTAAAGAAAATATACGTAATTTTTCGATCATCGCTCATATCGACCATGGTAAAAGTACATTGGCAGACCGCCTCTTAGAAATTGGTCAGGTTAATTCACCACGCTATCAAAAAGAGCAGGTCTTGGATAATATGGATATTGAAAGGGAGAGAGGAATTACCATTAAGTCTAATTCTGCCAGTTTTGTTTATAAAGCAAACAATGATCAGAAATATTTATTGAACCTAATTGATACACCAGGGCATATTGATTTTGCTTATGAAGTATTTCGTTCCTTAGCAGCCTGTGAAGGGGTTCTGCTATTGATAGATGCCACACAGGGAATACAGGCACAGACCATTGCTAATTTCTACCAGGCATTAGAAACGGATCTGGTTATTCTGCCGGTGATCAATAAGATAGACCTTCCATTTGCGGATGTAAAAAAAACGAAGGAACAAATTAAATCTTCTTTGGGTCTTTCCCCGGATGATTCTGTGGAAGTATCTGCCAAAGACGGCATTGGAATAGAATTGCTGATCCAAAAGATCATAGAGTATATCCCCCCCCCTAAAATTTCTAAAGAGGATATATTAAGAGCATTGATCTATGACGCCTATTTTGACCCCTATAGAGGAGTAATTAAAAAAATACGTATTTTTGATGGAAGTATCCAACAATGGGATAAAATAAAATTCATACGAAAGAACAAAACAGGTGTCGTCTCAGAAGTAGGCATATCCCAGATCAACCTAATTCCATGCAAAAAACTAAATGCAGGCCAGGTAGGTTATATAGTCACCGGGATTAAAAATGTATCCGAAGTAATGCTGGGGGATACGATAACACATTCAGAAAAACCAGCCTTAAAGCCTCTTTTTAAATATAAAGAGATCAAGCCAATGGTTTTTTCGGGCCTGTTCCCCATTTATGGAGAAGAATATCCTAAATTAAAAGAAGCAATTGAAAAATTAGCATTGAATGATGCCGCCCTGGCATTTGAGCCTGAAAGCAGTAACGCTCTTGGATTCGGTTTTAGAGTAGGTTATTTAGGATTATTACATATGGAGATTGTAAGGGAAAGGCTTGAAAGAGAATTCTCTTTATCTCTTTTGACCACGGCTCCCTCTGTTAAATATAAATTGCATACAAGAACAAATAAGGTAATAGAAATTGATAATCCAAGCAAATTTCCTGATACGGGTCAAATTGATTTCATAGAAGAACCTTATGTTCGTGCCACTATCATATCCCCTTCAGAATATATAGGGAATATTTTAGAATTGCTACAGGAAAAAAGAGGGGAGAATGTTTCCCTGGATTATTTAGACAGTAAGACCATACAAATTGTTTATCTTCTTCCTTTAGGGGAAATGATATTTGAATTTTACGATCGGCTTAAAAGCGTTAGCAAGGGATATGCTAGTTTAGATTATGACGTAGATAAATATCGCAGAAGTGATCTGGTAAAACTGGATATTTTAGTTCATCATGAAAGGGTGGATGCTCTTTCTATGATCGTGCATAGATCCAATGCAGATATACGAGGACGCGATATAATTAAAAGTCTAAAGGGGCTGATCAATCGCCACCAATTTCAAATTGCTTTACAGGCAGTCATTGGCAGTAAGGTAGTCGCTAGAGAGAATATAACGGCTCTCCGTAAAAATGTTACGGCTAAATGCTATGGAGGAGATGTTACCCGCAAGAGAAAGCTTATTGAAAAGCAAAAGGCAGGAAAAAGAAAAATGAAAATGGTAGGTTCTGTTGAAATCCCCCAGGAAGCTTTCTTGGCAGTTCTTAAAATCTAGATGAAAAGTAAACTTTGCATCCAAAAATACGGTGGAACCTCTCTAGAGAATACTGATCTTATCAAAAAGGTTGCCAATAGAATTAAAAAATACTATAATAAAGGAGATCAGATCGTGGTGGTTGTATCTGCAATGGGAGGAACAACAGATAATTTGATCCACATGGCAAGGAATTTGAATATTGCCCCCTCCCCTAGAGAAATGGACATGCTTCTTTCTACCGGAGAACAAATATCCATTTCTCTATTGGCCATGGCGCTTGATCACATAGGTGTGCCTGCCATAAGTTTTATAGCTTCTCAAATAGATATTTTAACGGACGGAAATTTTAATAATGCCAGAATCATTAAGATAGATACAAAGCGCATTAAAGAAAATCTAAAAGAAGGAAATGTTTGCATTGTGGCTGGGTTCCAGGGAATTGACCATGAAAAAAATATTACAACCTTAGGAAGAGGAGGATCTGATACATCAGGAGTTGCATTGGCTGCCGCTTTGGGATCTTATCAATGCGAAATATTTACTGACGTGGATGGAATATTTACCGCTGATCCCAGGTATGTGCCAGAAGCCAGAAAATTAAATGAGGTCAGTTATGACGAAATGTTAGAGCTATCTTCTTTAGGTGCGGGGATACTTCATTCCAGATCCGTGGAATTTGCTAAAAAATATGGAGTCACATTGCATGTGCGTTCTAGTTTCAATAACAAAAAAGGCACATTGGTTGTACCAGAGGAAAAAAAAATGGAAAAATTATTAGTTACAGGAGTCACCTTAAAACAAGATGAATCCAGAATCTCGGTAAATCATATTCCAGACAAGCCGGGCATTGCCGCAGAATTGTTCAAAGATTTAGCCAGGGATCAGATCATTGTGGACATGATCGTGCAGTCAACTGGTAGCGATAAAATGAATACCATTTCTTTTACTGTTCCAGAAGAAAGCGCGGATAGATCAGCCACGATCATTAAAAAATTGCTACAAAAATGGGGAACTGGTTTTGTGAATATAGACGGATCTATCGCGATCGTATCTGCCGTGGGGGTAGGGATGAAGTCTCATGTGGGCGTGGCTGCCAAGATGTTTGAAGTCTTGGCTGATAATGGAATTAATATAGAAATGATATCTACGAGTGAAATTAAAATATCTTGTGTGATCAATAGAAATAAGAGTAAAAAGGCCGTTAAGCTAATACACGATACATTTCTGATCCTGTGAATTCTAAAAGCCCCATCGGTATTTTTGACAGTGGTTTAGGAGGCCTTACCGTTGTTGCTGCCATACGTAATTTACTTCCAGATGAAAATATTATTTATTTTGGGGATACAGCAAGAGTCCCTTACGGGAATAAATCCAAAGAAACAGTAATAAGATATTCTACCGAAATTTTAGACTTTCTTTTAAAACAAGAAGTTAAATTCGTAGTGGCCGCATGCAATACAGCCTCTTCTTATGCCATATCCTCTTTAAGGAAAAAAACAAATGTGCCTATCTTAGGAGTAGTGGAACCAGGTATAAATTCTTTGATCAAACTTTGTGGTAAAAATAAGAAAGCGGCTGTAATTGCAACCAAGGCAACGATTAAGAGTAAGGCATACGAAAAGATTTTGGCTAGAAAAGATCATACTATATCTTTATATTCTAAATCATGTCCCCTTTTTGTCCCTTTAATTGAAGAGGGGTTGTTGAACAATAAGATCACTCGAGATATAGTAAAAGAATACCTGAATGAAATACAAGAAAAAAAAATTCAACACATCATACTGGGATGCACACATTATCCTTTGTTAAAAGAAATCATACAAGAAATTTATCCTCATTTTTCTTTGATAGATTCTTCTTTAGAAATTGCATCGGTTCTTAAAAATGCTCTACAGCGAAAAAAAATACTACGTCAGCAAAATAGTCACAGTAGTTTAAGTCTATATGTCTCTGACATTACAGATAGCCTAAAATACCTTAAAAAATTATTTTTGGGAGGAACTTCTACTCAAATTAAAAGAGTCATTTTATAGAGAAAAATTCATTCTTTCTTTTCTATCCTACGATAAATACGAATATAACAGAAGACCTGTGTCCGTAAGGTTAAAAAAAGAAAGATTGTTTACATCTATAAGTGAAAAGAAAAATAGATTTTTACTATTCATGTACAAGAGATTTTTTTTATTATTTATTCTGTTTTGTTTTGCTTTTCTGGATAAACTTTCTGCGCAGATCAAAGTATCTGGTACAGTTCTAAGTGAAATAGATAAAAAACCAATTGAATTTGGCACTATTGTAGTGTTAGAAGCCAAATTGAAGATCCGTTTTAAAAATGGTATATTTACTTTAGACCTAAAAGAGCCAGGAGTATTTACATTTAAAACTTCAGCTCCTGGGTTTGCGATAAAGTCCCAAAAAGTAGACGTCCAGGACGACCAGACACTGGTTATTTATCTTTCTCCTACTACGATCCGTACAAGGGGACTTAGAGTAAGAGACCAAAGAGAGGTGCAAAAACTCTCCAGAAATACATTGAGCCAAAGGGAGTTGAAGGATGTCCCAGCCACTTTTGGAGATTCTCTGAATGCATTGACAGTTTTGCCAGGTGTGATAAGGCCTCTGGATCTTTTAGGAGTATTGATCATCAGAGGTTCTCGAGAAGATTCTAACAGATATTATATAGATAGCATACCTGTATTATACCCACAGCATTTTGGTGGATTGCAATCAGTGATCTCCAATGAATTAATAGATAAAATTGATCTTTATTCTTCTTCCTTTCCAGTTCAATTCAGTGAGGCGCTTGGGGCAGTGATCGATATTTCTACAAAGGATACGGTCAAAGATTTTAATGGAAAAGTTATTATTAGTTTTCTTTCATCGGATGTCTATTTTGAGGATGTATTTACTTCTATGGAAGAAGAGCCTCTGACTTCATTTCCTCTGAAATTAGATACAATAGATCCTGAATGTAATGATCCAAAGAAAAAGAAACTAAATCCGCAATGCAAAAAAAATCAATCAAATAAAGAAAACCAGCCAAATAAGGAAAACAAAAATAAAGAAAAAAAAAGAGGATACTGGATCGTTTCGGGCAGAGTAAGTTATCTGACCTTAACCATTGGCCCAATACTAAGAGCCATTATGGGAGATGATAATGATGATATACAGCTACCTCAATATTATGATTATCAATTAAAAGGAAAATACTTTTTAGATGAAAAGGCAAAACATTCCATTAGTTTACTGTTTTTTGGTTTTTATGATACCACTAAATTTATAACCGGAGAACCAACCAAAGAAGAGATACAAGAAGCCATCGATGATGGGCAAGATCCTCTAACAGCAAGTTCTTCAAGCCAAATCAGAAATAGTATTCTTTCTAATAATCTAGGACTTTATTATAAATATGAGCCTTCCCAAAAGATCAATAATCAATTAATATTATTTGCTGGATTCAATAGGAGTACATTCTTTGTAGACATACCAGGCCTTTCCAGAGAGGGGCTGGAATTAAGGACAATAGATGTCAATATAAGTCCAAATATTTTTGGGATCAAAGACATATCCGAATGGAATTGGCTGGATAATATAGCCCTATTCAGATTGGGATTAGAGATCAATTTCTATTACTTCACTTCTAATGGAATCACCCAGGCAATTACAGATCCGAGTGCAGTATTTTCTGGAATGCCAGACCTTGGCGATCAAGATCTATTCAGATCTATCAATATAGATTTTTCTGAAGTAAATACATTCTATTCTGCCTTTTTAGAGAATTCATTCGAGTTTTACAATTTTAAAATTGTACCAGGAATCCGACTCTCTCTTTTGCAGCTTACCCAACAATTTACTTATGATCCTCGTCTATTATTGTCTTATGAATTTGACTGGGAGATGATCATTTCTGGATCCTATGGACTGTATAGTTCTTTTCCACAAATAAACTATTTTCTTTTTAATCAAGTATTTAACCAACAGCCAGATGTGGCGCGTTCCGTTGATCTAAAACCTGAAAAAGCCAGGCATGCTTCCATTGGGCTTGAACAGAAAATTTTTCTTTTTACAGTAAAAACAGAGTGGTTTTATAATATGTTTCTGGATCAGCTCATTCCCACCCCTAGGGGACTAGGAGAAGAGGCCTTTATTAATTCAGCGGATGTCAGGGCGACTGGGTTTGAACTACTGTTTCGTTTAAATAGATATGAAAAAAATAACTCATTCTATGGATGGGCAAGCTATACATTTACCGATTCTCAAAGAATATTGAATGTAGACACTAATATTGATATTTATGGGGATACATATCTACCTTTTGAATTTGAGCAACCTCATTCTTTAAAATTAGCACTTGGTTATATATTAGGAAAGAATAATTTTGGAATACGATTTGAATTGAGTTCTGGTTTTCCTTATACCCCCATTGTAGACAATGAGCCGCCTCTTAGTTTGAGTAATGGTGTAGACAGATATTCTCCTATATTCGGAGATCCTCTTTCGAGTAGATTCCCTCTTAGGCATCGTCTGGACATTCGCTATACCAGAACATCCGTCTTTAGCTGGGGTAGTATAGACTGGTATTTAGAAGTGATCAATCTATATTATTACAGGCCCGATTCCACGGAAAATTGGAATTATAACGAGCCCTATCAATCTGGCGTAAATCCTGAACTATCTCCTTCTCCTTTATCCGTAATCCTTCTTAATTTTGGAGTAGAGATCAAGTTTTAATACAAATTATCCGCAGAATCCTGTCTATATACTCTTGTTTCAGGTATACCGAATATAGTGAAATCGGATAATTGCATGGATATATATATGCTCTGTTCATAAAAGGTAGCGTTGTTTTGTAAATTGGTTCCCCAAAAAGAAGATTTTATCCTCCTCTCGTATGTAATTCTTAGTATCCATTTATGCAGTCTATGTTCTAAGACAGCCCTTAGAAAATTCAGATTGAAGATAGAGCCTTGACTTTGATCATCTCTGGAAGAATCGATAGAATTAATGATGTCTTCAAAAAAAGAAACATCTTCCTGATACCTTTCTAATTGGTCTGCCCGTGAATTCATTTCAAATATGATACGCCAATCCCTGTAAAAACTAAGGTCAAATCCAAATCTGAATGTAATATAGTCCTGTCGTATATGGATGAAATTATGATACCAACCTACCCTGGCATATATCTGATTCAACCTACTCCATGAAGCAATATCCGCATTTCCAAGGGTTAAACCCAAAAATACTTCATTATCTTTATTTCTTTGGTAGCGGATCAAATAATTATGTTCATCTCCCATACTGATATAAAAATATTTTGCATCCTTTTTAGTGTTTGTACTGAGCAGATCATTTTTATTCAAAAAGTCATATTTTATTTCTGAGAAAAGATTTAAAGGATGCCAGCGAAAATGTTCTGGTAGAGTATATGGATATCTCCTAAGTTCTCTTCTTGTTTTGCTATGGAAAAGCATCCAATTATTGTAGTCTATCTTAAAAAAAAAATTGAGAAAGTGCGGCCCCTGGTTATTAAAGGTGGGGTCATTAAATCTTCTTAAAAAAAATAAATTATATTCATATTCGGTCAGTAAATATATCCAATGCAAGCCAACTTTTAATGGGCTTTTGATCCTCATAAAATAATAACTGAGCCTCATGGACTCTAACTCAAGATCATCGGTAACAGGAGTCGTTGTTCTATATTGCATGCCATAGGCCAGGGATGGATCAAAACCAATCCAGCGGGTAAAATAAAATTGATGAATGGAGGTTAAACTCATATCCCCTCTGTAAATGGTCTTATCTCTTTTACTTTCATTATTGAATGTACTTATGATATCGCCAGATCCTGCCAGGTCTATCCATGAACCAGAATAGAATTTATTAAATTGTTTGAGTAACTGCCATCTTTGAGTAAAATGGATTTTAGGCAATACATCCAATTCGGGCAGATATTTAGAGTCTTCGACAGTGCTGGCTTGGTTCCATCTAAAATTTCTTTCTACCTGTATATCGAAATGAAAATTTTCCCAGTCTAATGAATACTGCGCCTTCCAGAGTAATCTCTCTGGGCCAGCATCCACAAAAATAGGGCTAAAGGAGATAATCTCTAGTGTGTTTGCAGGTTCTATTCGGTATCCAAATTCTGGTTCATAATTACGCTGGTTATAATGGTCTATTTGAAGCGAAAAATGGGATTGTACATCCTTTCCCCAGTGGGCCATTAAGTTACTGTTCACTTTCCACCAAAAACGATTGTCTTGATCGAAAGAACCATCCGGTTGTCGGATCAATGTTGTTATGATCTGATTGCAGGATTGATTTTCGGGATCGACCTCACAAATTCTATTCTGGATATTATAATTTGCCAATCCTACATCTATATCATAACTGGTATATTTAGAACGATTTTGAGTAAAAATACCAAAGTTTTGCCCGGTATGCTGATAAAAATCAAAAATCAATTTACCATCTTGGGGCAAAAAAGAAGAATAGGGTGTCCATTCAGGAATGTTGAAATAATAGGTGTTTTGCAGAAAATGACCCTTCTCTTGATTGTTTCCATAGAAAGTCAAGATGCCTGTTCCTGATTTAGTTTGAAATATGATCGGCCAATAAAAAACAGGTGTTTGCCCTACATAATAGAATACATGAAGAGCAACGAACCGATTGTCTGGATATATCCATACTCTTTTAGCCTTAAAAAAATAATGGGGATTCTTTATATTGCAACTGCTAAAAAAAGCAAGATTAGTAATATAGACATCTTTAGGTGTCTTTTCTATGGATTCCCCCAGAAAGTATACTGTTTCTGTGTTTGTTTTAGCCTTGTAAACCACTCCATGCTTCGTTTGGTTACCATATATAAATTGATCTCCCGAAATAACTCTGTTTCCTTCTCTTAAAGTAACCTTACCTTCTCCATATATATCTCCTGTTTGGGGATTAAATTTGATCGTTTCTGCTCTTAATGTACTTTCACCTAATTGCAAAATGATACCACCATTAAAAATAAAAACACCATCGTCCCCCTCTTGAAAATTTATATAGTCTGTATTTTCTGAACGGATCAATTCAATTATGTTTTTTCCTTTGAGTTTTGTTTTGAATATAGATTCATTCCTGGAATCGTTAGAAATCTCTTCCCTTGGCTCCTGAGGAATTACAGGGGAAATAAGAATCAAAAAAAAAGTGATTTTTAATAAAGATGATAGGAACAATCGCTTTACTCTTTTTTTCTAAAAAACTGTTTATTCAGTATATTTTTCGGCATATTCTCTGCAATTTTTTAAATATTACCTACCCCCGGGTATGTGGATCATGATTTAGGAATTCATTTTTTAGCATTCCTATAACATATTCATCAAATATCTTAGTAGATCATTTCGGGCCGACTGGATTCGAACCAGCGACCTCACGCCCCCCAGACGTGTGCGCTACCCCTGCGCCACGGCCCGGATCTAGTATATTTTAGTCAATAACCGCTAATTTTTTATCCATGTCAACTTTTTTTGTATCGTTCTTTGCACCCTATAAGCACAAGTATTTTCCCGTTTTAGCCTAATTGAATAGCCACTTGATCCTTATGGATTCATAAATATTCGAAAAGGAGAAACTGGAAATTGCTGTATGAATTCGTGTATGGATTCTTGGGAAACGCCAATGCATTCTCCTTTTTTATCTGAAGTGCATTTTAATTTACCAGTCAATCTATAGAACTCAACTTCATCTTTGATCAAACCTGACTGATCGCTTAAAATGATCTTTTTGAAAATTTCATTTGCCTTTTTATGATTCTTTGAATATAGAAGATATCTTGCATACCAGTAATGTAAAAAAACAGAAAATTCAGATTCAATTTTAGTTTCTTTCCATTTTTCAAAAAAATTCCAGTCTTTTTCTTCTAATCCAATTGGATAAACAGACAAATTTTTCAATAACGAAACCAGACCAGGAGTATTTTTGAAATATTTTAAAACAAAAAGAAAATATACAGCCTTATTTCCATATCTCCCTGGATCAAATAAATAATCTTCTAATAATAGATTCGATTCTTTTATTCGCCCTTGGTTGATATTCCATATTGCCTCTAAAAATTTTTTTTCTTTTTTTAATTTGAAACTCAAATTCGAGTCAATTGTTTTTTTAAACTTTTCCCAGTCTTTCAAGAATATTAAAGTATGCAGATAGCCAATTTCACCTTCTTCTGTAGGTACTGCTTTAAAATGATCCAATGCCTCTAAAAATTTTTTTTGCTCTGTATAAATTTGGGCTATTATATAATTTGCGTCATAGGTATATATAAAGTTATTTTCAGAAATACAATCCTGCAAATATTCAATTGCTTTTGCATATTCTTTTTTAAAATAGAAAAGACTCTTTGCAAATATAAATTTTTCATTGGGGGAAAATAATTTCTTATCTTTTAGAATTCGATATAGAATAGAATATTGTCTTTTAGAATCTAATTGAAATAATAATTTATGCCAATTATTTTCATTATAGGTGGATTGGCATTTAAGAATATTGGTTAAAATATCTTGTGAGATATCAAATTTTATTTGATATTGGATCATCTTCTGACAAATTTCTGGAATTTCAATAGAGAGTTTTTTAATGCCTAACCAATATTCTTTTTGATAACCTCTTGAAAGAATTTCATTACTTAAAGAAAAATATCTATGCCTAAGCTTTCTTTCATACCAATATTTCTCTAGCTTATAGACTGCTTCTATGATCTCTCCCTGAGACATCATATAAAAAACTTCCATATCATACAAAGGATAATTTTTACGAATACCATCATGAATAAACTGGATTGCCTTTTCTACCTCACCCTTTTCAAATAAAAATTTTGCAGAAATACGATATCCATTTTCCGCATTATTTTCCATTAAAGAAGGAAGCATTTCATAAGTTTGACTTTTTTCTCCCGTTTGCCATAAAACATTCATTTTAAATAAGATCACCCTCATATTAGATGGATCCTCTTGAATGATTCGATTTACAATTTCAAGGCATAGATCTGGCTTACCATGGGCTAATTCAAATTTAGCCCAGATCAATTCCTTTTCATTTTTTTGCAATGAGCTATACATTAAAATTTTTTGTAGGGATGTTTTCTTTAAATGAGCGATTAAAATTGACCAATGCCTTTCATCTAAATGAATCGGATATTTAGAATATAGAGAAATAAAATCATTGAATCTATAGTTAGAGATCAATGTAGAAATCATTTTTCTAAGCATAGTAGCATTTTGAGGAGATTTTAAAAAGTAAGATATAAGCGGTTTTAAAGAAAAATCTTTTTCCCCTGCACTATAAATATCCAAAAGTCTTTCTGCCGCCTGTTGTGAATGTTCTTCTACTTCTTGTATTATTTCATTATAAACAAAAGCACTTCTCTGATATTTTTTAAAATGAAATAGACATTCTGCATATATTAATTTTTCTACGGCAGATAAATTCTGTGATTCCTGTATTTTTTCCAGTTTAAAAATACATTCATTATAAAGACCCTTTTCGTATGCCTGCATGAATGTAATACTTGTTTCACTCGAAAATGCCTTCGTCGTAAAAGAAAATAAACAATAAGCAATCAAAAAAAATGAAGTACTTGCAAAAGACATACTCATAATATCCCTCTCCTATTCATTTACTTATGCCTTGTCTTGTCAAGTATAATTAGAATAGTAATGCTGAATACTTTCACCATTGAAAGATGAAAAAAGTAGTTATCTTTCTTTCCCATCCCAGACACTTGGCCTCCTGGGTTGCTACGCAACACCATTCGGAGCAAGTAGTCTGCACGTGTGCCCGAATCAAAAACTAGCGGAAGCGGTTTTGATGAGGTCAGGGTGAAATGGGTAGCAAATAGATGTTTGAGTAGATTAAAATCATAGAGAGGGAAGGTTAATTACTGGAATACCATTCCAAATAAAATGGTGTTTACATAGAAGCTGTAAATAAGAATTCTTGTATTAGCTAAGAAGCAGCATTAGCTAGGAAGCAGCATTAAGAAATGAAAAGAAATGAAAAGAAATGAAAAGAAATGCTAAGCTAGCAGTGCAACTGCTAGCGCAGTGCCCTTGGGTGAAAAGAAATGCTAAGCTAGCAGTGTAACTGCCAGCGCAGTGCCCTTGGGTGAAAAGAAATGCTAAGGGGCTGTCTAAAAAGGCTTACGAGAAAAAGTCTATTATAATTACTTGTCAGGATAAATCGATTTTGCTCTATTCTACGTTATGTCTCAGAATAATTCACTTTTATTTACAGACCTGCCTCCGCAAGAGGTAAATGATAAGAAATTGTAGAAACCAATGACATATCTTACACATTAAGAAGCTATTTTAGTCATTCTATTCCGATGGAACCTTTGATATGGCGTCAAGTTATTTAATGAAGAGTGCGGGCGGATCTTATTATACCAATTCACAAAGTTATCTACGATAGTCTGAATCTCAATAATACTCATTCCATTTTTAATTTTACCTTCAAGGGCTCTCTTCAAGGTTTGATTGAAACGCTCTACTTTACCATTCAGCTCTGGCGTTCCTGGACGGATCAATTTATGCTCAATACCTGCTTCTCTTAAATATTCTTCAAAGCCACTGATCACAGACTTTTTTTTTCTCCTGGGATTCTCTTGGGAAACATATTTAGAAGTAAACTCGACTCCATTATCTGTTTGTATTTTTTGTGGCATCTCAAATTTTTCCACAAATTTTTTGATCCCATTGGTAGCTTCATAGTTACTATGTTCATCAGCTATGTGTACCACCACAGTTCGTGAACAATCATCTATAACTGGATAGGCCTTCACAGAATGCCCGTTGTTATCTACTATCCCAAGGTTCACAGTATCCGTCTGAACCCTCTCTAATGGCTCCTGAAGGGCATAACGCTTTGTATGGCTGTTTTTTCGAGGTATTCTATATTGTTGGGAAATATTCTTGCGCCTGAAGATATATCCTAATGTGGAAGCATGTATCTCAATTCCATGATCCCTTTTTAATAATAGGGTTGTCAATTTAGCACCTGCATTATAGTTATCCTTTCTGACTTGGATAGCCAGATCAATGACGCTCTGGTCTATAGACTTTGAATTACTTTTAGGTTTTCTAGATATGTCTAAAAGTGCCTCCATATTATACTTTGTCTTTCTCAATCTTCTGATCCAGAAATAATATGTTTGTCGGGCATGACCAAATTTGTCAGAGGTTAATTTAACATTGCCCGATTGTAAGGCTCTTATCAGGAATAATGCTCTCTTGCGTATTATATGATTTTTTATTCCTTTCAGATTTTCCTGTATAATTGAAATTTCTTGTTCATTATTTTTCATATTTCAATCCTTGATAATTTATTTCTAAAATAGACTTAGGGATAAACTGCTTTATTCAGTCCAGAAAATTTCAGGTAGTCGTTCGGTTCGGTTCCCTCACCTTCCTCCTACCTGAAATCATGGCCCCTACCCTGGGGATCTAACAAGTAGTGTAAGATATGTCATTGGTTATTGTATAAATGATAAGAAATATCTACACAGGCAGGTAACCTTTAAGGAATACGATACAGGACAGAGAGAGCTTTTTCCGGAGGATATTGAGCAATCCCTGCCTAAGTTTCATATTGCACGCTTTATCAAGCTTGCTATGGACAAAATCAATATTGATTCTCTTATATCCAGCTATAAAGGTGGGGGAGCCAGCGCCTATAATCCCAGGTTATTGTTAAGTGTGTGGCTTCTGGCTCTTACTTACAAGACCTATAGCTGTCGTGGGGTAGCTAAATTGCTTAGAGAGAACATTGCCTTTAAGTGGCTCAGTGGGAATAAGATCATAGATTTTCGTACCCTGAATAATTTTCGTTCTCGTTTAGAGAAAGATATAAAAAAGATATTCCAGGAGGTGATTCAAATAGGTATAAAGAATGGTATTATTACTGCTAAAGATATTTTCATAGATCATTCTAAATTCGAGGCAGATGCGAATCGTCATAAGGTGATCTGGGGCAAGCGTGTAAAAAACCAAACAGCGAAGATAGAATCAGAGTTAGACATGCTTTTTTCCTATATTTCTCGCATTGAGAAGTCAGAGGGTAAAGAATACGGTAATGGTGATTACTCTGAGACAAGTAACAGGAACTTCTCGGATTCTGATATAGATAAGATGATCACAGATGTTAATTCACAATTAAAAGATCATGAGATAAGCCGTGATGCTGGGCGGGACAGGAAAGCGAAGTTCCGTCGGCTAAAAGTATTATTACATCGGCTCAAGAAATATAATTATTCAAAATTATTATTAGGTAAGCGTAGGAGCTATTCGAAGACAGACCCCGATGCGACAGCTATGTTTCAAAAAGACGAAGTGATCAAGCCTGGATATAATGAGGGTGTTGCCACGAGTGATGGGTTTGTTTTAGATTACTCCATCTCGCAGACCTCAGGTGATACTGATAAACTGATTGATTTAGTCGATGGCACAGAGAAAAATACAGGCGTAAAAGCAGATTCGGTTACAGCGGATTCTGCCTATGGCAGTGAAGAGAACTATCAACATTTAGAAGATAAAGATATAAAAGCTAATGTGAAGTATTCTACCTATCATCCTGAAAAGACAAAAAAGTATCATCAGGCAAAGGTTTGCAAAGATCAGTTTCTTTATGAAAAATCATCTGATACTTATCGCTGTCCTCAGGGCAAGGTGCTGACATTTATTAAAGAGAAGTTATCAAGAAAAACAGTTAACGGTTATAGAGCCAATGTTAAAGTCTATTCCGCCAGAGAAGAAGATTGTTCTGGTTGTTCATTAAAACAGTTCTGCACCAGGGGCAAAGCCCGTAGTCTTCATATCAGCGCTAATTATGACAGACTAAAAGTTAAGGCGAGGAAGCAGCTTCGCAGCTCTGAGGGGCGGGCTTTATCGAAACGCAGAGGCTTTGAGGTAGAGACCATTTTTGGTCATAAGAAACGGAATTCTTTCTATAAAAGATATTCTCTCAGGGGCATTGATAAAGTCCGAACAGAGACAGGTATGTTCTATACCAGCTATAATTTAGTAAAGATGTATCGGTATGCGATGAAGCAATTTTCTTCCTATGCTTATGGTTTAGACCGTCTTGGATCAGGGGATCATGGGAGAGGTGCGCCCCTCTTATTCGGAAAACAGCCTACTGGCTGCGCAGGGGGCTAAAAAGAAGGTAAAAAAAGTGATATTCAGGAAAAAAGTCACTTTAAATGAGATAAAACCCAAAAATATAGAAATAAAACTATACCTCCAGCCCAGCCGCAGGCTGTTCCCCAAATACTACTCAAAAGACTCTTATTAAGCGCCTGTATTGGCAAAGTCAATGAAAAATCACTCCCTTTTTAGACAGCCCCAATCCCCAGCCTTGCAAAACATCCATGTTTTGTAGGGGGTGGGGGTATGAATTAAAAAAAGAAAGACCTGTGCCCGTAGAGTGAAAAAAAGAGTGTCCACTTTATGGGGTAAGGCCATGTTTGTAATTTTAAAAATTTTATTTCTTTGTTTTCTCTGATTTGTCTACAAGTTTCTTTTGGGGGACAACGATCACTTCTGACTGTTGCGTATTCGCTTTTTTCTTTTCTTTTGGGGGGGTAGACTCTTTTCGCCTCACGCTTGTAGATGGCTTTAGCAGAATGAAGGTAGTTAATTCACTAAATAAAAATAATGCACTAAAATAGATAAAATGAACCGCTAATGACATGAAGCTAGCCTGTTCTATCTCTAAATAGGGCACAAATTGACCCACCCAAGGATAGGCTGCCATATAATAGACAATAAATAGTAAAATAGTTATAAGGTTTTTAGAGAGTTTCTTTATACGATCATTTTTTAGCATGGTAGAATAATGCGACCTGCAACATAGGAGGTCAGATAATAACAAGTCCATATTATACAGGAATTGTCCTGTTTTAAAGAATGGCAACTTATCCAACCTCCTGTATTTCAGGTAGGCACCATTCTATGGATACTCATTTCAAACGGGCAATGGCGACAATAATTTTTTTAACCTTTCGCTATCCTGTGCTTCTGCAATCACTCTTAAAATAGGTTCTGTATTGGAAGCTCTTATATGTATCCAGGGAATGCCTCCTTCCTCAGATAAATGCAATCCGTCTTCTGCATTTAGGATCATATCTGGAAAACATTCTATTAATTTTTTAGAGGCTACTTCTGGAGAAATATTTTGCGTTTCTATCTTTTTTTTGACCATGAATGTGGTGGGAAATTCTTTTACTATATCGCTCAAAGGCTTCTTTTTACTCTGTAAAAGAGAAAGTATCCATGCCACTCCGCAAAAAGAATCTCTGCCAAATGAAAGTATCCTAGGATCAATGACCCCCCCATTTCCTTCTCCTCCAAAAGAGGCCTTTGTTTCTTGCATTTTTTTTACTACATTTGATTCCCCTATTTTAGAACGATATAATTTAACGGAATTCTGTTCCGCCACCCATTGGTTCAGCCAGGAACTGGAAAGATTTGTTACAATATCTCCTTTTGTGAATTTCAATGCAGCCATAGAGGCTAGAGGTAATGTGAATTCCTCACCTATAGGATTCCCTTTTTCATCTACCACAGAAAGTCGGTCTGCGTCAGGATCAAAGGCAAATCCTATGTCACATTGTTTTTTCCTCATGAAATCGCCAAAATTTCTCAATGCCTTTTCCGTAGGTTCAGGGGGTCGGGGAAATTCAGATATTAAATGAGGATATATAGAAACATATTCCAAGCCAATGACATCTAGAAATCTATGGATAACTTCTGTAGCAGTAGAACCCAAGGTATCCACTGCCACCTTTATTTTAGAGTCTTTATCCGGTAGGGGTATATAATGTAGAATATTTCGGATATGAAATTGTATGGCTTCTTCATGTATATAAGAATACTTTCCCTGAAATTTATGATCTCCCCATCCATGGGAAGGATCATCTAAATATTTGAGCCAATTGGCATTATCTTCTTCAGAGAAAAAAAAACCGCCTTTCTTAATAAATTTAAAGGCATTGTATTGGGCCGGATTATGGCTGGCAGAAATCATAATTCCACCTGCCATATTTTTATGATTTATATATGCCTTTAGGGTAGGGGTGGGCAATATTCCTAGATCAATTACCTCTCTTCCAAGGGATAATAAAGTTCCTAATACAATTTGACTGATTGCATTCCCAGTAGATCGGGTATCTCTGGCAATGCATATCCTTCCTTTAGATAGGGTATAGTGAAATGCCTTTATAAAACCAGTTATATTTTGTGGATGAAGGTCTTTTCCAAAAATACCCCGTATGCCTGAAACAGAGAATTTAAACGTATCAGAATCGGATAAAAGCATTCTTGTGGAAATAGATTGGGAAATGTATTTTTAGATAGACTATGGATTTTCCTCTAGGAATTTCTCTGCCTCTATGGCTGCTGCACAACCAGTTCCTGCTGCAGTCACCGCCTGCCTGTAATAATGGTCTTGCGCATCCCCCGCTGCAAAAACGCCCTGTATATTTGTAGAAGTGCGGTCTGGGTTCGTGATTATATATCCTGTCTTGTCCATCTCAATATCTTTTTTAAATATGTCTGTATTGGGAACATGGCCAATGGCAATGAATACCCCCCCCGTTGGATGATCCGTAATGGAGTTATCCCTTGCATCTTTTAGTTTAACACCAGAAACCATACCAGTTTTTTCATCACCGTATATTTCATGGATCATCTTAGAAGTTAATATTTCTATTTTTGGATGGGAACGGGCTCTTTCTAGCATGATCTTACTCGCCTTGAAATAATCTCTTCTGTGAAGGATCGTAACCTTAGAAGCAAATTTAGTCAGGAAAATGGCTTCTGTCATGGAGCTATCTCCACCGCCTACCACGACCACTTCTTTTTCTTTAAAAAAGAAGCCATCACATGTAGCGCATGCAGAAACTCCCTTCCCTTTAAATGCCTTTTCAGAAGGGATGCCTAAGAATCTTGCGGTAGCACCTGTTGCAATGATCACCGTTTTGGATTCATACCATTTTTCTCCAGAACGAACCTTGAAGGGTCTTTGGTTCAATATAACTTCATCTGCTAAGGCGGTTACCAATTCAGAGCCAAATCTTTGGGCCTGTTTTCTTAATATTTCCATCATTTCAGGACCCAGTATACCATCTGGGAAACCTGGATAGTTTTCGACCTCTGTTGTGATCATCAACTGTCCGCCCCTCTCGATGCCTTCTAATACAAGCGTTTTTAAATTCGCCCTGCCTGCATAGATAGCGGCTGTATAGCCAGCAGGACCAGAACCAATGATGATCGTATCATACATAGAGTTCTATTTCTAAATACTGTTCTGTCTAGTCCAGCTCTTTTTTAAGGGATTTTCCAGAAGATTCTTCTTTTTTTTGCAATATCTCAGACAGATCTAAACCAGTTGCATTCTTGACCTGTTCCATTACAGACACAACAGAACCTGTTATATTTTTAACTACAGAGGGTACTCCCTTTCCTTCCCCGCTATCCACCACAGTAAGTTTATCAATATGCAGATTATTAGAGATGGTTTCCGTTATCTTACCTATGATATGCGGTAGCTGTTGTATAAGGAATAGCTCCTTTGTATTTCCCTTTTCCCATTCGGAGCGCATCATATTGACGGCCTGCGCGGTTGCCTTACCATCTTCCAATATCCTGGAAGCCTTTCCCTTCGCTAAGTTTTCGCTAGCCTCTCTTTCTGCCTTTGAAGGTATTACTTTATCCGCTTCATATTTTTTCTGATTTAGTTTTACTCTGCCTTCTTCTACCTTGAGTTCTTCATGTACGCGGGTAATTTCTCTGGCTATTATTGCCTTTTGTTCCTCTTTATTTGAAATAGTATCCAATTGGGCTGTCTTTACTTTTAACTGATTAGAAGCCTCTGCCATTTTTATTCCGGCTGTTTTCTCTGCGATCAAAGCCGATTTATTGAGATCGGATACGGCCACCCTGGACTCCGAATGAGCTTTCGCCTCTGCAATGCTAGCCTCCTTTTTAACTTCTGCATTTTTCTTTCTACCAATGGCCTCTAAATAACCATGCTGCTCAGAAATGTTGAGTATTTTAAAAGTATCTACTTGCAGACCCAATCTCTTCAAGTCTTCTCTGGATTCAGAAATTACTTTTTTGGCAAAATCTAATCTCTTTGAATTGACTTCTTCCGGAGACATCATTGCTAAAATGCCTCTAAAGTTTCCCTCTAAAACCTCTTTTGCCGCTTGGGTAATGTACTCTGGGCTCTTTCCCATAAAACGCTCTATGGCATTTGCTAAACCTTCTTCTACTGTGCTTGATAATTTAATATTGCCTACTCCCTGCAGGTTTACAGGGATCAAACCAGCCGCAAGAGCGTCTTGAATGGAAATTTCAATGGGAATTGTGCTCAAAGACATAGAATATACTTTCTCTATGATCGGAATACGAAAGCCTCTGCCTCGCACGATCTTATAGCCCACTCTCTTGCTGTCTTTTAGCTTGCGCTGACGTCCCGAAAATATCAATACCTCACTCGGCCCACATATCCTGAGATTGGCCTTGATAAAAATCAGGAACCCCAGCAATAGAAATACCAGTCCTATTAAAAAAGCTGGCGTTAATAGAATAGTAAAATTTTCTAACATTGAAATATACCTCCTCTAAATGTCATAATATAGTGCAAATTCATGAGGGTGTGGACGAAGTCTTATAGAGTCTATTTCATGTTTCATCTTGTAATCTATCCACATTTCTATCATGTCGCTTGTAAATACCCCTCCCTTCAAAAGGAAATCATGGTCTTTTTCTAACTCACGAATGGATTCTGCCAGATCGGAGGGGGTGGATTTGATTGCCGCTGTTTTTTCTGCGGGAAGTGTATATAGGTCTTTATCTAATGGTTCCGGAGGCTCAATACCATTCAGGATACCATCCAATCCGGCCATTAATATGGCAGAAAAAGCCAAATATGGATTGCAAGAAGGGTCAGGGCACCTAAATTCAATTCTCTTTGATTTTTCATCGTCTCCTTGTAGAGGTACCCTAATAGCGGCGGAACGATTTCTAGAGGAATAGGTCAATAATATAGGTGCTTCATAACCTGGTACCAATCTACGATAAGAATTTGTACTTGGATTTGTAAAGGCCAGAACAGCTCCTGAATGTTTTATCAGCCCACCTATAAAATATTCTGCTAATTGACTTAGGTCTCCATATCTTCCTCTACCAAAAAAAAGATTTTGACCTTCTTTCCAAATAGAAACATGAGTATGCATTCCATTTCCATTATCCATGAAAAGAGGCTTTGGCATAAAGGTTACTGTCTTGTTATAGCGTTTGGCCGTATTCTTAATTACATATTTATATTTCATTAGAATATCTGCTTGCTTCTTTAGTTCGCCAAAACGAATACCAATCTCTGACTGTCCTGCTGTTCCCACTTCATGGTGATGCAGTTCCACATCGATGCCTATATCCTGCAATACTTCAACCATTTTGGTACGCAGATTTTGATAATTATCACTAGGAGATACTGGGAAATAACCTCTTTTATGCGGAATTTTATATCCTAGATTTTTACTCTCTTCAAGATGTCTTTTACCTGTATTCCACGCGCCTTCAGCAGAGTCGATAAAGTGAAAACTCTGATTACTGGTTTGATCATAGGCGATTTCATCAAAAATATAGAACTCGGCTTCAGGGCCAAAAAAAACAGTATCCCCTACTCCGCTTTTTTTTAAGTAATTTTCGGCTTTTTGAGCAATATTTCTTGGGTCCCTGCTATAATCGATCATTCCAACTGGATTGACAACATTGCATACAAAACTCAGAGTAGGTGTGTCGCAAAATGGATCAATGAATGCCGTTTCAGGGTCTGGTTTCAACAGCATGTCACTTTCATTGATCAACTGAAAACCCCTTATGGAAGAACCATCGAAGCTAATTCCATCACTAAAAGTAGATGCTTCCAAATGCTTTACTGGGATGGAAATATGATTCCATGTCCCAGGAAGATCAGTGAATTTAAAATCTATAAATTGAATTTTCTTCTGAGAGATGATTCTAAAAATATCACTGATCTTCATTTAATATAAGGCTACCCTATCGCCTTTGTACCTCTTTCTTCTGTACGAATACGAACACATTCAGTCAAATCCTGTACAAATATTTTTCCATCCCCTGTATAACCAGTTTTAGCCCCATTAATGATGGCTTTGATGGTAGTCTCTACATAATCATCATTGACCGCAATCTCAATTCTGACTTTTTTCAATAATTTGATCTCTTCTTTAATACCTCGATAGGTTTCAGTATAGCCGCTTTGAGCACCTGCTCCAAGCGCATTGGTTACGGTCATTTTAGTTACCTGCGCATCAAAAAGCGCTTTTTTTATATCTGGTAATTTATGTGGTTGGATCATCACTGTAATTAATTTCATAACGATTAACTCCTCAATTTCTTATTCTAACGCTAACTCAATGCTATTCAGTCAGAACTAAATATCTGGAACCCTGCATAAGATT
Organism: Leptospiria bacterium; assembly: GCA_965204465.1. Taxonomy (GTDB): domain Bacteria; phylum Spirochaetota; class Leptospiria; order Turneriellales; family CBDBES01; genus CBDBES01. The sequence continues at coordinate 968,216 of OZ241995.1, forward strand.
CCATTTCATGTTCTGCCAAATCAAGACCCTTGATCTCTTCTTCTCTGCTGACTCTTATACCAACGGCTGCTTTAATTATCCCAAATATAATAAAAGCAGAGCCAAAACTAAATGCTCCTATGGATAAAACTCCTATGAGTTGATTCATAAGAGAATGTTCTGGGTTTACACTGAATATTCCCACGGCTAAAGTGCCCCATATTCCGCAAACAAGGTGCACAGAAACAGCGCCTACTGGATCATCTAATTTTATTGTATCGAGGCCTACCACAGAATAAACCACGATAAAACCAGCGATAGCTCCTATGACCACCGAGCTTAACGGGGATACTACATCTGCCCCGGCAGTGATTCCTACCAAACCGGCTAACGATCCATTCAATACCATGGAGAGGTCTGGACTTCCGCTTATTAATGCGGAGGCCAAAGCGCTTCCCACAATACCTGCTGCTGCCGCGAGTGTGGTATTTACTAAGACGAGTGACAGAGGTCCAGGGTCTGCAGAGAGAACGGATCCTCCATTGAAGCCAAACCAACCAAACCAAAGAAGAAAAACCCCTATGGTTACTAGTGGCATATTATGTCCATGTATTGGTTTGATAGTACCATCGGAACTGTATTTGCTTAGTCTGGGACCTAGCAAGATGATCCCGATCAAGGCTGCCCAGCCTCCCACAGAGTGAACCAATGTGGAACCTGCAAAATCATAAAAACCTAGTTCATCTAGCCAGCCTCCGCCCCATTTCCAGCTGCCTACAATGGGATAAATGAACGCCACATAGATGCTAACTCCAATCAAAAATGGCCATAATTTTATCCTTTCTGCAACCGCACCAGACATGATGGTAGCAGCAGTTGCTGCAAACATCGCCTGGAAAAGAAAATCTGTCCAGTAAGTATAAGTACCATCTGCATACTGGATCAAACCTGCTTCTCCTTCAGGGCTTTGTATACCAAATCCTGCAAAACCAAATAATTTTCCCCAGATGGCATTCTGGGTAAAATCAGGGTACATTAGACTGAATCCCATCAAAGCGTATGTTAAAATACCAATGGCTATGATGAAAACATTCTTAAAGAGAATATTTACTGTATTCTTAGACCTGGTTAACCCTGTCTCCAGAGAAGCAAAGCCTAGATGCATTATAAAAACCAAAAAAGTGGCTACCAGCATCCATACATTGTGGATCAAAAATCGGGCTGCTGCATCTACTATATCTACCGACCCTGCAGTGGATTCTTCTGCAAATAAAGATGTACTGATCATGATCCCAAAAAGAAATTTACTTAAATGTATCATATACTTTTTTACTACCTCCTATTTTAATTTTAATAGATCATATACATTATAAAATCATATTTGATACTAAAGAATATGCAAAAAACATGCCATGTAATTATATTCTTTAATGTTTAATAACTATCAAATAAGTATATATAGTATACAATAGGATATATTTGCTACCATTATGAAATTTTTTATAGATCAGATAATGTAAAATCTTTAAATATAGCAGGCAATAAAAACGGAAAATCATGCTCCTATTCATTTATATCTTCCATATCTTCTGCTTAGTGGATCACGGGATACAAATTGGCAAATAGTATCGTTGCCATTGTATTGTTTCTCTCTCATCCAAAAGCGGGAGAGATGCAGAATTGGTTTCTTCCATGAGCCTGAAAATTGAATACTGCCTACATTTATATATTCATCGGTGAGACGGACCAAAAGAAAATTATAAGTGTCTTTAGCCCCGCCACTGGTAAACACAGGAATGCGTTCATCCCCCAGATGCCAGTCACAATATCCACTGATGTGCCAGTGCCCCGTAAACATGGCCACTACATTATGGTCTTTAATGAGGTTTTTTAGTCTATTTATATCTTTATTTTTCCACCAACGACAGTTTTCAAGAGTATATTTTTCTTCTGGTTCTCCAAAAGGCTGATCATAACATAGAGAAAAATCATCCAGACCATAATGCTGTATCAGTATAATTTTTTGATTCTTCTGCCTGGCTTTAGCAAAGTCTTTTTTTAGCCATTCTATCTCTTTAGCCCCGGTGCTCCCCCCATATTCATGCATTTGCACAAAATGAAATATTCCAACATCCCAGGAATAGTTTTTAGAATGAGCATCAAAACTAAAACCCGGATGCCTGATACTACCCAATCTTTTAACAATATATTGAATAGAATAGTTGCTATCCAGATCATGATTTCCCAAACCAGGGAAAACAATTAGATCGGTCTTTTCATAGACAGAACGAAATAATTCCCATTCACTTCGTTTACCGTGCATGGTAAGGTCGCCTGTAAAAAGAAGAAAAAGAGGACTTTCAATTTTATCTGCTACCCCAAAAGAAAAAGCATTGGAATTGTAATATGTCCTGGGAGTCCATACTCCCTGCATTAGACCTCCATTTTGCTTTCTACCGATCATCTTATGAACTTGTTTCATCGCAGAGGAGGCTAACAGATGTATTTGTTTATCCTCCCTAAAATCAAATTGGGGGTCGCCAGCTACCAGAAAGGTGATATCTGTCTTTGAGTTAATCTTCTTCTGATATGCTTCAAAATTAAAAGGTGGGATATTCGATCCAAACCAACCATAATTCTTTAGAGGAGAACAGCAAAGAAAAATACAGGGCAGTATTAAATACAGTAAAAATTTGATCGCGTACATCATAGATGATCTGCCAGAACAACAACATATTCATACTGATTCAGAAAGAAAAGTAATAAAAGCATATACATTACTTTCAATTAAAGCATATCTTGTGCAACAGAAAAACTAAAAATTTTTGTTGAATCCATCCAACTTTTAGTGTAAAAAAGGCAAGACAAAAAAAATAGGGGATAGGGTATCCTATACAGGATCCATTAAAGACTTTGCCCTGGATCAATTCCAAGGCAAAGTAATATTAATATATATTTTAAGGAGAAAAAACTCTTATATTAAGATAACTACTTCCATTACGAACTTGAAAATTTATAGGTCTGCCTTTGGAAGAATCCTGAACTTCTTGTACTGGATAAACATAGGCGGCTGAGCCTAGAAAATCGGAACCGCTATTAGAATCATGATCTCTGTAAGATGAACAGACCATTATATTATAATTGTCCTGTACTTGCTGTCCTGTAAGAGTCAAGGTACCTCGGTAGTTATAATGTTCAACATTTAACCAACGTCTACCTACTTTAAGTGTATTTTCTCTCTCTACATTAGCAATTGTGGCAACCCCAATAGCACCGCAATTGGATCCATGGTTATAGCTGCCAGGAACGAGAGAAGTCGCCCTGATGAATGTTGATCCAAAAATTTCTTGTTCCCTATTTCCCTCTCCGTCATTATCAGAACTACTGAATTCTAAGACTTGCAAAGATACATCCTTAGGCCTGGAGCTGGTATCCAGATCGCATTGTCTTACATTATATCTTGAAGAAAGAGTGGTTCTGGCAATCGAACCATCACTCAAAAATCTAAGTGTATAAGCAATAGGGATGCCGTCAAGATAACTTGAACCTGCATTATTGATATACTCTCCTAACTGGCTTGCATCGGTAAGACCTACGCTACTAGCACCTCCCAGTACTGTAACCTTTGTCTCTGAATCCAGGAATACATTTCTATGTTGAGTAGCAAGTTCAGATTCTGTGGTCACCCTGAAAGCTTCCACAGAGGCTGAAAGGGCAGCTCTGATTTCCTGGGATGATCTAGTAGAATTCATTTCAATGAATACCATCCTACCATAAGTAACCGAAGCCACATATACAGGGGTGATGGAGGAAGTCAATGCAGGGAACCTTTCATAAAAATTACCCGGTCGAATGGGTGCATCCACATCCACTGTATAGTAACGATGAGCGTAACGGGTCATATATGTTTCTCTTCTATCACTTGCATTAAGGCTAAAGTCTGAACCAAAGGCAAAATTCAAAGAAGGATTCAGGCTTCCGCTAATATTGACGCCAAAAGATAGTCCAAATGAAGATTCACTTGAAACGATCTGGGTGGTTAATTGGGATACTTGAGGAGGACTCAATCCATCATTTTCTGATTTGGTTAAAATTCCATTCAGGGCTTCCCTTACTTTCGCTAAACTATCTGGATTAGAAACAGTACCAGAAACCTTTGTAGAAGTAACATCTCCGGAAGAAGTACCTAAAATAGAGACTGAAATATCAATGGGCCTTCGGATACCTCCACTCAAAAGCACATAGCGTCCATCTTGAATAGAAGTTCCATCCAAAATAGCCCCTGGATAAATTACACTTGAAGTAGGGTTCAGTAAGAATAATTCATTATAGCCTGCTGTGGCTTCATATTCTGTTACAGTACAATTATATATTCTATTTGTTTCTGAATTCTGAGGAGTTTCATCATAAGACACTTCTTGCATCGGTGTTGTTGTTCGCATTGGTTCATGTTCCTTATCAGTTCCAAATGCACTGGTGGTTCTAAGAGCCTCTTCAAAGTCATCTATCAATTCTGCCCTCTCATCATCAATTGAATCGCATGCATCTCCCAAACTATCCCCATCTTTATCAATCTGTCTGGGATTACAGTGATTGGGACAATTATCTACATCATCTAAAACAAGATCATTATCGTCATCGTTATCACAGGCGTTTCCTACGGCAATACCTACTTCGGCAGGACATACTTGATTCTCGGGAGATATTGCAACCGCTATGTCACTATTTATCTGAGAGGGATTATGGATCAAAGGACAATTATCTGATATGTCTGGTATTCTATCACCGTCATCGTCATCGTCACATGGATTGCCATTCCCATCCCCATCGGGATCTGCCTGGTTTCCATCTCCTACCCCTCTGCAATTATCAATGGTATCATATACACCATCTTGATCACCATCATAACATGCATCACCTACTAATATGATCCTATCGCCTACAGTAATCGTGCCCCCGAAAGTATACGCTTGAGAAGGGTTATATACATTAGGACAATTATCTACTGCATCAATTATGGTATCTCCATCCACATCATCTAAATCGCATACATCACCAAACCCATCGCCATCACCATCTGTTTGGTCCGGATTAGGAATTATATAGCAATTATCAACTTGATCTAAAATCTTGTCTCCATCAGAATCAAGATCATTAACTAAGTCGCATACATCACCGAGACCATCCCTATCTATATCCTTATCTTGTCCATCTGCATTAGGGACATCTGGACAATTATCCACAACATTAATAATACCATCTCCATCACTGTCTCTATTTCCTTGCAGATTAATATTGCCTAAAAAATCAGTTATGCCCTGTGCATTTTCTTCTGTAAGACATCCTGTAGCACGTATGGTAAGGCAACTTAAACAGATCGCTAGTATTCTAGTAAATTTGAAAATATTCATTCCAAAACCTCCTTTTAACTTTATATTGTTTGTCTCTTGGAAATATCTAAAAACAACAAAAAAACATCATTCAAAGAGAGGGATTTTATTTTTATTTTCCTTTGCATGAAGAAAGAAAATTAATTTTTTGTCAATATGGAATTAAGAATGGTCCAGGGCAACATCGTGAATGAAAATACGGAAGTGCTAGTAAATGCGGCAAATTCAAATTTAATACTTGGTGATGGGGTAGCAGGGGCGATCCGCAAGATGGGTGGGCCATCTATTCAAGAAGAATGCAATAAGAAAGCTCCTATGCCTTTGGGTGAGGTTGCCATAACAGGGGCAGGTAATTTAAAGGCTAAATTTATTTATCATGCGGTAACTATGAAACCTGGGGGTAAATCCAATCCAGAGATCATTTCTAATGCAGTACATAATATATTGAGGTTAGCTTTCAAAAATAATATAAAAAAAATGTCCATGCCCGCCATAGGATGTGGAATCGCAGGAATAAATATCATAGAAGGAGCGAATACCATTCTGAAAGCTAACCTCAATATATTATGTACAATAAGATATATCACTAGCAGAAAACTAAGAATTTTTGTTGACGATCGTGTCCCGAATAATAAACTTGAAGCAAATGCTGGTCGAATATTTTAAAATATCAAGAAAATTTCAATCATGAAAACCAATCAATTAAATATAAGAATACCCTTTATTTTAATAATATGGTGCTTGATCACTTTAGCCCATTGCAGTAGTGGTAAAAAGAATACCGACCCTGCTGTAGTGAGCGCCCCTGAGACATTCAACTACATCTGTACGAATGGAACCCCAGAAGAGGGTACTACCACTGTTCAAAATGCTCAACGCTGCGAATCATGCGAAAGCGGATGGACGCTCAATACCCGCACTTTCAAGTGTGATGGTAATAGCTTCACCTGTTCTAATGGTGTAGCCGCAGATGGCATGCCTTCGACTCCAGGCGAAGCCCTTTGTATGATGTGTAACACAGGCTATCAGCTGAATAGCGATGATACAACCTGTCTTGAAAATTCCTACATCTGTAATAATGGTACACCATCAAGCGAACGTCCTCTCAACAACGGTGAAGAACAATGTACAAATTGCAATGCAGGTTATCGGCTAAACGGAGCACAATGCGAATCGATAAACTACCGTTATGTTTGTACCAACGGTACACCAAAAAGTGGTACTAACACCACCCAAAATACCCAAAACTGTGAAAGTTGCGACAGCGGCTATGCGCTTAACCCTGTTACGTCTACCTGTGATGGCAGTAGCTATACTTGTCCCAATGGTCTACCCGAAGATGGAATGCCTACTACCGACGGCGAGGCACTCTGTGTGAGCTGCAATGACGGCTATCGGATCAGTAGCGACAAGACAACCTGTCTTGAAAACTCCTACACTTGTAACAATGGCACACCACAAAGCGGTAGGCCAATCAATAATGGTGAAGAAATCTGTGAAAGCTGCAATCCCACTTATCATCTACAAAGTGGTCTTTGCGTAGAAAATGCATATGTTTGTGCAAACGGTACACCAGAAAGCGGTGCACCTGCGGTACATAATACTCAAAGCTGTGGATCATGCAATAGCGGATGGACACTCAATGCCGACACTATGCTGTGTGAAGGCAATAGCTATACATGTCCAAATGGTCTACCCACAGATGGAATGCCGGCGATTCCCAATGACGAAAGTTGCGCTAGTTGCAACCCAGGCTATCGTTTGAATAGCAATGATTGTCTTGCAAACTCCTACTCCTGTCCCGATGGTACCCCCGAAAGTGGTAGACCGTCTACTAACGGCGAAAAACTTTGTGTAGCCTGTGACAGCAATTACCATCTGGAAAGTGGTCTCTGCGTAGAAAATGCATATGCTTGTGCAAACGGTACACCAAAAAGCGGTACACCTGCGGTACACAATAGCCAAATGTGCGAAATCTGTAACAGCGGATGGACACTCAATGCAGACACCTTGCTATGTGAAGGCAATAGCTATACATGTCCAAATGGCGTAGCGACAGATGGAATGCCGGTGATTCCCAATGACGAAAGTTGCGCTAGTTGCAACCCAGGCTATCGTTTGAATAGCAATGATTGTATTGCAAACTCCTACTCCTGTCCCAATGGTACCCCTGAAAGTGGTATACCGGTTACCAACGGCGAAAAACTCTGTGCAGCCTGTAACAGCAATTATCATCTGGAAAGTGATCTCTGCGTAGAAAATGCATATATTTGTGTAAACGGTACACCAAAAAGCGGTATACCTGCAGTACATAATACCCAAAGCTGTGGATCATGCAATGGCGGATGGACACTCAATGCAGACACCTTGCTGTGTGAAGGCAATAGCTATACATGTCCAAATGGCGTAGCGACAGATGGAATGCCGTTAACTCCCGATGACCTAAGTTGCGCTAGTTGCAACCCAGGCTATCGTTTGAATAGCAATGATTGTATTGCAAACTCCTATACCTGTGATAATGGTACTCCTGCAAGCGAACTCCCTCTCAACAACGGTGAAGAACGCTGTATAACTTGTGATCGTAACTATCATCTGGAAATTGATCTCTGCGTAGAAAATGCATATGTTTGTTCAAACGGTACACCAGAAAGCGGTACACCTGTAGTACATAATACCCAAAGCTGTGGATCATGCAATAGCGGATGGACACTTAATTCCGGCACCTTGCTATGTGAAGGCAATAGCTATACATGTCCAAATGGCGTAGCGACAGGTGGAATGCCGTTAATTCCCAGTGACGAAAGTTGCACTAGCTGTAACCCAGGCTATCGTTTGAGTAGCGATGATTGTCTTGAAAATTCCTACTCCTGTCCCAATGGTATCCCCGAAATAGGAATGCCGGTTACCAACGACGAAGCACTCTGTTCGCTTTGTAATACAGGCTATAGGCTTAATGGAGATAATACCGCCTGTCTTGAGAACTCCTATACCTGTAGCAATGGCGCACCACAAAGCGGTAGCCCAATCAGTAATGGTGAAGAACGCTGTGCAAGTTGCAATACAGGTTATCGGCTAAACGGAGTACTATGTGAATCGATAAACTACCGTTATGTTTGTACCAACGGTACACCAGAAAGCGGTGCTACTACTGTCCAAAATACCCAAAATTGCGAGAGTTGCAACAGCCGTTATACGCTTAATCCAATTACATCTACCTGTGATGGCAATAACTATACCTGTACTAACGGTCTACCCGAAGATGGAAGGCCTACTACCGATGGCGAGGGACTCTGCGTGAGCTGCAATGACGGCTATCGGCTTAATGGAGATAATACCGCCTGTATTGGAAACTCCTATACCTGTAACAATGGCGCACCTGAAAGCGGTAGCCCAATCAACAATGGTGAAGAACGCTGTACGAATTGCAATGTAGGTTATCGGCTAAACGGAGTACGATGTGAATCGATAGCTTACCCTTATGTTTGTACCAACGGTACACCAGAAAGCGGTACTACCGCCATCCAAAATACCCAAAGCTGCGACAGTTGCGACAGTGGTTATACGCTTAATTCAGGTACATCTACCTGTGATGGCAATAACTATACCTGTGCCAATGGTCTACCCGCAGATGGAAGGCCTGGTGTCGACGGTGAGGCACTCTGTGTGAGTTGCAATGACGGCTATCGGATCAGTAGTGACAGTAGAACCTGTCTTGAAAACTCCTACGTCTGTAATGATGGCCTACCGGCGAGCGGTAGACCAACCAACAATGGTGAAGAACGCTGTATGGCATGTAACGGCGGGTATGAATTAAATGGGGTACTATGTGAATTGCGAACCTACCCTTATGTTTGTACTAACGGTACAGCAGAAAGCGGTACTACCACTACCCCAAATACCCAACGCTGCAATACCTGTACCTCTGGTTATACACTTGATCTCACGACATCTACCTGTAATGGAAACAACTATACTTGTACTAATGGCATAGAGGCAGCAGGGATGCCTTTGACTCCCAACGAAGAAGTCTGTGAAAGCTGCAATCCCACTTATCATCTGGAAGCTGATCTTTGCGTAGAAAATGCATACACTTGTGCAAACGGTACGCCGGAAAGCGGTAGACCGATTACCAATGGTGAAGCACTCTGTTCTGGTTGTAACGCTGGTTATCGGGCTAATGGAGATGATACCATCTGTCTTGAAAACTCCTACTCCTGTCCCAATGGTATCCCCGAAAGTGGTAGACCGTCTACTAACGGCGAAAGACTCTGTGTAGCCTGTGACAGCAATTATCATCTGGAAGGTGATTTTTGCGTAGAAAATGCATATGTTTGTGTAAACGGTACACCAGAAAGCGGTACACCTGCAGTACATAATATCCAAAGCTGTGAATCATGCAATAGCGGATGGACACTCAATTCCGGCACCTTGCGATGTGATGGCAATAGCTATACATGTCCAAATGGCGTAGCGACAGATGGAATGCCGGCGATTCCCAATGACCTAAGTTGCGCTAGTTGCAACCCAGGCTATCGTTTGAATAGCAATGATTGTATTGCAAACTCCTATACCTGTGATAATGGTACTCCTGCAAGCGAACTCCCTCTCAACAACGGTGAAGAACGCTGTATAACTTGTGATCGTAACTATCATCTGGAAATTGATCTCTGCGTAGAAAATGCATATGTTTGTTCAAACGGTACACCAGAAAGCGGTACACCTGTAGTACATAATACCCAAAGCTGTGGATCATGCAATAGCGGATGGACACTTAATTCCGGCACCTTGCTATGTGAAGGCAATAGCTATACATGTCCAAATGGCGTAGCGACAGGTGGAATGCCGTTAATTCCCAGTGACGAAAGTTGCACTAGCTGTAACCCAGGCTATCGTTTGAGTAGCGATGATTGTCTTGAAAATTCCTACTCCTGTCCCAATGGTATCCCCGAAATAGGAATGCCGGTTACCAACGACGAAGCACTCTGTTCGCTTTGTAATACAGGCTATAGGCTTAATGGAGATAATACCGCCTGTCTTGAGAACTCCTATACCTGTAGCAATGGCGCACCACAAAGCGGTAGCCCAATCAGTAATGGTGAAGAACGCTGTGCAAGTTGCAATACAGGTTATCGGCTAAACGGAGTACTATGTGAATCGATAAACTACCGTTATGTTTGTACCAACGGTACACCAGAAAGCGGTGCTACTACTGTCCAAAATACCCAAAATTGCGAGAGTTGCAACAGCCGTTATACGCTTAATCCAATTACATCTACCTGTGATGGCAATAACTATACCTGTACTAACGGTCTACCCGAAGATGGAAGGCCTACTACCGATGGCGAGGGACTCTGCGTGAGCTGCAATGACGGCTATCGGCTTAATGGAGATAATACCGCCTGTATTGGAAACTCCTATACCTGTAACAATGGCGCACCTGAAAGCGGTAGCCCAATCAACAATGGTGAAGAACGCTGTACGAATTGCAATGTAGGTTATCGGCTAAACGGAGTACGATGTGAATCGATAGCTTACCCTTATGTTTGTACCAACGGTACACCAGAAAGCGGTACTACCGCCATCCAAAATACCCAGAGCTGCGACAGTTGCGACAGTGGTTATACGCTTAATCCAATTACATCTACCTGTGATGGCAATAACTATACCTGTGCCAATGGTCTACCCTCAGATGGAAGGCCTGGTGTCGACGGTGAGGCACTCTGTTTGAGTTGCAATGACGGCTATCGGATCAGTAGTGACAGTAGAACCTGTCTTGAAAACTCCTACGTCTGTAATGATGGCCTACCGGCGAGCGGTAGCCCAACCAACAATGGTGAAGAACGCTGTATGGCATGTAACGGCGGGTATGAATTAAATGGGGTACTATGTGAATTGCTAACCTACCCTTATGTTTGTACTAACGGTACAGCAGAAAGCGGTACTACCACTACCCCAAATACCCAACGCTGCAATGCCTGTAGTCCTGGTTATCTACTTGATTCCACGACATCTACCTGTACGGACGATCTCTACATCTGTTCCAATGGCGTAGCGGTTATAGGCATAGCCATGACTCTTGATGAAGAAAAATGTTTTAGCTGCAACACCGGTTATCGACTCATCGGTGATGAGTGTATTGCAAACTCCCACACTTGTATCAACGGCACGCCGGAAAGCGGCATGCCTCCGATACATAATACCCAGCGTTGTACATCGTGTAATAGCGGATGGACACTCAATGCCAGCACCTTGCAATGTGAAGGCAATAACTATGCCTGTTCAAATGGCGTAGCGATAGATGGCATACCGACAATTCCCGATCAAGAAAGCTGCATTAGCTGTGACCCAGGTTATAGGTTGATCGGTGCTCTTTGTATTGAAAACTCCTATACCTGTGATAATGGTACACCCGCAAGTGAACTACCGATGAACGATGGTGCAGAACGCTGTGTGAGTTGCGATCCCAACTATCATCGAGAAGCCAGACTCTGTGTAGAAAATGCTTATACCTGCGTCAATGGTACACCAGATAGCAGTATACCTGCGGTACACAATAGCCAAATGTGCGAAATCTGTAACAGCGGATGGACACTCAATCCTGATACTTTGCTGTGCGAAGGCAATGGCTATACCTGTCCAAATGGCGTAGCAAAAGAAGGTATACCGATAATTCCTGATCAAGAAAGCTGCATTAGCTGTGGCCAAGGTTATAGGTTGAGCGGCACTCTTTGTATTGCAAACTCCTACTCCTGTCTCAATGGTACACCCGCAAACGGGCTGCCCGTAAACAATGGCGAAGAACTCTGCATGGGATGCAATACAGGCTATCGGCTTAATGAAGATGATACCGCCTGTCTTGAAAATTATTATGTCTGTAATAATGGTACGCCCGAAAGCGGTAGGTCAAGATTCCCCCACTTCTCCTTCGGAGCAGAACGTGAACACTGTGCAAGCTGCGAAGATGGCTATGAGCTATACACGATTAGAGAATCAGTCCATATAGGTATAGTAGGCCGATGTCGAATACCCGCCGCAAGCGATGATAACCCACCTTACCCTTACATTTGTATTAATGGTACCCCAGAAATAGGTAATGACTTTGCAAACCGTAATACCCAACGATGCGAATCGTGTAATAGTGGATGGACATTCAATCCTGCTACTTTGCTGTGTGAAGGCAATAGCTATACATGTCCAAATGGCGTAGAGAGAGATGGAATGCCCGTAAACCCCGGCGAATCTCTCTGTACGAGCTGCAATATCGGCTATCGGTTGAATGGTGATATGACCAGATGCATTGGAAACTCTTACACCTGTACGAATGGTATGCCCGAAAGGGGAAGACCTCGAAATAGCGAGTTTGAAGAATCCTGTGTGAGCTGCAATCTAGGTTATCACCTAAACAGAAAACGATGTGAATTGACGACCTATCCTTATGTTTGTACCAATGGTACACCAGAAAGCGGTACCAATCCTATCCAAAACAACCAACGCTGTGAGAGTTGTGACAGCGGCTATACATTTGATCCAGATACATTTACCTGTGATGGTAATGCCTATACCTGTGCTAATGGTCTACCTGAAGATGGAAGGCCAAGTATCGATGGTGAAACACTCTGTAAGGCCTGCAATGATGGCTATCAGATCAGTAGCGATAAGATCGAATGCCTTGCAAACTTTTACACTTGTGATAATGGCTTAGCAGAAAGCGGCAGGGCAGAAACCAGCGGTGAAGAACGCTGTATAAGCTGTGGTACCGGCTATCGATTGACTAGAGCGATGATTTGTAGAGAGGATCATCTTAATGATGCTGGTGGAGCAACCAGAATAGCTACTGGGTCTACTATCCAAGGATTTTTAGATTATGGTGACATCGATTACTTTTTAATAGTCCCCAGTCTCCGTGGTATGGTCCGAGTCCGTACTACCGGGAGCACCAACACTAAAGGTACAATACAGGATTTTATAAACCTGGAACAGATTGCAGCAGATGACGGAGGTATGATTGGTAATTTTGACATATCTTTTTCGGTCGATATACCCAATACACCCTACTACATAAGAGTGGAAGGATTTGATCTCACTACCTCTGGCAATTATAGTCTAGTGACCTCATTTGATCCGATAGAAGATGATCACGTCAATTTTCATAGCAATAGAGCCACTGTGATACCTGTACCCAGTGGTATTTATTCCGTCCTCAACCAAGATATGGGGGAAATTTTGATAACAGGTAACCTGGAATTTCCCGGTGATGTTGATTTCTTTCAAATGGACATCCCTGCAAACTATACTATTTCGGTTATTTTCAGGAGTCTCGCCGAGAAGGGTATTAATACCAGAGCCACGATAAGTACTAATCCTTATACTATTATTCATGATAGGGATTCTGACTTCCTAAGATACGTTCGTGATTTTGACCAGAAAATTTTTATAAAAATAGAGGCGGGGGAAGGGGCCTCTACTGGTGAATATACATTTCGGATTCTTAGGACAGAGACTGCCCCATAAAGTGGACACTCTTTGCCACGATAAATACTGATCCTCATACTATTATTCATGATGGGAATTATGACTTCCTAAGATACGTTCGTGATTTTGACCAGAAAATTTTTATAAAAATAGAGGCGGGGGAAGGGGCCTCCACTGGTGAATATACATTTCGGATTCTTAGGACACAGACTGGCATTGAATTAAGAGGCAAGAGGGTTTTCAGCATACAGTAATTATACTCTTCATTCAAGAGTATAATTAAAAAATTATATATTAAACTCAAAAATAAAACTTAGTTATTTACAAATTGTCGTTTGTTTTCATAAAGGAAATATGGTATCCATTTATGTGGATGGGAAACAATACGAGGTAGACGAAAATAGGAATCTAATTGATTCCCTTAAAGATGTAGGTATTCAAGTCCCTTATTTTTGTTATCATCCTGAATTATCAATCGTTGGAATGTGCCGTATATGTCTGGTTGAAGTTGAAGGTTCTTCCAAATTACAGCCAGCATGCAATTTAAAAGCACAGGAGAATTTAAAAATTAAGGTTGTCTCTGAAAAAGCGATCAAGGCGAGAGAAGGGGTAATGGAATTTTTGCTTATTAACCATCCATTGGATTGTCCTGTCTGCGATAAATCGGGGGAATGTGATCTACAGGATTATTCTTTTACGGTGGGCGGCCCCACTACCCGCTATAAAGAAACGAAAAGAGATGTCTCTCAGGAAGAGATTGGTACAAATTTACTCATTAATCACAATCGTTGTATTCTTTGCTATAAATGTGTACGATTTGATAATGAGATACTAGGGATCCCTGATCTGGAATTCATAGAGAGGGGACGTGATACATTGATTGGATATACCCCCCCTACCCCTGATTCTGGTCCATTGCTGGATCATAACTACCAAGGCGCTTTGGCCGACATTTGTCCTGTTGGGGCTCTTTTAAACAAAAACACCTTATTTTCTTCCAGAGTATGGTGGTATAACCAAAAACAGTCAATATGTCATGGATGCTCTACTCTATGTAATGTTACCACAAATGTAAGAAATAATGAGATCTATAGGTATATGCCTCCGGAAAATCCAGATAAAAATGGCTATTTTATTTGTGACCAAGGGCGTTTTTCGGCCACAGAGTTTTCAAAAGACCGTTTGTTCAGCTATTTACTTGGGCCTGAAAAAGCAGTCTCTAATACAGTATTGCCAAAGGTATCTGAAAAAATATTCATGGCAAAGAAAATACTATGGCTAGGGGGCACCATAGATTCAAATGAAGAAATAGATTCCATGATCCAAATAAAAAAGAAAATAAAATCTAAAGATAAACAAATAAAATGGGAGTTTCGTACTCAAGAATATATGTGGAAAGAAGAATGGAACGATCAAATAGACCTACTGCTCTCTAAAGATCAAAGGCCCAATAGCCATGCTTTTTTAAAGAGAGAAATGGGAGACATTCTAAGCCTAAAAGAACTCATGGATGAGATAAAAAATGCTGATATTATCTTCATTTTAAATGAATTTTCATCTCCTTATGCTTATCTATCAAACAATAAGAGCCAATTACAGAACAACATGTTATTTAAAATAATAGAAGAAGGCAACTTGTGGAATAAGGTGATCTTACTCTCTACGCATGAAAATGAGGCTACCGAAAAATCTTTTGCTACCATTCCTATTAAAGCATTTGTAGAAAAAAATGCCAGTTTTACAGATAAAAAAGGAAATATAAGAAAAGCAAACCAAAGCATACAGCCACCTCAAGGTCTGTTAGACACTGCTGGTGTAATGAGCTATTTATTTGAGAATGAAAAAATTAATGAGAAAGCATCTAAAAAAGAGGATTCCGATATGGAAAAATCTTATACTAAAAAAATGGTAGAGGTTTAAAAAAATGGGAACGATCAATGTACATAAAAAATATCGCTGGAAATGGTATGAAAAGTTCTATTTAATGTCTGTTTCTATGGGCATGCTTACGACTCTAAGGCATTTTTTAAGATCTCAATTTTTAAGAAAGCAAGTAACAATACAATATCCAGAAGAAAGAAAACCTCTTGTGAGTCGCTTTAGGGGGCTTCATCGATTGAAAAGAGACGAAAAAGGAAGGGAGAGATGTACTGCCTGTTATTGTTGTCAATGGATATGCCCTGCAGATGCTATTCACATAGAAGCTGCCGAAGTAACTCCTGAAATACAGCATCTTTATCCTGAGGATAAGTATGCAAAAATATTTAATATTGATATGCTGCGTTGTATTTTTTGTGGTCTGTGTGAGGAAGCATGTCCTAAAGGTGCTATCTATTTGGATGGTGATATTCCCATGCCTGCGTCTACCAGAGAGAATCTCATTTTTACGAAAGAACGCATGACCGATAAACAGGGTGGCCCTCTCATAGGCGAAAGAAATTAATCTATGATAGATCGTCAATCTTCCATCATCTCAAAAGCCTATGAATCATTAGCAGATGATCCGAATGTTTTAAAAAATTCTTCTTTAAAAAAAGCCGTTTTAAATTCAATTGACCTCCTGGACCAAGGAAAGATCAGAGTGGCTTCGCCTCCTTCGAGTAAAAATAAGTATTGGAAAACAAATACATGGATAAAGAAAGCCATTCTAATTTATTTCAGGATCCAAAAAATGAAAGCAATGAACTCAGGTGTTTTTCAATATTGGGATAAAATTCCGCTGAAAACAGATCATGAAAAGAAAAAAGTAAGAGTGGTACCCCCTGCCGTAGCTAGATATGGTTCTTATATTGAACCGGGGGCGATACTCATGCCATCTTATATTAATATAGGCGCCTATATAAGCGAAAATAGTATGATCGATACATGGGCTACCGTAGGAAGCTGCGCCCAGATCGGGAAAGGAGTACATATCTCAGGGGGAGTTGGTATAGGAGGCGTTTTAGAGCCCCCTCAGGCAGAACCAGTGATCATTGAAGACCATGCTTTTTTAGGTAGCCGGGTTATTGTAGTAGAGGGAGTGCATATTGAAGAGGGTGCCGTAATCGGAAGTGGTGTGATTCTTACCGCTTCTACTAAGATAGTAGATGTTACTAAATCAGAAGCAAAGATCATCAAGGGAAAGGTACCTAAAGGATCTGTGGTTATACCGGGAACAATTCCTAAAAAATTCTCTGCGGGGGTATACCATGTCCCATGTGCAATGATAATAGGCAAAAGGAAAGAATCCACAAACAAAAAAACAAGTTTAAACGACGCTTTAAGAGAATTTAACGTAAGTGTTTGATCCCTTCACCGCTGCCTGAAAATAGAAAAAGAGGTATACTTTTTAGATTATGTCTCTAATATTGGATCTATAAGAGATTTAATACGGGTTTAGCTTGGCAATTACTTGTATAGGCGAAACCTGCAAGTGCGTTTTTAGTTAAGTCTTCCACGGACTATTTTTTAGATGAAACATATCAAGCCAAACAATAAAGGTAGTGTATATATCTCAAGAAGACTCTCTTTTTCCAGCGCTCATAGATTACATCATGATGATCTGGATAATGAAGCCATCTATGGCCAATGCGCCAATCTCCACGGACATAATTATATTTTAGAGGTTACTGTAAAAGGCAAGGTAGACCCCAAAACGGGATTTGTTGTTGATCTTAAAAAATTAAAAGATATTATGGAAGAAAAAATTAAACTGGTTTTGGACCATAAAAATTTGGATTGTGACATAGAATATTTTAAAGGGAAAGTCCAGTCTGCGGAAAATATTGCTATTTTTATTTGGGAATCAATTGTAGATATGATTCCAAAAAATTCTACATTATACAGGGTCAGACTGCGAGAAACAGAAAACAATGTAGTAGAATATTTTGGATAACGAAAGTATTATACCTTTTATGGAAGAGCAAAGAGAAGAAATATCAAGATTACAAAAAATTGAAAGGCAATATATGAGTCTTCTCAAGATTTGTTTAGATCAGAAACAAAAAAAACGTACTCAGGGTGAGTTGATCAAAATAAAAAAGCGTCTAAAATGTTTACATTCTACAGGATCAACAGACGAATCTACCCTGTCCGGGAATATTGAACCTGAAAGTGAAGCCGATGAACATAAAAATAAATACAATATATTAAGTCAGTTTCCATTACAAAAAATATCTCCCCATTGCAATGATACTGATATTAATCTTCTAATAACCATACTCTACATATGGAAAAATGAATTTCTTCCCGCCTTAGGAGAAAAAAATGTAAAGCTTGACCTATCTTTTTTGAATGAAAGAAATTCTCACTATATAATGTTAGACAACCTGCAAAAGCAGTCCAATCTACTTTCGGATATATTTAATGATTATTATAAGACAAAACAGACCATGCTAAAAACGGAATTGAAAAAAAAATACCAAAGGATAGCAAGGCATTTACCAGAAGGGCAATTATCTGAAATTACTAGAAAAATTTTGGTCTCAGATATATAATATGATCCAACAAGAAGATAATGCCTATATAAACCATGATGACTTTATTCATCTTGATCAGGAATACGAATCAAATAAATTTCTAGAGGGCAAAAAGGTGCAAAAAGCAATTCAAACTGCAATCCTATTCTTGCAGGAATCCATAGATTCTCTAAGAATCCCTAAAATGGAATAATCAATTTACTCGTTTTTTTTGTCCTTGATCAATTCGCAAAATATTTTTAGTCCTTCTTTTAAAATAGTTTCATTTTGGGCATAGCTAATTCGCACTGTATTTTGATTTCTACTAAATATATAACCAGGGACGATCAGTAATTCCCTTTCAATTGCCCTTCTGGTAAATTCCTTACTATTTTGAGGGATAATAGGAAAAACGTAAAAAGCGCCATCAGGATGAGAGGAAAAAGAGACCACTCCTTCTAATGCTTTAAACACTATTTCCCTTCTACCTTTCATCAATTCTATCTCTTTCGAGATTGGGGTATCCAATGCTTTTAAGGCAGCCCATTGGGCTGGTTGCGGGGAACATACAATGGAATGTTGTTGTAATGCTGCGATTTTTTCTACGACCATGGATAATGAGAGAGGCGCCGCTAAATAACCGACCCTCAAACCTGTCATCGCGTATGACTTTGAAAAGCCGCTTAACGTAAGGGTTCTTTTCGGGAATAGACTGGCCGTATGCATAAAAAGGCCATCATAGTCGAATGCTTCATATATTTCATCGGAAATCAATAACGCATTGTTTTTTTCTGCTAACTGACCCAAAAGACTGATCTGTTCTCTTGAAAGTATTTTACCTGTTGGATTAGAAGGAGATGCGAATACAATTGCCTTTAGGCCATCTATATTATTTTGGGTGATCAACTGATCTATATCTTCTCGGCTAAAATTTTCGGGCAGATAGAATGCATTCAATTGGTGATAATCAACCAAAGACTGATAAATTAAGAAATAGGGATCAATCAATAATATTTTATCTTTTTTATTGAATATGGTCTGGAATAAAAGAAATAATACAGAAGCAACCCCCGTAGATATGACAATATTTTCAGGAGAAATGGATATACCCCTCGAATGATATTTTTTGCTTAAAGCCTCTCTTAGAGGCAAAATTCCCTGTGTTTGACTGTATGCATTCTTATTTTCACGAATGGCCTTGATCAATTCTTCTTTAACTGCCTGGGGAACAGGAAAATCAGGCTGTCCAATGGATAGGTCTTTTACATTTTTTATTTTTTTAGCCAGATCGAATACTCTGCGGATCTCGCTGGTATCAATATGATGAATCCGTTCCGATAAAAAGTTCATTGTGTAAACCAGCCCTTTCAATACATTCAATACTATCTTCTGATATTTCAGATATAAAGGTAGATGGTTCTGTTTTTTGCAGGAAGCCATTTCTAAATCTATATAGGGATCTGAATAAATAGAGTCTTTTTTTGGCTCTGGTAACCGCTACATAGAATAGCCTGCGTTCTTCCTCATAACTTTCTTTTGCAATAGAATAATAGCTTGGAAATATACTCTGGTCCAGACTTAGAACAAATACCACCTGAAATTCAAGCCCCTTTGCACTATGCACTGTCATTAACTGTACTCCATTAAAATCATTTTGTATTTCAATGGGGGTGGAGTAAAGGGATATTTCCTGTAGGTAATCAGAAAATAAAGCTCCTGGATTTTTCTTCTGATGATATTGGATAGAATTGCGTAGCTCTTCTATATTCTCCGTTCTTTTGCTATCCAATAGTTTATCTTCTTCAGAATAATATGATCCCAACCCACTCTTCTCCAGAATATCTTCTAATAAAACATCCAAGGAGGATTGTCTTTTGACCCTTTCATGCATTTCTTTTAACCACACACTAAGATGAGCCATTGTCTCAGATATCTTTGCGGAAATACCTTTTACATCACTTGCCTTACCTAAAAGAGTAATGAAGTCAATATTATGGCCGCTTTCAGAATATAATTGGTTCCTATGCGTGCATAATTTTTGAATGCTCTTATCTCCGATTCCTCTGCTGGGTGTGTTCACCATTCTTAAAAAAGAAGTTTCGTCATAAGGATTTACTAATATCCTTATATAAGAAAGTATGTCTTTTACTTCTTTTCTGCCAAAAAAAGATATACCTCCATATACCCTGTATGGTATTTTAAAATTTAAAAGAGATTCTTCGATCAATCTGGACTGAGAATTCATTCTATATAGAATACCCATTTCAGACAGAGGAATATGTGTAGATAATTCCAGAATGATACGGCATACATCTTTTGCCTCTCCTCGATCAGAATTTACAATAATCAATTGAGGGAATTCTCCATTTTCATTTGCCGTCCAGAGTTTTTTTTCCATTCTGCTAGCATTATTCTGTATCACCTCATTGGCAATATTGAGTACCCTCTGAACAGAACGATAATTTTGCTCTAATTTGATCGTAGTCGTATCCGGAAAGTTCTCATTGAAATTCAGAATATTTCTTACATCCGCGCCTCTCCAGGCATAAATAGCCTGATCATCATCCCCTACAACGCATAGATTTTTGGATGATCTGGACAATAGATAAATCAATTCATACTGAGCTCTATTCGTATCCTGGTATTCATCTACTAAAAAATAGGAATATTTTTTATGTATCTCTTCTAATACTTCTGGATTTTTCTTCAATAATTTAACTGTCTTATAAATTAAGTCAGAAAAATCCATGGCCAATGCATTTGTTTTCTGATCTTCATACATTTTATATACTTCTTGCAGTATATCCGAATATTCATAGGAATCCAGATCAAGTATATCTGGTAACTCATGGGGAGATATTATTTCATCTTTAAAAGAAGAAATGCTGTTAGAAATATACCTGAGCTTTATTTTGCTCAATTTTAGACTAAAATGAGAGCTTACAATAGAATCTATCATATTCAATTGGTCTGAGTCATCCCATATTGTAAAACTAGATGGATAGTCTAAATATCTGGAATAGACTCTTAAAAGATATAACCCCAGAGAATGATAGGTGCGGATCAGACAATCCGATGCAGTCTGTCCTGCCAAAGAAAGGGTTCTTTCTAGCATTTCCTGTGTTGCCTTATTCGTAAAGGTAACCGCAACGATCTTATAGGGGGGGACTTTTCTCTCATGGATCAGATAAGCGATCCTATGAACAATCGTACGGGTTTTGCCGCTTCCTGCTCCTGCTAATATCAAAAGAGGCCCTTCTATATGCTGAACCGCTTTTTTTTGAGACTCATTCAGACCACTTAAAATAAAATTCATCTGGACCACATCATCTAAACCTAAACAAAAAGTAAATAAAGAAAAACAGAATGCCATTCCATTTTTGACAAATAGAATACAGAATATAATACATAGAGCACGATTCAATACATAATAGAAGATATATCAAGTGCAAAACCACTGGCTGGCATACTATGATTTGAGTACTCTTTCATTAAGAAATCATAAGAACCTCCTCTTAAAGGAGGAAAAGAAAGATCAGGTACATATCCTTCAAACAAGAATCCAGAATAATATTCGGGACGGCGTACGAGTAATGGTTCGAATATCAAAGGAATTCCTTTTTTTTGAATTCTTCTGGTAAATGCTTTTAAGATATTGAATTTGTTTTTAAATTCTGCCAGAAACTCTTTTTGTTGTCTGTTCATTTTTTTCTGAATAGGCTCTAATAGGTTTTCTTTGCCAGTAAAAAAAAGTAATGCTTGCGCAAATTGAAAAGCAATGTCTGGATCCCAATCAAAAGATGTTATGATTTCCCCTAATTTAGGAGCATTTTTATTTAGAATAAGTTTTTTTAAGTTGGATGCTTTAAAGTTCTCCTGGAATAAATAGAATATTCTAATATCTCCTATGAGTATTCGATAATTAGATTCAAAAAAAAATTTCAAAATTTTATCTGCGATCAGGATCAATTCCTCGATTGCTTTTTCTGATTTTAAACCGATCAATTCGGCGCCCAATTGCTGTACTTCTCTTAGCAAGGGATAATTTTTTTTTATATCCGTAAAAATAGAAACATTATAATAATATCGAAAAATATCTTTTTTTAAGAAATCATTTCCTAATTGATTTGAAAATCCTTTCATCACTTGAACAGTTACATCATTTCTTAAAGAGAGATCATCTCCCAAATGATCTTTTAGGGTAAAGATATCATCTCTACCAAAAACCTGAAAAGTTTCTTTAAAGTCTATACTCGCGGGGGTAATTGGTTTATAATCCGCGTTTGCTAAAATAGATTCTACCTTTGCGCTTTTTTTATGTAGCTCTTTTGTTTCTTTTGTATTCAAAAAAGTAAAGCCATAAGGAAGCCTTTTTCTGCGAAATAATTCAGGCATTTTCTAAAGATATATTGATCCTTTTTAAAACTTTATCTTTACCAAGCAAAGATAGGTATACGGGTAATTCCAGACCATGGGTTTTCCAGGTCGTTGCCACCCTAATGGACATGAATAATTCCTTTCTTTTCACTTTCATTTGTTCCCCCGATATATTGATCATCTCTTTAATTTTTTCTGGTTTAAAATCAACTGATTTTTTTATTTCCTGTTCAAAATGATGGATCAATTGTTTAAAAAATGGCTTCGATATGTGTTCCATGCATTCTGAAGAGAAATGGGGTTTTATTTCTTCTATAAAATCGGAGATATGATCATTGATCTGTGAATAATAGTCTAAGTATACTCTCAGGGATAAGAGTATTTCATTTAATTTATTTTGATCTATTTGTTTTTTTATATCAATAAATGATTTTACTTCTTTTAAGTATTCATTTTCTGACTTGTTTCTAATATTGAGATTGGATATCCAGTTTAATTTTGATTTGGGTTTTAAATATTTTCTAGTTTCGTATGCTGGTAAATCACTAATGTCTTTCTGTAGAGTGTAAGATAGATCAAAAACATCAAACATGGCTGGGTTTTTACTGCAACGATTTATGTCAAAAGAGTTGATGATTTTTTTAAGACCCATGAATTCTTTTCCATCTGGGGGAGACCATCCTAAAAGAACCATATAATTGATAAGTGACTCAGAGGAATAGCCCATGTCTCTAAATACAGAGACACAGGTAGAGCCATGTCTCTTAGACAATTTCTTATGATCTGCCCCTACTATTTCACTCACATGCGCCCATTTGGGCTGTTCCCAACCGAAAGCTTCATAAACCAGGGATTGTCGGGGGGTATTCGATAAATGCCCTACCCCTCTGATCACATTTGATATTTGCATTAAATGATCATCTACCACCACGGCAAAATTATAAGAGGGAAATTTATCTGATTTTTGGATAATAAAATCGCCAATTAAAGAGGTGTCAAATCTAACCTCTCCTTGTACAATGTCATTTATGCATATCTCTTTTTTTTCTATTTTGAAACGGATCACATAAAGCTGGCTTTGTTTTAATTTAGAGTCAACTTCCTGAATGGTCAGATTCTTGCATTTACCGTCATATACATAAGGAATTCCCATTGCCTCTTTTTGTTTTTTCTTTATTTCCAGCTCTTTATCTGAACAAAAACAATGGTATGCTTTTTCTTCTTTTAAAAGGATATTAATATGTTCTTCATAAAGGGGAAGTCTTTCGGATTGTTGATAAGGGCCATGGTCACCTCCTATTTCTATTCCCTCATCCCATTCCAATCCCAGCCATTTCATAGACTCGAGCATTTCGAGGCAGCTTTTTTCAGTGGAACGTTTTTGATCTGTATCTTCTATGCGAAGTATGAAAGAGCCTTTTTTTGCCTTAGCATATAGATAATTGAACAATGCAGTTCTGGCGCCTCCTACATGAAGAGAACCAGTAGGAGAAGGTGCAAAGCGAGTTCTAACCATATCACTCATCTTTACTTTGCATATCTAACACTAGAATGGAAATATCATCCTCTTGCGAAGATCCAGAATGTTCAACGGTATATTTTAAGAGTTCATCATACAATACAGAAGTTGGCTTTTTCATTTGTGTATATTTTAACAGGAATTTTAATATCCCGTTCTGTCCAAAGGGTTGGTTATTTTCGTCATGCATCTCTAATAAACCATCTGTATAAAGAATTAGAGTTTGATTTCCTGATATTTTAAATTTCTTTTGGGTATAAGTGGATTGGTAGGTAACCCCCAGTATGGACCCATTTGATTCTAATTTATGTATTTCATTATCTTGAATAAAAAAAGGATGAGGATGACCTGCATTGGTTATTACGAAAGAATCTTCTACCAAATCGATTAACATAAATATTCCTGAAAAAAAATAGTATTCTTTGCCTTTGATAAAATCTCTGTAAGCAATTTTATTTATTTTTTCAACCAAGGTGCTGGTATTCCTCTCTCCCATATTGACCTCTATAGCAAATAAATTCAAATATGAATATATTAAAGAAGCATATAATGCAGCGGGAAGACCATGCCCTCTGCCATCCCCAATAAAAACAGAAAAAAATCTATCGTCAATTCTATTTACATTCATCACATCTCCGGAGAGATATTCACTCGATAAAAATTTACTATAGAAATTATATATATATTTTTTTCCGTTAATTTGGTTGATAATAGAATTATTGATATTATTTTGCATCTTTTTTGCCATCTTTAGATCGCGAGAGAATTTCTTCTTGAATTCCAGGGCTTCTATTTCTACTTTATGAGATTCTGTTATTTCCTGCAGAATACATATCCTGAAAGTATCTTCTCGAATCTTTTTTTTATCAACGGATATTAAATAATTCATTGTTTTGCCTTCTGAATTTATAATCTCTATTCTTTGATTATCAAAGCCAATATCCCCAAATGTATTTAAAAAATGCTGTATTTTATTTACAGTGAGTTTTTGATTATATCTGAAAAGCCAACTCATCCATTTATTGCCTTCCACATCAGAAAAAGATGCCTTCATCTCATTTGATATTCTTTTATTGCAATATGATAATTGCCAATTTTGATCGAATATGCAAATCCCGATAGGCAGGAAATCTAATATTCTAAAAATATCCTGTTCACATAAATTCAGGTCTTCTGTACTTAAGTATTCCATTTATTGATTACATTCATTAGTGCCCCTGAAGAAATATGTTCGATCAACTCTGGTACCTTGCTTCTAAGATATTCATTGATCTCAGTATTTATTTTATTTTTGGATATATCCCATAAATAATATACTGCTGCCGCATTCAAAGCAATGCATTCTATCCCAGGCCTGAATTTACCTTCTAAGATATTTTCTGCTTTCTGGAAGGCATCCTTTTGATTCAATGCCTTGACTTCATTTAAAGAACGTATATCCAAACCAGGAAAAGGGAGAATATTCCCCTGTGTAATGATAGAGTCTCTTAAAAGCCTAAATTCAGTATTCTGAATGGGGTTGATCTCATCTATTTTATCCTCGGAGCAAACTACCATAGCATTTTTTACTCCTAAATTATATAGCGACTTTGACATGATGTCCAGTAAATTTTTTGAATAAACCCCTAATAAATGAATTTTGGCCCCTGCAGGATTGGTTAAAGGCCCAAGTATATTGAATATGGTCCGAACCTGAAGTTTTTTTCGAACACCGGCTACATTCTGCATAGCCGTATGGTAAAGAGGCGCGAACATAAAGCCAAAATATTCATTTTTTATCCTTTGTTCTGTCTGTACAGGGGATTCATTCAAAGGGTATCCTAGGTGGCCCAAAAGATCTGCGGAACCACATTTAGAGGAAATGGCTTTATTGCCATGTTTTGCCACAGGAATTTTTAAACTGGCCAATGAAATAGCCGATAAAGTTGAAATATTGATCAAGTGCGCAGAATCCCCCCCCGTGCCGCATGTATCGATTACGTCAAAATCCAGGGAAACTTTTTTAGCCTTTTGATACATTACCTTTGCAAATGCAGATAACTCAGAAGAAGATTCTACTTTCATTCTGGCAGCGATCAACCAAGCCGCTATATGGCATTCTTCTAAATGGCCTTCCAGGGTTAAATGAAAAAGTTCTTCCGATTCTTTCTCAGATAGATCCACACGATTTAATAATTTTTCCAGAAGGAATTTGAAATTTAACATGTTAAAAAAATAGATTTAATTATATATGACTGGCTGTAAAGCAGTTTAAAATAGAAAAACATAAATTGTTCATTTTAATGGAAGTTCACAGACTTTGCTTTGAAAGTCTAAGATCGTCAATCAAAGTAGAATGCCATTCCATTTTTTCTTCTTCATGCGAACACTCCTTATCTATGGTTACGAGTATCTACTTTTTTGGGGTAAGGCCAGGGTGGTTTTTACACAAAAAAAAGAAAACGGCTACTATGTATACACCATGCTATTTGGAATGTTAAATCGATTTAATAGCAATCTCAACTATTTTTTCTTAATTTTTCAATTTCTTCTACCGAAATGCCAGTGGTTTCTGAAATAATATCAATCGAAATATTCTTTGTCAAAAGCCTTAAAGCGACCTCTGCCCTGCCTTCCTCCCTGCCTTCCTCCCTGCCTTTCTGCATACCTTTCTGCATGCCTTCCTCTCTGCCTTTCTTTTCAAGTTGTTCTGCAATGGTCATGATCTTACCTCCTGAGTCTTCTGAAATATATTTAATAGCAATCTTAACTACAAACCTGATATCAAGTCTGCTGATAGTATGTATAATATAATCAAATAAATTATCAAGCAATTTTTCATTTCCCTTATACACAGGTTTGAAGTAATTCCTAAAAAGAGATTCAAGGTTTTCCCTGTTCGATAAATACCAGATGTCTTGTAAGCTCTTAAGAAATGCCTGAAGAGCTAAAGAAAAATAAGTAATGTCTGTTTTATCTGATCTAAGATCAAATAAATCATAATGAAAATCTGGAATATATTGCTTAAGTTCATCTCTCATCTCATCAGGAATTAAAAGAGAAGCAGCAAAATTCAAGGCAACTGTCCACTTTTCTTTACCATGATAAAGAACCAATGGGATCACTGCGTATTTTTTAACTTTGTAAATACCTGCTAAATACAGCAATAACTGTGCATGTATGTTTTTATCAATATATGATTTATGTTCTACCAGGCAAAAAATACCAATCCTGCCTCCCTTTTGTGTGGGGATACTGTATAAAATATCTGTAAATCTTTCTTTCCCTTCAGAGTCTATAAAGTCTCCTTTTTCAATTTTAAGTTTTTTGAAGTTCAGTTTAGATGCTATTTTACTCTGAAGGATATTTTTAAGGAAATCAACAGCGTACTTTTTATTGGATAAAACTTTTTTAGTGATTATATCATGATTGTTGATTTCACTCATTAACGGCTAAGTTTTAAATAGGAAGATATGCAAGAAAGCATTAAATTGACTGACCTTACCCCAAAAAAGAAAGAAAGATAACTATATTAGAATGTCATTCCATTCTTTCTTTTCATTTACGGACACAGGTCTTTTTCCCCTTATCCTCCTCTTCCCAGCTTACTTTTAGTAAAGACGATCGGTTGGGGTGCAAAACATGAATGTTTTGCAGAACGGAGCACCCTGTGACATGGAAGTCACAGCGCGTGGTTTTTTCACCCTACGGGTGCAAAACACGGATGTTTTTCACTAAGTTTCCGTTCGTGAAACTTAGTATATCCTCATCAAAACCGCTTCCGCTAGTTTTGATTCGGGCACACGTGCAGACGACTTGCTCCGAATGGTGTTGCGTAGCAACCCAGGAGGCCAAGTGTCTGGGGTGGTACTTCTTTTTTACATAAAAAAAAGAAAGAAAAATATAAGAGGGTGTTCCGTTGCCGCCGCATCCTTGCGGCGTTGCCTGCCGATCGCTCTTGCAACAAATAGCTACTATGTATACCCCCTATTTTTTCTTTTCTCTCTATGAATACAGTTCTTTTCTCTTCTCTTTTTCTTCTTCCCAATTTACTTTTGTAGATAGATGATCGGTTGATAATGCAGGCATGGATGCCTGCAAAACGGAGCGCCCTGTGACATGGAAGTCACAGCGCGTGGGTTTTTTTCACCCTACGGGCACAGGTCTTTGTTTCTTTCTTTTTTTTACATGTCCAGCCTAACTTCCATGTGAAAAAAGAAAGAAAGATAAGTTATTTTTTGACCGATGATCTATTTTGGCAGACTTTCTTTACAAAGTGTATAAACTACCTATACCTATAAATACTCCATGGGTTAGTGTGGAACTATTCGTATTGTAAAAACGGTAGCCTAAAGATAGATGCATAGCGAAAAAAGAGCTAAATAGCCATGAAGTCTCTATGCTAGTCGTGAAAAAAAAGTTGTTTGACAGAAAACTTTCTTCCCCTGAAAAATTCTCGGAAGTGGTTTTTTGTCTACTTAAGCTTATGTAATGACCAGGAGACAATAGAGTTACAACACGCCATTTTTTATTAAATATCCACGACCAGCCAAGGTTTACAGAAAAAGAATATAGTTGAGCATCAAAAGTATTTTGTTGTGCCTCTCCGAACCTGTTTAGTGAGCGATCCTCGAGTGAGTTTAGAAAAATACGGTAACTATACGCTTTGATACACTATATATTTTATTATTCAATATTTGTAAAATACCGATGGGGCTGTCTAAAAAGGGAGTGATTTTTCATTGACTTTGCCAATACAGGCGCTTAATAAGAGTCTTTTGAGTAGTATTTGGGGAACAGCCTGCGGCTGGGCTGGAGGTATAGTTTTATTTCTATATTTTTGGGTTTTATCTCATTTAAAGTGACTTTTTTCCTGAATATCACTTTTTTTACCTTCTTTTTAGCCCCCTGCGCAGCCAGTAGGCTGTTTTCCGAATAAGAGGGGCGCACCTCTCCCATGATCCCCTGATCCAAGACGGTCTAAACCATAAGCATAGGAAGAAAATTGCTTCATCGCATACCGATACATCTTTACTAAATTATAGCTGGTATAGAACATACCTGTCTCTGTTCGGACTTTATCAATGCCCCCTGCATATCCGTCTGGATACGGTGGTACAATCATCATCACTGATACAGCCGGGAGCATATTGCATGATGATATTCCGTTTCTTATGACCAAAAATGGTCTCTACCTCAAAGCCTCTGCGTTTCGATAAAGCCCGCCCCTCAGAGCTGCGAAGCTGCTTCCTCGCCTTAACTTTTAGTCTGTCATAATTAGCGCTGATATGAAGACTACGGGCTTTGCCCCTGGTGCAGAACTGTTTTAATGAACAACCAGAACAATCTTCTTCTCTGGCGGAATAGACTTTAACATTGGCTCTATAACCGTTAACTGTTTTTCTTGATAACTTCTCTTTAATAAATGTCAGCACCTTGCCCTGAGGACAGCGATAAGTATCAGATGATTTTTCATAAAGAAACTGATCTTTGCAAACCTTTGCCTGATGATACTTTTTTGTCTTTTCAGGATGATAGGTAGAATACTTCACATTAGCTTTTATATCTTTATCTTCTAAATGTTGATAGTTCTCTTCACTGCCATAGGCAGAATCCGCTGTAACCGAATCTGCTTTTACGCCTGTATTTTTCTCTGTGCCATCGACTAAATCAATCAGTTTATCAGTATCACCTGAGGTCTGCGAGATGGAGTAATCTAAAACAAACCCATCACTCGTGGCAACACCCTCATTATATCCAGGCTTGATCACTTCGTCTTTTTGAAACATAGCTGTCGCATCGGGGTCTGTCTTCGAATAGCTCCTACGCTTACCTAATAATAATTTTGAATAATTATATTTCTTGAGCCGATGTAATAATACTTTTAGCCGACGGAACTTCGCTTTCCTGTCCCGCCCAGCATCACGGCTTATCTCATGATCTTTTAATTGTGAATTAACATCTGTGATCATCTTATCTATATCAGAATCCGAGAAGTTCCTGTTACTTGTCTCAGAGTAATCACCATTACCGTATTCTTTACCCTCTGACTTCTCAATGCGAGAAATATAGGAAAAAAGCATGTCTAACTCTGATTCTATCTTCGCTGTTTGGTTTTTTACACGCTTGCCCCAGATCACCTTATGACGATTCGCATCTGCCTCGAATTTAGAATGATCTATGAAAATATCTTTAGCAGTAATAATACCATTCTTTATACCTATTTGAATCACCTCCTGGAATATCTTTTTTATATCTTTCTCTAAACGAGAACGAAAATTATTCAGGGTACGAAAATCTATGATCTTATTCCCACTGAGCCACTTAAAGGCAATGTTCTCTCTAAGCAATTTAGCTACCCCACGACAGCTATAGGTCTTGTAAGTAAGAGCCAGAAGCCACACACTTAACAATAACCTGGGATTATAGGCGCTGGCTCCCCCACCTTTATAGCTGGATATAAGAGAATCAATATTGATTTTGTCCATAGCAAGCTTGATAAAGCGTGCAATATGAAACTTAGGCAGGGATTGCTCAATATCCTCCGGAAAAAGCTCTCTCTGTCCTGTATCGTATTCCTTAAAGGTTACCTGCCTGTGTAGATATTTCTTATCATTTACCTCTTGCGGAGGCAGGTCTGTAAATAAAAGTGAATTATTCTGAGACATAACGTAGAATAGAGCAAAATCGATTTATCCTGACAAGTAATTATAATAGACTTTTTCTCGTAAGCCTTTTTAGACAGCCCCAGGTTACAGGATGTAATCCACCCAGCCTAACTTCTATGTCGATATAGCGGGTTCTTTTTTTTTTTCTCCCAGGAGAAAAAAAAAAGTTTTTCACCCTACGGGCACAGGTCTTACATTAAGAAAAAAAGAAAGAAAGACTTATTATTTTTATAGAAAAGAAGGCCAAAATCACTCAATGTACAGTTTTTATATATATCGAGATGGCTTTTAGGACAACCCCAAAGAATAGTGAACGATTGAAGATAAATACTCATTCATTTGCAGAATCAGCCGATATTAAAAATTATGTATTTTATCCTTAATATTAAAAAGGCAAAGACTATAAATAAAGAAGGCAGTAAATGGAAAAAAAGATAGAAAAAGAAAAAGAGATGATCATTAAATTTCTGGAATGCTATCAAAAGTATCCTACTCTTGAAATGAAGTTGACCCTGAAAGATGGAGAAACTAGAATATTAGATAAAAGATATATTCTGAAAAATGATCATTTAATATTCATGAATCAGCCGATGAGTAAAAAAATCTTGATCGGGGATATCCAGAAAGCAGATGTATATTCTGTATGATCCTCACTTAACTTTTTTAAATCTGGCACCCATATAAAATTTCATATATCCCCTATGATATATTTTACCCTCTAAATATTTTGTTACCGGCTGGATGAGACCATTGATGCATGCGCTGTTCAAATATTTCAGATCGGCGGATTGTGCATTTAATTTAATCAATAGAAAAAGATAGAACAATAGACTATGCATTATTTTTTTAATTAGCATCTTGAGAGGGAACCGATACAAATTTAATTTTAGACGGTTTGCTCGGGTGAAGTGGAAAGTGGTCAAATTTAATCCAGGAACGTCTTTTTCAAATTATCTGGTATTGCCTTCTCTTCTTTTTCAGACATATAAAGTCTCCATATATCAGGGGCCTCTGCTTTGAGATAGGCTTTTTTATCTTTTTGGATCTCATATTGATCTGTATATAGTTGAAGCAACCTGTCTGGTATGTTTGATCCTCTATACCATTTGTTGAGTGTATCAAAAGAGAGAATGGCAATATTTACCACAGGATATGCAATGGCTTTAAAAGGGCCCTCCTGATCTTTTTGATATGATTCTGTAAATTGAATACTGGTCTGTTTGGATATCTTTTTATTTCCCAGCATTAAAGATATGGCTATATTTTTTCCCATGTCTTCAAATTCAATTGAATCATTCCAACCAATCATATTTCTATAGGTTGCGCTGAACCTAAAAGAATATGGAGTAAATTTTTCCATTACAAAATAACAATGATCACCCTTGCAACCAAGCATATTTATCTTTTCATTTGAGATAAATAAAGTATCTCCTGTATGATCGCATCTTAATTCTTCTTCGTCATTATTTATGCTTAGATATCTGATACGAATTGATCCTTTCAGGCGGGTTATTTTCAAAATTGGGAAGTAAGTGCCCGACAGGTTGCATATCCAGTCATTTGTTAATGGAGTGATCTTTTTTAATAAAGAAGTAATATGAGTTTTTTCCTCTACTATGAGTTTATCCTTGGTATAGTTCATTCTGAATATCTTGATCGCAAATTCCTTTTCATGGGGAAAAATATTAGTGGTGATCGTAGGACGCAATTTTTTGAATCCTGTCTTAGAAACCATATCTTTAAATTTGATCTTCTCTGAAAAAATAAGCTGTGGATTGGCATTTGATTGATCTCTTTGAAAATAATATTCGAATAGAAAATATCTTTCGGAGTTTTTAATGTATTGGCCCAATTCCTCTGAAACATGTATGATCGCATTTTGATAACTGCCTTTGTAGATCATATTCAGTGCATTATCCTTGATGTTCAATTGCAAAGAACTTTGCATATTTTGTATAATAACATTTTTTTTCTGTCTGCTTAAAAAAGAAGGTAGAATAAAGGTGGGTTCAATCTCAATTGGGAAATCTCTTTCTACTTCTTCTGTGACTTTTGGGGAAGGTTCTTTACTCTCATTTTGTACTGGGATTGATGGTTGGGTTTCATCTTGGTTTGTTATAAACTCTTTTTCAGCTTCTTTGTCAGAAATCCGATCAAATGTCTCACCCAAATGCCCTTGCTTCATTACAGCATCCGAAAGACCATAAGTATTTCTTTTCAATCTTAATTCTTTGTATTGTCCCATTCTGGTTTGAAAAGAAAATTTTTGTGTTCGTTCATATATTCTTTTTATTTTATCAGGGGGAGTAACTTGCACATCATAAGAATGATCCTCAATTCCTAATTTTCTGGCATATCCGGAAAGATCCGCCTTTAATGTATAATTTCCATTGAAGAGTATATTTGCGCCGGCTATAGGCTGATCAGTATGATGATCCATTACCCTTAGATCAAATCCACTTAATTTTATTTTAGGCAAATAATAACATAAAGATATTTTATTCCTACAACGGGGATCCAATTTCCCTCTCAAGGAAACAAATTCTTCTGTTACCGCAACAGGAAGCATCTTTTTTGGTTGCGCAAAATTTATATTTTCTATTGCAATATCATAACTGCCAGTTTCATGGATTTGATCAAATATGAAATACATTACAGGAGCATTCGCATAAAATTTAGATAAAATTCTCTCCTCGCATCTTACATTTCCTTTATGCAGTATGTTTTCTTTAGAAATGGCTTTAATAGAAATACTATTACAGAGAGCATTTAAAAAAGTTATATATTCCTTTATAGAAATTCCTGAATTTTCCACATCTGTTTTATCTAAATAAACAGGTATTTTAAAAAGATAAACGCCTGCAAAATTTAATTTCATTATTTTTTGATTTTGATAATGAATTACTTTATGTTCTACTTTTTTTGGCGTATAATTCTTTTTTTGGGCATTGATGATGTATGTTCTCCCTTCGTCTGCTTTTTCAAAAATAGCCTTCCCATTTTTATCCGTGAGTATGGAGTGAACATCACTCTTACTGGATTTATTTTCAAAAGTGATCATAGCTTCTTTCAATGGTTTTTGATTTGCAGCATTGATCGCATATACAATGATCTTTTTATTGCGATAGAATAAAGGCATTTCTAAAAAGGCCTTATAATTCTTAGTGCGTAAAACAAATTTATGCGTAATGGTTTTATAAAAAAGATTTTTTTCAGGCTCGGACGATTTAGTGGCCTTTATTGTATATTGATTCCCATTTGCTTCCACCTTTCCAAGGTTAAAGTCTCCATCTGCCTGACTAATGGTCTTTCTGTATATCTGACCATTTTCTTTGTAAAGAGTTACTTTAGCCCCAGAAATAATAGAACCCTTATTGTCACTTACAGTCCCTAAAACAGAAAGTTCCTTAGGGTATATAGGATTACTCGTGATTTCATTAGAGACTACCCTATGATCGGGACGATTCCCAATAGTATATTGGACCGTCTTTTGAGCACACTTTTGAATGCGAAGAATTTTAATGCAACCCTTACCTGTGATGGATCCAGAAAAATAAGTAGAATGATTTCCGATCTGTCCTCCCAGGTCGATCATCAAACCAAGGCTCACACTTAAAATGATCAGATCCATCTTTGCCTCTACACTTGCATATAGGCCGGCCACCAATGGGTTTCCAAGGTGAATAAATACCTCCGCTTCAAATTGCATTCTTAGTAGAACAAAAGAAAGTGGGAAATGGCTTCCTACAAAAAACATTACTCCATTCACATTTGTGGGGGGGACAACTGTCTTGCCTTTAAATTGGAACTCTGAAGGATAGCGATAGCCTATGTAAATTCCTCCATACCCCCTTATTATTTTAAATGCATTTACATCCACCAATGCCCCCACCCCCCATTTTTTAGTAGAAAAATGAAAATTAACTTCCCCCCTGGCTTTAAAACCACTTATAGAGTGGTCCATTCTGGATTCCCCTTCAAAAATTCCATTACGAGTAGATATGAATCCTCTAAATTCTGCTAACTTTATTCTTTGAGGACGGATCAATTCAGCAGCTCCTGTAACCAGTATATCTCCGTTACCTGCATCAATATTCATCATTACACTCCCGCCTAATATTTCTGCAATACCAATAGTGCATCCAAAGGAAATAATGATATTTTTTCTGTTGTTTTCCAAGCCTCCTTTGATATGACTTAAAAATAAAGGTGTACCTGGTATGGGTATCGGTGCGCTACCTATATCAAAAAATACTCTCCAATATCCATGACCAAACTCAAAAGCAGTTTCCAGAGAAAAAACATCCACTACTTGAATATGTCCTTTACCAAGGAATCTTTGTTTTTTATACTCTATTCCACCACTAATAGAAATAGCACTTAAATTAACCCCTATGTGAAAACGACTTACATTCAGTTTTCCATTCTCATGGATTTTAAAATTACCTACTTGTACAGAAAGAAAGGGAAATTTAAAGTCAACTCCACCTTGAACCAGAAAGAAATACTGATCATTTTCCATATCAAAGGACACACTATGGATACTGACCTTAAAACCTGAAAAAGAAAATTCCCGGTGAATGGGTATATCAGCCCCTCCTATTTGTATACTTAGTCTCCCCTTTTTTCCATCATTTTCTATGGACATTTGCCTTATGTTCAATCCACTCAAATGAATCTTAGGTATGTCTAATAAGACATTTTGTAGTATTAACCGCATTCTCCCGTCTTTGTCCTGAAAAGAAGCCTTACCTATCTGTATAGAGCCTAAGAAAAAATTTGATCTAAAACCAGAGATACTTGTCTGGCGGATCCTGCCCGATCTATCCACTAAAACAGACTTGATCTTTAAATTTTTGTTAAAAGGAGAACCAAGACTCATATCTCCTGTAAAAGAAATCCCTCTGGAAGAATATTGAGCACCTCTAAATACAAATTTCCAGTTTCCATATTGGATCAAAATAGGTGGGTCTGCCTGTAGATCCATTTTAACCAAATGCCAATGAGATTTATAGCTAATAATAGCTTGTCTGAACTTGATTTCTTTTTCTATGAAAGGTAATTGGATACTCCCAGACAAGAATATGAGCTTTTGATTAAAATCAATCATAATTTTCTTTAATTTTAAATGATATGAACCAATCTGTGCATTATTCGCATCAAATAAAAAAGAAATTCTGCCCCAGTTTGATCTACCATTGCTATAGAAGCGAATTGATCTTTCAGAATTAATTGTTTTTAATCCAGATAATTCCATGATACTATCTTTTAGATCAAGTTGGGCTTGCCCTTCTAAGAAGACCGATTTTTCTTTTTGATCAAAACCCAATCTGATATTGAAAAATTCGCCTTTGATACCGTAAAAATTAAAAGCCCATTTAGACATAATTGGGATGTCTAATTCTGCAATTTTTTGAATGAATTTTTCCTTGATGCTCTTTATAAATTCATTACGGCTAAAATTCAATAATTCTTCGATCAAGGGGGATCGTATTTCTTTTAGGTCAAAAGTATTCGGGAGTCTTTCTGCAATTGATTTCAAAAAATACTCCTTTTCAGAATTTATTTTGAATAGAGTAGAATCAAACCATCCATACTGACCCACTTGAGAGGGCGTTAATTTAGAGTCGATTTTGTAACGTTCAAGGAATGATCCATAAGCTCCTTTAAAAATAGATTCTTTCCATTCATTTAAAAATTTATCTGGTTGTTTTAACACCTGTGAAGATTTTACTTGCAACGCATTGAAATATTCTTTAGAAATATATTCGCCTAAAAGAGATGCAGCACCATCCTTTCTTCTTAAAAGACTTTTTTGTTTTTTAGTAAGTTTTTCCAATGTGATATTCAAAACAGATGTTGAAGAAGAATTTGCCTGGAATGCCTTCTTTATGATGAATGGGGTATCCCTTAGTTTTTTTATTTGAGGCATGATTTCTAAAAGAGAAGGAATTTTCTCTTGAATAAATTTGTTTGTCATAGACAAGGAAGATTTTTCTTTTATTTCAGAAGATAGGAATGGTTCCAGTTGCTTTTGGATGTCTTTGCGAAAATGATCCGATAGAGAAAATCCTTTTTTTTCATCTAAAAAAATATTCCATTGAGTGGGCAATATTTCGATCAGTTTTGATCCATTGCTTAAAAATTTCTTCAGTTCGTTGGATAAAAAAGCTTCCAATTTTAAGTCTATATCCCCTATTTGTAATTCTTGCTTTCCCAGAATAGGATTATATGCCTCTAATATGCCAGAAAATATGATTCTGGGTTCATCTCCCCGAATTAACCTGGCCCTGATAGAGGCAGAAAACTGATCGATTCTATTGATCTCCAGATATTTTTCCATAGAATGCATTTGGGTTTGAAAATTTTTAATCTTTTCTAAAGTTTCCCTTACTTCTTTTTCAAAATTTAATATTTTATGATATTTAGAAAGAGCCCTTGAAATACGCTCCTGGACTATTTTAGTTACTCCTGAAAACCATATATCCAACTGATTTATCTCTTTTTGAATATTGGCATCTATCTCTAATATTTTTCTTAATCTTTTCTTAAAATCAATAAAATTGAGAGATAAAATATCTTGAGACGAAGCAATACCTGAAGCAGAATTCTCTAATCTTACTAAGATATCTCCCACTTCTTTTTTTCTTTGTTGTATATCTTCATAGAGGTCATTTCCACTTTCCAGGATGTTCTCAAAAACAGATATTTTTTTATTGTATGCTTGGCTGAAATGATCCTTCAGATATTCCATCTCTACTTTTGTATCTTCTATTTTATCTTCTAAAAATTCTCTATGATATTCCAGGATATCTATTTTGCCCTCTAAATTTCTTTTTATTTTAAAAATTTTTTCTTTGATACTATCCAGTTGAATATGGTTAGAATACAAAAGAGAGTTTAATTTAGATTTTAATTGATGGGCCACATGAATGATATCAGCATCCATATCCTTCAAGAAAATATTCCATTTTTCAAAAAGAAGATATCCCTCGTTAAGAATATCCAAAATATCGTCTTTGACAGATAAAGATTTTTTAGCCCCCTCTTTTAATTCGTATATGATTCCTTTTGCCTTCTTTTCAAAGTTTTTTTTCAGATCAAATAAGTCCTTTTTTTTACTGCGTATATTTTCATAAATACGTTCTATCTGCTTTTGCTTTTCGAGTATTTGTTTTAACTCAGAATCTTCTGTATCTTTGATCTTTTTCAACTCTGCATACACTGCATTAATTTCTTTCTCTATCTCTTCTTTTATATCTGAAGATAGTTTATCATGTTGATCAACCAGAATTACTTTTAATTCTACTTTGGAAGGAAAAGAATTTAACTCATCTGAAGATAATTTAGTATGCTCTATATGAGTATAATACTCTGGATGACTGAATTTGAAACTATATAAAGCTTCATCCTCTGCTTCTGTTGTGGTATACGTAAAAAAACCATTTTTGACGCTTTTAAAAGTATTTCCTGTATTCATATCATGGATCAGAACATCCTGAATGCCTTCTTTTTGTGAGTTGAGCACTACTCCATTTAAAACCAGTTTTTTCTCCAGATAGATGGCCATATTTTCTATAGAAGATTCATTCAAAAAAGAACGAACTGCAGGGACACTATACTTTGATCTTAAATTTTCAGGAAGATAGAATTGAATTTGATAATTTATATTACCTGGAAGGCGTAATTTTATTTCCCCTTTAGAAGAATGATGTTTTTGTACTTCTTCATCTTGATCATGTCCTTTTAAATCGGGAATGGCTGTAATGGAAAAATCATTTACTACTTCTCCGTTCGGAAAAAGCAATTGTACATTCCAATACCCAAAAGTATTATATAAAATGATCTCTTCCAGTTTCAGATCATTATCTTGGACCATGATCTCTCTGGTCTCAATACTCTTTCCTGGCAAATAAAACTCTATATCATATTTTCCATTTGGAACATCCATTTCAAAACGACCGTCAATATCTGTATAACTCTTTGGCATTCCAGGATATTCAGCCACTATGATCCTGGCCCCCTTCACAGGTTTTTTTTCCTGGTCCACGACTCTCCCCGTGATCTTCCATTGAATCGCATCCAAATTGATCGAGATATGGGTCAACTGCCCGGAACGTATTTTTATATTTTTATATATCTCCGGAAAACCAGGCGCCTTGCAATACACTTTATATAAACCAACGCGCAGATCATGTATGCTGAACTTTCCCTCTTTAGAAGAATAGGCATCTCCGTTTACTTGTCCGGAAGAAATTAAAGAAGATACTCTAATCGGCTTTATGTAGATATATGCATCTGATACAGGGCTTTTTTTTACCGATTCAAAAATATCTCCACTCAGTATTCCCGATTTGATCCTCTCCATTTGATAGTCTTTTTTTATTTTATGGCCTTCTACTGAAAAATTTGTTTCTATTATCTCTTTATAATCCGGATATTTAGAGATTTCTAATATATAGTTTCCATTGATCAATTTAGGTATTTTATAAAAACCATTTTCATCTGTTTTTACGGATTGATAATTATATCTATTCCTAAAACCCACCGTAACATTTTGGATTGCACTCCCTGTATCCACATCCTGTATATTTCCCCATACACTGCTAAATACAGGGACCAGACCTACATCAATGGAAAGTATTTTCCCAAGAATAGAAGAGAACTTTTCTACATATAATAAATATTTATCTTTATATACCGCAAGTTGAAAGTTGCCTGGGGGAAGATCAAAAGAATAATCTCCATTTTCTTTACTTGGCTTTGTGAATATTTTCTCATGCATATTTTTCTTTATAGACACATTAGATTGAATATTCGGAATGGCATTCCGTTCATTCAATTTTTCTAATTCAATAAGATTTTTTATATTTTTAGCTACAACAATAAATGCTTCTGGTATGGGCTCATTAAAAATATCCCTGACTGTACCATTTAATATGGATCTACCAGGCAAAGGTTTTTGATCTGAAGCAACCTTACTCTCATTGACAAAGGTAAAGAAAGTTATCTCAGAAGCCTTGAGTGGAAAATCTGATTTATTATAAGCCTGGATCCTCCAGAAAAACCGAGACA
The DNA here is from genome assembly GCA_965204465.1 of Leptospiria bacterium. Taxonomy (GTDB): domain Bacteria; phylum Spirochaetota; class Leptospiria; order Turneriellales; family CBDBES01; genus CBDBES01. The sequence goes on from OZ241995.1 coordinate 1,008,111, forward strand.
CATTGTGAGTTAAAAATATTTTTTTTACAGGAACCTTTAGATAAGGTACTTTAGAAATGCCAGACCAAACTGTTTTTTCAAAGTTATTATCCATTGCAATCTCGAGTAGATAATGATCCGCTTGATAAAATTGTTTCCAGCTAAATAGAACTTGTTTTTTGCTGACCTCTTTTTGGATCGGATATATCAACTCTAATTTAGGCAAAACATTAACAGAGATAATAAAAGACTCTACCCTTGAAAAACCATCCTTGCCCCCCACTGGTTGGTTGCCTCCATCAAATGCTCTTATCTGCCAGTAATATATTCTACCTGGATGCAACACCTGGGCATTAGAAGGATAGGTAAGATCATTAGTGAGTATTCTGCTTTCTTTGAAAACAGTATTGATCAGAGGGTCTTTATTCTCACTGATCCAGATCGTATAATGAAGGTCGAGTGAATCTTCAGGGGAATTCCATCTAAAATAGGGATATCGATCTAAAATTTTTGATTCCCCGATAGGACTTATCAGGTTTACTTCTCTAGCCCTCTCAGACAGATCAAAAATACTCTTTACATAATTAAACTTTTTCTCTGTAACTTCCGTAAATTTTTCGGAAGAATGGACCTCTTCATACATTGCCTTTACAGTGTATTCGCCTAAAGAAGAAGATAATTCTTTTAAAGATACCTTAAAATTATGCTGCAATATTTGCCCTTTAGAAGGGATAGAATTAGAAGTAGAATAAGCGCTATAACTTGTTTGCCCTCTTGGATTTTTGATCCATAAGATGAACTTATATTTTCCAGAGGAATGATCTGTATCTAAACAATAAGTTGCCTGTACCAGAAAATTGATATGAGTATGTCTTGCGCTTATAGTATTAATATTTTCCCCTAATGAGTTTTTTAAAAAGACTTTTACAGAAGAGGCATAAGCAAAGAGATCACTTTGTCTGCATAACAAACAGAATAAAAAGAAAAAATAAAATAAAACTCTGATCATTTAATATATTTTGAAACTTTGAAAAGTAAGGAATGATAAGACAGTCTATAGATTGTCAGCGCTGCCCAGAAACAATATTTCCTGGATTTAAGTGCAGTCGCTAATTAAATAGTTATGACAAGATGCTTAGGGAAAGAGATAGGAATTAAAATATGGAACCAACTTTTTAAGCCATGAGACGGAGTAAACTTTTTTTAATAGAAAAATAATTTTTTTAAGTTAACTTCCCTTCCGAGACTGTGCCTCAACTTAAAAACATTTACATTTTTGAAAAGAACGAGTATAAAATCCCCAGTTCAGCTTTTTTAAATAAGTAAAATTTTTATTCTCTAAGCGTCCTTTACCAGAGGTTGTTTTTTATTTTTTATGTCCTATGAACAATAGATTTGCACAAAGCGATAGAGATCAACTTATGATGTTTTCCCGTACTCTGGGAGATAATCTTGATAAGAATCACGAAATTTATGCATTTGTTAAACTTTTGAATACAGAAGATGATTTGATGTTACAGAAAGCAGAGAAATACATGAAGATAAAGGAATGCCTTAAGAGAGCAGAAGAATTTTCTCTCGATTCTAAAATAAACCTTACTGACGATGATGGAAAATTCATGAAACGAGATGAAGCGAATTCATTTTATAAAAAGCGAAGTTCTTCCATTGAACCTATTTTTGGGATTCTAAAACAGACTAAAAACTTTAGGGAAATATTGCTCAGAGGGATTCAGAAGGCGAGAATAGAGGTAAAAATCGCTGCAATAACCTTCAATTTTAGCAAAATGATACGGGAACAGCTTGCATAGATCAGGAAATTAGGAAATTATTTCGTATTTTCGAGAAAAAATATCAAAAAACCTTCGGGAACAAAAAATACGATATAGATTACAATGTAGTAAATTATTCTTCTGTGTTGAGACACAGGCTCTTTGGCGGCATTGGTTATTGTATTTTGACAAAAAAAAAGATTTGACAGAGATATTAAAATTTTAAAATAGTCTATAGTTCATTAAGTATGGTAACAGAGTTTATTTTAGCGAATACCATTATCCTGCTTGATTGACTGATTCTAATTTAAAGGAGGAAAATATGAAAAAAATGTTTTATCAATTAGGTTTTTTAATAATTACCCTAATGTTGCTGACTGTAAGCTGCTCAGATGAAGACGAACAAACTGAATGCGACAAACAAGTTGACAGATTCTGTAACTTATGCGGGGAAGATAGCGAGGCGTGTGAATTAAATAGAGCAGTTAATAACGCATTAAAATGCGAAGGTGAATGGAAAACTTCTAGAGAAGAGCTCAGCGAGTTGTCGGACGATCATGTTAAGGAAGCATGCATAATTGAAACTGATGAAACTGATGAAACTGATGAAACTGAATGCGACAAACAAGTTGACAGATTCTGTACCTTATGCGGGGAAGATAGCGGGACGTGTGAATTACTTAGAGCAGTTAATGATAAATTAGAATGCGAAGGTGAATCGAAAACTGATGCAGAAGAGTCCAGCGAGTTGTCGGACGATGATATTAAGGAAGCATGCATAATTGAATTTTATGATGAAGAAACTAAATGAGACAAACAAACTGACAGAATCTGTACCTTATGCGGGGAAGATAGCGAGACGTGTGAATTAAATAGAGCAGCTAATAATGAATCAGAATGCGAAGGTGAATCGAAAACTGATGCAGAAGAGCTCAGCGAGTTGTCGGATGCTGATGTTAAGGCAAGAACTTGCCCAGCAGAGTAACAACAATATTTAAATAACAGAATGGAATTCTTTCTGTGATCTGTTCATAATACTTTGAGAGTATTTGAAAGCTAAAAAAAATATATAAGCTATTGAATATTCCCAAGGTATTTTATTTTGTAAATTTCCTTTCAAATACATTAAAATTTTAAGGTAACCAACCTGCATTAAAAAAAGCGATTGTTTGTCTTTTTATAAATTCTATTTGGTTTGCTTTTTTTCTTTATCCGGAAGATTTAGAAGAACTTCTAAAAATATAATCAAAACCAACATCTACCCTGGAAATATTTACTTTATTCGTTTCAGGGGCTGCTCTAAGATGTAAATAAAAAGAATCAAAAAAGTTATACGTAATCCCTAATGCATATCTGGTTAAATCAGCCCTCAAAAAAGGAACTGAACTATCACGACTTCTTTCACTCCCCTGAATTATATTTTTAGCTTTAAGATTTCCATACAATGAAAGCCTCGGATTCCAACCAAGGTAAAAAATTAACTTTTTAGAATTGATTGCAAACACATTTAATTTAACATCCACACCCAGAAGAACCTCATTCTCGACAACCGATATTTCATCTGAAGGCTCATTGTTAACAGGTGCTTCGACCAATTTCTCTTCTACACTTTTATAACTTATCCAAGGGCTGAGCCTGAATATTCCATAGTCTGCAATAGAAAAATCCTGGTCATAAAATAATTTAATGTTTATTCCATACCCACTCAATGTAATGAGTGGGAAATTTTGCTCTAATATCTGATCTGTTAGCTCCGTCTCTCCTAATGAAGTGCCGTCATCAAGAGTGCTATTTCCAATAGATTGACTATTCCTCCCAGAGCCAAAAGGCGCATAAAAATTAATATCCAGACCTACGTCAGCTGAATAACCCAACGGTACTGGCCACCAACCCAGAAAATGAAAAGCGAATTCTCTACGAGTATTTCCTTCATGTAATACAACCTGATCTGATAATATTCTAGGAAAAATATTTTCCGATATATAGAATAAGAAAGGAGCATCTGTAAATTTTTCCCTTCCTATTTCTCTAAAGTTTTCAGTATCCCCACCCCATATACGGTATTCTAAACTGATTGTCCAGGCTGGATCTGTTTTGCCTTTTAACTTTTGGCCTATTTCAATTCCAAATTTAGTTGGGAGCCTATCGGGATTAGGAATACCATCATAATAAGTAATGCTTCTATTCCCTTCTCTTGATGTGACCCTTTCGCCCCTTTTTTGCCTGAATTGAAAAAAAACGCCTATTCCTAGATTTCCTACACCAGGACCTAAATGAGACCCTAATATAAATCTGAATCTTCGGTCTATCTTATTGTCCGTGGAAGGCTCATCTGGTATATTATCTTGTTCAACGATGTCACCTGGATTATTAATTCCAAGAGCAAGATATACAGGGAAACCCCAAAAGGTGACACGAGAGCCAATTAAATAATCTCCTCTAGTAATATCATTGGCTTCACTGATCACCGCAGATACGGCATCTTCTTTTTGTAGATAGTAAATATAGGGGTTGGTAATATAATCCCATGTGCTCCATGTATAATTCCCTGATGAAAGATAAGGGATAGAATCGCTAAAAGTGGTTGAAATGTTTCCCCAAAGAATAGATGGGAAAGATACAACCCAAAAGGTAATTCCATTTTTTAGTAAGCACAAACATCTTTTTTTCAAATACATTGATAAGTCTCCAAAATCAGTTTTATATTGGTACTCTTTTAAAAAAGAGCAGATAGGTAAACCATATAAAATTTATTTTTAATAATTTGTATGATTTAGAGGGAAATCTCCAAAATCATTATGATCCTCTGCCGTATAATTTGGGATGGCACATCCTGGAGAATCCAGCAGACCGCCTGATCCAGAAGGAGGCATGCTCGCTAGAGTGCGTCCCCAATCAGGCCTGTGATTCAGGACTTTTCGATAATCAGCATTAGTATAAACTTTGGGAATAAAAGTATCGCCATTAGTCGTATCTACTCTGCCTAGCGTAAGGTTATTAGGAAGAGGATCCAGTACAAAATCGAGTTGCAGCCCTCCATTTGGCACAGAAGCCTCCATATCTTTTTGATAGCGGATATATATCTTATCATAAGCTTGTCCGTTCAATTTCATACTTTTTATAAGTATATATTTATTACTTAAGAGTCTTGTATTGGCGTTAGGATCAGATGCCCTTGCCCTGGATACCATTAGAATACGTTCTTTATCATCTCTTACGATGGCTGTTTTAAAACGAGGAGAAACCACATGCAATACACCCGAACCATGAGCAGGATACAGACCTATCGCAGGCCATACATATTGAGCAGATAAAGATCCAAGGTCATCATTCCCTGCCATACTATAGTTAGGTGCATCATCATATATCTCATTTGTGATCTTGCGTATAGTAAATTGAGCATAATGAGGAAGCCCAGTATAATTAAAAACGTAAGGAACACTATAGGAAGGCTGATTCCCAAAGCTAAGTCCTTTACTACCACCTGGCCTGTAACCGACATTTATAGTAATTTCATGAGCATGCTTATGCAATTTTTCAAGAATTACAGTATTTGCCACCTTTCCATTGGCACCTTCAACACTCTCTGAACCAAGTCTCTTGAATAAGCCAGCCAGATCAAAGGGAAGCATATAACGATATTGATTTGATTCACCCTCTCTAAAATGCAGACCGCCGTTATCATAAGGTCTAAAAGTTTTTCCAGATTCTTTTAACCCCGGCCCAACAGTAATGCTGTAATTATTAAGATCATAATATCTATCTAAAAGAGGCTTATATTTGTCATAAGCCGCCTTAAACGTTGCATAAGATGGGTCGTCATCATCTCTAAGTTGTTCCTGATTTTCGAATGCAAGGGTATCAATATCGTTCCCTGTAAGGTCTCGACCTACTATGTCAAAGACTACTTTGTTCCCCTCTTTATAAGGAATATACATTTTTTTCCAGTCATCCCCTGTTAAGTTCATGATCTCTTTGTATTTATCTGCATATATCGCCTTCTTTGCTGCATCACTTTCCATGTCATGCAATCCCTTGACAAATTGTGCCTTTGCAAAGTCACTAGCAGCAAATTCAAGAAAATTACTTACGGTTCCACCTCTGGGTTTACCGCTGCTCCATGGGGCCGCCATCCTTGGATTTAAAACGATAGCATCCCCGGCAAAAAACCCATGGTATAGCTCGCCATACGCTCCTGGTCTTGTAGCCCTATCTATTATCGTAAAGAGTCTCATCCGGATTTGTTTTCCGTCTGTTTCATTAATATTCCCAGAAAATCCAGAATTGCTTTTAGGATCAATGATCGTACCGATCCCTGAACGTAGTATAGCATCATAACCATCTGTAAGATTAAATTTTGTGGCTCCCAAAGCAAAAGAAGATGCTACTAGTATAGGCCCTGGATCACCATTCATTACGCCTGTATCGTTATTATTGTGTCCCCATCTCGTAATAGTACCATTTTTGGTACAGTCAACTTCTACTACAGAAGTACAACCAGATTGATCTGCATTATTTATAAGAGATTGGGCTATATCACTAGCAACTTCCTTGTCTAAAAGAGCTATTACTTGATGCTGCCCTCTGTATGTATCCCACACGGAATAGTTTTGATATTGAGCTTTTTGGTAGATATTCTCACCAGCGGCATTAACACCCACTATATGCCTATTTACATTATGCACCCTACCATCAAAGCCTCTGTATTCACCATCCGCATCACTAAATACATTTGGATGAAGAAGTGCCTGATAAAGGGTGGAATAAAAAATACGTTTTTCTTCCAAACGATGATTTTTTTCTCCATCTATAATAGCAATGCGAGACAAAACGCTTTTCCATTTATCATAGGCCCGGGTTCTAAAAGTAGAAAAGTTCCAATCCAGACCATCAGGCTTAGATTGTTCTTTCTTTATATTGTCCAAAGCCTTATCATGGCTTACAAAAGACCTGCCAATTTTTATTTTAATGACCTTATTGGTACCCAGTTCAAATATAAGCCTGGCCTGCTTGCTATGACCACTCTCTGATGCAGTGGCAAGATTAAATTGTCTGTCAAATTTAAAAACGGTATGCGGTTTGGTAGAACCTCCCTCCTCACAAAAACCTTTTGAATTTAGAGAAAGCTTCATTGCATTGTCCTCACCTGTCAATCGATCTAGCTCATGACCCGCAAGTCTCTCAAGGCCATCATATGTTGTCAAGAATATGGTGGCATGTGTGGCGTCGGAAGGGAAAGTAAATTGAGCAAATCCAGTTCTCTCAGTAACTGTAAATTCAGCCAGGATCGTTCTACTGGCATTATTGTGCCTTTGATAAGTTACTCTATAATAACCTGGTTCAGCATATTCATAATCGTTATCATCTCTATGTTCTCTTTTGGTGTAAGGAGAAAAACCATTATTACCCGCATAAGGATGCTTTATTCGAAAAAAATTACGATTAGTTGTTGTTACAATTTGTCTTAGATAATTTGTTGATTGTCCATAGTCTGCCATAAATGGAAAATCTATGGCTATTTGACAGCCTGGTCCTGTGAGAAAAGTAGTTGCGAAGGCTTTTATAGATCTTCTGAGGCCTGAGTGATAAAGCCAAAAACCATTGTCAATACCGAAGCCACTATCTCTTGCGCCAGCCCACGGAGAGCTTGACACAGCATTGACTGGAGTAAGTTGTACCATACCAAAAGGCCATGCGGCTCCAGGATGAGCGCGAACTTTATCCGTGGTAGCACTATTAACCGTGCTACCTTTTCTTCTCTCTTGAACTTCCCCTGTATAAGCAAAAGGGTCTGCATAATAGTTATAATCTATCTTATTTATTTCTGCATTTGCATCATTTCTAATGGTGATCTTTATCTGAGAGGCCTCTGGAGCAAAATTATTAGGGGTAGCCGAGATATCCAAAAGAATGACTTCATTTCTGAATTCTGCATCATCTGCGGTTATTCCAATTGTCATAGTAGCTTGTCGCTCGCCTGCTGGAATGGTAATAGTCCCTGTGTTTCCTTGGTTACCATTCACTGTGAAATCATTTTGATCCGCGGTTGAATCAGAATTCAGAGCATAAGATATGATCACATCCTCCGTATGCGCGTTACGAATGGTAAAGGTAATTTCTTCATTTTTTGCATTTTCTGGCATATCGTCTATTGGTTCAGATACTTCTCTTCCTGCATTGGTTATATTCATGAGTATCTCCTGGGGGTCATCCAAGGGATCATTTGTTAAGGCTATATTTACATTCGCATTTTGTTTTTTCCCCTCAATATCAGTGGCGGTTACGACCAAAATATAGCTTTGGGAGTCTGTTTCAAAATCCAATATTGCACCTGCCTTAATATTACCATCGCTATCAATTTCAAAAAGAGAGCGGTCATTCCCGGAGATGATCTCATAGGTGATCGCTCCTGAATCCGGATCAACAGCGGAAACAGTTCCAACCGTGTCTCCTATTGAATTATTTTCCTGAATAGAAAAATCGTAATCAGCTGGGTCAAATTCAGGAGCGCCTGCATCTGGATTCAGAACACTTATAGTCACTTGGGTGGTCTGTGTTTTGGGTTTGCCAGTTGTTTGATCTATATTGGTGCCAGTAACTTCAATGGTGAGAGTGTATACATTGGATGCACCATCAGTATATTCCAAAGTAACACCATCCTCAACATCAATATTGCCATACATATCTATAGCAAAGAAACCATCATCATTCCCTCCTGTAATGGAATAACTATTAAGAATCTTTGCATCCTCTGGGGTCGCTTGCGCGCTTTCTTTAGCTTCGACCTCACCTAGTATTGTTCCGCCTGTTGCTGTACCACCTTCAACAGAAAAAGAATAATTCTCTTTTGAGAATGCAATGGTAAATTCCAGTTTTCCTGACAATGGACTTTGGTCATCTTCTATGACAAATGTATAAACAATTCCGTCATCTACATCAGCAGTACCAAATCCATAGTGCTCATTGATAAACAAAAGCTGGAGATTTTCAACTTCCTCTTTTGTTTTATCATCTTTTGCGAAAATACTAAGAGCGATCGTAACATTAGACGTGCATTTGGGGATCTTTATCTCATTTACTATTTCTTCTACTTCCCCAATAGTCTTCGTGATTTCCATTTCATAGTCTTCTCCCAGCATAGCATTCATAGCATTGCTTTCTCTTAAAACTCGAATATTAATTAATATATCTTCTTCAGCCTGTTTACCATCTTCTAGTTTAAAGATAATTTTTCGTTTATAATTTTCAGCCAAGAGAGGATCATTAAGATCCTCAGGAGGAGCCTCTGAAAGTATAATATCAGCAGCATTTGGCACCCCTTCTAATTCTATGCGGCTTGCCCTTTGGTCGTTAGATAAGTCACAACTTACTTCTCCTGAATCAACATTCGATAAGAGTGTTACGCCTTCTCCTGATTGCTTGCATGCAAACATGACAGAAACTACCATGGAAACAATCCATAAGAAATTTCTTTGACTACCTAAAATAATTGATTTAAAATTTATTTTCATTTTACTTGATCCCCTCTACAAAAAAAAATTGTTTTCTATGGCTTAATAGTATGTACTAATTAGTTGTCAAGCAAAAAAAATAAAAAAATGTATTTTTTTTTAGCAGCTACGCATATCAAACCCAGTAATAAAAAAGAGCGTACCAACTGAATAAAGCTATTTGATAAGTTGTATCTTAATAAAAAGGCTCTAACCCTGTCAGTACGCTCTTTGAATACTCCAATGAAATATCAAAAAGACACAGAGAGCCCTGTTATCGTTGGAGTATTTAAAGCGTGTACTAAACGCTTGGATAAGGACAAAGAAATATTACTTCTTTGGTTTATGATTTTCTTTTACTTTGCTTTGATCTTTTAGTATTTTGTTTTCTATTTTTTCTTTAGCTGGCTTTATAACAGAAATATTAAAAGCTTCATCAAAGTTTTTTCCCCTTAAGTGCGGTATCCAATTTTTTTCTCTGGCCATGAATTAATCTATTGAGCTACCAGCAACAAAACCCAGGGCAAGTGTTAAAACACTGAATATGGAAGTTGACAAAGCAGTATATGAGCTTACTATTTTTTCTATATTTGAATTGTAATCGAAGCACACTAAAACAAAAGTTAGACCTATTGCAATAGCTAATAATGCAATAAAACAAAAAGTAATGCATTTGTTAAGCTTTTGGATACAATTGACATGAATCCTTTTCTGTTTAACAAATCAGTTATTCATATAAAGCTTGAAAGCGGCATAGAAGCGACATTATTTAACTGTAGCATGAAAGACTCGACACCACCTGAAATTAAATCTTGCTACTGTGTCATAGGTAGTCATTTTAATAATGTTTCAGATATAGAGTCTAAAGAAGTCAAATTATCGTTTGGGGAAGAAAAGAAAAAATATTTTTCATTTAATAATGAAGAAATAACATTGTCTATAGATCAATTCAAATTGGTTATAAATCCTGATGGGTTCACTGCTACTATGTATTTTAATGAAAATAAGACAGACATTGACAACATAATCATTGAATATGTTAATCCCATTAAGTTTTTTTTCGACTTCTGGCCAGAGAAAAAAATTGGATGCTTGCCTTTTCTCTGCGAAAGGATAACTGGTTTTTAAGATCAGATATAATATGGCATAAAACAAATTCAATGCCGGAGTCAGTAAAGGACAGGCCTGGCAGAGGACATGAATATATTTTTCTGCTAAGCAAATCCAGGAAATACTATTATGATCATGAAGCCATTAAGACACCTTACATCAAAGATAACAGGAATCAATCCAAAAGGAAAGTACCTAAGAATCCAAAGTATGACCAGCAAAGAAAGGAAGTGGATCGCTGGCCAGAAAATAGCAAAGGTGCTAACAGACGTACCGTCTGGTCAATGGGAACTTCCCAAATAAAAGAGGCACATTATAGCATATCCTAAAGAGCTTGTGCGGATCTGCATGAAGGCAGGATGTCCCAAAGGCGGGATTGTTCTGGATCTGTTTATTGGATCGGGAACGACGGTCTCGTTGCCAAAGAAGAAGACAAAAAATATATCGGCTTTGAGTTATAGACAGAGTATTGCAAAATCGCAAACAAAAGGATACATGAATCAATTTCGGGGCAGTCCTGAAAAGCCACTAATCTGGATCACTTGCCACACATTTTGTATCAGAAGGGGAGCATCTTGAGAATCCATCAAGTTTGTAATAAATCGTATTCGTGATCATACCATCGCTATCATAAGAGATATTTTTTCTTATCGTGCCATTTGCATGGCATTCTATTTCATAACTTTTCACACCATCCGGAACCCCACTATACTCCCCTGCCTTGCATGGCGCAGAGGCGGCATAAAATATCATTCCATCTATTCTATCTGTCATGTCTCCTGGTGGCATAGGATTGTTTGTCATGTCTCTTGGTGGCTTGAGATTGTCTGTACTACTTTCATCTTTACAAGACATTACAGTGACTACAACTAGAATAAAAATAAATATTGATCTTCTCATTTTTGTACATCTTTGCTAAGCTATGGAAATTAAAATTACTATTTACTTACTACAAGTCGTCAACCTTTTTTCGGTAAAGTATAAAAAAATTTTATGATTATTGAAATGTATAGACACGCAAACTAAAAATATATTGACTCGTCCAATGCAAATTGAATGAATGAATTATGCTTGATGATGGAAACTTATTAAAAGCAATTTATAAAGAGCAAAAGATCAAAATGCGTTTTTATATATTCTTTCCGTATTTTAAAGATAAATTAAATAAAATACTGAAATCAATATTGCAAAAATATAATAGCTCAAATCTAATAGACTTGACCTATACCATTGTAAAAGAAATGATCATGAATGCTACAAAGGCGAACATTAAATATATTCTTTTAAAAGAAATGAAAACAGATATAAATAATAAGGAAGATTATAGAAAATGGATGGACTTCTTTGAAGAACAGCTAAAAGAAAAATATTTGCAAAAACATTTCAGAAATTTAAAGAAAGAACATGTTAGCGTAGAGACAATTTTTGAATTCAATTCAAATTATTTATATGTGGAAGTCATTAATAATTCTCCCATGACACAAGAGGAAGAAGATCAAGTAAAAAATAAATTCAAAGATAGCATTAAATATAATAATCTTGGAGATTTCTACCTTGAGAATATGGATAATGCGGAAGGTAGCGGTATTGGAATAATCATGATATTACTTTTACTTAGAAACCAAGGACTATACCAGGATAATTTCGCCATTCACACCCAAAAAGATAAAACGATTGCATCCATAAAAATACCTTTCCTTGAGAGTCAGGATCAACAACAAGAATATGCAACGGATGGTTTATAATCATATATGAAATTTGGTATTATCGGAGCCATGGGAAGAATGGGGCAATCCATTGCACGATTGTCTTCTGAATCAAATGAATGGGAGCTTATGGCGCCTATTGAAAATTCAAAACACCCTCATTTAGGCCATGATTATGGAGAATTGATCAACTTAAGAAAAATATCAGTAAAATTAACAGACTTAGAAGCAATAAAGCAGAAAAAAAATTTAGAAGGGTTGATAGATTTTTCTATACCTTCTTCAAGCATCGAAGCGATCCAAATCGCAAAGTCAATCGGAATACCTATTGTGATAGGCACCACTGGTTTTACTTCTAATCAATTTGAAATTATCCAAAAGGCTTCTCAGGTTATTCCTATCTTAATTTCTTCGAATATGTCTTTAGGGGTTAATTTGCTCTTTTATTTAACAAAAAGATGCGCTCATCTATTAAGAGAATATGAATTTGATCCTGAAATTATGGAAATGCACCATCGATTCAAAAAAGATTCTCCTTCGGGTACTGCAAATACCCTGGCCGAAATTATTCTGGAACAATATGGCTGGCAGAAAGAAAAAGTAACTCATGGAAGAAAAGGATTTATAAACAAAAAAATACCGCCGAGTCAATTGGGGATGCATTCCATGAGAGGTGGAGATATTGTAGGAGAGCATACAGTTCATTTTATCGGCGAAGGAGAAAAAATAGAATTATTACATAAGGCTACCTCCAGAGATATTTTTGCAAAAGGCGCTCTACAGGCTCTTTCATTTTTAAAAAAGCAGACAAAACCATATCTCTATGATATGCAGGATGTTTTAGGACTTAAAAATAAATAAAATATGGAAAAATTCATTATAGAGGGAGGACATCCCATTTCAGGAAGAATAGAGCCTAAAGGAAATAAAAATGAGGCTCTTCCTGTGTTATGCGCTTCCATTTTGAATCAGGATCGAGTTACCATCAAAAACGTGCCTATTATACGTGATATTCAACAATTGATCAAAATATTGGAATGCATAGGTATCAAAGTTAAACAATCGGAAAAAACAAAGGAGTTTGAGCTGATCACTTCTGATCTGGAATATCCTAAATTATCCGCTGAAATGACGGCGCCTTTAAGAGGTTCTGTTACTTTGATGGCACCTTTTCTAGCCAGATTCGGTAAAATATTTCTGCCATTACCGGGTGGGGATAAAATAGGCAGAAGACGCATAGACACTCATCTGTTGGCATTGAATTCTTTTGGTGCCAATATTGAAGTTAAAAAAGATGGCTACTATCTGGAGGCAAAAGAATTAAAAGGGAACCATTTGCTTTTAGATGAAACTTCTGTAACCGCTACCGAAAATGCAATTATGGCGGCCTCTGTAAGCAAAGGTACCAGCATCATTGAAAATGCTGCTTCTGAGCCCCATGTGCAGGGTCTATGCCAATTTTTTCAAAAGCAAGGGGTGAAAATTGAAGGGATTGGCAGCAATCGTCTTAGGATAGAAGGTGTTGAAAGCTATACAAATCTGACGCCGGTAGAGCATACCATAGGTCCTGATTATTTAGAGGCGGGCAGTTTTATCGCAATTGCTGCATTAACTAATGGAGACATGGTAATTGAAAATATAGGTCAATCTAATTTAAGAATGATTGATTTCATGTTTCGTAAACTTGGCATTCACATTGAATATAAAGATACGGATATACATATCCCTCCCGGTCAGTCTCTTAAAATACGATCCGAAGTTCACGATCAGATTCCTAAGATTGATGATTCCCCATGGCCTGGGTTCCCGGCAGATATGATATCCATTGCTCTAGTGATTGCTACCCAGTGCAAAGGCACTATATTGATCCACCAAAAATTATTTGAAAGCAGATTATTTTTTACAGATAAACTGATCAGTATGGGGGCGAAAATAGTTCTATGCGATCCTCATAGAGCAATGGTGATCGGAAGTTCTGCATTACATGGCGCAGTCATGTCCTCTCCTGACATCAGAGCAGGCATGGCCCTTATGATCGCGGCCCTATGTGCGGAAGGAGTATCTATAGTACAAAATATATATCAGATTGATAGAGGTTATGAAAAAATAGATGAAAGACTTAGATCACTAGGTGCTAAAATTGAAAGAAAATTGACTTGATAGATGTATTTTAAATATTGGCATGTTTCTTAATGAATTATAGAATGTATGCTCAACTCAATAAATTAAGAACTTATATTCGTAACATTCCTGATTTCCCTAAACCGGGTATTTTATTTAAAGATATTACTCCTCTTTTGCAAGATGCAGATGCTTTTTCAAGTACCGTAGATTGGTATGCAGAACAGGTAGAACATTGTGGTCAGATCAATATGATTGCGGCAATTGAATCCAGAGGCTTTATTTTTGGGGCTGCTCTAAGTAAAAAAATGAATTTAGGCTTAGCGTTAGTACGAAAACCTGGGAAATTACCCCATGTAACAGAACAAGTAAGCTATAAGCTGGAATATGGAGAAGAATTTCTTGAAATACATATAGATGCAATTCAAGAAGGGCAAAATGTTGTAGTGATAGATGATGTCTTGGCCACAGGAGGTACCTCAGGAGCAGCCTGTGATCTGATCCATAGACTAGACGCAAACCCAATCGCATGCATTTTGTCTAATCGAATTGGGATATCTAAAAAGGAAGAGAAAGAGTCGAACCTAAAGTACACGAAAAAGTAAGGACACTAATAACTTACTAATTGAAAAGAATTTTTTATTTTATTCATCTCTGGACGATTAAACCCTATGGACTTCATATTTAGGCCATTTCATTATCCTAATTATATTTACTACAGTAGTATTTTTTTCCGAAATAATTGGCATAAATTATTAAAAAATTCTATTTGGTTCAATGCTCCTGTTTTTGGATTCTCTATATGGATATTTTTAGAGGCATTGGCAGAACAATATATAAGAGAGCCTGCTTTAGAAAATTTGGTAGGTTCTATACTCTCATTTATATCAATAGCAGGGATATTATGCTTTTTGATCATAGTCCCATTCAACCATCTTAAATTATATGAAAAAATATTCTCAGAGAAGAATTTTTATCTCTTAGAAAACCCTACACTCCCTAAACTAAAGAGAGGAGCCATTCAAAGGGTGTTGATCTTTTTGAAATATGACCTGACACATTTCTTCTATATTTTTGTCTCTATTTTTCTCTTCATCTTCTCATGGATGGCCTCATATACGGTTTTGATTTTCATCTTTATGTTATTTCAATTCCTTTCTGCTCTTATTTCTAGTTTTTCTATTATAATTATTGGAATGATTATCCTGCTTTTTATTAATATATGTCTTTATGCCATTTGCTTTGGTTTTAGCGCGTTCATACCCATCTTAATTTTGAACCAAAAAAAATCAATCCTTTCATCTACATTAAAATATGGATTCAAACATTCTATACCTATATTACTTTTCTTTTTTTTAGAAGCCTCTATGAAGATCATCTCCATTGCCGCCTATATATTCATGATTCTTATTCTTAGCGGTATCCCATTGGAATTTGGAACAGAATATGATTTTGAAATATTATCTAAATTGGTTGGAAAGACTCAATTCCAGGAAAAATCATATTTTGCCCTCAATGTTTTCTTCTGGGGAATTTTTAATTTATTTTGGGATATATTCAAGGCCATCTTCTTGAGTTATATCTACTATAAGCATGAAATATCTGCTGGAAATCTGAATGAAAACAAATTACCTATGAATAAGAAACCAGACCATGAAATTCATTAAAAGGTATACAATTTTTTATGGATCTGGTGAATGGGTGAAGGTGATAACACCTTCAACAGATTCAAAAGAATTTCATGATGGATCAAAGAAGGGTCAAAAAAGAATAAATGGATATATAGATATCTTCTAAGAATATGCATCAACATACAGGAATTTATATTCACTTCCCTTATTGCGATTTCAAATGTGCCTATTGTGATTTCTACTCTATTGCTCAAAAAGATCCGGATCCGGATTTCTATGATCTATATGTAGATCATTTAAAACAAGATATATTACTTAAAAAGAAATACATGAGGCATGGAAATATCATCAATAGTATTTTCATGGGAGGGGGTACCCCTTCTAAGGTCCCAGTAAAACATATTCAAGATATACTATCCTTTATCCGCAAGAACTTGAAATTATCTTCCAGGATAGAAATAACTCTAGAGGCAAATCCTGAGTCGGTTATTACAGAAAAATTAGAACAATACTTGAATATAGGGATCAACCGAATTCATATAGGTATACAAAGCAGGCAGCCCAAATTAATGGATTATCTGCAAAGATATTATCATTCAGAGAGCTATGATACTGTATTGGATAAAGTCAAAAAAGCTGGGTTCATGAATTATGGGGTGGATCTTATTTACGGGATACCAAGCCAAAGGGTAAAAAATCTGAAAGAAGAACTTTCCTGGGCTATTGGGGAAGGGGTTACACATATTTCCGCCTATTGTCTAACGATCGAAGAAAACACACTTCTAAAAAGACAGATCGGGCAAGGAATCAAAAAAAGACCATCTTATAGAAGGCAGTCCTATCATTATGAATTTGTAACAGAGTATTTAGACAAAAAAGGGTTCATTCGATATGAAATATCCAATTTTTGCCGTAAAAATTATCAATGCATGCATAATCTTGGATACTGGAAATACAGGCCCTATCTGGGTATTGGAGTTTCTTCTCATTCTTTTTTAGAATCATATCGCTTTGTAGCGCCTGCAAGTTTAGATGAATACATGAAAGGGAATTATTTTCAAGAAGAATCATCCCAAACCATCCCTGATATTTTTATAGGTATATTCAGATTATTAAGTTTTCAGAGTTTTAGAAATATAAGGAATTATCTTGAAAAAGATCAATTTGAAATATTCTACGATATGATTCAGAATTTTTCAAAGAAAAATTGGATATCAATTTTTCCTAAAGGGTTTCAATTAACCTCGCAGGGAGCAAGATTTTCTGATACCATGATCCTACAGATGAGCCGAGCATTTTAATCGGCTATAGGATGGCTATATCTGCAACAAGATCATTTTCCACTAAATTGACCACTTTTACTCCGGAAGTACCCCTGCCTTTGTGTAGAGAAATACTTTTCATGAAAAATCGTAATGTCATTCCAAATTTGGTGGTAACAATGGCTTCATTATCTTCATTTACAGAATGAACCGCAACCACATTTCCAACTCTTTCATTCACTTTACAAAAGATCATTCCCTTTCCTCCTCTTCCTTTAGATGCAAATTCAGAATAGGGAACTCTTTTACCATATCCTTTTTCTGTGATCACAAATAATTGCTGGCTATTTCGATCGATCCGATTTATCCCTACCAAATAATTGCCCTTGCTGAGATTCATGCCTAAAACCCCCGATGCGGACCTCCCTTGGGGCCTCATTCTATTACTGGGTGTCCTAAATCCCACCCCAGCGGAGGAAGCCAAGAAAATATCCTGATCATTATCTACGATCACCACATCCACTAAATGATCCTGTACATTCCCTTTAAATTGTAATGCAAGCATACCAGATTTTTTAGCATTTTGTATTTGCTTCAACTCTAATTTTTTAATAATTCCTGCCTTTGTAACTAATATCAAAAATATTCCCTCTTTAAAATATCCGGTAGAAGCCATTGTCGTTATATATTCTTCTTTAGCAAGACTTAACAGTCCACTTACATGCCTTCCTCTAGAATCTTTACCCATTTGCTCTAGCATATGGGATTTTTGATAGAAAACCTTTCCCTTATTAGAAAAGAAGAGTATAAAGTCATGTGATCTGCAAAAGAGAACATGCTTCAATGTATCCTCTTTTTTCCCTCCTGAAATAACCCCTCTGCCGCCTCTTTGCTGCCTCTTAAAAATATCTAAAGGAACCCTTCGTATGTAGTTGGCTTCACTTAGGGTAATAACTTCTTCCTGATTTGCGATCAGATCTTCACTATCAAGAGCAATGGACTCTATATCACCCTCATCTAATATACTCTTACGCTTCGTACCCAATCTTTCTTTGATCTCTATCAATTCATCTTCAACAATTTTGATTATCCTGGATTTCTTGCTCAGAATATCTTTTAGATCTTTGATCTTTTTCTTTAGGTCTGTCAATTCTTCTATGATCTTTTTAGATTCCAGAGAAGTAAGCTTTTGAAGACGCATCTCTAAAATAGCATTGGCCTGTATTTCAGTTAAATCAAACCTTTTCATCAAGGAATTTTGCGCGATCTTTATAGTCTGGCTGGAACGAATGATCTTAATGACTTCGTCGATAAAGTCCAGGGCAATTTTAAGACCTTCTAAGATATGAGCTCTTTTCTCAGCCTGATCTAATTCATATTTTGTGCGACGTGTAATAATTACATTTCTATGATCTAAATAATTTGTGAGTATTTCTTTTAAATTTAAGAGTTTTGGTTCTCTATTTACAAGAGCCAATAGTATGATCCCATAACTTACCTGCATACTGCTTCTTTTGAATAGCTGATTTAAAATGACCTTAGGATTTGCATTTTTGCGGATTGTGATCACGATCCGCATTCCATTTCGATCACTTTCATCTCTGATATCAGATATGCCTTCAATTTTTTTATTGCTCACCAGTTCAGCTATTTTGATGATAAGATCACTTTTTTTCACTTCATAGGGTATTTCTTTCACAATGATCGTATTTTTATTTTTAGAAGTTTCTTCTATTTCGGCAACGGAGCGGATAGTAATAGAACCCTTTCCTGTAGAATAAGCCTGCTTGAGTCCTTCTTTACCAATAATAATTCCACCAGTAGGGAAATCAGGAGCAGGTAATTTTTTCATTAATTCCTTGATGGTGGCATCTGGCTTTTGGATAAGATATTCTAAAGCATCTATCACCTCTCTTAGATTATGGGGAGGTATTTTAGTGGCCATCCCAACGGCAATACCACTACTGCCATTCACCAGTAAGTTGGGCCAGCTAGAAGGTAATACAACGGGTTCACGACGGCTACCGTCAAAATTGGGTTCAAAATCTACTGTATCTTTATCAATATCTTTTAAAAGCTGCTCTGACATTGTAGTAAGACGGGCCTCTGTATATCTATAAGCGGCTGGGGGGTCTCCGTCTATGGATCCCAAATTGCCCTGCCCATCAATCAACTCTACCCTCATCGAAAAGTCTTGAGCCATACGAACCATTGTATCATATACAGCAACATCCCCGTGCGGATGAAAATTACCAATTACCTCGCCTACAATTTTAGCTGATTTTACATAGGGGCGATCATGTCTCCAGGCTCTTTCATTCATTGCATAGAGTATTCTTCTATGCACCGGTTTAAGGCCATCTTTTACATCTGGTAATGCTCTCCCTACAATGACACTCATTGCATAAGCCAGATATGATTGGCGCATCTTATCTTCTATTTCTATAGGGATAATTTCTTTAGCAGGTTTTTTGGTAGGTTCTTTTTTATCTTTTGAAGGCATAGTAGAGACATAAAACAATGTCTATATAGATCGTCTAGCTTTTCTTTGTAAAGAGTTCTATTGCAGAGTCTATGCACCAATGTATAGGTAATATACTATATAGTGATGCACAGGCTCTACTGCGTATAAAAAATACCTCTTTAAATATAAAAAAACTTGTAATGCTGATAGCGATCTAAATTCTGTGCAAATGAGTTCAATTTTTGCAGGTATTCCCGGATGGTTTATCCCAATTGTGATTCTGATAGTATCTATTTTATCTCTAACGATCATATTAGAGCGTTCCTGGATATTGATAAAAAAAATCAAGCCAATTAACAAAAAAAGTGAAGAAAAATTACTAAGTTATATCAAATCTCGTAAATATGAAGATGCATCTTCTTTTTGTAGATTGCAAAGTCATCCCGCCTATGAAGTGGCTTTGGCAATACTAGAGGGTAGAAATAATGCGGGCAAGAGTCTTGCTAATATTGTAGAAGAATCCACCCTTGTACAGATCAAAAAACTAGAAAGACATTTATCTAATCTGGGAACGATCAGTACCATTGCTCCTCTTTTAGGTCTATTGGGCACTGTTACGGGTATGATCAAAGCCTTCAGAGCATTCGAGCAGGTTATCTCACGGAATCAGCAATTATTCAGTGGAATTGACGAAGCATTGATAACAACCGCTCTTGGGTTAGTAGTTGCCATACCCTCTTTAATTATGTACAATTTTTTCGTTCGCAAACTAGACCTGATCATCAAAGAAATGGAACTATTTTCTGAGATGATGCTACGGATATTGAATAAGTAAATATTCTACAGAGTTTAAAGGCATGAAACTCAAAAGCCAATTAAAAATTAGAACAGGAATCGAGCTGGCCGCAATGGTTGATGTGGTTTTATTATTGGTCACTTATTTTCTGGTCAATACAACCTTGGTGGAGAAGTCCATCATAAAGGTTCAGCTTCCCACTTCAAGCACAACTCAATCACAAGATAGAAAAAATATTGTAATACACATTACAGATAAGAATAAAATTTATTTAGATGAAAGCCCCATCACATTAAAAGAATTACCCATTAGATTAAAAAAAATAGTAGACCAAAATGAAAAAAGCAATATTACCATTAAAGGGGATAAAGAAGCAAGTTATCAAAGTATTATCTCTGTTCTGGATCATGTTAATCAAGCAGGCATCACTCATTTCAATTTATCCACACAAAATATTCAATAAAATTTGTTAAAAGAGATCGTTTTAAAGAAAATATTTTTCAATTCAATTGCAATTTTATGGGGAATTACCATTGGAGTATTTTTCCGTTTTTCATTGGATCAATTACAACCTTTCTGGGATATAAGGATCAGCTTTCTTGTATATATACTGATCGCTACTATATGGCTTTCCTTTTTCTGGCATTTTCATAGTTCTCGGAGTCGTAGCAAAAAATCTTTTTTCTACTATTCCACTGTTCTTATCAATACTGGCCTGTTCTTATTTTTAATCTATTGGTTAGGATATACTGAATATCTTCTTATATATCCTTTTCTTTTTAGTCTACAAGTGATATTGCATTTTTTTCTCTTGGCAACCAAGCTGCCTTACTTTCTATTCTACCAATTACCGATCGCCATTGGTATTTTTATAGGAGTTTTGCCTATTGAATATTTTCAGAAGGCAGTACCTTTATTTTTATTCAGTTCTTCTTTGATCATTTTTTCTAGCAAATTTTTATATTCTGTTAAACCAGCCAACCTAAAGGGATCAAGAAGAATGCTGTTTCTTAGAGTGACATTAGATTTTATAAGATTTTTATTCATTGGATTTGCCTTTATAGGCATCTTCGACCTGTATAGAACTCAATTTTATATCTTGGTAAGTATTTTTATAATAGGCTTGTTTCTACATAAATTGATCCAGAAATTTCAGTATAAAAAATCACATATTCGATATGGGATCATGATTTTACCCTTTTTATTTATTATTTTAAGTGCAAGCTATCCATATCTGGCTTTCTCTTACTGGGCAATTGCAGGATACTTTTTACTCGCAATTTGGAAGACTCTTTACTTAATAAAACCGTTCGATGGATATCTAAGGAGAGAATATGCTCTTCTAGGATTAATTATTTTGCTTTCTCTATTCGCTCATTTCCTTACGATAGAATGGGGACAAATATTATTGGTCGGTCTGATCTTTATGTCATTAATATTTATTTATGTGCATGTTTTGATGAAATACAGACCAAATATCAGTTTTCTGCTTTTTATAAGTGTACTTATATGGGGTGGAATATTTACCTATAAATTTTGGGACATACATACAAAAGATATCTGGGAATTGACATCTGAAAACAAAGGCAAAGTTGATCCTATTAGCGTATTCTCTTTGGCTGGCTTCCAAAAGGGAAGTCATTTTAAAACCAATTTATTTCCTAAAAATGCAATCGAACTAATAAACCATAAGCAAAAATACCATAAGGGATTAGAACATTTCAACGTAACCCCTGTTTTTATGACTCTTTATTTTAAAATCTTATCCATCCTGAATGATGAAGAAAATACTATTTTTTTAATTGACCTGAAAGAATACAAGCCTTATTTAAAGACAAACAATAGAAACAAATTATTTCGATATATTTCTGAATTGGATATGGATCATATCCATATTTTTTATACAAAAGAAAAGAAGCGAATGGTTTTTAATGACAGTCAAGGCGAAACAGAGTTTATTCATCCTGCTTCTTATATATCAGAAGAAGAAGAAAAATTTATCTATGACCTTGGTATTTCCATATTAGAATACTACGAGGAAAATGAAGAATATCAAAATGCTCTCAATATTGGTTTAGAATTAAAGAAAAACTTTCCACATAATATAAAAATCATTAGAAAGTTAGCCTTTCTTCATGGAGTTCTGGCCCAAGTTAATAAGCAAATAGAATATTTAGAATATTTGATCAATACCCAGAAGAGTAGGAATATTAAAGATCATCATTTATTGATTGATCTATATATATGGCAGAATGAATTTTCAAAAGCAGAAGAAATGATACAAAAGACATTATTGATAGACCCAGAAAATACGATTGCCTATCATAAATTGTCCTATAAGGTATTAGAAAAAAAGGGAAATCAATATGATTGGAATAGATTATACAACAAAATAAAGCTTTGGAAACCCGTAGATGAAGAACTGATACTTGAGAAAGAAAAGCTTTTACAGAATATCCAAAGCAATAAACGGGATGAAGGGTATAAGATCAAAGAAGATGCACAAGAAAGAGAATTAAGAATAATCCTTCCTGAGTAAATTTTTCTTTTCGATTCATCTTTTAAAATACATTTGATCTTTGAATGCCTAATTTTAATTCATTAGAAAAAAAAATTCTATCCTTTTTTCTGTTCATCTGTCTTCTAGGTGGGATTTTCTTAGGAATACTCATACACTCCATAGAATCAGGATACGATGTACGGCAACTCATAAAATTCAGGCCGAATCTACCCACTAAACTCTATGATATTAAGGGCAAGGTGATCTCTGAATTTTTTTTGAATAAAAGAGAGATAATAAGCCTGAAAAAGATACCGCCTGCAGTGATCATTACTTTCCTAACCGTTGAAGATAATAATTTTTTTGAGCATTTTGGCATTGATTTTACAGGCATTTTAAGGGCCTTTTGGGAAAATATAAAGGCATTCTCCATTGTACAAGGAGGGTCTACACTTACCCAACAACTTGTAAAAGGATTATACACAAAAGGCGAAAAAACATTTGCTCGTAAATTCTATGAAGCCATATTATCTTTAGAGGTTGAAAAACAATTTTCTAAAAAAGAAATTCTGGAAATGTATTTTAATCAAATTTATTTAGGTCATGGAACTTATGGAATTGCCTCTGCAGCAAAATTTTACTTCAATAAAAATGTAGAAGAAGTGGAAATTGTAGAAGCTGCCATTTTGGCGGGGCTTCCAAAGGCACCTCATACATATTCTCCTTTCAAGAATCCTTATAAGTCTATGAAAAAAAGCGAGTCTATTTTAATGAAAATGGCAGAAATGGGACATCTATCAAAAACAGAAGCAAAAAAATTGCATGAGACATATTGGTCTAAATATTGGCCTAAAATTCTATTGATTCCTTCTACCCGGAATAGCTTTGGAGAGCGCAAAGACAATGCTCCCTATTTTACGGAATATGTTCGGCAATATCTGGAAAAAAGAATAGATAAAGAAATCCTTTATTCAAAAGGATATAAGGTCTATACGACCCTTGATCTGGAAATTCAGAAAATTGCAGAAAAAAATTTACAAAAGGCTCTGGAAGAGGCAGACCCCATTGCCAAACAAAGCAACCAAGACTTTTTAAAGATACTCGATCCCTCTCTTTTAAATACATACAACGTACTCAAGAATGTCATTCCATTGCCTAATATCATTAAGAAATATTCATTACGAAATGAATTCAGGCAAAGTCTAAAAAACGAACTCTTGAATGCATTTCAATTGCTTACTCTTAATTTTCCAATCGAACCCATAAATGAGTATTCCAGAAAATATGCAAAACATTCTATTGAATTCAAATCTGACTTAAAAGTACAGGGGGCTTTCATAGCCATGGACCATCGTACAGGGCGGATCATGGGTATGATAGGCGGTAGAGAATTTAAGGCCTCAGACCAGTTCAATAGATCTATATCAGCAATGCGCCAACCCGGAAGTGCCTTTAAGCCTTATATTTATGGGGCAGCATTAGAAGATAGAAGTATTCATTCTAATATGGGCTTCATCGATTCCCCTATCTATAATATCCAGCCAGATGGTTCTATGTGGGCACCCACCAATTACAAAGGTAACTACAAAGGCCTTGTTCCTCTGACAAAGGCTTTATCATTATCCATGAATTTAATATCTATACAACTTTATGACTTAATTGGCCCTGAAAAGATCATCCATTTTACCAGTAAATTAATGAAAGTTCCTGAAAGCAGATTTCAAGCAAATCCTTCTTTATCTCTGGGATCCTCTGAAGTAACCCCTATGGAACTCCTGCTGGGATATTCTATCATTGCTAATTCTGGAAAAGAAATCATTCCTCATCCTGTTCTCTATATAACCGATCTAAATGATAATGTAATTTACAATTTTGAACAAGAAATTTTGGATATCTTGCAGAAAAAAGAAAAAGATGGCACTCTTCAAATCATTGAAGAATCAATTGCCTTCATACTCCGTAAAATGATGGAATCTGTCATCACAAATGGTACTGCCCATAAGGCAGTTCGAGTCATAGGTAATTTTCAAGGTGATTCTGCAGGTAAAACAGGGACCACTTCTTCCTGGAATGATGCCTGGTTTGGAGGTTTTACATCAGACTTATCTGCAATGATATGGATCGGAATGGACCATGGTTCAATGACATTGGGAACTCATCAAAGCGGTGGTTCGATTGCCGCCCCTGTCTGGGGAAAAATAATGTATGAAATCTATGAAAATAGAGGGGAACCACCCCAGCCATTCAACCAAGAAATACCTCTTGGAATTAAAATAAAATCAGTAACAAGAACAAGCGGAAAACTACCCAATCCTGAATGCAAACAGGATAATATAATGACCTACGTCCCACCGCCAGTTATAAGAGATGAAGAAGAAAAAAAAGTATTTATCCAGCAAAGTAACTGTGATGAGATCCAAACAAGAAATCTACTGGAATTAGTGAAGGAGCAAAATGAAATCAGCGACGAAGAATTAGATAAGGAAAAAAAGTTCGAGAATCAAAACAGAAATAACGAATAAAAAAAGTATAATGGGATTATTATGTGTTTTACTTCCGTTTCTTTTATTATTTATAGCTTTTATTCTGTGGGATCCTCATCTGATTCCAGTAAAGGAGGTAATAGCATCTTCCTGGTTATTTCGGCTCTTTCTTCGGGAGTAAAGAGAGTCAATAAATAGGGTGTAATAGAAGGAGCATCTTCCAGTCTGGTATCTTGATCAATTTGTCTTATCACGTCTATAATATCAAAATGCTTCCACCTTTGCATCATTTCAACTGCTTTTTCAGGAGGCATATTTCTGACTTTAATTGCCAGGTCTTTTATTTTCTTTTTTCTATCCTGCCAATCCTTAGCCAATAGAGCCAGTTTTTTTCGTTCTTCCTGAAGCCCTCTACGTATTTCTTCTATTTCTTGTCTGGACTGATTTAATTTATCTTCCCATTCTTTTAGTAAAACTTCTTTTGTAGCTAATCTTTCTTCCTCTTCCATAAGTTTTTCTTTTTGTTTCAAATATTCCAACTTTTCTATTTCTGTTGGATAATTCTGGTCATCTATCACAGCTGGATTTTCCTGCCTCAAGAAAGGAATCCAATTAGAAATATTCACAACTTCCGTAAAGTGTAACACATATCCTAAAAGAATAAACAATAAAATAAGGATAGAAAGAAGGGAAAAAACAATTCTCTTATGATTCATTTCAATACTTTTTTTTCTTCTGATGCCAGATATCTTGCTTTTGATAAAATATTGGCTAATTTAGTCATATCTTTTTGTAATAGTCGAATCTCTTTACGAACTTGATTAAACCCAAATTCTGGTATATATTTTTTCAATGGTTCAAAAATAATGTCTTCTGCCTTAAAAAGAGTGATCTTTTTTTCTATTTGCATATTTCTATAATTTTTGATTAAATTCGTCTAATTCTTCTATTTCTTCTTTAGATATTTTCTTCTTGTATTCTGCATACCGGTGTTCTTTAAGTATTTCCAATGACCTACGAGACTTTCTGGCTTGGTTCAAGGCATTTCTTCTATGGGCTACAACTTCCTTCAATTCATCTGCATGGCCCTTAAGTATTTGTTTTTTTCTAACAATAGATCTAAAATAATCCTGAACATATCTATAACTTTTGGGGTCAAAATGTCCAGATCTGAATTTTTGAGATTCTTCAGATAATATTCTTTTGGTTTCAGAAGCATATTCTTCCACTGCAACATGATAGGGGTTTACTTTTTGCATTATCTCGGCCAATTCAAGCATTTTCTTTTTCTCTTCAAACTGTTTTTGCTTTAAATAAGGATCTAGCTTAAATTTAAACCTTTTCATATAATCTATGCTTACCCCACCCTTCTAAACATTGGCTTTTCGGATAGAGAAGAATATATTTTTTTCAATCTATTCCATGTTTCTTCTGGCTTCGCGGATTCATCTATACTCTGGCGTAAAAATGCGTCTAACTCACTTTTTATACGAATTGCCTTGTCTAAAATAGGATTTGCTCCCGAAACATAAGCTCCTAAATTTACGATCTCTTCATTTTCTCTGTAAGTGCTGATCAGTTCTCTTAATTGGAGAACTATCTTATGATCTTCTTTATTGGTTACCTGGGGGGCGAGTCTACTAATTGAACCAGGAATATCAATAGAAGGAAAATGCCCCCTATTTGTTAGAGTCCTGTCTAAGATTATATGACCATCCAAAACTCCCCTAACAGCATCCGCAACAGGTTCATTCATATCATCCGCTTCCACCAAAACAGTATAGATACCTGTGATGCTTCCCTTAGATGAAGTACCTGCTCTTTCTAAAAGCTTAGGCAAAGAAGAAAATACAGAAGGAGGATATCCCTTGGTTGTGGCTGGTTCACCCGCAGCCAATCCCAACTCTCTTTTAGCCATTGCTAATCGGGTCAAAGAATCCATTAATAAAAGGACATCTTTTCCCTTGTCCCTAAAGTATTCTGCAATCGTCGTGGCCACTAAAGAAGCTCTGATCTTATTCAGTGGGCTTTCATCGGCTGTAGAGACAATTACAATAGATTTCTTTAGCCCCTCTTCACCCAGATCATTTTGAATAAATTCTTTTACTTCCCTGCTTCTTTCTCCTGTCAACGCGACTACATTCAGATCCGCCTTAGAATAGCGGGCAATCATACCAATTAAAGTACTCTTCCCTACTCCAGACCCTGAGAAAATACCTACCCTTTGCCCCTTCCCAATGGTAAGAAAAGAATCAATGGCTCTTATATTGACATAAAGAGGTTCACTGATCATTGGCCTATGAAGAGGATTCATAGGATCTGAATATAAGTCTCTTTTATTAGAACTGATAATACTACTATGCCCATCCAAAGGCTTACCCATAGAGTTTAAAACCCTGCCTACAAGTTCATCGCTTAAATATACAGAGGAAATCTGGCCAGTTGAAATTACCCTGGAACCAATTTGTATTTCTTTGGTACTACTTAAAGGAGACAGAATAACCAAATTTTTTTCAAATCCGATCACTTCTGCCCCAATATAACTATTTGAATCTGGCTTATAAATATGGCATATTTCTCCTAATTTAGCCTGAGGACCGGAAGATCTTATTGCAGAACCAGTAATGCTTTCTATAAATCCAAAGGAACGAACACAGTCTGTTTCGTCTAAGACTAATTTATATTTGTCTAATAGATTGAGGTCTTTTACAATCTTTTTACGGATCATATTTAAAACTTAATAAAATGAATCAAATTGGTTTGGCATCCCGAATGGCCTGCTCAATCTCGGTTAATTGAGACGATATTCTGGCATCAATCATCCCCACATCAGTCTCAATGATAGCCCCTCCTCTGTCAACACGAGTATCTTCATAGATATTTACTTTGCGTAAAGATTCCATCATTTTGATCAGCTCATTTTTATGAGCTGCAGTAAGTTCAATATCTGCAAAATTGACCCTTATGTCAATTCTATCACGATCCTTGATCCGGCCAAGAGCCTCTCTTATATTATTGATCACCACTTCTTTCCTTTCTATAATTTCATCTTTAATAACTTTTCTGGCAATGATCAGTATCAATTCTACCATTTGTTTTTCAGATTCCTGAATGACTTTTTCTCTTGCGTCAATAGCATGTCCCAGTATACTTCCAAGTCTGTCAATAAGCCTTCTGACCTCGCTCTGACCTTCGCTATATCCGGCTTCTCTGCCTGCATTGTATCCTTTTTGCCAAGCCTCATGTTCTATCTCATTAACACGCATTTCTGCTTCTTTTACCATTCTTTCATTATCCAACTTGGCTCTTTCAATGATCTGTTCTGACTCAAACTTAGCGCGATTCAAATCTTGTTTTGCCTTTTCATTGGCTTCCTGGATCAAACGAAAAGTTTCCTTTTTCCCTTTCTCTATGATCTCTTCTCTTTCTCTATCAGCTTCTTTTCTTTTTTCTCTGATGTCTTTTTCTGCATCATCACGATATTTCTTGATCTCTAATTCTATCTCTTCTATAGAAGGACCTGTATATTGTTCCGTAGCAACATTCTCTTGTTCCAAATCAAATTCAGTGAGTTCATCTAGTTGCTGATATTTTTTATACTTCTCAGGGAGATCTAGAGTAATGGGATCTACTTTCTTCTTCAATACATTTTCATTATATAATATTTTAGACATATTTCTGTTCCTATAAATTTATTTATACAACGAGTTCATCCTCACCTGCTCTGGCAACAATAATCTCGCCTTCTTCCTCCAGTTTACGTATAATATTCACAATTTTTTGCTGGGCTTCTTCCACATCCTTAAGGCGTACAGGCCCCATAAAGTCCATATCTTCTCTGAGTAAAGAAGCCGCTCTTTTAGACATATTTCTGAATATTTTCTCTTGTACCTCTGTATCCACCGATTTTAATGCCTTAGCCAGATCCTGGTTATCCAATTCTCTTAACGTCTTTTGGATGGCCTTATCATCCAATAGCACAATATCTTCAAATACAAACATTTTTCTCTTGATTTCTTCTGCCAATTCAGGATCTTCTTCCTCGAGTGCTTCAATAATACTTTTCTCCGTGCCTCTATCTACATTATTCAATAATTCTACAACAGACTCAATACCACCTGCCAGAGTAAAGTCTTCATTAGATAAAGTAGATAATTTTCTCTCTAGTACCCTTTCTACTTCTCTCAATACATCGGGAGAAGTTCTATCCATTATCGCTATTCTTCTGGCAACGTCTGCCTGGATCTGATGAGATAGATTTGAAATAATATTAGCTGCTTTTTGAGGATCTAAATAAGATAATATCAATGCAATGGTCTGAGGATGTTCATTTTGAATAAAATTCATTAATTGAGCAGGGTCTTGCCTACGCACAAAATCAAACGGACGGATCTGCAAAGAGCTCGTAAGTCTATTTACAATATCCATTGCTCTTTGAGTTCCAAGAGCCTTCTCTAAAATAGAGCGCGCTTGGTCGATTCCCCCTCTGGTGATAAATTCCTGAGCCATCATAAGCTCTTGGAATTCCTGTAATACTTTTTCTTTTTCTTCTGGAGTTACTTTATCCAAACGAGCGATTTCGTATGTAATTGTATCTACTTCTACTTCAGAAAGACCTTTCATTACTTCAGAGGCCACATCCGGACCAATGGCCAGCAAAAAAACAGCTGCTTTTTCCTTACCAGTAAATTGAGTTGGCTTATTCTGGGGCATATACTATCCTCTTAATACAAGTATATTTTACTACTCCTCATCGGCAATCCATGTTTGCAATAATTGAGCAACAACTTCCGGCTTTTCTCTCGCCAAATTGATAGCATTTTCAAGCATTTCCCTGCGCGCTTTTTCTTCCAGCGACATCTCTGTTTCCAAGCCTTCTTCCTCAATAGCTCTCAAGGCGGCTTCTCTCATCATTTGCTGTTGCGCTAGAATTTCTTCTTCCCTGAGTCTTTTTCTTCTTTCTATTTCTTTCCTAATGGCATGGAATATCAAAACTGCTACTGCAAGTACTAATAAACCGATCAATACACTTAACAACAATCTTTGACGGAATTTTTTGACTCTTAATTCTTCATCCTCCATTTCAAATTGTTTGCTTCTGTCCTTTTGAATATGCCTTACAGATATTTGATCACCCCTGGCTATAGAATATCCAATTGCTTTTTTAAGCAGATCGGTCATGGTTCGTATATTCTCGTCACTTACAGGAGTGTATACACGTTCATAACCACTCTCATCTTTTTTTTCTCCTATTCTTTTCCATTGGCCATCCAAAACCACGGCTAAATTGATGGATTCATACTCCCAAAGCTGTTTTTTGATCTTGCTATGAGTTTTATTAAATTCATTATTTTTAATATCTTCTTTTTTAGTATACTTTGCCTTTTGATAATCTCTATCTTTATATCCAGGAGGTATATTGGGTTCTGTACCTGCGGGACCCTCTGGCGTGAAGCCATGCCCTTCAAACTGTTCTGTGGTAGTTTTAGAAGAAACTTCCAAAGAGTCTTTAACTTCTCTTTCTGAATAGGGAGTTTTTGGATCATCCGGAACCATGACTACAGGGGTTACTTCATTTTTTTCAATTTCTTTTTCATCCCAACGAAGTCTAATATCCAGTCTTAAAATGTCAAAACGATTTCCATAGAGCCCATGCCCAAAAAGACCCTTTAAAGAAGTATTTATATCATTTAATACTTTGATTCTCTCCCTCTCTTGTATTTTAAGCTTTTCATTTACTTCCTGTAAGCGTCTCTTTCTGCGATCTGCTTCATTGTCAAAATCATTGATCAGATCACCATCAGGTCCACTTATAGAGACATTTTCTTTTTTTAGACCAGGAACAGAGCGGGCTACCAGGGTGACGATTCCTTCGATCTCTTTTCTTTTTAATTTCTCATACCCGGCAGCATAATGCAACTGAACCGCTGAGGTAACAGGCAATACCTTTTCTTCAAAGAGTTCATCCGGAGGAAATGAGATCAGCACATTGGCTCTTTTGATCGATCGAAGCGTTTCTAATGTCTTTGTGATCTCACCAATCAGAGCCCTTTGTCTTTTAATATCTTTTTCAAATCTTGTTTCTGACCATTTCTCAATATCAAAAAGCTCATACCCAGGCATTCCTTTGGGAAGTAGATTTTCTTGCGCCAATATCATCAATATTTCATTTTTCTTTTGCGGCTCAATATAAATGGTATCCGTTCCAGATGTTTTGAAATAATAACCATTTTCAGAAAGTTTTGAGGTAATGGACGCAAAGTCCTTAGGTTGCAGATCGGCAGAAAAGACATGTAATTTTTTTTTAGAAGAAATACTACCAATAATAACCAAAGAGATGAAGACTGAAGCAATTACTCCAGCCAACGTCCATTTTTGAGTTATAGTCAGCTTATTTAAAATATCCTTAAGCTTTTGAAACAGCTCATTAAAATCAGGCATAATATTTCTCCTAAGTTATACCAATGTATTATCTTAGATTACTCAGTTCTCGATAAGTTCTGACTGCCATATCTGCGATCGTCTTTGTAAAATTCAAAGACATTCTTGCTTTTTCAGAAGCGATCAAAACTGTATGCAATTTAACCGACCTGGGGTCAGAGATCATCTTCTGTACCAGTCCTTCCGCATGAACCTGTTGATCATTCACCTTCAACAAAGCCTGGTTCAATACTTCTGCAAAATTTACAGAAGTGGATTCTGGTACTTTTTCTGGCTGGATCCCATGCCAATGTTTTGCATGGCTTCGAGAGAGTGGGATTATGTCTCCTTTAACCTCAGAAGCCGGCAAAATTTTCTGAAACAATTCTAAATTCATAGTATTATGTCTCCTATTATTATAGATACATTTTGTAAAGCATAAAAATACTTACATTTTTTATGTTTAAGCCCTTCCTATATGCATGGCGCTTTGGAACATACTTTTTGCTCCTTGAATTACCTGCACATTTGCCTCATAGGCACGGCTTGCCACGATCATATCCACCATTTCAGTAACCGGATTTACATTTGGATATGCCACATATCCCTGTTTTAGGCCAATTGAAATTGCATCTGGATGTCCAGGGTCATACACCATTCGCAAAGGTGTTTTTTCATCTCTTTCTACTTTCATCACCCTAACCCCCTTACCTTCTCCCGGGCGAATTCCAAAAGGATATACAGGAGATTTCCAGCGAGTTCGTAAATTGATGGGAGTCATGATCACTCTTCTACGATGGTAAGGTCCATCTCCCTCTGTGGTGCGGGTGGTACTTGCATTGGCTATGTTATTTGAAATAACATCCATTTTCAAACGCTGTGCCGATAAGCCAGTAGAAGCTATATTGATCGATTCAAACATATTACCTTATTAAGCGCTCCTGATCACCATATTCATCTTTTTAAAACTTGAATTTATCATGTGGGCCATTGACTGGTACCTCAATTGATTTTTCACTGCCAGACTCATTTCATGTTCTATGTCTATATTATTACCATCATTTCGCATTGTACTTAAATAATCAATATGGGGCCTTGGTTCTACTGCCCTATAATTCAATGGCTTATAAAAAGGAATATGTCTGGAATGGTTCATTTTGGCGGGGACTGCATTCTCCATTGCATATTTTTCAGAATCAAGGGTTCTTCTTAATTGGGCTTCAAAAGAAACTTCTGTTCTTTTAAAGTGAGGCACGTTTGCATTGGCAATATTATCCGCGATCACCTTTCTGCGTAATATGGAAACATCCATTCCCTTTTCTAAAAGATATTGAGTCTTGCCCCAATTCAAATTATTAAAGTACATATTAATTCTATACAGTATAGTATCGGATGATACGGATTTTGCTTAAGTATTTTTATTGAAGGATCAATTTGAATTTATAGAAAATAAGGTTATTATTTTTTTTTAAAAAATAATTTGCCTCCAGACGATCATCTAAAAAACATTCTATTTCATGAATTTTTACAGGACTATGATCCTAATATCCAGTACAAAAAACTAAGAAATATTTTTCTCTCTAATGTATCTCAAAAAAATACTGATCATACCCTTTCTTCTGCATTTATGCTTTTGCTCAGAAAAATATTTTATTCATGACTTTAGTTTCGACTTGTCTAAAAAAGTGTCTGCGATTACTGCAGGTTATGGAAAAAGCACATTACAAAATATCCCTTCTGGGACTAACCTGGCAGGATACGCTCCATTTAGAAGTTCTGATCAAAAAAAGAATCAATATTCTCCTATTACCGCAAGAGCTATTTATATAGACTTCATTGAGGAACACCAGCCTAAAATAAATTCCTCCCACAAAGGGATATTGTTTCTTACTCTGGATGTGATTGGATTTTCTTTTGAACTGGAGTATAAAATCAAAAAAAAAATATCTTCTTTAGGAATACAATTCAATAGACAATTTATTATAGCAACCCATAATCATAGCGGCCCGGATACCATTGGTATCTGGGGGGGTATTTCTGATAAACTAGAGAAAGAAATTATAGATATTGGTTTTATAGCCACTCAAAAAGCAATTGATTCCAAAATAGATGTTGGAATGTATTTTGCTTCTGCGGATACGAATATTCAAAGCATCAATCGGAGAGAACCGACTAAAAAATTGATCCCTAATAAGGCCTCCTGGATCCAATTCAAAAACAAGTCAAATATGAGTCCGTACATTTCTATGATATTTTATGCCTCTCATCCTGTTGTGATAGGACCAGATAATTTAGTTCCAAATGCAGATTACCCAGGATTGCTTTTGCAAAAATTAGAAAAGAAATATAAACATCATTTTATCTACATAAATGGAGCCATAGGTGATGTAAACCCTCCTGCAATAAATCCTAAAAATGTTTATGATCGCACAGGAGGTAACTTAAAGCATTTAGAAGAATTTACAGATTCTATCTTACTCGATTTAGAGAAAATGAATCATAAATTACGTAAAGAATGGATCAAGCGAATCAAAATCACCACTCATAATATGACATTTAAGCTAAAAGGTTTTTTTCTGAGGATGCTTCACTTTTTTAATTTTGTTTCTGTAAATCAGAATGAAAAAGGAGAAATTGTAGCTCCCGTTACCATTGTCAGACTCGGAAAGCAGATCATTCTATTAACCATACCAGGAGAGCTTTTTAAAATATATGAACAAAGATTATATCAGGATTTCCCAAAAAAATATTTTCTTCTGGTTGGATTATGCAACGGTAATTTAGGCTATCTAATGCCTGAAAATGAAATTAGAGAAGAGGCTCAAACGGAAGAGATATTCAACTTAAATCCTAAAAATGGATCTTACTGGTACCATATTATAAAAAAGGCCTCTGAACAAGAACCATTCTAAAAAATAGTCCTGCCCAGAGGCTTCAAGTATTCTCCCTTGAGTTTTATTTATTTAAATTATAAACTGTTTTCTAAAAGTTGCATAACCTGCCTGGACGAAAAATTCGACTGGGCAAGCATCGCCGTACTACTCTGTACTAACAGCTTATTCTTGGTAAACTCAATTAACTCTTCTGCAATGTCTGCATCTCGGATTCTGCTTTCTGCAGCTACCATATTTTCATAGGTACTTCTTAAAGCTTGGGCAGTCAACTCAATTCTATTGTAGTAAGCGCCTAAGTCTGCTCTTTGTCTGTTCAATTGATCAAGAGCAATATCAACAGTACCGATCATCGCGTTGGCTTCTCCCACAGTGCTTATCTTTTTTCTCTGATTTGCCTGATAAAAGCCAAGCGCCTTAGCATTCATCGTGGCCACATATGCTCTGATTCTTTGGTCCTGATTAGGGCCTACATGAAAGAACATAGAAGCTCTTGTGGACTTAGGAGAATAATCACCCGTTAAGATTTTTCGTCGGTTAAATTCCACTGTAGTGGATATCCGATTTACTTCATCAATGAGTTGAGATACTTCTAACTGGATCTGTTGACGATCCTGTTCAGAATATATACCATTCCCCGCTTGTACCGATAACTCTCTTATTCTTTGCAGAATATCATTTACCTGCACCAGTCCACTTTCTGCCACTTGAATGAACGAAAGACCATTTTGGGCATTTCGCTCTGCCTGTTTTAAACCTCTTATTTGGGTACGCATCTTTTCAGATACAGCCAAATTAGTTGCATCATCACCGGCTCTATTAATACGCATTCCAGTGCTCAATTTCTCAATAGACTTACTCGTTCTACGAAAAGCCAATTGAATTTGCCTATGCACAAACATCGCATTAAGGTTTTTATTTATCTGCATCTTCTCCCTCCTTCTTCCCTAAAGAAGAATATATCTCCCAGGGATACTTTCAATTTTTAAATCATAAAAAGTAAAAATATCCCTGGGAATTCCAGGAAAAGATGCTATGAATAACCAATATTAAAATAATCTCTTTCCATAACATATTTGGGTCTAAAAACCAAGCAAGCGGAGTATCCCGCGACCCCTAAGGTTAGACTGAGCCAGCATAGAAGTAGCGACCGTTTCCAGTATTTGATTCCTGGTATACTCAACGATCGTTTCTGCCATATCTGCATCTCTTATCTGACTCTCAGCAGCCTGAGCATTCTCATACGCATTCATCAGCCCTCTTGCAATCATTTCCAAACGATTTGCATATCCCCCCAGGTTTGCTCTTTCTTTGAAGATCATCTCCAATGCATTATCTACCAAACCGATCGCTTCATTTGATTCGGCTACTGTGGTCAACCTGGCATTATTGATCCCCAATGCCTTGGAAGTCATCGTGGATATATAGGCTCTTTCTCTTTGGTTCATATTTGCGCCAACATGAAACCACATAGAACCTGCCTTTGAACCAGGTGCATAGTCACCAAGCAATATCTTGAAGCGATTGAATTCAGCTTGTGAGGCAATTCTATCAACCTCATTGATCAATTGAGAAACCTCAACCTGCGTTAATAAACGATCAGACTGATGGTATATCCCATTTGCCGATTGAACCGAAAGCACACGAACTCTCTGCAATACATCGGCTGCCTGACTTAAAAAGCCATCTGCCGTTTGAATGAAGCTAAGTCCATCTTCCGTATTTCTTTCAGCTCTTCGCAAACCCATTATCTGAGTACGCATTTTCTCAGAAACTGCCAGACCAGAAGCGTCATCTCGAGCGCTATTGATCCTCTCACCTGTTGCCAATCTGGCAACAGACTTGTCTAATTTCCAACCTCTGAATTTCAATACTCTATGAGCATTGATTGAACTCATGTTATGGTTAATCTTCATTTTTGTCTCCTCTTAAAGTTAAAGAGATTTCAGACAAATCTTCCGTGGAAGATACGGCAAGAGCAAAAATGCCGTATCTCCCTCAGAATAAATGAATTAAATGTATACTGTCTTAATATAATTTTCTTTCAAAAAACAAATGCCCTCTGGCTGATCACTTTCTGCATGAAATTCTTAAAATAATTTTCTCTAAAAAAGGTAAAAATTGTTAAAAGAATGGCATATTGTCATGATCGAAATATTACCATAGCAAATTTAAATCCATTCAAGTTAAATTAGATGAACTTAAAGGAGATAAGAATAGAAAGAGTTAGGTTACATGGGGATATACCCTACTATTTCTATTTTTTTCCAAAAAAGAAGCATCAGAACCAGTGAATACAGATGCTTTGGGACTAGCAATATCCATTTTTTTGCCAATTTATTGATGAAAAAACATATTTGCTGCAAAATAGCCGGATCCATACCCATTATCG
Organism: Leptospiria bacterium; assembly: GCA_965204465.1. Lineage (GTDB taxonomy): Bacteria > Spirochaetota > Leptospiria > Turneriellales > CBDBES01 > CBDBES01. The sequence goes on from OZ241995.1 coordinate 1,045,128, forward strand.
ATGTTGAACACAGCTACTCCTGGAGAACAACTGTTGAGCATAGATAGCAAAGAGCTGATTCCTTTGAAAGAAGCTCCATATCCATTACTAGTGGGTACTGCTAGGACTGGTGCAGATGTTAAACCAGAAACCACAGAAGGCAAAGCTCCATCCATGCCGGCTACCACAATAATGCATTTAGCCTCCCGGATCATTTTTAAATGATGTATCAATCTATTTAATCCAGCAACTCCAACATCATAAATTCTTTCTACCATACCCCCCATAATCTCTACCGTAAGAGCTGCCTCTTCCGCTACCTGCATATCAGATGTGCCTGCGCTTATCACCAGGATATTTTTATTTGTGGAAGCATTTTTCTTCTTTGGGGCAGGCTGCCCCAACAAGGCTAGATTGGCCTCTGGATAAAATTTCATGTCATCTCTAACAGATCTAATCTTTTTATAGATACCCTTTTTCATTTTTGTAAAAATATAGTATCCTTTAGAAGGAAGATGAAGGGCAATATGTTTAATTTGGGATAGAGTCTTTCCATTGCACAATACAGCTTCCGGAAATCCTCTTCTAAGAGAACGGTGAATATCTAATTTGGCAATACCTATGTCTTTATAGTGTAATTCAGATAACTCTTCCATTGCTTTGCTTAAGCTGATATCCTTTTTTTGAACTTTTTGGAGAATTTCTCTGATGAAATTTTGATCCACAATCTATTTTAGGATCCGATTATTTTTATCCACTAAAACGACAATAGGTTTATGTTTCACGACTTCTTCAGCCGAAAGCAAAGCGTAAGACATTATAATGACCAGATCTCCCTTACATCCCAATCTGGCTGCCCCCCCATTGAGGCAGATCATTCCGGAGTCAGGTTTCCCTTCTATTAAATATGTCTCGAATCTACATCCATTATTTATGTTCACCACTTGTACTTTTTCGTGAGGGAAAAATCCAGCTGCGGTCATAAGATTTCGATCCACTGTTAAACTGCCTTCATAATTGAGGTCAGCTCTGGTAACAGTGGCCCTGTGTATCTTAGATTTAAGAGATATGAGCAACATATACAGAAGCATAGGCATTTTACATAAATTGAGATAATATGTAAAGCATTCTATTTTAACTATGGCAGTAGGAGGTTATCGAGTGTTTAAAGGCTGTACATTTCGATACAATTTTAGCCTATTTCTATGTATCAAAATCTTAAAGGTACCCTAATCAGTTTAAGAAATTTTTTTATCAAAAAAAAACAATAGACAAAATGAGTATATTTCATGAAGTGTTCCGAAGTGGTATTTAGTTACCTATAATTAATAAAGTATTTTGAAAAATAAAAAGTTTTTAATTTATTGTAGACAACCTTACATGGATTTTTTTTAAGGATACCAATATAATGAAGTATCTTATTCTTATCATATTATTTATCGCTTTAAATACTTCTTTAATCTTTAGTAATGTTTCCAAAACTTTCAGAAATTCCATACCTTACGATAGTTCTGCTAACTATAAATGGAGTACATGGGATTATTTAACGAATCCTTATTTATATTCTTTAAATCAAAAAAATACAGTTTCTATTATATTGACAGGGCTGGAGAATTTCTCCGCTGCTTCTAGTTTTTTAGTCTATGGTCATCCTATTTACTTAGCCGCTGAAATAGGGAGTTTTGGAAGTAGAGTAAAAAATGAACCTTTATTGGGCAATGCCCAAAGAACTGACACAAATGTAAACGATTTAAATATAAAGTTTCTGCTAGGTTCAATCGTTTATAAAGACTATGGATTGGGATTTTATGTCGACACCAGAAATTTTCTTGACGAACAAAGGCCTATCAATACAGTTTTCAAAGGAGAAAATAAAAAATTTATAACAAAAGATGTGTCTTCAAGCCAAACTGTTTCAAGAAATAGTACAAGTCATTTATTTTTAGGCCTGGAATTTGGAAAATACTCAGAAGCCATACAATCTGTTTCTTTCTCTTTGAATCTAAGCTATAATCAGTATGGCGGTAAGGCACAAGAAACAGAAGAAGATACTGGTATTGTTAGGGGAGAGAATGATGCTCCTTTTTTTGAATTGATCGATCCAGACAGAAGCGAAGGGCTTAAGGCTTTAGGCGGCACTGGTAATAGCTTCTTTGGAAGTCGAAAGAGAGAATTAAGATTAAACTTATTAACATGGTATGTTCTCAATGATTTCTCTAATGCAGGTATTTCTTTTGATGGATATTTTCAACCTTCTTTAGAAGGAAGAGACAGCAGCAACTCTACATTAACGTCTTTATTTGCAGATGGGGAAACTATTCCAGAAGAGATACCAAAAGCAAGCATAAGCGCTTATAGGTTTTCTTTTGAACCATTTTACGACTTAGATTTTAAACATCAATATGGAGTTTTTAGAATTACGCCTAGTCTCTTTATTGATTATGCCACAGAATCCGCAAAATTAGATACTACCCGCGATGAATTTCGTGGCGGCACAATAGATAATGAGCAAATAATTGTTGAGCTTAATCTAACCTTAAAATATCATTTTTATCTGAACTCTCCAAAAACATTTTCTATATTCGTTGGATGGCAACCAAGGTTAAATCTATATCATAAATTAGACCATATCATTCAAAACATAAAACAAGGGGCACTAGCTGATAGTCCACCTCCTTATACATATGAATATGAATTCAGTAGAAAATTATTCCATCTGAATGATTCTCTCAAAAACATTTCTTTGGGTTTTCAGTATGTGATCGATGAAAAGATATTTTTCAATGTGAGTCTAACTCCTGATTCAAATACTTCAAAGTTTAGTCTAAATCAATTAGATTTCGGAATCGATTATATTATATAAAAAGAGATTAAATCGATTATTCTTTTTTGCTAAATAAATATTATAAGATCAGGTCTTTTCCTGTGATAAAAAGGCTATTCCTGACAATTTTAAGATAAGCTGCAAAAAAATCCCAAAATCCATCCTACGGAAATAAGTTATACAGCTTCTATTCTGCCTCATTATTCATTATTTGCTTGCAAAAAATTTTCTATACTTGCAAGGTCTGAAAATGAAGGTGATTTCTTTAGTGTTCTGGAAGCCCTGCTTTCGTCATCTGTCAATGCAAATATAAGTTCTATATCACTACCTGAATACAAGTCTGTATGTCTTATATAGGTTTTGTTGTAGGTCTCTTTAGCTCTTATGCCCTTCTTTATTTCTATGTCAGTGATATATCTTTTTCCGCTCTTACCTTCAGAAGCTTCGGGCGCATTTATTATGATCGATCCAATATCATAGTGTTTATCAATAGTAATTTTCTTAAACAGAGGTGCTGTGATCGTATACACCCCCACTCCTGGAACAGCCGGATACAGACCCATCGCTCCCCAGACATACCACGCAGTTAAACATCCTAAGTCGTCATTGCCAGGTATCCCTCGGTCGATACTGTTATTGAACATATCTTCTAATATTTTTCTTACTGTATCCTGGCTTTTACTAGCCTCTTGGGCCTGATCATTCACACTCAGAAAATTATAAACAAATGGATTGAAATGTACTGGTTCATTGCCAAACCATAGTTTCTGAGATTTAAAGCCTGCATTTAAGCTAGAAACATGATCATTTAAAGCGCTTATAGCCCTCTTATACCTTTTAACTTCATTAGAGTCGTCTGTGCTGATCGATTCTCTTTTACTAGTAGGTAGCCAATTATACCACCTCTCTATCTTAGTACTAAATCGATTGGGAATATCATTCGCATTCATTGGAAGCATCCATATATATTGAGCATCTGTACCCTCTATAGAAGTAAAGTCAAATCCAGCATTTGGGATGAAAAAACCTCCACTCGTCAAATCGTTGCTTAAATTACGATTAGCGAATACAAGATTCTCATTATATTTTCTATAAAAATTAGTCGCTTTCCCAGAATAATGACCCTCCGTATTCGTTAAACCAAGATCTGCTCTATTAAGTTTCACAAATTGCGAGAAGGCAGCTTTAGAAAAATTGGCCGCCGCCAACTCCAGATTGTAGGAAAATCTATAAGAGCCCCAATTACCTGCTAGGGGACGAGGAAAAAATGAGTCTTCTCCCCGATTAATATTATTTGCTTTATTTCTACTAGATCTATTTTGATTTCCTCTCTCCATGGCACCAATAGCTTCGTCCAGATTGAATTCTGTGGCCCCAAAAGCAAGAGTATTGGCAACAATGATCGCTCCAGGTTCACCAGACATGACGGCAGAATCATCATTGGCCACTCCCCATCGGGTAAAAGAACCACCAGGGCAATTCCCCTTATCAACGTCTGTACCTTCATCGCAGTCTGCCTGCTTAGAGTTATTGATCAATGATTGGGCCATATCCGCGGAAATATCCGGAGCTAAAAGCGTGATCAACTGCATTTGAGCCCTATAGGTATCCCAGCCAGAAAAGAGCTGATATTGTGCCCTTTTTCTACTACCCACTAACTCTAAATCATAAATACTCTCATTAAAACCTCTATATTTGTCATTGGTGTCGCTAAAAATATCAGGATGCAGAAGCGCTCTATAAAGACTGGTATAAAATATTTCTTTTATTCTGGTACTGGCACCTGCATCTTCAATCCTGATCCTTCCTAAAATATCGTTCCAGTTTTCTTGAACCACTCTTCTAACTCCAGAAAAATCCCAATCCGATATCTCTGCTTTTAAATTAGCATAAGCACCATCATGATTTATATAAGAAAGTCCAAATTTCATTCTAATAATGCCACTCGTTCCGCTTAATTCAAACAGTAGAGGCAATTGATAAAGATGTGAACTTGCTGGACCGAGTCTTATAGCTCTTGCCTGGTTAATATTACTCGCCGTTTGTTCTAATTCAGCGACCATATATATTGTATAATTACCCCAAACATTTTCGCAGAAACCACGATTCTGGATTGTCAATTGGATAACAGTCTTACTGTCTCTGATATTTTTTTCTATGCGAGCCATATTTCGCACCATTCTACTCGCCGTAGTGAAAAAGAAAGTAGCCTTGTCTTGGGAAGCAGGTAAGGTGAACTGAGCGATTCCCGTTCTCTTATTTGCCACTACTTCTGCTATCATCTCATCACTAAAAGTAGCTTTAAAATACCCTGGCCTCCCAATAGTATTGGCACTGAAATCACTGTTTTTAATCACTAAGGGGGCTAGAAAATCAGAAGCAGAATCTCCTGCAAATATCTGTAGTTTTTTTGAGGTTTGGTCTCCTGGATATACCATGAAGGGGAAATCCAACGCCAGGTCTCCATAACAGCCCATTCCAGAGACAGCCGTAGTGGTAAAACCCTTTATTCTGGACCTTGCTGCGGCTGTTTGAGGATAATTACCCCATTTATATCTACTTCGGCCAAATGCATTATAATTATTTAGATTAGCATTAGATGAGTGAGTATTCACAGGAGAAATAGCTACCATTCCAAAAGGAGAAGCTGCTCCCGCGAACATATGAGAGATATCGCTATCAGGCAAAATAGACCCCCCTTCTGTAGGGGCTATAGTTCTACCTGTAAAATATCTGGTATCTACATACTGGGCTGCGTTATAGGCTAAACGCATGTCTCTTATAGAAACCGCAGTTGGGACTGCAATTGATTCCTCGCTTTTAGGCCCTTCTACTTTACATACACCGCAGGAGCCTACATCAATCACAGCGGATACACGATAGTTATAGGTTATACCGTTCGTAAGACCCATATCCACATAACGGAGAACGGTAACATTATCTGCTATAGGAGCAGGATCCCTATCTCTATAAATCCTATAATAACTGGCGTTCGTGACAGCATTCCAACTCAATTCTATTTGAGTATTTCCTTCTGAAGCATTTAAACCTTGGGGAACCGATGGCGGATCAGGGAGAGGGATAACCTCTACAAAAGAACTCTTATTCCCTTCCTGGCCGTATTCATCCACGGAGGTTACCTCGTAATTATAGGTTGTACCATTCGTAAGACCCGTATCCACATAATGGAGAACGATAACATTGTCTGCTATAGGGATAGGGTTTCCATTTCTATAAATCCTATAATAACTAGCGTTTATTACCATATCCCACATCAATTCTACTTGAGTATCTCCCCTTGAAATCTGCACATTCTCAGGAGCAGATAGAGGCTCAGGGAGAGGGGTAACTTCTATACGATGACTTTTATCGCTCTCTTCACCAGAGGCATTTACGGCGGATACCTCGTAAGAATACATCCTACCGTATATAAGACCCGTGTCTGTGTAACTGGTTTCAGCTATATCTGCTATAGCAGTAGTGGCCCCATCTCTATAAATTCTATAACGATCGGCATCTGTAACCTCAGACCACGTTAGCCTAATTTCTCTATCTCTTAAACTTACACTTAAATTACCTGGAGCCCCACTAATAGGTCTGCCAGGGATTGCTACGATTGGATCACTTTTCGGACCTTCCAATATACATACACCGCAGGAGCCTACATCAATCACAGCGGATACCCGATAGTTATAGGTTGTACCGTTCTCAAGACCGCTATCCATATACCTGAGACCTGTAACATCATCTGCTATAGGAATGGTGGCCCCATCTCTATAGATCCTATAATAACTCGCTTTCGTGACAGCATTCCAACTCAGCGTAATTTGATTTTCAGCAGCTTCAGTCTCTACCCCCTCAGGAACATTAGGCCGAGGCGGTAAAGGTCTTACGGATCCAGGAATACTCTTGCTCCCCTCTTGATCGTATTTGTCTACTGCGGAGACCTGATAGGTGTACGTCGTACCGTTCGTAAGACCGCTATCCGTATAGCTGAGACCTGTAACATTATCTGCTATAGGAGTAATGGCCCCATCTCTATAAATCTTATAATAACTGGCGTTCGCGACCTCATCCCAGCTCAAGTTTGCTCTGGAGTCACCTTTTAAGATCTCTACATTTTGAGGAGCAGGCGGAGGGTCGGGGAGGGGTGTTGCATTTATAGAACTCTTGTCCCACTCTACATCAAATTCATCTACGGCAGATACCTGGTAATTATATGTTTTACCGTTCGTAAGACCCGTGTCTGTGTAAGAAGTTTTGGTCGTATCGTCAATCTTAGAATTATCCCTGTAAATATTATACATAACGGATCCTTCGACTGCATCCCAATTGAGAATAACCTGACCACTTTCGGCTCTTGCTTGAAAGTTAGCAGGAGATCCAAGAGGTTCTCTCTCTACATCAAATAAAACAGAAGAATCTCCTTCACAGCTTAAGAGAATGGCGAGAGTAGAAAACAATACTGCATAAACGGATTTAAAGATCTTTAAAGTAAAGATCAATCTTGAAAGAACATTTCTTTTTAATTTTAGTGCTATTTCTACAAGTTTAATATTTTTCATTGGGCCTCCTTAGATTTAGTTCATTTTAAACTTTTACTAGACTTTATACGTAAATCTCTCTAGCTCTAATAATATGTCAAGCAAAAAAAGTAAAAACGAACAAACTTGCTAAACAAATATTATAAGATCATGCCTTTTCCTGTGATAAAAAGGCTATTCCTGACAATTTTAAGATAAGCTGCAAAAAAATCCCAAAATCCATCCTAAGGAAATAAGTTATACTGCTTCTATTCTGCCTCATTATTCATTATTTGCTTGCAAAAAATTTTCTATACTTGCAAGGTCTGAAAATGAAGGTGATTTCTTTAGTGTTCTGGAAGCCCTGCTTTTGTCATCTGTCAATGCAAATATAAGTTCTATATCACTACCTGAATACAAGTCTGTATGTCTTATATAGGTTTTGTTGTAGGTCTCTTTAGCTCTTATGCCCTTCTTTATTTCTATGTCAGTGATATATCTTTTTCCGCTCTTACCTTCAGAAGCTTCGGGCGCATTTATTATGATCGATCCAATATCATAGTGTTTATCAATAGTAATTTTCTTAAACAGAGGTGCTGTGATCGTATACACCCCCACTCCTGGAACAGCCGGATACAGACCCATCGCTCCCCAGACATACCACGCAGTTAAACATCCTAAGTCGTCATTGCCAGATATTCCTCGGTCGATACTGTTATTGAACATATCTTCTAATATTTTTCTTACTGTATCCTGGCTTTTACTAGCCTCTTGGGCCTGATCATTCACACCCAGAAAATTATAAACAAATGGATTGAAATGTACTGGTTCATTGCCAAACCATAGTTTCTGAGAATTATAACCTGCATTTAAGCTAGAAACATGATCATTTAAAGCGCTTATAGCCCTCTTATATCTTTTAACTTCATTAGAGTCGCCTGCGCTGATCGATTCTCTTTTACTAGTAGGTAGCCAATTATACCAACTCTCTATCTTACCACGAAACTGTCTGGGAATATCATTCGCATTCATTGGAAGCATCCATATATATTGAGCATCTGTACCCTCTATAGAGGTAGAGGCATATCCAGCCCTTGGGTTGAAACCCCTAAAAGAACCGTCAGCTCGTATACCTGTTAAAGAACCTGATGCACGATTAACATTCTCATTATATTTTCCATAAAAATTAGTCGCTTTCCCAGAATAATGACCCTCCGTATTCGTTAAACCAAGATCTGCTCTATTAAGCTTCACAAATTGCGAGAAGGCAGCTTTAGAAAAATTGGCCGCCGCCAACTCCAGATTGTAGGAAAATCTATGAGAGCCCCAATTACCTGTTAGGGGACGAGGAAAAAAGCTTCTTTCTCCTCGATTATTAATATCATTTGCTTTATTTCTACTAGATCTATTTTGATTTCCTCTCTCCATGGCAGCAATAGCTTCGTCCAGATTAAAGTCTGTGGCCCCAAAAGCAAGAGTATTGGCAACAATGATCGCTCCAGGTTCACCAGACATGACGGCAGAATCATCATTGGCCACTCCCCATCGGGTAAAAGAACCACCAGGGCAATTCCCCTTATCAACGTCTTTACCTTCATCGCAGTTTGCCTGCTTAGAGTTATTGATCAATGATTGGGCCATATCCGCGGAAATATCCGGAGCTAAAAGCGTGACCAACTGCATTTGAGCCCTATAGGTATCCCAGCCAGAAAAGAGCTGATATTGTGCCCTTTTTCTACTACCCACTAACTCTAAATCATAAATACTCTCATTAAAACCTCTATATTTGTCATTGGTGTCGCTAAAAATATCAGGATGCAGAAGCGCTCTATAAAGACTGGTATAAAATATTTCTTTTATTCTGGTACTGGCACCTGCATCTTCAATCCTGATCCTTCCTAAAATATCGTTCCAGTTTTCTTGAACCACTCTTCTAACTCCAGAAAAATCCCAATCCGATATCTCTGCTTTTAAATTAGCATAAGCACCATCATGATTTATATAAGAAAGTCCAAATTTCATTCTAATAATGCCACTCGTTCCGCTTAATTCAAACAGTAGAGGCAATTGATAAAGATGTGAATTTGCTGGACCGAGTCTTATAGCTCTTGCCTGGTTAATATTACTCGCCGTTTGTTCTAATTCAGCGACCATATATATTGTATAATTACCCCAAGCAGGAGAACAGAAACCATAATTCTGGATTGTCAATTGGATAACAGTCTTACTGTCTCTGATATTTTTTTCTATGCGAGCCATATTTCGCACCATTCTACTCGCCGTAGTGAAAAAGAAAGTAGCCTTGTCTTGGGAAGCAGGTAAGGTGAACTGAGCGATTCCCGTTCTCTTATTTGCCACTACTTCTGCTATCATCTCATCACTAAAAGTAGCTTTAAAATACCCTGGCCTCCCAATAGTATTGGCACTGAAATCACTGTTTTTAATCACTAAGGGGGCTAGAAAATCAGAAGCAGAATCTCCTGCAAATATCTGTAGTTTTTTTGAGGTTTGGTCTCCTGGATATACCATGAAGGGGAAATCCAACGCCAGGTCTCCACTGCAACCCATTCCAGAGACAGCCGTAGTGGTAAAACCCTTTATTCTGGATCTTGCTGCGGCTGTTTGAGGATAATTACCCCATTTATATCTAGTGTCTTGGTGGTTTGAATTATACCTATTTAGACCAACGCTATATGAATGAGTATTCACAGGAGAAATAGCTACCATTCCAAAAGGAGAAGCTGCTCCCGCGAACATATGAGAGATATCGCTATCAGCAAAAATAGACCCCCCTTCTGTAGGGGCTATAGTTCTACCTGTAAAATATCTGGTATCTACATACTGGGCTGCGTTATAGGCTAAACGCATGTCTCTTATAGAAACCGCAGTTGGGACTGCAATTGATTCCTCGCTTTTAGGCCCTTCTACTTTACATACACCGCAGGAGCCTACATCAATCACAGCGGATACACGATAGTTATAGGTTATACCGTTCGTAAGACCCATATCCACATAACGGAGAACGGTAACATTATCTGCTATAGGAGCAGGATCCCTATCTCTATAAATCCTATAATAACTGGCGTTCGTGACAGCATTCCAACTCAATTCTATTTGAGTATTTCCTTCTGAAGCATTTAAACCTTGGGGAACCGATGGCGGATCAGGGAGAGGGATAACCTCTACAAAAGAACTCTTATTCCCTTCCTGGCCGTATTCATCCACGGAGGTTACCTCGTAATTATAGGTTGTACCATTCGTAAGACCCGTATCCACATAACGGAGAACGGTAACATTGTCTGCTATAGGGTTAGAGTTTCCATTTCTATAAATCCTATAATAACTAGCGTTTATTACCATATCCCACATCAATTCTACTTGAGTATCTCCCCTTGAAATCTGCACATTCTCAGGAGCAGATAGAGGCTCGGGGAGAGGGGTAACTTGTACAGAACTACTTTTTTCACTCTCTTCATCAGAGGCATTTACGGCGGATACCTCGTAAGAATACGTCGTACCGTATGTAAGACCGGTGTCTGTGTAACTGAGAGCTATAACATTGTTTGCTATAGGAGTGGCGGCCCCATCTCTATAAATTCTATAATAACTGGCGTCCGTGACCTCAGACCACGTTAGCGTAATTTCTATATCTCTTAAACTTACACTTAAATTACCTGGAACCCCACTAATAGTTCTGCCAGGGATTGCTACGATTCGATCACTTTTCGGACCTTCCAATATACATGAGGCACAAGAGCCTGCGCCTACGGAGAGCACGGCGGATACCTGATAGACATAGGTCGTACCGTTTGTAAGACCCATATCCACATAACGGAGAACGGTAACATCATCTGCTATAGGAATGGTGGCCCCATCTCTATAGATCCTATAATAACTCGCTTTCGTGACAGCATTCCAACTCAGCTTAATTTGATTTTCAGCAGCTTCAGTCCTTACCCCCTCAGGAACATTAGGCCGAGGCGGTAAAGGTCTTACGGATCCAGGAATACTCTTGCTCCCCTCTTGATCGTATTTGTCTACTGCGGAGACCTGATAGGTGTACGTCGTACCGTTTGTAAGACCGCTATCCGTATGGCTGAGACCTGTAACATTATCTGCTATAGGAGTAATGGCCCCATCTCTATAAATCTTATAATAACTGGCGTTCGCGACCTCATCCCAGCTCAAGTTTGCTCTGGAGTCACCTTTTAAGATCTCTACATTTTGAGGAGCAGGCGGAGGGTCGGGGAGGGGTGTTGCATTTATAGAACTCTTGTCCCACTCTACATCAAATTCATCTACGGCAGATACCTGGTAATTATATGTTTTACCGTTCGTAAGACCCGTGTCTGTGTAAGAAGTTTTGGTCGTATCGTCAATCTTAGAATTATCCCTGTAAATATTATACATAACGGATCCTTCGACTGCATCCCAATTGAGAATAACCTGACCACTTTCGGCTCTTGCTTGAAAGTTAGCAGGAGATCCAAGAGGTTCTCTCTCTACATCAAATAAAACAGAAGAATCTCCTTCACAGCTTAAGAGAATGGCGAGAGTAGAAAACAATACTGCATAAACGGATTTAAAGATCTTTAAAGTAAAGATCAATCTTGAAAGAACATTTCTTTTTAATTTTAGTGCTATTTCTACAAGTTTAATATTTTTCATTGGGCCTCCTTAGATTTAGTTCATTTTAAACTTTTACTAGACTTTATACGTAAATCTCTCTAGCTCTAATAATATGTCAAGCAAAAAAAGTAAAAACTAATAAAAAATTTATAGCCTTTCTATGCAAAACATCCAGTAACCTTGATACTACGGAGCAGTGAATACCGCCAAAGGCTGTACTTTGTACACATATCTTACACTGCTTGTTTAGAACTACAGGTTATTTTGAACCTTGTGCGTTGGGAACTTTATATTCATATAAATAGAGATCCCTAGACTCATAAAATAGAATAGTCCGGTCATGCTATCAACAAGGTCTACGGGAAGATCAAGGCTGAACATGCGATCTAAAATATATTTGATATAAGAGTTTGGAATATTTGTTTTGCCCAATTTATGTAGAATCTGCCAATGCCAATCAGTCAATGGACAATAGCCAATACCGTAGAAAATTCCCAATAAAAACCAAGAGAGTCCAGTCAAAATAAGCATGACTAAATTAGACTTGCGGGTTATTCTAAATATCCATCCAAATAAATTGAAAAAGATAAGAAATGTATGGCCTAGAAGAAAGAAGATGTCTAAAAATTGATACATTTTAAAAGGCTATTGTAATTTATTCAATACTTTGTACAGTTAATATCACCTAAAACCTTGCTGTTATTTATATGCTGTTTTGGCTAAGAAATAATTTTTTAGGCAATATTCTTAGGCTTAAAACCGAAATAGAATATACACCCCGTTTTATTTGAAAAATATTTAATTTACCATGGACCAACAAAAGCAAGAATATAGATTCATATCCGAAAAGGATCAAAACAGACTATTAGAAACTCTTAAAAAGCTGATCCAAAAGAGGCATGATCTTCTTTTAAAACGTATTTTAAATAAGATCCATCCTAAAGACCTGGCGCAATTATGGAATCTATTTGAGAAATGGGAAAAGGAACTCATCCTATTAAATCTTAAAAAAGAAAATAGTGCTGATCTGGTTTCTAAGCTAGATATAAAAAGCAGGAATGAACTATTCCAATCTAAGCATACCAACTGGATCATAGAACGTCTGGAGGAATTAGAATCCGACGATGTTGTAGATATTTTAAAAGAACTTCCTGCAAAGAAATTTGATTTTATAATAAAGAAGTTTGATAAATCTTATTTAAGAAAAATAAAAGAACTCATTAAGTATCCTGAAAAAACGGCTGGTTCCTTGATGAGTGCTGATTTTTTAGCAGTGAATAAAAATGCCTCTTTGAAAAATATCATCAAGCGTTTTCGTAAATTTAAAGAAGAAGAAACAGAAAATATTCAATTTGTTTATGTATTAGACCAACATAATTACCTTCTTGGTTATATACCATTAAGAAGGTTGATTTTGAAGAAAGGCTCTCAAATAGCAAAAGATATCATGATACCCATACCCTTTAAGGTAACTCCTTTTATGGACCAAGAAGAAGTTGCTAAAATTTTCAAGGATTATGATCTGATCACTCTCCCGGTTGTGGACGAAAAAGGAACTCTTTTAGGTAGAATAACCATAGATGATGTAGTTGATGTATTAGAAGAAGAGGCTTCTGAAGATGTCTTTAAAATGATGGGTTTGAGTACGGAAAAAAACATCACCAGTATACTTCTTTCTCTAAAAAGTAGATTTCCATGGATGCTGATCAATTTGATCACCACAGCAATTGCTGCATCTATAATTGATGCATTCAACACCACAATCCAAAAATTTATCATATTAGCTGCCTTTATGCCTATGGTAGCTGCCTTAGGAGGTGCTACGGGGAACCAAATGGTAGCAATCATCATCAGAGGTATTACGGTTGGATTGCACTTGAAACAGGTTTGGGGGATACTAATGAGAGAGTTATCCGCAGTTTTTCTGGGTGCATTGTTGATAGGTATACTTGTAACTATATTTTCTTTTCAAGCTCATGGGAACTCTGTTTTTGGTTTATTAATCGCATCCTCTTTAACATTGAATATGCTATTTGCTACCATTATAGGGGCAGCTATTCCTCTCTTTCTAAAATTTTTTAAATTTGATCCTGCAATGGGGTCTTCTGTATTGGTAGCAGCCTGTACAGACATAATTGGTTTTTTAATTTTTTTGAGTATAGCGGCTTATGTATTGAGTTAAAGTATTATTCCGCATTAAAATTTTTTATTTCAATTGCTTCTTTTTTGAGAAGAAGCCATTCTGTTGTTGTGGAATAGTTGATAGGTATAAAATTATTTAAAACAATGGAGAGATACTCCCTTTTGGATAATCTATCCTTTGATCCAATTTTTATTTTTTCTTTTATTATTTTACATTTATTTTTTAAAGCTGTATGATCTGGTAAAACTGGCCGTCCCCTTTGTAAAAATAGAACTAAGATAAAATTTACTACCTATACCAAAAGAAGAAGGAAGCCTTATGGATCCAGAGATAGCATCTATCTGAGGTATATCGATATTTTCTAATTCGTTACCATTAGCATCTATCGCTCTTTCAATTGTATATTCAGCTACGGTTACTCCCTGCACCAAATCGAGAGTGATCGAGATAGTACTGACATCATCTTCTATATCATAAAAAAATGCAAAATCTGAGGCAGCGGGAATCCCAATCGTGGTATTCGAAAAGTATAAAGAACCAGAAACCATTCTTATAGAAAAACCGTTAAATATGCTACCCCTGTTAATACCTACCAATCCACCAGCATGAGAATTACTTCTACGAACATCAGTCATATTATTAGAAAGAGAAATGATATTTATATGCTCTAAGGTAATATTTTTTATTATTGGTGCATTGGTTGTAACCCCTAAAAGACCTGCATAAGTAGAGCTATCCTGTAATTTTATATCAATAGCAATATTACTGATCACATAACTTTTTCCATCTAAACTACCATTGAATGCATTGGAAGGACTATTCCCAATAGGCGGAAAACCTTTATAAGTGCCTAGCACACTCATAGGGCAAACATAAATATAGCTACTGTCATATCGGGATAAGTCTATGTTGGCCCCTATTGTATAATATCCATGTTTATTGCCTGCAATTGATCAGGATTGCATATTATGTATGAATCTAATTCTATTCCAGTGCCATAATTTCATCCTGAAAAGTCCTTTTTTGTTGCAGAATCACTTTGAGTGCATACATCATTTTTTTCAGGGGGATTATTTCTTATTTCCATTTCAAAAAGATGTAATACATCCGGGAAGGTACAGATGACACCATCGAAAATAACTTCTACCGTCTTATCACTATCCATGATGACCAAACACATCGTATTATCCGAAGCAGCAGGCGTACAACCAATCCATGCACCAACACGATACATACTAACATTATCTGGAATGGCTGTAAGAGTTATGATCGTTCCAGATGGTATGTTTGGATAGAAGGCTGGCATAGTGCATTCTGCCCTATCGTGGAGATGCTGCCGTTAACAGGCCTTAGAATAGTAAGTGTATATATATTCTGGCCAGATGATATCGGAAATTTGTTAGAAGAACGGTTTCCTTTACAATACGCTGTGAAGGAAATAGAAATAAGGATCAAAAATATAAAGAAAAAGGCTCTATTTTGTTTTTGAAAAAAAATCATCACAAGTGGACTAAATTTATTTTAATGGTAGGAGCCTATGCCTCAACACAGAAGAATAATTTACTACATTGTAATCTATATCGTATTTTTTGTTCCCGAAGGTTTTTTGATATTTTTTCTCGAAAATATGAAATAATTTCCTAATTTCCTGATCTATACAAGCTGTTCCCGTATCATTTTGCTAAAATTGAAGGTTATTGCAGCGATTTTTACCTCTATTCTCGCCTTCTGAATCCCTTTGAGCAATAGTTCCCTAAAGTTTTTAGTCTGTTTTAGAATCCCAAAAATAGGTTCAATGGAAGAGCTTCGCTTTTTATAAAATGACTTCGCTTCATCAGAAGACATCTTCATGATCATATCCTGATCTTCATGTATTTCTCTGCTTTCTTTAACATCAAATCATTTTCATCTGTACTATTATGATCGTCTGATTCAACCTCTGATTCATTTGAGGATATTTACACAGTAGAGCTTTTGGTATCGGAATGATCCATCGAATCTTTTGATGTATCCGTAGCTATACTCTGCTTGTCCGATGGAGCTTCTGCTTTGTCTAATACTTGCTCTACCAAATCAGAAGCATTTGCCTTGATTTTAGTTCCATCTACAGAAAAGGATTCATGTCAATTGTATCCAAAAGCTTAACAAATGCATAAATTTCGTGATTCTTATCAAGATTATCTCCCAGAGTACGGGAAAACATCATAAGTTGATCTCTATCGCTTTGTGCAAATCTATTGTTCATGGGACATAAAAAATAAAAAACTCAAAATGTAAATATTTTTAAGTTGGTGCACAGGCTCTAATTAGTCAGCATTTAATACATAGTCAGCATTTAAAGGCTTGACATGTAAACCTGTAAATTAGGATATAGTCTCTATGGAAGAGCATAGACTTTCAGAAGAGATTATGAAGATGCTTGTATATTATAATAAAGGAATTGAAATGTACAAGAGCAGAAAATGGTATGAAGCAATAGAAGCATTTAAAAAAGCATTGGAGTTAAAACCTGATGATAGGCCTTCTCAATTATATATAGACAGATGCCAGCATTTTATGAAAAATCCTCCTAGCGAAGATTGGGACGGTGTCTTTACAATGATGGAAAAGTAATATTATAGGAAATTAAATGAATGGCAAAAAAACAGATAAGAAAAAAAAAGAATTTACCCAATTTCAGGAAAAAAGCTATTTTAATGGTATCTTGAACTTCAAAAACCCTTTGAATATTTTAGGTAAATTTAATGGTAAAATTCAGGGAGAGACCACTTTGCAAATAGGCTCCAGCGCTTTAGTAGAGGCCAATATCAGTGTAAAAAATTTGATCGTATATGGCAAGGTTATTGGTAACGTTTATGCTAAAGAGAAGGTAGAATTAAAAAATGGTTCTTCTTTGATCGGTAATATCAAGTCTACTAAATTAGAGATTGATGAAGGGGTTATATTTGAAGGTCAATGTGAAATGCAAGAAATGTTTTCCAATTCTAAGAAAGTGTAGAAACCAATGCCGTTAGGCTGTACTTTGTACACATATCTTGAGCCTGTGCCTCAACACAGAAGAATAATTTACTACATTGTAATCTATATCGTATTTTTTGTTCCCGAAGGTTTTTTGATATTTTTTCTCTAAAATACGAAATAATTTCCTAATTTCCTGATCTATACAAGCTGTTCCCGTATCATTTTGCTAAAATTAAAGGCTATTGCAGCGATTTTTACCTCTATTCTCGCCTTCAGAATCAGAAGCATTTGCCTTGATTTTAGTTCCATCTACAGAAAAGGATTCATGTCAATTGTATCCAAAAGCTTAACAAATGCATAAATTTCGTGATTCTTATCAAGATTATCTCCCTGAGTACGGGAAAACATCATAAGTTGATCTCTATCGCTTTGTGCAAATCTATTGTTCATGGGACATAAAAAATAAAAAACTCAAAAATGTAAATGTTTTTAAGTTGGCGCACAGGCTCATTGTTACTTTTGATTTTCTACACTTTGCTTAATTTCTGCATTAAATTCTTGTTTTCAGTTTATGGGATATAAGGGTATTAGCGTGGATATAAAGAATCAAAATATAAACGAGTGGTTTAAATAGGTTATGGCTTTTGTAACATGTACCCGGAAATTATGTCACATTATATATTTGCTCTACAAAAAAATTCATTCCACTTTTTCCTAATAGAATTAGTTAGAGATACCCCCCCTATTAAAAAGTTAAATCGATTTAAATTTTTATAGTGAAGATCATGAAAACTTCAAATAGATCTTATTTTATTACCAGGTGATACAGATGAATCTCCCGCCTCCTAAACATCCGGCAGTGGAGCCTCTGCTACCAAAGTCGTCATCAGATCGGGTAGGAGGTTGTTCGTTGATTCTATATAGTATTCTTGAAGCACTCAGGGTCAATGAATTACTAGACCAATTATTACAACGTCGTGTAGAATTAGCACCCGTTAGGATATCAACACGCCCCTCCCCCGTCATAGAAATCCCGCTCCTTTTGACCACTCCTGCGGCGAGTAAATTATTTTTGAAAGGTGTTTGGGCTTGCCCATCAAACATCTTACCATAGCGTCTTTGTATTAATTTGTTATTCAAGTCTGCTGCTCTGTCCAGATCAGGATCATCGAGAGCGTCAGCGCTATTCAAAGGTCCCATGACCGGCCTCTGTCTGTAATAAGGAATGCCTAAACCATTATTCAGACTTGGGTTTTCTGAGCTGTAGTGCACCATTAATGTAGTGTTCACTCCATAGATACCCGCGGGGCGGGCGTTAATAGGGCAAAGGCCTCTTTGAGAGAGAATAAGCTCAGCATGATTGCTTCTCGTAGCGGGAGAAATAGTAGTACTAATTGCGGCAGTACGGCGGATATTCGTACTCCAAAGAAAAATCGGAGTAACGGCTGCCTGATATCTCACATCAAAGAACATTGTGCCGGCAGCATTTTCAGAAAAATCGATTTCCACCTCTGGGCCAAGCCCCCCTAAGCCCACATAATTGTAGCAGGCTACCATGATGTCATAACCCAGGGCTTCGCTCTCTATCGGGTTAGCAGGGTCTCTGTTTCTATTCAAAAAAGTAATATCTCCTTTATTGATTCTACCATCATCGCCGCTTTTCTCAATATAGGCCGTGATATAAAATCCAAATTGGTAAAGGTTAAAGATTTCTTCAGAAACTGCTTCAGGAAGACGAAAGGGGATATCTAATGGGCTGCTGCCACTATAGTCTCTTGAGCCGATGACAGCATATTCACGATATTGATGCATGTCTAACTCGGGCGCTTCATTAGAGTTAGCTCTTTCAACGAGAGGACGGATCTCCCCGGCTGTAGCGCAAGCGATCGATGCCCTTGATCTGGCAAAAATAACGAAGTTGATTTTATCTCCCGGATCAGCGACTCCCTCTAAGCCTCGGATGGATATCATAGCATTATTCATTCCTTGGTCATTCATGGATTGGTCATTAATATTGTTCAAATCTTCGCAAGAGATTGCAAACAAGAAAAGCGATAAAAAAATTATTTTTTTCATATTAAAACCCCTAAAATATAAATTTAGGCCATATCTGGATTATAAAATACTATGTTAAAATATCTAACATTGAATCAAGTAGTTTTTTAGAAAAGATTCGGTGCTGGGTAGTTTTTCATACAATGCCGTTCAATTTTTTATATTTCTTTAAGCTAAGTATCAAATTAACCTGACTGAGTTCAATCAAGGCTTTGGCTATTTAGATGTGCATACCGATGCTGGCCAGAAAAGAAAAATGAAAAGGGGCAGATAAACCTGTTACTAACTCTCCCCTGGATCAGACTGATTCCTTAGTATGTTCAGAAGTACCCATAATGAAATAACCAATTTATTTTCGTTTAAAAGCAATATCCCAGTAAGCACGACCATAGGCGATCATACCCCCTAAGAATACGAATAATAATGGAATAAGACTCCAATGCCTGTATTCCCATTTAAAAAAATAAATGAATCCGACTATGGAGAATAAAAAAACGCCAGATTTTCCCCAATAGTTTGGCTGTCCTAGTGTATTTCTTTTCAATAGAAGGAAAGTACCTAACCAGATTCCCATTATCTCTCTGAATATGATAATGATGATAACCAATAAAGGAAAATCTCTATAGATATTTAGAAAGAATAAAATACTTAGGATCGCAATCTTATCTGCAATCGGGTCTAAATATTGCCCTATGGGAGTTTCCTGGCCTAGTCTTCTGGCTAAGAATCCATCTAAAAAATCAGTTAGAATCATAATGCATGCAATGATCAGTACTACTGGAAAATACCTTGGCTGTGTTTCACTCCTATCCCAGAAAAACCAAATAAAAGGGATCAATATCACTCTCGACATGGAAAGAAAATTAGAAATTGTGAATAGTTTACTCTTAAAAAGTTTTTTGAAATACATATTAATAAGGGATTAAAGTTAGTGGAGAATACGATCTTTTTTGAAAAAGATTATAATTCAATCGTCTGCTTTCTACCAGGACCAACGGATATCCATTTAATAGGAATTCCGCAAAACTTTTCCAGTGCATGAATATATTTACGAGCATTTTTAGGTATATCTTTGAATTTTCTGCATTCAGCAGTAGATTCTTTCCAGCCTGGGAATGTCTCATATAAAACCTTTATCTGATCACAACTATGAGATGGAAAATAATCAATTCTTTTACCTTGTAATTCGTATCCAACACCAACTTTAATAGTGTCCATGGAATCCAGTACATCTAATTTACTTAGAAATAAACTCGTAAGACCGTTTATCTTGGCAGAATGTCTTATAACAGGAACATCAAACCATCCGCATCTTCTGGATCTTCCAGTAACAGAACCAAATTCATTGCCTAACTCCCTCAATCTTTCAGAATCCTTTTCATCTAACTCACTAGGAAAAGGACCCTCCCCAACCCTTGTGGTATAAGCCTTTGTAACTCCAATAACTTCTTTAAGATAGCGAAAATTAAGACCGCTTCCACTCAATGCGCCTCCTGTCGTTGGGCTTGAACTGGTTACATAAGGATAAGTTCCGAAATCTACATCAAGCATTGTACCCTGAGCCCCTTCCAGTAATATCTTTCTACCCGATTCGGCCTCCATATTCAAATAATAAGGAGCATTGATCATAAAACCTGAAATTTTAGAACGAATACCCTTTAGGTAATCTGTCATTTCTTTTAATTTTAAAGGCTTACCGTTATATATTTTTTCTAAATGTAGGTTCTTCCTCTTAACCAAAGAAGGAAGTATATTACTATAAAAATCGTCACAAAATAAATGCCCAAGACGAACTCCATATCTGGCAACTTTATCTGCATAACAAAAACCAATTCCCTTTTTAGTAGTGCCAATGTTGAGCATGTCTTTATCTTCTTCTTCTTTGGAATCCATTAATTTGTGAAAAGGAAGTACTAAATGCGCATTGTCGGCCAGACGGATACGGTCTTTGACTCTTATTCCCTTCTTCTGAAGTATCTCAATTTCCTGAAAAAGAACTTCAACGTCTATCACCATACCACCACCTAGTATACAGGTAACATGATCATTTAAAATACCAGAAGGAATTAAATTGAAAATATGACTATCCCCATCAACATTTACTGTATGACCAGCATTTGCACCACCCTGAAATCTAACTACAATGTTATGTCTCTGAGTAAGAAAATCAATGGCTTTCGCCTTCCCTTCATCTCCCCATTGAGTGCCTACAGCTAAAGAAACTGACATAGATCAAACCAAACATCTAAAGATGAACAATCCTTCAAACATTTTTTGTAGTAGAAAGGTTTTTTATGAAAAATAATTTCGGGAAGTTCAAGATATTTGGCAGCTATATATCTTATTGTACAAGGTATAATAAAGTGTCGATCTGCTTGCTAATTAAAGCAAAGATTAATTAGTTTATTTTAGTATTTCTTGAGATTGTTTGTATGATAAGAACCATCTACATATCCCACCATAGAATGAGAAACAGTATTATGGTCATAGCATGGATTGACTTTTTTATATGCTATATTATCGTCTGCCACTACAAAACATCCATGTTCCCCACCCCAGACACTTGGCCTCCTGGGGCTGTCTAAAAAGGGAGTGATTTTTCATTGACTTTGCCAATACAGGCGCTTAATAAGAGTCTTTTGAGTAGTATTTGGGGAACAGCCTGCGGCTGGGCTGGAGGTGCGGAATAGACTTTAACATTGGCTCTATAACCGTTAACTGTTTTTCTTGATAACTTCTCTTTAATAAATGTCAGCACCTTGCCCTGAGGACAGCGATAAGTATCAGATGATTTTTCATAAAGAAACTGATCTTTGCAAACCTTTGCCTGATGATACTTTTTTGTCTTTTCAGGATGATAGGTAGAATACTTCACATTAGCTTTTATATCTTTATCTTCTAAATGTTGATAGTTCTCTTCACTGCCATAGGCAGAATCCGCTGTAACCGAATCTGCTTTTACGCCTGTATTTTTCTCTGTGCCATCGACTAAATCAATCAGTTTATCAGTATCACCTGAGGTCTGCGAGATGGAGTAATCTAAAACAAACCCATCACTCGTGGCAACACCCTCATTATATCCAGGCTTGATCACTTCGTCTTTTTGAAACATAGCTATCGCATCGGGGTCTGTCTTCGAATAGCTCCTACGCTTACCTAATAATAATTTTGAATAATTATATTTCTTGAGCCGATGTAATAATACTTTTAGCCGACGGAACTTCGCTTTCCTGTCCCGCGCAGCATCACGGCTTATCTCATGATCTTTTAATTGTGAATTAACATCTGTGATCATCTTATCTATATCAGAATCCGAGAAGTTCCTGTTACTTGTCTCAGAGTAATCACCATTACCGTATTCTTTACCCTCTGACTTCTCAATGCGAGAAATATAGGAAAAAAGCATGTCTAACTCTGATTCTATCTTCGCTGTTTGGTTTTTTACACGCTTGCCCCAGATCACCTTATGACGATTCGCATCTGCCTCGAATTTAGAATGATCTATGAAAATATCTTTAGCAGTAATAATACCATTCTTTATACCTATTTGAATCACCTCCTGGAATATCTTTTTTATATCTTTCTCTAAACGAGAACGAAAATTATTCAGGGTACGAAAATCTATGATCTTATTCCCACTGAGCCACTTAAAGGCAATGTTCTCTCTAAGCAATTTAGCTACCCCACGACAGCTATAGGTCTTGTAAGTAAGAGCCAGAAGCCACACACTTAACAATAACCTGGGATTATAGGCGCTGGCTCCCCCACCTTTATAGCTGGATATAAGAGAATCAATATTGATTTTGTCCATAGCAAGCTTGATAAAGCGTGCAATATGAAACTTAGGCAGGGATTGCTCAATATCCTCCGGAAAAAGCTCTCTCTGTCCTGTATCGTATTCCTTAAAGGTTACCTGCCTGTGTAGATATTTCTTATCATTTACCTCTTGCGGAGGCAGGTCTATAAATAAAAGTGAATTATTCTGAGACATAACGTAGAATAGAGCAAAATCGATTTATCCTGACAAGTAATTATAATAGACTTTTTCTCGTAAGCCTTTTTAGACAGCCCCATGTGGCCTGAAAATTTAAACAATGTTGAAAAAGGTATATTTAGAACAAGATATTAAAGAATGGGGTAAAAATATAAACATAAAAAAAATTGGAGAATATTTAAAGATATAATGACCCATTAAGAGATGTTTCTTTTTTTATTCTTTCTTTAGAGATTGAAACATAATCTTTATTTATTTCAAATCCTATGTATTTTCTATTATTCTTTTTTGCTGCAACGGCAGTGGTACCAGAGCCTAAAAATGGATCAAGAACAATATCATTTTTTTTAGAAGTCGTCAATATAAGTTTTTCTATTAATTCTAAAGGATACGTCGCATGATGATTTTCAAAAGGTTTTACTATTTGTTTAATAATATCTTTATCAAATTCAAGTTCTTTTGATTTTTCATGGTCATAATTATATTTTTGAGATTTTACAAAGTGGAAAATATTTTCATATCTTGGTAATCTGCGATCGGGTGAATATGAAGGAATAGCGTTTGGTTTATGTCATATAATATTATTCCTGAGAATCCATCCTTGATCTTGCATTTCAATCGCTATTCTTGCAGGAATCATTAAAAGTTGTTTATACTGTAAAATTTTTCCATTTGGTTTGCATATTTTATGATCCTTATAGTGATAATCTGTTTTTCTAGCAAATCTACCTTTATTTCTTGAAAAACCTTTTGTTCCAAAATAAATATCTCCTATATTAAGATAAAATGATCCATGAGGGGCTAAGACATTTTTCAATAATTTTGAAAAATTTAAAAAATTTTTAACGTAATCTAAAGGATTTAATTCTCTGCCTATAGTTTCATTGCCATATTGGCGACATCCAAAGTATGGGGGCGATGTTATAATTAAGTCAATAGAATTTGTATCTGTTTTTTTTAATAAATGTAAAGAGTCTCCTAAAATAATCTGATTTATGAAATCTTTAGCCATTTATTTTAATTTTTGAGTATTTTTATTTTTTTCCTTCCTCGAATTGTTTTTTAAAAATGATTTATTTTTTTGTGGTTTATTGCCTATACCTAAGAGCTCCTTAAATGAAGACTCTGTGTAAAAAAATTTAGTTTTTTTAGGCATTAACTAACTCTTTATAAGTTTTCGTCTTTTTGTATAAGTTATTAAAAAGTAATGAGAATTTTTCTTTTTGATCTCTGTTATTGTATCTAAAAACATATTCATTCACATATTTTTGCAAATGTTTTTTACTCATATAGTGATAAATTCCAATGTATCCACGTTTGAACAATGACCAGAAATTTTCGATATTATTAGTATGGCAAGTACCATTTACATATTCTTTCATAGAATGGGATACAGATTTATGATTGTAGCATGGATTAATTTTTCTGTATACCATATTATCATCTGTCATAATACTTGAACCAAAAGCAACGTTATCATAAATATATCCCTTTAGGGTCATGGCCTTTGTGTTCTGGACATGGGAAGCTTTGATCTTTTTTGTATCCCTTTCTATAATCCCTATAATAGGAGCTTTGGGAGTAAGTGCTCCTTTTTTCTTAGAAGCGTGTTTATTTTTTTCTTTCCCCCTTACAAAAGTTTCGTCTACTTCTACAACTCCAGATAATTTTAAATTTTCTTGGTTTGTCAAGTCTCTAAGTCTAGTTAAAATATGCCAAACTGTTCCTTGTCTAATTTCAAGGTCTTTAGAAATTTGAACGCTTGAAACTCCTTTACTACTTTCAGATAAATAATTCATTACCATAAACCAATAACGTAAGGATAGCTTAGTAGCATGAAATACAGTATTGGTCAAGATTGTAAAATCCTTTTTGCACTGTTTACATCTAAAATATTGATATTTTTTCTTGGCTTTACTGATTTTCGATATTTCATTGTGGTTGCAATAAGCACAATATTCACCATCTTTAAATCTATTTTTGATTAAATAGTTTTCACAATCCTTGTCATTTTTAAATTTTTTTAGTGTATCAAAGCGTATAGTTGCCGAAATTTTTATATTTGAATACTTCTTTGAGCTTGATCCCTACTGCATCAGATATACTTACAGATAGATATTCATAATTGACCCCTGCTTGATTCGAAAAGTCAAGGATGCTTAATTTGACTAATTCTGTTTCCTTATCATCTATTTGTTCTTTTGCTAAAATAGAAATAGATAAGAATATAAATAGATAGAACCTATACATATCTTTATTTTATATATCGAGCAATATAAACCTCAGCAAAAAAAATCGTATATCAATTCTAAATTCTATCTCCATAAATTAAACTATTGAATAGGGTGTCAAGTAAATTAATAGAACTATAGCGGAAAAAAAAAGCTATGATGATATACCTAAAGTCATTGACCCCAAATGGTATTTTTACTAAGAATAGCTGTTTGTTTTTGCATCTAATTTAAAATATATAGTTGACAGTATGACTCAACTATATTATTAATCCCTTATGTTGTTCTCTATGAAAATGGAATATGCCTTGAGAGTTCTTTTTGAGATATTTAATGCTCCTAAAGGAATGCCAATAAATCGCAAGGCAATTGCTAAAAATCAGCACATACCAATCCATTTTCTAGAGAAGATAATGCTGTCTTTAAAAGAATCCTATATCATAGAAAGTGTTAAGGGTCCAAAAGGCGGTTATATTTTAAGAGAAGGTAAAGAAAATATTTCTCTATGGGACATCTATGAGGCCTTAGACTATAAAGATATTAAAGGTATTCGATGTTTCCCCGGACTAGGGAAAGAATGCGAATACCTGGAGAAATGTAAAATAAAAAATATCTGGTTTGTATTCAATAAAAAATTTTATGAACAGCTTTCCACATTAAGAATAAAACCTTTATTGGATATCGCTTTTTAAAAGAATAAGAATTCTCTAAAATAAATGCATACAATGAAGAGGATAAAATGAGTGAATCTTTATTAAAAAAACAAACAGAATCGACCAAAAATCTTGACCACGTGATCGATGATGTAACAAAAAGTGATTATCAATATGGCTTTGTTACGGACATAGAAAACGATAGAGTTCCAGTAGGGCTAAATGAGGATATCATTAAATTGATCTCTCAAAAAAAAGAAGAGCCTTTATTCATGCTAGAATGGAGGTTGAATGCTTTTAGAGCCTGGCAAAAAATGAAAGAACCAAAATGGGCAAATATAAAATATAATGTACCAAGTTACCAAGACATTTGCTATTATGCTGCTCCTAAGAAGAAATTAGAGAGTCTGGATGAAGTGGATGATGAAATACTAGATACCTTCAATAAACTAGGAATACCCCTGCAAGAACAAAAAGCATTAGCTGGTGTAGCCGTAGATGCCGTTTTTGATAGCGTTTCCGTTGGTACCACTTTTAAAGAAAAATTGTATAAGATGGGTATTATTTTCTGTTCATTTTCAGAAGCAGTAAAGGAACATCCTGATCTGGTACGAAAATATTTAGGATCGGTGGTCCCTGTCAGAGATAATTTTTTTTCGGCTCTTAATTCAGCTGTTTTTACTGATGGATCATTTTGTTATGTTCCCAAAGGGGTTCGCTGTCCTATGGAACTCTCTACTTACTTTCGTATCAATGCAGCCAATACGGGCCAATTCGAAAGGACTCTGGTCATAGCAGAAGCAGATAGCTATGTGAGTTATTTAGAGGGATGTACTGCTCCTATGCGAGACGAGAATCAACTTCATGCGGCCGTGGTAGAGCTGGTCGCCCTGGATAACGCCCACATCAAATACTCCACCGTACAAAATTGGTACCCAGGTGATAAAGAAGGCAAGGGTGGTATTTATAATTTTGTAACCAAAAGAGGGCTATGTAAAGGAAAAAAATCCAGAATATCATGGACACAGGTAGAAACAGGTTCTGCAGTAACCTGGAAATATCCTAGCTGTATTTTAAAAGGAGATGATTCCATAGGTGAATTTTATTCGGTAGCGCTTACAAATAATTTTCAGCAAGCGGATACGGGTACTAAAATGGTACACCTCGGGAAAAATACAAAAAGCACGATCATTTCCAAAGGAATTTCAGCCGGTAAAGGCCAAAACTCTTACAGAGGCTTGGTCAAATTCTCCAGAAATTCCCAAAATGCCAGAAATTATACCCAATGTGACTCTCTTCTTTTAGGAGATGAATGCGGCGCTCACACTTTCCCCTCTATAGAATCGGGAAATCATACTGGTAAAGTGGAACATGAAGCATCCGCTTCTAAGATCAGCGAAGAACAGCTTTTCTATCTGAGGCAAAGGGGGCTTTCTTATGAAAATGCATTATCTATGATCGTGAATGGATTTTGCAAGCAGGTATTCAAAGAATTACCTATGGAATTTGCAGTAGAGGCACAGAAACTATTAGATATTAGTCTGGAAGGGGCAGTTGGTTGAGGATGAATTGAGTAAAAATATGCTTAAAATTGAAAATTTACATGTAAAAGTAGAGGATACGGAAATATTAAAGGGGTTTCATCTGGAAATAAAACCAGGCGAAGTACATGCGATCATGGGACCAAATGGATCCGGGAAAAGCACCCTTAGTAAAGCGATCGTAGGGCATGAAGAATACAAGATCACAAAGGGAAATATATATTATAAGGGCAAAGATCTTCACTCTATGAGTGTGGAAGAAAGAGCCTGCGAAGGTATTTTCGCTGCTTTTCAATATCCCGTAGAAATTCCAGGTGTAAATAATACATACTTTTTAAGATCTGCTTATAATGCAATAAGTAAGTATAGGGGCGAACCTGAAATAGACACTATTGATTTTTTAAAAATTATTCGACAAGAATTACAAAAATTAGACATGAAAGAAAATCTAATAAATCGTTCCTTAAATGAAGGTTTTTCTGGAGGCGAAAAAAAACAAAATGAAATATTACAGCTTTCCATATTAAATCCAGATCTCGCTATTTTAGACGAAACAGATTCTGGTCTGGATATAGATGCTCTTAAAACGGTAGCTAATGGCATCAATCGGTTCAGATCTAAGGACAAAGCAGTCCTTTTAGTAACTCACTATCAGAGAATGCTTGACTATGTTGTCCCAGATTATGTGCATATACTTCTGGAGGGTAAGATCGCTAAAACAGGTGATCGTAATCTAGCCTTAGAATTAGAAAAAAGAGGATATGATTGGGCTAAAAAGGAACAACTGACTTTATAAAAATGTTAATTTCACCTATACAAGCAAGAGAAAAAGAAAAGGAACCTGTAGATAGATGGCTTCAAGAGAATCGTGAGATTGGTTCCGAGAGTTTTAGTTTATCTGGCTATCCTGATAAAAAAAATGAGGCATGGAAGTATACTGATCTTACAGAGATCATAGAAAATGATTTTGATCAATTGGATATTTCCACTGATTCTTTACAAAAAATAGGCTATGATCTGGACAAACAAAATGAGATTAAAAAATTCTATTCATTGAATGCCTCTCCATCGAATGGATCTAAAACGCCTAAAGGGATATCTACTGATTTTTTTCTTTTCATCAATGGGGTTTCTGCCTCTAAGGATGTACAAGAAACGAATGGCATCTCTTATGCTGGAGGTAGTATATTTTCTTTGGATAAAGTAATTCATTCGAAAAAAGACTTCCCCAGAGAAAATTCTATTCTATCCCAAAATTTAGGAAAATCCACTCAACATGAAAAAAGTCCATTTGTGGCTTTAAATATGGCCAACTGGAAAGATGGTTTAGGTATCCATTTACCAGAGAACACTTCTTGCCAAAAACCAATTCACTCTGTATTTTTTAATCACGCAAAAATAAAGAATACTGTATTAATAAGAAATTTAATTATTTTAGAGGCAAATTCTTCTTTAATATGGATAGAAGATCATCATAGTATGGGGGATGTAGCTCACCTGCAAAATATATTCACGGAGATCATATTAAAGCCAGGATCCAAATTAGAACATTATAAAGTTCAAAAAGAATCTACCAGAGGGTATCATATTGCTTCTACACATGTAAGCCTGCATAAAGATTCTTTTTATGAATCTAATTTGATCATGCGGGGAGGCAAGATAGCTAGAAATGAAATCCATGCTCAAATGAAAGAACCTGGAGGCAATGTAAAATTGAACGGTTTATATCGAGGGAAAAAAACACAGCATTTGGACCATTATCTTGCGGTGGATCATCTAGCCCCTCATTGTACTAGTTCCCAATATTATAGAGGTACTTTGGATGATCAATCCAGAGGCGTATTCCAGGGGAAAATATATATCAGTCCTGCTGGCCTTAACAGTAAGGCAGAACAGTCTAATCATACTATTTTGCTTTCAGAGAATGCCAGGGCAGATTCCAGGCCCCAATTAGAAATATTTACAGATGATGTAAAGTGTTCTCATGGGGCTACCATAGGCAATATAGATAAAGAAGCTCTTTTTTATTTAAAGAGTAGAGGGGTCTCGGGAAAAAAGGCTGAAGAAATCCTTATTATGGCATTTAATCAGGAAATCATGGAAAAGTTTGGCAATCCACAGATAGCCGAAGCCTTGGACAAAATAAATTCTAAATGTTAGAGCTAAGAGAATTATATCAAGAAATTATACTGGATCATAATAAAAATCCGCATAATTATTATGAGATGGAATCTTCTACACATAAGTCAGAAGGCTATAATCCATTATGCGGAGATAGGTATACTATATATTTACGTGTTCATAATGATAAAATAGATGACATTAGTTTTCAGGGGGCTGGTTGCGCTATTTCCAAGTCCTCTGCTTCGATAATGACCGATGTCTTGAAAGGGAAGAATATTGAAGAAGCGAAAAAATTAAATGCAGAATTCAATAAAATGCTTACAGAGGATACAGAAGTTGAAATTGATCTGCAGAGCCAATTAGGGAAGGCTACTGTTTTATGTGGAGTAAAAGCATTTCCTTCCCGATTGAAATGCGCAACTCTTGCCTGGCATACTCTAAAGTCTGCCTTAAATAAAGAAGTTTCTACTTCCACGGAGTAAAATTTAAAAATGGAAAATATTCTAAAACAAAAAGTGATCAATCAGTTAAAGCTCTGTTATGACCCTGAAATACCCTTAAATATTTATGACCTTGGACTGATCTATGATATAAAAATAGACAAAAAAAATGTATCCATAAAAATGACTTTAACTTCTCCAAATTGTCCTGTAGCAGAAAGTTTGCCTCAAGAAGTTAAAGAAAAAATCCAGGGTATTAAAGAAGTATCAAATGTTGATTTAGAATTAGTATGGGACCCTCCTTTCACACAAGATATGATGTCAGAAGAAGCCAAATTAGTCTTAGGCTTACTTTGAAAATAATAATCTGTATTTGCCTGCTTTCCCTCTACTGCGAAAAACCTTCACGATTTAAGACGATCGAAACAGAACTAGAGAAAGTAAAAGGGGCAAATGTAGTAATCAAGAACTTTGAGACAAAACGCTATAAAGGAAATCAATATTTATGGAAGCTAAAGGCAGATGAGGCCTATCTAAAAAGAGATGAAAAAAAAATATATATATTCGGCATTGACCTTAAATATTATGATTCTGATATTGAATATACAAAGATCAAAGGGGACCAGGGTGTTTTAGATGAAAAAAATAATAAAATGTATATTCAGAAAAATGTATTCATTCGTAACTATAAAGGTAGAAAATTATATATAGACGATCTATTGTGGGATGGAAAGAAAAAAAAGTTTTTCTCAAACTCTCCTTTTAAAAGTGTGTTGCCTAATGGATATACTATCCATGGAGTAGGCCTGGTCGCGGATATGAAATTTAATAAAATAAAATTAAAAAAAACAAGAGGAGTATATGAAAATCAATAATTGTGTCTTCTAATAATAATTTGTCGGCCAAATCAAAAGACCAATATCATAAAGGGAAAATCCAATCTATTCGAAATACATCAGTATTTTCATTTTTCACTAGTGTTTCTAGAATATTAGGTTTTGCAAGAGAAATGCTCAAGTCCTATGCCTTTGGAACCAGCTATCTTGCGGTGGCATTTGATGTAGCATTCAGAATACCCAATATGTTAAGAAGCCTGGTAGCTGAAGGTGCAATGACACAGTCTTTTTTGCCAGTGTATGAAAAATATAAATTAAAACCAAAAGAAGCCGCCAGATCAATAGGGTCTTTACTTCTATTTCTTTTTCTTTTTTTGGCTGCCCTATCCATAGTAGCTTGGTTTTTGATTCCTTATATCATTCCCTATCTAACAAATGATCCGGAAATAAAACACAAGAATACTCTATTAATGATCAACTTGTCTCAGATATTATTCCCCTATATCATATTCATAAGCATTGCTGCAATCTATATGGCATTGCAATACAGCCATGGTATTTTTTGGTCTGGTAGTTTTGGCCCTGCTTTTCTGAATTTGATGGTTATATTTGGCTTTGGTAGTTATTTTTTTGGGATCAAGGAAAATATGCTAGAAACCCATGAAAAGGATATATATATATTTGCTATAGTGGTTTTATTTGCCTCTGTTTTTCAGATGTTTTTTCAGATGTGGATTGTGAAGCGTAAAAAAATATCTCCTGAATTTTCGATCAAGTCCCATCCCATTTTAAAGGATATGTTTTATTTAATGTTACCTGCCTTATTTGGAGCTTCCCTGCAACAGATAAGCCAAGTGATCGATATATATCTTGCCACTACTTTAAGAAATGAAGTACCCGCTGCTATTCCAGCCTTGAATTATGCCCATAGATTAATACAACTACCCATTGGGATATTTGGAGTAGCATTAACCACATCTTTTTTAAGGGCATTTTCAAGATTGCATTATAAAAAAAAAGAAGTCGAATTTTCAGATAATTTATTTTTTTCCTTGAGATTAGACCTATTTTTTTTGCTACCGGCAAGTATAGGACTCTTCCTATTCTCAGAACCCATTATTTCTATTGTATTCGAAAGAGGAAATTTTGACAGAGAATCCACAATGGTCACTGCATACGCATTAAAATTCTATTCCATTGGACTAGTAGCCTATAGTATA
This sequence comes from Leptospiria bacterium, assembly GCA_965204465.1. Classification (GTDB taxonomy): domain Bacteria; phylum Spirochaetota; class Leptospiria; order Turneriellales; family CBDBES01; genus CBDBES01. The sequence continues at coordinate 1,077,281 of OZ241995.1, forward strand.
CAGAAATTGTTGGTATCTGCATTCTATGCACGAAAGGAATCCATTACCACTGCCTGGGTTACTGCAATCGCCTTAATATTGAATGTTGTTTTTAGTCTATCTCTAATGCCTTTTCTGCAGCATGGAGGCCTGGCATTGGGATCCTCTCTTGCAGTATATGTATCTTCCGGTATATATATCTTATTACTAAAGAATAGAATTTCTTTTTCTGGTTTTTCTTTGCATGCCATACCTTTATATAAAATATTATTCTTAAATATTCTATTTTTTTTATTTCTATTCTTATTAAAAGAAAAGTTATTCCTATATATGAATTCCATCATTCTATTGGGAATCATATTCATTTCATCAGTATTCTATATATTTTTAGCCTATTTATTCAAATTAGACGAATTCTTTTATTTAAAAAAAGCTTTCACAAAGAAAGTCTAATGACTGAAAAATATCCATTAAGCATTGAAATAGGAAGATACCCATAAAAAATTCCAGACTTTTTTGAAAAATCTTTCTATGCTATATTTTTGAAAGGATAGTAATTGACATAGAGGCTTTTAAAAAATAAGCGTAAATGGATGGACGGTATTCGCAAAAATATAATAGATCATGTGGGTATTTTAGAATTGAACCTAAATGAAGAAAATACCCTAACGGATAAATCTGTAAAGGACATTATCGAAGGATGTAAGGAAATGGATAAATCCAAAAGTGTCCGTGTCATATTACTCAAAAGTGCCCATAAAAAATTTTTCTGTAATGGCTTCAATTTAAAGTACCTTGCCTCTGGAAACATAATGTCTCTTTATAATTCGATCATGGAAATGGTTGATGAACTCTATGCCTTGGAAAAAATAATGGTTGCTTCCATTAATGGCTATGCAATGGCAGGGGGAGCCGTATTAGGCATATTGGCCGATTATCGGTTAATGGGAGAAGATGCCCGTTATTCTTTTAATGAAATAAAGCTAGGCCTTCCCCTGGGTTTAAAGCTATTGAATATTCTAAAACAAACGGTAGGCAGTTTTCATGCAAAGCATCTATCACAGTTAAGCGTTATTGTGCGTTCCAAAGAAGCGCTTGAAATAGGGCTCGCGGATAGAATTTATTCCAATGTAGAATTAGATCAAAAATCTTTCTACTTTGCTAAAAGAATAGCCTCCCTGGATAGTGTGGCTCTACGCTATAATAAGCATATTTTACATAGAGAAATTATCCATGAATATGAAAAATACAGAAAAGAAGAGTCAAAGTTTTTTATGGATAAGATTTTTTCTTCTAAAACCCTCCAGGAAAACATAAAGAAATTGGCTAGTAAATATTATACATAAGTGAAGCGATCAGAAAAAGAAACACCCATTGAATTGCCCATCCAACTCCAGAAATATTTTGAAGAGATAAAACATGGAGTTCAAGAGATCATCCCTGAAGAACATCTAAAGAAAAAATTGCTTTCTAGCTATGAAAGTGGAAATCCATTGATCATCAAGGCTGGATTTGACCCAACAGCACCAGACCTCCATTTAGGGCATGTAGTTTTGTTACAAAAATTAAGAGTCTTCCAGGAGCTATCACATGAGGTGCAATTCTTAATAGGAGACTATACCGCTATGATCGGAGACCCAAGCGGAAGATCAGAGATCAGACCGCCCCTAAGCTTAAGCCAAGTGGAGAAAAATGCAAATACATATAAAGAACAGGTATTTAAAATACTGGATGCTAAAAAAACAAAGGTCATTTATAATTCCAGCTGGTTGGGTAAACTGGATTTAAAAGACATGATACAATTAATGAGCAAATATACAGTCGCCAGAATTTTAGAAAGAGATGATTTTTTTAAACGCTATAAAGGCGGAAAGCCTATTTCTATGGTAGAGTTTCTTTATCCTCTTTTACAGGGATTTGATTCAGTGGCAATGAAAGCAGATGTAGAGTTAGGTGGCACAGATCAAAAATTTAATCTTCTTTTAGGTAGAGACCTTCAAACTGCCTACCAACAGGAGCCACAGGTGGTCATCACATTACCATTACTGGTTGGTTTGGATGGCACCAAGAAAATGAGCAAATCTCTGAATAATTACATAGGAGTAAATACCCCCCCCAAAGATGTTTATGGGAAATTGATGAGTATTTCTGATCCACTCATGTGGGAATATTATACACTCTTATCTGGATATTCTAAAGATGAGATTGAAGAATTAAAAGGTCAGGTTAGCTCTAAAGAATTACATCCTAAAAAAGTAAAAGAAAAACTCGCATTGAATATCATTACCAGATTTCATGAAAAGAGTGTGGCTCTGGAAACACAGTCAGAATGGAACAAAATTCATAATCCAAACTTAAGAGGCATCCCGGAAGATATTCCTGAATGGAAGGCAAGATCAAAAGAATTTGCAGATGGTGAAGTGGGCATCTTAAATGCGCTCAGGCTTTCAAAGGCAGTTTCTTCTAATTCCGAGGCCAGAAGATTGATGGAATCCAGAGGGATACATCATATATCAGGAGACTCTGAAAAGGTAATGGATGATCCACGTTATCAATTAAAGAAAGGTAAGTTTTTATTTAGGATTGGCAAAAGAAAATTTATCCGAATTATAGTTGATTAAATAAATAATAGATTGATGGATTGACTCATAAAATAAAAGTAGGTACTAGAGGTTTTGTAATATGAAAAAAGTGGATATAGAAGATGTCATACCTATAAAAGAATATATTAAAGTCAAAAATGAATACACCCAAAAAATATTAAAGATAAAAGCCCTTAGAAGAATACATTTGGGACACTACTTTACTTTTTTATTTGAAAATACAGAAACAATTCTTTATCAAATACAAGAAATGCTCCGTATAGAATCCATTACAGATCAGGATGGTATAATCCATGAGATCGACACTTATAATCGAATCTTACCTAAACAGGGAGAGCTATCCGCGACTATGTTAATTGAAATAAATGATCCGCAACATAGAAGCTTTAAACTAAAAGAGCTTCTTGGATTGCAGGAACACGTTTATATGAACATCGAGAATAAGTTTAAAATAAAGGCAAGTTTCGATGAAAAGCAATTCAATCAAGAAAGAGTATCTTCTGTCCAATTTATACGATTTACCTTAAATAAAGAACAAGAGAATAAATTTCTAAATACGCAGAATGTAGAGATATTAAGTGAGCATCCTGCTTATAATTATTCTCAGCCGATTGATCCGGAAAAATTAGCCGCCTTAAAAGAAGATCTGCAAGGTCATGAAGTTGGCATCCAATAAATCATTTCATATCCTAAAAATGCTTTATAATCTAATTGTTACAGCAAACATGAGATATGGTTTCTATAATTTACTTTCTTAGAAAAAAACTCCTTTTTATCTTTTTTGTTTCTTTCTTCATATATTGTGAAGAAGAACAACAAGAAGAAAAGCAACGTAGCGAAGAAAATACAAAAATTCTATATAAACAGGGAGAGGCAAATGTTCCAGATACGATAAATCTTAATGAGGAAACAAATACAGAATATTCATATACGATCGTATTAGAGTCTAGTCCCCAAGAGGATGTTAAGATGGATATTTTTATTGAGAATAGGTCAATAAAAAATCCAGTTATTTCTCCGGATTCCATTACATTTAATTCTTCTAATTGGGATACACCACAGAGCATCAAGATCACCCTGTCGGATGAAGAAATTGCTGTAAGGTCTATCATTTTGAGGCATCAGATCTCCACACAAGATACATATTATCAGGCTATTTTAGGCCGCTTGATCACTCTAAACATAGAAAATGGTGATCCTCCAAACGTTTTATTAAGCAAAGCAGATAATACCCCTTTTATGAGATCCGCTACTCTTATAGAAAATGGAGAGGTTAACTATGCAATAGCTATCAATACAGTACCCACTGCAAATGTAACCATTACCGTCAGTTTACCTGACCCCGCCCCCAATAATTTAAGAATAACTTCAGGTGCCCAATCGGTAACAGGTTCAGATGCTTCCGTTATTCTTACCTTTACCTCCGGTAACTGGCATATGGCCCAACCCATTATACTCACTCTGACTTCTGATCGTATGGATACAACATACGCATCAGAGGGTTACCGCATTAGCCATAGAGTCTCTACCACAGACCCTGAATATGAAAATATCATGCTCAATGACATTACATTAATGCTAGAAGATGATACTGATCCAGGCATTTTATTAAACAAAGCAGACAATACCCCTTTTGACGGAACCGCTACTCTTATGGAAAATGGAGAGACATTTAACTATAAAATAGTCTTAAATACTCAACCCACTGCAAATGTAATCATTACCATTAGTTTACCTACCTCCGCCCCCGATAATTTAGGAATAAACTCAGGGGCCCAATCGGTAACAGGTTCAGATGCTTCTGTTATTCTTACCTTTACCTCCGGTAACTGGGGTATGGCCCAACCCATTACACTCACTCTGGCTTCTGATAGTATGGATACAACATACGCATCACAGGGTTACGGTATTACCCATGAAGTCTCTAGTACTGATTCTGAATATGAAAGTATCACACTCAATGATATTACATTAATGCTAGAAGAAGAATCCGCAAAAGTCAATAAATCGGGTACTTTTATAAACGCCAATGGATATAGTGTCAGAGGTTCTGCTTCTATTATCATGGAAAATGAAGGCCATTATGTTCTATTGGGGGATGATTTCGAAAGCGGCAGCGGCGGTGGTCTGAATCTAGATGTATATCTTACTAAAGGGCCTGCCGTCCGGAACATACAGGATTTCATAAATTTGGGAGATCTAAAGAGTACAGTAGGCCAACAAAGCTATAGTATACCAGCAGCTGTAGACATATCCCAATATACTCATGTGGTGATCTACTGCGTAGCGGTAAGCGGAGCCTTTGGAATTGCCGAATTAAATGCTCCATAAGTTAATCAAGAAAAATATAAAAGTTATTGTAAATATGGCAAAACAATCTGCTTGACAGCTAGTTTTCTTATCGTGATTTGACTAATCATCTTTACCTTTGAAGCCAAAAAGCTGCCCACATAGCTCAGTTGGTAGAGCATTTCCATGGTAAGGAAAAGGTCACCGGTTCGAATCCGGTTGCGGGCTAAAGATGATTGATCAGTTTCCCGGAGAAGTTAAAAATATGTTAGGGTGGTAGTTCAACGGTAGAACGGCGGCCTCCAAAGCTGTTAATGAGGGTTCGATTCCTTCCCGCCCTGATTTTAAATTGAATGATGAAAAGAATATTTTTGTTTATTAAAGAAGCCAGAGAAGAACTCAGAAAAGTTACCTGGCCAACATGGGACGATATTACTCGCTCCACATTCGTGGTATTTGTAACTGTTTTAATATTTACTTTATTTATTTTCTCTCTGGATAATGTTTTAGATTATCTAGTAGATTGGTTTTTAACATGATGTCAAAACAATGGTATGTAATATGTACTCTATCTTCACATGAAGACAAGGTTAAGCAGCTTATAGAAAAAGAAAAGCAAAAATGGCCTGATAAAGATAGAATTGGGCAGATCAAGGTACCCACTCTTGAAATGGCAGAGTTAAGAGGCGGCAAAAAAAGGATCGTAAAGAAAAAATTTATGCCCGGATATGTTTTCATTGAATTAAATTTAACGGATGAACTGTATAGAAAGATCAAGGTATTACCCGGTATTATGAATTTTGTTAGCTCAGGGAGAGAGCCTCAGGTATTATCAGAAGAAGACATCCAAAATCTATTTACAGAGATGGGTGAAGTCAAAAAAAAGGAAAAAATGGCTCCTCGTATTCTTTTTTCCGAAGGAGAAGTGGTTAAAATATTAGAAGGCCCCTTCGCTAATTTTCATGGTGTAATCCAGGAAGTAAATTCAGAAAAAGGAAAGGTACGGGTTATGGTAGAGATATTTGGTAGATCCACTTCTGTAGAACTGGATTATTTACAGGTAGGTAAAAGTTAAATAAAATAGAATTTTGTATTGTCAGCCTGAATAAATAAAGAAGAATGACTCTTAATAAGGTATTTTAATGGGATTATTAAAAGGTAAAGGCTCTGGTTTTTTTTCAAAAAAACGTGATCGTGATAATGACAAAGAAAAACAATTTGGGCCCAAAAAATTCACGAAAGAAGCTTCAAAAGAAAAAAAAGAAGTTAAGAAAAAAGAGCCTATAAAAGTCAGTAAAGTACCTAAGATCACAGGGTGGAATGATTTAAGTATTAAAGAATTAAATGAATTATATGAAAATATGAAAAGAGAATTACAGGATCTTCGATTTCAATTGGCGATCAGTAAAATACCGAATATTCGTAGGATCAGGCAATTGAAAAGAGATATCGCCAGAGCTCTTACTTATAAAAATCAGAAGTCAAAGGCATCATAAACCAATCATGTCAGAAATTGAATCTAATAATAACAAATCTGAAGCAGATCAAGATACTCAGAATGTGCAAAAAGCCATTCCAACTGATTCACAAGATAAAAACACCTCTGTGGATCAACCAAAAACAAAAAAAAAAGGCAAGATATTAAAAGGGATCGTATCTTCTGACAAACCTGATAAGACTATAATTGTGAAAATAGAATATCAGAAAAAAGACAGGCATTTTAAAAAAACTCTTAGAAAGAGTAAAAAAATTATGGCCCATGATGAAAAAAATAAAGCCAAACAAGGTAACCTGGTTAAAATACAGGAATCTCGTCCCATTTCTAAGAATAAATACTTTGAGCTGATCGAGATAGTTTCATAGAAAAAAGGATATTAAATGATACAGATGCAGTCTATGTTGAATGTGGCCGATAACTCTGGAGCGAAAAAAGTTCAAATGATTAAGGTAATTGGCGGATCCGGGAAAAAAATTGCCAGAATCGGAGACCTGATCATGGTTGCCGTAAAGTCAGCTAACCCTGCTTATGCTTTAAAAGACTCGAGTGGTAAGAAAGATCATAAGAAAGCTGTTTCCAGAGCAATTGTCGTTCGCACTAAAAAAGAGATCAGGCGCCCTGATGGAAGTTATATACGCTTTGATGAGAATGCATGCGCTTTGGTGGATGCTCAAGGCATCCCTAAGGGTACCCGGATATTTGGTCCGGTTGCCAGAGAACTGAGAGATAAAAAATATATGAAAATTGTATCATTGGCGCCGGAAGTGTTATAATTATGGGTCTTAAACAAAAAAAAAAGGCAAAAAAGGTCATGAAAACACGCTTAAAAGAAGGTGATGAAGTTGTGGTTATCTCAGGAAAAGCCAAAGGAAGTAAAGGAAGACTTTTAAGGATACAAAATAATAGGGTATGGGTTCAGGGGGCTAATTTTAGACTCAGAGCTACCCCACCCTCCCAAGAAAATCCAAAAGGTGGTTTCATGGAAATTGAGTCATCTATGCATATTACTAATATACAATTATTGGATCCTAAATCAAAAAAAGGGAGTCGTATTGCATATTCTAAAAATAAAGAAGGGAAAAAAGTAAGAGTTTCTGTTACTTCCGGGAAAGTGATTGAATAAATTTAAAGAATAGAATTTCAGGTATAATAATGGTAAAACAAAAGAATTCAAAATTAGAGTATCATTCTAAATTCCAAAGAGATTATTACAATATCTATAGAGAAGAGTTAAAAAAAGAATTAGAGCTTTCTTCCATCATGGAAGTTCCTATTTTGAAAAAAATCGTTGTGAGTTCGGGCATTGGTGAAGCGGTCAAGAACCCTAAAATCATAGATAATGTTATGCAAGATATTGCACTGATCACAGGACAGACAGCTGTAAAGAGAAATTCCAGGAAATCCATTGCTGGTTTTAAGATCAGAGAAGGAATGGTCATTGGAGTAATGGTGACTTTACGCAGAAGAAGAATGTACGAGTTTTTAGAAAGGCTGGTGCATATTGATCTTCCCAGGGTTAGAGATTTTAATGGCGTTAGCCTTAAATCATTTGATCAGCAAGGCAATTATACGATTGGTATCAAAGAACAGATCACTTTCCCAGAGATCAACTTCGATAAAGTTGATAGTATCAGAGGATTGAATATTACTTTGGTGATCCAGTCTAAAAGAACGGAACACTCGATCAAACTATTACAAAAGTTTCAATTTCCTTTAAAGAAAAAATAAAAAATGAAAAGATGAAATTTCTAAATTTGAATGATGATCTACTATGTATAAATGGAGTTTATAAAATATGGCCAAAAAAGCACTAATTGAGAAGCAGAAGAACCCATTTAAATTTTCTGTCAGAAACTACAATCGTTGCGCTCTATGCGGTAGGCCAAGAGCATATATGCGGCGTTTCGGGATGTGTCGTATTTGTTTTAGAGAAATGGCTTCCAAGGGAATGATCCCCGGAGTATCTAAGTCTTCTTGGTGATCTATATAAGGTTTTATGAGTTTATCTGATCCAGTCGCAGACTTTCTTACAAAAATCCGAAATGCTTCCATGGCGCAGCATCAGAATATATATTGCACTACAAGCTATCTATTGGATCAGATCATTAAAATATTGAAAAAAGAAGGTTTTATCCGCAATTATTCATATACAAAAAACAAATTGATCCCTGAAATGAAAATTGATCTTAAATATTATAAAAATAAACCAGTGATCAGAGGGATTACTCGTGTATCAAAACCAGGCAGAAGAGTATATCTCAAGTGGAAAAATATTCCTTCTACTTTAAATAATATTGGCATTGGCATATTATCTACTCCTAAAGGAGTAATATCTGCAAAAGAAGCAAAGTATCAGCATGTTGGAGGCGAATTTATTTGCAAGGTATGGTGAATCTATATGTCTAGAATTGGAAATGCGATCATTGACTTACCATCTGGAATAGAATTGAAAGTCAATCCTAATTCTATAGATGTAAAAGGGCCGAAAGGCTCCCTAGCTGTCCCTTTGTTTGATGGCATACAAGTCAATATAAAGGACAATAAAGTTTCTATAAAAAGATCAAATGATGTAAAAGATCTCAAAGCAAAACATGGTTTGGTAAGGGCATTACTGGCAAATTGTATCCAGGGCACCCACGAAGGTTTTCGCAAGATACTGATCATGGAAGGAGTTGGATACAGGGCAAATAAAAAAGGTAAACAGCTGATATTGTCTTTAGGATATTCTCATGATACAACTTATGATGAACCAGAGGATATCCACATTGAAGTTGAGGAATCAGTAAAAATTATTATATCCGGAATAGACAAGCAAAGAGTAGGAGAAGTGGCAGCCCAGATACGTAAATTAAGAAAACCAGAACCATATAAAGGGAAGGGCATTCATTATGAAGGTGAAAAGATCAGGAGAAAGGCAGGTAAAGTAGGCAAGAAATAAGAGTCATGATGCTTAAGCAAGATACATCATTAAAAGAAAGGCGAAAAAATAGAACTCGTCATAAATTAAAAGAGTCAAATCGTAATTATTATAAAAGGATTTATTTCATGGTTTCTAATAAACATATGTACGCCCAATTTATAGATGATCATTCGGGTAAAACCCTTACAGCAGCTTCTACTTTAGATGCAACTATTCGTAAGGCTAATGGATCTCTTAAAAACAGGGAAAATGTGCAGAAATTAGCAGACCTTTTTTATAAAAAAGTGTCTCCTCTCATCAAGAAAAAAGAGTCTTTGGTATTTGATCGTGGTAGTAATCTTTACCATGGGAAGGTTAAAGTTTTCGCAGAGAATCTCAGGGAAAAAGGGTTAAATTTTTAGGTATAGATGGATACATTAGAACAAAATAAAAATAATTCTTATATTCCTGATTCCAATGAAATGGAATTATTTGAAAGAGTTGTGAAGATGGCAAGAGTGGCAAAGGTCGTAAAAGGAGGACGTCGTTTTTCTTTCAATGCCCTTACCGTGGTAGGGGATATGAAATCCTATGTAGGACTTGGCTTTGGAAAGGCAAAAGAAATACCAGAGGCAATCCGCAAAAGCATAGAAAATGGTAAAAAAAACCTGATAAAAGTAAAAAAACAAGACACTACAATTCCCCATAAGGTAATTGGGAAATATAAATCAGCTAAAGTACTATTAAGGCCAAGCACTCCCGGTACAGGGATTATTGCGGGAGAAGCCGTCAGAGCAATTGTTGAATTGGGAGGCATCCAGGATATATTAACAAAGAGATTTGGTTCCTCTAATAAGTTAAATATTGTAAAAGCCACTTTAGATGCCCTTGATCAATTAAGTACCCCCCAAGAAGCCAAAGAAAGAAGAGGTATCTCTCTTTCAAATTTGTTTGGGCCGTATAGCAAAGCCAGAAGAGACCAAAAATTGTCAGAGGCGAAAATATTATCTAAAGAAGATTCTTTAGAAGAAAAAGTGGATAGTGAGGAAACAAAAAAAACAGAAGAAACCTCAACCTCCATAACAGCACCAGATGAACCTAAAAAAGAGGAAGAAGCAAAAATAGATGCGTCATCAAATACAGAAAAAGAAGAATCTGTATCTGATCCAAAAGAGGCAGAAACAGACACAGTAAATGAAGAACCAAATGAAAAAAATTAAAGTTACTCAGATACGTAGTCAGATCGGAAGGATCAAGAAGCATAAAGATACACTAGAGGGTCTTGGTTTAAGACGCATCGGACAGAGTAGAGAACATAAGCTAACTCCTCAATTAAAAGGAATGTTAGATAAAGTAAATTATTTGGTTAGTGTAGAAGAAATAAAATGAATAACTTGCATCCTAATAAAAAAGCTAGGAGAAACAGAAAAAGATTGGGCAGGGGTATAGGTTCTTGTTTGGGAGGAACTTCTGGCAGAGGAACAAAGGGGCAAAGATCCAGGAGCAGTGCAGTCATTCCAGCTTGGTTTGAAGGAGGCCAAACTCCTTTATACAGAAGAGTTCCCAAGAGAGGTTTCACTAATATATTTCGACAAGAATGGAATATTTTAAATATAGAGAATTTAATTTCCGCCCTGGAGAAAATAGGCAATAATAAAGAAATACTCTTAAAGGATATTTCCAAGTCAGGCATTGTAAATAAAAAAAAGTTGCCTGTTAAACTATTAGCGGGGTCGGTAGAATCAAAAGAATTGGATATTCAAAAATTAAAAGGTAAGACTATATCTATCAATTATGCGAGTAAAAAAGCAACAGAACTTGTAAAATCGGCTGGTGGAACATTAAAAATAGAACCATATAAAAAGAAAAAATTCAAAAAAGGAATGTCAGTTTCAGATCCATCCACCGCTAAAAATCCCTCAGAGGTAAGGAAAGAAAGTAAATCTAAATCAAAATAGGCATACGAGAAAGAATTTTTTATGATCAGAATCTTAACTACTATATTTAATATACCAGATTTAAGGAATAAAATACTCTTTACCATTGGAATGTTGATCGTATTCAGAATCGGGGCGCATATCACAGTACCAGGGGTTAATTTTCAGGTCTTAGATGAATATCTTCAATCCACTTATGGAGGAGAACAGGGCCTTACCTATTACATTGATCTATTTGCTGGAGGCGCTTTTAAAAGGCTTTCTTTATTTGCTTTAGGAATTATGCCTTATATTTCGGCTTCCATCATAATGCAGCTATTAATGGTCATGGTACCTTCTTTACAACGTCTTCAAAAAGAAGGAGACTTTGGCAGGAGAAAAGTTAATCAATATACCCGTTATGGTACGGTATTCTTATGTGCTGCTCAATCCTATGGAATCACTATTTATATAAAATCTTTGCATGAAGAGATATTAGGCCAAAACCCAAATAGTTTTCTAATTGATGGTGGTCCCAGTATGGCTTTTATCCTAATGACAATGCTTGCTATAACCACAGGTACGATTGTTTTGATGTGGATCGGCGAATTGATCACAGAAAGGGGTATCGGCAATGGTATTTCTTTATTGATCTTTGCAGGGATCATAGCCGGGGCTCCCCCTGCCATTGGACAATTCGTTTTAGATATTCAAAAAGATCAGGTGGAAGTGATATTGGCCTTGATCTTATTTTTAATTTTTATCATTATGATTGGGCTGTCTATTATTTTAACCGAAGGAGTTCGAAAAATTCCTTTGCAATATGGCAAACGTATTGTGGGTCGTAGGATGGTACAGGCTTCCAGCCAGTCTTTACCCATCAAAGTAAATGCAGCGAACGTAATGCCCATTATTTTTGCCTCTTCTTTGATGTTATTTCCCACTCAAATTGCCTCTTATTTAAGAGGTGATTACCAGGAATTTGCTTCTATTTTAACAAGTTATTTAGCTCCAGGCACCATAAGTTATATGTTGATCTATGTTGTTTTGATCATATTTTTTGCTTATTTTTATACGGCTATCCAATATAACCCTAAAGATCTTGCTGAAGCACTCAAAAAGAATGGTGGTTATATTCCGGGTATCCGACCGGGGGTGCAAACAGAAGATTACATTCAGAAAATATTGAATAGGATCACTCTTTCGGGAGCCATATTTCTGGCATTTATCGCCATAGCTCCTGATCTGATCATCGAAATGTGGAATCTACAGAAATTTCGTAATATGGCATATTTATTTGGAGGGACTTCCCTTTTGATCATTGTAGGGGTTGCTTTAGATACTTTGAAGCAAATTGAATCCCAGCTTTTAATGAGACATTATGAAGGCTTTATGGATAAAAGTAGAAAAACAGTCTCGAGGCCAAGAATGGTCAGGTAATGGATGATCTATTCATGAATTTAATTTTTATGGGAGCTCCGGGAGCCGGAAAAGGAACCCAGGCTGCAATTCTTTGTGACCGCTTCAATATTCCTAAAATATCTACGGGAGATATTCTAAGAGAAGCGGTAGAGAATAAAATAGACTTTAGAGAAAAAGTGAATTCCTTTATAGACAAAGGGAAATTAGTTCCGGATGACATTGTCGTTGATATTATCCGAGAGAGGATCATCCAGGAAGATTGCAAAGCTGGTTTTCTTTTAGATGGTTTTCCTCGTAATCATATCCAGGCGGAGGCCCTGGATAAAATACTAGCAGAAAATGATATTGAAATTGATAAAGTGGTTTATTTTGATGTGGATCATGCAAATCTGATGAAAAGATTATTAAAAAGGTCTGAGTTAGAGGGCCGCTCTGATGATAATGAAGCTTCTATTGAAAATCGCTTAAATGTATTTCATACCAGTACAAAGCCTCTTTTGAATTATTATGATACAAAAAGAAAGTTAATATGCGTACTCGGACAGGGAACCGTAGAAGAGGTATCCTTCAGAGTGCAGGAAGCGCTTAATTTACATGTCCATTAGAATTTATACTGCTAAAGAAATCCAAAATGTAATAGACTCAGGTACTATTGCTTATGAAACTCATATGCATTTAACAGAACATCTCTCTCCAGGTATATCCACCTATGATCTGGATCGCATTGCTTATGAATATATTTGTGAACAAGGTGGTAAACCGGCTTTTTTAGGTTACCAAGGTTATCAAGCTACTCTATGTACATCCTTAAATGATGCTGTTGTTCATGGTCTTCCGTCGGAGAATGATATTTTAAAAGAAGGAGATATATTAGGTATTGACCTTGGAGTTCTTTATAATGGATATTACTCAGATACTGCCTGGACATGGCCCATTGGGGAAATCTCTGAAAATGCAAAAAGATTAATCAAAGTAACCCAGGAATCTCTTTATCATGGTATTAAAAATGCTCGTCCCGGGAATCGTATTGGTATGATCGGGGCAAGTGTTCAAAAACATGCAGAGTCAAATGGATATTCAGTGGTTCGCAGCCTTGTTGGACATGGAGTAGGTCGCTCCATACATGAAGAACCACAGGTTCCTAACTTTGGGAAAAAAAATGATGGTCCAAAGATCAGACCTGGAATGATACTTGCAATTGAGCCAATGATCAATGAAGGCCATTATGATGTGTTTACGGATGAGGATCAATGGACTATAAGAACAAAAGATAATTCTTTAAGCGTTCATTTTGAGCATACAATTGCCATAAATAGTAAAGGAACATTGATTTGTACTTTACCGCATGGATCGGAAATAAATGTATTCACTATAATGGATCATCAAAAAAATAAGAAAGATACTTTGAAAAATATTAGCTGATTTTTAGAATATGACAAATGATCGTATATTAAGAGAATTAAAATATGAAGGTTAAGACATCCGTTAAAATAATTTGCTCTTCCTGCAAAATTATTCGCAGGAAAGGTGTAGTAAGGGTTATCTGTAGCGCGAATCCAAGGCATAAGCAGCGTCAAAAATGATCCATTAAAATAGTATTATGGCTAGAATTGCAGGAATCGATTTACCAGCGAATAAGAGAATGGAAATAGGACTTACCTATATCTACGGAATAGGTAAAAGTAGATCCAATGAAATATTGAAAAAAGCAGGTATTGATAAGAACATAAAAGTAAAAGACCTAACGGAAGAAAACACCACCAAGCTACGTCAGATTGTTGAAAAAGACTATAGAGTTGAAGGAGAATTGAGAAGCGCGATTGCTATAAACATTAAACGATTAGTTGATATAAATAGTTATCGTGGATCAAGACATCAAAGAAGACTTCCTGTAAGAGGGCAACGAACTAAAACAAATGCAAGGAGTAGAAAAGGTAGGCGTACTTCTGTTTCTGGAAAAAAATAAATGGAGAATATATGGCACAAGCAACTCAGAAAAAAAAGATAAAGAAGAGCAAAAAAGATAAGGCAAAAATAGCAAAAGGGCAACTCTATATTAATGCTACTTTTAATAATACGATCATTACTGCGACTGATATGAAGGGAGATGTACTTGCATGGGCTTCAGGAGGTTCTATGGAATTCAAGGGATCCCGAAAATCGACTCCTTATGCGGCTCAGATGGCTGCGAGAAAAGTAGTCGAAGATGCAAAAAAGCTAGGCATGCAGGAAATAAATGTTTTTATAAAAGGCCCTGGAGTCGGTAGAGAAAGTGTGGTACGCGCAATTGCTGCTTCTGGCTTAAAGATCAAGTTCATAAAAGATGTAACTCCTATTCCACATAATGGATGCAGACCGCGCAAAAAGAGGAGAGTGTAGTAGTATGGCAAGATACAGAGGACCTGTTTGTAAACTATGTAGAAGAGAAGGCCTAAAGCTTTTCTTAAAAGGACAGAGATGTCTTACTGAAAAATGTACTTTTAATCATCGTAAGGACCCCCCAGGGCCACCACTCAAACGAAAAACCCAGCTTACGGGTTATGCCGCCCAATTAAGGGAAAAACAGAAAGTGAAAAGAATCTATGGCGTTCTGGAAAAGCCTTTCCATAATTATTTTAAAAAGGCTCAAAGGATGAAAGGTATAACCGGTGAAAACTTACTTATTTTGTTAGAAAAGCGCTTAGATAATACACTCTATAGAATGGGATTGGTTTCTTCCAGAGCCCAAGCCAGAAATATAATCAGTCATGGGCATGTCTATGTGAGTGGGAAAAAAGTGAATATTGCTTCCTATAGTGTTAAATTAAATGATACGATCTCAGTAAGCGAGAAAAAGTCCATTGCATCTTTGATCGAATCAAATATTGAGGTAGCCAGGGGGATAGGTTTGATCGCAGATTGGATTGAACTTTCTGAAAATGGAAAGTCTGGAAAAATAATTAAGTATCCATCCAGGGAAAATGTTGACATACCAACCAAAGAACAAGTTATTGTGGAGTTATATTCAAAATAGGTTAAAGTTTACTACCAAAAAATTTAAGGAGTTCATTAAATGGAAATTACAGATAAAGATCAAAATGTTACAGCAAAAAATGTTCCTAAGAATCTTCTGAAAGGGCTAAAGCGCCCCAATGCAGTTGAATTCTATCATGTGGATAAAAGACAGGATTATGGCAAGTTCGTTGCAGAACCCTTTGAAAAGGGGTTTGGTACAACGATCGGTAATTCTTTGAGACGAGTACTCATGTCTTATATTGAAGGCACTGCCATTGTTGCGGTAAAGATAGAAGGTGCTGACCATGAATTTAGTGTCATCCCAGGCGTCACAGAAGATGTTCCCAGAATTATTCTAAATTTGAAGAAAATAAGATTTCAATATGAAGAGAATGGGCCATTGACCTTAGAGATCCGTAAAAAAGGAGCTGGCTTTTTGCTGGCATCTGATTTAAATATAGATTCTCGTATAAAGGTGGTCAATCCAGATATTATTATCGCTCACATGAATGAAAAAGCAGATATTCATATGACATTGCAAATCAATAAAGGAAGGGGATATTTGCCTTCAGAAGTTACGAAGAAAATGATAGATGATGTAGGAGTGATTCCAATTGATGCTCTTTTTTCTCCTGTCAAAAAGGTAAATTTTGAAATCAGTGAAATACGTGTTGGCCAACGCACAGATTATGATAAACTGATTCTGGAGGTTTGGACAGATGAAACCAGTACGCCTGAAGATGTAGTGGCTTATGCTGCCAAGATATTGAAAGAACATCTTTCTGTATTCATTAATTTTGAAGAGGAATTGTATGAAGAAGAAGGTGCAGATGAAATAAACGAAGAATTAAAAGCAATCTTGAATACTTCTTTAGAAGCATTGGAATTTTCTATAAGAACTTTTGCCGTATTGAAGAGTCTGGATATGAAAACTGTCCAAAGTCTGGTTACCAGTAGATGTGAAGAAGATCTTAGAAAGAGCAAGCATTATTCAGATAAAGTTCTTCTTCAAATTAAAAGTAAGGTTGCTGAATTAGGACTTTCATTTGAGATGAGAGAATTGTCTGAATGATCTATAATGAGAAAGCAAAATAAAGTAAAGCAGCTACAAAGAAACAGTGAACACAGGAATGCTCTTTTAAAAGGAATGGCAGAGAGCTTATTCTACCATGAAAGAATTACAAGTACAGTTGCCAAAATCAAGACAGTAAGACGATTCAGCGAAAAACTGATCACCCGCGCTAAGAAGAATTTAGAACAAAATATTACTCAAGAGAGTAAACTGCATAACATCAGACTGGTTAATAGATACATAAAAAACAAAGAAGTAATAAGAAAATTATTCCAGGATATCATCGTTCGTAATAAAGATAGAAATGGTGGATATACCAGAATAATTAAGTTAGGTTTTAGAAATTCTGATAAATCTGAAATGGCATTGTTGGAATTGGTGAATAAAAAAGATATTGCAGTTTTAAAAAGCGAACGCAAAGAAATGAGGTCTAATTTTTCAAAGAAAAAGAAAGGGAAATCTTTGATAGAGGATTCTAAGAAGCTTGATGAAAAAAATAAGATTGATGAAAAAAAGGAAACCTGAAAGACACTCCAAATGTTCTTGCTCTTTAAATACTTTCACCTATCCTATTTTGCAGAATTAAATAAGAATATGAATTAAGAACCAGACCGTTATTGGTATTCTAATAAAGGTCCGGGTGGTGGAATTGGTAGACACGCAAGCTTGAGGTGCTTGTAGGAGTAATATCCTGTGGGGGTTCAAGTCCCCCCCCGGGCAGTAATGATCAGATTGGTATGGGAATTTTTTTAGACAAGATCAATTCTAATGAACATTTAAAAAAACTTTCTTTAGATCAATTGCCTGTTCTTTGCCAAGAAATAAGGGATCTACTTGTAAATGTACTAAGCAAAACAGGGGGACATCTTGCTTCTAATTTAGGAGCTGTTGAATTCACCGTAGCTTTGCATTATGTTTTTGATTCTCCCAGGGATAAATTTTGCTGGGATGTTGGTCACCAGGCTTATGTTCATAAGATATTAACCGGTAGAAAAAATAAATTAAAAACTGTCAGAATGACTTCTGGTCTTTCTGGTTTCCCTAATATATTTGAATCAAAGCATGATCAATATAGTACAGGTCATGCGGGTACTTCTATCAGCCAGGCTCTTGGAGAAGCGGTGGCCAGAGACCATAAGTTAAAATCTAAAAAGATCAAAAAATCTTATAATGTAGTGGCTATTACAGGTGATGCCTCCATTGCTTCTGGTCTTTCTTTTGAGGCTTTAAATCATTCGGGATATGTAAAATCTCCTTTTCTGATCATATTGAATGACAATGAAATGAGCATTTCACCCAATGTAGGAGCTTTAAATTATACTTTTAGCAATTTTATAAGTAATCAAACTTATACTCAAAAAAGAAAATTATTCTATAAAATATTAAAAAAAATTCCTGTTATTGGCTTACTTTTGGATCATTTTTTCTCTAGAGTAAGAATATCCTTAAAAAATTTTATCACCGAAAACCATTTTTTTGAAAGCTTTGGTTTCCGCTACATGGGGCCTATAGATGGACATGATGTGATCAAATTAGTTAGAATATTAAATAATCTGAAAAAACTTGAAAGCCCTACTATATTGCATTTGATCACTAAAAAAGGGAAGGGATATAAACCAGCTGAGAAAGATCCTGTTGGTTATCATGGGGTAAAACCATTTGAAGCCAAGAAAGGCAATATGCGATCTTCAGGGGATAAATGGCCAATGAGCAAATTTGTGGGAGAATGTATATCTGAATTGGCTAAAAAACAAAAAAAAATTTATGTCATTACACCCGCTATGAAAGAAGGATCTGGATTAGTGAATTTTGCAAAGAAACATACTAAGAATTTTTTTGATGTAGGCATTGCAGAACAACATTCAGTTACATTTTC
The DNA here is from genome assembly GCA_965204465.1 of Leptospiria bacterium. GTDB lineage: Bacteria > Spirochaetota > Leptospiria > Turneriellales > CBDBES01 > CBDBES01. The sequence goes on from OZ241995.1 coordinate 1,095,829, forward strand.
GGGTTCGCTAGCAAAATCGGGAATGATTCCATTTCTATGTATCTATTCTACTTTCTTACAGAGAGCCTATGATCAGTTGATCCAAGACGTTGCCTTAATGAATTTTCCAGTAAGATTTGTCATCGACCGCGCTGGATGTGTAGGAGGGGATGGAGAAACCCACCAGGGTCTATATGATATTTCATACATGGCATGCATTCCTAATATGAGGATTCTGAGCGCTTCTAATCCAAAAGAATTAATGTGGATGCTCAGTTTTATGTCTAAATATAATGATCATCCCATTTCTGTGAGATTTCCTAAAAAAGATTATAGTCCTGCTTATTTTCAGGAATGGCTGGATGATCCTGGTTATCCTAAAGATTGGTCTCCTTTTAAATCTGAAATCAAAGCAAAAGGAAAGGATGTCATTTTATTTACAGAAGGTACCACACTGGATATTGGCATGGAAACAAGAAAAATACTTGATTCTCAATCTATTCGTTTAGAAGTAGTTTCTTTAAAATCTTTAAGGCCATTGGATGAAGATACGATCAGTAAGTGCGTTCAAGATAAATCCATGGTATTCACTCTGGAAAACCATGTTCATACAGGGGGAGTTGGCCAGATCATGTTGAATCGCCTTTCTGCTTGTTTAAGAGATAAATATTTTCATTCTTATGCTTATCCGGAAAAGCCCATTCAACATGGTGATATCAAAGAAATTGAACATCAATACAGATTAGATGCAAAATCCTTAGCCTTTGATATTTATCAGAAATATTTGAAACATTTAAAGGGTTTAAAGTCAATTTCATTTGCCTAATGAGTCAAAATAGTATAATAAAGAAGAAAGTTTCTTTTAAAAATAATTTTGGCCTTGAATTGGCTGGTGATCTGATATTGCCTTCTGATCATTCTACTAATTCTTTTTCTCTTTTTGCTCATTGTTTTACTTGTTCCAAAAATATAAAGGCAATGCATTATCTAACCACTGCTTTGAATGCAGATGGCTTTGGTATTTTAAAATTTGATTTTACAGGACTAGGAGAAAGCAAAGGAGATTTTGCGGATACTAATTTTACCACCAACGTGCTGGATTTGATCTCTGCAGCTGATTTTCTAGAACAGCAATATGAAGCCCCCAAATTACTAGTAGGCCATTCTCTGGGAGGAGCTGCTGTTCTAGAGGCAGCATCCTGTATTCAATCTATTAAGGCAGTAGCCACAATAGGTGCCCCTTCTGATCCTCTGCATGTAAAACATCTATTCGAATATAAAGAAGAAGAAATCAATACATTGGGAGAAGCCGAGGTGTATTTGGATGGTAGGAAATTTAATATTAAAAAACAATTTCTACAAGACCTACAGAATTCGGATATAAAGGATCGTATAGGAAATATGAAAAAGGCCTTATTGGTATTGCATTCACCATTGGATAAAACGGTAGGCATAGAAAATGCCTCTGAAATTTTTGAAGCGGCAAAACATCCTAAGAGTTTTATATCCCTTGACAAGGCAGATCATTTACTTATGGATAAAGAAGATGCCTTATATGCGGGATCTATGATCTCTTCTTGGGCTAAAAGATATATCCATAAGAATTCTTGATAAAAAGAGGGGGGTATAAATGGAATCGCGTTCAACTTTTTATGCATATCTCTATAAAACATGGTGATTTTCTAGTAACTCCAAAATCCAATGATGCTGGTATTGATGGGATCATAAATGAAGATAAATTAGGTCTTGAAAAAATATACATTCAAGCAAAACGCTACAATGAAAACAAAGTTCGTGAAAAAGATATATGCAATTTTATCGGCGCCATGAGTGGAGATACCAGAAAAGGAGTTTTTGAAAGGACTTCTGATTTTGATGATCATGCTGTTAAAAAAGCCAGTGAAACCCATCATACAATAATTCTAATAAATGGGAATAAACTTGTTGATTTGATGTATGAATATAATGTTGGCTTGCAAGTTCATAATATTTATGAGGTTAAAAAAATTGATGACGAATTTTTTGAGTAGAATTAGTCTTTCTCAGATATATTGAAATATTCTATACCCTAAAAATGAATGAAGTTTTAAATAGTCAAAGTGCCTTATGCATAAAGCAAATAGAATTAGGGCCAATGCAAAATTTTATCTATTTTTTGATCAATAAACAAACATCAGAAGCAGTGATCGTAGACCCTGCCTGGGATGTGATCCGGATCAAAAAAATACTGGAAGAAAATGGTCTTATATTAAAAGCACTTTTGATCACTCATGTTCATGCAGACCATACAAATGGAATTGAATCTATTCTAGAAAGTTACGATATCCCTGTATATGTTTCTAAATACGAGGCTGAATTCTATGATAAAATTTCAGAAAATATAGTGGGGGTGGGGGTAGATTTTAATTTATCATTAAAAAATATTGAAATAGAATTTTTGCATACCCCGGGGCATACTCCTGGTTCTCAATGTTTCCTGGTGCAAGGAAACCTTATCGCGGGAGACACCCTGTTTCTAAATGGATGTGGTAGATGTGATCTCCCAGGAGGTAATGCAGATGCAATGTATGATACTATATATAAAAAACTCATGAAGCTTCCAGAGGATACGATCATATACCCCGGACATAACTATCATACATTAAAAAAAGATTCTTTGGAACAGCAAAAAAAAAATAATCCTTATATGCAATTCTCTAATTTACATGAATTTGTAAGATACAGAATGGGTGGCCAACATAAAAAGAGTTAATCCTCCCACCAAAGAACCTGGATCAATCTTGAAATGAATCCAGAGCATCCTCTCTATTTTTAAATATCTCAAAAACAGAAGATAATTTTGTAATATCCAATAAATCATCAATTTCAGAATTGAGTCCGCATAAGCTAAATCGACCATTCATTCTCTCTACTTCCCTAAAAATATTTAAAAATATGCCTAGAACTGCAGAATTTATGTATTCCACTTTTTTCATGTCTACAATGATCTTAGGTACTTGGCTTTGGTCTATACAAGATTCAAGCTGATCGGCAATTTCAAACTCCATTCCGCTTTTAATGAGGCCTTCTATTTCTAGCACCCATGTATTATTATTTCTTCGCATTTTAATTTTCATATAGATATATTTTTTATTTTCTTATTCATCTTGATTTTTGAATAAACGTTAAACTTTTGTTACCCCGTATTTCATTTTATTCATTTAAAAAATGACCTAATTTTTTTGCCTTTGTGGAAAGGTACTTTTTATTGTATTCATTTACCTGGGTAACTAAAGGAGTTCTACCCACAATTTCTAAGCCATATCCTTCTAGGCCTACCACTTTTCGAGGATTATTGGTTAAAAGCTGCATCTTCTTAACTCCCAATGAAGTTAAAATTTGCGCTCCTATGCCATAGTCTCTTAGGTCAGGGGCAAAGCCTAACTTTTCATTTGCTTCCACGGTATCTAATCCCTTATCTTGGTATGCATATGCTTTTAATTTATTTATGATCCCTATACCGCGTCCCTCCTGCCTCATATACAAAAGAACTCCTTTCCCGTTTTCGGCAATTTGCCTAAGAGCATTTTGCAGCTGATTTCCGCAGTCACATCGAAGAGAATGGAACACATCTCCCGTAAGACATTCTGAATGGACCCTGACCAAGGTCGTTTCTTCTGGATCAATCTTTCCTATAGTAAGAGCCAAATGGACTTTATCATCCAAATGATTTAAAAAAGCAATTGCATTGAATTTTCCGTAGATAGTGGGCAAAAAACTCTCACCAGCTCTATATACATATCCCTTTGTACTGCGTAAATATTGAATCAGATCTTTAATGGTTACAATTTTCATATCAAATTTATGCGCTATTTTTTTTAGTTCTGGCATCCTGGCCATAGAACCATCATCTTTCATAATTTCGCATAAAACAGCGACAGGCTTTTTATTGGCAAGCCTGGCCAAGTCCAAAGAAGCTTCCGTATGCCCTGCCCTAACCAATACTCCCCCTTTATTACATTCTAAGGGGAAAATATGCCCAGGCCTAACAAAATCGCCTGCAGTCGCCTTTTCGTTTGCCAAGAGTTTGATAGTACGTGAACGGTCATAAGCCGATATTCCTGTTGTAATGTCCTTTTTGGCATCCACAGATACAGTAAATGCGGTTCTGCGTATATCCTGATTATTTTTTACCATTGGTTCAAGATTTAGATCCCTTGCCTTTTCAGGAGTAATGGAAACGCATATTAGACCTCTTCCATACTTAGCCATGAAATTGACCTTCTCTGGAGAAATATTTTCAGCTGCCATAGCAAAATCGCCTTCGTTTTCTCTATCTTCTGAATCTGTTATAATGATAATATTTCCTTTTTTTATCTCTCCCACAGCTTGTTTAACAGAACGATAAGCATCCGAATCTGTTTGTTCTTTTTTCCCTCTGTTCTTCATAAAAGGCATATTTATTTTTTCCATTAACATTTTTTATATTTTTAATTTAACCTATTCAATAATTCTATTTACCTCAATACGTTCTTCTCTTATTTAAGACACTCTGTAAATTTTATTTTCTTTAATATTTAAATTTTTTAAGAATGATCTAACAATCCTGCATAACCTTTTTTGTAAGTTGGGTACTTGAAATGAAATCCAGAAGATACGATTCGATCATTCCTGCACCTTTTATTTCCACTTCTGATACTCTTTATCGGATAATTTACATAACGATCAGGGCTAATTTTAAATTTTATGTTCGACGCTATCCATTCCAAGACTAATTTTATTTCCTCAGGGGCATGGTCTACCCCAATGTAAAGCGCTTGTGGATCTGTCAATTCTATAATATGCTTGATCATCAAAGCAGAATCTTCAACATGAATACGATTCACATACCTGGGATATCTATCGCTGATCTTAATTTTATTATCCTTGACCCGCTGAATTAATGTATTCCTGCCAAGGCCATAGATACCGCCCAAACGAATAACAGTAGAATTAGATAATTTAGAATATAGTAAGGACTCTGCCTTCAGGAGTATCTTTCCCCCAAATGTTGTCGGATTTGTCTCGGAATTTTCATCAACCCATTCCCCTGTTGTTTGCCCATATACGGAAGTACTTGAAATATATATAAACCTCTTAATATTAGAAGTATCTAAAACTTTTAATAAATTCAATAGTCCATCTATATAAACTTTTCTATATGCATCTTCTTCGTAATGATCAGGGGAAGGGCAATATAAAACAAATTCTGGTTTTTCCTTTTTTAGTTTTAAAGTAGAAATATCATTTAAGTCTGCTTGAAAAGGAACAAGGTTCTTATATTTTTGCTCCTCTTTGGATCTTCGGATGGAGGTGACCATATACTTATCTTGAGGAAGAGTCTGATAAAAATATTTGGCAACATATCCAAAACCAACAATCAAGACTCTTTGCATTGGCAACCTTCTTTTAATATATGATCGTAATGTTTCACTTGAGCAATGGGAAATTTATTTAAGTAAACGACAATAAAATAATTAAATATTGCTAGAGTGTGAGTTTCAAATTCTGGAATTTAATTTCAAGATAATCATTGCTTTGATCGTCTTTAATGATCACAAATTTTGGAAAGATTCTCTTCTGGAAATCAAAATATTCTATTATCTGACAAACTAATATTTTTTTCGTTTTTTTATTGCGTAATAAATATCGCCTCAATTCTCCGTCCTGAAAATCTGCAATTACATCATGGGAAGACATATCGACTATGAATTTTTGGCTTTTTTGTAAATATTTTCCACCCTTTTTAAAAATAAAATCGGGGATAAACCCTTGTATGATTGATAGAAAAAAATGCTTAGGTATCTGATGTCCTAGAATATCAAACTTATGTTGATGGGATAGCTTATATTCTTTACCTTCCAGATGATCTTTAAGAATACTGATTTTCTTGCCAGTCTGTGCGGAAAGAGAAAAAATGGAAGACTTTAGAATTGGTTCCTGTACATTGACCGTTATTTTATAAGCATTCTCTTGAGAGGGATAGATCCTGGAAGAAATTATAGATCCTATATAAGAAAACTCGGTTTTTTTACTTTCTCCTTTCAATATAAAATAAACATATAACTTTTTATAGGGGAAATAAATTTTTTTAGTTTCTGATATTAGCTTTTCTTTAGAGAGAAATTGAACTGGTTCACGCACATTAACATCAACCGTTTTGCATGAAGTAACAACGATAACACAAAATACGATCAAATAAATTCGTGAATTCTGTTGAACTCTTTTCATTACTTCTATTGTCCTTTAATTTTTTTCATCTTTTTTAAAATATAATCCTCATCTAAAGTTTCAGAAGCTTCTGATATTCTTTCTATTGTTTTTTGGAAATAAATATATGCCATGAAAAATCGGTTTAAACTATAATAAGTTTCAGCAAGATGGAAATAAATTACCGGATCCACGTTATTATTTTTTTTAGCATTATTAACAGCCATCAATAACTTTTGCAGGGCAGTATTATAATCTTTTTTTTTATATAATAACCAGCCTAAAGAATCCAGATAGGCTTCATTCCCTGGGTCTTGTTCAAGTGCTTTCGTCAGCAACTGATCTGCTTCATCTAGTTTATCACCTCTCAGGGAATACATATAGCCAAGATAATTTAAGTAAAATGCATTATCTGGCTCTAATTCAATTGCCTTTTTAAAATTTTTTTCTGCTTCTTCAAAATTATTGTTTTTCTCAAAGCTTATTCCAAGGTGAAAATAGTAATTTGATGGCACCTCCTCTTCTGAAAGGATATCAATAGCTTTTTGAATATATTTGATCGACAGATCATAATTTTCTGGTTTTTTTTCTCCCAATTTATAATATACTACACCCAGTAGAAAAGAAGCTCTGGAATTTTGCGGTAAAATCTGAATAGATTCTTTAAGACCTTGAATGGCTTCTTTATATTTCTTGAAATGATCCGACTGTAATATCCAGCTAGTACTCAATTTGAGCTGATATTCCCTTTGTATGATGTCTTTTATTTTATTGTCGATGACACTTCTTTTTTTATCATCATTCAGAGAAGCGGCCTGATGCTCATACCATTCTTTTAATTGCAACGTATACCTTAATGCTTCTTTATAATATACCAAAGATTTTTTTAAATACTTCTTTTTTTCTATTGTATATGCATGGTTAGCATAAACATTCAAAAATTGCTCGGCTAATTTTTCTATTTCTTCGCTGATATGGTCCGACTCATTTATTTTATTTAAAAAAAATCTTTTCTGAAAATCTATTTTAGTATTCCTGTCGGATAAGATATTCAATATCAGATTTGCATGATCCTGTGCAACCGCAAGAGCATTCAATCTATGAGATAAAAAAATGACTTTGGATGCTTCTTCCATCATGGCATCGAATTTTTTTGCCTTCTTATAAATTCTTACTAAACCAATCCTGGCAGCCAAAGAATTAGGTTTTTCCTTTAAAACCTGTAAGAATAATTTTTCAGCTTTTTCTAATTTATCATCTAGTTCAAAAAATATCCCTTCTATAATAGAAAAATTAACTGGATATTCTTCTATAAAGTTTTTAGCCATTGACCTTGTTTGGAAATTCTTCAATATATAATAATTTGTTATGATGGATTCTAAGGCCGATCTATAATCCGGTTTTATTTCAAGGGCTTGCCTTAGCAATTGATTCGATTTCTCAAATTTCCCTTTTATTTTGTACAATTCACCTAAGATAAATAGGGTTCTTAAATTATTCTTATTTAAAGGAAGCATTTTCTCATAATAAGAAATTGCTTTTTCATAGAGCCCCTGTTTATAATAATGATTTGCCAAATTATTATAGGCCAGGTAGATATAATGTTGATTACCTGTATTTTCAGAAGCAACTGATAGCCTTCTGTAATAGACTATTGCTTTTTTAACATTTTTTTCAGCCTGATAAATTCGGGCTAAAGAAAATAAGGCATCTTCATGAAAAGGCTTTTTTTTTAGTATTCTATAGTATAGTTCCTTCGCTTTGGTTAGATCTCTTTCATCTATATAAATGTCCGCCAGAATTTCAAGGGATTCATCATCATCTTTGCTTAAAAGGATGGCTTGGTGCAGATATTCTTTTGCCTTTGGTATATCTTGATCATCCAGAGAAATGATTGCCAAATATCGCAATGGAACAGAATGGGGCCTATGCGTTTTGATATATTGTTTAAAAAATTTTGCGGCATTACTAAGATCACCTGCATAAAAAAATTGAAAGGCCTTACCTAAAATAAGGCTGTCTGTTTTTTGCTTTTCTGCACTGTATATTGTGCTACCATAAAATAAGAAAAAAATCGAAAAAAGAAGACTTATTCCTTTAGGGATCATAAATGTAACCAATAACAAATAATAGTAAAATTTGACTCTAAATAACAGGCTCTTCTTACAATAAATTTAAATGGATGGTGGTGTATACTTATTTTTTGCCTTCTACTTTTAGATCAGTTCTATATAAAAATTATAGCTTTGCATGATCAGTTCTATTTATTGACTTCTAAGTTTAAAATCATTATATACATAAGTAAGGATACTCATTGAAAAATCACATACAGAAATTATCTTCCTGTAAAAAATGTAGTGATATGCAAGGGCCTCCTATAATTGGATGTGTATTGCATAAAAGCATGGTAATGAGTGTTGGCCAGGCACCTGGAATACATGAAGCAAAATATATGAAGCCTTTCTCCTATACTGCCGGGAAAACTTTATTTAAATGGTTTGCAAGCATTCAAATTAAAGAAGAAGATTTTAGAAAAAAAGTACAAATGTCCGCAGTATGCCGTTGTTTTCCAGGCAAAATGAAATCGGGTGATCGTAAGCCTTCTAAAGCAGAAGTCCATAATTGTGAACCATTTCTTAAATTTGAGATAAAGTATCACAAGCCAGAACTAGTGATTCCCATTGGTAAACTGGCCATAGAGCAATTTTTGACCGATAAAAATTATAAATTGGTAGAATTGGTCGGCCAGACCAAAAGAGTCGAAAAATATGGTCTTAAATTTGACTGTATATGCCTTCCCCATCCTTCTGGAATAAATGTATGGAATCAAACCAAAATAGGTAAAAGACTGATCCATAAGGCATTAAAGAATATACAAAAACATCCTGCCATAAGACATCTTTTTTTTGATGATGGAGGGTTTCATGGAAAGAATTTTCATTGATTTGTATGAATTTCATCCGCATAAGTGAATATATCGTTAATGTTCAGGTTTATTCGGCAGTCCTGAAGAACGATCCGGATGTTTTTTGAAACTATGCAGTTTCTTCCATTCCTTGAAGGATTATTTTTTGCAATAGCTTCTTCAGAGGAGGCAATATAGAATCTCCTTTAGAATCCTCAGGATAAAAGTAAATATTCTGGGGTCTATTGGGATCTAACTTAAATTGAGGGTCTGTCTGAACAAGATCATGGATCGTCTTAGCCGAGATTTGAGTTTCTGAAGAAGCACTTAATATAAAACATCCAGATTCCCATTTAATCTGATCCAGCCTAAGTTGATTACCTAATATGCGTATTTCTTCGTAATGGATCATTTTCATCAATAGATCAGGAAGTTTACCAAAACGATCCAATAATTGTTCTTCTACCTCAGCAATATTCTGCAGAGTATTGGCGGAAACTAATTTTTTATAAAATTCCATCTTTTGGCGAGTGTCAGGGATAAAATCATCCAGAATATAAAAATCCTGGGGGATGATGACCGAACAGCCAAAAAATTCCTTCTCTTTATGGCGAAGACTATGGATTTTTTCCTGAAGCATTTGAATATACAATTCAAATCCAATGGCCATTATATCGCCACTTTGTTCTTTCCCTAAAATATTACCAGCACCTCTTATTTCAAGGTCTTTCATGGCTATTTTAAATCCTGATCCCAGCTCATTATATTCTTCTAAAGTATTGAGTCTTTTTTGGGCCACCTCAGTAATGGAAGCTCTATCCGGATAGAATAAATATGCATAGGCCTGCCTATCTGATCTACCTACCCTACCCTTTAATTGGTACAATTGGCTAAGTCCAAATGTATGGGAATTCATCACGATCAATGTATTTACATTTGCTATATCAATGCCAGACTCTATAATGGTGGTACAGACCAAAATATCATATTCATAATTCAGAAAACCAAGCATGGTCATTTCTACATCTTGTTCATTCATTTTGGCATGTAAAATGGCAATTCTTGCTCTAGGGAAGGATCTTTGGATGCTACTGGCCTGCACCTCTATCGTTTTGATCTTGTTTTGCAAAATATATATCTGTCCATTCCTATTGAGTTCTTTTTCAATGGCTTGATCTAATATCTCTTGATTATATGCCAGTACAAATGTCTCAATGCTGCGCCTGTTGCGAGGGGGAGTTTTGATCAGGCTAAGGTCACGTATATTTACCAGAGAAAGTTGCAATGTTCTGGGGATAGGAGTGGCAGTCATCGTGATAGTATCTATATTGGCTCTCATTTTCTTGATACTTTCTTTATGCACCACTCCAAATTTCTGTTCTTCATCCACAACCAGTAATCCAAAATTTTTAAAAGAGATATTTTTAGACAAAAGAGAATGAGTACCAATGATAATATCCAATGAGCCATTTTCTAATTTTTGTAGAATTTCTTTTTTCTCGCTAGAGCTTCTAAAACGAGAAATATAATCAATGGATACAGGGTAATTATGAAATCTTTTTTTAAATGTATGGAAATGCTGAAAAGCAAGGATCGTGGTGGGGCATAAAAGTGCCACTTGTTTTCCTGCCATTACCGCCTTAAAGGAAGCTCTCATGGCGACTTCTGTTTTGCCATAGCCAACGTCTCCACAGATAAGGCGATCCATTGGCCTGGCAGATTGCATATCTTTTTTAATGTCGTTAATGGCATTGATCTGGTCATCTGTTTCTTCATGTTCAAAATTAGCTTCATATTCTTCTTGAAAAGGACTATCTGGAGGATAGATGATCCCCTTGGATTTTTCTCTTTTGGCATATAAATCTAATAACTCCTGGGCCAATTTTTCAATGGATTCCTGGGCTCTTTTTTTCGTTCTTCTCCAGGAAGATCTTTTGCCTAAATGATCCAGATCTGGATCCTCTGTAGAACCAATATAACGATGTACTAAATTGATCTGTTCTACTGGAACGTATAATTTATCCTGGCCCGCATAGGCGACCTCCAGAAAGTCTTTCTCATAGCCCCCTACCTGCATTCTGATCAGATTTATAAAGCGCCCTATACCATGATTTACATGGACTACATAGTCCCCTTCCTTTAGATCAATAAAACTTTCTATAATTTGTGTTTGATCTTTAGAAATGGCCTGCCTTTTTACCCTTTTACCAAAAATTTCTTTTTCTGTGAGTAATATTCCATTCTTCCAGCTAAAACCAGTTTTTATTCCCAAAGATAGGAAAAAATATTGAAATTGAATATCTTCCTGATACGCGGATAAAATATGCTGTATCCTTTCTCTTTGAGAATTTGTAGAAGGGCAGATGAATACATCCATTTGCTTAAAATTAAGATTCATTTCTTTTACCAGATCAGATACCCTACCCCTATATAAAGGCGCTTCTTTAAACTTTGCCGAAATATGGTCTATGGATTCAGAAATAGGTAATATTTCATGCGCATTCTTTAAATGTTTTTCAATTACTTCATCCGACCAAAAAAGTTCTTCTGGCGTTAAATGAAATTTCCCTTTGCTTTTTTTAAAAAGGAAAGAATGTTCTTCCCTGATCGATCTAAGCCTCTTTAGAATAGAAAAAGAATCCTGCAATAAAATAACGGGGGGGGTATCATAATAACTAAAAATACTACTCACTTCCGTTACACTTGGATAGACATCCCAGAAACCCCTTATTTCATTCATTCTTTGGGTATCCGATTCTTCTCTAAGGAAAGGGGGAATATTCTCAGAATATCCAGATGGATCCTCCGCAGATCGTTGGGCAATAAATTCTTGAAATTTTTTGGAGGAACGGATACTTGATATCATTTTTTCTTCAAATAATATATCTCTACGGGGGAATATATTTATCTTCTCTACTTTTTCAATGGAAGACTGGGATAGAGGGTCGAAAAAACGGATGGATTCTATCTGATCACCTAAAAAGTCAATTCTGATCGGATTAAAATAACCAGGACAAAATATGTCTATTAGGCTTCCTTTGATGCAGAATTCGCCTTGTTTTTCCAGGGGCATTGCTCTTTCATAACCATACTGGATAAGATATTCTTGTAATTTGCCCATAGAGGCATTTTCTCCTATTCTAAGACTCATCTTGCTATTCCGATAATTTTTTAGAGAAGGTGTCTTGATCAACAAAGCATCTATGGAAGTTATAAGTGCAATGGGGTTATCATGTTCCAAAAGAAGGCTAAGGGTTCGACTACGCATGCCTTCTCTAAATGGTTCAGGTTTACTATAATTGAAATGAGGCATACCCCATGTAGGAAATATACAAAGTATTTGATCCGGTTTATTTTCTGCGGATACAGTATAAAATAACTCTAATTCTTCATAAACTTGTTTAGCCTCTCTTTCGGTGGCTAAAATGATCATCCAATCTTTTTTAGGATTCTTTTTTAATATCTGACAAAATATGAAAGTAGAAAAAGAAGAGAAAGGAACTCCGGTTATTTTTAAAGGTTCAGAATAAAAGTCAGAGTATTCAATACCATTCAGATGAACCCCTAAAGAATCCATTAATTTTAGAAAATGATTTTCTGAATGAACCTGAGGATCTGGATCTAAAGACATCTTTTAAGTTAATTCCCATGGTAGGGAAAATTTTTTTTATAAAGCAGGATAGCTTCCCTTCTACCCGCTATCAATCCAGTGGAAAGAATATCCCCTTTATCGAATACGATGGGATTATAATTTCGGTCTAATAGATCGTAATCGAGTCCTCTTAAAAGACTAGCCCCCCCCGCTATATCCCATTCACTCTTGGGCCTAAGGGATATTTGCAGGTCAAAATCTCCCACCGCTACCAATCCAAGTTTATAGGCCACCGATCCAATTGCATGATCTTGTTGAATATGGATATGTCCATTTAAGAAATTAAAAAGTCCTTTTTTAATTTCACTTCTGGAAAAACATATTCTTACATTCTTTAAAGAATTTATTTTCTTCTGAGAAGGTTTTAAAATTTGATCATTCAAAAAAATACCCGTTGCCTTCCCTCCGTAGATGAAGAAATCATTTGCCGGATTGGATATAAAACCTAATTCAGGTTTATTTTGGATCACCAGTCCAACAGAGATGGCAAATTGAGGCAACCCCTCTATAAATTCTTTCGTACCGTCAATCGGGTCAATGATCCATGTTCTTTTGGGATCATGAGTATCTCTTTTTTGCAAATCCTTTTTAATATTATCATGGTTCTCTTCGGATAATATAATATCACCCGGAAATCTTTTTTGGATTACATTGATCAGTATGTCATTGCAAGCCAGATCGGCCTCTGTTAAAGGATTATTTATTCCTTTCATAAAAATTTTATAATTCTTTCTATGAAAAAAATGCATTGCCTTTTTATTGGCCTCCGCAATACCTTCTTTTAAAAAGGCTATTTCATCTTGATAATCATTCATAAATATAATTGTATCCGGAATAGAAGGTAGCGCAAATGAATTCAGCGCCTTATGACCAAAAATGAGTGTTTAGAATATCCCATGGGAAAATCTCAAGAACCATAAAGTAAAATATTTAGAATAAAGACCTTGAGATCATTTAAAAATAAGAAGATACAAAAGCAATCATATTTTTGATCAACAGTAGATTTTATCTTTTCTTCTTTGAAAGGCATTCTTCGATTGGTGACTCATAGATTTCTTATAAATTTAAAAAAATAGTTCTATAGTTGAACGCCGTTCAACTTTTTTTTGTGTAAACAAAGAACCTGCGAGGGGCTTTCTAAAAAAATTATTGTCTAACACTATGCTAAAGTAAAAAGAAAGAAATATATTGAAATCTATAAAAAGAATTGACGATCATAGTATAGTAGATAGTATAGTCTAAGATCAAGCAATGAATTCATTAGAAAAACTAAAGAGCAATCTAATTGCATTAGAATTAGAAGAAAAAGAAGAGGAACTTCCATTCTCTAAAGATAAGATTGAAATCATTTCAGATTCTGTGCAACAGGCATTAAAAATTGCAGCAGATAAGTTAAAAGCTTCTATTGAGCATCTGGATTATGAAATACTGCAAAAAGGGAATAAGGGTTTCCTGGGCTTTGGAAGATTCCCCTATAGAATATTAATTTCCAAAATAGATCAAGGGCATGATGCAAATTTTTCTGATATAGAAGATTGGAATGTAAACCTGAATAAAGAAGAAGATAAAAGTATTTTAAAGGATGAGAGTGATCTAAACAAAGACGGTAAAGCAAGATTAAGAATGTATCGAAAAGGTATTTTTTTAACGATCATGCCTCCTAAGGGTTCTGGAATTCCAATTGACATTCACTCTGTATTGGATAAAATTAAATACTCAGGAATTACAGAGTTTGATCAAAAACTGGTAGAAAAAACGGTTAAGCAAAAAGAGGGGCGTCCCATTAAAATTGGCCGCTGGGATCCCAAACCAAATGCAGATTCTACTTTAGCCATGGAAGTATCCGAGGACCACATGCAGGCAATTATAAATATTCGGCCTCCTCGTCCAGGCGGTTGTCATTTAGAGGTAAACGAAATTATTTTAACTCTTGAAAAAAATGGTGTCATTTTTGGGATCAGGAAGGAATCTATCCAAGAGGCTTTGGATGAAGATAAATATGGAAGTCAAATTGTGGCCGCCGAGGGAAAAATTCCTCAAGATGGTAAAGATGGTTATATTGATTATAAAGTAAAGATCAAGAAAAATCTGGAATTTAAAGAGGACTCCCAAGGTAGAGTTAATTTTTTAGAAAGAGAACTTCCTGAAAATGTGGTGCAAGGGCAAATAATTGCTGAAATAAAGCCTCCTGAAAAAGGAATAAATGGTACAACTGTATTTAGTAAAGTGTTACCCTCTAAGGATGGTGATAAAATAGATTTGAAACTGGGCAAGGGTACGATCCTATCTGATGATCAAACAAAATTAATTGCCCAACAAAATGGACAAATAACTTTTGTTGGAGAAAAAATTAATGTTGAAAATGTATATACGGTTACGGGAGATGTAGGGTTACATACGGGGAATATATCTTTCCTGGGTTCTGTTATTGTAAGAGGTTCTGTACAGGATAATAGCTCTATAAAAGCGATTGGTAATATACAGATTGGGGGCAATGTTCAAAAGGCTCAATTAGAGGCAGAAGGAGATGTTATCATTCGCGGCGGTGTACAAGGGAGAAATGAGGCTTCCATTGAGTCTACGAATGGTGATGTACTTGCTAAATTCATTCAAAATGTAACGGTTAAGGCAGAAAAGAATATTGTTATAGAAGAGGCTATTGTGTATTCTAAAGTACAAGCTGTTGAGAAAGTTATCTGTCAGGGTAAAAGAGGCCAGATCGTAGGGGGGGAGGTTATAGCGGGTCAAGAGGTCCGGGTCAAACAACTTGGGGCCCATGCTTCTCCTGTAACCAAGATAGTTGTTGGCCTTAATCCAAAAGTATTGAACCAGCAAAGAGAACTTGAAAAAAGTGAAGCACACATTCTAGAAGAAATAAGTCAAATAGAACTGAGCATTAAAACCCTTCAAACGCAAAAGAAATTTAATAAAGAAGGCTTATCTTCTGAAAAAGAAGAGCTATTGGTGCGTTCTTTGGATCAAAAAGATAAATTCAAACAAAGATTAGATGAAATATCTCAAGAAAAAGAAGAATTAGAGGATCATGTTTCGGATCAATCCACATCAGGGGCAGTGCATATAGAAAAGACTCTCTATCCGGGCGTAACGATACAAGTTAATCATGCTACTTTCACTGCTAAAGATGAATATACGAATGTAACATTAATTGAAAAGAAAGGCAATATTAAAATTGTACCTTATAGAGAAGAAAAAATAAAGAAAAATTGGAGAGAAAGATCTTTGAATGAGAGGTAAATTGTGCCAGTAAGACCGCTTGATTTACAAGTAAATATAAATTCTGTTCTTAAAGTTTCAAGCCATGAAGGGAGCCGTATATCCCGCATCGAAGCAGAACATAGAGCAATGGACCAGAAACTAGTGGAACAGCATATAAAATCAGGTCGGCAGGTGAACCAGCTTGAAGACGCAAATTCAAGCCATATAGTGGATGATAAAAAAAGAAGAGAAGAAGGCACAATGAATTCAAAAGACAATAAAAAGAATCAGCAGAAAAAACTTCTTGATGAAGATAAAAAAGACATAAAAGAAGAAAAAGATCAGAATGGCATTCTTCATGAGGGACACCACAAGTTGGATACATTTGCCTAAATTTTTTATGCCTTTTTATGCTTTAGGGCGAATTTCTGTAGATATTTTTTTTTGTTCAACAAAGCGAAACGAATGATAATCTTATGCAATCTGTTTAATTCTTTACCAATTTCTACAGGAGCGTATCCCAATTTGACCAGATAGGTTCCATTCAAATTCATTTCTTTCAAATACACGGGTTCTTTTCGTAGCCTTATTTTTCGCCATCTGTCGTTGAAAAATTGATTTATTTTCTCTGTAGAATAATTTGTATTTTCAAAGCTCATGATACTTGCCAGAAAGTGAATGTGATATTTTAATTCGGATATTGAAATTTTTGAAGCGGCTAATTTGATCTGATGATCTTTGATAATGGATAGATTATTTCTTTTTTTAAAACATAAAAAAGGAGACGTTAGATAAGATAAACAATTTTTTATATCTTTTGAGGGAAATTTGAATTTTCTGCCTATGGATTCTATCTTTTTTTTTAAGGGATAAGAAGCATTCATATTTGTTTCACAATAAAAAAAACAGGCCAGGTACATTCCCATATTTTGTATTGCCATATGTTTCAAGAGTTGCAATAACATAGAATATTTTTCTGCCGATGCTAAAAATTCAAAATGATTTAAAAATAAAGAAGTGATCCTGGTTTCATGCAGAAGAGACCAGAAAATATGCTTATAAGGGCTTGTTAGAGTCTTGTGCCATTCATCGTAAAATCTTTCCATTGCAATTTTTTGAATTACATGTAGAGCCTCTTGCATGGCCGTTTTTGTATTTTCAGATAATTGAAATTCCAATGTCGCTGCGAATCTGCATCCTCTGATAGGACGTAGGCCATCCTCCATAAATCGACTCTTGGGGTTGCCAATAGTTTGAACCAACTTATTTTCAATATCCCGCATGCCTTCAACATGATCAATGAGTATTTGTTTACTCAGATCATAGGCCATTCCATTTATAGTGAAATCTCTGCGCATAACATCTTCTTCAAGAGACTCTCCAAAAATAACCTTTTGGGGTCTTCTTCCATCTTCATATTTTATGTCTGTTCTGTAGGTTGTTACTTCTATGGAAATTTTTCCATATAATACTAATATAGTTCCATATTCAATTCCAGAAGGAAATGTTTTTGAGAAAAGTTTTAAGATTTTTTGGGGAGTGGCATTTGTAGTGAAATCCAGGTCTGAAATTTTTTTTTTAGCAGAAGGTCTCTTACACAGCCTCCCACAAGATAGGCTTCAAAACCGGCTTTTTTTATTTTACTTTCTACATAGAAAGCGGCTTCTTTTAAATTCTTTGGAATTTGAGAAATCAGATTAATTTTTGTATATGACATCACTTAAATTTTTTTCTTAATGATACTAACTCTAGTAGTAAGCCCATCAAAAATAGCCAGAATAGGAGAATCAAAATACAAATGATTTTCTTGCATATATTCATTTAGAGACATCATTGTTTTCCTGGTAGCAATTGCAGGATGAGCTTCCATACTGACTTCGATGACCTTATTTCTAGTAAGACTTGTATATTTGAAATCAGCGTCGGGTAAAGATGCGCCTTTAGGAAATATACACCCCCCCCCACTTTTTAAAAATTTTTTAGGTATTTCAGGAGGGTTGCCATATACTTTTTGGGGAGGATCATAGAACAAAGCAACGGGTTTGCACTCTATGTTTTGTTTTGCTAGTACTTCTTTTACCTTAGATATTCTTTTACCTACTTTATTATAATCTCCCTGGTGCTCCAGAAATACTATATCTATTTTTTCTCTTTGCCTTTCAGCAATAGAGACTTTTGAGAATAATCCTATATGCAAGGCAACGAATAGGAACATTCCAGGAACCGTAACTCCCATTAAAATTAAGATAAAAAGAGATGTGATTTTCTTTTTTTGATTATTATAATTGATCATGAGTATCTGGATCCATGAATTTTTTTGGCATAACAGATATTTATAATCTATATATTTAATTTACAGAGAGAGTCAAGCCATTTTAATGTGATACATGGATAAAAAATATCCCTACCTGACCCTCTCTAAAATAAAACAGGATGTATTGGGAACAGGATTTGCGAAAGTGGTTTTTTTAAAATTTAAAAACCCGGATTCTTCTTTTAGGCGCTTTTATCTAAAGTATATTCGTAATTTTTGGCATGCGGATATGAAATATTTAGAAAAAACATCTGTGAAATTTAATATAAAAAAACTATGGCCGTACCCTGGTAAACCAGGGAGCATGATGATCTGTATACATCCCTATAAAAATCAAAATACAGAGATCATCCTAAAAAAGTCTAAGCATAAAATTGCCCGCTATGCCTGGGGAAAAGATTATCATAATATACTCAAAAAGAAACTCCAAAGAATAGTCAAGCCTTATGGTCTCTATCGGATCATAATAGATTCCGCGCCCATGCCAGAAAGATATTATGCCAGACTGGCCGGTATGGGATTCATTGGCCGGAATGGAATGTTGATCCATCCTTCTATGGGTAGTTATTTTTTGATCAGCACGGTTTTATTGGAAAGGAAATGGAGCAGAAGCATACTAAAGAAAGAAAGGCAACATAATACATCCATCCCAAAAACCTCATTCACTATTTTTAAAAAGAAGAACAAAAACGATATGTTGCATTGGTGTGCCGATTGTACTAAATGTATGGACTCCTGTCCCACAAACGCTATTTTAGAAAATGGGATCGTGGATTCAAATCGATGTATCTCTTATTGGACGATTGAATCCAAAAAGGATCAAAATATACCAAAAAGTCTGAATTTTGGTAAATGGATATTTGGATGTGATATTTGTCAAATGGTATGCCCCTACAACAAAGCCTCTCTATTCACCCTGGATAAAGACTTCGCTCCAACATACACTTCATTAAAAATATCAGAAGGAAATTTTAAGGAATTGGAAGAAAAAGACCTGTATGGGCTTCCTCTTAAAAGAGCGGGTATCCATAAATTAGCCCAAAGCATTAAATTCGTTTCGTCTTAATTCACTCCGTTTATTTTATTTGAGTTATTTTCATTCTTAACTTATTTATATAAAAATAAAATAATACTTGCGTTTCTAATTATAAATCAAATTAAAACATTATAAGTAAAAGAAATAATTTTAATATATGGGAATCATTCATGAAAAATTAGCAGAGGTAAGAAAAGAGCCCAGAGGTCATTGGTTAATGAAATCAGAACCCAGTGTTTATTCCATTCATGATCTTCAAAAAGAAAAAAAAACCTTGTGGGATGGTATACGGAATTACCAGGCCAGAAACATAATGAAAGACGATATGAGGTTAAAAGACTATGTGCTATTCTATCATTCCAGTACAAAAATCCCTGGGGTCGCTGGGATTGCCACCGTGTCTAAAGAAGCCACTACAGATCCGGAACAATTTAATCCAAAGAGTCATTATTATGACAAGGATTCAAATAGAGATGACCCCACATGGGTATGTGTGGAAATAAAATTCAGAGAAGCATTCCCCCAAATAGTTCGTTTAGAGGATATTAAAAAAAATCCTGCATTAGATGAAATGATATTGATCCAAAAAGGAATGCGCCTTTCTATACAGCCAGTCATCCAGGAAGAATTTAATTACATTTGCAAAATGGCAGGGATTGACATAAATTGAATCATGATCAATGAAATAATAAATACATCTAAAAATCAAAATCATATCGAAAAGACTGCCAGTAAAGACCCTACTCTAGTTGTTAATGAGATATTCTATAGTATACAGGGGGAAGCAAGTTTTAGCGGCTATCCATGCATTTTTATTCGACTAACAGGATGTCATTTAAGATGCAATTGGTGCGATACCTCTTATTCTTTTTATGAAGGTACAAAGAATACATTTCATGAAATTTTTGATCAGATCAAAAAATTTCCCTCTCATCTAGTGGAAATAACAGGCGGAGAACCTCTTCTACAGCAAAATGTATTCTTGTTTTTTCAATTTTTATATGAAAGAAAATATAAGATTCTTTTAGAAACATCGGGCGCAAAAAGCATTTCAGAGGTACCTGAATTTGTGCATATTGTAATGGACATCAAGGCCCCTGGATCAGGAGAAGTAGAAAAGAATGATCATCAAAATCTCTATTCTATCAAACCATCGGATGATCTGAAAATAGTGGTTTCTTCGGGAATGGATTTAAAATGGGCTGAAGAGATATGCATTCAACATAATGTCCATTCTATATTAAATAAACCGCCTATTTTACAACCAGTATTTGAAAATATTTCCCTTAAAGAAATAGGGGAATTTATCAAATATAGCTCCGTTGCTTTTAGATTGGGGATGCAAATGCATAAGTACATATATCCTGCCCATGCAAGAGGGGTTTAATCGCTGATTCTACTGCATCATTAAAAGAGATCATGAAAATTGAAGTGGATTTTAGATTTGATTCAGGGCATTTTTTACCCTATGTTCCTACTGATCATAAATGCAAAAATATACATGGGCATACCTACTGGCTGACTGTCGTACTGAAAGGAGAAACCAACGAAAAAGGCTGGCTGATGGATTTTGCAGAAATAAAATCTCATGTGAATCCCATCATTCGCATAATCGACCATAAACTTTTGAATGCCATTCCAGGACTGGAGAATCCTACGGTTGAGAATATATCAAAGTATCTGTATGAAAAAATTCATAAAAAGTTACCTTCTTTGGCTTACGTTACCGTAAAAGAGACCCCCTTCTCCAGATGTACCTACCCTGGTTAAAATTAATCAGTGTTGTATTTTATCTGTTCTATAGAATATGGATAAAGAAAGGCAGAATCCCAAACTACGATCCGGGAAAAAAGAAAAAGCTATTGTATTATTTTCAGGAGGAGTAGATTCTACTACATGTGTATATTGGGCTAAAAAAGAATTTTATGATCCTATTCTTTTATCCATTGAATATGGGCAAAGGCATTCTTTAGAGTTACAATATGCTGAAAAATTGGTGGAACAGATAGGCCCCATAGAGCATATTATTTTACGATTGAATTTAAGAAGAATAGGAGGTTCTGCCCTTACGGATGAGAAAAGCGTTCCCAAAGGAGGATCTGATCTGGACAAAGAAGAGCATATCCCGATCACCTATGTTCCTGGACGCAATTTAATATTTCTTTCCCTTGCTTTCTCTGTGGCAGAGGCAAGAAAATGCCAGAATATATTCATCGGTGTGAATGCCCTGGATTATTCAGGCTATCCTGATTGCAGGGCCGAATTCATTGATCAATTTGAAAAAACAGTCAATGTAGGCACTAAAATGGGAGTAGAAGGCAAAAGAATTAAAATTCATACTCCATTAGTTAATATGAGCAAAGCCGAGATTATCCAGGCGGGAATTTCTATGGGGGTTCCTTATCAATATACATGGTCATGTTACGATCCCCAGGAGAGTAAACCATGCGGTGACTGTGATTCATGCATATTGCGTAGAGAAGGATTTAAAAAGGCTGGAACAACAGACCCTGCTAGAATATAATTTCCCTTTCTATATACTACTTTATGTCCTACTCATCCTTCTTTTTTATGCTATATCACTATGCATTCTCTACGATTTCTCGATTTTTACGCCACGCCAAAAAGCAATATATCCTTTAATTTCAGCAGCAGCGGGTTTAGGATCCGGGTAATACCAAGCGGAGTCATCATTAATCTTACCATTGACTTTTAAAGAGAAGTAATTAGCGGTTCCTTTCCACGGGCAAAAAGAATTTTTATTACTCTCGACCAGGTATTTCTTATTAACCGATTCGTTAGGGAAATAATGATTGCCTTCCACAACCACAGTATTCTCCGATTCGGCAATTATTTCATCATTCCAAATAGCTTTCATATTCACCTCCTATCAAATATACAAAAATATTTTTTTTATTGGCAAAAATTATTTCCTTTCTACTTCTCCAGCTTTTATCTTTATCTGTTCCAATTTTTGAAAGAATTTCAATTTTAGAGTCACTCAGTAACTTAAAACTTTCAGGTCTATTATCGGAGTTATCTTTTTTGATATCTACTTCAATCCACTGGTATTTCTTATATTTCTCTATTTCATTTAATTGTCTAAAGGGAATAGGATAAATTCTTCTCCATTCTCCTTTTTCATTAATTCCGGCAGTACATACCAATTCAAAATATTTTGTAGATAAAGTAGGATAAGTTTTTACCAATACAAATACTTTTTCTTTCATAAATGCTCCACTTTCAGGCCATAATATGATTCCATGGCATTTGATAACGTGGAGCGATGGCAAAAATGATGGTCATTCTCAAAACAGGTAAGAGCGATTCTTTTATTCTCTTTAAACGTAGTATGAATTAAATCAAATTTATCCTTTTTTTTTAAAACATTTTTTTTATACCTTGAAAATAACTCTTCATAACTTTTTTTGTTAACCAGGTTATTTCTCAACTGACGATCAATACCAAGTTCAGGAATATGAATATATTCTTTATTGAGATCATTACAGTATCCTTCAAGTGTTTTTTTTGAAAACCCATATTTCATGCTCACAGGGTTTCTTCTAACATCACATAGTAATGAAATATTGTTTTCTATTAATAGGTTTAGATATTCATCGATGCTTCGATTTTCATAGCCTATAGAAAACAAAGTCTCTTCACTTTTCGAATCGATCTTCATTTTTGCATCATCAACCAATTTTTTTTCTTCTGCATCTAGATTTCTCTTAATGTTGATGGCCATATAGGGGTAAGATTGATAAACCCTGGAAATAAGATAGGATGTACTATGAATATTTTCTTCTTTAAATATTTTTAAAATAATACTTTGATCTTTTGCTTTTAATTGATCAAAATAATTTATATTCGTTTTTTTAAGGACCCATTTATTCTTTTCATTTTCTAATAAATGGTAAAAATCACTAAGTAAGGTCATGTCTTTATTTGCTTGGAATGAAAAACAGCCATACTTATAGGGGATAAAATCAAAAAGTGGTTTTTCTTGAATTTGGCAAATTAAAAAAAGTACCTTCTGAAAATTTAATTTTCCCAAATTTTTTTTTCTAGTTTTTTCCAATATTGACAAGAGTAATTTTCTGCGATAATACATCCAGATTTCTATCCGTTTTCTAAAGCTCTTAAATTCCCTAACAGTCCGAGGTAAAAGACTTTCGTCTCTATTTCTAATACTTCAAAATACTTAAAGGCACTTTGGTATTACATGTCTCATTTTGGGTCAGTCTTGCGACTATGAATATTATTATTGCCTTTTACCTCAATAATAAAATAGTATTTATTCATTATCATTTCGCATTTCTTTTTTACAATTCCAGTATAATTGGCCTATTTCTCAATCTTCTATCATGAGTGTACTTCTTTATTTGCATCATCAATAAAACGATAACTAAACTTATATGGCAATTTTTTTACAATTTTAATTTCCCTTTGCATTTCTTCAAATAACTTTAATTGTTTATTTTCATCTTTTATTGCATTTAATTTTACTTGATCCCATTCCTTCTCGTCATTTTTTATTATCATGTCAAGAATCTTTTGGGCTTGAATTAATAATAACCCTTCCTGAAATTACATGATCTTTACGATTTAGAAAGTAATAAACTTACTTCTTGTTCACCTAAAGGGCACTGCGCTGGCAGTTGCACTGCTAGCTTAGCATTTCTTTTCACCCAAGGGCACTGCGCTGGCAGTTGCACTGCTAGCTTAGCATTTCTTTTCACCCAAGGGCACTGCGCTGGCAGTTATACTGCTAGCTTAGCATTTCTTTTCACCCAAGGGCACTGCGCTAGCAGTTGTACTGCCAGCTTAGCATTTCTTTTCACCCAAGGGCACTGCGCTAGCAGTTGCACTGCTAGCTTAGCATTTCTTTTCACCCAAGGGCACTGCGCTAGCAGTTGCACTGCTAGCTTAGCATTCTATTCTCTTACTAACCTCTCTCTGTGTCATTCACCAGAGAAGAAATAGACGAATTCTACAATACATTCAAAGAAGCCTATCTGGCTCTAGCCAGCGGAGTAAAATCCTATACGATAAACACAGGAACCAGTAGCAGGTCCGTAAGCAGAGCAGATTTACCAGAAATAAAAAAGGAAATGATGTACTGGTCTAAAATGCGCAATCCGTCAGGTGACATAGAAACCATTCAGATAGAACCCAAACTATAATGATCATTACGCATATAAAGACATACTGGAATAGATTAAGGAATATAGTAACAGGATATTATGACGCAGGACGCCGTGACATACCCTCTGTAAAGTCATGGCAACCCAAACTATTGACCGCAGATGAAGAATACATCAAAGACTATGATCTCATAAGAGCAAGAAGTAGGGACTTAGTGCGTAACAACCATCTGAATGTAAATAAGATCAAGGGCCAGTTATTTAGTTTTTTGCGATCAGAGGACAAGAATATGGCTGGTTATATGTCCTTTCCTGTTCAATACACACAGGAATATTATAAGCAGCTTACGGTAGAGACATTGATCAAATCCAAAGACAGGCATGGTTTTTATCGCTATGAGTACAAAAAAGTAAGAGACAGGAATGAGGTTTTAGATTGTACAGTATATGCAAGAGCCGCATCGATCCACCTGGGAGTCGATCATTTTACAGACCTTCAGTGGGACTATCTTAAAAAGAAAATCTTAGAAAGTAAAACAGGATCCCTATATCATAAAAGACAAAGTTCTGCACGTGTTCAGGTCATCTCTGAAGGGATTGACGTATAACAGACAAAGAGTCATAAAACAGGCAAAACCATTGATTTTCTGGAAAAAAATCCTCACCAATTGGCACCAGATCAATTCTTTTTTGCATTAAGGTATAACTGGGTTAGAACGAAAACAGAATGCGACACAGGGATTTTTTATTTTTTTATTAACCATCATATGTATTTATTGAAGGTGTAGGAAGTTTTTTTAAATTTTTTTGTTGACAGAATATCAAATAATAATCATTGACTTGGATTAGACAAGCTAGCCCTAAAATTAATAAGGCTTTTGTCTTACTCTAATATCAAATAAACAAAAAGCAACAGAGTTCAGGAGGATAGTTTTTATGAACAATAGTAAAAAATTTATGCCCCAAAAGTGGTTGATCATATTTTTGATGCCGTTCACTCTTTTGAGGCTTGGTTGTAGCGCTGACTCAGCTAAATCTACGGAAAGTCCAATTAATCTGGCTCCTCCGGTTCATGAGACCATACAGGTCACCTCTCCTCCCGACGGTAGTTCCTTTGCAAAGGGAGAGAATATCGTCTTTAAATTGCAGAAAAAAGATGACAGGGATATTCGAGGGTTGAATGTTTATTTAGATGATAAAAAGGTAGATGTTAGGCATGGTGAGATGTTACCTGAAGTTTCACCAGGTGAGCATAAACTAAGGTTGGCCATAAACAACAAAACGTTAGATGAGGTGAATTTTACTGTAAAGAAATTGCCTGATGAATCAATGGAATATACGTTCAAATTCAAATTCAGTTACTTAAGAAGGCCATTCGATAATCTAAACTATCATCTGTTTCCAAGTGCCTGCTTACCTAGAGAAGGTATTCAAACGAGGCTCACAAAGCAAGATGATTCCGAATGGAAAGACTTTTTACCCAATATATTCACCATGAGCAAGGAATGGAATGCCTTAACTGCTTCCTGGCAAGAGGGATGGAAAAAATATAGGCACCCTCCCTGTCTCTTGAATAGGGATAAGGCGCATGCAAATGAAGTCTTTATTGATTTCCATATAAAGGCAAACAGAAACAAGCATCTTTCTAAACCAATACGAATCAATTTTGAATATGACAGAGCATCGCTTCGTCTTAGAACCAGGCTTTTGATCCGTTCTATTTCAGAAATGCGAGAAATTCTGGGTATTAGGGACAGTATACCCAGAAGCTATCGCATAGATTTCTCAAAAAAGAGCATTCTGATTCTAAATGGTGTGCGTCTTGCCGCCACATCCGCGTTCTCGGGTTGTAATATAGTTTCTATCTATGACAACCTTGCTGCTATTTACGAATGGAATAATAAACTATACGTTATGACAAAGGCCGTAAAAGAAGAAGTATTATATGGCGTAGGCTTTTGTTTTGCAATGCTCGAAGGCTTCCATACCATCCTCATTCTTGATTACGCCAAAGACCTTCCTGTAGAGTTTATAGAGATTCCGTAGTCTGTATTTCTCTGGAAAAGCCTACCATTGTATTTTGATCAAAGACAAGCCTAAAAATAGTGGCTTGGCAAGAGAGGATGATCCTGATCACCCCTTGTTCACCCAAAGGGCACTGCACTGGCGGTTATACTGCCAGCTTAGCATTTCTTTTCACCCAGAGGGCACTGCGCTGGCAGTTGCACTGCTAGCTTAGCATTTCTTTTCACCCAAGGGCACTGCGCTGGCAGTTGCACTGCTAGCTTAGCATTTCTTTTCACCCAAGGGCACTGCGCTGGCAGTTGCACTGCTAGCTTAGCATTTCTTTTCACCCAAGGGCACTGCGCTAGCAGTTGCACTGCTAGCTTAGCATTTCTTTCTCTTACTAACCTCTCTCTGTGTCATTCACCAGAGAAGAAATAGACGAATTCTACAATACATTCAAAGAAGCCTATCTGGCCTTAGCCAGCGGAGTAAAATCCTATACCATAAACACAGGAACCAGTAGCAGATCCGTAAACAGAGCGGATCTTCCAGAAATAAAAAAGGAAATGATGTACTGGTCTAAAATGCGCAATCCGTCAGGTGACATAGAAGCCATTCAGATAGAACCCAAACTATAATGATCATTGCACATAAAATAAAGACATACTGGAATAGATTAAGGAATATAGTAACAGGATATTATGACGCAGGGCGTCGTGACTACCCTCTGTAAAATCATGGCAACCAAAACTATTGACCGCAGATGAAGAATACATAAAAGACTATGATCTCATAAGAGCAAGAAGCAGGGACTTAGTGCGTAACAACCATCTGAATGTAAATAAGATCAAGGGCCAGTTATTTAGTTTTTTGCGATCAGAGGACAAGAATATGGCTGGTTATATGTCCTTTCCTGTTCAATACACACAGGAATATTATAAGCAGCTTACAGCAGAGACATTGATCAAATCCAAAGACAGGCATGGTTTCTATCGCTATGAGTACAAAAAAGTAAGAGACAGGAATGAGGTTTTAGATTGTACAGTATATGCAAGAGCCGCATCGATCCACCTGGGAGTCGATTATTTTACAGACCTTCAGTGGGACTATCTTAAAAAGAAAATCTTAGAAAGTAAAACAGGATCCCTATATCATGAAAGACAAAGTTCTGCACGTGTTCAGGTCATCTCTGAAGGGATTGACGTATAACAGACAAAGAGTCATAAAACAGGCAAAACCATTGATTTTCTGGAAAAAAATCCTCACCAATTGGCACCAGATCAATTCTTTTTTGCATTAAGGTAACTGGGTTAGAACGAAAACAGAATGCGACACAGGGATTTTTTATTTTTTTATTAACCATCATATGTATTTATTGAAGGTGTAGGAAATTTTTTTTAATTTTTTTTACTTTTTTTAAATTTTTTTGTTGACAGAATATCAAATAATAATCATTGACTTGGAAAAGACAGGCTAGCCCTAAAATTAATAAGGCTTTTGTCTTACTCTAATAGCAAATAAATAAAAAGCAACAGAGTTCAGGAGGATAGTTTTTATGAACAACAGTAAAGAATTTATGCCCCAAAAGTGGTTGATCGTATTTTTGGTGCCTCTTGCTCTTTTATGGCTTGGTTGCACTGATGAAGCCAATACCCCCAATGAGACGAATAAAACTCAAAGG
This sequence comes from Leptospiria bacterium, assembly GCA_965204465.1. Lineage (GTDB taxonomy): Bacteria > Spirochaetota > Leptospiria > Turneriellales > CBDBES01 > CBDBES01. Next base: position 1,123,991 of record OZ241995.1, read on the forward strand.
GAAGCGGGCATTAAATCCCCTGCAAATGGCAGTTCTTTTTCAAAAGGAGAAGATATTTCATTTCAATTAAGTAAAACGGATTTGGATATGCAAGGCATAGATCTTTATCTGGATAGGCGAAAAATTGATATTCATCAAGGGGATATGCTACCTGAACTTTCAGTAGGTGAGCATAAACTAAGGTTGGACATAAGCAACAAAACGGTGGATGAGGTGATTTTTACTGTAAAGAAATTGCCTGATGAATCAATGGAATATATGTTCAGGTTCAAATTCAGTTCTTTAAAGGGGGATGGTTACCTATATCCAAGTGCCTGTTTACCTAAGAAAGGTATTCAAACGAGGCTCACAAAACAAGATGATTCCGAATGGAAAGATTTTTTACCCAATATATTCACCATGAGCAAGGAATGGAATGCCCTGACTGCTTCCTGGCAAGAGGGAAGGGGAGAATATGGCCCCCCTCCCTGTCTCTTGAATAGGGATAAGGTGCATGCAAATGAAGTTTTTATTGACTTCTATATAAAGGCAAACAGAAGCAAGCATCTTTCTAAACCAATAAGGATCAATTTTGAATCTAACAGGAGTTCACTTGGTCGTAGAGCCGGGCTTTTGATCCGCTCTATTTCAGAAATGCGAGAAATTCTGGGTATTAGGGACAGTATACCCAGAAGCTATCGCATAGATTTCTCAAAAAAGAGTATTCTGACTCTAAGTTATTTTCGTGTCGTACCCGAGTCAGGAGGTTGTCATCTAACTTCTATTTATGACAACCTTACTGCCATTTACGAATGGAATAATAAATTGTACGTTATGACGAAGGCCGTAACAAATGAAATCGTATATCCTGAAGGCCCTTGTTTTGCAATTTTGACAGGCTTCAGTAGAAGCCTAATTCTTGATTACGCCAAAGACCTTCCTGTAGAGTTTATAGAGATTCCGTAGCCCGTATTTTGATCAAAGACAAGCCTAAAAATAGTGGCTTGGCAAGAGAGGATGATTTTAATAAAGAAGATGATACGAAATATTCTGTTTACCTTTCTGTTACTACCTTATTTTTTAGGGTTTAGTTGCACAGACAACTCCAATATTGCTGATAACAATTCAGACGAATATGATGTGGTTCCTCAAAGGGAAGCGGGCATTAAATCCCCTGCAAATGGTAGTTCTTTTTCAAAAGGAGAAGATATTTCATTTCAATTAAGTAAAACGGATTTGGATATGCAAGGCATAGATCTTTATCTGGATAGACGAAAAATTGATATTCATCAAGGGGATATGCTACCTGAACTTTCAGTAGGTGAGCATAAACTAAGGTTGGACATAAACAACAAAACGGTGGATGAGGTAACCTTTAATGTAACAGAAGCGGAATATACGTTCAGATTCAAATTCAGTTATTTAAATGCGGATGGTGGCCTATATCCAAGTGCCTGTTTACCTAAGAAAGGTATTCAAACGAGGCTCACAAAACAAGATGATTCCGAATGGAAAGATTTTTTGCCAAATATATTCACCATGAGTAAGGAATGGAATGCCTTAACTACTTCCTGGCAAGAGGGAAGGGAAGAATATGGCCCCCCTCCCTGTCTCTTGAATGAAGATAAGGCGCATGCAAATGAAGTTTTTATTGACTTCTATATAAAGGCAAATAAAAGTAAGCATCTTTCTAAGTCAATATGGATCAATTTTGAATATCGTAGAATATCGCGTTATAATAATTTTAAGGCCGGGCTTTTGATCCGTTCTCTTTCAGAAATGCAAGAACTTCTGGGTTATCGTAACAGGATACCCGAAAGATATCGTATAGATTTTTCAAAAAAGAGTATTTTGACTCTAAAGGGCCCTACTATTGATGGATGCGAAATCAGTGGTTGTGGTTTCGCTTCTGCTTATGACATCCTTGCCGCCATTTACGAGTGGAATAATAAATTATACATTATGACAAAAGTCGCACCAAAAGAAATATTATATCCCGTGGGTCCTTGTACTGCATGCTTGCAAGGTTCCAATGCCATCCTAATTCTGGATTACGCCAAAGACCTTCCCTTAGAGTTCATAGAGATTCCGTAGCCCGTATTTTGATCAAAGACAAGCCTAAAAATAGTGGCTTGGCAAGAGAGGATGATCCTGATTCACCCCTTGTTCACCCAAAGGACACTGCACTGGCAGTTGCACTGCTAGCTTAGCATTTCTTTTCACCCAAGGGCACTGCGCTAGCAGTTGCACTGCTAGCTTAGCATTTCTTTTCATTTCTTAATGCTGCTTCTTAGCTAATGTTAGCATTCTTATTTGTTCACCCAAGGGCACTGCACTAGCAGTTGCACTGCTAGTTTAGTATTTCTTAATGAAATTTTTATTTACAGCATTCTATTCTCTTACTAACCTCTCTCTGTGTCATTCACCAGAGAAGAAATAGACGAATTCTACAATACATTCAAAGAAGCCTATCTGGCTCTAGCCAGCGGAGTAAAATCCTATACGATAAACACCGGAACCAGTAGCAGGTCCGTAAGCAGAGCAGATTTACCAGAAATAAAAAAGGAAATGATGTACTGGTCTAAAATGCGCAATCCGTCAGGTGACATAGAAACCATTCAGATAGAACCCAAACTATAATGATCATTACGCATATAAAGACATACTGGAATAGATTAAGGAATATAGTAACAGGATATTATGACGCAGGACGTCGTGACTACCCTCTGTAAAGTCATGGCAACCCAAACTATTGACCGCAGATGAAGAATACATCAAAGACTATGATCTCATAAGAGCAAGAAGTAGGGACTTAGTGCGTAACAACCATCTGAATGTAAATAAGATCAAGGGCCAGTTATTTAGTTTTTTGCGATCAGAGGACAAGAATATGGCTGGTTATATGTCCTTTCCTGTTCAATACACACAGGAATATTATAAGCAGCTTACGGTAGAGACATTGATCAAATCCAAAGACAGGCATGGTTTTTATCGCTATGAGTACAAAAAAGTAAGAGACAGGAATGAGGTTTTAGATTGTACAGTATATGCAAGAGCCGCATCGATCCACCTGGGAGTCGATCATTTTACAGACCTTCAGTGGGACTATCTTAAAAAGAAAATCTTAGAAAGTAAAACAGGATCCCTATATCATGAAAGACAAAGTTCTGCACGTGTTCAGGTCATCTCTGAAGGGATTGACGTATAACAGACAAAGAGTCATAAAACAGGCAAAACCATTGATTTTCTGGAAAAAAATCCTCACCAATTGGCACCAGATCAATTCTTTTTTGCATTAAGGTAACTGGGTTAGAACGAAAACAGAATGCGACACAGGGGATTTTTTATTTTTTTATTAACCATCATATGTATTTATTGAAGATGTAGGAAATTTTTTTAAATTTTTTTGTTGACAGAATATCAAATAATAATCATTGACTTGGAAAAGACAGGCTAGCCCTAAAATTAATAAGGCTTTTGTCTTACTCTAATAGCAAATAAATAAAAGGCTTATTAAAAATAGGGCTTTTGTCTTACTCTAATATCAAATAAATAAAAGACTTATTAAAAATAAGGCTTTTGTCTTACTCTAATAGCACATAAATAAAAGGCTGACTAAAAAGTAGAAGATATATTAGGAGGATATACTTATGAGATTAAGTTTAAATTATGGAAGATTTTCATTTAAAAATTTATTTTTTGTCGCAGTATTAGGTTTGACTATCACCTTTTCTGCATGTATACAGAGTGGGGATACTTTGGGGAATTACTCAGATAGCAAAGCTGACATTACATTGATTGATAAAAGTAGTCGGCTATTAAGCGAATCTTTTGTATCTTTGCCTCCTGATGATGTCAATGAAGATGAAGCAATTCTGATACAAGAGAATAAAGTCGAGCATGCAGAACCTGATTATAATCTGGTAAAAAATTCAAATGGTCTAAACGGAGTAGAAGGGTGGAGGGTAACCAAGGAAAAGGGAAATGGTTTTTTTTATCAGGGAAAAAACTCTTCTAATCTGGAATCTGGCAAGTACTTTGGCACATCTTATGGATGGAGTGTCAAAAGACAGATCATTGATTTGGAAGCGGAGTGCGTTATGTTGTCTTTAAGCATGCAGGCGTAAGCAGCAGAGAAGAACCGCAAGAAGATTATTACGGCACACGAATGAGGAATGCTACATTAAACATAAGTTTTCCACAAGAATTTTCTATGAAAGAAAGCTCTGTTATTGCAGAAGCTCTGCAAAACAAATTAAATGAGATGTCAGATCAAGAGATGATACCCGTTTCGGTTCTATGCAGGGATCCGCTGGTTAATGAAAATGATCTTTCCGCCTTTTCCGCTGGTTTCGAGGTGGACCAGGGCAATATCAAAAATGTTCAACTGGCTTCAAGTGATGAAGAGACGGTATCTGATCTAGAGCTGGTTTCTACTTTAGAGGAACAAGTAGAGATCATGAACCAAAAAGTCCTTTCTCAGATAAATCAAATGAAAAAGAAAAAAATTGAGGCTTATAGAGAAGATATTGATGAACTCACAGAGATGACGAATATAGATATAATGGGTCGTTCCTCTGGTGTAGCAGAATCCATTGGATTCGTTAAAGTTGAATTGAGCAAGGCAGAGATAGAAACCATAGCTCAATATGAAAATATCGTACAGACAATAGATGTGCAATCAGAAGCAGACAATGACTTGGATTCTGCCTATACAGAGACAAAAATGGACCAGGCCCATCATGTCGAACATGATTCTGCCAGACAAACAGGTTCGGGAGTCAATGTCTATATGTCTGAGGCGGATAATAACTGCTTTGACCCAAACACATATAATTTTGGGACCTGGATTCCAGGATATATTCCAGATGTTGCATCAACAGGAAGGTATTGGGAGGATCGCCCTACTAGTGATCATGCTACACAAGTTGCTCAATCTCTAGTAGTTACTGCTCCTCATATTACTTTATATTGTTCTACTAAGAGTTATCTATTCTCTCGCAGTTTAAAAGATCGGATACATATCATCAACTATTCTTGGACGGATCCCGGGTATGAAGGGGGTGCTGCTAATACTACTAGCTGGTTACCGCAAGACTCCTTATCCGATAGGTATGTTTGGAGAGATCGGATAGCTATATTTAAGAGTGCTGGTAATAATTGTAATATTCCTGAGGGACACTGTCAAGTTACTTCCCCTGGAAAGGCGCACAATGTTATCACGGTTGGTGCTTATGATGATAGAACAGATAGGATGGGTACTTTTTCCCGTACAGTTGATCCAGAAACAAATGCGATCAAACCTGAGATCGTAGCCCCTGGTGTTTCTCTCCGATTTCCTGCTTCCGTTAATGCAAGTGAAGTCACATCTTGGAATAATCATCTTCTTAGCGGTACTAGCTATTCCACTCCTCTGGCGGCCGGTATGGCTGCCTCTGTTACATCAAGATATACTCTACTCAAAAAGCAACCTCATTTGATCAAGGCCAGTATGCTTGCTATGTCCGCCAAAGACATTCAAAGCGGGACTAGTGCCGATGGTGTAGGTGCCATTCAATGGAATGAGGATGGAAATTATCGTTACTGGTCGAACTATAATAATAATTTTCTGGTAACAGGCGGCTGGAAATTGATTCATGAATATAATGTTTATAGAAACAACAAAAAAGTCAGGGTCGTCATATCATGGCTCAATGATGTAAATAAATGTGACAGTAGCACAGCTAAATTATGTATGGATATAGATTTAAAAGTTCATGGTCCTAATAATGAATATATAGATCATGACTACCGGAATAGCCATGATGATGAATATGCTCCAAATAACATAACGAACAATAACTGGAGAATGGTAGAGTTCACGACAAGAAAAACAGGTAAATATAAGGTCTATGTATGGCGCCGTAGTAACTGGCATACAAAGACGAAAAGATGCTTTCTGTGGATTTGTTGGGGGCATAAGAAGCATTACAGTAAAGTCAACCTGGGTCTTAGAATTGCCTACATTGATTATGATTAAAGAATCTGGTTTTTAAAACAATGACCATTTTTACTAAAAATATTTTTTTATTTTATTTTACCTTTAATAGTATTCTATGCTCGGAAATTGTAGATGATCAAACATCTAGATCAGATAAAGGTCTTCCTGTCTTCATTGAAGAGATCATTGCCCCTGAACAGGTTTCCTCTTCTGAAACAAGTTTTGATATTCGATTGAAAGGCAATACTTCTAAATCTGATATAAATTGCTCAAAAATTCAATACAATGCTACAGTGACGGAAACCAGTCTAAATTTATCCGTGGAAAGAGTTGCTCCGCCGCCCTTTCGGCTAGACGATGGTTCTATTTCTACTGCTTGCAATGATCAAGTAGTCCCTTTTGGTGAAAGGATTTATACGGTAAAGGCAAATCCTCATTTTGCTTTGGGTGACTTTTTGATCACTATTCAAAATCCAGATTATCAAGGTGATGATCTTCAAAAAGTAGTGAAGATCGTCGAATAATGATCTTTCAAAAGAAACAGAATTTAATTGAAAGAAATCCATTCAATTCATCTATGATGGATCAAATATCCCCCCCTTGTTCACCCAAATGGCACTGCACTAGCAGTTGCACTGCCAGCTTAGCATTTCTTTTCACCCAAGGGCACTGCGCTGGCAGTTGCACTGCCAGCTTAGCATTAATATAATGTTTATAGAAACAACAAAAAAATCAGGGTCGTCATATCATGGCTCAATGATGTAAATAAATGTGACAGTAGCACAGCTAAATTATGTATGGATTTAGATTTAAAAGTTCATGGTCCTAATAATGAATATATAGATCATGACTACCGGAATAGCCATGATGATGTATATGCTCCAAATAACATAACGAACAATAACTGGAGAATGGTAGAGTTCACGACAAGAAAAACAGGTAAATATAAGATTTATGTATGGCGCCGTAGTAACCGGTATTTATCAGTGAGGCTATGCAGCCCATTTTTTTCTAGTCGGCCTTTTTTTGTGGGGTGTCGTTCTACAGAAATCAGGGTCTACAATAAAGTCAACCTGGGTCTTAGAATTGCCTACATTGATTATGATTAAGTGGATCATTTTTTCTTCTTTAATTTTTGTTTCTTCTTCATGCTCTGAGTCTCCTGAGTCTGAGACTCAATATAGCATTAAGAATATCTATATTGAAGAAGTGGATGTTCCCAGAGAAGTTTCCTCTTCTGAAACAAGTTTTGATATTCGATTGAAAGGCAATACTTCTAAATCTGATATAAATTGCGAAGAAATCCGATATGAGTCTATAATAAGCAAAACAAGTCTGAAATTAGCAGTAAAAGGATATAGTTATCCTAGACTATGTAGTGCATTGATAGTTCCCTTTGGCGAAAGGGTTTATACGGTAAAGGCAAATCCTTATTTTGCTCTGGGTGATTTTATGATCACCATTCAAAATCCAGATCGTGCAGGTGATGATCTTCAAAAAGTAGTGAAGATCGTCGAATAATGATCTTTCAAAAGAAACAGAATTTAATTAAAATAAATCCATTCAATTCATCTATGATGGATCAAATATCCCCCCCTTGTTCACCCAAATGGCACTGCACTAGCAGTTGCACTGCCAGCTTAGCATTTCTTTTCACCAAAAGGGCACTGCGCTGGCAGTTGCACTGCTAGCTTAGCATTTCTTTTCACCAAAAGGGCACTGCGCTGGCAGTTGCACTGCTAGCTTAGCATTTCTTTTCACCCAAGGGCACTGCGCTGGCAGTTGTACTGCCAGCTTAGCATTTCTTTTCACCCAAGGGCACTGCGCTAGCAGTTGCACTACTAGCTTAGCATTTCTTTTCACCCAAGGGCACTGCACTGGCGGTTATACTGCCAGTTTAGCATTTCTTTTCACCCAGAGGGCATAGAAAAATGGAACACCATTCTATTTTCTGTTTTTTCTTCTTCCTAATTTACTCTTGAGTAAGACGAACGGTTGGGAACGCAGGCAAGGATGCCTGCGAAATGGAGCGTCTTTGCCATGGATGCAAAACATGGATGTTTTGCAAGGCTGCCTGACCTTACCCCAAGCACCTGACATCCTATCAGGTCGCTTGCCCCTACAAAACATCCGTGTTTTGTAGGTTACAGGATGTAACCCGTCCAGCCGCTTGTGCAGACGAAGTCTGTGAACTTCCATGTGAAAAAAGAAAGAAAAATAGCTATTCTTTTTACACAAAAAGACCTGTGCCCGTAGGGTGAAATGGGTAGCAAAGTAGCAGGTTTTTTTTGTTGACAGAATATCAAATAATAATCATTGACTTGGAAAAGACAGGCTAGCCCTAAAATTAATAAGGCTTTTGTCTTACTCTAATAGCACATAAATAAAAGGCTTATTAAAAATAGGGCTTTTGTCTTACTCTAATATCAAATAAACAAAAAGCAACAGAGTTTAGGAGGATAGTCTTTATGAACAATAGTAAAAAATTTACATTCCAAAAGTGGTTGATCATATTTTTGATGCCTCTTGCTCTTTTATGGCTTGGTTGCACTGATGAAGCCAATACCCCCAATGAGACCAATAAAACTCAAAGGGAAGCGGGCATTAAATCCCCTGCAAATGGCAGTTCTTTTTCAAAAGGAGAAGATATTTCATTTCAATTAAGTAAAACGGATTTGGATATGCAAGGCATAGATCTTTATCTGGATAGGCGAAAAATTGATATTCGTCAAGGGGATATGCTACCTGAACTTTCAGTAGGTGAGCATAAACTAAGGTTGGACATAAACAACAAAACGGTGGATGAGGTAACCTTTAATGTAACAGAAGCGGAATATACGTTCAGATTCAAATTCAGTTATTTAAATGCGGATGGTGGCCTATATCCAAGTGCCTGTTTACCTAAGAAAGGTATTCAAACGAGGCTCACAAAACAAGATGATTCCGAATGGAAAGATTTTTTGCCAAATATATTCACCATGAGTAAGGAATGGAATGCCTTAACTACTTCCTGGCAAGAGGGAAGGGAAGAATATGGCCCCCCTCCCTGTCTCTTGAATGAAGATAAGGCGCATGCAAATGAAGTTTTTATTGACTTCTATATAAAGGCAAATAAAAGTAAGCATCTTTCTAAACCAATATGGATCAATTTTGAATTTCATAGAGAACTGCTTAGTAATAATTTTAAGGCCGGGCTTTTGATCCGTTCTCTCTCGGAAATGCAAGAACTTCTGGGTTATCGTAACAGGATACCCGAAAGATATCGTATAGATTTTTCAAAAAAGAGTATTCTGACTCTAAAGGGCCCTACTATTGATGGATGCGAAATCAGTGGTTGTGGTTTCGCTTCTGCTTATGACATCCTTGCCGCCATTTACGAGTGGAATAATAAATTATACATTATGACAAAAGTCGCACCAAAAGAAATATTATATCCCGTGGGTCCTTGTGCTGCATGCTTGCAAGGTTCCAATGCCATCCTAATTCTCGATTACGCCAAAGACCTTCCTGTAGAGTTTATAGAGATTCCGTAGTCTGTATTTTGATCAAAGACAAGCCTAGGAATAGTGGCTTGGCAAGAGAGGATGATCCTGATTCACCCCTTGTTCACCCAAAGGGCACTGCACTGGCAGTTGCACTGCCAGCTTAGCATTTCTTTTCACCCAGAGGGCATAGAAAAATGGAACACCATTCTATTTTCTGTTTTTTCTTCTTCCTAATTTACTCTTGAGTAAGACGAACGGTTGGGAACGCAGGCAAGGATGCCTGCGAAATGGAGCGTCTTTGCCATGGATGCAAAACATGGATGTTTTGCAAGGCTGGGGATTGGGTTACAGGATGTAACCACCCAGCCTAACTTCTATGGCAAAGTAGCGGGTTTTTTTCACCCTACGGCACAGGTCTTTGTTTCTTTCTTTTTTTTACATGTAAAACATGGATGTTTTACATGGCTGCCTGACCTTACCCCAAGCACCTGACATCCTATCAGGTCGCTTGCCCCTACAAAACATCCGTGTTTTGTAGGTTACAGGATGTAACCCGTCCAGCCGCTTGTGCAGACGAAGTCTGTGAACTTCCATGTGAAAAAAGAAAGAAAAATAGCTATTCTTTTTACACAAAAAGACCTGTGCCCGTAGGGTGAAATGGGTAGCAATACAGGAGAAGACTAAAAAAATAAAAAAGATCTGCACCCGTAAATGAGAAGAAAAGTGGAATGCTATTCTAATTATAAGATAAAGTATAACAAATTGCTAGCCTTTTGGGGAGATTACTTGTGCCCACTGCAAATTATTTTTTTACTTAAAAATTTTCCTCTGGAATTTTATCTCTTAACTAATTCTATTAGAAAAAAGAATTAGAAAAAGTAGAATAAATTTTTTGTTGAAACAAAAATATAATGTGACATAATAATTTCGGAGACGGCGGGATTTGAACCCGCGTCCTGTCATGCAATCGAAAGCTTTCTACATGTTTAGTTTGTATTTTATTTTAGAGAAGACCATCTCTACAAACAAAGTAAGGACTTCCTTAGCAAGAATGTCTCGGTTTTATACCCTTGCCATATAAAACCCACTCTCTATAAAAGTTAGCCATTATATCCGCCTAGAGAGAAACAGATATAACAGCGCTTGGCAAATTATGCAGCCAAAGCGTAATTTAAGTTGTCGTCGTTTATTATAGACTTCCCTTTTTAGAAGAGGGCGCTTCACATGCTTTTCTAACCATTGGATCATGACAGTCGAAGCCAATTCGTCCCCTTTTGATATTTATCAAAATCCAATAACAATTTTATGCTATTTGAATATTTTGTAAACTATTTTATTATTTTATTGAAATTATTTTTGCAACGAGAAATTGGAAAATTTTTAGTTGGCTTCTGCGCTTTTCCCTTTACAATTAAAAATGGATGACAATATGAAAAGTAATCTTAAATTGCCAATATGCGCTTAAAAATAAATTTAGCTATATTACTTTTTTGGCTCATTCATCTTTCTGCTTTTTCACAAGAAAAAGTTCAATTAGAAAGATTTTTACAGCGTCCCAGTATTCCAATTGATAGTATCTCAACTTCGGATGATTCTACCGCCTTGCTTTTAAATCCAGCTGGTTTAAGCATACATCCTTTACAGGCAGGCTATTTCTATGGCCACAACTTCACCGCAAATATACAGGATCATACTCTATTGCTTAATCTTTTTGGACTGGCCTTTTCTACTCAATGGCGATTTGCACCATCCAATGGAAACATTCGAAAATATACCATAGGCACTGGACTAGGAAGTACTCGTTTCTTATCTCTTGGATTTGCAGTCAATTGGTTTGACTCTCCTGACAAAGAACTGGATGGATACAGAAGCCTGGACATCGGATTGATCACCAGACCCACTCGTTATATTTCCATTGGTACGGTTGGCCGGAACTTGAACTCCTCTTCAACCAATATAGTCAACTTACAACATAGATGGGATGCATCTTTAAGTCTAAGACCTCTATACTTTTTACCCAAGTCAAGCAGAGATTACTATGAGAGCCTTACTATCTCTGTAGAAGGCACATGGGTAGCAGGAGAGTCTATTAGAACGGTAAATCCAAGATATATTTTTGGACTCTTGCCTACAGATGGCGTAACTCTATATGGAGGTGTTGATCATGAGAGAAATTTATTCATGGGTTTAAAATTTTCTCAAAATTATGCACAACTTTCTTTTCAGGGAGATATTCTTCCAGAAGTGGCTGATGGCATAGAGGGAAAAACAAGCCGTAGAGGTAATTTTTATAATGTAGGTATTTTAGTGGGGCAAGAGAGGTTCAAAACTAAAATAGAAGCAGTGAGGTATTTCCTCGAAATAACCTTAGATATTATGTTCCAGGAAAAAAAAGAAGATGGTATTTTCCTTTTTGATGATCATATTTCTTTTTTTGAGTTATTGAATTTGATCCGTAGGGCCATGAATGATTCTCAGATAAAAGGTATTTTAATCACTGGCAGAAAGTTTAAAGGAGGATGGGGGCAGGCAGAAGAACTCAAAGAAGCATTGATCTATTTCAGGCAGGGATCGGGTAAACCCCTTATTTCTTTTTTAGAAAATGCAGGGAATAAAGAATATTACATAGCAAGCGCAGCAGATTACATATCCATGCCTTTTGCCGGGAGCCTTACTATCAATGGTCTTTCTGCTGAATTATATTTCGTTAAAGATCTATTGGATAAGGTAGGCATTAAGGCTGATTTTATTCAAGTCGGAAAATATAAAAGTGCTCCAGATACATTTAAACGTAGTGAGCCCACTAAATTTGAGGAAGAACAAGTTTTATCTATTTTAGCAGACATAAGTTCTGAGATAAAAGAATCTGTTTTATTCAGCCGCAGAAATAAGGTCAAAAGAGAAGAATATGATGAGATTATTCAAAAGGGCCTTTTTACAGCGCAAGAAGCCTTAGAAAAAGGCCTTATAGATCGGGTTGAATATTTAGAGGATATAAAAAAAAGAGTCATCAAAGTAGGTATTTCTCCTTTTGGATGGAACAAATCTATTATGGATTATAAGAAGACAAAATTTTACAGAAATACATGGGGCCAGGAATCTAAAATTGCCATTGTCGTATTAGAAGGAGATATTGTATCAGGTGAATCCACTGAATCAGGTATATTCCAAACTAGTTCAGTGGCTTCTGATTCCATTCAAAAAATTTTGGAAAGTATACGAGAAGATGGAAAAATAAAAGGAGTGATCATTCGTATAAATTCAGGGGGGGGGTCTTCTCTTGCCTCTGACATTATTTGGAAAGAGATCAATCTGCTTAAAGAGAAAAAAAGTGTTATTATTTCATTTAGTGATATTGCAGCTTCCGGAGGATATTACATTGCAGTGGGTGCGGATAATATAATAGCGAATAGGAATTCAATTACCGGATCCATTGGCGTATTTGGAGGTAAATTTGCCCTGGGAGGCTTGTATAAAAAATTAGGCATTGAAAAGACAATTTATAAAACAGGTGAAAAGGCATCTATTTTTTCAGAGAAAGATGAATTTACTCCAGCAGAGAAAATGCTTCTTGAAGAGCATTTGAATGATTTTTATGATCTTTTCATACAAAGAATAAGCAGAAGCCGTAAAGATCTTAATAAAGAAGAGATACTTGAAAATGCAGACGGCCGTGTATATACAGGCAAAGCTGCCTTCAGAAAAGGGATGATAGATCAGAATGGTGGTATAATGTTAGCCATAGAAATATTGATCCAAAAACTAGATTTAGATAGAAATTATCTTAGCTTTGAACTATACCCAAAAAAATTTGTTGGTTTATTGGATTTCCCTTTAAATTCAAGCTTAGTGCTGCCTTATTTTGCGAAAAAAATGATCAATCTTTGGAGCCGATCCGAAAAATTGAAAGAGGATAAAGTCTATTTTTTAATGCCTTATAAAATTGATATCCATTAATAACAATAAAAAACCAATTCTGGTGCATGCTCCTAATTGGGTAGGGGATCATTCTATGGCGTTTCCTTTTTATCATACCCTTTCTGTATTATTTCAGAGAAAAGAACTTCATCTTTTAGGAAGTTCCTGGATATCTTCCCTGGTACCTGATAAAATTTTTAGTAAAGTGATCACCTTAAAGAGTAAATATCCTTCTGCTACAATAATAGATTCCCTTAAAAAAGAAGAGTATGCTTTAGGATTTACCCTATCTCCTTCTTTTAGGTCTGCATTACTTCTATGGAGAAGCAGAGTAACTTTTAGATTTGGACATAAAACAGATGGTCGTTTTTTTCTATTGAAGCATCCAAACCAAAAGGAGATGCCTAAATATAGTCCTATGGAACACAGGTCATTGAGTTATATACGGTTGCTCACTCATTTTTTTTCTAAAAACAAAATAGCAGAAGACTATTGGTCGGAGTCGGTTAAAAAAAAATGGTCATTTAAATTATACAAAAAAGAGGAAAGTAAATTACAAAAAATTTTTCATCAGAATAAGATCACAAAAAAACGTTATTGGCTTATATGTCCCGGAAGCACTGCCTCTTCCAAAAGATATCCAACAGAATATATAATTAATCTGATCAATATGATCTACTCGAAAAGACCCGATTTAAAAATTATCTTGGCAGGAAGTGACATAGAAAGAGAAATATCCATTAAGATCACCTCAGGAATATTTAATGATGCCAGGAGTATATTGATCAATCTGACAGGAAATACAAATCTGAATGAATTAATGTATTTGATCCAAAATAGCAGTGGTGTCGTTGCAAATGATTCTGGTATTGCCCATCTTACTTCATTGGTTCATATTCCTTTGGTTACTTTTATAGGGATGGCAAGAAAAGAAGAGACTCTTACTCTTAATCCAAATAAAGTGGTGCTGAATAAAAATCTTTCTTGTTCTCCCTGTATGAAACCAGAATGCCCCAAGGGATATTCACCTCCTAAATGTTTAGCTGAAATTCAACCTTATGAAGTATTCGAAGCAATGCTATCTATGGATAAAAAATATTCTTATCTCTGATCATTTTCAATGTATTTATTCATTCTGGACCAAATAATATTTCATAGATGAAAAAAATCAATAAAAATATGAATTTGGTATGGTCTCAATTGATCATTGAAGAATTAGTTCGGAATCAAGTGAATCTTTTTTGTATTTCTCCTGGGCATAGATCTGCCCCTCTGGTGGCAGCAGGGGCAATGTCTAAAAAGGCAATATGCAAGGCCTTTATAGATGAAAGGGCTGCTGCGTATTATGCAGTTGGATATTCAAAAAATCATGTAAAAAACCTTACCGCCTTGATCTGTACATCGGGAACGGCGCTTGCAAATTATTTTCCGGCAGTGATTGAATCATTTTATTCCAATATCCCTTTAGTGATCTTGTCAGGAGATAGGCCGCCTGAATTAAGAGAAGCATCCTCTAATCAAACTATCGATCAATTAAAAATATTTCACAAATACTGCTGTTTCTTTGCTGACCTACCATGTCCCCAGGACCCTATGGAAGCACTGCCACTGGAATATATATTGACTACCATAGATGATGCAATAGGCAGGGCAAAATATCATAAGGCTCCCGTTCATATTAACTGCATGTTCAGAGAACCTTTCCTGGACGAATATAATACCTTATTAGAGAGTCACAAGGATATTCTGCCTGGTAGATGGCTTTTAAACGAAGAGCCTTATACAAGAAAAATATTTCCTTCTTTTATTCCGAATGATGCATCCATCAATACAGTGGCAGAATATATAAGTAACAGTACAGCAGGATTCATTATTGTGGGAAATATAGACCAGCAAAAAGATACTCCCGCGATCAGAAAAATTGCTTCTAAAATGAAATGGCCTGTTCATTCAGATGCGCTTTCCGGAATGAAAGATCATGAATATTCTATAAGCCATCTGGATTCAATGATAAAAAAATCGCCCATACTGGTCGATACAGTTATTTTTTTTGGGGATAGGATCATTTCTAAAGATATGTTTTCTTTTTTGGAGAAAAATAATAATCTTCATTATATAAAAGTAATGGATAAAAATATCAGAAGTGATGTTACTCATAATGTGAGTCTTCAAATTCTTACTGATATTTCTGCTTTTTGCAATGAACTGGAAAAAAAACTATATCAGATCCAGTATAAAGCCCCTATTCAATTACTTAGATGGGCTATGCAAAAAGAGGCTAAAATCAAAGAAGTTATCAGAAATGAAATTTCAAAATCAAATAAGAATAAAATAAATTCATTTTCTGCTGTTACCCATTTGATCCATAAACGAAGCCAAAAATTTGGTCTATTTGGTGCAAATAGCATGAGTATAAGGTTAATAAACGATTTTACCAAAACATCCCATCAAATAATGGCAAATAGAGGCGCCAGTGGAATCGATGGCAATATTGCTTCTGCCTTAGGATATTCTTACTCCATCAAAAAACCAGTGCTTTTATTGATAGGTGACCTGGCATTGATGCATGATCTGAACTCTCTATACCTCCTTAAAAAGGCAGAATACCCGTTATTGATCATACTCTTGAATGATAGGGGGGGGGGTATATTTTCGATGCTTTCTGTAAGTAAATTAAAAAGTTATAAAAATATTTTCGAGGATTTTTTTATTGTTCCCCAGCAGGTCAAATTTCAGCACATATCTGCATCATTTGACATTGCATACCATGCAGTATCCTCTTTAAAAGAATTAAAAAATATATTTCTCAAAATAATCCAATATTCTGATCAAAAGAAAAGTTGTCTGGTTGAAATAAAAATAGATCAAAAAGAGAATTCTACTTTTCTGAAACGATTGTATAAAAAAATAAAATCAATATAAGCAACAAAAAATCACGATCCAGCCGCTATTTGATGAGATGCATTCCATCCTATCTATAAAGTACATATATCATTTGACAGAATACATAACATTAAGGAGTCATTCATTGTATTCTAATGGTTAACATTAGAGTAAATCATCTGGTATGGCTAAAAAAGATATTCCATTAAAAGATCAATCTCAAAGAGACAAAGTTATTAATACGCAAGGGCATTTCTTTATTAGCGCGGGTGCGGGTACGGGTAAGAGTACAATGATCGTAAGAAAAATCATAGATTTAATTGAAAAAGGTCATATAAGTAACTTTAAAGAATTTGTAGCCATTACCTATACGAATAAGGCGGCAGAAGAATTACGCTTTAAATTACAGGAACACATTCACAAAAAATTGAATTCACCTGGGCTAAACCCCCAAGTAATGGAAAGATATTCTCAGATCAATAAGGGACTTCATTTTACATTGATTGGAACAATTCATCATTTCTGCACCTATTGGATACGCAAATATTCTTTGGATCTGAATTTAGACTCTCAATTTAAGATATTAGATGATCTGAATTCAAAAAAAATTTTAGCCGAAGTTTTTTTAGACTCCATATATAGGCTAGAAGTCGCCACAAAAGACCATAATTCTTCAAAGGAAGAAAAAGAGATTCATCATATTTTACAGGAATTACTTTGGCATACAAAGGGTAACTCTGAATATATAATAGATAAGCTTAAAAGCATCCATAGAAATATTCACCTCATAAAAGATGTATCTCCAGATCAATTTCTGATCACCACAAAAGAGAAATTTACACAGGTCAGTAAGATCATCATCCAGGAACACGTTAAAAATTTTCTGCGTCTACAAAAAATGTATAAAGAACCCTCTACGAAAGAGGAAGTAAAATTTGGGGATTTCTTAAATGAATTGGCTGATTCTCTGAATACAAAAGATATTTTATCTGGAAAAAAAACATGGGAAGATATAATTGAATTATGCTCTCATGTGTCTTCTACTAGTAAAAGAGGAAGCGCTAATTATATAGAGGCAGATCATAACTTTGGCATGGAGGCTGAAGAGATATTTAGATGCATTAAGTTATATACTAAAATGTTTTTAAATAAGAAAATAAATTCAGTTGATATTGCAAAATTAGGAATAGAGGAAAAAAAATATTTAGAAAGCAATTACCTAAAGAAACATATTATTCTAGATCCTAAAATACTTTTCAATGAATACCTAAGGTTTCTTTGGTATAAGGTATCCCTTTATACAAGAGATCAATTCTGGAAATATAAAGCCCAATATAATTTTCTGGATTATCAGGACATACTATTAAAAATGAGAGAAATACCAGACTTTAACCTTATATTAAAAAAAGAGCTAAAGTATTTATTTGTGGATGAATATCAGGATACAGACGAACTACAGGCGAATATTTTTGAGATACTATCATCTTTAGGCGTAAATTTTATAAGAGTGGGAGATAGAAACCAGGCAATTTATGGATTCAGAGGTGGAAATCCCAGGCTTTACTCTACAGAAGAGAAAAAGATGCCTTCTGAAAAATTAGCTTCTCTATTTGTTAATATGAGAAGTCATCCAAATATTCTGGCTTTTATCAATTGGCTGTTTTCTGGAGGAGATAATGGGTCTATAGGGAAGGGGCAAATAGATGCTCATGAAGATATATTCATCTCAAAATATTTTAATCATTATCAGCCTTTGTATCCATCTCCCGGATCCTCTATGAAATTTAAAAATGCACGAACAAATATAGAGGCAGGAGTCTGTTTTTCTTTTATTTGTAAACCTGAATATTCAGAAGGTGAGCCTGGGAAAGTTAAGCAGAGCTCTTATTCTTCCAGAAAAATGGAAGCTATATGGCTAGGTGAAAAGATCAAAGCCATCATGGATGAAAATTCTGAAAAAAAGCCTAAGATTGGTGTTTTATTCCGGTCTTTTACGACCGCGGATATATATATCGACCAATTTCAAAAAAAAGGCATTTCCTATTCTACATTGAATAAAGTCTATACCAAAGAAGCCTATCCACTGTTTCCTTTATTACACATTTTCAAGTTATTGATCCGGCCTCATGATCAAATTGCATTTACAGGTCTATTACGTTCTCCTCTAGTAGGATTAAGCGACCCCCAGATAGATGAATTTATAAAAAATAGATACATTAAATTTATAGACCTTAAAAATCCGAATGAAATTTTTAATGAAATTCCATTTTCTTCTAAAGTAAATCACTTATTGCAAAAACTACATTTATGTCATAATGAAATATATTCCTCTACTTTAGAAGATATATTTCATCTTGTTTTAAATTCTTTTCCTGTCTATGAAATGATACAGATACATAAAAATAGTAATGAATTGAATCTTGCTATTCAAAATATTTTTTCTATTGCCCGGTATGTAGAAAACAATACTTTATTCAAAAAAAGATTTCAAGTACTAACCGAATTTACAGAACTAATAGAACAGTATCTGGTGGGAGATGGCAATAAAAATCTTTTTCCAAATTCTTTGTCAAAAGAACATATTCCGCTGGAGAGTGATGTACAGATCATCACCATACATCAATCAAAGGGTCTTGAATATGATATTGTGTTCTTATGTGATTTGAATTATGATCTGTTAAAAGCAGAAAAGAATAATATTTTTTATTTTCAGGAAAATGTCCATAATAGGTCCCTTGATTTTTATATGAAAGAAGATATAGCGGATAGCCTCATAGATCAATCCAAAACACCATCTCTTTTACGTCAGGAAGAAGCCTTAGAAGAATTGCTTAGACTATTATATGTAGCTCTTACCCGCGCTAAGTATAAGATATATTTGCCAATTTTGTCGCCTAACAAATCCAATTACTATTCTTATAAGAGATGGATATTACAGGCTATGGAACAAAAATTTGATCCTAATTTTATACATAGAATTCCAGATCCGCCTTCTGTTCAGAAAATAAATATAGAGAATGATCTATTCATATATGTAGAAAGTACAATAATATCTTTAGATGAAAATATAAATTTACCAGAAGAAGATATTCTTTTGAATTCAGGGCAAAAAAGTAAGTCTCAGGCAGAGATACTTTCTAACCATATGAATAAAGAATGGGAGAGCTTTCGTTTCATAAGCCCCACTTCTATTGCATCCATATCCGATCCATTGGATAAACCTTCGGATCAAGAGAATATGTATTATAAAGAAGAAAATATATGGGAAAGAAATTTATTTCTTATGGGAGTTGAAACAGATCAGAAGAAACTAACGGCAAAAGAAAAAGGGGTTTTGATGCATAGAGTATTGGAATGGACGGACTTGAAATTTCCCTCTTGGACAGAAGAAATGAATCAATCTCTTTTAAGGATCCACCTAATACCATCATCCTGGAAAGATTTTATCTTTCATTTAGCGGATGGTCTATTGAATGATTATAAGAACAGTATTCTATACCAATTGATTCAAAAGGGGATATTATTAGGAAAAGAGACTCATTTCTCCATGCTCATGGAACCTAAAAAGATAGCGACTGGCTATGTGGATCTAATTTTCAGGATTCCTGTAGAAACAAAAATAAAACAAAAAATCTATGCAAAAGGGATCTATTTCATTGATTATAAATCAAATAAGCAGCCTTCAAAGGATAGCTGGGAAATATTTAGTGAGGTACTCATTGAAAAATATGAAAAACAAATTTCCTTATACAAAAAAGCGTTACATCAATTTTTGATCGCACAAAATAAGGGCTCGGAAGAAATTTTTGGGGGGATCTATCACATCCCTTCTGGAAATTTGATCTTGATGTGATACTCCAAAAGCGGCTATCTTTTATTTTGTGGTTGTATTAAAGAAGATGCAAAAATCCCCAAAAGTCATAGAAACTATTGGAATGTATATCCACTTTCTAAATTCATTAAACCAATATTTTTCCTGTGATAGATGAATCAGATAGAATCACTTCTGGTCCATCAAATCCATTGAATCTGGAAGAATATACAGAGGTATAAGCGCCGGTACTATGGAAATAAATAGTGTCTCCTATTTTAGGGCTGGGAATTTTTACTTTATATAATTTGTCGAATGCATCGCAACTTGGACCACATAGCATAACTTCTTCCATCGGGCCACTTCCATTGGAAGTAACTAAATAGTGAATTCCTTCCACTGTTTCTAACATTCCGTTAAATACCCCTGAATTAAGATATACCCACTTAGAATCTTCTCTATTGGCTATGCCTATTACAGTGGTTGCAAGTGTTCCTGCTGGCCCAACTATATATCTACCTGGCTCGGCGATAAAATGATCAATTTCTATGCCTTTTTGTTTCCAGATGTTTATGTTTTTTTGAATTTCTTCTGCAATTTCTTTGATATCTGGTATTTTTCTTCCCATATCTATTGGGAACCCCCCCCCTATATTTAATATATGCGGAGTTAATTGATATTCATGGCTTATGGATATGGCTTCGTATGTGTTTTGCATAGCAATTCCCCATGTTTCTAATAATTCACATTGAGACCCAACATGAAAAGTAATACCGCCTAAAGGGATTTTGTTGTCCTGCATTTTCTTAAAAATATTTCTCCAGAAACGCCTGGGACAGCCAAATTTCTTGCTCAATGGCCAAAATGCTCCATCATTAGGCACACCAATTCTAAATAGAAGAATGGCCCTATCTTTATATTCCATAAATTTATCCAATTCTTCTTCAGAGTCAAAAGAAAATATAGATACTCCATTTTGAATTGCGAATTCAATTGCATCAGGATCCTTGATCGGATTTGAGAATATGATCTTTTCTGGCGAAACAGAAAGCTCCAGTAAATATTTTATTTCCTGATAAGATGAAATTTCAAAGGAAGAATATTTACTCATTAAGAGTTCTATGATACGACTGTCAGAATTTGACTTAATGGCATAGGCGATCTGAAAATCAGAAAAGGCTTCCTGAAATTTCTGAAAACTTTTGATCACATCCCTGGAGTTGATCCATAATTTTGCTGATTTTTCCATGAATATTTTGTTTTAGAACTTTATAGAATAAAGTTCTTTTAAATATTTATCTCTAACGATGTTATAAGCTTGTTTCTTACCGTTACCAATAAGATGCTTAATTTCTTCATGAATTTTTCCCCAAGTTGGCATTATTTAAAAACTACACGATTACTTTTTATTTCATAAGGGACTTGATTTTCTAAATTGAGATAGTTATTAATATTTGAAATTTCTGTAATATTCTTTGAATTTCTTCTTCTTTACTGCATTTCTTTATTTTTTTTGTAGGATTAAATATGTCCATAATTACTTTAAGCAATAATTTAAAAAGGCGTCAAGCATTTTTTTTATTATGGAAATCTTTTTCTTGATTGAAGGAATTTACAACCCCTATCACTCTTTTACAACTGCCCAGTGGTTTCACTGTATAGTCTAAAAAAACCTGATTGAAGATTTTATAATCCCGACTGCTTTCGTTGCCTTCAATAAATAAAATTTTATTCCGAGAGCCTAAAATCTCCAGATACAACCTTTCTGGTATATCTTCTTTGGGTTTCAATATTTCATAATCCCATCTACCATCTCCTGAATAAGACTTTACCCATATCTTTTCATTTTTTTGTCGAGTAAATGCGAAATCAATATCATGAGTTAAATACACGAACATACAATCTTCTCGATGGCTTTCTAGTTGATCATACAAATTCTTTACCATTGCACGATGTAAATGAGTTTCAGGTTCATCAATAATTATTATTCGGTTTGGTTTGAGACAGACTACCTGCCCGATAATATAAAAAATGTATCGTTCACCATCGCTCATTTCAGATCCAGAATAGCCTTCAGATAGTGATACTTTTAATCCTTCTAAAACTAACTTTCTGTGAGTTATTATAGATCCCCAAATACGTTGAACGACATCTAATTTTGTCTCAGGTACCTTATTATTATCAGTTTGATTATTCATTTTTGTTTTCCTATATTTTATAGAAACGCTTGCTTCTTTGGCAAAAAGTAATTTTAATAAATCTTCATAATCATCCATAGAGTGTTTATGTGGAAGATGTTGATCCCGTGGCGAACGATTGCCGTAGCTAGCTTGCGAAATATTCCCTGAAAAAAAATCTTTTTCTGCTTCTTCTGGGGATTTCAAACTAAGAGCTTCAGGAATAACTAATAATCTTTGCGCAGGGATAAAAAAAGAATTGTTCTTATTCAGCGCCTTTAGTTGACTAGCGAATCTGGTTTTACCTGAACCATTTGCGCCAATAATGACAATTCTGTTACATTCTATATAATTTACTTCTGAATTAGTATCCTGTAATTTTGGGGGAAGATTTACACGCATAATCATTATAGTTTTATTTCCTCACCCCCCCCCACAACCTTAATCTCCTCAGGTGTCAATTCGTAAAGCTCATATACAAGGCCGTCGATCTGCTTGTCGAGGATGTCGGTTTGTTGTTGATATTGCTTCTTTTGGATGGGCGAGGTGGTCTCATGTAGTTTCTTTTGGGTGGTAAGCATTTGTTCCACGAGAGAGACCATTTTGTCGTGTTGGGATTTTTGGGCGGGGTTGGAGAGATCGAGTACTTTTATTGGTAACTCTTTGACCTGACCAATCCTTATTTTAGGGAAAATATCAGTATTCGCTTTAAACTCGCTTTTATAGAAATATTGTAGTACAGTGGAATTTATTATTCCAAGTAAATATCTCAAATTAATTTCAGATGAGCGTATACAATAAAGGCTTCTATTTGTTAGTAAACCAGTTTTATTGAAAGTTGCTGTTATTCTATCTCCAGTTTCTCGTATTACTATTTTAAAATTTTCAAAAATATTCATCTCTTTTTTAAAAGTTTGATAAGTATTTTTGTCAATGAAGCTAATCGAATTTATAGCGTACCTTTTAATATCTTCCCCAAAGATAATAGGTATTCCTTCACTCACTTTTTTATTTTTACCTATTTCTAAACCACGAGTTACAGAAACTAAATCCTTGAGCTTTTTATATCGTCTGACTTTAAAACTAATAGGACCATAGCTGTAAATATATCCTTGGTTTTTGAAGTGAACTTGTTTTATCTTTGTTTCTTTAAATTGATTATTTCCCTGCTTGACATAGTATTTGATAGAAGGATAGTAATTCTTATTTTTGCTAACTACAATTATAAAAGTTGGCATTTGAACCTCTTTAAAAACACCGTCCCCATAATCACGTATGATCTTAATACTAGCTTGTTCAAATAAAAATTTTCTAGAATCTTGATAATTCATTCCCTTTAGAAAAAGACTTGGTATAATAAAACTCAAATAGCCATTCAAATTAAGGACATTAAACCCTTTTTCTATGAATAGTTGAAAAATATCAAAGAAACCAGTAGCACATTTAAATTGTTTTTTAGCATATTTGATTAAAAAATTGTCAAGATTCTCATTTTTCACATAAGGCGGATTCCCGATCACCACATCAAACCCTCCCGGTATTTTCTCGGGCAGATATGCCTGGTCATAACCGACAACCGCATGCTTTAGCTTGCGGTTGTCGATGGAGTCTTCGTCATGCTTATGATGATTGTTCCAGACATACTCAATAGCGTTCTTTACATATTTCTCTGTTGAAAGTTCCGTCTTGTTGGAACCCCTCGCCCAAAGACTGACCTGCCGGCCTCTACCCACAGCCGAAAGCTGAAGCATACGGTTGTGGGTAGAGGAGGAATACCCCTTCAGGTTTCGGATGATATCAGAGATACTCTCCTGGGCTGTGACAACGACACAATGAACATGATCTGAAAGGACATTGCAGGCCAAAACCCTGTACCTCTCCCGGATAATCTTCTCTGACAAAGCATCCGCGATGATCTGCCTGCTTTCTAAAGATAGTACCACCGGGTCTTTTACTTGAGTTCCGTATTTCACCATCTCTTCGCTGATCCTGCTTCCATAGGTGGGCCATGTAATAAGGTAGGTCTTCCAGTCTTGCTGCACCTCTACCCCCTTCATGATTGCAGGAAAGCCTTCGGGGCCTTCCCAATCAAAGGCATTTACTTTGTGCATATCTTCCGCGCCAAATAGTGACAAATTTTTATCCTTATAGAAATCACTCCCTATCAACGAATTACCGCATTTGATATTGGTAGAGAGATCGGGCAAGAGCTGGGCTTGATCAAAACGCAAAAAACCCGCTGCGGTCTGTTCACTCTCTCCCTCCATGAGCTTTAAAAGTAGAGACAGCTTGGTCACCTCCACAGCCTGACGGTCGATGTCTACCCCGTAGATATGACGGGTCAGAATCTTCTTGTTTCATTTTAATGGAAAGACGGTAGGCATTCTCTCCTGTTTGATAGATATTACCGTCTTTTATATTTTTATTCAGAACCTGCTTTTTGGCGTAGACTGCCCAAGATACCATTTCAAAAGATAGTCGTAAGCTCTTACTAAAAAAGAACCAGAACCGCAGGCAGGGTCGAGAATGGCCAGGATATTTGAAAATGGAACGTCGTTCACCTGTGCCGGCAGGGATTTGGCTGCCTGTGACTTTTTTACCCTACCCCCTGTTTTTTGTTCAAAATCAGCAGGTTTTCTACCTTTGAGTTTTTCACCTAGTGTATTCTCTACGATGTAGTCTACTATATATTGGGGGGTATAGTATACGCCGCCTGCCTTGCGTACTTCTGGTTTTTCTTCTACCTTTGCCTGATGTGATGCGGTGAGGCGGATGGTTTTGCCTAAAAACTTTTCGTAGATAGAGCCCAAAATTTCAATGGGCAATACCGAAAACTCGTAAGGGCACTTGGGATAATAAAGTCCTCTTATAATAGAGTGGAGGGTTTTGTCTTCAATGTTCAGTTTAGAGATATATTCCTCTGGTTTAAAAAGACTGGAATTATATTTTTCGTCTGCTTTTTTAAAAAACTCATCGAGTTGGGGGTATACCTTATTTTTGGCTTCCAGAAACTTCTTTAAGCTACCGTATTCTTCTATGTTCTGGTCTTCGGCAAAACGCAAAAAAATGATGCGGTCAATGATTTTCTGAACGGCATAATTGATGTCGTAGGTTTCCAGGTTTTTATTGTTTTTGGCGATTGTTTTGGCTAAGTCTACCCGCCATTCGTCTATGGTCTTTAAAAATTCTTTGTCAACTTCTGAGGTTCCTTTTTGGCGTTTTTTGTCAGAGATGTATTTGTCGAAGCTGCCTGTTAAAATGGCTTCTTGTGAAAAAGTGCCTTTGAGATATTCCCATTCTTTTTCATAATCAGTAAATTGGCAGTAGAATATCCGCCCCACAGAGGCATCGTCTCTGTGATGTGGCTTGATGCGGGTGTCGTATACGGCGAATTCTTCAAAGTCGGTTAAAATAGACAAGGGAAGCTTGGCGGTGTAAGCATAGCGTCTGATCTGAAAGGCGGGTGAGGCAGCGTGTTTGATGTCAATTGACGGTTTTTTTGCCTCTACAAAAAATTTACGGGTGCCTCCGATGCGAAAAGAGTAATCAGGGGCCTTGGGTTTTCCTTGTATGATGACTTTGTCTTCCCTAACCACTTCGCGGTAGTCTTCGGAATAGCCTTTTTTATTGCTGACATCCCAGCCAAGCTGGGTAAAAAATTTGTCGATAAAATCAACCCTGACATTTGCTTCATCATACGAAGCTCTTTTATATTGTTTAAGGTTGCGTTTAAATGTTTCTATCAAGCCAGATAGATTCTGCATAAACTCAAATACATAAGCTTAAATAAGTATGTCAAATAGAAAAATAGTTCACGAATTTTTCAACAGAGAGCATCAAATAGCCGCTTCAAGGATTTCTCATAATCCCGCTCAATGTTCTTAATATGTATACAGAATAGATCATGAAGGTCTCCTCAAAAAGTAAATGCAATATGTTGATCAATTATTTTTTCTTAATTTTTTCAATCTCCTCTACCGAAAGACCAGTGGTTTCTGAAATAACTCCCAACTCTCTTGCAAATTCTTTTTGCTTCTTATCAGACTTAAGGAATAGCTCAACAGAGCTCTTCTTAAAGTCTTCATCATATCTTTTTGCTTTTTTCTTCATGTGAACACTCCTTATCTATGGTTCCGAGTGTCCACATTAAGAAAAAAAGAAAGAATTATTTCATAGATATAAAAGTTTTTGCATTGAAATATTTTAAAGTATTTGACTCCTGCTGTCCGATTTAATATGTATACACAATGTTCAGTAAAATCAAATATCCTATTCAATTCAGTAAACTTTTATCTTTTCTTCTTTTTTTATTTTTTTTACAAGGCGCATGGCAAAGCAGCTGGGCTTTCCCACAGATAAGCAATAGAGTCGCTAGAGTTTTTCAAGAAGTAGAGTTTGGTTTTCGTCATTCCAAATTAGAAAATATTGAAAAATGCGGCGCTGAAAAAATTTATGGCTGTATAAGAATATTGATCAAAAGCCTGGAAGTGGATGATCTGGATATACGCCACCAGTCAGCAGTTAGTTTAGGAAAAATTGGTTTGAAAAAAGCGGTTGCGCCATTACAAAATGCTATCCAAAAAGTTGATCAAGAATTAGTAGAACAAAAAAAAGAAGCAGAAGAAGCAAAGAAGCTTTATCCAGATAAAGTAAAATCTGTGGAAGAAGCAAATAAATTTGAAAAATTATTAAAGATAAAAAGCGATATGATCCGTGCCATTGGATATACCAGAGATTCGAATGCATCGAAATATTTAGAATCCTTTTTAACAACAAGCCCATACCCTAAAATACGCGGCAGTGCTGCTTATGCTTTAAAGTTTACTAATAATGGTACCTCTACCATGGTTTTGATCGATTCCTTAAAAAAAGAAACAGTGGAATCCGTAAGAGCTGACATTTTAAGGATACTTATAAAGTATGATCGATATAATGTGGAACATATCAATAGGATAATCAATCTATTGGCATCGGATGATCCTGTAGCCAGATACAATTCTGCTAATATTGCCTTAGATTTCCGCCTAAGTGAAGCTCAAAGAGACCTCAAAGACGCATTGACCATAGAATCTATAGAAAAAATCCGGAAGGTTCTTTATAAAGCTTATCGAAATTCATTTTATTATTGATCATTCAAGATCATTTTATCTTACCGCCCGCTAATATATATTTTTCTTTAGGTTCGTAAAATACAACCGATTGTCCTGGGGTGATAGGCCATGCGGGTTCTTTTAATTTTACTTTGATGATCATTTTATTTACTGCATCAGAAAGATCTTCTTTTACGATCGTAGCCTTAACTGGTTTAGAATTATATCTAACCTGGGCCAAGACTTCTATTCCCGTTGTACCAAGATCATTTGAAGATAATCCCTGGAAGACAGGATATTCGCAGTAAAAATTTCTCTGATCTAATTCATCTGCAGAACCCACTATAATATCTCCATTTTCTAATATTTGAAGTACATATAATGGCTTGCCCGTTGAGACTCCGATTCCTTTTCTTTGCCCTACTGTATAATTTTCTTTTCCCTGGTGTTTACCCAATATGCGTCCCTGAGAATCTCTGATAAATCCCTCTTGAAAATTAACATTCCTTTGCTTTAAAAAATTACGATAATTATTCTCAGGGATAAAACAAATTTCCTGGGAATCTGGTTTTTGGGCAACCTGGATATTATTTTTTTGAGCGATTTCTCTAACTTCATTCTTCGTGATATTCTCCAAAGGAAAAAAGGTTTTCTCTAAGGCATGCTGAGACATTCCATACAAGTAATAGGATTGATCTTTTAAATGATCTTTTGCGGGATAGATGGTATATCTTCCATTAGGTAATTTTTTTATAGAGGCATAATGCCCTGTCGCAATTTGATCAAATCCAAGCATTTCTGCCTTTGAATAAAATTCTCCAAATTTAATGAAAGTATTGCAATGGACACATGGATTGGGTGTTCTGCCTTTTTGATAATCTGAAATGAAATAGGAGATCACTTTGCCATGGAATTCTTTTTCCATTTTCAAAGTATAAAAAGGGATCCCCAACTTTTTTGCGGTCTTTTCGGCATCTAAAATATCTTCAGGAGAACAGCATGAAGTTATTCTTTTTTTAGAAGGTGAAATTGAATTTTTTTCCTGCGTCTTATGGGGGGGGGTATCTTTTTGATATTCCCAAAAGCGCATATTTGCTCCTGTAACATGATAGCCCTTCTGTTTCAATAAAAAGGCAGAAACCGCAGAGTCTACTCCACCAGACATGGCTACCAATACTTTTTTCATCAGGGGGAAATGATCTTTACAATAAATATTCTTTTTTTCAATGAACTGCTTTAAAGAATCAATAACGGGCCATTTGAGGGTCAATCTGGGCTGCCCATTCTTCTATACCCCCTCTTAGACTAAGTACATTTACAATGCCTGCATCCTTTAAAACTTCAATGGCAGCCATTGATCTTTTACCAGTATGGCATATAGACACAATATTCTTATCCGGTGGAATTTCAGAGAGTCTGGAAGTTAATTCTGGCAAAGGAACCAAAGTAGAATTTTCAATATAACATATATCCCATTCTTGTGGATTTCTTACGTCTAGAAGATATATTTCTTCGCCACGATCTAATTTTTCTTTTAACTCGATGGGTGTAATCTCTTGTTCTTCATTTTCCACTTTTTCTTGTGGAATTACCTGTACACCGCAAAATTGTTCATAGTCGATCAATTCTTTTATAGTTGGATTTTCAGAACAAACGGGACATTTAGGATCTTTTTTGATCTTTACTTTTCGAAAGCTCATTTGAAGTGCATCAAATAAGAGCAAATGACCTACCATAGGATTCCCTATACCAGTGATCACCTTAATTGTCTCTGTTGCCTGCATTACTCCTACAATACCGGGTAGAATACCCAATACTCCGCCTTCTGCACAAGAGGGTACCATGCCAGGAGGAGGAGGGTCTGGATAAAGACAACGATAGCAAGGCCCATTTTTTCCGTCAAATACGGTTAATTGGCCGTCAAATCTAAATATAGAACCAAATACATTCTTTTTTCCAGTTTGAACTGCCAGATCATTTACCATATATCTGGTTGGGAAATTATCTGTTCCATCTATGAGAACTTCATATTCTTCCGCAATCTCTTCGGCATTATTCGATTTAAAAGGAACATTATAAACGGATACTTTTGTATTAGGATTCATTTGTTGGATTCTTTTTTGGGCGACCTCTACCTTAGGCTTCCCTACGTCATCTGTGGTATACATCACTTGTCTTTGCAAATTAGAGAAATCGACTACATCAAAATCAACGATCCCGATCTTGCCTATACCCGCTGCGGATAGGTACATAGCAAGAGGACAACCAAGCCCGCCAGCTCCAACAATTAGAACAGAACCAGATTTGAGTTTTTTTTGTCCTTCCATGCCTAGTTCTGGCATGATCAAATGTCTGGAATAACGTTTTATTTCTTCTGAAGTAAGATCCATATGCAACTCATTAATTCAAAATAGGGTCTTTTACAGTTTTGGCAAAATAAGAGTATATTCCTCCTTTTTTGTCCAGAGCCTGTCTCCACGCGGATTGAGAATCATTATGAAATATAAAATCTTTAGAAGCTTCTGCCATAAACCAGGAATTTTGAGCAATTTCATTTTCCAATTGTTCTGCGCCCCATCCTGTATAGCCATTGAAAACTTTGAAGGGAAGTGTTCCTTTGATCAAAATATTCAATAATTTTCTGCTACCTCCCAGGTAAACATTTGGTATGATTTGAATACCTGGATCATGGGTAGAAATATTACCACTGGTATGCAATACGAATAATGCACCTGGATGCACAGGCCCGCCTTTATAGAGAGGAATATCTTTTGCTTTGGAGGGCAATTCATTTATGGCATCGTGAAGGCTTATTTCGTATGGTCTGTTCAAGATAAGCCCCAGGGCCCCTTCATGATTGTGCTCTAACAATAATATAACGGTTTCTACAAAATTAGAGTCCTGGATCGCCAGATTAGATATCAGAAAATTTCCCTTTAACGATTGAAATTTATCTTTCATGACAAAATCAATTTATAAATAGCCTAACCTCTGTAAATCATTTTTCAAAATTTCTACTGCTGCTGCACTCTTATCCAGTTCACTTTTTTCCTGCGGATCCAGTTTTATCTCAATGATCTTTTCTACTCCATTTGCGCCTAAAACAGCCGGAAGCCCTATGAATAATTCATGATAACCGTATTCTCCTTCACAGTATACCGCAGAAGGAAATATTTTCTTTTGATCCCTTAAAATACTTTCGGCCATTGAGATGGCACTCGCCGCAGGAGCATAGAATGCAGAACCTGTTTTTAACAAGGCTACAATTTCACCCCCTCCTTTGCGGGTACGTTCTATCATGGAATCTATTTTTTCCTGTGTGATGCCTGGGAAGTTCAATAATGGAATGCCGCCTACATAGGAATAGCGGGCTAAAGGAACCATTGTATCCCCATGTCCTCCTAGAACAAAGGCAAAAATATCTTCCACGCTTATGCCCGTTTCCATAGAAATGAATGTTCTAAAACGAGCGGCATCCAATACTCCTGCCATTCCCATCACCCGATTCTTTGGGAAATTGGTTATTTTATAAAATAAATAAACCATCGCATCCAATGGGTTAGAAACGATGATCACATAGGAATTGGGTGCATATTTTTTTATATTTTCAGCCACAGACTTCATTATCTTTGCATTTACGCTCAAAAGATCGTCTCTACTCATGCCTGGTTTGCGTGGCATCCCTGCCGTAATAATAACTATATCCGACCCCTCTATATCTTCATAATGATTTGTGCCTTTAATGATAGAATTTAAGCCTTGTACCGGAGTAGTTTGGTATAGATCCAATGCCTTCCCCTGTGGCATTGATTCTATTATATCAAATAAAATTACATCTCCCAGACCCTTTTGGGCTGTCATGAGAGCTAAATTGCTTCCAATTTGACCTGCGCCTATTATAGCAATTTTTGATCTTTTGTTTTTTTCCATATTTTAGCTAACCTCTTTCTTGGCCATTAGGAATTTCAATTCTAAAAATTACAAGAAAAAAATTTTGATGTACTAGAAAATTGAAATTTTAATTTAAAAGAATTTTTAGCGAAAAAAGATCAAAAGAATGCAAAAAATTGAATCAATGGGATTCAGTTGCCTTTAATTTTTTTCTGCGGAGAGAGATGATTATAACGATCAGGATCAGGCTTATATTTGAAATGCCAAGTATGCCCAGATCATTCCAGGTAAGAGAAATGTCTCTTCCCCATACATCATACCAGTTAGCCCCATAGCCTATTAAAGAAAATATACTCAAATATAGTATCCATTTAGGCGGTCCTTGAAATAAAAAGAGAAGTATATAAAGTATCAAAGGTATCGAGAATAAAAAATGTTCTGTATCTGTATTCGTTATATTGGGTATTATAGCCAATAAAAGAAATGCTAAAATAAGAAATGACCTTGTATGCATATCTCTATGTATATCATCTGATGAGAACTTAAAGGTATATAAAACAAAACTTAAAAAAACGAAGCTTAGAAACAATAACACTGCATAAAAATTGAACCATGAAGCATTAAAGAATTTAAAATATGAATTTAATTGGTGATATATAGTATTGCTATTCTGAAATAAATTATCTAAAGAAGCATGCTTTGAAACGGCTTCTAGCCAAGCCTAGTTTAAACTCCATGTCTTTTGCCATCCCCAAAAAAGAGTTGGAACGATGGTACTGATCATTATGAATAATAATGTATAATAGAATATTCTATAACGTTTAAGTAAAATAAAAAGGCCTAAAAATATTAAAAAATGAGGTTTGATGATCATACTTAGCGAAAATCCCATAGAAGCCTTTAGATCGCTTTTTTTTAGATGATAATGAATCGAGATCAATACCAGAAAAAGTAAAAGAGTGTTCACATTTCCTAAATATATATCTCTATAAAGATGCTGTCCTGTGATCAAGACAGTTAAAAAAATGATCAGATTGGGCTTTAGGTTGATTTCTGTTATATTGAAATATTTTCTGAATAATGTATAGCATATAGAAAGCGAGCTTATCAGACAAAAGATTGAATTAAAAAATAAAGAATGGATGCATAATGCCATGGCAAGGCGCCCAAAGGAGTGATCAATAAAAGAAAAAAAGGAGTGTATTTATAATAACCTGTAGCAAGTCCATAAGACTTATCGTATACCAATCCTGTAGGTTCTATGGTCAGGTCTGGATTATAATACTCAATTGGCCATAGCCAAAAACATCTCTTATAGCGCCGTAGTATACCCTAAAATCACTTAAATAGAATCGATCTTGGGCCATTAAAAGAAATAATAATACCCAAAGCAAAAGTATAAAGAAATTTAAAATAAAAGGATTAAAGATAAAAGAATGGTATTTAAGCATCTTATGCTTGAAGGGAAAAATAGGTTAAAAAAATAAGGAAAGAATTAAACATAAAGATAATCCAATGGATGTAATTAAAAAAAATAATTTCTTAATATTTTCTTGAATGGCCTTTAATTTAAAGTCATAATGCTTAAAGACTAAAAAAAATAAGATAAAAGAAAATATGAATAAGAAAGGAACGACCAAAATAGATAGTCCAATGAATAATTCTTTAAAGACCCCTACTAAATGAATAGCTTGAAATTCTTGTTTTGATAGATCGGCAGGCAATAATAAAATCTCGACCAATAGTAGCATGATCCCTAAAATCGGGATTAGAAAAGAAAAAAAAGTTATTTTAGAAAAAAAAATATATCTTGCTAACCTGGGATTTTGCTTTTCAGTATCCATTGATTTCCTATGAGCTTTTTCAATATGGTGTTTATACTTCAAAGGGTCAAGCTTTTTAAAATAATTCTAGTTGACAATGGAATTCCATCTAAAGAAAATATTGTAGAATATACGATTTTATGATCATACCAAATATCGATCTGGTGGTCATTGGTTCAGAAGTCCTGAATGGATTTACCCTGGATACAAATACTAGATTTATTACTTCTGAATTATTCAAAAGAGGTTACAGGATGCGTCAATCTTATGTTATAAGAGATGACGAAGAAAATATATTGCGGCTTCTTAAGAGGCTTATTTCTGATAGCGATTTAGTGATCACAACGGGGGGGTTAGGCCCCACTCAAGATGATCTTACTGTAGATATTCTTTCCAAGCTTACAAATTGCAAACCAATATATGATGAATATGCCCGAAAGAGGGCTAAGCTTATCTTTGAAAAAGAAGATCAGAAAACAGGCAAAAAGATAAATGAGCTTGATCCTAAAATTGTTTTTCGTCAAACCAGGATACCTGAAAAAGCAACGCCCCTGAAAAATCGTATCGGAATTGCTCCTGGTATATGGTTTGTAAAACCTCCTTTACTGGCCCTTCCAGGGTTTCCGGTGGAACTGAAATCAATTTGGCCAGAGGCTATTCAAAAAATAGAAAAACTAGGGTTGAAAAAATCGCATACCAGTATTATACCCATCTGGGGATTGGGAGAGAGTCTTGTGTTCTCTTCTCTGAAGTTTCCAAAAGAAATAGAGGTAGGCGTTCATGCACTTGATTTCGGCTGTCGTTTGTTTTTAAGTAGTCAGGACCAGGAACTTCTACATACTTTTTCAGCCAAGGTTAGGGATAAATTTACCGCCTATATACTACAGAACCCTTTAGAGAGTTTCATCCAATACTTAGAGAAAGAGAAATTAAATATGGCTACCGTAGAAAGTTGTACGGGAGGCTTATTAGCGAAAATGATCACAGATATACCCGGTGTTTCAAGAATTTTTAGAGGAGGCATGGTGGTGTATCATGATAAGATCAAAGAGTCTTTGATGGGCATATCTCCTGAGATCATAGAAAGGTATGGCGCGGTGAGTCGGGAATGTGCTTTTCAGATGGCTGTCCATGGATTAAAAAAGCTAAACTCTGACATTGTGCTGGTCACCACAGGAATTGCTGGCCCCTCTGGAGGCAGTAAAGAGAAACCAGTAGGCACTGTATATGCTGGATTTGGAAATAAAAAAGAAAAGAAAATATACATTGGTAAATTCTTATTTCCTTTTGGGCGCGAAAGATTCAGAAAGGCAGTAGCGTCTATATTATTTTTAAATCTATATCAAAAATATATTTTTTTTAAGGGTGAAGAACCTTGGCGCCAAAAAGGACTAGGAATAGAATTCCGCTCATTTGATATGGAAATTTAATCTATAGATATGAGTAGATTAAATTTAACATTATTTTGCATCTTTCATTAGACAATTTTATTACAGGTAGTCGTTCGGTTCGGTTCCCTCACCTTCCTCCTACCTGAAATCATGGTCCCCTACCATGGGGGTCTAACAAGTAGTGTAAGATATGTGTACAAAGTACAGCCTAACGGCATTGGTTATTGTAGTAGGGTAAGAAAAAATACTTGCTTTTTTGTTTATAATTTATAAACGATATCTAAATATTTTAAGAGGTTAGTTATACCAACCCTTAAAGGAGGAATAAAATATGAAAATGAATAGTTTATACAGCATAATGGCCATAGCAGCCATTCTATCCCTGTCTTTCTGCAAGAGCAATGAAAACGATCCAGGCCCAACTCCACCGCCTGGTAATGGGGATACCCCAGGAATTACTTATGCAAAAGATAACTCACCATTGCCTGATACGATCACACTCACGGAAGGCGATACAGATGTAGAATATGAATATACCATTGTTTTAAATACCCAACCCACTGCAAATGTAGAAATACAGATCACTCTTCCCTCTAATTCTCCTTCTAATTTAAGTATTGTTTCTGGCAGCCAAAATGAAAGTGGTGCAGGCTCTTCCATCACCCTTACCTATACTACGGATACTTGGGATACCCCCCAAA
This sequence comes from Leptospiria bacterium, assembly GCA_965204465.1. Taxonomy (GTDB): domain Bacteria; phylum Spirochaetota; class Leptospiria; order Turneriellales; family CBDBES01; genus CBDBES01. Next base: position 1,159,120 of record OZ241995.1, read on the forward strand.
CGGTGACATTGACCCTTGCTGATGACGAAATGTCTAGTTCGATCAATGGCAGCTTGACTCATATCGTTACGAGCGGCGATCCTAATTATAATAATAAGGATACACTGAATAGAACCATAGAATTGAAACTCAGAGACGATGAGGCAGGGGTACTCTATCAAAAAGATAATGCAAGCCTACCAGAAACGATTGAACTCACAGAGGGAACGGATAGTCAATATAGCTATATGATCGTATTGGCAAAGCAACCCACTGATGATGTAACCATTAGAATTACCCTCAATAATGCACCAGATAATCTAAGGATTGATGAAAGCGGAAATCCTGTAACCTTTGCCACTATTACATTTGCTGTTGATGAATGGCAGATGCCCCAAACCATAAATCTTACCTTTGCGGATAATGGTATTTTATCGGGACCCATCATGTCCACATTAACCCATATTACATCCTCTACAGATACCAGGTATGAGAATTTACCCAATAAAGATTTAATTCTCCATCTAATAGATGATGAGATTATTCCTCCATGTGATCAACCAGGTGCTGCTGCAGAAGATGATTTTACCCCCAATATGGCTGGAGAGGATTATGGGATGGGAACAGAAAATGATCCATACATTATATGCAATGCAATGCAATTGCAGTCTATGAGTGGCAACCTGAATGCATTCTATGAGTTGGGTAAAGACATAGACGCTTCTTCTATTATGGCTGAATATACCTGCCCCGCAGGCATTACGGGTACATGTACAGGATTCCAACCCATTGGGGACTGTGGGGTGGATGGCAATTGTGGTATCGCTGATGATATGCCCTTCACAGGCACTTTAGACGGAAAAGGATTCACCGTAAGCGATCTTATGGTCAATATCAATCTTACCTCTGGCAACTCTTATGCAGGCCTTTTCGGGGCTACATTGGGCGCGAATATCAGGAATATTGGCTTATTGAATGTGGATATTTCTTCTTTTTCTTCTGATAATTCTATTGCAGGTGGTTTGGTAGGGGAGAATAGTAGTAGTAGTATAACCAATTCCTACTCTACAGGGAATGTTTCTTCTTCTTCTTCTTCTTTTGCTTCTCATGCAGGCGGCCTGGTAGGGCTTAATCGTAATAGTAGTATAACCAATTCCTACTCTACAGGGAATGTTTCTTCTTCTACTTCTTCTGTTTCTATTTCTTACGCAGGCGGCTTGGTAGGGGAGAATAGTAGTAGTAGTATAACCAATTCCTACTCTACAGGGAATATTTCTTCTTCTGCTCCTACTTTTGAATCCCATGCAGGCGGCTTGGTAGGGGAGAATAGTAGTAGTAGTAGTATAACCAATTCCTACTTTACAGGGAATACTTCTTCTTCTGCTTTTAATTCTTTATCAGGCGGCTTGGCAGGGCAGAATATTCGTAGTAGTATAACCAATTCCTGGTCTACAGGAAATGTTTCTTCTTTTGCTACTAACTTTTTTACAGGCGGCCTGGTAGGGGATAATAGGGATAGTAGTAGTATAACCAATTCCTATTATGATATGGATACTTCAACATTATTCAAAGATGGTAGTGAAGTCTCCGATACTGCCGTAGGCTTGTTGGATAGTACTCTTACTTGTGCAGGCGGTTTCTTATCTGATCCATTTAAGCAGAATGTATCTGGTACAGGAACTTGTGATAATGCAGATCCCACTATTTTCTTCAACTGGCATGAAGATATGAATAGTAACCGCTATGATAGTAATGGCAATGGAATGATAGACTCTTCCGATGACTTTGTATGGAATTTTGGCACCATGTCAGAATATCCCTTTATATCCTCTACCCCTGGAACACCAGACGAACAGGCGGTGAGAATGGCTTCTGGTTTCTTACGTTTTTCAAACACTATCCTTGGAGAGCCCTCTTCTACAGACCCTGTATTCTTCTATGACATAGACGATCCCGCCATGGATATTACGACTTCTGGCACGGAAGTACAGGGCACTACCGCAAACGGTTACCAGATTCAAGATGCAGACGGTAATGCTCTGGCTTCACCCGCAGTGAATGCAAGTGGTGTGATCAGTGGAATAAACTCGGGTCCCGCTGAATTTTATTTAAAGGTTACCTTTACCAAGGGTACTTCTCCCATGGCTAGTTTTAGTCGTAGGTATAAATTTAAGAAATAATTGTTTATTCTTTCCCACCCCAGACACTTGGCCTCCTGGGTTGCTACGCAACACCATTCGGAGCAAGTAGTCTGCCCCTAAAAAGAACCACCTGTGCCCGTAGGGTGAAATGGGTAGCAAATAAATGGGTAGTAAAGTTGCGATTAAGATCATCCAGATAAATATTAGAAAGTACATTTTTTTATAGGCACTATTTTTTTGCTTGACTAATTCTTAGAATGTTTTATCATTTATTATGATGCATTCCAACCAAAAAAAACCAATTTCATTACAATCTCTGGAAGGGAAATGGTATATTCAGATGACTAATTTCCCAATGTGGCTAAAAAGAGATAAACTGAATCCTACGCTAAATTATTCAGTAGAAGAAAAAAAGGGAATTAAAGGCCTCAAAGACAGGGTGGTATATTTAAAGAAGAATAAAGAAAAAACGATACTTGGATTTGATACACCACTGGATAGTAGCAATAGAAAATTTACATGGAGAGGACAGGGGGTATTGGTCTTCTTAAAAAGCAATTGGGAAGTTCTACATCTTTCATCCGATAAAAATTCAGCTATCATTTATTTTGAAAAAACATGGTTTACTCCAGAGGGCTATGATGCATTGTCGCGGAAAAAAACAATGGACTCTTCCTTTCAAAAAGAAATCTCCAATACGCTATTGCATTTAGGTGTAGAGACTAAATTGGTTCTGGTAGAGCATCAGTAGATCCAAACATCAAAAGAATAGGCAAATAAGTAATACCCCATCCTGGAAGATCAGTAATAGATATGATTCAGTAAATATATAAATTAAATATACATTTTAACCCCTAGAGTATAGTCTTCATAAAAATTGATAAAGTCCACTCCCCTTCCGTTAGAGTAGTTAAAACCAATGTAGAATAGAATCCTGCTTCCAAAATAGGGGTAAAAATCTGCGGATAATTCTAATATGTTGTAATACAGAATATCTTCTCCTTCTGATCTGAATCCGATATCTTTTAATAGTACAGAGTAATTAGTGTTAATGACCTCAAAATAATAGGCAAGCCATAGGATGCCTATACGATCTATGCTAAATCCTGCTCTGATTTCATGGGCATAGGAATAGTTGATGGGTTCCATGGAAAATACGCCATGTAAAAATGCGATGGGAAGGTAATAACGAAAAGATGGCATGAATGCGATTTGCCAGTTAGATAACGATATGTGATAGTTAAACTGTATTTTTAGGTTATCGAAAGCCCTGAAACCTGCATTGGGAAAATTCTCTATTGTAGATTGTAGATATAACTTTAAATATGTATTAAGATCAATCACATGATCACTCTCATGATGTATGCCAAACCTTAATAATAGTCTTTGTGCCTTCCCAAATAAAAGACGGTTCAGATATTTAGATTCCCAAAGAGTATAGATCCCAGCACCCGCCCTCCATGCCTGCCATGGATAATGGCCTTCTGAAAAATTATGTATTTCTATAAATGGATCAAGAGTGATCGCCACATTCAATTCTTGAGAATCATAGTACCAAAACATGAATGACCTTCCAGCGAATACATGCCATCTTCCATTATGAAAGGAATATTCCAGTCTTGGTTCTTCTGGTTCCAATGTGGGGAACCAATCCAGAGTGTTCAATGTAGAGGAAGTGAAATAATAAAAGAAATCTTTCTTTTTAGATTCCGTGAATATAGGAATGCCAGGATAAAGAAAGATAACAGACAGAAAAATAAATAAAATAAAAGGTTTCAGATAAACTTTCATATTTGCGCCTTCCATCCAAAACCAATTCCTCTATATTTTTGTAGAAAATCTATACCCCTGCCGTCTGAAATCTCATAGGTGATATATAGCTTGGAAGTGACAAAATAAAAATTCTTTAATTGCAATCCTAATTCCCATATATGATATTCCAGTCTATCTGTAAGATGTTCAACTCTAAGGATGGCATCTATTCCGGAGAAGTCGGATAGAATACTCTCATGGTAATATCCTAATAATATAGTTATTTTTTCAAATAGTCTGATTCCAGCAACGATCTCGATAAAAAAAGAATATTTTCTATATTTATATGGATCGTTTGCAAAGATACCATCATAATATCTGAAACCGGGTGTAGTAGAAAATAAGAGCCTTTTATAATTAGATTGAAATAAAAATGCCAAGGTAATGGTTTCAAAATAAGAGCTTAACTCCTCTGAGGCAGGATCAAATTCTTCTTTCACAAAGTTTCTTATGTATAATTTTTTATCTGCTATCAGATGCCTTTCATGATTGATCCCTATTTTGCCTAATAAACGATATAGATCATCATTATTTGGTAAAAAGCGTGAAAATTCAAAATAAGAATTCAAACCAGACCGTATCCTAAATAACTGCCATTGCCCTGCCCTGCCTGTAAGAAAGTTATGTATTTCAAAAAAAAGTGGCATAGAGATAAACCAGGTAAATAGAGATGTATCTATACTCATAAGAACAGCTTCTATACCATAGGTACCATGTAGTCTGCCTGACTGTATAGAATAACCCCATACAGGCGTATCTGGATCGAGAGAGATATGCCAGTTTAATTTTTTCTGGATAGAACCCAGATAGGTGATTTTGGTCTCTTCTTCTTTCTTAGCGGATTCTTGATGATCCTGGGGTAATTGCGTTCTTATAGAAGTAAAAAAGCCAATAGAAAAATAAAGGACAAAAATAAATATAAACCAGGTAGATCTTTCCCCGATAAACATGTTAATGTTTTTTCCAAGATAGATAAAAAAAATATTCAGTTACCAATACCCCCATATCAAGGGAAAAAGCAATCATAAATTCACCATATTATAGAATTTGACTATTACGAAAAAAAGACGATTGAGAAAAGCCTTTTTGATAAGAACACATTATCAATGATGTTGACACGGTAACTAACAATTAATTTCTATCTCACAATTGTTAGCAAATTGAATGATAGCTATTCTAATTATATAATAATTATCTTAAAATCGATGAGTAAAAAAAACAGGCATGTATATCGCTTAGGGATTATTGGAAATTGTGCCTATATGGCACATATTAATGAGTGCAGTAATGTCGAATGGATGTGCTGGCCCAGATTCGATAGTAGCTTTATTTTTGGAAGTCTACTGGACAAAGAAAAAGGAGGTAGCTTTTGCATACAGCCTGCCTTTGAAAAATTTTCTTCTAAGCAATATTATATAACCAATACAAATGTACTCTGCACTGAATTTAAGGCATCAGAAGGTTCTTTTAGAGTAACTGATTTTGCCCCCCGTTTTATACAGAATGACAGATATTTTAATCCTTTAATGCTTATCCGTAAAGTTGAACCCATTTCAGGTACTTCCAGAATATGCATAACATGCCAGCCAAGAAGTAATTATGGGGAAATACAACCATCCATTATTTTAGGAAGCAATCATATTCTTTATAATATCTCTTTGGATAAATTAAGACTACATACTGCAAATTTCCCCTTGAACTATGTTCTATCAGGAAAGGCCTTTTACCTGAATGAACCAATCTATTTAGTTTTATCTTGGCAGAATACGGTCGAGGACTCTATTATTGATATGTCTGAAAGATTCTTATTAAAAACGATCGCCTATTGGCAAGACTGGGTAAGAAGAGCATCCATACCCACTTTTTCCCAAGATAATGTGATCCGATCTGCTTTAGCGCTTAAATTGCATCAATATTACGATACAGGAGCAATTATTGCCTCTGGTACTACCAGTTTACCCGAATCTCCAGATAGTGGAAGAAATTGGGATTATCGCTATTGCTGGTTAAGAGATGCTTATTATACATTGGCTGTGTTCAATAATATTAGCCACTTTGAAGAGTTGGAGAAATTTTCTAAATTCATTGAGAATATAGTAATTATGGCAAATAAAAGACAGGATGAGACAGGCCAGAATGCTTCCAAAAACAGAAATGGCTATAGACCTGTTTATTCCATATTGGGAGATTCAGATATTGAAGAGAAAACTCTCCATTTATCTGGATATTTAAAGAACCAACCAGTGAGGATCGGAAACCAGGCGTCTAGTCATATTCAAAATGATGTATACGGACAGGTATTGGTTTCTCTATTGCCTTTGTTTGCGGATAAAAGATTATCAAACAGAAGAAATATTTCTCCTGGTCTGATATATGCCCTGTTGAATAATATCAATTTTAGAATGGATGAAGCCGATGCAGGGCTCTGGGAATTCAGGAATATATCCCAAAAACATTGTTATACTTATTTATTTCATTGGGCTGGAAGTTGCGCTGCTATTAAAATGGCCAAAGAGATAAAAGATGAAAAAATGCTAAAATTGGCTCTTCATTTGCAAAAAGAATCCAGCAATAGAATTGAAAAATGTTATAGTTCTTCTGTAAATGCCTATACACAGGCAATTGGCTCAAAAAGTTTAGATGCTAGTCTTTTGCAATTGATCACAATGAATTATTTAGATCCGGCATCGGAAAAGGCCCAAAAACATCTGGTCACTTTGGAAAAAGAGTTGAAAACAGAAAATGGACTTTTTTTTAGGTATAAGCATAGGGATGATTTCGGAGAACCAGAATCAACTTTTCTGGTCTGCGCCTATTGGTATGTAGAATCTTTAGCATGTACTGGTCGCCTGGATGAAGCCATTGAATTGTTTGAGAAGTTACTTGGCTATTCTAATCATTTGGGGCTTTTAAGTGAAGATGTTGATTATGAAACAGGAAGCCAATGGGGTAATTTTCCGCAGGCATACAGCCATGTTGGTCTGATGAATGCCGCTTTTAGAATATCTACTAAAATAGACTCGCCTTTGTTCTTATAAAATATTATTATGCAAAGATGGATCATCGTTAGCAATCGCTTGCCATTTACAAAAGATAAGACTACCAAAAAGATCATTCCTTCTTCAGGTGGTCTTGTAGTGGCTATTTCTGGTATAGAAACCAAAGCCGAAAAGATCTGGGTAGGTATATCTTCCTCAGAAATCAAATCTTCTGAATTAAAAGATCTTTCAGGAAAAAAATTCAAGGCCTATATAAATATAGAAGTATCAGCCAAGGATTACGATAAATATTACAATGTCATTTCAAATGATGTTTTATGGCCTCTGTTTCACTATGAAGGTCAATATGTGCGATTCGACTGGGAATCCTGGAAAATTTATGAAAAAGTCAATAGACTATTTGCAGAGAAAATAGCTAAAATCGCTAAAAAAGGAGACCTGATCTGGATACATGACTTTCACCTTTTTTTACTTCCCAAGTATTTAAGAAAGTTAAAACTGGATAATAGGACTGGCTTCTTTTTACATATACCTTTTCCAAGCTCTGAATTTTTCAGGCAGTTGCCAGTCGCCAAAGAGATATTAGAAGGGATGTTGCAATCCGATCTGATTGGCTTCCACGAATATTCTTATTTAAGACATTTCAGGAGTTCGGTTCAATTTATATTAGGCGCTGATTCCAGTTTATTTCATCTTCGTCATAAAGGTAGAGAAATATCTTTAGGAGTCTTTCCTGTGAGTATAGATACAAGCAGATTTATACGTAAAACGGCCTCTAAAGAATTAAGGCAAAGGTATAAAGTATTCTTAAAAAGAAAAAACTACCAATCCTTAGTTCTTGGAGTGGATCGTTTAGACTATACTAAGGGGGTAGACCTGAAATTAAAGGCATTTCAGACATTTTTAAGAGAATATCCAGAACAAAGAGGGAATGTGGTTCTTTTACAAATCGCTGTTCCTACCAGGCGCGACATAGAAGTCTATATTGATTTAAAAAAAGAAGTAGAACGTTTGGTGGGGGAGGTAAATGGCGAATTTGGTCATTCTCACTATACACCTGTACAATATTTATATAAGTCTATTAATTTTGAGGAACTTTTAACACTTTATCGCCAGGCGAATGTATTGCTGGTAACCAGTAAAAGAGATGGAATGAATTTAGTTACTTTAGAATATCTGGCTTCTCAAGATTATTTTGATCCAGGGGTTGTTATATTGAGCGAATTTGCAGGCGCCTCCTCTATCATCCCTAATGTACTCTTGACAAACCCATGGGACATTAAAGGCACCGCTCAAAAGATATCAGAAGCATTGCTTCTTAGTAAAGAAGAAAGACGAAAGAGATATCAACCAATGTTGCAACATCTTAAAGTATATACCGCTAGTTTATGGGCTGAAAATTTTATACAGGCCTTGGATGTTCCAATTAATAAAGAACGTAAAAAAACAAAGATAATTGAAATAGACAATAATAAGCTTCAAAATCTTTCGGAAGTTAAAGATAAAATCAGAAAAAAGCGCCTTCTTCTTCTATTGGATTATGATGGTACTCTTGTTCCTATCGAAAGTAAGCCTGAATATGCTATAATAGATCAAAATCACCTTAGAAAATTAAAAAATTTATTAAAAAACAAGAATGTAAAGATGACAGTGGTTAGCGGAAGAAAGAGTAATTTTTTAAAGAATCAATTAAAGTCTTTAAATATAGATATGGCAGCGGAACATGGGGCTACTTATTATGATGTATCAAAAAAAAGATGGAAGTCATTAGTTAGCAGTGATATTAAAAGCTGGTATCCTATGGCTAAACAAATAATGGAGGCCTATACTTTTCATGTCCCAGGCAGTTTTATCGAGAAAAAAGAATATTCTATTTCATGGCATTATCGCAATTCTCCTCATGAATTTGCTGAATACCAAGCCAATCGGATGAAACAAGAATTAGAAGTCGGATTGGCAAATCTGCCAGTTACTACTATACATGGAAGAAAAGTAATAGAAAGTAGGTCCCTGGAGGCCAGTAAAGGAAATTTTATACAATGGTATTTAGAGAATAAGAATGATCTGAATGATCTATTTATTATTTGCATGGGGGATGATCATACAGATGAGGAAATGTTTATGAGATTGCCCCCGGAAGCCGTATCTATTAAAGTAGGAAATAGCTTTACCAATGCTCAGTATATGATAGAAAATCAGGAAAAAGTATATACTCTTTTATCTGAGCTGGTTAAAACAGTCAACAAAACTTGAAGAGGAGAAGAAACTAAGAACCTAACTGATAAAAAATAAAGATCAAAAGCTTTATTTTTTTGTATATACAGGGTCTTCTCTATCTTCACTTTGTGGTATTCATGAATTCTGAATTACTCAATATTTTAGCATGTCCCCGAAGCCAAAGAAAATTATTGATGGCTCCTAAAGAGGTCATTGAAAAGGTAAATAAAATGATAACAGAAAAAAAATGCTTTAACCTTGGGGGAAAGCTTGTTAAAGAACCGATTCAAAAAGGATTATATGAACCTATTCAAAAGTTATTATATATAATTACAGATAACATACCTGTATTATTAGTGGAAGAAGCAATCCAGATCGATTAGAATAAAAGCAACATGAAAAAATAAATAATGGTTGTGGAAAATACTATGTTTATCATTAAAGTCTTCAGTCAATAAAAAAATATACACTAAAGAATGATCAACACACATAGAAATCATTAATTGATTCATTATAAAGACGATAATATAAAATATGAAAAGAGGTAATCTTGAAGTATAATAATATATCACAAGAAGGTAAATTGAAAATAAAAAGAATCATAGGATTCTTGTTTTTATTTGGTTTCACGGCAATTATCTTTACTAAGTTGATATGCAAAGGGGAGACCGATATCTCAAAAGGATGGCAAGAATTTGCACCTGATTCTATCAAAGACGAAAGAATAGAACAAATAAAATCGCTCAAAAAACTATTGGATCTAGATCCATCCGATCATAATACATACTACGAAATAGGCAAGCTATATAATAAACTGGGAGATTATGAAAATGCCTATCAATATCTTAAAAAAGCAGATTCTATTGCCAGTAAGGAAAATATAGATACTTCCATGAAATATAATATACTCACTGAATTGGCTCATTCTCTTTCTAAAAGAGGGAAATTTGATGAAGCCATTAAAATATTAGAGAGAGCTAAAAAAATATCTCCTAAAAAAGTAACTGCATATAATAGAAGGGGGAATATTCACGATAAAAGAAAAGAAGCTAAAAAAGCCCGTAAAGAATATCTAAAGGCCCAATTTATTGATAAAAAACATCCTGAGTCATATAGAAATCTGGCGAATCAGGAGTTACTTAAAGGCAACGATGATTCTGCTTTAGACTATTTAAAAGAAAGCGTACGAAAGAATCCAAATAATTACACAACCTTTAAGAATCTGGGGGATGTCTATCGTAAGCTAAATCAATATGACAATGCGATCAAAGCATACCAAAGAGCTTTGGAATTGAGCCCTGGCAAAAGTGATAGGGCAAAGATATATTACAGACTAGCAAAGGCTTATCAAAAAAAAGGAGATTTATTGAATTATGAGAAAAATCTAAGAGAAGGAGACAGTCAAGGATCTATTCTACCGGAACTCTCCGAAGAATTAGGTGATCTGGAAAAGAACAGGAATAATATGAGAGCTGCCTTGACCCACTACAAAAGAGCTTTAAGATATAATTCTACAGACGACAAACTGCGCAAAAAATATAATCGTCTTTATGATCGATACAAAAACTATTTAGAAGGCATTGATCAGCAGAATAAAAAAGATAGAGTAGTAAAAGATGCGCCAATATCCGTACCAAAAGTAGATGGTGATGATGTTTTATCTTCATCCACAATACGAAAGAAACAACAAAAAAGCGACAGGGATATTTCTGATCTGCTTTCGGAAGGCAAGGATGCCTTTAAAAATAAACAATATGCTCTTGCCGAAAAAAAATTTGCAGAAGCCCAGAGAATAAATCCAAGGCATATGGATGTAGATTATTTTCTGGCAAGATCTCAGGATAAACTACAAAAAAATGAAAAAGCCATCAAAAACTATCTCAAGACAAATCGTAAAGACCCTAAAAATAAAAAATCTCATTATTATCTGGGAATTATTTATTACAGACAAAAGGAATATCAAAAAGCGCTTAACATGTTCAAGAGATCGATTCGAATTGATCCTCTATTTGTAAATGCGCATTATTCTGCCGGACTTAGTTATAGTAAATTGAAAAAGAATCAGCTTGCTATTAAGTCCTATCAAAGAGCCTTACAAATTGATCCAAATCTTTATCAGGCACTTTTTAATCTGGCCGTTTCTTATAAGAAAATAAAAAAATACGACAATGCCCTGGAGAATCTTTTAAAAGCCGAAAATATTCGTCAAAATGATGCAAACCTATACTATCAAAGGGGAGAGATATTTGATAAAAAAAATGACTTTGTTCTGGCCAGAGAAAGCTATGAGAAAGCACTTCAATTAGATCCGGATCATAATGAGGCTAAATTTAATATTGCATTAACTTATGCAAAAGAAAAAAATTATCCCAAAGCTCATTCTATGCTTGAAGAATTGCGACAAGAGAATCCAAATAATCCGGAAATAGTATATCAAATAGGTAAATTATATCAGGAAGAAAATAAAATACAAGAGGCTATTTCGTATTATAAACAAGCAACTTCTATAAAAGAAAATTATTATAAGGCATGGTTAAATCTAGGGGGGATATATTCCGAATCAGATGAAAAGCCAAAGGCAGTTCAATCCTATACAAAAGCAATAGAGGCCCGCCCAGATAGCTTTGAAGCCGCCTTCAATCTGGGTAACTTGTATTTTCGCCAAAAGGAATATAATTTTGCCAGAGAATATTATAGAAAAGCTCTTGTGTCCAATCCCAAACATACAAATACCAGAGTAACTTTTGCTGAAACCTTAGAAGAACTCAACTCCTATGAACAAGCTAAAGAACAATATCTTTTAGTTCTAAAACAAGACGAAAACCATCTTGTGGCAATGGAAAGATTAGCCTTTTTATATTATCGTAAATTAAACGATAATCAGAAAGCAAGCAATATTTTCCGTAGAATTTTGAGACGCTATCCATCTCACCCTAAGAGTTCTGAGTTCAGATCACTTCTAAGTCTACTGAAATAATGAGTAACCGTTCAAAGTTATTTTCTCTATTTATATACTTTCTTTGCGGAATATTCATTACTTTTAAAAACATAGATTCAAAAGAAAACCATAAAACCCCAAAAAATACCCCACCCCCTATTCCTAATATAGAAAAAGAGAAAAAGAAAAATAATGTCAAAAATAAAAGGAATGAAAATATTAGATTGGTCTTAAAGTACGGGACTTCTGAAAAAGTAAGAAAAGTATTAGGCCATATTCCAAAGTTAAAAAAGGAAGATCAAATATCTTTCATCCCCGAAATAGAAAAACTATTAGAAACGGATGATATATTGATTCAGATAAAGGCGGTTAATTTGATCGGTAATGTCTCCTGGGAAAATCTAGATACAAAAATAATACCTTTTCTGCAAAGTAATTCCAGGGTAATGGTGTATACGGCTTTAAACAGCATAAATAAAAAAAAGATCATAAAAGCTTTACCCACTATGAGGAAAATGATCATGGAAATGGACTTCCAAAAAAAGAGTAATTATATCTCTGATATGATTCTTGCCTTTGCCGATCTTGAAGACCAAGAAATGGCAAAATTCTTTTTTGCAAAATTAAAAGATCAGAAAGTAAGAAATTCCTATAAAATAAGAATCGTACAATATCTTACCTCAATAAGATATCAAAAAAAAGAAGTGATGGATCATTTTGTTTCTGTTTTGCAGGATGATCAGGAAGACATTAAATTAAGAGCCATCTGCGCAAAAGCCATTGGCAGATTAGAATTCACCAGCGCTAAAGATAGCTTGAAGAAAGAGTTAGAAAAAATAGATCAAACAGAATCAGAAGATAGAAAAAATGAATTAAGGTCTGTGCGCCTTTGGATCATCTCTTCGCTTATTATGCTCAAAGATGAAGAAGCCGAAAAAATTCTATTCCAAATGATAAGAGACCCCATTGAAAGCATACGGGTTAAGGCTGTTAGGGAATTAGGAAAGATCAATCCAAAGAAATATAAAGAAATGTTAGAGTATAAAGCAGAATATGATCCTAGTATCAGAGTACAAAGAGCTGCTAAAGAAGCTCTCAAGAAGGATATAACATTAAAATGAAAGTGGATCCATTGATCAAACAAAAAAAGAATATCTGTATTCCCCAGGGAATACTTCTCTTTTTTTTTCTGTATATGACACCCCTTTATATTGAGGCGGCTGATCCCACCATTACTTTATCCAACTCTTTAGAAGAAGGCATAGAAAAAGAATATAGCTTAAAATTGAGTTATCAAAATAAGCAAAATGATTTTCTCATATTTTATGATCAAAATGGAGAGACCATATATATTCAATATAGAAGAGACAAATGGGATTATCGTAGAGAAAAAATGGTAAAAGAACTTCAAAGAGCAAATGAATACAATATCCGATTTATATACTTAGGCACTTTAAATGAAATGGATCATAGATTTAAAGATCAAATACTGCCTTTTAAACTCACTAAAGAAGAAATACAAAAAGCACTTCCACAGAGAGTGATCAGAGAGATACCCCCCATTAAAGTAGGTAGGCTAATTGATCTGCAATATTCTCATTTAGATGATTTAAGATTAGAGTAATCGTTAATTTTTAACCTACTGGTATAAGTGCTATATTCAAAAATCTGGTTATGGAGATGTTTCCATTCGTGTAAATTGGTGTAAAAGAAAATCACCTTCGACGTTTTCTACTCTTTCTTCTGGATATGCCTCCACCTGCCTTGAGAGCTGCCTTACTCATTCCACTTCCATGTTCTACATTGGGAGAAGTAGCATCTAAGAGTCCCCGTCCATCTTTATTCTGATTAAAATTTTTCAAGGCACTCCCTACCCCATAAGATTCTGTATTCGAATGTTTGGCAACTCCCTGCATCTCATATTCCGCAGGTACATCTTCTTGAAGTCTCTCTTGTATCTGTGCTCTGAAAATATATTCTACGACTTCTTCTTTGACCATGCTATTCATTTCTTCAAAAAGAGAAAATGACTGAAAACGATATTCTACAATAGGAGTCCTCTGCGCATATCCAATCGTCCAGATCCCTTCTCTTAATTGGTCAATAGCATATAGATGATCCTTCCATTTTTGATCGATTACTTTCAGCAATACGATCCTTTGTAATATAGAAAAATTTTCCTCACCTATCTGTTCTTTTTTTTGATCATATTTCTGCTGCACCAGAGACATTACCTTAGACAGTATGTCATCGAAATGCATTTCATCAATATTATCCCCCAGGCTAGAAAGATGAATTTCAAAATTCTTTTGCAGCCAATTAGAAAGGCCTTCTACATTCCATGCATTATAATCCTTTGGAGGAAGAAATTCTTCCAATTTTGTACGAATGGCATCCGATAAAAAACCAGAGATCAATTCACTCACATCTTCTTTGTCTAAAGCTTCATTTCTTATTTTATATACATAATTCCTCTGTGTATCCATTACATCATCATATTCCAATAAATGCTTACGAATATCAAAATTATGTCCTTCCACTTTTTTTTGGGCCCTTTCAATGGCATTGGTTACCATTTTATGCTCAATAGCCTCTCCATCTTCCATTCCTAGTTTTTGCATTATAGGTCCAATTCTATCTGAACCAAAAATACGCATCAGATCATCTTCTAAAGAAAGATAAAATCGGGAAGAGCCAGAATCTCCCTGCCTTCCGGAACGTCCTCTCAATTGGTTGTCTATTCTTCTGGATTCATGCCTCTCAGATCCTATGATATGCAGACCCCCTACACTTTTTACTGTATCCCCCAAAACAATGTCTGTACCCCTTCCCGCCATATTGGTGGCAATGGTAACCTTACTTCTTTGGCCTGCTTCTTTAATGATCTCTGCCTCTTTTTCATGAAATTTTGCGTTCAATATGCTATGGGGCACTCCTTTTTGCGTCAAAAGCTTAGATAGTTTTTCAGAGTTCTCAATGGAAACAGTGCCTAATAATATTGGCTGCCCTTTGAGATATTTTTCTTTTACATCTTCTGCGATGGCTTCAAACTTTTCTTTTTGAGTACGGTAGATCTGATCGGGATAATCTAATCTGATCATAGGCATATGAGTAGGAAGAACAGAAACTTCCAGGCCATATATCTTCCTGAATTCTTCTGCCTCTGTATCTGCCGTACCAGTCATACCGGCTAATTTTTTATATAAACGAAAATAATTTTGAAATGTAATGGTAGCAAGAGTTTGATTCTCTTGCTTTATAGGTACTTTTTCTTTTGCCTCTATCGCTTGGTGCAACCCATCTGAATAACGACGACCTTCCATTAATCTGCCTGTAAATTCATCTACAATAATAATCTCTCCTCCCTGTATCACATAATCCACATCTTTTTGAAAAAGGGCATACGCCTTTAAAGATTGATGTACATGATGCACCAGATCTACATTTCCAGGGTCATATAGATTTCCAATCTCAAGCAGCTTTTCTACTTTTGCCACGCCTATTTCAGTTAGTAGAACATTCCTGGCTTTTTCATCAACTTCATAATCATCTTTATCTCTCAATTGGTGAACGATCTTATCCACTCTTGGATATACATCCGTACTTTGTTCCGCTGGTCCACTGATGATCAACGGTGTTCTGGCCTCATCAATTAAAATAGAGTCCACTTCATCTACAATGGCATATTGATGCCCTCTCTGTACTTTTAGAGTCTTATGCTCTACCATATTGTCTCTGAGATAATCAAAACCAAACTCATTATTGGTACCATAGGTAATATCCTTTGAATATGCGCTTTTTCTTTGTTCATGGGGCATATTTGAAGTTATAAAACCAACCGAAAGACCCAGGAAGTTATAAATAGGCTTCATCCATTCTGCATCTCTCTTAGCCAGATAATCGTTCACTGTTACCAGATGCACCCCATTACCAACCAAAGCATTCAGATAAATGGGCAAAGTAGAAGTAAGCGTCTTGCCTTCTCCTGTTTTCATTTCAGAGATCATTCCTCTATGTAATACAATGCCTCCCATGATCTGTACGTCATAATGGCTTAAACCAATAGTCTTTTCTGAAGCACTTCTTACACAGGCAAATGCTTCTGGCAGAATTTCATCCAGACTTTCGCCTCTGGAAATTCTTTCTTTGAATTGTATAGTCTTAGCTTGTAGATCGGCATCGCTTAAATTGCCAATTTCTTCTTTAAATTGATTGACTTTAGAAACGATTGGCTGCATTTTCTTTATATCTCTTTCATATTTAGAGCCAAAAAATATCCTTAAGATCATCTGCAGCATTTTTAATTTCTCCTGAATGTTTCAAAGATCACTTGTTCAGTAAAAAACATATTGTCTACTATGTTTTTACTTCTTTAACTATATTTCTACATCATTAAATGCACGTAGAATTAAAAAAGCGATCCCTAAGAAAACCCCAAAGGGCAATTTAGTTTTTAGACCCTTGTCTACAATGGATTTGGTTTTAATTTTTGTGGAAAAGAGATAGAATAAAATCCCCAGAACAGAAGCAAGAGTGGGTAAAAAAACAGACATTGGGTAACCTAATCCAAGGCTTAAAGGGAAAATAAGCCTTACATCCGCCAAGCCTAACTTGTATTTGGATAATATGCGGACCAAATGAAATAAAGAGTACCATGAAATAGAGATGAAAATATGAACCAGGGAAGCTTCATGAATTAAAAAAAATTCGGCAGTAGAAAGAATGAATAAAGCTAAAATAGATTCCGTAGGGATGAGCATAAATTCCCAATCAATGTAAGAAATAAGATAAATTAGAACAAAATAAAAAATAGAAAAAAATAGAAAAAGAGCATTAGGATTCCAAAAGCCTAAAACACATCCATATAGAAAGCCGATCAATTCTAAATAAAGAAATCTTTTAGAAAGAGGCAATCCACAATGAGAGCATTTTAGTTTTGCCAATAAACAACCTAAAATAGGAATTAAATATATTGATTTGACAGGCAATGAACAATTCTCGCAAAAGGATCTAATTTTAAAGATATATTTCCATTTTTGAGTAATGGATTTTCTGGACTTTCTATAGAAAGCATTTAATATTCGCCAGCTAAATGAATCAGCGAAAGATACAGCAAAGGAAAATGAAATTCCCACGAATAAAACATACCACAACATTTCTAAATTTTGCCCTTGTGAATTTTCATAGACATCTGTCTATTCATTTTAATTTGTACAGTTTTTATTTATAAGAAAAAATGAAAAGACTAATAAAAAAGCCATTGATACAAATATCCTTATTTTTAATCTTTAACTTTGCCTTTTTATACACTTCTCTCTATACAGAGTTTAATAATTCTAAATGGCTGGATAACTCTAATCCACATAAAATAAACAAAACATATCTGTATGATGAATTTGATAGAGGAGAAGATCTGATCATATCCGTTGATCTGGGCAAGCCATTTTTCTTACAAGATATTTTTACCTCATTGAAAAAACTAACCCTGGAATTAGAAGAAATAGAAGGAGTGATCGAAGTAAAGACCCCATTGCAATCTACCACGATCATTCAAAAAAATGATCAATTGCAGATCGTGAATTTTGGAGATGCTCTGGAAAAAGGTATTATCACGGATATAGAAGAGTATAAAAAAAGATTCATACAAAGTGAATACTTTGGAAGACTATTATCTAAAGACCTATCTATTTTTTCGATCATTGTTAAACTAGATGCTCCTCCGGATAAAAATAATTTTGAAATAAGAGATCATATACTAGATCAATCCATTTCGCTATTGCATAAATATCCTGATTTTTCTAAGAATTATTTTTCAGGTGAAACAGAACTGAATCATCAGTTGGATATAAATAGCCGTAGAGATATGCTTACTCTATTGCCTATTTGCGCTATTTTGATCATTGGACTGCTATATTTTATATTTAAAAGCATTCTAAAGGCAATTCTGATCATCTCTACTGCCGTATCTACTCTATTGGCTACGTTTGCAGTAAGTGTTCTACAAGGGCATCCGATTACAGTACTTGGAACATCTCTACCCGTTTTAATCCTGGTGATCGCTATTGCAGATGCCATCCACATAATGACCCGCTGGCAAAGTTTACATAATAGAATAACCGATCAAAAACTTCTTCTAAAAGAAACTATACTGCAAACATGGATCCCCTGCCTTATGACCACTGTAACCACTTCTATAGGTTTTGGTGCATTCTATTTTAGTAAGTTGATTCCACTAAATCACTTCGGCGCGGATTCTGCCATATCTATTTTTCTGGCATACTGTATTATTATGGCTACCATGTGGAGTGGTTTGCATTTGGCGGGGCCTTTTCTTCATAAAAAGCAAAAAAAAGATACTCCCCATCCATTGTTAGATCAATTTTTACATAAGGTTTATCTATTCTCCATGAAGTATTATTCAATGATAATCGTATTCACCATTGCCATTATGCTTTTTTCTGCCTATTTGCTTCGTTATGTTTATACAGAGACTAATTTTCTGGACGTTTTCTTCAAGAAAAAAAGCAATACCTATCAGTCATTTGAGCATATAGACCAGAATTTGGGAGGTACTGGCTCAGTGGATATCATCTTCAAAGAAAAACAAGAAGACGCCTTTAAGAAAGTATCTTCCTTAAAAAACCTAGTGGATATAGAAAGAAAGATACAAGAACATAACTTAGTCAAATACACTCAATCCTATTTAAACCCTATCAGAATGATACATAAAGAATTTAGAAGAGACAAGAGTGACCTACCCTCTAATGAAGCACAACTAGAACAAGAGATATTATTCTTAGAATTTTCCAGAGGTGCGGAAAAGAATGATGTATTATCTCCTTACATAGATTTTACATACCAAAATAGCAGAATGCATATACAAACACCTAATTTAAGTTCTACCTTATCCAGGCAAATCCAATTGTTCATCCATGAGAGTCTAAAAAAATTCAATTTAGAATATGTTCTTACTGGTTCCAGTATTTATTTTGAAATTTTAAGTTCTTATGTAATAGATACTCAGATAATGAGCATTATCATCACTACTATTTTTATATGGATCCTTTTCATCTATAATTTTGGCTTAAAATTGGGCAGTCTGGGAATCATCCCCAATGTACTACCTATTCTGGTAGTAACTGGATTGATCGCAGGTCTTAAAATTCCATTCGACTTTGCCACTGTATTGATTACAAGTATCAGCTTTGGACTATGCGTAGACGATAGTATACATTTTGTACATTATTATAAATTAAGAAAAGAAGCGAAAGACAACCTCGAACAGAGCATAAAAGAGACCGTGAAAACATTAGGACGACCTCTGGTATATACCACTATTCTTTTTTGCATAGGATTTAGTGTATTCATGGCCTCTGATATGGTAATTCTGATCAAATTTGGAATATTCACTCTAATCGCTTTGGTAATGGCCCTATTCTCTAATATAATGATACTACCCGCCTTTTTAAGAGTATTCGATAAAAAATAGCTTACTTTCTTTCTTTTTTTATGTAAAAAAAGAAAGTAAAATAACTATTATTATGTAAACATCATTTTATTTGGAATGGTGTTCTATTTTTATGTATACCCCCTATATAATTTTAATGTACTTAAATATCTTTTTGCTACCCATTTCACCCTACGAGCACAGGTCTTTTTGTGTAAAAAGAAAACGGGTAGCGCCCAAAAGAAAAACCCGCCCCCAGACACTTGGCCTCCTGGGTTGCTACGCAACACCATTCGGAGCAAGTCGTCTGCACGTGTGCCCGAATCAAAACTAGCGGAAGCGGTTTTGATGAGGATATACTAAGTTTCACGAACGGAAACTTAGTGAAAAACATCCATGTTTTGCATAGAAGTTAGGCTGGGTAAACATCCATGTTTTGCATCCATGTCACAGAGCGTTCCGTCTCCGCCGCATCCTTGCGGCGGTTGAATACCGATCGCTCTTGCAGGAAATGGCTACTATGTATAATGTTATTTAGAATGCCATTATATGAAAAGCTACCTCTGTTATCTATTGATAATAAACTGACCACTGGAGAAAGCTAAGAATGCCATGCCTCTTATTCTTGATAGATTAAGAAGGCTTATGGAACAACTGCTTCTCCAGTGCTTCTAACTGCTTATAGTGGGTTGATTAAAAAACCAATATAATGGTGCAGTAGAAGCGTTTAAAGCAATAACATAACAGGAGATAGCCTGACCTTATAGAGAGTGTTGCCTATGGCGGCCAGGCCTGTGGGGGCGCCTTCCCTAACGCCAAATTGGATAGCGCTTCCTACCCTTGTCGCTACTCCTTTCCATTGGATGCCTCAAATAATTGATTAAAGCTAAAGTATTGAGTTAGGTTTCTTTTTGCATTGAAATATTTTTTCAATGCCGATGGCTTAAATGCCAATAAAGGCTCATTAAGTATTAAAAGATACTGATGATGTCGAACGTTGCTCTCTTTCTTAATGCGATTAAACCTTTGTGCTCATCCCGTATGTTTATCATATTAAGATCATAGTTTATTTAATAAACCCTATGAACGTAGCGCTTACAAAAATTCAATCAGGTAGACTAAGGGATATTGTTGGTTACAGCCTCATTCACCAGGGCAGCAGCATTGTTGCCTGTCGTATCCTGCACAGGTGCGCTACCCGGCGTGTAGCTGAGGGTTACTGTTTGGCCACTTGTTACCGCCGGAGAAGCGAGAGTCAGGGTCAGAAGTCTACCGCTTAGCGCAACTGCCGTTACTGCCTTTGGACTACCATCCACAAGCAACTCGTAGTCACTACTTGATGGGATGTTACTCTCCAATTCCTCACTGTATGTCAGCGTTATAGAAGTTCCACTGTCGAAAGCCCCAAAATCTGCCCCTTCTAAAGTCGGAGGAGAATCAGCAGGGACGGCTTGCACTACATACTTGTAGAGAAGATTATTATGATCCCCCACAATATAGAGAGTATTGTCTATGGCGGCCAGGCCTCTGGGATTGCTTTCGCTAAGGCCAAATTGGATAGCACTTCCTACTCTTGTCGCTATGCCTGTATTAGTATCCACAGTGTATAGAGCAGCATTGCTTTCCCCCACCATATAGAGAATGTTGCCTATAGCGGCCAAGCCTTGGGGGGAGGATTCACTAACGCCAAATTTATCAGCATTTCCTATCCTTGTCGCTACGCCTGTATTGGTATCCAGAGTGTAGAGAGCAGCATTTCTTTCCCCCACCATATAGAGAATGTTGTCTATGGCGGCCAGGCCTTTGGGCTGATTTTCATTAAGGCCAAATTGGATAGCACTTCCTACCCTTTTCGCCAAGCCTGTATTGGTATCCAGAGTGTAGAGAACATCTTTTCTTTCCCCCACCATATAGAGAATGTTGCCTATAGCGGCCAAGCCTCTGGGCTGATTTTCATTAAGGCCAAATTGGATAGCACTTCCTACCCTTGTGGCTACGCCTGTGGTGGTATCCAGAGTGTAGAGAGCACCATTAAAGTCAAATCTATCCCCCACCATATAGAGAGTGTTGTCTATGGCGGCCAGGCCTCTGGGGGATCTTTCAAGAACGCCACCGAAGTTACCAACGATAATAAATCCATCAGAAGTGTTCACACAGGTGGTGCCTATTCCCGCATCACCGCTTAGAACATATCCTGTGTCGCATTCCATACAGGCCATTGTATTGCCTGTTGCTGCCATTCCGCTTATAGGAGTGCCGTTTTCACAGATATAGGGGATTAATATAACATCATTGTCGTTATTCTTCTTATCGACACAAGAGAGAGTAAAACCGATGATTGCTATGGCCGCCATCATGAGAGCTTTGATGATCCCCCCTTTGCGTCTCATAATTTCTATTATTACATTCATCATAAACCTCCTTGAAGATCAATGAAGATCAATACTAGTAGATAGAATAATTAGAAAAGATAAATTGTAAAGTATTTTTTTAAGTACCAAGAATGACTAGGCTTTTTAGGACCTGCATGTTTGTACAATAGTATATAGACAGATACAAAGAATATCAAAAAACTTTTTGATTGGATAAAAAAAACAGATACTGTAGTCATGGAATCAGGCAGCTTTAGTTTTTCTTTAGCAAGGCAATTAAAAGAAAAATTAGGCTGTGAAATTTATATTTTAGACCCCAGGAAACTTTCTATAATTCACCAATCTCTAAAGAAAACAGATAAAGAAGATGCTTTCAAGCTGGCTCTGATGGGGCAAAGGTTTGAAAAAGAGGAGCTGCCTTTGGTACATCTTCCTGATGAAAATCAAGAAGGCTATAGGAACTTACTTAATGAGCATGAATATTGGGTAAAAAACAGAACAAGAATGATAAACCGTTTACATGGTATGTTCACCAGAGCAGGGATCACAGACATGAGAAAAACCGCCTTAAAATCAAATAAACAAAGACCTATCATGTTAGATCGACTGCCAGATCATTTCCGGGTATCTGCTCAAAGAATTCATGAATCTATTGAATTAGCCAATAGAAATGTAAATCAAATTGAGACAGAGATAGCAAACATTCTAAAGGAGAATAGAAAATATACAGAACTCGCTTTCAGTATACCTGGCGTAGGGCCAATAACGACATTTTCTTTTTTAGCTTATATTGGTGATGGAAGTCAATTTGAGACTGCCCATCATTTAACAGCTTATATCGGTATTGTACCTAAAGTCTATATTTCAGGTGATAAGGTGCATTATGGTAGGACAGTAAAAGGAGTACGTTGTGTGAAAAGAGTTCTTTTACAAAGTAGCTGGGCATTGATCTGCTCGAAATTTGAAGGACCTTTAAAAAGATTCTACGAGCGAATGTATGTAAATATTGGTAAGAAGAAAGCAGCGATAGCCACAGCAAGAAAAATTGTAATAACATTTTACACAATGTTAAAAACGGGAGAGAAATATAGAACAATTGCCTGTTTCATTACCTCTTTACGAGTCTCCCATTCTGATTTCTTGTGTGTCCTTAAATCAGAAGCATTTGCCTTGATTTAAGGACACACAAGAGATTGAATGGATATTTTCTAAAAAAGTATTGCATCTTTGTATCGTGGATGAATATATGGTCAAATAAAAATTGTATCTTTGGACAATATCAATATATGGAAAAAACTAATGTTTAACACTAAATTAATAAAGTTATTATCGATCAGAAAAGCTATCAAAAGACTGCTTCGTAAGATGATAAGATCAAAAACTTTTCGATCCGTAAATAGATTATTATTGGAATTAATTATGAAAGATAGTCTTATTTACTCGAATATAAAAAATTTCGGATACGAGATAGCACGTAGAATTACGCCGCTACTCTCTGAAGTGAATATCTCAAATGAACCTGGTTTTCATAATATGGTAAGTAAACCTACCACACAGAATGATATTGAAACCCCATGGTTTTCCTATTGGTGCAAGGAAATTGGAGTTGCGCCAATGTACAATCGAAAGCTATGGGAATTTGCTTTTACTTTACAGTCTTTATACGAAAATGGTATCCTGGTCGATGGAAAGACAGGGATTGGTTTTGGTTGCGGTGAAGAACCGCTGGGATCATACTTTGCCTCTAAAAATATGCGTGTAATAATATCTGATCTTACACCAAAAGAAGCCAAGCAGATTGGTTGGGCCAAAAATGAGCATGAGTCACTAAAAGAGAAAGCTTTTTTCCCTGATTTAGTTTCAAATGAATTGTTTAATAAGAATGTAGAACATCAGTATATTGATATGAACAATTTACCATCTTTTGATACAAAATTTGATTTTTGTTGGTCAATTTGTGCTTTGGAACACTTGGGCTCCATTCAAAAGGGTTTGAATTTCATAGAAAATTCGTTGAACATATTAAAACCAGGCGGAATAGCAATACATACTACTGAGTTTAACTACTCATCTGAAGATGAAACAATCGATAATTGGGAAACAGTTTTATTTTTACGGAAGCATTTTGAACTTTTGGCTAGAAATATTAAAAATAACGGGAATGAATTAATTGGGCCAGACTTTGATATTGGTAATGGCTTCTTAGATGGGTACATAGATGTTCCACCCTATCAAACCTATGACAATATCGATATGAAAGTAGGTTATTCTCCTCAACTGAAGCTTGCTGTCCGTGGTTTCTTTATTACGTGTTTTGGCATGATCA
This sequence comes from Leptospiria bacterium, assembly GCA_965204465.1. Taxonomy (GTDB): domain Bacteria; phylum Spirochaetota; class Leptospiria; order Turneriellales; family CBDBES01; genus CBDBES01. The sequence continues at coordinate 1,183,351 of OZ241995.1, forward strand.
TTAAAAAATCAATATAGAATTCATACCACTTAAAATTACCTTTAAGGAATTTCACTTAAATTTCACTGCGTAAAGAATGTTGTACTGCAAAGGTAAAAATCGCTGCAATAACCTTCAATTTTAGCAAAATGATACAGGAACAGCTTGTATAGATCAGGAAATTAGGAAATTATTCTTCTGTGTTGAGGCACAGGCTCACAGGCTCATTGGTTATTGTAGGACTATTTAGTAAAAAGATTGACATACCATACATGGATAGTAGATATGGAATCTCAATAATACTCATTCCATTTTTAATTTTATAGGCTCTTGGCTCTACTTTACCTAGGCTCCTGAAGGGCATAACGCTTTGTATGGCTGTTTTTTCGAGGTATTCTATATTGTTGGGAAATATTCTTGCGCCTGAAGATATATCCTAATGTGGAAGCATGTATCTCAATTCCATGATCCCTTTTTAATAATAGGGTTGTCAATTTAGCACCTGCATTATAGTTATCCTTTCTGACTTGGATAGCCAGATCAATGACGCTCTGGTCTATAGACTTTGAATTACTTTTAGGTTTTCTAGATATGTCTAAAAGTGCCTCCATATTATACTTTGTCTTTCTCAATCTTCTGATCCAGAAATAATATGTTTGTCGGGCATGACCAAATTTGTCAGAGGTTAATTTAACATTGCCCGATTGTAAGGCTCTTATCAGGAATAATGCTCTCTTGCGTATTATATGATTTTTTATTCCTTTCAGATTTTCCTGTATAATTGAAATTTCTTGTTCATTATTTTTCATATTTCAATCCTTGATAATTTATTTCTAAAATAGACTTAGGGATAAACTGCTTTATTCAGTCCAGAAAATTTCAGGTAGTCGTTCGGTTCGGTTCCCTCACCTTCCTCCTACCTGAAATCATGGCCCCTACCCTGGGGATCTAACAAGTAGTGTAAGATATGTCATTGGTTATTGTAAGGACTATTTAGTAAAAAGATTGACATACCATACATGGATAGTAGATATGGATAGGCTCTTGGCTAGGTTGAAGTTCTCATCTGCTGGCTATTGATGATAGCATCGACAGTATGTTTTTAGGATCATCTTGCAATTTGGCCTTGCCTGAAGAAAGTCCTGCATAAGCAGTCGGGTTGTATGCCAGGATTTAAATAGTATTGCGCAAAACAGGCCAATCATTTTATAGGAGACCAAACAATGGCGACAGTTACTTTTAAGGGTGATACGATCAGATTAAAAGGAGATATTCCCGATGTGGGGGAAAAAGCTCCTAATTTTACATTAGTAAAAGATGACTTGAGTGAAATCAGATTATCTGATTTTGCAGGGAAAAATAAGATACTTATGTCCGTTCCTAGTTTAGATACAGGAGTATGCCAAACGCAGACAAGAATATTCAATAAAAATCTAGAGACAAAACAGAATGCTATAGGTATGGTGATATCCATGGACCTCCCCTTTGCTATGAAAAGATTTTGTGAATCAGAAGGTATAAAAAATATAATCAATGCTTCTGATTATCGCTACCAGGATTTTATTGGAAAATATAATTTAAAAATAGAAGAAGGTCCTTTAAAAGGGCTTTCGGCCAGATCTGTATTCGTATTGAACAAGGATGATCAAATTAAATATTTGGAATTGGTTCCTGAAATTGTAAAAGAGCCAGATTATGAGAAAGCCTTAAATGCCTTGAACAGTATATCTGCATAGTCTGAAAGATCAATGTTTCAATAATTCTAACCATGCTATCAAATATAGATGAACTGGAAAAAGAGTTAGAAAATATCTCCCCCCAGGAAAGACTTCAAAAAGCTTATGACTCTATTGAAGGAGAAAAGATAATTTCTCTTTCTATGCAATTAGAAGGACTGGTCTTGTTGGACATGCTTTTGAAAAAAAACCTTGCTTTTACTTCTTATACTCTGGATACAGGCCGTCTTCATGATGAGACCTATAGACTAATCGATACAGTACGCTTTAAATATAAAATACCCATTAAGGTATATTATCCAAATAATCAGCAATTGGAAAAAATGGTTTCCCAAAAGGGAATGTTTTCTTTTAAAGAATCGGTTGCAAACAGAAAGGAATGCTGTTCTATAAGAAAAATACATCCAAATGAAAGGGCCCTTAAGGGTAAATCTCTATGGATCACAGGATTACGTAGAGATCAATCTGCAGAAAGAAGCCAGACAAAGATTTTGGAATTTCATGAAAGTAAAAAATTATATAAAATATCACCCCTGGCAACCTGGAGCTGGAACCAGGTATATAAATATGCTTTGGATAATCATGTCCCCATCCATCCTTTATATAAGCAGGGTTACAAATCAATTGGTTGTGCGCCCTGTACCAGAACCGTTTCTCCGGAAGAAGATGAAAGGGCTGGTAGATGGTGGTGGGAATCTGGTACAAAAGAATGTGGACTGCATATTGAGCAAAGAAATTAATATGTATACAGGATCATAAGAAATAAGTACGATGCCATTCTTCTTTCGAGGACAGAATATTTCCTATGTCCATCTATAAAGGAAAGGTATATCTGGTTGGTGCTGGTCCAGGTGATCCCGAATTACTTACGATAAAAGCCTTAAATATACTGCAAAAAGCGGATATCATTTTCTATGACAGATTGATCAATTTAAAAATATTAGAACATGCACCATCCAAATGCGAGAAGATATTTGTAGGCAAAAGATATAAATCCGTTTCCTATACCCAGGAACAGATCAATCAATTTTTATATGAAAATACGCAAAAGAAAAAAGTTGTGGTTCGCCTAAAAGGAGGTGACCCATTCATATTCGGGAGAGGAGGCGAGGAAATTGAATTTCTCATAAAAAATTGCATAGAAGTAGAAGTGATCCCGGGAATCACTGCAGCGGTTGCTTCCGCGGCTTCTTTGACAATATCATTGACTCACAGAGATTTTGGCCAATCGGTCATGTTTCTTTCTGGATATGGCAAAAAAGAAAACAACCGAAAAGAAATCTTGCCCGATTATAATTGGGATTTTTTGGCCAATGATTCGCTTACATTGGTATTCTATATGTCTCTAAGTAATTTAAGTACAATAGCCAATAAATTAGTTCAACATGGGAAATCTAAAGATACGGGAGCAATTCTTATTTCTAATTGTTCTATGCCAAATGAAAAGACAGTAATCTCTACTCTTTCTAAAGTGTATTCAGATGCACGCAAAAAGAAAATTGAATTCCCTGCCATTCTTTTAGTAGGAGATGTAATTCAAAGTGTATCTTCTTTACGACAAAAATATCAAACACAAAAAGAAAATAGATCTCTCCAGAAGAAAAAAGATGAGTCTGATTATTTTTCAGAAGACAAAAAAAATGGGAAATTATTTATATTGCTATTCCATGGATCCAGAGAGCTTCCGTCTTCTTCTTTACCTGGCGAATTTGCAGAAAAATTAAGCCAACAAATAGGGGGAATGCCTGTAAAGTATGCATTCTTGAGCAGTGTTTCTCCCCCTTCTTTAGAGCAAGTCTTTGAGAGTATAGATCATTCTACTATTAAAGAAGTAAATGTTCTGCCTATGCTATTGCTGCCTGGGAAACATCTGGATCAGGATATACCCCAAATGGTAAGAGAAATGGAAGAAAAATATACTGATCTCAAGATCAATTTGTGTCCTTCACCGCATATCATTAAAGATATACTGCCCGTAATTTCAAATATGGTTCATAAATTAATAGATAAATAGAATATTTCAGTTTTCTTTCGATTATCTGAAGAGTAGATTTTTGTAGAGAGACATTGAATGCAGTCATTTAAATTCATAAATACGTTGAGTCAAAAAAAGGAAGAATTTCATCCTTATGTAAAGCAGAAGGTAAACATCTATTCCTGCGGTCCTACCGTTTATGATGTAGCTCATATAGGCAATTTTCGATCCTATATTTTCGCGGATATTCTGGTCAGATCTCTTAAATTGGGCGGCTATCAGGTAAATCATTGTATGAATATTACAGATGTGGATGATAAGACTATTAATGCGGTATTGAAAGAAAATCCTTCTGCTTCTTTAGATGATCTGAAGAATTATACACAACCTTTTTCAGAACTTTTTTTAGAGGACTTAAAGAATCTGAATATTCTTCCTGCAAAGAATTACCCAAAGGCCACAGAGAATATAGATATAATGGCCAAAATGGTAGAATATCTGATGAAGAAAAAAATTGCTTATGAAAAAGATGGCTCTATTTATTTCTCCATTCAAAAATTTAATTCTTATGGAAATCTATCTAAAATTGATCCTTCCCAGTTTAAGACAGGTCTAAGATACAATACAGATGAATACTCTAAAGAAGATATAAGAGATTTTGCTCTTTGGAAAAACAGTCCAAAGAATAAAGAAGAAGGATGGGACAATATTGCATGGAAGACCATTATAGGTAAAGGAAGGCCTGGATGGCATTTAGAATGCTCCGCGATGATCCACAATATTTTTAATGATATAGTGGATATACATACAGGTGGGGTAGACTTGATTTTTCCTCATCATGAAAATGAAATTGCGCAAAGTAAGTCTGCCTTTGATTGTGACTTTGTAAAATATTGGATGCACTGTGAGCATTTACTAGTAGATGGCAAGAAAATGTCAAAATCAGCAGGTAACTTTTATTCTCTTAGGGATATATTAGCAAAAGGTTATCATCCCATTTCTATCCGACACCTTCTTTTATCTGTTCATTACAGGCAAAAACTCAATTTTACCTTAGAGAACCTGGAAAGATCCGGTCAATCTGTTAGGAAGATATGGATCAGCTATAATCGACTTATAGATTCTTCTATAAGGGGTTCTTCGGCTAAAAATTTAGAACATCAAATAGATGAGAAATGCAATTCTATTGAAAATGATTTTATTTTAAGTCTTAAAGATGATTTGAATATTTCCAAAGCTCTTTCTTTTTTCCATCATTTTCTACATTACGCAAATGAAATTTTAGACCAGAGTGAAGATTCTTTATCAAAGGCGGAAAAGCAAAGACTAGAAGATTCATTTGAATATTTTGATTCCGTTTTAGGTCTACTGACCTATAGTAGATATATTTCAGCAAGAGAAGACATCCCATCTGAAATAATGCATCTGGTAGCCGAAAGAGATAAGGCCAGAAAAGAAAAAGATTACCAAAAGGCAGATGAACTGCGCAAAGAAATATATAGATCTGGATATGAAGTGATCGATGGCAAGGAAAAAAGCTCTATAAGAAAAATCAGTTTACAAAAATGAATATTATATTTGGCATTCATCCTATTGATGAACTTTCTATTAAAACTGGTTTCTATGATACGGACAATATATATGTAGCGCATAAAAAAACAAATATAAGGGTCCAAAAAATCTTGCGTCGTACAAAAGGAAATAAGGCACAAATTCATTATGTTTCTTTTAGTAAAATCACACAAATGGCTCAAACACAGAAACACCAGGGAATTCTACTGAAGAGAATTGAAAATTATAGGATCAATATGATCAGGGAGGAAAGAATTCTTTCTTCTTTAGAATGGGGAATTTATATTTTAATAGATAGAATGAATGATCCAGGAAACTTAGGCGCGATCATTCGTTCGATGCACGCTTTTGGAGCAAAAGCGCTCATCCTACCTAAAAAAAATGTACCTGCCTTGGGGCAGACTGTATGGAAAGTTTCTTGTGGGGCATTATCATATGTACCTGTTCTACATGTAGGAGGACTACCTTCTTTCTTAAATAAATGCCATAAAATAGATCAAATACGGATATTGGGTGCAGATATAAGAGGAAAACCGTTTGAGTTAAAGGACATCATAGAAATAAAAAAAGAGGAAAAAAAAATTTTTTTAATACTGGGATCCGAAGAAAAAGGCATTTCAAAGGCGGTACTACCCTATCTGCATTCCACAATTAAAATTCCACAGTCAGAACAATCCAATAGCTTGAATGTATCCGTTGCCGCTGGTATCATACTCTATCTTTTTTCACAAATATGATCTTGGATTGAACTTACCCGAAAGTGCAAAACATGGATGTTTTGCAGTAAAAGTGGAATGCCATTCTATTTTTATCTATACTTCCTGTTTCTTCTTCTCAGCTTACTTTATGGGGGTAAGATCACTTCTTTTTTTCATAAAAAAGAAAGAAAAATAAAAATTCTTTAAAATTCAGGGTATGGGTATATTTAAGACCGTCATCTAACCTGACCGGGTATAATACCCCCGCACATCTGTCTTGTTGGCATTGTGAGAAGCAAAGTAGCGATACATGCATAGGAGGGAGGCCCGCTGGTAACCCACTTTAAAGCAGGCCGTTGATTGGTTGTACCAAAGTCCCATACTGTAGTAGACCATCTATCTGTATCATTCGTTGCTGAATTTTCTTGAGTAAGAACCTTGGCATTAGCGGGACGCGGAGTCGTACCAGCAGATCCCCCGCTTCCATTTGAAGTCCCACCAAAGCCATAGCTGGCTGTGATCGTGTTGTCATTTTGTCCCACGAGCCTACCGACACTGTCATCCCCAGCTCCCCCATTGGCCGCGCCCGTGGAATAACTGGCTGTGATCATGCCTCCATTATGCCCCACGAGCCCGCCGACACTGTCTAGATTTCCACTTCCCCCATTGGCATTACCCGTCGCATAACTGCCTATGGTATGGCCTTCAGCGTTTTGGAGACCTACGAGCCCACCGACTTGGTCGCTATCCCCATCTCCCCCATTGGCATTACCCGTCGCATAGCTGGCTGTGATAATGGCGTGGTCATTCATCCCCACGAGCCCGCCGACAAGGTCGGTATTCCCCATTCCCCCATCGGCATTACCCGTCGCATAGCTGGCTGTGATAATGCTGCGATCGCCATTCACCCCCCACGAGCCCGCCGACACGGTCGCTATCCCCATCTCCCCCATTGGCCATGCCCATTGCATGGCTGTTTGTGATACTGCTGCGAAAAATACTCCCCACGAGCCCGCCGACATAATCTATCATCCCATCTCCTCCATCGGAGCGGCCTGAGGTATGCACCGACATGATCGTACCTCCTACTGAACGCCCCGCCAAAATGCCAATAAAGATTTCCTCGTCGCTATTGCCGATATAATCTGCCAAAGAGTCTGCTACCATAAGATTACGTACCGTTGCACCACCGCCGATATGCCCAAAGAGGCCTATATTTGTAAGATATCTTCTGATCGCCAGATTGCGGATCGTATTTCCATTGCCCTCAAAAATACCGGTGAAACGGTTCATATTATCTCCAATAGGCATCCATCCGCCGCTATTTACAGAATCTACAATAAAATAGGGGCTTTGACTATCCTCCATATCTAAATTAAGGCTGCCTGCATCCCATGTTCTGCCGTCACCGTCAGCATCAAAATTAAGATCATTCATCAATTCATAGCCACAGCATCCTTCCATCACACCTGCGGGGCAGGCATATCCTGTTACTCTTGATAAAGGGCAACCTGTATTATTGCCTTCATTGCCTGCGCTGTCATCTGATTCATCATCTAAATGGCTTCCATCCAGATCAAAACGAACGTTATGAAGATCAGTTAATGTGGTGAGTTCGATCAATCCATCGTTATCGTCGTCTACATCACATGCATCTCCCATCATGTCGGTATCGGAGTTTGTTTGCAAAGGATTAGAGGTTAAAGGGCAGTTATCTTCGGACATGCCTCTGCAAGAAGGGTTAGAAGGTGACAGAATTGTATCCGCAATACCATCCCCATCTGTATCTGTCGAGGCGCAAAGGGTATCTGGGAAACTATCCATATCATTTACGATCCCATCTCCATCTCTGTCATTGTCACATGCATCTCCCAGCATGTCGGTATCGGAGTTTGTCTGCAAAGGATTAGAAACCTCAGGGCAGTTGTCTATCATCACAGCACTTGGATCAATACAGGAAGGTACATCTGCTGTCGCATGGGTTTCATTGGCGAAACCGTCACCATCCGTATCTTTTGAGGTGCATACCTCAGCAGAGAAGGCATCTATGCCGTTTGACACACCGTCGTTATCACAATCAATATCACCTATATTCGTATCGCATATCTTAAAATCAGAAAGATTCAGGTTAATGATCCTGCCTTCAGGCGCTATGCAGGTGAAGATATTATACTCAAAATCAATGACTTCTTGTAGTATAAGCTGATAGTTGCTGATCGTATACCCAAGACTGTTAAAAGAACCCCCGAAGCAATTATTGGGAAAAGAGCCTATAGGAACAAAAGTTCTGCCTTCCATGTTAAGGTTTTTTTCTAGCCAGTAATGTTCGTCTAGCCTGTATTTTTCGCCAGAGTTCCCGATTAATTTAAGATGCTCTGGTACACAGACGGCGTAGGGGTTTTCTTCTGTACCGTCGCCTAACATAGAATCGGGTGAGCTTACCCCGGGGTGAAGCAGGCTGTCGCAAACATGGGGTAATTCTATTTGTAGGTTTTCAAGATAATCGCCCACGCCAAGTTCAGAACATCGTAATAAAAAAGATAACAAAGACAGTTGTATGATCAGGATAAATCTGTAGAATCGCATTTTCTTAACTAAACTATTTGGCAACTATACGCATATTAAACCCAAAAATTAGACTTTACAAAATGATACGTATAAACGATAAATGCACAGCCTATACTTTAAATAGTAAGCAAATTCGACACTTGCTAAGGCGTGACAATAGATCAAAGGGCTGACTTTTCTTATGTCCTATCGGTATTTCTATTGTCATGCCATAGGATGTGTCGAGTTAAGTCAGTCCTTTTGTTTTTTATTTTTTTATTATGATTCTTAAGTATGATGGCCAAATCTTAAAAGAAGGCTTTATAGAAGCAGAATATCTTTTGAAAGGTCTTAAAGGTTTTAGTCTTATAATTGAATCAATTTTTTATAATCGAAAAGTTTACTTAAATGTTAAATCTTTTGAAAAAGGCTCATTTGAAATAGTTTTTGATTTTATTGAAAAACATCCTGTATTATTTAATTCAGCTTCATTAATAATTAGTGCTGTTCTTTCTGCAGTAATTATTTACGCAAAAAAAAATAAAAACACCAACATTATTAATATTGAAAATATATCTTCTAAAGATAAAAATTTAGAGCATGAATTAATTAATATATTTAAAGATGTTAAAAGAGTTAAGAAGATAAGAACAGGATTTCATTATTTAACAGCACCCTTAAAAGAGGAATAAAATATGAAAACAAATGCTTTATACCGCATAATGGCCATAATAACCATTCTATCCTTATCTTTCTGTAAGGATGATGAAAGCGGTCCAGACCCAATGTCACCGCCGGACAATGGGGGCACCCCAGGTATCACTTATACGCATCAAGATAACTCACCATTGCCTAATATGATCACACTTACAGAAGCCGATGTAAATGTTGAGTATGAATACAAGATTTCTTTGAATACACAGCCCTCTGGTGATGTAATGGTGGATATTAGCCTGCATGTGAATGCTCCCGATAATTTGCTATTAGATAATGGAGGGGTGCCTATAGGCGCTGGGAATTCTATTGAGCTTATGTTTACCTCTGATGATTGGAATAGTCCACAAATAGTAAAATTGACCCTGGGAGCAAATAGCATAGCCTCTGGAAATGCATCTGTTACCATTACCCATTCCTCTACAAGCGGTGACTCTGACTATGATTCTATTCCTGATCTTACTCTAATGGTCACAGCGGCAGATGATGAAATCCCAACGATAACTGTACCTTCAACGGTGATGATCAACGAAGGGGAGGATGGAGATATAAGCGTATCCATTAGCCATCAGCCTACAGAAGAAGTACTCATAACATTGACAGAGAATTCAAGCGAGGCAAGCATATCCCCTGGTGTTCTTACCTTTACAACAGACAACTGGAATACGCCTAAGACGGTCACCATTACCATACAAGACAATGACATCTTAACCGCAAACAGAGACTTTGATGTGTCATACGCCGCCTCCACAGTAAATCAAATGAACCCATATAATGGGATCAGCATAAGCAATACAACAGTGACCATAAAAGAAGATGATACTATAAATCCTATGGTAACTGTACCTTCAACGGTGATGATCAACGAAGGGGGGGATGCAGATATAAGCGTATCTATTAGCCACCAGCCTACAGAAAAAGTACTCATAACATTGACAGAGAATTCAAGCGAGGCAAGCATATCCCCTGGTGTTCTTACCTTTACACCAGACAACTGGAATACGCCTAAGACGTCCACCATTACCATACAAGACAATGACGTTGTTACTGCAAATAGAGACTTTAATGTATCATACGCCGCCTCTACAGTAAATCAAATGAACCCATATAATGGGGTCACCATAAGCAATACAACGGTGACCATAAAAGAAGATGATACTATAAATCCTATGGTAACTGTACCTTCAACGGTGATAGTCGACGAAGGGGATAGTGACGATATAATTATATCCATTAGCCAACAGCCTACAGAAAAAGTACTCATAACATTGACAGAGAATTCAAGCGAGGCAAGCATATCTCCTGGTATTATTACCTTTACACCAGACAACTGGAATACGCCTAAGGTGGTCACCATTACCATACAAGACAATGACATCTTAACTGCAAACAGAGACTTTGATATATCATATGCCGCCTCCACAATAAATCGAATGAACCCATATAATGGGGTCACCATAAGCAATACAACGGTGACCATACAAGAAGACGATGGGAGTACAAGTTCAATAGTACTTTCAACATCTTTACCTATTATTGAAATCAATACTCAGGGCATGGCTATTGTAGACGAACCTAAAATCAATGCAACTATGCGCATTCGCTACAAAGGTAATAATGAGATCAATAACTTTCAAGATGCCCCTCTTTACTTTAATGGTCATATAGGTATTGAGCTTCGTGGTTCCTCTTCACAGAGTTTTCCTAAAAAACAGTATGCCGTTGAAACACGGGATGCACTAGGCGAAAATCTAAATATTTCGCTTTTTGGTATGCCTGCAGAAAATGATTGGATACTTCATGCACCTTATAGCGATAAGACACTCCTTAGAAATGTGCTAGCTTATGAGCTCGGAAGAAATATTGGCATGTATACCTCAAAAACACAGTTTTGTGAAGTAGTTATAAATGGTGAATATTTTGGGGTATATGTATGGATGGAAAAAATAAAACGGGACAAAAAGCGCGTTAATGTCCCAAAACTTAATAAAGATGAAATCAGTGGAGATGATGTTACAGGAGGCTATATCATAAAAGTAGATAAAGAGACAGGGGACCAAACTGAAGGATGGCGGTCCACAGTGTCCAAAGCCCCACCAGAGTTTGGGCGACGAAGGCCCCCGCCGCCCCCAGGGTCCGAACCAGGAACTCTTTTCCAATATCACTATCCTAATGCAAATGATATAGTAACAGAACAAAAACAGTATATTCAAAATTATATGAATACCCTTGAAACTAACATAGCAGCTTTGAATCGTAATAGTACAATATATGACCTAAATTCACTTATTGATACGAATAGTTGGATAGGATATGCCATTATCAATGAACTTGCCAAAAATGTTGAT
>CBDBES010000001.1:0-41604 GCA_965204465.1 Leptospiria bacterium
ACATCTTCTGATAAAAACTATTTACCTGCTGGCCCAACCACTGTTACTATTTTAGAATATTGGTATTTGCCCTCTGTGGTGTCTAATGTTACCAATGGTGGCTTCGCTTCCACAGAGTCTTTGATCGTGAATATGCACGGCAGTTCTATTTTTTGGCAAAAATACTGGTTAAATGGTGTGGATATCACTTCCCCTGCACATCCTGGAAAGACATTGATTGATTTTCCATTAGACTCATGGGATATCTTTTTTATTCGATCTTTGGCGCATAATTATAATGATCAAAATGGTTATAATTGGAATATATACCCGGAAGCGCAGTATAAAGATTGCTGTAAATTAAAATTATCCATCGTGAATAATCTGGGTGGTCCCAGTTTCATAGTAAAGAATACCTTAGACAGAGAACCAGCCCAGGATTGGGGTGCCCCTGAAGAAAGAAGACGGTTTTCCACCAGTGTAGAGGCACATGCTTCCAGTTATTTTAATGGCATTGCAGATCAACCAGGCTATTTTTTCGTCCAATTGATCAATCATAATAAAAGATTTATATCTATTGATAATATTGAAAATAATCTTTTGATCACAACCGTTTTCTCCCATAGGATCAATCAAAAAATGAGCCTGCTCACCGCATACCAGGTAAGAGATAGAGAAAATGAAGGAGCGGAATATGGTCTTTCAGAGGAAAAGACCTTTCATTTAAATACCCAACACTTATTAAGCATACTAACTCATGATGAAAAGAAATGGAATTATACAGCTACCTTTGGTTTTGGATATGATATTCAGAGAGATAGAGAAGAAAATATCTCTTTAGATATAAAAGATGAAGTGATCTATGGTCCTCTACAGACACCTTCTGAAGATATTCAATTTTTCTTAGATGGCAAAATGAGTTATCCCACATTCTGGATATTCAAAGACTTCATGAATACCTCTATAGGATTTTCAGGTAACATTCGACTTGCATTTATACAAAAAAAAGAAGGATTCAGCCAAAATTTTTTACAAAGAACAGATGAAGGATTACCTTTGGATATATTGATCCATGAAACTCCTTTGGATAGCTATGATATTTTAACTCATTACAGAGGCAATGTCTTTACTAATTCTACGATAAATCAATTTGGTATAGAAACAGAATTAGGATTTTTATCCGATGTGACCTTCGACCAGGATCAATTCCAACTTTGGAGAATCAGCCCTGTAGCTAAGCTTTTAGGATCCTATTCTATTCGAAAAATTGATCTATCCTTTTTCTTAGGAATACAGCATGAACCCATTGGAATTACATTTAATGAAACTCACTTTTCAAATAAAAGAGGATTGTCTGGATCAAGATACCGCTGGAATGATACTAACTCTGACGGCATATTTCAAGAGGATGAAAGATCGGATATTTTATCACGCAGTGGGGGTAAATATCATCAAAAAGGCGATGACCTGGACTTTCCGTCCATGGAAGAAGTTACAATAGGATTAAAATATGTCTATAAATATTTTCAATCAGTTTTTAATTTGTCTGCAAGATGGTTTAGAAATCTGTATTCTGTACGTTATACTGAGGATTCAAACATTCCATATGAAGCGGTGGATAGAGGACTCGTATTTGGCCCTGTTTATAATAGGGATCCTATCAGCTATGGAACAGAAAGCTATGAATTAACCAATAATCCCAATAGCTCCTTTTTTGCAGGCGCAGAAATGCAATTATTGAAAAAAGCTACTTCCTCCTGGTGGTTTATTAACATAACCGCGAGCGCCTTTATTCATGTTGCTTCTAACACTCACGGGAACGGTCCTTATTTTAATGACATTGGTAGCTATAGTGAATTGGATGCTGATCCAAACTATAATAGATCCAGATTTGGACGCACCGACTATGACAGGGCTTATATAATCAATATTATGTTTGGCTTTAAGATCATTAAAGGATTAACCCTTACTAATACCATTCATTATAGAGATGGTGTCCCTTTTGGAGAATTTGTACTAGTAAGGGGTCTTTCTCAGGGGCCGATCGCCATTATGGACGGAGAAAGAGCCCAAGGGCTTGTGGGATTGGGTAGATACACTTTCCATTTAAACTGGGATGTTAGAATCGTGTATGAATTTGACCGTTATTTTGTAAATCTGGATATTTATAATTTACTTGGATCAAGTACAGAAGTCTTAGAAGATCCTTTTAGAGGGGACGATTTTCGCCTGCCTTTGGACACGATCGTACCCAGAGGATTTCGTTTTACCATAGGGTATAAACTATTATAGAAATCACTTTTGTAGCCAATTCATCATAGAACGAAGTTTCTTGCCAACTTTTTCTACAGGATGGTTCGACTCTTTTTCTCTTAGTTTATTGAAAAGAGGGAATCCTTTTCTGGTATCTTCAATCCATTCTTTTGCAAATTTAGAGCCTTTCTCTTTTTGAATTTCAGATAGTATCTCTTTCATATTCTTTTTCACGCTTTCTTGTATCACTCTTGGTCCTCTGGTGAGGTCTCCATATTCTGCGGTATCTGAAATAGAATGACGCATCTTTGCAAGGCCTCCTTCATAGATAAGATCCACAATCAGTTTCGTTTCATGCATGCATTCAAAATAGGCTATTTCCGGATCATATCCAGCCTCCACAAGGGTCTCAAAGCCAGCCTGTATCAAATGGGATATGCCCCCGCATAGAACACATTGCTCTCCAAAAAGATCAGTCTCTGTTTCTTCTTTAAATGTTGTTTCTAAAATACCAGCCCTACCTGCCCCAACAGCGGCAGCATGGGCTAATGCCCTGTCTTTGGCCTTACCCGTAACATCCTGATGAATTGCGATCAGAGAAGGCACTCCTGTTTTCTCTAAAAAAACACGCCTTACCAGATGTCCTGGCCCTTTGGGGGCTACCATGTAAACATCTATATTTTTATCTGGTATGATCTGTTCATAGTGAATATTAAATCCATGCGAAAAAACCAATGCATTGCCTTGGCTTAAATGGGGTTTGATTTCATTTTGATACAATTCAGCCTGCACAGTATCAGGGGCTAATATTTGAATTATACTTGCCTTTTCAGAAGCCTCACCAGGAGAATAAACCTTAAAGCCATCTTTTTGAGCTGTTTCGATGGACTTAGAGCCTGATTTTAGGCCAATGATCACTTCTAATCCTGAATCCTTCATATTCTGGGCCTGTGCATGCCCCTGGGATCCATATCCAATAACAGCGACTGTCTCGCCTTCTAATACAGAGAGGTCGCAACTAGAGTCATAATATAGGTTTGCCATAAAGCCAATCTCTAAAGAAAATTCTACTCGTCAATCAATTACTTGATATAGAATGTGAAAATCAATTCCTATTTTACATTCGGCTTTTCTTTTTGATTTCGTCTGTTTTAAGGTTTTGATCACGGTTTCTATTTTTTTCTACTATCATCAATGTATAGAAAAATATTAATAAGCAGAATAAAATAAATAAAGCGACAGCCGCTCCCCATAAATGAAAACCCAAGAAATAGTTATAACCTCCATGCAATATAGCAGAAGAAAGTAAAGCCAGAATTAAAATAGAAAAGGGGGCATTTTCATGCAAGGTTACAGCAAGAGCATATCCCCATAAAACACTGAAACAGGCATGCCCCAGATTTCCCAAGATCAATCTAGGCAATGTATTCTCTACACCGAATGCATATAGATAAAGCAGATTCTCTACCCCCGCAAATCCAAGAGATGCGAATACAGCCAATAGAAT
This sequence comes from Leptospiria bacterium, assembly GCA_965204465.1. Classification (GTDB taxonomy): domain Bacteria; phylum Spirochaetota; class Leptospiria; order Turneriellales; family CBDBES01; genus CBDBES01. The sequence goes on from CBDBES010000001.1 coordinate 3,740, forward strand.
ACCATCGTAGGAATTTTTAAAGTCTCTTTTTTTATGAGCAACTAAAAATACTGCCATAAATTTACTTCCTTCTTCAATAGGGCCTGTGAATAAAAATTGCACTACCATTTCACTCAAATAGGATCCAGTTGTTTTTTCCATTAGAAATGATTTCACTAAAAAATGAACCAGGAAACCAGCCAAAGGAGCGGCGAGCATTCCTGCTAAAAAAGTCTTTATGATTGTTTTCTTTAAAAGATAAAATTTCTTAGAAGAAAAAAAGATCAGCCAAATTAGAGTTACCAGAAAATATGCTATAAAATATAGATACACTAAAAAATTCTAGGAAAACGAAAATACATTTTTTACTCCACATTTTTTAATTAGTATATATCTACAACCGATACTTATAGGGATATACTGCAATAATTTATGACACAAATAAAAAAAATAAAAGGTAAAATATTAGACCTGGAAAAATATAAAATAAAAAAGAAGATGGAAAGTTACGGGTTGGATTGGATAGAAGATCCTCAAGGCAAAATCAAAATTTGGATACGCCTTAAAAATAAAAGATTTAATAAGCTTTAATGGAATTCACAAACATGATCAGCAAGGTACGATGTTTTTCAGAAGACTCTGATTTAAGTCTTTTATCTAATTCTAAAAGTTTACTCAAAATTAATTTTATTTCTTTATCAGAATAAGACCTGATCATAGTTTGAATTCTTTGTTCCGTTTTCTTTAAAATATATGGGCCCATAGTATTGAATTCCAGCTGTTTATAAATATCCTGTATGCCAAGAGAGATATTTTTAAATTGCATATACCGAAACGAATCAGTAAAAATTTTTACAAAACCATAAAATAATTGATTCCCATCTATTATTTTATGCTGATTGATCTTATGGATGCATTTATTCAGCTTTTTTTCAGATAGATGATCTAGTATTTCAAAATAGAGATCTCCTTCCAGATCGTGACAAAATTTATTTACCATATCACGAGTGATCCTTTGATCTTTTTTTGCATATAAAACCAGAAGATCAAACATCCTCATCGAATTTTTGCTGTCCCAAGCGCATTTTTCAATCAATAATTCAATTACTCCTTCATCAATCTTATACTCTAAAATTTTGGCCTTTCTTTTCAGATATTCAAGTATATCTCTTTTATAAAGAGGTTTTGTTTTGTATATTATTTCAGCAATCTTTTCTAAAAATGAAAATCCAGTGGGGAAGGAAGTAGAATCAAATTGTAAGAGTAAATGAGTGGTTTCTGGAATTTGTTTTAAATCTCTCTCAAAATATTTGAATAATGTATTGTCAGAATGGATCAGCTTGAACAATGCATCCGCATGCCTTACCACTAAAATACGCTTGGAATCAAAAAGAGGGATCGTACATAATTCAGTGTGAAATTGAGATGCATCTGGTTCTAAACCATTCAAGGCAACAAGATCATATTTCTTTAGAAATTGATCCGCCAAAATTCGATACTTTCTATAAAAAGAATCATATAGATAGACATCCGAACCAAAAAAGACCGATACCCGGGGGATTTGCCTACTCTTTTTAATCTTTTCTTCCAGAATATCCGGGCTACTACTATGATCCATTCTATTTAAACTAAAAGTAAATGATCTACTGCAATGGCTTCTTTATTTTTACAGGCGGATTAAATTTAGCATCAATTTGGCCAAAAAAATCCTCATATTTACTAATATTTTCTTTCAATGCGATCAAAAGCCTTTTAGCATGTCCGGGAGTCATGATCACTCTAGAAACAAGCTTACCAAAAGGGGCAGGACGCTGCTGTATGAATAAATAGTCTAAGATAAATTCTTCTTTCGTATAGCCTATATTGGCTACATTGGTAAAAACACCTTTCATTATCTCAGGGTCAAGCTGTACTTCAATCTTAGGTAATTGATCCTCTTTATTCTTTTCTTCTTTTTTCACAAGGACTAATCGTACTTTAAACTCTTAGAGTCAAGAGTTATCTTGCTAAAATATACAATAACCAATGACATATCTTACACTACTTGTTAGATCCCCAGGGTAGGGGCCATGATTTCAGGTAGGAGGAAGGTGAGGGAACCGAACCGAACGACTACCTGAAATTTTCTGGACTGAATAAAGCAGTTTATCCCTAAGTCTATTTTAGAAATAAATTATCAAGGATTGAAATATGAAAAATAATGAACAAGAAATTTCAATTATACAGGAAAATCTGAAAGGAATAAAAAATCATATAATACGCAAGAGAGCATTATTCCTGATAAGAGCCTTACAATCGGGCAATGTTAAATTAACCTCTGACAAATTTGGTCATGCCCGACAAACATATTATTTCTGGATCAGAAGATTGAGAAAGACAAAGTATAATATGGAGGCACTTTTAGACATATCTAGAAAACCTAAAAGTAATTCAAAGTCTATAGACCAGAGCGTCATTGATCTGGCTATCCAAGTCAGAAAGGATAACTATAATGCAGGTGCTAAATTGACAACCCTATTATTAAAAAGGGATCATGGAATTGAGATACATGCTTCCACATTAGGATATATCTTCAGGCGCAAGAATATTTCCCAACAATATAGAATACCTCGAAAAAACAGCCATACAAAGCGTTATGCCCTTCAGGAGCCATTAGAGAGGGTTCAGACGGATACTGTGAACCTTGGGATAGTAGATAACAACGGGCATTCTGTGAAGGCCTATCCAGTTATAGATGATTGTTCACGAACTGTGGTGGTACACATAGCTGATGAACATAGTAACTATGAAGCTACCAATGGGATCAAAAAATTTGTGGAAAAATTTGAGATGCCACAAAAAATACAAACAGATAATGGAGTCGAGTTTACTTCTAAATATGTTTCCCAAGAGAATCCCAGGAGAAAAAAAAAGTCTGTGATCAGTGGCTTTGAAGAATATTTAAGAGAAGCAGGTATTGAGCATAAATTGATCCGTCCAGGAACGCCAGAGCTGAATGGTAAAGTAGAGCGTTTCAATCAAACCTTGAAGAGAGCCCTTGAAGGTAAAATTAAAAATGGAATGAGTATTATTGAGATTCAGACTATCGTAGATAACTTTGTGAATTGGTATAATAAGATCCGCCCGCACTCTTCATTAAATAACTTGACGCCATATCAAAGGTTCCATCGGAATAGAATGACTAAAATAGCTTCTTAATGTGTAAGATATGTCATTGGTTTCTACATATCTTGCTAAAATAGATACCAGTATTTATGGTATAATATAGATATTCGACCCTATACTATCTCTTAGGGGGATTGTTCTCTAAAGAATCAGGCCAGTTCTTATTGGCTTTCTTAATATAGCTATTTTTTTTAGATGACCATATCTTTTTGATCTTCTTATTAAAATTAAGATAAAGCCTATCTTTATAGATTGTCCATGCTGTATCTGGTCTGGTCACCTGAGAGTAATTCCTACTTACCGCATAGGCGCAATAGCCTCCATATACAGGAGCATATTTCTTAGGATTTTTCTTAAAGAGTCTTTTGTTTTTATTACTCGAAAAAAGCCATGTAGCCTCTCTCCATTTATATTTATATTTTTTACTTCCTTTAATTGCCTTTTTTTGTGTAAAATAGGCAACAGGGTCATAGCCACTGATCGCAAATTTTTCTTTATTTGTATTGATATCTGCATTTCTAGCTTCAATAACAGAGAGCCATAAAAGACTATAAAAAGCAATGATCACTAAATATCTGGTCTTTAACATAAAATCTCCTTAAATAAAGCGAGGCCTCCTTTTCCATTAAGTAAAAGAAAAAGAGACACTCATGAAACTAGTCTATTGATCTACTCTGGATCAGTAGATGTTATAGTTATCGTGGTCAGTTGACTAGCATCCGATCCAATAACAGGAATATTATCCGTGGTTAATTCTCTTATCTTCCCGAAACCAGTTCCGTCTGCATCCGTCTCCTTAACATTGTCAGAACCATCTTTAGTTAGATCAGCGGCTACACATCCATATCCAGGATTAGGATCAGCGACTGCGTTTGTTGCTGTGGCTGCTGGTATGATCCCTGGACCAGGGCGGTCACAATGCTCTTCATCCGCCTCTGTGCCAGCATTCCATATTTTCACCATATCGCTTATATCACCATCAATAGGGTCACCTGCATCATCGAACAATGCAATACCCTCCGGATCTGGCGAAAAGAAATAATCATTGGATGCAACCAGCATGAAGGCAAAGGAAAGCCTGTCGCCAGCCACGGCTGTAAAAGTGAAGGTGAAAGACTTCGTATCATCCGGACCAAGAGGCATGGAACCCGCTCCTTCTGTTGCTCCTTCTCCATTTACTCCAGCAGCTTTTATCCTATCAGGCGTGACATCCTGGATTGCAGCGAGTTCGATTGCAAGACCTGCAGGACTTCCTTTTTCGGCAAGCAGTTTTAGCCCTGGACTTGCTATTCCACCTTCTTCAAAGAATTCTTGCTCACTTGTATGCACTGCCCATCCAACGGGTGCAAAAGGAGAAGGGATATGGTCTTCATTTCCAGTTGTACCTGTTCCACTCGTTGTACTAACACCACCTGTTATATTTTTAATGGTTACCGTGAATTGTTTTTGTACGGGATCATCTGCAGGATTATCTGCGGGATCATCATCATCTTCACAATTCAAAAGAAAAAGAACTGCAAAGATAGTTATCATCATTAACATTAGTTTTCTCATTAGAAACCTCCTAAATTTATCAGTTTTGTAATTTTTAATGATGTTAGACTTCAAGTATTTTATATATTGTGTCAAGCATTTTTTTTTATTGTAAGCAGGATGAAAAGAATAAATTGACAAAATGTTCTAATTTAAAGTATATGTTCTAATGAAGATCGTACAAGGTCTTATAGCGGATGAAATTTCAGAGTCTATTAAAATAAAAGAGAAATTAAACTCCATAGAAAAGCATATTTTAGAGGCATCTATGCTGGTAACAGGAGCCCTTAAAAAAAAGAAAAAAATTCTTTTATGTGGAAATGGAGGTTCCGCATCGGATGCTCAGCATATCGCTGCTGAATTAATGGTACGCTATAAAAAGGGAAATGATAGAGATCCTCTTCCAGCTATTTCATTGGCCTTGGATCCTTCTTTCATGACCGCAGCTTCTAATGATCTGGGGTATGAAGAAGTCTTTTCCAGAGGAGTTCATGCCTTAGGGGAAAAAGAAGATGTACTGATTGGTATTTCTACTTCCGGTAATTCAAAAAATATTATTAGGGCTGTTCAAAAAGCAGTAGAAAAAAAGATGAAGATCATTCTTTTGCTGGGCAAAGACGGTGGAAAACTAAAAGGAATGGGAGACGTTGAATTAAAAGTGCCTTCTAAAGTTACAGCACGAATACAAGAATGCCATATATTGATCGGGCACATTATTTGTAGAATTGTTGAACATCGTTTGTTTGGTTTTTAAATATCCAGGTCTATAACTTCTTTTGCATATTTCTCAATAAAGTTTCTTCTGGGATCTACTTGATTGCCCATTAATATTACAAAGGTTTTATCTGCGGCGACTATGTCGTCCATAGATACTTGCATGAGTATCCTTTCGGATGGATCCATTGTGGTTTCCCAAAGTTGTTCTGGATTCATTTCTCCCAGCCCTTTATATCTTTGAATGGAATATTTTGTATTCTCAGGTATTTTACTTACAATTTCATCCTTTTCTTTATCACTGTAGGCATATTTATTTTGCTTCCCCGATTGCACTAAATAAAGAGGAGGCTGGGCCAAATACAAAAAACCATTTTCAATAAGCTGTGTCATATGACGAAAGAAAAAAGTCAATACGAGTGTCTGGATATGAGCACCATCTACATCCGCATCCGTCATGATAATGATCTTATTGTAACGGATCTTAGATATCTCAAATTCCTTTCCAATACCACAACCAATTGCAGTGATCAATGCCTTTATTTCAGAATCACTCAATATTTTATCTAATTTTGTTTTTTCTACATTTGTTATTTTACCCTTTAAAGGTAAAATAGCCTGATAAAATCTATCTCTTCCCTGTTTAGCAGATCCACCCGCAGAATCCCCCTCTACAATAAAGAGTTCCCCTTCCTTTGGATCTCTGGTAGTACAATCTGCTAGTTTCCCAGGCAGGCCCGAACCATCCAATGCATTTTTTCGACGCACAAGATCGCGAGCCTTTTTAGCGGCGATCCTGGCAGAAGCGGCTGAAAATGCTCTTTCCACAATTTTTTTGACCTCGCTTCCATTCGTCTCAAAATATTCTAAGAGGCCTTCATTAAGAACAGACTGCACAATTCCTTTTACTTCTCCATTCCCCAGCTTCATTTTAGTCTGTCCTTCAAATTGAGGATTAGGCATTAAAATAGATAATACACTGATCAAACCCTCTCTAACATCGTCACCGCTAAAGGCCTCTGAAAATTTCTTATCATAACCCAACTTTTTTTTGTATTCATTGATAGTTCTGGTTAAAGCAGATCGAAAGCCTTCTAAATGGGTACCCCCCTCTTTAGTATGAATCGCATTTACAAAAGAGAAAATTTGTTCATTATAAACATCTGTATAGCATAGGGCTACTTCCACTTTAACGGAATCTTTTTCATCGGCTATATAAATTGGTCTTTTGTTCATAGAAGTCTTATTCTCGCAGAGTAATTCCACAAATTCTATGATCCCGCCTTTGTATTCAAATAGTTCTTCTTTTATTTCTTCTTCTCTGGAGTCTTTCAAGTATATTTTAATACCCTTATTCAAAAAGGCAAGTTCCCTTAGACGAGAGGCCAGGACATCATATCTGTATACAAGAGTATCAAATATCTGATGATCCGCTTTAAAGGAAATGAGAGTGCCTTTTCTGGGCTTATCGGATTTTTTCTGTACTGGCTTCATAGGATCGCCTCTTTCAAAACGCTGATGATAATGCATAGAATCTCTAAAGACATCTATTTCAAGCCATTCAGAAAGGGCGTTCACTACAGAAACACCTACTCCATGTAGACCACCGGATACCTTATAAGCCCCTTCAGCAAATTTGCCCCCTGCATGTAGTTTTGTAAGAACAACTTCTATGGTAGAGGAATTTGCCTTAGGATGCTTTTCCATTGGAATCCCTCTTCCATTATCACTGATCCGGATAATATTATCTTTTAATATTTCAACCTTTATTTTATCGCAGTGCCCTGCCATGGATTCATCAATAGAATTATCCACTACTTCATATACCATGTGATGTAATCCTGGCAGATCGGTGGAACCTATATACATCCCAGGTCTGCGTCTAACGGGGTCTAAGCCTTCTAATATTTGTATATTTGAGGCAGAATAGCTATCCCGATCAGGATTTACTTTTACAGATGTTTTTTCAGGCATTTTTCTTTATTGCTCCTTGCATAACTGGTTTATATATCCCATTTTTATAATGCGGGACATAATGTCTTCTTCTTTTATTAATTATTAATATGAATAATAATAGAAATAGGCTTTTACTCACTACAGGACAATTTTAATTTGTCAATACCTGCATTATTTAAACTCTAGTTGAGCAAAGACATATTTTTAGGATTGCAAAAAAGAAAATGTAGAAAAGAAAAGTGCTTGACAAGTGATTTTAATATTTGCTCAATAATTTTATTTTCGCTGATCAATGAAAAACCATCTTTTTTTTAGTACACAATTTATAAGAAGAATAGTAATTTGTTCCTTGAGCCTATTAGTCATTGTTCCTTTTGTAAGAATCTCTGCGGTGCAATTCATTCACCACTCTGATGTTGTAAAAAAGATAAAAGAAAAATTTCAATCCATTGACACATACCAAGCCAAATTTCACATTAAAACAAAAGAAGGGAATAAAGAAAAAGTTTCTTATGGTACTGCTTACTATAAAAAAGGCGGGAAAATAAACTTTACATTTGCAAGACCTAGCCAGGATATGATCATATCAAATGGCAAAAAGATCTGGGTTTTTATCAAGAAATTAAATGCAGTTGGCATACAAACTTTAGAAGAAAATAGCTTATACCAGACAGTTGGTTATAAGGGGCTGGTAAGTCTTTTCAAGAGATATCATTACCGATTCAAAAGCCCTGAACAGCCTAAAAAAATAAATGGAACTAAATATTTTATTCTATCTCTCGAAGAGAAGGTAAAATCTGGCAGCTTTGTCAATATGGATGTTTATATAGATTCGAATCTTTACTTGATCAAAAAGATAATAGCATATTCTCCTAGCAAACATGTGGTTCATTTACAATTTAAAGATATCAAATTGAATCGGAATTTGCCAAATAAGCTTTTTACTTATCGAATAGAAGGGAATGTAAAGGTTGTTGAAAATCCACTATCAATAGAATAAATTTTAACCTTATGGAAAAGAGTTTAGGAAGTCAATTTAAGAAAGCGCGGGAAGAGAAAAAAATCACTTTGAAGCAGGCAGTAACGGAGACGAATATCACCATCCGTCATTTACAGGCATTAGAGAATGATGATTATACCATGTTCCCAAGTAGGACATATGTATTGGGCTTTATTCGAAGCTACGCGGCTTATTTAGGCCTTGATTCTGAAGAATTAGTTCAGGTATATAAAAACAATATGCTGATGCGTTCAAGTCTGCCTTTAAAAGAGTTAACCAAACCTTCGGTAACTATATTAGATTATATAAATAGTTATCTTAAAATATTGTTAATCCCAATTGTAGTTATTGGCACAGGAGTTCTGGTATATAAATTTGTATCCGAAAGAAACATTACTCCTCAAAACACTGTATCTTCTTCAGAAGAAAATAACTATAGTTTGGAGCAATACCTGATCGATTCTGGAAAAATTCCTAACGAAAAAACAGATTCGGTTAGCTTCCGCAAAGATAGTTTAATTGCTTTGGTCCGTAAAAATGAAGGAATTGATTTCTTAGTTCAAAATACAGAAGTATATGTGGTTCTAAAAAATATCGAATATAAATCACTTAAAAATGAATTAAGCCGTGCAAATCTACAGATATACCCAGGTAAGTCCAATTTTTTTCTAGATGAAAATAATCCAAAGCAAATTTCATTACCCCTGATCCCTAAAAAGTTGTCTTTTGAGCTTGTAGGGGTTACACCTAACAATATAAAAATAAATGTTAAAATCATAGGTGGAAATAAAGGCTATCAGGAAGACGAAGCTACTAGCCAAAATGAACAGGTTTTAAAATCAGAAAATTTCACGATCAATCTTAGAGCCAAGGCTACTGGTCAAAATTATGTAGAATTTTATATTGATGGCAAAAAGAAGAAAAAAGGAATGCTATCCATAGGCGAGGTGCTTTATTTCCAAGCGGACAATAGTATTCAAATGAAAATAGGGGATGCCGGAGCTATAGAAGTGATAATTAATGGAAAATCTTTCAAAGAAGGGAGAAGAGGCCAACAGATCAATAAAATTATTCGTAAAGTAAAAGATCCATTGGACCAATTGAAATATAGATTAGAAATCAAAGATACTTAAACATATTGCATACCAAAATATTCTAAACTCTGTTTTATTGTCTAATCAAAAAGATCGTATAGTTTGGAAAAGAAATGATTAAATTCAACTTGCCTAATATATTAACTCTTTTAAGATTATGTCTTGTTCCTATATTTCTTATATTTCTTTTACAAGAAAACCTGGAGTCTCGCCTTATAGCAATATTTATCTTTTTAATTGCTTCTTTAACTGATTTTCTAGATGGTTATTTGGCCAGAAAGTTGAATCAGGCAACCAGATTCGGGGAGATGATCGATCCATTTGCCGATAAAATATTGGTTTTAACGGCTCTATTTGCCTTCATATACCTGGACAACCAAGTACCTCTGTGGATGGTATTGACTATTAGCGGAAGAGATATATTGATCACCGTATTACGCTATTTAGGTGAAAAGAAAAATATAAGAATCAAAACTTCAAGATTAGGTAAAATGAAGACTGTTTTTCAAATGATATCCATCATCCTTATTTTAGCAGTCTTTGCTGTAAGATCTTATCGTCAGGATATAAAAGAAACCTTTCAAATAGGTAAACAAACAGGCAAAACGCATATTGAGATTGCTTTAGGCCAGTTTAAAAAGGGAATACATAATCTTTCAAAAAAAGAGAAAGTTGAAGAATCAAAAAAAGTTTTTGCTGAATCAATACCTTATTTCTTAATGTTATTTGTAACAATTCTTGCCCTTATTTCAGGTCTCAAATATGTATATACAAATTATACTGTATTACTTCCTCCTTATTATATTTTTCAAAAAAGTCAGAATAATAAAGAATGAACAAATTTTATGAATTTATAGGAACCGGGTTTTATACAGGATATCTGCCTGCTGCTCCAGGAAGTTGGGCTTCTTGGCTAGCAGGATGCATTTTTTGGTTGATAATAGAATTTTTTGCAGTGGATGAGCTATGGTTAAGTCTTTTAGGAGGAAGCTTTTTGTTTTTAGTAGGATTACCTATATCAAATCATATCGCTCATAAAAGCAAAAAAAGTGATCCTGGTTTCATTGTGATTGATGAATGGTCTGGGATGTTTTTTACATTTTGTCTGGTGACCATAAACATATATACTTTTTTACTGGGCTTTATTATTTTCAGGTTTTTTGATATCGCGAAACCATGGCCCATTTCTGCTTTAGAAAAATTGCCTTCCGGTTGGGGAATTATGTTGGATGATGTTATAGCGGGATATTTTTCTGCTTTAATTTTATTCCTTAGTGTCCACTTATCACAGTATTTATCAACCTAAATATATTTCTCTATTTAAATAAGAAATGACATCTGACCAATGTGGTGAATTTTGAAGATTCTTTTTCTTTTTAGCATGGTTATAAATAAACTGGGAACTGTCTGTCGAATCCGCTGCGTGCACTAAATATGCCTCTAAGAATTTAGGCTCTTCTATTGCTCCCCAAATTCTTTTACCTTGATGAGACAAAAGAATATGCTCAATTTTAAGACGTAACCCCGGTTCCAATTCAATATTAGAAAGTTTCTTTTGAAGCCTATCATAGCCCAAAAGAGTATGCCCCTTTAATTTTGCAGCAGAAGAATGATTGATATCGAATAAAAAGTTATATTCATCCACCTTACCAATATCATGTAAAAAAGCTCCTGCCAGTAAAAGATCTTTGTCTACATTTTCAAAAATGGATGTATAAGAAACCGCTAACTGAACTACATGCAAGGTATGTTCAAGCAATCCTCCAATGTATGCATGGTGAATGAACCTGGAGGCAGGGGCCTCCCAAAAAAGTTTAACAAATTTTTTATCTTTTAGAAAAGAGAAGCAAAGTGTAGCGAGTTGTTTATTTTGTATCTGTTTTAGTATCTCTTTTAATTTTCGATAAAGCTCTCTGCGATCAAAAGGAGTTCTTCTCCAGAATCGGTCCAGATCATATTTTCTATTTGATTTTTTGAGTTTTAGGATCTTTAATTGTAAAACATCCTGATAATCTTCCAGAATACCAGATATGTTAATAATATCTCCTATATGAAAGCTGAGTATAATACTTTCGAGTTCTTCCTTAGGGCCAAAATAAATTGCCGGTAGATGACCTGTTTTATCGGCTAAGATCATTCTAAGGAAAGGCTTATTTTTTTTGCCAATATTCAAATGAATTTTTTTTAATAAGAAATGACCTTCTTCAAGAAATCCTCTTTCAATATTACTTATATAAGGAGTCTGATTTAAGTTCAACATTTTTCGATCAGAACAGTGCTAATAGCAAAGAGTACTTTCATCATATAGAATTAGCCATATACAACTTGATCTAAATGATCTCTTTCAAAGGATACAGGTAGAATGATATAATATATTTCTAAAATTCTATAGATTTTTCTACTATCCCATAATTTTGATCCAGTAGATACTTCAATTGGTCTTTTTATTCTTTCAGAGAGATATTAAAATCACTCTATCTTTTTATAGCTCTTTGCGTAAATTTTTAAATATTGTGCCTGTTTTGCTTCGAAATCATCAGCAGTATTTTGTATATATTCTATTTTTTCTTTTGTTGCCTTCATTTTTTTGATTATAAACTCGTTTATTTTATCACTATTGATATTTTTTTCATATGCCGCTATTCTTAATTTAGCAGCGGTTGGAACAACTTCCGAAATGCGATTTGTGAGTAAAAGAAAGTCGTATGGGAGAAAATCAGGATTATTTTGTAAAACTTGTAAAATAAAATCAGTGCCCTTAAAAAGGCTCTCTGTATCTTGATCTAAAATGATCAAAAAATAGCCTCTTTCGTTGATCGCTTCCGAAAAATATTTTTTTGTCTTTGATAAAAAAGTCATTTCTTTTCGATTTAAATCTTTTTGATCAAGGTCAATTTCTGAAAATTTTTTTTCAAATGTTTCTATATGAGAAATATTTTCTTTTCTAAAAAGATATTGATTTAATTGAATTTTTTCTAATCCGTTCTTAAAAGAAAGAACAGAATCATAATGAAACCCATATTTGTTTAAAGAAAACTTTAAGCTATCCACAAAACTATGATTATCATCTATGATCAATACTCGCAAATTCATAATAATTGAAATCTCTTATATTTATATAGTAAATATAGACCAACAAGAAGTAGGTCATTGTTTTCTACAATCCTGAATTGGCTTATATGCCAATGACCAGAATTTATAATAAACTTAGAGTGACAATCGTAATTACTAGTATTTGATGTAAATAAAACCACTGGTCGAAAGTTCAAGATTGAAATACCAAAATTATTTAAGAAATAACTCATAATTATAGCTATCCATTTTAATCAGGGACACTCATTTATGGCCTCGTTCGGAATACATTCCATTGAATCGCTGTTCTTAGGAGTAATGGAATCAAAGTCTACCCTACAAATATCCATATTATTCATATTTCTATCTATGTGGTTGCAATTTCCTTTTCTAATGAATGCCTTCCCATTCGACAAAACGCCTGCTCTTGCGCCTCCTTCACCTACTCCATCTTTAAAAGAAACAAAGTCAATTACATTGTCTGCCGTAGGAGATTCTGGCTCTATGAATGAATTAGATAATACGAGACAATAATTGGAAGATATAGCTATGTCCCAGGTAAAATCTGCGGTGGTATTTCCTATTTTACCGGTCATGTAATAACTATTTGCCTGTATCGTTTCATCTGGTAGAGCTACATATTTAGTCCAACCATTGCCAAGGTTACAGCCAGAGTCTCTGCCAATATAGATATTGTTCAAGGAGATGGCTTTATCGGTAGGATTATACAATACAATATAGTCATTATCTGAGCCCGATTCATTCCCAATTTGAGAGATTACCAATTCATTTAGCATGGGAACGGGATCAGGCGGTGGTGGTATCGGCATAGGAACTGGTGGAACCATTGTCATTGGAATACAAGCATCAGAGTTTTTATTCTTAGGAGAAATGGAGGCTGACTGCATGAAATCAGCTCCATTATCATTATTGTCTAGATGATTGCAATTCCCCTTTCTAGTGAATACCTTTCCATTTGACAATTTATCTGCATTTGAGCCTCCTTCTCCCTTTATTTCGGTGTTCCCAAAGGCAACAAAGTCAATCACATTAGCACTTACAGATGAGGTGGGCTTATCAGATGAATTGGACAACACTACACAATAATTTGATCCCAGAGAGCCATTCCAAATGAAATCAGCATCCAGAGTATTATCGTTTCTGGAAATCAAAAAGTATTTATTGGCTTCTATTTCTTCATCAATGATGATCGTATATTCACTCCAACCTCCTTCTTCTATACTACAACCAAAATCTCTACCAACATGTACTCCGTTTAAAGAGATATTTGTATTGGTAGGGTTGTATAGAACAATATAGTCATTATTGGCTTCCCCCCTTGCTTTGTTACCTACTGCAGATATTATTAATTGATCTGTCATTGGATCAATATTCAATCTTTGGATAGCTAAAGGAGGAGTAACCCCGGATTCACAAATAGTGGAACTATTGGGAGGATTTTCTATGAATGCAATATCAAAATCGGATGCATTGACCTGCGTATCTGTATCTGCACATTCTCCTTTTCTGACAATGGAAAATCCTTTCTGGATAGAAGGTGCATTGGAATCTGCTTCCCCATTTGTAGCAGGATTTCCAAAAGAAACAAAATCAATTACATTTGGACTTGAATAACCTGCGGGTTTTTGAGAAGAATTGGTCAATGCAATACAATCATTTTCTCCTATGGAAAACCTCAGGGTCATGTCTGCATTTAAAGTATTTTCTTTTCTGGAGATTAAAAAATAACTTTTTGCAGCAATGGTAACGCCAGAAAGGTCTGTAAAAGTAGTCCAGCCATTTTCAAGATTGCAGCTAGAGCTTCTTCCTAGAAAATATCTGTTCAAATGAACTTCCTCTTGTGAAAAATTGTGCAGAAGGATGAAAGAATTTTCAGACATACCATTTATTTCTCTGCCTATCATCGAAATAGAAATGGATCTATGTACGGGAAAAAGTGGATCGACGTCCGATCTTTGGATGGCTAAGGGGGGAGTAACTCCAGATTCACAAATAGTGGAACTATTGGGAGGATTTTCTATGAATGCAATATCAAAATCGGATGAATTAACCTGCGTATCTGTCTCTGCGCATTCTCCTTTTCTGACAATGGAAAATCCTTTCTGGATAGAAGGTGCATTGGAATCTCCTTCCCCATTTGTAGCAGGATTTCCAAAAGAAACAAGGTCAATTACATTTGGACTTGAATAACCTGCTGGTTTTTGAGAAGAATTGGTCAATACAATGCAATCATTTTCCCCTATGGAAAACCCCAGAGTCATGTCTGCATTTAAAGTATTTTCTTTTCTGGAGATTAAAAAATAACTTTTTGCAGCAATGGTAACGCCAGAAAGGTCTATAAAAGTAGTCCAGCCATTTTCAAGATTGCAACTAGAGCTTCTTCCTAGAAAATATCTGTTCAAATGAACTTCCTCTTGTGAAAAATTATGCAGAAGGACAAAAGAATTTTTAGACATATCATTTATTTCCCTGCCTATCATCGAAATAGAAATGGATCGATCCGCTGGAAGGGGAAGAATTGGCCCTATTTTCTTGCTTATCGAAGCATTTCCCGTTTCAAATAGAGAGTTTGCAGGTATGACTTGGAATTTTATAAATTGATCTATATCTTTTTTCTGCAGAAGATAAACCTTTTCATTGGCCCCTTTGATAGGGATATATTCTCCCAGAGCTGAATTTGATTTTAGCCATTGATAAGTAGAATTTTTTTCCGGATCGAAATTCTGATCTGCATATTCATAGAATCCTGTCAATCTGGATCCAACAAAAGAATCACCGGAAATGTTCAATAAATAGGCCTGTGGAGGCGCTGGATCGAATTCTGTTAATTTTATATTTATAGTATAATGAACCGCAGAATCATCTTCGGCGACTATCTTGTATACTAGTGGCTGGTTGAAATCCTGAAACGAAATACTGCTTTGTTGTAATTCATTGTTTGCCATTACGAAAAAAAAATCGCCTTCGAAAGCAGCCCTCAGTTTATTTATCTTTGTCAGATTTGGTAGTTCAATTGAAATGATTCTATTTTTCTGTTGGATCATGCCTGCCACATCCAAAGGCAGACGCACCATTTGCATGTCATCTAATTGAAGTTCTCTCTGGAAACTGAATTTAGTTATTTTTTTATCCGTAGAAAATTCATCCTCTAGTACAAAAGGATAGTCTTCAACGATACTGCAGTGAAATAAGAATGTTGATATGTAGAGTAATGATATGCTTTTTAATAATGGATCAGCTTTAAATCTAAAGCCTCTCTTCATAACCTCTTTTCATGCGAACATGAAATTATTTGATCATACAATGTCTAGTATTTTTATCTTTTTTAAATATTAAGGTTCCCCATAAAAATGATCTTATCTATCTAATTTCATTTCTTTTCTTTTTGGATATACTCTCTGTTTTGGATAAGTTCTTCTAGTGAATGTAATCCTCTTTTTTGAAGTTGTGCTATTATATATTTCTCTGCAGAATCTAGGAGAAAATTTCCCGAATAGACATATCCAGTATATAATTGTGTAATGCAACTGCCTGCTACGATCCTTTTCCATATATCTTCTTTGGTCATAATTCCTCCGCTAGCAATTAGAATTGCATTCTTAGGCAGTACATTATTCGCTAATCGTAAATATTTGCAGGATATATCCGAAAGAGGCGATCCGGATATACCACCCCCAAAGGCATAGGCCTTGGCTCTATCTGAACCTAAGACAGAGTAGTTAGTAGAAGTATTGGTCAATATAAAACCGTCGGCTCCTGACTCCCAAGCCGATTGTAGCGTTTTGATAAATTCTTTATCATTAGAAAAATCAGGGGACAATTTAATTAATAGAGGTAGTTTCAATTTTTTCCTGATTCCTTTTAAAAGAACTGAAATTTCATTTTTAGATTGAAGTTCTCTAAGCTGGGGCGTATTAGGAGAAGAAATATTAATAGCCACATATAGTATATGATCTTCTATATTTATTTCATCCATCGCATCCGAAGGGCTATTTTGGACTAACCGATCTATATACTGTGCTATTTGCTCATATTCATGAGTCGCTTCTTCTATAGAAGTTCTTTTGGATTTTCCAATGTTAATGGCAATCTTATGCTGCGGATCTTTTAAAAGCTTTAAATTTTTTTTAATATTTTCAAAACCCTTTTGAATGCCTGGATTATTGAATCCCATTTTATTAATGATTGCTTTTTGATCGGGGAATCTTCTTATTCTTGGCTTAGGGTTACCTGGCTGTGCCATTAGGGTAAAACTACCCAGTTCAGAAACAGCAAAGCCAAAAGAAGCTAAATAGGGAAATATTTCCGCGTATTTATCAAAACCAGCGGCCAGACCTATTGGAGAAATGATCTGTTTCCCCAAAACTTTTTGCTTTAGAGAATGATGTACTTTTCTGACCCTAAGCAAATGACCAAACTTTCTCATACTAAAGGAAAATAGGTTATGAGCTTTTTCGGGGGGGATTTTTATTAAGGCATATCTGATCAGATCATAAACAGAACCCATATTTTTATAATTTTGCGATCATGACCCTGTATTTTTGCTTCATTCTCAGTCTCTTAGATACAAAGAGGGATGGTACATCTTTTCCTTTTAATCTTTCACATTCCAGGAAAGTTTCCCAGGCATCATTGATAATATGCTTACTCTTAAAGCCGTTTGTAAGTAATTTAAAATGAATCAAAGACGCTCCGCTAATCTGATCTGATTTTAAGGGCAGCGGATATTTTTTTATTCTATGGTTATTGATCAAGAAGTAAATGAATAGCCCCACCAAAATCCAAACAAATATTTTTCCATATAGAGTATAGAACAATGCATAGAATAAATTTGGTTTTTGAACAATACCATGATGGTATTCATCCCATATAATGACAGATTTATCCGAAAGATCCAAAATTTCATTTAGGAAAACGATATTATCTGCCAGGGCAATGTATTCATTATTCAATATATCCTTTGCAGAAATGAAAGTAATTTTACCTGTTTTATATTTCCAGGCAGATGAATACATTCTGTAATCTTCTCTACAGGATTGTATTTCTTCCCAACCTTCTTTTTGTATGAAATCATTCAATTTTCTATGATAAGGTGGATTAGGACTCACTAGATAAAATTTTTCCTTTCCAGGGATAGAACAACTCTGTGTCTTTATCTTTTTGGGGTCATAAGAAATGGAAGGAATTTTTCTGGAAGTTATAAGACTATCGTATAAAAATTCTTTTACAAGACTTTCTATGGCAAATTCAAATCCATAAGGAAAAAATTCATGTGATTTTTTTATTTTTTCTCTATCTATAATATCTATCGGAAGAGTAAGAGCTTCCCAATAAGCAAGGGGTTTATCCGTGAAAATGATCATCTCCTGGCCGGATTCAATCCATTTTTTAAACCATATCTTTTCTGGGACACTCCAAAAATGATCTGCTTCTTTTTCAACCAATACGTATTTATATTCAAAATCAAATTCTTTTACTTTTTGAGAATCTATTTTAGTAAGTAATTGTTTCGCCCAATGAAAAGCAGGCGTAAATACAGTAGAAATATTTATGTCTTTTTCATGCAAAAATTCATAAAAAGCACGATTGCCTTTTTTTGCATAAGAGTAAATAGGAATATTCTCTGAAATAGATACACTAAAAAATAATTGATAAAAAATCCATATTAGTAGAAAGATGGCCAGAAAAGTATATATCCAGTATTTTGTATTCTTAGATAGAATTTTAAACATCTTTATGCATTGCTATAATGAGCGTCTTTTACTTTTTTTGTAATTATTTCGAACCAATTATCGATTGTTTTTTGATCAGGATGCCAGTCACTGAAACGCCACTTTTCTAAAAATTCCACAAATTCGACTATGAATATATCTTCTTTTTTATGATCCCTCAATAGATTTAAAAATTGTCTCAAGGTCATGCTTGGCTGCAGGGATAAATGCATATAAGAGAGATATTGATTTAAGATAGAATTGATGAGATCTTTCCAAGCATCAGTAACATTCAGAGATTCTATTTCATTTGAATGGTTTACCCTTTCTTTTGGATTAATTGTATTTTTGGAATTATTTCTTAGCCTTTTTAAATACGGATATAGCCTTATACCCATAAAAATAAGCAAGAAAGTAACTAATATCCATAGGATAGTCTTATAGGGGAAATGAGCCAAATCATTAAAAAAAGAGAGAAAGTCTGTTCCTTCTTTTGGATCCAGAGATAAATTATTGGCCAATGCATCTAAAAACCATTCTTTTATATCCGTAAAGATTGATCTGCTTTTTTCCTGGATAGCAGAATCATGTTCATATAGATATTTCTGATATTCATCTCTATCAATTATATTTTGAATGATTTTTTTGTCTTCTTTGATCAAAATACAATGGTATGGCCCTCTGGAACGCTAAAAACGTCTTTATGCAGCTTTTTAGCAGATGCTTCTATCGCAGCAACAGAGTCATCATCACGAAGGGGATCATGGTGGATCATGTGTAGTTCTTTAATACCTGCTTCTCTGGCAATTTGCACCCCAACTTTATAGGTGGAATGTCCCCATCCTTTTTTTTGTCTTTCATATTCATCGGGAGTATATTGACAATCGTATGCAAGCACATCGCATCCTTGGGCAAATTTTATGATCTTTTCTATTTCCTTTTCGCTATGTTCTACATCTGTGCAAAAGCAAAAGGACCCATTATCAAACTCGAATCGAAATCCTAAAGTATTATTTGGATGCTGCAATTTTATGGTTCTAAATTTTAAATTTCCTATTTTATAATTCTGATTGTCATATAATCTATAAAAACTTTTTTTAGAAAGCATATAATGCGTATCCACTGGGAAATACATAAAACCTTGTTGCATCCATAAAGCTTTTTTAATATTCCATTCTTCTAGTATTTCTTTTCCGTTTTTCTCTCTCTTAATGCTCTTTGTTTCTCCATAAATATGTAGATGGATATTAGGCAGATATGCTGGTACAAAAAAAGGAAACCCCTGTATGTGATCCCAATGAGTATGAGTAAAAAGAATTCTAACATCTTTTAGTTTTGTGGTATCTTTCTTTAGTATATCTTCCCCCAACTGGCGGATCCCAGTGCCTGCATCAATAATTATATTCTGGTCTCCTATTTGGATGGAAACACATGTGGTATTACCACCATATTTTTCGAACGGGGGTCCTGTGGCCGGTGTAGAACCCCTTATTCCATAATATTGTACCTTAGTAGTCATAAAATTAAAAATAAAAGTTTACAAATAGTGAATGAGAGTCAAACATACTACTAACTCTAAAAATAACAGCAATATTAAAAGTGAATACATTGACAATCTTTTTTATTATATTTTTAAATTTATTACTGGGGACATTATCTATACATAGTTCAGAAAATGTGGATGTAACTCTTGTCCCTGAATATGACCGGCTTTCTTTAGGTAGCAAATTCCATGTAGGATTGCTTTTTAAGATAAATCCTGGATGGCATATTTATTGGAAAAATTCAGGGGATTCTGGTATGAGGGTAAAAGCGAAATGGAACAATGATCAGGCAATTCGTATGGAAAAAGAAATGATCTGGCCTGTGCCAGAAAAATTCTTATTTGACAATTTAATGACATACGGATATAAAGATCAAGTCATGCTATTATCTAAGGCCACATTGAATCAAAAATTTGCAAAAGATGCAACCACATTGAATGTTACACTGAAGTGGTTGGAATGTAAAGAAGTATGTATTCCGGGTAAAAAGGAAATAGATCAAAAGATCAAGATAGATAAAAACCAGAAGAATGTTCTCTTTCAAAAAACAATGGATAGAATGAAAAATCATTATTCAAAAGAAGAAAAACATGTTTTTGGTATCTATGAAAATAACAGACTTATCCTTAACTTTGAGGGTAAAAATGCAAATTTGAATTCAAAAGACTTGTATTTTTATGTTGACAAGCCTGGTATCATTAATCATTCATCTGAACAGAGTGTATCCGATACTCTGGATGGCTTTAAATTAGTTGTTCCTTTAGATGCGGGTTATCAAAAGAATAAAAAAGTAATTTCTGGTCTTCTAGTAGAGAATCAAATGACGAATAGGGCATCCATGAATGTTTTTTCACTCAATATATCCATGGGAGAAAATTGGTTATTTGCTTCCCGCTATATTGTCGTAGGGGTTATTATTTTTATACTTTTTGCTATAAGATATTATTTTTATGCCAAAAAAAAATAATAAAAATTGAATAAACTAAGGAGGAAGATTTTATGAGATATTTATTAATATGCCTTTTATCTGGGTTATTTTATACCCAACAGGTTTTTGGAATAGCCGTTGTGGGCAAAAAGGCCCCTGCTTTTAGCTTGAAAGACACCTATGGAAAAAACCATAATTTAAAATCATATTTGGGGAAGTATGTAGTCTTGGAATGGTTAAATCATGGATGCCCTTTTGTAAAAAAACATTATAAAAGTAATAACATGCAAAAAATGCAGAAAGAACTTACTAAAAAAGGGATTATCTGGCTTTCTATCAATTCTTCTGCCAAGGGTAAACAAGGAAATTTCCCACCTAAAAAAGCAAACCGTCTTACCAAAAATAAAAAAGCATTTCCAAGTGCGGTATTATTAGATGAAAGCGGAAAAGTAGGTAGAGCCTATGGATCCAAGACAACACCTCATATGTTCATCATTGATCCTAAGGGTAAGGTCATTTATGCTGGAGCGATCGATAGTATTCCATCTGCGGATATAGAGGATATTCCAAAGGCTAAAAATTATGTTACAGTGGCTCTTGAACAAGCAATAAAGGGTAAAAAGGTAACTCATGCGAGCACTCCTCCTTATGGGTGTTCTGTAAAATACTAGATGATACAAGAAACTCTAACTTTAAAGAAAGGGGCCAACTATTTACCCCGTGGTGGCTATTTAGTACCTACTTCGGTAGGATATATCCAATTCGGTTCTCCCCCAGAAACAATAAAAGATACAATGGGGCTGCCCCAAAAAGTACCCAAGATATTTGTTTTACCCGGAAGGCTATTTCATGTGGAAAAGGGAATTGCCGTAGCAGAACTTGAATTCCCTATTTACTTTAATCATTTTTTATGCCAGGAAAAAACACTGATCATCTGTACAAAAGAGCAAGAAAGAGACTTAAGAATTGTATTAAATGAATCTGTATTTGGCCCATCTGAAATTAATTTAGAAAGTGAATTTCCAAATGGAAGAGATTCTCTTCATTATCCTGATCTAAAAGCAGAGATAGATTATTTCAGGGGAAATAGAGAAATTAAAGATCTGGTTGAATTTGGAGTATATGACAATAATAATTGTTATACTATAGAGAATGTTAAGATCCAGATGAAGCAAAATGTTTCCTACGAATTGTATGATCATGGAGAAAAGATTGCAGAAATTCCTTGGGAAGTTCCCTATCAAGTAAGATATAGCATTGGCGAAAGGCTTAGAGAACCTTTTGAAGCTCCTGAATTTGGCATAACCTGCCTTGGTCCTAGTCATGGATTTGATCCGGAAGATAATACTTCTGGGTTCATTTTGTGGATCAACCGTAGGGGTATTATGATCGATCCACCTGTAAATTCCACAGAATGGCTTAGGCAATCAAATGTAAATCCCAAATTAATTCATCATGTTATTTTAACCCATTGCCATGCAGATCATGATGCTGGTACCTTTCAAAAGATACTGGAAGAATTTCCTGTTTATATTCATACCTCAGAAACAGTTATGGATAGTTTTATGCGCAAATACACTGCTTTAACAGGGTTACCCCAAAAGCAATTATACAGCTTATTTCAATTTCAACCCATTTTAATCGGTACTTCTGTATTCATTGAAGGGGCTGAATTTATATTTCATTATTCGCTTCATTCTATTCCAGCTCTTGGATTTAGTCTGTTTTATAGAAATCAATCTTTTCTGTATACTTCAGATCATTTAAATCATCCTGAAGCCTTGGATAAAATGAAAAAACTTGGTATTTTCCCGGATGGAAGATATGAGTTCTTAAAAAATTTCCCATGGCATTTGAACATTATCTACCATGAAGCGGGTATTCCTCCATTACATACCCCTATATCTTATCTTGCATCGTTAGATGAAGAAGTACAAAAAAAAATCACAGTCTATCATATCTCTAAAAATGACTTTCCAAAGGATTCTAAATTAAAATTAGCTAAATTTGGTATAGAACATACACTTTGCCCTGAAATCAAACAAACAAAATTTGCAAATGCAATTGATATACTAGATGTATTAACGAATATAGACTTGTTTGAAAAGTTCGCAATCCAAAAGGCAAGAGAATTTTTAATGATCGTAGAAGAAGAGCATTTCCATAGAGGGGAACATATTATTCGAAAAGGAACAAAAGGTGAGAAATTTTATATTATTGTATCCGGAAACATTGCTGTACAAGGAATTGAAGCAAGCGCTAAAAAAACTTATGGTAAATATGAATATTTCGGAGAAGTATCTTTGGTTACAAATGAAATGCGTACAGCGGATGTGCTAGCTGCAACAGATGTGTATGCTCTTACCATTCAAAAAGATAAGTTCCTCAATTTTATCCATGGAACAAACGTAGAGCATAATTTAAGAAATCTGGCTAGCATCAGAGGATTCTCTTCATGGAATGTACTATCTGTATCAAAAGTCTTTGGAGGGATGACATCTCATCAAAAAACACAGCTAGAGACCATCATGAACTATAAAAAGATAAAGTCGAAATATAAACTGTTAATAGAGAATAAGCCTTTTGATACTGCATACATTATCATCAGTGGACATATAGAGTTGACAAAAAAGAGAAAATCAATCAATAAATTGCTTCAAAAGGGAGATTTCGTGGGTCATATTTTTTCCTTACAAAAACACCAGCCTTCTCCTTTTACAGCCAAATCAATAGGGGAGATAGAGGTGTATAGCATTCATCGGACAGCTCTATCCAAATTCATTCAAAAAAATCCAGGCGTCTATATGCGAATGATCCGGTCTACTGCAGAAATTGCTTGAAAGAAACCAAACCCATTTTTGAGTCTATATTTTTGCTACAACGTAGTCATAAACTTTGCAGGGTTATACAGACTACAAGGTAGAAACATTTTTCTTATGAACAGGGATATAAATAAAATTTGTCCCTAAAAAGCGTGTATAAAATAAATAAAAAAAGTATGAAACATTTGAACTAAGAAAATTTTTCAGATAACCAACATCATGAGAATTAAAAGCTCTCTGAAGATCAGCAGAATAAACAATCTTAGATAAAACTTTAGGTTGGTCTATTTGCCATAATGAAGAAGTAAATTGAATTATTTTGTCATATATTTCTTTTGAATTACGATCTACCGGATCAATATTTTTAAATACTTTTATATCCCACCAATGACCTATTTTTAGTTTTAAATATTCAAAAGGTAATTCGCGTATGATCTCGTTTCCCTGTGTCTTTCTGTGAATCGCACCTGTCCTTGCTTTACGCATGTAATACAAAATAAATTTCAAGAAATAAGCCGGTCCAAAATGATACATTATTATATAATGTTCTTTTTCATTAAAATCTGCAAAATGCATCAATATAGAATTTTGCAAGGTATCTAAATAATCTTCTAAAAACTTATCGTACTCTGCAATTCTGTCTTTTTTTAGATTTTTAGAAGAAAGCTGATGAATCATATCTTGTTTAAAGAGCTTCTGTTCACTTCCAAGATGTTTTTCTATATAAAAAGCTTTGCGAATCTTTTCTTTTTCTAACTCCAATTTATCTGCTTTAATATTGAGAGTATATAAAGAGCTTTGGTTAAAAAATTCATTTCCTCTGGTATCCACAGCAAAATCATTTTTAATGCAACTTTCTCTAAAGACTCTTGGATTCTTAATTCTTTTCTCCAAATAATATTCATCTTCTATTCCATGAGTCTCTAATAGAAAAGCATTTATCTCTTCATTGAATATAGAATTAAAATCATATCGGATGGTCCTTTTGTATTTACCTTGGGCAACCACTTTATTATATTTTTGTTCCAGGTTATCTACCTTTAGAATGTATTTCATTCTTTTTAATAAAAGGTCTGTTTTTTCAATAAGCTCTAATTTGGGATAAATATTATAATGCAGAATTTTCTCTAGAAAAGGTCTCGTTAAAGATGTTACTTGTAGACCCTCGAATAAATTTTTTAGTTCATTCCATTTTTGAAACAAAGCTGTATTATTATACTTTATATATTCATATGCTTTGAGCATTTGTAAGAAATCCAATTCATTTTCTTCTAATGTAGAGGAAAAAAAATTATGATAGTCTCGCTTAGCGGTGCTCCTAAGATTTGTTTTTTCCAATTCCAGAGATAGATCGCGAGCGATCTTTAGTATGTCATTGAGTAGACTATTGACTTCTCTATAATTTTTTTCATAATATTTTCTTATTTCAAGTACAAGCTTTGGAGCGTTTAAATGCTTTCTAATAATTTCGGCAGAAATAAGATGGGGTTCTGTAATGGAGTTATAACCTTCTCTAAAAAGCTCTAACTCTTTTTGCGCAATGTGAAAAGAAGTTATGGGATCAATTTTTGAGTAGTCTTTAGAAGGTTTGTAAGAGAATTCTAGTCCCATAAAAATTATATATAATTTCTCTCTTTTAATCTAAGTATAATTTTATTCGTACTCCCTGTCCTTTGGTTAAAAAATTGTTTTATAGATATTTTTAATTGTTTTAACTTTCTTATATTCTTATACGAAGTTTGATACCATTTGGCAACTTCTTTTCCTATGGGTTTTTTCATAATTTCAATCAGGCCCATTTTGCTCATATCAATCGCCTCTTGAGAATTTAAAATATGAGGCCCTGTCAATAGAGGCAGCCCAAAACAGGCCGCTTCTATAACGGAATGGATAGAACCTTCCCATCCTCCCCCTACATAACAAATATCGGCTATAGAATACAAGAAAGGTAGTATTCCTACAATATCGATCAAGAATATCTGAAAATTTTTCTTATATGGAATTTGATCCTTTTGAAAAAAATTACTGTATTTATCATAAATGATGCCTTTTTTTTCTAATAAAGATTCTATTTTATTCATATGTCTGGTATTTACATGATGAGGTACCAATACAATGAGTGTATTTTTTGATTGGCTGGCAAAATCAATTAAAAATTTTTCAGAGGTAAAATAAGTAGACCCAGCTAAAAATATATTCTGCTTATTTATTCGTGCCATTTTCTGAATGATCTTTATTTCTTTATGAAAAAAGTTTTTTTCAGAGAGTTTCATCTGTATAGAATCAAATCTGGTGTCTCCCATGGTTTCTGCTTTAAGACCTAGTTCATAGAATCTTTTTGTATGTGGATCACCGATCGTATATATGCCATTCATATAGCTATATACTTTAGAGTAAAACATCCTAAAAAATGGCTTAAGCCTATTAGAATTTTGTGCTAAAGAAGCAGATATAATAAACTGAGGAATTTTAAAATGAAAGGCATTTCTGGCCATATTAGGCCAAATATCATATTTTGCATAAATGATCAATTTAGGTTTTATTTTGTATAATAGTGCTTTAATGTTTCGATTAAAATCAAAGGGTAAAGCAAAAAACAAGTCATGTACATTATCATTTTTTCTTTGAGAATATCCACTGTACGAAAAAACGCTCATTACTATATATGCTTTCGGATTGTATGATCTTATTTGGATGGCCAATATCCTGGCCTGTTCATATTCTCCTACGGAGGCAGAATGAAACCAGTAGCAATTTTCTGGGATAAGCGAAGGTAATTGAGATACTTTGAAGCGAATTTTTAAATTTTGTGCTATTGTAACTGAAAAAAGGGAAAATAAAAAAATGATTGGATATAAAATATAAAGAAGTATATTATAGATCAGATACATTGGAATCAGTGTAAAACAGAAAAATTTTCTAATTTATCTGATTCTTCTTTTTGATAAGGCTTCATTTTTACGTCAACTACTTTTGCTAAAGAAGGACCTTCATTCAAATAAGTCTTAAATTGATCTAAAATACTAGAAGAAGCATAAGCAACACATTCTACATCTCCATTGGGTAAATTTCTGATCCATCCTTTTACTCCTAATTCATCTGCTTTTTGCTTTATGTAATAACGAAAACCAACACCCTGTACCCTCCCATGGATTATATAATGAAATGTATGCATTGATAAGATATATAATTATATTCAGGAATGGAATACATATTTTTTTAAGAGCGACATTGGTGTAAAGGGAGATTCATCTGCAAATTTTACCGCTTCTTCTGCCATTTTTTTACTTTTCTGATCTATTTCTAAAATATCTTTTTCTTTGATTTTCGCTTCTAAAAGTTTATTGCGTGCAAGTTGTATAGGATCTTTTTCTTTTGCACTCGCGACTTCTTCTGTTGTACGATATTTAGCCGGATCAGACATACTATGGCCTCTATATCTATAAGTAATCACTTCTATTAGGGTAGTTCCTTGACCGCCTCTTGCTCTATTAACCGCCTCTTTCACGGTATCATATACCGTTATCACATCATATCCATCTATTCTACTGGATTCTATTCCATATCCCTCCGCTTTCTTAGAAACATCCTGCAGATGTAGATGGCGATGCACTGGGGTTCCCATAGAATAAAGATTATTCTCTACAATGAATACAATAGGTAATCCCCATAGAGCAGCCAGGCTTACTCCTTCATGAAATCCACCAATGCTAACGGCCCCTTCTCCAATAAAGCAGAGAGTAACAGAAGGTTCTTTTTTGTATTTACTTGCAAAGGCGATCCCTGCAGATAAGGCAACATGTCCCCCTACGATACCATGCCCTCCCATGAAGTTTTTATCCACATCAAAAAGATGCATGGAACCACCCAAACCCTTACTTACCCCACTTTCTTTGCCAAAAAGTTCTGCCATTGCCCTATTTGGTTCAATCCCTTTGGCAAGCGCATGTCCATGATCCCTATAAGTAGAAACCACATAGTCAGTGTCATTGATAGAACCAATAGCGCCCACCGCCACAGATTCTTCACCTATATATAAATGGCAGAATCCTTGTATTTTTTTGCTTGCATATGCCTTTGCTGCAGCCTCCTCAAATCTGCGGATCAATAGCATTTGCTCATAAAAGTATAATAGCCTCTTCGTTTTTACCTGCATATTCTGCATCCAAGTAGTATATGCTCTAAATTCAATTTAGTAAGTCAAGGAAATAAAACTAATTGTTTTTAGATTTTTGAAGAATAAGGATTCTTATACAGTAATTTTCTATACATTCAAAGTGATCACTACGTTTCCTTTTTTATGTCCTTTTTGAACATACTCATGAGCCTCTGCAATTTGATCTAATGGATAGAGTCTATCAATGACAGATCTTATCTTCCCTGCCTCAACAAGTTCTTTGAGAAAAATTAGATCTTCAGTTTTTTCGGGTGCTATAATGCATATTATTTTCTTGCTGCCTATTATTGAATTCCATAGCATTTGGATGATCTGTTTTAGCCCAAAGACAGCTAAAAGGTAGCATCCTTTTTTCTTTAGTGAGTTTTTACAACGTGAAAACGAAGTCTTGCCTACCGTGTCAAAAATAATATCATAGGTCTCACCCCTTTTGGTAAAATCCTCTTTCGTATAATCGATTATCTTATTAGCTCCCAGAGATTTTACCATTTCTAAATTTGCTGTACTACATACCCCAGTAACTTCTGTTCCATAATATTTGGCAAGCTGTATGGCAGCCGTGCCCACCCCCCCGGAAGCTCCATAGATAAGTACTTTTTGGCCGCTTTGGATATTCCCTTTTCTAAGAAAAGTCAATGCAGTTAATGCCCCAAAAGGAACGGCGGCGGCTTCCTCATAAGTCATATTGGCCGGTTTTTTTGCTACCACCCCTTCTTCAGGTAGGCTTATGTACTCTGCATAAGCACCAAAACGGTCACCGATAGATGCAAAAACCTGGTCACCTTTTTTAAATGATTTTACATTCTTGCCTATTGCTTCAATTTCCCCGGCCAGCTCAATCCCTAATATAGTTTTTTTTGGTCTTATGAACCCAAAAGATATTCTTGCGGGAATCCAGAATTCAATAGGGAAGGTGGAACTTCGGATTTTCCAGTCCGCTGGTGTTACTGTTGTAGCATATACTCTTATCAGTATTTCATTGTTTTTGGGAGTAGGCTTTTCTATCTCTTTTAATTCAAGAACATTGGGAGGGCCATATTTTTGATATACAATTGCTTTCATGAATATTTCTATACGATTACCTTGACTCTATTATTTCCATTATAGTATATCCCAATTGAACTTGCCTCTTAAAGGGGACACCTTTAATTTTGTTTATTTGCTTGGCATATCTGCTTGTATATGAATATTATCTCAATTCATGAAAAAGGCTGAGGTTGAAAAAATACAAAGTAAAATCCATATGATCAGAGCCAAAAGGTTATGCTAGATTCTGACTTAGCGGAGCTTTACGGAGTAGAGACTAAAGTATTAAATCAAGCCATTAAACGAAATCTTAAAAGGTTTCCTGAAAGTTTTATGTTTCAACTTACAGAGGAAGAATTTAATAGTTTGAGGTCACAAATTGTGACCTCAAAAAGAGGAGGTCGTAGATATTTACCTCATGCCTTTACTGAACATGGTACGGTCATGCTCTGTAGCATTTTAAATAGTGATATAGCGATTCAGGTCAATATACAAATTGTAGAAGTATTCATTCAATTAAGAAAAACATTAGTAAAACAAGAGGGTATATTAACGAGGTTAGATCAGCTCGAAAAAAAGTCTTTAAAACACGACAAAGACCTTGCTTCCATATTTGAAGCGATTCGACAATTGCTCGGCTTTCAAGAAAAAGAGAAAAAAAAGAAGATTGGATTTTGAATTTTTTATGGCAAGACTTTATTTTAGAATTACAAAGAGATAGGGAGTCTATACTCAATAAAAGGCGTTATAGTCCCCTCGTTTTTCTCGCCAGGCTATATACTGCTTGACATCTCAAATATCGCCAGGCTATAGTCATTACACATTTTATTAACTTATTTCTTATGGCAAAAACAAAACTGACAATAAAAGATTTAATCAAAGAAGCAAAAGATTTTGCTCAAGATGCAGCTGAAATGAATTTTTCAGAAATGTACGGTGTTACTGATGGCAAAGCAGTAGGAACTTTTATCGAACATAAATTTAGAGAATACATGGCTCAAAAATATGATTTTGAAGCTGGAAACTCTGCGAAAGGGATTGATTTCCCTGACATTGGAGTCGATATAAAGGTAACAAGCATAAAGCAACCACAATCATCTTGTCCTTATAAATCTGTACGACAAAAAATTTATGGACTTGGTTATTCTCTTCTGGTTCTCGTATATGAAAAAATTGACGATCATAAAAAGAAAACAGCTCGTCTAAATTTCATGCACACTGTTTTTGTTGAAAAAGAGTATACTGCTGACTTTCAAACAACAAAAGGACTTATTCAAATTCTTAAAAACGAGGCAAACATTGATGATCTTGTTGCTTTTATGATTGATAGAAACTTACCTCTTGATGAAATAGAAGCTACTAAAATTGCAGAAGAATTATTAAAAAATAAACCAAAGCAAGGTTATCTTACCATTTCCAATGCTTTGCAATGGCGACTGCAATATGGTCGCCTAATTCAAGTAGCTGGAAATGTTGCAGGTGTACACAATTTGTTAAATAAGAACAATGACTAAAACCATTCAAAAAATAGAATACGGCGATTTTCAAACACCGCAAGAATTAGCTCGTGAAGTTTGTGAATTGCTCAAAAAAAATAAAACCAAACCGAGAAGTATTATTGAACCAACTTGTGGAATTGGAGCATTTTTTATTGAAGCACTACGTGCATTTCCCGAAACAAAAACAGGATATGCTTTTGATATAAACAATGAGTATATAGAAACTTTTAAAAAAGAAATTTCAAAACAAAATTTTCCTCAAGATAATACTATTGAAATTGCGGATTTTTTTACAATGAACTGGAAAGTAAAACTTGATTTGTTGCCTGAGCCTATTTTAATCATTGGGAATCCGCCTTGGGTTACAAATTCACAACTTGGTCAATTACAAAGCGATAATTTGCCAACAAAGCACAATGAAGAGAATATGAAAGGACTTGATGCTCTTACGGGAAAAAGTAATTTTGATATATCTGAATGGATGATAAGCAAGATGATCGATTGGATACAAGAAAAAAATGGAACTATAGCCATGCTATGCAAAACCTCTGTAGCCAGAAAAATTCTTCTGAAAGCATGGAAACAAAATAAAAAAATGGACATCGCAACCATGCACATTATTGATTCCAAATTGCATTTTAATATCTCAGCAGATTCTTGCTTACTCAAAATCAACTCATCTGATGAAAAACATAAAGAATGTAAAATTTTTGATTGTCTTGAAGCCGGAAATCCAATTCAAACAATCGGCTTGCGTGATAATTTGCTTATAGCCGACATACCAAAATACGAAAGAAGCAAACATCTTATTGATGGGGAACAATATTATCAATGGAGAACTGGTGTAAAACATGATTGTTCAAAAATCATGGAATTGGAACAAGTAGGAGAAAATCAATATTTAAACGGACTTGGCGAAATAAACGAACTAGAAGATAAATACCTGTTTCCTCTACTTAAAGGTTCAAATCTTGCTAATGGGAAAATTCCGAGAAAATTTATGCTTATACCGCAAAGCAAAATAGGACAAGAAACAAGATATTTACAACAAGTAGCACCAAAAACATGGGGATATCTTAAAAAATACGGACACTTTCTTGATAAAAGAGCGAGTATAATATACAAAGACAAACCAAGATTTTCTGTTTTTGGTGTAGGAGATTATACTTTTACTAAGTGGAAAGTCGCCATTCCTGCACTCTATAAAAAACTTGAATTTTCGATTATTGGTCCTTATGAAAATAAAGCTGTTGTATTTGACGATACTGTAAATTTTATTGCTTTGGAAAATGAAGAAGAAGCTCGTGATTTAGCAGATATTTTAAATTCAAATATTGCAAATAATTTTTATCATTCCTTTATTTTTTGGGATAGCAAAAGACCTATTACTGTTCAGTTATTAAAATCTTTGGATATTGA
Organism: Leptospiria bacterium; assembly: GCA_965204465.1. GTDB lineage: Bacteria > Spirochaetota > Leptospiria > Turneriellales > CBDBES01 > CBDBES01. The sequence continues at coordinate 35,400 of CBDBES010000001.1, forward strand.
CGAGCTTCTGACTCATTCAGGAAGAAGAAAAAATTTTAGTATCAGCAAAAAGTCGAGGCAATTACAATTAATTTAACAAGAGTCATATGAATTACTATTATCAATCAACAAAGTCCAAAAAAAGAGTTTTTATCAGTTTTGATTATGATCACGATAGTGATTTAAAAACTCTTTTAGTTGGTCAATCTAAAAACGAGGATACGCCTTTTGAAATTTCTGATTGGTCAGTAAAGGAAGAATTATCTGGTGATTGGAAAGCAAAAGTAAGAACTAAAATAAGACAGGTTGATGTTGTTGCTGTTATTTGCGGTGAGTACACAGATACAGCAACAGGTGTTAGTGCAGAAATTACTATTACTCAAGAGGAGGATAAACCATATTTTCTTCTTGCTGGTCGCTCTAACGAAAAAAATAAAAAGCCGAAATCTGCAAAATTAAGTGATGAAATTTATAAATGAACTTGGGATAATTTAAAGAAACTCATTTATGGGCAAAGATAAACTTTCTTTAAATGACTCAATATCACTCATCATTCTTTGTGATAGTCAAGAAGAGATAGATTTATATTGGGATTACTTTACAAAAGACGGACGTGAATCTCAATGTGGTTGGTGTATAGACAAATTGGGACTTCGTTGGCAAATAATTCCTTCAAATTTAGATGAACTAATGTCTCGTCCAAATGCAAATGAAATTATGATGAGTCAAAAAAAAATAGTAATAAGTGAATACTGACTTTTACGAAAAGCAATTTTTTGCACATCGCACAACAGAGAATAGGCGGTTCCGCTTCGCTTCACCCAAATTGGCCTACGGCCAACTTCGCCTATTCTCGAAACGTTATATTCAATTTTACATTTAAGAACAAAAAAGAAAGCCCCCTAAAAACCTTTATATACAAACCTATTTTATTTATGAATATGCGTGCATATTATTCAAATGCTATCAAGAATTTTTTGGAAGAAGACACAAACTCCATTTTAGGCAAATTAACTAGTGCTCACAGCCATAGGCATCTAGAAATCCAACAAACAAATGCATGGAAAATACAGATTCAAATTCTAAAAGAAGTCTTTAAGAAAAATTCAGAAGGACACCTCTTTTTTGAGTTTGCTATTCCTCGTATGGGCAAAAGAGTAGACAACATTATTATTATTGGAGATTTGATTTTTGTAATTGAATTTAAAGCAGGAGATTCTAAATATGAAAAGCATGCGATAGATCAAGTTCTGGATTATAGTTTAGATTTGAAAAATTTTCATCAAGGCAGCCACAACGAAAAATTAATACCTATTTTAGTATCAACTCATGCAAGCCCAAACCAAAATTCAATAGAAAAATATCAGGATTTATTATATAAGCCACTTCTAGCAAATAAAGATAATCTTTATGAAGCTTTATCTTTTTGTTTTACAGAAAAGGGAACAACAGATATTAATTCCAAAGAATGGCTTGAATCCACATATAAACCAACTCCAACAATTATTGAAGCCGCACAAGCACTATACAAAGGACATAACGTTCAGGAGATATCTCGTTCAGACTCTGGCGCCATCAACCTTTCAAAAACTGCTGATTGTATAAATAAAATTATAGATAAATCAAAAGAGAAGTCTCAGAAGTCAATCTGTTTTATGACTGGTGTTCCTGGCGCGGGTAAAACTCTTGCAGGATTAAATATTGCTAATGAAAGAATGAAAATTGCAGAAGATGAAAATGCCGTTTTTTTATCTGGTAATGGTCCTTTAGTTGAAGTTTTAAGAGAAGCACTAACAAGAGATGAAGTTAATAATGCAAAGCAAAATGGTAATAAATTAACCAAGAAGGAAGCAAAAATAAAAGCAAATGCGTTTATTCAAAACATACACCATTTTCGTGATGAAGGGTTAATATCAGATAAGGCACCTACCGAAAAAGTAGTAGTATTTGATGAAGCCCAAAGAGCATGGACACAGCAGCAAGCAAGTTCATTTATGACTAGGAAAAAAGGTGTTGCAGATTTTGACCGCTCAGAACCCCATTTTTTAATTGAAGTTATGGATAGACATCAAGATTGGTGTTGCATTATTTGTTTAATCGGCGGTGGCCAAGAAATCAACACAGGAGAAGCAGGATTAGAAGAATGGGTTAATTCTCTTAAAAATAATTTTTCTGATTGGAAGGTTTATTATTCTAATTTAATTGTTTCTGATAATGATTATCTAGATAATTCTGAATCAAAAATGTGGTTAAAAGAAAATGCTAAATCAGAAGACAATTTACACTTGTCAGTATCAGTAAGATCTTTTAGATCAGAAAAATTATCTGGTTTTATTCACCAATTACTAAACAAGAAGATTGATGTTGCAAAAAATATCTATCAAGAATTGAAAGAAGACTATCCAATACTTGTCACAAGAAACTATCAAATCGCAAAAAAATGGATTTTGGAAAGTGCAAGAGGTTCTGAACGTTATGGTGTTCTTGCTTCATCAAATGCTAAAAGATTAAGACCTTTGGGAATTGACGTCAAGAATAGCATTAGTGTTTCTAACTGGTTTTTAGATGGAAAAGATGACGTGCGCTCTTCTTATTATATGGAAGATGTCGCTACAGAATTTGAAATTCAAGGGCTTGAACTTGATTGGACTATTGTTTGTTGGGATGGAGATTTGCATTTAAAAGATAGTGAGTGGATATATCAAGCTTTCAAAGGCACAAAATGGCAAAAAATCCAGCAAGCTATAAAGAAGAGATATCTACTAAATGCATATAGAGTACTTCTCACTAGAGCAAGACAAGGTTTTGTGATATTTATTCCAGAAGGTAATGAAAAAGATAAAACTAGACCAAAAAAATTCTACGATGAAACGTATGATTTCTTAGTAAATAAAATAGGTATAAAAAAATTAGAATAGGGGGCTTTCTTAAAATATAGACTCCCTTCGGTCGAAATTAATATATGTTCTTAAATGTAAAACTCTGAAATTTTCCTTCGGAACGTTGCACTAAATTTCAGCCCTTCGGGGAATATAACAAGGGATATGAGGTTACGAAGTCTTGCAGACTTCTCCACCCATATTGCTCCCTGCGGTCGCAACATCAGATATACGCAATTCAAAAAATATTTTTCTTTGGATTAAGGATATTTGATAGGCTTTTAAAAATAAGGAATAATTTTGTTTATTAATTTTTAAGGAGGGGGATAAGCGGATATTTTCTCCGCTGTCGCTCCAAAAATGAATTCTAAAAACAGAGGTGGAGAAATAAGTGCTTTTCACTATATTATAAATATGATTTTACTTTTTAAACCAAACAATTATGGCAGATAAAAAAGTTGTTTTCATCGGTTTCGCTATTGAGGACAAAAGACAAAGAGATTTTCTTAAAGGACAATCTTTACTTACTAATTCTCCATTTGAATATGTTGATATGTCAGTAAAAAAGCCTTATGCAACAGATTGGAAAGACAAAGTTCGTACAAGAATAAAAAAATCAGATGGAGTGATTGCTTTGATAAGTAAAAATTCTCTAACTTCAAGCGGACAAAAATGGGAAATTCAATGTGCAAAAGAGGAGAATAAAAAAGTCCTTGGTGTATGGGCTTATTCAAATGATCGTACCAAGATAGAGGGAGTAAATACAAAAGTATGGACTTGAGGCAATATTAAGAATTTTATAAATAGCCTTTAATATCCATGAAGGAAACTAGTCTTTTCAAGAACGGCGAAAAAGAATATGGAAATGATTATAAAAATCATTTTTTAGAACAGTATAAACTTTATTTAGAAAGGTGATCAGTAAAGAGAATGGAGAGGTTATCAAAGTTATTGAACATAAAAAAGACGGCAGTAAACGCAAAAAACCATATAACATATTTCAGTATTCATACAAATTGAAATCAAATAAAGACGTAAAGGCCATCTATGGTCAGGCTGCGAATAAGCCTTTTGATACAATATCAAAAAAACAAAAGAGTGAAATAGGAGAATCAATATGCCTAAGGTAATTCAATTTCCACATCCGGGAAAAGAGCATAGACCAGACAAAAATAATAAAAAACATAAGGGTTGGAATAAGGGCGGACATCAAAGAAAATTTCTTTTATCAAAGGGAGACTTTGTATAAGGTGATGAACTGAAGAGTGGGAATCTGGTCTTTTGGGGAGAGTGGGAACCTCCCAGTAAAGTCAAAGAACTAGAAAAAAATAATGAGCTTCTGCTGCCCAGATGGCTGCATGATCCTTATTTACCAAAGAGTATACCACCACAAGAAACAAATTCCGGGGATTGTAGCGGTAACACTTCTAAGCCAAAGAATGAAGATGGTTATTTGCAAAATACAGACCCGTGTGTTTTCGGCAATAGCTTTGTTTATTTCAATTGCAAACAACACAAGAAAAAAAGAAATTCTTCAAAAGAAAGAATAGGAACAGGATTATCAAAATTAGAAAAAGGCTCACTGATCTTGTTTGGTTCAACCAAGATTAAAGCAAAAAACGGGCCATTTTTTCAGTTAGACACCGTTTTTGTCGTCTCTGATTATATATGTTACAATATGGAAAATATTGACGAGGCGATTAAGAATATTAAAAGTAAAGGAGTTAGCAAGGATTACATCGACGCTGTGTTTAAAATGGCTTTCCCTAAGTCAGAAAAGTATTCTTTGGAATTAAGGTTCTATTTTGGCGCGACTTATAAAAATCAAATAGAAGGTATGTATTCTTTTTCTCCGTCAAAAATTTATCAGAATGAAAGTTCAGGTTTTGAAAGAATAAAGCTAAGAAACTCCAATATCCCCTTTTTGACCAACAATATAAATTCTTCTCCAAAATTGAGAGAAAAAACTCTCGAAGAAATTAAAAAAATTTGGAAGAAAGTCAGACAAATTTCACGAAAGCAAGGCTATGTTGAAGGTGTTAAGTTTAGGTTCCCGCCAAAACAGTAAGAGTGTGAAGATACATCCGGTAAATCGTTAACATTTCTGATCTGTTTTAATTGATAGCTCATTTTAATCACCTATGCTTATAATCAGAATGGCGTTCTATTTATTAGTATACCCCCTATTTTTAGCAAAAATTATTTTTAGCTTCTATTTTGTAAGAAAAGATCATGTGAAAATAGTATCTCTTTTAAACAAAAAACACTTTGCAATCTATCTTTTCTGATCATTATACCCACTAGTATTGATCTTCAAAGAGGCTTATGATGAATGCAATAATAGAAATTATGAGACGCAAAGGAGGTAATATGAAAAAAATTTTAATATTCTTGTTTTGCTTTGTTTTGTCTGGTGTATTAGGTATCCATGCTGACCAATTGGTAAAAGGCAAGAGTATTCTGCATAATGAAGACGGAGTTTTGTTCGGTATTTTTTTGAAGGAAGAGGACCTTGGCGGTTTATACATTTTAAATGATAAAGGCTTTATAGTTAGAATAAATGTAAATTTATTTAATCAAACAGTTATTGGCCTGGATGCAGATTCCTTTGTATATACTAAAAATCATTGTATGGGAACTCCCTACATTAAGACCGACGATTGGGACATAAATTATAGCAAAAAGAATGTCTTTGTTAGAAAAAGTAATAATGTATTGGATGATGAAGAATACTATCTTTTTAAAACAGATAAAAAGGGTAAAAATAGAACACCTTTACATGAGGCAAGTGGGAGCGGTCATACAGAGATAGCTAAATTACTCATTTCTAAAGGAGCAAAAATAAATGTTAAAAATAAACGTGAATTTACACCTTTACATTGGGCAAGTGGGGGTGGTCATATAGAGATAGCTAAATTACTCATTTCTAAAGGAGCAAAAATAAATGTTAAGGATAAAGATGGAATTACACCTTTACATTTGGCAAGTTATGAAGGTCATACAGAGATAGCTAGATTACTGATCTCTAAAGGAGCAAAAATAAATGCTAAGGATGAATATGGCTGGACTCCTTTACATTCAGCTGCGAATAAATGTCACTTTGCAATGGTAAAACTACTGATTAGAAAAAGGGCAAGAATTAATATTGAAACAGAAAAGGGATACAGACCTTTAGACTTAGCCCAAAAACAATTGCTTGAGAAAGAAGAATGTGGACCAGTAATAAGATTGCTACAAAATTAGATCATTGCAAGGTTAATATAGATAGTAGCCTATATTGAGCTTGGTTCCTTAAAGGGGAGACTCTTTATTTATTTTTTAGGTTATTATAGAATTTGCATTGACAA
>CBDBES010000002.1:0-1341340 GCA_965204465.1 Leptospiria bacterium
CGATCAGGAAATTCCTTTTAAACCTGCAAGAGTCTTGATGCAAGATTTTACCGGAGTTCCGGGGATCGTAGATCTGGCCGCGATGAGGAGTTCTCTATTAGATTTAAAAGGAGACCCCCAAAAAATAAATCCTGTATTACCTGTGGACTTGGTAATAGATCATTCTGTGCAGGTTGATGTAGCATCCAGCCAAAATTCCTTAAAGCTCAATGCAGATAAGGAATTCAGCAGGAACCAAGAAAGATATGAATTTTTGCGCTGGGGGGCAAATGCATTTTCAAATTTCAGAGTAGTGCCTCCAGCAACTGGAATCGTGCATCAGGTGAACCTGGAATATCTTGCAAAGGTAGTACAGATCCGTAAAAATAATGGAAATAGTTATGTATTCCCTGATTCTCTGGTAGGCACTGATTCGCATACCACCATGATCAATGGTTTAGGAATCGTCGGCTGGGGAGTAGGAGGAATTGAAGCAGAAGCGGTTATGTTAGATCAACCAATCTATATGCTGATGCCTCAAGTGGTTGGTTTTAGATTAACAGGGGAATTACCGCCAGGGGCAACCGCAACAGATCTTGTCTTAACCATTACCCAAAGATTAAGAGAATTTGGAGTGGTTTCTAAATTTGTAGAGTTTTTTGGACCGGCTGTGAGTTCTCTGAATTTGGCAGATAGAGCCACTATTGCAAATATGGCGCCTGAATATGGGGCCACAATGGGATTTTTTCCTGTAGACGAAGAGACCATCCATTACCTTAAAAATACGGGAAGGCCAGACGGTCTGGTAGATTTAGTGGAACGATATACAAAGGAACAAGGACTATTTACAACGGGGGGCGAAAATACATCCTATACAGATGTACTTGAACTGGATGTTTCTACCATAGAACCATCTATCGCAGGCCCTAAAAAACCACAGGATAGGATTAGCTTAAAAAATGGCAAGTCATCTTTTCAGAAGGCAATGGATACTCATTTTAGCAACTCATTAGCTACTAAGAATGTAAAGATTCATCTAAAAAAATCAGGGGATGTTGATCTTAAAAATGGTTCCGTAGTGATTGCTGCCATTACTAGCTGCACCAATACTTCTAATCCGTCTGTAATGCTTGGAGCAGGTATTCTTGCCAAGAAAGCGGTGGAGAAGGGGCTTTCTGTGCCGGAATATGTAAAAACCAGCCTGGCCCCCGGTTCCAGAGTAGTAACTCATTACCTTAATTCTACAAAATTGAATGAATATCTGGAAAAACTGGGATTCTATACAGTGGGTTATGGATGCACCACCTGTATCGGAAATAGCGGTCCTATTGCAGAAGAAATATCATACGCAGTGCAGAACAATGATCTTGTGGTCGCTTCTGTGTTATCTGGCAATCGTAATTTTGAAGGAAGGATCCATCAGAATGTAAAGGCCAACTATCTGGCTTCGCCTCCTTTAGTGGTAGCATATGCAATAGCCGGAACGATTGACATTGACATGTATCATGATCCTATTGGCAATGATGAAAATGGCGATCCTGTTTATTTAAAAGATATATGGCCTTCTTCGGAAGAGATTCAGGATATGTATCAAAGATCGGTTAAGGCAGAGATTTATAAAAAGGAGTATGCGAATGTATTCTCTGGTAATCAAACCTGGAATGAAATAAAAATAAAAGAAGCAAATATTTATGAATGGGATAAGAAATCCACTTATATACAAAGGCCAAATTTCTTTGAAGGAATGACATTCCATATACCCCCTGTATATCCAATCGAAGGGATGAGGGTATTGGCTCTTCTGGGAGACTCTGTGACAACAGATCATATATCTCCTGCTGGATCTATCAAAAAAGAGAGTCCATCCGGAAGATGGTTATTTGAACATGGGGTGGACCCCATAGATTTTAATACTTATGGATCCAGAAGGGGAAATCATGAGGTAATGATCAGAGGTACCTTTGCCAATATACGCATCCGGAATCAGATGCTTACGAACACAGAAGGGGGGTATACCCTATTGCTTCCAGATGAAAAAAAGATGTCCATTTATGATGCTGCTATGGAATATAAAAAAAGAAATACGCCTCTCATGGTCATAGCAGGGAAAGAATATGGCACAGGTAGTTCAAGAGACTGGGCTGCCAAAGGTACAAGCCTATTGGGGGTAAAAGTTGTACTAGCCGAAAGTTTTGAGAGAATTCATCGCAGTAATTTAATTGGTATGGGGGTATTGCCTTTGGAATTCATGAATGGAGAAAATGCAAAGAGTCATTCAATTGTAGGGAGAGAGGTTTTCTATTTATTCGGTTTGAATAATGATCTTAAACAAGGACAAATTTTGGAGTTAAAAATGAAAAAAGAAGATGGTTCAGAAAAAAAATTCTCTGTTAAAGTGCGTTTAGATACGCCAGTAGAGGTTGAGTATTATCGCAATGGAGGTATACTTCATACAGTGTTACGTAAATTAGGAGGATCTGCCTAATGTCCTCTATTATAAAAGAAATAAATGCCCTGGAGGTATTAGATTCCAGAGGCAATCCAACCATAGAGACCATTGTAGTATTGGAATGTGGAATATTTGGGAAGGCGATCGTTCCTTCCGGGGCATCTACAGGTAAAAAAGAAGCCTTGGAATTAAGAGATAAGGATCCCAAAAGATATATGGGGAAGGGTGTATCAAAAGTAGTTAAAAATATACTGGAAATAATACAGCCAAATATCATTGGTATAGACGCGATCTTTCAAAGAAAAATAGATCAGACAATGATCAAATTGGATGGTACTCCTAATAAATCAAAATTAGGAGCAAATGCAATCCTTTCTGTATCCATGGCCACTGCATACGCAGCCGCTAAGTATTTGGATCTGCCTCTTTATCGTTATTTAGGAACTCCCTTTTCAAATGTATTACCTGTTCCTATGATGAATATCATCAACGGAGGCGCTCATGCAAATAATAATCTTGATTTTCAGGAGTTCATGGTGATTCCGTTGGCCTATGACTCTTTTAGAGAATGCTTGAGGCAGGGAACAGAGATATTTCATCATTTAAAGGCATTGCTAAAAGATAAGAATTTGAATACAGCCGTAGGAGACGAAGGTGGATTTGCTCCTAATTTAGAATCGAATTATGAAGCATTGGATCTGATCTCCAGTGCAATTGAAAAAGCAGGATATCATCCTGGTAAGGATACCTTTATCGCTCTGGATGTGGCTGCTTCTGAATTTTATAAAGATGGTTCTTATAGAATGGAAAACGGGAAGTTAAAGATGAGCTCTAAAGAGATGGTGGAGTTATATTCAGATTATGTAAATAAATATCCTTTGATCTCTATTGAAGATGGCATGGCGGAAGATGATTGGGATGGTTGGTTACAGATGACTCAAAAATTGGGTTCTAAGATACAGCTGGTGGGGGATGATCTCTTTGTTACCAATAAGAAAATTCTAGCCGAGGGGATTCAAAAGGGAGTTGCGAACAGTATCCTTATAAAAGTAAATCAAATAGGTACTCTAACAGAAACCATAGAAACAATGGACATGGCATCTAATTCTGGTTATACGAATGTGGTTTCACATCGATCGGGGGAAACAGAAGATACCACTATAGCAGATCTGGTGGTCTCGCAAAATGCGGGACAGATCAAAACGGGATCTTTATCTCGTACAGACAGGATCGCGAAGTACAATCAGCTCTTGAGAATAGAAAAGTCTTTAGACGATCAGGCAGTTTATGCGGGCAAACAAGTCTTCCGTAATATATAACAATAGAGAATAATTCTTTTCTTAACAGATATAACTATCCTTGTTGGCAGCGGAGTGGAAAGTTTAATGGATGGTTCAGCTAAAGAGTTCAAATTTAACTTCCCCACAGGTGTAGCTCTGGATCGTGACGGAAATTTTTATGTAGCAGATAGTATCCGGTTGACCACAATTAAATGCTAATCTCTATTATTTATTCGTACCCCAGACATTTGGCAGGACGCCAAGTGTTTGGAGTGAAAAAAGGAATGACAATTTCAGTACCTTTCTCATAATGGACGTATGTATTTTCTTTTAATACTGATCATTCTTACATTAATTTTTTTTGTTTCGTGGTTATTTTTTTCACAAAAAGTTATCCAAATAAAGAGAGAGGAAGGGATACCCATAAGAGGTATTTTAAAGTATTATGCTCAAAATAAAATAGAAGAAAGCAATAAACTGGTTATTGTAAAGTGGTTAATATTAAGTTTTTTTGCTAGTTTGATCCCTTGCCTATGGATCATCTTTTTTACCTGGGGAACAGACCATTCCTTTTGGATAGGACTTTTTTCTATTTTTTGGTTTTATTGGTTGACCAGAATGTTATTATGGGAAAAATCAGATATTTCAAGTAGATGACACGCTTTTTAATTGCAGCCTCTATTATTACTTTTTATACTTTGATCTTTGAGTTTATTATTTATAAACGCTGGAATAAAAGGCTCAAAGATAAAAAATGGATAAAAACTGTTTCCTGGATATACTGGGGAATTGCCATTATAACCAAGGCCCAATTCTGGTTGATCATTTTTGTTAGAAGAAGCGATTTTCAGCCTATCTTTGAAGGTGTCTTCTATCCTTATTTTGTTTTCTATATTTCATGGATGTATTCTTTCTCATTTATGTCTTTGATTTATTTTGCTCTCTTGTTCGTATTATTTTTAACTGATATTCTGTGGTCTCTTGGATTACGGCTCTCGCGAAAAAAAGCAGACTCCGACTCTACTCAAGAACAAGAGACTGCCAGACTTTCTATGGAGAATCATCAAAAGAAGCAACAAAGAAAAAAAATTTTAATTCAATCAGGCCATAAAGTACTGGATATATTACCCTTTGCTAGTGTAGCTCTTAGTTTCACTGCCTCTTTTGGAGGTTCAAGGGAAGTGGTTACCGAAAATGTACAGATCAGGATCAAGAATATGCACAATGATTTGGAGGGTTTTAAGATATTACAAATATCGGATATACATATTGGTCAATTGATCAACGAAGAATATTTGAAAATGTGTAAAGATATTATCTCTTCTTTAAAGGCGGATCTATTGATCGTTACCGGAGATATTATTGATAATAATAGTTATTTTTTACCTTTGGCAGGACGTTTCTTCCATTCTATTAAGCAGCAATTCCCTTATGGTGCCTATGGGGTTATGGGGAATCATGATTACATTGACTATGGGGATAAGATTGCAACGCAACTTACTCAATCTGGCCTTAGGATACTTAGAAATGAAATGGTCACAATCCGTAGGGGTAAAGGGAAAATCCAAATATTAGGCATGGATTATCCAAATCCTCTGGAAAGGCAGTGGGGTAAAAGAATGAAAATGGCAAAACAATATTTTAAAATGACTTCCCTACAAAAAAAAGAATATGTGCCGACAATTGTGTTGAATCATCATCCATCTGATTTTGCTTTTTTACAAAAAGAAAATATAGACCTGGTATTAAGCGGCCATACTCATGGAGGTCAGATAAGGCTTTCCAATAATCGCAATTCTCCTTTATCCTTTGCTAGTCTTGGCCTGGATTACTATATAGGCCATTATAAAGAAAAAGGCACTCAATTATATGTAAACAGAGGTCTGGGGCATTGGATGCCTGTACGCATTAATTGTCCACCAGAAATTACTGTATTTGAAATGATTTCTAGTGATACTGATTCTATATAATTATTTATCTTAAAGTAAAATACCAAAGGAATGTTTTATTTTTTAAACATTACAAATAAATTGAATTCACCTGGGCTAAACCCCCAAGTAATGGAAAGATATTCTCAGATCAATAAGGAGACTTTGATCTAAGATGAAATTAAAAATGAGTGGATCTGGAAATAAATTTTTTTCTAAAATATATCTCCTATCCCCTTCTCTGCTTAAATTAATGGATAATGTTAAGGGAGGCTTATATTTAGATCTGGAAGTATTTATACAAAAGAAAACTCAAAAAGAGAGAAAGTTTAAAAAGGAAAATCGTACTGTTTATTATGTGATTATATCCACAGAAGAATTTTTATCTAAAAATGCATACATCCTTTGGGAATGGATCAAAAACATATCCGATTTAGTTAGAATCATTGTTCTGTCAGATGAAAAAAAGATTTCTCTGGATATCTCCCCTATACCCCACAAGATGATCCATCTGGTATTGCCAAGCTCTATTTCAGCTGGATCTTTAAAGACAATTGCAGAACAGATCTTTCAGCTATTCTATCTCGCTAAAGAAGAGATAAATCTTAATGCACAACTTGAAATGAGCTCAAAAGACATGAAACACCTTAGTAATGTGGGGCAAATGCTGGCCGAAGAGCATGATTTCGATAAACTAGTCTCTATTATATTGAAAGAGACGAAGACACTTGTGAATGCCGATGCAGGGTCGATCTATACAATAGAGAGGAAGGCTGGTAATCAAAAACCTACTCATTTAAGGTTTAAGACCACATCTTTGCAGTTAGAAACAGATGAGTTCTTGCTAAAGATTGGTAAAAGTTCTATTGCAGGCTATGTAGCGCTTACCGGAAAACCACTTCAGATAAATGATGTTTATGAATTAACTGGCAAAGAAGACTTCAAATTCAATTACGACTTTGATAAAAATCACAAATATAGAACCAAATCAATGATGGTAATCCCTATGAAAAACCATAGAGAAGAAGTCGTTGGAGTAATACAGCTCATCAATCGGAAAAAATATCCTGATAAATCTCTAGTGGTAGAAAATGTAATGAAAGGTGAAGTCATTCCTTTCAGTGAAAAAGACTTTAAGCTAGCAACCGCTCTGGCAGGGCAAGCCTCTGTTGCCATACAAAATAATTTTTTACTACAAGATATAGATAAACTATTTCAGGGATTTGTAAAGGCTTCCGTAACTGCCATTGAACAGAGGGATCCAACCACTTCGGGACATTCTTTTAGAGTAGCAGAGTATAGCGTGGGATTGGCTAGTGCAGTTGATGTTCTAAGAGATGGTCAATATAAAAATAAATTTTTTACTAGAAATCAAATCCGTGAATTAAGATATGCTTCTCTATTGCATGACTTTGGGAAAGTTGGAGTTAAAGAAAGTGTATTGTTAAAAGCCAAAAAACTGTACGAACATGAGTTAGAAGCCATCAGATTAAAATATTACCTGCTTCGTAAATCAGTCAATGAAGAATATTTACAAAAAAAAATATACCTACTAGAAAGTTCTCCCCAAGTAGACCCTAAAAGCCTAAAAAAAATTGAAGAAGAGAAGAAAGAAAAAATAGACAGAATAAATAAGATGCATGATTTAATATTAAAGGCAGTAGAACCTACTGTTCTGGATAAGGGTGATTTCAATATATTGAAAAAACTGGTTGATCTTAAGGTCAAATTAGACACAGGAGAAAGTATACCTTTCTTGAAAAACAATGAATTTTTGAGTCTCTCCATAACAAAAGGCAGCTTAAATACAGAAGAAAGAATTCAGATTCAATCTCATGTGAGCCATACATATGACTTTCTGCTTCAAATCCCATGGACGGATGATCTAAAAGATGTTCCAGAAATTGCCTATAGACATCATGAAAAATTAAATGGTACTGGCTATCCTATTGGTTTAAAGGCAAATCAGATCAGTATACAAAGTAGGGTAATGACCATTGCTGATATATATGATGCTTTAACTGCTCCGGATCGTCCCTATAAGGCATCTCTTCCCAATGAAAAAGCAATTGATATTCTAAAACTAGAAGCAAAGGAAAATAATATTGATCAATCTCTTTTAGATATATTCGTAGAAGCTAAAATATTTGAAAAGGCCAAATCAGTTCAATACTAAAAATGGACCAGTCTGCGATCATAAACAAAATCGTGGATATTCTAAAATATCTGGATAATATTCTATTCATCACAGGAGCAGGAATATCTGCAGATTCTGGCCTACCCACCTATAGAGGGATTGGAGGGCTTTACCATGAAAACATGACCCAGGATGGTATACCCATAGAAGAGGCTCTTTCAGGAGATATGATGAGCCGTAAGCCTAAAATCACCTGGAAATATATTCAGCAAATAGAAAGTTCCAGTAGAAAGGCAAGATTTAATTCTGCGCATAAGATCATATCTGATCTGGAAAAAAAATTTAAAAGAGTGTGGGTACTCACTCAAAATGTTGATGGTTTCCATAAAGATGCAGGAAGTAAAAATATAATTGATATCCATGGGGATATACACAATTTGAATTGCACTAATTGTTCTTATTCTGAAACAGTAAAAGATTACAGTAATTTACAGATCCCTCCCCATTGTGTTGAATGTAACGGCATGTTGCGGCCAGGGATAGTTTTATTTGGAGAACTTCTTCCTTTGGAAAAACTGGCAATATTGGAAAGGGAACTGATGAAAAATTTTGATATCATATTTTCCATAGGAACCACCAGTATTTTCCCTTATATCTCGAGCCCTGTAGCCCAGGCAGTGCATAGAGGAATACCAACAGTTGAGATCAATCCAGGAAGAACAGAGATATCTGATATAGTGGATTATAGGCTTGAAATGAAGGCTAAAGATGCTCTACAAAAAATAAACAAAAGATTATCTAAATGAATAATAAGTTCCTAAAAGATATTCTTTCTATCTTAAAACAGGAAATGGACAGACCTTTCAGGGATGTATATGTTCTATCGAAAAGCCAAACAGATACGATCAATTGGAGAATATACTTACAAAAAGAAGTATCTTCTATTCTTATGGGGAATTCCTTTATCACCATTCAAAATTTATTTAAAAAATTGCTCTATTCTCATTTTTTTCCAGATCCACAGCCCGATCAGGATATGTTCTTGTATCGTTTTATTCTAAAACAATTAATAGAAGAATACATTCCTAAAAAAAATAAACCAGGGTTCATGCAGGAATTGCTGCATGTATTGCGCGTATTAGAATTCTACCCCGAAAAGAAAGACAATATCTGCAGTGAACTACAGCCTGAATTTTCTTCCTGCATAAAAGATATATCAGCAAAATTGAATGAACGTATGTTTCAAAATGATCTTCAACCAGAAGGAATATGGATAAATGACAAATTGAATGGAACATACTTAGATGATATTTCGTCTAACAGAAAAGATCAAAATGAAGACCATATTTTATGGTTTTACCTCTTTCCCCTAAAAACAGAGGATTTCCTTAAACTTAAATTCATTGATCGTCTACTAAAACCCAATTGGCATGTTTTTGGCCACTCAAATAATTCCTTTTTGAAAGAAAAGACAAAAGAAAGCCTATTGGGAAATTTTTTAAACTATCTTTTTAATCAAAGTAGAGTCTTTTTCCGAGGAGAAAGTATTTTTTCAAAAAATAAAGGTTTTCTATCCGTAAATATTCCGGACTGGAATATTCAAAATACTGAATTTTTCGACCATAAGAAAAAAGAATTCGAATATAAAATATGGATGGCCTCTTCTATATATGCACAGGCTACTCTTAGCGCAATGACCGCAAAAAAACTAGCGGAAAATGGTATCAACCTGACGGACATTCATATATTATATTTTGATCCAAAACAATTAGGGGTTTTAATCCAATCTTTTCAAAACATTTCTTTACCAATGGAAAATATACCTAAATATAATAAAAAAAGTATTATAGGGGTTATACTTCATTTTTTAGAGATCATATACCCCCAGGAAAATAATTCTATTATAAATATGGATCTTCTTTTTTACTTTCTTACTTACCCCTGGATCAATTTAAAATACTTTCTTAAGAAAAGGGTCGCGGGCAATTATGGTAATCCATTCCATTGGCAAAAATCATTCAGAGAAGTTTTTTTCTTCAATAATATTGATATAAAAGAGCTGGAAAAAATTTTAAAAAATAAGATCGATATTCATTCTTCCCGAAAAAATTCATTTGCTTATTTTAGTAAAGTCATAGAGAGTTTGATTTCCATTCGTAAAAAAATGGAAAAAGGTGATCTAAAGCAAGCGATTAGAATATTCTATTCCTCCGTTAAAGAGTTATTTTTTGATCATCTTACCAAAATGGATGAATTAAAAGAAGCAGAATTTAAAGAGGCTGTATCTGTCTTAAATAAAATTCATCTTTTAACGCATCATAAGAATTTATCCATGGACAAAAAAAGCTATTTCCATTTCTTACACTCAGAGCTGAGTAGAATTCATGATGCCACTATTCCAAAAGCCATAAGATCTTTTTATGGCAAACAAGAAATGAATAATAGAGACTTAAAAGGAGTAATGATCCGGCATATTTCGGAGGGGATCCACTTCCCTTGCAAATATCTGATCGTGGTCGGAATGGATCACTCTTATTTTGAGTTTCTCAATGAGAATGTCTTTTTTAAGAAAGGATTGATTCCTCATGAATATAGATTATATCCAGACAGTGAAGAACAAAAGAATCAATTTTGGCAATCTTGTGAATTGATTAAAAAAGGATTGTTATTCATATTCTCGAATAAAGAGTACACATCTGTTTCTCATTTTATAAGAAATTCTACTCTGCAAAATCAATTTTTATCTTCTAAAAAAAATATGGAATCTATTTTAAAGGGAATACCCATTTTTCATCATCTCCAGGGGGAACCATATTTTTGGAATGATTCTACCAGGGCGAATTTCAAGTTTCCTCCTTTCTATAGAGAAGATACAGACAAGAATATGTTGGATGTACTTAAAAAAGATATAAAACATTCTACTCATATTCTACAGAAAAAATATAGAGATAAAAGTATAAACGAATTCAGCGGTGCGTTAGATCAAAAAAATGGATTAATTCACCCATCCATAAAAGAGCATCAATTTTCAGCATCCAGCTTTAATGATCTGGCGCAATGTCCCCAACTATATTGGTTTAAAAATGTCTTAAAACTAGATGATCCAGCCTACTTGCAGCAAAATAAGGAAAATATATATGAAATAGATCATTTGGGAAAGGGGAATCTATTTCATTTGGCGGCAAGTTACTTTATAAATGGTATAATCCAAAAAATGCCGAATAAAACATACAAAGAAATAGCGAATATGAGTAGTGATCAGGATATGAATTCTTTTCTAAATCACTCTTTAAAAAATGCCTTTTCAGAGGCTAGTAAAAAACTATTTTTAACCGAATCAAATTATATTCATTTTGAAACGGCAAAATTATTTTATGAAGATCAATTGATCAAAAGTAAAAACATTTTTATTCACTATTTTACCTCTTTCTTTAAAAGAGCATCTAATGGAGAACATCCTTTATCTGATTATATCCCACTATTGACAGAATTCAAATTCCAGGGTTTAGAATTACAGGGTTTCTCTTTTAAAGGAAAAATTGACCGAATAGATTATAAGCCTTCTGAGAATATCTTACTTATACTAGACTATAAGACAGGCAACTCATCACAAAAGAAAGAACTAAAAGAGATATGCTCCATACAAAATATACAGCTTTTAGTCTACATGAAATCAGCCGCTACAAATGAAAACATACTCTCTAAAATAAAAGAAACTCCGCATAAAATAGCTGGTATTCATTCTTATGCAGGGGCAACCCAGTATAGCAAAGAAATAATAGAACCATTTAATAATGGCATACCGGCTTATGATCTTTCTCAGGTGGTCTCTGAAAATTTTATAGACTATTTAAAAGATGACTTTAATATCATAAAAGAGATACTAAAAAAGAATATCATGTTTGCCGTTCCTCATAAAGAAAAAAACAAACCTGAAAAGAAAGACATTCCCCCTTGCCAGTATTGTTCTTATAAAGAGATATGTGATAAACAGCCTTATTCTGCTTTTCAAAGAAAGAGCCTTGGTAAAAACAATACATTCAGTAAATATTACAAAGAAATATATTCTTCTTTAGTTTAGCATTTTCTTTAATCTCTTGATGCTGCTTCTTAGCTAATACAAGAATTTTTAATTTCAACTTCCCTATTCATATCTAAACCCTCTCTGTGTCATTCACAAGAGGAGAAAAAAAACGGAATAGCATTCCACTTTGCTGATGTTACTGGTATCCGTAGGATGAAGAGAAAGGAGAAAGAAACAAAGACCTATGTCGTAGGGTGAAAAAAACCCACGCGCTGTGACTTCCTTGTCACAGGGCGCTCCATTTCGCAGGCATACATGCCTGCGTCACCAAACGATCATCTCTCCTACGAGTAAGCTGGGAAGAAATCCTATAATCCTTTAATCCTAAAAATCCTAAAAATCCTAATCCTGACAGAAAATGGTGGTATTGTAGGTAATTCTACAAGCCTGCATTTAGAGCATAATGTATAACATTTACTCCCATTTTTAAAGCTTGTTCATGTTTTTCCTGCCCGTTATTGTGAATGTCTATGTCTTCCCAACCATCTCCAAGGTCTGTATTATATCCATAAAAAGCCACCATTTTATCCTCCAGATAAAGACCATAGGCAATGGGAGGCCCTCCATGGTGTTTATGAATTTTAGGAAGTCCTTTTGGGAAAGAAAAAGGTTTTTTAAATATTGGATGCTTCAAGGGTAATTCTATTAAACGGGATCCAGGGAAAAGTTGATTTAATTCTTTATGAATGTAAATGTTCATTCCGAAATTGTCATCCGCAAATAAAAAACCTCCGTTTAATAAAAACCAAGCCAAATTTTTTCTTTCTTCTTGATTCAGGGAAAATTTGCCATGTCCCGTAAAATAAATGAGAGGTACTTGTTTAAAGGAATCATCTTTTAAAGAGACGATCAATTCTTTTCGAATTACTTTCGTATTTGTAACCTTCCCAAAATACGACATTAGATTTGGTAAACTAGATGGATTAGAGTACCAGTCGCCTCCACTATAATAGCGCAGTCTGCCAATACGAATACTCTCCCAATCAAAATTATTTTGTGGCAATATTTTGCTAAATACTAACGCGGCTATAGCATAGAACAATATCTTGAATTTCATTTTTTAGAGATATAAAAGTAATTAAATATAAATAGAGCCTGTATGTCAATCAAATATCTATGAATAAAAAATACAATAACCAATGCCGTTAGGCTGTACTTTGTACACATATCTTACACTACTTGTTAGATCCCCATGGTAGGGGGCCATGATTTCAGGTAGTAGGGAGGTGAGGTATTTGTATTAATTTTAAATGGACTTGACGCAGTAAATGATCTTTTTAGATTGATAAATCTAATTTCAATGCAATATTCAGCTTGTTTTCAATGCATCAATCCGGATTGTCGCAAACAATTTCCTTTAAGTGAGGTCATTTACAGATGCACAGAAAGTGATGATCTTTTAGAAGTAGTCCATGATATAGAAGTGCTTAAAAACCGTTCTGCCCAAAGTTGGATGCGTCTTTTCAATGAAAGATATAGAACTTCTCAATACCCCTATGGATCTGGTGTATGGGGTAAAAAAGAATTGGTTTTGCCTCAAATTTCGAATGAACATATTGTTTCTATGTACGAAGGTACCACAAATCTTTTTCGTTCAGAAAGGCTAGAGAAGTTGTTTGATCAACAAGAGCTATGGGTTAAATTATGTGGGAATAGCCATACTGGTTCTTTTAAGGATTTAGGAATGACTGTGCTTGTAAGCCAGGTTAAATCCATAATGGCCAGAGGAGAGAGTATAAAAGCAATTGCATGCGCTTCTACAGGAGATACTTCTGCAGCACTCGCTGCATACGCTGCAAATGCAAACATACAGAGTATCATTCTGTTACCTAAGGATAAAGTTTCTGTGGCTCAGTTAATACAGCCCGTATCAAATGGGGCGCTCGTTTTATCTCTGGATACGGACTTTGATGGATGCATGAAGATCGTACAGCAATTAACAAAAGAAAAGTATATTTATCTGGCCAATTCAATGAACAGTCTTAGGATCGAAGGCCAAAAAACCATTGGAATGGAAGTAATCCAACAGCTGAATTGGACGGTACCCGATTGGTTCATTATACCTGGAGGCAATTTGGGGAATGTTACTGCCTTAGGCAAGGGAATTATGATGCTGTACAAATTAGGATTGATCCAAAGACTGCCTAGAATTGCATTGGCTCAGGCTGAAAAGGCAAATCCTCTTTATCAATCTTATAAAAAGGGTTTTGAAGAGTTTCATCCAGTTGAAGCTAAAAAGACACTGGCCTCTGCCATACAAATAGGAAATCCCGTATCTGTTAATAAGGCAATTCATATATTAAAAAAATTCAATGGTGTGGTGGAACAGGCTTCTGAAAATGAATTAGCAAATGCAGCTTCTTTGGCAGATTTCTCAGGATTATTGACTGACCCTCATACGGGTGTGGCCATGGCGGTTTTACAAAAATTAAAAAAGAAAAAAATAATTGCTCCTAAAGAAACGGTGGTTGTCATTTCTACGGCGCATGGTTTAAAATTCATTAATTTCAAGATACACTATCATGAAAAAAAATTAGAAGAAGTAAAGCCAAAATATTTTAATCCAGCTATCAATTTAAAAGCCAGTTTAAACGAAGTTAAAAGAATTGTGGACGAAAAAATAGAACAAAATATAAAAAATGGATATTAAAAATAAAGGTATTTCGACTCAATCTGTACATGGGGGAGAAAATGGGCAATATCCGGATGATCCGCTTACTATGCCCATCTACCAAACGGCTACCTATACTTTTCAAGATACGGATCAATTGCATGATTTCTTTCAGGGAAAGACCAATCGTGTGGCTGAATATGGTAGATACGGGAACCCCACCCAAAAGACAGCCCAAGACAAACTGAAAATATTGGAAAATGCAGAGAGTTGTCTTTTGTTTTCCAGTGGAATGAATGCAGTCACTACAGCAATCCTTAGTCTATGTAAGCAGGGGAGTCATTTGATCATAACGGATGACAGTTATAGGCGTACCCGTCAATTCATACAACAAGTCATATCAAAGTTTGGTATTCAATTCACCTTTGTAAAGCCCAATATAGATGCCCTTGAAAAAGCCATTCAACCACAAACAAAACTATTGATATCAGAATCGCCTACAAATCCATATCTACATGTACTGGATATAGAAAAGGTGGTTCAATTATGTAGAAAACATAAGATCAAATCCATGATCGATTCTACATTTGCTACGCCTTATAACCAGAGGCCAATTGAATTTGGGATTGATATAGTGGTGCATAGTATAACTAAATATCTGGGGGGGCATAATGATATTTTAGGAGGAGCCCTTTTGGGAAAAGATCATCTCATCTCTGCTATTAAAGAGCTTCAGTCTATTATGGGGGGAGTGATTGACCCTCATTCATGTTATTTATTGATCAGAGGGCTCAAGACTTTCGCCTTGCGCATAGAAAGGCAAAATCGTTCTGCTCTGGAAATTGCTGCCTTTCTGGAAGGCCATAATATGGTAGATAGGGTATGGTACCCTGGTTTAAAAACACATCCCGATCATAATCTCGCAAAAAGACAGATGAATGGTTTTGGGGGGGTAATTTCTTTTATGGTCAAAGGCAAAATGAAAGAGACCTCCAAATTTGTGGATATGGTTAAAATTCCTAAAATAGCTCCTTCTTTAGGGGGTGTAGAAACACTTATAGAACAGCCAGCCTTAATGAGCTACTATGAAATGCCCGTAGAGGAGAGAAATGCAATCGGCATTTCAGATAATTTGATCAGACTTTCGATCGGTATTGAGGATACAAAGGATCTGATCAAAGATATGGAAAAGGCCTTTAAAACTATTGGCTGATCATGTTATCAGGTAGTATTGGACTGATTTTCTTCTTAAAAGTAAAATGAATAAAGATCATATAGAAATATTATTAAAAAATACTATATTGGGCACCATCGGAAATACTCCATTGGTTCACTTGCCTGGTATTACGAAACATCTTTCCAAAGGAATCCAGATATGGGCAAAAATGGAATATACGAATCCAGGAGGTTCTATCAAGGACCGGGCCGGATTGCAGATGATACTGGATGGGCTGGAATCGGGTGAACTTAGAGAAGGTAAAACCATTCTGGATTCAACCAGTGGCAATACAGGTATTGCATTGGCCTTTATTGGCGGTATTCTAGGTTATCAAGTAGAACTTTGTATTCCTTCGAATATATCCGAAGAAAGAAAGCAACGCCTAAAGGCACATGGCTCTAAACTTGTATTTACTTCTCCTTTAGAAGGTTCCGATGGGGCCATTATAGAAGCCCAGAAATTATATAAGTCAAATCCAGATAAATATTTTAAACCAGATCAATATAATAACCCATCCAATCCAAAAGCACATTATTTAACGACTGGCCCTGAAATATGGAAACAAACCAACCAAAAAATAACTCATTTCATAGCAACATTGGGAACCACAGGCACCATCATGGGTACGGGGCGTTTTTTAAAAGAAAAAAATAAAGACATTCAGGTCATTGGCGCAGAACCAGACAATTCCTTTCATGGATTAGAAGGCTTAAAGCACATGGCTTCTTCTATTGTACCCTCTATTTATAAACGAAAAAAAATAGACTCTATTATACCTATCCCAACAGAGCCAGCCTATGACATGGCCAAAAGAATATGCATAGAAGAAGGACATTTTGTAGGGCAATCTGCAGGGGGGGCTATATGGGCCTCTCTTGAATTGGCTAAAGAACTACATGAAAAAGGGGTAAAAGAGGCCATGATCGTGACTGTATTATGTGATAGCGGGGATAGATATTTATCAAAAGGATTATGGAAATATTAGAAATTAATTTAGAGTCAATTACGAACTTATAAGACACTTTTTTTGAAATTTATTCTGTGAACAGTTTCTTAGAAAAGGATCCAGTCATCAAACATAAGCTGGCCAAAATTGCTATCCTGTATACAAGGGCATAAAAATAGTGTACGGATCTATATGAATATTTGAAATGTCTACATGAATTCAATTAAAAGGCCAGATCATTATTCAAAAAAGTGGAAGATAAAATACTTATAAAAGACTCATTGAACGATTTTAGTTAAAATGGCTAATGACTTA
Organism: Leptospiria bacterium; assembly: GCA_965204465.1. Taxonomy (GTDB): domain Bacteria; phylum Spirochaetota; class Leptospiria; order Turneriellales; family CBDBES01; genus CBDBES01. Next base: position 16,949 of record CBDBES010000002.1, read on the forward strand.
AATTTATTATGCAACTTACTCCTAAAGAAGAATTTAAAATAAAAGAACAGATACGGTCAAAAAGGAAAAAACAAAAAAACATCCACGATAAGTATTTGACCATTGTTCATACAGGGGATGGCAAAGGAAAAACCACGGCTGCTTTTGGATTGGTAATGAGGATCATAATGCATGGTTGGAATGCATTGATCGTTCAGTTTATGAAAAACCCAAAAGAATTTCAATATGCAGAACATAAATGGGCAGATCAAATGGAGAATTTAGATATATTCAGCATAGGGGCTGGCTTTACATGGAATACGATGAATCGTGATTTAGATATTCGCACTACTCTAGAAACCTGGGAAAAAGCAAAGGAATTCATGTCTTCTGGAAAATATAAACTGGTTGTATTGGACGAGATCAATTATGTAATGGACTATAAATTTTTAGATGAAAAAGAAGTGGTTAAATTTTTGAAAAAAAAACCTCCTAAACTTCATTTAGTATTGACTGGTAGAAATGCTCCTGCCTCTATCATCCAATTGGCAGACTTAGTTACAGAAATGAAAAAAATTAAACATCCTTATGAAGAAAAAGGAATATTAGCCCAAAAAGGAGTCGAGTGGTAAGTGAAACTCAAAACATTTTCTTCTCAATCTAAATTAGGAAAGGGAGCTAGAAATGATTTCCCATTCTATCAGCATAATCCAAAAGTTGTTTTTTTGGATTCAGCCGCTTCTTCTCTAACTCCTTATTGTGTAACGGAAGAGGTAAGCAGATATTATGATCAATATAGTGTTAATATTCATAGGGGGGTTTATCATGCTTCTATGGAAGCCACTAAAATTTATGAGAACACCCGTCAAAAAATAGCATCTTTTATAAAAGCAGATAAGCCAGAAGAAATTATCTATGTTCGGAATGCAACAGAAGGATTCAATCTGCTCGCTTACACACTTTCTATTACAGAGAATCTGGATCAAGTGAGTTATCTGGATGCATGGAAAACACCCTTGCAAAAAGGCGATACCATCATTTTAAGTGAATCTGAACATCATGCTAATATTGTCCCCTGGCAAATTTTAGCCCAAAGAATTGGTCTTAGAATCGAATACATACGTATAGAAAAAGAAACAGGGCAATTATCCATGGAACATTTTGAAGAGTTGAAGCGAATACCCAATATCAAGATCATATCTTTAGGATTGGTTTCCAATGTGTCTGGAATTGTGCATGATTTAAAATATTTTTCTTCTTTTGCAAGGGAAAAAGGAATTCTTTTCATTGTGGATGCAGCCCAGGCAATTTGCCATATCCCAATAGATATAAAAGAATTGGATCCGGATTTCTTTATATTCTCAGGTCATAAAATGCTAGGCCCTACAGGTATCGGTGTTCTTTGGGGCAGAAGAGAAATTTTAGAAAGAATGCCTCCTTTTATGGGGGGGGGTGATATGATCTTAAAGGTATCTAAAGAGGCAACTACCTTTAAAAATCCACCTCATAAATTTGAGGCAGGCACTCCGCATATTGCTGGAGTATTTGGACTATCATCGGCCATTGATTATTTGCAAAATATAGGAATGAAAAAAATTTACGAATATGAAGAAAAACTTACCCAATACGCGTTACAAAAACTGGAACAACACAATGCGATCATATATGGCCCTAAATTGAAAGATATGGAATCCAAAAAAATTCAAAGGATAGGTGCTATCTCTTTTGGATTAAAAGAAATACATCCTCATGACATAGGGACCATCTTAGACCAGAATAATATAGCCATCCGCGCGGGGCATCATTGTTGTCAAATTTTAATGAGAGCATGGAATGTTTCAGCAACTTGCCGAGCCAGTTTGTATTTATACAATGATATAGATGACATTGATCATTTGATCCATACCCTGGATGAAGTGAATAAAATTTTTAATCGGCTTAGTCAAAGTGGATAGCGTTGCGTATTTTTATATTTTTTTGATCCTTATCTGTCCTAAAATTATTTTAAGGGAAAAATGAAATGAATCATGATGCAATACTCTGAAATATATTGAGAAATGAATTTCTTATTGGAACTTGAAAAAATATTAAAAGAAAGAAAAGAACAATTACCAGAATGTTCGTATACTGCTTCTTTATTCAAGAAGGGCACAGATAAAATATTGCAGAAAGTAGGTGAAGAAGCATTCGAATATATAATAGAAGCTAAAAATAACAATAAGGCCAGAACGGTCTCTGAAGGGGCAGATCTTTTATTTCATTTTCTATTATCTTTGACCGCCCAGGATATCAATCTGAATTCTATTATTATTGAATTGAAAAAAAGACATAAAGTCGATTAAATCCCATGAAAATTGCAAAATCCAAAAAAAAAAAATATCTGGAAAAGAAAGTCACAGAGAGAGTGGTCATATTAGGAGCGGGCGAAGTGGGACTACATATCATGCAAAAACTGGCTTCAGATCAGTATGATGTGGTATTGATCGACCATAGTGAAGATAAGGTAAAAGAAGCAAAAGGATTGGCCGATGTAGCCACATACACTGGAAATGGATGTGATGCCCGGATATACATTGACACCGAATTAAATGAGAAAGATCTATTCATAGCAGTTACCTCCTCAGATGAAGTGAATTTAGTGGCTTCCAGTATGGCACAGGCCTTTGGTTGTACCAATAATATTGTCAGAGTAAGAAAATCTTTTTACAGAGAATTTAAGAATAGCCCGATCAACATGGATTTTTGGAGGGAATCGGGTGTAGGGGTACTCTTTAACCAGAATCATATCACTGTAAATAAAATTTTAAGACTTATTGAAAAGCCAGGTGCAATTGAAGCCATCCAGGTAAGCAATACAGAAGTACAGTTGATCGCTTATAGAGTAAAAAAAGAATCTTTGTTATGCGGCCGTAGGCTAATCGGATTGAAAGATGTTCCTAAATTTGATGAATTATTGGTCATTGGTGTTGCTAAATTATCTGATAAGGATAGAGCAAATGATGATTATATAGCTCCTATCCATGTAAAAGCGCCTACGGATAAAGAATTTGATTTTAATTCCAGCGATAAAACAGGCAAAAAACAAGTCAAAAATGCAAAAGAACAAATGTTTATTCCCACTGGTGATTATCGTATTCAAGAAGATGATATTCTATATGTTAGTGGTAAGGCAAGCACCTTGAAGCATCTAGGTACACTATTTGATCCTGATCTTTCTCAAAATATCCACAATATATTTATTTTAAGCGCTAGTATGTTAGCATGCCAACTTGCAGAGGAATTGATCAAAAAGTATCCCAGAAAGAGTATATTCTTGCTCGTTTCTAGTAAAAGAGAAGGATATTTTGCAAAAGATACGGTCAACCCTAAGATCAATGTCCTTTTGGTCGATATCCATAATATACAGGAGTTGATCAATGAGGGACTAGACGAAAGATGTATCTTCATTGGAGCTTCAGAAAATGAAGATGATAATGTACTGGGCTGCCTACTAATAAAAGAAGAAACAGGTGCAAAAACCATTTCAGTTATACAAAGCGCCATTTATTCGCATCTAATTCCTTTTTTGGACATAGATGTAACGGTAAGTCCCAAAATGCTTTTAGTGAGTGACGTACTCAAGGTATTGAGAAAAGGAGTGCATGATGTATTATCTATCAAAGGGGGAGATGCAGAAATTTTAGATTTCATTATAAATGAAAAATCAAATATGATCAATAAAAAAATTCAGGATATTGGTTTTCCTGAGGACATCATTATCATGAGCATTATCAGAGGCGACGAGATGATCATTCCCCATGGTTCGATCAGATTGTATAAGAATGATCATGTAATCTTTTTTGTTTTAAAAAAAGCAGTGAAAAAAATTCAAGAATTTCTTTCGCAATCATAATATGGTTTTATCCGATCGATTTAAAAAAATGCACTCTTATGTATTAGATCTACAAAAAAGAATTTGCACAGGCTTGGAGAGTATAGATACGCATAAATTTAAGAGTGATGTTTGGCATAGAGAGGAAGGGGGAGGAGGCATTACCAATGTCATTTCGAATGGCTCTGTATTTGAAAAAGGAGGCGTTAATACTTCTGCCGTGTACGGGCGATTATCTGGGGAAATAGCCAGAAGTCTCAATAAAGAAGAAATGGATTTTGGAGCATCCGGTATATCTCTGGTAATGCATCCTCATTCCCCTAAGTTACCAAGTGTGCATATGAATGTCAGATATTTTGAAATGGAAAACGGAGACCTATGGTATGGGGGGGGGGTGGATTTAACCCCTTATTATCCTTTTGAAAATGATTTTATATATTTCCACCAATCCTTAAAAGACGTGGTAGAGAAATTAATGCCTGGAAAATATGCAATATTCAAAAAGAAATGTGATCAATACTTTTATATCCCCCATAGAAAAGAGATGAGAGGCATTGGCGGAATATTTTTTGACCATTTAAAAGAAATGCCGGATTTGAACTTTTCTCTGGTGAGAAGTATTGGAGATTCTTTTTTAAAAAATTATTTACCTATTGTTCAAGAGCATATAGATGAATCATATACACAAGAAGACAAGGAATTCCAACTGATCAGAAGGGGCAGGTACATAGAGTTTAATTTAGTCTATGATAAAGGGACTGCATTCGGGTTTAAGACGAACGGAAGAGTAGAGTCTATTTTAGTGTCATTACCTGCGCATGCAGCATTTTTTTATGATGAGTCACTTCCAAAAGGCTCTATTCATGCAAAAATGCTGGAATATTATCAACCTTATGATTGGATCAACCATTCTCATTCTTATGTAAGGGATAATTATAAAGAGAAGAATGTCAGCAAAAATAGATAAACTTAAGGGCAGCATAGAGCTTCCAGGGGATAAATCGCTGTCACATAGAGCGGTGATTTTGGCCTCTATGGCAAAGGGTATTTCAAAAATTAGGAACTTTTTGCCAGCGGAAGATACGATCAATATATTAAAGGTATTTCAAAAATTAGGAATATCTGTGAAAGGGGATATTTCCTCTGGAAATTTAGAAATTAAATCGAATGGTATAGAAAGTTTTCAAAGTCCTGAGGAAAAATTAGAGTTAGGCAATTCAGGTACAGCGGCAAGACTTTTGATCGGTCTTTTTTCCGGAAAATCTGATCTGGATGTTACTATAGATGGGGATCATACACTTAGAAAGAGACCCATGAAAAGAGTTACCGAACCACTTTCTAAATATGGGGCTGTTTTCAGTTCAGGTTATAAGCTTCCTATTCGGATCAAGGGGCAACAATTGAATGAGATTGATTATAAAGAAACATTGGGATCTGCGCAAGTAAAGTCTGCTTGTATTTTAGCCGCTATAAGTTCTCAAATCAATATAAATTTAAAAGAAAATGTACCTTCCAGAGATCATACTGAAAATATGCTATCTTTTTGCGGGGTTCCCATAAAGAAGGATAAGATCGTTCAGGATATTCTGGGGAGAGATAAACTTTCTTATGTAATACATGCTAAGCCTCCTTATTCTATTTCGGCCAAAAATTTTGATCTATGGGGGGATATTTCTTCCGCTGCTTTTTTTATTGTGGCCGCATTACTTATAGGTAATAGCGAGATAACCGTTGAAAATATACTCTTAAATCCTTATAGAGATAGATATATCAAGTTTCTTTTAAACATGGGAGCGGATATCTCTATAGAAGAAAAAAAAGAGAAATGCGGTGAAAGAGGGGGGGATATAAAGGTCAAAAGCTCTTTTCTAAAAAATATACGTATCCCTTTGCAGAGTATACCTTCTCTTATTGATGAAATTCCCATTTTAAGCATTGCAGGAATGTTTTCAGAGGGAACCTTTGCCATTCGTAATGCGAAAGAATTAAGATATAAAGAATCGGATCGAATTCACTCTATATGCTATAATTTAAAAAATCTTGGACTGGACGTAAAAACCTATTCAGATGGTTTTGAATTTGTAGGAAGGCCTGGCCATTCTTTTAAAGGAAAAATTAATAGTTTCTATGACCACAGGATCATCATGTCGTTTGAAGTGGCAAATTTAATTAGCAAAAAAAATGCAGGAATGGATTTAAAAAAAACAAAGAAGGAATTAATAGAAATAAGTGATAAAGATAAAAAATGGATACATACCAGTTTTCCTTCTTTTTATGAGAAATTAAATCAATTGATGTAATGCATGATCCTAAAGAAAATAATTCACATGCAAAATTTGTAGTTACCATAGATGGTCCGGCAGGTTCAGGAAAATCCACAGTGAGTAAACTATTGGCTGAAAAATTTTTGCTTTACCAGATAGATTCAGGTGCATTATATCGTTCTATTACTTATTTAGGAATTCTTTTTACCCAAAAAAAAAAATTAGAAATTTTAGACGTGGTAAAAAATGATGACTTTAAAGAATGGATCCAAAACTCACCTCTTAAAATAAAATTTAATAACAGGAAACAGATCATAATGTTACATGGGAAAAATATAGAACCATATATCAGGGGTAAACATATCAATTCGAATATAAAAGTATTTGCAGACAATGTGTTTATCAGAAATCTGGTAAATAGTATGATCTACGATATTGGAAAAAAATATGATATAATCACTGATGGAAGGGATATGGGAACGCTGGCCTTTCCAAAGGCTGATCTTAAATTTTATTTGACCGCTTCCTTAAATAAAAGAGCAGAAAGAAGATTTGCAGAATTAAGTTTAAAAAATAAAAACCTGCATATAGAAGATATACTCGATCAAATTAAGAACAGAGACGCAGAAGATCATAAAAGGAAAATAGGTAAATTAAAAAAGGCATCAGGAGCTATTTTAATTGACACAAGTTCTATGAAAATAGATAAAGTAGTAGAGACTATAGCTGCTTACTTAAAGAAAAAGAACATTCATTTAGCAAATTAATTCAAAATAATTTATATGGCAATTTTATTTAAAGATCAAGACCTAAGTATGGATGAATTCCTTTCGCAGGAAGTTATTTCAGTTGTAGAAATAAATAAAGGATCTGTAGTCAAAGGGAAAGTGATCGCCTATCAACCAGAAAAATCTCCTGAAAATATTATATTAGCAATGGAATCTAAATTTGAAGGGAATATTCCAGTTAAGGAATTTGATAATTTCCCTGGTATTGGAAAAGAAGTAGAGGCTATTGTCAAAGGAATAGATAAGGAAACTGGATTATTGTATCTTTCCAAAAGAGAACTAGAACTTACCCGCGGAATGAACTTTTTAAAAGAGGCCTATGAAAAGGGTCTTTATGTAATCGGAGAGGTAGAAAGACGCGTAGAAAAAGGATATATAGTAGAAGTTGAGAAAATTAAAATGTTCATGCCATTCTCAGAAGTTGGTTCTTTTCTAAAAGAAAAACAATATGATAAAAGACAAGACATGGTGGGAAGCTCATTCACATGCAAAATATTAGAGCTTAATCCTAAAAAATTTACTGGAATCGTTTCTAAGAAGGCCTTTCAGGATGAGCAAAACCGTAGCTATTGGTACGATTTGATACAAAAAATTTCAGTAGGTGATATTATTGAAGGTGAAGTCCTGAAACATTCCAGTATTGGTGCTTATATTATGACAAATAATGTTGTTGGTTTTTTACATCAATCCAACATTTACTGGAGCAAATCAAAAAAACGATATAAAGATAAAATTCCAATTGGTTCGACCATAAAGACCAGAGTCCTTGATATAGACGAAGAGGGAATGAAATTATTTTTGGGTCTGAAGCAGACAGAAGATGATCCATGGGAAAATATATTAAACAAGTATTCTATGGGAGATGTTGTTACTGCTAAGGTAACCTTTACTGCTAAGAATGTGGCTTTTGTAGATATTACCCAAGATATAGAAGGAATTATATATAGAACTGAAATGAGCTGGGTTCAAAATATTACAAGTACCAAACAGATGTTGCAGGTAGGAGATGAAATTTCAGCGAAGATCATCGGTATCAATTTAGAAGAAAGAAAGATATCTTTAGGTCTAAAACAATTACAAGAAGACCCATGGTCCACTATTTCAGATATGATACAAGTAGGTTCCGTTAAAAAAGGAAAAATTAAGGGTATAACCAATTTTGGGATATTCGTAGAGATAAATGATCAAATTGATGGATATATCCGCAAGGAAGATATTAATTGGGAAAATTCTCCTGTTCATTTAAGGAGTATATATAAAGAAAAACAGGAATTAGAATTTAAAGTAATCCATATTGATTCTGAAAATAGAAAAATTGGTTGTAGTTTAAAGCATCTTCTCCCAAATCCTTATAAAGCCCTTAAAGAGAAATATAAGAATAATCCAATTGTAAATGGTACGATTAAACATCTTAGTAAATATGGTTTATTTATTCAGATTGATAATCAATTTGAAGGACTATTACATTTAAGTGAAATACCCAGAGGAAAGAGTGAAAATATAAAGAATCATTTTAAGAAAGGAGATAAAATTAAAGTCATCGTAAAAAAAATTGAGCCGGATAAAGAAAAAATTGCTTTTTCTTTAAAGGGGATAGAACATATCATTGAAAAGAAAGAAATATCTAAATATATTTCTAAAGACGTTCAACAGACTATGGACAATCCATTTAAAGGCCTAAAGAATATGCTCCAAAGTAAAGAAGTAAAATCGACTTCCAAGAAGACTCCTTCTTCTTCAAAAGAATAAAAACATTTATTTTTTTATGATCTATGTCCATTGACGTTACGAGAGAAAATTTTACATCAGAAGTTTTAGAAATCTCTGAAAATAAATATATTTTGATGGATTTTTGGGCGAGTTGGTGCGTTCCTTGTCAAAAATTGTCCCCTATTCTGGAAGAAATGGAAGATAGCTACAATGGTGGTTTTAAATTGGTTAAAATAGATGTTGAACAGGAATCTGAATTAGCGCTTCAATTTCAGGTTGTAAACATTCCAAATATAAAATTATTCCATAAAAAAAAGGTGATTGATCAATTTACTGGGGTTATTCCCCAAGATATGATCCAGAAACTCCTGGATAGATATATCCCTCAGGATGCATTTTCTGATGTGTCTGATCTAATAGAGAATGAAGAATGGGAGAAAGCTTACCCTCTCTTGATTGAATTAGATAATAAAAATTTAGCAGTTCAAGAAGGGTTATGGAAAGTAGTTTCCAATTATATATCTTTCTTACCCCATAAAAAAAACGAAATAACGGAACTATTGAAAAAATTCCCAGAAACGGGCGAATATGGAATGTATAAAAAAGCATTGTCTGATTTTTTACAAAGGAATCCAAATGAAGACTCTATTTCATATCTTCAAAAAATTCTTTCTCAAGAAGAAAGTGAGGTCAAAAAAGGACTGGAATACTTTTTAAAGAGTTTTCAGGAATCTACTTTGCCTAAAGAAGATTTGTTGATATGTTTTTATATCCTGGGGAATGCGCATCCATTGACTTTAGAATATCGCAAAAAACTTGCCTCTATTTTGTATTAGGTTTATATTGAGTATAGTTCTGAAAGAATACTTTCTCGCAAAACAAGGAGTACCCACACAGGTACTACTCCCTCTGAACTTCTACCGAACCTCCTGATCTGAATATAACTGTGAAGCTCAAAAACCTGCCCAAAAAAGACACTTGTTGACTGTACTGCACATTACTCTCTGTAATGGCAGTAAGTGTATAAACGCCTGCGTCTAGACTTTGAGCTTCTGATACAGAGCCTGCTGCTATATTTTGATATTCTACATTCCCAATTTTAACCATAGTTAGAGTCTCTGAAAGCTCATTCCTAACTTTTATTTGATTCCCATCACTCAATACATCTAAACAGTTTAGGAGGCAGAAAAGCAAAGTGAAAGGTAAGACTCTTTGAATAAGCATATTAATTTACATTAAGACGGTAGGTAGTGAAATCATCTTTTTGATTCTACGCTATTTTCATTTCTTTAACATAATTATCAGGAAAATTTCTCTTCCCCATAACTATTATTTGGTTATCAGTTTGATTGTATACATTAAAATGATTAGCTGGACCATCAACTATAAAAATAAAAAAGAATTTTTATTTTCAATCAAAAAGCACTTGACAAAGCATTGGAATTCTTATATGACGAAAATGATCCGCTTACGAAACCTAGTCACATAAATCCTGAATTATGAGACCCTTCTGGCTTTACTCTGCAGCGAAGAAATTCCCAAAAGAAATTGCAATTTATGCAGATCTCAAAAAAATACATTATATTGAGTATTATTCTATTTCGATCCATTTAAAAGAATGGATCTTATCTAAATACCCTTTTAAAGAAAGAGATAGGATTGGTATTTGCATGCAAAACTCAATGGAATATGCTCTATTGATCATGGCATTTCATATATCTGATCTGGTGGCAGTTCATTTAAGCCCCAGATACACCCCTAAAATACTACAAACTCTATTGCATAAAAATAAAATAAAATATGTTATCTCTGATCGCCATCATGAAATGGATGGTGTAAAATTGATTCTAATAGAAGATATTTTTAAAAAATTCACTATTCATTTTAACCATATAAATGATCATTTATTCCATGGAAATGTAGAAAAAATTCCAAAGAATTTTTTGGATTTTTCACAAATAAGCAATATTATATTTACTTCTTCCAGTTCAGGAACTCCAAAAGGAGTGATACATGATCATGGAAATCATTATTATTCCGCTTTAGGGTCTAATTTGAATATTCCATTAAAACCAGGGGATGCCTGGCTGGCCAGTCTTCCCTTTTATCATGTGGGTGGTTTATCTATTTTATACAGGACGATCATCTCTGGCGCCTCTGTGGTTATAAGTAGATCAAATTTAGAGGACTCTCTTAAAAATGAAAAAATCTCGCATATTTCCCTGGTACCCACACAACTGATAAGGTTAATGGAAAATATACAAATGACCAATAGGCTCAAAAAATTAAGAGCCATTCTATTGGGGGGTGATTTAATTACAAAATCCTTGCTTAAAAAAGCAAAAGAAATAGGCTTGAATCTTTTTTGTAGCTATGGATCCTCTGAAATGTCTTCTCAAATTACGACGACTCCCTATGGGGAAGAAAAAAAATATCTTCCTAACGCGGGAAAAATTCTTCCTTTTAGAGAGATTAAAATTGCAGATGATCAGGAAATATATCTAAGGAACAGGGTTTTATTTAAAGAATATTCTAAAGAGACTGCCAAAATAGATGAAGAAGGATGGTTTCATAGCGGGGATATTGGTAAAATAGATAAAAATGGATATTTACAATTAATGGGAAGAAAGGATAATATGTTCATGAGTGGTGGGGAGAATATATATCCGGAAGAAATTGAATCTAAAATATACATGATAAATGAGATACGTTTTGCAATCATAATCCCTTTTCCGGATACAGAATTTGGACAAAGGCCAGTAGCCTTTATAAATATACGTAAAGGTGATTTTAATAAGATAATTCGTAAAATTAATGTCTTACTCCAAAAAGAACTCCCTAAATTTAAAATACCTGTGGCCTATTATCCTTTATCTCAAAAGGATATTGATCTAAAAATAAATCGAAAGAAATTGATTCAAGAAAAATATAGCCTGCGTACATCATTAAAAAATGTAATGCATTGATTTTGTACTTTTAAAGGAAGTTCTGTATTCTGAAAAGAAAAGGAACGGCCTATGTAAATCATCTCTATTTGACAGAATAAATACGGCCTTACAAATACTCTGGACAAAGAGGGTAATGAGTAGATGCCTACTACCTGTTCATTCGTTACATATCCAAATCCGAAAGTAAAAAAAAGGTTTTTTGTTCTATATGATTTTTTCTGTAAATTAGATAGTCTTTTAGAGTTACGGAGTATATCTTTCCATTTTACTCTTTTCTTAAAACACAGAAGCTTTAAATATTTCATCTGATCTAATTCTGATATGTCCTCTGAATAAGGGGAAAGACTGGATACTGGTCTATCGCAATGTATATTCATGGAAAAATAATCATAGTCACCTAATTTTTTTTGTATATATTCCAGTATAGATATGAGTTCTGATTCTGTCTTAAAAAAAAGAGTCATGTACATTCTAGCTGTATCCATGATATAATTCTAATGGTAATGACGAATATGATCCTCTATTCTTTTTCTATATAAATAAGCGATCTGTTGTGTAAGTTTGTTCATGATAAAATTATGATAAATACTTTTTTTAGTAGTATTTTTTTTCAATGAAGTAGAATGAATTTCGGAAATAGATCTTACCCCTTTTATGGAAGAGGTCAAGAAAGCCTCTTGAAAATAAGTAATTTCTTGTATATTTATTTTTCTGATTTTTATAGGAATTTTTTCCTTTCTGCAAATATCAATTATAATTTCTCTCGTAACCCCGTTCAAAAGATCATTTTTAAGATCAGGTGTATGTACTGTATCTTCTTGAATGAAAAAAATATTTGAAAAAGAACCTTCTGTTATATGTCCTTTTTCATTGGTTAAAATAGACTCATCACAATTATGCTTTCTTGCCTCCCAAACAGAAAAAATATTCTTATAATTTGCGCTTGGTTTAATAAAATGAGGAAGATAATTCCTGGAACTCTTTTGTTCATTACTGATAAACAACCGGTAATTTTTTTTAAGTTTGGGAAGCATAGAAAAGAACAGGACCTCCGTAATATTTTTTTGGCTTATCCCGGATACATCCACATTTGATGGAGATATCATAATTCTTAATTTAAACTCATCCTTAGACCCATTGGAGTATTCCACTAATTTAGAAATTCTATTTTTGATCGAGTGGCGCAAATTTTGTATAGAAGGAAAATTCCAAAAATCAGCTGCCTTTTGCATTCTTTTTAAATGCTGTTCTAAAAAAAGAGGAATGCCATTCTTTACTAAAGTAGTTTCATATAGAGACAAGCCAAAATAATATCCACCATCATATACAGGGATCAATGCTTTTTCTTTCTTCGTATATATTTTTGAATTAATATCCAATAAAAGAGTTCTGTTTGTGTGATGCTTATTGTTCATGTTTTTGCAAACTGCATCTTATAGAGTTTTTTATATATCCCACTTCTTCTTAAAAGTTGTTTATGGGATCCTCTTTCTATTATTTTGCCTTTTTCTAATACAATGATCTCATCTGCCTGGTAAATGGTAGAAAGACGATGAGCCACCACGAATGTGGTTCGGTCTACCATGAGTATCTTCAATGCTTCTTGTACTAATTTCTCTGAATGAGAATCCAGAGAGCTAGTGGCTTCATCTAAGATCAATATCTCCGGGTCTTTCAAAAGAGCTCTTGCAATAGAAATACGCTGTCTTTGCCCACCTGAAAGAAGTAATCCTCTTTCTCCTATAAAAGTATCAAACTTATTAGGGAGTTGATCAATGAATTCATCCGCGTGAGACAGTTTGGCTACCTCCATTATTTTTTCTTCAGAAACATTTTCTCTGCCAAAGCAAATATTTTCACGAATACTTCCATTAAATAAAAATATTTCCTGGGTAACCACCCCTATTTTATTTCTCAATTCTTTTAAAGAAGTATTTTGTATATTTACCCCATCTATTAAAATAGCACCTTCCGTTACATTATAAAACCTGGGGATCAGGTCTATTAGGGTAGATTTACCCGCACCAGAGTGGCCCACCAGAGCAATGGTACTTCCTGCTTTTACCTTTAGTTCTATATTTTTTAATACATACTGTGTTGATTCAGGATACACAAAAGAAACATTTTTAAAATGAATTTCTTTTTTTATTTTACCAATATGGATCGGGTTTTCTAATTCTTTTTCTTCTTTTTCATCGTCTATGATCTGAAATAATCTATCGCCTGCTGCAACAGTACGGTTGATGTCGTTAAACCAGCTACTCATCTGTTTTATGGGGCTCAGTATAACGATCAATGTAAATAGAAAGGTAAAAAAACTACCAGATGTTATTTGATGATGTAGTATCTGAGAAGCTCCATAAGCCAGTAGCCCCACCACAAGAAAAGAAGTCAACAGCTCTACAATGGAAGGACCTATAACATGATTTAATCTATATTTTAAAGTTTGCTGGTACATGTATTCATTTAAATGATTAAACTTTTTCTTTTCATAGGGTTCCATTCCAAAAGCTCTGATCACCCGGATACCTGTGATGAGTTGTTGAAGATTTGCATTTAAACTCGCCAGTCCAGATTGTTCTCCTGTTGTAATATTTTTGATCTTTTTAGCAAAATGTGTTACGGGCCATAAAGCTAAGGGTACGCCGATCAAACAAATAATTGTAAGTTTATAGTCAATAATGCTAAGCAATGAAACATGAGTAATGATAATGAAAAAATTCATAATGGATACTCTGAATGTTACAGAGAGAGAATCAGAGATCAAAAGGACATCGTTGATAACGCGACTCATTAGAGAACCTGCCTTTTCTTTGACAAAATGTCTTAGAGGAAGCTGTACTAAACTGGAATATAGTTCATTGCGTACATCTCTTACCGCACGTAATCCAGTAGAGGTGATAAAATATACCGCTCCTAAAGTAGTGAGTAATTTTAGGAAATAAATAGGTAGGATCGCCAGGCAAACTATTTTTAAAAATTCAAACTGATTATAGTTTGAGCTGAATTGATTGATTTTTAGTTTGAGATAGGAACGAAAAATATAATATTTCTTTTGATAGCCATCCTTATTATTTTCAATTTGTAATGAATGGATCAACGGATCATCAGATTCTAATAATTTTTTTTCTTTTTCATATCCATTTATTCTATTGAAGTATTTAAGTAAGTTTTCCTTTTCTCCTGCCTGATACAGATAATATATATCCTTTTTCGTTAGATGCAGCTCAAATGGCTTTTTCATATCCCTGTTCATCATAGTATGAAAAATAGGCATTAAAGCACTAAGACTAATGGCATTCAATATAGATGCCATTAAAGAAAAAAGGAGGCCTATAAAAAATCTTTTCTTATATTTACTTATATATTTAAGCAATCTGAAATATGCATTCATTCTAGGTCATATATATTTATATAGATCATAAAGAAAGTAGGTTTTCTTAAACTTGAACTCTTTCATAACAAAATATTATTTACAACATATCTATACATATTGATATTCCATTCGTGTCTGCATAATTTTATATTTTTATCTGAACATCATGCTAATTTTTTAAACTAAGATATTCATTCGAAAAATAATATTTAACATCAAAATATGATCAGATTCATTTATATATTTATTTTATTATTTTTTTTGATTATAGAGAATAGCCATATTCTTGCGCAAGAAAAAACAGAGCCCTCTAAAAATAAAGAAAAGGAATCTACAAGAGAAAATGAAAGTATTGCAAAAAGATTAGCCCGAGCTCTCAAAGAAAAAAAAGAATTTATTCAAGAAAATGGTGATCTTGCAATAGAAAAAGTTGTTATCAGAGGTAATAAAAAAACTAAAATTGAGGTGGTCTCCCAATGGATCAATAGTAAACCCGGGGATAGATTATCCAATTTCAAGGCTAAGAGATTGATAGAAAACTTAATGGGCCTTTTTATTTTCTCTGATGTGAATATTTTGTATAAAAGAAATGAAAATAAAGTTCAAATAGAAATCTCTGTGGATGAAAACTGGTCTATCTATCCTGTACCTGTTTTTTATGCGGTTGGAGGCACTATTTTAGGAGGTGTGTTTATCACAGAAACAAACTTATTAGGATACAATAATGGCCTTTGGGGGGGGGGTATCATTTCTAACAGAGGCTGGCAATACCTGGTTGGATTTGTGAATCTGAACATCGGATATACAAACTTTTTTGGGAAGATACGTTCTGCCGGTGGTTCTATTTATACAGAGAATGAAAA
This sequence comes from Leptospiria bacterium, assembly GCA_965204465.1. Classification (GTDB taxonomy): domain Bacteria; phylum Spirochaetota; class Leptospiria; order Turneriellales; family CBDBES01; genus CBDBES01. Next base: position 32,748 of record CBDBES010000002.1, read on the forward strand.
TACAAAAGGAGAATTGTTGCAAGCATTCCAGCAATTAAGATTTGATGTATTATATATTTTTGGTTACACTTTTTTAGATGTATTTACCACAGCTTTAACAGGAGGCTATTTCTATGTAAGGATTCCTTCTAAAGATAACATAGATTCACCGGAAAAGAGGATCATTGATCCTCCTATAGGGGGAGATATCTATGTTCAAGGCATTAAACTTATTTTTAATAATTATTCTAATCATTTCTACTATGATAAAGGATTTCGGAGTAGCCTGGAACTGCAGCGTGGCTTCGCATTGACAGATAGGGGAAATAGTTTTTATAATATAGAAAGTCAAAATAAGTATAATTTAGAAACATTTTTAGATCATACTCTTTCTTTGGGGCTTTACTGGGCTTATTCAATTTTACCTGCTTTTAGAGAACATCGTTTAGGAGGTACAGAGGGAACGACTGTTTTACCCTCTTTTCTCATTCCGGCAGATATTTATCTGACATTAACAGCAATATATCAGATTCCTCTATTTGCCTTTAGTTGGGGGACTTTTACTTTTGTTACTCTTTTTGAGTATGGTATATTTAAAAGGAACGACGATCCACTGACTCAATTTTACGGGCCTGGAATAGGTATTCGGTTTTATATAAGGCGGGTTACCATACCCGCTGTAGGAGCAGATATGTCTTATGAATTACACGAGCAAGACATAGATCCTGTCAGAAAAATCAGATATAGCGTATATGTTGGATTTCGTCCTGCCAGGTAATGATATTTTTTATCTTTTTAGATTAAAATAGTTTTAGTCAAAATACCAATCGTTAAAAAAATTTTTTGATCGTGACCAAACCTATAGATCTATGTCAAGAACAAGAAATAATTAGAACCTATAATCTATACCAAAAGTAATTTTAGAAATTAGATCAATAAAACTTGATCCACCTGCTTCTAAATCATTCCTTATTTGAATTCTTCGTAACTCACCACCAGAAATGGGATCTTCTGAGGAAGGAACCACGCTACCAGAAGCACTTAAATTTCCAAATAGAAAATAGGCAGACATAGATTCAGTAAAATCATATCCAATAGCAACAGAATAAGCACCTAATAATGTTCTTCCAGGGGGATCCTCTATTTCTGAAAAAGCCAGTGTTCTCTCTGTATCAGAATTATCAGCGTTTTCAGGTGGTAGATATTCTTCTCTAAAGACAGAATGTAGCCTCAAAAATGGATTCCAACCCAGCATTAAATAAAACTTTTGGGTTGCATAATAAACTATTTTAAAGCTGACTCCAATGGAAACATTACTATCTTCAAACCCAAATCTTTGCCCTGAAGGGGAATAATTCACATCTTCTTTTGCATAGGTAAAAGTAACAATGGGTTGAATCCTAAATACACTTCTATCATCTTTGGGGTCTATATGAAAATCTTTATCATAGAATAAAGCCCCTGTAATACCAAAGCCATCTATGGTAACATCATCTATCGTTCGGTCGTCTCCAGCAATTCTTATATCCTGACCACTGCCAAACGGAATATTCAATCTAACTTCAGTTCCTACATCCGCACTATATCCTGCCGGGAACCAATCGATTAAGGCAATATTTACTTCTTGCCTCTTTTTACCATTATTTTTAACAGAATAAGTATTTTCTAATATGTTCGAAAATTTATTAAATATTCTAAGCCTGGGGGCATCTGAGGCAAAGGAACCTGTTTCTGATTTGGTTCCAAGATCTGCATATTCAATGCTTAATGACCAGGCCCAGGAATTCTTGCTACTCTGTAATTCATAGAATTGCCCTAGTTCTACACCATATATGTTCCCTCTCCAATTTACGGGAGTAAATGAAGTTTCATTCACCAGTGAACCAATCTCTTCAGGGTCTCCTTCACGAATCTTTTCATTATAATGGAATATTCCATTTCTAAGATAAAAGGCCATACCTAAATTAATACCAATCAATTCACTAAGGGTGGTTCCGATCATAAATCTGATATCTCTATCAAATGTTTCTAAATAACCTGCATTGCTAATTTCCTGTTCCTGAAAATCAACCCTTCTTCCATTATTTTTAATGGAAAGGGCAACTGCCCAGGGAAGTTTATCTAAAACAGGAATGCCAGGGATGGTATATTTTACAGCGGCCCCATAAGCACCCCCCAGGAAATTAGGGGTAAAAGTAGCGGAAACTGCATTTTTTTTCTCTAAATGATATATATAAGGGGTTGTTAGGTAATCCCAGGTGCTCCATTTATATTGACCAGACCCCTGGTGGGTTAGAGAAGAAGGAAAGCTATTAGAGATATTGGCCTGTATTAAAGATAACCAGGCTAAAGAAAAGAAAAGAAAAAAAGCGAAACTAATTTTCTTAATAAGATTTTGTCTGTACATTTTCATGATCGGTAAACTCCTTTTAATTTTTTTATAGAATTATGCGATATAAAGCAGATCAGATAATTCTATTTTTTTGTCGTATATTATTATATCCCATGCAATATTATTTATAGAGATATTATTCTTTGAACTCTACTCTATTACCAGACCTGGTTTGATCATAACATAATTAACATTCATGACAAAACCTCCTCTGGACGACATGGTAATAGACGTGGTATCCCCATGGAGCACCCTTGCTATTTGTCTTTTTCGTACATCACGCGGGCGCCCAATCACATCCTCATATATATCCGCCTCATATATGGCTTCTGGTTCCAGAAATTTATTAAATTCAATATTTACTGTTCTGGATGCATTATCCGTAAAACCAGCAACCACCCAATTGAGGCTGTCTCTTCTTCTACGGGCTATTACCACGTATTTGGCAAATTCTCCCAGCAATACCTTAGACTCTGACCAATGAGGATGAAAACCTTTGATGAATTCCATGGGAGTGCTATATTGAGGGTCTCTTTGGCGTGCCTTTAATTCTGCTGCCATCACCAAAGGAGCGTATAGAGCACTCATTAAAGCTAATTGTTTACTATTCGTTACAGTAGTTTGACTAGTGAAAATCCCAGGGGTCCAGTCAATTGGGCCGGCAAGCCCCCTTTGATAGACCACTTCGCTATGGTGCTCTGTACTTAGTACTCTACCAATAGTACCATAATCATGTTCTTCTCCATGAAGACCTTCTCTGGACATCATATTGGGATAAGTTCTGCGTACACCAGTTGCCTTAATGGGCTCATGCACAACAATATTCATTTTATTCTTTGCTGCTTCTTTTATATAGATATGCCAGTGTTTTGTGGCTCGCTGGGCCCAATGAGCATAAGCCAAAGCGAAAGCAACATAGCCCGCTTTTAGATAGCGGGTATGGCCATGGCTTTCTTTTCTGTGTTCCTCAAAAAGGGGTACATTATCGCCTCTAACCCTCCCACGCGTTCCGAGTAAGTCTTTATGTAAATTTGCAGTATTCGTAAGGCATTCGGTATGCAATACATGATATATAGGTAATTTACCTGATTGTATTCTGCGATAATTAACATTAAATTCTTCAAAACTAGATCTGGGAATTTCAGCAAGCAAGGTATCGAACATCAAACTAAAATCAAAAGTCCCCCCAGCAAGTGCCGAGAATCCCGATGTTCTAAACCTACCATCGCTAAATCTCCACTCATTCCACCTACCGCCTCCCCAACCGGCGGTATCCTGCCAGCCCTCGAATAATACGCTGCCAGCATTTGTTTCATCGGCCATTTTATAATAATCCAGAATAAACTCGGTGTTTGCGCATTGATTAAAACAATAGCTTTTGTCATGACCCGGCACTGGCCTTTCCTGTTCATGTACTCCCCTCCAATAACCAACATATCTGGCAGGCCTCATCCATGAAAGATCCAGACTCCCATTGCCTCTCTCACCAACCTTATCAAAAGTGGGTTCAAAATCATGGTATAGAGGGTCACTCGGGTCATCATTATTATATCTATAAATATCTTCCCTTAAAGGATCATTCAAATTTAAGATCAATCTGGAATCTATTAATTTTCCTGCATTTCCCTTAACAACCTGGATCGTTCTCCATGGCATAATAAATGGCTTGCTGGCTCTGCTTTTATTTTCAAATCCAGGCCCTGCATTATGTTGAAAAACATTCTCCGAAGTAAATTCAACGGTGAAGAATCTATTACCTCTATTCTTCTTGAGTACCATACTAGCCATTTCTTTAGGGGTTAAACCCGCTTCATGAATGCTAACAAAATAATTATTACTCGATTTCATGGATATTGGAGTAAAAATACTTTCACTTTCGGAGGCATTTGACAATGATTCATTCAGAATATTTACTTCGGCAGGCCCATGGCCAAGCGTTCCTGTTCTGGTTCTACTGCGTCCGTATAGAACATTAGGCCAGTTTGTGCCTGTGCTATTCGGAAAATTAAAAGTAGTCTTTTCATCTCTTTGATTGATCCTAAAACTATTCGCATTTGATCCGGAATCAGCGGCAAGACCCCTTATACGATAACGAAATCCAAGACCATCATCATACACTCTGAAAATAATATCTAATTTATGATGTTCTTTAATATTGGCATCTGCCACACTCCTAGGAACAATGGTAACGACAAGTTCATTGAACCAGTTTTCTATTTCATCATCTTCACCCCATATAGGGTTCCATTTTTCATAGTAGCTGGCGGTACGCACTTTATTTACCTTTACAGAAGTAAAAAAATTAGGATAGGTGCTGTGTCCCCCCGAATTCAGACCTAGTTTAGATTCTGCAAGTAATTTGACTGTGTTACCACCACTATTTTTATACGAAACAGCGTATAGTAGTTGGGAGGATACAAGACTTACCGTTACCTCCACCTTATCTCCATTCCCATTAACTCCACCAGGAGAAAGAATACTGATAGAGTTCGCCGCCCCACCAGCGGAAAAATCAGAAGTCTTGTCTTGAACGTTGTTCCCTTCTACGTCATCTACCTTACCATCACCATCCGTATCTCCGTTGGTCCCATGGCCGGAATTTACTATAGCAAAATAAAAGAATTTATGTGTTTTACCATCATCCGTATTGGCCTGCATAAGTACTTTTCTTAATCGGGCTTTTTCTCCTCTTTTTTCTTGAGGTGAAAAAATTATATCATCCTGATCATTAACAGAAAAATCAGGATTCCCTGAAGCAACGCTAACTTCCAGAATTTCATTCCCCTGATATTGAACCTCTGCCGTAGATATCCTTTCTGCTACGGTTCTTTTTAAAGCACTTATATCGGTCGTAGTGGGTCCCCCCCCCACAGGTGCCACTATATCAATAGGCGATGGTGGTGGGCCAGGCACATTAATCGGATTCGTTGGGCTAAGTGGATTAAGTGGACTAAGTGGATTATCCATATCATTTATATTATTGTCAGAGCCTGGATCAATTGGTTCAAGTATTTCACCAATTTCATCTACTAAGGTTGCTGTTAACCCTAATTCATCCTGATCGCAGCCTAAAACCCCTAAAAAAGAGAAACCAAGTATTAAAATTATTCTTGCTGCTATTCTTACCTGAAATCTAAACCAAATCAAATTTAACATAAATTACCTCTCTAATAATCTAATAATATATTTTACTGAAAACTCATTTCAATAATCGTGCTACCATAATAAGCAATAAACAATTTTCCATTGATCTTATGGCGCATTCCCTACCCTAACAAGCCTGACTCCAACCACGTCCCAGCCATTATTGGCCTGTGTTGTCTCAATTCGGATACCGAGATTCGTTACATCGCTAGCCGCTGTAAAATCCGGAAATCTCAATGTTCCATGCATTCCCATATCTGATAGTACTGGCCATCTTCCATCATTCCAACGATTTGTAGATGTTGCATTTCTAGTTACATTTTGAAGCGTCGCACTTCCTCCCGTGGTTATTGTTATCTTTACCGCTACGCTGTCTACTTGTGTATTATAGTATACTTCTACTCTGTATATTCCAGAAGAAATAGGTACAGGCGTTTTACCGCTGCCACGGCCTATGGTAATATATTCTCCTGGTCTGTTAAAATCACCTAACCAAAACCCATTAATTAGGGTATTTACGATGATTCTTTCACCCCCACGGGTGATATGAGAGTCGAGGAGATCAAAATAGATATCATTATCTCTACCCGAATCCGAATGTGTAGATTGATTTGTAAATCCTATCACATTACCGCTAGAATTACAGGCTATGATACCAAAACGATTGGGAAATGCAATGCCTCTATAGGCATGGCCTGAAATTGCATAGCTTGCAGTACTACCCGTTGTATAGGAGAGTGTGCCAGAGCTCTCGGTAAGAGAAGTATTTGTACTGGCATTTACATCCGCAATATTTACATAAGGTGCATTAGTGCCTACTTCGTCTCTAGCAATATACGCCAGAGTAACAGCTTCATTATTCATTCTATGGAAAATAATGTAGCGTGCGGCACCATTGACTTTATTCCAGGAAAATCCAGAATAAGAAGAGGCATTTTGATACATTGGAGGGGAGCCAAAATGGCCCCTGTCTGAAATAGAATACCCAAAATTATTGATCCTAGGTATAGAACCAGAAGGAGTTTTACAATTTCTTCTGGATATTAATTCTACGGAGAAATCCTGGGAGGGTAGGGAATTAAAAGCATTATCCTCCGTACTAGAATGGGTATGACGAATGGCAATGGTCCTAGTTAAGGAGTCTGCAGGGTCAAACATTAAATTAAGGTTCACTGTTTGGGGAAAGTTCCATTCTCCGTCTTGAGCCATGTGGTCGCCATCGTCTGGAGTAAAAGTAAGAACAATGGATTTTCTGGAATCTGTTGTCATTTTACTGCCAGAGGATAGCACAAAATTGTTTCTGGTATCACCAGGAATAGAGATCGTAACCATTACATCACCGGAAGGCGGGCCATTCAATTGGACTTGATATTCATGAGATTCGCCTTTTAAAAGCGCTATTGCTGAAGTAAGCGGCGGATCATAGAGAACTTGTGCAGAATCAGTGTCTTGCAAAGTGAGCATAATTCCATGCGCAAGAGTAGGATCATTATACGCGGGGTCTGTGCTTTCGGGGGAATGCATAATAATAACATCCCGATTTTTCCAAAAAATGTCATCTGCTTTTAAAACTAATTTGACCTTTTGGGGAGTATTATAAGTTGCAGGGGTAAATACAAATATTCTGGATTCACCAGCTATTGTGGGATTGGTAGAAGTTCCCTTGAATAATTCTAAACTAAGAGGGGCCGTATCAGGGACACTGAGATTAACCCTTACATCGTGGGTAGGCTGTGTATTCAATACAATATTGTATTCATATTCCACATCCATATTACCTTCCGAAAGTATGATGCTATTTGGCAATACTGAACCATCTATTTCTGTAAAAGTGATTCCTATAGTATCATTGTCTGTAGTTGAAACAACAAGATCACGGCTAAGCATTTCATAGCTTGTATCAGCACTCATCGTAATATGCTTAATAGTCATCTCTTTATTTTCTTCGATTATGGTATCTTCTTGTAAAGCCAATCTTATAGCCTGCGAAGTGTTCCAATTTTCTGGCATGAAAGTAAGAGTGACTGATCTTAAACCATCTGCATCCGGTACAGTACTCTCTGCAGAAGCAAGCTTAAAGCTTTGGGGGAGTTCAAACGGAAAATCGGGAAGGCTGATCGTTATTATTACATCAGCTTGAGGCCTTGTTTTCAAAGAAATCTCATATTGATATTCTTCTGATTCGGCAAGGCCAATGTCAGAAGGTAATTCTGTAGAACCACCTGACACAGTATAGATCACCCCCGGAGCGTCATTGTCAGTGGTTTGGACAGTCAAGTCACGGCTGAGATCATTATAATTAGGGTCTTTACTTTCGGAAATATGCTCAATGGTAAGGTTTTTATTTTCATCGATCACATTATCGTCTAAAAGAGTAAATCTGAGGGCTTGGGGAAAGTTCCAGTTTTCTGGCAGAAAGTTAAGAGTAATCGACTCGGAAGGCTCTTGTATAAGAGAAACTACAGAAGATAGAGTAAGATTGGCAGGAATGTTATCGGGAAGCATAATCCTGACCATTACATCGTGGGTAGGCTGTGTATTCAACACAATGGTATAGTTGTATTCATTATTTTCGCCTCCTTCTTCCAGGGTTATACTCGTGGGCAGTGCCATAGAATTAGCCGCTGATATATAAGTGATGCCTTCTGTTTCATTGTCATTCGTGGAAAGCGTAACATTTCGGATAAGACCATTATAATTGGGATCGTTACTGATAGAAACATTTGTAACAACAAGGCTTTGGTTCCCTTGGGCTATATTATCTTCTGAAAGAGTCAGCCGGACTAACTTTGGAGTTCTCCAGCGTTCATTGGTAAAGGTAAAAGTAATGGATGCCGATGGGCCTGATACTATTTCTTCTGCTGAAGATAGATTCAAATTATCGGGAGAATTATCGGGAAGACTGATAGTGACCGTTACATCTTCAGATGGACGCGAAAGTAAGGTAATTGCATATTGATAGGAATCATCTTCATTGAGGGGGATATTTTCTGGCAACTCATCTCCTATGGTTCCATCCTTAAATATTTGATATGCAATTCCTGGTGTACCAGATGGACCTTGTTGGTCTAGATCATTTTCATTGTTCTCACAGAACAAATAAAAGAAAAGGACCATCAGTAAAGATATTCTTTTATTGATAATTTTCATAGTAGCTTTCCTCCTCGCGTTTGGCAATTTTAGAATTGAATATATAAGATCAGTAATTTAATATTTTGAAATATGGATTCATATATTCAACTTAATGAAAGTATTATTTATGTATACATATTGTCAAGCATTTTTTTTTGTACAAAGTACAGCCTAACGGCATTGGTTATTGTAGAATATGATTTTAAAAGATTTGACATAGGGTCTATCTGTATTAACTTGCTTTACGCATTTAAAAAAATACCTTCATCTATAGAATGCAAAAAGAATATATTGCAATCAAAGGCAGATTTCAGTCATCTAAAAGAAAATACTATGTCATTTTCTTTCTGGTTTTAGATAGAGATTCGTATGCAATGGGATATTCTTCCATAGTACTATCTTTATATTCTGAGCTTTATAATATAGACCCTTCTATATATTCTTATAAAGATTTTAACACAAAGATCAGGAGAATGAAACTAAAAGGACAATATGTACAATCGAAGACCCTAAAATTACAGAATGCTTTAAATGATATTTCTAATGATCAGGAATTCTCTAGGAAAGTAAGCGTATTTTGTCAAATGAAAAGTCTTCATGAGATATCCAATACTTTTGCTACTTTTTTTAAAAGAATACTAGAAGACAATAGCTTGAAATTAGAAACAAATTTGGAAGATATTACTGAAACAGATATGATCGCAGAAAAAGAAAAAGAAGAACTAAAAAATGATGAGGAAATATTTAATGAGTCTGAAGGGCATAATACAAGCAATTTGAGTCAAATAGAAAAGGATTCTGGAAATGTTATATTGAATGCCAATTTCATTTTAGCACCAGTAGACGGAAAACATGTCACCAAATTAAAAAAAGGGGACATGGTATTGATCAAAATTTTAAACACAAGCCAAAAAGCCAACTACTTTATTGATTCTCTAAAATTAAAGAAAGACGATCAAATTATTCCTGTTCCGGCAAAAGTTATTTCCATAGATATGTATACTGGTAAAGCCGAAGTGCTTACTCAGGTACAAGATAATGTATACGGAAGAATCATAGAAGAAGAAAACATTCTGATAAAAATGTATCATGGGGAAAAAATTTTACCTGATAGTACTATGGCGAACATACAGGCAATATCCAAAGAAACAGATGAAAAAGATACTCAAAAAGAAATTGCCTCTAAAAATATAGAAGTAACCACTAAAGAAAAAAGAGCTGGTATGTTCATGTTATACAGTGGAGTTATAACCGTCATTTTATTCTTTTTATTAATATATTTTTTACTATCTCCTTAAATTTTTGGATATTGATCAATGACACTCTCCTCTAAAACACAAAATAGATTAAAAAATATAGGCATATTATTTGTTTTATTCATGGTGAATATATTACTCGCGAACATGCTCATATTACCTATTCTTAATATGCAAATTAAGAATCCTAATTCAATAGGATGGATATTGTCTATTTTAGTCATTTTTATTTTAGGGCATCACATGGTATATGAAATAAAAGAATTAAAAAAGAATATTGAAAAAGAAGGAAAACGGAGTGGTTTTACGGAGCAATTGCTTATAGTAGGCAAAGCTTTTTTAGGTCTCATGCTTCATTATCAGAAAAATATCCTTTCAGGGATTTTATGGGTAATAAAATTTTTAGGCTGGGTGATCCTTATCACTGGAGTGATTTATATAAATTATTTATTAATATTTTAATATATTTTCCATTCACCTTACAGCCACAGGGCATAAAAGACCTTTAACTTTGCCTTTAGTTTGAAAAAAGAACAAGTACACGATCCAACCTGATCGCCTGTATAGGCATTTCCTAATACTGATCCATAGTTACAATAGGGTAGAGGGTTATTATTATGCCTTTAAAAAGTACTCGTACCAAAAATTTCAACGCTACCCAATATTCTAGAAGCATACGCTCCAGACTCAAAAGCGCTGCGGCTTCGATTATCTATGATATCAAAAAAAGGTATAGTAGTATCTAAAGCATATAGTTTAAAATAATAGTTGTGGGTTCCAGTCATGTCAGGCGGGCAAGGGCCCCCCCATCCTAAAGCATTTGCATCCGCAGCGATATGAGAGCCGAACCAACCATTTCCTCCTAATTCAGTACCAGCAGGAAAAGTAACCGGCTCTGTATCTCCACTTGGCACCGCAATCAGTTTGTTTATTCCTGTGGCAGTACTTGCAATATTATACAGATTCAAATGCACAAAAGATGCTGTTTGATCTTCTACAAAGAGCACAAAACTCATTGTACCAGCAGGAGGATTGCTCCAGGTTAGTTTGGGAAAATTATTTTGGCCCGTACATTGAGTAGAAAGGTTATTCTTAAATTCGTTTGGAATCACACCGCCAGGGTTAAAGCCTCCATCTGATTGACTGGAAGTCAATGTAAAGCTAGGCGGAGGAGCAGAATCACTGATCGTAACCGTCTGGCTACTATTACCAGAATCAACTTCTGCTGTTATACCGGTTACTGTTAGACTATCAATATTGAGTATGATGGTTTCTCCTGGATCAGACATGGAGTCATCTATTATGTTGAACAAAGCCGATCCTGAATAATCAGAAGAAGTATCCGTATTCATTGGGATAATTGGATTTGTTTTGGTTCCATAATCGGCTGAAGTTGCGGTACTGGCAGCATTGATTGATATGACCACTTCAATCATGGCAGGCGTCATATTAAATCCTGTGAGTGAAAAAGATGGCATATAAGAATTTCCTTCCGTTATGGTGGCCGTATTGGATGCAAAACCAATTATAACACCATCATTTCCAGGTATCATTATATTTAATGGAGTACTTGAAGGATTACCATTAATAATTCCATTAATATTAGATCCGGATAGTGTTTCAAGGTACAATTGAATTATTTCTTCTGATTCAATATCACTATCATCGGTTATATTTATGGGTAGCATCATACTTGTTGCAGAGGCAGAATCAAATGTCAATGTAGCAAAGGTAAAATCCGTAGTATCTCTGACAGCAGCTCCAAAAATGAAATCATTTAATGTGGACATATCTGTACCAATGGTAGCCGTACTTGTATTTCTAGAGGCAAGCCTGACTACCAGGGTTTGGTCTGAGGTCAATGCCTTATTCAATACTACCGGGACCATGGTCATTTCATTTTCTGAAATAGTGGGAGGAGCAACAGGAGTTCCCAAAGATATAGTAGAATTGCCATCATTGGCTTCTATATTTACAGTAACTGTCGCCATACTCAACATAGCAGCAAAAGTGGAAGCAGGATCTATTTCCAAATCAACAGTGAAACTCTCTACACCTTCCATTGTAGTATCATTTACAATAGGGATATTAAATTCACCTATGTTAAGATTGGTAGTATCTTTATTTATGATCACACTTGAAATACCAGACGCAGTATAATCGGTAGGATCTGTAGCGCTTCCATCGGTGGCCGCAATATTCAGTATTACCTCCTCTGAACTTGACATCGGAGGTACATCTCCGGAAAATGTAAGAGATAGAGTGGCCATGACAGAATCAATTTCTGCAACATTCACAGTAGAAGACTCAAAGCCAACAGAAAGAGTTCCGGTTCCGGGGTCGTCTGCTTCGATCTCATCATTATCTTGAATGAAGACAAGTATTTTCTTTATATCGCCCAGTTCTAAATCGTTTTCAAGATCATCTGGTATTCCCAAAGTGATTTTGAATCCAGGGGGCTTGTCTTCTTTATTATTATTCTCTTTAGAGGTGATCGTTATAGTCGCTTCTTTATTATTACTTGGGATGGTGACCATATTTGGCCCATCGTAATCAGTCCCTTTGACTAAAAGCCTATTTGTGATCGCCCCATCATCACTATATTTTAAAGAAAGCATTACATCTTTTCCCAATTCATCAGAGAGAATTACTGTAACGGAAACAGTTTCAGAATCACCCTCCGGTAGATCAATCCTGGCCACATTAAATTCTACTTTGACCTTTTCTAATTCAGAATCCTGTTTAAACGGTTCGTTAGTTGTATTATCGTCTTTCTTGCAATTGATGATCAAAAAAAACAATATTAAAAGTAATCTTATTAGAACAAAATTTTGAATGATCCTGGAGGCCACTTGATTTAATTTCATTTTATCCTCTATTATTTACTATGCGACAGAATTCTATGAGTAAACAATACATTGAGCATGAAAAAATATTGGGCACACAATAATGAATTATTCTAAAGACATAGTAGTTACATAGAAACAATTTGTCAATACAAAAAGTAATATAATTGTAGAAACCAATGCCGCCAAGGGGCTATACAAAGTACAGCCTTTGGCGGAATTGGTTATTGTAAAAATAATAAGAAAAATACTTGCTTTTTTGTTTATAGTTTATAAACGATATCTAAGTATTTTTAAGAGGTTAGCCATACCAACCCTTAAAGGAGGAATAAAAAATGCTAAACTAGCAGTGCAACTGCTAGTGCAGTGCCCTTTGGGTGAAAATAAATAGTTTATACAGAATCATGGCCATAATATCCATTCTATCCTTGCCATTCTGCAAGAGTAATAAAAACGATACAGACCCAATCCCACCGGACAATGGGGAAGAACCAATGCCACCGCCACTAGGGGGAGGCCCACCGACTTCAACTCCAGCAGGCATCACTTATGAAGAACCAGATAGCTCACCATTGCCTGGTACGATCACACTCACGGAAGAAGACAGCAATTCGGGTAACTATACGTATATCAAACCAAAAAATAAAAAAAAAGCATTAAAGAAGTTTGTATTTTACACTTTTTCTTTAATACTTTTCAAAAAGTTTCCTATCTATCTATTTTTTCGAAAATAATCGTTTGTCCAGATAAAGGCATGTATACCAAAACTGTACAAAAAAGAACAATCGTCCCCCATATCTTATAAAATATGTTATTATCCGCCGCAATGATAAACTTAACTGACCATCCTTCATTGTTATGGCTTTCTATACACGCATTCAATCGATTTTTCGGTGAATTAAAGAAAGACATAAAGCCTCCCCAGTAAGGAACATTGACCACTTTATTTCTTTTCATAAGTTTCTCTCCATAAGTCTTAAAATAAGGGAATACAATAAAAGCAAGCTTTAAGCGAACAAGTCAAGCAAGAAAAGGCTTACCTTTACCCATCGTACTCCCAATAAATACTACCACCGTAATACTTACTGAAAAGGCAAAGATAAGCCCTTTTTTTGGTGGTATAATTTGTGAGGGTACGAAACCTTAATTTTTTTATTTTTTAAATATTAATCTTTTATTTCATCAATGTTTAAACTAACTCTAAAACTATTTTCATTTATTCTTTCTCCTTTTTTCCATGTTTTGTTTTCTGGATTCTTTTAACAATTTTTTCTTTTGCTGGCTCTATAACCATTTTAAGAAAAGCGTCATCAAAGCCTTTTGTTTTTGTTGCTAGTATCCAGTTTTTCTTTCTAGCCATTAACTAACTCCTTATACGTTATTCTATTATTTATATTTTTAAATGTAATATTGAATTTATCATATTTTATTTCTTTTGTATCTCTATAATTATATCTGAAAACATATTCATTCACATATTTTTGCAAATGTTTTTTACTCATATAGTGATAAATTCCAATGTATCCACGTTTGAACAATGACCAGAAATTTTCGATATTATTAGTATGGCAAATACCATTTACATATTCTTTCATAGAATGGGATACAGATTTATGATTGTAGCATGGATTAATTTTTCTGTATACCATACTATCATCTGTCATAACCATTGATCCAAAAGCTACGTTATCGTAAATATATCCTTTTAAGGTCATGGCTTTTGTGTCCTGAACATGGGTAGCTTTGACCCTTTTTGTTTCCCTTTCTATGATCCCTATAATAGGAGCTTTGGGAGTAAGTGATCCTTTTTTCTTAAAAGCGTGTTTATTTTTTTCTTTCCCTCCTACAAAAGTTTCGTCTACTTCTACAGTTCCTTTGAATATCTTATCAGATTGCTTTTGAGTTTCTCTTATTCGATGTAAAATAAACCAAGCTGTAGCCTGTCTAACTCCTAGCTTTTCCCCTAACTCTACGCTAGAAACACCTTTTTTAGCATTATCCATAAGAAAGATAGCCATAAACCATTTTTTAAAGGGTAATCTACTTTTTTCAAAAATAGTTCCAATTTTCAACGTAAACTATTTCTGACAAGAAGCGCATTTATAAAGCTTTCCATCTTTATACTCATAAGTCTTTTTATGCCCACAGTGGGGACAATCAGTACCTTTTACTTTTTTTTAAATAATCAATACAATCTTGTTCTGTCTTAAACTTTTCAGTGAAATCTATAATGTTTTTCATATTAACAAATTGATACTTCATTCAGATTTGTCAACTGTTTTTTTTAAAAAAGATAAAAATTTTTCTTTTGGTTTGATATACGTATAGTTACCGCAATTCGTATGAATATACCATTGTTTTAGATAGCCAGCCTACTGCAAATGTAGAAATGGAGATCACTCTTCCCTTTGATGCTCCTTCTAATTTAAGTATTGCTTCTGGCAGTCAGGATGAAAGTGGCGCAGGTTCTTCCATTACCCTTACCTTTGCTACGGATACCTGGGATACCCCCCAAACGGTAACATTGACCTTTACTGATGATGACATATCCAGTTCGATCAACGGAAGCCTGACTCATATCGTTACGAGCGATGATAATGATTATAATAATAAGGCTACTTTGAATAGAACCATAGAATTGCAACTCAGAGACTCTGAGGCGGGTGTACTCTATCAAAAAAATAATGCAAGCCTGCCAGAATCGATTGAACTCACAGAGGGAACGGATAGCGAATATAGCTACATGATTGTATTGAACAACCAACCCACTAATGATGTAACCATTAGAATTGACCTCAATAATGCACCAGATAATCTAAGGATTGATGAAAGCGGAAATCCTGTAACCTTTGCCACGATTACATTTGCCGCTTCTTCTGGTGGTGCAAATGGATGGGATATACCCCAAACCATAAGTCTTACCTTTACGGATAATGGTATTTTCTCGGGACCCATCATGTCCACATTAACCCATATTACATCCTCTGCAGATACCAGGTATGAGAATTTACCCAATAAAGATTTAATTCTCCATCTAATAGATGATGAGATTATTCCTCCATGTGATCAACCAGGGGCTAATGCAGAAGATGATTTTACCCCCAATATAGACGGAGAAGATTATGGCGCTGGAACAGAAGATGATCCATACATTATATGCAATGCAAATCAATTGCAGGCAATGAGAGATAGTCGGGTGCCTTCTATGAATTGGGCAAAGACATAGACGCTTCTTCTATTGCCACAAATACCTGCCCTGCGGGTACTACGGGTACAT
This sequence comes from Leptospiria bacterium, assembly GCA_965204465.1. GTDB lineage: Bacteria > Spirochaetota > Leptospiria > Turneriellales > CBDBES01 > CBDBES01. The sequence continues at coordinate 48,774 of CBDBES010000002.1, forward strand.
GCATAGGATTCCAACCCATTGGAACCAATGCAAATAGATTCACAGGCACTTTAGACGGAAAGGGATTCACCATAAGCGATCTTACGATCAATATGAATCTTACCTCTGGTGACTCTCGTGCAGGTCTCTTTGGATATACATCGGGCGCCAATATCAGGAATATTGGTTTATTGAATATAAATATAGATGCTTCTTCTTCTTCTATTTCTTCTGCAGGCGGCCTGATAGGGGAGAATAATAGTAGTGGTAGTATAACCAATTCCTACTCTACAGGAAATGTTTCTCCTTCTGTTTCTTTTAATTCTTTTGCAGGCGGTTTGGCAGGGTCAAATATCAATAATGCTAATATAAGCAATTCCTATTATGATCAAAATACTTCAGGGCAGGCTAATCCAATAGGCAATGATGTAGCTACTATTACTTGTGTAGGCGGTTTTGCATCGGATCCATTTAAGATGCTCACCGCTACGAATACAGGCAGCTGTAGCCCCTGGCTATTTTCTTCAACTGGCAAACTCCTTTCGACATAGATGGTGATTCTGTAGCAGACGAGGAGTCGGTTCGATATGATAGTAATAATGATGGAAGTGTTACCGCTACAGATGACTTCGTGTGGAATTTTGGCACTACGTCAGAATATCCCTTTATAGCCTCTACTCCCGGAACGCGAGATCAACAAGCAGTAACGATGGCCTCTGGTTTTTTACGTTTTTCAAGTACTATCCTTGGAGAGCCTTCTGCTACTGACTTCGTATTCTTCTATGATATAAACGATGCCGCCATGGATATTACTACTTCTGGTACGGGAGTTCAGGGTACTGCTGCAGGTAGTTATGTAATAGAAGATGCAAACGGTAATGATTTGACTGCACCCACAGTAACCAATGCAGGTGTGATCAATGGAGTAGGCTCCCTCTCGGCAGGTGCTGAATTTTATTTAAAGGTTACCTTTACCAAGAGCGCCTCGCCTGATATGGTTAGTTATACTCGTAGGTATAGGTTTAAAAAATAATTGTTTTCACCCTACGGGCACAGGTCTTTTTTTTTTTTTATGGAAAACTTGTGCCCGTAGGGTGAAAAGAAAGAAACAAAGATAAAAAAACCCGCTATATCGACATGGAAATTAGGCTGGGTGGGTTACATCCTGTAATCCAGGCACCAGCCTTGCAAAACATGGATGTTTTTATTTCCCACCCTAAACACTTGGCGTCCTGGGACGGGTTCTTTTTCTGTAAAAAGTAGTTATCTTTCTTTCTTTTTCTTTGTGTAAGATATGTGTAAAAAGTACAACCTAACGGCATTGATTATTGTAAAAATTAGAACCAGTAATGATGCTAAAATGAAATTATTTCTTTCGAACTCTATCACTTAGAGGAAATGGACTCATAGCTGCGAAAAACAATTTTAAGATCACGGAAGGCCCTTTCAAAATTGGAGTAGGGTTTTCTTTCAGGTTCTTGCATACATTTCAGAAAATCATATATCATTGCCTTATGACCTGTAATATCCAATAGATTGGGAAAATATATCTTTGGAAATAAATTTTGTTTAACCACAATATAAATACCATTCGACTCAAATATGATTTTACCCTTTTCAAACTCTAATATAGAATGCTGAAAAACACCATGTGTCTTGCTGGGAGTTTCCCAAGAATAAATCAATTTAGCATATTGATCTTTAGAATACTCCATTTCTAAAATACAGGATCTATCTACATGAAGAAATCTTTCAGGGTTAGATTTGAGACCAGTAAATTTTGCATGTATCTTTAGAGGTTCTCTTGAAAAAATATCAGATATAAGGGCTATAAAATGAATCCCCCCCTCTAGTAGAGATCCATATTCTTTTCTCCAGTCATTACTTTCTTGGGTCATTTCTTTTCGGACGATCATCTTTTTAAGTTTTCCCAAGTTACCAGACGACATGATCTTTTTTATTTTTTTAAGAGAAGGCTTGTAATAGTAATTCTCTGCCACCATTAAAAAGGATCCATTTTTAAGGGGTAATTCCTTTTTTATCTTATGCATTTCTTCCATGTTGACGCATAACGGTTTTTCTACTAAAACAGATTTATTTTCTTTTAATGCCCAGATAGTCTGTTGAAAGTGGACCTTAGGGGGGGTGGCCAATATCAATGCGTCAATTCCATTATCCTTAATTATCTGTTCATAACTGGAAAATACCTTGACTCCATTAAATTTATTTTTAAATTCTTCTGCTTTTTGAAGAGTTCTGCTATAAAAAGATAATCTTACCTTACCCTTAAGATTTTTTGCATGCAGATCCCCTATTTTTCCGCATCCCACCAGACATACATGCTTCATTTAAAATTTTCCTCTGCCAAAAAAACGGATGGAATGATCTGTAATATGATTTAGATTTATTTTATGAGTAGTGGTATTCTTTTTTATATCTATGTATATAATCCCTATAGAAATGGCAACCGTAGATATACTGGCAAATACAATAGATTCTGTGGGAAGACTAAAAGTGTTGTCATTTGTGCCCAGGTAATAAGTAGCGCTTATTACTAGAAAATAAGAGAGCGCCACAAAAGGAATGGATAAAAAAAATAGAATCTCACCTCTTTTTATAGCAGATTCCTCGTAGTCTTCATCTGCTTTTATTTGATTCGAAAGAAAAACAATAGGAGAATAAAAGTATATCTCACCTTGATTTATATTTTTTTCTATGAAACTCTCTTTTTCTAAAGAGGCAGATGTAGAGGCCTTTTTATACGGAGTCTTTGCATAAATCTCACCATGGCTGACGAGTAAAATAAGAATAAAAAATAAAATTAATCTCAGGCTGATCATAAATCAAAATTCTATTTTTTTATCAATATATCATCCTTCTTCATTAATTTTCGGTGAAAGGGAGATGCTAACGTATATTAAAGGTGACATCAACAATCGTATCTTTACTTATGTTAAGGGACTTGCAGCATAAATTTGGCAGAAAGAATGTGTTGTAATACAGCCGGTTCTGAACCTTCTTCAGGGATCCCAAATATACAATTTAATATCCCCCCCCCCACTACATCCCCTGATGTATAGGTAGTGCTAGAGGCGGTTATCGTAATGGTACATCCTGTATTCTTTGCCATTCTTGTTCCGGTTAAAGTACCTATGGGTGCAAGCTCTATGCCATTTAAGGTTATTAAACTGATCGTATTTTCAAAACTACCTGGGGTAGCGCAAAAAGTTCCGTTAGCAGAAAAATTCATATCCTTGATAGAGAATACATGCTCAGGAAGAGGAGACATAAATTGTCTGGAATCTGCATGTAGAGACATTGAATTGACCCTGGATAATATCTCAACTTCTGAGCTGTCCATTCCACCAACTGGAGTATCGACCAGATCATCTAAAGTGGCATTGATCCGATCGTTACCACCGGGAGCCGTTAAATCTCCTGTTACCCTCACGTTTGGATTTCCAAAAAGGCCGTCTTGAATCGTAAGATCATTTCCAGCACTAGTAATATCACAGGTAGAAGATACTGCGGCAGGTGGATCCGTAGAATCTATTATAGTAAATGTAAGTGTTTGCGCTGTCTCATCAATCATTACATAACCAGGGGTACCAGGTAATAATTCTAATGAAACTGTAAATATTTCTTCACCAGCTTCATTTGCTAGATCATCTACTATGGATACGTCTCCTGCAAAAAAAGTAAGAGCAGTCATGGTTATCACTTCAAAAGAAGTGATTGGCATGGACGCGCCATCCAAAAGATCATAATCATTCATATCAATGCCCATGGACTGTGTCGCCGTGTCGAATCCATCCATATTTGCTGTTAAACCAACTGTAAAATTTTCAGGAAATTCATTTGAATTTATATTGGCCATTAACGTAATTTTCCCCACATCCTCTTCTAATACAGAGGCGGATGGAGTCTCCAGCCCTATAGTGATCAGATCATCATTTCGAATTTCAATAATTGTTGTGGATTTTCTCAGTTCTACACCAATTGGCAATGTTTCTTCTTCTGGCAGATCCATGCCTAATGTAAAACTTTTCGTGGAATCTAGTTCAGAGTTATCTAAAATAGTTAAGGTTATCTTTTCCGTAGTAGAATTCCCTGATATAGTGATCATCCTTTGATCCTCTGGAAGATCATAATCGATGCCATCCTCCGCACCACCGTTATTCCCAGGCGTTATCTCCAGATTTATCGATTCATCCTCTCCTAAAGCCTTGGATAGAATTATGTCGATCTCTAAATTTCCAGATCCCTCATCTACTTTGTATGTTTCTTCTAAAAAATCAATGTTCACTACATCTTCATCTATGATCTGGATCAAGACAATATTTTGGTCCAGGTCTATTTCATCCGGAGGATTTTCTGGCAACATGATCCCTACAATGAAATGTTCAGTCCCCTCTCTTAAAGCATCATCTGCAATGGCCATTCTAAAAGTGCCTTCTCTTTTCCCTTTTTTAACTGTGATCATACTCCCTTCTGGTAAAATATAATCATTACTTTCCGCATCCACTGTATTATCATTTGTATCGGTCGTTGCCACCAAAGGGAAAGACACATCTTCGTTTAATCTACCACCTAGAAAATCAACGGTAAGAGTTAATACACTGCCTTCTTCTATAGAAGTTTCTCTGGCCGAAAGCTCAACGTCAATAATAATGCTTTGCACACATCCTGCTTCCTCAGCACTCTGACAAAAGATAAGTGCAAACATGATCAAAAAAGAAATTAAATTTGTTTTAGCGATCATAAAAATATTCCTTAAAAGTATATTCTATATATTCTAAAAGATGCATCAATAAGTTGATTCGAATAAAATAACCCTATTATATTTGTCGGAATAAATTATCTCTCTATTATAGAATAAATTATTTTGATCAAAGTGTCAAGCGTTTTATATTTTTCTAATGCATATCAGCACGATGCTTGAAGATTGCTAACGAAATAGAGAAGCTAAAGGAACCGCACCTGGGGCTGTTGTTTGCGCTTATTGTAAAGAATATAGCAGAAAGGATAGCCAAATTGAAAGTGAAAAATTTTTAAAAATGATTCAAATTTTTTATATTATTTAATTTTGTTGAACAATAAGAATTTTTCCAGCATTTCCTACAAATATGTATTCATTATTGTTATAAGAAACATCATTCCATAATGCATTAAGGTTATCGTCAATAGTTTGAGCAGCCAAGATCGTCCAGGAATCTTCAGCACCGCTCTCTGAAAAAGCCACAAAGTCATCGCCCGCTAATACATATCTATTATTCAAATAACGTACATTCTGCGCTGTTCTGGCAATACCTACAAAAACCGTAAAAACATATTCTGTCCATCCTCCTGTACCTGTAGCAGAAATAAAAAATCCTCCAGGACTAGTAATGGCCATAAGTCCTCCTGGACTACCATAAGCCATTGAAATAAATCGATCATTATCAGAGTCTACAGTATTCACCATCCAGGTTGCTCCATTATCTGTTGAATGTGCAATTTTACCATCATTTCCCGCAACGAAAAATGTATTATTTGCAAAAACAGAAGAAAAAAAGCTCCCTGATTCCCCGGTATCAACTTCAGTAAAATCAGTGCTATTGCCATCTGCATAGGCAATGTTTCGAGAGTTGCGGGCTATAATATAACGACCACTTGATGCGGGGTTAAAGGCAATAGATTCCCAATTTCCACCAGAAGGGTTTCCACCGACTTGAAGTTTAGAATGGGTCCATGATGTTTGCCCAGCGTCGGAACGGCTTAATCTACCATTATCACCAATAGCACTGAATTTACTATCTGCATAAATGATCTGTTCTAATGGCTCTCCTGCACTGATATTTTGCGTCCATGTTCTTCCTGCGTCAGTAGAATAATATCCAATGCCAATATTACCACTTGTATTAATCCCAACGGCGACAAAAGTACCTCCACCATAGGCAATACTACGCAAATTGTGCGTTCCCGCACTTGGTATAGTAACTTGCCTGATTACGGTATATGGTTCTGCTGCTGTGACAATAATATCAACTTCATCTGGTGAAGAATCTATGGTCCCATCATTGACGATGAGTTCAAAGGTATACGTTCCTACGGCAGTAGGGGTGAACGTAGGCGAAGCAGCTGTAGCGGAAGACAGAGCATCGTTAGCCGGGTTACCACTTTTAGCAGTCCAGCTATAAGTTAAAGTATCACTATCTGCATCAGTAGAGGCACTGCCATCCAGAGTAACGAGAGTATTAACAGTAACGTTTTGATCACTCCCTGCATTGGCAACGGGAGCACTATTTGTATTAGGATCATTGACTGTAATGACTACTTCATCTGGTGAAGAATCTATGGTCCCATCATTGACGATGAGTTCAAAGGTATACGTTCCTACGGCAGTAGGGGTGAACGTAGGCGAAGCAGCTGTAGCGGAAGACAGAGCATCGTTAGCCGGGTTACCACTTTTAGCAGTCCAGCTATAAGTTAAAGTATCACTATCTGCATCAGTAGAGGCACTGCCATCCAGAGTAACGAGAGTATTAATATTAATGGTTTGATCGCTTCCGGCATTGGCAACGGGAACGGTATTTTCATCTTCTGTTTCTGTGCATCCAGATAAAAAAACCAGAATCAGAATCAGATTTAATATAGATTTGGTACTTATTCTTATCATAATGGCGGTTGATAGCATAAATACGTTGGTTTGTCAAGCTTTTTTTTGTGTATCCGAAAAAAGGAGCCTGTGCCTCAACACAGAAGAATAATTTACTACGAAGACATCTTCATGATCATATCCTGTTTTAAATCGAAAGCCGAAATTGGGATATATCTTCAGGCGCAAGAATATTTCCCAACAATATAGAATACCCGAAAAAACAGCCATACAAAGCGCTATGCCCTTCAGGAGCCATTAGAGAGGGTTCAGGCGGATACTGTGAACTTCCATGCAAAGTAGCGGGTTTTTTCACCCTACGGGCACAGGTCTTTTTTCTTCATGTGAACACTCCTTATCTATGGTTCCGAGTGTCCACTTTTTTGGGGTAAGGTCAATCGTGTTTTGCATCCCAAACCGCTCGCCTGCTTGCCAAAGTAAGCTAAAAATGGGGGGTATACATAAAAACGGAATAGCATTCCAATTAATGAATGAAGTTCATAAAGAAATGGGTAGCAAAGTTGCTATAGATATCGCAAATAGAGCTTTATCCATTGCTGAATTTGATTTATTGTTTTATCTGGTAATTTTTTCTCATATTTTATGACCTTGTTCTCTGCTTGCTGTATTTCTTTTTTTTGAAAACCTAAATTAAAAAGCACTTCTTCCACTTGATCTATAAAAGAGACTTCTTGTTCATCTTTTATTTTCATTTTGCTTTCATTATTATTTAGTGGCTTAACCGAAAATATTTTTTTCAATTCATTTAGTTTTTTTATTTTTTGGTTTGACTCGAATAATATTTTTTCAGATTTATTCTTACCTATTTTAGGGACTTTCATTAAATGATCAAAATCATTATTTTCTATGGAGGATATGAATTTATTCGCCCCCATTGTAGAAATAATATTAGAGGCTAATTGTGGCCCAATTCCTTGTAAATTTCTAATAAAGTCAAATAGTTCTCTTTCTTCTTCAGATAAAAATCCATAGATCAACTGATCATTTTCCCGATAGATGACCCGTGTATAAATGAATACATTCTGGTTTTCTAATTCCTGTAGTTTCTCATAAGTTGTTAATGAGATGTGAATTCCATATCCTACTCCATTTACATCCATAAAAGCATGTAATGGCTTTACTTTTAGTAATTTACCTTGCAAAGAAGTTATCATACTATTTGAGTATCTTGAATTCTGTTCTACGATTTAGAATATCAAATTCTTTACCAATCTTATCTATCACTGGTTTACGCTTACCTTCGCCTTTAATCCTAAGACGCTTTTTGTTCGTTCCTTTTGAGACAAGATATTTCATAACGGAAGCCGCTCTTTTTTTACTTAGTTTTAAGTTGAATTCATCAGAACCATGTAGGTCTGTATGTCCTATGATCTCTAATTTTATTGTGGGATTTTTTTTAAGAAACTTTGCCAACGCATCTAAATATTCAAAAGATCTTTCTTTTAGCTTATGAGAATTATAATCAAAATAAATAGCCCTGGTTTCAAAATCATCCTTTTTTTGAAAAATATAGGTAGAATAGATATCAAATCCGCCCTCCCCTCCTTTTCTGTTTGAACTTATCAGAAAGTTTTGACCCTGTCCTGAAATAAAGACGTCATTTCCTTCGGAGTTGACCTTCTTTCCCAGATTTACTGGCTTACCAAATTGGCTATCCCGGAAAGGGATAAAATAAATATCCCATCCTCCCCATCCACCTGGCCTTTGCGATGAAAAATAGAAACCTTTACCATTTTCGGCTTCTACCAAAGCGGTTTCCTGAAAGCCAGAGTTTATGGCTTTAGGTAGCATCCTTGGTTTTTGGAATATACCATTTTTAAGTTCAGATTTTAAAAGGGATGAATTTTTCATATTTCCAAAGGGCCAGGATGTATAGTATAAGAAATTACCATCTTTGCTCAGGCTGGGGGCTTTTTCATGATCTGCTGTATTCACCTTACCGGGTAATTTCTTAGGAACAGCCCATCTATTATTTATATTATATGAGTAATAGATATCATAAGAGACTCTTATTTTACCCGTAATATTTGATCTCTTTTCAAAGCTACCATCTCTGTCAGAAGAAAATACCAACAATTTGCCATCGAATGAAATGAATGGAGTTTCATCATTATAAGGTGAATTCAAGATATGCACGGGAATAGGTTCCCCCCATTTATTTTTCTTGAAATCAAAATAAGAGATATAGATGTCTTGGTAAGGACTACTTTTCTTAGAATTGAACATCATATAAGAACCATCTGGAGCCAGGCAAGGCGAAAATTCATTGGTGCTTGTATTAATGGGTTTACCAATATTCTTTAACTTATTAGATATGCTTAGATCGTTCAGTGGATACAGAGTAGAAAACAATAAAAAATAATGAAGATACCTGTGTTTTAAAAGTCTCATAATGGATCTGCCTTATCAACCTTAGAAGGATGAATCTTCTTTAACATATTTAAGATCAATTGATCTGGTTTTTGACCACGCCTTCGCATAATAAACTTAATATCTTTTATAAAGCGATCATGATCATAAATGGTTGGCTTACCCCCCCAAAAAAAAGGCGGATAATATTTTTGATTGGAGACTCCATGGTGTAGATTAACGGCTATGTCTATGATCGTACCTGTATTCAACATAGTGCCTATGGCTGTCTTGGAAAAATCGCCTATAATGCTTCCAAATTTCTGAACATTTGTCTGAAAAGACCGCCCTTGGTATTCTATTTGGATCATTCCATAATTATTCTTCAAATTTGAAGTGGTTGTTAATGCACCCAGGTTCACCCAGTCACCAATAATAGAATGTCCTAAAAAGCCTTCATGATTCTTATTCGTATAATTCCCGATCAAACAAGAATTGATTTCGCCTCCCAGACGACATTCCATCCCGATACTGGATACGCTAATATTGACATGATTTAATTTGGTTTGTGGGCCAATGTATAAAGGTCCCTTTAGATGGCAAAAAGGGGAAATAGTAACTCCTTCATCAATCACAATGGGGCCTTCTGTGGCATCTAAAACACTTGGATTAGAAATTTGGACTCCTTTAGAGATCCATATATCTTTGGGGTCTCCTTCTATTGGAAAATGATGATCCTTAACCCAGGGATATTCATCTCTATTTAAAAACTTTATATCTTCCATAAATTGGTCTATAAATCCATATAGAAGATCAGATGGCCTGAATGCATTTTCTTCCGATCTTATTATTTCTATTTGTAATTCATTTGTATCCAATTCCTTTTTCAGAAAGTCTCTATAAAATTCTATATCCCTACTACCCTTTATTTTAATTACAGTAGAATATTTTTTCAAAAGACTTCTTTTTAAGGGAGAGAATATCCCATTTCTAAATAAAAAAGATGGTCTTAGTCTAAAAATTGGATCCAGAGAAGATTCATAAGTATCTTGCAAGAATAACATGATCTACTTAAAAATTATACACTCACCAAAAATTTTATAAATATCTGTTTTGTCTATCCATTCATTTATATATATGTCTTTCAAATCTAATTCCCCTAATAATAAGGCTCTAATGGTCCATCAACAACTCTGATCTTATAAAGGAGTCACTAGTTTCAAAAAAGGATAAAAATAGTAAAAGAAAGAATTATTATTCATAAAAGAAAGCACAAATACCATTACTATCCCAGAGCCAAGCGGAAGCAATAGATTATCATCCAATATTCCATCCAAAGAAAATGCCTCAAGAATAAATGCCGAGATGGATCCAATGCCTAAAATGATCAATGGGTATAATTTTATCCCGGAAGAATCCCACAAAGAAAGCTCTGAATGATATTCTGCTGATCCACTTACGAATGCAAGAAAAATGGTTCCGATCAAAAAAGAAAGTATGATGCCTCCAAGAGCACCTTCCAGACTCTTGTTATTAAACAACCTCTTCCTGCCATATTTACTACCAATATAGGCTGCGAATGGATCACCTAATATTAGAAAGAGCATTGCCAACACCGCTATTTCTTTAGGAAAAAAGCCGACTAAGATAGCGTTGGCAAATAAAAATTGTGGAATAGAACTATAGGAGTGATGTTCAGAAGATTTCATTAAATTTTTAAAATATTGAACATATTTCTTTTGTATTGCAGGAAATTTTAAGCGCAATGAATCTAATGTAAAAGCAAAGATAACCAGCCCTATCAGAATGTAAAAGCCAATAGATCGGTTATTATCCTGAAATAGATTCATATTCCCCATTTCAAATACATCAAAAAAAAGACAAAATGGAATGACCAAAGCGGTTGAATGAAATATTTTTCTACGAAAAAGAAATGTATTCATAATTTTAACGATTACTCAATCATTATATATATCTTTTAGAGCTTGACAACACTTTTTCTATTTGTAAACTAGCCTATGTTATATTTGTATAGCTGGTGTATATATTTCAAACCCCTTTTTGAGTAGTTACCCTATGTTTTTATCTATTGTTTTTCTATCTTTTTTAGGTTGTGAATATGATCACGGCTTCATTAAATTCTCTTTTTTGCCAGAATCATTAAGTTGGGTAAAGATATCCAGCTATGGTCTTGTATTGGCTATTACCTTTTTAGTTTGTAACATAGTCTTGCAGAAAGAATGCAAACGCCTCAATTTGCCCACCAAAATAGCGGATAATATAATTATTTTAAGTATTGTAGGAGGCATTGCCGGGGCTAAATTATTCTATACACTGGAGACATGGAATGAATGGTATGGCTTTTCATCTTTTATAGATAGATTCTTCTCTGGAGCAGGGCTTACCTGGTATGGAGGATTTCTTTTAGCAACCTTCTTTATTTACCTTTATTCCAGACGCTTGAAATTCACATTCTTAGAAACATTTGATTTCTGTACACCCGCTCTTGCCATAGGATATGCCGTTGGAAGACTCTCTTGTTTTGTTTCGGGAGATGGCTGTTATGGAATAAAATGCCCTTATGATTGGCCAGTTCCTTTTGCGATGTCCTTCGAGTATGGGGCTAGCCGATGGCAAGATATTATTGATAAATATGGGGATCCAAACGTAGTGGTGTATAATACTCCTTTATTTGAATCCTTATTTTCATTTGTATTATTTTTAATTTTTTGGCTCACTAGAAAAAAAACTCTATCTTCACCAGGGATTCGTTTTTTTATTTTTGTAGCGGCACATTCCGTGTTTCGTTTTTCTATAGAATTCATTCGTCTAAATCCAAAAGATGTATTTGGAATTACCCAAGCTCAATTTATTTCGATCATTTTATTCATTTTATCAGTCTCATTTTTAATTTTCTCTCAAAGACATATTTTTAGCAACCAAAAAGAAACTTGATCTACCAGAGTGGATAAATTTGATTTAAATAGGAAATATAATCAGACAATTGCAGAAGATAAGAAAAGAGTTTCTGCACTAGAAAAAGAAATTAGTATCCTAAAAAAAAGCTCTAAAAAAGATAAAAAAATATCCCCTTATTTTAGGTTAGGGATTGTGGGTAAACTGCTAGAAACAGTGAGCCTTCGCATAAAAATGAGTAATGAATCTAAAAGAATGCTGGGAGTCAAAAAAATGGGGATTTTGGATATAGCTAAGAAAGATATTTATAAAATTTTTAGCGAGCTGGAGCAGGTTGTTACATTAGAGATGGGAGAGTCTCTTGATTTTAATAGAAAACAGTTGGATGCCATTAAATTATTTAACCCTAAACAGAAGCTTAATTTACATAAACATTTAAAGAAAAGTATTCAACAATTGATCCAGTCTTATGGAGAAAATACTAAATGGAAATGGTCTTTCCCGTATCTATGGGCCAAACTGGCAGTAGTCACTAAAAATATATATGATTTTAGAGAGGCACAAAAAAAAAGAGATCCCCGCTATGAATTTTTCTATGATCTACAAGAACATCTCCAGGCTATCAAGGATTCTCTTTTTTTCGCAGCTACTGAATATGCAAATAAGTTCAGATTATCTACCAAATCTCCCAGTGATATAATTTATGCGGTCAAATTATTAGAATATCTTAAACGAGTCTGTATCATTACTGGTGATGATTTGTTGATGAAAAAATGCAAGTCAGGTATTGATTCTTATAGAGCCACCTTAGAAGCAGAAGAAAAGGAAAAAGAAAGAAAGAGAATAAGAATGAAAAAATAATTACAATTCTTCATCTTCGAGTAATTCCTTTATTTTATTACTTTCTTTTGAATTTATATTACCTGCTTTTTTATCTTCATTTTCAGAGGAACTGGCTTCTAAAGGAGATCCCCCCAGCAAAAGGGCTTCGGAAAGGGGGATGCTGGAATTCATAGGAGGTATCTTGAAATTTGGATCTTCTAATAAAGAAATTACTTTTTTTATTTTATTATATTGAGGGTCCCCGGGGGCTTCTACCAGAAATTTCTTCCAGTATTCAATCGTACTTTTTTTATCCCTCTCATATACCAGGGAAATATAACCCAATTGAAAAAGAACCATTACCATGGAGGGGTCTAAACGATAAGAAACTTCAAATGCCTTTTTGGCTTTCTGATCATTTTTTAGGGCCAAATAGCATTGACCCATTCTAAAATATTCTTTAGAAGGATCAGAGGTGTTATCTATTGCTTTTTGGTAATATTCTATGGAACGTTCATAATTCTTTTTAAATAAGAAAATATCTCCTAAAAGAGAAAGGGCCTTTGCATGATTAGGGTCAGAGATCAATACATTCATTAATTTTTCCCTTGCTAATGAAAATTTTTTTTCAAAGAAATATCTTTCTGCTTGTTTATATAGAGACTTTTCTTTTGTAGAAGCCCCTGGGGACTCAAAAAAAATAAAATAAAATAATAGAAAAGGAATACATACTTTTTTAGACATCATTTTAATTGATCTATGAAATAGGTACCTTTATCTTCTTTTTAAGGGCTGTAATTGGATTTAAAGGTTTCTTATAACGTTTCATTTCAAAATGCAGATGACTGCCCGTTACCAATCCACTAGCTCCCACAAGCCCAATTACCTGGCCTCTTTTCACTGCCAAGCCTTTTTTTGCATAAATACGAGAACAATGGGCATAAACGCTCATATAACCATTTTTATGCCTTAAAATGATCGTATTTCCATAATTACCACTTTTACCGGAGTAGATGACGACTCCCTTGGCAATCGCTCTGATCCTGGATCCCGATTTTGCAGCAATATCCACACCTGCATGAAAATGCTTTTTTCTATGAATAGGATGTATTCTCCAGCCATAATAACTCGTGATCTTTCCCCTTAGCGGCCAACTGAAGAGACTTTTAGACTTATAAAGAATTTCCCGAGGAGGTTTCGCCCCTGGTAAAAAAATCTTTTGTCCCTTTTTTAAAAGAGAACTCTTGAGTCTATTCTCTAACTTAATATTAAAAACATTTATTTTAAACCGGCTCGCTATTTTCCCCAGGTAATCTCCTTTTTTGACTTTATAAAAAATACCAGTTATTAGAGGTATTTCTAATTTGTCTCCAGGATGGATCACTTGTTTGGCTTTAGAGGGATTCGCTGAAACGATCGTATACACCGGGACATTAAATTTATTGGATAACCTCCATAAGGATTCCCCTTTGCGAACTACATGTCGAATAATACCACTTTTTAATTTTTTATGACTTTTTTTAATTTCTTGTGAGGAACGATCTTTGATTTCTTTTTTAGACTCATTCCCCTCCATAATATCTTCTACGAGTCTTTTTTCTTCTTCATCAATTTCTGGATTTTCACGGATGCTCTGAAAATATTTGCTTATGGTTTCATCAATCTCCTGGCTATAGACGATCATATCATCTGTTTCTGACCCGGAGGAATGAACTTCCTTTTTAATCTCTTTATTAGATTGAATAGGGAGGGCGCTGTGATTAGAACTTATTTTTCCTGTAAAAATAATAATGAGAATGCTAGATAGACAGAAGCTTGCCAAAATTAATAAAATTCGATCAATAATACGCATTGGGAATAAATTATAGAATACTCTCCTCTATATCGACTCCGAATCCAATTACCTGTAACCTTTTATATAATTATTATTTTTAAAATGTACTATATTCACTACAACCAGGGGCGTCTAAAACAATGGTATACATAAATAAAATGGTCTAATTTATTTTAATTATTATAAAAATATTGTTGCAAAAAATGCTTGATCCAATTTTATAAGTCATTGAAAAAGTTTTTTAGACCAAAGCCATGCTTAACATAAAAAAACAGCTGATTCCTCGCTTTTATTTACTTATATTTACTCTGTAACGTATCCGATCAAATAATAGAAGATCTTAAAATTAAATTAATATAGTGAAAAGTATAAAATTAAATAGATATATTTTGGAACGAAAAAAAGGCTTTATTATTTTGCTTTTAACCGTTACCATATTATTATTGAGTTTTTCCGCAACTCTTACCTTCTTTTCTACAGCTTTTCAGGAATACAGAGGGGTTCAAAATGAAGCAAATCGTATTAAAGCCATCTATTTGGCTCAAAGTGGCCTGCAAGTAGTGATCAAATTATTTGATCAATTAGAAAAAGAAGGCTTTCTGGAATCACCCATTCCAATACCACTGGGGGATGGTTTTGTTAGTTATAAGGCAGAGGATTTGAGTGGCAAATTAAACATCAATTTATTGGTAAATCAATGGGGTGGTATTAATCTAAGGCAATTGGAACGTTTTCAGAGGTTATCCGAAAGGCTTGGTATTTCAGGAGATATTTGGGATGCTGTGATCGATTGGATTGACGAAGATCATACCCCTCAACCATTTGGTTATGAAAAAAGCCATTATCAAAATTTAGACCCCCCTCGTAGGATCAAAAATAGCTGGATCCATTCTATTGAAGAATTATTATTGATACCAGGCTTTGATCGAAATATATTGTTTTCTGATTTAAGAGATGAAGAAGAGAAAAATATATTCTTTGGAGATGACTTGCCGGAAGAACAAAAAGATATTATTTTGCCCGAAGATTTTATACTCGCCAATAATTTATCACATGAAATATATAATCCTGGATCGGGTCAATCTTCTGCCGATAGAATAAATATAAATGAGGCTCCTTTTTTAGTACTTTGGTCTTCCTGTGAGGATTTAAATGATGATCAAATTGTAAAGAATATATTATTAAAAAGAAGAGAAAAAGAAGAAATTGCTCAAAAACTTTCTAACAATGATTTGAGGACAATTTCAGGTATATCAGAAGAATTGATCAAGAATCCTACTCATAAATGTGGAATAAAATTCAATGGAGATTTATATAAGATCATATCCACAGGAGTCATTGGAAATCAAACTGCTCAGGTGATTACTGTATATGACCGTAGGCAACGTAAAATCTCTTCCTATAGTGAGTGAATAATTACGATATTATTATAGTATGGCACGAAAACCTTTAATATTGGATATGGACTATAAGACCATTAGAGGTTTTTCCTTTAAGCAAGGCATTTCGGGGGTCCACGTTTATGATGGTCACAGTCTAGGTTTTAATAATCTTCAAGAAAAAGAATTTAGCCAAGGGTTATTAACCACATTTATCAATAAAAACTATAAAAATATTACAGGTGTATATATTAACCTTCCTTATGAAACAAGTTTTGTAAGAGAGTTTATACTTCCTTTTACAGATAAAAAGAAAATACGCGAAATTTTTCCTTTTGAATTAGAGCGTCTTCTATCATTTTCTTTGGATGAGATCATATTTGATTATTATAGCTATTCCAACTTTGAAAAAAACGAAACCTATATTATTGCATTAGGGTGTACTAAAAAAAGTATTCTGCCTTATTTGAATACTTTATACTCAAACAATATCCCCATTCTAGGAATATATTCTCCTTTGGACTCCTTATTTCATCTTTTTACATATACTAAACTAGATTCTGCCATTATATTGCATGTTGCCGCAATGAACTCAATGGTAGTGATCATACATAATCATAAATGGATATTTGCGCGTAATATTCCTTTTGGCTATGATAATTTGGTTTATTGGCTGTCCAGTAGATGGAAAAAAAGCTTCGAAGAAAGCGAACAATTATTCATCAAATTACCACCTCTAACAGATACAAGAAAAGTAGATTATAATTTCTATCAAAAAAATTTTTCGATCTCTAAAAGCCATATCCGTCTTTTTATGCAAAGCATCGAAGAATTCAGTAACTCCCTGCAAGGAGAGTTGATGGTAAGCATAAAATCAGGAAAGATGCATGCGCATGAAGATATTAACGAAGATCTTTCTTTGGTGGTGAGCAGTGATTTGAATAGCCAGTCTTTTTTGGAAAGTATATTGTCCAGAAAATTCAAGAAATCCATTATTGGATTTCCTTATGAAAGAACTCCTTTAGCCACTGTATCAAAGGAACATACAATATGTTTTGGGGGCGCGATCGCTCAAAGTTCTAAAAAAGGTCTTAATTTCATGCCGAAGGAATTCAAAAAATATTCTTTCATAAAAAATCAAACAGGAAAACTAAGTTTTTATATTACTACCGCAGCCAGTATTCTTTTTTTCATGCTTTCTTTATGGATCAACCTATGGAATGAACAAAGATCGGTTGACACTTTGAGAGAGCAAAATAAGAAAATATATAAGGCTAATTTTGGAGAACCTCCTAAAGCAGAAGGATCTTTGTTAGAAAGTGGAGAAAAGAAAGTAAGTCTTTTAAAAATAAAAACAGATGTATTCAGCAAATTCTTTCGCAATAAGAAATTTAGTGAACTCATTATCGCTCTGGATGAATCTTTGCCTAAAGGAGTTGAATTAGAAATTTCAAGCCTTGTTTATAATGCAAAAAATATTCATTTAAGAGGGAATGCTCCTAATTCTTCTGTTATTTCAGAAATAGAGAGTAATATTCTTGATTCTGAATATTTTGAATCATCAAATTGTTCTAAGAAAGCATCACCTGGGAAAAAGGGCACAAAAAGATGGAAGCTCAATTGTAAAATAAATCTTTCAAAGCCTAAACAAAAAGAACTATGACAAAATTAACAGAAAGAGAAATCAAAATGCTCTTCATAGGAGGGGGATTTATTATTAGTGTTCTGCTATTTTATGGTTTTTTAACATTACGCAAATCATTTGATAACATTAGAGAAAAGAAAAGCAATCTGCTCTATGAAAGAAAAATGATACAGGATGCGGGTCAGGAATATAAATTATTACAAGCCCTTGCATCTTCAGTGGGGAAACAAAGCAGCAATAAAGATATAGTACCAGATATTGAGATCCTTTTGGAAAGGAATGGTTTAAAAGATAAGGCATTTAGTATTTCCCCATCCAAAAGGGTCATTGAAAATAAATACATGAAAAATCTGGTTAGCATTAGTTTTAAAGAAGTTACAGCCAAAGATATTTTATCTTTTGTTAAGGATGTAGAAGAATATAAACAAGCTTTCTTAAAGGTTGATTATTTTAGAAGCAGACCTTTATATAGAAAAAAAGGACTGTACAATTGCACAATTAAGGTAGCTACTTTCTTTAGAAAAAAGGAAGCAGTAAAAAAGTGATCATTCAATCAAATTATATCATCTGGATAAAATAATGATCTATGATATCCGTGATGTATAATATAGAATAGTACAATGGAAAAACAACATCTCCCTAAAATACCTTTCCGCAATCCAGAGCTAAAAATGAATAACGAAAAGGAAGTCATGGAAGTATTACCCAAAGAAAAAAAAAGTCTGTTGAAGAAAGTACTTCCATTTATCGTAGGTTTTATCAGTTTCATGATCGGCATTATTCTCTTCTTCCCTCTGGAAGATATTGCCAAGAATACTCTGAATAATTTTTCAATAAGGGGAGAACCTATTCAATATGAAGAATTATCACTTTCTATTTTGGGGGACTTTTCTATTGATGGCATTTCTATGGATCTATCTTTTTTAAATAGTGGGATCCCAAACAGAAAGAATAATATAAAGATAGCCACTCTGCAAGGAGACTTTTCTTTTTTACAGTTCATCCTTAATAGAGAGTTAGATGCCAAGATAATACTAGAAGGCGTAGAACTAAATTTTCAATTAAACGAAGAGAGTGGTTATCTGAGGGGAGGCACTTGGCAGGTTTCCTTAAAAGGAAATCAATTGGTAGATGAAAACCAAAGGGAAATAAATATGAACTTTAGTTTAATTGATATTATGAGTAACCATGAAGCAGAAATTCCATTGGTAGGTCAAAAATTAGGTAGCTTTATTATAGATAGTATTCTTGGTAAAATGGATCTTAAAAAAGGCAAATTAAATATTAAAAATTTTCAAGTTAATTCAGACATAGCAAAAGCCAAGGTAAATGGAAGCATGGATTTTAGAAGGCAATTAAATACTGATCTGCGTATTGATATTGATCCTACTTTTTTTATAGAAAGATACAAAGAATTCAATATAGACCTGGTATTACAAAATTTAAATATACTACAGGAAAATGGAAATATTTCTTTAGAATGTAAAAAAAACTTTGATTGTGAACCAGTGCAAAAAACATATTAGCATATCAGATTCAGAGGACTTTTTTATTTTTCGTATCCTTCATAGCCAGATCAATACTGGAATTCCATTCAAATCCAATGAGTAAAATGCAAGATATAATATAGATCCATCCCATTAAAGCGATCAATACCCCTATTGACCCGTAAATTTTATTATATGTGGGGAAATGATTTATATAATAAGAAAAAATCAATGAACTAGTTACGCATCCAACTGCTGCGATCATTGAACCAGATGAGAAGAAAGTCCATTTATTATGAACAGCGGGAGCAAAATAATATAAAGATGTGATGCCTAAATAAAATGTTATAAATAGGATTACTGATTGAGATAAGATAATGAAATAACGATCGAACCCATAGAGCAATAGTTCCCTTTGGCCAAGCCAAAAAAGAAAAAAATCCCCTATTGTAGCTAAAGTAATGGCAAAAATTGTTACCAAAGAAAAAATCAATGTCAATAATAATGCAGTCAATCTGGTTTTGAAGAGGCTTCTGTTTTCGGTTACTTTGTGGCAACTATTAAACGTTTTGATCAATGTATGAAAACCATTAGTGGAAAGAAATAATGCAGCCAAGACTCCCACAGATAATAGTCCTCCTCTTTTGGTACTTATCAGGTCTAAGATGGTTTCTTTAGCGATTTCATACATATTTTTAGGCATTACATTAAACAAAAACTGCATTATTCTATTAGAGTCTATTTCCGGAATAAAATGAGTGACGTAAGGGATCAAAGCAAAAAGAAAAATGATAAAAGGGAATGTAGCCAGAGTAAAGCCGAAAGCAACAGCAAGAGATCTTTCAAATATTTCATCTTCTTTGACTTTTACTCTAAATATTTTAAAAATTTCATATAAGGAAAATCTTCTATTTTTGATATAAACTTTTTTCAGAAAAGATATCAATTTGGTCAAAAAGTGATTCAGGCCAGTAAAAACTCCCATTTGATTTAAAAATAAGCCTGAAAGCCAATGAATAACACCCTTTGTGTTGAAAAAAACCTTTGGGATGCTTTTCCATTTAGGCTTTCATGGATAGGTATATTTACCAGATCAATATAAGAAAAGCGCATCATCAAGCCAATACTGAATATCTTAACAAACACGATTCTTAAACCTAACAAGGTAGAAATAGAATAACCAGAAACATACAACTCATTATCTTTTCTTATTCCGAATACCGATGAATTAGTCACGTTCGGCATAATTCCAATACCACCGCCAGCGAAAACATCAATGGATAAAAAATCAAATTTTTTCAATAAAGTCTTGAAATAGAGTACATCAATGGGTACATTATTCAACCCATCTGTATGATCCAAATAAACAAAGTTACGTACTATCGACTTCTTTTCTCCATTGTAATTGCCTGCATGTTCTACTGAAATACTTGGTTCGATTTTGCCTTCGACAGACACAGTGGAATTATCAACCAAGAAATATTTCATATGTTCCAATCCAATCATGATTGCCAGAACATCTGTAATAAAATAACCTAAATAAAAGTTATATGGTTCTCTTGTATTGCCCCCAAGTACCTTAAAGCCACCCAGAATATCAGGACGATCTACACCAATAGCATTTTTTATTGTAAAGTCAAATCCATTTCCTTCAAAGTGAACATTGCTCCTGGTATAATGAGTCGCATTTGTTCCTTGAAAGAAGAAGAAACTATTCTTATTTTTCCATTTTGTATGATCGAATGAAAAAATGCTATGAATGATAGAAACTGATATAAAATATAATATTAAGACTTTGACCATATGGTGAGATAACTTGTTGATTTTTCCCAAAAATACTATTCTATATTTCCCACTGAAAGTAAACGACTTAATCTGACTATTTTTCTGCGGGCTTCATCCGGATAGATGCCTTGTATTTCTGCTTCTTTATATACAGCGATTGCATTTTCTATATCATTTATTGAAGCAAAGTGATCACCCAGTTTAAAATAAATATTTTTTAAAGGAAGACTATTTTCTACGGATTCCAAATCAGATAGAAGCGCCCTTTGTTGAGTGTATTTATTCTCCAGATCATGAAATACGTTCAGTTCTGCCTGTAAGGTAATTTCCAATAAAGGTATCTTTGCCTTCTGTAATTCTTTAAAGGTAACGTCTAATTCATCTTTATGCTCTTTAATGATCTTTTTTAGTTCAATATGGCTTTCTTTGGCTTGGACCAAACTTTGAAGCATATCATTCAATAGATTTAATTTTTCTTGGGATTGAGCCATATACATCATAGTATAAAATCTTCTTTTCAAAAAGGCAGATTTTTCCCCAGGCTCCAAATCAGATCGATATTCAGTCATTTGGGCATATTGTTGCAATAGCTGAAAAGATTCCCTGAAATTACCTGTCCGTTTAGAATGCAAAACCCCTAATTGAAATATTTTTTCTGGTTCTGGATTTAATTCGATTGATTTGGCATAGTAAAAAGCAGAGTCTACGAATTTTTTTTGGTCATGATATAAACCACCCAGATGAGAATAGATCATTTCTATCTTTTGGGAGGAAAGTTTTTCATGCCTTATCGTATCTTCATTTGCCTTTAGGCTTGATTCATAAAGATCAATTGCTTTGGGCTTGTCATTTAACCTTCTGTATTCTTGTGCCAATAAAAAAGTCAATTCCGGATCCATGGGCGTAAGGCGACTGGCTATTTGCAATAGATTTGTATATGACTTAAAGTCTTTTTTAACCTCTTGAGACTCATTGAGTTCATCTTCAATCTCACGCATTAAATTTGCCATTTCTACTAAAAAGTCAGAAGATTCACTATCCCATGTCATTTTAAATTCGTTATAGGATTCTTCTGCTTTAGAAAAATCATCATTTAACTTTTGCATTTCTTGTTCATTGGCCTGGATTTTTTCCTGATTTATTTTAATTTGTTCTTTTATACTTTCAGGTTGTTCAATATTATTTCTCCCCAAGGAATCAATTAAAATTATATTTCTATCCTTTAGTTCTTTTATCTCTTTCTCTTTTGCCTTCTTTAGATCTGTTGATCTTTTTAAATTTTCAGCAGATAATATCTGAGGATCGTTTTCATCCAGTAGATACAATCTATCTTCATCGGTAAAAATAGAACTGCTTAATTCCAGGCTTCTATACCGCAATGATTGTCTAAAATGAAAAGCCGCTTGGTATTTTTGAGGATTGGATAATTTCAAGAGGGCCTTCCCCATTTCTCTATGCAACAAAAATAGAGGAAATGCTTCTTTAATAAAAAAACCATCTATTTCTTTTGTTTTCATATCTCTTATCAATAGACGCCTCATGTTTTTATTTAAATTCCTGATCTCTGAACGGTCAACATCAGATACTTCATAATTTATCTTTTGCCTGCCCATGATTTTTTTGGCACTAGGGTCTGAAAGATAAAAACTGTCTAGTTTTTGCTTTAATTGGGAAACAATCTCTTCGGAATTGTCTTTATATTGATTTAGAAGGTTGGTAATATCTCTCTCGCTAATTTTTTTATATCTTTCTCTATCTTGTTCCAGAATTTCCGCAGACTTCCCCAAGAGTAAGGATAAAGGAACCAAATAAACAGAAATAAATATTAAAAACAAAAAAGAAAGAAAATGCATTTGCATGAATAATATCGAATTAAATTTACTCAAAAGGCAGAACTTTTTGTAATTCTTTTTTTTCTTCTAGATTTCTAAATTCCTGAAGAATTTCTGATACTTCATTAATACATGTACCACAGCCAGTGGTCGCCAGGGTCTTTTTCTGGATACTGGACAGTGTTTTGTGCCCTTCTTCAAATGCTTTTCTTATATCTTTACGACTAACACTCTTGCATAGACAAACATAATCACGCGGACCTATAAAACTATTTATATCTAAATTCATTCTGAAAGTAATTTTAGGATTGCCTTCTCTATTTTTCTGGATCGGGATGTGTCTTTATGAGTTTCTCCCACAAAAGTATGACGAATATAGCCCTTCTTATCCACCAAATAGAATGTCGGCCAATAGCGATTTTTTAAAGATCTCCAGTAAGAAAAATTATTGTCCATCATAACAGGATGCTTTAGATCAAATTCCTTGACTTTTTGAACAGCATTGCTTTTTATTTTCTCATGATCAAATTCCGGAGTATGTATACCAATGACCCTGAATTTCTTCTTCTCAAATTTTTTTTCCACAGATCGCAACCAACCAAAAGAACGATAGCAATTCCAACAATCAAACGTCCATACATCCAGTAATACCACATTCCCTTTTAAAGAACTGATCTTTAATGGCTCAGAATTGATCCAAACGGATTTATTGGAGTGGGTAAATTCTGGCATTTTTCTTATTGATCTGTTTTTAAAAGCCTCTGGTTCGGAAAAAAATGGCCATAGAAACACCAATAGAATAAAATAAACCATTTGATAATAAACTCTTGCCATAAGCGAATCTAATAAAATAGCTGAAAATGTCAAGTAATTTTAGTTTATTGCATAAACAAAAACTTTAAGTTCCCCATATTTACTTAGCCAGCCTCTGAATGTTTCAGAAATAACTCCCAACTCTCTTTAGAATGAATAGGTTAATAAATTCAGTCTACCTAGCCTAAAGCCATTTTTTATTCTATCATATTTCTATAAATAAAATAATTGCAACTTTATGGCAATAATTATCATCATATCATAATATATGGACCCGAAGTCAATTGAAGATCTAACGAAAGCGATCCAGCAACTTAACAAAACAATAGTAAACCAGGATCTGGCTTTTGCAAAACAAGGTCCGGTTGAAATTTTATTGAGCATATTACCTTTAATTGGAATCGTATTTGGTTGTACTCTGTTATTCTTCTTTATGCTTTGGCGTTATAAACAAAATAAAGAACTGATCAAAAATAATAAATACCAAATTACTTCTTATCAAAACCTACGCACATGGTGTTTGCTTATGGGTTGCCTTAGTTCATTAATAGGTTTCCCTATGACCATCTTATTTTTGATCATGGCTTTAGGCCAATTTATTGTTTTAGGAGGCTTAATTCCATTCTTTGCAGGAGTTGGTTTCTTACTATTCTATTTTTTGACAAGGAGTAAAGATTAGAAAAAGTGACGAAAGATAAAATATTGTGTTCAGTGAAAAAAAATTCAATCAGGAATTTTTGCAATCCTCAGATATGATATATAACCTAGGCATAAGACTTTTTGGCAGGCTAAGCGATGAAGCCAGTGATTTTGTGCAAGATGTTTACTTGCATGCGATAGAAAGAAGGCATAGCTTTTCAAGAAGGTCAAAATTCAGCACATGGTTATACAGATTAGCCTTGAATTATGGATTAAATGTTTTAAAGAAAAAAAAAGATATATTTGCTAATGATCCATACCTGGACCAGTCTCTGCTCAGCATACCAGATATGATCACATCCGATCTGCCTAAAAAAATTATTGCAAAAGAAACCCAAAAAATTATACATAAAGAAATAAATACTCTACCAGAGGCATATCGTATTTGTCTTATATTATACTATTTTGAAGAATTAAAATATTCTGAAATTGCTAAAAAACTTGATCTTAAAGAAGGCACGGTAAAATCAAATATTCATAGAGGTAAAGAAATTTTAAGGCGATCATTACTAGATTTGAGGTAAATTATGAACAGCGGAAACATTAAAGATCAGCAACATTATTTAGATGATATATACAAAGGCAATATATCTCTCAAAGCCAAAAAACACATTGATCAATGTGTTTTATGCAAGTCAGAGTTTCATACCATGAAAGAGATAGAAAAAAATATTAAAAATCTACCTGTATTTACCACACCTTCAGATATATTGTTCAAGCTACGCATTCTAATGGAGAAACAAAAACAAAAATTCTCTACCAAATTAAGCCATTCTTTATTAGCTTTGGGTATTATATGCCTTTCTCCTTATTTATTGGGGCGCATGATCAAAAAATTTCCACTGATTCATTTAAACTATGAACTTTATATTTCTATTTTTATTGGAATATTGGTAGTTTTTTTACTTATTCCTATTTCTTTTCAATTATGGCAAAACCACACAAGACTTATCGAAAAGTTTAAGCATGATCTGGATAATCTTTAAATTCATTTAGCCTAACAAACTAAAAAGTTTTTATATCTTCACTTGTAGTGTTTTAATTCTTAGATTTCTTATAAATAGAGAATATACGAGTCTTTTAATCTTCTTTTTACTTTACAGAGTGACTCTCTTACAAAAATAAATTCAAGATCATTATGTATTTACTTTGCATGAAATATAAATCCGGGGATGATCAAATTTATTTCAATCATAAAGAAATAATCTAAAAATTTATATTTCAATATTGATCTAATATTTACAATGGAAAAGAATAATGTCATTGAAATAAGGAATCTTACCAAAAAATTTGGAAACTTAATTGCAGTAGATAATATCTCCATGGATATTATAGGCGGTAAAATTACAGGAATATTGGGTGGAAATGGAGCAGGTAAAACAACCACCATCACAATGATGCTTGGATTACTCTTGCCAACCACTGGGTCAATAAAAGTATTAAGCAAAGATGTTGTTAATAATAGATATAGTATTTTACATCGGATCAATTTCTCATCTCCCTATGTAGATTTGCCTAAAAAACTTACTGTCTTACAAAATCTAAAGGTCTATTCCATGCTATACGGTGTGAATAATTCTTCTCTCCGTATACAGAATTTGGCGAGAGATCTAAATTTTCAGAAACTCCTGAAGAAAAAAACCGGAGATATATCTTCAGGGCAAATAACCAGAATATTGCTGGCGAAGTCATTATTAAATGAACCAGAGATATTATTTTTAGATGAACCAACGGCATCTTTGGATCCTGACATGGGAGATAAAGTCAGGGGATATCTACAAAAATATCAAAAGGAAACAAAATCCACAATACTGCTGACCAGCCATAATATGGATGAGGTAAAAAGGCTTTGTGATGAAGTACTCATGATGAAAAATGGAAAAATTGTGGATCAGGGTTCTCCTAACCAAGTGATCAGTCGTCATGGCAAAAATAACCTGGAAGAAGTCTTTTTGAAAATAGCCAGAGAAGATTGATTTTTATGTTAAAAAGAGTTTTAGCCCTTTGCCTTCGATATTTTTATCTCATTAAAACCTCTTTGCCTAGAATATTAGAATTAATGTATTGGCCCATGGTCCAAATGATTCTATGGGGCTTTATTACTAAACATTTTATGCAACATAGTGATTGGCTTTCCCAGGCGGCTGGGGTGTTGATAGCGGGGGTATTATTATGGGATGTAATGTTCAGGAGTCAACTAGGTTTTTCCGTATCATTCTTAGAAGAAATGTGGTCTAGAAATTTAGGCCAATTATTTGTTAGTCCCTTAAGACCGATGGAAATGGTTTTATCTTTAATGCTGGCTAGTTTTATCCGAACTATTATCTCGATAATACCTGCGGCCTTTTTGGCAATTCCATTATATGCCTTTTCTATTTATGATATGGGCTTTGTATTGATCGCCTTTTTTAGTTGTTTGTTAATATCAGGTTGGGTATTGGGATTGTATATAATCTCTGGAATCATCAAATTTGGAGTCGCAGCAGAAAGCCTTGCCTGGCTGGTCATTTTTGTTCTAGCACCAATTAGCGCCGTCTACTATCCAGTGGAAACATTACCCACCTGGCTGCAAAAAATATCCCTAGCCCTCCCGCAAACTCATATATTTGAAGGAATGAGATTGGTTCTATTTGAAAACAGAATAGACTTAGAAATGCTTTTATATTCTTTTATGCTTAATATTTTGTATTTTGCAATAGGATTGTTAATCTTTTTAAAAGCATTTCAAGGTGCCAGAAAAAGAGGGTCTCTTATCAATGTGGGTGAATAGAGCTAAAAAATACGCTCCACTATCAAATAATAATCTTATTCTGATAGTTTTTTCAGTTTTATACAGCCTCGCTTGATAGACCATTATTCCAAAAGTACAATATCTTTCGCATTTCTTTTTACCCAAGGGCACTGCACTAGCAGTTACACTGTTAGTTTAGCATTTCTTTTCACCCAAGGGCACTGCGGGGCTGTCTAAAAAGGCTTACGAGAAAAAGTCTATTATAATTACTTGTCAGGATAAATCGATTTTGCTCTATTCTACGTTATGTCTCAGAATAATTCACTTTTATTTACAGACCTGCCTCCGCAAGAGGTAAATGATAAGAAATATCTACACAGGCAGGTAACCTTTAAGGAATACGATACAGGACAGAGAGAGCTTTTTCCGGAGGATATTGAGCAATCCCTGCCTAAGTTTCATATTGCACGCTTTATCAAGCTTGCTATGGACAAAATCAATATTGATTCTCTTATATCCAGCTATAAAGGTGGGGGAGCCAGCGCCTATAATCCCAGGTTATTGTTAAGTGTGTGGCTTCTGGCTCTTACTTACAAGACCTATAGCTGTCGTGGGGTAGCTAAATTGCTTAGAGAGAACATTGCCTTTAAGTGGCTCAGTGGGAATAAGATCATAGATTTTCGTACCCTGAATAATTTTCGTTCTCGTTTAGAGAAAGATATAAAAAAGATATTCCAGGAGGTGATTCAAATAGGTATAAAGAATGGTATTATTACTGCTAAAGATATTTTCATAGATCATTCTAAATTCGAGGCAGATGCGAATCGTCATAAGGTGATCTGGGGCAAGCGTGTAAAAAACCAAACAGCGAAGATAGAATCAGAGTTAGACATGCTTTTTTCCTATATTTCTCGCATTGAGAAGTCAGAGGGTAAAGAATACGGTAATGGTGATTACTCTGAGACAAGTAACAGGAACTTCTCGGATTCTGATATAGATAAGATGATCACAGATGTTAATTCACAATTAAAAACAAGAAATATAATTATTCAAAATTATTATTAGGTAAGCGTAGGAGCTATTCGAAGACAGACCCCGATGCGATAGCTATGTTTCAAAAAGACGAAGTGATCAAGCCTGGATATAATGAGGGTGTTGCCACGAGTGATGGGTTTGTTTTAGATTACTCCATCTCGCAGACCTCAGGTGATACTGATAAACTGATTGATTTAGTCGATGGCACAGAGAAAAATACAGGCGCTTAATAAGAGGCTTTGAGGTAGAGACCATTTTTGGTCATAAGAAACGGAATTCTTTCTATAAAAGATATTCTCTCAGGGGCATTGATAAAGTCCGAACAGAGACAGGTATGTTCTATACCAGCTATAATTTAGTAAAGATGTATCGGTATGCGATGAAGCAATTTTCTTCCTATGCTTATGGTTTAGACCGTCTTGGATCAGGGGATCATGGGAGAGGTGCGCCCCTCTTATTCGGAAAACAGCCTACTGGCTGCGCAGGGGGCTAAAAAGAAGGTAAAAAAAGTGATATTCAGGAAAAAAGTCACTTTAAATGAGATAAAACCCAAAAATATAGAAATAAAACTATACCTCCAGCCCAGCCGCAGGCTGTTCCCCAAATACTACTCAAAAGACTCTTATTAAGCGCCTGTATTGGCAAAGTCAATGAAAAATCACTCCCTTTTTAGACAGCCCCTTAGCATTTCTTTTCATTTCTTAATGCTGCTTCCTAGCTAATGCTAAGCATTTATGCTTTACAAAGAGAATTTTACTTTTTTAATGGAGATAAAGGAGCTTTATGGATTCAATTGAAATTTCAGAAATATTAAATTTATCTAAAGAAAAAAAATTCGAGGTCACATGCGCTAGTTTTGATGTTGTGGATCATATTTTCAAAATTGATATACCCAAGCCATTAAGAAATAGAAAGTTAGCTGTACAGGCAATGAGTTTGCTGCTAAATGGAAATATTCAATATGGCTATGAAAAAGAACAGGAAGTCAAGCTCCCTGTTAATGAGATAGATAAAGAAGAAGATCCAAAGAATGAAGAAATAATTTCATCTAAACCAGCAGAAGTACAATCTGTAGACCAGCCCGTTGCTAGCGAAAACGAAAACGAAGACAATGGCATGGATATGAATAATAGCGAAAAGCATGAGGATAAAGATGCTGCTACTCCAATGAGCGAAACTTCTTAAATTTAAAAAAATATCTTAATTTTTTTATTCCATAAAACAAGTAGGCTAAAACATTGTACTACCCCATGCTATAGTGTCAAAGACGGTAGCAGGTCCATAGCATAGAGAAAGATATATCCAATATTTCAGAATATAAGGGCAACTAAAAGTTTATTTTCCAGTAGAACATTATACTTTCATACACAATCAGAAGAAAATATAAAATTATTTGCAGTGCTCTACTTCAACCAGGTAGAAAACGTATGTTCTTTAGTCTTTAGCCAATGTATTTGGCAAATAGATCCATAGAACGTCTCCAGGCTTTTTTGGCACTCTCAGGGTGATAACTGGACCTCTTGTCGCAATGAAAACCATGATCTGCCTCGGGATATATAAAAATCTCTGCATTGGAGTTGTCCTGGAGAGCTTCTTTAATTTTTTCCACATCACTCATTGGAATAGCCGCATCTTTCTCTCCAAAATGAAATTGGATAGGAGTACGAATGTTCCCCGCCTCTTCTAAAACATCCGCAATGCCGCCCCCATAAAAGCTGGATATTGCTGCAGGATGAATACGTGTAGCCGCCAGGTAGCCATACTGACCGCCCATACAAAATCCGATAATCCCTAATTTTTTACCGTTCAATTCAGGGAATGCTTCCATTGTCTCTAAGCATGTTTTCATGTCTGCAGTGGCCTGATCTAAAGAAACCTTTGCTCTGATTTCACGCCCTTTTTTTGCGCCTTCTTCATCATATTCCAAAATAATACCCGGATTAGTACGCCAAAAAGCATCATAGGCTAAAGCTATATAGCCTTCCTTTGCAACCCTTTCCGTTACATCCCGAATATGAGAATTAACACCAAAGATTTCTTGTATTACAAGAATACCACCACGAATATTCTGGGTAGGCTTAGCCAAATATCCTGAAAACTGGTCTCCCTGATTTGAAATAGAAATAGTCTCTGTTTTTATCATGTTTGTTATATTTTTAAAGGATTATGCCATGTAAAGAATAAATTACTATTTTTTTCCATAAATTTTACCCTTTTTGAGTAGTTATATAATTTTTTTCTTGATCAATTCACTCTTTTTTGGGCTATGGACCTTGAACTTATTTTTTAAAGCTTGTCAATTTGTATTGTAAAAAAAATAGGGGAATGTAATATGAATATATCTCAAAGAGAAAGAGATGGAATTATTATTATGGATATTCAAGGTGAAATTGATTTGTATAATGCTCCAGAAATAAAAGAAAATGTCCAGAAGCTGATAGAAAAGCAAAAAATCAATATAATTATTAATCTTGAGAAAGTCTCCTATATTGATTCATCTGGTATAGGTTCATTGATTTCGGCACTTTCAAGCTTAAAAAAATATCATGGTAATATGAAGCTTGTTAATCTACTCTCTTCTGTGAAGAAAGTATTTGAATTGACAAAGTTAACAAACTTCTTTGAAATATATAAAACAGAAAATGAAGCATTAAAAGCATTTTCAGTGTAAAACTTAATTAGGAAGCTAATAAAATAATCCAAGATAAAAAATCTTGGAATGAATATAAGGTTAATATGAATAATAAAAAACACTTGAATAAAACTACTTATAAGCTATGGGGGATATTGCTGATCCTATGTTATAACTGTAGTAAGCCTATACCTGTCAATGAAATGGGTTTAGCTAAACATGAAATTGATACAGCCGCATCTGTAAGAGCAGAAGAATATGCTCCTAATGAATATGAAAGCGCAAAAAGAGCTTTATTCGAATCTCATGATAATATGGGTAAAGGGGATATGCAAAAGGCTTTTACAAAATCCATGGAAGCCCGAGAACTTGCCATAGAAGCCTTCAATATTTCTGCTCCTAAATTAGTTGCAGAAACTCGTAAAGAGGCCAAAAAAGCAATCAAAGAAGCTGAGTCTACTTTCGCAGAAGAATTTGCCCAGGAAACATTCAAGAACAGCCGTGACTTTTTAGCGAAAGGAGATAAATCCAAAGAACAAAATGAGTATATGGAAGCTTATAATCAGCTTAAAACTTCTAAAAAACTTGCCGAAAAAGCCAAAGAGATTTCGGAAAGACAAATAGAAGAAATGAATTCAGAATTGAATGAAATTGAAAGTATTATCCTACAGGCAAAAGCATATAAAGTAGAGGGGGGAGAGGTTCCTGGTAAAATAAAAGAAGCAGAAGATGCATATATAGCAGTAAAGGAGAAATTAGATAAATTAGAATTGAAAAATATAAATCAGGAAATAGCAAACGCAAGACAAAAAGCAAAAGGAGCGCTTCAGCTGGCTCTAGGTTATCATGCTACAAAAAACTATAAAGAAGCAAAAGAAGAAGTACGGTCAGCAGACGAATCAATTACTTCTTTAAAAAGTGATATCAAAAAAAATAAGGGGCTTAGTAAAGCCATTGCAAATGATAATGAAAGCCAATATCTATTGAAAGCCGCTCAAGATAGTTTAGTCGTTGCAAAAGAATCTTTGACAGAAGCTAAAAAAACTTTAGACAATAAAGAGTATGATTCTTCCATAATTCATTCTGAAGAAGCAAAAAGGTTAGCTCAAATAGCAAAAAATCAGTTACCAGAAATAATGCAGATCATTAAAGAAAAATTTAAAGATCATTTAAAAGTCACTTCTGCAACAGATACTTCATTGCCAGAAGGATGGAAGAGATATAAGGTGCGAAATATACCCAATAAAAGAGATTGCTTATGGAGAATTGCTGGTTATAAGTTCATTTATGGAGATCCGACCATTTGGAGAAAAATTTATAAGGCCAACAAATCAAAAATACCAAATGCGAATTTAATTTATCCTGGGCAGGTTTTTGATATACCTCCTAAGAATGATCCTTTACCCAATAATAAAAAAAAGAAAACCAAGTCAAAAAGAAGTAATACTATTGAATAGAATATAAAGCTCTTTATCCCTGAATATAAATATTCAATTTTTTATGACCTCATTTGTTTAATGAATTTTCATTATGTTAGTTTATTCAGGAAAACTTATTCTATGTATTTATTTTAAATGTAAATTGAATTTTAGAAAATATGGTCTTATTGCCAGATAGGAATCAAAATTAATTTTTTAGGGAGATATTATGATCAAGAAAAGAAAAACAACATTAGAAAAAAAAGAAAACTTAAATTTAAGTGATGAAATACCTGAAGAGAATAATCAGGATACGAAAAATGGTCAAAGTGGGATAAAAAATAAAAGTGGAAACAAGCAAAACATCAGCCAACTCAAGCTCAAGAGTATGGAGGAGCTATTTAAAATAGCCGAAGAGCTTAATATACAGAGCCCAAATACTCTAAAGAAACCAGCCCTTATATTTTCTATCTTGCAAGAGCAAGCAGGAGGAGAAAATAGTCTGGTCTATGCAGATGGTATATTAGAAATACTTCCTGATGGTTATGGTTTTTTACGATCTTCAAATTATAATTATATCGCAGGCCCTGACGACATCTATGTGAGTCCTTCTCAAATACGCATGCTTGGTCTAAGAAAAGGGGATAAGGTATATGGACAGATCAGATTACCCAGAGACAATGAACGCTTCTTTGCTATACTTAGAGTAGAAAAAATAAATGATGATGTCGTGGAGAAGGCTCATCGTAGGGTGCATTTTGATAATTTAACCCCTTTATATCCTGAGATCAAACTCAATCTGGAAACTTCTCTTAATAAAGTATCCACTCGTATTTTAGACCTCATAACACCTATTGGTAAAGGCCAAAGAGCATTGATCGTAGCCCCACCCCGCACAGGTAAGACGATTTTATTGCAAAACATTGCAAATGCGATCGTAGAGAATCACAGTGAAGTGATACTCATTGTATTGTTGATTGATGAGCGTCCCGAAGAAGTTACTGATATGGATCGAAACGTGCAAGGAGAAGTGATAAGTTCTACCTTTGATGAACCAGCCTCAAGGCATGTGCAAGTAGCAGAAATGGTATTAGAGAAAGCAAAACGTTTGGTTGAACATAAAAAAGATGTTGTAATCCTTCTTGATTCCATTACAAGACTTGCGAGAGCCTATAATCAGGTAATCCCTTCTTCAGGTAAGGTTCTATCAGGTGGCGTAGATTCAAATGCGTTGCATAAACCAAAAAGGTTCTTTGGAGCTGCCAGAAATATTGAAGAAGGCGGAAGTTTAACCATCATTGCTACTGCATTAATAGATACTGGTTCTAAAATGGATGAAGTTATTTTTGAAGAATTTAAAGGAACCGGTAATATGGAAGTTCACCTGGACAGAAAGCTGATCGACAAGAGGATCTTTCCTGCCATTGATATCAACAAATCAGGTACCCGAAAAGAAGAATTATTGATCGATAAAGAATATTTAAACAGAATTTGGATACTCAGAAAAGTAATTTCCCCTCTGTCTCCCGTTGAAAGTATGGAGCTTCTGTTAGATAAGATCAAATCTACTAAAGATAATAAAACATTTTTAGATAGTATGAACACATAGACAAACAGATTATCAAATTTATATCTACATTTTGCTATTCTATCTAAAACAAAAGATTATTCTGGCCCATTATACTAAAAAACTTAAAATAAAGATTCTGGTTAAAAGTAGTTTACGAGTTAATTAAAATAATGAATTTCATAAAAAAAAGCTTGACAAATCATATAAAATTCTGTATTCTTTGTCCCTATATTAATATATACTCTTGGAATGTGATATAATATTTTAATTTTTTCTTAGTGAAATCAAACAAACATAGTATTTATTTAGGTATATTGATCGTCATAATTTATTTTAGACAACTCTATATGCCGATAAAAATCTATAAAACCACCAAAAACAATTTAACTCTATAGGAAAGCAATGGAATTAGAACAACTGCCTGAAATACAAAAGATCATCAGCATTGGTAAAGCCAATAGTGAAATCACTTATGATGAAATAAATAATATATTACCTGAAAAACTTACCAATTCAGACAAGATCGACGATGTTTTCATCCTCTTAAATCAATATGGAATTGAAATTATAGAAGAATATGATCGCAAGAAGGTACATGGAGGACTTGCTTTTGAGAATAAATTACAAAGTCCTTATTTGAATATATCTACCTTGGCAGAGAAGAAAATCCCAGCCTTTGTATATGAAGAATTAAAGAAAAAAGGGTATAATATTGATCCCCCAGGAAAGATCAATATGAGCATCCAAGACCTGGCTATATACTTCATGGGGAAAGGATACGATATCGAAGTATTAAGTGAAGTCCTGAGAAAAAAGAAGAGTTTAGAAACTGAAAAAATAAAGAAAAGCGGTAAAGAAAAGAGTAGCGTATCCAATGCAGATGAACCCGTAAAGTTATACCTGGAAGAGATAAGTAAAGTATCTCTTATTTCAGGTAGCAAAGAAGTTGAACTGGCAAAAAGAATAGAAGTAGGCGAAAATATTATTGAAGATGCTATCTTGAAATCATCTCTTTTAAGAAATTCATTTATTAGATACTATCCAAAGGTAAAGATCAATGTAGTCAGAATTGTTGAAATTTGCAGATCATCTAAAACCTACTATGTTTCGCAAAAAGAAAAAGAAGATATACGTGCAAGTTTCTTGGCCGAAATGGAAAAAGTAATTGCGATTGATAAAGATATACAGGCGCTAAAATCAAAATTAAAGAGATATACTCATAGGAGTAAAAAGCATCAGAATATATGGGCTGAAATCTTGAAATTGGAAAATAAGTCCAGTGAATATATGATCAAAATTGGAGTATCTCAAAAAGAATTAAGCAAATACATAAATAAAGTCAAAAGTATGGTATTCCGCATCAAAGAGATAAAACGTCATTTTCTTAGATTGAAAGAGAAATATGGTCACGATGTCAAAGTAATAAAGAACTTTAACCGCCATATTGAAAAAAATGAAAAGTTAGACCATATAGCCAAAGAAATGGGAGCTCCCATAGAGGAAATCAAGAATGTAATTAAGGATATTCGTAATAACGAAAGAAAACTAAGAAGAATGGAACAAGAAGCAGGATCTCCTACATTGATTATATTGTCATGGGGTGAAAAAGTAGCTCGTGGGCAGCGTGAAATCGAAATGGCAAAAAAAGAATTGATCAATGCTAATTTACGCCTGGTAGTATCCATTGCCAAAAGATTTGCAAATAGGGGGATTCATTTTTTTGATCTTATACAAGAAGGTAATATTGGTTTAATGCGCGCTGTTGAGAAATTCGAGTATCGCAAAGGTTATAAATTTTCTACCTATGCAGCTTGGTGGATCCGACAAGCAATCACAAGGGCTATTTCAGACCAAGCTAAAACAATTCGCATACCAAGTCATATGATTGAGCAGATCAATAAAGTTAATCGCGAAATCCGTTTATTCTTGCAAGAAACAGGAAGAGAACCAAATGACATTGAAGTAGCAGAAAGATTAGGTTGGCCTTCTAATAAGGTGAAGAAAGTGAAGAATGTTGCTAAGGATCCGGTATCATTAGCATCTTCAATAGGAGAAGACGAAGACTCTGAATTAGGAGATTTCATAGAAGATAAAAAAGTAGAAACTCCAATCATAGCAATATCCCAATCTATTTTAACAGAGCAAATTAAACAAGTACTGGCTACATTACCTGCAAGAGAACAAAAAGTAATTCGTATGCGTTTTGGTTTAGATGATGGTTATACTCATACTCTCGAAGAAGTGGGCTATGTATTTAAGGTGACTAGAGAAAGAATCCGCCAAATTGAAGCAAAGGCTCTTAGAAGGCTCAGAACGCCTACCAAATTAAGAAAATTAAAAGATTTCTTAGATCAAAACTAGGCTGCGCTAACCTCAAAAGATATCTTATTATAGAATTGTATAAATTTGATTACAAATAAATGATAAATAATATGTTTTACTGCATATGTCCACTGCGGGCATGGCACCATAAACATTCAGAGTGAGGGATATCAAATGGGATGTAAATATGATGATTTAAGAGATTCAGCTGTTATTATAACAGGTGCAGCAAGGGGGATTGGTAGATCCACCGCTCATATGTTTGCCGATCAGGGGGCAAACGTTGCCATTTCAGATATTTCTAAAGATGCCCTAAAAAAAACTTCTGAAGAGATTACTGCAAAAGGAGTAAAGACATTGGCCATACCATGCGATATAGCAAATCAGAAACAGGTAAAAGAAATGTTTCATCAAGTGAAGGATGAATGGGGCAAGATAGACACATTGGTAAATAATGCGGGAATCATAGCAGATAGTCTTTTTTTAAGAATGGATACAGAAAAATGGAATAAGGTGATTGACGTAAATTTAAACGGAACATTTTATTGTTCCTTAGAAGCCTTCCATATAATGCGAAAAGCCAGAAAAGGTTGCATCATTAATATTTCTTCTATATCAGCGCTTGGAAATATAGGACAGACCAATTATTCCGCATCTAAAGCGGGGATACTTGGTTTAACCAAATCTATTGCAAAAGAAGTTACTAGAATGGGTATCAGAGTAAATGCTGTAGCTCCTGGCTTTGTAAGAACCACTATGACAGATCAACTTCCAGATAATGCAAAAAATAAAACGGAGCAGAATTTATTAAGAAGAATGGCGCAACCAGAAGAAATAGCAAATGTAATTGTATTTTTGGCATCAGAATCCTCTGGTTTTATAGTTGGTCAAACTATTTTTGTTGATGGCGGTGCGGTTAGTATATAATGAAATGTTCTATTATTTTTCAAATATATAGAAGTGAAACCACATGTTTTCACTGAAAAAAAATTACAGGAGGTACTCATGGCTGTTGATTTAGATAAAGTAAAGAAGATTATCTCAGAACAACTAGGGGTTGATGCAAGTGAAATCACACCTGAATCCCATTTTATTGATGATTTAGGCGCTGACTCTCTTGATACTGTCGAGTTGGTTATGCAGTTAGAAGAGGAATATGGTCTGGAGATTCCTGATGAAGATGCAGAAAAAATTCAGACTGTCGGTGATGTTGTAAAGTATATTGAAGAACATACCTAAAAAATAGAAAATTAATATAAGGGAGTTAAATTTTTTATTAGCTCCCTTCAGCTTAAAATATGGATTGTAATTATAACAATAGAGATATTTTTTGTTCTATTGCTTTATTCTTTTCATTATGAATGCAATAGCTATTCTTATTCATTCTATCTATTCATAATATGGACGAAAAAAGAAGAAAAAAAATTCTACTTTTTATTCGCCGGAATA
This sequence comes from Leptospiria bacterium, assembly GCA_965204465.1. Lineage (GTDB taxonomy): Bacteria > Spirochaetota > Leptospiria > Turneriellales > CBDBES01 > CBDBES01. The sequence goes on from CBDBES010000002.1 coordinate 86,129, forward strand.
AACTAGACGAAAGCACTATCTATTTGATCGACCAGGCTCTTACCCATAAAAGCTATGCAAATGAACAAAGTGCTACCAGACATGCTCCTAAATTGAATGAATACAACCAAAGATTAGAATTTTTAGGTGATGCCATATTAGGCATGATCATCGCAAAAGCATTCTATCTTGAATTTCCAAATAATAACGAAGGCGATCTAACCCGTAAAAAAGCAAGAGCAGTATGTGAAGCAACCTTAGCCGATATTGGTAATCATATTGGAATTGGCAGGGTGATTCAAATGGGAAAAGGAGAAGTAAATACAAAGGGGTTTGAAAGGAAATCCTGTATAGGGGATGCTTTAGAATCACTGATAGGGGCTGTTTATTTGAATAACGGATATGATGCCTGCGAAAAGTTTGTTTTGTCTCTTTGGAACCCTTACATAAAGCATGATAAAGTTGTTTTAGATAGCATTGATTATAAATCTAAATTACAAGAATATATAATAAGATCAAAAAAGATCAGGCCTGAATATAAGGTGCTTTCTATAGGCGGTCCGGAGCATGAAAGGGAATATACTATTGGCCTTTTGATAGAAGGAAAACAATTATCCAGCGCGACCGCAAAAAGCAAAAAGAAGGCAGAACAACAAGCAGCAGAACATTATATGAAGCAGCTTCATTTAAAAGTCTAGTAATTTACACTTTTATCCAATGCCTGTTCAACGCTTTCAAATACTGTCTCTGCCAGGGTGGGATGCGGGAAAACGGTATTCGATATTTCATCTGAAGTAAGCTCTCCTGCGCGGGCCAGCGAAATATTAGAGATCAATTCCGTAACATCTTCCCCCACAAAATGCGCCCCTAATATTTCCCCTGTTGTTTTATGTACGTATGTTTTAATAAAACCAGTGGTATCTCCCAATGCAAGAGCCTTTCCGGATGCAATGAAAGGAAAGTTACCCTCTTTATAAGGAATACTTTGGGACTTTAACTGATCAGCAGTAAAACCAATAGAAGCAACCTGAGGCGAAGTGTATATGCAAGAAGGAACATTGCTATCCTCCAGAGGCTGTGGATTTTTACCAGCCGCTTTTTCAGCTACAATAACACCTTCTTTGGAAGCTTTATGAGCTAATTGCTTACCTGAGGCGACATCACCAATGGCAAATATATTAGAATGATTTTCAACCATCCTAAAAGAATTGGTTTTTATCCGACCATTTTCAACTGTCGCATCTACATTCTCTAAACCAATATTTTCTATATTGGCTTTTATGCCAACTGCTAATAATACCTTGTCAAAAGACATATTTTTTTTATCTTTCCCGTGTTGAATAGTAGCCTTAATGGTTCCTGCTTTTTCGACTAATTTTATGACATTTGCTTTTTCGTATATAAGAATACCCTTTTTCTCAAGAGATTTCTTTAATTCGATCGCCAAAAAACTTTCTTCTGCGGGAAGTATATGCTCGGCTGCCTCTGCCATGGTAACTTTTGAACCCAGGCAAGCAAAAAAATCGGAAAATTCACAACCAATGGCCCCCGCCCCTATTACCAAAAGATTTTTAGGCATATTTTTTAATAGCATTGCTTCTTTATAGCTTACTATATTTTTAGAAAATTTCATATTGGGTAGTTCTTTGGCTCGCGCTCCTGTTGCAATACAGATATATTTTGCTTCTACCTCTTGGATAAGTTTGTTTTTACTATCAAAAATTTTTACATGATGGGGATCTGAAATATACCCTCTTCCCTTGATGCATTCAACTTTATATTTTTTCAATAAATGATCCACGCCTCCGGAAAGCTGCTCTGCAATCTTTCTGGAACGATCTACAATTTGATCTAATTTAGGAGTTATTTTCCCTTTGAATTCAATTCCAAGGGATATTTCGGAGGTTTTTGCATAGAAATGAGCAGATTCCAGCAATGCTTTCGTTGGGATACAACCCCAATTAAGACATATACCCCCTACTTTTTCTTTTTCAAGTACAAGAGTTTTTAGACCAAGCTGAGAAGCTCTTATTGCAGAAACATATCCTCCCGGACCTGATCCAATAACGACATAATCATATTTCTTTACTGACATTTTTACTACCTCTGCGAAAAATTTTTGTACCTGACATTTTTCTTTATTTTATAGTCAAATGTAGAGTCAAGTTATTTAATATGATCAAAATACAATAGTATCTATAAAAAAACCTTTCCTCTATACATCGAAAAAATTATTTGTCTAATGCCCTACTCTCTTTAATCCTATCTTTTTTGCCTGGTTTTCTAAGGCTAAAGCAATTTATATAATATGACCAAAGAACAATCAAAAGTGACAGACTTTTTATGGAATACAAATAAGTATAATACAATCCAACTCATTGCAGGGGCAGGCTCAGGGAAAACCACCACATTAATACAGACAGTTAAAAATTGCATAAAAGTATATTCTAACCCAGAAAAGATATGCCTAATTACTTTTTCCAAAAAAGCCGCCAATGAAATGCAAGAAAGACTGGGAACAGATACAAAAAGTATTGGTTTTGTGGGAACAATGCATTCATTGGCCTATAAATTAATAAAAGAAACTTATAATAGACCCATCAATATTATAACCGATCATTTTCATATCTATAAAGAAATTGTTCAAAATAAATTCAATGACCTTTCTTATATCCCTTTAGAATTCTTATTTTATGGAGAAGCAAATCATCAGGAAAGGGTTCAACTTCTTCATCAGGAGTATAAAAAATATAAAAAAGAAAGGGGACTATATGATTTTGAAGACTTGATCATAGAGGCAACAAATATGTGCCAGGAAAGGATCATATCCAAGCCTTATAACGTAGTCTTTGTAGATGAATTTCAAGATACATCTCCTATGCAGTTAAAATTTATAAAATCACTAAATGCAGATCGTTTATTTGTGGTAGGTGATGACTGGCAATCTATTTATAAATTCAGAGGCGCAGACGTTTCGATCACTCTTCAATTTCAAAAGCATTTTGAAAGATCCAAAAGATTATTTTTAACCAAAAACTTTAGAAGCCAGAAAAATATCGTTCGCCTGGGAAATATAATGATCAAGAATTTATCTAAAGAATTTGTCTCTAAAAAATTAATTCCCCATTATGGTTCAGGTAAAAAGCCTATATGCCATGTTCTGCCTGATAACAAAGACATAAAGTATTATTCCAATAGGATCATTGAATGGAATCTTGGCCAGAGTCCTGATCGACAATTGGTTATTCTGGTTAGAACAAATTATATGAAAGAGTTGATAAGTAAATATGTGCCTCATCATTTCGAGGTATTTACCATTCATTCTGTAAAAGGTTTAGAATTTGATCATGTTTTAATATTTGGAATCGCAAATAATATGATCCCTCATCGCTGGGGTGATTTTGATGAAGAAGTTAGATTATTTTATGTTGGAATCACCAGGGCAAAAAAAACAATTCAGTTCCTTGCCTGGGAAAAAGAAAATCGATATTCAAAGTTTCTTCCATTACTGGCCAGAAAATGCTCTTTGAATTATTTGTGAAAAGAATCAAGCACAAATATGGGGCATTACTGCAGGAATGCTTTCTTTCTACAGCTTTTTATAATGATCATAAATTAGCACTTACAATGATTCTGCTCTAAATAATTTAGTTTATGATCATGCAAAAAATAAAATAAAACCGGTACAATGAATCATAGATTCTGAAAAAATTTCTACAAGAACTGTATTATTTCTTTTATTACTTCTTTGGGGGTGATCATCTCTGCGCATTTGAAATTTTGTTTAGGGCATTCATTGAGCCCTTTATGATCACATGGTTTACAGCTTAAAGAATAACTGATCACTTTTTTTTGACTTTCTTTGCCAAAAGGCATAAAACCAAATTCAGCCACCGTACTTAAAAAAAGAGCGATTATCTTGACTTCAAAGGCAGAAGCAATATGCATCAAACCACTGTCATTGGTAAGCATTATTTTTGACTTTGAAATGATAAAAGAAGTTTCCTGTAGACTCAATTTACCAATTAGATTATATACTTTGCCCTTCCTCTTTCTTAAAGCCGGCATATATTTTCTATCAATTTTTTCTTTCATCTGTATTTCATCCCCCCCCCCTAAAAAACATATTACCACTTTTGATTCGTTAAGAAGATGTTCACTTACCTGTATGAATTTATCCAAAGGCCATCTTTTAGTAAACCATTTAGCACCTGGGGCAAATGAAATGAGAATATTTTTACTAAGATCATGTTTTTTGTTCAATAGCTCAAATATATTGGGTTTTCGTATAGCAACTTGCGGCTTAATGAATTCTGGTTGGATTCCTAAATATTTCAGAGTATCCATATACTGCCATGCTACGGACAAGATTTTACGAAAAAAATTGATCTTAAAATAGACCAGCATCCATCTTTTCAAATAAGGTTTTTTATATCGAAGACATCTTTTCTTTTTAATATAATAATTCAACAAACGAGAACGCAATTTATTGTCCAGATCAATTACCAGATCAAAATATTGTTCCGTAGAAGGCTGTATAGACCTGGCCAGTTCTCTTAGAGTCTGATTCTGATACACAACCAATCGATCTATATTGGGATTTTGAAATAATAATTCTGCAAAAACTGACTTAGTAGCATAGGTGATTTCTGCATTTGGAAAGTGTTTTCTGATCAGGGCTACACAGGGGGTGGTTAATATAATATCACCCATAGAGCTAAAACGGATGATCAATATTTTTGTTACTTGAGATGGATTCATTTACCTAAATGATGGAATATTTTTTTTGAAACGGCAGATAACATTTCTTCTTTACTTTTATTCCCATTTACAGAAAAGAAAGGGCATTGAATGGACAATTTACTCCTATGTTTGAAAATATGGTTATAATTTCGATATACTCTTTTTAAAGTCTTTAAATTTTCGAATATATATTTCGGATCATTTCTATCCTGAATACGGCTTAAAGCTATCTCTGGAGTAATATCTGTATAGATCAATAGATCGGGATCTAACATTTTGGGATCATTTATATGATCCATTAGAATTTTTTCTACCTCAGAGATTTCCCTACCTTGGTATGCGGCTGTCGAAAAATAATAGCGATCCAGAAAGACAACATATCCTTTTTGCAGAGCAGGAATTATATTTTTTTTAAGATCATAATACCTGTCTTTTTTACATAGTGAGAGCATTTTGAGATTCATCTCCTCTGAAATTTCTGTTTCATTTTTCATTAATTCTCTGAATTGCAGACCCCATTTACTCTTTCGGGTTGGTTCATAAAAAGATTTACAGGGGTGGGTTTGATTTATTTTATTATACAGTGATTGAATCAGGTTTGTCTTGCCGCTACCGTCTATGCCTTCAAATACACAAAAAAGTGACATTAATCTTTTTTGTTTCTGGAGGTGCCAATTTCCTGGAGCAGCCTTGCGGTCTCAGGAGTAAAGGATCTTTTACTTAATTTTTGGATCGTTTCTTCCATATCTTTTTCTTTACTATTTGATGATTCATCGTTTATGGTAACTAACTTCATAGCAACTTTTTCGACTAAAATCGATTTCTTTGGATCATAAATTTCTGCAATACGATCTAATGAATAACCAGTATGATTAAGATATTTAAAGATATATTCTTGCTGCTTCAGAAGAACATCCAATTTAGTTTCCCTGGAACTCAACCTATTATTCATACAGGGTAAGAGCAAAAATATAGAAATAAGTAAAATATAAAAACTAAAAAGATCGGTAAATACAGCTGATTTGTAATAAGTGACTATATATAGATTTTTATCTTTCCAATAATTATATTTGATTTCCCATTGATTGTTGTTTATTTTGTGATCACTTCGTTTTATTTTAGAAGGATCTTTTTGATCAAAGGTCGCTGCTATTTTTTTTTTTTCAGATAGGCTTAGAATATCCGCGGGAAGGCTCAATATGCTCTCCTTAGAAAGATCGGCTAATAGAAGATTCTCATTTTTGCTCAAAACGCCTATGTCCCATCCAAAAAGAGCAAACCCACTGAGTTTCCTTTCTTTTGAGGATCGAATAGGATAAAATCCAAACAACTTATTTTCTTTCAAAAAGAATTGATCTTTTAAATTTTTAGATGCATTCGATTTAGGATGATACAACTTTGGAATAGATAAGCCTTGCACACTTGAAAAAACGGTATTCCCCTCATGATCTACAATAAGAAAGCTTTTTATAAATTTGAAATTCTTTTTCATTCTTTTTATTATCGCGTCTGAATTGTTAAGAGAAAAATATTTCAGAGACAAACTACCCGATTTGATCTGTAGTTTTATATTTTTATGATCTTCCTCTAGTTTATTTTTAAAATCAAAAAGCAATTGATCTGTAGAATGATCCTGATAAGAAGGATAGAAATAAAATTTTTCAAGTGAAAAAAGAAGAGAAGCAAAAAGGATAAAAATAAGTGGAATATAAAAGACCCTCTTCTGAAGAAAATGGGTCAATTCATTTTTTATTAATATATATCTTTTAAAGTTTATTTTAATCTTCCAAAAGAGAATTTAAAGAATCAAGTAAGGCATCTAAAGGAACACCATATCCATGACAAATATCCACTAATTTATGTTCTCCGCTAATCCCGCAGTGGGAACATCCTCCCAGGTGATAACTTGCAAGTACCATCCCCGCCTCAGGGTGAAGCCCTAGTGCTTCTTCTGCTGTCATTTCAGGATGAAATTTTTTACCCTGTTTTTCTAACTGTTCCTCTTTTACATCTGACTCTTTTTTCATGACTGTCTTTTCTTTTGTGCTCATAATATCTCCTGAAAAATTTTTATCTATTTTATTTTTCTGCTAAATGATCATCTCTTTAAAAGTTCCTCTACAATTTTTCTAAGCTGTCCTTTTTTTTGCAGCTCCGTTAGTGAATAAATTGTTTGATCTGGCGGATTAAATCTGTAATCCACATTGACCATAAAAGGGATGTGGCTTATACCAAGCCTTTTTACCAACTCCATGTCAAAGCCTTGAAAAGCATCACATACCTGAAGCCATTTTAGTTTATATACTTTGTTTACCCTTCGGTAGTCTTTTTTATTCTCGTCTAAATTTATGCCCACCATTTTAAAGTCTTTTCTTTTTTTATTTTTTTTGTATAATTCATTTAAAGTCAACAAAGAATCTAAACAAGGGGAACACCAGGAAGCCCAAAAATACATTAAAACGGATTTTCCTTTTTCTTTAGAAGGATTCCATGTTTTGTTTCGACAGGTTTTCATATCCAAATCAAATACATTTTTTTCTTCTAATTTATTTTGGATCAATCTACTCTGTATTTCGAAATATAGGTCAAAAATTTTTCCGCTAAAAAAAACCCCTAATGTGAAACTCATTAGAATAATACTAAGATATAGAGAAAATTTCTTCATGATAGCCACCAATACAGGCTATATTCATAAATAGGCCTAAAAAATCAAGCAAAAATTTTTTATTATTTGTAGAAACCAATGACATATCTTACACATTAAGAAGCTATTTTAGTCATTCTATTCCGATGGAACCTTTGATATGGCGTCAAGTTATTTAATGAAGAGTGCGGGCGGATCTTATTATACCAATTCACAAAGTTATCTACGATAGTCTGAATCTCAATAATACTCATTCCATTTTTAATTTTACCTTCAAGGGCTCTCTTCAAGGTTTGATTGAAACGCTCTACTTTACCATTCAGCTCTGGCGTTCCTGGACGGATCAATTTATGCTCAATACCTGCTTCTCTTAAATATTCTTCAAAGCCACTGATCACAGACTTTTTTTTTCTCCTGGGATTCTCTTGGGAAACATATTTAGAAGTAAACTCGACTCCATTATCTGTTTGTATTTTTTGTGGCATCTCAAATTTTTCCACAAATTTTTTGATCCCATTGGTAGCTTCATAGTTACTATGTTCATCAGCTATGTGTACCACCACAGTTCGTGAACAATCATCTATAACTGGATAGGCCTTCACAGAATGCCCGTTGTTATCTACTATCCCAAGGTTCACAGTATCCGTCTGAACCCTCTCTAATGGCTCCTGAAGGGCATAACGCTTTGTATGCGGTAGGGAATCGAGATTTATGAAAACCTCTAATGGCTCCTGAAGGGCATAACGCTTTGTATGGCTGTTTTTTCGAGGTATTCTATATTGTTGGGAAATATTCTTGCGCCTGAAGATATATCCTAATGTGGAAGCATGTATCTCAATTCCATGATCCCTTTTTAATAATAGGGTTGTCAATTTAGCACCTGCATTATAGTTATCCTTTCTGACTTGGATAGCCAGATCAATGACGCTCTGGTCTATAGACTTTGAATTACTTTTAGGTTTTCTAGATATGTCTAAAAGTGCCTCCATATTATACTTTGTCTTTCTCAATCTTCTGATCCAGAAATAATATGTTTGTCGGGCATGACCAAATTTGTCAGAGGTTAATTTAACATTGCCCGATTGTAAGGCTCTTATCAGGAATAATGCTCTCTTGCGTATTATATGATTTTTTATTCCTTTCAGATTTTCCTGTATAATTGAAATTTCTTGTTCATTATTTTTCATATTTCAATCCTTGATAATTTATTTCTAAAATAGACTTAGGGATAAACTGCTTTATTCAGTCCAGAAAATTTCAGGTAGTCGTTCGGTTCGGTTCCCTCACCTTCCTCCTACCTGAAATCATGGCCCCTACCCTGGGGATCTAACAAGTAGTGTAAGATATGTCATTGGTTATTGTAAAATTTTTTATTATTTTGTAGAAACCTTTACCTTTCGGCAACTATACGCATATCAAACCCAGTTAATTTTTTTTTGCATTTTTTTAATTTTTTTTCAAAAAATAGTTAGCAAACCTAATCAATATACTATAAAGTATTTTAAAAGTAAAGATGTAAACGCTCTACCTTATTTAAAAAAAGTTTTAATAGAAATTAAAAAGCTAAATAGCAGTTAAAAATTTAATAAAATAGCTTGATCTCTCTTTCTGCATGATTTCTTCTCTAGTTCATTATTGTGTATAGATACCAGAATTGCTTGTGTGTCAAGTAATAAATGATTGACATTTTGTTTCTTAAAAAACTAGAAACTCTATTAAAGAGGATTCGTACCCTCATCAATATTACCAATGATAAAGGGCTATCTTTGCCTTTCTCAATAAATATTTCATTGGTAGTATTTACTAGGAGTACGATGGGTAAAGGTAAGCCTTTTCTTGCTTAACTTGTTAGCTTAAAGATTACTTTTATTAGTACTCCCTTATTAAAAAAGCTATGGAGAGAAACTTATGAAAAGAAATAAAGTGGTCAATGTGCCTTATTGTGGTGACATTATGTCTTTCTTTAATTCACCAAAAAACCGATTGAATTCCTGTATAGAAAACCATAATAATGAAGGATGGTCAGTAAAGTTTATTATTCCCGCACAAAATAACATATTTTTTGTAATGTGGGGTATATTAGTCTTGCTTATGACTGCTTTTGTGTATCAACCACTATCCGGGCAAACTATTATATTTGAAAAAGTAGAAAAATAGTAAATCTATTGAAGGCATTAAAGAAGTTTGTATTTTACATTCTCTCTTTAAGTGCCTTTTTTATAAGATTTACCTACTTGGGTTTGATATGCGTATAGTTGCCTACCTTAGGCAGTGAATATCACTGAAGGCATACTTTATGAAGCGGTATATTTTAAAATCTCTAAATTCTTTTATATGATCTTCATTTGCTTAAGCATTTTCTTCTTTCAGAAGAACTCTTTAGGTTAATGATGAATATAAGAAAATGATCTTCCAGTTAGATGGATTGTAATTGCTTATAGATCATTTCAGCCAATCCATAATGAGTATGTTTCGAAACATTCCGGACTCTTTCTGTCAAAAGCATTTCTTCAAATATCTCTTCAGCATAACCGCCATGAAATAGACCTGTTTTAGGTAGATTTTTTTGCATTTCCCGAAACATTTTCTCAACGAAAAAAGATTCAAATTCTTTAGCCGCCTCGTACAACTTTAGACGATCCTTATGGTTTCCTACATGTTTTAAAATAGTCTCTTTATCAGGAATTTGATTTAAAACAGAGGAAGAGTGACTTTCTTTTAGTGTAGAGTCTCCCTTCATTCCATGAATTTTTTTTTGAAGTGTTTCTTGAAATGAATTGATATTTGAATCTTGCTTTTTAATTTTAGATGTGTTATACCTATTCAACTTGTTCAACTCTGTATTGGAACGATATAAAAAAGGATCTAAATGTCTTGTTTCCATAAATTTTATATAATAATTAATTCTGCATGCAATGCCCCGGTGGAGTGAAGCGCCTTTATAATATCAATAATTTCTTTAGGAGAAAGCTGTAGACGATTTAGCATATTCACCAATTGAGACACTGTGGGTGTTTCTTCCAAATAAAGTAAACTTTCCTTTTTCTTTTCTTCATCTTCTACAGAATCTAAAAAATTAAACGGATCACTACCACTTACTCTGATATTCAATCCATTTTTACTTACGGCTACGGGCGATAGACCAACATTCCCTCCCATTACGATCAATCCACTACGGGGGTCTATCACTACCCTTGCTCTGCTTTCTACCTGAACTGGTATTTTAAAGATTTCTGTTAAGAAACTTATTTTATCTTGGTTCAAAGGTATCTTAACCAGAACTGTACCATAATTTGTTAAACTGGCAGCATCCGTAAATACCTTATTTATCTCTAAAGTAATATTTTGGGCGGTATTAATATCGAAATGAATCAAATTCAATTTAAGTATCCCATTGCTATCTTCATCTCCCTCAGACACAATGGGTTGCAGAACTTCTTTTTCCATGATCGCCCCATTAATTAAATGTACTGTATTATTTCCTCTACCACCATAAGAACGTGATCTGCTATTCGCACTACTCACGCTTATACTACCCTGTGCTGCGGCATATATGTTTCCATCGGCACCGCTTAGAGGAGTTTGCAAAAGATACCCCCCCTCTAAAGACTTGGCATCTCCGATCGAGGATACCCAGATATCAATTGGATTCCCTATTCTGGCAATGGGAGGAATTTTACTGGTTACGATCACGGCAGCAATATTTTTGCTTCTAAACTGGCTTTCATTCGTACGGATACCCTGAAAGGATAATACTTTCTTTAAAGTTTCATGGGCTAAAAAACTTCGGCTATCCCCACTTTGTGATAATCCAACTACCAGGCCATAGCCAGATAATTGGTTTTCGCGCATAGAACCTACTCTTACTAATTCCTTAATAGGCAAGGTAAGTGAATAAGCTATTCCATTCAAAAAAAGTATAGCCAAAATAAATATTGACTGTTTCATCTCAATGCCTCTATAATTTCTTGTAAATGCCTTAGTAGTATATCTTGTTTTTCCTGCTCGCTTAATTCTGCTTTGGAAGGAGGAGGATTCTCTGGATCCTCTATTTCCTCTGGTTCTGGAGGCTTTAAAGCAATAGAAGTATCTCTTTCAGGTGGAGGTTCTGCAATTACATTTAATCTTAAATTAGCTATATGTTTAGAAGAAACCTGATCGTTTTTTACATATTTTGGATGGATCAATCCGGATAACAAAATACTAGCAGGCTTTCTATCCACAACAATATCTTTACGCGCCTGCAATGAATATAAAGACGTCCCGGCGCCAGGTTGCCCAACAACGGCTTGAATGGAAAAATGATAACTGTCTCTGATTTGGAATTGTACATTCGTATTTCTATTGCTGTTTTTATTTTGTTGTGACGGAAATAAAAAATTAAAATTCTTAGTATCGGGCAATAATTGAAGGTCTATTTTCTTAGATGTATCCCATTTAGAATTTATGTTTATTACAAAGTTTTCATCTACCTTTACTTCTATCAATTGACCTGCCTGTAAATTATTTCCATAAATATTTCTATCCTGCCATAGACTTACCTGCCCTCTTGCAAAATAAGTAAAAAACAGAACGAATCCACAAAATATGATAGTATATCTAGAGATCATTATTTATAATTTCTGCCTCATTGGGACGTACCAATATAGCGTTAAAGTTTCGTTTGAGTTTATTAGACCATACCCTTATCTTGTTTCCAATTTTGCCAGGTTGAAGAGTCTTCCCGGTTAATTTGATACGAATAAAATTTTCCTCAAGAATAATAGATATATCCTGGCCTCTTTCAATATCATATTCCTTTCTAATATCTTTTTGATCATGATCAAATTCATTTTCCACTTTAGGATCATATTTTGTTTCTATTAAAGATATATCCGCAAATTGGATCCATTTTACATTTTCAAATTGATCCGATAGGGATGGATCTTCTTTTTTATCCGACTTTTTAGCCTTTACAAATATCTTTTTATTCATCGTATCCAGTTCAAAGAAAATATTTGCCTTTTCAGGCACCAATATCCCTTTCTGAACCCTTTTTTCATTTGAAAAAGACCATGTCCCCTTTTTTTTTGTTGTATTTCTATTTAGAAAATCCAGGATTACAGAATAAGGAATTCTCTTTAAAACAGGAAATACGGTCACTTTCTTTCCTGTAATTTTTTGAGGATAAATCTCTGCTTCAAACAAAAATTGTTTAATTCTTTCTTTTGAATATATTTTTGGTTTTAGGGGGGTCTTTTCTAAACATTTTCCAACCAATTTTTTTTTTATTGCATTGGTAGAAATAGAATCAAATTCAATGATATTAGAAAGGCATACCTGAGCGTTATTTACACTTACTCTTTCTTTTAATTTGATCTCTAATGGTAATTTCGATCTATTTTCCTGTTTAGGGATGGATTGAATGCCTGTGCATATAAGAGAAAAACCACTTATCAAAAAACAAGTCAGTAAAGTATATCTCATTTTACTCTACCTTTTTAGCTGTATGGCTGTGGCAAGCATAGAATCTGAAGTCTGTATAGATTTTGAGTTAGATTCATAGGCTCTTTGAGCTACGATCATATTCACCATTTCATTGGCTAGATGTACATTGCTCATTTCTAAAAAACCTTGCTGTATAGAACCAAAACCATCCAGTCCAGGAGTTCCAGGAATTTCAGGTCCTGAAGCAGGGGTTTCTTTAAATAAATTTTTACCGATTGCCTTTAGGCCAGCAGAATTCAAAAATCTATATAGTTCTACCTGACCAATTATAGTAGGAGTATTTTCATCCCCTAGATTAATGGTGACTTCTCCTTGTTCAGAAATGGTCAGAGTGTCTAAAATGCCATTATCCGGAAGTATCAAGGGTGGTTCCAAAAGATGGCCATTACTGGTTAAGACTTGTCTGTTACTATCTATTTTGAAAGAACCATCTCTTGTGTAACCAAAACTACCATCCGGTGTTTGTATCTTAAAAAAACCAATACTATTGCTCACTGCCATATCCAATTTCCTGCCTGTGGATTGGAGTGATCCCATTTCAAATATCTTGGGGGTAGAAGAGGGTCTTACTCCATGCCCTACATTTACTCCTACTGGTATTTCTGAAACAGAAGTGGCAGGTGTTCCGGCTAAATGATGATGTTGGTAGATCAGGTCTTCAAAATCGACTCTGTTTTTCTTAAAACCATAGGTATTTACATTTGCCAAATTATTTGATATTGTATCAATCTGATATTGTTGAGAAATCATTCCCGTTGCAGCCGTCCATAAAGATCTTATCATAATATAGCGTATCGGAACTTTTAAAAAATTTCAAAAGTATATTTTAAAGGAATAAGAGGATATTTTTCATTTTAAGTAAAAATATAGAAGCAATTTTTGATATTAGCATGTTTTTTAAAAATTTTCATCCAAAACACGTAGGTTTTAAGCTCCAAAGTTGTAGGGGCGGGAAGTCATAAAAAAATAAAAAACATTCATAAAAAACTTGCCAATATATCAAAAGGATTATTTTATAGTATTCAAGACTAAATGTATAAAGGTAAGAGTAAATTTTTTAAAAAAAGATTCATTAAAAGAAATCGTATAAATAAAGAAATTGTAGCAGAAAAGGTTCGTCTGGTTTCAGAAAATGGCACAGAGGTAGTTACTCTAGAGCAAGCCCTTGAAAAGGCAAGAAGTCAAGATGAAGACTTAGTCGAAATTGTCAAAGACCAAGTTCCCGTTGTTAAGATCATAGACTATGGAAAGTTCAAATTTGAGAGAGCCAAGAAAGAAAAGAAAAAAAAGCAAAAGACAATTCATTTAAAGGAAATCAAAATGAGTCCTAAAATAGATACAGGTGATTTTGATCGTAAATGCTCTATGGCCAAAAATTTTCTTCATGTAGGTGACAATGTTAAGGTCTCTATGCGGTTTAGAGGTAGAGAAATGGCACATACGGAACTAGGTATGGAAAAAATGGATGAATTTTATAAAGCTTTGGCGGAAGACAGTATTCTAGAGAAAAAACCAGCATTAGAAAGAAGAACAATAACAATGATCTTGAGATCAACTGGTCAAAAGAAAGAGTAAATAGACCTTATTTAGTAGATAAAGAGACATTCAGTATATTTTCAAATTCTTTTGGATTCTGGGGGACAAATCCAAATACTTTTTCCCACATATTTTTTGTTTCCATGCATAAATAAGTAAAGGTCTTTTTATCTCTTTTTTCGATCCACTGTTTGATCTTGCAATACATTTCAGCCCTTTGAGGAGCAAAGTAACGGGTTTTTTTATCCATACCCGGAAACATTTCTGCCTGCAAAAGAATTGATTTGCTTTCTCTGGAACGCAGAATATCTTTCATCCCTGTAGAATAGCGAAAAGAACCAATGGATATCCAGCGTATGGAATTTGAAGGTATATGATCAAAGATCATATCGATCAATTCCTTATAATCTTTTTCCCAGTCAGTATATCTTATGACTGGATCAATATGAAAACCAACTGGATATCCTTTTTCAATCACTTTTTTGGCGGACTCCAGGCGATCCTCCAACGAAGAAGTAAGTTTTTCTATCGTTTCTGTGACAAAGAGAGGATTCACCGTCCAGCTAACTACAGTATTTTTATTATGTTCAAGATCGAGTAGATTGTTTATATTATTGGATTTGCTCTTCAACTCTAAAACAGCATTGGGAAGACCCGCAAAAAAAGGGACAAGAGTCCTATTCAATTCAGTTAAATGATCCAAAGCCAAAGAATCTGTATATTCCCCTGTACCGATTCTCCATTTTATATGAGGATGCTTTTTTACCTTATGCTCTACTTCTTGAATAAGGTCTTCTACATTGGCGAATAAGGTTAATAACGGATTATTTAGATAAGTTTGTAAATAGCAATAGGAACAGTCAAATGAACAATTGGCTCCAAAATTGATCACAAAATAATTACAGCATGTCATCCCATCTGACCCAGGACATGCATGAATAAATTTGCCTTTATAAGAATGTACCAATAAAATATCTTTAGCCTCGTGTATTCCTTCCAGACGTCCCTGGTATTTATGAATGACTTTCTTATGATCTTCTACTACTTCAATATCCGTATCTTTATAAAGATCATATTTTTTAAAATTCTTTCTGATATTATTCACCATATCAGATCCATTCACACTTTTTTCGATATACACCTTGTTGATGCCTGGCAGATTAATATTCATTTTAAGATTCCAATTGACTGGCCATATAGAATAGATTGCTTTTCTTCAAAATCTAATAATTCTCCACAATTGTTTTCCAGTAATAAAATGACGGTAGACCCCATTTCAAATCTACCCAATTCTTCTCCTTTTATGACTGGAATCTTTTCTGTATATTCATGGTCTTTATCCGATCTCACCCAATTATTTGTACTTAGTATTTTGTCATAACTCACTTTAATTTTACCTACATTTGTGGCGCCTATTTTGATGAGGGCAATTAAACCTTTCTCTGTTTTTACATAAGTGACCAATCTTTCATTTCTAGAAAATAATTTTTTGATCATATTTACAGCCAATCGATTTACAGGAAATAATCTACCTGGCCTATAAGAATAACCCACCAACTCTCCTGAAACAGGATAATGTATTCTATGATAATCCTTAGGGGATAGATATAATGTTATCCAGGAACCATCTAAAAATTTTTCATAATATTTATGGTTGCCTAATATATCTTTCAAAGAAAATTCAATGCCTTTGGCTTGGATGATGGTTCCTTTTTGAATTCTGCCAAAATTCAAGATGGTTCCATCTACAGGAGACACAATTACCTTATCTTCTGATTCAATGACCCTTGCCTCATTTTTTAGAGTACGGATGAAAAAATTATTCAATGATTTATAGTCTTTTAATTCTAATTCCGCTTCCTGTACATTTACTTTAAATATCTTGGCAAAAGTAACCAGAATAGGAATCATAACAAATTTAGGAGCATTCCACCTTGCTATATAGCCGAATAGTTTGGATAATATACGCTTAGGTAATATTTTTAAAATCATCAAATAAAAATAGACTGCCAGATCGTGTTTATGAGGAAATTTTTGAAAAAAATCTTTCGTATACTTCACTACCTGAGGAGATAGGAGCAATAAAGCCACTAAATTGGGTATTGCCATCAATCCATTGAAGATGTCTGAAAATTTCCATATCAATACAATGTCATCTGTATAGGCTCCCCAAAAAGTAAGAGATATCCACAGTACTTTATAAATAGAAGAATATTTACCACCCCAAAGATATAAAATGGCCCTGTCGCTATAGTGAAACCAACCGATTATGGTTGTAATCGAGAAAAAAAAAATGGTATACTTTACAATTTGCCCTCCAGCCGTACCCAGAAAATTCTGAAATATGGATGAAGTAAGCACATCTTTTAAATAAGAAGCATCGCCACCAAGATGATTTACAATCGCCGTCCATATATTCGTTTCTACCCCAATATTCTGCCGCAATTGAATAAATTTTTCCATTACATGAGCGGGTTTACTTGAGACACTCTTATACAATATTTCCACACCATTGCTTTCTAACCCAATAATAATGACCAATCCTGTAAGAGTGCAAATAATGATCGTATCTATAAATGGCCCCAGCATAGATACCATTCCCTGTTTAACAGCATAATCCACCCTGGAAGATGCATCTGCCATTGGCGCAGACCCTAAACCTGCCTCATTTGAGAATAAACCTCTTTGTACGCCGGTACGAATGCAGATCAATAAAAATCCACCTGCTGTACCTGCCACTACAGGTAAAGGCTCAAAGGCATATTTAAAGATAATTCCAAAAGCCTTCGGGATCATTTCTGAATTGGTTACCAATATGTAGAAGCATCCTGCAAAATATAAAATGGCCATAAAGGGTACAATAAAACTAGTTACTTTACCAATTCTCTTAATACCCCCAATGATCACAAGACCAGTAATTAAAGAAATAATGAATGCAGTCACCTCTCTTGGAATGTTCAAATCACTCGCATATAGCTCACCTGCCGCTGCATTTGCCTGTACCATATTTCCAATACCAAGTGATGCAAATAAAACAGCCACTGCAAAGAAAATTCCCATCCAACGCCAATTAAGGCCTTTTTCAATATAATACATGGGGCCTCCCGCAAAACCAGTGGGAGTAGACTCTCTATAGGATATGGCAAGTACTGCCTCAGAATATTTTGTGGCCATTCCCAAAATGGCGGTTACCCACATCCAGAATAATGCTCCCGGACCACCTATTAATATGGCACCGGCTACTCCAATAATATTTCCTATTCCAATAGTCGCGCTTAGAGCAGTCGATAATGCTTGAAAGGGAGATATATCTCCTTTTTTTGATCTTACAGAATGTTCGTCTAGCTTAAATGAGTCAAAACCAAGTGCAATGAAAAAGCCTGAAAATAGATGTCTTATTTGTATAAACAGAAGACGAAAAGACAAAAAAGTCCCTACGCCCAAAAGTAATATAATGAGATAAGGTCCCCATACAATCTCTACGATTCTATCGACTATCTCCATTTAGTTTAGAAAAGGAACAGAATAGCTTTCTTTTAGTTTTTGAACCATACCATTCGATCCAGAATTTCCCAAACTGGTAAGTATATAATGTTTCTTTTCCCATAATGCCTTTAGTTTCTCAGAAATAGAGTCTAATTCTACCTGATTGATCTCTTCTACTCTCTTTTCCCAATTTCTTAGCTCGTCATGAAGCAACAGAGACTTAGCATTAAAAGAAGCCTTTTTGAATAAAGACTCCATTACTAATTCAATGGATCCAGATAAACCGCTCTTAGATTCATTTAATTCTTTAGGAGTAATACCATTTTGAACTGTTTTTTCTAATTCTTCCATCATCAGACCAAATGCCTTTAAAAAAGTTTCTTTGGAAGTACCGCAATAAACACCCCATAGGCCTTCATGCACATATCTTGAATTAAAGGTAGCCACAGAATAGCATAATCCATTTTCTTCTCTTAATTTACGAAATAATCTGGAGGACATTGTGCCACCCATAATATAAGTAAAAATTTCCAGAAAAGAATCATCCTCTTGCTTTGCAGAAAGACCTGGTAAACCAAATACAAAATACATTTGTTCCAGATCCTTATTATAATGTTGGATACTTCCTTTTTTATTCAAATTTTCTTTTTCTACTTTAGATATAGAAGGCTTGCCTTTAAAATCAACTTTTTGATTAAATTTTTTCTGGATGTTCTTTTTTAAGTCAGAATATTCTTTTTCAGAATCCCATAAATTCCCTGCCAGAGATAAGACAGACCCATCAGGACCATACTGCCCCTGATAATAAGCATAAAGTCTTCCCCTGGTAGAGTCAGAAATAGAATCAGTTGTGCCTGCGATAGGACGCCCCATTGGAGTATCGCCAAAGGAATCTTCATAGAAAAAGTCAAATAGAAGGTCATCCGGGTTATCCTTGCTCATTTTAATTTCCTCCAGAATGACTTTTTTTTCTACATTGAATTCTTTGACAGGAATCACAGAAGAATAAAAAATATCCGCCAAAACGTCAAGAGCGGTATCCGTAAACTTTGAACTTATGGTAATATAATAATTAGTGATTTCTTTAGAAGTAGAGGCATTCATATAGCCTCCTAAACGATCAATTTCAGAAGATATATCATGGTACGTACGCTTTTTTGTTCCTTTAAATAGCATGTGCTCTGTAAAATGAGAATATCCCATTTCCAGCTTATTTTCGCATCTGGAACCGACAGGAATCCAAATCCCCACTGAAATAGAATTTCTATAGGGAACATTTTCCAATACGACCCTGAATCCATTATCCAGAGTAAATTTTTTTAATTGCTTTTGAGATGGCATATTGGCAATTCTTAGGCTTTCACTTATGATTGCTTATTCAACAGCATCTTTTATGGACAAATTCAGTCTTCCCTGACGGTCAATCGCGACTACCTTGACTTTTACGGTTTGACCAACTTTTAAAATATCTTCCAAGTCTCTGACGTGTTCATCAGATACCTTAGAAATATGGCATAGACCAGACTTGCCAGGAAGTATTTCTACAAAGGCTCCATATTCCGTTATTTTTTGTACTTTACCTTCATATATCTCATCTACTTTTGCTTCTTTAAATTGCAGTTTAATGATCTCTTGCGCTTCTTCTGCAAAAGACTGTTCTTTTCCATAAACATTGACAGTACCATCATCTTTCACAATGACCTCTGCATTCGTTTTTTCAATGATCGACCTTATATTGCTTCCTCCCGGACCAATTAACTCGCCAATATTGCTCTTATCTATTTTGAAGGTGATAACTCCCGGAGCCAATTTAGATATTTTTTCTCTGGGTTTATCTATTTTTTCATTCATTTTATCTAAGATATGTAAAATACCTTTCTCGGCCTGTTCCAAGGCTTTTTCCATAATTTCATAACTAATACCCTGCACCTTTGTATCAAGCTGGAAAGCAGTGATACCTTCATTCGTAGCGGCTACCTTGAAGTCCATATCTCCAAAATGATCTTCTAAGCCTGCAATATCAGACAAAATAGCATATTTGCCATTTTCATCTGTAATCAATCCCATTGCAATTCCGGCAACTGCATTTTGAATGGGTACTCCTGCTTCCATTAAAGCAATACAAGCAGAACATACTGTAGCCATGGAAGAAGAACCATTTGATTCTAATATTTCAGATACCACCCTGATCACATAAGGAAAATCATCTACCGAAGGAATTACAGGTCTCAGTGCATTTTCAGCCAACTTGCCATGTCCAATTTCTCTTCTACCTGGCCCCATATAACGTCTCACTTCTCCAACACTATATGGTAAGAAATTATAATGCAAATAGAAATATTCTTTGTAGTCTCCATCTACATTATCAATGATCTGCGCATTATTTTCAGTTCCAAGAGTTACCACACCGAGAGACTGTGTTTCACCCCTTGTAAAAAGAGCGGAACCATGCGTGCTTGGCAATACCTCAAATTCAATATCAATGGACCTTACTTCATCCAATTTACGTCCATCCGCCCGAATACTTTTATTGAATATCTGACTACGAACAATATCAACTTCCATTTCCTCTAAGAATATGGATGCTTCTTTTATATCTTTTTTAATTTGTTTCTCATCGATTTCTTCTTTATTATATTTTTCTTCTAAAGTAGAAAGTACTTCTTCACATAGAGAATCAATATTTTCTTGTCTTAATTTTTTATCGCCACTTTCATTTGCTTTCAGCATTTTCTCATGGGCCATTTCATGTATTTCTTTTTTAAGAGATTCATTCTCTTCCACTTCAGGAACGTTCAAGAAAGGTTTTTTTACGGTATCACGCAGTTTCTCCTGTAGAGCGCATATTTTCTTTATTTCTTCATGACCAAATTTGACAGCATCCAGCATCACTTCTTTGCTTAGTTGATTGGCGGAACCTTCTACCATGGTAACTGCCCTGGAAGTGCCTGCTAATAAAAGATTTAGATCAGATATTTTTTGCTCACTTTGAGTAGGGAAAAGGATAAATTTTTCAGCAATACGCCCTACTCTAACACCGGCTACAGGACCATCAAAAGGAATATTGGATGCCATCAATGCGGCACTGGCACAGGTAATGGAATGTACCTGAGATGTTTGATCTTCATCTGCGCTTAACAGAGTAATAAATATCTGAACCTCATTCATGAAACTCTTAGGGAAAAGGGGCCTAATTGGCCTGTCTGTTAGTCTGGAAGTTAAAATTTCTAAATTTGTAGGTCTACCTTCTCTTTTGAAAAAGCCCCCTGCGAACTGACCACGAGAATAAAATTTTTCTCTGTAATCGACGGTTAAAGGAAAAAAGTCAGTATCTTCTTTTGCAGATTTATTTGCTGTTGCATTTCCCAATAGAACTATATTCTTCCATTTTAGAACGACGGATCCATTTGCCTGCTTTGCCCACTTGCCTGTTTCAAAAGAATAATCTGCATCTAAAATTTTGATGGACTCTTTAAATAGCATAAATACCTCTTTATTATGAATATGATCTTAAAAATTTAAAAATAGTAAAAAGTAAGAACTACTTCCTTAATCCCAGCTCCTGGATCAAAGCTTGGTATCTTTCAAAATTCTTTCCCCTTAGGTATTCTAACAATCGCCTACGTTTACCCACCATTTTAAGTAAACCAAGTCTGGAATGGTGATCTTTCCGGTGCATGTCAAAATGCTTGCGCAATCTTTCGATATTCTTGGTTAAAATAGCTACCTGTATATCAGTAGATCCAGTATCTTTTACATGGATTGCATGCTGCTTAATAATGCTCTGTTTTTCTTGTTTTGGAATCACAATACATCTTACCCCAATCTATTTTCATTTTTTTACCTAATAGAACCTAAAAATGTATGATTCTCATAAGGCATACATAAATCAAAGTCACAATAGAAATACTTTCTAAATTGACAATCACTTTATTTATATAATTTTCTTAAGCAAAGATTATGCAGGAAGGCTTAAGATTTTCAGTGATCATTCTTCTAAGTGTAGAAACCAATGCCGTTAGGCTGTAATTTGTACACATATGAGCCTGTGCCTCAACACAAAAATGTAAATGTTTTTAAGTTGGCGCACAGGCTCGAAAAACCAAGATAAAAAAAGAAAATCCTTTACCATTCAATGATGTCTGGATCAACTTGTTTCTTCCTGGTAATTAAATTTAGCCCATAGATTATTTCCTAAATAGAATGCTCTCTTTTGTTTAAGCATTTTGAGTAGTGTCTTATGTTGTATTTGATCGCTTATATTTACCCTATAATGATCTGCTAAATTAACCGCTCCTTCTTCAATTAAGCGTTCTCCTCCTGCATTGTTTTTAAGGAGTGAATGTTTTAGAGCAAATACTTCTCTTCCTTGTTCTAACGCATAGCGGCAAGTGATCAAGGCCCCACTCTTAATGCCACCTTCTATAAAAATGAGTGAATCAGAAATGCCGGATATGATACGATTCCTTTGAGGGAAATAATATCTTTTGGGCATGGTTTTCAGTGGATATTCTGTGATCAATAGAACATTTTGTTTTTTCTCTGATTTCGCCAAAGAGAATAGATCGTAATTTGATTTAGGATAAACCCAGTCAAGGCCATGCGCTAATACTCCTATTGTTCCGGCTTCTTCCATATAAGCAGCCCTATGACAAGTGCTATCTATTCCTTCTGCCATTCCGGAAACAATAGTCATTTTCTTTTTACTTAATTGATCTGTGATGAAATTTGCCCAGCGAATGCCTAATGGACTTGGTTTTCTGGTACCTACAATAGATATTTTAAGTTTTGAGAACAGGTCTATATTACCTCTACAAAATAAAACCATTGGCGGATCATGTATCTCTTTTAGTAATGCAGGATATCTCTCATCAAAAATATCAATTAAGACTGCACCGATTGAAGCATGTTTTTCTCTTGTTTCTTGAGCTAGCTGCAGAAATTTTTTTAACTCTTTTTTTAAGAGCATTTTTGCCAGTCTATCTATTTTTTGGTCTAACTCTTGGAACAAGTCTTGTACTTTTTCTTTATAGAATATCCCTTTTAGATGCATTGCTAAAAGATATTCAGATTCCTTTTTACGTGTATCTTGGTCCATTTTTTTACTTCGTGTTTTGCAGAAGATTCAAATTGTTAACAGCAGATTTATATTCTTTTAAGTTTTGATAATTTTTAGGATGTTCTTTTTTAAGCATAGAGATTAAATTTCTCATTTGATCAGATGCCTTTCCATTTTCTTTTTTGAGTTTGTATAGATTCGCCAGAGCAAAATATGACCTGGGATCATTTTTTTGTTCATTTTGATATTCTAATAATAATTTTCTGGCTTTATTTCTGTAGTCAAATTGTTTAGGGATAATATAATTATTTAAGACTCTATATGGATTATTTTTACCAAATCCATATAAATAGATGATCCCTAATTGAAATTTAGCTTTGTAATATGAATTATCTAAATGAAGAGATTTTAAAAAATTCTTTTCTGCTTTTTTAGATAAGTTATATTCCCAATTATTTTTGCTTGCCATATTTCCGTAACAAAGGCCTAATGTATAAAAAATGTCTGTGCTTATTTTGTCATATTCAATAGCCTTTTCTAAATTTTTGACGCAAAGCCCGTAGGAGTTCATCTGCGCATAGGTCTCTCCTATTTTTTGATATAAATTACCAATTTTATGCGCCGCTAATATCTTCTTTTCGATGACTTCTTCATATTCTTTGATTTCTTCTTGCCATTCTGGTATTTTTTCAGGTTCGGTATCATCAACACCATATCTTTTTTTGATCTGGTCTTTTTGCCACTCTTTAGCCCATGAATAGAATGCATTGAATGATTCTTTAAATCCTTCCCAAGAGCAAGCGGATAAGTGGAAAAGGATAAAAAAAGAAAAATAAAGACGGAAAAGAAACATCTAAAAACACTATACAAATATAGATATATCTTGTAAAGCATAGTTTTTCAAAAAATATTCTAACATTGTTGACAATAGGACATTTTTTTGAATTTTGGTCTTTAAGTTAAAGTTTGATATTTAATTTTTTAAAGAAAAATTATTTTACAATGAAGGAAGTTATATGGATAAAAATGTAGGAATTAATTTAGTTCTTTCTCAAGAAGAAAATGAAATTATTGATCTGGTTCATCAAATCTGTAAAGAGCAGGTTGTTCCGGCAAGAAAAGAAATGGATGAAAAAGAGATATTTCCATCTGAAATTCTTAAAAAATTTAAAGAAGCAGATTTTTTTGGTATTCTATTTGATTCTGAATATGGAGGTCTGGGCATGGGAAGCCTGATGGCTGCTATTGTGGTAGAAGCGGTCAGCCAATATTGTTTGGGTGTGGCCACTGTTTTTTGTGCGAACAAATTGGGAGTGCTTCCCATTGAAGTAGGGGGTACAAAAGAACAAAAAGAAAAATATATACCAGCTATAGTATCAGGTGACAAATTGGCTGCTTTTGCTCTATCAGAGCCGGATGCAGGTTCTGATGTGCCACATCTCTCTACTATAGCAGAAAAGAAAGGGGATCGATATATTATAAATGGTACAAAACAATGGATTTCAAATGGAGGGATGGCCGATATATATACCGTATTTGCGCTTACCAATAAAAGCAGAGGCTCCAGAGGGATATCTGTTTTCATCCTTGAAAAAGGAAGCAAAGGCCTCAGTTTTGGAAAGCTAGAGGATAAATTGGGCATTCGATGTTCTCATACCAGACAGGTCATCTTAGAGGATTGTGAAGTACCTGAAGAAAATTTAATAGGTTTAGTTCCTAACCATGGCTTTATACATGCTATTAAAACGCTTAATGCTTCCAGGCCTTTCATTGCATCAATGGCTACTGGATTATCCCAAGGCGCTTATTTAGAAGCAGCTAAATATGCTTATCAAAGAGAGCAATTCGGTAAAAAGGTCATTAACTTTCAAGCTATAAATCATATGCTTGCAGATATGGTAGTTAAGATCCATGCTTCCCGTATGCTGGCTTATAAGTCTGCTAAATTTTCAGAAATAAAACATCCTGAATCCGCTAAATTTTCTGCGATGGCTAAATATTATTCTTCTGAAATAGCTTTACAAGTGGTAAATGATGCACTACAAATCCATGGAGGTTATGGCTTTACAAAGGATTATCCAATTGAAAAGATGTATAGAGATGCAAAAATCTTGACCATATACGAAGGTACTTCTCAAATTCAAAAAAATGAAATTGCCTCGTACATTATTCAGGAAGCTGCTAAACTCTAAAAATTAAGAAATAAAATTATAGAAAGATTGAATAGAAAAGTATTCTGTTCTACTGTTCTTAGTAAAATGACTTAGATCATGCTGCACCAAGCAAATAGAAAAACCATTAAAAAATCCGGATCAATTCACGGAAAAGGCCTTCATTCAGGAAAAAAATCAAAAATTATTTTTCATCCTGCAGAAGAAAATACAAATATCCTGCTTTATTATTCCTCTGGAGATTCGAGTAGCACCATACCAGCTAATTTGGATCATTGTTTGAAAACCTCACGTGCTGTTTCTTTGGGGAATGAAGATGTTGTATTTCAAACAATTGAACATCTAATGTATGCCATTTTTGTCTGTGGTATTACAGATATGCTTATTGAAGTAAAGGGAGGCAAAGAGATACCAATTCTAGATGGTTCTGCGAGACCTTTTATTGATCTTTTTGATTCTTTGGGGTTCAATAAGTATGACGGGAAAGTAGATTGTTTGGTTGTAGAACAACCAATCAAAATTGAAGATGAATCTTGCTCTCTTTTGGCTCTTCCAAGTGATCATTTTAAAATATCCTATACCATTGACTACCCCCATAGATTTTTGAAAAGCCGTTCGGTTGAATTAGATTATGATCCTCAATTTTTCAAAGAGAAAATTTCAAGGGCCAGAACCTTCGGTTTTTTGGAGGAAGCAGATAGCATGAAAAAAAATGGCTTTATCCAAGGGGCCTCTTTAAAAAATACATTAGTTTTTTCGGAAGCAGGAACAGTAAACCCTCCCCGCTTTGAAGAAGAAGCAATTTATCACAAAATTTTAGACCTAATTGGGGATATATCTTTATTGAGAAAATCTATAAAAGCCCATATCATCGGATACAAGTCGGGTCATTTTTTAAATATTGCTTTTGCCAATAGACTCAGAGAAGCAGATGATATAAGAGTTTCTTCCTTGTCAGAAAAGAAAGACTCTATAGATGCAAGTTAATTTGAGAACCGATATACCAAAAGAAGGGGAAATTACACAGGGAAATGCTCTTGACCTTTTACTTAAAATACCGGCAAATTCTATAGATTTGATCGTATGCGACGGACCTTATGGAGTCACAAAAAATTTATGGGACAAACCTGAAATAAGTATACAAGAATATAATTTACATCTCATCAAGACATTTTCTGAAAAATTAAAAGAAGGTGGAGCTGCCTATCTTTTTGGCAAATTTAATTGCATTGACTTCATCGACTATCGACCATATCTTAATTTAAGAGCAAAGATCATCTGGTATCAGCCGGGCAGATTGGCCCAGGGTAGGATCAACTTTACTAATAATTATGACATTATATGCTATTTTATTAAAGATAGAACCCCTAAAACCTTTAATTTGGATTTCATTAGAGTTCCTCAATTGGTAGAACTAGAACATCGATTAAGATGCGAGAGAGTTCCTTCGGTCGTAAATGGAAAATTTGGTAAAACAGAATTTAATAAAAACGGAAAGAACCCAGGAGATGTATGGGGGGATATTAAACAATTAACATATCACTCAAAAGAGTTAATAAATAGAAAAGCGCTGAATACGATCCAAAAACCGGAAAGTCTGATCCGCAGGTTGGTCCTGGCAAGTTCTAATGAAGGTGATCTTGTACTGGATCCTTTTTGCGGAGTTGGTACTTGCCCTGTTGTATGCAAAAAATTAAAACGAAGATTTATTGCTTTTGAACAACAAGTCCAATATATTGAATGGACTAAAGAAAGAATTCGTAAAATTGAATCTACTCCATATTCTTCTTGAATGATCAAACACTCTACTCTTTAACTCTCTTTAAGTTGACTGCTAAGAATGTAAACTTAAATGGAGGCGGTACAAAGCCAGTTTCATGGAATTTGATACTCTTTATGTATATATCTTTTTGATCTTTATGAACGATCAAAGGACCTGCAAAAAACTCTTCAACACCCTTTATATCATCTGGTTGCTCAATTACCAAGAAAGACCTTGTACCCCTGCTTCCTGAATCACAGAATTCAAAAGGCAAACGAATATTCTGGCTAACTCTAAGCCTACATTTCATTTCTAATGGGTTTTTCTCTTTAGAAACAGATATATTTATCTCAAGAGTCAATGAAATAGAATCACTCTTTTTTGATTTTACTTTTGGAAGAATTGTTACGTTTACGGGTAATACTTGGTCTCTGTATTTAGCCATTCCCTTATAATCCCCTTTTATTTTATGGATAAATTCATCTCCACTGATCTGAATACGAGGAGTTAATGAAAAAGGAAATACAAGATGAATTAAAGAAAAAGAGAGGATCAATATCATTCTATAAATGCAAAATAGGATATTCACAAAATTTCTTTTTTCCCTTGTGTTCTTAAACGCTCTTTTCAAAAAAATTCAGATCAGAATCTTTGATCAACCCTTTCTGGCGAGGCCTCATGGGTAGCCACTTCCCATTCTCTTTATAAAGACTTCTCTTCCCAAAATATTCATTTGCAAACTCTTCAGGCCATGAATCCTCTTCCTGACAAAGGCGAATTTGAAACGCAATATCTGATTGTTCTCTAAGGATACTGAATTCTTTTGGAGTGATGCTAAATTTATGGTCTGGGCCTGGCAAATTTTTATCTAATGTAAAATGTTTTTCAATAACAGATGCTCCCAAAAGCGAAGCAAAAACAGAAGCTTGTACATTTTCTGTATGATCAGAGAAGCCCGTTAATACTTTAAACTCTTTTTCTATTTTTTTCATTCGATTCAAATTTATTTTTGATAATGGAGTGGGATAAATAGAAATGCAATGCAAAATGATTATTTCTTGCATATTCTTTTTTTGTAGAAAGTTCATGCTTTTTCGTATATCCGAAAATTTAGCCCCTCCCGTAGAAATAATTATGGGTTTTTTACAGTTAGCAATTTTATCCAATAACCAATAATTGTTCAAATCGCCTGAAGCTATTTTATACAGAGGAATATTTATTTTTTCTAAATTTTCTACCCAATCCAGGGTTAAAGGTGTTGAAAAAAATAAAATATCTTCTTGATTACAAAATTCCTTTAATTCCAAATGCTGGTCATAATTGAGCTCATATTGATGAAATATATTGAAAAGGCCCTTTGCATTAGGTGCATTCCTTTGGATGAATTTATCTGTAGCATAAGATTGAAATTTTACAGCATCTGCCCCGGATCGTTTTGCAGAATAGATCATTTTCTTAGCCAATTGAATATCTTTGTTATGGTTCAATCCAATTTCGGCGACTAGAAAAGGCCTGCTATGAGTGGATATGATCCTGCCATTAATATTTATTTCCGGTATATCATGAATTCTTTTTTTCTTTTTCGAGAGAGTATGGTTCATAGATCATTTCTTCATAAAAAATAAATATAATTCAAATAGTCTGTTTATTCTACATTCGACAAAAATTTGACTGCTATATTTGAAATAATTTCTTTCTTAAGCTTGAGTTCTTGTTTAAGATATTTTTCCAGAGATTCCTGATCATAATTTCCAATGTCTATCTTCCTTAATACATTGATCAACTGTTTTTGTTTTTTAGGACCAATTCCAGGTATCTGATCCAGAGAAGAACGCAAATTATCCTTCATTCGTATATTTCTGTGGTAGGCAACAGCAAACCGATGAGCTTCGTCTCTGGCAAGTCTTAGAGTCAGCATTCCGGGACTTTCCTTTGACATCCTCAATATTTTTCCATCCTGACAATATATTTCTTCCTTTTTTTTGGCAAGAGATACAATAGGGACTATAATATCATGATCATCCCTTGCTCTTAGCGCCGCATTTAATTGAGTTATACCACCATCAATCAGAATCAAATCAGGTAGTTTTAATTCAGAAGCACGTTTAAAACGACGACTCAGTACTTCAAAGATCATGGCAGGATCATTTGGTTCATTTTTCATTTTGATTCGGTATTTTCTATATTCGGGTTTATGTGGAAAACCATCCTTTAAAACAATACCAGCGCCAACTGCTTGTTTTCCCTGTAAGTTAGAGATATCATAGCATTCAATTTTTTTAGGAATATTTTCCAGAGATAGAAACTTTTGAATCTGTTTTAGCCCGATCCTTTGATTTCTCATATGTTCAGAGAGAATTCTCTCTCTCAAAGTAAGCTTTGCATTCTTCATTGCCATTGTCACCAGGCTATAATATTCCCTGTTATGGTTTGTTTTAGAGGAAAAATAAACCAACTTTAAAGGCTTCCCTACCTTTTTATTGTTTAATATTTCTTGCCAATGAGATTTTTGGGGTAAAGGATTTGCAAGATATATCTTGTCTGGAATATCTAAAAATGTGAAATAGTAATCTCTCAAGAAAGTTTCTAAGAAAATTTCGTCATGCGTTTTTTGAGTTTTCTTTCCATTCAGATTCATAGATTCACTAAGGGCAAAGGATTGTTTACTTAGCAATTTACCATTTCTGATCTTCAATAAAACAACTTGTCCAATTTGATTGTCATAAGAATAGAGCACCCCTGGTACATCTATATTCAGATATCTAAATAATTCTTCTTTATTTGTATGGAATATAGCAATAACATCAAAATTATTTTTTTCTTCCGCTGCATGCACTCCCTGGGTTGTGGTGGTAGCTTTAATATCATACAGCATTTTCTTGACCTTGGCCGCTTTTTCATATTGCATTTTGATTGAGTATTCTGCTATCTTATCTTTTAATTCTTTCTGTATTTTTTCTGTTTTACCTTCTAAAAAGTTTTTTACCTGAATAACCAGATTGCTATATTCAGATTCATCTACTTTACCACTGCATGGGGCCCAGCAACGATGAATATGATAATTGAAGCATGGCTTAGCTGGTTTTTTTAGAGGAAGTTTTAGGGGCCTCTTGCGAATGGGGAACAGCTGATGAATAACATTCATTGTGCCCCTGGCGGCTTTTACATCTGAAAAAGGACCAAAATATTTATTCTCAGGATTCTTTTTTCTACGAGTCAGTATCAAACGGGGGAATGCTTCGCTTAGAGTAAGGCATAAGAAAGGATATCGTTTATTATCTTTTAACCTGACATTGAAGAGAGGATTGTATTTTTTGATCAGATTGGCTTCTAAAAGAAGGGCTTCTGTTTCATTATGGGTTGCGATCCAATCTAACTTATTTACACGAGACATTAAGAAACTATTTTTATAATCCTTGGTATTCAAGTAAGTTTTTATTCTATTTCGGAGATTGTTTGACTTCCCAATATAAAGGACTGCCTTTTCCTTGTCTTGTCCTGAGGTTGATGAATCGGATCTTGATCTACCGATCCATAAATAGCATCCTACTAATCTGGGGATGTTCTTAATATGTTCTTTTATTTCTTCGATTGAAATAGCATTCATATTATGGTATGTAAATTTAGTGATCTTTTTCTTTTACAGAATGGATCAACTTGTACAATGCCAGAGTAAATCCAAATATAAAACCAATCAAAAAAAATAAAGGATTGGTTTTCAATTTTTGATCCAACCAATAACCAGCATATACAAATAGGAATATGATCAAAGCAAATTCAAGGCCAAGCTGTATGTATGAGTATTTTTTAGAAGAAAGTGTATGCATATCTTTTTTAGATTGAAGAGCCTTCGTTCTTTTCAGGATATCTTGTATCTTATCTGCTAATTCTATCATTTGATCTAGTTTTAGTATACTTTATTTTGAAGAACAATATTGGCAATCCATTTTTTTCTGTATATGCAGACTGCGCCAATTCATATTTTCCAAAATAAATATCTTAGGTTGATTTTTTTTTTGGATCAGGTACATAACGGCCAGGTAGGCCATCATAGAACCAATGATCCCTGGCAAAGGGCTAAGAATACCAGCCTGCGCGCAAGTGGGAATATCTCCTTCCAAAGGTGGTTTTTCAAAAAGACATCTATAGCAGGCTAGATTCAAATCTTTAGATATTGGTAATATATGCCCCTGTATAGTACCCAATCCTCCGATCAAAGCGGGTTTATTGTTTTGTAAGGCTAGATCGTTCACAAGAAATTTATTTTTAATACTATCTGTACCTTCTATTAAAATATCACATTTTTCTATGTATGGAATAGAATTTTCTGCATTAAAATAGTCAGGTATCCATTCTAATTGAATATGCGGATTTAGCTTATTCAATCTTTGGACGGCTATTTTACCTTTTGATTCACCTATTTCTTCTTCCAGAAAAAGAGGCTGCCTGCCAAGATTGCTTCTGTCGATATGATCTTTCTCAAAAATAGATATTTTACCTATACCAGAGGCTGCCAGGTACAATAAAAGAGAGCTACCGATCCCACCTGCGCCTAGTACCAATACAGATGAATTCTTTAACGATCGTTGGGCTTCTAACCCAAAGAGCAATATTTGTCTGGAATAGCGTTCTTTTTCTTCTTTAGAAAAGTGAATTTGAGAGATTATTTTTGAATCAATTTTTGCACCCTCTGTACCAGATCATATATAAAAGGGTCATCCGATTTCTTCTCTGCGCAAAAGTCTAATATCTCTTTTAAATTGGGATTCGTTATATCTTTCAAGTTGCCGACGGCTAAAAGAGCAGCATAAACTACGCTATTATTATCACTGGTTTTAATGATCTCTGCAAGAGAGTTTGTTGGTTCTTCTTTGGTTTCCATTAAACTCAATGCACCTATTACGGCTATTTTCACCTTTGGACTTTTATGATTTTGAGCCACATTGATCAATTGGGGGATAGACTTTGTCGCTTTTTTTTCGCCTAATTGAGTAGCAGAAACTATAATTACCTGATCTTCTTTGGAATTGAGATCTTCAATATATTGATCAATCGATTTATCCTGAGCAAAAACAGACCCAGCCCCTAATAAAATAAAAAAAATAAGAAGAAATGCAAATACTGAAATTGGTTTGATCATACGGGTAAGTTGATCAAAAGAATAACGATGCATAAAAAAATTGAAAGGGAAAAATATACTGTAAACTATTCTAACCATACGGTCATAATTTATAACGATCATATTTCGCAAAGCATTTTTTTTATGCATATTTATTTTTTTTGGTAACTATGAGGAGCCTGTGCCTCAACTTAAAAACATTTACATTTTTAAGTTTTTTATGCCCCATGAACAATAGATTTGCACAAAGCGATAGAGATCAACTTATGATGTTTTCCCGTACTCTGGGAGATAATCTTGATAAGAATCACGAAATTTATGCATTTGTTAAGCTTTTGGATACAGAAGATGATTTGATATTACAGAAAGCAGAGAAATACATGAAAATAAAGGAATGCCTTAAGAGAGCAGAAGAATTTTCTCTCGATTCTAAAATAAACCTTACTGACGATGATGGAAAATTCATGAAACGAGATGAAGCGAAGTCATTTTATAAAAAGCGAAGTTCTTCCATTGAACCTATTTTTGGGATTCTAAAACAGACTAAAAACTTTAGGGAAATATTGCTCAGAGGGATTCAGAAGGCGAGAATAGAGGTAAAAATCACTGTAATAACCTTCAATTTTAGCAAAATGATACGGGAACAGCTTGTATAGATCAGGAAATTAGGAGATTATTTCGTATTTTCGAGAAAAAATATCAAAAAACCTTCGGGAATAAAAAATACGATATAGATTACAATGTAGTAAATTATTCTTCTGTGTTGAGGCACAGGCTTTTTCTCTATTAAATTTTTTTCTAAAAAAATAATTTTTTTGTTTACAGAGTATTATATAAAAACAACATAACCAAAAATTATATTATAATTCTTCCATATCATGTTCGATCTATCTCTGGAATCATAGTATTTTAGGTTCTTTACTTCTATCTTTTATCTAATTTATTTCTTAGGACTGCCGAATATTAAAAAGAAGGTATTCCACTTACCTTATATCTAATTCTAAACTGGACTGAAAAAATTTAAAGGAGTTTAGCATGAATTTCAAAATTACGGAAATAAAGATTTTTTGTGGAGAAGCGGGAAAAAGTACCTTAGGCTATGCCAATATCACAATTGATGAAAGTTTTTGTGTGAGAAATATTCGTATTGTCAAAGGTAAAAAGGGAGTTTTCATCGGGATGCCTTCTTTTAAAAATAAAAGAGGTGACTATAATGATATTTTCTTCCCTATCAATCAAGAAACCAGAGATTTTCTGACAGATGAGGTCATAAAATCTTTTAAAGAACAACATCCTCAGCTCATGGAGGGCTTACACATTTATCAAAAAGAGAAACAAGAAACAAACTATGTAAGATTTAGCATGTAGTAGTGCTTATTACTTATAGAACTTATTACTTATTCTTAAAATGAAAAAAATGAGAAAGAACTAAAATGCAAATTTTGATTCTTTCTCATTTCTCAAAATAAATAGGATAGCTTATAAAATAATAAACTATATAGCTATATTTTATCAAATGAAGCTAACTTAAAAAGAAGGTATTGGTCTGCTAGAACAAGTGAGGCAAAGGCTTCTACAATAGAAACTGCTCTTGGTAGAACGCATGGATCATGCCTTCCTTTTACTTTAAGTTTTACATTTTTTCCTTTTTGGTCAATGCTTGTTTGTTCTTTATTGATCGTAGAGGTTGGCTTGAAGGCAATTCGCATATTTATGGCCTCTCCATTACTAATGCCTCCCTGCATGCCTCCTGAATGGTTTGTATAAGTTTTAATATTGCCTTTATCTCTATAAAAAATATCATTATGTTCTGAACCAGTTAATTGAACTCCTTCAAAGCCACTGCCTATCTCAACCCCTTTTGTTGCTGGAATCGCCAGCATCGCATGGGCTAAACATGCATCCAACCTGTCAAAAGTAGGGTCCCCGATTCCTGCAGGCACATTTTCAATTCGCAGCTGGATTACACCTCCTAGTGAATCTCCTTTCTGCCTGACTTTTTGGATAAGATCAGATATTTCTTTAGCAAGTTCCTGGTCAGGACATCTTATAGGATTCTTTTCAATTTCTTTTTTAAGCTTTTTTATGGGAGGCAATTTAAAATCGGAGGTTAATTTTTTATCCTGAACTTGAGAAACATAAGCACATATCTGTATTCCTTCTTTAATATGCAATATTTTTTTGGCAATGGATCCAGCAGCAACAATTCCAATGGTAGAGCGTGCTGAAGATCTTCCACCGCCTAAATAAGATCGGTGACCATAGCGCATTTGATATGTATAATCTGCATGAGAAGGCCGATATATTTCTTTAAAATTCAAATAGTCTTTTTCTTTTGTGTTTTTGTTCCAAACCATCATGGCTATTGGAGAGCCTATTGTTTTTCCTTTAAATATCCCGGATAAAATAGACACCTTATCTAATTCTGAGCGAGGAGTTACAATGTTACTCTGACCAGGTCTTCTGCGGTCAAGATCTGGTTGTATATCTTTTTCAGAAAGCTTTAAACCAGCTGGGCAGTTTTCCAGTAAAGCACCAACGGCAGTGCCGTGTGACTCGCCAAAAGTAGTAACTCTGAGTATCCTTCCAAATGTACTGCCCATATAACCAGATCAAAACAATGGAATACTTTGTCAAATTTATCTGCATTACATTATGCACATATTTTATTGTAACAGTTGTTATTATAATTGTAGTATGTTTTTTAAATTGACTTTAGGTAAAGAATATCAAAATAGGTAACCAATAGGAGCAATAATATTTAAGGAGATTAATCATGGCAAATACTAGTTCAGCTAAAAAAAGAGTAAGGCAAAATATAAAAAGAAGAAGCCATAATCAACCTATAAAATCTTCTATCAGGACTTATGAAAAAAAAATAAGAAAATTCATAAGTAGTTCTGAATTAAATAAGGCTAAAGAAATATTCCCTACTTTTAGTTCTATATTAGATAGAGCCGCAAAGAAAAATTTAATACACAAAAACAGGGCAAATAAAAAAAAGTCCCACTTTTCTATTTTATTAAATCAGAAATCACAGGCTCAAACCCAGGGCGATTAGCTCAGCTGGTAGAGCGCCTGCCTTACAAGCAGGATGTCGGCAGTTCGAGTCTGTCATCGCCCAAGATCAAAATCGATTCTTTTTTCTATACAAAATCAATTCTCTCTATATAATTGTGCTTTAGATAAGAACGATAATTCAGGATCAATGATCCTCTTTTTTAGTTCATTCTTGAACATTAACCCAGGCTTTTAAGATCAATTTTTTTTATAATTTCTTTTAGAGCATAAATAAAATGATCAATATGTTTTTTTTGCATTGGATAGGACAAAAAACCTATTTCATACGCAGAAGGCGCCATATAGATTTTTTTCTCTATCATTCCCATGAATATTCTATTGTATATTTTAGCCGATCCATTCCATATCATCTCTGCTTTTCTAAAAGGAATAGGGTCTTCTTTTTTATGGATGCATAACCAAAATAAAGACTCTTCTACTATCAAAGAGATCATTATATCTTGATCTACAAATAAAGGCATGATCTCTTCTGAAAATGATCCCACTAGATAATTAGATAATCCTTCTAAATGAGAATACACATTTTCAGTAAGTAGTGTTTCCAGAGTGGCATATCCTGCAGATATTGCAATTGGATTTCCAGATAAGGTGCCTGCCTGGTATATATCCCCATCAGGGGCCAATTTAGATATATAATTCTCTTTACCTGCTATAGCCCCTATGGGCATTCCTCCTCCTATAATTTTTCCATAAGTGACCAGGTCTGGTTCTATTTTATATTTTCCAGCAAAACCGCTAAAACCAAGCCTAAAGCCTGTAATCACTTCATCCAAAATAAATAGAACATCGTTTTGAGCTGTTATATCTCTTATTTTCTGTAGAAATTCAATTCTTTGGGGTAGTAATCCGCTATTTGCAGGCAATGGTTCTATGATCACGGCTGCAATTTGTCCCTGGTTTTTTTGAAAGCATTCTTCTAATTCTTTTTCATCATCTAAATGTAAAACGATCGTATCATTCATCAACGAATAGGGCAATCCTTTACTGTTAGAAGTTGTATCGAATTGAGTCATCAATCCAGAACCGCTTCCCACTAGCATTGCATCCGCATGTCCATGATAGCATCCATCAAATTTAATGATCTTATTCCTATTGGTAATGCCTCTGGAAAGCCTTAAAGCGGTCATGACTGCCTCTGTGCCTGAATTTACGAATCGAATTTTATCTATAGGTAAAACATTATCCACGATCAATTTAGCAAAGGAGTATTCATTTTCAGTGATCGTTCCATAAGAAGTGCCTACCTTGGCTTGTTTTTTGATGCTATTTATAACTTTTGGATGAGAATGCCCCAGTATCAGCGGCCCCCAACTGTTTAAAAAATCCAGATATCGGTTTGAATCAATATCTTCAATAAAGCATTTTTTGGCATGCTTAACGGCAATAGGATGCATGCTAATATTTTTAAATGCTCTTACAGGAGAATTGACTCCACCTGGGATGTATTTTTGAGACTCCCCCCAGATGCGTTCAGAGTTTGAAAAATTCATTTTATGATCCTTTTATATTCAATAACCATTCTTTATACATTATAGATTTTAGAGCTGGGCAGTTCAGCATGCAACCTTTAAAACATTCGCTATATTAACAGTTAAGCATGCTAAAAAGTGCTTAAAAAATTGCTTTTCCAGTAATTTCTGGCTACTTATGGTGCTTTGATTAAAAACCAATGTAGTAGGGCTGCAGAAACATTTAAAGCAATAACATAATAGTAGGTACTTTATTAAGATCAATGATCCAATATTAACTCATTATGTCAACATTATTGATGAAATGGGGAAAAATATAAAAAGTAGTTTAGGAGGCTGGGCGGGAATTCAAAAAAACAGAAAAAGAGGAGGTCTTATTTTTTATTGCGTAGATTAATTAATGGACATTGCATCCATGATTATTTCTCAGACCCCATCCTTCCTTCTTCTCGGGAGTACATCTGTTGCCAGCGGAAAGAGCCAGGTCCCTTATGTTGGGTATCTCTGATAAAACACCATCAGTTAAAATTCCCAGCTCATCATTATGCCCTAGGGATAGAATTGCTGTTCGTTCAGCTAGGTTTTAAGACCCCTGATTTAAGATCACGCAGCATACTTTCTTGAACCGGCTTTCTATCCTTTCCTTTACTATAGATTTAAAACCAATAGTCATGAAAAAGCCAGAGATATACCGCTAAGGAGTAGTAACATTAATGGTAACAGGAACACAGTCTGAGTAAATAAAAGTTTCGTCAATAGAACAAATCTCAAATGTATGCATGCGCGGCGGCAGGTTATTTGTGTTTACACGGATTAGACTCATATTTTGGTCAGGTAAAAAGAAAACTCCTCCCATTAGGGCACTTGCTAACGAATATGTTATACCTCTTATTGCAGAATTAGGAATTATTGAAATAGTTGGAGTATTTAAATCAACAGTACCAGTATCAGTTTCGATCGTATAAGAGTAATTTCGCTGGCTAAAGCAAAGCAAACCATTCATAGAAGCTGCTGTAATTTCAACCGTGATTTCTATCTGGCTAGTCAATGAACCATGTGAAACAAATTCGTATGCTTCAATAGTTAAGGTATAGGTATTGCCTATACTTTCTACACAAGGAGAACTTAACCTTAATCTACTAATTCCATCAAGCAGCCCAAAATTCACCGAAAACCGGCGATCCATTATTCATTGGAACCACTCCTGCAAGACGATAGCGTATCTCCAGCTGACCTTCAGGATCTATAGCTCTTAATGGTATAGCGTTTAATAATAAGGAGCTTGAATCTATAGGATAAGAGATTTTGTTA
Source organism: Leptospiria bacterium (assembly GCA_965204465.1). Lineage (GTDB taxonomy): Bacteria > Spirochaetota > Leptospiria > Turneriellales > CBDBES01 > CBDBES01. Next base: position 123,976 of record CBDBES010000002.1, read on the forward strand.
TTAGCGGGAATATCAACGAAACTGGGGGGTTCATGGATGACGTTTATGAGATTAATGATGATGTTACCTTCTACATTTTCCCCGCTTGCATTTTCGGCACGAATTGTCAATGTGTATTGGTTATTACTTTCAAAATCAAGAGCAGAAGCTGTCGTAATTTTGCCGGTAGCGGAATCGATCGAAAAAACATTCCCTGTGTTGCCGCTTATAATTTGATATGATATTGAGTCGCCATCAGGGTCTTGCGCAGAAATAATTGTTATCTCTGAATTTATAGGAGCATTTTCATGAATTGACAAAGGGTTTGCCGGGAAAGAAGAAAATCTGACAACACTTTCTATTACATTGATCGTCACCACAACACTGGCTGAACTAGATTCTGAATCAGTAGCAGTTACAGTCAGAGAATAAGTAGATACTGTTTCAAAATTAAGAGGTTGAGATAGGGTGATCAGGCCGTCTGAGCTAATAGAGAAAACATCACTTTGCTCGCCTTCTATGCTATAAGTGATCGAATGCTCTTGTTGATTGTTCTCATCTTCGTTATTTTCGTCTTGGTTTTCATCTTGATCCTGGCCTTGAAAGTTAATCTGCGCTATTACGGTACCAACTTCAGCCCCTACAAGCGTCTTTTCAGGTATGTTGAAAGTATAGCTATCTTGAGCAAAAGAGATGATACCATTATCAGATTCAAAGATCAATTGAATATTTTCACATCGAAATACAAATAGCAATAATAGTAAAAAAAAGTATATTTTAATAGTGATCATAAATACCCTCGTATAATAGTCTTATCTAAAATAACCTGTATTAAGTACTTTTTGGTTATTTGGTGCCAAATGAGTTCCAGCACAGCCTTTTAGACCTTCAAGATCGAAATTATTCTTTAAAAAAAAGCAATAAAATGGCAGAAGGGATTCCGAATAAAAAATTGGAGGCTGAACCGGCTATAAAAGGAGGTAATAAGTCTTTATTTCCAAGAGATATTCCATAATACATTACTAAAAAATAAATAAGTCCAAATACCACGCATAATGCAAGGCTTCCTGATAATCCCAAATAACGCGACTTGGAGCTAATAAAACCGCCAATAACCACGACAAAAAAACATATGAAAGGAAAACTAAAATGCCAGTAAGTATGTATCATTAATTCTTTAAAACTTTCTCCTTTTTTTTGCGCTAATTGGATAAAATAAAATATATCTTCTAAATTCATCATGTCAATGCTCTTGACCTTTCTCTGAAAAAAAGTATAATTCTCTTTGATATCTACATTAGTCTCCTTAAAAATATTTTGTCCTATCAAGTTTCCTTTGTCACTAAAATACAGTATGCTGCCGTTTTTTAATTTCCAGTTTGAAGGTATGATCCAGGCTTCTTCTGCTTCTATAACTCTTTTAATATTTCGATCATTATGTAATTCTAGCAAATATAAATTCTTTATGTACTTTTGAGAAGGATCAAATAAGTCAATATAAAAAAAAAGATTTCCTGACCGGATTTCAAAACTATATCTGGATCTCATCATCTGAAAATCAGGGCCTCTTCCCCTTAGATAATTATGTTTTATGTAAGCTAAATAATTACTCGGGAATGCAACTTTTTCATTGAATACAAAGAAGGGGATCGTAAAAAATAAGGAGAATAGAATAGTAGGAAGCAAAACTCTACGAATAGAATATCCAGAGCTTCTGATGATAATGAGTTCTCTTGTATGAACAAGATTGTTTATTGTCATAACGATTGAAAATAAAAAAGAGGGTCCTACAACCACAGTGATCATCATAGGCATGTAATAAAGATACATCAACCAGATATGTTTTGCTTCTGCGCTGGTGTTTATGATTATTGGTGATGTTTCAATGATCTTAGAGATCAAGGCAATCCCTGTAAAGAAAAGCATGGATCCAAAAAGATATTTTGTAAATTCTTTTAGGATCAAACGATCAATGATCTGCATTTCTTATTGCAAAATATCTAACAATTCTTGACGAGAAACTGTTCTACCTGTAGTGGTATTTGCGCTATCAAACAAGGAATCAAAAAGCTTCTTTTTCTTATTTTGTAATTTAAGAACTTTTTCTTCGATAGTATCCTTTGCAATCAGTTTATATGCAAACACATTCTTGGTTTGACCAATTCTATGTGCTCTATCTGTAGCCTGATTTTCTGCCGCTGGGTTCCACCATGGATCTAAGTGGAATATTGTATCTGCTCTATGTAGAGTTAAAGCGGTGCCCCCTGCCTTTAAACTGATCAGGAAAAAATGTTTTTCTCCTTTCTGAAATCGGTCAACGATTTCTTTTCTCTGCGAAGTGGTAGTGGAACCGTCTAAATAGAAAAAATCTATTCCCAAGCTTTTAAGTAAAAGAATACCCATTTTAAGCACATCTGTGAATTGACTAAAGACCAGAACGCCAGAAGAACTTTCTTGTATGTCATAAATCCTATCTTTTAAATAAGAAAACTTATTTGAAGTAAGAGGATCCACTTCTTTGTCTTGCCCTAAATTAGGATGACAACATATACGCCTTAATTTCATTAGATAAGGTAACATTATCATCAGATAATCAGATCCAGCTGTTTCCAGTTTTGAAAGTGCTTCGTTACGTATTTTATCATATAAAATGGCCTGTGAATGTTGAAGAGGTAATTTGATCGTTGTTATTGTTTTTTCAGGCAATTCTTTAAGAACAAGATTTTTCTTCCTGCGTAATATAAATGGATCTATTTTCTTTAAAAGTTTGTCTATATTTTTTATTTTTTGTCCACTACCATAATATTTTTTAAAAGATGTATTTGTGCCTAAAAGTCCAGGCATGCAAATATCCATTAAACCCCATAAATCACCCAGATAGTTTTCTACTGGCGTTCCTGTAAGACAGAAAAAAGAATCACTATCTAGCATCCGGATCGCCTTGGATCCTTTTGTATCTATATTTTTAGCATTTTGAGCTTCATCAATAAATACAGCAGTAAATCTTTTTTCTTTCAATAAATACGCATCCTGCACAAGAGTTGCATAGGTAGTAATGATAAGACCATTGGGAAGCAATTTTTTTTTTCTTCTTAAATTGCCATGCCATAATTGTGTTTTGATTTTTGGAGTAAATTTACTACATTCTGCTTCCCATACGGAAAGAGCAGCTAATGGACAAATGACTAAAAAAGAATTTTCATTTTTGTTCTTGCTTTTCATTAAAACAGATTCCACAAAAGCAAGGGCCTGCAATGTTTTTCCTAAGCCCATGTCATCTGCTAAAATACCGCCAGACTTTAATTGAAAAAGGCGATAAAGAAATGAAGCACCATCTTTTTGGTAAGAACGCAGGACTTTATTTAATGAAGAAGATACAGAAAAAGAAGCAATATCTGGATTATCAAAAGGATTCTTAAAAATCTGTTGTAGTTTTTTTATTTTAGCTTCTGATTTGATGGTAAAATCATCAAAAGATCCCAGACCTACTAGTTGACCTTTATTGAATAAAGAACTTGTTCCTTTTTTAGACAACCGGATGCCTAATTCTTCTAATGCCTCAAAAATATTATTTATATTTAAAGAATCCAGTAGGATCCATTTGCCCCCGGAAAGTTTAAAGACCTCTTCTTTTTGATGATAGGCTTGGAGTATGGCTTTTTGTTCTTCTTTTTTTACTCCTGGGATTTCTATTTTACCTTCAAACCAATCAATTTCCGAAGATGTTTCTATTTTAAAAGAAGCCTTGTAGGTGTATTCAATGATGGGAGTTAAATTTTCATGAAGGCGTAAAAGTACTTTACGTTTCTTTAGATTCGGAAGATAATTGAAAGAAAATTTCTTCAGAAAACGCTTTGTGAAGAAAAATTCTCCTGTTGATCTTTTATGTGTAAAGGGTATCCTAACCTTATTCAATAACATTTTTTCTTCAATAGGGTTACGATATACTACCTGTCCATTTTCACTAACATCTATAAAATTTTCATAACGGTCTAATTTCCTGGGAGAGAATCCAGCTAATTTATGGGAAGAGGAAAATTTATTTTTCCAGCTTTCAGGATCTAAATCTCTTTGTTTTTTTGCGTAAACTATTTCTATTTTGCCTTTTATTTGGTATTTTTCTTCCGATTCATCCGCATACATGGAAATAGTGATTGCAGGACCTTTGCGAAATATAGAATTAAAAAATTGCATAAGATTACTTGGTAAAAAATTTTTAAACTTTGTTAAATTTGAATATATCTGATCAGGTGTCCATATATGCAGATAATTTTGCACGTAAAGAGGTAGTATCTCAGATAAATTCTCCGGAAATTTCAAAAAATAAAATTTTTTAAAGGTGTTTTTTCTCCTGATATTTTTTTTTTGAACGAAAGCATCTTCACCTTTAGATTGTCTAATGATCCCTTGTAATTTTTCCTCCCTTTCAGAAACTTCTTTGTCATCTAATATATAAGCTGTTGTTTCTGAAATTTGATAAGGATCAATTTGCCGGTAAACCTGATGAACAGGATCGAAAAAATAAAAAAACATGGATAAATAAGTTTCAGGGGTAATTTTACCAGTCAATTCAATATCATAAATAAGGCCTTCTAATTGAAGGTAGGTTCCAAATTCTATAGGAGTATTTAAATTTCTGTAGAAAAATTTTAATTTCATTTTATCTTCAAGATTTTTTACTAATGTTTTAACTTCTAGTTTTGGAAGTCTATTATAATGAGAGACATAATCATAGAAATGCTCATCTAAAAATTTTTTAAAGCATTCTTTTCGATCTTTTTTAAGATAGTCCAGATTTTTTATATCATTAATAGCCGCAATACGATTATCTGCACCCCTTGCATAAGGAGTCGCCGTATGTATATAGGAATCTAGCACAAAAACCAGATCGCATAAGACCATGGGCGATAGAATGTCTTGTTCCATAATAGAAATAAATTAATTATATTTGATAATGTAAGAATTTTAATAATTTATATTGTGTCAAGAAAAATTTAAAATTATTTTAAGATATTGCAAAAAGAATTGATTATTTTTTAAAAAAAGCTTACAATCTTCTTTAAATGCAATCGTAACTGCAATTTTGAATGCCAGCCGATACAGCTTAAAGCTATAGTCATTATAGAATATATCCGGAATACAAAGAATCATATTCATGGTTTCGTAATACAAATGTTTTTGTATTAAACAAGTAGTTTTTTTGCTTTACAGCATTTCATAAAAAAATAAATAGTTTAAAGTTATCTATGAAATATCTTTTATTGCTCATTTTATTTTTACACACTCCTTTATATGCACAGCAAAAGAAAGATACACTGGTTCGTCTTGCGGTCATTGACTTTGCTAATCGCAAAGCTTCTAAAAATCATGATTATCTTTCTGAAAGCATTCCGGATGTGATCGAAGCCAAGTTAAGAGAAATTTTTGAATATCAAAAAATAAGTGCCCAGAAAAGCAGAAGAGTCATTAAAAAGATACTCAGGGAAAGGGGCAAAGAGTTATACTCTCTGGATCATGACGACATCCAGACTTTTACGGAAGAAACTGAGGCTGATTTGGTGATTTATGGGGAATATATCGTTATTCCTGGCGTAAAAAGAGGTGAGATTGATAGAGTCAGTATCAGACCATTGCTCTATCTTTCTTTTTGGAATAAATTGATCACTCTGGAAACACTTTTGAATAAGATTGATTCATCCATATTTGAAGTCATTCAACAAGTAGGCGATATCAGTCTAGAGAAGATAAAGAAGATCGTTAATTTGGAAGAAGTCAAAGAAAGAGGTAAAATAAGGAGATATCGTTTAAATGCTTTTGCCTTTAAATTCAGTTGGGATGATAGTCTCTATGAGATAGGTATAAATGCTAATTATCAACTATCTCTGGGAAACGATCTTCACCCTATAGGAGCTGGTTTCAAGTTATTTGGACGTACTTCTTTAGCGGGTTTGATTCATTTTTTTGACAAGGACCAGCTGAAGGAGGGTGCATGGTCCAGATATGTCGTACTAGGTGCATTTATTTCGGGTGTTATAATTGATCGTTCTTTCCAGTCCGATAATTTTCTTGGTAATTCGATTGAACAAAATTTTTTATCCCAGGTATATGCAATCCAGGCAGATATTGGCTATTCCTGGTTATTTTCCAAGCAATTTAGGTTAATGGCTCTATTTACTCCCGGGTATTACTTTAGTTTTTCTCAACAGGAAATAAATAGTGAGGATTTTATTTCTTCTGAAAGTTCTTTAGATCGTAATTTTATTTGGGGGATACATGCAGAGGTTGGCTATTTACTGATTTCTTCTTTATCTTTAAACGGGATGATCGGCTATCGTTTTTATAACGAATCAGCAGGTGCCCCATTTTTTCATGGGATCATGGCGAATATAGGGATGTCTTATTTATTCTAGCCTGGCTAGTTTCTGCTCTTGACTCTCCCTGATACTCTATTATAATTGAAACAAGGAATTTGTATGGATCAATATTTTATTTGGGGAATGGGTTTATTGGGCTCATCTATCGGTATAGGTTTAAAAGAACAAGGTAATCATGTTAGTGGATGTATACGTTCAGAGAAAAATATCCATATTCTTAAAGATATGGGCATTCAGGATGTTTTTTTAGTTTCAGACCCTGCCTTATGGGAACATGTTCAAAGAGCAGATGGTATCATTATTGGAACGCCCATAGAAAATGTATATTCTATTTTAGAGAGACTTGCCAAGACGAAACTAAAACCAAATACATGGATAACCGATGTAACTTCCACAAAGAAAGAAATAATGCAATGGCTTGAAAGATCGTCTTATTCTATACCTTTTGTAGGTTCCCATCCTATGGCAGGGAGTGATCTTTCTGGCCCGCAGAATGCTAACAAAGACATTTTCAAGGGGGCTACGATCTATATCACAAGGTCTAAGATCATGCAAAAAAGATCTGGCACAGAAACTTATGAAAAAATGGTAGAAAATGTAATAAAAATGTGGACTTCTCTAAAAGGTCATACTTACGAAATTTCTTATGAAATGCATGATCAATGGGCTGCATATTTAAGTCATGGACTGCATCTGATTGCTTGCTTAACTTCTTTATTATTAAAAGATATTCCAGATGTGTTTGCAGTTCCTTCTAATCCGGCAGGAGGGAGTTTTAGGGATATAACCAGAGTGTCTGGTAGTAATCCTAAGCTTTGGGATGGTATTATAGGCTCGAATATACTAGAAATAAAAAAATATTTGCAAAGATTAACAAAACTCGTTAACGGATGGATTGAAAATATAGAAGATGATCAATTTAAAATAGAAGAAATTTTTAAAGAAGCCCATAGGATAAGAGAAAGTATCATCAGTAAAATGAAATAACCAATCTATTTTTGCTTAAAAGCAATATCCCAGGTGACCATAGGCGATCATACCCCCTAAGAATACGATCTTCTTTCAGAAAGACTATAATGTAATCGTCTGCTTTCTGCCAGGGCCAACGGATATCCATAGTATATCGAAAAGTTCAAAATCGGAATGTCATTCCAATGAATAAGTGTAGCTAAATAAAAAAATGAAAAATTTAGAAAGTGTCCATAACGCATCGAAAACCAGCTCTAAAGTCTGACTTCAAATCAGGGATGCCCCCCAGCATTCGGTTATAGGGTTTTGTCCATTGAACAGGCAAGTCATAACCCCCCCCCCTGATCACCTTAAATCTTTTTCCATAAGAAGGATGGGGGATCGTATTACCCCTATAGGGCAAAAACCAACTAGATGTCCATTCTGCTGCATTTCCACAGAGCCCCCTGATCTTACGTCCTGAGTTTGATTCATAATCACTATAGTCAGTCAGCAGATCTACAGAAATTGGTTTTAGAAAGCCTTTTTCAAGAGTAATGCATTTCTGTGTATCAAATCCCGATTGGCTCGAAAATTTATTTTTAATTTTAAAATAAACAGGAGTTTCATTTCTCGTATAATATTTATTTACATTAGGCCCCCTGGCTGCTTTTTCCCATTCCAGTTCTGTAGGAAGTCTTTTATTTGCCCATAAACAGTATTTATTTGCTTGTTCATAACTTACCTTATCCACAGGCATTTTAGGATTGGATGTCCATTGCCAATTTGGGGGAGGTAGGGATAAAGACTCTTTTAAAAATTGAGAGAATTGTTGATTTGTGATCTCGTATTGATCCATATAAAAGGTCTCTATTTGAATGTAATTGATCCTTTTCAAACCTTTGGTTTGTTTTATTTCATCTCTTTCTTTCTCCACAGGGGAATTATAATGTACGGAACCAATCATATTTGTTCCATAATAAAAAGGTCCTCCTGGTATCAATACCTGATAACTATTATCTTTGGGATTATAATTTTCTGTTTTAGTGATTTTAGGAATAAATACTTTATCCGGGAGAATGGGTTCCTTACCCTTTTTATAAGAAAGTACAACATCAAGCCCCACATATAATTTACTCTTTATTTCTGTAAAAAAAACAGAAAAAACCATTTTTTGATCCATTCTTTTTATATTTTTCAGATTAAATTGGGCTAATATTTTTCCTTGCTGGTCAGACACAGACCATCCGATTCTATTTTGAATATTATAAAAAGAATCCTTATCATGGATTATGATCTCTCCCTTTTTTTGTACTTCATCCAAAAGTATGATTTCACCCAATATTTTATACAGTATTCTTGCATGAATATTTAGAGATGTCATTAAAAAGATAGAAATATAAAGGATCAGGACAGAATTCTTCATCTGTATATTTTAAATCCCCATGATCTTCTTTTGGATCTCTTTAATAAATGAAAATAAATATTTGGTTTTTTCTTCTATTTTTTTTTCAAAGGATAAGAGTCTCTTTTCTTGAATGAGATTAAATTGATTTTGAAAATACTTAAAAGGCGATGTATCATCACTTTGATTTTTTACTTTCTTCTTAGCATGATTTAGAATAACATCAAGTTCCATTCTTTGTTCTACGTTTCTGGCCATCTGGGAACCTGAAACTTTATTAAAAAATTCTTTAGAATAAGAATGGAGCTTCTCTATGCTTTCTGGCCAAAAAAGAACGACTGTGCCCAGGAAAAAAAAAATAAAAGTAGTTTTAATGAAAAATCTTTCTCCAAATGACATGATCTTTACACCTATACATAATGCATCGGTATAAATATGCCCAAAAATAAAATTTATTTTATCCATTCCTTAAAAATAGTTTTTAAAATGATTACCCCAGCCATAAAGGATCCCTTGAGAGTACCCGATATCTTTGACTTGCCGATTCTTTTTCTGTAAGATACAGGAACTTCTTCTACCCTTAGTTTTTTTTTGGCCGCTTTGATCTGCATTTCTACCGTCCAGCCAAAATTTTTATCTTGCATATTCAGAATATCCAGCTTTTCTTTTAATATGGCTCTGAAAGGCCCCAGATCGGTAAATCTATATCCCCAGAACAAGCGAATCAAGAATACGGCAATGTAGTTCCCAAAGAGAGCCTGTGGCAAAAGAGCCTTTCTTGACTCTTTTCTAATAGTTCTGGATCCAACCACCATATCTGCCTTATTCTGTAGAATCGGTTCCAGAATCTTAGTCAATTCTTCAGGATAGTCAGAATGATCCGCATCAATAAAAGCAATAATATCTGTAGTATCGGGGACATTTTTCAATGCCTTTAAACAAGCCCTCCCATATCCCTTTTCTTTTTCATAGACTACTTTGGCCCCCAGCATTTTAGAAACCTGCGCCGTATTATCGGTAGAACCGTTATCGCATATAATGATATTCAATCGAAATTCTTTTTTAGGAAGACTTTGAATTACTTTTGGAATGGCTTCTTCTTCATTAAGGGCGGGTATGATAATACATATACTTTTATTTGCGTATTTCATTTAGATCAATAAATAATTTATTTACATTAGAAGCTTCTAAAAAACCTTACAGAATTTATAATTTGATGGGTATTCTGGTTTTTAGAGACTCTAGAATCACCTGGGAATCCGCAAAATCCAGATAAGAGCCTGCGGCTAAGCCGCTTGATATCCGGGTGACCTGCAAAAGCCGTATATCCTGTAGTATTGATGCTATATAATGAGCGGTTGCATTCCCCTCAATTGTAGGATTCGTGGCTATAATAACTTCTTTTATTTTTTCATTCTCCTGGACTCTTTTTTTCAATGCAGCAAGCCTAATATCGTCTGGACCAATGCCATCTAAAGGAGAAAGAACTCCCATTAAAACATGATAAAGTCCTTGAAATTCATTTGTATTTTCAATTAAGTATATATCAGATGGTTCCTCTACCACGCATAAAATATCTGTGGATCGATCGGAGAGGGCACAATATTTACATTCGGATTCTACGGACTTGATCGCCCCGCATTCAATACAATATTCAATTTTATTACGAAATTCAAGCATCGTATTAGAAATATGTTGTATATACTGATTAGGTTGTTTTAAAAGATAGAAAACAATTCTGGAAGCAGACCGATTACCTATCCCAGGCAGAGAGGCAAAAATTTTGCTTATCTCTTCAAATTCGGGGAGCATATTATTTCAAAAATTGCTCTAAACCTGGGATGGAAGGCATTCCTTCCATGCTGCCCATTTTATCGGCCAATTCTTCACGAGCCTTTTTTTGTGCTTGCTGAATGGCTTTTTTGATCAATTCGGGCAATATAGATATTTCATCTGCATCTAGCATTGATGTATCTATACTTAGGTCAATCAATGAACCTTCACCATTTACAACAGCTTTAACTGTGCCTGTTTCTACTTCAAAATGCATTTCGTTCACTTTTTTCTTGAATTCTTTTACATGTTTTTGAACTTCATGCATTTGACTAAATAGATTTTTAAAATTATTAAAATTCATTTTTATATTTTCTATATGCTACATATTGTGGTCAATACTACTTGTCAATCTATTTTTCATTAAGTAAAAAGGCTGTTCTTAAATTAGAAGATGTAGAAAAACCTAACCCTAAGGATAATGAAGTAATGCAAGGTTTCTACAAGCAAAAGTAAAATAATGCTTTACAAACAAATGCCATAGAAGAAAATATAAAGTATGAGAAAGAATAGAAATGATTTCTATACCAGACATAATAAATTACAAAGGATCAGTAAAGAAGACATTACAAAACTATTTTCAATGGCCGATCCAAAGGATAAACATATAAAACAATTTATGAAGCAATATGTATTGGACATACAGAGACACTGGGAAGAATTTGTGGGTAATTTATTAGCAGTACACTCCAGGCCATATAGAATAGAAAATGAAAAGTTATTTGTAGAGGCAGACCATCCAATTTATGCACAGCAGATACATTTGCTACAAAAACATATTCTATCTAAGATCACTAAAAAGCTAAATCTTACTCTGCATGTTATTTCTTCCAGGGTTTGCAGATTAAAATGGGAACATTTACCAATGGCACATAAAGAGGATATGATCACCCAAAAAAATAATAAAGAACCTGAGACATCTTTCTTTGATGATATACTGCAAAAAATTCAGAATTTGACTACCCATTGATCCTATTCGTTCCAGATCAATATCATAAAGTTTTGAAGCAAAGCCTAAGTTTATTTTCATTTATTTTGAATTAGATTTTTTTATACTCCAGGTAGGCTTTTTTTTGAGTATTTTCTGGTAGATAATACAATCTTCTTCATGAGCTCCTTTCAAATAGCCTGTACTTAATACAAATTCATTTGTGATTTCTTTTCCCGTAAACGTAAAGTTCTTTTTAAAGAGAAGCACCCATTCTTCTTTGGTCTTAGGACAATTTTGGTCAAGCCAATTTTTAAATGATCCATATTCTTTTTGTAAATCCTTTATTCTTTGGGCATTTGTAATGGCAGCATTGATCTTTAGCCTGTTTCGGATAATCCCAGAATCATTTAAAAGTCTTTTTATGTCTTTTTCTTTATAAGAAGCTACTTTATTGATATCAAAATCGTGATATGCCTTTCTAAAGTTATCCTCTTTTTTGAGTATTGTGATCCAGGAGAGTCCAGCCTGATTGATTTCAAGCACCAGTCTCTCGAATAAAGCATTATCTTCCTTCAAAGGAAAACCATATACATTATCATGATATTTCCTGGATATGTCTGCTGGCTCTCGGGTAAGCACATATTCGCAAAAAGAGAAATTTTCTTCCATTCTAGAGAAATTATTGATTTTGCTTTCTTATGTAAGGAAAAATTTAAAATACACTTTATTCTTTAAAACAAGCGCCATCCATCATTCCCCTAATAATTTGTCAGGGTGATAGTTGTCATCTGAAGTGCCAGGTATACCATCTATACCAGAGTCCATCCATAGTCTTAGCCTAGGATATTGTCCATTCTCTAAAAACCAGGCATTACTGAATTCCATGAAATCAGGATAAACCCCGCTAGTGGATTTCATCTGTTCCGTCGAAAGGCCAATATCACCATGACTAAGGGAACCAGGTACCATATCCTTATCCCAGTAGGTGGCATCGATACTGCCAAGAGTACTGCTACCAGAGAAAGCACCCACTGCTCCACCATTCTGATTACTTGTAACTTGCCCTGCAGAATAGCTGGAATGGATACTGGAGAAATAATTTAAACCCACCAAACCGCCAGTAGCGAATCTCCCAGAAACAGTTGCATTGGAATAACTGGTAGAAAGCATAGCAGGTCTTCCAGCAAGGCTCTGATTAGTATTGATGCCCAAGAGTCCTCCAATGGATGTACTACTTGTTCCAGTTCCAGATACAGTACCAGAACTATAGCTGGAAAAAAGAGTACCTCCATCATTTCTTCCCGCCAGGCCTCCAATGAAATTATTTCCAAAGACATCTCCTGTTACATGACTATTGAAAACCATGCCACTATTTATGTTTCCGATCAGTCCTCCTATTATATCCCCCCCTCTGACTGTATTGAATAAAAGACCTATATTCCGGATGACTCCATTTTCGTTCATATTACCGATCAAACCTCCATAGAGATTGCTTCCAAGGTTTGCATATAGATTACTGATCGTGAGTCCATTTCCTTCTAAAATGCATCCAAATGGAGTACCGTTAAAACCCTTCTCCGTAGCATCCGTGTCATGCGCTATTGGCTGCCAACCTGCATTGGTTGCTGCTTTAGGATTGCCATTGACGAGTGGAATAAAACCGCCACTCCGTACAACTCTTAATTGTTCAAAGGATACCCTTACCATTATATCCAGATTATTGGGTCTCCATGCATCATTCGTACTTCCTGATGCATAGCTACCGGGGTATGCAAAATTCAAATGTCTCTTTAATTCGTATCCGCATAGATAGATGCCTCTTATTGGGGTATCACAGTCTGCGGTAGGGGATGTTGGTGCGCCTGTGATGTCTCCTTCATTCCCAGGTCCGTCATCTTGCTCATCGTCGTAGCTAGTGCCTGAAAGATCATAGCGTATATTATTCAAGTCTTCTAATGTATAGATGTCTATCAATCCGTCATTATCATCATCTACATCATTTATATCCATAGAACCATCATTATCATCATCATCATCGCATGCATCACCCATAGAGTCACCATCATTATCTTTTTGGTCTGTATTATGCGTGGATGGACAATTATCCATTGCATCTGAAATAGAATCATTGTCTCCGTCATTACGATTGGGTCCTGCTAATAGATCATCACTATAATGATCATCTGGAGTGCCTATTTTTCCATCGGGGCCTGCGTTCATCCATGTCTTTAATTCTGGATATCTTCCATCCACTAGATTCCATGCATTGCTATATGCTCCAAAATCAGGATAGGTACCAGTGGTTGATTTCATTTGCATCGTGGTAAGGCCAAAGCCAGAAAGATCATGGGCGGCATCTGTACCAAGATAATCGCCAACACCGACTGAAAGACCCTGAACATTTTGATCAAATAAGACTCTGTCATTCTTATCCCAATAGCTGGGATCCTCTATAATATATAATGGCCAGGCCCGACCACCCAAACCACCTATATAATCACCACCTCCATATACTTTCCCAGATGCATAACTGGCTTTCATAGAAGAACTACCTACCAATCCACCAATAGCTAGGCTTGCATGATCTGCGAATACATTCCCAGTAGAATAGCTGGTAACTAAGCTACCCCAATTAAATCCTACTAGTCCGCCAATCGGACCTATTTCCCCAGACACATTTCCAGTAGAATAACTTCCAACAATGATCATTTCTTCATTTCGACAGTATCCGACCAAACCGCCAACGATTTTTCTCCCAGAAACATCTCCTGTGGCATAACTGGCAATAATATTATTGATCCCTGGCGGTGGAATTGAAGATATCCACCTGTGACAATGACCCACCAATCCGCCAATACTTTCTCCCCCAGATACATTTCCAGTAGAATGACTGTAGCTGATACTTCCACCATCTTGGTATCCAATTAATCCACCCACCGATCCACGATCTCCAGATACATTCCCAGTGGAATGACTATGACTGATATTTCCACCCTTATTCCATCCAACTAGCCCACCCACACGATAAAACCCAGATACATTTCCAGTGGAATGACTATGATGGATATTTCCGCCAGTATCATTCTGCCCAACCAACCCGCCAATGCTAATAGCACCCCTCCCAAAGACATTTCCAGTGGAATGACTATGGCTAATACTACCTCCAGAATTAATACCCACTAAACCACCAACATATTCCTCCCCTTTTACTGTATTGTCCACAAGACCCAGATCATGAATAATCCCCACACTCCCTAAAGTATTTATCAAACCTGCATTGCTTTCCCGCTGGTGGTTCACATACAGGTTAATGATATTAAATCCATTCCCTTCTAAAGTGGCAATAAAAGAAGTACCTCTGCCAATGGGTATAAATCCATCATTCGTGGCCTTCTCAGGGTCTCCCCCTTCAGGAAGCCAGTCATCATTCACAATACCCGATGCATAGCTGTCTGCCTTAGTAAAGTCAAGGTCTCTCGTTAGTTCATATCCATTGCATCCTCCAGAAGCACAACCATGAGAGTCTCCATCTGTCTCTAGTACAGTAGTTTCTTCTCCAATGCCATCATCATCATAGTGGCTGCCATCCAGATCATAACGCATATTGTTCAGGCCATCTAATGTATGTATCTCGATCAGACCATCATTGTCATCATCTACATCGCAAGAGTCTCCAACTCCATCAATATCTGTATCGGTTTGGATGGCGTTGGCAACATCAGGACAATTGTCTTCTCTGTCATCCTTACCATCACCATCCGTATCGGCTGAAGTGGTGATCGTTACATTCACGATCACTGAACTGCTCAGAGTACCATCCGAACCTGAAACGGTTACAGTATAGTCAGATCGTATATCATCATCCAGTATATCAGAACCAGTGATAACACCACCAGGGTCTATGCTGAAAAGAGCAATGTCTCCCCCTATAACTTCTGTAATGGAATAGGCAATAGGATCACCATCAGGATCATCTGCAATGACTTTACCTACCCTACCTGTTCCTTCCTCAAAATCGAATGTATACATAGATTTGGAAAATACGGGAGGATCATTTACATCCACTACTCTAATGGAAACGGCGGCATTATTTATATCCATGTCAGGGTCCATTGCCTCTATGACCAGATTATAACGATCAATGGATTCATAATTCAGAGAGGATAAGGTGGAGATCTCTCCGCTCATTCTATCAATTTGAAAAAGTGTACTATCTCCTGAGGCGATGGAGTACATTTCTATGGCACTTCCTGTATCCGGGTCTGTGGCGGATACAGTCCCTATAGGGGTAGGGGGTGCTGCATTCTCATTAACAGAAAAAGTATAGCTCAGAGGGCTGAAAACGGGGGCAAGAATATTTTCATTCAGCAAAATGATCAATACTCTTACAGAAGCGTTCTTTGTATTAGAAGCCGTGAACATCATATCATAAACAGGATCAGTACTAAAGTTAAGAACCTTTTTCACTGTGATCCTACCATTGATGTCTATAGAGAATGCATCCCCTGTATTGCCGCTAGTAATGCTGTAACTGGCTATGGTCTCTGATTCATCCGGGTCATTGGCTCTAATGCTGCCTGCCAAAGAATCTATCGGGGATGTCTCGCTTATGCTGAAAATATATTCCGTTTCTGTGAATACAGGTGCTTCATCTACATTCATTAAGGATACTGTAACGGATACAGTATTTGTATCGCTATCCATGTCTGTGGCGGTAATGATAAGATCATGATGGCGATCAGGAATACTTTCGTAGTCTAAGGGTCTTAATATAACGATGTTGCCAGAACGATCAATGGAAAAAAGACTCTTATCACCTGAAGTGATGGAATACATGTCGATCAATGAACCTGTATCCGGGTCTGTGGCGGATACAGAACCTACATTTGCTGGCGATGAGGTGTTCTCTAAAATAGAAAAACGATAACCTCCTGGCTGACTAAAAACAGGGGCAAGATCATTCTTATTGATGATCATAATTTTAATGGTCGTAGTGGCTGTTTTTGTATTGGATGTAGCTTCTAAAGAAAGAGTATATTGATCTGTGGTCTCATAATCCAATGGATTGTTTACTGTGATATGCCCTGCGCTATCTATGGCAAAGGCGTTTCCTACATTGCCTGTCTTGATCATGTAATGGTCTATGCTATCTCTTTCATCAGGATCGGATGCGGCCACTATCCCAATAGAAGTAGAAACTGCCTTATCTTCTGGTATATTAAAGCCATACTCTGTTTTGGTGAAAAAGGGTGCTTCGTCTATGTCATTCACAGAGATCACTACGTTTGCATTGCTGCTCAAACCAACAGAGTCACTCGCTGTGATGATCAGATCATGGCTTTCTCTTTGTTCATGATCCAAGGGGCTTAGTACAGAGATCATGCCGTCTGCATTAACAGAAAAAAAAGATCCACCGCCTGTGGCGATCAAATAGGTAACTCTACCCCCTCCATCGTCTGTGGCAGAAACAGTGCCTATGTCATTGGAGGTATTGTTTTCATCAATGCTAAAAGTATAACTGGTTTGGCTGAATACAGGCGCAGAAGTATCTTTATTGATCAGGGTGATGGTGACGTGTATAGAAGAATTCTTTGAATTAGAGGCCTTTACCATAAGGTTGTAAATGGATTTAATGGCATAATCCAGAGGCTTTTTTACCGTTATTTCACCATCATCGTCTATGGAGAATGCATCCCCTGTATTTCCTTCTGTAATGGAGTAGCTGGTTATATCTTCCCCCTCAGGGTCAATGGCTTGTACCATACCTATAATACTATCCACTGCCTGGTCTTCTGGTATTAGGAAAGAATATCCGGCTTTTTCAAATAAAGGCGGTTCATCTATGTCATTTATCAATATAGTAACGAGTGCATTGTTTTGTATTCCCTTACTATCTACTGCGGTAACCACCAGATCATGAGTTCCATTTTCTTCATGATCCAGAGGCCTTAAAACGGAAAGAATACCGCCATCGGGGGATATAGTAAAGGAAATAGTGTCTCCAGAGGAAATGGAATAGGTAATACTACCTCCACCAGATGAAGTGGCAGAAACAGTGCCTATGTTATTAGAGATATTATTTTCATCAATGCTAAAAGTATATCTGTTTTCACTGAATTCAGGCGCAGAAGTATCTTTATTGATGAGGGTTATGGTGACTCTTACAAAGGCATCGTCTGAATTAGAGGCCTTCACCACCAGATTGTAAATGGATCGGATACTATGATCCAGAGGATTTTTTACCGTTATTTCACCAATATCGTTTATGGAGAATGCATCCCCTGTATTCCCTTCTGTAATGGAGTAGCTGGTTATTTCTTCCTCGTCTTGATCGGTGGCTTCTACCATGCCTACAATACTATCCACTGCCTTGGTCTTCTGGTATGATGAAAGAATAATTCTTATGTTTAAAGACTGGTTTATGCCGATCGTCTACAGTACAACTATCATCTGCATTACAATTGGATGGTGGTATGATGATCGGAGGGGTTTGTTGTGGTATCCTGATCCCCTTGTTTTTTTTGCCAGTACAATTCAGGAATGATACCGACGATATTAGAATCAATATGAATAGAAAGTATTTCTTGTTCATTTATTAACTCCGATCGCTCTTTCTTGAAATCTATTTGAATGTACTCCTGTTGTCAAGTATTTTTTATGTATATTTGCCCAAATTTTTATACTGCGAAGGAGTGAATGTATGTCTTACACTGATTGTTAGATTCCCAGGATGGGGGGATAACTCCATTTGATCTTTGGGTTATAGCCGATCTTCCCTTGGCTTACTTTCAAGGGAGAGGATAGGTTATTCAGGTATAGGCTTCCAGTGCCTAATCCCTGGGCGAACGAGGGCGAATTTTCAGCGGTAAACTGACAGATAGCATTCAGAGCCAGATTGGATTCCAGAGCAGAAGTCATCCACCAATCAACTTTATAAAACCTGGCCAGATCGATCCATTCCCTCGTATGCATAAATCCTCCTAAAAGGGAAGGTTTCAGGACAACTGCCTGGGGAGAGATTTTTTCGAATACCTTTTTTTTATCTTCCAAAGATATGCAATGGATCAATTCTTCATCCAATGCAATTGGCACAGGGCTTTTCTCACAAAGCAGAGCAAGTGATTTCCACTGGCCAGTAGCAATAGGTTGTTCAATGGAATGGATCCGCAAATCAGAAAGTCTTTCTATTTTTTCTAAGGCTGTTTCTGGTGTGAAAGCCCCGTTGGCATCCAATCTGATACTGATATCTTCTTCTTTGTATTTTTTGCGGATCCATGAAAGCATTTCTAATTCTGCCTCAAAATCCAAAGCTCCAATCTTTATTTTAAGGCAGCGAAAACCATCCCTGACTTTTTGATCTATTTGCTTTTTCATGAATTCAGGATGTCCCATCCAGATCAATCCATGAATGGGAATGGTAAGTTTGCCCTTAAGAAAATCATTCTCGAATACATACCTTTCCCCTCCTTTATTTAAGTCTGCCAGGGCCATTTCAAAACCAAAGCGCATAGAAGGTAAATATTGCCACATAGGGTTTTTGAAGAAATCACTCTCATTTTTGCAGTGATTTAGTTCTTCACATCGCTGTTTTAAAATCACTTCATAGTTTTGTAAATCATCTCTACTCAATCCCTTTAGAGGAGCACATTCTCCAAGCCCTATATGATCTGCATTATCTTTTCTATTCAATTTCAAAAAATACACATCTCTTTTATAAAGAGTTCCCCTGGATGTATTGACTGGAAATCTAAAATTTAAAGTGTATTTAAAAAAGAAGGCATTCCACATTTTACATCTGTATTTTATTAGGCTTTTTTATTAGAGAGTCTCAAGATAAAAGTCCCTAATCATGTTCAATTGGCGTAGAAAGAAAAAAAATCTGCTCTGTAAAAAGAACTTGAAAATTCTACTTCAAAGAAAATTTGACTCTGTCTATTGACTTGTTGTATTAATCCTTTTCTAGTACCTAGGTACCAGTTTATCAAATAACCATCTATCGTCTCTGAATAATCGATACCCCCTCTATTCGGACTGGTTCTATTTTCTTTGGAATCGGTATAATCCAATACTTTGGAGATCGTCTTCTTCGTTTCATCAATCTTATATTCCACTAACCTACTGGGTATATCCTCATTAGCAAACAAATTTTCTATCCGATGGTTATCAAATAAAGCAATATTCCCATTGGGCAGTACCAATGCTGAATGTTGACCAATTGGCCAATCATCTTGAGTAAATTCAGGATGAGGGCTTAATAATTTAGTGCTCAGGTTATTTTCCCAGTTGCTATGATCCCCAAGTATCCAAATCACTTCACTTGTTTCATAATCTATTTTTGCAACAGCATTCTGATGACGCATAGAGATGATCATACTAGTATCCTTTGGATCAAAAACTACAGAATTTATATGAAATGTATCTGATTGGAACCTTCGACTTTCTTCGATATATCTTCGATTGTCCAATATATCTTCTAAATGCCATTCTTTGATCACCCTCCCTGTATTTCGATCAAATTCTACAATCGAGTTTCCTTTCAATGACAAAATATTTCCATTTGGCATTTCAGTTGCCCAATGATGCAGATTAATATTTTCGAATCTTTGCTTGATATTTCCTAGTAAATCCATTTCTACGTTTTCTTTCATTATAGGTGATCTTTCTTTAGGTCTCCTGCTTAAAAATAGATTACCGTTTTTTAGGGGGAAAATTAATATGGGAAGTATTATATGACTTTTACTTTCAAAGAACCAACGTATATTTCCATAATGATCTATGATCCTGGTATGATTTGCATGGTTTATCAGATAAAATATCTTCTTATGTTCCTGAGATAAACGACCAGGGCATTTTAAGATATTCTTAATAGAGTTTTCTATGAAACAAGTTTCTGTTGGGTTTTGTATTCCCTTGCATATTGGTTCTGTCTCTACTTCGCATTTTGCATTGAAAATATTACCAGAAATGGTTTCCCCTGAGATTTCAATTTCATTAATTCTATCCGGATATAAGCCGAGTATAGGCACTTCATGATCCGTGTTAAATTCATTAAATGTTTGAGAAATTCCCTGTTGCCCCTTTATTTTAATACTTATTTTATAGGCATCTTTTGTGCGGAATTCAGCTACAGCAGATAAGGGTGCGCTGTTATTTGGATCGAGTATAATATTACAAGGGTCTACTTCTTCTATGATGACTGGTGGAATTTCTGATCCTATGATCGGAAGGTCTATTTCTTCTTTTTTCGTTGTTTCGGTTACTTGATCTATTTCGGTATCTTCGTTTTGGCAATAAGAGAATAGAACTAAAAAAGCCATTTTAGAAATATTTCTTAAATAAATATTCATGATTCAATGTTACAATAATAATGTTTAGTCAGAATTGATATTATACTCCACTATATTTATACTACTGGGTATATTTTCATTGGTAAACAAATTTTCTATCCGAATGAATATATCCACAAAAATTGCTTTACGGTATATCTTACAATGATTCACTATCACAGTAAAAAGTATAAAAAAAAGATTGTCCTATAAAAGAATAGTTTTAATCTACCCTAATTCCAAGGCTATTTTACACTTTATATGATATATTCTATGACAGAGTCAAAATTTCAAGATATTTATATAAAATATTCCAAAGCCAAAAACGATCTTGAGAAAAGAGAGTGCATTGAAAAATTGCATTATCATATCTATCGATATGCTGCAAATCGGTTTAAAGCGAACGCAGATGATACTTCTAATTTTTATCTTAAAATGTATGAAAAAATAGAATCTTTTTTTACTGAATATGATCCGGAAAGAAATATTTCTTTTTTGATTTACTTGTCTGTAAAGTTAAAGAATCATTACTTTAAATTCGTGATGGCATTGAACCAAAAGAAGAATATATTACCAGAAGATAATTTTTCTAATTGGGAGGATGAAGTTGGCTATAATGCAGATTATTTGGACAATATTGAAAATAATACAGAACAGAATCAGGTAAAAGAAATGATCCTGGAATATGTAGCAGAATTAGATATAGAAGAACAAATATATATTCGATTATATTTTGGATTCAAGTTACTATTAAAACATTTTCGTTTATTACTTACAAAGCATGCAAAATTAGATTTCTTTCCAATGTACAAAGACTATCTGCTGAAACTAGAAAAATGGGAGATAAAAGAAAAGCAAAAAAAAGCAGCAGCCTACGAAAGGCTCTCTGAAATACATATAAATCAGGATTCTGGGATGTCTCCAGAAAAAAGGTTAAGAGTCAAGAAACGCCATATTGAAGAGATATATAAGATAAGATCGCCTGTTTCTTTAAATTTAATTGCAAAATTAACAAAAAAGAATGTACCTTTCATATATAGAAAAATAAAGAATATTAAATTACGATTAAAAGAAAAAATTTTAGAAAAATATAAAAAAAATCAGCTATTCACTTCTAAATAAGTGCATAGACTATCCAAAAGGAGGCTAAGCTTATGAAACATCTTGAGGAATATGAAATTATGCAAATATTACAGAAGAGTCCTGTAAATAAGAAAAGTATATTTGAAGTTAAAAAAGATACTCTGGTAGAAAAAGTTTCTATGGAACATCTAATGAATTGTTCTATGTGTATGAATGAAGTTTGGAATTCATATATATCTCTTTCTGCTTTAACAGAAAAGAATTCGGATTGGTTTATAAAGGCGAAATTGCAATTAGATAACATTAAAAATACATTCGATTTTCATATAATCCAGGGGCTTGCCCTTCCACAGAAACTAGTGGCTCCTGCTACAGTTCGATCCACGAGTACTCTGGAAAACCCAATGGTATGTATCCAATATTGTTTAGTAAATCCAGATCTTCCTGGCCAAATATTTTACCTTCAAATAGAAGCAGCCGATAAGGGTTTTAAATTCATGTGGACCATGGCTAAGAAATTTGAAGAACCCTACACTATTTATTTTTATCAAAATGATAAAATATCAGAAAAACAGACTTTATCCAAAAAAGAACAAAAAACAGAATTTTTTATAGAGTATAGCACAGTCCGCAGGATTTCCTCTGTTTCCTTTAAGATACATACATCCCAAGTCAATGAAACTAAATTGATACGAATATCTCTATAGATCCAATGATCTTGAATAAAAAAATGTAATACAGATGAGATGGAATCAGTAGACCATATTTATCAAAAATTATTAAAATTTATTCGTCCTTACCAGAAAGTAATGGTTGCCTTTTCTGGAGGAGTAGATAGTGCCTTAACTCTAAAACTTTGTTTAGATTCTTTGGGGAAAGAAAATGTAGTGGCTGTAACATCTGCTTCTAATTCTCAACCACGTAGGATGTTAGAAATCGCTAAAAATGTGGCAAATACTTTGAAGGTAAAGCATAAGATCATCAAGACCTCTGAAATAAAAAATCCAAAATACCAACAGAATGGCACAGATAGATGCTTTTACTGTAAGAAAGAACTCTATCATAGAATGCAATCGTTAAAGAAGAAATATCCTATGTTCTATATTTTTAACGGCACAAATTGGGATGATCTGTCTGATCATCGGCCTGGAATAAAAGCAGGTAATGAATTAGAAGTGGTCTCTCCTTTGGCTGAATGTGGAGTTGGAAAGGAAACAGTACGTCTTATTGCCAAATTTTTGAATTTAACTGTATGGGATCAACCAGCTTCCCCCTGTCTTTCTTCTCGTATACCTTATGGGGATAGAGTGACTGTTGAAAAGTTACTTCAAATTGAAAAAGCAGAGGATATACTGGCCTCCTATGGAATGCGCTATTTTAGAGTCAGAGCCCATGGTAGTTTGGCTCGTATAGAAACCTCCGAAAAAGAATTTGCCTATTTCTCGGATATTGTATTCAGGCGCTCTGTTAAAGAACAATTCAAGAAAATAGGGTTTTCCATTGTTACGATAGATCTGGATGAATTCTACTCTGGAAGCTTAAATCATCTGATTGAAAAGCCTTTGAGTGGGTCCACGAATGGCAAAGGAAGAAATATTAAATAAAAAAATTGCCGTTGTCGGGGCCGGGGCGATCGGTCTATTTTATGGATCCAGACTCGCTTTATCTGATTTTAAAGTACAATTTCAGAGCAGAAGTAATGCTAAAAAAATAAAAATTAATAGTATATGGGGAGATTTTTCTATTGAACCAGACCTATATAAAAGTACAGAAGAAATGTCTCCTGCCGATATTTTGATACTGTCAACCAAGGCGCTTCCTGATATTGACTATAAGAATTTACTTGTTCCTGTAATGAAAAAGAATACCATTTTGATTTGTCTGCAGAATGGAATTGATCAGGAAGAAAAGTTAAAAAAGATGTTTCCTGATATCCCTATCCTGGGAGGCCTGGCTTTTACATGTATTTACAGAGAAGGTTATCGAAAAATTCATCATATTGATTATGGACATATCAAAATAGCTCCTTTAGAGGTCAAAAATATGCAAATCGTAGATATGATCTCTAAAATATTCTTAAAGAGCGGCATTCAATGTACGGCCGATAGAAACCTACGTAAACTTCGTTGGGAAAAAATATTATGGAATATTCCTTTTAACTCTTTATCCGTTATATTAAGAGGAGCGAATACAATGGAAATGACAGGTTCACCTTATTCGTTATATTTGGTTCGGGCAATGATGGAAGAAACCAGAAAAATAGCTTTAAGTGAAAAAATAAGAATTACCCAAACGCAAATCGCTGAAATGATCGATCGGACATCTAAAATGAAACCTTATAAGACTTCTATGCTGTTAGACTATGAACAAAAGAGAAAACTTGAAGTGGAGGCTATTTTAGGAGAACCTTTAAAGATCGCCAGAAAAAAAAATATTAAAACGCCTGTTTTAAATACGATATATCAAATTTTAACTCATCTAAATAATAATTAATTTCGAAAACATAAATAATGATAACTCGTTTTATATTTATATTGATCCTGTTTTTGATCACTCATTGTACAACGATTAGAAAATACCATAAACCCATTCCTAATGTTTTCTTAAATTTGGCAGAAACGTATCAAAGAAAACCATACATAAAAGAAACCTCTATAGTAGAGAATGTAAAATTAAACCTATATGCTGAGGAGTTTTCTCAAGGAAAGGCTGTATATATAGAGATTATTTCCATGAAAGAGCATCTTAAAAGAACCAAAAATATAAAATTTCAATATTCTGATAAAGAAATACCTCTTTATTTTACAGGTTGGGGATACAGAGGTTTTTGGGGAATTCATCCTTTGACTGTTCCCGGAAAGAAGTCCATCCAACTTTCGTATACTTATGACCAAAGACATGTGATTTATGAAAACCACATTAAAGTAGAAAAAGAAAAATTCAAAGTATTTCGTAAATATATAAATATAAAAAAGAAGCCTGCAATACCAAAAGAAGAGATAATGAAAAGGAATCGATTCAAAAGAATTTCTTATTTAAGAAAACAAGAAGCATTCAAAAGCCAGGAAGAAGTACTATTGGATAATCGACTGGCATATCCAAGGGATGAACACTATATTACTTCTCCTTTTTGGGTGAAAAGGATCAAGCACAGGTATAAGATCAAAAAGAAAAAGAGAATATATTATAAGCCAAGAGTAAACTATCATAGAGGCGTTGACCTAAGGGGATATTTTGGCACCCCTATTTATGCTGCTGCCTCGGGAACTGTGGTCCTGGCTGAGAAGCTTTTTTTTGAAGGAAATTTTACTTTAATTGACCATGGGGATCAGGTATTTTCGGGCTATATACATCAAAGTAAAATACTAGTAGAAGAGGGAGACGAGATAAAAGCAGGAGAGAAGATCGGCTATGTTGGATCAACAGGCAGAAGCACAGGCCCCCATTTACACTTTTTTTTTCGTATACATGGTGTCTATGTAGACCCTTTGAGTTTCTTAGCTCTGCCTATCCGGGACTAGCCTTATTTTTAATGACTTTTACATAGATCAGGAGAGGTGGCCGAGTGGTTGAAGGCGCACGCTTGGAAAGCGTGTGTACGGTGAAAGCTGTACCGTGGGTTCGAATCCCACTCTCTCCGTTACGGAGCTTGGAAAAGGTGAACATTCAGTTTCACCCAACAACTAGACGCTGTCGGGTACAGGTGGATGGTACAAGGCGAACAAAGGCTTTAAAAAATATGGGTAAGGCGAGGCAAAAGTCTTGGGTGCGTGTAAAACCTTTTCAAAGGGGGGTGAATTTTAATATACATTTAGAGCAGGGGGGATGGGCCAGAAAAATTGCTTGAGGAGTTTCGGAAGATTGTTGAAGGCTATTCTGATTTAGAATAAAAACAAGTTGTCATACATATTTCTTATCGATTTTTAGAAAACGGACAGCCTCTGAGGGAAACAGTCTTAAGAATGTGGAAAATATCCCGATAATACAGGCGTGAATGTTAAAGAATATGAAGATAAATTTGTGTTAGAAGTAAAACACGTTGTTGAAACAATTATCAAAAATAATATTGAATTAACTATTTCGGCAAGAAGTAGAGCTGGAGCTGAAATTAGTGATTTTCTTGAGGAAAAATTTGTCAACGAAACTAAAGGACATAAGACTATAAACAGTGCTATCTCAGCACCAAGAGGTCAAACTAAAAACCCATGGGACGTAAAATTTAATTATACTTATAAGAAGCATTCTGAAGAAATATGGGTTGACCTTAAAGCTATTAAAGTTACTAGCAAAGATAGTAATCCAGATATCGGCACTCCTAATAAAGTAATAAATTTTATTAAAGAGGGTGGTTTTTATTTGCTGTATGTATTTGTTTATTATGAAGCGACAAACCAAGGCCTGAGATTTGTTAAAAACAAAAAAAACGATTTATCAAATATATATTTGTTAAAGAATATAAATCATACATTTAGACGGAACCCTAAAAATCAATTACAGGTTAATATTTCTGAGTTACCTGAGTACCGCACAAGAGAAGCATTTATTAAATTATTAATAGAAAAAATTGATGGCTCACATAGAAGACAAATAGAAATTTCAAAAAGAGCTTTAAAAACTCTATCTAAGCAGAAAGAAGAGCTTTTAAAAACAAATAAGTTATCAGAAGAGAAAATTAAAAACCTTTAATACTATTTTTAATAAATGCAATTTCCTGTTTTTTAATAGAAAAATACTCATAAAATTCTTTATTGATCAATGTAGGAACTTCTTGAACATCATTGTTTAAATAAAGTCTTTTAACTAGTTTAGTTATTTTTTCCCGAAGAGTGTTGTCAAAAGGAATAGGCAGTGTGTTTAGGTCACTTATTTTTATTTGGGGGTGTTTTCCGGGTAAGAATCGAATTATTTGCATTTTTTGAGAAAAAAATGATGCTAACTCAGAATTTAGCCAGCCACAAATAAAATATAATAGATCAATAGTCTCCCTTGAGTCATTTCTCATAGAAAAAACGTAAAGACTATTATTTGCAGAGCTAGGCTTTAGGTCTAAGCTGGCAATAAGTTCTTTTGCAGATTGTCTAATATAGATCTTTGGATTATCATAAATTATTGTTTCACCAAGGCCTAGTCTTTTTTTATTTTTTATTCCTTTTCTAGCCAATTCGATTTTAAGTCGATCGTTGATTTTATCTTGTAGTTCTTTATCATATATAAAATATGTATCAAAATTGAAGTTTCCATATTTCCCTTTGAGACTTTTAGATCCACGATAGTAAGGGTATATTTTTAGTTCTTTATTTGTTCCTTTTATTGAAGTTGTAAAATACTCCTCAAGACTTAACAGCATAACACACGTTCGTAAAGATTTTTTTGGGAATTTATTAAGAAATGTATACTTTGTTTTTTGTTTAATTCTAGAAATAATCGATTCTGTAACTCCACATTGATTCAATCGGAATTTATACTCACAAGCCTTGTTTAGCCATTTTGACTGACCTATGTAATA
Organism: Leptospiria bacterium; assembly: GCA_965204465.1. Classification (GTDB taxonomy): domain Bacteria; phylum Spirochaetota; class Leptospiria; order Turneriellales; family CBDBES01; genus CBDBES01. Next base: position 151,361 of record CBDBES010000002.1, read on the forward strand.
AGTTTTATCAAATTTTGTGTCAATTATACGGACACCATGCTTTTTAGGGATTCTTTTTTTACATGATAAAATAATTTGACCACTAGCCACATCAAAATTTTTCAGGTTTGTATAAATTGATATTACTTCCATATTCTCTAGCAAGAATTTTCGAGTATAAATATAAGCTGTCTCAAAAAAAGCCATATCAACAATATAGGAAAATGCGCCATCATTTTTCAATAAATCAAATGCTTGTTCAATAAATAGCATAACATAGTTAATTTTCCCATTTTTTAAACTTTGGGGAAATTGGCGGTAATTTTGTAAATAATATGTTCTTTGGTCCTCATTTCTTTTCTTGTCTCGTCGACCATATAATGTTACATATGGTGGGTTAGAGATGATATAATCAAAATAACCCAAATGATTAGTTATTAAATTTATTTTTTCCTTTTTATAAAACAATGAGCAATTTAAAAGTTTTGAACGGTGAGTAAAATCTTCATTAAAGATATTAATTTTTCCTTTATATTCAGTTTTAAAATGATTATAGTAAATCTTTCTAATATTGTATAAAGTTGACTGGATATTATTTTTATCAATATCATTTAGGTAAATACAGTTTTCTATAAAATGACTAATAAGTTTTAATGAATAATTCTTTTCTAAAAGTTTTTGTATTAGTCGAAGAATAATAATGCCACGACCGCAAGCTGGTTCTAAAATTTTTTTTTCAAAAATTGAGTCTTTGAGTTCTATTATTTCAAGGATATAATCAATTACATTAATATCGTAAGTAAAATAAATGCCATTTTGTCTGCGATAAAATTTATCTATAGATTTTTCATTTATTTTTTGTTCAAAAATAATATTGCTTAATAAATCCATAATAATACTTTATAAATTTAATATACTATAAGATAGAAACATAATGTCAATATAAACAAAAGTTTATCTATCATTGGCTAAAAAAATCAAAATATGTATGATAACTGGTTTTTATTTTAAATCAGAATAGCCTAACAATCTTCCGAAACTCTTCAACCAGCTTCTCTGGCTCATCCCCCTGCTCTAGATGAATATTAAAATTTACTCCCCTTTGTAAAGGCTTTACCCGCACCCAAGACTTTTTACCCGTTTTATACATTTTAGGTTTATACCTTTCTAAATTTTTAACTGATAAATTTTCAGACTTTAAGGCAAGAGCTTTTAAATTATCAGCAGAAATACCCTGCAAAGCCTCTTTGTAAAGTAGTTTTAAAACCTTTGGCTTGTTTGCGTATTTTGAAAGAACAATCGCCTGTGATAAAATAATTTTACCTTCGTTAAAATCAGCTAAAATATCCTTTGGTAACTCAAAAACTTTTAAAACTTTTACTGCCCATGTTCTTGATTTAAGTAGTTTTTCGGCGGCTTCACCCTGTGTCATTTTATGATCTACTACAAGTTGCCGCAGGGCTTCGGCTTCTGCGAATGAGTTAAGTCGCTCCCTATTCTGGTTAATGTTCATCTGAGCAATTACAGAATCAATATCTGTACCTTTTGTGACGAGGGCGGGCACTGTAAAAGAACCACCTTTACCCATTGATTTTAAAACTTTTGTTCGTCTAGTACCGTCCACCTGTACCCGACAGCGTCTAGTTGTTGGGTGAGACTGAATGTTCACCTTTTCCAAGCTCGATAACAATAAGTGGAACAAGTAAGCCATACTTCTCTATTGATGCTCTTAATCTTTTGTCATTGGCTGGGAAAGATGATTTACGTAAAGTCTCTACGGGTATGTTTAATTTATCTAAACGAATTTCTTTTAATTGATAGCTCATTTCAATCTCAGGTGTGAATGTCATTCACACTTTTTATAGGGTATAGATATTTTTTACATAATTTTATAAAACAATCCTAAAGTAAAGAAAAATTTATTTGGGTTTGTAGCGGGAGTAGACATCAGAGCTTACCCCATAAAGTGGACACTCTTTTTTTTCTTATTTTCTCTTTTCACCCTACGAGCACAGGTCTTTCTTTCTTCTTCTCATTTATGGACACAGATTTTTCTTTTTTCCATTTATACCCCCACCCCTTATTTTTTCTTTATTTCTTCCTTCTTTTCTTTCTTCCTTTTCTTTCTTCTTTTTCTTCCTAGCTTACTTTTTAAGGTAGATGATCATTTAGGGACGCAGGCATGGATGCCTGCGAAAATGGAGGTCTTTCTTCTTTCACCCTCCGTGCACAGCTCTTTCTTTTTTCTTTCTTTTTATCCTACGGAAACAGGCCTTTCTTTTTTTCTTCATACCCCCACCCCTTATTTTTTCTTCATTTTTACTCTACGAATGCAAGCCTTTCTTTCTTCTTTTCTTATCATCTTACTCTTAGGGGGAGATGATCATTTAGGGACGCAGGCATGGATGCCTGCGAAAACGGAGCATTATCGACATGGATGTCGATATAGCGGGTTTTTATTTCTTTGTTTCTTTCTTTTCACCCTACGGGCACAGGTTTTCCATAAAAAAAAGAAAGATTTATTTCATAAACCTATACCTACGATTATAACTAGCCATGGGAGAAGTACCCTTGGTAAAGGTAACGCTTAGATAAAATTCATCGGGATCTGAGTCTACTACACTGATTATCATCATACCACTTGCATTCTCCATTACTTCGGGTGAATCCAGCGCATTACGGTTTGCATTTTGAATTTCATAACCGTTAGCCGTAGTGCCCTGTACTCCCGTGCCAGAAATGACAATATCCACGGTGGGACCTGTTATGTCATTTATGTCATAGAAAAATACGAAATCGTCTTCAGAGAGTTCTCCAATGGTGGTGTTTGAAAAACGTAAGAAACCAGAAGCCATTCTCACCGCTTGTTCGTCTACTGTTCCAGGGATAGAGGCTATAAAGGGATATTCTTGATCAGTGCCAAAATTCCAGATGAATGGCTCTGTATCGGCAACACTACCGTCATCATTAATATCATATCGAACCGAAGATTGGTCAATACCCGTCATAAGGTTATTGTCCGTGTCTGCATTATCTATATCAAAAGGAGTATACCACTTAAAAAAAGGCTTCAAAGGTTCTGTTGTATCCGGCGTAGTTGGATCATCCTCACATGGTTCTGTAGTAGGAGGTGTAAAAGGTTCTGTAGGAGCCATGAATTCAGAAGTTGAGAAGCCACCTACACAAGTAAGAGTACCGTTATTGTGATCTACGGCAGTATCAGAGACTTCACTACCATTTTCGGATAATGTCGAAGTATTTCGATCATAATAGGAATTGGTTATACTACTATTATTCCACCCTACCAAGCCGCCTGTAAAAGAACCACCAGTAGTAGCAGAAGAAGAAACATTTCCTGTAGAGTAGGAATTGGTTATACTACTACTACCCGCATGTCTCCCTACCAAGCCGCCTGCATAAGAACCACCAGTAGTAGCAGAAGAAGAAACATTTCCTGTAGAGTAGGAATTGGTTATACTACTACTACCCGCATGTCTCCCTACCAAGCCGCCTGCATAAGAAGAAGCAGCAGTAGCAGAAGAAGAAACATTCCCTGTAGAGTAGGAATTGATTATACTACTATTAATATTATGCCCTGTCAGGCCGCCTGCATAAGAAGCAGAAAAAGCAGAAGGAGCAGAAGAAGAAACATTCACTGTAGAGTAGGAATTGCTTATACTACCATTATTGTGCTGCCCTACCAGACCGCCTGCATAAGAGTTGAAAGTAGAAATAGAAGAAGAAACATTCCCAGTAGAGTAGGAATTGGTTATACTACTACTATGATTAGTACGCCCTACCAGACCGCCTACATAAGAAAAATCAGAAGAAGAAGCATCTATATCTACATTTAATAAGCCAATATTCCTGATATTGGCGCCCGATATAGATCCAAAGAGGCCTACATAAGAGCTGAAAGAAGTAACATTGATATTGATTCTAAGATGGCTTATGATGAATCCTTTTCCGTCTAAAGTGCCTATGAAGGAAATATCATCAGCGTTACCACAAATGCCATCCACCCCACAGTGCCCAATGGGTTGGAATCCTGTACATGTACCCGTAGTGCCTGCGGGGCAGATGTATTCAGCAGTAATAGAAGAAGCATCTATGTCTTTACCTAACTCATAGAATGCATCAAGGTCATCTCTTATTGAATGCAATTGCAAACCGTTGCATATAATGTATGGATCATTTTCTGTTCCATCGCCATAATCCTCTCCAGATATATCGGGGGTAAAATCATCTTCTGCAACAACACCTGGCTGGGTGCATGTAGTAAGAATCTCATCATCTATTAGACTGATCATCAAATCTTTATTGGGTATACCCATATACTCATCATCTGTAGAGGATGTAATATGGGTTAATGTAGACATGAACGGCCCGAAGAAAATCTCATTATCCGTAAAGGTAAGATTTATGGTTTGAGGCGTATTCCAATCATCAACCCTGAATATAATAGAGGTAAAGGTTACAGGAGTTCCACCTTCATTTAGCCTTAGATTATCTGGTGAATTATTGAGGTTAATGTTGATGGTTACATCATGAGTGGGTTGCTTTGTCAATACGATCATATAGCTATATTCACTATCCGTTCCCTCCGTGAGTTCAATCGTTTCTGGCAGGCTTGCATTATCTTTTTGGTAGAGTACCCCTGCCTCAGTGTCTCTGAGTTGCAATTCTATGGTTTTATTCAGTGTATTATTATTATAATTAGGATCGCCGCTTGTAACGATATGAGTCAAGCTGCCATTGATCGAACTAGACATGTTGTCATCAGCAAGGGTCAATGTTACCGTTTGGGGGGTATCCCAAGTATCCGTAGTATAGGTAAGGGTGATGGAAGAGTCTGCACCACTTTCAGTTTGGCTACCAGAAGCAATACTTAAATTAGAAGGAGAATTAGAGGAAAGAGTGATCTCTACTTCTACATTTTCAGTGGGTTGGGTATTTAAAACAATGGTATACTCAACCATATTATTATTACTGTCTTCTTCCGTAAGTGTGAACGTATCAGACAATGGTGAGTCGTCTTGTTGTGAATAGGTGATGCCTGCTGGGTCTTGCTCCATTGGCGGCATTGGAATTGGGTCTGGATCGTCTTTATCATCCTTGCAGAAAGACAGGGATAGAATGGCTGCTATGGCCATTATGCTGTATAAACTATTTGTTTTCATTTTTTATTCCTCCTTTAGTTTAAAATAATTTAATTTAAAACAATGTAGTGAAATGCACGATTGAATGGACTTTGGCCATATACTTCCTAGCCTTGCAGAATATCCATTACTATCGCTTTAATAGCACTCTATGGATATAAGATAAGGAATCAAGTTTTTTTTATTAGAAAAGTATAGAGCTTTCTCCCCCCTTAATTTTTAATAAGGCTGCTAATTAAAAATAATGAAAAAACTTTAGAAGAAGAAAGCCAGTTAGCCCTGAACAATTACAGAAAAGAAAGGCTACTAATAGACAGGATGGGTAAAATAAATCCCTTGTCAATCACTTTTTTTCAAGTCGTCTGCCTCTGCGTAAACCTTAATTCACTGGCCGTTGTCAATAAGGACTCTACATAATCCTCTAATTTTTTCTGTACAGCCCCAAACTCTGCCTTGACCATCCTCTTAGAAGGTGACAGGGTATAGGTAGCCTTTTTGTAGGCTAGCCTGTAGGTTTGGCTACCAAAGACATTAAAGTCTATCTTGTCTATTTGAAGAATAACTCTCTTATTCAAATTCCTATTGATAATAAAGCCAAACTTCTCTATTTGCCTTACATCCAGAGAAGAAAGATCAATCTCTATAGGGATAAAAGTATCGCTGATAGGAATATCAATCTTAAAAAGGTTTTCTTCTATATCAGAAAGTCCAAAGCCAACGGAAAGGAAGTCCCCCGGTTGAATCGTCTCCCGTCAAAGTCACTCTGTGACTGGCTGGCATGTCAAATTTGACTTTTCTTAAAGTATTGTTTTCTGTGTCTCTTGCATTCACTTCTCCCGTTTGAAGCAGATCAGAACATTGCAATTCCTCTGCTCTTTGTATTTGCCTTTCTAACAAGGCTAACTTTTCGCCTGTCTCCTGTGCCTTTCTTTGCTGTGGTGACGTAGAGTCATTGAAAGGATTCTGCCCCATTTTACGTTGGCCTCTGCTTGTAACCGATGTAAGGCTCTTAGGCTTTAAATAAGGCGGCTCTATGGGTTTGGATTGTAAATTGACATCTTCTACCATATTGCCTGGCTCACGCCTTCCTACATAAGCAGCTGCGATCTTGCCTTCCTTGTAATATTCCAATCGCAAAAGTGATTCACTGGATATTTCAGGCGTGCCATTAAAAAACCTTTTCAAAAAGAAAAGAATAGGCATTCTCTCATAGAGTATTTCATAAAGAGATTGTCGATCAAATAGATTGTTTACGTCCATTATAATGCCTCCGTTGTGCTTTGTGCTTTTTCAAAATAAAGGGATTGCTTGTTCAGATCACTAAACTTTGTAGTCATTAGAAGGGTTTCTTTTTGGCTGTCCGTTCTGCCTGTTGCCGTAACAGAATTGATATTGAATGATCCTCTGAAAGCTACGATCACACGGCTTTCGCTATCGGATACATCATGTAACACAATTCCGTAAATATCGCCTGTGTCTGCTAAAGCATAGGCCTGGATTTTATTCGCTGCATATTTGACCAGTTGTCCCCTTTTCAATGCTTTGCCTGATCCTGTGGTTTTTGCTCTGTGAACGGAAAGGACAGGGATTTTACCTGTCTCTAAATGATCTGAATTTTGGGTTTCTAATGTCATTATGCTCTACCCCCTTTCAATAATGATCCTTTCATGCTTTGCTTTGCGGTGTTGATCAAGGAAACCTTCTCTGCGTCTTCTTCTTTACCTGGTAGGGTGCCATCCAATAGTTTAGAGTCTTCCTCTATATTCCTGATCAATGATCCTGCTTTCTGTACTCGAACAGATGTTAAATCTGCTAAAAAGCGGGCTTCTGTATCTCCTTTCATGATGGCTTGCTTTTGTAGTTTTCTTTCCTGGTCAGTAAAGCAATCAATGGATAGTATTTTCTTCGTATTGGCAAGGGCTGTTGCTTCCTGACCTTGCATTTCTTCTGGTGGACTTGCCATTTCTTCTCCACCTGCAGACCCTTCTGCAAGTAATTCCTGTGCTACATCGGGTAGGTTCTCTTTTACCCAGTCTGCCGTGATCTCGTCTACTGGCATGGCTTCTACTGTTTCAGGCAACTCTACTGTCTCATCGTCTATTATGACAAGCGAAGCCTTCTTCTTCATTTTCTGTAAAGTCTTCATGGTATGATCTCCCTTTTGTTCATGGTTCAGATCATATTCATGTCCCTTTATGCTGTCAATACCCTTAACTAAAAAAATTTCTTTTGCCGTCAATACAGAGCCTTTTCCAAAGTTATTCAGTACATGCTTTCTGGATACACCCCTGTTTCTGGCTACGGAGTCTACAAATTGAGTACCTGTTTCGTTTACGATCCTTTTCAAATTAGAATAATCATTTTCCTTATTGTCTGTTTTCAAAGGCGATATATCCGATACCAATGTTACCAATTCCTGATCTTCATAAAAGGAGATGAATGCGCCTACCGATCCTAAGAATGCATATTGATCGGATATGATCCTTTCGCATGCAGAAGCGATCCAGTAGGCTGCGCTTGCGCATGTGTTTTTTACTTCCGCTATGATCGGTTTTTTATTTCTATTGAAATAAATAAGATCGGATAGCTCTGCAATCCCGTCTGCCTCGCCCCCTGGTGAATCTATTTGTAATACAATACTTTCAATGGATTTTTCTGCTAGCGCTTCTTCAATATTAGCTTTTAATTGGGTTGTAACACTCCCATTGATCCAGTAGGCAAACCATTGATCATCATAGATCAATTCTCCTTTTACAGGGATATGGGCTATGCCTTTTTCAATGAAATAGATATTCCTGATTTGTTCTGTGTCGATGGCTTGTTTCAATTTGATTGAATGATCTGCTTCATAGAATACAGCCTTTCTTTTCTGAAAAGATTTTAAGTTATAATGAGCTATTAGCAGTGGTTTCATTGGATGCCTCTCTTAATTTATTGACTTCATTCAGTATCTCTTGTTCTCTTTTCAATGTCTCTACGTTTTCAGAAAAACGGGTTCCGTTTAATTGCGCTGCTTCTTTCTCATGGGTAGACAATCCTAAATTAAGGCGTTTCTCTATAGCGTTTATTTCTTTGATTTCATCTATCTGGCCGTCAGAATCTCCTATCCAGTTTGCGTTTGCATAGTAGGCTCTTATTTCTGCGTCATACAAAAAGCCGTCTGCCTGGATGTCCCCCAGTAGTACCCTTTCATATAGCCATGATCTGTATACCAGATCGCAAAAGTCATGTTTGAATTGCTCTCTTTTGATTTCCTTATTTTGTTTGAAGTCTAAAAGAGCGGCACGGGCTGCGCTATAAGAGGACATGAACTTTTTTAAAAAAACTTCATGCGGCATGTCTGTACCTAGTGCGATCGCATTGGATATGGAATCAATGTAGCCTCCAAAATTGGAAGTGGGGCGGGCGGCGTTAATGACTTCAAAGCTTTTATTCTTAGGCAACTTTAAAACATTGCCTGGTCCTAGTTTGAAATTGCGTAAGTCCTGATCATTCAATGGATCGTCTCTGTTCACGATCCCGCCTATGCCATGATCTTCTTCGTCCTTCAATACTACAGAGAAAAGGGAGTTTATAACAGAAGCCTGTAGTTCCGCTTTAAGATAGGTTGCCATGTCCTTAATAAGAATAATAACAGGGTATAGAATGGGTAAGCCTCTTGTTTGTTCGGCGTCTTCTGGTTCATAAAGGTGAGCTATGTTCACCCTGCCTGAATGTTCTCCCTTTGCGGGTATTCGTTTAAAAGTACCGTCTGATTGTTTGAAATGATAGGCAATTGGTGTTTCGTCTTTATCCGTTTCTACCCCGCTTTTGATATTCTCTGTCTGTACATTCAAAGGGCTTGCGATATGTATTGAATTGATCAATTTTATTTTGATCCCAAAGGGGCTGCCTTTGGTTTTCTTTACTGGCAGCATTAAGAATACATCCCCGTCTCTTAACATTTGTCTGTAGGCTAGTGATTGCAGTTTATAAAAATTAAGCTTCTTACGGTGATCGCATTCTTTAGACTTTGCCCATAGATGAAATTTGGCTTCCGTTTCTTCCTGCCATTGGATGGCTTCTTCTCTGCTTATGCCAAGCTGTTTATATTGAATTGCTGGCTGTACTCTCAAGCCTCGCCCGATAACGGAGTTGACAAAGCGGTTTATGACGGCTCTCCCATGATGGTTGTTACGCACAAGATCACGGCTTCTTGCTCTTATAAGATCATAGTCTTTTATGTATTCTTCATCTGCGGTCAATAGTCTGGGTTGCCATGACTTTACGGACGGTATGTCACGGCGTCCTGCGTCATAATATCCAGTTACAAAATTTCTTAATTTATTCCAGTATGCCTTTACTTTATTTGTAATGATCATTATAGCTTTGGCTCTATCTGGATGGTTTCTATGTCTTGTGCGGGGTTGCGCATTTTAGACCAGTACATCATTTCCTTTTTGATCTCTGGCAAGTCGGCCCTGTTTACGGATCTGCTACTGGTACCAGTATTGATGGTATAGGACTTTACTCCACTGGCAAGGGCTAGGTAGGCTTGCTTAAAGGTTTGGTAGAATTCGTCTATTTCTTCTCTGGTGAATGACACAGAGAGAGGTTAGTAAGAGAAAGGAATGCTGTAAATAAAAATTTCATTAAGAAATGCTAAGCTAGCAGTGCAACTGCTAGCGCAGTGCCCTTGGGTGAAAAGAAATGCTAAGCTAGCAGTGCAACTGCTAGCGCAGTGCCCTTGGGTGAACAAGGGGTGAATCAGGATCATCCTCTCTTGCCAAGCCACTATTTTTAGGCTTGTCTTTGATCAAAATACGGGCTACGGAATCTCTATGAACTCTAAGGGAAGGTCTTTGGCGTAATCAAGAATTAAGATTCTATCGAAGCCTTCTATAATTAAAAAACAATCACCTTGAGGATATACTATTTCCTGTGTTACGGCCTTCGTCATAACGTACAATTTATTATTCCATTCGTAAATGGCAGTAAGGTTGTCATAAATAGAAACTAGATCACAACCTCCTGACCCGGGTACGACACGAAAATAACTTAGAGTCAGAATACTCTTTTTTGAGAAATCTATACGATATTCTTCGGGTATATAGTCACGATAACCCAGAATTTCTCGCATTTCTGAAATAGAGCGGATCAAAAGCCCGGCTCTACTAGATCTACTCCTGCTAGATTCAAAATTGATCCTTATTGGTTTAGAAAGATGCTTACTTTTATTTGCCTTTATATAGAAGTCAATAAAAACTTCATTTGCATGCGCCTTATCTTCATTCAAGAGACAGGGAGGGGGGCCATATTCTCCCCTTCCCTCTTGCCAGGAAGTAGTTAAGGCATTCCATTCCTTGCTCATGGTGAATATATTTGGCAAAAAATCTTTCCATTCGGAATCATCTTGTTTTGTGAGCCTCGTTTGAATACCTTTCTTAGGTAAACAGGCACTTGGATATAGGTAACCATCCTTCTTTAAATAACTGAATTTGAACCTGAACACATATTCCATTGATTCATCAGGCAATTTCTTTACAGTAAAAGTTACCTCATCCACCGTTTTGTTGTTTATGTCCAACCTTAGTTTATGCTCACCTACTGAAAGTTCAGGTAGCATATCCCCTTGACGAATATCAATTTTTTGGCTATCCAAATAAAGATCTATGCCTTGCATATCCAAATCCGTTTTACTTAATTGAAATGAAATATCTTCTCCTTTTGAAAAAGAACTACCATTTGCAGGGGATTTAATGCCCGCTTCCCTTTGAGTTTTATTGGTCTCATTGGGGGTATTGGCTTCATCAGTGCAACCAAGCCATAAAAGAGCAAGAGGCATCAAAAATATGATCAACCACTTTTGGAATGTAAATTTTTTACTATTGTTCATAAAGACTATCCTCCTAAACTCTGTTGCTTTTTGTTTATTTGATATTAGAGTAAGACAAAAGCCCTATTTTTAATAAGCCTTTTATTTATTTGCTATTAGAGAAAGACAAAAACCTTATTAATTTTAGGGCTAGACTGTCTTTTCCAAGTCAATGATTATTATTTGATATTCTGTCAACAAAAAAACTTAAAAAAGTAAAAAAAATTAAAAAACTTCCTACATCTCTAACCCTTTGTCATTCTCTCTGTAAAAACCTTTCTTTCTGGCAAGAATGCCATTCTATTTTTCTTTCTTTTTTCACATGGAAGTTAGGCTGGACGGGTTACATCCTGTAACCTACAAAACACGGATGTTTTGTAGGGGCAAGCGACCTGATAGGATGTCAGGTGCTTGGGGTAAGGTCAGGCAGCCATGTAAAACATCCATGTTTTACATGTAAAAAAAAGAAAGAAACAAAGATAAAAAAACCCGCTACTTTGCCATAGAAGTTAGGCTGGGTGGGTTACATCCTGTAACCCAATCCCCAGCCTTGCAAAACATCCATGTTTTGCATCCATGGCAAAGACGCTCCATTTCGCAGGCATCCTTGCCTGCGTTCCCAACCGATCGTCTACCTACAAGAGTAAATTGGGAAGAAGAAAAAACAGAAAATAGAATGGTGTTCCATTTTTCTATGCCCTCTGGGTGAAAAGAAATGCTAAGCTGGCAGTGCAACTGCCAGCGCAGTGCCCTTTGGGTGAAAAGAAATGCTAAGCTAGTAGTGCAACTGCCAGCGCAGTGCCCTTTGGGTGAAAAGAAATGCTAAACTAGCAGTGTAACTGCCAGCGCAGTGCCATTTGGGTGAAAAGAAATGCTAAGCTAGCAGTGCAACTGCCAGCGCAGTGCCCTTTTGTTTTGGTGAAAAGAAATGCTAAGCTGGCAGTGCAACTGCTAGTGCAGTGCCATTTGGGTGAACAAGGGGGGACTAGGGATACTTACTATTGAGAAGGTTTTTAATTCTTTAAAATTTTTTTCAGTAAGCTTATGATCAAAGAACGTATTTCTCTTTGGAATGAGAATACAATTATAATAAATGCTAAGGATAGTGTTATAAAGGCTGAATCAATTTTATCTATTATAAGATATATTAGCAACCCAAAGCCAAGTATTAAAAGAAAATTGAATATGATCATATACCGATCATTTAATATGGCAGTCTTATCATTTTTGAATAATAAGTTGTTATTCTCAATTTCCCTTTTTATGTTATCTTCTCGTTTGTGTTGAAGTTCAAAATGTTTTTCAAGTATCATATCAATATTTTTTGGAGATAATTTATTCCATGCTGCCGGGGGTAAGACTGAACTGTATTTGCACTTGTTGTATTTGTTTTGGATTTTCACCAGGAACGGAAAATCCCTTATTCATATTCTGGTTTCTTAGAAATTGGTCTTGTGATTGGGTAGAGAACTTTTTTTTCTCTGAATTTTTTCTTGAACGAGATTTAGGCATTAATTAATTTTAAGAGAATCTGAAAGCATTCTTTGTGCAATATATAAATGTCTATCTATAGCGTTAGCATTAATATTTAATATTCTTAAATTAGTGAAGTCAACATAAGTATTCTTGTCTCGAAGTAAGGCACTTCTGTTACTATTTCTTATAAAAATCTTTTCTTCTATATTAATAGGAGATCTTTCGTATTTATCCATACTATTATTTTCGGTATTAATTCGGTATTAAAACTATATTTTTCTAGTCTGTAAATTATTTTTTGGTAGTTGATTCAAGCTACATCTATTTACTATTTTTTATTGATCATTCATTCTGTAAATAAAAATTTAAAAAAAACTCTAATCAAACCTCCACCCCTTTAGAGATCACTCGTACCCCTTTGTCGCTCTCTCTATGATAGCCTTTCTTTCTGGCAAGAATATCTCTTTTCAATCTCTCCCATTGCATATCCGTCAAATGATCCAAACCTAAATAAACAGAAGCCGCCCTTGCATATACGTTCGTGTCTAATACCTCGTTTCTGTCTCTTATCTTTTTATATTCATAGCGATAGAAACCATGCCTGTTTTTGGATTTGATCAATGTCTCTGCCGTAAGCTGCTTGTAATATTCTTGTGTATACTGAATAGGAAAGGACATATACCCAGCCATGCCTTTATCCTCTGATCGCAAAAAACTAAATAGCTGACCCTTTATCTTATTTACATTTACTCCGAAAAGCCTTATACCCTTTTTTATCAGTTGCCCCCTATAGTCAAAGTCTCTTATAGTAGGCTTGCCAACCATCTCATTGATACTACTAACACCCTTTAGAACCATAACACGCCCTAAACCATGACGCCTACCAAAGGCATAGACATCATTGGTAGCAAAGCCAGAGTCAATGGCAAGTAATTGGATACGCATACTACCCCCTGACTCATGGGGGAAGTCTTCTTCTAATAAACGATCTAAAGCCTCCCATACTTTGAAATTTTCCGGGTTACCATGAAATATCCTGTAATCGATAGACCAGCTCTGTTTGTTTTTTCCATAAGCCTTTATCTCTGTCTCTATCCTGTCTGTCTGTACATCCACACCAGCAACCAATACAAGACCACCAGTAGGGACCTTATTTTTGGAATAGTTTTTTTCTCTTTTAAAGATGATCTCCCAGTCAGGGCTTTCGCCCCTTTCTTCAAATTCCTGTGCAAGGGAAGTATTGATGAACACCTGCAATTTAGAAACATCATTTTTACTGTCTAAAAATGTCTGTACCAATTCTTTCCATGTCTTAAATGGAGAATAAAGCTCGTTTATATGAAAACCCTTTATCCCATTATCTGTAAAGGGATACCTTGCGATCCATCTACCCGCTTTCAATAGGGTAGTCTTGTGCCTTTCCTCAATGGCAAAATTACATTTTATACACTCATAATGAACATTTTTTATGCGGTACTTATTATCCGCTATCGTCTCTTTATTCCATTTAAGCCTTTTCCAGAATAATGTCTGCATTGTTTTGCACCTGGGGCAAGGGACATAGAAGAAGCTTTGATTACTTAATAGAAAGTATTTATGAATCTTAGACTTACCCTTAATCGTAGGGCTGGAAGTCATGATATGCTTTTTATTATAGAAGGTAGCCGTTCTCTTTATGGCAAGCTCTATAGGATCCCCCTCACTACCAACCATGTCCGGGTAGCGATCTATTTCATCTAAAAATAATATCTTAATAGGACGCATGGCAAGGGAACTAGCGGAATTAGCCCCCGCCATAGTAATATGCCCGCCTGGAAAACGCTTATGTAGGATCGTAGAATCGGAATCATGCGACCTTTCTAAATTAGGCATTAATTTTTTTAATACGGGGGTATCTCTAAGCATAACATAAAGCCTGTCTTTAGAGAAAGTCTTTGCCAGGTCCAGGGTTGGTTGTACAATAAGCATAGGACAGGGGTCAAGGTGCATGAAACGCCCTATTATATTTAAGATGACCTCTGTTTTTAGCATTTGGGTAGCCGCCTCGATCACTACCATATTACATTTAGGGTCCATCACCGCATTCATAGGGCCCTTTTGGAAAGGCGCTCTGGAAGTTCTCCATTTACCAGGTTCAGAGCTAGCCTCTCTGGAAAGGTAGCGGTATTTATCTGCCCATGCAGAAATGGGTAAGGGATCGGGGTATTTGAAAATGGCCTTGTTTATCTCTATCTGTAGAGACAGTAAAGACTCAAGTTGTATCTCCTTTAGGTTTTCCTTTTCCGTAGTGATGGTTTCTGATTTCTTGAAAAGCAAGCTGTACCTCTTTACGTATAATATTCTCTATTTCTATCGGATTGTCAATCGTAGAAAGAAGCTTTGCCATTCTGTTTGGTAGAGATGTAAGCTGTGCCTTGAAATTCTCTAGCTGATCTGTCCATACCTCATTTACCATACCGATGGATATAAGAGTCTTTTTCAAATGGAGTAATTCCAATTCTGCTCTTTCTCTGCGGGCTTTGATAAATTTTGTCCTTTCCTGTGCTAATTCGCTGATCCCGTGATCCCTTATTTCACTGATCCTTTCCTGAATAAGGGCACATATATCATAGTAAACCTCATTCTTAAATTTGCCTAAGGGTTTGTATCTCCATTTTTGAAAGGCACTTAAAGAGACTCCGAAAAGCTTGGCGCACTCTTTCGTATTGGCAATAAAAGTATCCAGGTCTTCGCTGTATTGGATCATTCATATCACTACAATGTTTTGGTGATGGCCATTCCAGAAAAATTAGCTAATCGAAACCATTCAAATACCCTAAAGCCTTGCAGCGATGGTATTGCTCTGATGGGTCTTTGGATCGAGTTCCAGCTGCCCTATCAAATTATCTAATTCTTTCTTTGATATGATCCCGTAATGAGAATTGTATAATAACAATGTTTTAAAGGCTTCTTTCTTTGTATGGACATCCAAAAAAAGGGCGGGTAATTTATCGGGTATTGAATGGCCTTCTTTTTGTAACTGTTCTAATGCTTCTTTTCTACCATGTCCGTCCAGGATATAGACCTTTTCTTTCTCTATTTTTTCAGAGACAAAGAAAGGCATGATAAAGTCATTTTCGATCAATGATCTTTTTAATCTGTTTATATCTGACTTTAATCTGGACTTGAAATTTTCGGGCTGCAGCCAATGGCATTTTTTCCATTCTATATTAGCATACTTCTCTATTCTTTTATTTTCAATCGGCATGCCTTATTCTTCTTTATGTATTAGAAACTGTCAAGTGGGGGGTGATAGTGGTTGTTGTTGCTTTTGTACTTTTTGACTTTTTCAATTTTGATATAAGGAAGAAACTCTTTCATCCGACATTTATCCGACCAAACAACAACCACCACCTCACTTTTTTTTCTGGTGTGTAGCAAAGGGCCGGGCGTGGCAAAACCCTCATTTCCTTATGGGGACAGAAGAACCTATTTGATCTTAGGTTTGTTTATAAGCTCTTTTATCTTTTCTTGAAATTGGTCTACTATTTTATTGAAATTTTTATATTCATTTTCAGCGTCTTGGGCAATTTTTTCTCTTTCTCCTTTATTCATATTTTCACCGGTTATATGTTTATCCACCAGTGGTAATATTTTATCTTTTGATTTTTCAAGTTCTTTTTGTATATCCCCTAGATCACTTTTAAAGTGTAAATCAATCATCGTTCTCAAACGCATGAAATTATTCATTAGTGGGGAATATTGTCGTATTTCCTTTTCCACTAAGGATTTAGCTTCTTCTGTTCCAATTTTAATTTTTTTATGTCCTGTGAAATTAAATACAATTTTATCTGTCTTTTCTTTGCAATTTACTAATAGAAACACTATTTCTTTTAAATCTAATTTATAGGATTTTATATTTTCTTTTTTCTGATTCATCCTTACAGTTATAGCATTGACTCCAATTCTTAATACATAATTTAAAAATAGTAGGAATACAGAACCTACAAATATTAGGAATATCGGTTTTAAATTTTCTACTTCCATAGTGGCATAATAAAATAGAATGATCTCTCTGCAATCTTTTTTTTGGTAAAGTATAAAAAAAATTTTACTTTTTTGCAAAAAAAAATGAATTTTTTTTGACTCACTGATGTGCCCTATGCGGCGTTTTATTTTAGAAAAGGTATAAAAGGTCATAAAATAGCAAAATCCCATTATGCTGACTTACAGCGACCTGGGTGCCTTGTATTTTTCTGAAAACGGGCAAAATGGCCTTTTCAGGCTGTTTTATGTCCCTTTAGGGGTTTTTTATGTCTCTTTCCAAAAACCACAAAATTTTTTTTATACTTTACCAAAAAAAAGGTTGACGCTGTGAGTGGCTTTTCAGGACTGCCCCGAAATTGATTCATGTATCCTTTTGTTTACAATTTTACAATACTCTGCCGATAATTCAAAACCGATATATTTTTTGTCTTCTTCTCTGGCAACGATGCCCGTCGTGCCCGATCCCATGAATGGATCGAGTACGATACCGTCTTTAGGGCAGCCAGCCTTCATGCAGATCCGTACAAGCTCTTTAGGATATGCCGCATAGTGTGCCTCTTTTATTTGGGAAGTTCCCATTGACCAGACGGTACGTCTGTTAGCGCCTTTGCTATTTGTTGGCCAGCGATCCACTTCCTTTCTATGCTGGTCATACTTTGGATTTTTGGGTACCTTCCTTTTGGATTGATTCCTGTTGTCTTTAATGTAAGGTGTCTTAATGGCTTCATGATCATAATAGTATTTCCTGGATTTACTTAGCAGAAAGATATATTCATGTCCTCTGGTAGGCCTGTCCTTTACTGACTCTGGCATTGCATTTGTCTTATGCCATATAATGTCTGATCTTAAAAACCAGCTATCCTTTCGCAGAGAAAAGGCAAGCATCCAGGGAATTCCTATTAAGTCTTTAGGCTTTATGCCAGGTATATTCTTTTTCGTTCCTACCATGTCTATATTGCCTTTTCTTAGTTTGCCGTCCAGTCCCAGTCCATTTCCAGGTCCTGCACTTTTATAATTATAGGTATCTGCGATGTTGATCCATAGAGTGCCTTCCTTCTTTAAGACTCTTTTAACTTCTCTGAATATGGATACTAAATGAGCGATATACATATAGGGATCGGGTTCTAATCCAAGCTCTCCATAGTAGGAATTGCATTTGATACATGTATTGCCTATCCTGTTTGCTCTGTTCAGACATCCCGGATTTGATCCACTTAAAGCTTTGGCATAGTTCTCTTTATCCTTAGGGCTTGCCTTTCTGTATCCTGTCGACCTGGTTATAATGAATTGATGTTCACAATTTTTATCCCCTCCCCATAGGTTTGGCTTTGTGTTATAGTTTCTCAAGGAATAATAGGGGGGGCTGGTGATACAGCAATCTATGGAATGATCGGGCAGCTTCTTTAATTCTGAAAGGCAATCTTCATTGTGAATAATGTTTGTCTGCATTCCATGCAAAGATAGGGGATGAGAGGGGGACTGTCAAGGGGGGCTTTTTCTTAAATAGAGATTTTGATTTATTTATATCTGATATTGATTTTTTTTTTCTTAAAGAAAGGTTTAAAGGTTTTGTGTTTACTTATATATATGAGAAAAGAAAAAAATAATAAAAAAAGTGGTTCCTTGTGAATAATGTTTGTCTACATTCAGACAAAGATTAAATGATGGGATGGAGACTGTCAAGAGGGGCTTTTTCTTAAATAGAGATTTTTTTATTTATATCTGATATTGATTTTTTTTCTTAAAAAGAAATTTTGTGTTTACTTAATAGATATATATGAATATTATTAAACTTTTGATTAAAATATTGATTCAAATATTAATCGAAATATTAAATTTTTGAGATGCAGATTTTGGAAAATCTACCACTATAGGTAGATAATTTAAAATTCTAACGCTTTAACGTAGCAATACGGAGCGTTTATTTATAATCAGCGGGTCGTTTCTTAACTGTGAAACGGCCAGCCATTCTTATCTGGTTATGAAGATTGATATAAAGAATAAAAAGAAAAATAATTAAGTACTCAGAACGCAAGCGACAAGATCACCATCGCCATCATCTTCGATATGGATATCAACTTCTTTTATATCCTCCGGGTCTAATGGTGTCTCTAAAGCGGCAATACGTATTGCATTGACAATAGCTCTGGTTGTGTCTCTCAGAAACATACCCCTTTCCCAATTGTGAGACGAAAAAAATCCAGTTTGATGCAAGAGCCTCATAATTGCTGTCCCGTCTGTACCGTCGATTGTAGCTAAGTGTCTGTTTTTCACAAACCATTTCGACAACTGCATTCGCTTATCTTTGATTTCGTCTTCGGTAATCTCGTCCAGATCATTTATATCCATATTTAAAAAAAGCCTGATCCTCAAGGTGCAGCGCATAGGCTAACAGGGCATGAGGGGTTCAGGCTTACTCAAGACTTGAAAAAGCAAGTCAAGGCCGATTATTTTCATAATCGATTTTTATCTACAATAGTAGAAATTAAATCAAGTATAAAAAAATAAAAAAAGTGGTTTCTATTTTGAATTGAAAAAAGTTGAAAAAAAACTTGACATATTATGTCGTATTATGCTAGTGTATTATATTATGAATATTTATGAAAACTTTATTAGCAAAAATGCGATGAATCCAATGAAGGAAACATCGATTGATTTTCAAAAGACGATGATTAATTTTCAAAAGCCGATGGAACCAATCATAAATCTCCAAAAAACTAGTAACTATTAAGATTTAGTATATATAGGGTTTCATAGGATCATCTCTTAATAATTATTTGGCATTCCTAAAAGCATCCAATAAAGCCTTATTATAATTCTTTTCTATATTCTTATTGTAAGTCTCTAAAACAGGCTTGTGAAACCAGCTCTTTTTTCTGATCCTCTGACGATCTTTATCCAAGCGGTAAAGCAAACGTAAAGAATCGCTTCTCCTGGATGTCCTGACATAAACACCGCCTTTTAACAGAAAAGGCTTGTTACCCGCTACTTTTGTTCTCAAAAGGCTTTTTGGCTTGAATTTATTTGGTATGATCTTTTTCCTGGATACTCCCTGTAAGAGATCAAAAAAGTCTTTGTTAGGGATTTCAAATTCACCCTCTCCAAAAGTATTCCTCTTAGGCGGCTTTCTTTTGATCTCGCTCTTAATGGCCAGCCAGCTAAGAGTTATGATCTCCTGGTTATAAGCTTTTATACTGCGCCTGATCTCTTTTTCATCATTATCTGGCTCTGCTAATTGACGCAGTAATGACTCTTTCATGGCTGTAGGGTATCCCGCTATTTTCCATAAGGTAGCAATGATCTGTTTAGAAAAAACAGAGTCGCTATGGACCGGACATTGGATATTCCTTTCTCTAAGAGAGTTAAAATCAATTTGATTCATATCCCTTTTCTGATTAAAAAAGGGAGTATTGTTTATAACCTCTAAAAGCCTTTGTTTTACACCGCCCTCTGAAAAGAAATCATCCAGGTCCTCTCCCGGAGACAATCCCAGTACAGAAAGGTCAACCAGACGGACTCCCTTATTTTTCACAAATCGGGCTATGCCTTTTGCCAAAGAAAGACTGCCTTGTCTCCCTTTTGTATCATTGTCATAGAGAATGATCACTTCTTTACTTTGAAAAAGCTCCAGGTCTTCTGTATGATCTTTCCATTTGCGTGGATTCTCTCCAAAACAAGGACTGATGGCATTTATGCCAGTATTTTCCCAGAAAGAAAATAAATCCCATTCCCCTGCCGTGACGTAAATTCTCCTTTTCTTCCTGTCCAGGTTATGGACATTAAGCCAGTATTCATCAGGCATATCTGCCTTGTTTAAAGCGATCCATGATCTGCCGATAAGGCGCTTGATGGCTTGCCCCTTTGCGGTACAAAGGGTAAGGGCATGGTACTCCCTTCCCTGGGATGTACTGTACTTTTTAAGCTTTAATTTGAAATGATTTAATACCTTTTCTGAAAGCCTGTGATCCTTTTTTGTTAGACGGTGGTAGCGATAGACTGCTTTTTGGACATCCGTTAGGTTTACCTTTTTAACCTTAGAGCGGTAACCGAGACTAATAGAATTACCCTTGTAAGAACAAGCCTGACAGTAGAAGACATGGGGGGGTAGTATATTCCAGTATAGCTTTTTTTTACCGCATTGTGCACAATGGGCAAGCATTTCATTCTGAGTTTGTTTCTTCCCGCCGATATGGGAAAGCATGAACTCAAAACTGCTCATTAGAAAGGAATTTCATCTTCAACAAAAGGCTCTTGAATGATCTCTTCTTCCTGGCTGTCTTCTTCTTCTATAGCAGGAATGGATTTAATGATCCTTTCTGCCTGCTACGTTGCGATCTTGTGGGTTTCTATTACCTTATGGCAATCGGCTTTACTCTGATTCTATACTGATCTGCATTTTGGCAAGTGGTCAATGGCTGGTTGTGTTCATTGACCAGAATATCAAACACTACTCTGTGAAAATGCCTTCCCTGTGCGTTGTTATCCTGCTTTAAAGATATTCTTAAAAAAGCCATAGGTAAGCCCAGATTGACCATCCTTAATAGTTTGATGACGCCAGATAGGGACTTCATGGCTGTGATCCCAAAGGTAGCTGCTAGCACTTCACCTTTATACTTTCTGGGCAAACTCAGAAATGCATAGACTCTTTTTGAAATGAGTTTCCTTTTCTCTTTTGAGTCGAGCCAGTCACTATAGCCTAATGCGTCAAAATTGCCCCTGCTTGAATGTTCTTTCCCTAGTGGGTTATCGTAACTCATGGCTACGATCTCTTTTTCCTGGTCATTCCATGTCTCGCTAATGGGGTTTCCTGTTACGGTGCCTCTGTGCAATCTATAGACAAGGTGTGCATAAAAGACAGCGGCATAGTCAAGGGTAGTAAGCTCTTCTATGATCTCCTGGCTGGCAGTATCTATGATCTGAAAGCGATCTCCCTGTGCCTTAATAAGTTTAGGATATTGTGACAAATAGCCTGACGCTATGTCCATGCCTCCTATGATCTCTTCCTGATCAAGCCCCTCAAATCCAGGGGGAGTGACCAGATCGCCTGTAGCAATTTTTACTAATTTATTGGCTATCATGGGATTTGCCTCCTTATGTTTTTTATAGAGATTACGGGCTTTGTATAGAGACTGATCATTTTTTGATCTATGAATTGTTGTAAGGTTTTAAGAGGTATTTTTTTCAATATGTTGTTAAGGTCTCTCTGGTCCATTTCTTTGTATGTATGCACTTTCTTAGCATGACCTGACCTTTCCAGGAAAGCGATCATTCAAGAGCCTTTTGGTATTTCTCTAATAATAATTCTAATTCATTCATATAAAAACCCTCTCTTCTTGTGGGGATGGTTCTTCAGACTCAAAGAATATATCTCCGGGATCTTCATTTTCATCTAATATTCTTTGATCCTGTTCCGATTGCAGAATGTTATGCAGATCATTGATAAAACCGTTTATGATTTCGGCTTTCTCTGTTTGATGCATATCATAATAGTGTTTTGACAAAGAACTTAATATATTTATAGCTGTGTTCAGCTTTTCTATAATATTCAATGGTTTGGTTTCTCTTACAGGATTTGATTTTCTTTTTGATCCTGTAGGCTTTTTCCCTTCGGGGCCTTCTGTAGCTTCTTCTATGGCTTGTTTTACATCCAATGCAGATACTTCTTTCTCTGGTCCTTGCGATATGATCTTTTCTCTTACTTCATCGGGTGTAGAGGGAGAAGCAAGAAGGTACAAAGCTTTTGCCGATATTTTCAAATCGGAAACTGTTTCCGATTTGAAATATTGCCAGCATTATACCCCCCGATGGGCTGCGATCGGTCCCGCTTGTGATGAGCGACATTCTTTTTGGGATATTGGGGTATAATGAGGCCGTTATTATAGTTTATCATTTTGGAAGTCTCACGATTTCTATTTTATCTGAATATTTGGAAGCCATAATGTCTGCATCTCTAAAATAAATGATATTGATTTTCAAGTTTTCAAGTATCTTGACTTTGTAGTTTTCTCCCATAGGATTCAATAAGCTAGTCGCTTCCTCCAGGATTTTTAGACATTTATCAAATGTTCTGATCCTTTTTTTGTAAGTAACATTATATCTGATCTGGTTATCTTTTGAATTGAAGTTTGATTCTTTCTTTCTATTCGATTCATTCATATTATTTTCTTTGGATAATAATTCTTAAACTTGGGTTGGAAGTAGACAATTCGATGTCTTCATTTACTAATTGTTCTAAAGGTTTTAAAACATGATTGACCAGAGTATGGTAACAGGCTTCTATAATATTGATCCTGCTCTTTTCAAGGATAGGGTCTGATAGTCTTTTATGATTTTTTAGTTTCTTTGTATTTATATGCAAAGAAGAAAAAAGTTTTTGAAATATGGACCTTCGTTTATGAATTGAAATAGTAGTTTCACCGTCTTTTTGTTTTTCAGGTTTTGCCAGTTCTGCTTTGACTTGTTTATAGGTAACATTTTCTCCCTGATTTAATCTTGCGATAAAGTGAGTGCGTAAATGCGTGGATACTTTTTTCTCTGCAAGCAAGTAGGCTGCCGATCGCTCTATTTTGCCTATGGCTTTTGTAAGGTCTAAACGTTTGTATACATTGCAATATCTCTGAGCCGATTTATAGACAAGTTGAAATTCAATGAATAAAAACTCTATAAATTGATCTGTATTCAATGTTTTTTTGATCGTTTCAAAAGCTTTGCCTATTAGATATTGATTTTAGCTTTTCTCCAGCATGAGTTCTTTTAAGGTAGCTATATTACTGATCATGTCGACTTTTTCCTTTTGACTGATGGGCAAGCTTTTGATAAGACTCATTGATTTGATCTCTGTCATTTTGCTGCTCCAGGATAGAAAATGCAGATGGGTTTTTGTGATGGGTCTTTGTTACTTGTATCGGATAAGTCTTTAGCAATTCTTCATGCAGTATGGTTGCAAGTATCCATATCCATTCTTCTCCTGGCTCTAACTCCTTTTGCAGTGACTCAAGCTCTTTCTCCGTGCTTCTCTGTATCATGGTTTATACTTTATTGTAGGATGGAATTGCTGAAAGTCAATAAAGCAAAATTGACAAAACAGAATTTTAATTTGATTTATTTTATATCAAGGAAGAAACTCCTACCGTTCTAAAAAAATATTATTCACAAAGAGGATGTTTAAAGTAGTTTATTGATCAAAAGAAACCTATCAATATCTAATCCCTTTTGTGAATTGAGTTAGCAGCTGATGGTATTTCAGGTTTATAGTAAAGATATGGAAAGCCAAAACCATCTTAATAGGTTTATGTCGGGAGGAACTGGCACCCCGAAATTATTATGTCACATTATATTTTTGTTTCAACAAAAAATTTATTCTACTTTTTCTAATTCTTTTTTCTAATAGAATTAGTTAAGAGATAAAATTCCAGAGGAAAATTTTTAAGTAAAAAAATAATTTGCAGTGGGCACAAGTAATCTCCCCAAAAGGCTAGCAATTTGCTATAATTTCACACTATAAAAAGTATGGGGTATGGTATAAAATCAGAATGCCGTTCCGATTTTTAAAACCAAAGTTATTAAAAATAGGGATTAAATGCTGTAAATAAAAATTTTATTAGCTAAGAAGCAGCATTAGCTAAGAAGCAGCATTAAGAAATGAAAAGAAATGAAAAGAAATGCTAAGCTAGCAGTGCAACTGCTAGCGCAGTGCCCTTGGGTGAAAAGAAATGCTAAGCTAGCAGTGCAACTGCTAGCGCAGTGCCCTTGGGTGAAAAGAAATGCTAAGCTAGCAGTGCAACTGCTAGCGCAGTGCCCTTGGGTGAAAAGAAATGCTAAACTAGCAGTGTAACTGCTAGTGCAGTGCCCTTGGGTGAACATGGAGGAGTATTGCAAATTGAATAAGACATTTATCAACCAAGCTCAATGTAGGCTACTATCTATATTACCCTTCCAATGATCTAAAGACTCTATTTACAATTTCCCTCCATGAGCTTTTAGTATACGGATCAGTTCTTTGGAAGAACGTTCTTGTGCCTCGTGCAAAGGTGTAATTTTCCAACTGCTCCTGGCGTTTACATCTGCGCCTTTGGATAAAAGAAGTTTCGTTGTGTCTGTATGGCCTCCCTGAGCAGCCTCGTGCAAAGGTGTAATTTTCCAACTGCTCCTGGCATTTACATCTGCGCCTTTGGATAAAAGAAGTTTCGTTGTTTCTGTATGGCCTCCCTGAGCAGCCTCGTGTAAAGGTGTAATTTTCCAACTGCTCCTGGCATTTACATCTGCGCCTTTGGATAAAAGAAGCTTAACCATGTCTATATCACCCTTTTCTGCTGCAGAATGCAAAGGTTTGATTTTCCAACTACTCCTGACATTTACATCTGCGCCTTTGGATAAGAGAAGCTTAACCATGTCTATATCACCCTTTTCTGCTGCAAAATGCAAAGGCGTTTTACCTTTCCAGTTCTTGGCATTTACATTTATTGCCTTATGCGGACTGGTTGTTATATGTATTATAACGGCTAGTAAAACAAAGCAAAATAAAAATATTAAAATTTTTTTCATAAGTAAACTCCTTAAATTTAACAAAGCAAATGCCCTAACGACGCGACAGTTTCTCTAGTAGAATATGGATATAGAACAAAGAGTCAAGTCTTTTTTTTGCAAGATGTAGGAAAGTGGATGTTCTATTATCAATGATCATACATGGTTGCTCTATCCATGCCACCCCAGGCACCTGACATACTGCGTTGCTATGCAACACCATTCGGTGCAGGTCGCTTGCCCTTGCTCGCCGCCTCGCACAGGGGGCGGGTGAATCGCCAATTGGTGAATTGTTGAGGGGTTTGCACTATGCCTTATTCTGGCATAGGGATTAAATGCTGTAAATAAAAATTCTTGTATTAGCTAAGAAGCAGCATTAAGAAATGAAAAGAAATGCTAAGCTAGCAGTGCAACTGCTAGCGCAGTGCCCTTGGGTGAAAAGAAATGCTAAGCTAGCAGTGTAACTGCCAGCGCAGTGCCCTTTGGGTGAAAAGAAATGCTAAGCTGGCAGTGCAACTGCTAGCGCAGTGCCCTTGGGTGAAAAGAAATGCTAAGCTGGCAGTGTAACTGCCAGCGCAGTGCCCTTTGGGTGAACAAGGGGAGGGAGACAAACTTAATTTCTTTTTAAAATCTTTTGTAAATTTGTTTTCATTATTTTTATTATAAAATTTAAAGCCTATTAGCTTAAAATCCATGTCTTGTTGATAAGAAAACATTTCTCTTTCTCCTGTTTTACTATCATGTATTTTATTGATCTCTTGTAGAAAATCCAGTTTCCATTGATCATATTCCAAAAGCATGTCGCCTTTGCATTCTATAAAACATTGATAGACTATTTTATTATCCTTTGTTAATAATAATATGAAATCAGGACAAAATCCTCTGCCATCTTTAAAATTAAATAACTTTAATTGTTGTTCATTTCGGATAAGATAGATGTCTCTATAATTATTGGTTTCAAGTGTTTCTAAAAAAGACTGAATGAACTTGACCAAAGCCTTTTCTTCCATTGAACCAAAATTATCATTATAGACATACCAATCATTTTCTGGCAAATTCAGATCAATTTTGAGTGTTTCATCAGTAGAATCTCTCTGTGAATGCCCTTCACCATTAGGGTCTCTGGAAGAGGTTACCTTGAAAATCTTATCTGTAAAAATTTTATTGATTTTTTCCTGATCAAATTTTTTTATACCTTCGTATTTGGTGACATACTTCTCTATTCTTTCTTGCAATTTTTCCAATGTTTTCAAAGTAATCATAAGTCTGTCGTCTTTGCTTATATCATTGATTCTATCTTCATCTGCATGAAGTATAACCTCAATTTTGGCAAAGTCTTTATACAGCTGTTCCATTGTCTTAAAGGATGAGTTATCCAGAATTTTCTGTAGTTCATTGAACCTATAGTAAGGCAATTTATCCATTGCCTTACTAATAATTTTATGGCTGGCAATAGAACCTCCATTCCCTGAATTAGAATAGAGACTAAATCGGAAAGCCTTTTTCTCTTTATATGCCTGTTCGTTTTTCCCTTTGAATATCTCTACATCCATTACTTTATTGTCGTCCAATACAAATTCAAAGGAATTCTGTTGAGCGCCTAATAGAGAAAAGATTTCGTTAAGATTATTTAGCTTGTCTCTGGATATTCTCCTGTTTTTTAATATCACTCCAGATTCATAAGTTTTTGTCTGCTTAAAAGACTCTTTGATCTTTAGATTTATTTCTTTGCTATCTCCCTGTTTAGGCTTGAGTCCCATTTTTTCTAATTCTTCTTCTAAGACCTTTAGATATTCAACATCATTGATACTATGGAAATAGAATCTCTCTAAGCCTATCAGTTGCTTTCTTTTTATGTCGATCACATCCAGATCAAATTTTCTTTTATGCATATCTTCATCCTGGTATGGAATGGGAAAATACCTAGCGCCCCTGCCAATAAGCTGGGCATCTCTAATGGTATTATTATGGCTTGTTCCCGATGTCTCCCCCAATCGTACAATATCATATAAATTTAGAACATCCCAGCCTTCTACTAATTGCTCCACAACGAATATGACACGATAAGGATTCGCTTGATCTTCTAAAGAATTGACTATTTTTATTTTCTCGTCTATATTTTCATCACTCTTCGTATTGATAATGATATTGAATTCTTTATTAAACTCTTGTTTAATGGAAGCGATCAGTTTATTGGTATCTATTTTTCTATTCTCAAAAAACTGAAGTATCTCTTTGGTGAAATTATGATCAATTTTTTTGATGGCTTCAATATCCTGATGGCTTAGGTTCTCTATGAGAGATTCAAATATCTTTTTATGCTCTTCGCTTTCTTTTATTGTCTTGCTCTTTACTAAAATAACTGGTTTCAAAAAAGCTGTTTCATCTGTGAAATAATTACCTGCTAATAACTTTCTATAATGACTCATGATCACCGTATGAAGTAATCTATGTTTTTCTTCTAAATGGCTCTTTAGAAGATGGATGGTCTTGGAATAACCATCTCTATTGAAACTTTTCAGATCATATTGATAGATCAATTTGTCATTATATTTTTTGCTGATATTATGATCGTCTGATGCTACCGTGGCAGTGTATTCTAATAAAATATTTTTATCATTTAAGGATAGTATCTTATCAACTGTGTTTTCCCATGTTCTCTCATCTTCTGAAGGTTCTGAACCTTTCTTTGTGGATACATTGATATGATGGGCTTCATCTGACAAAAGAACAATAGGATCGTTTTCTAGCTCTTCCAATGTAATTTTATTTTCTTTTGGAGAATCTAAACTAATATGAAGCCCCTGTATCGTTGTAAATAGAATATTAATATCATTTTCATTGATGTATGTAAAATTATTTACAGAAGTTATATTTACTTTTTTATAGTTTATAAGAATTTCTTTATTGAACAGATATTTCAAATGAAAGGAGTTTAGAAAGTTATCCTTTGTTTTCTCTACGATCTGTGTTTGGTTGACAAAAAAAATAAAATTTCTATATCCTTTTTCATATAAATAAAGGATATTTGCGGCCATGAGCAATGTCTTACCCGCGCCTGTGGCCAGATTAAAAAGAAGGTGAATGGGACTATCTTTATCGTGATGGTGTTTGTAGTAATCTTCAAAGCAGGCAAGGGATTCTTCCTGGTAGGGTCTTAATTTTAATTTTGGATTGAGATTGGAAATGATACTTTCAGGAAATGAGAATTTCAAATTTCATTTTTTAATTTATGTTTGTAGACATTTAATAACCACATTTTTACAGACCATATTCCTCTTTATAAAATATTTTATTCAATTCTATGTCTTTTTTACTCAATTTATATTTAGAGTCTTCCATATCCGACAGATTGACATACAAATGGTTTTTATCCAGACAGGCAATGAATATCTTTTTTTGTTCATCCAGGGATAGATCAGAGAATTCCTTATCATTAAATTTTTCTATTTCTACTTCAAAATCCAGATAGCATTGTTTTTCTTTTTTAATTTGTTCTAAGATAGGCAATAATTCTTTTTTATCTTTAGAGGATCGTATCTTATCTATGATGGATTGATTGAATTTAGCTAGTTCCAGGTAGGTGAAGGAAGGGGCTTCTTTGTTTTCATCTTTAAATATATTATTCTCTTTAGAATGCTTTTCAATTACTTTTTGAATACGCTCTTTGCAGACTTCAATATGTTCATTTAATTGTTCTATAAGTATAAAACTTCTATTCCCGTCGTCTTCTTTGTTCAATTCAAGGGTAGCATGTCCAGTAGTGCCACTTCCTGCAAAAAAATCTAAGATGATGTCATTTTTGTCGGTCATAATTTTCAAAGTATCTAAGACCGTATAAAGAGATTTAGGATAACTAAAAACTTTTTCCCCCATTATATTTTCTAATAATCTAATTCCATTATGATTGGCATTATACTTCTTATCTGACCACACTGTTGATACTTTTTGCCCTTTATCAATTCTATATTTTTCATTTATAATAATTGTTTCTTTATCTTTTACAGCTACTAACTCATTTAGATAATTTTCAGCAGATTTCCTTGATAATTTCCATGTCCTTTCTTGTCCGTTTGAAGTAACAGGAAAAATTTCAAAATAGCCTTTAATTTTTTCCAATTTTAATTGCTTTAAATCATGACTAACATATATAGGATACCAAAAATTTTCCTTATTAATACGTAAATTTATATCACCCCCTCCAATTCTTATAAAATTTTTTAGTTTATATTTTCCTTGATAATCTTCTTTATCAAAAGTTTTATAAAATTCAGAGTTCAGTATAACATTATTAAAAGAAACTAATTCTTGTTTTTTAGAGTAAACAATCATAAAATCATTTATGGTAGAAAAGTATTTTGCTTGGTTTCTTCCCATAGGATTATTGATAATTGTAATTACGCCAAGTCTATTATTTTTTCCAAAAATTTCATCTGCTAAAACTATCAAATATCCTAATTCAAAGCGGTCTATAGCAATAGCTATAAAGCCGTTATCTCTTAGAAGTGATCTTGCTACTTTTAGTCTATTTTTAATGAAGGTTAGCCAAGTGGAATGGTTGAAATTGTTGTTATAAGTGAATATATTGGCGTCCCCCCCCGTATTATAAGGCGGATCAATATAGATCAATTTTACTTTGCCTCGATACTGCCCTAGAAGTGAATGCAAGACTAACAGATTATTTCCCTTAATTATCAGATTATCCTTGCTGATTTTATGGTCATCATCCAGATCATGTTTCCCTTTCTGATCATACTTTTTGAAATTGGTAAATGCTTTTGGTTCAAGCAGACGGTCTATCTCATCGGGTGCCAGGGTTTCATTATAGAATACCTCGTCTCTCTTTTGATCTTCTTTATCTTGCCCGCCCTGTAATATACAGTCTTTATAGGGGAAGTCTAAAACCACATCTTTTACGTTAGAAAGTGGCTTTCCCTTTAAATTCAATCCTATCCTATTACTGAAACTGGTATAAGAGTTTGGTAAAAATTCTTTGCAATTAATGAAATCCGTAAACTTATCTTTTTGAAAGATCAATACATCCCTTATTTTTTTGAAAAAGTGATCTTTAATTCTTTGCTCTGATAGAAGCAATGCAATCAAATCCTCATTGTCTGTTGAAGCGTCAGTGGATAGAGCCGTTTTATTCAATTGCCCTTTAATAAAATATTTACTATTCTTTAGAATTTTTTTTAAGCATTCTTGAAAATTCATAAATCCATTGATAAGTTATTCTTATTGAAGACGATCTGTTTCAGTATCACCTCACTCCTGCATAAATCATGCCTGTCGGCTACTTACGTAACAATTCACTTGCCGTTGTCAATAAAGATTCTACATAATCCTCTTTGTCTATTTGAAGAACAACCTGCTTGCTTAAATTCTTATTGATAAAAAAACCAAACCTCTCTATTTTCCTTATGTCCAGAGAAGAAAGATCAATCTCTATAGGGATAAAAGTATCCCTGATAGGAATATCAATCTTAAAAAGATTTTCTTCAATATCAAGAATCCCAAAGCCAATGGAAAGAAAGTCACCCCGAAGGGTTTCACTTAGACATAAACCCTCATCCTGGATGGGGGGGCGGTAAATCAGTCTTGCTTCCTCATCCTTTATGACAATTCTTTCTATGAAACTATGTAAAAAGTTTTTTCGCATAACAAGATTGCTATCTTTAAAAATCTCTCTGAATTTCTTGGCTACGATCTTGGCAATGTTCTCTGGTAAAGGATTTTACTCTATAGTATCCAATTCCTCTTTTTTCAAACAATGTCTCTAAAATTACTTGACATTTTGGATATTTTCTTGTATAGCGTACGTATGGAGAAAGAAATTTTGAAAA
The DNA here is from genome assembly GCA_965204465.1 of Leptospiria bacterium. Taxonomy (GTDB): domain Bacteria; phylum Spirochaetota; class Leptospiria; order Turneriellales; family CBDBES01; genus CBDBES01. The sequence goes on from CBDBES010000002.1 coordinate 182,221, forward strand.
AAAAAATTTACATCGTGGCTCTTACTGCATCAGTTCTTTTTTTATCAGCTTGTCTTAGTGTGGAAAAAGCGAAGTATACCGTAGTAAAGTCTCATCCTGATTTTGAAATCAGGTATTATGAGCCGCAGGTACAAGCCCAAACCGTAGTTAAGGGTGACTTCTCTGAGGCGGGCAGCAAAGGTTTTCGTCTTTTGGCTGACTATATTTTTGCAAAAAAACGTGGTGGTCAGGACGAGATCGCTATGACTGTCCCGGTTGTGCAGGTTAGTCATGACATCCAATCAGAAAAAACCCTGGTAAAAGAGAACAATGGAGCTTATACCATTGGCTTTGTTATGCCGGGTAAGTACCGTCTTAAAGATTTACCTCAGCCCGAAGATAAACGTGTCAGTTTAGTTGAAATCCCTTCGCGTAAAGTAGCCGCAATCTCATATACAGGTACCTGGTCGCAAGAAAACTATAAAGAGCATGAAAAAAAATTGATGTCTGCCTTAAAAATACAAGGTATTGAAGTTAAGGGAACACCTGAGTGGGCGCGCTACAATCCGCCTTCTACTCCCTGGTTTTTACGAAACAATGAGGTTATAGTTGAAATTAAATAAGATACCATGATCAAGCAGAAAAAGAAAATTCCCCTTTTATTTCTATATTACCAAAAATATTATAAATATTAATAAAGCCATTAACGGCCATCTTGTTCCAATTCAATTCTTTTAGGCAAGGGGTTGAATTAGGATCATTCCTTCGCCAAGCCACTATTTTTAGGCTTATCTTTGATTAGAAATACAAGCTACGGAATCTCTATGAACTCTAAGGGAAGCTCTTCGGCGTAATCAAGGAATTTCTATTAATTGGGCAGGTAGATTATCTGGGTGATCAATGATGAGGGTAGTTAGAATATTACTACAGGCAAGACAAATGCTCCTATCAAAAAGTGCTATTTCAGGAACTGCCTTTTTAATGATATAGAGAGTTCCAGCCCATTGATAAACAGCTACAAGATTATCATAGATACTAAGAGGTACACACAGACATAAAGGAATTTCTTCACGTAGCAATAAAGCACTCTTCTGAGAGAGATCAACATTACGGTATTTCATTGGCAATGCAACGTTAAGAGACTCGCTAAGATCTAAAGTAGAACGAATCTGAGCATCAATACTTCCATACGATCTGTAAGAATCAAAATGACCTTACCCCAAAAAAGTGGACACTCGGAACAATAGATAAGGAGTGTTCACATGAAGAAGAAAGTAAAAAGATATGATGAAGACTTTAAGAAGAGCTCTGTTGAGCTATTTCTTAAGTCTGGTAAGAAGCAAAAAGAATTTGCAAGAGAGTTGGGAGTTATTTCTGAAACATTCAGAGGCTGGCTAAGTAAATAATGGGACATGGTTATTGATATTTTTCTTCTTCTACTGCTGGTTTTGAATTACTTTTTTTAATTTTGTCATTTGGTTTATTGTGCATCCGATCTTCAAAGGTGCCATTATCAACAATAACATTTCTATCGTGTCTACTTGTAATTGAGTCCTTGGTTGTATCTTTGCTTGTTTTTGTCCCTGAGGCGGGAAGTTTGCCCTCAGAAATTTCATCTACCAGGCCTTTAGTTACTTTTAATATCTTATCATCTTTATTTTTCTGATTTTCTTTGGCTTTATTTTTTACCTGCCTTGAAGGGATACCAGGTTTGCGTTTTAATTTTCTTCTTACATCAATAATATGATCTGAAAGCTGAAGCAGCATTTCGATATTTGAATCTCCTGCTTCTCTTAACATATCATCATCAAAGAGGACTTGACTCCCAACAGGTTGTTTGTCTGACCATTCTTTCCATTTCCCAAATACCGCTAACTGAACACAATAGTTAAAAATGTCTTCATCTAAATTATCAAACCATGTATGGATTTCCGAAAGGGTTTCATTATATTCTTTAAAACCTTTGTACTCTGAAAACTGGACTACTCTCTTACTCATTATTTGATCACTTCAAGCTGGGCTGTTTGTTTTCGTTCATTTTGATACCTTTTATTCTTTTTGATTATTTTATTCAATAGCTCCTTATTTTTGGTAATAGCAATAAACATCAACTTACTATCCCAAAATATTGCGGTAGCATGTCCTGATTTAATTTTTTCTTTTATCATTTTAAAATCTTCTTTAAAGGGTTTATATCTGAAATGCTGAAATATGATAATGATGGAATCTGCCGATATTTGTTCTGATATCCGTTCCACGTCGGTATAAGTGATATGCTTTTCATCAGATTTTTTAGGTTCCAAGCCAGTATTAGGATCAACAAAAACGATTTGCTTTTCTTTATTATTAAAACCTTCGAAATATTCATCCCGATTATTCTTAGTAAAATAAGTAAAGCCTTTGTGAATTTTGATCTTATAACCGGCGTTGAATTTTTCAGGGAGTTTTTCAAGTTTTTGGATAAATTCACCAAAATACTTTTTATCATTGTTAGCTCTCTTCTTTTTTATTTTTTTAAGCTCTTTACAAAACTCGAGTATCTCGTCTGAAAATTTTTTTGGCTCTGTATTACCATGCGACGTATCATCATCAGACGTCATCATAAGAGCAATATTAAGCAAAGAATATTTAAGTTCTGATGTTATACAATGCAGATAGTCCCATTTAAAACTGTCTTTTGAATCCCCGATGTATTGTAGTCGCATAAAAATTTTTAATTATCTGAATTACACACGTTTAGCGGAAATCGGACTTTTTTGAATATAAAATAAGTTACATTCTTTTAAAAAGCTCTTTTAATTGTTACCAATAGAGTAGCGTTTTAATCTGGCTTTGTAAAGCTTTTTTCCACGAATCTTTAGTCTCTTTTCTAAAAATCTTTTACATAGCAAAGTATTTTTGAAGTCTTAACTGCATGGCTATTGTGCTTACTTTAAACTCTTCTTCGTCAGTCGTATCAAGCTTAGACAGATGTTTTTCAAGGAGACTGGAAGGCATTAAAAGTTCAGCAGCAAACTGGTTCGCCTCTAGCTCAAGAGTCAGATCTGTATTTTTTTTGGTTCTAAAGAAAGCTCTTCGCTCATAGGTATGGGTATTCAATTCATGGTTTAAAAAAAATGACCCATCTCATGCGCAATAGAAAACCTCTGTCTGTTTATATGGTCTTGCTGATTTACAACGATCCTGGGAAATTTCTCCAGATACAAAATAGCAGATACATTTTTTCTAAGACTTTTCGTTCAATTGTAATTCCGTTTTTTAAAGCGATTCGTTCTCTATAAAAAGTATGTGGTATAGTAAAAAAATGGAATACCATTCCAATTATAAGGGCAATGAATATGTTACACTTTCTTTCTTGCTGCCTGCTCCCCGCTGATCCGCTGATCTGGCATAGAGATGATCACCAAGGGAACGAGGCAGGTAGAGCGATACCAGATGAAACAAGAATAGGGCGCATAACAGAGAATCTAAAAGCCCTGATCACTAATTACGTCTAAAGGTCAAGGTAGTAAACTGTCTTGCATTCGGTACCGTAAAAGATAATTTATTACCGCTGACTGTTCGTACCGGTGATGTACCAGAATTCACGTTTTCATCTCTACCACTGCTAGTGAGGATATTTTTGGTTTCCCATTCTACTATGTAATTATCTCCATTTGAGAAACCCCTTCCTATAAATGGAGAAGATTCTTTAACCTTAGAAGGAATGTCCATATTTATAGTTCTAGTGCCATTTTCTTTTTCTGAGTATATCAAAACAATAAAAGAGTTTTGAGTTACATTATAAGAAGAAATCCTGAATCGCCATCCATTAGAAGCCCAGCCAGATACATTCAGCCTGTTCCCACTTCTATATTGCATGGCATGACGAACTACCTCATCTTTACCAGAAGCAATTTGAGAATACCATTTCCAGATATAATAATGCGGATGGTTTGGGTTATTACGATCGTTATATAGACCTGTGTAATCTCTGTCTTCTTCCACTAATATGACTGAATTCATTTCATCAAAGTTATATCTAAAGCTTCTATTTATGATACTAGGAACGCCTTGTGAGTTTGTATAAACCCATGATGATCCTTTCAGGCGTTCTATGATACCATTATAGTCTAGTTGTTTTACGAGGCCTATCTTCCAGTGACCGTTATAAAAGTCTACAGCCGGCATGTTTATTTTATTTACGCCTCTCTGAAGAAACTCCCCTAAGATACGGATTGTCTTGATAGATGCATCCTCTTCATTTCTTTGTCCATCATTGTTAATATCTATCGTCGTACTAATATCATTGTCCCAGGCAATCCAACTCTCTATCACTTGAATATCCTTATCCTGATAGCCTGCTTGGTCCAATTTATTTCTGATCACACCAATTAATTCCCAACCAGGGGCCGTCCCAGGCTCGCCATTACCTAAAGGTTTATCATCAAGAATACGCATATTCCCATAACCCTTACTATCATTCATGGTGATACCAACTGCATTATACAAAGACATTACATCTGAATTACCAATGAACTGGTCATACATATTCAAAATCTTCTCATAAGCATTGCTACCTGTTAGACCTCCATTTTTAGGACAGTTCTTCCAACAAGGAGAGGCTTCAGATGTAGCGAATGAAACGGGTAATCCATGCTCTTGATATACCCTTTTTATGGCTCTTGTGCCAACTGTCATAGCTTCCATGGCTTGCTGAATTGTTCCTTTAAATTTTTGCTGTATATTGAGCTCAGCAAAAATAGAATAACTCTGTACCTTACCGACGAAAAGTTTTGCCATATTTCTGAGATAAGTTTCAAAATGTTCAAGGTTAGTACGGTCACTATCAGTAAAATACAAATCACAGCAACCTCTATCGCCTTTCTTCATGGTAGAAGTAAGAGCATTTCTACCTACCCACCAAGTAATATCCTTGATCTCTAAATGTACTTTCAAACCCTTTTCATGCGCGGCGTTAACCCAGCTTATTAATTGGCTAAGATAAGGGGAAGTAAACCCTCTCTCAATAGTTTGTTCAGGATTCGGTTCTATGAGTCTCCAACGAGTCCAAAAATGAGCATGACTGATTCCATCAAATACTTCTCTTTCGAAATCACGGATACTTAAAGAACCTGTTAGGTCTGGATAGTTGCGTATGGGATGCAATCTAGACCCATATTCAATATGATGTCTACCTCCCCAGTGAGGGATGGGCAGCTCTGATACCGTCTTGCCTGTACTCTGTTCATTTGATTCAGTATCAACAGATCTGATCGTAAAGGTGTACATCGTACCATTGGTTAAACCGGTAATGCTCTCTCTCATATCTTCTCCCGGAGCCCCTGAGAATTCCCTCACAGAACCTGCATCTCCAGGAGTCCAGCTTACTTTGACTTTTGAAAAGTCAGAATCTGCCGGATTTTGCCACCATAACTTGATCTCTGTATCGCTTGAAATGGCTTTTACATTCGTTACATCTTGCGGAGGAGTGACATCGTCTATGGTAGACACAGAAATGATCTGGCCGGTAACCTGTTTATTACCCAGGAAATCAATGGTTTTAAAAGTGAAAGTATAGGTTACGTCATTAGCTAATCCGGTTATGGTTGCGCTCATAGATGCTCCGGGAAGGCCTGAAAATTCCATTACGGAATCTGAATGCCCTGGAGCGCTATAGCTTATTTCTACTTTTGAAAAATCTATATTAGAAGGATTTTTCCAGCTCAGAGATATCTCTCTTTCTGCAGGAGTAGCGAAAAGTTCAGTTATATCTCCCGGAGGAAAAGTATCATTAAGCATAATGGGAATGACCTTGCCTTCAACCTGCTTATTTTCGTTACTATCAATGGTTTTAAAAGTAAAATTATAGGTTATGTCATCGAGCAGCCCGGTGATGGTTTCGCTCATAGATGCTCCCGGGAGCCCTTCAAACTCTATTACGGAACCTGTATCTTCCGGAGCACTCCAGCTTACTTCTACTTTCGCAAAATCAGTATTAGAAGGATTTACCCAGCTCAGAGAGACCTCTCCTTCCGCAGAAGTAGTGGAAAGTTCAGTTATACTTCCCGGGGGGAAAATATCATTGAGCATAATGGGAATGGCTCTGCCTTCACCCTGCTTATTTTCGTTACCATCAATGGTTTTAAAAGTGAAGGTATAGGTTACGTCATCGACCAGTCCGGTGATGGTTTCGGTCATGGGTTCTCCTGGAAGCCCTTCAAATTCCGTTACGGAAACCGCATGTTCTGGAGAACTCCAGCTAACTTCTACTTTCGTAAAATCATCATTTATCGGATTTATCCAACTCAGAGAGACTTCTCCTTCTGCAGATGCAACAGAAAGTTCAGTTATATCCCCGGAGGGAAAACATCATTAAGCGTAATGGAAGCGACTATGCCTTCACCCTGTTTATTTCCAGTAGCATCAATGGTTTTAAAAGTGAAAACATAGGCGCCATCCACCAATCCGGTGATGGTTTCGTTCATAGATTCCTCTGGAAACCCTTCAAATTCCATCATGGAATTTATATCTTCAGAAAACCAGCTCACTTCTACTTTCGTAAAATCAGTATCGATGGGGTTTTTCCACTGTAGAAATACTTTTCTTTCTTCAGGATTCGTGAAAAGCTCAGTTATATTCCCGGGAGGGAGAATATCACGCATAGCACCTTCTTGATTTGTGTTGCCATCGCAATTGCTTAACGAGCTAAAAAAGAGAAGGGCTAATAAACAGCCAATGCAGAAAATTTGAAAACGTATAGCTCTAATTTTTTTAAGCATTTGAACCTCCAGGTAGCTGGTCGTAGGGCAAACTGGACATAAAAGCTCGTCAAGTCGAATGACGACCAGCACCGAATACATAATAATGGGCGATCCCAACCTCAATTTCAATAAAAGAAAAGGCTGGGATCATTTAAGCTCGAATAGACGTTTGGTGCAAGTATTGAAAAGTTAATTGAGGTGTAAAGATGAAAGAGTCGTTGATCTTTGCAACAAAGGGGTATTGTCTGCTTTATTTAATAAAATACCTGGATCGGCATCTTGTATATTTAGGATGATCAATCTTCCTAAAATAGATTGGTAATATTCATCCTGGGTTACGACCTCATGTTCTAGCATAGTAGACCTTGTTGCTATTTCGTCATCTTCCAGAGTAATTATGATTTTCTGAGGTTCACCCCAGTTTGAAGGACTGAATATAGCTGAGGATGGCGAAATTTTTAAATTTTGAATGGTACGATCAGAAATAGAGATATTTATGGCCACATCTTTTTTGGGGATAGCAGGATTTCAGGAGAAATTCAAATACCATATTCCTTTTCTAATTTTTTGATCTCATTAATAATTTGTAATGATAGATCTTTCTGTCCCCTAAGGCCTGTATGTTTGGTCTTAGGCTTAAAAACATTATACTTTATTTTAAAGCGAGTACCCCGATAAGGATAATTCAGAGGCCCCAGATCATAGTTATGTTTTATAGAATTATTTAAATAAACCGTCATTACATTACAATCAGGAAGTATTTTCTGAAGAACAGATCCTACTCCATATTTTACTTCTTTTAAATCAAGACGCCCTATTCTTGTCCTTGTTCCCTCTGGGAATATAAGAACTGGCTCTCTCATTAAAAGCAAATAAAGAACCTTATCCAGAATATTCTTATGGTGTTTACCCGTTCCTTTGCGATCCACCAACATGCATTTAGCTAAATAAGCTACAACACGATAAATGACATTCTCTCTGGCTAATTCTTTTGCAGGAACGTTCCACATGAAATCTTCATAGTTAAACAGATAATGCCAAATAGATCCAAATGCCCAAATAAGAATTATAGAATCAATGATCGTAATATGATTCGAGCAAATGATCAATGGTGTATTTGAATTCTTCCTGAAATCCTTGAAAGATTTTCTGATCTCTTTTATATTTTCTATTCTATACTTGAGTATAAAAAAGAGAATAGAAAGTACGACCACACTAGCCGGTACAACAGATATATGACCTAAAAGCCTTTGTAATTTTAAATCAAAATATTTTTTGTATTTTGATTTTGAAATAGTTTCTTTATTTTCTACCATATACGGCATATCTATAAGTAGCAATAAAAAATAAAGGATGCCTGGCTGAAGGAATCCCGAATATAATCAGGAACCTAATTTTTTTTGCACAAAGTCTATTACACTACGAAGAGTGGTAGCGTCGTTCAATTCTTCATCGCCAATCTCAATATCAAATTCATCTTCTAATTTAATTATAATATCGATCATTCTGGATGAGTTAACCTGAAGATCATCAAGAAGGTTGATATCTTCATTCGTTGAGTTTGCTAAAAAAGATTCATCTTTTGCAAATGGTTTAATTATCTGCACAAGACGCTTTAAAATTTCTTCTCTATCCATATTACCTCCTAAACTAGACCACCTTCATCTATGCATGAAGCAACAAATCTTCCCTGATGACTCAGTGAGATAGAAAAAAGTAATCTTTTATCCTTAAAATAAACATAAGGAATTTTCTTATATTTTTTTATACTTATGCTGTCAATATGTAAATTAAAAAGTTTACTTAAATTATTTTTGAGTTGAAACCGAACCAAGGTAGACTCATTTATATTCCTATTTATATATTTCATTTTTTGAGCCAGCATATTTTTATCGTCAATCCAGTTTCTATATCTTAAATTATGCATATCGTTATTTTTATAGTTATCTTCATATTGAAAAGGTAAAATAGCTGTTGAATGTATGTAATCAGAATTGGATCTAACAAAGGTTTTCATATAAATATCCTTATAATAAATTCCTTTTAGGCAATTTGAGGCTATAAAATTCTTAGGTTGGAAAGTAGTATCTATAAAACATTGTTTTACCGCCTTATATGTAGATTCTTTCATGGACCACAATTGCCATAGTAAATTATGTGGTTCTTCAGCTTTTTGGATCATATCATATTCATTAGAAGTAAAAGCCCTTTTACAAAATCTTTTATCATTTACTTTATAAGGAGTATCTTTATCTTTCATATCTATAATATCATTGCCGATAAAAAACATTTTTTGCTCAGAAATCATTATGAAGGCCATTTCTTTAGAACGATACAGCCATTCACATCGCCAAAACCAAAGCTTGCTTTGGCTAAAATATTTATATCCATGTCAACAGTCTTTTGGACGATCCTATCCTTAAAAGGTAATAACTTTTCATGCAGATCTTCGCAGTTTAAAGATCCATGTAAAAAACCCTTGTATATCTGAATCACCGCACAAACCATTTCTATGCTGCCGGCCGCCCCTAGTCCATGCCCGATCAATGATTTAGTTGCATTTACATAGGGCATTTCTTCTGGTTTTACATTCAGCGCGCCTCTCCAATTTTCTATTTCTAATGGATCTGCAAAAGTAGCCGTTAAATGACCGTTAATGGAATCAACCTGGCTGCCTTCTATTTGCGCAGACTTCACAGCATTCTTAATGCAAAGCTTTACTCCATTTGGATTCGGTGCGGTCATAGAACCTCCTTGCCGATGTCCGCCAGAATTTACGGAAGCACCTGCAATTTCGGCGTATATTCTTGCATTTCTTTTTGAAGCGCTTTCTAAAGACTCTAGAAATAATATACCACCCCCCGAACCAGGTATAAAACCCCCCGCTGTTTGGCTCATAGGACGGGAAGCCTTTTGAGGTTCTGCATTCAATTTTGTATTGAGTACTCTCATAGAATCGAATCCAGCCCATATATGTTTGTCTGAACCCTCAACAGAACCCACTAACATTTTATCAGAATGACCGTATTTTATTTTATAGTATCCTTCAATAATGGCTTCTGTACCAGTAGTACAAGCACTACTATTTGAAGTGACCTGCCCACCCAGTCCTAAAATACCGCCTAATTTAGCGGATACAGAACTAGACATCACTTGTTCTGCTATAGTAGAACCCATACGACGAATTTTCTTATTTGCAACACCTGGTACTAATTTGTCAATGATCGTATCCATCCCACCTAATCCACAACCAATTACGGCTCCTGTGTCCCAAAAAACCTCATCTGTATTTTCTCTGGATACTTCAAATCCAGCATCTTTCCAGGCATCGATTCCACTAATGCCTGCATATATCATTGCTTCGTTCATCGCGATCATATCTTCTTCCGTAAAATAATTTTCTAATTTAGAAGCCACATCCTGGGGTCTTCCCCCTACTCTACAGCCAAAACCATATTCCTCTAACTCTTCTATATAACGGATACCGCTTTTACTATTTCTCAAGGCATCTTCAAGATCCCCTAAGCCATGCGCATTAGAAGAAATGACTCCCATACCTGTAACCACTACTCTATTTTGTTTCATTTATGATCCCTATTCCAGACATAGATCCCCTGGCGGCAATTTTATTACCTTGAAGTTCAATATTTACATCTGCTTTGATCTTATTTCTACGAAAAAATGTCTTATTACTTTTTACTGTAACCAGAGTCTCTGGGGGCACCACCTCTAAAAATTCAATATCCGTTTCTGCCAGAAAAGTAACCATTTTAGAATTGATTCCAGATCGTTTCGCTAAATAAAAAGTAATGGGAATTAAGCCTATCTGCGCCATGCATTCGGTCAATATTACTCCTGGTGTTATGGGATTGCCAGGAAAATGCCCTTCATAAAAGAATTCTGTCTTCTTAAAAAAATATTGGCCAATGCAATGATCTTCAGAGAGTTCTAAAATAGAGTCTATAAATCTAAAAGGAGGCTGTTGGGGAATAGATATTAGAATATTTTCTCTCGTTTCCAAAGAAGCATAGGAATCAGCTCCCTCCATATAGGCCTCCATTGACATGAAAAACACTTCCAGAACAATAATTACCTGAAGTCGCTAAAAAAAGAACCACTTCCGCTACTTCTTCTGGTTTCCCCATCCTCTTTAAAGGAATTTTTTTAAGAAGTTCTGCTTTATTCTCTTCTTTTATATTCCTGGTCATTTCTGTATCAATAAAACCGGGAGCTACTGAATTTACAAGAATATTATGACCAGCTAATTCAAGCGCAATTGTTTTGGTAAAATTATTAATGGCCGCTTTGGTCATTCCATATAGAGACTGCGCTGGATTACCGATACTGCCTATAATACTTGAAATATTGATGATCCTACCACCATTTTGGCGGATCATCAGGCGAGATAATTTTTTCGTTAAATACCAAGTGGAACGTAAATTAACCTGGATCGTTTTTTCAAATTCTTCTACCGTAGCAGAAAAAATAGGATTATCCAGTGCAATCCCCGCATTGTTTACGAGTACATCCAGGCCTAGACCCAATTCTTTTCGAATGAAGTCATGTATTTTGTCTATATCATCTAAATTAGAAAGGTCAGCTTGTACTAAATGGACATTTTCAAAATTGTCCATTATTTCTTCCACCTTTTGCTTAGAATGATTATAATGCAAAATTACTCTAAAGCCATTTTCGGCCAATGCTTTAGAACAAGCAGAACCAATGCCTCCGCTAGCGCCAGTGATAAGAGCTGTTTTTAGATCCATAAGAGCTATTTACAAATTCTTTCTCCTCCGTCTACTCTTATAAGAGAGCCATTCACCCAAGAAGCTTCTTTTTGACACAATAAATAGATTACATTTGCCACATCTTGGGGAGTGGTTAATCTTTTAAAAGGATTGAATGACCTGGACCTGGCGGCTAGATTTTCGCTACCAGGGATCAACTGCAAAGCAGGTGTAAGAGTAACTCCCGGTTGAACAATATTAGAACGAATTCCATAGGGAGAAAATTCTTTTGCTATACTACGAGAAGCAGATTCAAGGGCGCATTTAGCTATGCTTACGGCTGCATAACCATACCAGGCAACTTCATTCCCTTCACTGGTAAGCCCAATTACTTGTGCATTTTCAGAGAAAAGTTTTTTTTGAAAGACTTTTTTGGTCCAGCTGATAAGACTCGTACCCATGGCATAAACTGTATTTGCAATATCTTCATCTTCCAAAAGGGATTCACTATTATATTGAGGAGAAGTTACCAATGTATGAAATTCATCCATTCCATTATGAAATAAGTCGTCAATCTTCTCTTGCAAAGTGTCTTCTTCCATATTTAATTTAGAAGCCAGTTCTTTTACAGGTAATTTTTGGTCGCCTTGTTTTAAAGGGGCCAATAGCTTTAAATTTCCAAATGCAATGGAATGAAGTAATATTTTTATACGTCCATCTTTTATTTCATTTGAAATAGAATCAGTAATTTCTTGCATGGATACAGGATCAAGAGCATCCTGGTTATAGGTAACCAAAGAAACTTGATTATTTCTTATTTCTTCAAAATCTTCCTGGATCCTTTTCATAGTAGACTTTCTGTCTCTATGAACAATGCATATATTCATGCCATGCTTGCTCAATTTCTTAGCCGTAGCTAAACCAAAACCACTGGATCCTCCTAAAATAAGAGCCCAATCATTTTTATTAAAATCATTCATTTTATTTATCCTATTCAGCCTTAAATACCCTTTCTGCGGATCGTAATGTCATGATGGGTTTGACTTCCACATCCATGCTCTGAAAAAAACTCGTTAGGTGCTTATTTGGACCTACCTCGTAAATTAAATTACATCTTTGAGCCAATGCCTTCATATTATCCATCCAATTAACACGACCACTAATTTGCCTTGTCAGGTTGTCAATAAGATTTTTATCTGAATCTTGTAAATCACTTTTAAGGTAAAATGTACCACTATAATTAGAAACTACATTCTCACAACCAGATAGATCAAAAGAATCCTTAAAACTTTGTAGATAATCCTTAAATTCTTTTTCCATTTCACTCATAAAACTAGAATGAAAAGGAGCGCTTACATTCAATACAATAAATTTTATCTCTGGAAGTTTTTGCTCTAATTGTTGTTTTGCCTTCTGGATTGATTCTATAAGGCCACTGATCACTACTTGTTTTTTTGAATTCATATTTGCAATTTCGGCACCACTCTCTTTTATAATTTCCTGATAATCCAGCTGTTGTAATTCATCATGTATCAAGGCAGCCATACCTCCCTTTCCTTCCGGTACGGTTTTTTGCATTAAACTGCCTCTTTTTCTTACAATTTTAACCGCTTCTTTGAATGGAATGACATTCGCAACCGTCAAAGCGGTGTACTCGCCAAGGCTATGCCCTCCAAAATAATTTCCCTTAAAAGAATATGCATTTTGCATGCAACAATACATTGCATATTCAGTGGTCAAAATAGCAGGTTGGGTATACTCTGTAAGATTTATATATTCATTTTCTTCAAAGCATATTTTTTCCATATCAATCTCTATTGATTCTGAAGCAATTGAAAATATTTCCTTTGCTTTATCAAAAGAATCATAAAAATCTTTTCCCATTCCGATTCTCTGAGAACCCTGCCCGGGGAAAACAACACCTATTTTCATATATTGACCATGAAGAAAATTTTATTTACATAGTAAATATTTAAAATTTAATATTTCATTTAATAGAATGAGAGCCTGTGCGCCAACTAAAAAAGCATTTACATTTCGGGAACAAAAAATACGATATAGATTACAATGTAGTAAATTATTCTTCTGTGTTGAGGCACAGGCTCTGTACTTTCTGGCCTGTTGTTCATAAAAGATACGCAAAAACTTCTTTACAATCTATAGCATTGAATTCTATATGAGTTGAATTTAAGGAGGTTAAAATGAAAATTATACGTAATATTCTTATTCTGGTTCTATGGATATCGCCTTTACTCGCTAAAAAAGTCGATCTGAAGAACAGTACTTTAAAATGGGAAGCGACCAAAAAAATTGGTAGCGGCCATTTCGGAAGTATTTCTATTAAGTCCGCTAGTGTGAAATTTTCCGGGAAAAAGTTAAAAAGAGCAGAATTCATCATTGATATGAATTCAATGACAGTAGATGATCTGCAGGGGAAGTGGAGAAATAAGTTTCTAAGTCATATAAAAAGCTCTGATTTTTTTGAAGTTAAAAAATATCCAGAGGCCAGGCTGCTCATTAATAAGCAGATTGATAAAAATACAGTCTCTGGCAACCTTACCATAAAGGGCAATTCAAAAAAGGTTAAGATAAAATTTAAAAGATCAGGTAATACCTATAAGGGAAGGGTTATTTTTGATCGTACAAAATTCGGGATCATATATGGTTCGAAAAGTTTTTTTAAGAATTTGGTAGGTGATAAGATCATTAATGATGAAGTGAAGGTTGATTTTTCAATCGTATTATTGAAAAAATAAGTTTGAATCTATTTCGGATCTTATGCAAAATATTTGAGAGAATACAAGATCAGGATTTTAATTGTTTTTGGATCATTCCTTGAACCATATTCTCCAAGGCTGTCTTTTTAGTTGGTAGAGTAGGTCGTTTGCACTCTTAGATGCCTGTAAAAGATTTGAATAGAGTTCATCATTCTTAATTAGTTTGCCCAGAGAACCTCTTCCTGAATTAATTCTTTTCGTAATTTCATTCATATCCTTAGAGATAAAAGATATGTTTTGCAGCATGATCTGAATGTCCTCTTTATTTTGTTTAGAAATATCTACAAAGCTTTCTGTTAAAACATTCAATTTGCTCATTAAAGAATTAAGTTGAGCAGAAATATCAACAAGAGAGCTCTTCGCCCTGCTGATGGTGGACCTTATGTCTTGCCTGTTTTCGGATATTATAGAATTCAAACTTGCAATAAATAGTTTAGTTTCTTGTATAATTTGTGCTAGCACTTGCCCCCCGCTTTTTCCATCGAACCAACTAGAGAAGGCTAAAAGCATCTGATCAATGGAAGGGGGGTCAACCCCAATGGCCTCATCTCCATGCTGATAAAATTCATCGCCTTCCTCAGAAGCGGGAATGACAATGTTAATATATTTTTGGCCCATTAACCCTTGTGTAAAAATAGCAAACTGAGTTTCTGGTTTTTTAGGTATTTTATTTTTAAGAGAATCATCTAAATAGAGATGGGCATAGGTTTGAATATCCTTCTGATAGATTGCTTTTACATAGCCTATATTAATGCCACCAGCTACTCTTACAGGAGCGCCTACAGATAAGTTATTCAGGAAAGAAAATTTAACATGCAATTCAAATCCAGTAGCACCTGCATGCCATCTTGAAATAAAAGCCAGGCTGATAACGAATAGGACCAGGCTTACCACCGTCATTAAACCTACTCTGATGGATACTTTTCGAATATCGTTCATTCTGCTTTACCCTCTATGAATTGTCGTACTATGGGATCCTCACTTTTCTGGAAAATATTTGGTTCGCCGCTTAAAATAAAATTACCTTTATATAACATAGCTATTCTGTGAGCCACTTTAAAAGTAGAATGAATATCATGCGAAATAACCACGCTGGTAACTCCCAATTCTTTATTGAGCAGAAGGATCATGTCGTTCACCGCAGAGGCAGAAATTGGATCCACGCCTGTTGTTGGCTCATCATAGAGTACAATTTCAGGCTGCAATGCCATTGCCCTGGCTAATCCTACTCTCTTTTGCATTCCTCCCGATAATTCTGCAGGATATTTATCCTCTACTTGACGCAAACCTACCAGACGAAGCTTTTCTGCTACAATTTCTTTTATTTCTGCATCGCTTTTGCGAGTAAATCTCTTTAAAGTAAAGGACACATTATCAAATACGGTCATGGAATCGAATAAGGCTGCCATTTGAAATAATACTCCTATTTTTCTGCGTATCTTTAATATATTTTTACCATTCAAGTCATTTAAATTATCTGAGTCAATAAGAATTTTTCCATTATCTGGACGCATGATACCTGCAATATTTTTTAGTAATACAGACTTACCCGCACCACTTTTACCAATTATATACATGATCTCTTTGTCATAGATATCTAATTTTATATTATTTAAGATTTTTTTACCTTTAAAACTCTTATGTATATTTTGGATTGATATTTTCACCTTCATAATGAATCATTTAAAATTGTTTTTCCATTGTCTTTTATTGATACGAATATTCAATCTCTAAAATCCAAATAATTGAAAGATATAAGTTAGAAAATAGTCAGACATAATGATGGACATAAAAGCATATACAACCGCCATTACAGAGGCTTTCCCAACTCCCGCAGCACCCCCTGTGGTATTGAATCCTGTAAAACATGCGATCAATGCAATTTCCCCTCCAAAAATAAATGTCTTACTGATACCAGACAATAAGTCTTGTGCCCTTACAAGTTGTTGCGCATTCGAATAAAATATTTCAAAAGGAATGTCTAAGACCATATAGGAAATAAGCGCTCCCCCAAATATTCCAGCAACAATCGACATCATGGATATAAGAGGCAAGCTAAAAACACTGGCTAAGAAACGGGGAACAGAAAGATAATGAATTGGATTTGTTGCTAAAGTAGTTAATGCGTCTATTTGATCAGTAACCTTCATTGTACCTATTTCTGCCGCGATGGAAGAGCCAACCCTTCCTGCCAGAAGTACCGAAGTAAGTACGGGAGCCAATTCTCTTACCATTGCCAGAGAAATACCCCCCCCCATAAAAGAAGAAATACCTTGTATTTGTTCTTCCAGTGGACCCCCTAGCTGAAGAGCCATTACCATCCCCACAAAAAAAGAAGATACCACGCCTACTGGAATAGACTTGACTCCAATTTCGTTAAATTGTTTCATCAAATTTTTAATATCAAAAGGAGTAGAGAATATCCAGCGTATGGTTTGGAAGGTGAAAAGAGAAAACGCCCCTATCTGCTCTAATAGGTTCAAAAAAGAATCACCTATTTTTTGAAAAAAGGTTTTCATGTTGCTTCTTTATTCCGTTATTTTCTATAGAAGCCAATGAATAAAAAAATTTGTTTATTTTTAATTTTTATATCGATTTTATTCAAATCAGCCTATCCCCAGTTACGTTTGGATTATTACTATGATCAATCAGGAATGTACACTAAATTTTCTGACTGGATACCTAAAAAACTACATAAATGGCATCCCAGACATGTAGAAGACTTTTTTTTGCTCTACAGTTTAAAACAGCATTACGGGGAAGAAAAGTTAAGAAGAAATATTTACTTTCTAAAAATAGCCTTGAAAAAAAAATTCAGGCATCCCAGAAATGCATTGATCCCCATTAAAAATAAGAGAGAATATCATAAATACAGATTATTGATCTTCATGCATCTGAATTTAAAAATTATGAGGTCTTACCTCCGTATAGGTTCTCTATTCGATAAAAGACATTTATATTTTTATAATCTTGATTTTGCGGATGAATTAAAAGAATCATTTTCCATTGCAGAAGGCTTCTATAAAGAAGCTATTCCTTATTGGAAAAAAGCGGTTCAATATTCTAAAGAGGCTTCCAGATATCCATTTGAAATAGATCTGGATACATTAGAAACGATACGATTTGATATGATGACAGGCAAAATTAATTTTAGTCGCTATATCCGTTCTCACCTGTCCAGGCTAAAGAAAAAGCAAAGAACTGTAGATGCCTTTATTCAGGATAATAGATAGTTATAAGAATAGAAGAATTTTTATTCAGGCAAGGATGAAAATAATTTTGGATCCATTGTAAATATATCTTTTGATTTTGATCCTATTTAATTCCAGACTTTCTGAAATCGCATACGATCATATCCCCTGAATGGAAGAATTTAGCTAAAAAATCAACGACTTTTTTTTGTATTTTATATCTAAGAGGGGCATTTTCAATGTAGGTATAGCCAGAACCATAGGTAAAAGACTTATGAAGTATTAAAGAATAACGGCTGAACCATTTTTCAATGGATTTTTTGCTAAAAAACCAAATATGTTCAGGCACATTTAAATATCTCCAGTTGATTCCCCTATGTTTTGCCCAATACCCTATATGGCAGGTAGATATATAGATTCTTCCCGACGGTTTGATGAGCCTGGCAAACTTGTCTATGAATAAAGAAGGGTCTCTTAAATGTTCCAGGGTAGCCCATAAGACGATCAGATCATAAGAATTGTTCTGATATGTTTCCTTTAGAAAATCTTTTTTTTGGACATTCAAATTCCTTTTTTGAGCAAATCTGACCATATCTTCGGAAACATCGATTCCCTCTGCATCCCAATTTCTATTTTGTAAATATTCTATGAAATATCCGCCAGCGCATCCAACCTCCAGAGCCTTTTTAGAGATAGAAGAAATACTTTTCTCCCAGTCATAAAAGCCAAGTTGCTTTAGATTTTTACAAAAGGTATTCGTAATGCTCTTTTGTATTTTCTGGCTTTCATAATTATTATATCCTCTTTCTTTTCTCTGGTAAAAGTATTGCCTCTGATAGAGTGTCTCTAAATATTCCTTAGAAGGGATGGGCAATAATTGCCATTGGCTGCAGTCTGCACAGGAATAAATTTTATATACTTTGCCATCAATTGATTCTTTCTGATACTTCAAATATAGAATTCCATTGCATGCACTGCAATTTGGATTTTCAGCCATTGTTCCATACCTTATAAAAGAATATTTTTTTCAAAAGAGTCATTTTATTTTATTAGCATCTTTCTTTTTGAGAGATCGTGTAGTGAAAGACATTCATTTCTTTTCTATAGAAGAAGAATGATCCTGTTCTGAATGAGAATAGAATAATGAAAATCCAAAAGGTGCTAACACTGCCCCTAGCATAGCGCATAATATAAGGCTTCTATATATAATACTGTCTAATATTTCCAGATCATACCCCAATTTACCGAAGGCGATCAATAAAGTAAGAGGGGCCGACCATAAAAAAGAAGCCGAAATTGAATTTCTCAATGATTTTAGGAAACCTGAAAAACGTATTGGAAATATTAATACAAGAGAAGGTAATAATCTTATTAAAAAGATAGCACCATAAAACTGCAGGGCCATGATCAATATTTTCTGGAAATTATCTGTTTGCATTCCAAAATCCCAGCCAAGTTTCATGAAAAAGAAAGGAATGAAAAAACCATATCCAATGGAAGAAAGTTTTTCTTCAAAAAGACTTTTATCCCTGAAAACAAAGGAAAGCATCATTCCCCCTAAGAAGG
Source organism: Leptospiria bacterium (assembly GCA_965204465.1). Lineage (GTDB taxonomy): Bacteria > Spirochaetota > Leptospiria > Turneriellales > CBDBES01 > CBDBES01. The sequence continues at coordinate 201,204 of CBDBES010000002.1, forward strand.
CGCCTAATATCAATTCAAGATCAAATAAAGATGTTAAGGCAACCATCGTGAGCAATACTAAAAAGGCAAGCCTTACACTTAATTCAGACATATCATGATGTGGGCCTTCATTCAATGCATGCACTACCTTAGGAAATCTCCATAAAAATAGCATGATCAGCTTGATCAATACATATGCTCCTACCAATAGACCAATTAAACCGGATATATCTACTATAAATTCAGGATTAAATTGCTTTTCATATTTGTGCCATACTTCGTAAAAAATCAATAATACGATGCTGATCAATTCTCCAATAGAAGCCGCCCATATTAAACTTTGCCCGTAATGACTCTGTTCCACTCCTTTTGTTTTCAGAACCAAAAATACAATGCCTACTGAAGTGGCTCCTAAAATGATCATCAGAAAAATTTCTTCTCCCTTCAAAACATATCTCCAGATAAGGAAGGCACTCAAAAAGAATAATATAGCCAGTAAAATAGGAGTTCTAATATTCTTAAAATCAAAATTATCAAAATTAAGCTCCATTCCAGCTAAAAACATTAAAAAAATGAAGCCCATTTGAGACAGATACTCAATGAATTGCAAATCTAAGTTATCTCTATAGAAAAAGAAGCTCAATAGCATTCCGAATAGTATTTCACCAACAATAACAGGTAGAAAAAGTTTGCGGCTTATGATGGGAACAAAGAATGCACCCAGGCTAAACAAGAATAAATAAAATGCTAAAGAATCCATATATGTTATGTACTCTTCTCATATATTTCTTTGCTACAAAACACGGATGTATTACAGGAGGTATACATAAAAATGGAATGGCGTTCCAATTCTGAGGTTTTTATTAGCTACGGCGTCGGCAAATTAGTTAGCATATCTTGCGGGAGAACCGAACCCATTGTTCCTGGATACCCGAGTCGTCTTCTGTTTCCACCATCTCCGAAGCATTTGAAAGAGTCTGAACTGGCCCCATAGCGAACGCATGTGTGAATTTCTCCCGCAAAGACAGAGGTGGGCCTGGCTCCGCCGGTAGCGGCACCGTTTGAATCTCTGCCTGAGGCGACAACTAATACTGCCCTCTCGCTGCTTGACTCCACATTACCCGAGCCTGTTATGGGACGGCCTAACATAGCACCTCGACCACCTAGCCCGATATTATTTCCCCAGCAGAATAAGTGGTTGCCGTCGTTGGTGTTTACAATGGCGCAATTGTGATTTGTGCCTGAGGACAAAAAGACGGCCCCGGTAATGGCCGTGTTATTCGGGATGTTAAACGGCGCGCCCGAGACATCGCTGTTTCTGAAGAGTATGGGGTGGGCCTGATAGGTGTTAGCGCCTCTCCCATTAGCTCGTTTGCTGCTATCGCCCCAACAGTATACAGCGCCCTGATCTGAACCCCGGTTTACGATGGCGCATGTGTGATTGTCACCCGCCCTGATGGCGATCGCATTCGTGATATCGGTACCATCGTCAAACTGGATGAAGTGATTCGGCTCATAGGCATGGCCCATAGAGGGGGCTTCACGGCCTGCCTGCCGCTCAGAATTGTCTCCCCAGCATTGTATCTTGTTCCGTTCTCTTGGCGTATCGATGATCATGCATACATGGGCGCGACCCACCGCGATGGCCTTGGCGCCTCCGGTAACCACGGTATTGCATGAAATAGGGATATCATCAACAACAGGGGGATTATTACCCTGACAGGTATTTGATGCTCTCCGGGGGTCGTCATGCGCAACTGAACCAGGATCATTCTCACCGAGAAAGGGGGGCGTGCCTAGCTGACCGTTATAATGAGGACTCATAGTATTAGTACTCCCCTTAAGATTCCCCCAGCAGTCGACACGGCCGCGCTCGCGCTCGAGACCAGGTCTGTCATCTTCATCGAGTAATGCGCAAAAAAATTCTGCTGGCGCTGACCCTGCTCCTCCCATTTGCAACACCCCCCTGTCATAGGGCCGGGGGGCCTTCTTTGCCCGCCCTCTGTTAGGTCTATCTGCCGATGAGCTCAATTGAATTCCCGGTAGGGGTATATGATCATCTGCATCTTCTCCCCAGCAATAGAGCGATCGTTCTGCTCCGACAATGGCGCAGGAACTGATACCAACAAATCCACGGTTTGATACAAACATAGAATGCACATTAGAGAGAGCAGTACCCCCCGACTGGGTTACCTGCACGGGTGTAGCGCTGTGTGTATTAGACCCATTTCCTAGCTGCCGCCGAGAATTGTCTCCCCAGCAAAATGCAGCCCCATCGCTTCTTCTGACCATACAGGTATGATGTATCCCTGCATAGCCGCCAGGGGCTTGCACCGCTTCAATAATAGGCGGCCCAGGGGGTATCGGCGGCCGCGGAGGAATCAGTTTGATCCAGGGTGAGCCGTTGCATCCGTTAGATAGGTCAGACGCATTGGGCATGGTAGAGGTATCCACAGCGGCGTTCAGGGTGCTCTGATTAGATAAGAATTTACAGATATGGAGGTCATTATTACTCAATAACCCCGACCAGTGATAACGGCTGAACCTGCCATTCATTTCTATGATCACGAACCATTTTGCCTCGTTATCATACTGGGCGATCAGAAAATCAACCAGCCCCCCCAGCCTTAGGGTTAAACGCTGGGTATTTATATTAAAGGCGTTAGCGGTTATATCTTCTTCATGTTCACCGATAAACGTTAATGCGGGCAGCACGCGCAGCCATGGCATATCATTGGCGCATCCCGACGAAGCGGGGTCGAGAGAGCTGGGTGAACCCGAAACATCAATCTGAGAAAGTAGTACAAGGTCTGTGAAATTACGGAATTTACATAAATAGATACGATCGCTTCTTTTTACCCAATGATAACGGGCATAGATGGTAGCGCTTTCCTGAACGATGAACCATTTTTCTTCTTCATTGATCATGCTCATCGTGAGGGGGGCCGCCTCAATACCATCGTTATCCGTAACGATGTATTGGGTTTCCGTTATGCTAAAAATTCGCAGATCGATTGCGGGGCTGCTTTCTATAAAAGCACGGTACTGCCCGGGAATGATCGCATCGTCGCCGCCTGGGGCACCGCCGCTAGAGATATTGTTGGTAACAGTCTGATTCGTTAGGGCAGCAGCATTGTTGCCTGTCGTATCTTGCACAGGGTTAGTACCCGGCGTGTAGCTGAGGGTTACTGTCTGTCCACTTGTCACTGGCGGAGAAGCCAGAGTCAGGGTCAAAAGTCTACCTCTTAGCGCAACTGCCGTTACTGTCTTTGAACTCCCAGCTACAAGCACGTTATAGTCACTAACCGACGGGACGTTACTCCCCAATTCCTTATTGTATGTCAGCGTTATAGAAGTTCCGGAAACCCCAAGATCTGCATTTTGTAAAGTCGGAGGAGAATCAGGAGAAGGGATATTGTTGGTCACAGCCTGATCCACCAGGGCAGCAGCATTGTTGCCTGCCGTATCTTGCACAGGGTTGGTACCAGGCGTGTAGCTGAGGGTTACTGTCTCTCCACTTGCCACTGGCGGAGAAGCCAGAGTCAGGGTCAAAAGTCTGCCGTTTAGCGCAACTGCCGTTACTATCTTTGGACTACTATCCACAATCACGTCGTAGTCACTACCCGACGGGACGTTACTCCCCAAGGTCTCACTGTATGTCAGCGTTATAGAAGTTCCGGAAAACCCAAGATCTGCATTTTGTAAAGTCGGAGGAGAATCAGGAGAAGGGATATTGTTGGTCACAGCCTGCACTACAGACTTGTATAGAGCATCATTGAAATCCCCCACCATATAGAGAGTGTTGTCTATGGCGGCCAGGCCTCTGGGATTGCTTTCGCTAAGGCCAAATTGGGTAGCACTTCCTACCCTTGTGGCTCCTCCTGTGGTGATATTTAAAGTGTATAGAGCATCATTGGAATCCCCCACCATATAGAGAGTGTCGCCTATGGCAGCCAGGCCTCTGGGATTGCTTTCGCTAAGGCCAAATTGGTCAGCATTTTCTACTCTTGTGGCTACGCCTGTATTGGTATCCACAGTATAGAGAGCATCATTGGAATCCCCCACCATATAGAGAGTGTTGCCTATGGCGGCCAGGCCTCTGGGCTGGTTTTCACTAAGGCCAAATTGAGTAGCTCTTCCTATCCTTGTGGCTATCCCTGTGGTGATATTTAAAGTGTATAGAGCATCATTGGAATCCCCCACCATATAGAGAGTGTTGCCTATGGCGGCCAGGCCTCTGGGTTCGTCTTCACTAACGTCAAATTGAGTAGCACTTCCTATCCTTGCTGCTACGCCTGTATTGGTATCCAGAGTGTAGAAAGCACCATTAAAGTCAAATCCATTCCCCACCATATAGAGAGTGTTGCCTATGGCGGCCAGGCCTCTGGGGGATCTTTCAAGAACGCCACCGAAGTTACCAACAGTAATAAATGCATTAGAAGTCTTCACACAGGTGGTGCCTACTCCTGCGGCACCGCTTAGAACATACCCGGCGTTGCATTCCATACAGGCCATTACATTGGGTGTGGTTGACTTTCCAATTATCGTAGTGCCGTTTGGACAGGTAAAATCAATTAATATGTCATCATTGCCGTTATTATTCTCATCTAGACAGGAGACAGTTAAACCGATTGTCGTTATGGTTACCATCATGAGGGTTTTAATGATGCCTCCTTTGCGTCTCATCATTTCTATTACTATATTCATCATAAGCCTCCTTGAAGATCAGTACTAGTGCATACAATAATTAGAAAAGATAAATTGTAAAGTATTTTTTTTTAGTACCAAACATGATATTGACCTTACCTCATAAAGTGGACACTCTTTTTGGGGTAAGGTCATACATCCTCATCAAAACCGCTTCCGCTGGTTTTGATTCGGGGAGAGGGGTATACATAAAAATAGAATGCCATTCCATTTTTGAGGTTCTTATTCGCTACGGCGTCGGCAAATTAGTTACCATATCTTGCGGGAGGACCGAACCCATTGTTCCCGGATACCCGAGTCGTCTTCCGTTTCCACCATCTCCGAAGCATTTGAAAGAATCTGAACTGGCCCCATAGCGAACGCATGTGTGAAGTGTTCCCGCAAAGACAGAGGTGGGCCTGGCTCCGCCGGTAGCGGCACCGTTTGAATCTCTGCCTGAGGCGACAACTAATACTGCCCTCTCGCTGCTTGACTCCACATTACCCGAGCCTGTTATGGGACGGCCTAACATAGCACCTCGACCACCTAGCCCGATATTATTTCCCCAGCAGAATAAGTGGTTGCCGTCGTTGGTGTTTACAATGGCGCAATTGTGATTTGTGCCTGAGGACAAAAAGACGGCCCCGGTAATGGCCGTGTTATTCGGGATGTTAAACGGCGCGCCCGAGACATCGCTGTTTCTGAAGAGTATGGGGTGGGCCTGATAGGTGTTAGCGCCTCTCCCATTAGCTCGTTTGCTGCTATCGCCCCAACAGTATACAGCGCCCTGATCTGAACCCCGGTTTACGATGGCGCATGTGTGATTGTCACCCGCCCTAATGGCGATCGCATTCGTGATATCGGTACCATCGTCAAACTGGATGAAGTGATTCGGCTCATAGGCATGGCCCATAGAGGGGGCTTCACGGCCTGCCTGCCGCTCAGAATTGTCTCCCCAGCATTGTATCTTGTTCCGTTCTCTTGGCGTATCGATGATCATGCATACATGGGCGCGACCCACCGCGATGGCCTTGGCGCCTCCGGTAACCACGGTATTGCATGAAATAGGGATATCATCAACAACAGGGGGATTATTACCCTGACAGGTATTTGATGCTCTCCGGGGGTCGTCATGCGCAACTGAACCAGGATCATTCTCACCGAGAAAGGGGGGCGTGCCTAGCTGACCGTTATAATGAGGACTCATAGTATTAGTACTCCCCTTAAGATTCCCCCAGCAATCGACACGGCCGCGCTCGCGCTCGAGACCAGGTCTGTCATCTTCATCGAGTAATACGCAAAAAAACTCTGCTGGCGCTGACCCTACTCCTCCCATTTGCAACACCCCCCTGTCATAGGGCGAGGGAGCCTTCTTTGCCCGCCCTCTGTTAGGTCTGTCTGCCGATGAGCTCAATTGAATTCCCGGTAGGGGTATATGAATATCTGCATCTTCTCCCCAGCAATAGAGCGATCGTTCTGCTCCGACAATGGCGCAGGAACTGATACCAACAAATCCACGGTTTGATACAAACATAGAATGCACATTAGAGAGAGCAGTACCCCCCGACTGGGTTACCTGCACGGGTGTAGCGCTGTGTGTATTAGACCCATTTCCTAGCTGCCGCCGAGAATTGTCTCCCCAGCAAAATGCAGCCCCATCGCTTCTTCTGATCATACAGGTATGATCATCCCCCGCATAGCCGCCAGGGGCGTGCACTGTCTCAATAATAGGCGGCCCGGGAGGGATCGGCGGCCGCGGAGGAATCAGTTTGATCCAGGGTGAGGCATTACATCCTCCGTTGGATGGATCAGACGCATCGGGCATGGTAGAGAGATCTACAGCGGCGTTCAGGGTGCTCTGATTAGACAAGAATTTGCAGACATGGAGGTCATTACTGCTCAACGACCCCGACCAGTGATAACGGCTGAAGCTGTCATCCATTTCTATGATCACGAACCATCTTTCCTGGTTATCATACTGGGCGATCAGAAAATCAACCAGCCCCCCCAGCCTTAGGGTTAAACGCTGGGTATTTATATTAAAGGTAGTAGCGGCTATGTCTTCTTCATGTTGCCCAGTAAACGTTAATGCGGGCAACACGCGCAACCATGGCATATCATTGGCGCATCCCGACGAAGTGGGGTCAAGAATATGGGGAGTGCCTGAAACATGAATTTGTGAAAGTAATTCAAGGTTTGTAAAGTCAAGATATCGGCATAAATACAAAATATTGTTTATTTCAACCCAATGATAACGGATATAGGTGGTATCGTTTTCCTGAACAATGAACCATCTTTCCGTATTATTATGCCTGCTAACCGTTAGGGGGGCCGCCTCAATACCATCGGTAGTCGTAACGATGAATCGTTCTTCATTTATGTCAAAGATACGCAGATCGCTTGCAGGGCTGCTTTCAGAAAAAACCCGATACTGCCCGGCAATTTCTATGTTACCTCCATTACCATTACCGCCACCATTCCCATTTCCGTTTTCAGGGGTGTCAGGTTCCTCTGAGCTGACATCGCAAGAAAGCTGTATTACACCCCCTATAAGGATAAACAAAATAAGTAGTTTTTTCATATTCATAATATAAATCTCCTAAAATAATCTCCTAAAAATGGAATGATGTTCCAATTTTTGAGGATTTTATTCGCTACGGTAACAACTGAATTGCCGTATTCCTGGGAATTTCATTCCGGCTTCCCGTGAATCCGAGCCGCGATGTTGTTCCTGCTGATCCAAAGCATTTGAAAGAGTCTTCCATAACCCCATAACGTACGCATGTATGCCGGTCTCCTGCAACAGCAGAAGTGGGTCTCGCTCCGTCGGGGGCAGTACCGTTTAAATCTCTACCCTCTGCGGCAACTAACAAGGCCCTTTCGCTGCTGATTAGCTCTAAACCAGAACGAGGACGGCCTAAATAACCACCATCTGTAGCAACTGAATTACTTCCCCAACAGAATAAATGATTGCCATCGCTGGTAGATACGATAGCGCAATTGTGCTGTGCCCCTGAGGCAATAAAGACTGTCCCGGTAATGGGCGTATTATTCGGAATGTTAAACGGTGCACCCGATACATCCGCATTATTGAATAATATGGGGTTGGCTTGATGAGTATGATCCCCATTAGTTGGTAAACCAGAAGCTAACCTATCATTACTACCCCAGCAGTATACAGCGCCCTGGTCTGAACCCCGGTTTATGATGGCGCATGTATGATCCCTACCTGCCGTGATCGCAACTGCATTCGTGACATCAGTACCGTCCGTAAATTGAATGAAGTGATCCGGATCATAAGCGTATGCGTTGCCAGAACTACGCCCCGCCTGGAGATTCTTATTAGACCCCCAACATTGTATTTTATTTCGTTCTCTTGCAGAGTCGATGATCATACATACATGAGTCGAGCCTACCGCAATCGCCTTCGCGCCTTCGGTAACTACCGTATTACATGTAACTGCCTGGGTATTACCCATACAGGTATTCAGCGTTCTTCGGCCATTGCTAGCAGAACCTGAGGCAATGGGATCCGTACCCAGTTCTCCCAAATACTCGGGATCGCGAGTAGAAAAATCTGCCCAGCAGTCTATACGACCGCCTTCAAACAATACGCAAAAGAAGTCTACGAGTGTTCCTCTCCCTCCCCCTATTTGTAATACCCCTTTGTCATAAGGTGCGAGAGAAACAACGGCCCCTTTATCCAGGACGGGGTCTCTGATGCTGTTTCCTATGGGTGTTCCTAACAAAGGCACACTGTCATCACTTCCCTCGTCTCCCCAGCAATAGAGCGTTCTGTTTGCTCCGGCAATGGCGCAAGTATAAACAAACGATGATTCTTTTATTGTAGTGAGAGAAATTACATCAGATAAAGCAGGTCTTCCGGACATGTTTTTTACCACCCGCACGGGTAGAAGGCTATCTGTTGAATTCCCATTCCCCAATCGCCCATTATCATTGGATCCCCAGCAGCCTACGGTTCTGTCGCTTTTGATCATACAGGTATGATCCCTGCCTGCAGCAAAGTCAGATTCTTGTACTGCTTTGATAATAGGCGGACCCGGGGGTATCGGAGGGCCCGGAGGGGTCAATTTAGTCCAGGGTGAGGCATTACATCCTCCGTTGGATGGATCAGACGCATCGGGCATGTTAGAAATATCCACAGCGCCGTTTAGATTATTCCGGTTAGACAAGAATTTACAGACATATAGGTCATCACCCATCAACGACCAATGATATCGACTAAATTTGCCATCCGTTTCTATAATAACAAACCATTCTCCCTGGTTATCATAACGAGGGATTATAAAAGAAATCACTCCTCCCTGTCTTAGAGTTAAAGTTTGACTGGTTATATTAAAAGGGTTAGCGGATATTTCTTCTTCATAGTTGCCGGTAATCGTAAGCAGAGGAAGTATACGAATCCATGGTGCATTATTAGCGCATCCTAATAAAGCGGGTTCCAGAGAGTTGGGGGAACCTGAAATCAGAATTTTCGAAAGTGTTTCAATATCTGTAAGGTCAGTATATTAGCATAAATATAAAATATTGTTTATTTCAACCCAATGATAACGGACATAGGTGGTATCGTTTTCCTGAACAATGAACCATCTTTCCGTATTATTATGCCTGCTAACCGTTAGGGGGGCCGCCTCAATACCATCGGTAGTCGTAACGATGAATCGTTCTTCATTTATGTCAAAGATACGCAGATCGCTTGCAGGGCTGCTTTCAGAAAAAACCCGATACTGCCCGGCAATTTCTATGTTACCTCCATTACCATTACCGCCACCATTGCCGTTATCTCCACCATTACCGTTACCGCCACCATTCCCATTTCCGTTTTCGGGGGTTTCAGGTTCCTCTGAGCTGACATCGCAAGAAAGCTGTATTACACCCCCTATAAGGATAAACAAAATAAGTAGTTTTTTCATATTCATAATATAAATCTCCTAAAATAATCTCCTAAAAATGGAATGATGTTCCAATTTTTGAGGATTTTATTCGCTACGGTAACAACTGAATTGCCGTATTCCTGGGAATTTCATTCCGGCTTCCCGTGAATCCGAGCCGCGATGTTGTTCCTGCTGATCCAAAGCATTTGAAAGAGTCTTCCATAACCCCATAACGTACGCATGTATGCCGGTCTCCTGCAACAGCAGAAGTGGGTCTCGCTCCGTCGGGGGCAGTACCGTTTAAATCTCTACCCTCTGCGGCAACTAACAAGGCCCTTTCGCTGCTGATTAGCTCTAAACCAGAACGAGGACGGCCTAAATAACCACCATCTGTAGCAACTGAATTACTTCCCCAACAGAATAAATGATTGCCATCGCTGGTAGATACGATAGCGCAATTGTGCTGTGCCCCTGAGGCAATAAAGACTGTCCCGGTAATGGGCGTATTATTCGGAATGTTAAACGGTGCACCCGATACATCCGCATTATTGAATAATATGGGGTTGGCTTGATGAGTATGATCCCCATTAGTTGGTAAACCAGAAGCTAACCTATCATTACTACCCCAGCAGTATACAGCGCCCTGGTCTGAACCCCGGTTTATGATGGCGCATGTATGATCCCTACCTGCCGTGATCGCAACTGCATTCGTGACATCAGTACCGTCCGTAAATTGAATGAAGTGATCCGGATCATAAGCGTATGCGTTGCCAGAACTACGCCCCGCCTGGAGATTCTTATTAGACCCCCAACATTGTATTTTATTTCGTTCTCTTGCAGAGTCGATGATCATACATACATGAGTCGAGCCTACCGCAATCGCCTTCGCGCCTTCGGTAACTACCGTATTACATGTAACTGCCTGGGTATTACCCATACAGGTATTCAGCGTTCTTCGGCCATTGCTAGCAGAACCTGAGGCTTGGGATCCGTACCCAGTTCTCCCAAATACTCGGGATCGCGAGTAGAAAAATCTGCCCAGCAGTCTATACGACCGCCTTCAAACAATACGCAAAAGAAGTCTACGAGTGTTCCTCTCCCTCCCCCTATTTGTAATACCCCTTTGTCATAAGGTGCGAGAGAAACAACGGCCCCTTTATCCAGGACGGGGTCTCTGATGCTGTTTCCTATGGGTGTTCCTAACAAAGGCACACTGTCATCACTTCCCTCGTCTCCCCAGCAGCCTACGGTTCTGTCGCTTTTGATCATACAGGTATGATCCCTGCCTGCAGCAAAGTCAGATTCTTGTACTGCTTTGATAATAGGCGGATCCGGGGGTATCGGAGGGCCCGAGGGGTCAATTTAGTCCAGGGTGAGGCATTACATCCTCCGTTGGATGGATCAGACGCATCGGGCATGTTAGAAATATCCACAGCGCCGTTTAGATTATTCCGGTTAGACAAGAATTTACAGACATATAGGTCATCACCCATCAACGACCAATGATATCGACTAAATTTGCCATCCGTTTCTATAATAACAAACCATTCTCCCTGGTTATCATAACGAGGGATTATAAAAGAAATCACTCCTCCCTGTCTTAGAGTTAAAGTTTGACTGGTTATATTAAAAGGGTTAGCGGATATTTCTTCTTCATAGTTGCCGGTAATCGTAAGCAGAGGAAGTATACGAATCCATGGTGCATTATTAGCGCATCCTAATAAAGCGGGTTCCAGAGAGTTGGGGGAACCTGAAATCAGAATTTTCGAAAGTGTTTCAATATCTGTAAGGTCAGTATATTGGCATAAATATAAAATATTGTTTATTTCAACCCAATGATAACGGACATAGGTGGTATCGTTTTCCTGAACAATGAACCATCTTTCCGTATTATTATGCCTGCTAACCGTTAGGGGGGCCGCCTCAATACCATCGGTAGTCGTAACGATGAATCGTTCTTCATTTATGTCAAAGATACGCAGATCGCTTGCAGGGCTGCTTTCAGAAAAAGCGCGATACTGCCCGGCAATTTCTATGTTACCTCCATTACCATTACCGCCACCATTACCGTTACCGCCACCATTACCGTTACCGCCACCATTCCCATTTCCGTTTTCGGGGGTTTCAGGTTCCTCTGAGCTGACATCGCAAGAAAGCTGTATTACACCCCCTATAAGGATAAGCAAAAAAAGTAGCTTTTTCATAATTGAGAAGTTATCAAGGAAGTTAGTAAAAATTACTTGTGTAGTCAAGAATTTTTTCGCCTGAAGTTTGGTAAAGGCACTCCAATAAGGAGTCTGTGCCTCCTCAAATAAATGATATTTCCTAATTTCCTGATCTATGCAAGCTGTTCCCGTATCATTAATGTAAATGTTTTTAAGTTGGCGCACAGGCTCATATGTGTACAAAGTACAGCCTAACGGCATTGGTTATTGTAAATCATTTTTCAAAAACATAATTGACGTATAGTCCCTAAATTTGAAATATCATTTATTTGAGGAGTCACACCCTCATAGACATTACTACTAATAAAAGGCTTATCTTTGCCTTTTCTGATAAATATTTCTAGTAGTAGTATTTATTGGGAGTGCGACTGACAAGGATAAGCCCTTTTTTTGCTTATTATAAAAGCTGACAGGTTTTCCTTCCTTCGTACTCCCATTATTTGGTAATTACGTAAAAGGAAATTAAATCTCTTAATTAGAGAGAATCTTGGTATCATAAAATACATAGTTGCCATTTTTTTATTTTTTTTTTTTGGGGGGGGGGGGGGTAGCGAAAGTTCAAGATTGAAAAGGGAAACAGATCATACTCTCGAGCCTCAAAGGCATTCAGGATGTATATTGAATATATAGTCTGTATAAAAAGAAGATACAGAATCATAGCCTTTAAATCCTATTGGTTTTAAATTCTTTAAATATTTTTTGTATAGGGAGAGGTATTTTTTAGAGATAGAAATGTATGACCAATGCCATTTTTCTTCCTGATAACCATATCTATACTTATTTTGATTTCTTTTTTCAGGACCCTTTAGATAGGGTTGACAGAATCCAAAATGAATTGCATTTTTTCTAAGCCATTGGTATACCTTTAGGCCATACCCTGATTCAAAGGAAAGATTTGTAAGAGGGACTGATAATGAATAAATGATGTCAATATCTGTTCCCCAGTGATGTCTGCTTGTTCCTGGCATGGATGAATAATTCAAGATTTGCAATGCGATATGTCTTTTGCTTTTTGCAGATAGGGTGGATTTCTTATAGTCTGCTTTTTGTATCATATTGAATTTTTTCTCCCATATATTCTTTTGTTCCATATAATTTCTGGTACCCGATACAATGTATAAACGAATGCCTTCTTTTTGGGCTGATTTTGCCATTTTTTGAAATGCCTTTATGGCTTCTTTCTGAAGATAGATTGATTTTTTAAGGGAATATTTTAGCGGCACTTTTTGAAATGCACTATGTAAGGCAGGATTAAAATTTCCTTTTAAGAAATTCACCCATTTCTGAGACAAATTTATATGTTCGTCGACTCTATTTTTGCTTACCACAGAAGAAACTTGTACAATCAATAAATAAAACAATATCCTGGATAAGAACATTCAATTACCTAAACTAACTTAATGAATACATCATAAAAATAGAGTTACTACTGTTTAAGATAACTCATCATTTCTTCTATTTTAGTTGTTGGTTGCTTGCAGGAAAAATTATGGCATACATAAGCAGTTGGTCTTTGATCTATTTGAGTCATCTCAGATGTAAATGGAGCAATTTTGGCTAAACTTTTTGCAGAAGCTTTATTCTTCAATATCAATACTTTATTTGGAATGAAGCGCTCATTCAATGCATTTAGCATTTTAGGGATATTTTCCATGTTAGATTCACCTACGATCACTATTTCATAAGTTTTATTAAATAGAAATTGGGCAGCTAGCAATAATTGAGAATGAGCAGAGGGAATTCTGTGAACAGATTTAGAAAACGCGGATAAAATTTTCAAGGCAATGTCTTCCCATTTCGAATCGCCGGTAATACGATTTAATTTCAATAAATTTAGCATCATCACTGAATTCCCAGAGGGAATAGCACCATCATATATTTCTTTAGGCCGGATGATCAATTGTTCTGCATTTTCTTCTGTTAAATAGAAGCCATGATTTTTTTCATCCCAGAAATTTTTAAATAGTGTTTTGGTATATCCAATGGCTTTTTCTAAATATTTTATTTCAAAATCGGTTTGGTATAGCTCTAAGAGGCCCCAGATCAAAAAGGCATAATCATCCAATATGCCTTGGATATTGGCTTCTCCGTCTCTGTATCTGTGTAAAATACGATTATCTTTCAAGGCCATTGTGGATTCAATGAAATTATATGCTTTTACGGCAGATTCTTTATATTTTGCCGATTTCAAATAGACACTACCCTTAGCAAGAGCAGCGATCATGAGTCCATTCCAATTGGTTAATATTTTATCGTCTTTCAGAGGATAAATTCTTTTTTTTCGTTGTTCAAATATTTTTTGCCTGATCTGATCCAGTTTTTTTTCAAAAATATCTTTTGGCATTTGTAATGAGCTTGCAATTTCTTCATTAGATTTATTGGTAAATAAAATATTCTTACCAGATTTTACTCTTGTACTTTCATCCAAATAATTTCCTTCTTTAGATATATTAAATATTTTAGAGATGAGTTTAAATTCTTCCTGGGATAATATATCCTTCAATTCTTTCTCAGACCAAACATAAAATTTCCCTTCTACTCCTTCGCTGTCAGCATCTTCTGCAGAATAGAATCCTCCTTTTTCAGAAGTCATATCTCTCATAATATAATGAAATATTTCTTGAACAACAACCGCATATTCTTCTTTTTGGGTCAATTGATAAGCATCTAAATAGGCAATAGAGATCATTGCCTGGTCATAAAGCATTTTTTCAAAATGAGGCACTAGCCATTCTGAGTCAGTCGAATAACGATGAAAACCAAAACCAATATGATCATATATCCCCCCCCGCCTCATATTTTGGAGTGTCTTTTCTACCATCTGAATTGCCTTGGAAGACTTTTTGTGATAACCATAATGAAGCAAAAAAGAAAGATTATGTGGAGAAGGAAATTTAGGAGACCTACCAAAGCCTCCCTGTTCAGGATCAAAACTGTTTTCAAAATCAGAATAGGCCTTGTCAAGTATTTGTGGAGTGGTATCTGAACCACCTTTTTGATCGGATATTTGTTTTAGTGATTCTACAATTTTGGATGATGTTTGCAATATCTCTTCCCTTTGGGTATTCCAAAGAGAGGCTACCTTTGGAAGTAGTTCCATCATCCCAATACGATTGTATACCCTATTCTTAGGGATGTAGGTTGCAGCAAAAAATGGCTCTTTTTGAGGGGTCATGATGATCGTAAGAGGCCATCCACCACTATTGTTAAGCATTTGGCATACATCCATATAAATATGATCTATATCCGGACGTTCTTCTCTGTCTACCTTAATTGAAATAAAAGATTGATTCAGTAATTTGGCCACCTCTTCATCTTCAAAAGATTCATGTTCCATTACATGGCACCAATGGCAGGTGGAATAGCCAATGGATAAAAAAATTGGCTTATCTTCTTTAACGGCTTTTTGAAATGCCTCTTCGCCCCAAGGAAACCAATCCACAGGATTATCCTTATGCTGCAATAGATAGGGGCTCTTTTCATTTCTAAGACGATTTGAATTTATATTCACTATATTATACAGCCAAAAAATGATAGGCAGCAAAGATAGAAATAAAAATAAAATAAATTTATTTTTATTTCTAATCAATCTGAGTTTCACTTTTAATTTTTATTTGTTCGTTAGAAGAAGGGATTTCTTCTGTATGTTGATGATCCCATTTTTTGATCTTCACTAAAATGACTCTTATAATGTTGAACTTCTCCTTAAATTCTTCTTCTGTAAAGGTCAATTCAGAGTCTTCCGTGATACTATAAGTAAAGTTTCCCTCTTTTTCATTCAAATTTATATTTTTACCTCGATGAGCAATATCTATAGAACCATCGACTTTAAAATAAACGGTAAAGGCTTTTTTAATGAATGGCAAATGATAATCAAAAGGATTATTCATAGCGGAAAAATATAATTTTTTTGGTTCTTTAAGCACACAAGTCAATTCACCCTTGGAGAGTGTTTCTTTCTTTTTTCTCTTCAATTTTAACAAAATACTTTTGCAAATGTAAATGGTGTTTTTCAATACAGATCCACGGATTAAAAACAAAATAAGGCCAAACAAAATCAAAAACGAAATCAATTTGAATTTATTCATTACTAATTGATCCAATATATATCCTGTTAAATGGTACTGATCTATATGGATATTAAGAGATCTTATTTTAGTATTTTTTTGCCATATTTGTACACTGCCTGTAAATTGATCCATTGGCCTGCCTTTTAAGGCTAATTTAATTATCTTGGGATCCTTACTAAAGTGATATTTCTGAGTACGGCCATATATATCATTCAAAAAAAAACTGTTTTTCGCAGAAGACCATGACCATTTTCTATGCATGGAAAAAAATTGAGGATATTTACCTTTTACCTTTTTAGGCTTTATGAAAATATGAGCCTTTTTTAGAATGAAATCGGATGATATTTCAAAAGAACTTTCTATGACTCCTCCCTTTCTGTCGTATCTCATTTCTATTTCTTGTGGTTCCACATAAAAAAATGGTTTGGGATAGATAAAGTGATATAATAACAAACTATTTGGATTCTTTTTATCACCTTTGTTACTAGCCTCTATTAGGCAATAAAATTCAGAGTTATTCTTCAGCATCAAAGGCTTAAAGTTTCTTTTGGAAGGAACTTTCATGATCAATCCATTTTTTTGTTTCTTGCTAGAAATAGGCATTTGATCATTTTTGACTTTTGAAATACATTCTTTTTCTATAATAGAATTGACTTTTAATGGATTCAAATCAAAAGAATAATTTTCAGTGGAGTAATCTATCGTGGTGGATGAAATGAATTTAATAGATCTTAAAATATTTCTGGTCATTTCTTCCATGGATGCAATAGATTCTAAATTATTGAAAAAATTTATCTTCATTCTTGAAATAAAGGAGCTATCCTCTATATAAAGGTAAAACTCTTTTTTATTTGTCTTATACTTCTTATTCAGTCGGCCCCATATTCTTTTTTTTAAATCGTTCAGATAATCAATCAAAATGGGATCATGATCTTTCAGGAAAGCATATATTTCAACTTCCACACCAGAGGAATCATTCTCTGGTATTAAATCATCTATTTTTTCCAGTATATTAAAATTGTTTGGTTTAAAAGAACTCTTTAAAAAATGGAACCCTTCTTTTTTAGATAGATATTGAATGACCCTGGTATAATACTTGTATTCTGAAGTAGATTGAGTAGAATCTTGCGTAATGAACCATATAGCTCTGGAACTATTTGAGTTTTCTTTTGCGAATAAAGAATATCCTAAAAAAATAAGGATCAACGGAAAATAAATATATACTTTTTTTAGGGACATTTAATTATATTATCGTTTCAAAGCATGACTATTCTTAAAAGCATAAAGAACATAAGAAGAAGTTAAAGGAAATCCCCTGTATCTTATTTTTGAAGCTAAATGATATTTAGCAATAGAGACCCACCTATAATATTCTTTTAAAGACTTAAATTGATATTTGGATTTCATTAATTTAGGCCATAGAGGAAAGTCAAGGGGAAAAAATTCCAAGAAAAATTGAAATCCTATTCTTTCAAGCAAATTCTTTAGTCCGCTAGCCGTATAGTATAAAAAATGACCTGGTAAAAAATAGTGATAAGACTTGCCTTCTCTTTTAGCTTGCCATCCCTCAAAATTAGCAGTTTGGATCAACAATAATCCATTGTCCTTTAATAATTTATATGCATTTTTAAAACTTCCGATAGGGTCCGTCAGATGTTCTGCCACTTCAACCAGTGAGATCACATCCATACTATTGGGGCTGAATATATTATTTTTAGGCAATTGATTCAAATCCCCTTTGAAGAGACCTAAAAAATTCTTATTTTGGGTTAAATATCCCCTTTTTTTGGCCCATTCATTGCCTTTTATCACTACATATTTAGATATGTCTAATCCTGTGGATTTAAAATATTGACTTGCAGATTGTACAAATCCGCCAAAAGAACAACCTACATCTAAGAATCTACCGGATGGTATATATTTACGTATATTTTTTAGTCTGGCCTTCCAGACAATATTGTCTGCCTCAAAAGATTCTCTTTCATCATGATAAGAATATTCTTGTTCTCCAGCATAATATTTTTTTCCATATAATTTTGCAGTATTTGCGGGCATTGGATTCTGAAAAAGACTATGGCAATGAATGCATTTATTTACGTTAAATTTACTTCCTTTTCTTAAAAAATAATGATAATGAACAGAAGAATGACCACATAAAGGACAGTTCATTTGCAGACTTCCAATATATGGTGAGCAATGATCTTATTCTGGTTAATAGGCTGTCTATACATGAAACCACCTCGGATATCTTTGAACATAGAAAAAAGATGATATGCCTGTGTTTTAGAATAAAATACGGAATCGCCTGACTCAAGGTCTCCACTATGCATCACATGCTCTAAATGGGTATCCATATCAGACCGAATGCTAACCAATGCTCTTCCATTTTCTTTCAATACCCTGTATATCTCACAGGCGGTTTCTCTTCCTTCATTAAAAGGCATATAATGGATCACCCCCCAGGAAAGAACAATATCAAATATTTCATTTTTATAAGGCAACTTATTTGCCGATGCGCATACCATTGAAAAAGACTGATCTCTCAATGTATCCAATACAAAATCCTGGCCTATGACCCAACAAGGGTATTCTTTAAAAAGATTAAGATGCCTGCCATTACCACAACCAAGATCAAGTGCATTTATTTTCTTTTTTTCTGAATTTTTATCAAAGAAAAAACGCAAATATCTTACTACATTTTCATCGGGGTATGTCAATTTTGATCTTTCCCTAGTATAATGGGCTTCCCAAGCTTCCTTATTTTTTTTAAAGGATCTCATTATGAACAATATTTGATTGATCCACTAGGAATAAAGCAAAAAATATATATAGAAAACATCCGTGTTTTGCATAGAAATTCACAGACTTCGTCTGCACAAGCGGCTGGGAGAAATTGCATCCATAGAAAAATGTAGAAACCAATGCCGTTAGGCTGTACTTTGTACACATATCTTGAGCCTGTGCCTCAACAATGAGTGAATACCTCTTCAATCTCTTTACCGAAACGAACACGAAAGTCTGCAATTGCCCTGAATTTTATTTTATTTCCACCAACAAGATAGTGCATTGCATCGTTTTCTTCACAAGCCTTTTGAAGTTCTCTGCTACTTCTCTAACCACGATGAAAACCATAGAGTAAAACTCCTAACATTAAAGAAGGATGATATGCTTTACCCCCCTCATGTGAATATCTCTATAGAAAAGGATTCATGTCAATTGTATCCAAAAGCTTAACAAATGCATAAATTTCGTGATTCTTATCAAGATTATCTCCCAGAGTACGGGAAAACATCATAAGTTGATCTCTATCGCTTTGTGCAAATCTATTGTTCATGGGATATAAAAAATAAAAAACTCAAAAATGTAAATGTTTTTAAGTTGAGGCACAGGCTCAATAGGAAATAGTATAAGAAAGGAGAATTCCGCTTCTTATACTATTTTTTTTGATCTGCATATTAGGCAGAGACAATAAAAATCATTAAATGTTATGTCCTTTTAAAAGAATTTAGCTTTTATTTCAGAATACATGCGATCCGGTAATGGAACATAGCCAACTTCTTTGCTCAATTCTTTCGCATTGTCTAAATAGAATTTTACAAATTTAGCTATTTTTTCTTTTTCCTGGATTTTCTTATTAACATAAATGAAAATGGGTCTGGATAGTGGATAGTATTCTCCACTTCTAACTGTTTCCTGGGTAGGAAGAACGACCTTCTTACTCTTTGGATTTACAATAGAAACTATTCTCAATTTGTCTTTATTTTGTTCATAATAGGCTATTCCAAAGAAAGCAATACCTCCTTCTTCTCCATGAACACCAGTCACTAACACATTATCATCTTCACTAAAGGTAGCATCTGGCCTGATCTCTTCTTTTTTACCTAGAACTACCTTGGAAAAGTATTCATAGGTACCAGAATCCTGACCAGGAGAAAATATCTTTATCTTTTTGGATGGAAAGGTTTTGTCTATTTCATTCCAGCTGACTGCCTTATTCTTTGATTTAAATATTTTATTCAACTGTTCTATACTTAAAGAATTGACATTCTCATTTTTTTTATTCACGACCACGGCCAAACCATCATAGGCAACTGGTATAGAAAAATATTCAATCTTATTAGATGAACATTTTTCTATTTCTTTTTTCTTTATCTCCCTGGAGGCGTTGGTGATGTTTATCTCTCCAGCGCAAAACTTTTTGAAGCCCCCACCAGTTCCTGAAATGCCTACTATTACATGTACAGAAGGATCGTGCTTTTTGTATTCTTCTGCAACTGCTTCTGTAATTGGATAGACTGTGCTGCTTCCATCAATCAATATTTTTTCTCTTTCCTTACATGATATACATGCGAAAAGTAACAATAAAAAAATTAAAAAATTTGTTTTGTTCATATTTTACTCCATTATGATGATATCTAAAAAGATACCCCTGCTTTTATTCCTAAGCCATTTATACTCGTCCATTCATCATTTTTTAAACTAGTTTGCAATAGATAAAATAGCTTAAAAAAATATTGTTTGGCAAATTTAAAATCCGCTCCAGCAAAAAATCGATTTCTGTTGAATTCCCCTTCCACCATATCGACGAAAATTTCATCTTCTATATAGGGAGTCAAACTAAATTGATCATTTACTTTTATCTTATAGGAGATACCAAATTTATTCCTATAGCGGCCAGAATCTTCTTTGGAAGGAAAAGATCTATATTCGAATCTGCTTCTGTCTTTAAATTCAAGTCCTATCACTTTCCATTTAAAAGTAATATGCAGATGTGATCTTCTTTCTTCTAACCAACCTGAGCTTTTTAATTCAAAAGCCTCTCTAAAATTAAGGCCCCAGTGCAACCATGAAAAGACTTTATGGTCAAGGCCTATGTCTGAATGATGATAATAGAGCTCCCTCCATTGATCACCAGTTCTAAATTCTCCTTCTAACTTTAGCTTTAATACTGGGTGCAATTTGCCCGAAATATTCACAGTTGTCCAATTTTGGAAATCTTCTACACTCAGTATTGAAAGTGGAGCCAAAAAGAAAAAGAAGGTTAAAATTTTTATTTTTTTTCTGTTTTTCATTTTTTTCCTCTCAATATTTGTTAAGTTTAAAACTCCATACGGAATTTTCTGCGGCCACCTTCAAAAGAAAAATACCCATGTCAACTACTTTTTTTATAAAAAATCAAAAAAAGTCCGAAAGATATAGGAAGCAAAATTAAGGAAATTTTAGATGAGAATGAGTATGGAAAGATATTAGAGTCTTTACCCGGAACAGGGAGCATTCTCTCTGCGAAGCTCCTGGCGATCATCGGGGACGATCCGGATAGATTCAAGAAAGCGAATGAACTTCAATGTTTGTTCGGCACGGCTCCTCAAAACTATGAAAGTGGTACTTACAAGAAGGTTTCTATGAGAAAAGCATGTAATAAGAAAGCAAAAGCTATACTTTATCAGTTTGCTTTTTCTTCTATGAGAATGTCTAAGTGGGCCAGAGAATACTATGATAAACAGAGAGAAATCGGCAAAAGACATTCTATTGCTGTAAGAATTTTATCCAATAAAAAATATTTGTATTGGCAAAGCCGATGAAAAAATTAAGCAAACTGTTTGACATAGTGGGTGTTCTGTTTTTATGTATACCTCCTTCTTCCCAATTTACTCGTTGGAGAGATGATCAGTTTTGCATATAAAAAAAAGAAAGACCTGTGCCCGTAGGGTGAAAATAATTATTGTGGTCTCATAAAATATACTTTGCAGATCATAAAAACCCTGTATTTTGGTCTTGTATTCTTTTTTTATTTTTATTCATTGCCAGATAAGTAGAAAGGAGTTTATATGGATGTAGAAAATATATCACCTAATGAAGCCTTCAGATTGATACAAGAAGAAGATGCTATTTATTTGGATGTAAGAACAAAAGAAGAGTTTGCAGAGATACACGCAAAAGGATCAGTCAATATACCATTATTCAATGATGTAGATGGAACAAGGATATTGAATACAAATTTTGTGAATGAAGTTGAAGATCAATTCGACCCCGATGATAATATAATTCTAGGATGCCGTACAGGTGGGAGGTCTACAAGGGCGACAGAAATGCTTCTTCATTCTGGTTTTTCTAATGTATCCAATTTATTGGGGGGTCTTTTGGGAAGCGATGAAAATCCAGGTTGGGAAAAAAGTGATTTGCCAGTAGAAGGCAATCCCACTAAATAATGTTTCTTGAAATTAAACAGAGATATGGAAGAATATCATATTCAGCGTAGAAAAACAAAAACAGTACTTGTGGGTGATGTTCCTGTTGGTTCTTCTCATCCTGTGCCTGTTCAATCAATGGTAAAAGCTCCTACTACAGATATAGAGTTAGTTATAAGGCAGATACTGCAATACGAAGAAGCAGGCTGCCAGATCGTAAGGGTCACCGCAAATACAGAAGAAGCGGCTTATGCTTTAAAAGAGATCAAGAATTCGATCCATATACCTTTGGTAGCGGATATTCACTTCAATTATAAACTGGCATTGATCGCAGCAGAGAGTGGAGTTGATAAGATCAGAATCAACCCAGGCAATATAGGGAATTCTGAGAAAATTCGATCTGTTTTAGATGCATGTAATGAGAGACAAATCCCCATCCGGATAGGGGTGAATGCTGGTTCTCTTGAAAAGGATATACTTAAAAAATATGGTTATCCTACGAGTGATGGGATGGTAGAAAGTGCTTTGAGGCATATTTCTATTTGTGAAGAGAATAACTTCTTTGATCTGATAATCTCTCTTAAATCTACGGATGTGTATATGATGATAGATGCCTACCGCAAATTAGCCAAATTATGCGATTATCCATTTCATTTAGGCGTTACGGAAGCGGGTACTTCTTTTCAGGGAACGATCAAATCATCTATTGGAATAGGCGCCTTACTTTCAGAAGGAATTGGAGATACCATACGAGTATCTCTTACAGAAGATGGTGCAGAAGAGATCAGAGTGGGTAGAGAAATACTTCGATCTTTAGAACTTACCAGTTTTGGGGTGACCATGGTATCTTGCCCTACTTGCGGAAGGTTAGAAGTAGATTTATTTAAAATTGCAAATGAAATAGAAGAAGCTGTTAAGAAAATAAAAACGCCTTTGAAAATAGCTGTAATGGGATGCCTCGTTAATGGACCTGGAGAATCCAAAGGCGCGGATATTGGTATTTCGGCTGGAAAAGGTTCTGCCGTTTTATATGTAAAAGGAGAGAGTAAAGGAAAAATCTCTGAAAAAGAGATCGTACCCCGTCTTTTAGAAGAAATAAAGGCATTGGAACTTGAAAAAGAATATGCCAAATGTAGAAACCAATAAAAAACATGGTGTCTGGAATGAGCATTATTGAGATTCAGACTATTGTAGATAACTTTGTGAATTGGTATAATAAGATCCGCCCGCACTCTTCATTAAATAACTTGACGCCATATCAAAGATTCCATCGGAATAGAAGGACTAAAATAGCTTCTTAGTGTGTAAGACATGTGTACAAAGTACAGCCTAACGGCATTGGTTTCTACAAATCTATGACTAAAAAGGACTTGTAACAATGACTACAATTCATTTTGCCGTATTTGGATGTAAAACAGAGCCTAAAGATAATAACCAATATCCGTATGAAAAGCTTTAAAGACATTGATGAAGCCTTATCTGTTAAAAAAGAGGCAATTGATTTCTTTTATAAGAGAGATTATTTAGGTTCTTTGAAATTACTTGATAAGGCCATCCATCTTTTGCCAGAAGATCTGGAGTTGCAGCTTTATGAAAGTCTATGCCTATATCATTTAGGGAGCGTGGATGATGCAGAAAAGATCATTTCAGAAATATATACATTGGACAAAAACAGGGTTTTGGCTCTTGTTCCAAAGGTTTATTGCATCTTTCTGATACGCAAAAAAAAATATGCTAAAGCTCTTAAAATTTTAAAAGAGTCTTTGGAATTAGTAGAAAATAAGAATGATCCGCAGATCATGAATATGCTTGCATACACCTTAGAAAAAGAAAATAAATTGGTCATGGCAGAAGAAATTCTAAAAGATATTTTAAAACTATACCCTGAAGATGCAAATGCATGTAATTCACTTGCTTTTATATACTATAGGCAAAATAAAAATATTGATGAAGCATTAAAGCTGGCTCAAAGAGCCCTTAGAAAAGAATCTTCTAATCCAGCTTATTTGGATACACTAGGGGTTCTTTATTACAAGAAAGAAGATAAGGCTAGGGCTTCTAAAACTCTAAAAAAAGCAATTGAATTGGACCCGCAGAACAAAGAGATCATAGAACATCTAAAAGAAATCACAAGATAATTTCCCTATGCAAAGAAAATTGTATTCTTTAAAATCAGAGATAGAAAATAGATTAGGCTCATGTCATTCTGAAAAAGAAATAGAAGATGTGCGGATTGCTTTCTTGGGTAAAAAGGGCAGTTTTACGAGTATATTGAAAGACATAGGCAATCTTTCTGCAGATCAAAGGGCAATAATGGGAGATCTAGCCAATACAGTAAAAAAAGAAATATATATCCTTTTTGAAAAAAGGAAAGAAGCTTTGGAAGAAGAATATTATCAAGGATTACAGAGTAAAGAATGGTTTGACATGAGCCTATATCCACCTGAATTTCCAGATCAGCTGGTCATAAAAAATGGAGCAGGCCATATTCATCCTATTAGTTTACTCGAAGAAGAACTGGAACAAATATTTACATCCATGGGCTTTAGTGTTCTGGATGGGCCCCAGGTAGAAACAGATTTCTATAATTTTGCTGCTCTTAATTTCTCAGAAGATCATCCTGCCAGAGATTCACAAGATACATTCTATACCACGGAGGGAAATTTACTTAGAACACATACTTCTTCGGTACAGATAAGAGGAATGCTGGAATTTGAGCCTCCTATCAGGATGGTCGCTCCTGGAAGAGTATTCAGATATGAAGAAATAGATGCTTCTCATGAGCATACATTCTATCAGGTTGAGGGGATGGTAATTGATAAGAATGTGAGCGTATCTCATTTACTCTATTTCATGCAGACTCTCTTAAAAGAAGTTTTTCAAAAAGAAGTGGAAGTAAGATTAAGACCTGGTTATTTTCCTTTTGTAGAGCCCGGCTTTGAATTAGATATACAATGCCTGATCTGTATGGGAAAAGGTTGTCAGGTATGCAAGAAGTCTGGTTGGGTAGAGCTTCTACCCTGCGGCTTAGTTCATCCCAATGTAATAAAAGCTTGTAAGTTAGATCCTCTGAAATGGCAGGGCGCTGCTTTTGGCCTGGGACTGAATCGTCTGGCCATGATGCGATATGGAATCGAAGATATTCGGTATTTCCAGGGATCTAATATGGATTTTTTAAGTCAATTTTAATATGAAATTATCCTGGAATTGGTTAAATGAATTTATTGACTTGAGTCATCATTCTGTGGATGAAATTGCAGAATTACTCACAATGAAGACTTGCGAGGTGGAAAGAAGTTTCCCCTTTTTACCTCATTTAAAAGATGTACTGGTCGCGGAAGTATCCAACATTAAAAAGCATCCAAATGCTGATAAATTAAGAATATGCGATGTAATTGCAGGAAAGAAAAAATATACGATCGTAACAGGAGCAAATAATGTTATCGCAAAACAAAAGTATCCTTTGGTCGTACCCGGATCTATTCTTCCTGATGGTAGAAAAATTCATAAAACAAATCTAAGAGGAATTGATAGTCATGGAATGCTTTGCTCCACACAGGAAATTGGATTAGAGGATTTTATATTTTCTGAAAAGGATGCTTTATCGATGCAGCTTTTAGAAATACCAAATGATCTAAAGACAGGGCATGATCTTTTAGGAGCTTTGAAACTAAAGGATTTTATTTTAGAAATAGATAATAAATCCATTACCCACCGTCCCGATCTATGGGGGCATTTTGGTTTTGCCAGAGAGATTTCTGCGATTTTAAGAAAGCCTTTGAAATGGGATATATCTAAGATACTCCAAAAAAAGCCAAAGGGTAATTCCAAAGACCTTATACCTGTAGAGATACTGGGAGAAGCAGCCCTATCTTATTGTTTTGCCATTTTAGAGGGAGTCGAAGCTAAAATATCACCCATAGAATTACAGGCCAGATTGATATGCATAGGAATGAAGCCTATCAATAATATGGTTGATATTTCTAATTATGTAATGCTTGAACTAGGACAACCAAATCATGCATTTGACCGTAATTGCATAAGGAATAAAATCAATATTTCATTATCTAAAAAAGGGGAAAAAATAATGACTCTGGACTCTAAAGAGTACACGATTCCAGAAGGAATTGTATTGATCAAAGATGGACAAAAGCCTATTGCTTTAGGAGGAGTCATTGGGGGCAAGGGAACAGAAATAAATGAAAATACAAAATCTATATTCCTTGAATCCGCCACATTTCATAGAGGCCATATCCGGAAAGCAGTAAATAAATTAGGAATACGAACGGAATCTAGCCAAAGATTTGAAAAAGGCTTGTGCCCTTCGTTAAATAAATTTGCCATCCACCGATTCATAGAATTACTGAAAAAGAGCTGCCCTGATTTAAAAACAATTCATATTGGAACACAAAGAAAAGAAAAAATTAAATCCAATGTAATCCATACAAAAATATCTTATTTAAAAGGGAGGCTTGATTTTCTTATTTCTGCCAAGGAGATAATCGACATATTTACTTCTTTAGGAATGAAATGCGATTTAAAAGAAGATAATATTAAGGTAAGGGTTCCTGATTATCGTTCCTATTTTGATCTGGAGATAGCGGATGATCTGGTGGAAGAATTAGGCAGAATGCTAGGATACAAGAATGCAAACCCAAAACCTTTGTCCGTCTATTGTAAAACGCCTTCCCAACCGTATAAGAATCGTCAAAAAAAGCACTTCATTCGAAAATTATTTTCTTACACATATCACTTTACGGAAGTCTATAATTATTGTTTTCATAGCCATGAGGATATCCAAAGAGATACCCGTTATAGCAAAAATGCAATCGAAATAAAGAACCCAATTCATAGTGATTTAAAATTCATGAGAATATCTCCTGCTATAGGCTTATTAAAGAATATTGCTGCGAATAAGAAAAAATATAAGGAAATGAGACTATATGAAATGGAAAGGATATTCATTCCTGTTTCTAAAAATAAAAGAGAGATACCATTGGAAAAAAAATTTTTCTCCGGGGTTTTAATCTCTATGGAATCCTCTGAAAGAGTACTATATCATTTATCTTCTATTTTAAATAACTCTCTTGTACGGCTCGGCCTGGCTTATCATGAGCAAAAATGGGACATGCATCAAGATGATCTTTTTCATCCAGGAAGATGCGGAATCGTTACCAGAAAAAAGGATGATATACTCTTATATAAATGGGGTGAAATACATCCAAGACTAACAAAAAGTATTTCTATAGATGGCAGAGTCTATTATTTTGAGGCTTTACTGGGAAATTTATTTAAAATAGATACGAATAATACTTTCTACAAGCCTGTCCCGAAGTATCCTTCTGCTGATTTTGAGTTTACCATTATTGCTGATAACGAAACACCTTTTAAAAAGATCATAGATGCTATCGGAGAATCCAATTTCGCCAATAATATATCTAAAGACGAAACTCATTTAGAAGACATCCGTTATATTGGAAGCTACCAGGGAGAACCTATTCCATTCAGCAAAAAAGCTATTTCTATCCAGGCTACCTGGAGGAATCATAAGCGTACCATAGAACATACAGAATTCAAAAAACTGCAGGATGCGATAATACATAAATTAAGAAATGCCGGTTTTCCACTAAGATAGCTTTTTAATTTTTTAGGATTGATCTCAAAGAGAAAAAAGAAATAAATTTGTCTCTGAACTTTCTACCCCCCCCCATCCAGTACAAAAACTCTTTCCAGCTTCCTGGATACCAGATAAATAGTATAAAATATTAAACTTGTAGAAACCAATAAAAAACATGGCGTCAAGTTATTTAATGAAGAGTGCGGGCGGATCTTATTATACCAATTCACAAAGTTATCTACAATAGTCTAAATCTCAATAATGCTCATTCCAGACACCATGTTTTTTATTGTATTTTTTATTATATTATGATAACTATTTTACAAAATATGGCAACTATACGCATACCAAAGCTTATTGACACCTGAATTTTAAACCTGTATTTGGCAATGTCGTGAATAATAAGATCAAAAAAGAACTACCTCCCAAGTATGATCCTAAGGGTTTAGAAGAAAAATGGTATGATATATGGATAAAGAATCGTTTTTTTTCCTACAAGTTTTTCAAAGATTATGCAGAAAAAGAAAAATTCTCAATGGTGATCCCCCCTCCCAATGTTACAGGAAGCCTTCATCTGGGGCATGCTCTTAATCACACTATCCAGGATGTATTGGTTCGCTATAACCGGATGCTGGGAAAAACAACTTTATGGCTTCCCGGAACGGATCATGCTGGTATCGCTACTCAGAATGTGGTAGAGAAAAGTCTTAAAGAAGAAGGATTAAACCGAAATGACATTGGGAGAAAGGCCTTTGAAAAAAAAGTTTGGGAATGGAGACAAAAATCTGGTAGTACGATCACTCATCAGCAGCGCCAATTGGGAGAAAGTGCAGATTGGGACCAAGAACGATTTACCATGGATCCAGGTCTAAACCAGCTTGTGAAGTATGTCTTTATCAAATTATACCAAGAAAAACTGATCTACAGAGCCGATAGAATGATCCATTGGTGTCCTGTAAACCAAACGGCTCTTTCTAACATTGAAGTAGAACATAAAATAATCAGAGGACATCTTTATTATATCAAATATAATTTAAAGGATGAAGATCAATTTTTAACCATCGCTACAACCAGGCCAGAGACAATATTAGGAGATGAAGCCATCGCGGTACATCCACAAGATGAGCGCTATATATCCATTATAGGCAAAAAGGTTTTTGTGCCATTGATCCATAAAGAAATTCCTATTATTTCAGATACCTATGTGGATATGAAATTTGGAACGGGAGTTCTTAAAGTCACTCCTGCTCATGATCCCAATGACTTTGAAGTGGGTAAAAGACATCATTTGCCTCTTACTCGGATCATGGATGATTCTGCCAGGATCAATGAGGCGGGGGGGCCTTATGCGGGTCTATCCAGAGAAAAGGCCAGAGATAAGATCGTGAAAGACTTAAAGGAAAAGAATCTACTGGAGAAAATAGAAAAATATACTCACAATGTAGGCCATAGTCATCGTTCCGGGGCGATAGTAGAGCCTCTTCCCAGTACACAGTGGTTTGTAGCTACACAAAAATTGGCAGAACCAGCTATACAGGCCGTTCAATTGGGCAAAATTCATTTCATTCCCAAAAGGTGGGAGAATACATACTTTAGCTGGATGAATGAAATACAAGATTGGTGTATTTCCAGACAGCTATGGTGGGGGCATCAGATACCCGCATGGTATGACCAGGATGGACGGGTATATGTAGGTTTTGATGAAGAAGATGTAAGGAAAAAATATGATCTAAGCCGAGATACTCCCCTTGAACAAGATGAAGACGTTTTGGATACGTGGTTTTCTTCTGCTCTATGGCCTTTTGCTACTTTATGGGATGAAAAAGATCTAATGGGCATACGAGAGCTACCCAAACTATCTAAAAAGCATGAAATGTTCTACCCCACGAATATATTGATCACTGGTTTTGACATTATCTTCTTTTGGGTGGCTAGAATGATCATGATGGGAATACATTTGATAAAAGATGTTCCTTTCCGGCAGGTATATGTTCATGGACTGGTAAGAGATACAGATCGCCAAAAAATGAGCAAGTCAAAAGGTAATGTGATCGATCCATTGAAAAAAATGGAGGTATATGGAACAGATTCATTCCGCTTTTTTCTGATCAGCATTCTACCGGAAGGTAAGGACATTGTATATGACGAGAGTCGCTTAAAAGGCTACCAGGCGTTTTGCAATAAGATATGGAATACTGCTCGTTATATTTGGATGAACCAGGAATTAAATTATTCTATTGAAAATAAAGAAGTTCATTTCTCAGAAATGGATACATGGATCATAAATAGATTCAATGATGTTTTGATAAAGATCAATAGGGCGATTGAAAATTGTAAATTTGCAGAATATGGACAACTGGTATATGACTTTGTATGGAAGTCTTTTTGTGATCATTACATCGAGTTATCCAAAATAAGCCTGAAATATAATTCACAAAAAGAGAATACCATTTTTACTCTTAATTTGATATTCTGCAATATTCTCAAAATTCTGCATCCCATTATGCCATTCATTACAGAAGAATTATATTCCTACTGGGAGCATAATAAAAATGATCTGATCATTGTGAGTAGATGGCCTCAGGAAATAAGCATTAAAAAGAATGAAAAAGACATTGAAAATATAGAGATGATGATCAATTTGATCCATAAAATACGTAACCTGAAAGGTGAATTATCTATTCCTATCTCAAAGAAGCAGTCGGCTTTCCTGGTTACTCAAAATAAAAGTATACAATCCTTTTTTAAAGAACATTCTGAATATATAAAGATATTGGCCAGATTAAACGAATTGCAAGTATATTCTAAGGAAAATAGTGAAATTTCACAAAATATACATACATTACTTCCTTTTGGCAGGCTTTATTTAGATATAGGGGATAGTATAGACAGAGAAAGAGAAAAGAAAAGGCTATCTAAAGAATTTCAAAAGCTTTCAAAAGAAATAGAGGGATTATCAGCAAGATTACAAAATAAAAATTTTCTCGACAAAGCGCCCCGTGAATTGATCTTGCAGGAAAAAGAAAGGCATTTATTCTTGAAACAAAAGACAAAAGAAATAAAAAAGTTGACCCAAAAAATATAATGGTTAAACTTAACTAAAATTTGTGTTTTTGATCTTATTCTTAATTCTCTTAAAAATTGTTTTCACTTTCTATGTGGACCATTTTGGCTGGGATGGATCCTATTACTATAATATTGCCCAAAACATTTTAGAGGGAAATGGTTTTGTTACGAATATATCTCTTTACCACCAGGGGTTTACCTATTTCCCTCATCCAACTCCTGTATATCCTATATGGCCTATTGTCATGGGCTATGTTTCTTATTTTATATCATTACCTGTAACCGCAATATGGTTACCCACTATTCTTTATATATTAACTCTATGGGTCACCTATAAGACCGTTGATAGAATAGTTCCTGGACCACTGATCCAATTCAAAAAGCTATCTATATCGGCTGCCTCTTTGATGACCCTCATTTTAGGCCTACATACTGATTTTTTTTATGCGACTTCTAAACCGTATACGGAAGCCATTGGATTTTTCGTTTTATCTGTTTTCTTTCTGCGGTTCAGTTCTCTAAAAGGAAATATAAATTCCTGGATTGCCTTTGAATTTGGTATATGGTCTGCTGTATTATTTTTGATCAGAAGCCAATTCATTATTTTTTTTATTTCACTCATCGTATTTTATATTATTCTTCTTTCATTTTATAAAAGAATTGGCTATCTAAAATGGATATTGATTTCTTCTGCTGGATTTTTACTTTTTAATGTACCTCAGATGATCCATTTGTATCATAAGGTACATGACATAGGGATCAATAGTATTATTTTTTTTGACCAATACCAGGCTTCCTCTTTATTAACTCCTATCCAATCCATTGTGGATTATGAAAATATTTTTACATGGTTTTGGTTTAAAATATACGGTTTCTTCATTGCATTCCTACCATTTGGAAAAAAATCCTATATAATCAATTTCTATGGATTTCAATACAGCTTCGTTTTGGCGTTCATTGTACTGGTGTGGAAAAAAAATTATAGGCATATTTATGACAAACTAACTAAATTTGTTCTTGAACCAAAAGATTATATTATATTATTTTTTATTATATTCGCTTTTATAGAATTCATTTCCATTCATCTAATCCATAAAAAAATGTGGGCTGTTTGGAATTTTGCCACCAGACATTCTGTTGTATGTTCATTTTTCTTCTTCATTTGCTTTATATATATTTTAAAATTAAGAAGGGCCAGAAAAATAGGAATGATCCTCATATTTATGGCAACCTTGGCTGGTTTTACAAATATTACGATAAGAACAATATATGCAGCCTATAATAATGTCCCCATAGAGCATAAAAGGTCAGAATTAATTCAATATATAAATAGCATGAGCAAAACAGAACCCAGGATCATTGTAATGTATAATCCTCAATGGTTAGCACCCTATACTCCCAAAACCTATTATCATTGGATATATGAAGGGACTTCTGAAGATGATATGAAAATATTGTTTCAGACCATGAAGTCAGATAATCTACTCTTGAATCGGATACAATATAAAAAATTTATCCAAAATATACCTTCCTTTTCTAAAGAATTTTCCATTCTGGAAGAAAATCTTTCTGGAATGATATTACTTCAATATAAACATGCTAAATAAATGATCTATAAAATTACTTTGTTCATCTTCGTATGTATCCTCAATATCCTAAATCGAGGCATAGAGGTTCGTTTTAAATTCTATAGATACCGCACTAAAAACGATACAAAATCAGCCATTTAGTTGCTATTATGGGAAAAGAAAAATATATGTATCCGGGCTAAAATGAGTCAATTGCTATAAATTCTGCGGATGTACTTATTTAATCTTGATATAAGAGACTATATTATATACAGGATCAGCTTTTTTATTCTCATTTTGGCTGTCTAATACATAATTCTCATCTATTTTATAGAGATAGATATACTCACCTGGAGGAAGTATTTTTCTTATTTCAAAGTATCCTCCTTCTTTTTTTTCCATTTTATCTAGTTCTGAATTCCATGAATTAAAATTTCCTACTAAACTGACCCTTTTGGCATGGGGGTTATATATTCTAAAAAAAACTTGTTTTTCATAGGGGCTTATTGCCTTCCGTTCAGATATGCCTAAAGCCAATTGAACAGGAAAATTTTTTAGATAGTATATAGAAGCTAATTTATTTGAGGAGGTGTATTCGTTTTGCTTATTTTTTTGATCAATTTGAAAAGATCCATCCACTAAAAATTTATATCTGATCTCTCGCTCGCTTTTTCTTTTAAAATTATCAGAGTTTATGGGTAAAACATAAAACCAGATACCTTTTCGATTTTTGAGCATGGGGACATGTCTAAAATTATGGATGTTAGAAATAAAAAAGACTTTCCTGGCATATTGATCCTTATAAGTAAAGAGTACGCCAGTGATCTTCAATGAATCTTGCTTTGAGTAATTACTCGTGTCTATATAGTGTATGATCTTAGGAGAGATTGAATCATCCAAAGAATGAATGTTTTTTTGATAATATATTTCAATAATTTTAGATGAATACAATGGGATCAAGAAAAAATTAAAGAACAAGAGTAAACAAATAAGTTTAAAAAAAACTTGTCGGATCAATGAATAACTCATAAATAAAATAAAATAAAAGCTAATATAGGATTTTCAGTTTTTATCCGATACTAGAACTGTAAATTAAATAAGTCACAGACTATTTGATCTTCGGTAAACACGGTAAAATGTAAAGAGAAAATTTAAAATTCAATGGCAAATAACCAAAATCAAGAAAATAAATCAGACGAAAATAAGTATACTCAGGAAGAAATAAATAAAATTGATGAACTTTCTGATTTTTTTAAAAGATCTCCCGGGCAAATAGATGTATCTACAGAAGACGTTCAATCAGACAATGAAGCAGAAACAACAGAAGCACCTGACATAGGAGATGCTCTACAAACTCCAGGGGATGAAACAGAAACAGCAGAAGCACCTGACATAGGAGATGCTCTACAAACTCCAGGGGATGAAAAAGAAACAGCAGAAGTACCCGATATAGGAGATGCTCTACAAACTCCAGGGGATGAAACAGAAACAATAGAAGTACCCGACATAGAAGATGCTCTACAAACTCCAGGGGATGAAACAGAAACAATAGAAGTACCCGACATAGAAGATGCTCTACAATCTCCAGGGGATGAAACAGAAACAATAGAAGTACCCGACATAGAAGATGCTCTACAATCTCCAGGGGATGAAACAGAAACAATAGAAATCCCTGACATAGAAGATGCTCTACAATCTCCAGGGGATGAAAAAGAAACAGCAGAAATCCCTGACATAGAAGATGCTCTACAATCTCCAGGGGATGAAAAAGAAACAGCAGAAATCCCTGACATAGAAGATGCTCTACAATCTCCAGGGGATGAAACAGAAATAACAGAAGTACCCGACACAGGAGATGCTCTACAGACTTCAGGTGATAAAACAGAAATAACAGAAGTACCCGAAATAGGCAAATTAGGAGAAACTACTCCTGCGGGAGATGTTGGGAAAAGATCAACGCTACTTTCCTTAGAGGATACTTCACCAGATTTAACTCTGCAGAAACCGAGAGATAAAACTACCAGTTCAGATATTTCTTTTTTTCAACTTGATAATGAAGACATAAAAAAATTAAGAAATAAGCTAAAAGGCTTACCTATTCAGCTCAGTAAAATTATCATTAACTCCATACTGGAAGAAAAATTATCACCGCAAGACACTCAGGCCTTAGTAGACCTAGTGTTACAAGAAGCTTCTATAGAAGAAATTAAAAAAAAATTAGAAGATAAATTAGGGATCAGTCTAGGGGATATTAAACAAAAAGATGCTCATGAAAGACATCGAATAATTGTAACTCGCCCTGGATATACAGCGAAAGGATTAGAAAAAAAAGCAAGGCGTATTCAACTGATCAAATATGGAAGCCTCGTGGCTACTATATTGACTTCCTTGAGCCTGTTCCTCTATTATTTCGTCATTAAGCCTTTTATATATAAAAACTTAATTTCTGAAGGAGCGGAAAATATATTAGAAAATTTCCCCCAGAGACCTGCCCGTAATTCTATTTTAGAAGCAGAAAGCTTATTTCAAAAGGCAGTATCTTATTATCCGCAAAAAACAGATGCCTATATACAATATGGAAATGCATATAAAAGGGTAGAAATGTATGAAGACTCCTTTGAAAAACTATTCGGGAAAGTATCTTTAGATCCTCAAGTAATAGATGAACAAAATAAGCGAATCCCTGCAAAAGAATTTTGGAGGTCATTGAAGGCAGTTCCCATTGTCAGATATGCTAATGTGGCCAGAAATAAAATTTCGATCAATCGTAGTCTGTGGCAAATTCAAAAAAAAGGTGCGTATCTTTTTACACATTTAGATCAAAAAGAAAATGATGCAAATACTCTTTTTGCTTTAGGAGATTTCCATTCAAATAGGGTACAGAAATTTCAGAAAAGCAAATACCGCAATAATTTATTGGGAATAGATTATTATAAAAGGATATTATTTTTTGCAACAAATGCAGGATTTTTTGAAAAAGATGACTTTAGAGCCAATGCCCTTCTAAGTATTGGGAATGTTTATTATAATCAAAAAGATTACTATAGGTCCAATGAATATTTTGAAAAGATAGTTACAAAATTTACCGACCATGCGGGTGGCCACTCCGGAATTTTAAGATCACTATTAAAAATTTATGAAAACCAAAAAGATCCTCGTTTAGTGATTGACTATCATAACAAGATCAGACATTCTATAGGCATTGAAGAAGAATTGGATTTTGCTATTTTAGCTAGTTTAGCGGGTTTCTATATTGACTTGCCGCATGAAGATCATCTAAGAATTGAGTATAATATTTCACCAAAGCAAAATCTATCTGCCTCTTCTTTAAAAGCAAGGGCTAACGAGTTATTGAACATTCTTTATCATTCTAAAGAAAAAGACAAATACGGAAATGTGCGACATGGAAACGAATTTGCAGAGGGCTATTACCAAAGAGCAAGGTATTATAGAAATATTGTAAAAGAAAATAAAATGGCGATCAAACAACTAGAATATGCATATAAATATAATCCAAACCATTTTTTAGCCTTAAATGAGCTGGCAGAGATATTAATGGAGTTAAATGATCATGCATCTGCCATAGAGCATTTAGAATTGGCCATGCAGTCATTGAGCACGAATCAAATTTCTCTTTTAGGAACATACCCTGAAGATGAAGTATTATTGGATGCAGATATCGGTAAAATTTATTTTAATTATGCTAAGGCAACTTATCTTTCTGTGGTGAATGATCTGGGAGAAACACATCAATGGCAAAGAATGAAAGAGGCAGATCGTTATAAAAGTGACTATGATATTGGATTAAACGCATTGGCAAACTCCCTGGAAAAAATAGATTCTTACTTTGACCGCGCCGATAAAATAGGATTAAAGAACAAAGAATTAAAAGTAGAATTCAATTACTACAGGGGTTGGTCATATTATCTAAGGGGCAATCATAGAAAGGCTCTTTTCTATTGGGAATCTATACCCTTAAAATGGCAGTTCCAATTTCATAACATCGAACTCGCCAAATCGAATGCGCTCTACAAACTAGGCTCTCAAAAAAGGAATATAAGATCAAAATACCTGCAAGCGGCTCTTGGTCATCTATTATTCTTACAATCTCATTATACAACGAAGGCGGATAGGGTATCCAAACCTTCCAAGGATAACAAAGCACATGTTAAATTATTTACTCGCCTGGCCATGGTTGAAAATAATCTAGGCGCTATATATGAGCTTTTAGAAGATCAAGATAAGGCTGACCAGCATTATTGGAAGTCGATTGAAAATTCTAAAAGAGTCTTTCGTGAGAATGAAGTGGCTCGCTATAACCTTAAATTAAGCTTTAAAAGGCAGGGACTGGGTGCAAAAGAATCTGTTCCCTTGATCATGGATTTTGTTCCTCCTCTTCTATCTAATACTCTATAGACATGAAAATATTGGTGACCACAGCGCTTCCGTATGCAAACGGAGATATTCATATGGGTCATCTTTTAGAATATTTACAGGCAGATTTCTGGGTTCGTTATTTGAAGATGAAAGAGGAGAATGAAGTCCTTTTTATATGTGCAGATGATACACACGGAACTCCCATAATGCTCAGCGCTAAAAAAGAGAATATTTCTCCTCAAGAATTGATCAAAAAAAACCAAGAAAAGCACATACAAGATTTTAATGATTTTGACATTAGATTTGATCATTACTCATCCACCCATTCAGAAATTAATCGAAAATTTTGTCATTTATTCTATAAAAAAATGAAAGAGAACAACTGCATAGAACTCAAAGAAGTTTCCCAGGCATATTCTGTGAAAGATAAAATATTCTTACCTGACCGGTTTGTCAGAGGAACATGTCCTAAATGTGGAGCTAAAGATCAATACGGGGATTCTTGCAGTGAATGCGGCGCAACCTACTCTCCTCTGGATATGAAAGAAGCCAGAAGCATTATATCAGGAGATAAACCAATTGAAAAGAAAAGCAAGCATGTTTTTTTTCGTTTAAAACTTTTCCATGATTTTTTAAGAAAATGGGCAAAAGAAAGAACATCCCCACAGGTATTTAATAAATTAAAGGAATGGTTAGAAGGAGAATTAAAAGACTGGAATATAAGTAGAGATGCCCCTTATTTTGGATTCGAAATTCCAGACATGGATCACAAATATTTTTATGTATGGCTAGATGCTCCTTTGGGATATATTAGTTCTACAGAAGAATGGTGCCTAAAAAATAAAAAAAACTATGAAGATTTTTGGTGTTCTAAAGAGTCTGAAATTATTCATTTCATTGGAAAAGATATTATTTACTTCCATACTTTATTTTGGCCGGCCATGCTAAAGAATGCAGATTTCAATACCCCTACAAAAATTTTTGTGCATGGCTTTCTAACCATTAATGGTGAAAAAATGAGTAAGTCTAAAGGTACCTTTATAAATGCAAGAACCTACCTGAATCATCTTTCACCAGATTATTTGCGATTTTACTTTGCATGCAAAATATCTTCCAGCATGGAAGATATTGATCTGAATTTTGATGATTTCATGTACAAGGTAAATTCAGACTTGATTGGAAAGATAATCAATCTGGGATCTCGTGTATGCAAGATGCTCAATAAATATTTTGACGGATTACTTGGCGTGGTAGACAAAGAAGGCCTTAAAATAATTCAAAATGCCTTAAAGGGTAAAGAAAAAATATTTACTTTGTACCAGGAAAGAGAATTTACAAAAGTAATGAAATTCATAAGGGACTTAGCAGACGAAGGTAATCGATTTTTAGATGAAAAGTCTCCCTGGAAATATATCAAAACCGATCCAATAAAGGCAAAGCCTATATTAACTTCTGGATTGAATATATTCAGAGTTATTTGCATTTTGCTAAAACCTATTCTACCTTCTATTGGAGAAAAAGTAGAAAAATTGTTCAATGAAAAGCCATACACATGGAAATCACTGGATCATTTATTAGAGGATCATAAAATTGAAAACTATGAACATCTACTAGCAAAAATGGAAGTCGACAATATCCAAAGTATATTGAATGAGAGTAAGTAAATTTTAGACTGGTATTAACCTGGATGAATGATCTTTCCTTTGTCATCAGATTCATCATTCTTTTCATTATCATTTTCGACGTCTTCAAAATTAAGCTTTCTGAGAGAATGATCCAATGCCTTTGCATTCTTCTTAGAGAAAATACTTATAATGCCTATAAATAAAAAACTTATCCCAAAAATCAACATCTTACTTAATTTAGAGAATTTCATTCTTTAAAAACTATCTTCAAATTATTAGTCGGTTGATTTTTCTAAAAATCAACAAAATTTTTTTACCTAATATACCTATTGGATACGTAGGGTGGGGTAAAAAATTTGTAATCATGAAGTAGCATAAAGAAATAAATATGCAAGTAACGCATACATCTATATCCTATATAGAATGTATTTTCATGAATGATCAGATGAATTTACTGTTGTATTTTAGACCTGAAAATCGAAAGTTTAAAATGGAATGTCATTCTAAAATGAGTTTACTGTTGTATTTTAGGCCTGAAAATCAGATAAGCCAAAAACATACCGATCAATAATCCAGCAATTACATATAAGATACTCTCTTGATCAAATGTGATTTTTGGTTCCAGATCATTTTTTTTGATCATATTCCAATCCAGATGAGGGATTATGAGAAACAGCTTATATATCTTTGAAGATTTTTCTAAGATATGAAGCACCTTTTGATATTTTTGCCTCCTTTCGATGGTATCTAACATTAATTCACCGGTATTTCGAAAATCAACATCTGAGCTCTGTAAATATTTATCAATATATTCTGAAAGAGATTTGTTACTCCTGGAAGCCTGCTTCGTATAGCCTTCGATCAAATTATCTACTTCCAGCAAGGCGCCTTTGACTATATTTGCGTATCCTTTCATAAAAGAGGGGATTTGACTGAAAACAAATACAACGAACAAAATAAAGATATTTTTTAAAATTGATCTGATCATTTTAATGGTCCTTTTATTTCTTTTCCCTTTGAGTATCGTTTCTTCTTTTTTTAATCTGCATCATGATCGGCCAATGATCAGAGACTCCTTTGAAATCTGGTATTCTATAGTCATTGGGAATTTTTTGCTCTGTATTTTGATAAGATACATTATTTAATATCTCAACGGATGTAGGATCAAACTTCCAAAAAGATTTTTTTTGATCCCTGGAATAATAGAATACATCGAAAAAAGACCACTGATCCAGAGGCGGATAATATATCGTCCCTATACATTTTTTACAACCTTTTTTATGAGAAACTTCCCAATTTTTATATATATATTCAGGATATATTTTTTTCTCTTCCAGCACTGTTATATTAGAATCTCCTCCCGCGATTACAAGCCTTTTTTTAGGTAATTGTTTTCTAATATTGTTCAAAAAGGAAACAGATTGTTTTCTTGCTTCTATACCAGATCTTTGAGAAGGAAAGTGAAAGCCAAATACGGTGATAAGTTCCTTATTGGGCAAAAAAAAGGTCGTCTCTAAGATACCCCTTGTTCTTTTAAAAGCCTTAAATGGTATCTCGTAATAACGGGGAGTTTGAGCTAATTTTAAATTGCTCAAAATAGCAACATCAATCCCTCTATAATCTCTGCTTTCAAAGTGGTGTATTTCATACAAATTATCCTTAAAATATTCATCCACTAGTCTTTTAAGAATAGTATAATTTTCAATTTCCTGTAGTATTAATATATGGGGCTTCTTCTCTTTTTTTTGAAAAATGACTTCTGCCAAGCGCTTCATTTTTTTTTGCAATAATGCTTCTGACCAATCCATTTTCAGACATTCAAATCTTCTACTCCTTTGTTTCATGCAAAATTTTATATGTTTCTCATTCTGCTTTTTATGAATGGGTAAAAAGACATGATCCTTATGGAAGGGGTCTTTATTTGTATCGAATAGATTTTCTACATTATAAGAAAGAACGTTAATGGTTTTTAAATAAGAATAATTTAGAGCAGTATTTTTTGTCTTTTTACGAAAATTTTCTTCCTCTTTCCAGAGAAGCCAAAAACCTTTACGTTTCTGGATAGCTATATGCAATGCCTGTTTGAATTTCTTTTTCCATTCAGGATTTAATTCTTTTTCTTTAATGTAGGCGAAGCCTTTTTTTACGAGTTCCAGGTTAAGTATTTTCTCATTACTGAGTTGTACCAAATATAAAGGCATTTTATAAAGAGGGTCCAGGCGGCGATATAACTTGATATTTAGAAGGTTACCCTTCTTTAAAACCTGCTTTAAGAATTTATTTGCCTTTTTTCTTATACTGAATTGATTCTTTCTCTCTTCCTTAAACAGATCCATTCTTCGAAGTCTCATTTCTATTTCGTTATAATTTGGAATATGAGTCCCTAAAAGCCCAATCCTTTTCTTCCCTCTTTTTGTAATGGCTAGAATAGAGTTGTCATAGTTTACTTTCAGTATCTTAATGAATTCTGCAGAGTGAACATGCTCAACATAAACAATACCTAAAAAAAGAAATAAAATATAGATATTGAATCTTTTCATCCGTTTCAAGTTGTTTATTCTATAGATTCTTTTTCTTCTTCTAAGAGTTCGCCTGATTTATCTTCTGGTTCTTTTTCTTCTTTAGTAGCCGCTATATAATCCAGATCCAATACATAAGTAAGTTGAACCAGAATGGCATAGAAAGGATCTTTCCCGGCAGGTATTGAGTTATTGGTTATTGACCTCTTAGGATAATAATCTGTGGGCAGAAAAACTCCCCCTCTTAATGCAATTTTTATATTATCAAAAGAATAGGCTATTTTCATTTCTACTTCCGTTCCCATATATTGTCTGGAATCAGATTCCATTAAGAAAAGTTGATGCAATAGAATTTCAAAAGGATCAATATGAAATTTTTCTTGCATCCTCACAAAAATTTTAGAATTTGTTCTATCCACAAATGTGACTGAATCTTCTCTTTTGCCATAATCTCTAAAGTGATAAAAATAGGCATAAGGCGATGTATGATAACCTTTTATACCCCAAAGAAGCATACCGCCCATGGACTGGTGTTTCATAGAAGCAAAATCCTGGTTAAAGTAACCAAGACTAAAAATGGAATCCATAGTGTAATCTGAAAATGCAAAAGGTAATTTATAATTTAAAGAAACTCCAAAGGAATTATATTCTCGTTTGCCATCAAATTGATTATCTACCCCCACACTATAGGCAAAAGTGGCATCAATAATTCCATAGGATTCCATGTCTTTATGCAATCTAATACCGCTCATGGAAAGATGATCATTGTCTGATCGATTCAAATCATTTCTTCCATTTTGTGAAAGATCGGCTCCCCCTTCATTATTGGCCCCATATCGAATAAAGTAAGTAAAGGGTTTTAATACAAGTTGATCAAGTAAGTTATATCTTAAATTTCCCCCTACTCTAAAAGCGAATGTATCTCCTCTGAAATTTTCTATTTCTTCATCGTCTTTTTTAACCACAGAATATATACCTGCATATTCGGGTCTAAAGCCAATGGATACAACATCCCCCATTAAGTTTAAACGCAAAAAATCGATTATATCATAGTCAATTTGAAGACCATCGATCACATCACTAAAAAAGAAGTCTGTTTCTGTATCTCCAATGGAATATTTATATCGGCCAAACGTAAAAGAAACTTCTTCTATTGGAAAAAATATAAAAT
This sequence comes from Leptospiria bacterium, assembly GCA_965204465.1. Taxonomy (GTDB): domain Bacteria; phylum Spirochaetota; class Leptospiria; order Turneriellales; family CBDBES01; genus CBDBES01. Next base: position 243,190 of record CBDBES010000002.1, read on the forward strand.
AAAGCCTGTTGAATAAAATAGGATTTTGACCCTCATCCCTACCCTGAAAATTATCTGTTCCCCAATAACCCTGCCGGGAAATGTCTAAGAAGAATTCTGTTTTTTTGTATTGTGTGTTAAACCTCAATGTCAATATTCCATACAATACACTTGCCCTGTCATCCGTATCCAAAAAATCTACACTTTGATCTCTACTGAATCTTTCCTCGTCATAGTTCAAAAAATCATTATTATCCAAGTGTAAAAAATTTGTGGTGAAATCAATAGAAAAAGAATATATATCAGAAACAACTAAAAAAGAAAAGAGACAAAATATAAATCGCAATAAAAATAAAATCATTTTTTGCACCGCTGGCTAATAATAACATGATGGGGTATATTTAGTTTAGGGAGTTTCCAAGTCACTGGATAAATTTTGAGGCTCCTGTATATCTTTTTTTATAAAATCCAATAGATTATTGCCGCTGTCTTGAGAATTCCCTTTTTTAGAATCTATTAAGCTCATGGTCAGTGGGGTGGAACGTGCGAATGCCTTCCTTTCGATGGCCTTGCTAAAATTTCCAATGGGGTATCCTTCCGAACAAGTATTATCTCCAAAGGCTACTTTATCAATAACATTGTCTGGACAACCAGGGTTTTGAGTCTCTGAATATAAGCTCAGAACATTATGAGATGTAATGGATAGATCACTCAATTTATCTGGAATGATACCACCCTCTTCTTCATTTCCACAACTCTTTTCCATCCAATCATCATTTGTAATTAGAAAAAATTGGCCTGGCCTTAATATTCTCGTTTCATTGGATATTAAAATTTCGATCAAAGATCTGCTGGACAAAGAGGCCGTATTTCTTTGCAAGAATATTCCTTTCAGGTCAATGGATTCATCGGTAGGATTATATATTTCAACATAATCGCATTCAGCGATGCCATGAAAGTTCATACCAACTTCACTAATTACCAAATGATCAGCCTTTGAATTTGATCTTTGACTACTATCTTGATTTTCTCCTAATCCGCATATACCACCTTGCCAGTCTAAAGCAGAATGAGTATCTATAAAATTACTATCAGCACCTTCATTTTTTCTATGCAAACAAAGCATTGTATTTTGATTACTAGAATCAACCAGATCAAATATAGTAGGGGTTATCCCCAGACTCGTCCAGAAAGAGTTTTCAATTTGGGCGGTTACTTTTTTAAGAATTGAGGATGAAGATGCTGTGTTGGTCCAGGCAATATAGTCATTATGATGGTTAAGCATGTCATAAACACCAATCGAATTCTGGCTATTCGTGATAGATACATTATCATTGATCAGTTCAGGGGGCAGATAGAAATCATAACCGGATGATTCTCCCTCACCTGAAGACTTATCCTCGTTGTTCCCTGTATCTTGTAAATGCAATAAGATAATATCATTTTTTTGAAAATTTTCAGAGATAGGAAAAGAATAGACGAGCCTATCACCTATCCTGATCTTGAAGTCTGTAATGGGGCCAGGTCTGGTAAATAACATTTCTATAATATGTTCAGAATGATTGATCTCTGTCAATAGTACCCTGGGGGATAAGATTTTCTGATGAATGGATAATTTTTTAGAACCATTTTGATTTCTTATATTTTGATCCACAAAAACCTTATATATTGCAAACATATCCTGAGGAAATGTATTTAATATGATCTTATTCTTGTCTTCTTTATCCAAAGAAATATTGATGATCTCTATATCCGAAATGATACATTCTGAATTTGAAGAAGAATCAATGCAATAATTAGAAGCATTCATTGCATCAGTTTTATTAGGCGCTTCTGAAAATAAAAGGTCGATTCTATTTTCATTTACAGGTATTGCATGTAGTAGATCAAATGCAATAGAATTTTGTCTTTGTAGATCAATGCCTTCTCTGCTAAAGAAATTTTCAAATCTCTTTAGGTCACCTCTTATTACGACTACAATTCCATCTTCATTATCCAAATATCTTTTTTTATTGGTAAAATCATTGGCATCCCCTAATGGTAATGAAAAAAGAGAGATAAAATCTTTGGTAAGATTAAATTCATCTTCAAATGCCAGTTCACGGCCATCTAATAAATTATCAGTAGTTCTAATGTCTTTACCTATGATGAATGTAAAATTCAATATCTTATTTATATTAATATAATTTCTGGAAATATTTATAGGTGAACTGTTTGTATAGATAAGCCGTTTTAAACCATGTTGCAACTCATGAACAAGAAATTCGCGGTGAATCTGTGTTTCTTCAAATTCAGGAGTAAATAGAATGACTTTTTCAGAGGCCTCCATCAGGCGCCATAGGTCTGGTCTTGGTGGTTTTTCGTTTGATTGTTTGATCAGATTTTTATTACTATAATTTAGCTCTTTCGGGGTAAAATATATTTCCACTAAATAATCTCCTACTTCTTTAAAAAAAGGAAGCCCACTAAGTATTTTTGTTTTATCTGCACTATTTTTTCCTTTTTTAATTTGCAGATATTCTCTGTTTAGATGGGAATAAAATTCTCTCGAATCTATTTTAACGAAATATTTGGGGGACACAGAAAGAATCATCAAAGAGACCCTTTCATCAAATACAAAGAATTCATTCCATTTAGAAGGATCTTTTCGTACGGCGCCTTCAAATTCAAAATCATCATTGGAGGGTAATATCCCTCTAGGTTCTATTAGTTCAGAGACTTCTCTTTGAAATTGGGCATCTCCTTTTAATATTTCTACACCTGCTTTTCTCTGTATGTTTCCGGGAGAACAATGATATAAAAATACCCCCCAGAAGAAAATATTCTGTAATAAGGCTTTTTTAGAATAGTTTTTAAAGATCACTTGGTCCTTCTATGGATACATTTTCTTTATCATTATCATCCTGGCGTTCCAGAGGGAGGTGAATGGAATACTGATCAATTCTTTTTGCTTCTTCCTTAAAAGATTTGGCCAAAGAAGCTGCATTTCGAATGATCAAAAAATTTTCATCATTGCTATTTACCGCATTTCTGCTAAAGTTCATAGAACCTAAGACCACAATTTCATCATCTATGATCATTACCTTATGATGCAATAGCCCCCCATTTGGCCTGCGGCAGATCTTTAAAAAATTAGTCTCTCTGGCAAGTGCCTGGTATGTCTTATTCATTTGTTTAAATCCAGCCCGATATTGATTATAGTCAATCCATATTTTAATATCTAAATTTCTTTCTTTTTTGGCTTTCATGATCTCATCTATAACCACAAAATCTCTAAAGGAGAATGCTAGTATGAATATTGACTCTTGCGCATTTCTTAAAAGTGGCAGAATAATATTCATTGCATTATCATAATTAGGGCATTTATATCGACCCTCATCATAATGCCAATGCATGAAATAGGTTCTACCATTTGAAGCATCATAGCATCCATCATCGCTACATTCCTGATCCAGACACTCTGTACTGCCTGCATTAGCAGTTTGGACACAGGAATTTTCACAAGGAGGGAAACCTATATGGTTTTCTCTATAGGTTTGTATGGTTTTTTTATAAGGAGTAAAATAGGGAGTGATCTTAAAAGTACCCACATCATATTCTTGCAGATTCCATATCTCATCTTGCGGTCTATTCGCCTCCTCAGAATATACCTTATCTTTGCTTGTACCAAATCCGCCCGAAAGCTGAATATTAAAGTCTCTTTGGAATTCTGATACCAAGGTAGAATTACTTATGATGATCGTATTATTAAAATGCTTGAATAGCCCATGTGTTAAATTGGTGGATCCTGTAATTAAATAAGTATCATCAAAAATGAAGTATTTATTGTGCATGATGCCGCTGGTATTCCCAAGTACCACTGGTATTTGGGCCCGTATTACCTGCTGCCAGGCAGAAAGTGATTCAGAGTCGTATTCTGTGCTCATTCTTATTTGAATACCTCTCTTTTGATGGGCTTCTATCAATGCGTTTGCAATTTTTTCATTATCAAATCCATATAAAGAAACTTCTATGGAGTCTCTGGTATCTTTGATCAATTGTAATATATTAGATTCTACTTTTTCCGGATCAAATAGAATTTTAGGTAGATGGGAAGAATCTTTAAGAGATTGTTGACCTAATTCATTGGAACAGTAAAATAAGAATAAATAGAATGGAGCTAAAAATTTAAGTTTCATAGAGAACATCTTTTTTTTATTTACTATATTTCTTCCCTTTGTTTTTTATTTTGTCCTTTACGGATATCACTTGGGCCAAAAACCAAAATAAATAGAATTTAGGCTAGATAGGAAAAATTTTTAAGAGATGGTTGATCTAATTTGTTGGGACAGTAAAAGCTGTTCATTAACCCTTTACACATACCACTTGTGTAAGGGTATGTACCACGTCAACCAAATCTGATTGAGCAGAAATCACCTTGTCAATATCTTTATAGGCTCTGGGGGTTTCATCTATAACATCCTTGTCTTTTCGACATTCCACATGTTTGGTAGCAAATTTATGATCTTCTATAGTAAATGACTTCTTGGCCTTGGATCGGCTCATTTTTCTTCCTGCCCCATGAGAACAAGAATGGAAAGATTCTTTATTTCCTTTTCCTCTGACAATGTATGATCTACTACCCATACTCCCTGGGATGATTCCCATTTCACCCTTCTTAGCGCTTAATGCTCCTTTTCTGGTTACCAATACCCTATTTTCAAAATGATCTTCTATAGAGACATAATTATGATGACAATTTATGACAGGTTCATCACTCTTTAAATCGTTTTCTTTCTTATTCAATAATCTGGCAATTGACTTTACTGTACGATCCATCATGATGTTTCTATTGCAGGCCGCGTAAAGTTGTGCCCACTCAACGGCAAGCATATAATCATTGAAATACTGCGTTCCCTCTGAGAAGTAAGCCAGATCTTTATCCGGCAAATTCACAAAATGCTTACGCATGTCTTCTTTAGCGAGCTCTATGAAATAATTACCTATTCTATTCCCAATCCCTCTGGATCCGGAATGAAGTATCACCCATACTGTATCCGATTCATCCAAACAAACCTCAATAAAATGGTTTCCCGATCCAAGGGTTCCTAGATGAGTTAGATCATTTGGTTTTCTTTTTCCGGAATACATCTTGGGGTGTTTTTGGATCACCTTTTGAAAAGAAGAGGAAGAATAGAGTTTACTCCAGGCTGACCCTACTTCTTTGAGAGGTTCATTCCATGCGCCTCTATCTCCTGCCTTTCCCTGGTTGGTTCTTCCATGTGGCACAGATCTCTCTATTTCACTTCGCATGCCAGATAGGTTATCAGGGAGTTCTTCCGATCGAATGTTCAGTCTTTGTGCCATCATTCCACAGCCTATATCCACGCCAACAGCTGCCGGGATAACTGCCCCTTTGGTTGGAATCACACTTCCAATGGTAGCCCCTTTCCCCAAATGCACGTCAGGCATAACAGTTATATGCTTAAAAATGAATGGCATGCGAGAACATCTTTCTACTTGTCTCTTAGCTTCTTCTTCAAAAGAAACTCCGTCTACCCATGCCTTGATCAATCCTGAATTTGTCTTTATTACTTTCATCCAAACACTTTTTTCATTAATTGACCCTAACAAAAAGAGTTTCAAAAAGTTATTGCTCTTTTCCCTCCACAATTCTAATCTCTTCCGGCGTTAGGTCGTATAATTGATAGACAAGCTGATCGATTTGCTTTTCCCAATGACTAGTGTCTACGTTGGGGTTATTTTCTTTGGCTTCGAGTATTTTGTTGACGAGGTTGATGATAGGTTGTTGTTTTTCATTTTCTTTTATAACTTTTGCTGGGATAGGGATTTGTGTAACATAATAATTTATAAAATCCATTGTTCTTATTGCCCGATTATAAATTAAATTATATGCATACCAATTACAAAAAGTCGACTGCAAATAGGCCAGTAAAAATTTTTTAAGTAGTCTTGGTTCAAGAGGCTTTATTTCAACGCAAGTGTCATTTATTAACCGACCAGAGTCGTCGTAAAGCATCGTTATACTAATATGTGGAAAAGGGTTTTGAATGTGAGCAATGATTTTTTGAGCAACTATTTTATCTCTATAGTCATAAGTATATTTTGCTGCAACATTCCCCTTCAAGTATCGCTGATTTTTAAGACAGTATTTTTTTATATCGCTTCCCTTGATACAGGGTTTGTTGCCTTGAGCTTCAAAAGTTAGATGCTTAGTAATATTAGAAATCCCAATTTCTGCCTTTATTAAAGTTGATGAATCTGTTTGAGAATATTGAGAAATTTTTTTTAATAAACCCTTCGGGTACAAGCCTTTGTAAATTTGAGCATTGCACAAATTATTTGTGAAAATATTTTTAAGAAAGAATTTCCCAAAAGTCTGTATACGATTATGTACTTGGTCAAGTGCACTAATAATAATTTTGTCTTTTCCCCCTCCCTTCATCAAAGAAAAAGAGACTTGTTCCAATAAAACTTGCTCAAATGCTTTGCTAGCGTCCATGAGGTAGAGAAGTTTTGCAGATATCCACAATTTTCTGGTATCTTTCCAGGATTCGCCATATAAAGATTTTTTGGGAATTATGAAGGTCTGTATCCCTTTCTCGCGAATTAGACCTTTGTAAGAAATAAAGACAAATAACTCGGCAATATCGCCCGATGGAAAAGAGATTCCTTTTTTCTTACGAAAGTATTTCTTTTCTTCCGAAGACAAAACTCCTCGAAAGCCATACGGCGGATTTGCAATCACCACATCAAAGCCCTTCCTCTTATGAAAGACTTCTGAGAAATAGACTTCAAAATCAAACTCTTTGTGACCATCCGTAATTTGATTGATCAATTCATCAATTCTATCTTTATGTCGCTTTTTCTGATTCACATTTGTCTCTTTAAAAAAGAGTGGTTTCAATTCTTCGAGTTCAGAAAATAACTTGTAGTTATCTAATCTTCTTTCAATGTGTAACAAACTATTCCCCTGCATAATCTTGTAATCTAAATTTGGCAGCGGTTTAATGTTTTTGATATTATCTTCATCAACTACCAAGGACAGCCAAAGACGCAATTTAGCAATTTCGACGGCACCGGGATCGATGTCCACTCCATAAAGAGAATGCTCAATACACTGGCTCTTGAGTATGTGAATTTTACGTTCATCTTCCCGGGCATCTTTCAGGTATACAGACAAAACATTCCTCACCTTTACAATTTCATTCATCATACCTACAGGAAAAGCTCCCGAACCTACAGCGGGGTCACAGACGGTGATCTCTTCTAATTTCTTATCAATGAATTCAGCATTTTCACAGATGGTATCTGACAATTCTGATTGATAGCTTGTACCTTGCTGGTTACCCTCTTGAATACTGATTTTTTTTCGAAGGCAATTTGTTCATTTTCTGTGAGATGTTCTCCTTTATCGATCAGGGTTCTTATATCTTTTTCATTGATTTTTAAATTATTTTCCCCTGATTCTGTTAGCAGATAATTGATCAGACTTTCTTTACACATATAGTGAACAATTTCACGAGGGGTATAGTAGACGCCGTATTTTTTGTTAAATTTGTTTTCTTGCTCTTTCTTGCTGCTCTTCAATATTTTTTTAAATTCTTCATAATTATCAGGGCGGATGGCGTTAAATTTTTCATAAGACTTGCCCAAAAGCTCAGGGTCGACCGCTACTTCTTTCTCCAGCGGCTCATCTTCCTGTACGGTAAAATTATAGCGGTCAAAGACATCTAAAATACCTGTACCAACATCTCCTTCTTCGGTTTTTCTGTTGTTTGAAAATAATTGATTAGGCGGTGTAATGTCTTTATGAATCCAATCATAGTCGCCAATGGGGTCGAAGAGACCGCCATTCAAAAAAGGGATCTTGCAATTGAATTCGCTATGGTAATGACCTTGATGGCTCCGGTCTGTACGCAGGAGCTCGTAGAAAAGTGGTTCTAAAATATCGTTAAAGAAATTGTCATAAGGTCTGTATTTTTTCTTAAAGAGTTCTCGCAAAAAATTCTTTGACCCCGTGCCCCATGGGTCGTCTCTACCTACCCCGAACCAGCCCTTTTTCTGCAAAAAGTAAAGAAATATGATCTGCCCCAAGAGTTTTTTGGTGAAGTCGACAGTATTGATTTCTTTTTCTTTAAAAGTATCCCGAACCTTAGAATTCACTCGGACAATTTTGTCTAATTCATCTTTAGTTTCAATAAAAAGGTCACGATACTTTTCAAAAAATTCTTTGGTGACTTTTTCTATATTAAAGGCATCCTCAATATCTCTTATGGAAGGCTTTACAGAGGTAGTCAGCAGAGGAAGTAAATACTGTTGAGCCGTATGATTGGGTTCATTTTTACCTACTAAAAATGAATAACGTTTAGCTGAGGTGATTTCTTTTTCAAGTGCTATTTTATTATCTTTTTTTATGGTAGTATATTCAACTCTTACATACGAAAGCCTCCAATCAGTATGGTTTGCTACAAAATAAGCAACAAGAACCGTGTCTCTGATATCTTTTTTTTGATTTAAATAATGAACGGCAAAATTTCTTAAAGCCCCTCTTGTTCTTTCCAACTTATACGCTTCAGTTACTTCAACGAGCAGAACATCAAGCAATTCATTGTTTGGGTCTTTATATTGACCCAGCCTTTTAAATTTTTTAATATGATTTCTGTATGGTTCTGGAATAAAATTACCTGTTTGCCATCGCTGTTGATTAAGCCGATTTTCATCAATCTTTGGGAAAAGGTTTATGATCAACTCTCTAAAGTTGTTTTCATCAAAACGCTTTGTGAAAACATTTTTAATTAAACCTTTTGCTTTTGAGATTTCCATTTATAGTATCTTTTTCAACTTGAAAACAAAGAAGCAGGTATCAAGTAATTGGAGAGGATTACTTCTCTTTGCTTTTGGGTCGTATTGGAACTACCTTGTCCTTGGTCTATTGTTGCAAAATCATATTTAATGTTCTTGCGTAAAAGCTGAAACACTCTCACCGGTTCGTTGTTTTCCGGCTTTTCCATAGCTTTTTTTAATGTTTGCGCTGTTTTCTTGGGAATCATACCTTGTTCAAATAACTTTACGCAGTTTTTAAGAAAGGTTTCATCATGCTCAGTAAATCCTTTATACAGCCGAATATCTCTGCTGCGTAACCTGTATAAAACCCACTCTATATTTGATCTAGAGCCTGTAGATGAATCTTCATTTACTTCAAAATTGCTTTTGTTTTTAGCTAACAGATCAAAGTAGTCTTTACCAATTTTATGTCTTTTAGTATTTTCACTACACTTCATATAGCCAATAGCCTCAAGGAAATCAAGCTCTCGTGTCTCTGTCTGATTGGATAGATAAAATTTTTTTAATTTCCCTAAACGAAAAAATGTTAATAATGAATCTTCAGGTACATTCTGGTGCATTGCTGAACGTGATTTTTTAGGTAAATTTTTAATGCGGTTAAAAAGCTCAGGATTTTCATCACGAATGTTACGTATCAATTTTAAATATTCGAGTTCAGAATCCCCTGTTTCTACCTCGCCTGTATAATTCTCACGGGAATTAAGTTTATTATAAAGAGTTTCGCCAAATATTTCCTGACTACCGGGTTCTTCAACTTCGGATAAATACTTGGCATCTTCCCCCAAGGTATCATGAAATGATTGAATTTTTGAAATAATATTATCCTCTAGGTTTATTTCTGCTTCAACCTGATCAGCCGGAAAAAAGTTAAAAAAATATATTTTATCGTGTTTCGTTCCTATACGATTAATCCGACCAGCGCGCTGCATAACCCGGGTTGGATTCCATGGTAAGTCGTAGTTGATAATAATGTTTGCTCTATGCAGATTGATACCTTCAGCTAAAATATCTGTAGTAATTAGAATTCGAATATCATTTTTTTGAGTCGGATTCATAGGGTCAAAGTTTTCTCTAATGAGTTGTCGGGCTATTGAGTGATTATGTGTACCTCCTTTGGTGAGTCCTTCTTTGCTGGAATAAAATAAAACCTGGCCTGATGAAATAGTTTCAAGCTCAGAAAAAATAAATTCGCCCGTTTCTTTCGATTCAGTAAATACGATAAGCTTTTGGTCTTTCATTAAATAACTTTCTGAATTTACAGATTCACCTGAGAGATATTTTTTTAACTCATTGATTTTAGGGTCTTCTTTTATATCAGACCATATATCTTTAATTTTTTTAAGAGTTTTCAAATCAGTCTGTAAGGCCTGCCATAACTCTGGAGTAAAGTCTGAGGTTTTATATGAATCCGCCTGTTCTTCCTCAACTAATTTAATTAGTAAATCCTCCTGATCATTTTCAAGCATATCAAAAACAGGTACTTTTTTACTAATGTAAACTGTGCCATGGTCATACATTAAAATAAATTTTTCGTAGGAAGTAATAAAACGATCAATACTTTTTTTGAATGCCCAAAAGCTACTTTCAAGCCTTTTAATCAATAAGGTTTTCATAAAACCGCCGATATTACGCTGAGATTGCTTTTCAAATTCGGATAAACTTCTCTTTAAATACAAAAGTGGAATATATCGGCTATAATTAAATTTTTTCAGTAACGAAGTTGTTTTTTCAAAAATATTAGATATTTCAGGAGAAAACTTATAGATAATTCTTTTAGGATCAGCTATTTCAGGGAAATGGAAATTTTGCAATTTAAAGTCGTCGCTAAAGTAATTTACCACGTCAGAACGTGTACGTCTGATCATAATATACTTTAATAGTTTTTCACGAATTTCCTGAGAGGCATTCTGCAAAGCCTTTGTATATTCAGGGTCAGTCCTTTTAAAATTTTTTAATTTTTGATTAAGCCTTCTAAAAAAGTTTTCTAAATTTGGTACTCCAGGCAAGGTGCTCTTCTTAGGTGATTGAAATAATTTTAATTGTGAAAAAATATCATCAATAGAATTATTTAATGGTGTAGCTGATACCAAGATAACCTGCTTACCCCAGCATATTTGATGCAACTTCTCAAAACCATGGGTATATTCATTACGAAACCTGTGAGCTTCATCAATCAAAACATAGTCAAAACGCTTAGTGCCCTCTTGTAATATATTTTCTAACTTGCCTAGTGATTCAACCTTACAACTTCTTACTCCAAACTCAAAGAGCGAGTTTTCCCAGTATGTCTTTAATACGGGCGGACAAATAACTAAGATACCGCCTGTTAATTGTTGTGCTAGTAGAGAAGCTATATAGGTTTTACCCAGACCAACAACATCAGAAAGAAATACGCCATTATAAGCCTCAAGAATTTTTTTTGCAGTCAGGACAGCCTGTTTTTGATATCTTAGCTCTAAAAAATTTGAAGGAAAATAAAAGTCTAAATTATCTTCAATATTGATGTCTTCCTCAAAATACTCGTAAATTAGTTTTAAATAAACTTCATAAGGGCTGATTTCTTCACTTAACCATGTCTTTGTATTTATTGTTTCGATAAAATCTTTAGATAGGTCTATACTCTCTTTCCAGAGATCATTAAATTTACCTAAGGCATATTGCACATCTCTTGCTTCTTTTAATTGAACGTTAAATTCTCTTTTAGCAACTAAGCCGGATTGAGAAAAATTGCTTGAACCGGTGATCACACTGCCAAAATCACGGTCTTCTGCATGGTATTTGCAAATATATACTTTAGCATGAATATCTTTAGAGGGGTGAGCTCTAAGTTCAAGTATTTGACCATTATTGCCCTCCTGGATATCAGTATCGTAGTCGGGAGATTTTTTTTGTAATAACTCAATGAATTTTTTGATGCTGGTTTCAACATTTTCTGTGTCATCAGAATCTTCTAAATGGTGAATTAGATTCGATGAGAATATTTTTTTTGTTTCATCATCTGAAATAATATCAGATTGATTCGTTAAAATTGATTTCTCATATAAATGATAAACAGGTTCGTCAGTGTTAATACCAACAAGAATTCTGACTTTAGAAAAGTTTTCCAAAGACTCGCAGATTTCATTAAATCCGCTGAAACGAAAGTACCCAACAAGTACATCAAAAAACTGAGTGTCTTTCAAAATATCCTTAAACCTATCAAGCAAGGTTGCACCGGGTTCATTAGTAAAGAATGTGTGATCTGTAAATGTTTCTAAATTTTCTTTATGCATTTTTACCTTTGAGACAAAAATAATTGAGCAATAACTTTCTGAAACTCTTTGATCAATTTCTTAGGGTCATCTGTTTGCTCTAAATGTATGTTAAAATTGACTCCTCTTTGTAAAGGCTTGACCCGTACCCAAGATTTTTGCCCAGCTTTATACAATTTTGGTTTATATCTCTCTAAATCTTTAGCTGATAAATTCTCAGACTTTAGTGCAAGGGCTTTCAAATTATCAGCAGAAATACCCTGCAAAGCCTCTTTATGCAGCAGCTTTAAAACCTTTGGCTTATCTACATATTTTGAAAGTACGATTGCTTGTGATAAAATAACTTTACCTGCATGAAAATCATCTAAAATTTCTTTTGGTAAATTAAAAACTTTCAATACCTTTGCTGACCACGACCTTGACTTTAATAATTTTTTGCCCGCCTCTGCCTGTGTCATACCATGATCTACCACAAGCTATCGTAGGGCTTGGCCTCTGCAAAAGAATTTAACCGCTCTCTATTTTGATTTATATTCATCTGAAAAAATACAGATTCTTTATCGGTACCTTTTGTCACCAGAGCGGGCACGGTAAAACTGCCGGCCTTACCCATTTCTTTTAAAACCTTTGTTCGCCTCGTGCCATCCCAAACTGAATATTCACCCTTGCTAAGTTCCGTAACAATGAGCGGAACAATAACACCGTAATTTTCAATAGACTCTTTTAACTTTTTGTCTTTAGCGGGGAAAGATGATTTACGCAAGGTTTCGGCTGGTATATTTAATTTATCTAATCTAATCTGTTTTAGTTGGTAGCTCATTTTTAATTAACCCCAAAAGTGTGAATGCCATTCAACATTTTATAAGGTATAAGTATCTTTAGCATGATTTATATGGCCCAAGCCTAACGTAAAGTAAAATTTATTTTTCAGAACGATAAGCACCTGAAGTTTGGAATAGACAGGTAAACAAAGTTTCTATATCCGAAATAATGGCTATAAACGGCTTCAGAAACGATTTTGGGCTAGTTGTGAAAAAAACAGCCTGCCCTTTCCAAACTTCAGGGATAAGCATTCAGGAGCAATCAGCGTCGACCACCAGCCAGCGGAGCAAGTGACAAAAAGCTTACCGTACCTGAAAAGGAAAGATCATCATGAAATAGCTTGCGTAAGAAACGAATCGTTCCAACGAACGAGATTTTCTCGAACTTTTTTAGCTCCTCCCTCTTGATTTAACTCAGGAGGGAAAAGCTTTTCGTTTAACCAGTAGCAAAGAGGCTTAGCAAAGATAATCTTTATAGAATTATCATAGTATATTATGATTTTTTCAATGAGTTCTTTCAATATTTCAGCATTACTCTTAAAATACTCCTCCTTATCTATGTATTCCAAGTGTCCACTTTTTTGGGGTAAGGCCAATTATTGCAGTATGAATTCTCGAATGTCAATTCTTTTTTGTACTGGGAAACCTTAGTATTTTGTAGGCATATTTTGCACTATATGTAAATGCCAATCAGATATTTGAAGCCTGGCCACTTAGTCACTCTAAGTAGTGTTTTGACTTTGATAGTAGGTGAACATCGGGCCGAAGCAAAACGCTCTTTATAATAGATAATATTAAACTTTATTTTCGTTTAGTTTTTTTCTATTGCTTGATACAAATTTAATTTATTCTTATTGATCAACACTCACCATCCAGATATATTATAATGATCATTTTCTAAGCCTTCATTATAATATAAGCAAATCGGTAGATCGGTCTGCGCCTTTTAAAGAACTTTTTATTAAAAATCTTAATACAATGGTATGCAAATCCATATTCTATCTTGCTAGCCAACTTTAAGCATATTATCCAATGCTTTCTTAGCTTTGACCCTAATATCCTCCGGTACATTGATCTCATATTTTTCTTCTTGAAGAGATACCAGTATTTTGTCCAGGGTGATCTTCTTCATATGAGGACAATTTTGGCAAGTAGAAACAAACTCTACATTTGGGAACTCTACTTTCAGATTATCACCCATAGAACATTCTGTAAGCAATAATATTTTATCTGCACTTGACTCTTCAATAAAATTACTCATTTGAGAAGTCGATCCACTAAAATCGGATATTTCAGTTACCTCTGTTTTACATTCAGGATGAGAAATCACTTTTACGCCAGGATGGATCTTTCTGGCCATTACTATATCTTCTGCGGTGAATAGCTCATGCACCATACATTTTCCATTCCAGAAGATAATTTTTTTATCCGTTGCCTTTTGTACATTTTTGGCTAAATACTGGTCGGGTAGCATGATCACTTCATCATTTTTTAAAGAATTGACCACTCTAATTGCATTGGCACTGGTACATATAATGTCTGATTCTGCCTTTACGCTGGCGCTGCAATTAATATAAGAAACCACAGGCACTCCTGGATAATTTTCTTTTAGTTTTTTTACATCGGATACCTTTATCCCTTCCGATAGAGAACAACCCGCTTCCGTATCCGCAATAAGAACTTTTTTCTCTGGATTCAATATTTTGGCCGTTTCTGCCATAAAATGGACTCCATTGAATAAAATAATGTCCGCATTCGTTTGCGTGGATTCCTTGGCTAATCCTAATGAATCGCCTACAAAATCAGAAAGCCCATAATATACTTGGGTTGACATATAATTATGACCCAGGATAACTACATTCTTTTTTTGTTTTAGTTCTAATATCTGCAATATAGTTTCTTTTATATCAGATATTTCTGAAGGAAGTTGATGGCTACTCAGTTTCTTTTCGACCATTTCAAGCCTTTCTGTTTTTTTAAGAGTTAGTTTCATTTTACCATTTCAAAGAATAATAATGCGTAAGGGTCTTTTCATATAGCTTTTCAGGAGGTTCATGAACCAATCGCATTCTAGTTGATCTGAAAAATTTTTCTTGTTGCAAAGAATCCTTTAGAATATGGGCTTTATACCACATATCTACTGCCTCCTGGTGAAAGTTTTTTTTCTTTTTTTTATCTTTAAGCAGCATAAAGCTTCTTAATGGATTTAACCATATGATATCGAATCTGGCAGACATATAAGTTAGTATTTTCTTTTGTACATATAATTGTTGGTAGCTCAGAAAAGGAGATAAAATGATCAAAATGGCCTTTTGAGCTAATTTATTCTTCAAAAATGAAAACATATCAGTTAGGTCCATGGAAGTATAACTCTCTTTGCTTTCACTCAAATATTGAAAGATCAAGGCAGATTGCGTCTTGGACATATAAGGAGGTAGAAATTGGTCCACTTTATTTGAGAAAGTAAGCAGACCTGTGGAATCATTATTTCTCAAAAAAGTAAGACTTAATTGGAAACAAAGAGCAATCTGATAATCCAGATAGCTAAATCCTCTATATTCAAACCTGGAAGCCATTCCCGTATTCAGAATGATCATAACTTCACGGTTTTGCTCTTTCTCATATACATTTATAAAAATATCTTTATTGCTGGACATACTTTTTCTCCAGTTAATATGCTTAAAATAGTCCCCTGTTTGATATAAACGCAGGCTATGAAATTCACTTTCGCCCCCCATTAATTTTGAGATCATATTTTCTTTTTGCATGCCGGGCAGCTGTATTTTTTTGGATAGATATAAAATAGGGGATATGACTGTTATTTCTCTTTGGTGATAAATTGGATAGTGAAATTTGAAAAGACCTGAACGAGAATGCAAGCAAAGATAAATTTCGACTTCTTTAAATGTTCCTTTTTTCTTTCCACGTACTCTGAAATATTTTTGATCTTTGCGAATGGAAAATACTCTTGGAGAGAAATCCAGGGGGAAAAAAACTTTCAAATAAATTTCAGGATCAGTAATATTCCAATGAATTTCAATTTCATGGCTTTTATGAAGTTCAAGAAATTTTGGCCAATGAATGGTAAAAAAAACCTCATGAGGAAGCCTTCTTTCTATCGGGTCATCTAAAAAATCAAAAAGAATCAGTAATGCAACGCAAGGCAGCCAGACCAGAAATAGAGAAGGCACCATAATAGGCAGCAATAAACTGAACCAGATAATAAATAGAGTTGATCCAAAACTCAGAAAAAATTTTCTTTTTGAAACGATTTGTTGCTTACTATATAGCATTTTTTACTGTACTTTCTATTTTGGAACATATTCATTTGTTATGATATCCTGTAGAATATGATTGGCTGTTATATTCTCCATTTGGGCTTCCGTAGAAATAATGATACGATGTCCTACAACATTTTTGAATAGAGTTTTTATATCATCAGGAATTACATAATCACGCTTCTCTTTAACAGACCATGCTCTGGCTAGCTGCAATAAATGTACCGATGTTCTTGGGCTTGGGCCATAGATGACATTCTTATGACTTCTGGTTTTTTGTATTAGCCGTATAATATAATCTATGATCGTATCTTTCACGGTTACTTTTATAATTTCCTTTTGAATACTTTCTATTTCTTTTTTGTCAGTAATGCTACTTATTGTTTGAAAATTTGTTCTTTTACCATCTTTTCCATTTAATGCATTCGTTAAAATTAACTTCTCTTCTGGGAATTTTGGATATTGCATATTGATCATTAGCATAAATCTATCCATCTGGGCTTCAGGTAGATTATAAGTTCCTGAAAGTTCAATTGGATTACGTGTTGCTAATACGAAAAAAGGAGTTGGTAAAGAATGGCTTTTGCCTTCTATACTGATCTGGTATTCTTCCATTGCCTCTAAAAGAGCAGACTGCGTTTTAGGAGGTGTTCGGTTTATTTCATCGGCTAAAATAAAATGGGCAAAAACAGGTCCTTTCCTAAAAGCAAGATTACCCGTTTCTTTATTAAAAAAAAGATATCCGGATATATCACCTGGGAGTAGATCGGGAGTAAATTGGATACGATTGAAATCCAGACCTAGAAGTCTTGCTAATACCTTGGCACTAAAGGTTTTGCCTATACCAGGCAGACCTTCTAACAATACATGCCCCCTGGCTAAAATAGAAGTAAGCAAAAGATGGAGAGTATGCTCATATCCTATTATATATTCAGAAAAGGCTTTTTCAATTTTTTCAAACCAAGGATGCATCTTTACTTCCACAGAATTTCCATAACATGAGTTGTCTACTCTAAATATGAATTAAAACTTTTTACACTTGGGTTATAATAAATTTTTATTTACAAAGTAAAAAAGTTTTGAACTTATTCCATTTTCTGATATCTTAAAAAAAATCTCTGTATGAATAGAATAAAAAACTAAATCGGGTTAAGAACATTCAAAAAAAGTTTCGATTCTTTATATTTATAAATATTTTTCTTGCCTTTTCTGCTTATTTTGGGTGGGAAATATTTCAATTCTTAAATCGTACTACTATAGAAGAGTACATTAATGAGAACAAAACGTTTGGTATTCTTTTGTTGGGTACGGGAAATGAAGAGGATGTTCTCAAAGCCAATTTTATTTCCATTGCTATTATAAACCCTGTCACATTCCGTATTGGATTTATTTCTTTTTTCCCTGAAACAAAGCTAGTTAAAAAGGGGAAAACCATAGAAAGGCAACTTCTATCTGAAAATTTTTTAAGCGTTATAGAATTGATATCTAAGAAATTGTCTATTGATATTCCTTTTCATCTTTATTTTTCTATGGAAGACATTACTACTGCTTTGGACATGGTCGAAGGGATCAACTTTTTCTTATGGCAACCATATCTACTAGAAAATGAAAAACTACCCACAGGAGAATTTTTAATGGATAGTACGCTTATATCTGATTTTTTAAATGTAACAGATAAATCAAAATATGCCTCCTCGATAAAGTTATACAGATATTATAGCCTTATCCTCAATGCATGGAATCATAGAAAGGAAAAATGGGATATTCTAAAAAATGAAATTATTTTTGGTAAAGTAACCCAAAATCTGCAAACAAGCCTCTCTACTTATGAACTTTATTTCCTGGCAGAGACATTGCTGCATGATCAAAAGTGGATGCCTATTTTTTTTGAAATTCCAGTGCAGCAAGAAAAAGATTCATTCATTATGAATCAGGATGCTACTGCCTTTTATTTTAAAGATTTTATGCAAAAACTCAATCAAGAGAAAAACTTTTATTTAGATACGTCTCCTAATATTGAAATTAAAAATGGCACAACCATACCAAATCTAGCCAAAAAAATGAGAAACCGATTCAGTCAAAAGGGTTTTAAGGTACTTGAATTTGCGAATGCGGATAAACATGACTATCAAAATACTATTCTATTGGATATAGGCGGAAGCTCTTTTTATCTACAAGCAGCGGCAAAGTCTCTTAAAATAAATAGAAATTATCATCTGATCAATCGCTCCATCTTTACTGATCTTGTTCTAATATTAGGAAGGGATTATCAAGAAATAATTTCTTTTGAAGATTAAAAAAATAATGTTGCTATTCTGTACATAATGCTTATATTGGTTGGAATGAATAAGACTATACTTCTATCTCTGATCATCATTCTTTGTTCAACTTGTTCAAAGGCAAAACAAGAGCCTATTTCTATTGAAGAACCAGGCTCTCCTGTTTCTACTCAAGAACCAGACTCTCCTAATATTCTCTATTTAGAAAAGGATAGCAAGACGGAGATTATTGCCGATGATCCAGTCGTTACTCTGGAAGAGGGAGTGATGGGTAAAGACAGCTATAGCTATGACATTCTTTTAAATACCCAACCCACTGCAGAGGTAGAAATAAAGATCACTCTTCCCGCCGAGGCTCCGGATGATCTTAGTATATCTTCTGGCATTCAAAACGAAAACGGTGCAGATTCTTTCATCATTCTTACATTTGCGATAGATGATTGGGATAGTTCCCAAACGGTGACATTGACCCTGATGGACAATAGCATAGAAGAAGGAAATCGCAATCTGAACATAGATCATATAGTTCGCAGTTCAGATGAAGACTATAATGGAAACCATCTTGACCATACCATTCGATTGACCCTTAAAGACAACGATAGTCCAGGGATCACTTATTCCAGATATCTCCCTCTCAGCAAAGACTATAAGGATATAGGTGATTCTCCTATCAAGGTGATCGAAGGGCAAAGCAGTTTTGTAGGCAAGTATCTGATTGAGACGATCACAGAGCCGACTCATGATGTGCATCTAACGATAAGTATGCCCGACACTGCTCCTCCAAATTTACAATTGCATTATTCCGGAGACACAATATCCGCAGGAGAATCTATGATTCTTATACTTTCAGAAAACGGCTTTACTGATAATTTCTTCCTGGGAGTAGGATTCACTCTTAGCCATAGTGATACAAATACAGAAGGGATCGTAATCGTTTCTCACTCTACCGAAAGTGATGATTCTGATTATGATCAATTAAGCCATGAAATTGAGTTTCAGCTGATCAATGATTCCATTGCCAGGGTAATGTATTTGAAGAAAGATAGTTCAGAAAAACTTTCCAATCCTGAAATTACTTTAAATGAAGGAGGGGCATCCTTTCAATATGACATTGTTTTGAATAAACAGCCTCTGGAAGATGTGGTAGTTTATATATTCCAATCTCCTCTTTTTATACCCCCGTCGAATCTGGAATTAACCTACGGGGACATGTCTATCCAGGGGCAGAGGAATATTGACACTAAACTTACTTTTAATGATACAAATTGGAATAAACCTCGTACGATCACTCTAACCCTGCATGACAACAAGCAAGTTGGCGGCCTACCACCTCTGCCTCTTTATCATAACGTAAACTCTGATGATATTCATTATGCAGAACAATCAGACGTTATATTCTCAATAATGATGGTAGATGACGGAATAGGCAAAATCAATTATCTAAAAGAAAATGACATTCCTATAGGTGTAGATGAACTTTTTTTTCTAAGGGAACCAGGTCCATCGGAGACAAATACATTCAATTATAAAATTTCACTGGGAAATCCTGCTCAAAAAGAAGTCAGGATCGATGTTGGCCTTTCTAAAACAGTCCCTCCTAATTTGAGTATTACCAATCCTGTCATATTTTCTCCTGGAGAAACCCAAAAAACGGTAACCTTTTCATTGGACGGGGATAACAATCCCATGAATTACGAGGATATGACTATAATGCATACCATTATTAGTAATGATCCCGATTATTCCAATATCCAGGGAATGAATATTCTTCTATCGCTTCAGGATGATGATTCTCCTGAAGTTTACTATCTAAAAGAAGGCACATACCTGCCAGATCATATTTCACTCATAGAAGGAGACGAAGATAATGAATACACCTATACCATTATGTTGAATACCCAACCAATGAATGGGAATGTGATCATAGATATTGCTATTACTTCTCATCCAGTTATAACCGTTTCGCCGAATAGTCTTACCTTTAATAACTCCTCTGGTATTTCTGGCGGATGGGATGTGCCCCAGATAGTTACCATATCTATCGCAGATGATGCTCTTTATTCTGATCCCAGTACTTCATTGACCCTGTCACATGAGATAAGTGGTAGCTCCGAGTATGATCCTCTCACAGATAAGGATATTTCTATCAATGTCATAGAAAATGATGCCTGCCTGCAATCCGATTCTGCTATAAAGACAGATTTTTCGGGAGTAAATTATGGCACAGGAACAAAAAATGATCCCTATCATATATGCAATCCAGATCAATTGCAGGCCATGAAAGATGATCTTAATGCACATTATATACTCGGGCAAAATATAAATGCTTCTTCCATTTCTACGGATACTTGTCCCGCAGGCACTACGGGTACATGTACAGGTTTTCAACCCATTGGAATGGATGCAAACAAATTCAAAGGTTCTTTAGACGGCAGAGGATATGTGATACATGATCTTAGAATGGATGTAGATTTGGTTAATTCTGAATTTAATTATATAGGTCTATTTGGTTTCACCGGAACAGGCGCCTTGATACAAAATATAGGCTTAGAAAATATGAATATAGTCTCTTTCGCTTCCAGAGACTTGGCTGATACATCTAAGGATGTTAATTCTTCTTATGTAGGCGGCTTGGTTGGTTATAATAAAGGAGGAATAATAAAAAATAGCTACTCTACAGGAAGTATTTCCTCTGCTTCCTGGATTTTCGTACAGACCTTTTCCACTGAGGCTAATTCCTATACGGGTGGTCTGGTAGGTTATAATAGTGAAGGAGGGATGATACAAAACAGCTATTCTATAGCAAGTATTTCTTCTGCTCCAGATTCTTTTACCTTTTTTTCGTTAGGAGGGATCAATGCCGTTTTTTATACATCTTATACAGGTGGCCTGGTAGGGGTAAATGATAAAAATGGCACTATAATCAATTCTTATTCGATTGGTCATATTTCCTCTTCTGCTATTTTTGGTTCTGCAGGCGGCTTGGTAGGGCCCAATGGAGCTTCGATAATCAATAGCTATTCTGCAGGAACTGCTCTTTCTACTCTTCCTTTTACAGGCGGGCTGATAGGGAATAGCCAATCCATTCAAGGAATCAAAGACATTATACGCAACAGTTATTTTGATCAAGACATATTTGGTTCTTCTACGATCAGTGGGTATCTGACCAATACTGATGTAATATGTACCGGAGGTTTTACAACTTCCGCATTCACCACTCCAATAGCCCCTAATACAGGTACCTGCGATGATACAGTTCCCACCATTTTCTTTGACTGGGATCCCAATATATGGAATTTTGGTTCCGCAACAGAGTATCCCATACTGAATTCCATTCTTCAAACGGCAGACGAACAGTCGGTGAGGATGGCATCTGGTTTTTTACATTTTTCGAATGCTACTATTGGGCAAGTGAGCCGCCATGAACCCATATTTTTTTATCGTGTAGAAGATCCTTCCATGGATATTATTACGAAGGGCACAAATATGCAAGGCGTTTCCGTGGATAATTATTCTATTATAAATACAAAGGATGTGGATGGCAGCCCTTTAAGTCCGCCTCCTACGGTCAACTCTGCTGGTATCATATCTGCCGGTTCTTTGACCCTTAATCAGGAATTTCATTTAAGTGCCAGATTCAACAAAGGGAGTGCCGTATTTACAGAAAAGTACCGAATGAAAATCGGTTCACTTCATTTTTCAAATACACATAAAATAGAAGAGTCTGGAGTACTGCTGTATAAGATAAACGATCATCTACGCCATAGAAATGTTCCTGTTGATATAATTGATGTTAGTTTAGTGGGTGTAGAAAAAAGCATGGCAGATACCTATGTACTTTCAAATATCCTTGCCTCAGATGGTACCCCTATCGATCCTCCTGCTACCCTACCCCCAGTAAATACATCAAATGATGCCATTAAAATTGATGTGAGCTCTCTGGCAGCAGGCAATCTCTTTACTCTGCAAGCCACAATAGGTGGTTTTACCCAGACATATAAATTCAAAAAATAAAAGACGATCATACCAAAAGTCAATCAGAAATTCCTAAACGTTCGAATCAATAGAAAAAAGATTGTGTTTTGAAGGTACCCTCCGTAGTAAAGGCTATTACTATAGTAAGAGTAACCGTCTTGACGAAACATCTTAAGAACCAATGCTGGTTTATGAACTATGTTCCTGTGATAGGTTTGGAAGTACATTTGCAACTGAATACTAAAACAAAACTATTTAGCCATGATAGAGTATCTTTTGGAGACCCCCCCAATGTTAATACATCTGTTCTTTGCACTGCATTACCAGGTTCTCTTCCTGTTTTAAATCAGGAAGCGCTGGATAAGGCAATATTGGCAGGTATTGCATTAAGAGGCACGATACATAGGGTCAGCAAATTTGATCGCAAAAATTATTTTTATCCCGATTTGCCTAAAGGATATCAGATATCTCAATATTATGAACCCTATTGCACAAAAGGTAAAATAGAAATTGATCTGGGGAATGGAAATAAAAAGGATATTGGTATCACAAGGGTACATATAGAAGAAGATGCTGGCAAATTGATCCATTCAGAGGATGATCAATTAAAAGAAAGCTATGTTGATTTGAATCGGGCGGGTACTCCATTGATTGAAATTGTATCTGAACCGGACATTAGTAGTTCCCAGGAAGCATATATGTATCTAAATGAACTTAAAAATATAATGGAATACATTGATGTTTCTGATTGCAATATGGAACAGGGATCTCTTAGATGTGATGCCAATGTATCTGTTAAAGAGAGTGATAGCCCCCAGCTGGGTACAAGGGTAGAGATTAAAAATTTGAATACTTTTAAAGGAGTAAAGGCTGCCATTGAATATGAGATCAATAGACAGATAGAATTACTTTCCTCTCATGAAGAGGTGGTGCAAGAAACCTGCCTATGGAATGCTAGTTTGAATCAAACCTTTCCCATGAGAAGCAAAGAAGAATCCCATGATTATCGTTATTTTCCTGATCCAGACTTGTCTCCCATTGAGTTAAAAGAAGAGGATATACAAAGAATAAGAAATACGCTTCCAGAGTTGGCCTACCAAAAAAGAGAAAGGTTTATGAAAGAGTATCAGCTACCGGAATATGATATAAAAATATTAACTTCCAATCGAAAGACAGCCGACTACTTTGAAGAAACTGTAAAACAAGGCATTCCGGACAAAAAGGCATCTAATTGGATCATCTCAGAGATGATGGCCATTACCAGCGAAAAAAAATGCCAATTAGCCGATCTTTTCCCGGCAATCTTTCTGGCAGAATTGATAGAGCAAATTGAATGCGGTAATATATCTGGTAAAATAGGAAAAAATGTAATGCAAGAAATGATAAATACTTCGCAAAGACCAAAAGATATCATACAGAAAAAAGGTCTCATGCAAATTTCAGATGAGGGTTCCATTCAAAAGTTAGTGGAAGAAGTAATTTCAGAAAATGAATCATCCGTATCTGCCTATAAGAAAGGAAAAGAAAGAGCCCTGGGATATTTAGTAGGGCAGGTTATGCAAAAGTCGAAAGGAAAAGCAAATCCTCCCATCGTAAATAAATTATTGATCCAAAAGCTAAAATCAATGTAGTTTGCCAGTTATTTTATGTTATTTTTATTGATTCTTATAGCAGTAGTTTGTATCTTAATATGGGGTCATTATGGTTTCCCAGAAGAAGTAAATCCTAATGCCTTTCAGGAAGACCCTTCCCCCAAAGATATGATTAAAGGGGCTGAACCTTATAGGCTAGAGGGAAAAAGTGAAACTGCTATTTTATTAGTACATGGATTTGAAGGATCTCCCTATGTATTCAGGTCCCTGGCGGAATTGCTTCATAAGAAAGGATATACGGTGATTGCGCCTCTTTTACCGGGGCATGGGACTTCGGTAAATCATTTCAAAAAAACAAGATATGAACATTGGTTTAAAGCCGTTCATGATCTTTATATTAAAGAAAGACCTAAGTATAAGCATTTTTTTTTATTAGGATTTTCATTGGGTGGTAACCTATGTTTAAAGACAATGATCACCGTCCCCGAGAATATATCCCCAACTGGTTTGATAGCAATTTCTACCCCTGTATGCTTAAATGGAATATTAAACGGAAAGATCATTATTAAAGATTGGCGTTTATTATTTTCAGGATTTCTTAAAGAATTTTTACCGTATCTTCCTAAAAAGCGACATGCAGCTTCTGGAATTATAAATCCATGGACAGGATATTCAGATGTTTATACTTCTAATTGCATTCACTCCCTTAAAATAAATGCGCCTAAAATACGTAAATTTTTGCCAAATATCAAGGTACCCGTTTGTCTTATGCAGGCCAGAAATGATAAAACAATCCATTCAGAGAATCTACATTATCTTTTCAGGAATATTGGTTCTAAAAAAAAGTATGCCTTTATGTTTGATATGGAAGATGATTTTTCAACCAGGCATGTGATCGTCACCCATGAACAGACTAAAAATCAGATATATCATTATATTTCTAGATTCTTAGAAGATATCTTGAATCAATTTGATAAAAAATCATTTTGGGGAATAGCCAAAAGAAAAAGAAACAGTCTTTATGACCATAGAATTGAAAATATTAAATCATGAATTATTTTATATATTTACTTCTTTTTTTTATTTCTCTTCAAATAGGATGCATCCGTTTTAAGGTAAATCACTTAAAAGCTATAGAAGTTGCAAGTATACCTATAAATAATAAACCTTTGAGCTTTCCTAAACGAAATGGTTTTTATTATGGAATACCTGGAAGAATTGGAATAGATACAGACAAGATTGTAATTAGCGAACCTAATAAAAGAAGCATCAATATTTTTACAGACCAAAAGAAAAAACCTTTGGTGATCTATTCTAAAAAATTTTATGATCCAAAAATAAAAAAGGGAGAAATTATTTTAGATAATGATTCAGAATATATTTTAAATGAAAATTTGAATATCCCTGGAATTATAATAAGCGGTAAAGAAAATGATTTTTTAGTCCAAAATTATATTTTCCCATCCTCTCTTCCTGAAAAAAATAATAAAAAGAACCCTGAACCAAAGGGCTTTTATAAAGTACTTCATTTTAATTATAAAGGGAACCTCCTTGGTATTATTGGGCGTATGGGCCAGGCAGAGCTATCTTTTGAAAATATAATCTGGATGGATGTGGATACAGATAATTCTTTATGGATATTGTATAGATATCTGGATGATCTCTATTTAGATCGTCTTTACGAAAATAAACTTGAAAATCAATTCAAAGAAAAAGAATGTGAAAATATTTTGTTCCAAGGAATAACTAAAAAGAAGGAAATGCTATATATATGCGAATATATGTATCCTTTTTATGAAGGGAATAAAATTCTTATGGTGGGTAAAGTAGAAAAAAGAATCAATAAAAATAAAATAGAAGATTATATTTTTCAACATAGAGTTGTAAAAGTAAAGGACCTGGATTCAGATAAAATTACTGAAATTTTTAAAAGACTCAATGATGCGGAAGAATTCCCCTATATCCCATACGATGAAAGCCATATTATGATATGGCAAACAAAGAAACATAATGCTTTTAAATATTCCATATATAATTTAGAAGGTGATTTGACTAAAAATCTACAAATTGATCTGAAGGATGATTCTCATTCATGGAGGGCGACCTATGCAACTCTTAGAGGCGATTTTTATAGCATACGTATATTCAGCAATCGTATTTATATTTATCAATGGGAATAAATATGATCCCGGATTTTAATCATCTATCTGGAATTCCAGTACTCAATTCTTCAGAAGCCGAAAAATGGGATAAGTATTCTATCAAAAAAGGCATATCATCACAAACACTTATGGCATGGGCGGGATATGCTGCATTTTCAAAGATGTGGAAGCAAAAAAGATTCCGGAAAATAGAGGCAGTTCATTTTTTATTGGGTAAAGGAAACAATGGAGGAGACGGATACGTAATTGCCTGGCATATATTGAATTTTTTTGATCTAAAAGTATTTTTCTGGCAATTATCCAAACCGGCAACGAAAGATGCTAAATATTTTTATGCCCTATGTAAAAGAAATCATGGACCAAAATTATTTATATCTGATATAAATGGGATTAAAAAACATCATCTAAAAAACGCATTGTTACTCGATTGTTTATTTGGTACAGGATTTACAAAAGAAATTGATCCAATCGTAGAGTCTGTATTTAAGTTTTTGCATAAAAAAAAATGCCATAAAATTTCCATAGATATACCCAGCGGAGTGTTTGCAAATGGGGATGACTTCAAACATCTCCCCTTCACGGCAGATGAGACCTATACTTTTGGGAGTTATAAAATAGGACATCTAATAGAGCCAGGTATCCTATATTCGGGAAAGGTTACCGTATTCCCCATAGGCTTTTGTCCTATTGATTTTCCTATGCGCAGAACTTTAAAAAGAGTGAAGTGGAAATCGCTTCGGAATAGTAGATCCAATAAATACAGTAGTGGAGTTCTTAAGATATTAGGGGGCAGTCCAGGAATGGAAGGAGCCGCCATTATGTCCGCTTATTCTTTTTTACGATTGGGGGGAGGCTTGGCGAAAATATATTCTACATCGAAAGGTATAAAAAAGCATTTGCGGAATTTACCCGAAATGATGTTCCTGGTCGATGAAGACTTTGAGCGATTAGAAAAAAAGTTTTTAGAAGATATTCAAAAAAGCTCTAAAGAAAATGTAGTTCTAATAGGGGTTGGATTAGGGGAAAAACTCTCCGTAGATTTTTGGGAGAAGCTATTTTCTTTAAAATATATAAGGCTTATCTTAGATGGTTCTGTATTGAATCAAGTGTATGAAATACAAAAATTATTTGAAAGGCATCAAAACCAGGTGATCATTATGACTCCTCATGCCGGAGAAGCAAAAAAAATCTTAGGGCAGGAAATCACCAATATACGCGAAGCCTCTTTGGCAATCCATCATAAATATAAAGCATGTATTTATTTAAAAGGACCTGGAGGCATGATCATTTTTCAGGGGAATGATCATAATGAGAAGCCTATTGAAATATACACTGCTTCTAATCAATATCAGCTGGCAACAGGGGGAACGGGAGATGTTTTAGCTGGCATTTTAGCTAATATGATCTATAGATATTCAGATTCTAATACAATTGAAAAAACTATACAGAAGGCATTAGAAAAAGGACTATACGTTTATTTTAAATTAGCTCAAAAAATTACAACTAAATATACTCATTCAAAATATAAAAATGATTTTTTAATGCCGTCTGATATGATCAAATCATTAGAGAAAATAAAATTGTAGAGTACACTAAAATTTCAGAAATGGAACGCCGTTCCAATTCTTTATGTATACTCCTGCAAAACATGGATGTTTTGCAAGGCTGGGACTGGGTTACAGGATGTGACCCGCCCAGTCTAACTTCCATGCAAAACATGGATGTTTTGCAAGGCTGGGACTGGGTTACAGGATGTGACCCGCCCAGTCTAACTTCCATGCAAAACATGGATGTTTTGCAAGGCAAGAAAGTCAAATATTTTTTCTTTTTTTTTTTTTGGGGGGGGGTATTTTTCTTCCTTTTGTAAAAAAGGAAGAAATACCTGTTCCGTAGGGAACGTTCTATTTATAATTAAATTTGCACTTTATGCCAAACGCTCCTACTTATAGGTCTTTGCCTCATCAAACTGGGTTGATCTTGGATACACGAAATTTCTAACTTTTAACTGAAGTATTCACTAATTTAGTTTACAATTCATAGTAAGAAACAATTTATGCTTTCGTATTTATGAACTATGAGGAGATCATTTTAGACTATTACAAAGATTTAATTCTTAATAAAAATGCAAAAGAAGAAGTCAAAAAAAATAAATTTCAGGACCTACTCTCAAGACTCTTTCCATCGGCAGTAAAAGAAAGACAAGAATATACCTCCAATCTAGAAAAAAGTGTCAAAGTCACGAGCTCTGGTCTGGTTACCACCGGACAAATTGACGCCTATTTTGGTGATCTGGTGATCGAGTTTGAGAGAAATGTCCCTCAAAAACTTGATGAGGGTTGCCGGCAAATAAAACAATATTGTTCCGCATTATGGAATGAAAAGGCAGATAAAAAACCATATATTGGTATTGTAACAGACGGACTCAATTGGTATGTTTACTATCCAACCGCTGATTTTGAAAGAAATGTTTTGGAGCCTGAAGATGTTACTCTTCAAAAAAAAGAGGCCTTCTATTTGAATGGAGATCAAAAGAGTGTATCTTATTTTTTTGCCTTCATTAATCGGCTGTTCTTTAGGGAACAGATCATTACTCCTTCTATCGAAAATTTTAAAAAAGATTTTGGAGTAAACAGTATACTCTATGAAAATGTATTCAAAAACCTTAGTGAGACATTCTCTACAATAAGAAACAATAAAGAAGTTATCCTGAGTTTTAAACAATGGGAAAAGTATCTGACCTATACCTACGGTACTGTTGCCGTATCCGAAGACTTATATCTCAAACATTCTTATTTATGTGTTTTGGCTCGATTTATTATCTGGGCGGCTCTTGCAAAACATACAAAAAAAACAGTTGAGTCAGGTAGTCTTAATCTTATTCATGAATTGATATCAGGAGCATGGTTCAAAAATTATGGAATTATAAACTTGGTAGAAGCAGACTTTTTTCACTGGGTCACGCATAAGAGCGTCAGGGAAAAGTTATCTTTTTCTTGGTTATTAGTTCTAAACCAACTACATACCTATAATTTTGATCAGATCAAGGAAGACTTACTCAAAGGGCTTTATCAAGAACTGATCGACCCTGAAAACCGCCATGATCTGGGTGAATATTATACTCCTGATTGGTTATGTGAAACAATCTCAAAATATTTATTTGATAAGGCAATCAGGAGAACTAAAAATGAGATGCCAAAAACCTTGGACCCCGCCTGTGGTTCGGGTAGTTTTTTGAGAGCCTTGATCCACAGGGCAATCCAATTTTATAGTGAAAAATACGCCACTCAAGTAGATTGGTCTGTGGTTTTATCTGATATATTCAATAAGGTTGTTGGATTGGATATTCATCCCCTGGCAGTGATCATCGCCAAGGCCAACTATATTCTTACGATCAAAGATATTTTCAAATACAGAAGAACAGCCCAAATCACCATTCCTGTATATTTGGCTGACTCCTTATTCATGCCAGAGGGTGAAGCTGACAATGTTCTCTTCGGTAAGAATGACATTACTATAAAATTTAGCGGTAAAGACTACAAATTTCCTCAGGAAGCTATGTCTTCAACCACCTCTTTTGATACGATGATCCTCTTTTCAACCAGTATCGCCTATGATATTGCTGAAGGAAATCAATATACAAAAGCAAGTTTTATGAATACACTTCAAAGACAATATCAAAATAACCTTGATAAAGAAATAATAGAAAGTATAACAGAAACTCTATATCAGCTTACTAAAGAACTTGCCGACAAAATTAAGAACAAAGAAAATACAATATGGTCTTTTATATTAAGAAATAATTTTAGACCATTATTTTTTAAAAACCAGTTTGATATTATCATTGGAAACCCCCCTTGGTTGACATACAATAATATTTCGGATGTTGAATATCAAAAGGAAATTAAGAAGCTCGCGGTCGATGAGTATAAGATCGCTCCCAAGCAAGCCAAACTGATGACACAATTAGAGCTAGCTTCTTTATTTTTTGTACACGTCTGTGATAAATTTTTAAAGAACAGATATTTTCTTGGCTTTGTCATGCCGAGAAGTATTCTGAACGCGGATCAGCATAAAATATTTAGAGCCGAGACATGGGATGCTCTCTGTGATGTAACAGAGTATTGGGATTTAGAAGGCGTCTCTCCTATATTCAATGTGCCTACTTGTGTTATTTTTGCCACGAAGAAAACACCAGTACCAAATAAGGAGTACAAAACCAGGTTTTACTCTACCGAAAAAAAGTTGCCTGAAAAAGATATTCCCTTAGAGGCAGCTGAGAAACTGATTTCATATAAAACAGGTAAGTTATATCAATGCAAACTAGGAAACAGGTCAGCCTTGCACAGTAAGAAAATAGTTTTGGATAATAGTTTATCTAGTTATTATAAGGGAAAATTTTTCCAAGGGGCAACTATCGTTCCCCGAAGTTTTTACTTCATAGAGTCTCCCAAACCAAATGAGTTATCTTTTTCTGAATTTAGCACTCGAACTGATCTAGAACAAGCAAAAGAGGCCAAGAACTCCTGGAAGGGGGTTACACTTTCAGGTAATATCGAGGTGGATTTTCTTTTTCACACGGCTCTTTCAAAGAATATTTTGCCCTTCTTTCTCACAGAATTACCTTATGTCGTGCTTCCTATGATACACAACAAGAATCAATTTTTGCTCAAAACGGCAAAAGAACTCAGACACGAAGGCTTTATTCACTTTCCGAGATGGCTGGAAAAGGCTGAGAAAGAATGGGCATTAAAAACAGCTGATAAATTATTCCGAATGAATCTATATCAGAGGTTAGATTATCAAAAGACTCTTACCAACCAAAAACCAGATCATCAATGGAAAGTCTTGTATAATACATCGGGTACCAATATTTCTGCCTGCATTTTAAATACAAGAAAACTGGATAAACCATTTTATGCCGATGCAAAAACTTATTGGTACGATGCTGCCAATGAAATAGAAGCATATTATCTTTTAGGCATACTTAACTCCAAGATTGCTAATGAATTAATTAAACCTTTTCAAAGCAAAGGATTATTAGGGCCACGCGATATACATACGAAAGCCTTGGAAATTCCATTCCCTCAATTTGATAAAGGGAATTCGGATCATGTTGAAGTTTCTAAACTGAGTAAAAAAGCAAGTTTAAAAATTAAGAGCCTCTATGAAAAAAATCGAGTTAATGGAAGCCTCGCTTCTCAAAGAAAACAATGTCGTGAAGCTGTAAATAAAGAAATTAAACAAATCACAGAACAAGTTAAACGAATCTTGTCTTTTTAGATTTATTCCAATTCAAGAACCTATAAGTAGGGATGCTTGGCATAAAGTATAGGTTTAATTACAGGACAAAAAAACATGCCGGTAGGGCATAAAAGTTGATTGCATCCAACTTTCGATGCAAAAAGGGGCAGGGTAAAAATTAGAATACCGTTCCATTTTTTACCCTACCATGGTATCTATCAAAAAATGATTTTATACATTAAATGTTGAATCGAAAGTATATAATATCTCCGTCTTGTACTATATAATCCTTGCCTTCCAGACGCATCTTCCCCGCTTCCTGGACCTTTTTAAGATCTTTGTATTGTAAAAAGTCTGAAAAAGAAGTAACTTCTGCCTTTATAAAGCCTCTTTGAATGTCTGTATGAATTTCGGCAGCCGCATCATAAGCAGAGGTACCCCTGATAATGTTCCAAGCCTTTACTTCCTGTTTGCCCGCGGTGAAAAAGGTAATGTATCCAAGCAATTTATGGGTTTCTCTAATAACTCGATTTAATCCAGACTCAGACAGGTTTAATTCTTTTAAAAACTCTTTTTCTTCTTCTTTCTGCAGACCAATGAGTTCTGATTCTATCTTGCCAGAAACAGGAATAGAGTACGAATTCCTACTGGCAGATAGATCCCTTAAATTTTTGAAATGATTTGATTCCAGTGGATTTGTTATGTATTTCTCATGAACATTACCTATGAACAAAACTGGTTTTAGGGTCAATGTATCCATAGGGGTAACTTGTTTTAACTCTTTATCTGTCAATTTCTGAACATGGATATTTTTCCCCTCTGAAAGAGAATCCATGATCTTTTGGAGTGTTTCTGACTCTAAAATGGCTTCTTTATTATTTGCCTTTTTCATTTTCTCTAACTTTTGCATTCTCTTTTGAATAACCTCCTGATCTGCTAAAATAAGTTCTAGTTCAATGATCTCTACATCTCTTACAGGATCAATACTCCCCAATACATGGGCTACATTTGGATCTTCAAAACAACACACTACATGTAAAATGGCATTTACTCTTCTTATATGCGCTAAAAATTGATTTCCAAGACCTTCTCCTTTAGAAGCCCCCTGGACCAGTCCGGCTATATCTGTGAATTCAACCGTAGCGGCTACTCTGCTAAGGGGCTGTATTATGTTTACTAATTGATCCAATCTATCGTCTGGAAGTTCCACGATGCCCAGATTTGGATCAATGGTACAAAAGGGAAAATTTTGAGCATCTGCACTGTGAGACTTGGTGAGTGCATTGAATATGGTGGATTTCCCAACATTGGGAAGCCCAACTATACCGCAACTTAAGGCCATAATGAAACAGAACTTTTAATAAATATCATAGACTGTAAAGAGTTTATTCATGGATTGAGGATTTAATTTGAACGATCCTGCCAAATGCTGGAATTTTTAAAATATTGATCTGAAAATATAGGCTCTTGATTTTATTTCCAGGAATATTTCATATCTTATTATCGTTTACCATGATCAAAGATGTTTTGATCACATTATATATTTTCTCCAGCTGTGTTGAGGATATACAATAAGGAGGCATTACATACACAACATTACCAAGCGGCCTTAATAATACATTTTTAGAAAGATAATAGCGGTATAGTCTTTTACCAATCGGGTTGGAATAAGAGGTCTCTTGTTGATTATCGATCTCTATGGCTAAGATCGTCCCTTTGAACCTTATATCCTTGATGATAGAGATATTTTTAAGAGTATCCGCAAATTGAAGATGACTCTTAGAGATCATATCTATTTTTTTCTTTGTCTCTGCTTTCTGTAGTAATTGTATACTCGCATTTGCGGCGGCACAACTCAACGGATTCCCCGTATAAGAATGCCCATGGAAGAATGTTTTATGGAAGTCATCCGAAAAGAAAGTTTGGTATATTTCTTCTGTAACACTGGTAACCCCTAATGGCATAAAACCCCCGGTTAACCCTTTAGAGAGGCATATTATATCCGGACTCTGTGACAGAAAGTCAGAGGCAAAATTTTTCCCCAGCCTTCCAAATCCAGTCATTACTTCATCTGCGATAGTGATCACTCGGTTCTCTTTACAAATAGATATGAGTGTATCTAAATATTCAGCCTCATACATATTCATCCCCGCCACGCCTTGTACGATTGGTTCAAATATAAATGCAGCCGTTTGAGAAGAACCTGTTATTTTTTTAAATTCCTTGAACAGATATTCTTTATTTTTTTTTGAAGGAATCGGAATAAAAGTAGTATGAAATAAATATTTTTCAAAAGGTTTTGTGAAAATGCTTCTACTGCTAACAGACATAGAACCAAAAGTATCTCCATGATAGGCTCCTTCTAATGAGATGATATTCTTTTGAGGTTCCCCACGATTCGCCCGGTATTGTGCCGCTATCTTCAATGCTACCTCAACGGCAGTGGAACCATTATCTGAAAAAAATATTCTGGATTGATTTTTAGGTAAGATAGATAATAAATTTTCGCATAAATCTATGGCTGGTTTATGTGTAAATCCAGCGAAGATAACATGTTCTAATTTTTCTAATTGCTCTTGTATACTTTTAGAAATAGTCTCATTGCAATGCCCGTGAATGTTTACCCACCAGGATGAGATCGCGTCGATATAGCAATTACCTTCTTCATCATATATCTCCGATCCTTTAGCCGATGAAATCAAAATGGGGGGATCTGCTGTTTTCATTGCAGTATATGGATGCCAGATATTGTAATTATTCTTTTGCATAAGGTCGATCATATTAAATGAAGAAGATTTAATTTTTCTTTAAGTTTAGTTGCATAATTTTTGATAGTGATCTTGTCGATTTTTTTTTCTGGGTATATATGCATTAATTTAGGTAATTTTGTGATACCTAATATTGTATTTTCTATCTCAGGGTTTTCTTCTTTATTGAATACAATTCCCCAAATATCACATTTCCTTTTTCTGATCTCTTGGATGGTTAGTAGAGTATGGTTGATACTTCCTACATAATTCCTGGATACCACAACAATAGCGCAGTTGAATTTTTGGGCTATTTCAATGATGAATTCTTTTGAATTTAAAGGCACTAAACATCCCCCCGCCCCCTCTATGATCAGCCTGTTACACTTTACGGGTTTATGAATATCTTCTAGCCTTATTTTTTTGGATTCCACCTTTGCCGCAATGTTAGGGGAAGCGGGCATATTGAGTTGAAAAGACTCTTTGTGAATTTTAGAAGCATTGTTTTGTATAAGATCATTTACAACCTTCTTATCCGGTAAGTCCAGATTTCCGCATTGGATTGGCTTCCAATAATCACATGCAAGCGCTTCCACGAATATAGCGGAAGTGATCGTCTTACCAATATCAGTATCAATACCTGTTATAAAAATGTCTTTCATTTAAAACGATGTATGAATAATATCCAATAAATTTTTTATTTCTTTTTTTGTGTTAAATGAATGGATCGAAAAACGCATCCTTTCTTTTCCCTTTGGCACGGTGGGTTCTAAAATTGCTTTTACATGAAAGCCATTCTGCCATAGTATATTCTCTGTTTTTTTTATTTCTGCATTGCCCGGTATGATGCATGCCTGTATAGGAGATCCACTGGGCAAAAAATATTTACAGATATCTTTAGGTATAGATTCCTTAAAGAATTGAATATTTTCATTTAATTTTGATATTTTAGAATAATTTTTCTCTATATATTGATAAGAGCATTCTATGATCAGTAAGTTGAAATAAGGTAGGGCAGTTGTATAAATGAAAGACCTTGCCTTATTTACCAGATATTCTTTTAAAATAGGGTCACATATTACAATGGCACCAAAGCATCCCATCGCCTTGCCAAAGGTATGGATTCTTACTAAAATTTCCTTCTCTAACCCTTCTTTGACAGCCAAGCCCTGTCCGCGTTTTCCTACTGTACCCGTTGAATGAGATTCATCTAAAATGATATGTGCATTGTATTTTTTGCATAGGCCTACGATTTCTTTTAAAGGAGGCATGTCTCCATCCATAGAATAAAGGGCTTCTATAGCAATAAAAGTTTTTATTTTATCACTTGAATTTTTATGCATTTTTATTTTTTTCTCCAGGTCATATACATCATTATGTTTAAAAGAATAAGATTTAGAAAGTCCAAGACGAATACCATCTCTAATAGAAGCATGGCAAAGATCGTCGTATAGAATAATACTATCTCTGGAACCTATGCTAGAAAGGACTCCTAAATTAGCATTATATCCAGAATTGAACATGAGCCCAGCTTTTCCTGCATGGAATTTTGCGATCTTTTCTTCTAATTTTTCTACGTAAAGACTATTACCACTGATCAATCTGGAACCTGTGGAACCCAAAAAATGAGATTCTTTTTTCTGCAACTCATCATTGAATATTTTCTGTAATTTTACAGATCTGGCGAAACCAAGATAGTCATTGGAAAAAAAATCTACCCCCTCAGGATAGATCCTTAATTTTCTATCCAGGCCTTTTTTGTTTTTTTCTTCAAGAACAGAAGTAATGAATTTTGGCACCATATTCGCCATGATAAAAGACGCTTCTTACTTAGAGTTCAATCCAAGTTCCAGAAGCATTTCCTGGTCTTCATCCACGTCATTATTTGGAGTGGTCAATAATTTATCACCTAAGAAGATAGAATTTGCTCCTGCCAAAAAACACAGTGCCTGTTCTGGCTTAGATAAAAATAATCTTCCAGCAGAAAGGCGTATCATACTCTTTGGGATTATTATCCTTGTGGTAGAGATCACTCTTAATATATCAAATATGGATATTTTTTTTTGTTTTTCTAAAGGTGTTCCCTCGATAGGCACAAGCGTATTAATGGGTATCGAATCAGGCGGGGGATCCATCTGGCTCAATGCATAGATAAAGTCGATTCTATCTTTTTCCGTTTCACCTAAACCTAATATACCGCCACAGCATACTGATATACCTGCCTTTTGTATGTTTTTTATCGTATCCAGACGATCCGAGAATTTTCTGGTAGTGATGATCTTAGAATAAAAATCCGGGCTTGTATCTATATTATGATTGTACGCATAAAGACCTGCTTTTTTCAATTTATTTGCCTGTTCCAGATCTAGCATTCCCATGGAACAACAAACCTGCATCCCAAGTTTACTGACTTTTTCTATAATGGTAAGAACATTTTCAAAAGCATCATCATTTTTTAAACTTCTCCAGGCAGCCCCCATGCAGAAACGAGTTGCGCCTTGTTTTTTAGCCTTCTTTGCAATCTCTAATATCTTATCCACAGACATGAATTTTTCTGGCTTTATAAAAGTTTGGTATCTGGCTGATTGAGAACAATAGGCGCAGTCTTCCGGACATGCTCCTGTTTTTATAGACAATAATTGGCAGATCTGTACCTTATTTGAATCAAAATTTTCCCGATGAACAGAAGCCGCCTTATAGATCAAGTCCAGTAAAGGAGTTTTATAGACATCAGAAAGATATTTACGATCAGTCATCTTCATTTTATTTTTTTCCATTTTGGAAATGTTTATTCCAGAGTCAATGGTAAAATGTATTGCATATACAAAATTAGAATCATTGACACTGGAAATGTACCCTTAAAAACTACCTTAATAAGACTTATTGTCTTACTATACATCATAAAATTTATACATAAAGAGTATTCATTCTATATTGTACGGCGATGAAATTTATTTTTTTTCTTTCTGCTTTTTTCTTTTTGTCTTTTATTCCAGGGTGTGATAAGAAGTCTTCCCGAATGATATTTCATTTGCAAGAAGAGAAAATATCTAAATTTTGGAAAAATGACGGGGAATGCTCTTCCCAAATGCCATTCTGTTTTAAGAAATTTAAATTTAGAATGGAACCAGAAGCAGAAACCTCTAAATTTAAAGATATTGGGATAGACACAAAAAGCAGGTTTTATATTTTTAAATTATTACAAAATATGGAAGATCGACTCAACTTTATTCCCAAACTTCCCCTTCCATTGAATAAAATTGCCTTTGAAGAGTGGTTTCAAAAAAATATTTTGCCTCTCTTAAATAAAAATAAAGTATTATCCAAGAATTCTTCTTTTATAAGTATAAAAGGCAAAGCAGCCTGGTATTATCAGGATATTTCACTATTATATAATAAATGCGACTTAAATATTTACTTAAAAGCAGGAAGCGATCCAATGATATTTGTTTTTCTATGGCAGGAAGTAGACCCTTTGAAAAGGGAATTGATCCATAAATTAGAAAAATGGAGTACGGATAGGATCAGTTCCTTCGTTTCCATAGACGATAATATAGAAGGTGCGCCCGAAATTTAAATATCTATTTTGTTTATTTTTCATGAGTTTTCTTGATTTGAATTCTCAGAGTTTATCCCCATTATTTCGATTCTTAAAGCCTCTAAAACCAGATCCAATAGATGAATTTTTAAAGGCGAAATCTCCAAAATTCAAGATATTCACATACAAAGGCTGGATCACCGCAAATGGAAATGACCTGGCGGCCTTGAATAATCAAAGGGCAGTTGATCTTTTGCTTCAATTGAAATACAAAGAAGCAAAGGACATTTTGTTAGAAGTAAGCCAAAAGTCTCCCCAATTCTTTCCAAGCAGATTTAATTTAGGTCGATTATATCTTATTCTAAAAGAGTATGAATATTCTCTTCGTGAATTGAAAAAAACAGCTCTCCTTATTCCTCAATATTCAAAGACACATCTTTATATAGGGGACGTCTATAAACGAATGGGGAATACTGATCTTGCATTGGAACAATATAGAATAAGTTATCGAAAAAATCCTTTTGATCTAACCCCCCTTATTCGAATGGGTGATCTGTATTCCAGTCAAAAGCTATATCATGAGGCCATTCGCTTATTTAAATTTTGTCTTCAGATAGATGACGGCAATAATCATTCATTCAGCAGTATGAAATAATGATGGAACATATAAAAGAAAAGAAGCTATCCCATTTTTCCATTGGCTGGATTTCTTCCAGAAAAAGACAAGCCGAAAGACTAGAGGTCGTTCAAGAGAAATAGGACGATAAAATTTCTTGTTTACCCAATAGTGAGCTTACCCCATAAATAAGGCTGCTAAGTATTTTTTATGCTTTACAAATTATCAGTTATTCTAAATATAGCACTCAGATATATAAAATGCTAGCACTTATATTACATGAGTGCTAATAATTATTTAAAAAATAGGTAAAAACTTATGTATTCACTTACAATGAAGACACAGAACGCTATTTCAGAGGCGCAGAATTTAGCCAGGGAGTCTAAGCATATAGAAATTCTATCAGAGCATCTGTTCTATAGTATTTTTACAGACCCGGAAGGGCTTCCTTATCAGATTGCGCAGAAACTGGCTATTGGTGTGGAGCAGATCCGAAATGAAATTCTACAAGAATTGAATAAGATACCTGCCGTAGAAGGGGATGTTGTTTATGCAGAAAGACCATCCAGAGACTTCAATCAATTGATACAATTAGCTTCCTCAGAAGCAAATGGTATGAATGATGAATATGTTTCATTAGAACATATATTATTGGCCTATCTGAATGGTAGCTTCATGGCAAAAAAAAGAGTAGAACAAATTGGATTGACACGCAGAGATGTAGAAAAATCTATTTCTGAATTAAGAGGCGCTCAAAGAGTGGAAGACGACAATCCAGAAGGAAAATTCAATGCTCTTGAAAAATACGGACAGAATCTGAATGAACTGGCGATGCAGGGAAAGTTAGACCCTGTCATTGGGAGGGATGAAGAAATACGCCGTACCATTCAAATACTTTCCAGACGTACAAAGAATAACCCACTATTGATCGGAGAACCAGGAGTGGGTAAGACTGCCATTGTAGAAGGCCTGGCGGATAAGATCGTCAATAAAGACGTCCCGGAAACGATCCAGAATAAGACCATAGTCAATCTGGACATGGGGAGCCTTATAGCAGGGACAAAATATAGGGGTGAATTTGAAGATAGAATAAAGGCAGTTTTAAAAGAAGTTATATCTTCTGAACAAGAGATCGTTTTATTCGTGGATGAGATACATACCATTGTGGGTGCTGGATCAGTGGAAGGCGCTATGGATGCTGCCAACCTATTAAAACCAGCCCTGGCAAAAGGGCAGCTAAAGCTGATCGGGGCGACTACACTGCAAGAATACCAAAAACATATCGAAAAAGATGCCGCCATGGAGAGAAGATTCCAATTGGTCTACATAAAAGAACCGGACATAGAAGACACGATCACTATTTTAAGAGGGATAAAAGAAAAATATGAAATACATCATGGGATCAGGATCACCGATCAGGCGATCCACTCTGCGGTTCATCTTTCTGAAAAATATATAAGCGACCGCTTCTTACCAGACAAGGCGATTGACCTGATTGATGAATCCTGTTCTAAGATCCGAATCGAATTGGGGTCTTTGCCTTCGGAAATGGAATCCATTAGTAGTAAAATACGTTCCCTGGAAATTGAAAAGGCATCCTTAAAAACGGATAAAAGCAAAGAATCCGTTGCCCGATCAGAGGTTCTGGAAAAAAAGTTATCCGATCTAAAAGAAAATTTTCAAAAAATGAAAATTAAGCTGGATGAAGAAAAAAAAGAAATCGAAAAGGTCAACCAGATCAAGAAAGAAATAGACCTACTGAAAGTAGAAGAGGCAAATGAAGAGAGGACAGGCAATCTGAACAGATTGGCTGAAATCAGGTATGGGTTGATGCCTATACTTCAAAAGAAAATGCATCTAGCCGAAGAGAAGCTGAAAGAGAAAGAAAAAAATTCCAGATTGTTGAAAGAAGAGGTCTCTCAGGAAGATGTAGCCGATGTGGTTTCTAAATGGACTGGCATTCCAGTCAGTAAGATGCTACAAAGTGAAAAAGAAAAATTACTGAAAATGGAAGAAATCCTTAAAAAGAGAGTCGTTGGACAGGATGATGCTCTTAATGCAGTGGCACAAGCCATTCGTCGCAACAGGGCTGGCCTTTCTTCTGAGAATAAGCCGATCGGTTCTTTTATTTTTTTAGGTCCAACAGGTGTGGGAAAGACAGAGACAGCCAGATCTTTGGCAGAATTTTTATTTGATAATGAAAAGACCTTACTCAGGATAGATATGTCGGAATATATGGAGAAACATTCTGTAGCCAGACTCATCGGTTCTCCACCAGGATATATTGGTCATGATGAAGGCGGTCAATTAACAGAGGCCGTTCGGAGAAGACCCTATAGCGTGATTCTATTCGATGAAGTTGAAAAAGCTCATCCGGATGTTTTTAATATTTTTCTTCAGATACTGGATGATGGACTATTAACTGACTCAAAAGGAAGGCATGTGAATTTTAAAAATACACTCATTATCATGACTTCCAATCTGGCTTCACAGCATATTGCAGAAAATCTTCCTGCGGAGAAAAGAAATAAATTAATATTAGAATCTTTACGCAGTTTTTTTAAGCCTGAATTTTTGAACAGAATAGATGAAACGATCATTTTTGAGCCGATCCAAAAGGAGCAACTCTCAAAGATACTGGATATTCAATTAGCAAAAATATTGCATAAGGCGGCTGGAAAAGGAGTACGATTTGTTGTGGATCCAAAAGTCAAACAAACCTTAGTGGATATGGGATATGATCCTGTTTATGGGGCCAGACCTCTGCTTAGGGTCATCCAGGATAAGCTGATGAACCCGCTTAGCAAGAAAATACTAGAAGGCGACTACAAGGAGGACTCCGTTTTTAGAGCTGTTCTCTCTGGATCGGAAGTGGATTTTAAGGTGGGATCATAAGCCCTCTATAGGGTGAATAATAGATATCTTAAAAATGAAGAAACTCTCTTAATAATAGGATCCTGATTTCAATCTGAATTGAGGGCATATTTTTTGAGTGTTTCTAATTCAACATGTTCTAAAACGGAGATGTGAGTGGCCTCCATATCTATCAAGGGGGCCATTCCAGATTCAAGGGCTTCTATCCATCTTAAGAGACACAAACACCATTTATCACCAGATTTTAGGCCTCTAAAATTAAACTCAGGAACAGGAGTAGACAAATCATTCCCTCTTGATTTTGAAAAAGAAAGAAATTCATCTGTTACCTTTGCACATACTGTATGCATCCCAACATCTTCAGAACCAGTATTGCAGCTACCGTCTCTGTAAAAACCTGTTAGAGGGTCAAAGCAACAAGGCTTTAAATCTGTGCCAAATAAGTTTTTTGCCAATTTAGTAAATGCTATAATTTATAAACTTATTCTGTAAAGAATTTTTTTTGGTATTCTGATCATTTCGGGATAACCCTTGTTTTGATCAATTTTCCATTGTGGTAGTAAAGCCTCTTGCCTTTTTCTTTTTTCATTGTGACTTTATTATATGTCTTACCTTTGGTTTTATAACCCAATAGAAAAGTATGTGTATGTCGCTTATTTTCATAGTGTATTATGGCTTTTTTGAAATAATCTCCATCAGAATAAGTGCGGTCAAAAGTTTCTTGCCTACTTAAACTACCATTCTTAAAATTGCGGACCCGCTTCTTATAATGACCTCCTTTCGCAAAAATATAGTCGAATATCTCTGATCTAATTATCCTTTCATTTTTAAAATATTCTATGCGTTTCTTATAACTTTCGCCATTATCAAAAGTAAAACCCAATGTTTCTGATCGTACCAACTTACCATTATTGAAATCTTTTATGCCCTTTTTATAGCTTCCACGCTTTGGACGGTTGACATTATAAGTTTCTAATCTGATCATTTGACCTTTTTTAAGATATTGTATGATCTTTTGGGAACTAGAGCCATCTGGATATGAATAATCAAAAAACTCTATTTTATTTATTTCCTTATTTTTGTAGTAAACGATGCGTTTTTTATATTGATCACCACTTATAAGGGTAAAGTCAAAATACTCTTCTTTGATTCTTTTACCATTTTGAAAATATTGTATTCCTTTCTTATAATGATTACCACTGGGAAGTTTATATCCAAAAAGCTCTATCCTGAAAATAACATCGTTTCTATAATAGATTATACTTTTCTTAAAATTTCCGCCATCCACAGGGGTATAGTCAAAATATTCCCTTTTAACCGTTCTCCCGTTTATCAAATGGTCTATACTTTTCTTGTAACGATCATCATCAGGTTCACCACAATCATATTTAATTATTTTGTCTTTACGTTTTTCTACCTTCTCGCAGTTGGTTTTATATTTTACTTCGGTATTCAATTGGGTAGGAAGCAAAATGAACAATAATAAAATAAGTAAAAATATTCCCATGATCAATGAGTTGATACTTGTTATTATTCTATTCAAACATATTGTGAAATGATTAAATTTCGGCCTCATGAAATAAAAAGTAAAGAATTCTTTATGGGTAGTGATCCACCTATAAAAAATTACTATGTTGTATTCTATCATGTTCAATATGATCCGACAGATCTTTTTATCTTAAGATATTTTTGGTGAATAAAAATAAGCAAATACTATTTCAAAAGGCAGCGGGTTGTTCATAAACCGGATTCTGTTTCTACTGTAAAAACAATAGAAGATAGCCATTTATCTTATGGATATGTTATACCATATCCCATTTTTCGTTCCACCCGTCCTTTGCAAAATAAAAATATTTTGCATTCGAGGCATCTAAGGACTACATGAACTTTCACCAAAGAGGGTTTACCATGCCATCTTCCTCTCGGTAGATGCGGTGGGCTCTTACCCCGCCTTTTCACCCTTACCAAACGCTAGTCTGGCGGTATGTTTTCTGCGGCACTTTCCACCAAGCGCTGCAGCCTGGTCCAGACTTCTCTGGTCTTTTTGCCCCATGGTGTCCGATTTTCCTCACTCTTCATAAAGAAGCCGCGCGGCTACCAAACAACCCATTTTAACAGCAGTAAAATATATCTATCGAAGACTGTAAACATTTTTTTATGAATATGATATTTTTACCTGTAATATCTGCGAAAAAGCCAGAATTGATCTCCCGCAAGGAATTTATAAAATATTGAGCTCTATCAAAAAGTTCTTTACAGGCGCATTGCATAATGATCCATAAAATTAGAAACTTATTTTATAAAAAATAGTAGAGAATTACTGGTATTTTGAGTCTAAGAAAAAGTAATTGACAAGATCCCATTTATGATATTTATGATATAAACTTGATAAAATATATTATGAAATATATAATATTCTCTTTATTGATCACCATCATTTCCTCATGCATCAATAATCTGGAAGATATTGAGGTTGAGATATCCACTCCTGATCTTGATATGTATGTATTTAGAGGGGAAAATGGTTTTAGGGCCCCAGACTATGATAATGATGGAGAAGAAGATTTTAATGTAGTCAATTATATACTGAATTCTTTTTTTAATGACTCTTATTCAGTCGGTATCTTACAATCACAGGTAAAAATGGAGTTTGATGCTAGTAAGATAAGAGTTTTTCTTGTT
The DNA here is from genome assembly GCA_965204465.1 of Leptospiria bacterium. Classification (GTDB taxonomy): domain Bacteria; phylum Spirochaetota; class Leptospiria; order Turneriellales; family CBDBES01; genus CBDBES01. The sequence continues at coordinate 287,072 of CBDBES010000002.1, forward strand.
TCTCAAAACCAAGATAGAAAAGTTCCTGATCTTCCTGTTTTATCAAATACGCATGTTAAACCGTTTGTTAGGGAAAACGAGAGTTCTACTATAGAGTCGCCTATCGAAGAAGACTGTGCTCCCATTCCAGATAATTCTGAGGAAGAACAACCCCATATAGATAATTCACTCTTCAAACCTTGTTTTCTTAATGATGATGGATTTCCTTTTTTTATTTTTGTCGAAGAAGAAAGACGCTTTATCCTAGCCGACGCATCCGAGGAGCCTTGTCCACCCAATTTTGAAGATCCCCCAGGAAATTGTATTCATAAATGTTACATAGGTGATTTTGATACAAATTACAAATTTACGCTAACAGATATAAAAGGTGAAGAAAGAAAAGGGACAGTAGAAGTTGATCCAGATAATGTACGTATTTATTTTGTCAATGAAGTAGATCCATGCGGAACAAATTCAAATGGAGTTTCTGGTGTAAGCATTGTTGGCAATGAAGAAAGTATACAATCTCCAGATTCCAGATATCAGCAATATTATATAGGCATCGCCCATAGATATACAGTGGGTCTTGGGGAAAGATTTTTCCATAGTCTCCAAAGCATAAGGCCTGAGGCTACTCTCCCTGCATTCGACCCGGGGATATTTTCTTTAGCAAGCACAATTTCGCATGAGCTAGGGCATTATTTTGGCTTATATCATTCATTTGAAGAAGAGAGCTGCGATTATGTGCCTGGACAGGGAAATACCATAAACAGAATAATGGATTATGTTGCCGAACCTCGAATCTTTACCCAATGTGAGACTAATATTTATACCCGTTTGAGCCAATTATATTCAGGACGAATGCTAAGATATGTAGCCGATCCTGTTGATGAAAATATCCAGCCTATTGAAAGGCGGCCCATATTTATTGCTTCTAAAGAAACTTCTACTCCACAGTATAATTCAAAACAGAATATCGAGAAAATGGCCTATGCATCTGCCAGAAATATGATGAAAGATCCAATAAATCCAAAACTGAGAAATAGCATCAATGAAGGAAGAATACAAGTGTTTAGTGGTAATTGGGACGGACATATATCGATCAAAGGTAATACTAAGCTCCTTGATAATATAAAAAAAATAAACATGAAGAAAGTACATTAGCAAAATTCAAGATACTTTTATTGAGGATAATTTTTTTCTTTTTTATATTGATTATATGGTTTGGACTATTTCTATGTAAATAGGGTATTGCTGTTAGCAGATTCAACTCTCCTTTGTATTACTTTACCCAAAATATCTTGTAGATTTTTATCTGATCTAAAAATTACTTTTCTGCCATTTGTCATAGATCCTTTAAATTGAAGATCATCTCTCTTAGAAGTGCCTTCTACCATTATTTCAATTTCTTTTCCTATATAACCTTGATTTCTATTTAAAGACCTTTGGAGCTGTTCCTCTATGATACATTCTAAACGATTCTTTTTCGTTTCCCAGGGAATGTTATCTTCATATATTTTTTCTGCAAGAGTATTCTTTCTTTCAGAATAGGCAAACATGAATGCAGAATCAAAGGATGCTTTTTGCATTACCTTAACTGTCTCCTTGAATTGTTTTTCTGTTTCACCTGGAAAACCAACGATAATGTCGGTACTGATACAAACATCAGGGACTTTATCTCTGATATATTGGATGATTTGCAGAAACTCTTTTTGCGTATATCCTCTCTTCATTTTTTTCAGGATTTCATCTGAACCAGATTGTAGTGGGACATGTACCTGGTTGCAAAATCTGGGTTCTATGGCCATTAAATCGATCAATTTCTTAGGAAAATCCTTTGGATGAGGAGAAGTAAAATATATTCGTTCTATACTCGTTTTATTCAAAATCTGTTCCACCAGGGAATAAAAATCCTTATCTTCATATTGATAAGAGTTTACATTCTGACCGAGTAAAATAACGGTCTTAAAACCTGAAGTAGAAAGTCGTTTTATTTCTTCTATAATGGAACCTGGATCTCTGGAGCGTTCTCTTCCTCTTGTAAAGGGGACCACGCAAAAAGAACAAAAATTATCGCAGCCGCGCTGAATGGAAATAAATGCGGTAATGGAATTCTTACTGTAATTAGAGTATTGGTCTACATTGGGAACAATATCCTCATACACTTCTGTTTTAGAAAGCTTCAAATGACTTTTTTCTTGTTCCTTATTTTCTCTGGGATATAAATATTCAGGAATATTTCTAAAAGAATCAGGGCCAATGATAAAATCAATTGGCAGGCATTGATTTAAAATATCTTTTTTCAAATTTTGGGCCATGCAACCCAGAATACCGATCTTAGCACCTTTTCGATGCAAATATTCTAAAGAACGAAGACGATTATATATCTTGGTATGCGCATTTTCTCTTATAGCGCATGTATTTAATAATATCATATCCGCTTCTTCCGGTCGGCTAACCTTGATCGCTTTATTCTTAGAAAGTATACTACACGCAATCATGGAATCATAGCTATTCATTTGGCAACCATAGGTTTCTATATAAAAAGTTGGGGTTTTTTGAGAGGTGTTGGATTTATGTTTCTTGGTTATCATCTTTATGGTCCAATAAAATATCTAGTTTCGTATTTTTTTGATTCTTATATTTTTTGATGGCTAAAATAGACTCTAGCAATAGCCAGAAGGTCATCATAATTAAAGAGATACTAATGAATAAAAGAATTATATTTGCATCTTTTTGAATAAACTCAATCGATTTATAAAACATAGAATATATTGAGGCGATCAATAAGAATATCATTGGAATCAATGTATATAGGGGGTTTTTTCCTCTGGAATAAAGATAAATAGAAGCCAATAATAGAGCAATCGCGCCAAGTAGTTGATTCGTTACTCCAAATAATGTCCATATTATTTGCCCTATAGATTTATCTCCTGATTTAAAAAAGGCAAAAAAACCAATGGCGGATACTGCCAAGAAAGAAGAAATATATCTGTTTTGAATGATCTGTTTGGTTCTTTTTAAACTTATGAAGTTTGCTAGTTCTTCTATATTATACCTCAATAATCTTGTCCCAGAGTCTAAACTGGTCAGTGCAAAGCTTACCACAATGAATGCTACAAAACCAATTGTTAATTCTTTTGCAATTCCAATGGAAGCCAAAAAAGAAGCCGTTCCTGTAATGAATAAGTTTACCTTCCTGCCTAGATCCAGTGCCAGAAAGTCTCCGTAGGATTCTTTCCATAAGCCCTGTGATTCAAAAACGGTGGTTGTAGCCAGTATGGCGATCAATCCCAAGAGAGACTCTCCTATCATCCCGCCATATCCAATTAATCTTGCATCTGTTTCTTTATTCAATTGTTTGGAGCTGGTTCCTGAGGATACCAGAGCATGAAATCCTGAAATGGATCCACATGCAATGAGTATGAATACAAATGGTAAAAGGGGGGGAGCATTCTTAGGATAGACTTGTAACATGGGTGCTGAAAATTGAGTCTCCGTTAAAAAGAAGCCAAGGTAAGATAGGAATACTCCTAAGATCAATAAAATAGAATTCAAAAAATCGCGGCTTTGTAATAAAAGCCATACAGGAAAGACACTGGCTAAAAAAGCATAAACTAATATGATAAAATTCCAAAAACTGGCAGAAGGCGCATTGACTGAGTCGGCTAAATGAAACATCTCCATTGTTTCTTTTTGTTGTCCCCACCATATTGAAAGCAAAACAAAAATGAAGGCGATACTTCCTAAATACTTAATGGGGAGTTTCTTTTTATAGGATAGGTATCCTACTAAAAGAGCTATTAGTATGATAAAAGTAGAAGGAATGACGACATTGGGGAAACCAGCTGGAGAAAATAATTTTCCCAGAACCAGCACGAATACTCCCATGGCTAGAGAAACCAGAAAGAAGATGATCAAAAGAAAGAGTAATTTTGCCCTTTTGCCTATCAAGTATTCTGTGATGGTGCCAATGGATAAGCCTCTGCTGCGAATGGATAGAACCAAGGCCGAAAAATCATGTACCGCACCGATGAGTAATGTTCCAAAAACTACCCACAATAGGGCTGGCAGCCAACCCCAAATAACGGCGACCGCCGGGCCTAAAATGGGTCCAAGACCGGCTATACTTGCATAATGATGACCAAACAGTATAAAAGGAGGAGTAGGAACATAATCTACGCCATCTTTCAAGCGATGCGCTGGGGTTAATGCATCTTTTCGTAGTTCAAATATTTTAGTGGCTAAAAATTTTGAATAGAACTTATACCCTAAAAAATAAAAAACAAATACGAATAATACTATAATGGAGGGTGACATATTCACCAATGATCATTTTTTAGTCTTTTGTTTTTCTTTTGAAGGGACTTCTTCAGTATCTTTTTCTTTTTCAGATTTTTTAGTCTCTTCTTCTTTTGAATCTAAAATCTTGGCCAGTTCTATTTCAGGATTCTGGCGAATCTTATAAGCCTCTAAAATATTGGTGAATATTTTTTCTTGCTTACCCAATACTTTTTGCATGAACAACTGCTGTTTAGCCGCTTCCCTGCCTTTCACAATAGGAAAAGACCTGTATTGAGGATTATTTTTTCTTAATTCTTCAAAATGAGATATGGCTTCTGCATTGGTTACTTCAATCTCATCTGGTTTAACCCGATCCATCATATACAAATTATAGGTAAAAAATTGATTCATAAAATCAATCTTTTTACGTACATCTTCTCTTTCCAGAAAACCAGATTTTTCTGCCTGCATGTTTACCAATATCAGTTTTTTAAGAATAGGAGCCTCCCTGCCTTTACCCATTAAAAACCTTTCTTTTTTAAGTTGACTCAGAACTTCTTTTTCTTTGCCTTCTTCAAGGTCATCCACTGTCTTGATCTTTTCTTTGAGTTGCTCGGGAGTCGTATTAAACTGTAATGCCCACCAAAAAAGGTAGCCTTCATAAGAATTTTCCACTTGCTTTTTAGTTACCTTATTCCCTTCAATTTCCCATATCCAGGGACTTGTGTCAAATAAATTACAAGAAATATTCCAAATGCTTGACAATAAGAATATTAATATCCAGAAAATTTTATTTGATTTGTTTATTATATTTCCAACTTTCATAGTTCCCCTCTTTAAATTTAGATGTATATTAAAAAATTCAAGTTTCCTGGTTGGGATATTTATATAATTTATTGCACACGTCAAGCCGATTCTTTGCTAATACAAAAACAAAATTTTAAAAAAGGATACCTTCAAGATTAAAATCGTATAAGCATTTTCGCAACATGAAGATTTTCAGTAAAAACCTTTGAAAAACTATTTGATCTTATATCTCTACAAATAAGACTTACATTATGGGATTTATAAAAAATAATGATGCCAGGCTAATTTTATGATATCCTTATAATCTTCATGGTCAGTTATATTATACGGAGAGTATTATATGCCATTCCCGTTATTCTGGGGGTGAATATAATTGTATTCTCTCTTTTCTTTTTCGTGAATACTCCAGATGATATGGCGAGGCTTCATTTAGGTGCAAAAAGATCCACACCAGAGCAAATTGATCGCTGGAAAAGAGAGCATTCTTTGAATTATCCTTATTTTTGGAATAGCGGCTGGACAACAATATCCTCTATACAAGCTCTTCAAAAGAAGAATATCCAAAAAATAAATGTATCTCCAGGAGAATTTGAAATATGGTTAGAAACACCTAAGAACAAAAAGCTGGCTTCTAAAAGAGAGGTATCCCTGAAGCTTCCAGATATGGATAGAATTAAATTTGAAAATAATGAATTTCAAAATGGGAAGATATATAGGCCTGCAGAGATTGGAACGGAAAAGTTTGGTTTTACGATCCTTCCAGATGAATCGTATGAAAAAGAAAACTCTTTCAAAACAGTTGTGCTGGAAATTACCTTTCTATGTGATGCTCCGGCTCCTACTCATAGAATGATCTTAAAATATAAAAGAGACATACCTCTCACGGAGAAATTCAGCAATACAATATTTTATACCAGGTCTTTACAAATGGTTTTTTTTCAATATGGGAAATCTGAAAATGGTAAGAATATCGGAAATGAAATATTAAAGCGTATTTTACCATCTATGCTGATCACTATTCCAGCCTTTATTTTAGGGCTCTTATTAAACGTTTTTATTGCGATGATACTGGTTTTTTTTCATAAAAGCAATCTGGATAGATGGGGGGTATTTCTAGCTGTTATATCCATGTCCATTTCAATGCTATTCTATATTATTTTTAGTCAATTCATATTTGGTAAATGGCTAAAGATATTTCCTATTTCAGGATTTGATCTTTCAGGGAATCCATTCAAATTCGTAGCCATGCCCATTATGATCTCCATCCTAAGTGGGTTAGGGGGGAGTATTCGGTTTTACAGAACTATTTTTTTAGAAGAAATCAATAAAGAATATGTACTTACTGCCAAGGCAAAAGGATTAAAAGAACATACGGTTCTGTTTGTGCATGTATTAAAAAATGCCATGATCCCTATATTGACCAGCGTTGTGGTGCATCTACCTTTCTTGTTCATAGGGAGTCTTCTATTGGAATCTTTTTTTGCTATTCCAGGATTGGGGGCTTATATGATAGAAGCCATACAACACCAGGACTTCGCCGTGGTGCAGAGCATGGTTTCTTTGGGCTCTTTTCTATACATACTTGGACTGCTACTTACGGATATCAGTTATACACTGGTAGACCCCAGGATAAGATTTAACTAAAAAATACCCATCTGTTGATCTTTTGTTATATTTTCTAAAATATTTTCTTTTACTCTAGGGTTCAATTTTTTTAGATCTTCCTGGTTAAGTTTTGGTAGTCTATCAATCAAGCTGAAGAATCTTTGGACTTCTATTGGCTCTACAATCCCATCTGCAAGGGCTATGAATTTTTCATGGTATTGTTCTTTTTTGAATGGTCTATTGCCCAGAGGATGTGCATCGGCGACTTTTTTTTTGGCCTCTATCACAGAACCATCTTTTAGAAATACTTCCACGCGCCCACCAAATGCTTTTTGAGAATTATCTGCAGAATGATACTTCTCAGTCCATTTTGGATCTTCGACGGTGCGTATCTTTCTCCAAAGGCGGATGGTACTTTCTCTGTGCGCTCTTTCAGGGGTATAACTTCTGCTATGATGCCAGAAGCCATCTTCCAGGGCAACGGAAAAAATATACATGATAGAATGATCCAGTGTTTCTCTACTGGCATCTGGATCAAATTTTTGTGGATCTCCAGAACCAGTACCAATTACATAATGAGTATGATGATTCGTATGTATAATAATTTCTGCTACCTGTTCTAAATCATCAATTTCTTTTGAAAGATCAAATGCAAGATCAATGAACGCTTGTGCCTGGTACTCTGCCGAATGTTCTTTTGTATATGTTTCTAAAATCGCGTTTAATGGTTCTGCAACAGAGGGCAAGGGTATGTTATATTTGGCATCTTTGCCATCCAGGATAGATGAGATAATAGAATCTTCTCCTTCCCATATAGGGGAAGGAGATTTTTCTCCCCTCATGGAACGATCAACAGCTTCTATGGCCAATTTACAGCAATGCGCGGGTGCATAAGCCTTCCAGGAAGAAATTTGTCCTTTTCTGGATTGTCTGGTAGAAATACATACATGCTCTGCATGGTTGATCGCATGGTAGATAGTCTCTGTATCCAGATTTAAGAGAGCTCCCAACCCAGCAACTACAGAAGCAGCCAGATGCGCAACATGATCCACTTTATGCTTATGCAGACATATACCTTTTACCAGGCTGACATGTATTTCATAAGCGGTTAAAATACCTGATACAATGTCTTTTCCAGAACGATTTTTTTGCTGTGCCACAGCCAGGATAGGGGGTATATTATCTCCTGGATGAGAATAGTCAGCAGCTAAAAATGTGTCATGAAAATCAAGCTCTCTTACTGCTACATTGTTTGCCCAGGAAGCCCACTCGGCATGAAATTCAGATCCTTCTCCCAGCCCAAAGATAGTAGCGCCTCCTTTTCTAGGATGGGCCATCGCCTGGCATCTGGCTGTTTTTACAGGATGTCTATTAATGCCTGCCAGAGCAACAGAAGCATTGTCCAGAATACGATTGCCCACCATCTCTACTTCGGGTGAATTTCTATTTATGCTATGAGATTGAGAGGCTAATTCAGCAATATACCAAGCCAACTGCTTTTCTTTTGGTAAGCCTTCTTTTTCAGAATATACCCTTACTTCTATGTTTCTCAAGATGATCTGCTTATTTTCTTTCTTTCGTTCAGATATTCTTTGACTACAAGTGGAATTTCTCGCTTATATTCTTTACGCATTAGACTGGAATTTGCGATAAAATCGGCAGTGGCTCTGTTACATGCAATGGGTACATTCCATACCACTGCCAAACGAATAAGAGCCTTTACATCAGGGTCATGTGGCTGGGCAGAAAGAGGATCCCAGAAAAAAATAACAAGGTCTAAAGAATTCTTAGCAATTAAAGAACCAATTTCCTGATCACCTCCTAAAGGGCCACTGATAACTTTTTTTACTTTTAATCCAATATTTTTTTCCACCATAGTCCCTGTCGTCCCGGTCGCATAGAAAATAAATTCCTGTAATTTTCTCTTGTTCTTTGTAAGCCATTCGAGTAGATCTTGTTTACGATTGTCATGTGCAATCAATGCAATCCTTTTTCTTGCTTTCAATACACGTTTCTCCTTTAACATAAATTATGCCTTCCAATTATAGATAAGGATAAATGAGATACTGCTGGATGTTCTGTTAGGCCGTAAAGATATTTTTTTAAATTATATCCTGAATCTTTCAATAGGCTGAATTTTTTCTATCTGAATTTTTTTGCATGATTTCATCCTTCGAGTAAACTGCCTTTTAGATCATCATTAAAAGCCCTAAGAATAGTTAAAATAGATAAAAATTTTATTCAAAGAATAATTTGTAAGGAGATTTCCTGTATATTTTTAATCTTCTATTCAAAATGATGGAATATATCAATAATGTATCGTAAGAGTCTTCATCATAAAGTAGATCATTGCTTCTTTTTTGATCTGGATTTTTATAGTCTACAAAGCGTGAAACATGATCTGTTATTTTTCTTAATTTGGGGAATAATATATGCATATTTTCTGATATATTTTGCATATCTTTATCCACTTCATCAATCCAGTTTGTATATTCTTCAGGCATCTCAACTCTTCTGAACTTTGCCATTGATCTTCTCAATCTCATCCAAAAGTAGTTTTTTAGATACTTATTTCTTCTTATTTTCGATATCATGTTTTTTATTGCATATAGCTTTTCGTACAGTATGCCTTTCTCTTTTTCATTTTCATCAGAAAGAAGCGAATGAAATTCTTGCATTGCCTTGCTGATATTAGCGGGAGTGTCAATTGGTATTAGGTCATTTGAAGAGTATATCTCATCTTTTTGTTTGTACTCTTCATACGTCTTAGCCTCTGGATAAAATCCTTCTAATATGGTAATATTAATGAACTTTTGACCGAAATATCCCCATGTTTGTATAGAGACCCTGCTGCTTTTTTTGGGGATGAAGAAATCTTTTTTGATCTTAGAATGTATCTTATGAATTTGAAAATTACTTTCAATAGACTCTACCTGGCCTACTATTAAAGAAGCGTGGAATCGTATTTTTGAACCGGGTACAATATCTTCCAAAAATTTCATGGTGAAAGTCACCGGATAATATTCACTAAAAAAAATCCTTCTGGAACCTAAATAAAGGAATCCAAATACGAGTATGAATAATAATATGAATCCAATGATAATAGAAGCATTATTTCTATTTTTAAACAGGTTCTCCCATGAGTTTAACCATTCTGGTGAAAAATTCGTTCTTTTCATTTATATGCCTTTATTTTAAAATCGCTCTAAGTTCTTTTAAACTCTTTTCCTCTGAAATAAAACCAAGCAGGCTTCCTATTTTAGTACCTTTCGCATCCGTTATAACGACAGTAGGGAATCCTTCTAAATTGTATTTTTCTCCAATTTTTATTGCTTTTTCATCTTTAAAAGTCATATCCACGCTCAATAATGTTAAAGAATTTTCTCTGGATAGATCTGCAAATTTATTCTTCAGAAAAAATTCTTCTTCCATATGTTTACAAGGGACACACCAATCCGCCCAGAATTCAATTAATATAGGACCCTTCTTCTGAGAAGCCGCCTCTTTTGCCTTTTGCAGATCACTATACCAGAATAGACCGTTTACATTTTTTCTTTCTATTCTTTGCTCGTCTGTGGAAATGGTGGCATTCTTATAAGTGAAATGATGCATTTCATTCGTCGCCGAAAAAAAGATAAGGTAAAGACCAATGGAGGACATTAAAATATAAAAGAACATTGTAAGACTGAATTTTTCTTTTGATGATGGCTCATACATTAATGCAAAAAAAACAAATATAAAAAATCCAAATACCATCAATATAAAAGGATTAACATAAATTTCAAATCCAAGAATATCGGATGCCAATAGCATTGTGAATGAAAAAGAAATAGTAATCCCTGAAAAATAAAATATTTTTAAAAACCTGTGTTTTTGGGAAAATAGTAAGAATATGACCATTATAATCATAGAGAAAATAAATAAATAAATATAGCTCTGGATCATGATCAATAAAATATTGGCATCCGAAATAAAATTTATTTCTTCTTTATACGAAAAATAAGGATTCGTTTCTATGTAGAACAAGGCTCCCGATATAAATCCAATAAAAATGACGGGTAGTGTAATCTTTTTTAATGTGGTATGTCTAAAAAATATTTTATCTATAAATGAAAAAGGTAATAATGATATAGAAAAAATCAGTAAAGAAAAGAAATGAAAGTATCTAAAAAATGTTCGGTCTATGAAATAAATATTATAGGATAGTAGAATATTCAGAAGCAAAAAAGAAATCCATAAACAAAAAATGAAAATAAAAGAGGGATTTGTCAGGACATTGGATAGAGTATTTGTTTGATCTCTGTCAAGTGTATTCGGAACGCCAGATGAACTAAATCCATAGGAAATTTTTAATAATAGGGTAATGATAATAATGGATAGGCATACCATTCTGCCCCAAAGGATGAAATCAAATAATGCCATATTCATTTATTTCAATTGATCTCACCCACCATTTTAGAGGGATCGATCCACTCATCAAATTCTGTTGCTGTTAAAAGTTTCAATGCTAAAGCAGATTTTCTTAATGTGATTCCTTCTTTATGGGCTTTTTTTGCGATTTGAGCTGCCTTATCATAACCAATATGGGTATTCAATGCGGTTACCAACATTAAAGAATTTTCAAGATGTCTTTGTATAAAAGGCAGATTAGGTTGTATGTCAACAACGCATTTATCATGAAATGAAAGAACGGCATCCCCTAAATTTCTGGCGGAGTTCAATAAATTATAGATCATCATTGGTTTAAAGACATTCAGTTCAAAATGGCCGCTCATTCCGCCTACATTAATGGCCACATCATTTCCGATCACCTGGGCGCATACCATGGTAAGGGCTTCGCATTGGGTTGGATTCACTTTCCCAGGCATGATAGAAGAACCTGGCTCGTTTGCCGGTATAGTGATCTCTCCTATACCACAACGAGGCCCAGACGCCAGCATTCTGATATCATTGCCTATTTTCATTAGACTCACCGCCAATGTCTTTAAAGTCCCTGAAACTTCTACAATGGCATCATGGCTTGCAAGTGCTTCAAATTTATTTTCAGCGCTCACAAATGGCAATTGGGTGAGTTTCTTAATTTCATCTGCCACTATATTAGCATAATCGGGGGGGGTATTGATTCCTGTTCCAACGGCAGTGCCTCCCAGAGCAAGTTCAGAAAGATGCTTTAGGCTATTTTTAAGTGCCCTGATTCCATGTTCTATTTGGGAAGAATAACCTGAAAATTCCTGTCCCAATGTAAGAGGCGTTGCATCCATAAAGTGAGTTCTTCCAATTTTAATGATTTTCATAAATTCATTTGTCTTTTTTTGAAATGTGCCTAGCAATTTTTCTAAATGGGGGATCGTATTTTCTGAGATCAATTTATAAGCGGCAATGTGCATTGCGGTGGGGAAGGTATCATTAGAAGATTGAGACTTATTTACGTCATTATTTGGATGTAAAATTTTAGAGGTATCTTTTAATGAACCTCCATGAAGCACATGCCCTCTGTTAGAAATGACTTCATTGACATTCATATTGCTTTGTGTACCTGAACCAGTCTGCCAGACGACCAGAGGAAATTCATCATTTAATTTACCTTCTATGATCTCATCGCAAACCTTGCCTATTAGATCAGATTTTTCCTTGGACAATACATTACATTTTAGATTGGTAATTGCTGCCGCTTTTTTCAAAACACCAAATGCATGGATCACTTCCATTGGCATTTTTTGTTTTCCAATCTTAAAATTTTGATAAGACCTTTGAGTCTGCGCCCCCCAATATTTTTCTTCCGGGACTTCTATTTCTCCTATGCTATCCATTTCTGTTCTTGTTTTCATATTATACTCCGATATGGCTATTTCAAAGAGATCGATCTTTTTAGATACAAAAATAACAAAGCTATGATTGGGGACTAATAATATTTTATATGCTATGAAACGACGTCAAGTCTTTTATTTGACTCTTTTCATGGAAAACACGGATCGCTGTTTTAAAAGGAATTAATCGATAATTAATGCAACTCTTGCATTTAATAAATTTTGTATTAAATCTTTATGGCCTAAAATTTTTGCAGCATCCTCATAAGAGATGACTGCATCTGTTTTCATTTTTCCTTTTACCCCAAGAGCTACTGCGTAAAAAGGCCACCTCCCTACCCTCTTTTTAACTCTTTCAGAATCAATTCTTTTACTAAAAACTACCACACCATTATTGACTCCAATATTTCTTTTTAAGAAAGCAGCACCATAAAATAATCTGCCATCTTCAGAATAAATTTTAGGCAATAAAGAAGGTTGAAATAAATTTCCTCTTAGGTCTAAAATTAAACCAGTATATAAGCCAGAGGCAAAACTTTTGCTAAAAGAAGAAGAAACTTCTGCTTTTAAATAGGCCTCTCCTACATATTTTGCATCCTCCAAGTCGGTATATTTATGAGTATCCCAGGGAACAGGCAAAATATTTACAATACCTTTCTTTCGCGTCAAAGAAATTAAAAATTGCAAATATATATGATCATCCTTCAAAAAATGATCAGATGGTTCCAGAGCATCCATAAAAACAGAATATTCTTGCATAAAAGTTTTATTAACCGCTAAAATATCTTTTAGCTTTTTTTTATCGTTAACAATAATATCTTCTAAAAAAGAACTAAGATTCATCAGTATTTCTTTTTTTGCATATTCCTTCAAATCAGTAAAATTATTTCCATGTCTCTTATTGGACACATCTAATTTTGTGGAGGCCTTCAGCATATATTTTTCCCAATCAATAAGTATTTGGGTATTTTGGGTAGTATATTCTTTGCTTCCCAATGGGACTAAAAGTAAAATCAATAATATAACATGAAAAAAGAAATTCATTATATATACTCCTTATTGATCTTCGGCAAATTTTTAGAAAATTTCAAGAATTACTTTTAATGCACTGATATAATATTGTTTCTCTTCGCCTATTATTAAAATCAGGATTAGAACGGATCACCATTTTTTCCAGGAAAGAAGGTTCAAAAACATTTTTTTTATGACACTGGATATTTTTAGATAAAAGTTTGGAAAGATCATCTTCATTCAAGTGTAAAAATTTTAGCAAATAAAAATCTTTCCATAAATTTTTTTCTACAATCTGAATTATATTTTTAGCAGAAGATGCCCGTATCGGGATGGTTTTATCATATCCATAATAAGCCCATGAAATGGTCTGAACATTCATTACGATCTTATGTTTTTCATCATCTAACTCTCTTAATCCAATGAGTCCGTTTATGGTTGCCATTTGAGAACCATTTGTAGCTGCCAAGAAAGCCAATGGGAGATTTAGTACCATAAATACCCTAAAAGAGTTCTGAACAAATCTTTTTTGAGAAAGTATTTGTAATCCATAAACGGTAAGCAGAAAGAAAAGAGGTAGAAGGGGAATCAAAAAACGCTCTAATTTATGATCTATGGCCTGATGTAATAAGAATATCAATAAAAAACATGAGAATATGAAACGTAACCTAAATCCTCCTATTAAAAATGGCCAGAATAAAATGAGAGAGATGGGAAATATGAATAAAGAAAAAATGAGTCCTAAATAGCTATACCAAGGCATTTCCCCATAGGCATTATGGAGTATATGGGAATCAAAATTATGCCTTAAAAAATTGATAGAAGTGGAAAAGGGAATTCTATCCGCAGCTATTTCTATGCATATCATTAATAGAATGGTTGTAATGCCTCCGAATAGATAGAAAAAAATTTGGGGATATTCTTTCTTATTTTTATAAATAAGATAAAACAGTCCACAAAAATAGAGAGGAGTCAATGTAAAACGAAAAAAAATGGTCAAAGAGAATAGTAATCCAGCCAAATAAATATATCGTGTTTTTAAGGGATTTATTTCCGTTTTGAGAACGCTTTTCCCTAAAAAATAAAATGCCCATGTAATTGAAATGATAGCGAAAGAGCCTAAATACATTCTGGTACTAAAAAAGGGAGATAAAAAATAAACGGCAGAAAGGAAAGTAAGTATATTTCTTTTCTGCTTATTCAAATACAGTCCTCCTAATTTATACATACCCCATACTTGCAGAAGAGAAAGAATTGCCATTATAAAATAGCCAAAAGAAACCAGATATCTTGGGTTTTTGACTCCCAAAAAATGAACCGGATACATAAAGGCAGAAAACAAATAAGGAAATATGGGGAATCTCAGGAGGGGCACTTCAGGATGACTGCCTGTTTGCAGAAATTTTAAAGCGGGAGCGATAATATTCTTATGATCGTCTATTTCTGCAGGACCGTAATTCAATATGGCTGCGATGGTTCTAAGAAATAAAGCACAAGAGATGGATGAAATAAGTGGCCTCTTTTCAAAGAGTAAACTTATTGTGTAGAAAATACTTAGGGGGCCAGTCTTTGGATGATCCATTCCTTACCTTTCATTGAATATTGAATTCTATCATGCAACCTATTTTCCCTACCTTGCCAGAACTCAAAATAATCTGGCTTCAATATCCAGCCACCCCATTGGTTAGGTCTCTTTATGGGACTATCTTTTGATAGAGTCATGAATCTTTCTTCTAAATATTTTCTATCCCGAATCACCCTACTTTGTGGGGAAGCCAGAGCAGCTATTTGAAAATGAATTGGCCTTGAATAAAAATATTCTTCTGATTCTTTAGCTGATATTTTACGAACAATTCCCTCGATTCTTACCTGCCTGCTTAATTGAGGCCAATGAAATGATAGGGCCGCCTGCGGATTATTTTTTATTTCGACTCCTTTACGGCTTTCATAGTTACCAAAAAAGATAAAGCCATTCTTATCATACTTTTTCAATAATACTATTCTTAAAGAAGGACGCCCTTTTTTATCGACTGTAGCCAAGCCCATTGCATTCGGATGATGGATTTTTTTTTCAATGGCTTCATTTATCCAGGAATGAAATTGATCCATCGGATCTGTATCTATTTTGTTTTCTTCCAGGGGTTCGCCATGATAATCTACTTTTTGAAAATGATTGTGTGATTCTAAATTAAACAATGAAATTAATCGTCTTCAATTATACTTAATTGAACAGAGCCCATATAAGTTTTTGTCTAATAAGATCATTTAGAAAGATATATCTTATTGCCATTTTCACTGAATTCTTTTGACTTTTGTTTCATCTGTTTCTGTAAAGCCTGATCTTCTGTAATTTTCTGCTGAAGAGCATACTCTCTTATTTCTTGTGTAATCTCCATGGAACAGAATTTTGGTCCGCACATAGAACAAAAATGGGCTTTTTTTGCTCCTTCCTGAGGTAGATTTTCATCATGAAATTCTCTCGCCTTTTCAGGATCCAAGGATAAATTAAATTGATCATTCCACCTGAATTCAAACCTTGCATTGCTTAATAGATTGTCCCTTATTTGCGCCACAGGATGCCCCTTGGCCAGATCTGCTGCATGAGCGGCAATTTTATAAGAAATGACTCCCAACCGAACGTCTTCTTTATTTGGCAGTCCTAAATGTTCTTTAGGAGTAACATAGCATAGCATAGAAGTACCAAACCAACCGATCATGGCCGCCCCTATTGCAGATGTAATATGATCATATCCAGGAGCAATATCAGTGGTTAAAGGCCCTAATGTGTAGAAAGGAGCTTCTTTACAAACAGAAAGTTGTTTATCCATATTTTCCTTTATCATATGCATGGGTACATGCCCTGGACCTTCGATCATCACCTGCACATCATGCTTCCAGGCAATATTGGTCAATTCTCCTAATGTTTCTAGTTCTGCAAACTGCGCCGCATCATTTGCATCCGCAATAGAACCAGGTCTTAGTCCATCTCCTAAAGAAAAGGCAACATCATAGGACTTCATTATATCACATATTTCTTCAAAATGAGTGTACAAAAAGTTCTCTTTGTGATGGGCTAAGCACCATTTAGCTAAAATAGACCCCCCCCTGGAAACAATCCCTGTAACCCTTTTACTGGTCAATGGTATATATCTAAGCAATACACCAGAATGGATCGTAAAATAATCCACACCCTGTTCTGCCTGCTCGATGAGAGTATCTTTAAATATTTCCCAGGTAAGTTCTTCTGCTTTACCACCTACCTTTTCCAATGCCTGATAAATAGGAACAGTTCCCACAGGTACAGGAGAGTTGCGTATGATCCATTCTCTGATCTCATGAATGTTTTTACCCGTAGATAGATCCATGATGGTATCTGCTCCCCAGCGACAAGCCCATACTGCTTTTTCGACTTCTTCTTCCATAGAGGAAGTGATGGCAGAGTTACCAATATTTGCATTGATCTTCACCAGAAAATTTCTGCCAATGATCATTGGTTCACTTTCGGGATGGTTAATATTAGAAGGAATAATGGCCCTTCCAGAGGCTACCTCATCTCTTACAAATTCAGGGGTTATTTTGACATTTGATGCGAAACTTTGACCCGAATGTATTCTGGAATGCTCTCCATGAATGGATTGCATTTCTTCAAAGCATTGATTCTCTCTTATGGCGATATATTCCATTTCAGGGGTGACAATTCCTTTTTTGGCATAATGCATCTGGGTAACATTTTGATTCCCACCAATATCTTTTTTGGCGATGAAGGATTTTTTATGAAAAGAATTTTTTACTGACGTTGTGTATTCTGAAAAGTGTCTGTCTGATTCAACAACATCATCCCTGGCCCTGATCCAATTTTCTCTAATTCGACCCAGGCCTTTGGTTATATCTACTTCTACGTCGGGATCAGTATACGGACCGCTGGTATCATATACGGAGAGATACTTTTTATTAAGCTCATTTTGATTCGAGGAAGGCGAGTTTTCAATGAAAATATCTTTCATTGCCACTCTTATATTATGTAATTTCCCTGCCACATATCTCTTTTTAGAACGAGGAAAAGAATCTTTTGTGATTTTAACGGGATCGTCTGGTGTATACTGATCCATAGTAGTAATGATAAACCAGGCCTGCTTTTATATGATCCTTATATAATTATAAACCATAGAGATCATCACGCATCAGGATCCACATTTCTGCTTAATATAGTAGAGTAGCTGGATCTATATGCATAAAAGCCTAAGAAAGCATTTGCTCCGGCCAAAAAAAGAGCAAATAGTATTTCTCCAGGCGCTAAAAATACATGATACAATAAAATATGCAGCGTAACGGGAGCAAGCAAAATCAAAGCCAAAGCAACAAATTGATTCAACAATAAACCAATGCCTGCTAACACTTCTGTTATTTTCAACACAGGGAAAAAATATCCTGAAGCGCCTAAACCAGTCATATAAGCTTTCGCATCTGCAGATGATGGCCCTTCCATTGGAATAAACTGAAAAAAACCATTCAACCCAAAAACAAAAAAACTTAACCCCAACAATATTCGAACAACTTTTACTATCATTTTCATAATTCTCCTTTAAAAATTAAAAATTAGATGGAACCAACGCATTGGACCACTACATCCTTAAAATATTCAAGGAACTAAAAGTAAAGAAATTTTTATGATTTTGAGTAATAGATCATTATAGAAGGTTACCGTAGGTACGGAAGAGATATTAGCTACTGAATTATTTACATTGACAAAATGACTTTGTTTTAGTGAGTAAATGCAGATATATGAAGCATCTGGATGCAATTATGGTCAAAAAACCTTCTGAAAGAAGTGTTTTTGATTTTAGTTTTATAGCGAATCAGGTCCGTCAGAGGGTGATTGAAATGGTTTATTTGGCTAAAAGCGGACATCCTGGTGCTCCTTTAGGTTTAGCAGACATTTATACACTTCTTTATTTTAAGCATTTAAAACTATATCCCAGAGACCCTTTAAAAGGAAAAAGAGATCGCTTTTTGATAAGTAATGGCCATGTATGTGCTGTTCGTTATGCTTGTATGGCATTGGCTGGCTTTTTTGATGTAGAGGAATTAAAAACTTTTAGAAAATTAGGAAGTAAACTCCAGGGGCATCCTTCTACAAAATTTATGCCCGAAGTAGAAAATTCAAGTGGATCTCTGGGCCAGGGCCTGGGAGTAGCCAATGGTGTTGCTATGGGACTTAGATTAAAGAAGAACGATGCTAATGTCTATGTATCCCTTTCTGACGGAGAATGCCAAGAAGGAAGTACCTGGGAGGCAGCCGCGGCAGCTGCTCATTATAAATCAGATAATCTAATTGCATTTGTTGACCATAATAATATTCAAATAGATGGGTATATTTCAGACATAATGGATATTAGAGATCTGGAAGCTAAATTCAAAGAATTTGGTTGGATGGCGATCTCAATAAACGGACATATTATTGAAGAAATTGATAAAGCATTTGAATGGGCTAAGAAAAGAAATAAAAAACCAAAAGTAATTATTTTCGATACTATAATGGGGAAAAATGTTGATTTCATGGAGAATGATCATAAATGGCATGGAGTGCCTCCAAACAAAGAACAATATGAAAAAGCCATGCAGCAACTTAAACAGATCGAGACAGAGCTTCTAAAAAAATGATATATAGACTGGTCCATCTAAATAGCACCAGTAAGTCTTGTTTTATTATAAATTATGGTTTTAAAATTCCAGGTTTTAACTTAAAAAAGATTAAAACATTTCTACGATCCAATGAAATGACCAGATGAAAATGGATTAAAAACGCATTCTTAAATATATTTTGAAACAAAAATTTCTCTTTCGTTTCCATGCGTCAAAAGAAAAATAATTCCTCAATAATTCACATTCTAAATAAAAAAGCAAGACTTAATTATGAAATCTTAGAAGAAATTGAGTCTGGCATTATTTTAAAGGGCACTGAGGTAAAATCCATCCGCGCAAAGAAGGTAAACCTATTAAATTCTTTTGCGATCATCAAAAAAGGGGAAGTCTATTTAATAAATATGCAAATAGATCCCTATGAAAATGCCTCTTATTTTAATCATGATCCAAAGCGTTCCAGAAAATTGCTATTAAAAAAAAAAGAGATCTATAAATTAGAAGGCAAAATGAAAGGAGCAAACCTTGTGTTAATTCCTCTGAAAATATACTTTAAAAAACATGTGGCGAAGGTTCTGCTTGGAATAGGCAAAGGGAAGAAAAAACATGATAAAAGAAGCGTACTTAAAGAAAGAGACACAAGAAAAGAAATGGAAAGAGAATTAAAGAGTTATTCCAGAAAATATTCCAATTGATTTAAGATAATCCCATCTTTTCCAATTTTATAAGCATTCTTGATGGCATGGTGAATAAATTTTTTTGCTTTTTTAACCGCCAAAAGGGTGCTGTAATTTTTAGCCAGATAAGCTGCAATTGCAGCAGAATAGGAACATCCGCAGCCATGCAGTTTTTTTCCATGTATTCTGGGAGATTCTACTTTGTGAATTTTTTTTCCATCATATAAAATGTCGATTGCCTCAAATGAAGAAGCAAGATGCCCGCCTTTAATCAGTACATAGGAAGGGCCTGATGCAAGTATTTTTCTCGCCGCTTTTTGCATATCATCAATATCATTTATCTTCATTTTAGATAGTATTTCGGCTTCATACAAATTAGGAGTCAATATGTAGGTAAGTGGCAAAAGTTTTTTCTTAAAAGTGCGTAAAGAATACTTAGAGAGTAACCTGTACCCACTGGTAGAAATCATCACAGGATCAACTACCAATTTAGATATTTTAAAATCTTCTATGGCAGAGGCTACTTTTTTTATGATACCCGCATTACAAAGCATTCCAGTCTTGGCAGTACTTATAGGAATATCTTTGGCTAATGTTTTTATCTGTTGATAGACCATCCCGGAAGATATATTTTTTATCTTTTCAATTTTAGAAGAATTTTGCGCCGTTATAGATGTGATTGCCGTTAAACCATGGCAGCCTAAAATAGAAAAAACTTTTATATCCGCTTGTATACCAGCTTCGGCACAACTATCTGAACCAGCAATACTTAAAACAATTGGAATTTTCTGAATGGTGATACCTATATCAAATTAATGCAAGTTAGATGGCACTTTCTTTTTTTTCTTGAGCAGTTTAAGATCTTTTGATCTAAGATATAGGATTCCCATGATCAAGATTAAAATGGGCCAAATCAATACTACACTATAGAATAAAATATCATCCTGCGTAGGCGATAATTTTACTTTTCCAGAACCCCATCTTTTAGGCACAAGTCCTTTCAGTGCTTCATCCTTTAAAAGCCATTTAACCGAATTAATGGCAAGTTCATAATTTCTGCCTGGCCATGCAATGAACTGGTTGGTCAAAAAATGAGCATCTGCCAATGCAAGTAGTCTGGATTTTTTTTGCTTTCTGGAATCCGCTGAAGGCACATCAAAAGATAAGGCAACCGCCAAATTAAAGATTTTTTTATATTCTTTGCCTTGGTCATTAAAATTATTTTCTATTTTGTCAACCCATGTATTTGGGGTAGATCGGATCGGAAAGGTCATTTTAAATTCATCTATTTCTTTTTTTAAATTTTTATCTTGCTCGAAGTGTCCTGGGGTAGGAAATATAGTAAATTTCTCTCTATCTTTCAAATATATAAAAGAATCTACAATAGGATGACTATTATAATTGGTAGTGAGGATCAATGAATTTTCCCTTCTCACAGAATTATCTGATAATATTCTTTCGTTCTTATGGACTATCTGAAACATATCTAACAAAAAAGAAAAATCCGTATTCCTTTCATTTTCTAATGCAAGTAATATATTCCCTCCATTTTTTAGATAATCCTGTAGGGCCTTTTTCTCAGAAGAGACAAATGCCTTTTGGGGAGCAATAATAGCAATAGCATCTGCATCTTCAGGAATTTCAGGCGGGAAGCCAAGGGTAGCATCTAAATATTCAACTTTATAATTGAATTCTTTCAGATTATTATGCCATATACTCAAAAGCTGTTCTTCAAAATCACCTATTCCGGAATACTCACCATGACCGGAAGTAAAATAAATGGTTTTCTTTTTCCTTGTGATGCTTAAAATGGCAGAAATGAATTCTACCTCCATTCTCTTTAGGTCTTTTTCCTTTGCAAGATAGACTGTCTTACTCTTTTCTCTTAGATCAATATCAATTTCATCAGGATCAATGGATTCAAAAATAATATTACCATTTCTATCCGTTTTCTTTGCCCTGGCAATCTCCTCGTCTACGAGAGCGTCTACAATGGTGAAGTTGATCTTAGAGTTAGCCGTAGCGATGCTATTCAACATTAATTCAACTTCTCTTCTGAGTCTATGGAAAAAAGGATAGAACGCGGTGATGGTTACTTCTTTATCAATACTTTTAATGAGTTTTTCCCCTTGATAAGAAAGAGAGTATTTTCCAATAGAGGTTAGATCAATAGAGAATGGCCTTAACTGGGCAGCATAGTTCAAAGAAATCAGTATAGAAATTAAGAAACCCAAATTTAAAGCAACATTTCTAACATAATTCACTCTTTTTACATTAGATCTAAGCGCAGATAGACTTGCCTGAAAGAGAGAAATGAAAATAAACAGAGCTAATAAAACAACAAGATAGGCTATACCAAAAAATTTTTCCAAGCCCATTAAAATTTCTTTCAGTTCATCTGAATCTGCATTGGATATCCATCCCCCCAGTAAAAAATCCAATTGGATCAAGTAAAATACATAAAAAAGAGCCCCTGAACTAAATATGATCCATAGGGATGATCTTAACTGAATAGGATAATATTCTCTTATGCTGCCTACAAAAATAAAAAGCAAAATAGGCGAAAAGAATAGAATGCCTACCAGGAACAATGCAATCCTAAAAGTAATAGGATAATCTGTAAGAAAAATGTTACTTACGAATAACAGAAGAAAATTGCTTACATATATCCAGGATAGATTCTTTTTTATGAAGTCCAGCATAGTATTTTCATTCCATTAATTTGATCTTCATCTTTTTATTTATCTCCATCGCGAAGACTGTAATGAGGCGATGGATAAATATAAGTAAAAAATGATCACGCTAAAGAAAAACACGAAATGCTTTAATACGAGCACTCCCTGTTCAAAATTCCTATAATGCAAATATAAAGAGAATTCTCTTACAATGTTTTTCATGGGTGAAGAAAGATATGGTGAAAAAAAGCCCAATAAAAGAAATAATATAAGATTCGCACCAGCCATGATCGCAGTTAATAATTGCACCCTGCTTAAAGTAGAGTAAAAAAGAGAAATAGCAACAGAAGCACTTCCCAGAAATAGGTTCCCTATGTAGCCAGATAGAATATGTCCTATCTTAGCATCTCCAAAAAATAGAGGAATCAAAGGAATAGGGATACTGACCAGAAGTAATATCACCAGAAAGGAAACAGCCGAAAAATATTTCCCCAATATGATTTGAGATTCATGGATAGGGGCTGTTATAAGCAATTCTAATGTTCCGAGTGATTTTTCTTCTGATATGAGTTTCATGCCTATCAATATCCCAGCAGTCATGGTCGTTCCAGAAAAAGAGTAGAAAATCAATTGCAATGCTTCTGTGGAACTATTACTTTTATTTATACCCCACCAACCAAGAATTCCATTTACCATACAGGCAAGAGCAAGAATAAACCAACCCAAATATGTTTGAAAAAAGGATATATTTTCTTTTTTGTATATTTCAAGTACAGGTAAAAGATAATCCAATTTATACAGACTTTTATTCATCTTGATATAATAGGCAAAGTTAAAAAGAAAAGATCTTCTGACAAGTATTTTTAATCATACTTTTTAAAATAATGATTTAAACTTTCGCCCGATCAATAATAATTTTTATTTATCCAATAAAAGTAGGTGACCCTCAGACTTTACAACTAAAAATAGCCTATGCTAAACGAAGGCGATTATATACCAAAGAATTTAAAAGGAACTCTGGTGACCCCCGGGGATATCCAAAAAGATGGTCATGCAGACTCTGAAGATAAAGAAGTAACTCTGGACTCTCTATATAAAGAAAAGCCATTGGTGCTTTTTTTCTATCCCAAAGATATGACACCTGGCTGCACGATAGAAGTGAAAAATTTCAGAAATGATCATTTGCAAATACAAAAAATAAAAGACATCCATTTATTAGGATGTTCCAGAGATGAAGCTAAATCTCATCGCAAATTTATTTCTAAGCATGATCTTCCATTCCCTCTTCTATCGGATCATAAAGGTTCTATTACAGAGGCTTTTGGTGTTTGGGCAGAAAAGAAAGCATATGGCAAGACTTACATGGGAATCATTCGCTCTACCTTTATCATTGATCAAAAAGGAAAGATCATAAAGAGATATCCTAAAGTAAATGTTATAAATCATTCCAGCGAAATTTTAGCTTATTTAAAAGAAATATAAAAAAGAAGATTAAATTAATGGGAAATCCAAAGCTATCCAAAATGGCTATTCTTACTTCTGGAGGAGATGCTCCTGGAATGAATACCGCTATTCGTTCTTTTGTAAGAACCGGTATTGCAAACAGTGTGGAAATGTATGGTATTCAAAATGGTTATCAGGGGTTGCTAAAAGAAAAGATCATACCACTAAAATTTCAAAACGTAGGTTTGATCATTAATCAAGGGGGAACTTTTATTAAAACCTCCCGCTCAAAAGAATTTAGAACAATAGAGGGCAGGCAAAAGGCAGCAGATATATTAAAAAAATTTCAGATAGATGCAATATGTGTGGTGGGTGGAGAAGGATCTTTTAGAGGGGTTTATGAATTATCTAAAATTTACCCTGGAAAAGTAGTCGGTATTCCTGCTACCATTGACAATGATATTGCAGGTAGCGAGTATAGTATTGGCTTTGAGACTGCTGTGGAAACGGCTGTTGATGCCATTGATAAAATAAGAGACACAGCAAAATCTCACGAAAGATTATTTCTGGTAGAGGTAATGGGTAGGTTTTCAGGTCAGATCGCACTATCTGTTGCTTTGGCTTCAGGAGCAGAAGATGTTCTTATCCCAGAAGAAGAGACTAACATAGATTCTCTGGTGGCACGGGTTAAAAGGGGAAGATCAATGGGAAAGCGATTTGGAATTATAGTAGTGGCCGAAGGGGATATAGTGGGAGGTGCCTTTGAGATAGCCAATAAGCTCAAAGAAAAAATAGATTTTCCCATAAGAGTTTCAGTTCTGGGGCATATCCAAAGAGGGGGCAAGCCAACTTCTTATGACAGAATTTATGCTTCTAAAATGGGAAAGGCTGCTTTCGATTTCCTGCTCAATGGTAAGCATAAAGTTTTTACAGGAGTGACTGGGGGGAAAATTAATCCAATTCCATTAGAAGAATCAATGAAAAAAAAGATCACCATTGATCCAGAAATATTGGATTTGATCCGCAGTACCGCCATATAAAATCAAAACTATTGTTTGGATTGATTTCAATTGCTTTATTTTTGCTACCCATTTATTTGCTACCCATTTTCTTTTTCTGTAAAAAGAAAACGGGTAGCACCCAAAAGAAAAACCCACGCGCTGTGACTTCCATGTCACAGGGCGTTCCGTCTCCGCCGCATCCATGCGGCGTTGGCTGCCGATTGCTTTTGTAGGGAATGGATACCATGCCTCTTGAATGAAAGTTTTCAGAAGATCATTGAACAATTACCTGTGAAAAAGAAAGAAACAAAGAAAAAAAACCCGCTATATCGACATGGAAATTAGGCTGGGCGGATTACATCCTGTAATCCAGGCACCAGCCTTGCAAAACATCCATGTTTTGCATCCATGTCGATAACGCTCCGTTTACGCCGCATCCATGCGGCGTTGGCTGCCGATTGCTTTTGTAGGAAATGGCTGATCTCAGGCATTTTACTTTTCTCCCTCTTATACTTCTATGATAGTTATCTGCACAAAAAAGCTGGTCGATCTAACTTACAAGTTTCCTTTTATCCGTCCTTTAATTATTTCTCTTATCTTATTACTTGTTTCATCATTCTTTTTAAGTAATGCAATAACTCGCTCAACTAAAGCCTCGGTTGGACTAGGTTTATTTGTTATACCGCACAAATCACAAATTTCTAGTCTAGGTATTAGACCATTCTTAAAATTAAATACTTTTAAAATACCATCATAATCTTTATTATCAATTAAACTTGTAAATTCTTGTTTTTGATCTTCAAAAATCTTCTGCTTATTAATAGAATTATATTTGTTATCCATTTCATCAAATAATTCATTAGGTCGACTTTTAGAACATTCACTAATACTAATCAAAGATTTCTTGAATAGCTCTTTGCAATGAAGGTATGCCTGATTTTCTAATTGATCTCTAAACAAATTAAATAAATTTTCTTTGATCTGATCTATGATTTCAT
The DNA here is from genome assembly GCA_965204465.1 of Leptospiria bacterium. Taxonomy (GTDB): domain Bacteria; phylum Spirochaetota; class Leptospiria; order Turneriellales; family CBDBES01; genus CBDBES01. Next base: position 312,999 of record CBDBES010000002.1, read on the forward strand.
CCAGGTTTTTTTTACCCATGAACTTTGCTATTTCATATACTAGTTCTAGATCAAGAAAAACATTTTCTATTTCTGCAACATCTAAAACCCATATACCTTTTTTATTTAATTCATTTATTTCTGCATCACTTCTTCTGTCTCGATCAATTAAACCAAAAGACTCTATATTATGGAAACCTTTTTCTTGATTGAAGGAATTTACAACCCCTATCACTCTTTCACAGCTGCCCAATGGTTTCACTGTATAGTCTAAAAAAACCTGATTGAAGATTTTATAATCCCGGCTGCTTTCGTTGCCTTCAATAAATAAAACTTTATTCCGAACGCCTAAAATCTCCAGGTACAGCTTTTCTGGTATATCTTCTTTAGGTTCTAATATTTCATAATCCCATCTACCACTTCCAGAATAAGACTTTACCCATATCTTTTCAGTATTTTGTCGAGTAAATGCGAAATCAATATCATGAGTTAAATACACGAACATACAATCTTCTCGATAGCTTTCTAGTTGATCATACAGCTTCTTTACCACCCCAGGATATAAATGAGTTTCGGGTTCATCAATAATTATTATTTGGTTTGGTTTGAGAAAGACTACCTGCCCGATAATATAAAAAATGTATCGTTCACCATCGCTCATTTCAGATCCAGAATAGCCTTCAGATAGTGAAACTTTTAATTCTTCTAGAACTAACTTTTTGTGAGTTATTATAGATTCCCAAATACGTTGAACGGTATATAGTTTTGTCTCAGGTGCCTGATTATTGTCAGTTTGATTATTCATTTTTGCTTTCTTATATTTTATAGAAACGCTTGCTTCTTCGACAAAAAGTAATCTCAATAAATTTTCATAATCATCCATCAAGTGTTTATGTGGAAGATGTTGATCCCGTGACGAACGAGAACCGTGGCTAGTTTGCGAAACTGTCCCTGAAAAAAAATCTTTTTCTGCTTGTTCTAGGGATGTGAAACTAAGAGATTCAGGAATAACCAATAATCTTTGCGCAGGGATAAAAAAAGAATTGTTCTGATTCAGCTTATGTAGTTGACTACCGAATCTGGTTTTACCTGAGCCATTTGCGCCAATAATGACAATTCTGTCACATTCTATATAATTTACTTCTGAATTAGTATCCTGTAATTTTGGGGGAAGATTTACACGCATAATGATTATAGTTTCCTTTCCTTCACCCCTCCCCCTCCACAATTTTAATCTCCTCCCGCGTCAGTTCGTAAAGCTCATAAACCAACTGGTCGATCTGCTTATCGAGTATATCGGCTTGTTGTTGGTATTGCTTCTTTTGGATGGGCGAGGTGGTCTCATGTAGTTTCTTTTGGGTGGTAAGCATTTGGTCGACCAAGGAGACCATTTTATCGTGTTGGGATTTTTGGGCGGAATTGGAGAGATCAAGTTTGGGGATGGGAAGTTGTTCTACATACTGTTTCCTAAATCTTAGATAACCACCTCTAATATGCATTATTGAAAATTTTGATTTGAAGCAAAAATGAATAGGACTTGAGTTCAAAAGACCAATTACATATTTTAACGAATAAGGATTGCCACTACTATTATAAATGAAATATATTGTCTTCAGACATAATAGACCTTCTTCATCATAACAAGCATTAAACCTTAGGCCAATATCTCGGAAAAGTATTTTAGGTCTTTTAAAAATATCTAATTTCTTACTCTCATGTATTTTGGATTCAATGTATTCTACACGATTGCCACTCCATCTAATTTGATACGCAGTTTTTAAATCTTTACCAATAAGGTATTTCTCTTTCGCGTTTTTCGCGTTTATTAAATTATCTGGAGGAGGCCTAAAGCCTCTTGTAATTTTTACTATTTCCTCTAAGAGAATATTCTTGGTCATCATCTTTTCCAAAAGTTTTGCCTCAGCTTCTCTGCTGAAAGACCATCCTCTATTAGAAAGATGCTGTAAGTGAACTTTATAAGACTCCTTTTGAAAAGTATCTGCTAACCAATTTCTATCTGTTTCAGGACCTAAAGTTTTTACTTGTAAAGTTTTAAAATCGTCTGGTTTAGATCCAGATAGTCTGAGAATACAAGGATAAGTAGTTGCACCTTTAAAAACAGGGAGGTCTCCAAAGTCTATTATTTCATGAATTTTTTTTTTGATTAAAAATTCTCTAAGGTTTCTACCATAGTCAGCTTGTAGCCATTTATTAGACACAACAATAGAGTAAAAACCTTTTATATGAATTAAATTCAAACCTTTTTCTATAAAGTAAACATATAAATCTGCAGTACCAGCATATGTCTTGTATTTTGTTTCAGTATACTTCTTAAAGGTATCTCCCAATATTTCTTGTCTCACATAAGGCGGATTCCCGATCACCACATCAAACCCTCCCGGTATTTTCTCGGGCAGATATGCCTGGTCATAACCGACAACCGCATGCTTTAGCTTGCGGTTGTCGATGGACTTTTCGCTATGCTTATGATGATTGTTCCAGACATACTCAATAGCGTTCTTTACATATTTCTCTGTTGAAAGTTCCGTCTTGTTGGAACCCCTCGCCCAAAGTTTGACCTGCCGGCCTCTACCCACAGCCGAAAGCTGAAGCATACGGTTGTGGGTAGAGGAGGAATACCCCTTCAGGTTTCGGATGATATCAGAGATACTCTCCTGGGCTGTGACAACGACACAATGAACATGATCTGAAAGGACATTGCAGGCCAAAACTCTGTACCTCTCCCGGATAATCTTCTCTGACAAAGCATCCGCGATGATCTGCCTGCTTTCTAAAGATAGTACCACCGGGTCTTTTACTTGAGTTCCGTATTTCACCATCTCTTCGCTGATCCTGCTTCCATAGGTGGGCCATGTAATAAGGTAGGTCTTCCAGTCTTGCTGCACCTCTACCCCCTTCATGATTGCAGGAAAGCCTTCGGGGCCTTCCCAATCAAAGGCATTTACTTTGTGCATATCTTCCGCGCCAAATAGTGACAAATTTTTATCCTTATAGAAATCACTCTCTATCAGCGAATTACCACACTTAATATTAGTAGAGAGGTCGGGTAGGATTCTGGACTGATTGAAACGCAAAAAACCGGCGGAGGTTTGGTCACTCTCCCCCTCCATGAGCTTTAAAAGTAGAGACAGCTTGGTAACTTCCACGGCCTGACGGTCAATATCCACCCCATAGATATGACGGGTCAGAATCTTTTGTTTCATTTTAATGGAAAGACGGTAGGCATTCTCTCCTGTTTGATAGATATTACCGTCTTTTATATTTTTATTCAGAACCTGCTTTTTGGCGTACTGCCCAAGATACCACTTCAAAAGATAGTCGTAAGCTCTTACTAAAAAAGAACCAGAACCGCAGGCAGGGTCGAGAATGGCCAGGATATTTGAAAATGGAACGTCGTTCACCTGTGCCGGCAGGGATTTGGCTGCCTGTGACTTTTTTACCCTACCCCCTGTTTTTTGTTCAAAATCAGCAGGTTTTCTACCTTTGAGTTTTTCACCTAGTGTATTCTCTACGATGTAGTCTACTATATATTGGGGGGTATAGTATACGCCCCCTGCTTTGCGTACTTCTGGTTTTTCTTCTACTTTTGCTTGATGGGACGCGGTGAGGCGGATGGTTTTGCCTAAAAACTTTTCGTAGATAGAGCCCAAAATTTCAATGGGCAATACCGAAAACTCGTAAGGGCACTTGGGATAATAAAGTCCTCTTATAATAGAGTGGAGGGTTTTGTCTTCAATGTTCAGTTTAGAGATATATTCCTCTGGTTTAAAAAGACTGGAATTATATTTTTCGTCTGCTTTTTTAAAAAACTCATCGAGTTGGGGGTATACCTTATTTTTGGCTTCCAGAAACTTCTTTAAGCTACCGTATTCTTCTATGTTCTGGTCTTCGGCAAAACGCAAAAAAATGATGCGGTCAATGATTTTCTGAACGGCATAATTGATGTCGTAGGTTTCCAGGTTTTTATTGTTTTTGGCGATTGTTTTGGCTAAGTCTACCCGCCATTCGTCTATGGTCTTTAAAAATTCTTTGTCAACTTCTGAGGTTCCTTTTTGGCGTTTTTTGTCAGAGATGTATTTGTCGAAGCTGCCTGTTAAAATGGCTTCTTGTGAAAAAGTGCCTTTGAGATATTCCCATTCTTTTTCATAATCAGTAAATTGGCAGTAGAATATCCGCCCCACAGAGGCATCGTCTCTGTGATGTGGCTTGATGCGGGTGTCGTATACGGCGAATTCTTCAAAGTCGGTTAAAATAGACAAGGGAAGCTTGGCGGTGTAAGCATAGCGTCTGATCTGAAAGGCGGGTGAGGCAGCGTGTTTGATGTCAATTGACGGTTTTTTTGCCTCTACAAAAAATTTACGGGTGCCTCCGATGCGAAAAGAGTAATCAGGGGCCTTGGGTTTTCCTTGTATGATGACTTTGTCTTCCCTAACCACTTCGCGGTAGTCTTCGGAATAGCCTTTTTTATTGCTGACATCCCAGCCAAGCTGGGTAAAAAATTTGTCGATAAAATCAACCCTGACATTTGCTTCATCATACGAAGCTCTTTTATATTGTTTAAGGTTGCGTTTAAATGTTTCTATCAAGCCAGATAGATTCTGCATAAACTCAAATACATAAGCTTAAATAAGTATGTCAAATAGAAAAATAGTTCACGAATTTTTCAACAGAGAGCATCAAATAGCCGCTTCAAGGATTTCTCATAATCCCGCTCAATGTTCTTAATATGTATACAGAATAGATCATGAAGGTCTCCTCAAAAAGTAAATGCAATATGTTGATCAATTATTTTTTCTTAATTTTTTCAATCTCCTCTACCGAAAGACCAGTGGTTTCTGAAATAATATCAATCGAAATATTCTTTGTCAAAAGCCTTAAAGCGACTTCTGCCCTGCCTTTCTGCATTCCTTCCTCCCTGCCTTCCTCCCTGCCTTTCTGCATGCCTTTCTCCATGCCTTTCTTTTCGAGTTGTTCTGCAATGGTCATGATCTTACCTCCTGAGTCTTCTGAAATATATTTAATAGCAATCTTAACCACAAGCCTGATATCAAGCCTGCTGATAGTATATATAATATAATCAAATAAATCATCAAGCAATTTTTCATTCCCCTTATACACAGGTTTGAAGTAATTCCTAAAAAGAGATTCAAGGTTTTCCCTGTCCGATAAATACCAGATGTCTTGTAAGCTCTTAAGAAATGCCTGAAGAGCTAAAGAAAAATAAGTAATGTCTGTTTTATCTGATCTAAGATCAAATAAATCATAATGAAAATCTGGAATATATTGCTTAAGTTCATCTCTCATCTCATCAGGAATTAAAAGAGAAGCAGCAAAATTCAAGGCAACTGTCCACTTTTCTTTACCATGATAAAGAACCAATGGGATCACTGCGTATTTTTTAACTTTGTAAATACCTGCTAAATACAGCAATAACTGTGCATGTATGTTTTTATCAATATATGATTTATGTTCTACCAGGCAAAAAATACCAATCCTGCCTCCCTTTTGTGTGGGGATACTGTATAAAATATCTGTAAATCTTTCTTTCCCTTCAGAGTCTATAAAGTCTCCTTTTTCAATTTTAAGTTTTTTGAAGTTCAGTTTAGATGCTATTTTACTCTGAAGGATATTTTTAAGGAAATCAACAGCGTACTTTTTATTGGATAAAACTTTTTTAGTGATTATATCATGATTGTTGATTTCACTCATTAACGGCTAAGTTTTAAATAGGAAGATATGCAAGAAAGCATTAAATTGACTGACCTTACCCCATAAAGTGGACATTCATTTTTTTCTTTGCCCTACGGTTATAGGTTTTTTTCTCCTCTTTTTCTTATTCCCAGCTTACTTTTGTAGTTAGATTATCGGTTGGGTGCAAAACATGGATGTTTTGCAGAACGGAGCGTCTTTGCCATGGATGCAAAAGACGCTGGGAGGGTGATCACTCCTGAAGCATTTACTGTAGGCAGATCGGTGCCAGTTAAAGCAACACCGGCTGCATCCACCGCATCTTCTATTACATAACTGCCTATCATAGTGCCCTGCACATTTTGACCAGAAGTGGTAATATTCGTGGCGGTATCCGTTATGTCATAAAAAAATACGAAGTCAGTAGCAGAAGGCTCTCCAAGGGTAGTATTTAAAAAACGTAAGAAACCAGATGCCATTCTTACCGCCTGCTCATCCGCCGTTTGGGGATAGAGGCTATAAAGGGATATTCTGACGTGGTGCCAAAATTCCATATAAATGCATCTAACATTCCATCATTATTACTATCATATCGAACCGACTCCTCGTCTGGTGTAGAATCACCATCTATGTCGAAAGGAGTATACCAGTTGAAGAAAGGCTTTAAAGGCTCTGCTATCATTGTTGTATCTGGATCATCCTCACATGGTTCAGCAATAGGAGGTATAAAAATTTCTGTGGGAGAGGTGAATTCAGAAGTTAATAAACCGGCTACACATGTAAGAGTACCTGAATCAGTGCCTATTGAATCATCCGGCCCTGAAGTCTCTTGATCATAATAGGAATTGGTTATACTACCTTTATTAAAGCCTACCACTCCACCTACAGAAGAAGAATCAGCAGAAGAAGAAGAAACAATTCCTGTAGAGTAGGAATTGGTTATACCACCACTATCATTATTGATCCCTACCAGGCCGCCTGTATAAAAAGTAGAATCAACAGTATTCTCTGTAGAGTAGGAATTGCTTATACTACCATTATTAAAGCCTACCAGGCCGCCTGCAGAAGAGAAGAAATCAATAGAAGAAGAAGAAGAAACATTCCCTGTAGAGTAAGAATTGCTTATAATACCATCATCATTATTGATCCCTACCAGGCCGCCTGCAGAATCAGAAGCATTAGGAGAAGAAGAAGAAACATTCCCTGTAGAGTAGCAATTGGTTATAGTGGCACTATTACTCCCTACCAGGCCGCCTGCATAAGAAAAATCAGTATAAGTATTAGAAGAAGAAGAAGAAGTAATATTCACATTTAACAACCCAATATTCCTGATATTCGCGCTCAATGATGTAGTCCCGAAAAGGCCTGCATAAGAGAAGCCAGAGGTAAGATTGATATTGATCATAAGATTACTTATGATAAATCCTTTTCCGTCTAAAGTACCTGTGAAATTACTTGTATCCGCTCCTCCAATGGGTATAAAATTATCAATAGAAGAAGCATCTATGTCTTTGCCTAATTCATAATGTGCTCCCAGGTTGTCACTCATAAACTGCAATTGCATTGCATTGCATATAATGTGCGGATCTAATTGATTTCCAGCGCCATAATTTTCTCCGGGCATATCGGGGATAAAATCAGTTTCGGCACCAGCGCCTGGCTGGGTACATGTAGTTTCGTCTTCTACAATAGTCACCGTTGTATTGCTTATGCTGACCCCATGATATGGGTTCATTTCATTTATCGTGGAGGCGACGTATGACACAGTAAAGTCTCTGTCTGCCGTTAAGATATCATTGTCTTGTATGGTAATGGTGGCCATCTTGGGAACATTCCAATTGCCTGGTGTGAATGTAAGAATATCAGGTGATATGCTTGCCTCGTCTGAATTCTTCGTTAATGTTATCTCTACATTTTGTGCTGGCTCATGGCTAATGGATACCATTATAACTCCACTATTTCCTTCGTCGATAGCCAACGTTGCCGGTATCGTTACCGTGGGCATTTCATTGTCTTCGGTGGTAACAATTAGATTATGAACGGGAATAGAATTATAGTTAGAATCACTACTGCCAGAGGCATGATCAATGGTAACATCCACATTCCCTAAGGCTACATCATCATCTGCAAGAGTTAGTGTTACCGTTTGGGCACTATTCCAATCAGTGTTGGTAAAAGTGAGGGTGATGGATTCATTTGCCATGTCAGCAGTATCACCACCAGAGCTCAATTGCAAATTATCAGGGGAACTGGCAGGCAGACTGATTTGGATCATTACATCATCAGAAGGCTGGGTGTTCAAAGAAATCATGTATTCATACTTAACATTTGCGTCGGCTTCTGTAAGTGTGATCGTATCAGGCAATCGTGAGTTATCTGGTTGTGCATAAGTGATGCCTGGAGTTTCTCCACTCTCGTTGCCATTCATTGGGCCTGGAGCCGGATCACTCTCGTTGCCATTCATTGGGCCTGGAGCCGGATCACTCTCGTTGCCATTCATTGGGCCTGGAGCCGGATCACTCTTACAATGAGATAAAAATAAAAGACTTGTGAACAGAAATATTATTCCTTTTGTAAAGATAAGTTTCATAAATTCCTCCTTAAAGAACAAAATATACTTGAATCCATATGCTTGATCTAATAACACATGTCAAGTAAAAAATTGCCTGAAAGTTGTAGAAACCAATGACATATCTTACACATTAAGAAGCTATTTTAGTCATTCTATTCCGATGGAACCTTTGATATGGCGTCAAGTTATTTAATGAAGAGTGCGGGCGGATCTTATTATACCAATTCACAAAGTTATCTACGATAGTCTGAATCTCAATAATACTCATTCCATTTTTAATTTTACCTTCAAGGGCTCTCTTCAAGGTTTGATTGAAACGCTCTACTTTACCATTCAGCTCTGGCGTTCCTGGACGGATCAATTTATGCTCAATACCTGCTTCTCTTAAATATTCTTCAAAGCCACTGATCACAGACTTTTTTTTTCTCCTGGGATTCTCTTGGGAAACATATTTAGAAGTAAACTCGACTCCATTATCTGTTTGTATTTTTTGTGGCATCTCAAATTTTTCCACAAATTTTTTGATCCCATTGGTAGCTTCATAGTTACTATGTTCATCAGCTATGTGTACCACCACAGTTCGTGAACAATCATCTATAACTGGATAGGCCTTCACAGAATGCCCGTTGTTATCTACTATCCCAAGGTTCACAGTATCCGTCTGAACCCTCTCTAATGGCTCCTGAAGGGCATAACGCTTTGTATGGCTGTTTTTTCGAGGTATTCTATATTGTTGGGAAATATTCTTGCGCCTGAAGATATATCCTAATGTGGAAGCATGTATCTCAATTCCATGATCCCTTTTTAATAATAGGGTTGTCAATTTAGCACCTGCATTATAGTTATCCTTTCTGACTTGGATAGCCAGATCAATGACGCTCTGGTCTATAGACTTTGAATTACTTTTAGGTTTTCTAGATATGTCTAAAAGTGCCTCCATATTATACTTTGTCTTTCTCAATCTTCTGATCCAGAAATAATATGTTTGTCGGGCATGACCAAATTTGTCAGAGGTTAATTTAACATTGCCCGATTGTAAGGCTCTTATCAGGAATAATGCTCTCTTGCGTATTATATGATTTTTTATTCCTTTCAGATTTTCCTGTATAATTGAAATTTCTTGTTCATTATTTTTCATATTTCAATCCTTGATAATTTATTTCTAAAATAGACTTAGGGATAAACTGCTTTATTCAGTCCAGAAAATTTCAGGTAGTCGTTCGGTTCGGTTCCCTCACCTTCCTCCTACCTGAAATCATGGCCCCTACCCTGGGGATCTAACAAGTAGTGTAAGATATGTCATTGGTTATTGTAAAAATTGCCTGAAAGTTACAATAACCAATGCCGTTAGGCTGTACTTTCTACACATGTTTTGCATAAAATAATTGATATTTCAGCCTATATCCTCGAATAGTCATCTATGGGAATATCTTCCTATACCAGATTCAGGCAAGTCATCCTGGGGCTGATCATATTGAGTCTGCATTTCTGCTATTCTAAAACAAAAAAACCTGTATCTTCTATGATTCATTGCGATATTTTAACACTTGATGCCAATTGCGATAACGATGAAATAATGAATAAAGAAGATAATTGTCCACTGGTATATAATACAGATCAAATAAACACAGACGAGACCTTAAAAAACCCTGATGAGTTAGGGGATGGATGTGATGATGACGATGATGGAGACACTGTGTCAGACATCCAAGACTCTTTTCCATTAGAAGAATGCGCTTCTATGGACACTGACAAAGATGGCGCTCCGGATAGTATCACAGGAACCTGCAAAGATTCTTCTCTATCTGAAGATGCCTTCCCATTTGAAAAATGTGCCCAAAAGGATAAAGATGGAGATGGTTTTCCAAATGAGATCAATGGAACTTGTACTGACACTTCTATCATGGCTGATATAGATGATGATCATGACGGTCTAATAGAAATAACCAACGCAGATATGTTGAACAATGTCCGATATGTTCTGGATGGTAGTGGGTATAAAGAATCTAAAGGTTCTGATGCAATTTACTCTGGTTGTCCGGAGGATGGCTGCAACGGTTATGAACTAGCAAATGATATTGATTTAAAAGAAATAGATAATTGGCAACCCATTGGTTTAGTGATATCCTCAAGTGGGAGAGTAAGTGTGCTCACGTTTAGTGGCATATTTGACGGGAATGGCCATCTTATCAACAACTTGAAAATACATAGAGAAGTCAGTAACCATAGAAACTGGATACTCCCAATATTACTGGGACCCCTGCATCTATTACTGATTTTTGTACCAACGCGGGAACTACCCTTTGTGGCTATGAATTGATGAATGATATAGATATTGATTCCATGAATTGGCTTCCCATTGGTATAAGTGAATCTGATCCATTTTTAGCTATCCTGGAGGGTAATGATCATCGTATTTTAAACTTAAAGATAAATAGAAATGTGTTCAAAACAATAGGACTCGTGGGGAATACGCGGGGTAATGCTATTATTCGTAACCTGCATATAACGGGTAAAATAGAATATACAGGAACTTCAGATAGTTTTATTGGAGCATTGGTTGGAAAAAACAATGGGATCATCAGCGATTGTTCTGCAAATATTAATTTATCTAGTATCAGCAACGTTGATTCCATGGGGGGCTGGTCGGCAAAAATACCGGAACAATCCAAAACAGTTATACGGCAGGTGAAATTCGATCCGGGCAAAATGATAATAACATTGCTGGATTGGTGGGTAACAATCTAGGTATTATCCGGAACAGCTATACCGCAGCGAGTATCTACGGAGGAGCGGGTAATGACAATATTGGAGGTATGATTGGGCATAATGACGGTTCTAAGGCTGTTGTGGAAAATAGCTATGCTGCCACCATCGTATATGGGGAAAAAGGGAGTGATTTTATTGGCGGACTGGTGGGAAGGAATAATATTGGATCTTTGATCAAAAATAGTTATTCTACAAGCATCCTGCATGATGAAGATTTTACCAATAGGGTTGGTGGTCTGGTAGGGCTTGATCTTTCTACTGTAGAACAAAGTTATTATATTGCAGAATTAACTATAGCAACCATTAATGAAGACGCTAAAGAAAGGGGTATCGAAGTATTAGAGAAGGACTTACAAATACCCATGAATTTTAACTTTAGATCGACCAGCAATGGTATTTATTCTTCATGGAGTTTAAAGGAAGATCATGATGGGCAAAAAATTACTGGTGATCTGATCTGTAATCAGCCAAAATTAAGATTACAATGTCCCTTTAGCAAATGAATGATCATGTATACTGCGAAACATTCCCCGTCATGAATGTACTATACTTTTTTTGTCAGAGTCTGTTCTAATCCCAACTTTGGCCTTTCCCCAAGTCTAAAAATTTCATATAAGTATTTTTATGCACTTTATCTAGCCATCTTTGGCGCATCTAAAACCAAAATGATGTGGAGGAATATTTTGAGGATTATATGCCCTTCTTTTAGACGCCCTGGCCCATTCCCAATTCCAATACCATGAACCTCCCTTGACTATTTTCTGAGTATACCCAGGACAATTTTCTGCACCATCACATGGCCCCTTTGGGTCTTTCTTACGAAAGACATTATTCTTTTGATAGTCTTTTTCATACCAATCATTTACCCATTCATGAGCGTTTCCTGCCATGTCATAAAGGCCGTAACGCCATCCAGGTCGTGAACCTACTCTTTGCGTACTGCCAACTTTGCCATATTTGTGAGTACACCCCCTCCCCTTATTATCAAATATTACCGCCTTTTCACAAATTGCTTTTTCATTGCCCCATGGATAGATTTCTCCTTTAGGCCCCCTACTTGCCGCTTCAAATTCAGCCTCTGTGGGAAGCCTTTTCCCATGTATATTGCAATAATTTTTAGCCTGATACCAACTGACTTTTACTTGGGGCTGATCTGGTTTCCTCATTTGTTTATAGTTAGAGATAGCTTGTGTGCATAATTTTGCGAGTACACATTTTTGATATTTGCTTGTGCTTACTTCATATTTATCTATAAGAAAAGTAGATATTTCTACTTCATGCCTGTAGTTTTCATCTCTCCACTTTTTAGAATTACTGCCTACAATGAATGTTCCCCCAGGTATACATGACATTTCTTTAGGAATATTTTCCGGGCATGGCTTAAAAGCATTGTGGGAAGAAGTCATTTTAAGCAAAAAATATACACAAAAAAACAGAATGAATAGTGATCCAATGATCATTCCAAAAATATTGATTTTAAAGTAATTAGATATGATACGCTTAAGGATTTTTCTTTGAATACTCATAACCATCTGGCAATAAATGAGTATTGCATTTTGGTTATGATATTTTCGCTATCTGTTTTTATTTATGATCTATGCCCCCAGCGTATTTTCTGCATTAACTGAAATGTAATGGATAGAAGTCCGGAAAAAGTATATAATAAAAGGATAAATAGAACAACCCAATACCATCCATAAAGGAATATCAATAAAAAAAGCGCCGAAAGAAAAATAACCAATCTGAATATATTCAAATTATATTTTACAGCTGAATGTGGTTTAGTGTATTTGATATTGCTTATCATCAATAGAGAAACAAGAAAATAGATTACGGCTACCATCCATACAGGAGGTGGCATTTTAGCGATAATGGTAGTCATTACGATCAAAGAGGCGGCAATGGGGGTAGGTAATCCTTCAAAAGATTTGTCATCATGACCAGCATTAAAACGAGCCAGCCTAAAAGCAGCACACATAGGATAAAGAGAAGCTATGAATAAGCCTAATGGAAATATAAACCATGAGTCAAAAAATTCATTATTTCGCAAATAGATCTGATACATTATGAAAGCAGGAGCAATGCCAAAGGTGGTCATATCCGCTAAAGTATCCAGATATTCACCACAACGACTTTCTACTTTTAAAGCCCTCGCGGTGACCCCATCAAAGCCATCTAGCAATGATGCGAATAATATAAGTAAGCTGCTAATGAAAATATTTTCTCCATATTCGGCTGGAGGTAGATGTTTTTCACTCGCAAGTAAAATAGCAATAAAACCAAAAGTCAAATTGCCCAGAGAAAGGCTATTTGGAATGAGAGATCTCCACATTTTAAAAATTATTGAGTAATTCCAAAAAAAAGGCATCAGTATGTCAATAAAAAAATTAAACTATTTTAATAAAGCCTTTCTCTGCAAAACATCCCGTAAAAAGAAAAAAATTATATTGATCCACTACGGCATTACTACAGACTTGTAGAGAGTATCAGTTCTATCCCCCACCATATAGAGAGTACTACCTATGGCGGCCAGGCCTCCGGGTAATCTTTCACCAACGCCAAATTGGTTAGCACTTCCTACCCTTGTGGCTACGCCTGTAGTGGTATCCAGAGTGTAGAGAGCATCTTTGCTATCCCCTCCTACCATATAGAGAATGCTGCCTATGGCGACCAGGCCTTCGGGGAATCTTTGACTAACACCAAAGTCGGTAGCACTTCCTACCCTTGTCACTGCGCCTGTGGTGGTATCCAAAGTGTAGAGAGCATCATTTCTATCGCCCACCATATAGAGAGTACTGCCTATGGCGGCCAGGCCTTTGGGAGAGAATTCACGAATGCCACCGAAGTTACCAACATTAATAAATTCATCAGAGATATAGGGTATTGACATACCACCATTGCCATTATCACTCTCATTGCCTTTATCATTACCATCACCACAGGAGAGAGTTAAACCGATTATTGCTATGGTGACCATCATGAGGGCTTTAATGTTCCCCCTTTTGCGTCTCATAATTTCTATTATTACATTGATCATTTTCATTTTCCTATTAAACTCCATGATTAATTGGAATATCATTCTACTTTATAGATATGATCATTCATTATTGTTAGTATTTTAGATATGGAAGAAAAAGTCAAGTCTTTTTTCGGATAAGCTCACACCTATACCCGAATCAAAACTAGCGGAAGCGGTTTCGATGAGGATATACTAAGTTTCACGAACGGAAACTTGCAAAACATGGATGTTTTGCAAGGCTGGAATCTGGGTTACAGGATGTAACCCGTTCAGCCTAATTTCCATGAAAAACATGGATGTTTTGCAACGGATGAGTCTTTTGAAAAACTCTTTATAACATAATACACATATTGAATATGTCCCATCTTTTAACTTTTATAGAGATTATATTATGGTTCACTATATGCACGCGGATATGGATCCGTTTCAAATGGTAAATTTAAATTTTGGAGAGTTTTTTCCATAAGATCATCAATTTTATTTAGAATATATCTGGTATGTATAAAATTAAATGAACAGAAATTTTCTACTCGATCAATTTTGGCAAAATATAAATTTCTTTTCCGAGCATGAAAATATGATCGGGTATGATCTGGAAATAGAAAAACATTTCAAAAATATTCCTGACATTTGGATCAATAATGCTATCAAAATAGCAGAAAAAAAAGATCATGCATTCCAAAAAAATAGAATATATTATCATTCTTCTATAGATCCTCTAAAAGAAGTGAATCGGTATTTAAACTACATATTTTCTCAAAATAAATCTCATTTGATCATGGTAGGGGCCGGATTAGGCTATTTAATAGATCATTCCATCATAAATAAAAATATAGAATCTGTTTTATTGATTGAACCAGACGCTGAAATTTTATTCTATTTATTGTCTACAAAGAAATGGTCTGAAATTCCAAACATAGATAAATTTTTTATTTATTTCCCTTTGCAACCAAAAATTGATGACTTGGAAAAGATATTATCACTTCTAAGAGGAAAATCTATTTCGTCCATTGCAATCTATGTTCATCGTCCTTCAGCAAAGGCCTTTCCTGAACTATATCTTCCTTTAAAGATAAAATTAGAGAGAATCTTAGAAAAAAGGAAGATCAACCAAGCTACCTTAATAAAATTTCAAACTCTATGGAATAAAAATATACTCTTGAATATTAGAGAAGTTCTTTCAGGATCAAAATTAAAAAAATTGATAGGAATTGCTAAAAAAGAAAAAATTGTGATCGCGGGGGCAGGCCCTTCTCTT
This sequence comes from Leptospiria bacterium, assembly GCA_965204465.1. GTDB lineage: Bacteria > Spirochaetota > Leptospiria > Turneriellales > CBDBES01 > CBDBES01. Next base: position 328,305 of record CBDBES010000002.1, read on the forward strand.
TTTTTTCATATAAAGTATCTTAAAAAATATAGAGATCAATTTATACTTTTATGTGTGGATACAGCCTATCTGCCTCTTATTAGAAATGACATAGTACCTGACCTGGTTTTATGTTCAGATCCTCAATGGGTTAATCATCATTTTATATTTCATTCCAGAGTTAAGGATTCATTATGGGCACTTGATCCCGCTGTATGCCATGTAATACCGCATTGGTTATCTAAAAATAAAGCAAAAATTATCTGGTGGAATAATCCGTTTTCATTAGATTCTTTGATTAGAAAATTTACCGGTTCAAGAGGGGATATTGAACATGGGGGATCTGTAAGTACCAATGCTTTTGACCTGGCTTTAAAAATGGGAGCTTCTGAAATCATCTTAGTAGGCCAGGATCTATGTTTTTCTAAAAAGATGGCCCATACAAAAGGGGCTGCATTGGAAGAACTTATTTATAACTCTATGAATCGTTTTCAAACTATGGAATGCCATAATTTTAATCAACTTAACGCTCTTCCTAAAATATATATCAAAACGACATCCAGCAAAGAGAACTCCTTACAAAAAAGATCAGAAACAACAAATAAAGAAGATACCTTTACAAATGCTAAATTAAAGGTATTCATAGAGTGGTTTGAGAATAAAGCATCTAAAATTAGATCTGAGATGCCCCATCTAAAACTTATTTCTTCAGATAAAGAGGGTGTTGCCCTGAATTTTTTTGAATATAAAGTATTGGAAGAAGCTCTAAAAAGCGAAAAGAAAGCCATTAAATTGTCTCCCCTTATTTTTAAAGAAGACAAATCGGAACAAGCAAAACTAAACAAAAGTGTCATCCAAAAGCTAAATAAGTTATATTTAGAAATTAATAAACTTCTTAAAATTTATCAGGAAAATTGTCAATTAACAGAGACAAAAGAATTGTTTTCTGCTCCTTCAAATCTAAAACGCTTGAATATAAATGATGAAAATATTCTAAGATATAAAGAAGCCAATCAAATACTTTCTTTAAATGCTCAGGATGCGATTTTAGATATCATTGAAAACAGAACTCAAGATAAAGAATATATAAAGGAAGATATTTTCATTAAATCTTATAAGCTCTATTACAAAATGTACCAATCTGCCCAATACACAGCCTATTTATTTCACAAGATCAATTCATAATTATACCTTATCCTTTCAATTTAATATATAAAAAATCCGATATCTAAATAGAGATGTGCAATTAAAATCTTATATCCGGAAAGGAATTTTAGATGAAGCTCTAAAATATGAGGAGTTGATCAATTTTGATGGCTCCAGGCCAAAGAAAATTTTATTGATATTAGAAGGAAAAGGGCGCAGAAAGATTTCTCTTACAGAGAGACGTTTTCTGTATGAAACTTATTTCCCCATGACATTTATAGGGCTGGAAGATCTTTTATTAGACAAATCCAGAAAAGGAGGATCTGGTGTTTTTCCTGGGACGCATTATGTTCTATGGGATGCAGATGATCTATTAAATACTTTTCAATCCGTGCCTGAATTGACGAGAAAGGCGATTTATTCTTTAAGTAAACGTATCCGTATCTATAACGAACGATCTAAAAAAACAGATATAAAACTTAAATCGTATAATCTAAAAAACGAAAAGGAATTATTTTCTGATACCAATTTGAAAAAAACTCTTTATCAATTGACTTTTTCTGATGAAGAAGAATTTCCATCGGAGATAATAGAAAAATTTGTAAGACCTTTTAAGAAAGGAGAGTATCTTTTTAAAGAAGGGGATAAAACAAAAGAAATTTATATTATTCTTTCAGGGGATGCTATCGTATTAAAAAAGGATAAAAATAATGCTGCGAAACAAATTAATACTCTTAGCACAGGAGATTTTATAGGAGAGATGTCCTTATTCGATGGATTACCCCGTTCTGCGGACGTTATAGCGGATTCAGATATGCTCACTCTTTTATTTGATCCAGATAATTTTTATTTTATTTTTCAATTACACCCGAAATGGGGGATGAGAATACTACATACATTAGCAGAAAGGGTGGAGCACAGAAGGAGAGAATTCGAAACTCTCCCAATAAATTCTCTTTATTATCAGTAAAAAAATCACTCCCCTGATATTGAATGATTCATTTCTAATGCAATAAAAGTCTTGCTAAACAAGATTTATAAAAGAAAGAAGCTAGTATCTGTAATAATCTGGTTTGAAGGGGCCATTCATTGCCACACCAATATAATCAGATTGTTCTTTAGTTAAATTAGTGAGTTCTACACCCAATTGAGGAAGATGAAGTCTAGCCACTTCTTCATCTAATTGCCTTGGCAAGTGATAAATACTTATTTTTAGATCATTCTGCCATAAATATATTTGGGCCAACACTTGATTCGTAAATGAATTACTCATCACAAAAGAAGGATGTCCTGTAGCGCATCCCAAATTTACCAGTCTACCTTCCGCCAGAATCAAAACAGAATGTCCGTCTGGGAATATGTATTTATCCACCTGCGGCTTTATATTGATTTTTTCTATCTGCTTTTGATCATTCAAAGCATGTACTTGTATTTCATTATCAAAATGACCAATATTACATACAATGGCTTGATCTTTCATTCTAGAGAGATGTTCATAGGTGATCACATCTTTATTACCGGTGGCCGTAATATAAATATCTACCTTGTCAAGTACCTTTTCGAGGGAAGTAACCTCAAATCCTTCCATGGCGGCTTGTAGAGCACAAATAGGATCAATTTCGGATATGATCACTCTTGCCCCTAAATTGCGCATTGATTGGGCGCATCCTTTTCCTACATCTCCATAACCACATACCATTACTATTTTGCCCGCCACCATTACATCTGTTGCTCTTTTGATCCCATCTGCCAGAGATTCACGACATCCATAAAGATTATCAAATTTAGACTTCGTCACAGAGTCATTTACATTTACCACCGGAAAGAGCAATTTATTTTGCTTCAACATTTGATGAAGGCGATTAATACCAGTTGTGGTTTCTTCTGAAATTCCTTTAAGTTTTTTACTTATCGTGTTCCATTTATTTGGATCCTCATGCAATGTTTTTTTCAATAGCTCATTTACAATTGGAATTTCTTTATTTCCTGAAGAAGCCTCTTCGCTAGATATTGGTTCATCTAATATACTATGATCTTTTTCTGCCTCCATTCCTCTATGTAACAAAAAAGTAGCATCCCCACCATCATCTATGATGAGATTCGGACCAGAATGATCTGGCCATGTAAGAGCTTGATCTGTAGCCCACCAATATTCTTCCAATGTTTCTCCTTTCCAGGCAAATACAGGTATGCCCGCCTTTGCAATTGCAGCCGCTGCATGATCTTGGGTAGAAAAAATATTGCAAGAAGCCCATCTCACTTCTGCTCCCAGATGAACCAAGGTCTCTATTAAAACAGCTGATTGAATCGTCATATGCAAAGAGCCTGTTATTTTTGTTCCTAGCAGTGGTTTTGAGGATGAATATTTTTCTCTCAAGGACATTAACCCCGGCATTTCTTTTTCCGCGATTTCTATTTCACGTCGGCCAAAATCCGCCAATTGAATATCGGCTACTTTATAATCTTGAACATAGGTAGTATTTGACATATTGAACTAATTAATTACATAAGATAGAGTGTAAACTTCTTTTTTAGGAATCTCCGGAAAAAGTATCGAGCCTGTGAGCCTGTGCCTCAACACAGAAGAATAATTTACTACATTGTAATCTATATCGTATTTTTTGTTCCCGAAGGTTTTTTGATATTTTTTCTCGAAAATACGAAATAATTTCCTAATTTCCTGATCTATACAAGCTGTTCCCGTATCATTTTGCTAAAATTGAAGGCTATTGCAGCGATTTTTACCTCTATTCTAGCCTTCTGAATCCCTCTGAGCAATAGTTCCCTAAATCAGAAGCATTTGCCTTGATTTTAGTTCCATCTACAGAAAAGGATTCATGTCAATTGTATCTAAAAGCTTAACAAATGCATAAATTTCGTGATTCTTATCAAGATTATCTCCCAGAGTACGGGAAAACATCATAAGTTGATCTCTATCGCTTTGTGCAAATCTATTGTTCATGGGACATAAAAAATAAAAAACTCAAAAATGTAAGTGTTTTTAAGTTGGCGCACAGGCTCGGTATGTGTACAAAGTACAGCCTAACGGCATTGGTTTCTACATTTTTCTATGGATGCAATTTCTCCCAGCCGCTTGTGCAGACGAAGTCTGTGAATTTCTATACAAAACATCCGTGTTTTGCACCCGTAGGGGTGAAATGGGTAGCAAATAGAATACCATTCCATTTTTTACTATACCCCTATTTTTAGTAAAAGTCTAATGTGACATAATTTCGGAGGAGGTAGGATTCGAACCCACGGTACCCGTGAAGGTACAACGGTTTTCAAGACCGCCGCTTTCGACCACTCAGCCACTCCTCCTGGTATAAATTACTTATAGATAGAAGCAAAACTCATGTATAATAGTCGTCGTCAAGAATTTTAATCGTTCCATTTTCAATTTGCTGATTTTATTAATGATTGCGATATAGAGGTATCTCTTGTAGTGATCTTTTTAGCTAACTCCTCTATCGTATCCAAGACCATCTTTTGTTTTGAGAGCACAAAGTTATGGCCATAAGAAAAGCGAACAACACTAAGCGCTTCCTCTCTAGTAAGGCCTAAAGAAAGTAAGCCCTCAGAAGGCGTACGGCTTCTGGAACGGCAAGATGTTCCTGTTGATACGATAATATTTTTCTGGTCCAAACCAATTAGAAAAAAATCAATGGGTATATCATCTAGAATAACCATTGTAGTGCCCGCCAATCTTTTTTGCTCCCCGCAAATGATCTTAACGGATGAGTATTTTGTAATACGCTCTAAGAGTTTTTGTTCAAAATGAAGAGTAAGTTCTTTAAGTTGATCGTAATGATCACCTTCCATTGAGATTTTTTCTAAAACATTAGCAAAGGCTACTATGGAACTTAAATTATGGCTACCCGGCCTGATACCACTCTCTTGATTACCGCCTGCAAAAGGCACATCCTCAAAAATATGATCCAAACCATCAGGTATGATAAGCAAACCAGTACCAAAGCCTGCTCCAATTTTATGACCAGCAAAACTAAATAAAACAGAAGTTTTTTGGGAATAAGCAAATAGATCAAAATTAAGCGATTCTGTATTTTGCCCCTTTCTTAATTTAGATAATGCCTGGACTGAATCACATAATAGAAAAACCTCTTTATAATCCTGTAATATTTTTAGAACATTCTGAATAGGTTGAATGAGCCCCGTTTCATTGTGGACTAATAAGATCACTAAAAAAGTTACTTTTTTTTCATCTAAAAGATATTTCAAATGAGCAATATCAATCTCTCCATTTGGAGTAAGTTTTAATCGATGCAGATCTGCTTGGGGAAGTCTTTTAAGAGTTTCCGTAACCGATGGATGTTCCAGAGGTGAAAATGCAATCTGGACTCTTTCTTTATTTTTACTATGCATAAATCGATAAGCAGACCAAATGGCAATACCATTCGCTTCTGTGGCGGATGAAGTAAACACCACTTGAGAATTTTTTACATTAAATATAGAAGAGACTCTTTCTCTACAATCTTCTATTATATAATCCGCCTTTTGGGAAAAGGAAGAAAGCCCAGATGTATTTCCAAAATTTTCCCAATAAGATTCCATGGAAGATTGCAAAATATCCTGGTCAGGTGGATGAGTAGAATTGTAATCTAAGTAAATGATTTTATTCCCCTTTAAATAATTGTATTACATATAATAAACGCCTGGCTTCTCTTTCTGAAACGGAGTCTCTGTATATTTTTTGTTTTAGAGAACGTTGTATGATCTGCTTTGCTCTTAAAGAGGAACCGGATCTAAAAGCAATTTCGGCTAAGGCGTAAATATAATCAGAATTAAATAAAAGGTCTTTATGTTTCAGAGAGAATAATACTTTATAGATACGGCCGCATTCCATTTTTCCAGAAACTCTACACTTCAAAAGTAGATAGCGTATGTATTCTTTCAAAATATCCAAATCATTCGTTATCTTAAATGCATTGCCTGTTTCTTTGACTTTCCAATCAATATCCGAAGTAACTTTCAAGGACCTGGTATAGAACACTTTTAAATATTTATGATATTGAACATTCTCGCGCAGAGCATTTTCTACATCGGTTAGTAAATTTTCCCGATCAACCTCTGCTGATTTTCCATTAACTGAATGCGTATAGATCAGTTTTTCTATTTTATATTCAATATACTCAATAGCCTGGTACCATAGCGTCACTGCCCTCAGAGGTTCACAGGTGGATATCATGATATCCTCTCTAATAGACAATATTGGCCAGACATCTGGTTTTTTTTGCATGGCCAAATAGAATTGATTTTTATCTTTCTTTAGCAGCCACTTTTTAAGTTCGAAGGCATCTTTCTGGCTTATGTACTGTAATTTTTTAGAATATCTTTTTGGTTTATCTGAAATAAATTTATCACTTTCCCATTTTTCAGAGATATTTTTTTCTACTCTTATTTCTTTACAAAATTTTCGGATTTCATGCAGAAATAAAAGAGTCTGTTCAAGTACAGGAGCTTCTAAATGATTTTGCCAGGATGAACCTTGAAAAGACTTACTTGTAATATTGCTCTTCAAGAGTCTATTTGGCACCTCTAATTCATATGCTTCATAGGCCTTTTCTGCCAAGTGTTGCAAACCATCCATGTAATATTCAAAAGCCTTTCTAACATTCTCCGTAAAACCATATTGTCCCTCCTCCCAGGTATGCATATCATCATATAAAGGACCGGTGAAAGTTTTTTGAAAAGAATGATAAATGGTAAATCTATTAGCATAAAACCAGCTAAACAATAATAAAGAAAGGGACAGTAAAAATGCAGCCCTTATATAAATATTCTTCCATAGATGTAGTATATATTTCATTCGAGGAATTTTAATTTGCTGTAGTGCCTTGCTCCCTGGTGCTTTCTCTTCCCCTTTCTAATAGCCATTTGTTGTTCTAAAGGAAGACTCAGGGTGTCTTTGCATTTTTTAGAACAGCATCCATTATATTTATCTTTGCATAGATTACACTGTATAAAAAGAAGATGGCAGGCTTGATTCTCGCAATTTGTATGCGTGTCAGAAGGTGTTTTACATTGATGGCAATTAGAGATCACATCATCAGATATTTTTTCTCCTAATCTTTGATCAAATACAAAATTTTTACCCATGAATTTAGATTCCAGACCTTTTTGATCCACTTCATTCAAATAAGTAACAATACCTCCCTTTAACTGTTGAACATTTTCAAAGCCAATTTGTTGCAGATAAACACCTGCCTTTTCACATCGAATACCTCCAGTACAATAAAGCAATATCTTATTTTTTTGTTTACCATGCAGTATTTTGGGAAGTAAAGAACACCCTTCTCTAAAAGTACTTGTATTCAGACAAATGGCATTTTTAAAATGCCCCACCTCAGTTTCATAGCAATTGCGCAGATCCACTACAATACTATCTTTTTCTTCCAGTGCTTTATTAAATTCCATAGAGGAAAGATATTCATTGTTTAATTGCCTTTTAGATTGAAACAGATCTTTTTTTATTATATTCGGAAAGTTATCGGATACGATTTTTTTTCTCTGCTTGATCTTTAATTTAAGGAATGAACTCGATTTTCCCCGTGCAGAAATATTCAGGTAAACATCTCTTAAATATTCAAAGGAATTTATGGCTTCTACAAACTTTTTATAATATATTTTAGGAAGACTTAATTGAGCATTAATTCCTTCCTCTGCGATATAAATGCGTCCAAGTACTTTTAATTCATCCAGTTTAAGATAAAGATTATCTCTGAGTTTCTCTGGTTCATGGATGGATATATAGCGATAAAAAGAAAGATTAATACGTTTCAATTTTTCTTTTTTTATCCTTTGTTCTAAAACTTCTTTAGGATATATATTGTGCAGAATCATTCGAATAAAAAGAATATTTTAGACAGATGCTCTTGGGGGTTATATCACTATATTTATTCTTTAGTTGGTAAACTCTGATATAGTCAATAGCAGCATGACGCGCTTCAGAAAAGGTATTGCGTGAAGCAATACTGATAGTTATGAATTCTGCGGCATGCGATATGGCTTCCATATAAAAACCGTTTGCATCTTTAAGATGTGGTTTACCACGATAAATATCTTGTGGTCTCCCATTTATAAATACTTTATATCCCTTGGGAGTCCATTCCAGCCCTACGGTATAATTATAAGATCCCCGAGTTTCCCAAGTAGGCATGAAATGAGGCAAATACTCAATTTTTCCATAGATACCTGTTGATACGCCCCTAACAAATCTATGAGCAATGCCATAATGAAATACAAAAAATGCTTCTTGATTACTCGCACGATACTCGAATAGGTCTTTTTCTATCCCCAAGGATTTTAAGGTTCTTAATTGTTTTTTTAACTTATTACTTCCTGAGAGGATAAAATTATCTATTTTAGATCTAAATCTTACTGCTTGCGCCTTATCTGTTCCCAGAAGCGAGTACTTTCCCCATGCCAATATATTGCAATTATATATACCCCGGGCTTGTTTGGATGCCTGGGAACTATTTGGCGTTTTGGACATAAGTGCAAATCTATGACCAGCAGATGCGCCATTTCCATTGCCTAATGTTCCGTTAGAAGAAGTGCTATTGATCGCCTTATCTTCTTTCCAGAAATTACAAAGTTCATTTCCAGAAGAAGTTTTTAAAGTATCATTCTCTAATTTATAACCAAGCCAGTAAGGGTCTTTAAAAGAACCATCGAAGATCGTATCGCTATAGGAAACAGGTGTATCTGTAAAAACCTCTGCATCGTTTAAAGTACTGTCTAGGGAAAAGGCAGGATCAAAAAAATCAGGATACTCATTCGTGATCAGGTAACCTTCCGGCCCCCTTAATGAAAAATGATCAGGAACACCAAAACTTTCATGCATGAGATGGTTAGATGGATCCTTTACCAGAAAAGCCTTATGCCTCAAGACCATATTTTTCATATCTGCTTCACTTAAATGATCCAGTGTATCTTTTAGATGAGATTCCGGATATATTGATTCGCATTTTTCATCCATAGAAATATTCTGGTCTAATACTTTTCCATTGGATACCCATCCGGACCACAGAAATGCAGATGTTTTTATAATATCTTCTGCAAGGGGGAGGGTATTTGTGAATTGGTTATATTGCTCATTTATATTGATATTTTGGTCTTCTTTTTGAGAAATATATTCTATTTGGCTACAGGCCATAACAAATAAAATAGTCAAAACACAATGCGCTTTAAAAAATTTTTGTTTCATCTTAATTAGACATTCATAAATAAAAAGATTTCTTACTTTTCTACATTAAATACATTGACTCAAAAAGTCAATCATTTTCTATAAAAGAAATATAAAAATAAGGATCTAGCTAATTTGGGATCAATTAAATTTATGACTTTGATATCTGTTTTCTGGTACTGATAATTCTATTCAGATCATTTACATTGTATACCATCACTTTATCCGTATAAAGATCAATTTTTCCCATTTTAGACCATAGATCTAAAACAGATTGCACTGATTCGATCGATTCGGCACACCAATTGGCAATGTCATCAGCCGTAGTCGATAGAGATATTTCTCTTTGGCTATAAATACTTCCTATATCTTTTTCGGCTAGCATTAATAGAACGGAGGCCACTTTTGCTTGAACATCGTCTAAAAGAAGAATGAGTGATCTTTTCTTGGCATCGTAAATTCGTTTTGAAAAAATGACCATCAGCTTGAATGCTAATGGAGGTTGACTATTCATTAGAGATACAAAATTTTCCTTGTTGAAGTGCAGGGTTATTACTTTGGTTACCGCAACAGCGGTCGCTGATCGCGGTTGTTTCTCTAAAATAGCCATTTCTCCAAAAATATCGCCAGGCCCTAAGATATCCATTATCTTTTCTCTATTATTTACAACTTTACTAATTCTTACTTTACCAGTCTGTATCAAATAAAAATCATTTCCTATTTCAAACTCACAGAATATCATAGAGTCTTCCTCAAATTCTTTGCCAAATCTTTGTAATAACCCTTGGTCCATGTTAGCTCTGCAATTCTTTTATCTTTTTTTTCGCTATAGAAGAATCTTTATCTTTAGGAGGCATTTCTGCAATCTTTTGATAGAATCCTAATGCTTTTGGGATCTGTTTTTTCTTTTCAAATATATTCGCTAAAAGAAATAAGGCTTTCTTCATTTTATCACTATTTGGATATTTTTTTACAAAAAATTTTATGGATTCAAAAGATTCATCTAAATTTTCTTTTTTGAAATAAGAAGAAGCCAATTCAAAATGAGATTTCTCTATAAAAGAAGCTTCATAGGAATCTGAGAAAGACTTCATATTGATTACTTTACGAAAATTTTCTATTGCCTTGTCATAGTTTTGGTTTGAAAATTCATTCAGACCATCGTAATAGAATTTAGAGGCAGACTTATCCATTTCCCCTTCAGATATATTCTTTTTTAGATCATCTTCTTTAGGGAGATTGCTATAATTTGAGGATAAGCTACTCTTTGAATTCTGTGGAGTCGTGCTCTCTGTAGATTGGCTTTCATAAACTGATAAAAACCCTGATTTCTGAACAAATTTTTCTATGTCTTCCAATTCAGAAGGATAGGGCTCATGTCTTTTTAAATGCCCATATAGCATATTGGCTCTTTCAGATAGAGTGGAATTAGGATACTGGTCTATATATTTCTTAACTATATAGCTGGCCATTCCATGTTTATCCTTTTTATAATAATATTCTCCAACCCTTAGTAGTTCTGCGGAAGTCTCCATAGAGCTTAATTCGCCTAATTTTGTGGAAACATGTTTATGTACTTTTCTAAGCTGAGATGAAAATGCTTTCAGCATTCTAAGCATTAGATTAACATTTTTCATGCATAGAGTTTCGAATGCCTTAACAGAAAGAACTAAAACAGAACTTTCTATCAGGCATCTGGCAGTTTCTTCCCTGGGAAAGTTTCCTAAAGTAGATTTTACTCCAAAGAATTCTCCTTCTTTTACATTTTCTATAGCTTCAGCCTTTTCATCTGTAAAAGAAGAACCAAATAGGCGCACCATCCCTTTTTGAACAATATATATTTCATCCCCTTTATCACCTTCAAAATAAATGATGGAACCGACTTTATATGATCGAGCTACAGCGCCTTCCATAAATCCAAGTATACTGAACTACCATGGCTCTACAGGTAAAAAAGGAAATTCTTTATGAAAGGATAATGATTCTCTTATTCTTTCTAGAAATCCTAGTATATCTCCTTCAATGATTTTTTTGCAGGAGGCTATTTTTACTTTGTGATAGGGAATGTCAAGAGTTTCAAATAAATCAATAAAAATTCCATCTGCATATACAGGCCTCCCCCCGATCATTACAAGCATTATATCTTCGAATCCCATCTGAGTAAAAGAACCATAGGGATTACTCTTAGAACCATTAACTACCAATAAATCTGCCATTTTGCCAACTTCAATACTCCCCCTGTCTGGTAAACACATTGTCTGCGCTGCCTTTGTGGTAACCATCTCCAATAGAAGTCTATCAGAAATGTCCTCTGAATAGGTATTTTTATAATAAGATTTAGCAACGAATATTTCTTCAAATATATTTACAGAGCCACTCATAGGGGAATCCGTACCCAGTACAACATTAATTCCCTGATCCAATAATTTTTTTATCTGGGTTGTGGCGCCAAACATATAAAGATTAGAGACAGGGCACCACACTACGTTTACTCTATTTTTCCTGAGAATAGCTATATCTTGATCTGAAAAGGCAATACCATGGATCAGGACAGTATGATCATTTAACGCATTTTTCTGCTCTAGTGCTTCTACTGATCTTCTTGTCTCTTCATCAAATCCCTCTGAGCAATGGACTATAAAAGGAATATTATTCTCCACTGCAATTCTGCTTTCTTCTTCTATTCCTTCTCCCCAGGGGAGAGCAAAAGAACCTACAGAATGAGCAACCGCATATCGATCAATTAACCGAATAGGCACATTTTCTTTGAATAATTCTCTTACAAAATGAGGCATATGATCCTGAACACTGGTTACTCCGGTAATCAAATGTCTAAAGCCTCCCATTGTATAGAGATCTATTGATTCTACTTGTTGTCTTTCTGCATAAATAGGCGAAGATTTAAGATCATTATCCCACATTAGCCAGTTCAAATAGGGTTTTCGATCACCCACTCGTGGAAAATATGTGCCTAATAAATGGTCATGGGAGTTGATCAGCCCTGGGAAAACCAATAAGCCCTGTAAGTTCACCTGCAAATTCATAGAAGATCTTGGAGGTGCAGAAGAAACAGATTTAATGATATCATTTTCTATTTCTACATTACCTGGATAGACTATCTTTTTAGGTGTTACAACACATGCATTTGTAAGTTCCCATTTCATATTAAATAGTACTAACTCGCTTCATAAAATTTATTAAATCTTTTTAAGATCGCTATTGGATCAATTGGTTCTCCTTTATACGAGATGGAAAAAAATAGCTTTTCTCCTTTTGTATACCCAAGTGATTCTCCTTTCTTAACATATTCTCCTGTTCTATGTCTTAAAAAAGACAAACCTGAATACATGCTTAACCAGCCATATCCATGGTCAACTATAATATATTTTCCGTATCCCCGTAGATAATCCACTTTGGCTATCCTACCACCTAAAGAACACCTGATCTTACTCCTGGAAGATACTAGCCATAGGGCGCCATAATTTTTATTATCTCCCCATGGATAAAAAGACCTAATGAGTTTTCTTTTCTTCACTGGATATCTAAAATCAGGAGCCTTCTTTATACAGTCTTTGCATTTACTACGGGGGGTAATGTTTATTTTACTTATTTTAAGAATTTGTCCTTTAGAAATATGATTTAAAGACTTTAATCGATTATTTTCTTGTAATTGATGAATAGACGTACCAAATTTACGGGCTATTTTAGTTAAATTGTCTCCCGAACGAACTCTATATTTCTTCCATCCATAAGAAATTTCTTTCGAGAAACTAAGATCCGATATAATAAAGAAAAAAAGGAATCTTAAAAATAATTTCCATTTAAAAATATTTTTTTTACTGTACATTTTTGTTTTATTTTCATTTTCGGGATAAGTTTTTTTAAACTATAATAAGCCGTATTTTAGTAGCCAAAGATAAATATTGATCTTTTCAATGATATTAATATGAAAATATAGATTTTATTCATGAATTTAAAATTGTACTTGTATTCATCATTTTTTTTGCTTATTGCATGCGGAAATTCTATTCCTTTTGAAAATAATGTACGATTGTTGCGTCCTGTGGGTATACAAGTAATCCCTCAATCTGATCTAAAATTTAAACTCATTTATTTTGTTCAAAATCAAGAATCAACTTTTGATGGGTATAATTTATATATATCCAGAAACCCTATATCGGAGGGAAACATTGGCCATACAGTCCCTGCACTCTCTATTAATGGGGCATTGCCAACATTTCAACATGGGCCAGAGGATTTTGATGTAGACGAACCAAAAGAGGCATTGATCCAATTTTTTAACGATGGTATTAGCCGTTTTGAAGATGGTATCACTTATTACTTTAGATTGACTGCCCACTCCAGAAGAGGATCATTATCTAAACTTTCTAATGAAGTTTCTGCAAAAGCAATAGAATAAGAAATGATTTTATACATTGTTCTTCATTAAAAGGTATAAATGAATTTGTAGAAAAGTTATCAATGGAGCAAAATCATTCAAGTTGCCTTTAGATATTATAGGATATTATGTCTCCCTTTTTTGCGAAATTTTTCTATAAGAAATTTTTACAACAATAAGAAATTTTTTTCTTGCTTTTTAGAGTCTATTTACAATACTATCCCACTTAGTTTTGTTTTACGTTCCGTCCAGGATATTATTGGATATCTAGTCTATTTACAATACTATCCCACTTAGTTTTGTTTTACCCTATTGAAAGACAATTTTCATCTTATTGATCTGAACTATTTTAAGTGTAATCTATAGAAGATTACTATAAGCTCGGTTTATCAAATTCAATGAGTAATAATTGTCTGTAAAACAGAATATTAAATATCTAGTTAAATCAATAAAAAGATCTTTAAAAGGAGGTTTATAATGAAAAAAATTATATCAAGATATATTCTCATGGTCATTCCAGTCTTTTTTCTACTCAGTTGTTCTCAGGCATTAAAAGATGCCATTGCAGAGGCGCTCATAGGTGAAGGAAATAACAGTCTAGGTAGTGAAGATGCAGATATGGATACGATCATCAATGCTTTGGATAATTGCCCATCGGTTCCGAATCCAGCCCAAATAGATGCCAATGAAGATGGCATCGGAGATATATGTGAAGATGCTGACTTGGACGGCATAGTTGATCTTCTGGACAATTGTTCTAGAATAACCAACCCTGATCAGTTGGATTCTGATGGCGACGGTTTGGGTGATGCATGTGATATGGATGATCATGATGATGATGGAATACCCGACGCAACCGATGCCTGTCCGAATGTTCCCAGCAATGTAGAGTTTACGATCATCACATTAGATAGCGATAGTAATATACAGCAGAAGACTATAATGCCAAACAGTCGTGACTTTTGTACTGATACAGATGATGATGGAGTATTCGATACAGTGGATAATTGCTATCTGATTCCTAACAGTGATCAGTCGAATGCAGACCTCAGAATCGGAGGAATGAATGTTCGGTTTCAGATAGGTGGTCCATCGCAGCCGCCGCCAATACCTACAGGTCTAGATGGTAATATTTCATTGATGGACATAGTATTAGGCGATGCATGTGACAATGATGATGATAATGATGGTTTGGATGATGTTAATGATAACTCTCCCAAATGGATTCCACCCGTTCCATATGATCCCAACGACCCTGACCCAAACAGAAGAAATCCTCATACTATCTATAACAATAGTATGCCTACGATAATGGTTCCAGACCCGTTGGATCCAACAATGCTAATGGAAGTACCAACTAGCAGTCAAGATCAAAGAGATACTGATGGTGATGGTATAGGAGATTTAGCTGATGATGATGATGATAATGATGGGATCGAGGATGTTGTGGATAACTGTCCTCTGACGCCTACGAATGGGGAAAATCAAGATGATAGAGATGAAGATGGTTTAGGGGATGCATGTGATGGCACAGACGATGTAAGAGATACAGATGCACCTGCCTTTGATAATGCTGTCAGGAATGGGCAACCATTCAGAGTATTTACAAATAGTGACGCCAAGGAAGGCCCAGATCCAAATGATACGCCTAGAACTACCACAGAAATGGGTAGTGATGGACAGATGTATCATTGTACTGTGCAAAAGCATATAGCCACTGCAGGCTATAATGAACTGTCTTTGTTAGATCCCACTCCAAGTGTCATTTATCCAGGGGCCATTATACGCGGTGAAACCATTGATACGGGAGAATACATTCCGCTGGGAGGTGGGAAAAGAAGGCCTATCACTCTTTCTTTTTCGATCAATGGAATTGGTTCGGTTTCCAGAACAGTGGAAAATCCCAGTCTTAGTTCAGTAAGAGAGGCAATCAACGATGTTCTCCAAGAGGAAAACTTACAAGATCAGGTTCCTCCAGCGAATGCGCAACTTACCACCAGAACGGTTCACAGCGGTAATCAGTTTGGCATTGCATTTGGTGTTCAGGTCAATGCGACCATCACACCCAGCATTAGCGCATCTTTTGGATCTGATTTTTCATTCAATACCGAAGCAGATAGGAATAGATATATGACTGAATTTTCACACCGTTACTTCACGATTGATATAGACATACCCGCAAATCCAAGCGATTTCTATGAATCATTTCCGAATATTGTTGAGGATACGGAAGGTAGGCTTCCTGTACCAGTCTATGTAAGTTCGGTTACCCATGGCCGTCTGGCGTTTTTTGAAACAGTTTCAAATAGAAGCAGAACAGATATCATGGCAGCATTCAATGCAGGGCTTTCGATCGCAGATAGATTAGATTTAGAAACGAATCTTTCAATAGAACATCAGCGAACTTTAGAAACTGCAGAAACAAAGGTTACTACCATTGGGGGTAGCCAGCTTCAGGATGGGGCCATCACCGATATCAGTTCCTTTGGTGATTATTTAGCCACTGGAGGACAAGATTACAGAACAGGTGTCGCAATCGCATACAGCCTTAGATTTCTAAGCAATAACTCTGTCGCTAGGGTGAGTTTGAGCTCTAGCTATAATGTCAGAAATTGCTCCTTAGTTCCTAAAAGGGCTGATCCTGTAAGCTTGCAGATTAGGAGTATAACCAGTGCTAATGATGATGGAGGGGGGAGAGACTATGAGATATTTGGTTCCCTTTATGTAGTGCGAACAAATCGATCTCCCGGGAACTATAACATAAACACCTGTCCAAATAATGTTCCACAGGAAAATCGTTTTTTCGATCTTCCTGTGCAAAACCTCATTACACGGATCACAAATATTCCTAAGGATGTTACAAGTAGAAACTTTACAGTCGCAGGAATACAAATAGAAACGAATGACAGTCCACCTAGGCCGGATAACAGAAATATACAGATATGTTCTCGTGTAATAGAAGACGATAGAGGGGCAGGCAAAGGCGGTAGTGATGATCTTTTTTATGGGTCGATCGTCTTACCTATAGAAGATATTACTGATCCCATTGAATTCAATCAAAGTTCCTCTAGGTTTATAAGATTTACCCAAGGTAGAGGCTTTATACAGTTTGAGTTGCAGGCTTCACAACAATAGTATTTTGAGCATCAATCCCATATATCTATGTGGGTTTGATGTTCATTAAAAATGAGAAAAAAATTGTAAAATTAAAATAATTTAAGGAGTAAAAAAATGAAATTAAATAAAATTTTCACTGTGCTCTTCTTATGGAGCGCAAATTCGATATATGCAGACATGTTTGATATACAGAATGGTATACGGTTTGGTTTGGGTTTTGGGTATAACCAAGATTATCTGAACCAATCTAAAAGGCTTAGTATATTGGCTAATTATTTTGGCAACGGTGGATTGGAGCAAGACCATAAAAGCCGTTCGGCTCTTGAAGATGTTTTTAGCGAAGAGGGTACTGGCCTATCCCAGGAATTAGGGGGCTGCCCTGATACTCCCTTTATCCTTGAGGCTCCAAAACCCATATCAGGGCCTGGAATTCCAGAAGGCACGGCAATTGACCCTGTCTTCAGTAAATTTCTTTCGTCTTCCTGTAGCGCGAATAATGGTACTGGAACAGGCGCATCTCTGAATGGTTTCGAAATAGACCTGAATGTTCAATACAACCTTTTTCCATGGCTTTTCTTGAAAACTGGTTTTACATTTGGCCTCACTATCCCTCTTGAATATTCCATATTCAGCAATCTCGAGGGTGGATTTGACAAAGAAATCTCTGTGGGTGTTTATGATGAAGATACCAGGGCGGGTGATGCGGTTCATTCAAATGGTGAGCGAATTATTCTCAATGAACTTTCACCTAGTATAGAAAACCTTGTGATCTTTGACTCTACGACGAATTTAAGATTTTCGGGCTATCATTTTCAATTACCTATTTTAATTGGCTTGAATTTGTTTAAAAATGATGTCAGTTCATTCTATTTCCTGGGAGGCGTTAGTATATCATTTGCGCGCTTAACGAAAGAGATTTCCAGCAATCATATCTTAAGAGAGGGTGATTCTCTGTTTGTACGATTTGAGCTGGAAAACGTTCGGAACAATATAAATGCCATTAGTGTTGGTCTGTTATGGGGCCTGGGAGGAGAATATGAAATATATGAAAATGTATCTCTATATGCAGAGGTAAGATTTCTTAAGAATATTGTATCAAATGCAGAAGTGAGCGGAACAGAGAAGGTGGAAGGACAAAAGTATGCATCAGATGCTCTAGAGGCTGAATTTATAGAAAGTATGGATAGAGGTAGTATCGCCAAGCCCTTACAAAGTGCTTCTTCTGATATCGGCGGCAATACTACTGATATATTAAATTTAGATAATATTCGCTGGTTAGTAGGTACTACCTATAGACTATTTTAACAGATTATTTTACTCAAATATTCTGTGTTCTTTCTTTGACCATGGATTGCCTTCAGGAAGGTGGTCTATCTTCTAATTAAGAAAAATATATGAAAGATATCATATTCTTTTGAGAGAAAAACTTCTTTACTTGGGGGTAATTTGTTGAAAAATTCCTTTGGAGATTAATTATTTTATAGATGCATTCTATGATCAAGCTTCATTTTAATCTTGAATTTTTGCAATAATCCCAACAAATAAAATTTTGTTTCCATTCTATGAAAGATAAGTAAAATGGCTTTACTTTTTATACAGGGGGGTGAGCTTAAGGTAGATTTCTAAAAATGATAATTGCGTTAGGCAAAAAATATGATGATGTCTCATGATTATTTTTTTGATCCTATAGCATGCAGGCATGGAATTTCTACTAAGGCTAGATGAATATGGAAAATTTGGTACTTTATCATTTTGAGAGTTGTCATTTTTGCAAGAAGGTAATCCGGTTCATAAAAGAAAATGATATAGATATCCCTATGGAAGATGTTCAGAAAAATGAAAAGGCACTCCAGGAATTATTAGATATTACAAAAAGATATACTGTTCCCTGTTTGATGATAGATGGCAAACCAATGCATGAATCAGAGAATATCATACAATGGTTGAGCGATAGGTTCCTAAATGCTGGAAAAAATTAAACAAACTTTAGAAAATGCAATTGCTGATTCTCAAGTATATGTATTTGACCCAAATTCAGATAATACTCATTTTGAAGCAGTTGTTGTGAGTAAAGAATTTGAAGGAATCGCCCTTGTGAAACAACATCAAATGGTTTTAAAAGCCTTGCAAAAAGAATTTGACATGAATACTGTACATGCGTTAAGTGTAAAGACTTATACTCCAGAAAAATGGGAACTGGAGCATTCTAAAAGATAACTAAATGAATAGGAGAAATTTAAGATGTTAGACGATAAAAAACTAGAAGCAGTCCAGAAAAAAATACAAGAAGATATTTTAGCTCACAGAGTAGTTTTGTATATGAAGGGTACGAGGCAAATGCCTCAATGTGGATTCTCTGCGAAAGTAGTTCAGATACTAGACAATAATGGGATGGATTATCAAACCTACAATGTTTTAGAGGATGATCATTTAAGGCAGGGGATCAAAAATTTTTCGGATTGGCCCACAATCCCACAACTGTATGTAGATTCCAAATTCATTGGCGGATGTGACATTATAATGGAAATGGAACAAAGTGGAGAATTAAATAAAATACTTGATCCTTCTTAAACTATACATTTATATCTATGGAAAAGATTTTTTTAGATAAAATAAAACAAAAAAGACCAGAGATTGAATCGTGGCTAAAGAAATATGAAGAGAATGTGGGTATCCCCATTTATCTATCTACAGATATAAGGGATGCTGATTTTAAAATGGCGGTTGTCGATTCTAACTTATTTCCAGCTGGCTTTAATAATATTTGTAAAGATGATTTAGAAAAAGCTCCTGGTATAATGAAAAATGCCATTGCAAGAAGGATAACAAAATGTGATCATATATTATTATACATAGAAGAACATACCAGAAATAAATGGTATTTAGAACATGTATATACTTTAAAAAAGATCATGGAGAAGGCTGGCTTTAATATTACCATTGCTACTTCAGGTGAAATAGAAAAAGTAAATATACAAAACGGTAAGAATAAACCTTTATTGAATATAGAAACACAATTAAATAATTCATTTCAATTATATCCCATTTCAAGTATTTTTCCTCATGGTACTCTCAATGGAAATTCGTTTGATCTGATCCTATTGAACAATGATCTGACCCAGGAAGTCCCTTCTTTTTTAAAAGAAACTAAATTGCAAACAATTCCTTCTTTTAATGCTGGATGGCATACAAGACAAAAATCTTTTCACTTTAGATATCAGTATGAATTGCTTTTGGAACTTTCTGGAATCACAGGGATCGATCCCTGGTTTTTTTCCTGTTTAGATAAAAGAGTGCCTTCCATAGATATAAATTCAGCAATGGATAGAGAAAAATTATTCGATTTGTCTTCTGATCTGCTCAATGGTATTCAAAAGAAGTATAAGGAATACAATATTCTTAAAGAACCATTTATATTTTTAAAAGCAGATTATGGAACTTATGGCATGGCTGTTCTTTCCATCAAAGACCCTATGACACTAAAGAATTTGAATCGAAAGGCACGAAATAAGCTTTCTAAAGGAAAGGGTTCTACGGTTATCAGTTCTTATCTCTTACAAGAAGGAGTTCCCAGTATTCATAAGGTAGATAAAAGTCCTGCGGAAGTATGCCTTTATCAGATAGACAACCAATATATTGGAAGTTTTTATCGTGTCCATGAAATGAAAAGCGATACAGACAATTTGAATAGTTCTGGCATGTATTTCAAAAGTATTGGCAAAGATAGGCATTCTCAATGTAAAGATTTTTTAGGCAGTGATCTTTTATATTCTTATTATTTGCTAAGCCGTATTGCAGGACTTGCTTGCATGAAAGAAATTCAAGAACTAGATGAAGAACAAAAATATGAAGTTTGCCTTTCTAATTGATCCCCTGAAAACTTTGAATATTGCTAAAGATACTTCATTGCTTTTAATGTCAGAAGCATTTAAAAGAAAACATAGAACATTCATATTTACTCAGGATGACATTACTCTTCAAGGAGATGTGGTAACTATTGCGTTGCAAAGAATTTTGAGAAGAGATGGTGTGAATTCTCTTTCATTCAATGTTGACTCTATTACCAAAATGAAGGCAGAAGAATTGGATGCTATTTTCATTCGGAAAGATCCTCCCTTTGATCAAAATTATTTGAGCAATACCTGGATATTAGAATTTGTAAGCAAGAAAGTATTGATCCTAAATGATCCCAGAGGAATAAGGAATACAAATGAAAAAATTTGCGCCCATCATTTTAAAAAATTCATTCCTGAAACATTGATCACTAAAAATATAGCGGATTATAAATATTTTTTAAAGCAACACAAGAATGTTATTTTGAAGCCAATTGATGGGTTCTCTGGAAAGAATATTTTTCTAGTCCGTCAAAATGATCTCAATGCTAATGCTATTTTTGAAAATATTACCAAAGATAAAAAAGACTATATTATTGTTCAAAAATATATAAGATCCGCCACCTTAGGTGATAAGCGTATCTTACTCCTGAATGGGGAGCCACTAGGGGCTATTTTAAGATTACATTCAAAGGGAGACCACAGAAATAATTTTGCTGCAGGAGGCAGTGCTCAAAAAATAAAGATCAATAAAAAAGACATGGAGATCGTAAATGCTTTAAAACCCTATTTGCAAAAAAACGGCCTTTATTTTGTTGGAATTGACATCATTGGTACATTTTTAACAGAGATAAATGTAACCTCTCCTACTTGTTTACAGGAAATGAATAAAATATATAATAAGAATTTAGAAAAAAATGTAATTGATTTTGTAGAAGAATCAGTAAAGAAATTTAAAAGATGCGCATAGATATTCATGGGACCACGATTATTTGTATTAAAAGAGGGGATCAGGTATCCATGGCTGGGGATGGACAGGTATCCTCTAACCAGGCTATTTTAAAGGGCAACGCTGTAAAAGTTCGTAAGATATTCGATGAAAAAATCATGATCGGTTTTGCAGGTGCCACAGCGGATGCATTTACCCTTATGGAGCTTTTTGAAGCTAAGTTAAAGGCATTCAGCGGTAACTTAATGCGATCCTCGGTAGAATTAGCCAAAGACTGGCGTACCGATCGCATATTAAGAAGATTAGAAGCAATGATGATCGTTTCTGACGGAAAACAAGTACTTTTATTGACCGGAAATGGAGATGTGATTGAACCAGAGGAAGGTATTGTTGCCATTGGTTCGGGAGGTAATTATGCATTATCCGCAGCAAAGGCCTTATTAAAACATACCAAGTTGGGTGCCAGTGAAATTGCAGAAGAATCTCTCCGGATTGCAGCAAATGTATGTATTTACACAAATGAAAATATTATTCTTGAAACTCTGAGGCAATAAAATATTGTAGTTGTCTATGATTCAAGGCCTTACCCCCAAACAAATTGTAAAAAAACTCGATGAGTTTATTATAGGGCAAGAAGAAGCTAAAAAGTCTGTCTCAATTGCCTTACGGAATCGTTCCAGAAGAATGGCATTAGGGGATGATCCTCTTAAAGATGATATTCATCCCAAAAATATCATCATGATCGGCCCTACCGGTGTTGGTAAAACAGAAATAGCCAGACGACTGGCGAAACTTGTATATTCTCCCTTTGTTAAAATAGAAGCTACTAAATATACAGAAGTAGGCTATGTAGGAAGAGATGTAGAGAGTATGATACGAGATCTGGTAAATACTTCTTTAAAAATGGTACGCTGTGAACATGAGAAACAAGTTATTAAACAGGCAGGAATAAATGCAGAGAATCGCATTATTGACATTCTGGTAGAAGGGGCGGATAAAGGAGTTAAAAAAGATTCTATTACCAAGACGGCAGATACCATAGATACTCAGGAGGAATCTATAAAATCTATTTTTCGTAAAAAATTGCAGAACGGGTTACTGGAAGAAAAAGAAATAAAGATAAAGGCTAGTTCACCACAACAGCCCACTATGCAGATCATGGCCATGCCTGGATTGGAAGAAGTAGAAAATCAAATGCAGAATATTCTGGGCGATTTTTTCCCAAAAAAAAAGAAAAATAAAACACTCAAAATAAAACATGCCAGGAAGATGTTGATTGAAGAAGAGATAGAAAATCTTCTGGATTTTGACAAGATCAAGGCAGAGGCTATTGAAAGAGCCGAACAAAATGGCATTATCTTTATAGATGAAATAGATAAAATAGTGGGTAGATCGGTAAAAGGTTCCGCGGATGTCTCCAGAGAAGGTGTGCAAAGGGATATTCTACCTCTTGTAGAAGGGTCTACTGTGAATACCAGATACGGACAGGTAAGAACGGATCATGTTTTATTTATTGCAGCTGGTGCTTTTCATGTGGCCCAGGTTTCTGATCTTATTCCTGAATTACAAGGACGTTTTCCAATAAGGGTTGAGCTAAAAGCTTTACAGGAAAAAGACTATATGGCCATACTTCAAAATCCAAAAAATGCCTTAAGTAAGCAATACCAGGCACTTTTGTCTACAGAAGAAATTATATTGGTTTTTGAAAACTCTGGTTATAAAGCCATTTCTCAAATCGCCCACCAAATGAATATGCAAAATGAAAATATAGGGGCCAGACGCTTACATACCATCATGGAGAAGTTGCTAGAGGATGTATCTTTTGATACAGAGAAATACTCCAGAAAAGAAATATGCATTGATGATAAATTTGTAGAAAAACAATTAAAGAATATTGTAGAAGATCAGGATATTTCTAAATACATCCTCTAATATATTTGGTCAAAATTGAATATGTTCCGTGGAAGTTATCATGAAGTTTTGGAGCAGTGAGCATAGAAAACTTCCCCTCTGTTTCTAATTCTTCTGATATTTGAACTCACCTGGGTCAATTGGTCTGGAAATGGAAAGTTCATGCCAGATTTTTTCCATGATCATTACATCTTTTGAGTGTTTATGAAAGAAAGTAAGCCTTATTCTTGCTTCTCAAAAGTATATGATATTATGATGGATCATATTGCGTATGATCTATGGGCAAGTTATATCCATGAAAAATTTTCAGATCTTGATGTCCAAAAAGAAGATAGAATACTTGAAATTGCCTGCGGAACAGGTACGATCTTAAAAAAATTGAAGGATCAATATCCGCATATTATAGGGCTGGACATTTCAAAAGAAATGCTATTTCAAGCAAGCAATAAAGTAGATGATATATTACTTCAGGCCAATATGATCCATCTACCATTTGTTTCCGATTCGATTCATGCAGTATACTGTAATCATGATTCTGTAAATTATTTGAATACGATTGAAATATTAAAGCATCATTTTAGTGAAATTCACCGGATATTAAAAAAGAGAGGTATCTATATTTTTGATATTTCCAGTGAAAAAAATGTGATCCAGAATTATCACAATAAAAAGTTCTATAAAAAAACTAATGACATAAGCATTGTATGGGATAATTATTATCAATTTGATGAAAAAATAATCACTTCTATTATCAGACTCGAAGATCATTTAGGGAACAAAATGTCTCGTGAATTATTCAGAGAGTCTGGTTCAGAAAAAATAATGGAGACCCACTTGCAAAGGATATACACAGAAGAAGAATTATTGAAGGTATTTGATGAATATGATTTTTCTATTCTAAGCACAGAATGGGATTATAAAAAAGATGAGAGATCAGATGAAGGCGACTTGATCGTATATACAATACAGAAAAGAAATTGAATTGAATGCAGGCAATCCAGAATAAACAGAATATCCAAGGCACTACTGAATATTCTCTTTTTGCCAGCAAGCAATATCTTTTAATGTAATTTTGCCTTCGTAATATGCTTTGCCAACCACCACCCCCTCTAATGCAGAATTACCCCTCAAAGATCGGATATCTTCCATACAAGAAACTCCTCCAGAGGCGATGATAGAAATACCTTTAAATTGATCATTGATTTCCTTATATAGATCAACATCAGGTCCCTCCAATGTTCCATCTCTCTGTATTTGAGTAACTAAAAATCTGTTTATCCCATATACAGATATTATCTTATGTATAAAAGAAAAAATATCTGTTTTAGCGTCTTCTGACCATCCTGATATTTTTACATTTCTATCCCATACATCCACAGTGAGTAGAATATTTTTTTTATATAAGGCCAATATTTTTTCAAATTCTTTTGGATTTTTAAAGATCAAAGAACCTATCATTACAGAGTCTTTCTCTACATCAAGACATTGATCCAGAATATGCTGAAAGTCTTCCAGACTACGAACCCCCCCCCCTGTTTGGATACTCAATCTAGTTTTTTTTTTAATGGAGGAGATTAATTCGATATTGGCTGGTTTTTTTTTCTTTGCCCCTTCCAGATCTACAATATGTAGTTTTTTTACCTGAGAGGCCAAAAATTGCATTGCGATATCCACAGGATCGGTTGCATATACCTGTACTTTTTGATAATCGCCCTTCAAAAGACGCACTACTTTACCATCTAAAATGTCTATGGCCGGATAAATTTGCACAAATAATACTTTCTATCTTTATATAAGATCGGGATCAGAAATGATCTCTACCATAGAAGGCCCTTTATAGTCCAATGCCTTTTGCATGGCATCATCTAATTGTGATTTATGCGTTACCCTGATTCCCATAGCGCCACTGATCTCTGCATATTTAGAGAAATCTGGATTATGCAGGCTGGTTTTCCATACATCAAACTGAGACGCTCTTTGTTCTTTTGTGATCTTTCCAATTTGAGAATTATTCAATAGTATATGTGTTATGTTCATATTATATTTTACCGCTGTAAGCAGTTCCCCCATATACTGCCCAAAGCCACCATCTCCCGTAATAGCAAGGATGGGCCTGTTCTTTCCTTCGGCTGCCCAGGCACCCATCGCAGCAGGATAACCAAAGCCAATGGATCCAAGATACCCAGACATTATGATGGATTGATTTTTGCATTCAAAATAACGGCCAAAAGAGTAGGTGTTGTTTCCAACATCCACTGCCATTGCAGCATTATGAGGAACATGCCTGTTCATCGCAGCAAAAATAGAGGCTGAATTAACCCCTTTACCGAAATCCTCATGTTCTCTCTTTTCTTTTTCGGATCTCCATATTTTCCATCTTTCAGAAACTTCTTTTCTATGATCTATGGAAGACAATTTACCCTTTAGCTCTTCTTTAAGAATATTTAATGTAACCCCTATCTCTCCCCAAACCAACACATCCACCGGATCTGTTTTGCCCAAGGCAACGGGGTCAAAATCTACCTGTATGGTTGGCTTTTTAGGGGTGATCCCTGTATGATCGGCAAAACTAGCTCCCAAGACCAATAAAACATCCGATTCATTCATAAACCAACTGGCAATGGGAGTACCGCTACGTCCCAACACCCCGCAACCAAGAGGATGCTCGTCTGGAATGATACCCTTTCCTTTGAATGTGGTCAACACAGGAGCACCCAATGTCTCTGCGAATTGAATTACTTGTTCTCTGTGGAACCGGCTTCCATGACCACAGATGATCACAGGCCTCTTGGCCTTGCTGAGCATCTTTACGGCCTCAGATACACTCTTTTGAGGAGGAGATATTTCACGATTGGTGATCCTCCCTGTAGGAGAAGAAGCTTCTTTTTCTTCCGCAGGAATTGTCTGCACTTCATCCGGGAAGATCAAATGAGACACGTCTCTATTTAAAATTGACTTTTTTAGTGCTAATGTCATTAATTCTGAATGTTGTGAATTAGATAAGACTGTTTGGCTAAAATCCGCCACTGAATTAAATGCCGCACTTAGATCCACTTCCTGAAAAGCACCTGGGCCTAAAACCTGGGTATTTACCTGTCCTGTTAAAGCGAGTATGGGCGCCCTGTCTACTTTTGCATCCCATAGTCCAGTCAAAAGATTTGTGGCTCCAGGACCTGCTATGGTAAGGCAGGCGGCTGGTTTACCTGTTAATTTAGCATAGCCAGAAGCTGCGAATGCCGCCGCCCCTTCATGCCTTACTCCTATGAAATTTAATTTCCCTTTTTCTTCTTGTACCCTAATGGCATCGGCCAAACCAAGACAGGAATGCCCTATCATTCCAAAAACATGTTTTACATCCCAATTGATCATAGTTTCTACCATGGCATCAGAGACGGTTCTTATACGGGCATCTTCTGCAATAATACCCACATAGATACCATCTTCTTTTTCTTCTACAGCAAAAGTTTCAATGGCATCATCATAACCACCTGGGGAGCCTCCTGTCTGTGGGTCAAAATCCCATCCATGCCAGGGGCATCGGAGCATTCCATTTTCAATGGAACCTTCCCCTAGAGGACCTCCTTGATGTGGGCATTTATTATCGAGGGCTGAATATTTGTTCTTATAATGAGTCATGCATAAAGTCTTACGACCTGCTGTTACAGTCTTGACCCTATTTTCTGGAAGTTCTCCTTTTTTTAATACTCGAAACCATTTTAAAGAATTTTTTTCCATAATGAAACTTATTTATTTTAACATACATTGTCTAGTTTTTTTTATAAATCTCTACTTATTAATTAGAATGACATTCCATTTTTACTGCAAAAACATGCAAGTTCATAGACTTCGTCAAAATGATTTGATGGTCTTTATGGGATATTTACAATTCACAAAGATCAAATTTTATGCTTTACAACCAATGATGTTACATATATAATGACTACTATTAAGGCGATTATCAAACATTATGTTTTTTAATATCTTTAACTACAATTAAAGTTATCGCATAAAATGAATTCTATTATCTTCAAATCTCTATTTTATAAAAAAATAAAACATTATCTCTATATGGTTATGATTGCAGTCTATTCCATTGGCTGTACAGAAAATGGCGTTCGTTCTGGATTAGAGGATTTTACCCTACCCACTATATGTGAAGGCTACAATAACGCCCAAGACATGAACTCTATGCTGGGAAAAGGCACAGAAAAAGTGGCCTATCGTATTTGTGTGCCAGAACAACTCTCTTTGATAGAATCTGAAAATACAGAATATGATCTGAGTAAATATTATCAATTAGAAGCCCATATTGATATGGGGAACATAGAATTCATGCCAATTGGAAATACAGAAAATTGTTTTTCAGGTGGCTTTAAAGGAACAGGATACAGCATCAGCAACTACACGATCAATCGTTTAGCGCCACAGATTGATGATCAATATAATATTTTTAGCTGTGTTACGGAAGGGGCAAAGATAGTCGATCTTTTGCTTGATAAAAGACCCTGCGGATTAGATGATCTTTTCTGTGATTCAGATGGAGATGGTATTAGAAATTTTAATGATAATTGCATTGACGTTGCTAATGAAGATCAAAGAGACAGAGATGAGAATGGCATAGGGGATGCATGTGATGAAACACCGTTGATCATCTATGAAAAAGATAACGCAGAATTGCCTTCCATTATCAATCTCACAGAAGGGGGGGAGGATACATACAGTTATACAGTAGTTTTAAACACACAGCCTTCTGATGATGTAGAAATAGAGATCAGCCTGCCTGCCAATTCCCCCAATAATTTACAATTAAGTTCTGGTGGTGAGACTGTTAGTAGCGCAGGCTCTTCCATTACCCTGACCTTTGATACAACCAATTGGAATATCTCTAAGACGGTAGAACTAACCCTTACCAATGATGATA
Organism: Leptospiria bacterium; assembly: GCA_965204465.1. Taxonomy (GTDB): domain Bacteria; phylum Spirochaetota; class Leptospiria; order Turneriellales; family CBDBES01; genus CBDBES01. Next base: position 356,766 of record CBDBES010000002.1, read on the forward strand.
TAGCCTTAGGGAATATCGATGTTACCATTGATCATGCCTCTACAAGCGGCGATTCTGATTATGACAGCCAAAACTATAACATCACAGTAATGACCAATGATAATGACTCTCCAGGAATCACATATAACACTAGCAGTGCAACTCTTACGGAAGGAGGCAGCGATAACGATGAATATACAGTAGTTTTAAACACACAGCCTTCTGGTAATGTAGAAATAGAGATCAGCTTGCCTGCCAATTCTCCTAATAATTTGGAATTAAGTTCTGGTACTCAGATTGCTGATATGGCAAATGAATCGATCACTCTCACTTTTACCGACACTGATTGGAATAGTTCCCAAACGGTAACATTAACTCTTGTAGATGATGATATAGCCTTAGGGAATATCGATGTTACCATTGATCATGCGTCTACTAGTAGTGATTCTGATTATAATAGCCAAAACCATAGAATCACATTGATGACCACAGATAATGACTCTCCAAGTATCACTTATAGCGATAGCAGTTTAACTCTTACAGAAGGAAGCAGCGATAAACAATATACAGTAGTTTTAAACACACAGCCTTCTGATAATGTAGAAATAGAGATCAGCCTGCCTGCCAATTCTCCTGATAATTTGGAATTAAGTTCTGGTACTCAGACTGCTGATATGGCAAATGAATCGATCACTCTCACTTTTACCGACACTGATTGGAATAGTTCCCAAACGGTAACATTAACTCTTGTAGATGATGATATAGCCTTAGGGAATATCGATGTTAACATTGATCATGCGTCTACAAGTAGTGATTCTGATTATAATAGCCAAAACCATAGAATCACATTGATGACCACAGATAATGACTCTCCAAGTATCACTTATAGCGATAGCAGTGTAACTCTTACAGAAGGAAGCAGCGATAAACAATATACAGTAGTTTTAAACACACAGCCTTCTGATAATGTAGAAATAGATATCAGCTTGCCTGCCAATTCTCCTGATAATTTACAATTAAGTTCTGGTACTCAGACTGCTGATATGGCAAATGAATTGATCACTCTCACTTTTACTGACACTGATTGGAATAGTTCCCAAACGGTAACATTAACTCTTGTAGATGATGATATAGCCTTAGGGAATATCGATGTTACCATTGATCATACCTCTACTAGTAGTGATTCTGATTATAATAGCCAAAACCATAGAATCACAGTAATGACCACAGATAATGACACTCCAGGGATCACTTATAGCGATAGCAGTGTAACTCTTACAGAAGGAAGCAGCGATAAACAATATACAGTAGTTTTAAACACACAGCCTTCTGGTAATGTAGAAATAGATATCAGCTTGCCTGCCAATTCTCCTGATAATTTACAATTAAGTTCTGGTACTCAGACTGCTGATATGCCAAATGAATCGATCACCCTTACTTTTAACGACACTGATTGGAATAGTTCCCAAATGGTTACGCTGACCCTAGGAGAAAATAACATAGCCTCAGGGAATGTTGATATTACCATTATGCATGCCTCCAGCAGTAGTGACCTTGATTATAATTCCATTCCAAGTCATGATCTAATGGTTACCGCCCAAGACAATGAAATACCGACGGTAACGATAACAGCAACGGTGACTATCGACGAAGGAAATAGTGAAGATATAAGCATATCCATTAGCCATGAGCCAACACAAAATATAGAGATAACATTGACAGGGAATCCTAGCAGAGCAAGCATATCACCTAGTGTTCTTACATTCACACCGAGCAATTGGAATACCTCTAAGACTGTCATTATTACCACAACAGATGATACAGTATTTACGGTAAACAACACATTTCAAATTTCATATTCTGCGGTCGTATCCAATACGAGTAATCCATATCATAGCATTCTTATATCTAACACAACGGTGACTATTATAGAAAATGACACTTTATGCGATCAGCCAGGTGCTGGTGCAGAAGATAATTTTACCCCTAATAGATCAGGAGAGAATTATGGCGCTGGAATGCTAAATGATCCATACATTATATGCAATGCAGATCAATTGAAGGCAATGAGAAATGACCTTGATGCATTCTATGAATTAGGTAAAGACATAGACGCTTCTTCAATTTCTAATTTTACACCCATTGGAACGAATTTAAATAAATTCACAGGCAATTTAGACGGAAAAGGATTCACTATAAGCGGTCTTAGGATCAATATCAATCTTACCTCTGGCTTCTCTTATGCAGGTCTTTTCGGGTATACATCGAGCGCGAATATCAGGAATATTGGCCTATTGAATGTAGATATTTCTTCTTCTGCTTCTTTGATTTCTTATGCAGGCGGCCTGGTAGGGTTGAATGATGATAATAGTAGTATAAGCAATTCCTACTCTACAGGGAATGTTTCTTCTTCTTCTACTTCTTCTTTTGCTTCTTCTTATGCAGGCGGCCTGGTAGGGCGGAATAGAGAAAGTAGTAATATAACCAATTCCTACTCTACAGGGAATGTTTCTTCTTCTGCTTCTGCTTCTTCTTCTTCTTCTTATGCAGGCGGCCTGGTAGGGCAGAATGGAGATAGTAGTAGTATAAGCAATTCCTACTCTACAGGGAATGTTTCTTCTTCTTCTTCTTCTTCTTCTTATGCAGGCGGCCTGGTAGGGTTGAATAATGATAATAGTAGTAGTATAAGCAATTCCTACTCTACAGGGAATGTTTCTTCTTCTTCTTCTAATTCTTCTTCTTATGCAGGCGGCTTGGTAGGGTTGAATAATGATACTAGTATTATAAGCAATTCCTACTCTACAGGGAATGTTTCTTCTTCTTCTAATTCTTCTTCTTATGCAGGCGGCCTGGTAGGGCAGAATGGAGATAGTAGTAGTATAAGCAATTCCTACTCTACAGGGAATGTTTCTTTTTCTGCTTCTTCTTCTTCTTATGCAGGCGGCCTGGTAGGGTTGAATGATGATAATAGTCGTATAACCAATTCCTACTCTACAGGGAATGTTTCTTCTTCTTCTGCTTCTGTTTCTTTTGCAGGCGGCCTGGTAGGGTTGAATGATGATAATAGTCGTATAACCAATTCCTATTATGATCAAAATACCACAACATTATTCAAAAATGGTATGGCAGTCTCCGATACTGCCGTAGAGAATAATTCAGGTAGTACTCTTACTTGTGTAGGCGGTTTTGCAACTAATCCATTTAAGCAGAATGTATCTGGTACAGGAACATGCGATAATGCATCTCCCACCATTTTCTTCCACTGGCACAAGTATAACGTAAATCGCTATGATAGTAATGGCAATGAAGTAGTAGAATCTTCTGATGACTTTGTATGGGATTTTGGCACCACATCAGAATATCCAATCATAGCCTCTACTCCACAGACAGCAGACGAACAAGCGGTGAGAATGGCATCTGGTTTCTTACGTTTTTCAAATACTATCCTTGGAGGGCCTTCTGCTACTGACTTCGTATTCTTCTATGATATAAACGATGCCGCCATGGATATTACTACTTCTGGTAGGGGAGTTCAGGGTACTGCTGCAGGTAGTTATGTAATAGAAGATGCAAACGGTAATGCTTTGACTGCACCCACAGTAACCAATGCAGGTGTGATCAATGGAGTAGGCTCCCTCTCGGCAGGTGCTGAATTTTATTTAAAGGTTACCTTTACCAGGGTTGCCGCTAGTTATACTACCAGGTATAGGTTTAAAAAGTAGTTATCTTTCTTTCTTTTTTTTATGGAAAACTTGTGCCCGTAGGGTGAAAAGAAAGAAACAAAGATAAAAAAACCCGCTATATCGACATGGAGTCCCCAGCCTTGCAAAACATCCATGTTTTGCATCCATGTTTTGCATCCATGTCGATAACGCTCCGTTCTGCAGGCATCCTTGCCTGCATCCCAAACCGATAATCTAACTACAAAAGTAAGTAGGGAAGAAGGAAAAACAGAAAGTATACGTGAAAATAGAATGGCATTACAAATAACATGGTGTTTACATAGAAACTGTTTTCTTTTTACACAAAAAGACCTGTGCCCGTAGGGTGAAATGGATAGCAAAGTTGCGATAAAGCAATTGAAATTAATCCCAAAAATAGTTTAGCATATACTATCCGAAACCAAGCAAAGTCGGCTTTGTGAGAAATTTGAAAAAAGACCTGTGATCGTAGAGTAAAAAAAGACTTGACTCTTTATCTTATATTCATAGAATGCTAACAATAGTAAATATCATGTACGATTTAAGTAAAATTTTAAAAAATAGAATGCAGAAAATTCATAGAAGAACGCTAGGCATACTTTTATTTACTACTGCCCCCCCCCGATAGATTTCAACCTACAATTGGGACAAGTGGGGGATTGCAAACGCAATTTTTTTCTCCCTTTTTATCTTACAGACACAGGCTTTTTCTTGCACAAGAAAAAAGGGGAGAAATACTTTTTTTTGGGGTAAGGTCAAACAATATCTAAGTATTTTAAAAGGTTAGTCATACCAACCTTTATAAGGAGGAATAAAAAATGAAAATGAATAGTTTATACAACATCATGGCCATAGCAGCCATTCTATCCCTGCCTTTCTGCAAGAGCAATGAAAACGATCCAGGCCCAACTCCACCGCCTGGTAATGGGGATACCCCAGGAATTACTTATGCAAAAGATAACTCACCATTGCCTGATACGATCACACTCACGGAAGAAGACAGTAATAGTAATATGGTTGAATATACCATTGTTTTAAATACCCAACCCACTGCAAATGTAGAAATAAAGATCACTCTTCCCTCTGATGCTCCTTCTAATTTAAATATTGCTTCTGGCAGTCAAAATGAAAGCGGCGCAGGCTCTTCCATCACCCTTACCTTTGCTACGGATACTTGGGATACCCCCCAAAGAGTATCATTGACCCTTGTGGATGATGACATAATCTCTAGAGATGCCTCTGTTACCATTACTCATTCCTCTACAAGTAATGACTCTGGCTATGATTCTATTCCTGATCATGATCTTGTGGTCACTACAAAAGATGAAGATACTCCATGCGATCAACCAGGCGCTGGTGCAGAAGATGATTTTACCCCTAATATAGCCGGAGAAAATTATGGTGCTGGAATGGAAAATGACCCATACATTATATGCAATGCAGATCAATTGCAGGCAATGAGAGATGACCTTAATGCTTATTATGAGTTGGGGCAAGACATAGATGCTTCTTCGGTTAATACTAATACATGCCCTGAGGGTACTACAGGTACATGCACAGGATTTCAACCCATTGGAAGAGATCGTAGAAATAGATTCAGAGGTACTTTAGATGGAAAGGGATTCACCATAAATGGTCTTACGATCAATATCGATCTTACCTCTAGTGAATTTAGTGCAGGCCTTTTCGGGTATATATTCGATGCAAATATCAGAAATATTGGCCTTTTGAATGTAGATATAGATGCTTCTACTTCTGCTTCTGGTACTTCTTATGCAGGCGGCCTGGTAGGCGTGAATGAAAGGAGCACTATAACCAATTCCTACTCTACGGGAAATGTTTCTTCTTCTGCTTCTGGTAGTTCTTCTGCAGGCGGCCTGATAGGGTCGAATAGTGAGAGGTGTAGTATAGCCAATTCCTACTCTACAGGTAATGTTTCTTCTACTTCTGCTTCTGGTAGTTCTTCTGCAGGCGGCCTGGTAGGGGATAATAATGGTAGTAGTAGTATAACCAATTCCTACTCTACGGGAAATGTTTCTTCTTCTGCTTCTGGTAGTTCTTCTGCAGGCGGCCTGGTAGCCTTCAATAGTAGTATTAGTACTATAAGCAATTCTTACTCTACAGGAAATGTTGATTCTTCTGCTTCTGGTTCTAGTATTTCTTCTGCAGGCGGCCTGGCAGGGCAGAATACTAGTAGTAGTAGTATAGCCAATTCCTACTCTACAGGTAATGTTTCTTCTGCTTCTGTTTCTAGTAGTTCTTCTGCAGGCGGCCTGGTAGGGGATAATAATGGTAGTAGTAGTATAACCAATTCCTACTCTACAGGGAATGTTTCTTCTTCTGCTTCTGGTTCCGGTATTTCTTCTGCAGGCGGCCTGGTAGCCTTCAATAGTAGTATTAGTACTATAAGCAATTCCTACTCTACAGGAAATGTTTCTTCTTCTACTTCTGGTAATCATTTTTCTTATGCAGGCGGTCTGGTAGGGAGGAATACTGGTGGTGGTAGTATAAGCAATTCCTACTCTACGGGGAATATTTCTTCTGCTGCTTCCGGTAGTTCTTATGCAGGCGGCCTGGTAGGGTGGAATACTGGTGGTGGTATAAGCAATTCCTACTCTACGGGGAATGTTTCTTCTTCTGCTACTTCTAATAGTAGTCTTGATTTTGCTCATTCTTATGCAGGCGGCCTGGTAGGGCAGAATAATGCTGGTAGTATAACTAATTCCTACTCTACAGGGAATGCTTCTTCTTCTGCTTCTATTACTTTTTCTTTTGATTCTTTTGCAGGCGGCCTGGTAGGGGAGAATAGTGCTGGTAGTATAACTAATTCCTATTATGATCAAGATACTTCAACATTATTCAGAAATGGTAGTGAAATCCTCCAGGTGAACGAAATGGCTGTAGCCTCTAACGAAAGTGGCACTCTTACATGTGTAGGCGGCTTTGCATCATCTTCATTTACTACGAATACATCCATTGATACAGGAACATGCGATGATGCATCTCCCACCATTTTCTTTAATTGGCAAACTCCTTTTGACATAGATAATGCAGATTCCGATGATGACCCTACCACTGGAACCGATGAATTTTCTGTTCGCTATGATAGCAATAATGACGAAAATGTCACCAATACAGATGATTTCGTATGGAATTTTGGCACCACTTCAAAATATCCCTTTATAGCCTCTATCCCTCAAACGGAAGACGAGCAAGCGGTAAGAATGGCATCTGGCTTGCGTTTTTCAAATACCACCCTTGGAAGGCCTTCTGCTACAGATTTCGTATTTTTCTATGACATAGACGATGCTGCCACGAGTATTACTACTTCTGGCCAGAGTGTGCAGGGCACTACCGCAAACGGTTATGAGATTCAAGATGCGGTGGATGCAGCCGGTAATGCTTTAACTGGCACTGATCTGCCTACAGTAACCAGTGCAGGTGTGATCAATGGAGTAGGCTCCCTCTTGGCAGGTGCTGAATTTTATTTAAAGGCTACCTTTACCAGGGGTGCCTCGCCTAATACGGCTAGTTTTACCCGTAGGTATAGGTTTAAAAAATAATTTACTTTCTTTCTTTTTTTTATGGAAAACTTGTGCCCGTAGGGTGAAAAGAAAGAAACAAAGATAAAAAAACCCGCTATATCGACATGGAAGTTAGGCTGGGCGGGTTACATCGTGTAACCCAATCCCCAGCCTTGCAAAACATCCATGTTTTGCATCCATGGCAAAGACGCTCCGTTCTGCAGGCATCCATGCCTGCGTCAACAACCGTTCATCTCTCCCACAAGTAAGCTAGGAAGAAGGAAGAAACAAAAGCCCGTGTCCATAGAGTGAAAAGAAAAATAGGGGGTATAAAGAAAAAAGAAGCCGAAGGCAAAGATCGGTAACTATGTATTTTATGACACTAAAATAAAAAAAAGTGCTTGTCAGTTATTGTCATATTATAAAGAAGAATTTTGCAAAGTAAACTTTAGATAATATCGTAAGAGGTTTTACATATTCAAAGAAGAAAGCTCAAAAGATAAAGAAGATGAGTCATTAAAGAAATGAAAAAGAAGAAGATAACTACAGAGAAAAGAATACTGATCGCTTTTTTCCTGGGCGTTTACTTTTTTGCCGCTCCCGGGAAAGAAATTTGCGCAGCGGCGTTAAGAAGCCCAGAAGATGTACTGGTATCTTTATTCAATGGCTGGAGGCTACAGAATAAGACATACATGACGCTGCATTCTCCTAGCATAGGAGATTTGTCTAATGTAGGCAATATGCTATCAACATTCAAGGTGATTTCTTATTCCATAGACTGGCAAGAGAAGTATAAAGAATATGTGATCATAAAGACTTCCATAAAAACGAAATCGGTAGAGAAGGGTTTAAAGCCATACTATATCTATTGGCTTTTTAAAAGAATTGACGGTAAGTGGAAGTGGGAACAAGGCTATTTGATGGGCAAGAATGCCACTTATCGAAATGTCTATTGGATTCATAAAAGAAAACAGTCGTTCTTATGGTAAATAAAATAATAGGATGGTAAAAATGAAAACAATTTTTGAGTTAAAAAATGCTAAAATCGCTTTAGGGATAAGTATCCTTTTATTTTCAATTGGGATATTCATAGAGAATGCCGCGGTCGCTTCTCTTTCAACTTTAAAGGCTGATAAGGCGCAGATTGAACTGGACAGGGTGAAAGACTATAAAGTGGAAAAACCTCTGCCCCCCATAAAAGAGTCGAAGTATTTGATAAAACCTGCCAAGCCTCCCCGGGATGCTTCGTCGGAAGACATTACCGCTTATGAAGGCAAACTGCAAAAGTATGAACAGGAAAAAAAAGATCTAACAGAACAGTACGATGAAAAAATGGAAGATTATGAAGAAGAGATGCAGGAATACGAAACCGAACTTGCCTCTCTGAATAAAGACAAAGCGATGTCCCGTAATGATTACAAGCGCTCTTTAGAGCGGGTAAAAAATAAGATAAAGCAAAAGAAGATTGATATCAATAAAATTTTTCTACCTTTGCTTTTGCGTTTTCTTGGGTCTCTTATCTTTTTCATCGGCTTCATGGGAATTTTACTGCACGGTGACCAATATGAAAAGCTTGGTATTTTGGTTTTAACAGGCTTTGCCTTGAAAACGATCATTGGACTATAGAAATATCATATTTTGAAAGACCAAAGCAATTGTTTCACTTGATAAGATATATCTGATTCCCAAATCCGTTCTATAACAGGTTTGATCTTTAAAATATTTAGAGATAGAATATGTCCATATTAGGAGCAATTTTAGCGATTACTCTTAGTATTGGGGGGTAGTACTAGAACATTATTCCAAATAACATGGGGTATACATAGTAGCCGTTTCTTGCAAGAGCGATCGGTAGTCAACGCCGCAAGGATGCGGCGGGAAAGGAACGCCCTGTGACATGGATGCAAAACATGGATGTTTTGCAGGGCTGGGGATTGGGGCTGTCTAAAAAGGCTTACGAGAAAAAGTCTATTATAATTACTTGTCAGGATAAATCGATTTTGCTCTATTCTACGTTATGTCTCAGAATAATTCACTTTTATTTACAGACCTGCCTCCGCAAGAGGTAAATGATAAGAAATATCTACACAGGCAGGTAACCTTTAAGGAATACGATACAGGACAGAGAGAGCTTTTTCCGGAGGATATTGAGCAATCCCTGCCTAAGTTTCATATTGCACGCTTTATCAAGCTTGCTATGGACAAAATCAATATTGATTCTCTTATATCCAGCTATAAAGGTGGGGGAGCCAGCGCCTATAATCCCAGGTTATTGTTAAGTGTGTGGCTTCTGGCTCTTACTTACAAGACCTATAGCTGTCGTGGGGTAGCTAAATTGCTTAGAGAGAACATTGCCTTTAAGTGGCTCAGTGGGAATAAGATCATAGATTTTCGTACCCTGAATAATTTTCGTTCTCGTTTAGAGAAAGATATAAAAAAGATATTCCAGGAGGTGATTCAAATAGGTATAAAGAATGGTATTATTACTGCTAAAGATATTTTCATAGATCATTCTAAATTCGAGGCAGATGCGAATCGTCATAAGGTGATCTGGGGCAAGCGTGTAAAAAACCAAACAGCGAAGATAGAATCAGAGTTAGACATGCTTTTTTCCTATATTTCTCGCATTGAGAAGTCAGAGGGTAAAGAATACGGTAATGGTGATTACTCTGAGACAAGTAACAGGAACTTCTCGGATTCTGATATAGATAAGATGATCACAGATGTTAATTCACAATTAAAAACAAGAAATATAATTATTCAAAATTATTATTAGGTAAGCGTAGGAGCTATTCGAAGACAGACCCCGATGCGACAGCTATGTTTCAAAAAGACGAAGTGATCAAGCCTGGATATAATGAGGGTGTTGCCACGAGTGATGGGTTTGTTTTAGATTACTCCATCTCGCAGACCTCAGGTGATACTGATAAACTGATTGATTTAGTCGATGGCACAGAGAAAAATACAGGCGTAAAAGCAGATTCGGTTACAGCGGATTCTGCCTATGGCAGTGAAGAGAACTATCAACATTTAGAAGATAAAGATATAAAAGCTAATGTGAAGTATTCTACCTATCATCCTGAAAAGACAAAAAAGTATCATCAGGCAAAGGTTTGCAAAGATCAGTTTCTTTATGAAAAATCATCTGATACTTATCGCTGTCCTCAGGGCAAGGTGCTGACATTTATTAAAGAGAAGTTATCAAGAAAAACAGTTAACGGTTATAGAGCCAATGTTAAAGTCTATTCCGCCAGAGAAGAAGATTGTTCTGGTTGTTCATTAAAACAGTTCTGCACCAGGGGCAAAGCCCGTAGTCTTCATATCAGCGCTAATTATGACAGACTAAAAGTTAAGGCGAGGAAGCAGCTTCGCAGCTCTGAGGGGCGGGCTTTATCGAAACGCAGAGGCTTTGAGGTAGAGACCATTTTTGGTCATAAGAAACGGAATTCTTTCTATAAAAGATATTCTCTCAGGGGCATTGATAAAGTCCGAACAGAGACAGGTATGTTCTATACCAGCTATAATTTAGTAAAGATGTATCGGTATGCGATGAAGCAATTTTCTTCCTATGCTTATGGTTTAGACCGTCTTGGATCAGGGGATCATGGGAGAGGTGCGCCCCTCTTATTCGGAAAACAGCCTACTGGCTGCGCAGGGGGCTAAAAAGAAGGTAAAAAAAGTGATATTCAGGAAAAAAGTCACTTTAAATGAGATAAAACCCAAAAATATAGAAATAAAACTATACCTCCAGCCCAGCCGCAGGCTGTTCCCCAAATACTACTCAAAAGACTCTTATTAAGCGCCTGTATTGGCAAAGTCAATGAAAAATCACTCCCTTTTTAGACAGCCCCACCCAGCCTAACTTCTATGCAAAACATGGATGTTTTGCAAGGCTGGGGACTGGGTCACAGGATGTGATCCGCTGTGTTGAGGCACAGGCTCTATTCTAGAATTTTTTTTTGCTTTTTTTAGTGAAAATAGTTTACATAGTTACTCCTGTTTTAAACGTACCTTCAGAAAATTCCGTATGGGATTTTAAACTTAACAAATATTGAGAGTCTAAAAAAATACAAAACAGAAAAAAATGGACAAACATATATTCTTTAGGAATAAAAGCAGGGGTATCTTTTTAGATATCATAATAATGGAGTAAACTATGAATAAAAAAAATTTTTTAATTCTTTTATTATTACTTTTCGCATGTATATCATGTAAAGAAAGAGAAAAAATATTTATTGATGGAAGCAGCACAGTCCATCCAATTACAGAAGCAGTTGCAGAAAAATACAAAAAGCACGATCCTTCTGTGGAAGTGTTGATAGGCATTTCAGGAACTGGAGGGGGCTTCGAAAAATTTTGCGCTGGAGCGATACGCATCACCAACGCTTCCAGGGAGATGAAGAAAAAAGAAATAGAAAAGTGTTCATCTAATAGGATTGAATATTTTTCTATACCTATTGCCTATGATGGTTTGGCCGTGGTCGTGAATAAAAAAAATAAGAATGTCAATTCTTTAAGTATAGAACAATTAAATAAAATATTCAGATCAAAGAATAGGACATTCAGATGGAATGAAATAGACAAAACCTTTTTATCCAAAAAGATAAATATATTTTCTCCTGGCCAAGATTCTGGTACCTATGACTACTTTTCCAAAGTGGTTCTAGGGAAAAAAGAAAAAATCAGGGCAGATGCTACCTTTCGCGAAAATGATGATTTGTTAGTGAATGGCGTGTATAAAAAAGAAGGAGGTATTGCTTTTTTTGGAATAGCCTATTATCAAAAAAATAAAGACAAATTGAGAATAGTTTCTATTATAAATCCAAAGAGTAAGAAGGTCGTTCTTCCTACCCAGGAAACAATTAAAAGTGGAGAATACTATCCATTATCCAGAACCATTTTCATTTATGTTAATAAGAAAATCCAGGGAAAAGCAAAAATAGCTAAATTTGTAAAATTCTATTTAGATAATGCGAAAGAATTGAGCAAAGCAGTTGGCTATGTTCCATTACCGGATCACATGTATTTTGAAATGAAAGCTAAATTTTTTAAAAGTACATAACGTTCGATGATTTTTATTATCTCTGCCTAATATGCAGATCAAAAAAAAGATTTTAAGAAGTAGCAATTCTCCTTCTTATACTTTTAAAGAACGTTCTATTAGGTGGTTTTTACGTTCACTGGCTTACATGACAGTAGGTATTACCGTTCTAATATTATTAATATTATTGAGTGGTTCTTTAAATTTTTTCAATCAAATAAGCATTTTAGATTATATAACAGGTACCCAGTGGCAACCATTTGCAAAAAACAAAAAATTAGGAATGCTGCCTCTAGTATCGGGAAGTCTTATGGTTGCGTTTGGAGCATGTCTGATTGCGGTTCCCTTTGGGCTAGGAGTGGCCATTTATCTCACACAGTATGCTTCTGGTAAGGTGAGAGACATTATTTCTCCTTTAATTGAAGTATTAGGCGGTATACCCTCCATTGTATATGGCTATTTTGCTTTGATCACGGTCACTCCTTTTCTAAAAATATTTTTCCCTGGTATATCTACCTTCAATGCTCTTTCTGCCTCCATTGTTGTTGGAATTGCCATTTTGCCCATGATCTCTTCTATTTCAGGAGATGCATTATCATTAGTACCTAAAAGCATTCAATACGCAGGTTATGCCCTTGGAATGAGAAAATTATATGTAGTGATTAAAATTATTATCCCCGCAGCGGCTTCTGGGATCACTTCTTCTATTATATTAGCTTTCGCCAGAGCCATTGGAGAAACAATGGCGGTTACACTAGCGGCAGGAGCCACCCCTAATATGAACTTTAATTATCTTGAAGGCATCCAAACCATAACCGCATTTATTGTACAGGTTAGTCTGGGAGATGTACCCGCTGGTTCCATTGAATATTATACTCTGTATGCGCTAGCATTGACTCTATTTTTAATGACATTTTTATTTAATCATATTGCTGGATTGATTACCAGGAGATATAAAGAGCAATATGAATAGACTTACTGAAAAAAATCAGAGACAAAAAATTTTAGGAGATATCTATGCCGTTGCCTTTCAGATATTATGTTTATCGGCTAACATAATTGGCTTGTTTTTTCTGGCTGTACTATTGTTCAATGTATTTAGTGATGGCATAGAATATATAAATTTCAACTTCTTAAGTGAATATCCTTCCCGCTTTCCGGCAAAAGCTGGTATTTTATCCGCATTGGTGGGGACGATTCTAATAATGATTTTAACTGCCATATTTTCCATACCAATGGGAATTGGTGCTGCTATTTATATGGAAGAATATGCAAAAAATTCCAGATTTATCAAATTTGTAAAAATAAACATCCAAAACCTAGCGAGTGTGCCCTCTATTATATATGGAATACTAGGACTTACTCTATTTGTAAGAGGACTTAGCTTGGAAAGAAGCCTTTTATCAGGTGCTTTGACCATTTCTTTATTGATATTGCCTATTATTACTATAACCGCCCAGGAATCTCTAAAGGCCATTCCAAATTCATTAAGAGAAGCCGCTTATGGGGTTGGGATGACTAGATGGCAAGTGATCTATTATCATTTAATGCCGATTGCATTGCCTGGCATGACCACTGGAATTATACTGGCTCTTTCCAGGGCAATTGGAGAAGCTGCCCCTCTCATCATGATCGGTGGATTGACCTTTGTGGCCTTTTTACCAGCCAGTATTTTAGATTCATTTACGGTATTGCCCATACAAATATTTAATTGGACGGCGCGGCCCCAAAAAGATTTTCATAATATAGCAGCAGCAGCTATTATTGTATTATTATGTATATTACTTTTAATGAATGCCACTGCCATTTATTTGCGCATCAGGTACAAGAATAAAATGAAAAAAGCAGGACTATGAAAATGAAGAATAAAAAAGAAACTATTTTTGAATGCAAGGATTTGAATATCTATTATGATAATTTTCATGCTATCAAGAATTTAGACCTGGATATTTACAATTATAAAATAACTACCTTGATAGGCCCTTCTGGTTGTGGTAAAAGTACATTGCTAAGAACACTCAACAGAATGAATGATTTTATCGAAAGTTTTAGGATAGAGGGGGAGGCCTTGATGAATGGAGTGAATATATATTCTCAAGAAGTGGATCCAGTAAATATTCGCCTGGAGGTAGGGATGGTATTTCAAAAGCCAAATCCCTTTCCAAAGAGTATTTATGATAATATTGCCCTAGGACCTAAAATAAGTGGATATAAGAAAAATTTGGATGAATTAACCGAAAATTCCTTAAAACAGGCCTATCTATGGGAAGAAGTAAAGGATAAACTGAATGAAAGCTCTTATTCCTTATCGGGTGGACAGCAGCAAAGATTATGCATTGCCAGGGCAATTGCAATGCAGCCAAAGGTATTGTTAATGGATGAGCCTACTTCTTCTTTAGACCCTATCTCTACTGGTAGAATTGAAGAATTAATACTAGAATTAAAGAAAAAATATTTGATCATTATTGTAACTCATAATATGCAGCAGGCTGGTAGAATAGGTGATTATACTGCTTTTTTCTATCAGGGCAAACTGGTTGAGTATAATAATACAAGTAAAATATTTACAAACCCTGATCAAAAACTAACGGAAGAATATATCACAGGTAGATTTGGCTAATGCTTGAAGGAGATTTTTATGCGATTAAAAAATGAATTAGAAAAATTAAAAGATAACCTTCTTCTGATAGGTTCTATGGTAGAAAAGAATGTTTCTGACTCCATTGAATCCTTTTTAGAAAAAGATAAAGATCTGGCGAAAAAGGTGATCAGTTCAGATCATAAAATTGATATGAAGGAAGTCGACTTTGAAGAAGAATGTCTAAAGGTAATGGCCCTTCATCAACCTGTGGCAACAGATCTTAGAATATTGGTTGTCTATCTAAAGATCAATAATGATTTGGAAAGAGTAGGAGATCTGGCAGTAAACATTGCTAGAAAAGGAAGATACATTTCTCAGAATAAAGAAAAGATGCCTTTAAAAATGGAATACTCGCATATTGTCAATATGAGTAAAAAAATGTTTCAACAAAGCCTAAAAGCCTTGATGAATATGGACATAAAACTCGCTAAAAAAGTCATTAGCGGTGATCAAAAGATGAATAAAATGAAAAAGCAATTCAGAGATATTATTATTGGAAATATGGAAAGTAAAGTCAAAGATATACATATATTTCTTAGGCATCATGCCTTCATCCGTAACCTGGAGAGGATCGCAGATATGGCCACCAATATCGCAGAAGACATTATTTATGTAGTGGATGCTAAAATTGTGCGTCATAGAGTTGATCAAGATTATATAGAAGATAACTGACTAGCAAAGAATGAACTCCAAACGAATTATACCATGCTTGGATGTTAAGGATAATAGGGTAGTTAAAGGCATTCAGTTTATAGACCTGATTGATGCAGGTGACCCTATAGAGAATGCCCTGGCCTATGAACAGCAAGGTGCGGATGAACTGGTTTTCTTAGATATTACGGCTTCGTCTGAAAAAAGAAATATCATCCTTTCTTTAGTAAAAAAAGTTTCTGAAAAATTATTCATTCCTTATTGCGTAGGGGGGGGTATCCGAAACATGGAAGATATAAGACTTATTCTACAAGAAGGGGCAGATAAAGTTGCCATAAATACAGAGGCATTTAAGAATCCTTCTCTATTGCAAGAAGCTGCATATCATTTTGGAAGTCAATGCATCGTATGCGCCATTGATGCTAAATCCAGTGGAGATAGCTACGAGGTGTACTTGCATGGAGGCAGAACTCCCACAGGAAAAGATGCGATCGAATGGGCCAAAAAAGCCACGGAAATGGGAGCAGGAGAAATTCTATTGACAAGCATGGACAAAGATGGAACTAAAAAGGGATATGATATGGACCTCCTGCGACGAGTCATTGAAAATGTAGATGTTCCTGTAATTGCTTCTGGGGGTGCGGGTAAATTGGAACATTTTAAAGATGCTTTTGAAGTCAATGCAAGCGCAGCGCTTGCAGCTTCTTTATTTCACTTTAAACATATTACTATAGAAAAATTGAAAAAGTATTTGCATAAGAACAATATTCATGTTCGTTTAGTTTGATCTCTTAATTAGCATGAGTTTTTTGAATTTATTCATATCCTGGCGTTACATTAAAGGTAAAGGAAAGACTCTATTCAATATAAGTTCTAAACTTTCATTTTTAGGCGTATTTGTAGGTACAAGCCTTTTGGTAACTGTATTGTCCATATTCAATGGATTCCAGGATCAGATCAAAAAAAGTATTTTTAAATTTGAACCTCACTTGCTCATCATGAATCCGTTTGGGGATAGCAAGGTTAAAAAATGGGAGACCTATATAGAAAGGATAAAGAAAAATTTTTATACTGAAATAGAATCGGTGGAAGGAATGATCAATTCTCCTGTTCTTATTCGATTACTAAACCAAGTAGAACATGTATTCTTAAGAGGCCAATTTTTTGAAGACATGGGTAATTCCTGGAAGTTACCCTCTAATTTCCCTAAAATAATCGAGCCGGCTAAAATGAGTCACTTTAAAAAAGGATATCATTGTTTGATCGGTAAAGAAATGGCAGTCAATTTGGCTTTACATGTAGGGGATACAATTGAATTGATCGTACCCCAGGGTCAATTTTCTTTAAAAATGGGTGTAACACCAAGGATCAAAAGTTTTGAAATAGCTGGATTCTTTAAAACAGGACATTATCAATATGACAGCAAAGTGGTTATTTTGTCTTTAGAAACAGCCCAGTCTTTATTTGCCATTAAAGATAGTGTACAACAAGTTGCTATTCGCTTAAATAATATAGATAATATTGATCGTTTTAGAGATAAGCTATATACAATTTTGCCTTTTTCATATCATGTGCGCACCATAGAAGATGAACAAAAAAACTTTTTTGCCGCTTTAAAACTAGAGAAGACAGTGATGACAATCATTGTATCTCTTTTTGTTATTGCTGCAATGATCGGAATTGTGATTGCCACCTATAGCATCATTCACTCTAAAAGAAGAGAAATTGGTATTTTAAAGGCAATTGGTCTATCCAGATTAAATATATTATCCATTTTTATATTGAACGGTTTCATGATGGGTTTCTTAGGAACGTTCTGTGGCATTATTTTTGGTCTTTTTCTGGCGATTAATATGGAAAATTTGATCTTCGCTATTGAATTTCTGATCAATTTAGTTGGAAATTTTTACATGCAGTTTCATGAAAATGATATATGGGACAACGTAGAGATCATCTCCAAAGACACCTATTATTTTGACCATCTCCCTATTCATTTTGATCTTGCAACATTGCATACACTTTCCGTTTTTTCGATCATCTTATCCAGCGTGGCATCTTTTGTACCTGCTTTATATGCAAGCAAAATAGAACCAATTGAGGTTATCAGAAACTCTAAATGAAAAAACAGATATTAAAAGTCAAAAATTTAAGTAAATTTTATGATCTGGGAAGGCAGAAAATACACATATTGAAAGATATCAATTTTGTAATGAATAAAGGAGATTTTACTTCTATCAGGGGAGCTTCTGGCGTAGGGAAAAGTACTTTCCTGAATATTTTAGGAGCATTAGACAAACCAGATTCAGGAGATGTGATCATAGATGGTCATAATATCTCTAAATACAGAGAAGACGAGCAGCTTTCTTTTTTTAGAAGAGAAAAGATAGGTTTTATTTTCCAGGATCATTATTTAATGCAAGATTTTAATATTCTGGAAAATGTAATGATGCCCCTAATGATCAAGAAAATTAAAAAAAAAGAAGCTAAGATAATGGCTTCTGAAATACTTGACAGAGTCGGACTTTCTCATAGGCTTTCTCATTATCCAAATCAAATATCCGGAGGAGAAAGTCAAAGGGTTGCTGCGGCCAGGGCGATCGTTCATAAGCCTGCTATTATATTAGCGGATGAACCCACAGGAAACATTGATAGTAAAAATACAATTAAATTTATAGAATTGCTTAAAGGAATCCAAGAGAAAGATTCTTTAACCATACTTGTTGTTACTCATGAAGATATGCTAGGGGAAATGGCATTGATCTATTATGATATGATAGATGGTCAAATTAACCAACGCAAATAAAATGACTTATTCTACTTCTTTTCATCTATATGGGATATAAACAAACCATTTTAGTTACAGGGGGTGCTGGTTATATTGGCTCTCATGTAGTCGCTTTATTAAAGGAAAATGGATATCTGAGCTTATTGAAAGTTGTATCAATCGGATTTTTAAATGCATTGTCTTTTAGTATCTACTCTTAGCTTGTCAAGTGTTTGGGGTGCTTCTATTTTATTCTTTCATGGTTTTATGATTCACGTTGTCCAAATAAATAGGATCCAATACGAATCTCTGTAGAACCCTCCTGGATGGCAATTTCAAAATCATGGCTCATCCCCATAGAAAGTCGGGGAAGCTTTAATCCAAGTTCTTTTTCCATTTTTGCTTTTATATGAAGGGCAGATCGAAAACACTTGGCTGTTCTATTTTGATACTCTCTTTTATGAATTTCTTTTGGGGAAGAAGGAGTGGGGCCAATTGTCATAATTCCTTCTAAAGAAATACCTTCTATACAAATACACCTTTGAGCCAGAGAGAGTATAGATTTCCAATCATCTGAACGAATACCAAATTTTTGCTCTTCCAGAGTGGTATTAATCTGTAATAGAACAGACAATCGAGATTTGTTTGATCTGGATACGATCGATTTATTTTTCCAGACAGACTTGATCATATTCATTTGTTTTAAGGAAGTCAAAGAATCAATAGAATCAATTATATTCTTCAGATATTTTATCTTATTGGTCTGTAAATGACCAATGTAATGCATTTCAAATTTATTACCAGTACTGCTAAAAAAGTCTGATTTTTCCTTTAATTCTTGCACCTTGTTTTCGCCTAGCTTATTAATGTTTATCTCTTTGCAAACCTGATATATTTCTATCGGGAAGCCTTTTGTTACGGCAATGATATCTACATCTTTAGATGAAATGGCAGATATCCTATTTTGAAGCATTTCCAGATTTTTTTGGATCTTTTTTTTGGTGAGCATTTTTTAGTAAATATTCCAACTTCTTTGAAAAACTTTCCTGATCTTTAACAGCAAATTCAATTTTTAAGAAATAAAAATTTGGAATTTCTTTTAACTCTTTATAAAATTTTTTTAACTTAATAGAGTCTTTCTCTGTAGTAACCACCAATGTTTCCCTCATCCATTTTTGCTTATCTGTATCGGAAAAACTTTTTTGAATGGTACTTGCTATGCTTTGAATATTCTTAAAATTATAAATATGATGATCTCTATAGATAATTTTATTTAATTCAACCGAACCCAAGTCTATGAGCATTCTATGGAATGAAGTTGGATCTGCAATTCCAGATATTACCCATACTTTTTTCCCTTTAATGAAATCCAATTTTTTAATTCCTGAATTTAAAGTAGAATTAGCAGAAAAAAGAGGATGTAATTGGATCGGCCTATGCTCACCCCAAAAAATAGATGGATCATTTGAGATTTTGGATATCTTATTCTTTAGAGCTTGTTTTTCTTCCTGATCTATAAAATTTGACTTACTTATTAGAATGATATCTGCTCTTTTTATTTCAGAGATTGGCTCTCTTAAAATTCCCCTGGGAATGAGTCTACGATTTCCAAAAGGATTTAACGAATCAATCAACAAAATATCAATATCACGACTTAGTTTATAATGCTGGAAACCATCATCCAGTAAAAAAATTGAAATATTAAATAATTTTTTTAGTCTGGATCCTATTTTATATCTGTTTTTCCCTATGCCAACAGGGATACCTTTTAGATTCTCTGCTATCATATAGGGTTCATCTCCGCATTGATCCACAGTGGAGAGGATTTTTTTGCCATCCGAAAGAATAGCTCCTTCTCCGCTTAAACGTCCTCTATATCCTCTGGATAAAATAGCAGTTTGGTAACCTTTCTTTTGTAACAAATGGGCTAAAAAAATAATTGCCGGGGTTTTACCCGTTCCACCGACTGTAATATTACCAATTGATATGATCTTAATATTTTCAAATTTTTTAGCATAGAAAAATGAAAACTTACGATATAAATAACTCAACAAATAATATATTAATTCAAAAAGAGAAAGCATTCTTCAAAAATTTAGTTTGTTTTTTTTATATGAAATTATTTTTTTTTGGGCATCTTTCATCTGATCCTTTATTTGACTGAAACCAGTGGATCCAATTCCTTTTTTACGATCAATACTTTTTTCTAAAGAGAAAAAATCATCTGGAAGATCAAATTTATTAGGAATGAATTTTCTCAACTCAGAAATATCTAACTGCTCGAGTGTTTTTTTCTTTTTCCTGCAAAAAGCAACTATTTCCCCTACAATGCTATATGCTTCCCTGAAAGGTGTGTTATAATTTGCTACCAGATGATCGGCTAGATCAGTTGCCTGAGCAAATCCTTTATTAAGAGATTCTTTTGTTTTAGCGGAATCAAATTTAATATTTTTCAATATTTCTGTAATGCCTAAAATTCCATTCGTAACTTGTTTGCATGAATCAAAAAGATATATCTTATCTTCCTGCAGGTCCCTATTATAGGTAAGGGGAAGTGATTTTAGATTAAGCAATAGAGAATGTAAATTCCCAATGACCCTTGCTGATTTGCCTCTTAATAATTCAGCAATGTCAGGATTTTTTTTCTGAGGCATGATGGAAGACCCGGTTGTTAGATTGCTTCCAAGCTTTACATATCCAAATTCATGACTATTATATATAATGATATCCTCACATAAACGAGATAAATGGATAAAAAATCTAGACGCAAAAAAATGATAACTTAATTGATAATCTCTGGTAGAAACAGCATCCATGCTATTTGGATAGATGGAATTGAATCCCAATATTTTTGCCACATATTTTCTATCTATATTATAATTCGTTCCAGCTAAAGCAGCACTACCTAAAGGGAGTGTATTCGCTTCTCTGTATGCCAATTGCAATTGATCTATATCTCTGGAAAACTTCCAAAAATAAGCAAGCAAATAATGAGCCAATGAAACAGGCTGTCCTATTTGTAGGTGGGTATAGCCAATCCAAACAGATTTAACTTCTTTTTTAGCTCTTTCTAATAATAGACTCAATAAATGAATAAGCAGCTGAAACTGTTTTTTGATCTGATCTCTTAAATATAAATGCGTATCTAAAGCAACCTGATCATTCCTTGAACGACCTGTATGTATTCTCTTACCATCCTGACCTAAAATTTCAATAAGCCTGTTTTCAATGTGGGTATGTATATCTTCCATCGAAATGGAAAAGTTGAATTGACCCTTTTGGATTTCTATTTCTATTTTTTTTAACGCCCTGATTAATTTTGTGGACTCAGAAGCTTTAATGATCTTCTGTTTAAGTAGCATCCTAACATGTGCTATGCTACCTTCAATATCATAGGAATATAATTCCCTATCAAAAGAAATAGACTCTGATATCTCTTCTACAATTTGACTCGATGATTTTTTAGAATTGAATTGCCAGAGTTTTTGATGCCTTTTATTTGGCTTTTTTTTCATGCATATTTATTTGAGTAAGTTTGCCAGTTCATTGTTATTATCCCATTTAATACCTCTTTGGCTTGAGGCATATGCACCGAAACCAGCGATCAGGTCTGAAAACTGCCACCAAAATGTATCTGGCGTTTCATATTCTCTCATGACCTTAGAATTCAATAGTATCTTAATGTCTTCTAAAAAATCTTTAGTGGTATATTTTTCCTTATCTACTTTCAAAACATTTGTCACATAAGGCAGAAAACCATTTACTTCATAGTCATGTAAAGTCATTTGAATGATCCTTTCATAATGCCCCTTAAAAGATTTTAATATTACAGGAAGATGTTCAGAAGAAGAACTCAGAAGATGAGTATATCTTTTCTCTGGCTCATCATAAACAAATTTCGCTATGAAATCTCTAAAACTATGCAATTCTTCAGGAGTAAAGTCTATTAGGTCTGCAAATGTTTTTTGAGTCTTTAAAATTTTACTGGATATATAATCACAATTAGCCCCTTCTAATGATTCGATACAATTTGGATGATATGGATTCAAAAGATCATCCATTAATCTAAGTAATGCTTTAGGCGTATTTTTTAGAACGATTCTTGTTCCTTCTTCTGATACATCTTTTTTCTCCTCTACTATATATTCTTGCATTTTGCTTTTTGCGTATGTTAAAAGATCTCTTGGATTAAAATCACTATGATTTCCATCTCCATCAATATCCAGAAATTCTTCTTCATCAACAAGATCATTTTCATTCAGGTCTATACTGATCTCTTCAAACTCAAGTTCATATAGATCATCGATCAATTCATTTTTCAAATCAACGATGACTTGATCTATGTCTTCAATATCATAAATGTACCCTAAAAAACGATCAATATCCGTTTCTTGTATTTCTTTTATAGCATTATTAAGTTGAGTGGCTAGATATTTTATATTTAAATGATATTTTTTAAGATCAAGATAAGAGAAATCATCTTTTAGCTTACAATGTTGTCCCGCATCTGAATTCACTATATAAGCTTGCCCACTTAAATAGAGCATTTTCGCACTGTATTGGCCATTTTCATCAAAGTCATGATAATACATGGTCGGTGAGGCACTACAAAGACTATCTCCTAAAAATGGTTCTAGTATTTTATTCTTTAAGTCTGTACCTATATCTGTATCCAGAGTTTTATCTAGTCTTTCTATTAAAGAAGGTAGCCAATCTATTAGGTCAGATGCTCTATCGATATCAAGATCATAAAATATATTTTTCACCTCAAGCAATAAATCTTCTTCTCCCAGAAAGTCCAATATTTTTTCTAAATTATAGTTCCCATATTTATCATGTTTGTTCAAGATATGTTTTATAAAGTCAATCCAAAATTCTAATTCAGAAGAAGTAAAAGGTATGTTAAATGAAGAATTTGATTCGTATAAATAGGCATTTATTTTATCCGGCCCTAGTACCAGCGCATGATTCAATTCTCTATCTTGTATGAAGCGTCTTAAATAGTGAATTGCATTTTTCATCTCTTCTATGGGATCTGCTGTGCTTCCGTTATTTCCCAAAAAATTTGAGTCAAATACTCCTTCTGTGATTACATCTTGAGTCAAAAAATAACGCAATTTATCAATACTATGAATAGAATTATTTCCCGAATTATTTTCAATAATAGAAAAGTTATTGGCAATGTTCTTTAAAATATCATTCACTATAAAAATAGTTTCCTCAACCATTGATTTAAGCTTACTAAAATGCAAGCTTCTTAATGCATTTATGATCAATCCATTTCTTGCTCCGGGACTGGTTTCAGTAAGTTTATTAAGCATTGCATTAGAATTGTATTCTGGTTGCAGGAGTATTTCACCAGATGAATCTATAGCCTGTTTCGATTCATTAAGAGAAACAAATGCCTCTAAAAAATCTCCTAAATATTTTCTATAACCATGCTTCTTGAAATATTTAATACAGATATCATCTACATTTTCCTGCCTGGCAATATTTCCATTACATTTTACAATGTCTCCTCCAGAATGAAAAGTCCTCATCATTTGGGTAAAAAGAGATACAAAAGCTGAAAATTTCTTTTCGGATCTACCTGTGTAGGTGCTCCATTCCATTATCCTACCCGTTTCTTGATCATAGTTAGAAGGATAGCTAACGCCATTCACCCTTGGAATATACGGCATGTCTTTAGCGGTAGTACAATATGAAATCGTTTTACCTACTTCATTTTTACATCCAGGATAAATGATGCTTCTATTATATCTTTGTATAACATCAATGGTTCCATCTGGGCCTGGCTGACCGTTTGCATTGTATATGTCTTGTCCCAAATAAAGTTTAAAAAACGGAATAAATTTTAGTATATCTTGTCTCAACGATGTAGCATTATTAGGATTTGTTAATATCTCTCTCTTTGTAAAACTACTTACAAGAGAAAGCAAAGGAGACAATGCTTTTTGGAAATCCTGGGTTGGTCTCCCTATGCCGTTCATGGTTTCAGTCTCTACATTGGGAACACCTGAGCCCCATTTATGTCCGGTCATATCAACCGTAATGGAAGAATCGCTCTTTTCAAAAGAAGTTCTATAGAATGTGCTTAAGAGCATGATATCCATTCCTGTAGCATTTTTATATTCTGATTCAGGCAGCCTTACAAACCCCCTTTTCCCATTCACATTGCATTCCTCGGATTTATTACATCCTCTGATCACTCCTAAATCGTTCATTTCTAGCATTGGATAGGAAGAATCATTATTCCAACGACCATTATTCTTATACGCTGCCGATTTACCATCCTCACTATCGGCTAACTTAGCGGATATAAGACCAGAAACGCCATTGCCTATGGTAATCGTAAATGATGCCATGGTGGTCCCATAAAAATTCGCACCCACTTTTTTATTTCCCAATATGTAATTAGGAATGATCACAACAAATTTCTTATAATGGATCAACCATTCCAGATTAGCTAAAATTGCTTCTTCCTTCGTATCAAAGTCTACTTTTATTCTTGTCCAGCTCGCACAATGACTGGAGTTTCGATAGCGACGGTCTTTACTAGGCCTTAGATAGGCATAAAGTGTATATCCGTGGTTTCCTCCTCCCGCGTGTCCCCAACAATGATCACTTAGTTTCATGGGGCGATAAATATTTTCATACATTTTAAATACACCTTCATTGGCGGTGGATAAGAAGGTACTATTTGGATATCTTAAAGCCCTATCTCTCCTATCTCCTGCTCTTGAAAAAGCATCTCTTTCACCAGAGGCACCCATTGGTATGAAATAATTTCTATCATTTATGCAACGCCCCGCGTGACTTGAAGGAAACTTGCCGATACCCCAACCACCTCCTTTGCAAAAAGATGCCTTATAGCTATCTGTATAAAAGGTGCTTTTATATTTTAATTTGCCTCCATTGGGAGCTTTGCCTTTATAAGTATATGGTCCATATCCCTGCCATCCAATGAATTGAAACTGCCCCATTACCCAATCCGCCATTCTCGCACCGTTGGAAATAATGTCTCCCTGGTGAATAGAAAACTTTCCCTTTAATAGGTTCGGAGTATAAAAACTTTCAGGTCGGGGAGCCGGACTATTTATTTCATACGTTTGTTGCCCCCCGATGAGTCGTCTGGAATGAAATACCCCTGGGGTCAGAAGCTCATATAATGGCATATCCTCTACCAATAGGTACGGATTTCCATTCCTGAAGGTAGTCCAACTCAAAAATTGACATGCCGAATCCCCACCACTTTTATTCAATAGAGGAGTCGTGGATGTTACTAAGTATGGATCATCTGCGTCATATTGTCTTCGATAGCAAAAAGTAGCGGTAACAACAGTTTGTCCTTTTCGTCTTACACGTTTAAAACCGTCTCGTGAAATATCATTTTCACCTGTGGTCAATAAAGCGGAACGATGGGTCTGTACAGCGGGCCCCTCTTTGCTATCTAAAACACCAAAAGAACCAGAGAGAGAGTACAAAAAATAACTCATGAATGGGATTTTTCTATAATCTCTGTCAAAAGAGAAGCCTCCTTCTCCATTTAATAAGAATAGATTCAATAAGGAATATTGCAGTCTGGCTAAGTGATCCGTTAAATTCTTACTGGAATATTCGCCATGAATGATCTTTGTATCCTCTCTGTCGAAGACCCATTGATCGCTTTCTACCGAATAAAATTGATCTACCAGATAGTAATAATAATCCTGTATAAAACTCTGCAAAGGAGATTCATTTGCATAAGAACGAGGTATATCCAAAAGAGTTCTCCCGTTACTTTGTATCATGTCTAGTCTGAATCTCTGATCAAAATTAGTCTCTGCGGCAGGAAGGGTATAGTTTGCTACCCGGAACAAACCTCCCTGATCATTTGTTGCGAGTCCTGGAGCATTCTTGAACATACCCTTGAATGTAGTGGATTCGCCCGTTGCGGATGTAAAAGTATCTCCCGTCCAAAGTTTTCTTTTTAGATTATTAAAATGATAGCCATGTTCATTATTGAAAACACTTTCAGCACCATATTCCGTATTGTATATCAATTCATTTTTTATATAATTATAGAACGGATTATTTATTATAATTGGTGTATGATTCTTTAGATCAGAAAGTTTGTCCAGATCACTGAATAAACTTTGAACAAGCCATTCCAAAAGATACTCATTTTCCATGCCTGTGGCATCTGGATTTTTCTGTGTCAAAAAGGCGGCCCATTTATCTAATATAGAAACCCCATCTTTATAAAGTTCCGTTTTAAATAGTAGAGGATATAAATAATTTATTAAGTAGTCTATAAGACCGACCTTAATTGGATCTGTCACAAGCCATTGCGCCAATGCTTCATCTATTTCTTTGACCATTTCACGATCCTCTAAAAAATTGATCACATCAGTTATCACTTCTTCGATATTCATTTCTTTGGTCATTTCAAGAAGCATTACTATATCCAAGTTGTCTATATCTATCTCATAGAGCCTATCTATATTTTTTTCTGTGGCATATTCCTGAATACTACAGAATAGACATCTGCTTAATTCATAAATCTTATAGAGAGTTTCTCTTTCTTCTTCTATAGAAGGAAAAATGCTTTTAAATTCTTTGTTGGTGATATCACAATTTGCCCAAATGTCCTGTGATTGAAATGGTCTGTTCTCTGCACTGGAATAGAGGATGGAATCACTTCCAATCTTGAATAATAGCTTGGAAACTACATCTTTTAGAACGTATTTCGTATGATGGATCAATTCCCTTACACTTTTTTCAGACATTTTTTCTAAGGATTCTCCTAATCTATCTAATTCTTCTAGATTTTCATCCTGCGTATAATAATCCAAAACTATCTTTAGAATACCAGAAACATCATCCAAAAGTAAGGGGATACTTGGATTTTCTTTCATTAAATAGGATAATCTGTTCAATAATATTACCGAAGTTTCTGTATCATAATTAAGAAAAGCAGCTAGTTCATCATTGAATTTTCGGAGATCAATATTAGAAAAAGCGCTTCTAAATGCAGGAACAGAGTTTAGTAAATCTTTAAGTTTTATTTCTGATTCAGGATGATGCTTTTGAAATTTGATTTCTACTTCTTTATAGCAGGCAGAAAATAGGATCAAAAGGGATAAAATAAGGCTACAGAATGTAGAATATCGTAATATGTTTTTTTTGCAATACATAAAGAATTTATATATGATCTATGATGTATTTTTTCGAGGAAAGCCAATCTTTTATAGCAAAAATAATTGTCTCATAGTTTGTCAAGTTATTTTTCAATAAAATTATAGAAACCTTGGCAACTATATACTTTATTGTACAAGGTAATTTTTTTGTAAATGAAAGGGCCGATCTAACTCGACACGTCCTATGACATCCCAAGAGAATTATCAATAGGACAAGAAAGATCAGCCCTTTAATCTCTTGGGACGCCTTAGCAGGTGTCGAGTCTGCTTCCCATTTAAGGCAAAGGTTATTCTATTTATCGGATTTTTTAATCTTTTTTAAGATAGAAATTTTTTCTCCTTTGTGATTATAGTATCTTTTTCTTTTTTAGATATTACTTTTGAATTAGCATTATTGACTGTTTTTTTTAAAAAGTCATTAAAAGATATGTTAATTTTAAATCTATGCTCTTTTCTACCCATTGATTCATTCCTTATAATGACCTAAGATTAACTTTTTTTACTTCGTATAAAAAATTTCTCGACATTAAATTGAATCTAAATTAAAGATTTAATATCTTATGAATCAAGGAGGAGAAAAAATGGAAAAATTACTGTCAGAAGAGCAAGCAACGGGGACTGCAGCGGAGGTATATGCGGACATCAAACAGAATTTTGGAATGATTCCCAACTTCTTTAAAGCTCAGGCTTCCGTTGACCCTGATTGGCTTAAGCTGAACTGGGAAAGAATGAAGCATATCATGTTATCATCCGAAGGATTGGATCGAAAAACTAAAGAGTTGATAGCATTCACTGTGTCCCAGGTAAATAAATCTGAGTATTGTAGCCTCGCTCATGAAACGATGGCCCTCATGAACGGTGCGACAGAACTAGAGATAAATCAGACCAAGCAGATCATTGAGTTATTCTCTAGCTTCAATGCTATCTGTAGTAACCTGTCTGTGCCATCCGATATTAGCCCTGCAATGCTTAAAAACAAAAAATAGAACTTGGCTGTCCATTTGAGCGTTAAACTGTTCCGCTTTTCCATTTAGTTAAGAATTTTTTGGAAGGATTTCATAAGAACAGCAGCCAGGTTGGTAATTTATGCTCAATACCTGCTTCTCTTAAATATTCTTAAAGCCACTGATCACAGACTTTTTTTTTCTCTTGGGAAACATATTTAGAAGTAAACTCAACTCCATTATCTGTTTGTACTTTTTGTGGTATCTTAAATTTTTCCACAAATTTTTTGATCCCATTGGTAGCTTCATAGTTGCTATGTTCATCAGCTATGTGTACAAAGTACAGCCTAACGGCATTGGTTATTGTAAATTGTAACAAATTTATTCCTTGACAAGTGATCTATGAATTCTGAAATGAGAATTGAAATTGTTTAATAAATAAACTATTTTTACTAAAATATGTTTAAAAAAGAAGATTATGTGGTTTACCCAATACATGGTGTGGGTAAAATTATAGAAATTGCTATGAAAACCATTTTAGGCAAACGAAATGAATACTTTGTAATAGAGTTAATAAATACTAAAATGAAGGCCATGATTCCTACGCAAAATGCAGAGGAAATTGGCTTAAGACATATTATTACAAAAAAAGATGTCAACAAAATAATTAAACTATTGCAGAATGAATCCACAGAACAGGAAGAAGACTGGAAAATTCGTTATCAGAATAATCTGCTGAAAATAAAATCCGGTTCTATCCATTCGGTGGCTGAAGTCTGCCGTAATTTGTATAAAAGGGCTAAGGACAAAGAGCTTTCGATCATGGAAAGAAAACTCTATGAGTCAGCCTATTCGTTGATCACCAATGAAATAGCCCTTACAAAACAAATAGAAATAGAAGAAGCAGGAAGTCTTATTTCAGAAGTTTTGTCTAAATAGAAGGCGTTTGTAGCGAAACCAGATAATCTTCTTTAAAATTATTTTTTAAAGGAGATAAAAAAATGAAACAATGGTTTAATTATGCTATTGCTACGACAGCATCTTTGTTCGTATTCTTTTTAGATCAATCACAATCTGGTCTAATAGCTGGAATAGTCATTTTTGGGCTTATCATCGGGACAATAGCATCCATAGATTTTTTAGATGGAAGATACAGCATACGATTGGTTTTATACTCACTCTCTGGATTCTTAGTGACATTAACTGTCTTTGGCATAGCCTATTCTATGTTTTCTAAATTTCCTGTCTATATATTTTGGGGTCTTTGGGGATTTTTTTCGTCCTTATCCACTTATTTTTGCTATCTTTATCAGAAAAATAAGGCACTAGGGAGATTGCCGCAACAAAGAGAAAATAAAGAGTCAGTCTCTGAAGAAAAAAAAGAAGAAAACACTTACAAAAGAAAAGCAAGAATATTAGATACAAGCGTCATAATAGACGGAAGGATCATCGATATTGTGAGGAGTGGCTTTGTAGAAGGCCCTTTTATAGTACCAAATTTTGTTTTAAGAGAAATACAACTGATCTCTGATTCCGGGGATGCCATAAAAAGAAGTAGAGGCAGAAGAGGACTGGATATGCTCAACGAACTTCAAAAAGGGGAAGGTATGGAGATGGAGATATCTTATACGGACTATTCAGATATACGCGAAGTGGATGCAAAACTCATTCGATTGACTAAAGAAATGGATGGAATATTGGTTACCAATGATTTTAATCTGAATAAAGTGGCCAAATTGCAGGGGCTTCCTATATGGAATATCAATCGTCTAACGAATGCACTAAAGCCAGTTGTATTGCCAGGGGAAGAAATGGAAATAGAAATCGTTAAAGAAGGAAAAGACGAAAACCAGGGAATTGGTTACCTGGATGATGGTACGATGGTAGTGGTTGGCGGTGGAGGGGGCAAAGTGCAAAATAAAAAGGTTCGTGTTTCTGTTACGAGTGTGATACAAACAAATGCAGGCAAAATGATATTCACAAAATTAGAAGGAAAAGACTAATTCTGAATACAGACATTGGATCCAATAAAAAGTTTGTATTACTTCTATTGATGTCAGGCATAGGAAGTAGATTTAAGGCAGATGTTCCAAAGCAATATTTTTTGTTTAAAGATAAAGAAACCGAACGCGTTCTCTTTTATCACACGACTCTTAAACTACTCAAAAATATTCCTTTTACATCTGTCATTTTTGTAGTAAGGCAAGATCATCTCAAATCTGATTTTTTTTTAGCGTCTTATCAAAAAATAAAGAAAGAATATCCTAATGTTTCTTTTTATTCTACTTCAGGAGGGAAAACCAGACACCAGAGTTTAGAAAAAGGCTTTTATTTTTTAAAAGAAAAAATAAAACCAGATGATCTGGTCCTCTCTGTTCATGACGCAAATAGGCCCTATCTAACAGATACATTTTTAAAAAATTCCTGGCAGGAAATGAAAAAAATTTCTATTGAAAAACCATGCAGTGTTCCTATATTGCATAATACAGACTCTCTTTTAGAAAAAGACTCAGATCAGATACAATATTTGAAAAGAGAAAAGATTTTTAGAATACAGACTCCTCAGCTCATTTGGGGCGCTGCAATAGAAAAAGCCTTCATCCAAAAAAAAAGATCATATCCTCAAGGAAAAGAATGGCAAGATGAGGGTTCGTTTATGCAACAAATGGGATTTCCATTATCCACCTATCAGGGAGATGCTACGAATCAGAAGATCACATATAGAGAGGATATACAGGAAATATTATAAAATAAATATATGTTCAGGATAGGCTATGGCTA
This sequence comes from Leptospiria bacterium, assembly GCA_965204465.1. Classification (GTDB taxonomy): domain Bacteria; phylum Spirochaetota; class Leptospiria; order Turneriellales; family CBDBES01; genus CBDBES01. The sequence continues at coordinate 387,971 of CBDBES010000002.1, forward strand.
TGATATTCATCCGACTCAAAAAGGAGACCATATTATAATGGGGGGAATTCGTATTCCATGTACTTTTTCTTTGAAGGGACATTCGGATGCGGATGTTCTTTTGCACTCCATCACAGACGCTATACTGGGATCATTGGGATCCAGGGACATAGGATTTCATTTCCCTTCTAATGATATAAAGAATAAAAAAAGAAATAGTTCTGAATTCTTAAAATATGCCATTGAATTAATGCATAATAGAAACTATGGAATATGCAATTTAGATGTGAATATAATATGCGAACAACCAAAGATCCAAGACCACAGAGATAAACTAGAGGCCAACATTGCTAAATTATTGCAAACAAATATTGATCTTGTAAACATAAAGGCAAAAACAAACGAAAAATTAGACTCTATAGGCAAAGGAAAAGCCATCGCCGTTCACTCCATAGTACTTCTACAAAATTCAGTTGAATAATATCCAATTTTATATACTAAGCATTTTTTACTCTGGATGTAGAGTTAGCCAGTAGAAAAAATATTTGAATATTTTCTACTTTGATCTTTGCAATGGAATATTTCAAGTATCATAACTTTAAAAGCGATAATTATAAAAGAGTTATGTCGAAACCTCCTAAGTTAATTGAAAATACTCAAGGAAATATACAAAAAGGATATCAGATCAAGCTGATCGTATCCATAGAAAAAAATAAAAAATTCATGTACAAAAATGAATTTATCGTTCCAAAGCTTTATGATCATATTAAAGAAGTACAATTTTGTATTCTAATGGACATAGAATATCGCTTGGGAAATACAATGTACTTTCGTTCTCCTAAAAAAGGGTATGATCTGGTCTGCTATTCCAAGGAAGCGAGTGTAAATACTTATCTATCTTATAGAGTGTTTCCTGTTTTTAAATAAAATCAGGTAACAGAATACCAATACATCCACTAAAATTTAAAACAAGGATATTCAAAAACGGAATATCTAATTTCTTTCGTTCGCCTGTACCAATATCTTGAAATCTTTTAATTTAAGATTCTTATATTTATTAGGATCTATATTCTTAACTAATATATCCCATATCTTTTTTTCATCTTTAAGATCGATATTGATATCAATGAATTTCTTCTTATCTAAATTATATATATGATGATGCTGATCCATATTTGAATCATAAATGGCCTCATTTGTGTTTATTTGAATCTCTTTGACCAAGTCTGCTTTTATAAAAAGATTCAGACTGTTGAATAGGCTGGCTCTGGATACCTTTGAATCATTACCATTTATAGTTTCATTGATCTGGCTAATGGTAAAATGTTGTTTCTTTTGGTGGATAGCATAGGCAATCTCTATTCTTTGAGAAGTAGGCTGTATCCCCTTTGACTTCATTAGGTCATGAAGTTTGCGCTTTAAATGATCATCCTGCATGATATGAATACTATCTATAAAACTGTTCATAAAAAAGCAAGTATTTTTTCTTACCCTACTACAATAACCAATGCCGTTAGGCTGTACTTTGTACACATATGAGACTGTGCCTCAGCTTAAAAACATTTACATTATTTGAGTTGAGGCACAGCCTCTGACATAGAAGTTCTTTTTTAGAAACTTTTTTTAATTACATTTACAGTATATCTATCCATATACAAAATATCCATATCTTAGATAAAGATAGGAATTAACCAAATAACCGATCATATCCATGAATTGAATTCTTTTTCTATGATCAATTAGTACAGATGAAAGCCTCCCAAACTCCTCTTTTTACTGTAAAGGAATCTCCTAAAAGCGCTCAGGTAGTTTCGCATAAACTTCTGATCAGGGCTGGATATGCCCGTCAACATTTTTCTGGATTGTATACCTATCTTCCTTTTGGATGGATCGTCCACCGCAAAATTGAACAGATCGTGAGAGAAGAGATGAATAAATATGGGGGAGTAGAAGTACATTTGCCTATTCTTACCTCTGCTGATTTATGGAAAAAATCGGGTAGATGGGCATCTATGGGACCTGAAATGGTTCGTTTAAAAGACCGCCATGAAAGCCAATTTTGTTTGGCCCCTACCCATGAAGAGGCGATCACCGATCTGGCAAGTAATTACTTAACCTCTTATAAACAATTACCCACTAATTTATATCAAATTGGGATCAAATACAGAGATGAGATCAGGCCTCGTTACGGTTTAATACGCTGCAAAGAATTTATGATGAAAGATGCCTACTCCTTTCATTTGGATGACACTTCTTTAAATGAGGTCTATCAAAAGATGAGAGCCTGCTATCGTTCTGTATTTGATAGATGCGATTTACAAACAATACCCGTAGAGGCCGACTCTGGAAGTATGGGGGGAACAGATTCGGAAGAATTTATGGTGATCAGTCAAATAGGAGAGGCGACTCTTCTATTAGCAGATGATCAGAATAAGACTTCCTACCGTTCTAACCAAGACAGAGCAGAATTCATTCCTTCTAAAGAATATCCTAAAAATGTTTCTGGTGACTTAGAACTAAAAGGTACCCCCAATGTGAAAAAAATAGAAGAGGTATCCAAGGTGCTGCAAATTGATCCCATTCACTTTATAAAGGCAGTCATCGTAGAGAATGATCATTCCGTTATCATTGCATTTATTCCTGGGGACAGAGATATCAATTTAACAAAACTGCAAAATATAAGCGGTGAAAACCAATTAAAAATGGCAACCACTGAGACCATCCAGAATATGATCCATGTTCCCACTGGCTTTGTAGGGCCTTATAAATTGCCCGTAAAATATGGGGAAGAGGTTTCTGAGACGAAAATAAAAAAGAAAATTCTAATCTATTTCGATCGCAATCTAAAGGACAGAGGGGGGCTGGTGGCAGGCGGCAATGAAGCGGATAAGCATTATATTAATCTGCAAGAAGGCAGGGATTTCAATATCCCGGATCACTCTAAAAATTTAGATTTAATTTTGGCGGTTTCTGGAGATATATGCCCTACCGATAAGACAAAAAGATTAATTTCCAAAAAAGGGATTGAGCTGGGGCATATATTCAAACTAGGAAAGAAATATACTAGCAGTCTGGGTGTAACCGTTCTGGACAAAAATGGAAAGTCTTTGACGCCTACCATGGGATGTTATGGAATTGGGGTCAGCAGAACCCTACAGGCCAGTATAGAACAGCATCATGATGAAAATGGAATCGTATGGCCAGAGGCATTGGCACCCTATCTTTTTTATATGATTGGTTTATTCCATTCAGAAGATCAATTCAAGAAATTGAACTATATATATGACCAACTTAAGAAACATTCAATGGATGTGTACTTTGATAACAGAAAAGAAAGGCCTGGGGTCAAGTTCAATGACGCTGACCTGGTAGGATTTCCATGGCAGATCATCATTGGCAAGAAATATTTTGAATCTTCTAAATTTGAACTTAAAAATAGAAAAAGCGGTGTGGTGGCAGAAGTGACATTGGAAGAGTTTATGAATCGCTTTAAAAAATGAATAAAAGAGCATAGTCTCTTTAAAAGAAAATAAAAGGCGAACCAAAGATAATTTATCTTTAAATAGACCATGCTCCGACTATTTTTTCCAGAGTTGTTAAACTGTTTCCGGAAAGAGAAGATGCCTGCCAGATCTACTGGGGGTAGCAAGCCTCGCAAAAATAATATCATCTTGCATAAATGTGAATTTTATTAGAAGAATGAGCACAATTCCGAGAGTTCTAAGTGGAAGATATTTTTTTTCTTGACAGCATCTTTAACTATTCGTAATAATTTATAGTTAATAAAATAACCATTCTTTAAGTGGAGGTTTATTATGAGAAATAAATTATATAATGTAGCAGTGATATGCTCTATTTTACTGTGCCATTGCCAGGGCAATAAAAGCAATCCTGATGCTATAAATGTGGGGATGCTTACCCTTACAGCAGGCAGTAATGGTACTTTGAGTACCAATTACGAAGGTTGCGATTCATCCTCCAGCCCCTGTTCCATACCAGAAGGAACAGAAGTGGTCATTACAGCAACTCCAGACTCCGGCCATCGTATTAGTTCTTGGGGGAATGCTTGTTCGAGTATAGTTAAATCAACGAATACTTGTACACTCACCATAGATACAGATAAAACAGCAAGTGTTGCATTTGAGATCATTCCTTCTACAACGTATATGCTTACCCTTACAGCAGAGAGTGATGGTACTTTGAGTACCAATTACGAAGGTTGCGATGCTTCCTCCAGCCCCTGTTCCATACCAGAAGGAACGGAAGTGATCCTTACAGCAAATCCAGACTCTACTTACCGTATCAGTTCTTGGGGAGGCGCCTGTTCTAGCATAGTTAAATCAACGAATACTTGTACACTCACCATAGATACAGATAAAACAGTAAGTGTTGACTTTGAGATCATTCTCATTCCTTCTACAACGTATATGCTTACTCTTACAGCAGGCAGCAATGGTACTTTGAGTACCAATCTAGCGAGTTGCGATTCATCCTCCAGCCCCTGTTCCATACCAGAAGGAACGGAAGTGGTCATTACAGCAAATCCAGACTCTACTTACCGTATCAGTTCTTGGGGGAATGCTTGTTCGAGCATAGGTAAATCAACGAATACTTGTACACTCACCATAGATACAGATAAAACAGCAAGTGTTGACTTTGAGATCATTCCTTCTACAACGTATATGCTTACCCTTACAGCAGGCAGTAATGGTACTTTGAGTACCAATTACACAGGTTGCGATGCTTCCTCCAGCCCCTGTTCCATACCAGAAGGAACGGAAGTGGTCATTACAGCAAATCCAAATCCTACCTATCGCATCAGTTCTTGGGGAGGCGCCTGTTCTAGCATAGGTAGATCAACGAGTACTTGTACACTCACCATGGATACAGATAAAACAGCAAGTGTTGCATTTGAGATCATTCCTTCTACAACGTATATGCTTACCCTTACAGCAGGCAGTAATGGTACTTTGAGTACCAATTACGAAGGTTGCGATGCTTCCTCCAGCCCCTGTTCCATACCAGAAGGAACGGAAGTGATCATTACAGCAACTCCAGACTCTACCTATCGCATCAGTTCTTGGGAGAATGCTTGTTTGATTGTGGATAGATCAATGAATACTTGTACACTCACCATAGATACAGATAAAACGGTAAGTGTTGGCTTTGAGATCATTCCTCCTACAACGTATATGCTTACCCTTATAGCAGAGACTGATGGTTCTTTGAATACCAATTACGAAGGTTGCAATGTATCCTCCGAGGAAACGAAGATCTGTTTCATACCAGAAGGAACAGTGGTGATCATTACAGCAACTCCAAACGACTCAAGTTATAAGATTCACCTCTGGGCAGGTGCCTGTGTTCATTTGAATCCTGAAGAAGGTACTGAAGTTACCACCACTTGTACACTCACCATAAATGAAAATACAATAGTAATCGCTTCCTTTCAATACGAGTGAGTGAGATGCGTTTCATCTGTATGCTTACTTTTACAGCAGGCAGCATGGTTTTTGGAGTACGAATTACCAAGGTTGCGATTATCCTCCAGTCCTTGTAGCATACCAGAAGGAACAGAAGCGGTCATTACAGCACTGCATCAGAAAATAATCGTATTGACTTCTGGGGAAATGCCTGTTCGCATGTGGATGCGTCAATGAGTACTTGTACATCACCATGGATGCAGATAAAATAGTAAGTGTTGAATTTGACGATCTCAATGATTGACTGGCATGTCATATAGCTTGTTAATAGACCGTATTGATATAGAGCAAAAGAAAATAAAAGGCGAACCAAAGATAATTTATCTTTAAATAGACCATGCTCCGACTATTTTTTCCAGAGTTGTTAAACTGTTTCCGGAAAGAGAAGATGCCTGCCAGATCTACTGGGGGTAGCAAGCCTCGCAAAAATAATATCATCTTGCATAAATGTGAATTTTATTAGAAGAATGAGCACAATTCCGAGAGTTCTAAGTGGAAGATATTTTTTTTCTTGACAGCATCTTTAACTATTCGTAATAATTTATAGTTAATAAAATAACCATTCTTTAAGTGGAGGTTTATTATGAGAAATAAATTATATAATGTAGCAGTGATATGCTCTATTTTACTGTGCCATTGCCAGGGCAATAAAAGCAATCCTGATGCTATAAATGTGGGGATGCTTACCCTTACAGCAGGCAGTAATGGTACTTTGAGTACCAATTACGAAGGTTGCGATTCATCCTCCAGCCCCTGTTCCATACCAGAAGGAACAGAAGTGATCCTTACAGCAACTCCAGACTCCGGCCATCGTATTAGTTCTTGGGGGAATGCTTGTTCGAGTATAGTTAAATCAACGAATACTTGTACACTCACCATAGATACAGATAAAACAGTAAGTGTTGACTTTGAGATCATTCCTTCTACAACGTATATGCTTACTCTTACAGCAGGCAGCAATGGTACTTTGAGTACCAATCTAGCGAGTTGCGATTCATCCTCCAGCCCCTGTTCCATACCAGAAGGAACGGAAGTGGTCATTACAGCAAATCCAGACTCTACTTACCGTATCAGTTCTTGGGGGAATGCTTGTTCGAGCATAGGTAAATCAACGAATACTTGTACACTCACCATAGATACAGATAAAACAGCAAGTGTTGACTTTGAGATCATTCCTTCTACAACGTATATGCTTACCCTTACAGCAGGCAGTAATGGTACTTTGAGTACCAATTACACAGGTTGCGATGCTTCCTCCAGCCCCTGTTCCATACCAGAAGGAACGGAAGTGGTCATTACAGCAAATCCAGACTCTACTTACCGTATCAGTTCTTGGGGGAATGCTTGTTCGAGCATAGGTAAATCAACGAATACTTGTACACTCAGCATAGATGCAGATAAAACAGCAAGTGTTGACTTTGAGGTCATTATCCATACACTTACTCTTATGGCAGGCAGCAATGGTTCTTTGAGTACAGATTACGGAAGTTGCGATGCTTCCTCCAGCCCCTGTTCTATACCAGAAGGAACGGAAGTGATCATTACAGCAACTCCAGACTCTACTTACCGTATCAGTTCTTGGGGGAATGCTTGTTCGAGCATAGGTAAATCAACGAGTACTTGTACACTCACCATAGATACAGATAAAACAGCAAGTGCTGACTTTGAGATCATTCCTTCTACAACGTATATGCTTACTCTTACAGCAGGGAGTGATGGTACTTTGAGTACAGATTACGGAAGTTGCGATGTTTCCTCCAGCCCCTGTTCCATACCAGAAGGAACGGTAGTGGTCATTACAGCAACTCCAATAGAAGAGCATAGTATTCACTCCTGGGGAGGCGCCTGTTCTAGCATAGGTAGCTTAACGAGTACTTGTACACTCACCATAAATGGAAATACAGAAGTAATCGCTTCCTTTCAATACGAGTGAGTGAGATGCGTTTCATCTGTATGCTTACTTTTACAGCAGTCAGCATGGTTTTTGGAGTACGAATTACCAAGGTTGCGATTATCCTCCAGTCCTTGTAGCATACCAGAAGGAACAGAAGCGGTCATTACAGCACTGTCTTTGCTAATACATACTATATTGATTTCTGGGGAGCGCCTGTTCGTATATGGATGCGTCAATGAGTACTTGTACATCACCATGGATGCAGATAAAATAGTAAGTGTTGAATTTGACGATCTCAATGATTGACTGGCATGTCATATAGCTTGTTAATAGACCGTATTGATATAGAGCAAAAGAAAATAAAAGGCGAACTAAAGATAATTTGTCTCTAAATAGACCATGCACCGACTATTTTTTCCAGAGTTGTTAAACTGTTTCCGGAAAGAGAAGATGTCTGCCAGACCTACTGGGAGTAGCAAGCCTCGCAAAAATAATATCATCTTGCATAAATGCGAACTTTATTAGAAGAATGAGCACAATTCCGAGAGTTCTAAGTGGAAGATATTTTTTTCTTGACAGCATCTTTAACTATTTGTCATAATTCGTAGTTAATAAGATAACCATTCTTTAAGTGGAGGTTTATTATGAGAAATAAATTATATAATGTAGCAATGATATCCTCTATTTTACTGTGCCATTGCCAGGGCAATAAAAGCAATCCTGATGCTATAAATGTGGGGATGCTTACCCTTACAGCAGGCAGTAATGGTACTTTGAGTACCAATCTAGCGAGTTGCGATGCTTCCTCCAGCCCCTGTTCCATACCAGAAGGAACGGAAGTGATCATTACAGCAACTCCAGACTCTACTTACCGTATCAGTTCCTGGGGGAATGCTTGTTCGAGTGTGGATAGATCAATGAGTACTTGTACACTCACCATAGATACAGATAAAACAGCAAGTGTTGACTTTGAGGTCATTATCCATACACTTACTCTTATGGCAGGCAGCAATGGTTCTTTGAGTACAGATTACGGAAGTTGCGATGCTTCCTCCAGCCCCTGTTCCATACCAGAAGGAACGGTAGTGGTCATTACAGCAACTCCAATAGAAGAGCATAGTATTCACTCCTGGGGAGGCGCCTGTTCTAGCATAGGTAGCTTAACGAGTACTTGTACACTCACCATAAATGGAAATACAGAAGTAATCGCTTCCTTTCAATACGAGTGAGTGAGATGCGTTTCATCTGTATGCTTACTTTTACAGCAGGCAGCATGGTTTTTGGAGTACGAATTACCAAGGTTGCGATTATCCTCCAGTCCTTGTAGCATACCAGAAGGAACAGAAGCGGTCATTACAGCACTGTCTTTGCTAATACATACTATATTGATTTCTGGGGAGCGCCTGTTCGTATATGGATGCGTCAATGAGTACTTGTACATCACCATGGATGCAGATAAAATAGTAAGTGTTGAATTTGACGATCTCAATGATTGACTGGCATGTCATATAGCTTGTTAATAGACCGTATTGATATAGAGCAAAAGAAAATAAAAGGCGAACTAAAGATAATTTGTCTCTAAATAGACCATGCACCGACTATTTTTTCCAGAGTTGTTAAACTGTTTCCGGAAAGAGAAGATGTCTGCCAGACCTACTGGGAGTAGCAAGCCTCGCAAAAATAATATCATCTTGCATAAATGCGAACTTTATTAGAAGAATGAGCACAATTCCGAGAGTTCTAAGTGGAAGATATTTTTTTCTTGACAGCATCTTTAACTATTTGTCATAATTCGTAGTTAATAAGATAACCATTCTTTAAGTGGAGGTTTATTATGAGAAATAAATTATATAATGTAGCAATGATATGCTCTATTTTACTGTGCCATTGCCAGGGCAATAAAAGCAATCCTGATGCTATAAATGTGGGGATGCTTACCCTTACAGCAGGCAGTAATGGTACTTTGAGTACCAATCTAGCGAGTTGCGATGCTTCCTCCAGCCCCTGTTCCATACCAGAAGGAACGGAAGTGATCATTACAGCAACTCCAGACTCTACTTACCGTATCAGTTCCTGGGGGAATGCTTGTTCGAGTGTGGATAGATCAATGAGTACTTGTACACTCACCATAGATACAGATAAAACAGCAAGTGTTGACTTTGAGGTCATTATCCATACACTTACTCTTATGGCAGGCAGCAATGGTTCTTTGAGTACAGATTACGGAAGTTGCGATGCTTCCTCCAGCCCCTGTTCCATACCAGAAGGAACGGAAGTGGTCATTACAGCAACTCCAGACTCTACTTACCGTATCAGTTCTTGGGGAGGCGCCTGTTCTAGCATAGGTAGCTTAACGAGTACTTGTACACTCACCATAGATACAGATAAAACAGCAAGTGTTGAATTTGAGATCATTCCTCCTACAACGTATATGCTTACCCTTACAGCAGGTAGTAATGGTTCTTTGAGTACGGATCGTGTAGGTTGCGATGGCTCCTCCAGCCCCTGTTCCATACCAGAAGGAACGGAAGTGGTCATTACAGCAAATCCAGACTCTACTTACCGTATCAGTTCTTGGGGGAATGCTTGTTCGAGTGTGGATAGATCAATGAGTACTTGTACACTCACCATAGATACAGATAAAACAACAAGTGTTGACTTTGAGATTATTCCTATCCATATGCTTACTCTTACAGCAGGCAGCAATGGTTCTTTGAGTACGGATCGTGTAGGTTGCGATGCTGCCTCCAGCCCCTGTTCCATACCAGAAGGAACGGAAGTGATCATTACAGCAACTCCAGACTCTACTTACCGTATCAGTTCTTGGGGGAATGCTTGTTCTAGCATAGGTAAATCAACGAGTACTTGTATACTCAGCATAGATGCAGATAAAACAGCAAGTGTTGACTTTGAGATCATTCCTTCTACAACGTATATGCTTACCCTTACAGCAGGTAGTAATGGTTCTTTGAGTACCAATCTAGCGAGTTGCGATTCATCCTCCAGCCCCTGTTCCATACCAGAAGGAACGGAAGTGGTCATTACAGCAAATCCAGACTCTACTTACCGTATCAGTTCTTGGGGGAATGCTTGTTCGAGTGTGGATAGATCAACGAGTACTTGTACACTCAGCATAGATGCAGATAAAACAGCAAGTGTTGACTTTGAGGTCATTATCCATACACTTACTCTTACGATTACTCGAAACGGATACGGCGATGCTAATTCTTTGGAAACGGACCAACTGGATTGTGATTTAACCTACGATGAAATGACCAAGACCTGTTCCATACTAGAAGGAACAGTGGTGATCATTACAGCAGATCTAGGAGGATCAGAATATTTTATTAGCTCCTGGGGAGATGCTTGTTTTGGTGTGAATCCAACTTGTACACTCACCATGGATACAGATAAAAGAGTAAGCATTGTGTTTGGTTACAGGTGAGATGCATTTCATCTGTATGCTTACTTTTACAGCAGGCAGCATGGTACTTTGAGTACCAATTACTAAAATTGCGATTATCCTCCAGCTCTTGTAGCATACTAGAAGGAACAGTAGCGGTCATTACAGCACTGCCTTTGCGAATACATACTATATCGATTTCTGAGGAGATGCCTCTTCGCATGTGGATGCATCAATGAGTAATTTTACACTCACCATGGATGCAGATAAAATAGTAAGTGTTGAATTTAACGATCTTAATGATTGACTGGCATGTCATATAGCTTGTTAATAGATCGTATTGATATAGTAGAAATAGTCATTAAATATAGCGTAGATATAAAAAGTTGTTCTTGATAGACGCAGCCTGATTCATTCAGCTTCGCTACCTGGTAGTAGCCTTCTTTCACTCTACTATTTAAAAATATTCACTTTACAATTCAAGAATAAAGACCAATATGGAAAAGCTGGCAAATGCCATAATGGTTCAATCATTAAATGCAATCATCAATTGAAAAATCCTTGAAAGAAAATCTTTCTCCCTCTTTACTGGAGGTGATAAATGAAAGTCACCTTCATGCAAACCACCAGGATTTTCCTAATGAAGGGGAAACTCATTTTGCAATAAAAATTGTTTCTGAAACATTTAGAGGTAAAAGCAAATTGCAGCAGCATAAAATGGTATATAAAGCGCTTTCCCATCTTTTTCAAAAGGGATTGCATTCTGTTCGTATAGAGTCTTCCATACCTTTTTAAAAAAGCCTATTCTATTTTTATGCTAAATCCAAACCATAAAACAACCAAGGCATACCATGATCAGGATTTTTTAAGTAATCCGATTGCGCGTCCTATACGCATACTCTCTGAATATCTTCATCCCCTGAAAGTATTTAAAAAAGAAAAGATCAGAAATACCATTGTTTTTTTTGGTTCCGCGCGGGCCTTAAGTGAAGGCAAACTAAAGAGAAAATATAGAAATAAAAAGAAAGAACCCTGCCAGGAATATAAATTTTTATCTAAAAATTATATGGATGCTGCAAAATTGGCATACCGGATCACCCGCTGGTCTTTGAATTTACCCGCGTATTCTAGAAAATTTTATGTCTCTTCTGGTGGAGGGCCTGGTATAATGGAAGCGGCCAATAGAGGTTCTTTCTTGGCGAGGGGAAAGTCTGTTGGGCTGAATATTGCATTACCCTATGAACAATATCCTAATAAATATATTACAAAAGAATTATGTTTCGATTTTAACTATTTTTTTATGCGCAAATATTGGTTTACCTATCTGGCAAAGGCATTGGTAGTATTCCCGGGAGGGTTTGGGACATTGGATGAATTATTTGAAATATTAACATTGGTCCAAACCCAAAAGATGGGGAAATCACTGCCAATACTCTTGTATAATTCAAAATTCTGGAATGATCTGATAAATTTCGATCTATTGATCAGATGGAATATGATTGATGTAGAAGACATTAAGCATATTTGTTTTGTAGATTCAGTGGAAGAGGCATATAATTATTTAGTCAGAGAGCTTACCCATCTGCATTTATGAAATTTTTTTTCCTTTGCATCTATCTTTTTATCGTCTCTAATATTCTATCTGTATATCGTCCCTATGATATATATAGAACCAGTGCTCACTCTTTGGCTGAAGGTGGAACAGGCACAGCCAATGTTAATTCTATAAGCGGCATCCCATTCAATCCTGCTTATCTTGCCGCCATGTATAGAGGAGGTATATCTTTAGGAATGGATGCTCAGATAAGAATTACCAGACTCAAAACAGATGTATCCCTGAAACCTCAGTATGTTCCCATTGTAAATGCAGCCTTATCTATAGATGATAATTCAGGAATAGGCGTCAGTCTGCATTCCCCTTTTAAGAGAGTATTTCCGGATATTTCTTTCATTGCCTATTTCTGGGAGGTAGGCTATGGATATACCATCAGCCGCTATTTGGATGCAGGCATTACCTTAGGAGGAGTAATGGGAATTGAAGCCGAAAGATATGTGGGGGGTGGATTTTCATTCTCATTAGGACTATTATCTCAGAATGAATATGTGAATATAGGTCTTTTCTTCAGGCTAGGAAGTAATATTAATTATTCTACATTCTCCAGAGGGGTTGTCGTTTCAGAAAAATTGCCGCATTTGATCAGACTCGGTTTTTATAAGAAATGGGAATTATTTTCTATAACACTTGAATTGGAATATATTGATTGGAGATCATCTTCCTTTAAAGAATTTGGAATAGAAACAAAACCACAATTAGAAACTCATTTCTTAGATTTCCTGCATCCTCATATAGGATTTGCCTTTGAATTGTCCAGGTGGCTTCCGGGTATCACCCTGAGAAGCGGTTTTTATACAGAAGATTTTTTTGAATACAATGGAACAAATAATAGGCAAATATTATGGTCATTCGGTTTTTCCGGACTCGCCTATACTGATTTCTGGAAAGATCGCCTCAGAATTGATGTAGCTTATGTAACCAGCGCCTTACTCTCTCTTTTTTGGGAAGAGAATAACCAAATAGATAAATTTCAAATTTCAGTGAATTATTCTTTTTAAAATGTTTTAAGACCATAAGACCTTGATCATTGAATCTCGAAAGAATTCTATCTTTTTTTAATCAAATCCAATTTACTAGTCTTTTAAATTCGATATCCAATACCTGCCAGGAATCCAATACCGAGTAAAGAGCTGGACTCTAGAGAAGAATAGATCAGGCGGATCTGATACGATAATATCAATTTGTCTGTTGTATAATAACGATAACCTAGAAAAAAATGAACAGGAAGCGAAAGACCTGTCTCCGTTTGTTCTACATCAGGAGGGGCAGCATTATTCTGTACATCTTTTGTTCTTGTAAGATCAATCGTAGGTCCCCAAAGTAATCCCAAAATAATATGATGTCCTTTGAAAGACTCTTCATTGTTGATTTTACGATTCAAATTCCTTCTTCTTCTTCTTGAGGGTTCACTGCTCGTCTCTTTCATAAAAATGGATAATGGAATATGCCATATAAACCCAAAACTAAAATTGAATCTATGCTGAATCCAATCTCTACTTCTATATCCATTATAATAAAAATCGACATGAACAGAAGGAATGAATATTTTGGTGATCACTGTAAAAGGCATATCATTGAATCTAAGATTATAATAAGATCCCAAGGTTAGATATCCTGGAAAAATTTCTTTATGAAAACGGTTTTTTTCAGTACCGCCTAAACTGGCTAAGAATCCGCCATTTATACCAGCCTCGCTGGAAAGGCCAATGCTAAAAGTATTAGAGAATATGAAAAAGTAGCACAGTATAAAGAAATGTAATCTATATTTTTGCATTTATTTTTTATTGAATGAATAATGGCCTATTTATTTACATATTATGAATTCATTTTATTCTGTTGATACAGGGTCAAAATTAATGCATAGTAAATGAGCCTTTTCAGTACAACTTCTTATATAACGAGGGTCGGATACATCAAATCCATCTGCTTCGGTAAAATCATAAATAGCTCCCTTTAAGACTACATCATTATCTATAGCATGATGAGTTTCTGTCCAGGATTTGGTATTCGGGGCAAACTGGCGATCAGCAGATGCCAAATAAGTACGGCATGCTGCCCTCTGAGATTGAGAATTAGGTGCCCATGCAAAATTAACGTCCTGGGTGTCGATAAAATCAGAGAGCCTGTTAGGAAGAATATCTTCCCTATTATCTAAGACTTGAGACCAATTGAGCACAAAAACTCTGTCCTTGTTTTTTGAACCGATCAATGATATTTCTGTATCGATAGGATAATCTATAAAAGAACTGAATTTGAAGTCACCACTTCCATAATCAGGGTCCCAGATATAATTTGAATCTTCTGTATAACAGCCAGCTCTGGGCGTAAAGGTAGTACATTTTACTCCATTGACTGCGCCGATCAATGCCTTTACTTTACCAAAGGCAGCATAAGAAGGGCGGTTTTCCGAATTTGCGCATATCTGATCCGCATCAGCAAGATTCATCTGACCATCTCCGTTAATATCATCTTTAAGAAAGTCTCCCCTAAAAAGACCGGCAGACCAAATAACCACTGGATAGGAATTCTGTTCATTTATCTTCATATTTGCTTTCCTCATACCTAATGTAGAATATTCCCATGCAAAAAGTCTATCGGGTATGTCTTGTACTTTTGCGAAAAGTTGCACATACATATTATCACTAGGATTTTTTCTAAAAGCATTTGCCCTTGCTTGACTTATTCCACTTGCGTCTATGTCATCTCTTCCCATATCCCCTTCTATAACTGTTATGACTTGACCTCCAGTTTTGCGGAAGACCCCGTTCAAGGGAGGCCCATTTATATAGAACAGATCATTGTTATTGAGTTGATCAGGCTGATCAGATACATCTATGAATACAGAAAGAGCCACTCCCCCTGGATAATCCTCTGGGTTCAATGCATAGTTTATTATATAAGAAGATTTATCTAAAGTATATTTTTGGCCAAAATTTTCTACGGAAGCCAGTATATTATATCCAGAATAAAATAGATTACTTACAGATGTCCTTGATGGATAAATTATATCTTCAGAATTCTGAAAAGATCGGGAACCAGAGGTTCTGAAAGGAAGCAATTTAAATGCGATCAGTTGCAATGTGTCTTCATCTTTAAATCTATTTTTAGCTCCTCTTTCCGTAGATCTAAAAAGGTCTACAAATTCATATTCTAAATTGAGAAAATTTAAAGGGTCATCATTCCCTCCCATGAGTATATCTTCTGGAGGAATAATCAATTTGTCCAGACTATCTGTACAGTGAAGTTGCATGATCGTTAACATACAAACACAAAAGAAAAAAATGTTATTCTTCATATTTTTAAAACGTCCAAGTAATTGAAATAAAATCATAATATATAAGCAAAGGCCATAACATGAGGCTGTCTGAAAAAGTTATCGGGTGCTTAAAGGCTGTACATTTCAAGACAATTTTGGCCTATTACTAACCGCTTGTGCAGACGAAGTCTGTGAACTTCATGGAAAAGAAAGCTAAAATCACTTAATGTACAGGTTTTATATGTATTGAGTTGCCTTTTGGGAAAGCCCCATTATACTCATCTGTATAAATCAAAATGAATGACCTTTTGTCAACAAAATTTTATAAAATGTTTTAATCCACACTAATGAAAGACGAAAAATCCAGATTAGACGAAATTAAAAGAGTAAACGTTACTTTTGATCAATATTTTAATAAGAGAAGATCCTTATTACTGAAGATATCCATTATTTATTTATTTATAACCTCTTTTATATTGATGTTTTTCTTAGTAGCTACAACTTCAAATCAAATTCAATTGATCAGTGAAAAAGCGGTAAAGTCTACTGAAGCAACAGCCTATGAACTATTTAGAAGATTAGAACCTATCATACAAAATAATAAATTCAATAAAAAGATATATAGGAAGATCATTGATCGACTAAAACTTTTTAAAGAAAATAATAGATTGATCATATCTGATTTTGCCATTGTTTCTTCTAAAGGAAAAATTTTATTTTCTTATCCTCAGAAAAGCTTTCGTAAATATGCAGGCGGGGAAGATGGCCAATTACCTGGAAACACTAAAATAAAGGTATTAAAAGCCTTAAAGTTAAAGGAGTTGAAAGAGCAACCTTTCTTAGGAATACCAGATATTGATACATACAATGTAGAAATTTTTATTCCGATCAAAAAAGTCTCTAAAAAAAACAAAAAAGGGGCAGTTTTCTGGACGAGTTTTCAAATGGAAGATATAGAAAAAGAAGTATCTTCTCTTATTAACCTGGGATATTTAATGGTCATCATTGTATTATTGAGTCAGGCAGGTATCGGATCCATTTTGTATAAAATATTATTAATACCGATCAAGAAACTGGCAGAAGGAGCTCATTCTGTATCGAAAGGAGATTTGAAAGTAGAGATACCTCTGAAAAATGATAGTGATGAATTAGGCCGACTGACCTATCTATTTAATAAGATGGTCGGTTCTTTAAATGAAAAAACAGGAAAATTGAATATGACCATATTGGAATTAGAAAGAAGGAATTCAATCGTACAGAATGAATTAAATATGGCTCGGAATATCCAGAAAGGTATAATGCCTGGAAATAATTCTTTAAATGAAATTGAGTATAACATCTATTATTCTCCTCTGGAAAAGGTTTCTGGAGATTACTATGATATATTTAAGCTAGATAATGACCGTATTGGTATTTTGATTTGTGATGCTTCAGGACATGGAATACCCGCTGCTTTAGTGACTATTATGGCGCAGGTTTACTTTTCAAAGGCTTTTTCAAAATTTGCAAAACCTGGTGAATTGTTGAATTTTATAAATAAACAACTTTCGACTTCCATTGTAACTTCTGATTATCTAACCGCTTTTTACCTAATATTATCTATGTCAGATCTAAAACTATACTATAGCAATGCTTCTCATCAAAAAGCACTGATATTGCGCAATACTTCTAATGGAAAAAAAATAGAAGAATTGGATTCTCAGGGCTTCTTTATCGGAGCTCTTAAAGAGGTTCCTTTTCCCTATGAAACAAAAGAAACAACTCTGGGATCCAAAGACCGCCTTATCCTTTATACCGATGGAATCGTGGAAGGTATGAATGCTAAAAAAGAAGAATATGGAATGGAAAGATTTATAGAGAAGATAAAAGAATATTCTGATCTCCCTGTAGAAGAGTTCAATAAAAAAATTATAGAAGACATAGATTCCTTCGCTGACGGTATACTCAGAAGAGATGATTACACTTTATTTTCTATAGATACAAAACTAAAGAATTAAAATGTTCATTTTTTGATATGAATATTCTAAAAAAAACAGATTATTACAAATTGATCGGTATACCTTCTATTCTTATACTTAGTTTTCTGACTTTCTTTGTAATCCATAAAATGTCTGATCTACGCATAAGAGAATTACAGATCAATTTGCAGAGAATAGGTGAAGAAAATTCCGCGTCCAAATCATTAAGCCTTTTAGCACAATATAATAAATTTAAAACGTTGGCACTAAATTTTGAAAGAGAGGAAAATACAAAAGATTATCTAAGTGAAGTCAAGTTACTGGCAACCACCTTTTCTATCTATAGTAAAAAGGATGAACATCAAAAAACATTTCTTGAATCTTTAATATTATCCATGGTCAATGGGATCAGTTTTTTGATCCAGGCAAAACCTATCCAGGAAATATATCAAAATAAAGGAACGTCCTTAATCGATATTGGATTTTTTTACCAAAGAAAAAAACAGTTTGAAAAAGCGATCATTGCCTATACATCCGCTTTATCCTTTTTTAGAACAGATAAACATAAAAGAGCCTTTATACGATTACATAGAGGATTTTGTTTTGCCCTTTTAAATAGACATAGACAGGCATTAAAAGATTATGAAAGAGCTACTATATTAGATACCTATCATGAAGTTGGGATTACAGCAGAAATACTCTCTGGTTTTTTAAAGAAACTCAAGGGGAAAACAGAAAAAATGAAAAATTTTCCTGTTTCTGCCCAAAAAGGAAAAAAATACTATAAATTGATGTCTTTTAAAAAAGCCATTAAGACATTCAATCAAATAGAGAAAAATAAAAAAGCAGGTCAAAAAGTCTATTTCTATAGAGCGCGTACTTATGAAGAAATGGGAGAGACAAAGAAAGCTATCAAAGACTATGAAAAAACAATTAAATTAAATACTAATTCCAATTATGCTAAAAAATCCTATCAAAGGTTATATATCTTGGGGACTTATTATGAATCAAATACCAAAATAAAGAAGAAATCGGAGAAAAAATTAAGAAAATTGGGGATTCGGAATTTCTTAAAAGTCAATAAGATCATTGAAAAGGTAGTGGACACAGAGGAAATAAAAAAATTACCTCAAAATGAGTTTATTCAAGAAGTAGCATCCATTGTAAAAGAAAAAACAGCAGAAAAGTTATCCAAACCAGAAGTACTTAGAGAGGCAGAGGAAATAAAAATTCTGGGAAAAGAAGAGGAAGAAGAAAAAAAAATCAGGGGCAAAAATAAAGAACGAGAAGAAACTGATGAAGAAAAAATAAAAAGAAAAAAAACTGCTGAAAAAAACAGAAAAGAAGAAAAGAAAAAAAGAGAAAGAATGCTCAAAGAAAAAGCCCGAAAAATGGAACAGGAATTACCTCCTGAATTGATCAAAAGCCTTAAAATAAAGCCTGGGGAAGAGAAAAAGAATACGCAAACACCTATGGTGAATATCATCACTCCTAAAGGTATTTTTAAAGGCATGGTCAAAAAGAGAAACAAAAATAAATTATCGATTACTACTGACAAGGGCATAATAGAAATCCCTACAAAAAATGTGATCATGATCACTTCGGCTACTGAAAAATGATATGTGTACAAAGTACAGCCTAACGGCATTGGTTATTGTAATTTTATTTTGTTGTAGCATTTTTAGATCAAATAAGGTTTTCAATAAAATGAGTAAAAAATTATAACTATAGTTGTGGATAGTATGTATATTCCGTCTTATAAGATCAGTTTAAAATTAGCCTTTTTTGATAAAATAATGTTCTAGTTAAAAAAGTGCTTGACATTTTGAAAGGTTTATCATAAACTTATGTTTAATGAGGTGAGAAAATGGGTAAAATATTTAGTGTTTTGATTCAGAGATTTAAAGAAAACTTTATTCTCTTTATTCTAGTGATTAGTATTGGTTTGTTCAGTAACTGTAATAGTTCTAAAAATCAAAGTTCCATAATAGGAAATGTACAGGGGCTTCCTTCTGATGTAGAAGGTCTTGCCGTTATTACTTCAGAGAATAATCTATCTGAATTGCAGGCAGTCCCTATCCGAAATGGCAAATTTGCGTATAATGAAGCCAAATTAGGGCAAAGCTATGAAATTAAACTGGAAATACCAGGTTATTTTGTAGATAGATCAATTACTAGCATGGCAGGGGGTGAACTGGATATACAGGTAAAGCCTCTGCAAATTGATGAAGATACTTTCTATTATCGCTGGCATGAAAATCAAAGTGTATCCGGACTGGAATATAGCTCTGCCATTAATGAAGAAGTCAAAGTTGAAGTATTAGGAGAAGAACAGACATTAGTCGATAATGCAACTTCTCAAAAATTATATGATGCATATGGAATAACATTATCTAATGAAGAATTATACTGGTCTTCCGAGCATTCGCATCGCCTGTACGATACCATGTTGAAATTCCCGGTAAATAATCTAAGAAGAGATTCTATTTGGACCCTCACAAATGAAGCCATACATAATGACATTGAGATAAATAACAATCGAATTCGTATATCCAATGCCACTTTTTCTTATGCAAATCCTTTGATCGTAAAGGCAAATGGTAAAAAAGGAAGATTTTTCTCTAAAAGGCTTCATCATGCATTGGTACGATTTATAACAAACAATGGCGAGAATGAATCAATGGTTAACAGTATCATGGAAGCTCGTTTTGGTGTCAGGATCATTATACAAGATGAAGAATATCCAAATATCACTGGTCCAACAGGGAATGAGCATCATTCCAGATTTCAAAAGTTCAATGCCAGAGAGCTTTTGATCATCATCAATCAATTTGAAGAGATGCCAGAGGGTATGCATCGTATAGAAGAGCTAAGATATTTACTTAGGCGCGCGAATGGGCAAAAACATCCTCTTTATCCAGCTGCTGCTGCCGTTGCATGGACTCATGCTGGGTATATTGAATTTATGGAATCTGCCTTTTTCCCGGGAAATTTAGAGCACACTCAGAGATTGGTGATCCATGAAAAATCTCACTTTTTATGGGAGCATAGATTTTCTGATACCGTTAAGAATGAATGGATTGAAATAGGAGGATGGTTTTCCACAGGAGAAGAACCAAGTGAAATATGGTATACCTCTAAGACAACAGAATTCGTTTCAGCCTATAGTCATTCAGAAAATCCTAATGAAGACATGGCAGAATCCATTTCTTACTTTGTGATCAATCCAGATGGGCTTCGTTCCCGATCTCCCGCTAAATACCAATTCATAAGGGACTATATAATGGGAGGCGATTTCTATGTCTCTAAAATTAGAGATGATGTAACTTTTACGGTTTATAATTTGTTCCCCGATTATGTCTATCCAGGTAAAATAGAAACAGTTGAAATTACTGCTGAAGGTGGACCAGAAGAAGATAAAAAAATAACCGTCATATTACATTTAAACAGACAAACTGGTAGTGATTTCGAAAAGGCAAGCCGAGCTTATGCCAGGGTATTTAGTGAAATAGATACTTTCGAAGAGATTAATTTTAAGCCTGTAGATGAAAATGGTAATAAAATAGAATCTTCTTACATATTGAAATCTGAATTTGAACTCTCTAAACACGCCAAGAATGGTTATTGGAATCCTGTGCAGATCGAAATCACAGATGGTACGGGTAACAAAAGATATGAGCGAACAAATCATTTTGGTTGGAAGTTATATATCAATAATGCTCTGGAAGATATTTTACCGCCAGAGTATGTAGCAAACTCTATAGAGTTAAAACTAAGCGATATCAAAGATTGTACAAGTGAAACATTTGAAAATATAATAGACAAAAGTGAATGTCTCCCAGGAGAACAGCTTAGTATTTTAGCTGCCACGTGGGATGTAAATGAAAATATAGGAATTGCAACTGGACGCAATGACTATCCTTGTTTTACTGCTTTCGTTAGAGAAAAAGATGGGGAGAGAATAGACGAGAATACTTATTCTCTGCAAATTCATGGAAAATACACAGAATATTCTTCCACCCAGGGGAATGGGGCAACGGGCCAATGCACTGTAAATCTACCAATTGCCGATTATTTCCCACATGGAAGTTTAACAGTATCTAGTATAAGCATAAAAGATCTGGCACTAAATGAAAGGAGGACTGATTTTAATCACGATGCTGATCATGAGGACCCCCATACACCAATAGATATATTTTTTACTAGCAGACCAGATGAAACAGAACCTATACTATTAAGTGCTGTAGGCGATATAAAAATAGAGGCAGTACCTACGAATCCAGAGCAACCAAATGGAGAGACTGTGGTTACCATTTCCTATGTAGTTTTTGACCCTCCTTCTGCCAATAATAAGCCTGGTTCTGGCTATGACATAATGAGAGTTTTTTTAAGAGACCCTCAAGGTAAAAGTCACGCCTATACTGATACAGAGCCTCCGAATTATTTTACGCTTTTCTTTACGGGAGACCCTGCTGAACAAAAAAATTATGAGATGATGTTCACATTACCTATAGGGTCAGCTCCTGGTCTATGGGGTATTACTAGAATAGTACTCGCCGATAAGGCTGGGAATGTGTCTGAATATGACTTTACTCAACTAGTACGGTTCAGCGTATCAGATAATTGATATTTATCATTATAAATATCAATTACTGATCATAAAGAATTCTATCGCTGCTCTATTCATTGAAAAAGGGTTGGCTTGTATCTGATAGACCCGAAAGTGCATGATCAAAGGCGTATTTACGCCCTACTCTATCTTACTTAGTTGAAGAGAATTCCTATAACATCTTCGCTAAAAGTATTAGAATTAATAATTGTAATAAGGGGGATCCATTCTATATGAATAGCAAACTCTTGTTTTTTGTGGCATAAAAATAGACTACAATAGGCTGACACCCCTATGGGGTATCTGGTCTTGATTTATGGGGAGTCATTGAAGAGACAATTCATATTAGAAATGATATTCAAAACTGAATTTAAGATTGCCAATTGATAAAAAGTTCTCACCGCTATTAAACAGAACATTAACGGCTATATTAGAAAGAGGTGTGTATTTGAATCCTAATGCATATTTAGATACATCTACCTGCGCGCCTATCTTACTTTGTGAAAAAGAATCCCCTATATCTCCGCTGAAAGTACTAGAATCAACAATTGTAATAATAGGGCGCCATCCTATAATGAACTGCAGACTCTTGTTTTTTGTGGCATAAAAATAGACTACAATAGGCAATGATACCCCTATGGAGTATCTGGTCTTAACCTGCTTAGTACCAGGAGTAAGGGAATCATTAATGGATTCATGGTCAAGATTAAAGACAAATTCTGGTGCGATCGCTATTTGACTTATTTTTTTGACCTTATATTCAAAACTATAATAAATAAAAAGGTCTTCAATGGAAATGAACGTATCTTCTCTTTTAGAAAGTTCTGTATCAATAGAAAGTTCTGTATCAATCCCCGTTTGTTTACCGCTACCCCTTAAATATTTTATATTCATACCGTAGCCGATTCTATTTTGAGGGGTAAAATAGTACCAAAAGAAATTTGGAATGCTGAAGCCATTTCTAAGATTTAGAGAATCGGTTGTCTCCAGATTATCATTCCTATCTTCTGCTCCTATTCTATTAAATACGAAGGCAAATCCATAGGCATATTTATCTTTTTCTTCCATACCCAATTGTAAGCCTATATCCAGGGCTGGTAGATTTTCTCTGGAATGATCTATTATGTCGTTTCCGTCTTGTTGTTGTTTCGTAAAATCATTTTCTATATTGAATATAATGCCAAATCCAACATTATTCATCAGTGATCCCAAGCTTACTTTATATTCATATTGTTCTAGCTTATATTCGTCAGCAGGTACAAAGTCTTGATGATCGATTCTATGTTGAAGAGCAATCGCATAATATAGCGGAAATAAAACTATATCGTTTTTCCCTACTAATTGAAATCGCCTTATATTATCTGGAGTTATTTTAGCTGCAATCACGTCTTTCTTTTGCCTTGAAAAATAAGAGGCATTTGTTATATGATCCCAAGGAGATAGAACATATATTCTATCTACTCCGGCGGCATTCATTAAAGATCTTTCAAACAGAGTATTTGTAAAACCATAAATGGATGTGAAAAAGCCTATGAAAAAACAAAAGAGAACCACAAAAAAACTATTTTTTAAAATATTCATAATAAATTATCTTCTTGAAAAAAAACTTGGTACATTATCTTGATCTGGATATACTATGTCAAACTATAATTTATAAAAACTTACAATACCAATATATTGGTTAAAAAGTAAAGATAAAATGTATTCCATTTCCCCGTACAATTATAAAGGACTATAAAAAAAGACTTTGTCTATAAAAGAGAAGAAAGAACCCACCCAGACTAAAAACATCATTATATTGAAAATTACCCCTTATATTAAAAACTGCTTTAACAAAAGCCTTTTCATACCGATATTTATTATAATTGAAATAGATCATGAATCCTTATAAAGAATACGAAAAAAATGAAGTGATGACTGCTAATCCCAAGGAACTTATTTTAATGCTCTATACAGGAGCCATTAAATTACTTGAAGATGCGACTCAGTACATTAAAAACTATAAAACCTATGATCTGGCAAATGAGAAAATACTGAAGGCACAAGATATTATTACGGAACTCATTCTATCTCTTGATATGGAAAAAGGTAAGGAAATTGCCGCTAGTTTATTTTCTTTATACAGTTTCATGAAAAAAGAACTTTTAAATGCCAATATAAAAAAAGAAGTGGATCCGATTAAAAACGTAATAAAATTTTTATCTGAATTAAAATCTTCCTGGGAACAGATCGATGTACAACCAAGTTCATCCAAACAAGATACATCAGAGTCTGGCTTTAATATAAAAGGATGATTTTATGTACTAAGAAAAAAATATTCTATCCCCTTAAAAATTAAATTTTCCCTGCCCAGGCTTTAAGGAATGTATCTAAATGATTAAAGAATAAATCAAACTGTTCCAGCATTAGTTCCACGATCACAGGGGAAATGAGTGTCAATACTAAGAAGGCTACGAGTATTTTTAGAGGAAATCCCAACATTAATATATTCATCTGAGGAGCGGCTTTAGAAAGGATTCCAAGAGTAATGGATACCATAAGTAAGGTTCCCATGATGGGGAGAGCTATTTTCAGAGCGACAATGAACATACCAGAACTGAGTAATATGATATAGTCCATGATGCCTTGATGAGAAGATGCATTGGTAAGAAAATCTAATTCAAAATAAGGTATCTTTTCAAAGGAAAAGACAACCGCCCTAATGATCCAAAGATGGGAGCCGCTTACAAAGAATACGAATAAGGCGATCAGGTTTTTGATGGTTCCCAAAAGCGGAAGAGATATCTGAGCCAGGGGATCAAATACTTCACTAATTCCAAACCCCATTTGCACGGAAAAAAATTCACCTGCCATTTGAAAAGAGGCAAATAATATCTGTAATCCAATTCCGATCATAAAACCAATGATGGCTTGTTCCAATAGAATGATCATATACTTTGTCTGGATCAATTCCGCAAATTGAGGAGGCATATTCAAAACAGGTACGATCATGAGAGATATCCAAAAGGCAAGAGCGATCCTATAAAAATAAGAAAATACCTGTCCTCCAAAAAAAGGAGTTACAGCAAACATTGCCAACATTCTTGCAAATAATGCGCTAAATTCCTGAAATTTACTAGCAAATATTTCCATTCAAAATACTAAAATTTACTTACAATTTGCATTAATTCGATGGTGAAATCTGTTAAACTGCTGATGATCCACGGCAAGAAAATCAATATCGTTGCACCTATGGCGATCAGTTTAGGTACAAATGTAAGTGTTTGTTCCTGTATGCTGGTGGTGGTCTGTACGATAGAGACGATCAATCCTATCAACATTCCAATGAGTAAAATAGGTGCCGATATTTTTGCCGTCAACCAAATGGAATCTCTTAATAAAGTAATAACATCCGTCTCTGTCATAGATTATAGCTCCTTACAATTTCATGGGAAAGTAACGACCATCCATCTACCAGTACAAATAATATGATCTTAAATGGAAGAGAGATCATAATAGGAGGAAGCATGATCATCCCCATGGACATTAATGTAGCGGCCACTACCATATCAATGACCAGAAAGGGAATGAATAAATAAATACCAATGATAAATGCCTTTTTTATTTCTGTGAGCATAAAGGCAGGAATCAATACATGTAGAGGTACTTCTGAAAAATTTTTGGGTCTTTTAGACTTACTTAATTTTATGAATAGAGCTACTTCTTTAATTCCTTCTTTGCCAATTTGATTCGCCATAAATTTACGGATGGGAATGCCTGCTTCCCTGAAAAAAACATCGTTTTGCATCTTGCCATCTAAGTAGGGACTGATGGCTTTTTGATTTAATTCATGAAAAGTGGGTGCCATGATAAAAAAAGTCAAAAATAAGGCCAAAGAGACCAGCACCTGATTGGGAGGCATATTTTGTAAAGAGAGAGCCCTCTTGATAAAGTCGAATATGATGATCACTTTTGTAAAAGAAGTAAGCATTAAAAAAATAGCTGGTGCCATACTCAATATAGTGATCAAAAGTAAAATTTGTAAAGAAAGGGCTACGTCTTTTGGTCCTTCCGCTTCTGTAACGTTAAAATCGATCTTTGGTATGGGGATTTGTTGGGCAAATAGAATATCTATCCCCCCGAGGAAAGCATATCCACAAGCCAAAAATATTATTTTATTCCACATTTTCATTGCTTTGCAGAAGATTTTTTCCTTTTTTAAGATCCTCTATTTTTTTCTGCGCAGAACTCCTTAAAGAATTCCATGCAATTCCTTCTTTCATTTCAAAATTTTTTTCCTGGGGATTGATTAAACCAGAAACCTTATCCTTTATAGCACGACTTAGTTCCGCCAAAAAGTCAGTTTTTTCTTTTTGATTTTCCTTTTCACAATCTAATTTGATCTGATCAATTGAATTTTTATCATTGATCTCTGTAATGAGTTGTATTCCCGCTTCAGAAAGTCCCAGCAATAATAATTTATTGTTCAGCTGTACAATTTGCATTATCTTACCATTTGCCATAGGATATTCATATAATAATTGCAATACCTGCGAAGTTCTGACAGGGATTTTTTTCTTAAATAGATAGACTTTCCATATCCCCAAAAAAATGAGGATCATTATGATCAGTACAATGGTTGTTTTTAATATTTGCCAATCCCAGGAAATCTCTTTAGCATCTTCAGAAGATGCAGGATCCTGCCTCTTTAATTCTTTTTCCAGCAGGGTAGAAAAATCTTCTTCTAATCCTTTTGTTTTCTTATCCTTTTTTTCTAATAATTCTTTTTGGGCCGGTTTTTGATTTTCTTTCGTTTTCTGTGTTTCTTGAGGGTATACCTCCCCCAGGAAGAAAGTCACAAATAGAATAGCAAATGAAATAAAAGCACTTTTATCGGGCACTAAGGCGACATAATGTTAACCTATCTGTATGACAAGCATTTTTCTTTCTTTTCATCTCTTAAATTTGACCAAAAGGCTTTTCAATATTATCCATAAATTGGATTTAAGTTTTTTTGACGGGAATTACTAAAATATTTTTTTCACCAGATCATGAACTCAAAAAAAAGTTGGCTTATGAAATTGCATTTAATAGATAATCCATGGCCATGGAAGGTTTATTTTTAAAGAGTGCTAAAACGGATAAATCAAGCCAGTCTTTTTTTTCTTTTCTTTTTTTTCTTATAAGAGTTTTATGCTTAGATTCTATATTTTTGTATATGGTGGATGGCATTTCACTCTCTATGATCTTTTGCAATGGGGATATCTCTTTTGTTTGTTTCGCTTCTTTTTGAAAGTGTTCTATAGATTGTTTAACATCCCCTTTTTCAAGTGATATTTTACCTTTTATTTTATGCACGAAAGGAAGATCTTTAGCAGAGGTAAAAGCATCTAAATAGGAATACGCCAGATCATATTTTTTCAAATTGAAGTAGAAAATTGTAATTGCTATGAGAGCGCTTCTATTCTGAGGCTCAATCTCAATAGCCTTTAGTATAGAGTTTTCTGCCTGTTTTACATAATTCAATCTGGAACATACATATCCTAAAAGAAGATGAGCCTTGAAAAAATTTGGTTCTAAGCGGATCGCTTTGGATAATTGATTCCTTGACTGATCATATTCCCCAATTCTAAAATAGGCAACAGATAAATTATAGTATCCTCTAGGATCTTTTTTTATTTTGACTGATCTTTGAAAACAGAAGATAGCCTTTAAAAATTGACTTCGCAAAGAATAGATAGCCCCGGAATTGAGCCATGCCATGAAATGATTTTTATCTATTTCTACTACTTTTTTGTAGTACTGCAAAGCATCTTCATATCTTTTCTTATCTTCCAGATCAAGGGCTAATTTGAAATAAAAATCTGTACTTTCTTTAGATTTATATTCTTGTTCCTTTTTCATTACACATCTATGTATTCTATTATGAACGATTAGAATATGCTTTGGTCAAAATAGAAGCAACTGCAGTTCTGGTAAATTCCTCAGGAGGTATTTCTCCCTTGGAAAGCATTTCTCTTACCTTTGTGCCACTTAGAAAAACATGATTCTGCTTTTCATCTGGTTTGGGACAAGTTTTTTCAGAAGCCATTCCACCACAATAATTACAATAAAAAGCGTGTTCCATCTTAATAGGTACAATTCCAATTTCGTCTTTAGAATATTGATCAAAAATATGGTGGGCATCATAAGTTCCATAAAAATTGCCTACCCCGGCATGGTCTCTGCCAACAATAAAATGGGTGCATCCATAATTTTTTCTGCATATTGCATGGAAGATAGCTTCTTTAGGACCTGCATAATTCATTGCAGCAGGAAACACCCCCAACATTGTCTTTTCCTTAGGGAAATAATGGGAGATCAAGACTTCATAGCACTTCATCCTGGTTTCAGCAGGGATATCATCCGACTTGGTTTCTCCTACAAGAGGATGAATGAACAAGCCATCTGACATCTCGAGAGCACATTTTAATAAATATTCATGTGCCCTGTGAATTGGATTTCTGGTTTGAAATCCAACAATACTCTTCCAGCCTTTTTGCTGGAAGATCTGTCTACTTTCTCTGGGGGTATAGCGATTTTCTTTAAACTCATTGTGTGGAATATGTTTATATTGTTTAACCTGCCCACCTACAAGATATTCTGGCAGATTCTTTACATAGGAGACTCCCGGATGCGATTCATCTAAAGTTTGGTATACTTTTTCCATCCATTTTTCTTTATCCGGTTTATATATATCATTTATTTTTACCTCTCCATAAATTTCATTCTCATATCTTAATAATATTCTATCTTTTTTAAATGCTTCTTCTTTTTGTTTTTCTGTAATAGGTAATATAATTGGAATTGTCCAGGGTATGGAATTAGAGAGCCGCCCATTCAAAATTACTTCATTAAAATCATCTTTCTCCATGAATCCTTCTAAAGGAGAGAAGACACCACTCGAGATCATTTCCAGATCATTAATGTATCTATTATTCGTATCAAGGATAAAGTGATTGGATGTATCTATTTTGTCCTGGGATTTAAAATCTTCGCAATTGACAAGTGAATGACCATGAGGTTGTATCATATTTTTAGTATTTAATAAAACTTTTTTTTATTCTTTTAAAAAATTTTTGAATCTCCTTTGTAAAATAATGATAATACATTACCATTTTCTATTATTTTGTAATTCATCTTATTAAAAACCCTTTTATACATGAACATTCCATATCCCCCCTGTGCTCCTTTTTCAAACTGATCTTTGGGTGATTTTGCCTTCCCCATATTGGGGTCGAATGCTTTACCATTATCATGAATGATCGTAACGATGTTCTTATGTGATTTTGAGGTTTCTTTAAACAGATTAATATATATTTTTTCATCAAATGAAAAATTTAAAGAATGTTGTGCTATGTTCATTACTATCTCGTGAAGGCCAGCAAGGAAAATGCTTTTATTCTGTATATAACCTTCCACAATGAATCCTATATCTTTCCTGAGATTAGATACAGATCTTTTATCGGCACTTATTTGATCATCAAATATTAATTCAGGAAACCGCATCCAGACACTGGGTAAATAAGATGTTAAATCAATATTCATAACTTGCTATTACATAAGAGATAATTTTAATATATTTTGAATATATGTATTATTGATCTGATATGTCAATCTTTTTTTATTCCAGATGAGGTCTCTATGCAAGGCGATGCAGGATGTGTAAGAAAGAATTAGAATTGATTTTTCGCAAGGAATTTATAGAACATTGAGTCCTATCAAAGAACACTATTAAAATATCTTATATGCAAAAAATCGGAATAAACTTCATACATAGAAATAAAGACCATCAACTGGATACTTTTCACGCCCAAGGAAAGAATAATAAAACCAGAGGGGGATGATCGTCAATAAAATAGAATAAAGAATATCATACCATTACTATAAATTCTATTAGATAAAAAGCGGAAAAAATTTGTTAAAAAAATTAAAAATAGCACTTGACAGGCTAGAGTGCTAGCAAATATATACCTTGAATGCTAAATATATGCATTCAAGGAGGTTAAAAAATGTTTCTAACAAAGATTTTAAGAGAATTGGATCAGATAGCTGATTTTCAAAGAGATAGTGAAGATGGATTTAGCATGTCTCTGGAGAAATATCCGCCAATTCAGATCCATAAAAATAGAGATAGCCTTTTGATCAAGGCAGAAGTCCCTGGAGTAGACGCTGAAGAAGTGGAGTTATCTGTCACTGATAATGCGCTTACTATCTCCGGTGAGATAAAAAAAGAAGTGTTGAAAGAAGAGACAAAATCAATCAGAGAAGAAAGATACTACGGTAAATTCACCCGTACTATTAAACTTCCCTGCAAAGTGGATGCGGATAAAACAGAAGCTTCCATTGAGAATGGTATTTTGAGCTTAACACTTCCTATAAAAGAAGGGCAAAAAGCAAAATATATTGCCGTCAAAAATAAATAAAAAAAGTAATATTGAAAAATAAGGAGGAAACAATATGAAAACATTGGAAAAGAAGGAAAAAATAATGAACAAAGATACTTCTTCCTATACGGAATTTAGAGAATATCTTCCGCAGGTAGATTTATCTTCTAATGAAAAAGGGATTTTCATGGAAGTTAATCTTCCTGGAATTTCAAAGGAATCCATTGATATTTCAATGGAGAAAGATATATTGACTACTTCAGGGAAAGCAAATAATATAGAATCAGATCATGAACTATATTATGCTGAATATGAAGTCCGTAACTTTCGCCGATCTTTCAGGATCGATGATACCATAGATGTGGATAAAACGGAGGCAACCTATAAAGATGGGACACTAAAGATTTATATTCCCCTTGTAAAGTCTCAGGCTAAGAAAATTGCAGTCCAGTCTAAGAAATAAGGTATAGGCTGGTTATTGGATGGATTGTTGAAGCCTATAAATGGCGATATCCGGACGTCTGTTTGAAAAGAACAGGTCATAAAGAATATCCAGGGCGGAAGGCAATCCATCCATTTTTAATTTTTCATTTTTTGCAATAACATATTCTTCATTTTTTTTTGACTCGAAAATTCAGATACTCTGAAAGGAGGCAATAATTTACCTTTGTTTAATACCCAGAATATATTTCCCATCTTTAAACAAACATCCAGATCATGATCAACAAAGATCATAGAATCAAATTTCCAGTTGATCTCTGAAATTCCCTTCTCAGAAATAACTTTTCCTAACATCTCTTCACTATCAGAATCCAACCCATTGAATGATTCATCTAAAAATAGAATATCAGCCTTATGAATGAACATTCTAGCCAATAAAGACTTCTGGATCATTCCATGCGAAAACCCTTCTATTTTTTCATGCCTCACATCATACAGACCTACTTTGTGTATGGCATAGTCTATGATCTGCCTGTCTGATACTGAACATAAACCTTGAAAGAATTCCAGATTCTCTAAAAGAGTCAGCCTGGAATAAAGCATACTCTCATGAGTGATCAAATGAATTTTTTTACTCTGGTTAGAATATTGGAGTATCCCCTGGTCAGGACGATATGATCCACAAAGCAAATGCAATAAGGTGCTTTTACCTGCGCCATTCATCCCTGCAATGGCGATCTTATCGCCTTTGTATATCTTACCAGAAGCATTCTCCAGGGCCCATTTAGAAGAGAATCTTTTACTGATACCCTCAAAATAAATAATTGGATTTTCTTTAGAGGTCAAGATGAGACTCAATATTTTTCAAGCGCTTTTCAAATTTTTTTCTTAGCGCCTCTTTATTTTTGAAATTCATATCCGTTGCATTCAATATGTCTAGCCTATATTTTATCTGTGCCTTTTGTTTTATCCGATAATTGATCAACCAGGAAGGATTTAGTTTGATGATCATATAAAAGAATAATATGATCATCAGAAATGCGATTAACGCAAAAGTTGCTTTTTCTGTATAAGACAAAGGCGCTCTGACACTGACCTTGCCTGAAGATAAGGCTTCTTGATCTTCAGATAGAGGTGTACCTCCCGAAAGGGTTATATCCAGACTTTGGGGAAACAGAGGCAATTCAAAAATTTTCCATGTATTATTGTCATTTGGCATTTGCCTGGATTCTAAATACGGCTTATCTGCGACACTAAGCCTTAGATCATCATTCTCTAAAATGACCTGAATTGGCTCATTTTGATCGTAAATTTTCACCAATGTCAATTTCATATTATCCCCTTTATAAGGAACAGAATAATTTAATTGATAAAGACGATTTCCAGGTTTCAATGGATAAGGCAATATATAGATGTTTTTCCGGGGGCTTTGTATGGGAGCCACCTTCAACCATTGCGTATTATTACCTATCGAAACAGAAGCATTGATCTCATTTGCAATAGAAGGAATATGTTGAAAGATTCCTTTTGTTGACCCTCTTTCTGTAAAGGTCAATTTAGAATCATTGGAAAAATTATGCAATACTAGAATATTTAACTTTTTAGGAAGATACTTAATGGAATATAACGTACTGTATTTGATCTTTGGTTTGAATTGATGAGTTTTATTATATACCGTTAGGGTGATCTTTTTCATTTTTTCAATGCCCTCCTCTTTAGCGGGGGGGATTATCTGGTTATAGGCAATTCCCTGGTATATCCCTTTCAACATCAGAGGAAAATTCTCTGCGTATTCTTTAACATCCTTTATGATCACTTTAGAACTCTTTATTTCCATAGAACGGATAGGGGTCATACCATTTTTGAGTTGTAGAATTTCTAATGAATCTAATTTTGCTGGCTTATCCTTTTGGCTACCATTTACGACCTCCAATTGAATATCTATACCCCAAATACCATAAAATAGGCTGCAAATGCTAAAAAGTAATAATAGTTTCATTTTTCTCCTTTTTCCATATTCAAAAAAAATAGGTCATTATCTTAAAAACAATATCGGGGGACTCGTAGTGAATATGAATTCTCTTTCTGCATCGTTTTCTATCCAGCGAAATGTTGATTTAATATACATAGGAGGTTTTCGAGCCAGTTTTGAATTCCACTCATTTTTCCAGGAGTCTCCATTTGTGGAATATTCCAATTCAAAAGCAAGAATATCCTCTAAAATGGGAATGGCTATACCCTGATCTGTTTTTTCATAATCTACGAAAATATCTTCTTTCCGGTATAGAGTCAACTTACCGCTTCTCTCTGAAATTTCGGTAAAATAAGTCACTGAGTATACTCTACCTTGTAGAACAGACGGATTGGAATATAAATTATTAGTGGCAAAATTGACTGTGCTTGTATTGGAAATATCATTACCCGCCAGACTCTTTCCTGTATTTCCGATGAAAAAACTCTTCGTATGCCAATCTTCATAATGCAGATTATTCAGGTCACGCGAGAAGGTTTGAATGGCAAACAAAGCCTGATTACCTCTCCTTGATGCAAAACTCTGTGTTCTAATAACATCTTGAATTTGCAAGTGAGAACCAAATAGGCCCATAAAAAGAAGGCCTGTCAATACCATGATGATCAATATTTCTATTAATGTGAATCCTGCTTTTTTAAATATTTTATTTTTCATCATGAGAATTTTTATCTTCTGAATTTCAATGCCTTATAATAATCCAAAGTATATTGAACATTATTTCTATAGTTAACTTTTACTACATAGTGCATTAGGTTGATCAGCCCACCTGTTTCCAAGGCATCTTTATCAGATACTTTACTGATCTCTTCTTCTACTTTTTCTCCAAATATACCAAACTCTCCGGCCATTGCTAAGATATCCACTTCGATTTGTTTTATCTGATAATTAAATTTAAAACCAGGAAATGCCTGATATTCTCCTTCCTCTTCTTTTTCTTCCAATGTATTTCGGATATCATTCATTTTTTGTCTGGCCAGAATAATTGTCTGCTTAAATTTGCCGGCCTCATAACGAGCATTGATCGAAGCCGTTATCATATAAATAATGGACCCGAATACAGTGGCAAATATACTTACTGCGATCAATATCTCGATTAATGATATTCCTGATCTTGAAGAATTTACGGGCATATTTAAACCAGTAGGCTCCTTTTTATTGAGTTGGAAAAATACAAGTCTCTTTAACCCCAATTATTATAAATAAAAAAGAGTCATTTTTCTTCCTCAAAGTCAATGTTTTTTAAATAGACAGAGGGTAAATTATATCTGGGTAGATACAAATATTTATTTAAATCATTATCAAACTCTATAATTAGGCTATCGGAAGTTCCATTGGGATAAAAATGTATATAGGTCTTAGAATTTGATAACTTTATACCACTTACCGAATAAAGTGTCTTCAGATCACTTGGTAGGCTACTTGGGCCAAGTATCCATTCATCCGGAACTATATCTTCTCCGTCTATTTCTGCATCTGCTTCCTTGGAGTCTTTTAGTTCTTCTTTTTTCTCTAATATTCTTTTAAATCTATAAGAATCCTGTGCCTTTTCATGAGCTAAAGATTCGATGGTGGCATCTTGCTCATATTCTAATTTAGGATCATAATATCTTAAACCCATTTCTCTTTCTTTAAGATCAATAGAAAGGCTTAATATGGATCCAGTTTCTATTGCTTTAGCTCTGCCGAATCGAAATAGCTGCTTTATCTGTAGGGCCGTATTCTCCGAAAAACTACTACTAACAAAGGACTGCAATAATTGGTAACCAAGACCCATAATAGCGCCTGAAAGCACCACAACGATCATAATTTCGATCAGTGTAAATCCTTTTGAGGATCGGATTAACTGACAAAAATACTTGCTATTTTGTGCCCGACAGTTTCCTATCTTGCGCAGATCCTTCTCCACCTTCTTGCCCATCAGATCCAAGTGAATAAATTTCATACGTACCTTCATCAGTAACTCTATATTGATAGGGAGTATTCCAGGGATCTTTTAGCATCTCTCTTTTAGAAAGGAAAGGTCTGGAAGGATAGTTTTCTGTTTCTGGAGAAGGTTCCACCAACACTTGCAATCCCTCACTCTCATCTGGCCAACGCCCATAGTAATTTTTGAACTTAAACAGAGCTAGTTCAAGTTGCCCTCTGGCTGCCTGAATCTTAAGTTTGGCTTGTTGTTCATCAATGTCTGAATCACCTAAAGAAACAAAGAAAAGAGTCATTAGGGTACCCAATACCATTAATACAACCATCAGCTCGATTAAACTGAAACCTTGTTTTTTCCTTAAATCTAATACTTTCATAAGTCATTCATCTAACTCAAAATAGAAAAGTCAATCTTTTTTTGCAGCATGCTAAAAATTCAGATCCATTAAAAAATATCTATACCTTATGCATACACAACGATCTTTTTGCTGAATATTATAAAACTTTAAAGGAAAAATCTAATAAAATTATTTTATAGTAAATATTCTTAAATCCAATGGGAGTACGACACGATCTGATTTTTTTCAATAGATATGAATTCAGTATATATTTTTGTAGACAAAATATCTAGCTATCTCAGTATCCTGCATATTTTATATATTTTATGTTAAAATCTTTACTGCCAAATTTCATTACAAAGCACCATGGGGAAAATAAACTTTCCGGTGATTTTAAGGCTGCAACTCTGTTTTTAGATATTTCTGGTTTCACTAATATGACAGAGAAATTAATGAAGCATGGTAGATTAGGAGCAGAAACCTTATCTGAAATACTGAATAATATTTTTCATTATGTGGTTGGTTATATCTATCGTTATGATGGATTTATTTCTACATTTGCGGGAGATGCTTTAACGGCTATTTTCATAAAAGGGAAGACCAGGTCGGCAGTTAAGGCGGCTACTGAAATTCAAAAATTCTTTTTAGAAAACCAAAACTATTCTACAAAATTAGGTGATTTTTTGCTCAAAGCAAAGCAGGGACTTTCTTATGGAAATATAGATTGGGGGATTCTGGGTTCTCAAAAAGTACAAACATTCTACTTTAAAGGCGAATCTATTAATGGTGCTGCTGTTTCAGAGCATCTTTGCCCTGAAAGTGAAATTGTAATTGATCTTCAATTTAAAGAACAATTAAAAAAAGAAGATGTCTCCATAATGGACTCTCCTATTGCTCAAGAAGTACCAGAAAATCATTTTATACTTAAAAAAATTCCTCTGTTTTCGTTACCCAGATCAGCACAGATAGATTATGTGGAAATAAAAGAAGAAATTTACAAACTATTTTTCCCCGATTTATTCAAAGGAGAAATTTCTTCAGAATTTAGAGATTTAGCAAGTGTATTCATTGTCTTTCAAGGATCCGATTCATTTAAAAAATTTAATGAAATTGTGACTACTACATTAGATCTATCCGCTTCTTTTGGAGGATATTTGAGTTCACTCGATTTTGGGGATAAGGGTAGTTTGATGCTATTTTTATTTGGCGCCCCTGTTTCCTTTGAAGACAATATAATGAGATCCGCTGATTTTGGATATGCCATCAAAAAAGAATTTTCTGATAAGGTCAAGGTTGGAATCAATTATGGAACAGCTTATACAGGTTATGTGGGTTCTTCACAGAGAAGCGCATACACTGCCCTGGGGGATGTAGTAAATCTAGCATCCCGTTTTGTAGAAACTGCAGAAAATTCGCAAGTATTGGTATCTAAAGATATCTTTTCTAATGTGCATAGAGAATATAAGCTTGATTCTATAGGCGAAAAAGAATTTAAAGGAAAGAGCCAAAAAATAGAAGTCTATGAATTAATTGGACCGATTCATTTTGAAGATAAAGGAATGCATACGGGTCAATTTGTAAATCGAAAAGAAGAGATAGAAGCTTTAAATAAATTGTGTGAACCTTTCTTTAATAATGAATTTGCTGGGCTCATCTATGTGTATGGTCCTCCTGGTATTGGTAAATCCAAATTATTGTATGAATTTACAAAACCACTTATAGACCGTTTTCCTTTGATCGTTTTGCAAACAGATAATATTTTAAAAAATAGTCTAAACCCCTTTATTTCCTTTTTTCTGGAACATTTTGAAATAACTTTCGAAATGTCTAATGAAGAAAAATTAGAAAATATCAGTAGAAAGATCAAAGACCATTTAAAAGAGGTCTCTAAATTATCGGATAATAAAATTGCCAAAAAATATGCCGAGGAAGTAGACCGCACTCAATCCATTATAGCAGGGTTACTGGATATTCATTCAGCGAATTCTTTATATGAATCTATAGACCCCAGGAATAGATTTCAGAACTTTTTGGCAGCCATCAAAAACTTTTTCATTCTATTATGTTATATAAAACCAGTCCTGTTAGTTTTAGAGGATGCTTATGGGGTTGATGAAAATTCTAAAAAAGCATTTGATTATTTAATGACTGACATTCAGAAAGTACCTCTCGTTATATTTGCTTCCTGTAGGTTAAATGATGACGGAAGCAAACCAGAATTTTTAACTAAGAACAAGCATTTAGAAAAAAGTATTACCTTAAAATATTTACAAGATAACGACAGCAAAGAGTTAGCCGAATCTATTTTTGGGAAAAAAATTGATGAGAATTTAACTAAATTTATAGTCGAGAAAACAGAAAACAATCCTCTATACATTGAACAATCATGCGCCTATTTATTGGAGAATGATCTTTTAGAAGTAGATGGCAGCCAATATGTACTGGCTACAGAAGATGCTCAGCTACCAGGTGGGATCAGTTCTATCATGATCTCTAGAATAGACAGACTTTCTGAAAAGCTTAAAAGGTTACTCCAAACCGCTACAGTATTGGGGAAAGAATTTAATATAGAAATATTGAAAAAGGTCAGCGACCTTAATGAAGATGAATTTCAGATAGCAATTCAAGAAGGAGAAAAGCAAAAGATATGGCAGAAAGAAACGAATGTTCATTATGCATTTGCCCAGGGATTATTAAGAGATGCAGCTTATGAAATGCAACTGAATCAAAACCTTCAAAAAATACACTCTAAAATTGCAGATGAATTAGCATTATACTACAAAGATAATCATACTCATTATGCAGATATTTCTCATCATTATGAAAAAGCCGGAGATATGCAAAAGGCTAGAGAATATCTTACACAGGCAGCCCGTTATTCTCATCAAAACTATAAAGCAGATAAATCAGAGTCCAATAAGGCGGTTAAATTATACCAAAAACTCATAGAAATGATCCAAGATGATCCAAAAGAGATTATTCTAACTCATGGTCGCATAGCAGAAGTCTATGAAATTGCAGAAGATTGGGATAAAGCCATTCAATTTCTAAATAAGGCAGTTCAATTTGGAGAATGGCATACTATAGAGGATCTTGAAACCCAAAAAATAATAGCAAACCTAAAAGCATATTTAGGGGAGATCTATCAACATAAAAATGATATGGATAGTTCTATCAATATTATACAGGAAAGTATCCAGGATGCTAAAAAACTCAATGATACCGTGACCCTTGGTAAGGCTTATTTAAATTTGAGCAAAGTGTATCTGCAACAGAAAAAATATGAAGACTCTATGGCCACATTGGAATATGCTTTAGAATATAAAAAATCGACAAATGAACCAATAGGACATGGCATGGCACTCTATTATATGGGAGAAATAAAAAAGGCCTCTGATGATCACAATGCCTCCATTAAATTCTATGACCATTCAAGAGATGTTTTAAAGAATGTTAAAGACAGATCATATCTAATTTATCCTCTCAATGGTATTGCAAATGTTCATTTGAGGCGAGGTAATCTAAAAAAAGCATCTAAATACTTAAAAGAATGCATGAAAATATGCAAAGAGACCAACGACGTGGGTAAAGAAGTAAAGATACTTTTAGACATAGGCCTACTTGAAATACATAAAGGAAACTATAAAAAAGCTTTGAATAACCTTTTAAAATCTTTAAAAGTTGCTGAAATGACAGAGCAGAAAGAAAATACTGCTTATAGCTTATTGCATATAGGAATAACCCATTATAAGCTCAAACAATATAAAGAAAACATAGAATATTTTAGAAGAGCTTTAAAACTAATGAACGAAATAAATATGAAAGATAGCCTGGATCATATTTATTCTTATTTAACCTGTACTTATGCCAGGGTAGGTATGGCTAATCAATCCATTAAGGCAGCTTATTTCCATATAAAAAGCATGAAAGAAACAGGAAAAGATGTTGAATATGGTCGTACTTTTTTAGGGCTGGGCCTGGCAATAGCATTGAATAAATCTCTATCCCAGACTTCAAAGGAAAGATTACATGAAATTAAGAGATATAAAGATAATCTGAACAATGATATTTCAGCAGAATATTTCTTTAAGCTAGCCATCGATATTTCGCAAAATTCCAATTATATATTTACGTTAATTCCTACACTGCGTAGCTATGGAATGTACTTATTATCCCAAGGTAAAAGACAAGAAGCCATTCCATATCTTAAACAAGCAAAATCAAAGGCTTCTTCTTTAGGGATGGATGTAGAAAAAAAAGAAATAGAAAGCTTATTAAAGAATTAATTTTCTTAAATGAGTTAACAAAAAAAAGACTCAAGTTCATTATTGTAGAGTATGCTTGAATTAGAATATAAACAACGTAAAGGAGCTATAGAAGTAATTCTAAAAGGTAAACTAAAAGAAGGCGAAGGGAGCAACTTAGAAAAGCAATTCAAGTCTGAGATTTTAAGTGAGCCGAAGGAAACCATAGGCATCAATCTTTATTTAATGCAATATATTGATTCTAAAGGGCTAAGGGCCCTGATAAAAACATTACATTTATGCCAGGAAAATGGGAAAAAACTGATCATTTGTGAAGCAACACCTGCAATTGAAAATGTATTTAAATTCTCAAGGCTTGAGAATTTTTTTAACTTAATGAAAATGGATCAATTTAACTCTTTATATCCTCTGGAGTAAAGGATCATTCACCAAAAGCAATTGGATGAAATTGGATTTATATCAGGCTCTTTCAATATATTGTCTATTTACTTTTTGAGGCTTGAACATGTTGATAATAGACTTGAATAGAGATTCTGCCTTGAATGTATTGTTTGAATTGAAGTTGCATACAAATATGTCCATGGATAAATAATTTATTTCTGGCCATGTATGTATGGAAAAATGTGACTCTGCTAATAACACCACTCCTGTAACGCCTGCATTTGGAAATTGATGAAAAACATAGTTTATTTCGTTTAATTTTACATTATGTATAGCCTGACGACATTCCTTTTCTAATAGTACTGCATCTAGCATGAGGTCTTGGCCTTGAGTACAATCTTTAAAATCGGCAATAATGTGCACTCCTTTGTCCAGATCCTTGTGAATATTATGCAAATCTTTTTCTTTTGAAACCTGTAACATTTTAAATAATATAGCATAGAATTTTATTGAGCATAGCATGTAAATTCTTATTTAAACAATATTTTTATTTTCTGGATAATTACTTAAAATAGTTTGTTGCGCATATCAAAAAGGCAAATCCTGGACTTAATAAGTGTTATACTCAAAAAAACAAAATAGCAGCAAAGGCAAAATAAGAATGCGTGCGTTTAGAAAATTTATAACTCAAATATTTTTTATGCTCGTAAAGGAAGAATATCATTATTAAAGAGAAGGTAACAAAGTTGACACCATCATAGAGGTTTGCTTTGAAAATTTCATTTCTGAAGGCAACCCCAGGTAGGCAGTTTCTGGACAAACAATATCCAATGGCCAAGAAAACTAATCACTGAAAATAGACTCGCTACCCATAATTTTGCTTATCCTGACCTGGTTTGAAGAGGCTTTGTAATTGAAAAATCTTCCCGAAGGATTTTGGGTTTTCCTCCAATTTCCTGTGTCTTGGTTAGTGTGAAGAGCGCTATTAAACAGAGTGTTCTCGTTCAAAGTAAAAGCATCGGAAATCCCACCTAAATTACAGTCGCTTGCCTTCCAGAGCAAAACATGTATAGGAACTTCCCGGATATGGAGGTCAACGCAGTATACATCGCTTAGGGTAAGGTTTTCGGTTGATACAAGAGCAGGTTCGTTCACTTCGGGATGTCGGATACTGATTTGCCCGGATCTACCCCCTAAAAAACGGATATCCATTCCGTTTTCTTCTGTTCTTGAAGAGGCGAAAGCATAGATGATCAATTCTTCGCCTTCGGGTATAGAAACCTCTTCCAGCCTTACGTGTTGTACCCTATGTACCGTGCACCTACTTTCAAATGTCTGTAGGCTACCGTCCAGAATAGGAGCAGGGGCATCTATCGTCCATGAACGTTGCGTCATTCGAGCAGTAGATCAATCCAAATAACGAAATAAAGGTTAGTGCTCTTATCATATTCACCCCATCAATATATATAGGTCAAGAAGCCTGTAAATAATAAAATTATTAAAAAAAAGGTTTCCATATTGAATACTAAATTGATAAAAGCTAATGGAGCTAATAATATTACTATTTAAGAAAAAGGTGAATAAATTAATAACAGCAAAATACAAATGATTGCCCTGGCGGTTATATTGAGCTTACTGGGATACTGCGACAACGAAGATATATCCAGGCCGTCACCTGAAGATTCTAGTCTTCCCGAGGTTTCAGAGAGTATTTGTTCGGCCAGTTCTCTGGGAAAGATCGCCTCGGCATCCAGCGGGGAGTATTTTGCCTTTGCCTGTACAGATGGGATTGTATTATCAAATATTAAAGGCGAATCTAAATTGATGGCTTATCCCGCATTAGAAGAAACTACTCCATGTGAACCGGAGATACAGGAAGGTCAAACCAATACCGACTGTCAGGTTCGAAATTTAAAAGCCAAAAAATCTCACTTTGCCGCCTCTTACGGCAAAAGACACCTACTGTATTTTTCTGTGCAAGCGCCGTCGCTTTCAGTTCTGACATTAGAGAGAGCTATCAGACCTTGCTTTTACTCCCAAAGGAAAATATCTGATCGTTTTAGATCATGAAGGTTATCTGAGCTGGTTTGATACGCAAAATTCATTTGCTAAAGTATATGAACTGCCTTTACGAGATAAAATATCATATCTATATCCCTGGGATCCTGATCCTAATGTTTCTGTCAATATTACGGAGGTCCGATTTGAAGATGATATTAGCACCTCTGGATGGCCAGCGCTTGAAGTTTCTGCCGGATATATCTTTGTTCTGCGTACAGACTCGGCAATGGCAAGGGAGAACAAAATATACCGCATACCTTTAAATAATGAAAATTCTCCTGCAATAAATGACGAAGAAGATCCTTCTACTTTTTTGCAATTACCTCAGGTTGGCGATAGCTCTAGAAATGTGTCGATCAACAACGCTGCCTATGGAAAGATTGGAGTGATAGAATTACCCCAGGCCACAACTGCACAAGGCGAACAGCTGATTCCGTCTGATATTACGTATGTAGGTTTTATTGCTAGTTATTTAGGGCCGATCATAAATAAAGAGGCTGGTCGTCTATATATCACCCATAAAAACAGTGGTGATGTTCGTATCTGCGATGCATCTGAAGTTGATCCGCAAAAAAATGGCCATTCCTGGCTAAACTTTGGGTTTATCAGTCAAATTCTCGATATAATCGTTGAAAATGGGAACCCTATAAACAAGATATCTTCCAAGCACAAGGAATTAAGGAATGCTAACTCTCCATGTACAAACTTAGAAAGAAACCCTGAATTGAGTTCAGATCCGACTCTAGTGCATTCAGGCTTAGAACGCTTTGTTTATCTATTAGATTCTGACCATAAGCTCAAAATCATCAACAATGATTATTATACTCAATGGCATATCGATCATCCGCATGACAGATTAATTACTTATACGCCTCTGCCTATTACAATTTCAGCCAATGAGTTCGTCTCGTTTTATAGCCGCGAGTCTACGGACTATTATCAAAGAAGTCAGCTTGAGGCTCGCTTTACGGCCAGCGTAGCGATCGTAGATGGGACGAGTCTGAAATACTTTAAGGAGTCATCCATTTGTCTGGATGATCAGATTGAAGGTTGCGAGGGAGAGAAAGCCTTGAGCGAAAGTGATATCATCACCAGCGAAACTGAATTCCCAGCGAGTGATCTTCGCAAAATATTACTACTTGGAGATCGTCTGTTTTACATCTACAGAGAGAACGACTTTATCAAGATGCAAGCCAAAGAGCTGAACTTTCCCTGAGTTAGAGCTAAAGAATTCAGATACTTCCCCCCTGCTATTGCGTCTCGACCGAGCCTTGGATCAATATATTTTATTACTTAATAGAAATATAATTTTACTCGACACACTCATATATTTTTTTAGTCTGACTTAAAGAGTATTTAAAATAAATATATTATATGTCAGAATCTTTGATCACACCTGGATTAGCTGGAGTACCTGTAGCCGCATCAAAAATAAGCTCTATCGATGGAGATAAGGGCATATTAAAATACAGGGGCTA
Organism: Leptospiria bacterium; assembly: GCA_965204465.1. GTDB lineage: Bacteria > Spirochaetota > Leptospiria > Turneriellales > CBDBES01 > CBDBES01. The sequence continues at coordinate 431,492 of CBDBES010000002.1, forward strand.
TGCAATTGAAGAACTAGTAGAAAAGAGTAACTTCGCAGAGACTGCGTATTTGCTCATATTTGGTGAGTTACCCAACCAAAAAGAATATGATGAATTTGCCTATAATCTGAGGCACCATAGAAGATTAAAATATAAGATCATTGATCTGATCAAAACTTTACCAGAAAATGGTCATCCTATGGATGCAACCCAGGCAATCGTAGCCGTATTGGGGATGTTTTATCCCTTTAAAAGTAATGATTTTACAATACCTGAAATCCAATATCTTTCTATCACCAGACTCATTGCTAAGTTACCCACCGCTGTGGCCGCTTTTCATAGAATGAGATCTGGCGATATGAATGTACAGCCAATTGATGGAATTGGTCATGCGGCCAACTTTTTGTATATGCTAGAAGAAAAAATGCCTTCAGAAGATCACATCAGGATCATGGATGCGGTACTCATCTTGCATATGGAACATACAATGAATGCATCTACTTTTAGCTCCAGAGTAACAGGATCTACTTTATGTGATCCATTTACTGTAATATCTTCCGCAATCGGAACTCTTACAGGGCCTTTGCATGGAGGGGCCAATGAAAGAGTTCTACAAATGCTGCGTGAAATTGGAGACATCAAAAATGTAGAAAAATATATTACCGCTAAACTTCAAAATAAAGAAAAGATCATGGGATTTGGGCATAGAGAATATAAGATAAAAGACCCAAGGGCTACAATACTGCAAAAATTAGCGGAAAAACTATTTGATAAATATGGTTTAAGCAAACTATATGAAATTGCTTTAGAAGTAGAGAAAGTAATGGATAAATTAGTGGGAGCAAAGGGAATTTATCCCAATGTGGATTTTTACTCTGGTTTGGTATACGATAAGCTAAATATCAAAGAAGACCTTTTCACTCCCATTTTTGCCATGGCTAGAGTGGTTGGCTGGCTGGCTCATTGGGTAGAACAGTTGAAGGATAATCGTATTTATAGGCCAACTGCAATTTATACAGGAGCCAAAGATAGAAAATACGTTTCTCAGATGAATAAAAAATAGTAAATATTAATGGATTTATTACTCTTTATCATCTTTATCTCTTTATCTTCCTCTTTCATTCTTCTTCTAAACCATTACCGTAAATTATTTGCTACATCTAAAGAGAGCTTTGCAAGAAAAGATTTAATAGACTTTAAGAATATTTTTCTGAGTGAGTTAAATCATATTCTTGGTGAAAATAAAAAAAAAAGTTATTTAGAAATAGGACTGGGGGTTATGATCGGTCTTATTTTTACTCATATGGGAGGCCTTTATGGGGCCTACTATGAAAGTTATTTTTTTAACTCTTTTATCCTGCCTGTTTTATTCTATCTTGGTTTGCCCTACTTAAAAGATAATTTTGAGGAAACTATCAATAGAATTCCTCTTTTGAATAGAATTATTTCTAATGATATTCCTTTTATCTTTGGCATGTCCACTTGTATCATGGCCCAGCTTTTAGCGGTCTATGGGCTTTATCACTCTATTAATTTTCTATGGGTCATGATCAACTATATATTGATATTATTCATGTTCATGTATAAAATATATTCTACCGAAAAAAATATGGCTTCTTTTGTTAAGATAAAGGATAATTATAAAAATGAATGATACAAAATTTAAAAATTCTGGCACCTTAGAGAAGTATCCCATATTTTCTTCTCTGGATAGAAAACATACTGATTTTCAACAAAACCCTGAAATAACGCGAGACAATATAATTCAACCTTTCACAAAAGATATAGTAAAATCAAATGATAAAATATATACACTCTTAAAGTTAAATTCCACTATGTCTTTCATCTCCCAAACGGATACCCCCTAAAATTTTTAATATGTCAGAGGTTTCTATAGCCAAGCCTTTGATGTATAGAGCCTTTCAATTGGCAAGATTTGCTGTTGGCTTTTCTGATCCCAATCCTGCTGTTGGCGCTATTTTGGTTTCCCCCTCTGGAAAGATCATCGGAGAAGGCTTTACAGACCAAAAAGGCGGGGATCATGCTGAAATTATGGCTATTAAAAACGCACTTTCTACTTATGGCCCAAATTTTGTTATTGGCTCTTCTCTTTATGTTACTTTAGAACCTTGCTGCCATTTGGGAAGCACCCCCCCCTGTACACAAGCCATCATATCGAATCGGATCAAAAAAGTAATTATTGCCGCCAAAGATCAAAGCCCTGAAGTAAATGGAGATGGAATAAAAATATTAAAAAAAAATGGTATCCATGTTCATTTAATGCCCCCCCATGAATATTCATTGGAAAAATATTTAACATTGGAACCTTTCTTTCACAAAAAACGAACTAACCTTCCAAGATTAATTCTAAAATGGGCACAAACGAAAGAAGGCTGGCTTTCCCCTTTAAAAGGAGAAAGCGGAAAGATCACGTCTAAGTCTTCATTGGAGTTACTCCACAGGATGCGCCAAATATTTAGAGCAACTCTTACCACTCCTGGAACTATACTAACAGATAGGCCGGCACTGGATAATCGTATAGAAAGAAACAAGCTATCCTTATTCTCAAAGATCAAAAAGAATTCTTATTTAATATCTCTTTTAAAACGAATAGAAATATCTCATCCAACTATCCATAGAGATATCTTAGAGAAAATCTTTCATGAAAAGAATCATAGATATTTTATTATTCCTAACCTTTCTGAGAATTGGAAAGAGAGTCAGCTGGATGATTTTATACAAAAGCAAAAAAATATAGGTAATAAATTTTGCATATTTACATACTCTAAAGATTTGATCAGGGTGCTACAAAGTAAGGATGTAAATTTTTTTTATATAAAAAACAAAATGGATTTCTCATCTATTTTAAAAAAAATCGCTTTTGATGGCCATAATCAAATTTTAGCGGAAACAGGACCCATATATGCCCAATTTTTGATGGATCATTTCTTACCAGATGCATTGATATGTTTTCAATCAAACAGATCATCCAAATGGAAAGGGGAAGGAAGATATTTTTCCATGAGTAATGCCATTGCCAATGGTGAAGACTCATTTATTAAAGAAAAAGGATATGAAAAAATAGAACAATTGGGCTTAGAACAAGAAGACTGTTCTTTCTACAGGTTACGATCTATGAATAAAAATTCCATATATTGAATAGATTTCTTAGATGGACACAACTTGCCACGCCACAAAGGGTGTGCTGGGATGGGAAATACATTATCCATAAAACCTTATCCCCCGTTTATCTATTCCAGAAAAGGCCTAAATTATTTTATATTTTTAGTTTACAGTGTATTACTTTAAGCACTCTATATACCTTATTCAATGTTCAATGAATCCTAAAGAAATAAATAAACCGGCAAGTCAAATTAAGATCATGTTGATTGCTTTTGCTTTCGTCTTTTTTGTTACGATCTTCATTTTTATTTATTTGTGGTGTAATCTTCAAACGGCTATGTTAAAAGATGATATCCAGATACTGCAACAAAAGAAGAAAAAGTTATATTTAGAAGTCCAAAAAAAAAGGACATTGATTAAAAAACATTCTTCTCTTTCGAAACTGGAAGAATTCTTAAATAAACAAGGGGATCAACAAAAAGAGTTGGATATTGAAATTATCACTCTTAAACTGATGAATCTACCATAAGGTGAAATTTCAATTAGAAGCTCCCTATAAACCTGCCGGCGATCAACCAAAAGCAATTTCTGCTTTATCTAAAAAATTAAGAGATAATAATGCCTCTGCTGTATTGGTTGGCGTAACTGGTTCAGGGAAAACAATGACAATGGCTTCCGTGGTCCAGGAATTGCAAAAACCAACCCTTATAATTACTCACAACAAAACTTTGGCAGCTCAATTATATAGAGAATTCAAAAACTTTTTTCCAGAGAATGCAGTAGAGTATTTTATCAGTTATTATGATTATTATCAATCAGAAGCATACGTCCCTTCAAGCGATACTTACATAGAAAAAGAGGCCACGATAAATAAAGAAATTGATATGTTACGCCTTAGAGCGACCACCTCTCTTCTTGAAAGAGAAGATGTCATCATTGTTGCCAGTGTTAGCTGTATATTTGGCTTGGGTTCTCCCAAAGAATATCAAAAGGCAATTCTCATGCTGAATGTAGGTGAAGAAATAAAAAGAGAAAACATGCTAACAAAACTTTTGAAGATGCAATATAATCGAAATGACATTTCCAGGGAAAGGGGTACTTTTCAAGTAAGAGGAGATGTTGTTGAAATTTTACCTGCATACTCAGGAGATGGAATCAGGATTGAATTTTTTGGAGATGAGATAGAAAGAATTACTAAGTTTGATATACTGACCGGGAATCAAAAAGTTTCTTTATCAAAAGCGGTTGTGTATTCAGCAAAACATTTTATCATAGCTGAATCCTTACTCGAACGGGCTCTCCAGACAATAAAAGCAGAGTTAGAAGAACAGACAAAATTTTTTCAATCTCAGAATAAGCCACTGGAAGAAGAAAGAATTCGTCAAAGAACCCTCTTTGATCTGGAAATGCTAAAAGAAATGGGATATTGCCATGGTATCGAAAATTATTCCAGACACCTTGCTCAAACAGAACCTGGAAGTAGGCCTTTTTGTTTAATCGACTATTTCCCGGAAAACTTTTTGATCATTATAGATGAAAGTCATGTTTCCATACCACAAATCAGAGGAATGCATGAATCGGATCAAAGTAGAAAAAGAACATTGGTCCAATATGGTTTTAGATTGCCTTCTGCTTTGGATAATCGTCCACTCAATTTTAAGGAATTTGAATTGATGACAAAAAATATTTTATATGTCTCTGCTACACCGGCAGAATATGAATTAAATAAAGTGGGTGAATATGTGGAACAGATCATCCGTCCCACTGGTCTACTTGATCCTAAAATAGAAATACGAGGTACCCAGAAACAAATTGATGATCTGGCCAAAGAGATCACCATTAGGACAGAAAGGCAGGAAAGAGTATTGATCACTACATTGACTAAAAAAATGGCTGAAGACCTAACAGAGTATTATCAAGACATTGGAATAAGAATACGCTATATGCATTCTGATATTGACTCTTTAGAAAGAGTAGAAATTCTAAGAGATCTCAGAAAAGGAGATTTTGACGTATTAGTAGGAATCAATTTGCTAAGAGAGGGACTCGATCTACCAGAAGTATCTCTGATAGCCATTTTGGATGCAGATAAAGAAGGCTTTCTAAGATCTAAGAGGTCTCTTATACAGACAATGGGGCGGGCAGCCAGAAATGTAAATGGAATGGTGATCATGTATGCAGATGAAATTACTGATTCTATGAAAATGGCCATTGACGAAACCTCCAGAAGGCGAAAAATGCAAGAACAATATAATCAGGAACATGGAATTCAGCCGCAGACCATCCAAAAAAAAGTTGAAGATATTGTAGAACGTGAAAAACAAGATCAAACAAAAAAAACGACCCTTTTAGATGACATTCTTAAAAAATATGATCGAAAAAAATATACTTCTAAAGCAGAATGGAGAAAAAAACTCGAAAAAGAGATGCTTCAATCGGCCGAAGAGTTTAATTTTGAAAAAGCAGCCATTCTAAGAGATATATTATTCGGAGAAAAAGTGCCTTAATCAGACTGTCTTCTGGCTTTTTTCTTTTTGAAGATGAGTATCCATATATCTGGCAGATATGTCCCTATCAAGATCAATATCAATCCTACTATGGTTGCGGTGGATATAATGGCCGACTCCGAAGAAAAGCGATCTACAGCAGAATAGATCACAGATATATACCAACCCAGTAATATTAGCCCCAGGCCAGTAAAATGGGCAAAAAAATAGTTTTTAAAATTCTCCCACATATTTTTTTCAACAGAATTCTTATTTCTTGTTTTTCTGTCGATATTGATTCATTTGTACCTACTCCTATGTATAATATGGATATAGAGTCAAGAAAAAAGTATAAGTCTTTTGTAGAAACCAATGCCGTTAGGCTGTAATTTGTACACATATGAGCCTGTGACTCAACACAGAAGAATAATTTACTACACAGAAAAGGATTCATGTCAATTGTATCCAAAAGCTTAACAAATGCATAAATTTCGTGATTCTTATCAAGATTATCTCCCAGAGTACGGGAAAACATCATAAGTTGATCTCTATCGCTTTGTGCAAATCTATTGTTCATGGGACATAAAAAATAAAAAACTCAAAAATGTAAATGTTTTTAAGTTGAGGCACAGGCTCCCTCTAAGCAGCAAGCTTCTTTTTTTTCTTTACTTTTCATTAAGCTTCTATATAAAGGTGTATATGCCCTGTGGAAGCATTGGTACTCCTGAATTACTGATCATTTTTCTTTTACTTTTATTGCTTTTTGGGGCTAAAAAACTTCCTGCTTTGGCTAAAAGTATAGGGGTTGGGATTACAGAGTTCAAAAAAGGTCTTAGTGGAATAACTTCTGAAATAGATAAAGATCTTGAAGATGAAATAGAGAATAGTAAGGGGGAAGAGAAAACAAAAAAAAATTCTAAGTCTAAAAAAAAGACTGTGAAGAAAAAATAATTTTTCGTTAGCCAATCATTTTTTGTGTCTGAGCAGAAAAACAACGATAGAATAAAAAAAAAACCTATCAAATATAAAAAAGTAAGAGATTCTAAAAAAGATAACCATATCCAAAAAATTCGCAAGAAGCAAGGATATATGCCTATCTCTGAACATCTGGAAGAACTCAGATCAAGAATCATCCGATCTGTAATTTTTGTAGGGATCACTTCTTCAGCCTGTTTTTTATTTTACGAACCTATCTGGAAGAATGTAATGTCTCCCTTATCAGTTCTGGTTCAAACAGGAAACCAAAAAAGGATCGTAATTGATATAGTGACTTCGCGTATGCAAGATGACTTTCTAATACAATTTAAAGTTGTATTAATGGCAGGAATTCTATTTTCCCTGCCCTATATTTTATTTGAATTATGGGCTTTTGTTTTGCCCGCGCTAGATAAACTCTATCGCAAATTAACAAATGGTATTTTAATTCTTGCAATACTTCTTTTCTGGAGTGGTGTTCTATTGGCCAGATTTTATATATGGCCTCTGGTAACGAATTTCTTTTTATTTGAATGGAATCCTCCTCCTTTACCAATGCCAGATGGAAGTTTTATATATACTAAAAAATATTTGAACATTCCCGATTATTTAAGTTTCTTTTTTAGTTTTCATTTTACTTTTGGAGCATCATTTCAGCTTCCAGTCGTATCTATGATACTGAGTTTTTTTAAAGTAGTTAATTTTAAAATGTTCATTAAATCCTGGAAAATAGCCGTTATTCTAATTGCCATATTGTCGGCTATTCTTACTCCTGCAGATTGGGTGTCAATGGTGGCTCTAATGATTCCATTAATGATTCTTTTTTTTATTTCTGCTTTCTTAATTTTTGCAATTGAAAAATGGATGACATAGTTAGTATAATTCTTATTTTAGGGATTCTATTGGTAGTAGGAATATTTATTTTCTATATTTTTAATGCTTATTTTGCGCCTAAAAAATTAGATCAAATTGCAGAGATGATTCAAACAGGGAATTTGGCTACTGCCATTAAAAAGCTTCAAATGCTTATAGAAGAAGATGATCGCAATGTATATGCTCGCTTTCTGTTGAGTGATGCATACCAAAAGCAAAAAAAAACTCCAGAAGCCATTATGGAGTATAAAAAAATCCTTAGAATTAGTAAATTCGATAATAAAATTAGTGAACAAGTTGTACGCAAAAAACTAGCACAACTGCTATTAGAAGGTAACAATCTGGATGATGCTAAGAAAGAACTCTTAATGCTCACAAAACTTGATCCTACAAATCCAGATAATTTTTATCAGCTTGGTCTTTTATTTAAAAATGCAGGTATCCAAGATAAAGCACTTCTTTATTTTAAAAAATGTACTCAAATTCAGCCTGCTCATTCAGAGGCATTTATGCACCAGGGAATATTGCTTTACTCTCTCTCTCATATAATTGAAGCAAAACAATCCCTTGTGCAATGTATTAAATTAGGTGTCTCTATTCCAGAGGCTCATTATTACTTAGCTTTATGTCTTAAAAGCCAAAAAGATTATGACTGGGCCATTAGAGAATTTGATATAGGAATGAATGACCTAAAATTAAAAGGGCGTTGTTATCTTGGGAAAGGACTTTGTTTTATGGAGAACAATAACCCTGGTAGGGCAATCAATGAATTTGAAGCCGGACTAAAATATACCAGAAAGAACTCGGATTTGGAACTCAATTTAAGATATTTCATAGCAAGTTGTTCTGAACGTAAAAGAGATCTATATATGGCTATCCAACAATGGGAATATATTAATAATATGAATCCCCATTTTAAAGATGTACCTCAAAAATTAAAGGAATATGAAGCGATGCGCACCGAAGATTCTATAAAGGATTTTATGATAGCGACTCCAATTAAATTCGAGCAGATCAGTAAAGATATTATTCATTCTTTGGACCTAAAGCTTTTGGATATTCAGATAGAAAATGATTCAGAGATACGTGCAGTGGCTTCGGAAAGTGATGGAAGATGGAGAAGTTCAAAAATGTCCAGTAGACTCATACATATTTATAGAACAACAGAAACTATTCCAGAGAAGACGATCAGATCAATATATGAGACTATGCGGAATCTAAATTTTACCAAAGGTATATGCATAACAACGAGTAGTTTTACTCCGCAGGCTGAAATTTTTTGTCAATCCAGACCAATTGAATTAATCGATAAAATAGGAATGATCCAATATTTAAAACAGCTATGATACTTTCTGATATTTTACCTCCTTCTCTTTTAGGATTCAGTTCCAAAGAATTAAATGATTTTAACCGCCTCCCTTGGAAGTCATCTAAATTAGAAAATATAGACTCTTCGGATAATATTTCTTTTTTACTGATCTCAGGTCGTATAGAAATAAATAACAAGGATTTAATCGGCCCAGGCGAAGAACTACTCGGAATAAAGCCCTTTTTTAAACAAGTCCGTAGAGTTTATAAAACAATTTATCCAAATGAGATTGTTTATATAGAAACCGATAAGCTGGCTCAATTTTTTTTATTGAATCCAATGGCAATGCTGTCTTATATGCATATGGAAAACAATTTTGGTAATGAACCATTACCACGATGGGTATACCTTCCAAAACAATGGACCATTCTATCCGATCAAAATTGTTTCGAATCCATTCATTTAGGACTTTCTATAGCAGAATACCAAACTCAAAAACTAGACACAAAGGCAATTTATCTTGAATTTCAAGATGAGAATATAAGTGTTTTTAATCTGATCAAGAAAGACCCTCCCCCTGCCTTGACCCAAACTAAAGAATATACGGAAGGACTGGCTCAGCTCGTAGAGAAAAGAAAAATTCCTTTAAATGAAAGAGTAGATATCTTGAATATTCATTATTTATCTATGTGGAAATTGAGTCGGGGACAATGGATAAGCTTGTTTTGGTTCTTGGCTAAATCCTATGATGATCTTATTGTTCATCTGGGATGTAAGAAAATTGATTTTATTTGTGATCAAAGCAATTGTATATTTGTTACTGGTTCAGATATATTGCAGCAAAGAAGCAGGCCTCTATTTTTAATGAGCCAATCTCCTCTGGTAGCGATCCAAAGAAAAGATACTGAAAATAAGATCAAAAAAGGAATAATCGAATATCCCTTGAAATATTCTGATTTGGATTCGAACAAGAATATAGATTCTTATTTACCTTCTAGCCACATAGAAAGTAATCCTAATTGGAAATGGATGCAAGATAATTTGGATATCTTTTTGGATGCCAAAGAAGCGATCGTCATTGCGGATTATTTTGATAATTTTGCTGGCTTTATAGCAACTATGAAAGTTCTTTGGAAAAATATAGAAAATTCCAGAAAATTAAATGAATCTCTGGGTAAAAAAGTTTTAATATTACAAGGTAAGTCCGGAATTTTAGGCGGAGTGGCTATGGAGAGTTCTAACTGGGAAGACTTCTATGACAAATGTAAAAGACTTGTAGACTATGATGTTATTTCGGTTTTAAAGCCTATTTTCCCGACCACAAGCTTATTTTCAGATAAGCCGATCGCAAGGTACTTAAAAAACCTTTTTCCGGATATGATGCAAGAAAAACTCAAATTATTTTTCCCTGTAATTACCCAAGAAACCAAGAATATCCATTTTCTTACCTCTGGTAGTCTAGCTGAAAACCTAATAAAATCTACCTTTATTCCTGGTTTCGTAGAAAGCTCTCAGAGTAGCTATACATTTGATTCTACTAATGAAGAAAATATGGTAACCTTGGGCGCAACAAGTGTACAGGATTGGATTAAAATATTAGCAGCTTGTTTCAGAAGAGGTTTTAAAGAAGTAACTATGATCAGTTTTGCTCAACCCCAAACAGATAAAAATAATATAGTTGCTAAAAAACTATTGGAACTAAGAACCTCATCTTCTATATTTGCTGGAGTATCTGGCAGACTTTCCCAAACAATTCATGTTCCAGTATCTGATAAAAGCCAATTGAGTGAAAGGCAAGAAGAAATATATAATACCTTAAAAGAAATCTTGTAAAAAAAAGACTTGTTTTCTCTGCCGAATATACAATACAGATGTTCCAATGGGAAAATTTTTGATCATCATAGGTATTGTTTTTTTTATAGTAGGACTTTTGGTCCACTATTTGCCTAATATTTCTTTTCTGGGTAATCTACCAGGAGATATTAAAGTTCAAAAGGGGAATTGGAAATTTTATTTCCCCTTAGTAACCTGTATTCTTTTAAGCCTTTTATTGACCCTTTTGTTCAATCTATTTTGGAGGAAGTAATTCATAAAAAAAGAATAGCTATTGAAATTCGTAATCTTCCAGGATATACGGGTGCCTCAAATATTATAAAGCAACATATTTGTTTTCTAATCATTGATGGATTCAAAATGGCGTGAAAAGATTCATGCTATTATAATTGGCAAGGAATCGGTTAAGAATAAAAGAATATATAATTCAAACTGAATATTTAGGGATTTCTTATTCCATAAGCTTTTTGTCTTTCACATAAGAAATATATAAATTGTATAGATTATTATATTTGATTGTACATTCTGCGCTTATAGAATAATTTGGCTTGGTTATTTTAGAAGCAATGGCTTCAGGTGTTCCCGTGATGAATTCAAAGAAAGTGGGAGCAGCAGAACTTTTAAGAGAAAGCCCTTTGATCACAGATATGCCAGATCCAAAAGAATTTGTGATGAAAATTCAAAAGGTTCTTTATGAAACAAAGCTAAGAGAAAAGGCAATTTCAATTGGAAAAAAGGGCAAATGAAATGGGAATATCATTTGAAAAAATTTGAGGATATATTATTTTCTATTTACATTATGTACAATTCTAAACAGTGTAAAAGATATAAATCTTTGCTTGTATTAAATTGATCTTTATTTTCTTTAGTAAAAATGTCCCCCAAAAAAATACTATCCTTTATTATTATTTTATTTACACTTGCACTTTTACCTAAAATTTTCAAATCGGATAAGATATTTTCAGATTACAGACCCTATCTGGGAAAGATAATCGTAGGAATAAATTTTTCAGGCAATAACTATGTAGAGAGTAACGATCTATATGATATCATAAAGGCGAGGCCAGGACTTAAATTAACAAAAGATATCCTGAATCATGACATAAAGGCAATTTTTAAAAACGGATCTTTTTCAGACGTTAAAATTGATGCAGAATTCTATTCAGGCACTGAAACTGATTCAGAATTATATAAAGAAGGCATCATTTTGACATACATAGTTGAAGAAAGAGCCTATGTGAAAGAAGTTGTATTCAAGGGTTTAGATGAAGTTACAGAACAAGAAGCGAGAGATGCAAGCAATATAAAAGAAGATGAAATATATAGTCAAAGCATTGTCTCAAATGCAATCCAAAATTTAAGGTTTCTATATGAAGAAAAAGGATTCTTTAATTCTTCTATTAGAGTAAATAAAGAAGCTGTAAAAGAAGCATCTGGAGGATGGAAAATCATTTTTCTGATTGATGAAGGAGAAGAAATAAAGATCAGCAAAATTGAGATACTGGGTTCAGTAAATTTAGACCCTGAAGACATTAAAGATTCTCTGGAGCATGAAGAAGAAGGCTTCTTTACAGATGGCTCCTTTAAGAAGGAATTATTCGAAAAAGACAAAGAAAATGCGATCAACTATATGAAAGGAGAAGGCTATTTGGATAGCAAATTACTGAACTCTGATTGGAAAATTGTATGGATCGATAAAGAAGAAGAAGAAAGAGGGATTGAAATCACTTATACAGTGGAGGAAGGGGAACAATATTTTTTCAATGGCTATCACATTGAATGGAACAAGGAATACCTTAATTCTGAAACGAAAAAACCTTTATTCACAGCAGATGATATATCTTCTTTTTTTCTATATACGAATCGTGATCTGGGAGATGTATATGATTCGAATAAAATTAACCAAGATAGCGGTATTATAAATTATATTTATTCTCAACAAGGTTATATCTTTACTAGAGTTGTGCCTAAAAAAACAATTATTGTACTAACAAAAGAAGACATTGATAAAAGAAGAAAATCTCCAGAGCAAATAGCTTCTGAAAAAGAAGGAAAAGACTATTATAATCTGAATGCTCTTCAAATCTTATTGAATGAAGAAAAAGAAAAAAAGAACAAAAAATTTGTTCATACAAAATTTGTGATCTATGAAAGTGAAAAAGGCTATATTGAAAATATTATTATCAAAGGAAATGATAAAACACAGAGAAAAGTAATTTATAGAGAATTACTATTTAAAGAAGGTCAATTATTCAATTCAGAGAGCATACAAAGGAGTAGAGAGCGTGTATTTAATTTAGGTTTTTTTAAAGAAGTAAATATAGATGCCAGGCCTGGCTCAAGTGAAGGCAAATTGAATCTGCTTATTGTGGTAGAAGAACAACCCACAGGAAATATAAATCTAGGGGGGGGGTATGGTACTGTAAATGGTTTTTCTATATTCACAGAACTCGCCGAAAATAATTTGAATGGTACTGGACAAAGAATAGCAGGGAAAATGGACTTTGGTCCCAGACGCACTCTGGTAGAAGTCTCCTGGAGGGAACCCTGGATATTTGATAGACCATGGTCTTTGATACTTTCCACTTCTTATAGCAGCACTGAAATTAGAAATTCCTCCATTGCAGGGCCAAGTACAGCGGCATCTTATGTAGTAGATAATATTAGTTTTGCTGCATCTATAGGGCATAGGTTTGCCATTTATTGGGAGCACGCGCATGGTTTAAGTCCTGGTTTATCCAGATTCAGAAAGCCATCTAGTCTTGTTGAGGATGTTGTTTTTAGCAGTGTGTCCAGGGGATGGGAATTTTTTCATGCCTTGAGTAATTCCATAGCCTATGATACCAGAGATAACCATTTTAATACTACCCAAGGAATGAGAGCCGAATTAAGATTGATCATGGTAGGTAATGTATTAGGCGGTGGAGATCATTATCTTAGATATGAACCCAGGTATAGTTTTTATTGGTGGCCTCTTGATTACACTTTATTTGGACTGTTTCGTCATAATATTTTAAGAAGATGGAGATTGGTCTTCGAGCATCGGATTTCTTTAGGATTCACCCAGACAATTGCTCCCGTATATGGAAGCCAAGACCGCTTCGATAACCCCTATATAGAAGCAAACAGGCGGTATGGAATTGGAGGTTATGAAACTCTTCGTGGTTGGAGAGACCGCAATGAGCCTTTATTTCCTTTATCCTGGCGAAATGGTGCTAGTCACCGTATCCTTATCAGCAATGAATTAAGAATCCCATTAGAACCGAGTATTCTATGGTTTGTATTTTTCTTCGATGCGGGCGCTTTGTTTGAAGATGTAAATTCTGCCTTAGTTGATGAACAGCCTTCCACAATAGAGGCAAGGCAGAGTATCATAGACTCTAGTTTTAAACTAGAGAATTTATCTATAAACTATTATCGTTATAGCTGGGGGTTTGGTTTTAGGCTTCAAATACCTGTATTACCTTTAAGACTCTACATAGCCAGAAGAGTCATTTGGGATCCATCTCTTAACTTCTTTAAACAGGTTTCTGGCGAGGGTTTTGAGGTAGAATTTGGAATTGGAGATCTTAGATTCTAATGGGACAAAGAGAAAATATACTTATTCATATTACCGGGCCAGACAGTCCTGGGATTTTAGCTGAATTAACCCATCTTTTGAATAAATGGAATATATCTATATTAGATGCGCAACAAACTACTAGTTTAAAGCAATTGAGCCTTTCTTTGCTACTCTCAATACAACGTAAAAATGGGATCCAAATTCTGAGGGATATCACCATGTTGGTTAAAGATCTTAAATTAAGCGTGGATATTTCTATTTTGGCGGATAAACCATGGGCCAAAAGGAACACCCCCCCTACATTTACTTTGACCATCCTTTCTGAAAAAATAGAGATATACTGGTTTAATAGACTCATTAAAGTGATTGCAGGTTCTTCCATGAATATTGAAAGAATGAATCAGCTGGCCCAAGGCAAATTACAATGTATTGAATTAGCTATTTCCTTAGGCAAGTTAAGTGCCAAAAAATTTCACTCTATACAATATTCCTTGTTTAAAATTGCTATGGAAAATGATTTCAATCTTGCTATACAACCTGAGAACCTATATAGGCGTTCTAAGAGACTCATTATAATGGATATGGATTCTACTCTGATCAGACAAGAAGTTGTAAATGAGTTGGGAGAAGCAGTCGGTGCAAAAGATCAGATTACGAAAATTACAAAACAGGCTATGGAAGGTAAATTGGATTTTAAAAGATCTCTTATAAAGAGAACTGCTTTATTGAAAGGCCTTTCCATAAAAGACCTGCAAAAAGTGAAAAAAAGACTCAAACTTACTCCAGGGGCAGATGTTTTAATTTCTTATTTGAAAAAGATTGGTTTTAAAATAGGCCTTATTTCAGGAGGGTATTCTTATTTTGCTGACTTTTGGCATCAAAAATTAAATTTAGACTATAGTTTTGCTAATAAGCTTGAAATAAAGGATTGCCGTCTTACAGGAAAA
The DNA here is from genome assembly GCA_965204465.1 of Leptospiria bacterium. Classification (GTDB taxonomy): domain Bacteria; phylum Spirochaetota; class Leptospiria; order Turneriellales; family CBDBES01; genus CBDBES01. Next base: position 446,579 of record CBDBES010000002.1, read on the forward strand.
TTAGAGGGAGAAATCATAGATAAAGCGGCAAAGGCCAGAATTTTAAAAAAAATTACTAAACAAGAAGGTATTTCTATTGACCAAACTGTCGCCATCGGTGATGGGGCAAATGACGTTGATATGCTTGCTGCGGCAGGACTTGGAATCGCTTTCAATGCAAAACCTATTGTACGCAAAAAAGCAAAAGCCTTTCTAAATCTTCCCAGCATTGATTCTGTTCTATTCCTACTGGGGGTTTCTCAAAATGAATTAAATGATTTTAAAAAGAAAGGAACTCCCCTGTAGCCTTATTCATGATCGTATTAAGATAAGAATTGCGACATAAGTGAAAATTAACGTTTTCAGAAAATAAAAATACCTAAAGAAAAGAAATATTCCCCTCTAATTCTCCTTCCCTAAACTGTTTGAAGGTTGCCTCCTCGGTTTTCTGGAATTCTATTTTATCTAAAATACCATACAGTTTGCCATCTATTAAAAGGCCTATCCTGTCTGCCAGTTTATAGGCAAATTTTAGATCATGGGTTACAATAATAAAGGCAGAGGAAAGAACTTCTTTAAATTCCAGTATCAGATTTGCAATGGAATCCGATAATACGGGGTCTAATCCTGCCGAAGGATCGTCCATGATCAATAATTCTGGTTCCATGGCAATTGTTCTGGCAATACCAGCTCTCTTTTGCATGCCTCCTGACAATTCAGAAGGAAATAAGTTTTCCACTCCTTTTAATCCTGTTTTATTCAAATAATAAGTCGCTTTTTTTTCTAATTCATCCTGAGATAGATCACTGAATCTTTTTAAACTGAATATAACATTATCTGTAATACTCATGGAATCAAACAGGCCAGATTTTTGAAAAACATAACCGATACGTTTTAAAATATTTATAGATTCTTTGCCCTTTAGTGAATGGATGTTTTTACCAAGGATTATAGAACTTCCTTGGCTAAGATGAAATAACCCAACGATTGATTTCAGTAAAACTGTTTTACCAGATCCATTTTTACCTACGAATACCAACGTCTCTCTTGGTTTCAATTTAAAAGAAATAGAGCTTAAAATTTCCTTTTGATATAGATTTACAGAAAGTTTATCTACTTTGACAATAAGAGTTTCGTTATCTTTATTTTCCATTGATTTTTGACTTCTGAAACGCATTCTTAGAATACATGAATTCAGAGATAGTTTATATGAATTTGATATTGATCAATTATTGAATCCATAGCCGATTTTCAAAAGATAATAACAAATTGAAAATAGTATTATAATACTTAAAATGATGATCACAAAGGCGATTGTAATATTAATGTCACTGAATCCTAAAAAACCATATCTAAACGCATTGATCATATACAAAATTGGATTCCCCAGGGAAGTGACTCGCCAGAAATCAGGCAATGAATTAATGGAATAAAATACGCCTCCTAAATAGGTAAGGGGAGAAAGTATAAAAGTAGGGAATATACTGATATCATCAAATTTTTTTGCAAAAATAGCATTTAAAAAACCAGCCAATGAAAATAATACCGACGTTAGAATTACAACAAAAAATAAAATATAAATATTATAAATTTTCAGTTCTGTAAAAAACAAGGAAATAATACTGGTTAAACATCCTAATAAAATTCCTCTAAAGACGCCTCCGAATATGAATCCAGTAATGATGAAGAAGTAATTGACAGGGGCAACCAGTATTTCTTCTATATTTTTTTGAAATTTAGCTCCAAAAAATGAAGCAACAACATTTGCATAGGAGTTTGTGATTACAGACATCATGATCAAACCAGGCACAATAAAACTTATATAATCGACTCCCTGCATTTTACCAATGCGAGGACCTATTAGGTTACCAAATATCAAGAAATACAATGAGATTGTGATTGCAGAGGGGAGGATCGTTTGCGGCCAGATTCTTATGATCCTTACTATCTCTTTACGTATAATAGTGTAAAATGCAATATAGTTCATTTTATTTGATTATGGTCTTTTAGAAGTCTCACGAATAACTCTTCCAGGCGATTGACTTTGTTCCTCATACTTAAAATATTAATTTTATATGGATCTAATTTTTCAAAGAAATGATTCACTTTTTGGTTGCGTTTTAATTCTACTTCAAGAGTAGTATCATCAACTTTGGATAATTTATATCCTTTTATCTGTGGCAATTCTATGATCTTTTTGTTTGTATTGAGAACAAAAGTCTGTATATCTAATTTATTCAGCAATTGTTTTATTCCTGTATTTGTAACAATTTCTCCTTGGTTGATAATGGCTATATTCTTGCAAAGACTCTCCGCCTCTTCTAAATAATGTGTCGTTAAAATAATAGTCACCCCTCTTTCATTTAATTCAATCAGAAAATCCCACATAGAACGTCTCAATTCAATATCCACTCCTGCAGTCGGTTCATCTAATATTAATAGATTTGGATCATGTACCAATGCTCTTGCGATCATGAGTCTTCTTTTTAGGCCTCCAGAGAGTTGCATTGACTGCGTATGTCTTTTTTCCCAAAGTCCCAGTTGTTTTATCTGTTTTTCACACCTTGCAAAGGCATTTTTTCTGCTTATTCCATAATAGCCAGCCTGATTTATAATGATCTGTTCAACGGTTTCGAAAATATTAAAATTAAATTCTTGCGGTACAACCCCTATACAGGATTTTGCCTCATTAATTTGGATGTCTATATCATGTCCAAATATCTTTACATTGCCGGAATCCTTTGTGACTAAATGAGTGATAATACCAATTAGAGTAGATTTACCAGCACCATTTGGACCTAATAGAGCAAAGAAATCCCCTTTTTTTACTTTTAAACTTATACCTTTTAAGGCTTGCACATTATTGGGGTAGGTTTTTATTACCTTTTTAACTTCTAAGGCGGTCATTTAATATCCTAATGTCAAAGCCCCTGGTTTTCGTGGATCGGACACACCAAATAGAAAGCCTTTATCCAATAATATATTCTGGGTGCTTCCCATCCCATAGGTCTCTTCGATTTTATATCCTTTTTGCTTTAACAATGTTATTGTATCTAAATTGATCCCTTTTTCAATGTATAATATGTCTGGCAACCATTGATGGTGGATTCTTGGGGAATAGGCTGCTTCTGCAATATTCATTTCATGTTCAATTGTATTTAATAGTATTTGTAGCACAGTGGTAATGATCCTGCTTCCTCCAGGGGTACCTGTAACTAAAAAAAGTTTCTTATCTTTAAATACCATGGTAGGAGACATGGAGCTCAACATCCTTTTCTCTGGCTCTATTGCATTTTTATGGCCGCCAATGAGCCCGTATGCATTTGGAGTGTCTGGCTTTGCGGAGAAATCATCCATTTGATTATTCAAAAGAATACCTGTACCTTCTACGACTGCCTTTATTCCATAACTGAAATTAAGAGTATATGTATTAGAAACTGCATTTCCATATGCATCCACCACAGAAAAGTGGGTGGTCTCATTACCTTCATATATAAAGCGGGGAGTTCCTGGGAAAATATTTTTGCTTGGGGTAGCGGAATATAGATCCATTTTTTTCCTTAGATGATCTGCGTATTTTTTAGAAGTTAATTCCTTTACCGGGATACCAGAAAAATCAGGGTCGCCTAAAAATTTAGATCGATCCGCATAGGCCAGTTTCATTGCCTCTGCCATTAGATGTATACTCTTAGAGGAATTATGTCCATATTTTCTTAAGGGATACTTTTCTAGCAAATTTAACATCTGAATTAGATGGACTCCCCCTGAACTGGGAGGGGGCATAGAATAAATAAGATGATCCCGGAATACTCCTGCAACTGGCTTTCTGATCTTCGCTCTATAGAGTCTAAGATCTTTTAGATCAATGATGCCCCCATTTTTTTGCATGGATTTTACAATTAATTTAGCGATACTTCCTCTATAAAAAGCGTACTTGCCTTGCTTAGCAATTTTTTTTAAAGTAAAAGCAAGGTCTTTCTGCTTAAAAGTTTCGCCTGGTCTGTATAAACTTCCATTTGGTTTAAAAAATACTTTTCTACTAGCAGGAAATTTTTTCATTTTAGAACTTACTGCTTTTATAGAATGATAAAAATCATGACTCACCACAAATCCTTTTAGAGCAAGATCAATCGCAGGCTGGATGACTTTTTTTAAGCTCATTGTTCCATACTTTTTTAAGACTAATTCCAAGCCTGCCACTGTGCCCGGTACCCCAATTGCTAAATAACTTTCACGTTTGAGGAATCTATTCACCTCTTCGTTTTTATCCAGAAACATTCTTGCCTTGGCCATTAAAGGAGCTTTTTCTCTATAATCAATTGCAATCATCTTTCGTTTTGACTTTAAGTAAATGATCATGAAGCCGCCGCCGCCTAAATTGCCAGCTCTTGGAAGGGTTACCGCCAAGGCAAATCCTATCGCAACTGCAGAATCTATCGCGTTACCTCCTTTTTTTAAAATCTCTAAGCCAACCCTGGTCGCAAGCTGATCTTGTGTTGCCACCATTCCGGATTTTCCCACAACAGGATGAATAATATCTGTATAGCGATAGATAGGGGCAGATTCTTGCGAGAGAACCAATATAGGGGAAAAAAGGATACATGGAATAAATATTGTAATGAATTTAAAATACATAAAGCTGGTATATTAAATATCGATTAGAGAGTCAACCATATTAAATAAAGGATATACAATAACCAATGCCGTTAGGCTGTACTTTGTACACATACCGAGCCTGTGCGCCAACTTAAAAACATCTACATTTTTGAGTTTTTTATTTTTTATGTCCCATGAACAATAGATTTGCACAAAGCGATAGAGATCAACTTATGATGTTTTCCCGTACTCTGGGAGATAATCTTGATAAGAATCACGAAATTTATGCATTTGTTAAGCTTTTGGATACAATTGACATGAATCCTTTTCTGTGTAGTAAATTATTCTTCTGTGTTGAGGCACAGGCTCATTCCTTGTTTTACAACGGCCATTTCATTAATATTGCCTGAATTTAAACGAAAAAAATAAATAATATGTTGATGTGATATAGCGTGATCAAGAAAATGCCATATTCTTATTATGTTTGGATATAAAATGCGATTTCTTTTTCTAGTAGGAATCATCCTCTTTATGGCTTTTCTTAGATTGATTCCTCATCCTCCCAATTTTACCCCATTGGGGGCGATGGCCTTATATGGAACAACCATTTTCAATAAAAAATGGCATGGCCTTGTGGTAAGTCTATTTGCTCTATTCCTCTCAGACCTTTTTTTAGGACTGCATACTACCATGTTCTATGTATATGCTTCTTTTGGCCTCATAGCCGTTTTAGGGATTTATCTCAAGAAAAATTTCAATGGGAAAAAATTAGCGGCGTGTTCTTTGATCGGTTCATTTTTATTCTATCTGATCACAAATTTTGGGATGTGGTTGCATTATGATTTTTATCCTCATACAGCCAATGGGTTATTATTATGCTATATAGCCGGGCTTCCTTATCTGTTCAATACATTGGCCGGGGATATGCTATACAACTTTGTCTTTTTTGGGGCAAGCCTTTTCTTTCTGAAAAAAATGAACTGGATGCCAGATCATCTTGCATTGCTACCACAAAGAAGTTAAATACTATTATAAACTTCTAAAAATATTCCTAAAAAATAAATAGAGCAAAAAAATGAATATCGTCTCTTTGTTACCCAGCAGTACCGAAATACTCTATTCGATTGGTATGGGAGAAAACTTAGTTGGTCGCTCGCATGAATGCGACTATCCGGAAGAAGTGAAGGCTCTTCCTGTTTTAACCTCTCCCAAGTTAGATACCGATCAATCCAGTGAAATGATTGATCAAAGTGTCAATTCCTTATTCCAGAAAGGCCTTTCGGTTTATAATGTAAATGAGACTCTATTGAAACATTTAGAACCAGATTTCATTATCACACAGTCTCAATGTGAATTATGTGCGGTGAGCTTTAAAGACGTAGAGCAGGCAGTGCAAAAAAATTTTAAGAGGCCCCCTTCTATCATTGATTTAAAACCAATGGGATATGACGATATTTTCAAAAATATTTTAGAAATAGGCAGAAATCTTGGATCCGAAAAAAAGGCAACTCAACTTGTGGATTCCATGCAAAAAAGAGTAAGGACAGTAGAACAAAAATTAATAGATCTTCCTTATAGAAAGAGAGTCTTTTGTATAGAATGGTTAAAGCCTCTTATGAATGCAGGAAACTGGATACCAGAAATCATTGAAAAGGCAGGAGGTATAAATGTATCCTCGAAAAAAAATGAACATTCCCACTATGTCTCCTGGAAAGAACTACTTGAATATGATCCTGATGTTATACTGATCATGCCTTGCGGATTCAACGTAGAAAGAAGCCAAAGGGAGTTTCATTTATTGACAGACCACCCTGATTGGCAAAAGTTGAAAGCAGCCCGCGATCATGAGTTTTATATATTGGATGGCAACCAGTATTTTAATAGACCTTCTCCCCGGGTCGCAGAAGCCATTGAAATGACCGCCAAAATACTTTACCCAGAAATAATGGCGGCCTAATACACAGATAGTGGTCCTCTATTCTTGAATAGAGATCACTGCCATAGAATCTGGAGGTAATCCAACATCAATAGGAGCAGTTGTTTCTTCTTGCAGGTCATCTAGATTGAATATCCTGATACCCGGTCTGGTTTTTGTAGAATCTGCCACATAGAGTTTATTTTCATGAACCAGCAATGCAGAAAAACCATTTCCAAATTCTCCATTTTCGATCAATGTTCTGGTCACCATGCTTGAAGAAGGATCAAATACCTTTAGATGCCTCTCCATAAAAGAATCCCCATAGCCTATAAAGAATCCTAATTGATCATTCACAATAACAAAATGGATCAACGCAATAGAGTCAGCCTGCACTTCATTCAAAATGACTGGTGCCGGATCGCCTGATTCTATGTCTACGGCCAATATGCCTCCATCTGTTTCCTTTTTAGAAAAGGAATTATTACCTATGATCATGAGCTTATTATCGTATATTTGAAAATCTGACGAAGGACTAGCCGTAATATTCGCAAAAAGGGATGGATTCTTCTGTCCCTTGGTTATTCTTAAAATACTACCCCCCTCCTTATCAGAAAATAGATTATTCTGATCTAGCTTTTGCAATGCTACATATACATGCTCTCCTGCAGAATGCAATGCAGACGCCTCTGGTGTACCGTCTTCATCGCTAAAGGCAGATAGATCAATCTTTCCATTGTCTCCTTCTTCTATAGCACCACTGTTCAGGTCGAAAATATGCAGATGGTTCTTTAGATTCAAAGATACCAAGCCTTTTCCTTCTGTCCAAAGAGCAATATCATGTGGATTGGATCCCTGACCTGTACTCTGTTCAAAAACAGGATTAAAATCATTTTTCGGATCCAAGTATATGATATTATCACCTCCCAGACGATTGATCATATAGGGTTTGTTATTCACAGACCTTGCCAGATTGTCTTGATGTAGGGGTAAAATATTCCTGGATACTTCCAGCGTATCCAGATCAATAAGAGATAAAGAACCGGTTTCAAAATCTGTACTAGCAACCAGTAAAAAATTACCCCCCCCCCTATTTGTTTCATCTTCCGTTGTAGAACAATTTGTTCCTAAAAGAACGATCAAGCAGATGATAACTTGCTTCATTCTTTGTTTTTCTTCTCTTGAAATCATTTTCGAGTTCCTCCTCATAAGTTAAATTTTCCACTTGTCTTTATTTCATAAACGATCCCAGGTAGAGGATACCCAATGATATCTCTCGTAAGATCATTCAGGATGTTTTTAACCGAGAAGGTAAAAGACAATTTAAAACCTTCTGAGTCAAAATAGTATATGATTCCCATATCCAAACGAAAACGATTTGGAAGTAGTTTGTGTTCGCTATTAAAGCGGTCTCTATAAGTAATACCCTGCCAAAAGAAATTCATAAACAGTTTTAGAAAGGATACCCCCCCCTCATTATAAAAAATTATTTTATACCTTGGTTTAAAGGGTAAAAACTTATCTCTGTAAAACGGAAAATTTCCTTTATCTTTTGCACTCAATAAGGCAAATTTTAGAACAGTTAAAAAATGATCCCCCCATTGAAATCTAGAAGCAGATTCAATTCCCCTGATAAGAGTAGCACTTACATTTTCGGCTCTTAAAGCCCTATCTGATATGAATACGAATAATATCAATTGATCTATATTCTGCTGGAAAAAATTTATATCCGATTCTAACTTGAATTGCTTGAACTCAAAAGTATTCTTCCAGCCTACCGTATAGACCAGTCCATTTTCAGGGACCAATTTAGGATTAGGGAGTATCAATTCTCCATTTCCATACCTCTCTGCAATGCCTGGATGCCTCCCTGTATAGGTAACTAATAAATATATTTCATAAGATTGTTCTTCTTGTTTTGATCTGTTCCATTCTTTTTCAAAGGCACTAGCGGATTGCATAAAAATTCCCATTGGATAGAACGCCAAAAGAGCCGAACCTGAAAAGAGAGGCGAATAAACCGGATCGGATATTTGCGAAGTTAGATAAACATTCTGAAGGCCTTCCTGAGGACGATCATAGATCTGATCTACCTTAAAAGTAACCGCTGCCCTACCCAGCCAGTAAAATGGTTCATATTCCAGACTAGAGCCTATATCTACTTGATTTCTTTGAGCGATACTCTCCCAGTCATTCTCTAATTGAATTACTGCCTTGGAAAAAGAAGCCATGATAGAAGAATGCCAACTCAATACTTCTGGCAAAATACTCCATATAGATTGCCATCCAGTTGTTATATTCCCCCAGAGTCTTTTATCATTGGTCTGTAGGTTTAGGATCATTTCTTTTTCCGGATCCAGTAGGTTTGTATAAGCCCCCTCTAAAAATAACAATATCTTGCCTTCAACATTTTTATTCAATGGGAGATTATAGGATATCTTACTCAATAAATGGTGGTTTATAGAACTGACTCTTTTCAATGGATTCCCAACAGTTCCAGGGATGCCTCTTTGCTTTCCATGATAATTGAATAATATATCCACATCATATTTTTTTTCATCAAAATAAAAGAGACCAGTATATCCAACAGATCTATAACCTTCATTTTCTCTGGTTTCTATGCGATCATCCTCTGTATTTTGTATAGAGGTGCTGTTATTATTTAAAAACTTATATCTATTTAAACTACCTTCTATGAATACATAATTCAGAGTATTCTGATAAGAAAGACCAACTCCCATCTTTAGCCCTATTAGACTACTTGGATAGAGATGGCTGAAGATATAATTCTTTTCCTGGGGATTACTTTTTTTGGGTAATAAGTCTACCGCACCCCCAATATGTATTCCCAAAAGATGGGATGGGGTATAAGATTGATAGACCTCTACTTTTCGGAACATTTCCAGGGGCAGATCTTCTAAATTAATAGAACCCCCTAAAAGATCATTCAATAGGACTCCATCCAGATAAATACCAGTTTGGTGAGAACTAGTTCCTCTGATGCTAACACTACTAAAACTACCAACACCCCCCAAACGATTTACCTGGATATCAGCCTGATTTTGCAGAACATCACTTAATTTCCGAGCTGTTTCATTTTCTTCTTTATGTAGTATAATATCTGAATATGTTCCTCTTATTCCTTTGCCTTTTCTTTTTTCTACGATCCTAAGTTCAGAATTGGAATGCTTGTATTTCTTCTGTATGATCTTGGATTTTTTCTGTTTTTTTATATCCTTTACAGAATGATCTTCTACTTGTTTTTTTTCCTGTGGAAAAATGGTACAGAAAAGGATGTGGAATACGGTTAGAGCAAATATATATTTATATTTCACTTATCCCCCCTCGGGAATTCTCTAAATCCGTCTTCCGGCTTGTGGTTCTACCTACTCACCAACCTTCCCGCTTTACAAAGCAGTGGCTATTTAGGCTTTCGTCCCCATCACGGCTGCGGGGCAGCAGAAGTTTTTCACTTCATTTCCGATAATTTAGATACAAGCGACATGAGAGATCAATTCAAGATGTCAACTATTTTTTTCTTATTGTAAACTTATAAAACTGAATTGACATGCTGTCTTTTATTTGCGGGGCTGATATATGAAAGAAAGGATCTGTAATTTCAGTTCCGGGCCAGCTGCATTACCCTTGCCCGTTTTAGAAAGAGTAAGAGATGAGTTATTGAGCTACCATGGAATAGGAATGTCTGTGATGGAAATAAGCCACCGTTCCAAAGAATTTATGGAGATCATTCAAAATGCAGAAAAGGGTGTAATAGACATACTCAATGTTCCTGAAAATTATACTGTGCTATTCTTACAGGGAGGTGCTTCACTTCAATTTTGTATGATTCCCATGAATTTGGCTAAACCAGATGAAACAGTCGATCTTATCCAAAGCGGAAGCTGGTCTAAAAAGGCAGGCAAGGAAATACAAAAAATAGCTAAACTAAATATTGCAGGCAGTACAGAAGATAAAAATTTTACTTCCTTACCACAACAGGAACAATTAAAACTTACTCCTGATGCAGCTTATGTTCATATGACCTCTAATAATACAATTTATGGAACGCAATTCAAGACATTTCCTCATACAGAATCTACTTTAGTAGCAGATATGTCTTCGGACATATTCTCCCGAAATATAGATGTTCAAAATTTTGGATTGATCTTTGCAGGGGCACAGAAGAATTTGGGGCCTGCCGGAGTGACATTGGTGATCATCCGAAATGATCTTATGGACAGAGCATCCGATGAACTTCCTACTATGTTACAATATAGAACTCATGCACAGGCTTCTTCTCTTTACAATACTCCGCCTACCTTCGCTATTTACGTTTTATGGTTAGTTACAGAATGGGTAAAGCAAAAAGGCGGCTTGCATGCAATTGAAAAGATGAACCAAGAAAAAGCAGACATGTTATATAATACCATTGGTGAAGATGATTTTTATTATTGTCCTGTTCTTGAAAGAGATCGTTCTAATATGAATGTGGTATTTCGCATAAGAGGAAATGACGAAGAAATGGAAAAAAAATTTATATCAAATGCTCTTCAGAATAATATTTCTGGTATAAAAGGACATCGTTCTGTGGGTGGTCTAAGAGCTTCCATTTATAATGCGATTACAAAAGAAGATGTGTCTTTTCTGATTGATTTTATGATCGACTTCAAAAAAAAGAACAGTTGATCGATTTCTAATTCAAAATATGTTTTTTTTGCCATGAAATAGCATAGCGGTCTGTCATCCCGGCAATAAAATCGCATATGGAACGGTAAACACCATCTACAGGAATTCTGTCTATGTATTCTTTAGGCAGATGATCTTTATTCTCAAGCAAAAAATGGAATAGGCATTCTATGACATTTTTAGTTTTTTGATTTCTCTCTTTAATTTTAGGATGACTATACAGGTTTTTGAATAAAAATTTTTTAAGTTGACCTAACTTCTGTCTCAATTCTTCTGAGAATTCAACTAATTTTTCATTGGGATGGTTTTTATGGAAATGCAATACGTCTTTTACTTCGTTTATATTAAATTTTTTTAAATTCATCTGGGTCTGTTCCACAAGATCCATTACTATTTGATTCATCATGCAACGGATACTATAATGTATCTGAACATCTTCCCTGGCTGCCGGATATTTTTTAGTTGTATGGGACCAATGATATTCCCATAGTTCTATTTTCTTTAATTCATGTAGACTGATCAATCTACTATCCAATCCGTCATATAGGTCATGATTATTATAAGCAATCCCATCACTTATGTCTACCAGAAGGGCCTCTATAGAATGGCTTTGGTTTTCAGGCAAGCGATCATGTTTTTGTAATCCGATCAATGTAGCCATGGTGAGGTTAAGTCCATCGAACTCAGGATACCGTTGTTCTAAGATTTGGACAATTCTAAGAGTTTGTTTATTGTGGTCAAATCCCCCATGTTCTTTCATTAACAGGTGCAATACTTTTTCTCCCGCATGCCCGAAAGGAGGATGACCCAGATCATGCGCCAGAGCAATGGTCTCTGCAATATCTTCATTTACTTTTAAAGAACGGGCTACCGATCTGGATATTTGGGCGACTTCAATACTATGGGTAAGTCTTGTTCTAAAATGGTCGCCTACATCATTTGCAAATACTTGTGTTTTATATTCAAGACGCCTGAAAGCCTTGCTATGAATGATTCTTTCCCTATCTCTTTGAAATGGATTTCTTAAAGGATGTTTTTTCCACTCTGATTCAGGGTAGTCTCTTTCGCTATATTTCCCTTCTGAAATGGCATATCCGGCCATCTGTTGCATGATCAATAAATACGAAGGCCTATTCTATCCCAACGAATATAAGCGCTGGAATATTTTCCTGCGATCCACTCGAATAGGTTTAAGATCGGATTCTTACTGAAAATACTCTCGGAGGTATTATCAAAGCTACTTTCGAACCGAATTCCCCAATTGATCGAAAAATATGCTATAAAAACTTTTCCATATATATTTTTTTCATTTAATAGGCCCCATCTTCTGGAATCGTCTGAATTATCTCTATTATCCCCCATTACCATATATTCTCCTGCTGATAGTTTCCATGATTTTTGTGGATTGCGCATATCAGAGAAATCGAGTATAGGGTCGTATCTTTGCTTCAAGATATGATATTTGAGTAATGATTTTTTGCTGGTAGGATAAATTATATCTTCTTCGTAAAGTTCATAATCATTGATATTTTGTCCGCTATCTATGGGAGGATAATCCAGATCATTTAGAATATCTCTTTTGACTTTTAAATTAGTTGGATATTTTATATTATTTATATAAATTTCATTGTCTACAACATTGACCATATCACCTGGGACACCGATTACTCTTTTGACCAGTGTTTTCCCCCTAAGGGTTTCATATTGCTGGGGGGGGGTGAAAGTAACGATGTCTCCTCTTTTAGGCTTATCAATTTCCAGTAATCTGATATTTGTAAAAGGGATACGTAGGGTATAACGCATTTGATTTACAAATAAAAAATCACCTATCTTGAGTGTGGGGATCATAGAACCAGAAGGAATATTATTGGCATCTAATATAGAGCTTTTAAAGGCAAATACCCAGAATAGAATACTAGCTAAAGAGATAATAACATGCAGTATTTTATTCCTTTGGTAGAAATTTTTTATTTTAGAATGTAAAGAATAATAATAATTCAGCATCATATATCCATCATCTTCTCATGACATTTTCTGCAATTTGAAAGGATGTGTTTAAATTTAGAACCTAAATACTTCCAATTTATTTTTTTCCGAATGATATCTTTTCTGACCTTTTGGTACTTGTTTCCTACTTTTCGGGAGACCAATTTACTGACCATTACCTTTTTATACATTTTTTGCGCATTGGAGTAAATTCTAGCCAGATATTTATAATTACCTTTGGCACGTAATTTTTTGTGGACTCTCTGTATAGAGTTTTTATAGCGTGGCATTTCATATGCCCTGGAAGAAGAAAGTCTTTGTAGAATCAAAGCGACTCTGCGGGCATTTCCCAGAGCAATAGCCGAAGCCAGATTGCGCGTCTCTATATCTAATTCTACCATATCTCTTCTGAAGGCTTTTTGCTCTTCTACATTCGAATAATATGTGTCTGCAAAATGAATAGGAAAGGGCAGTAGCAAAAAAAAGATCATGAAATACATATTCTATTTTATTCTTCTTTTGGTTTAAGAGTATTCATTTTTGCCAATTCCACAGGGTCCATTCCCGCCCTTTTGGTACTTAAGGATTCTCCCCCATCGATCACTATAATAGAACCCGTAACCCAAGATGCGGCATCGGATGCCAAATAAACCATTAATTGACCAATTTCTTCTGGTTCTCCCATTCTTCTTAAAGGAATGTTCTCTTTTTTAAGTGGGCCACCTCTTGAAAAGGCTTTTTTAACCCCCTCTGTAAGTATTGGGCCTGGGGCAACCGCATTAACCCGTATACCTAAATGCCCCCATTCTAAGGCAAGTGTCTTAGTAAGAGAATCAATTCCTGCTTTGGCAGAAGATGCATGAGCCATTCCAGCCCATCCATTATAATGCAATGTCATGGATGTATTTAAGATCACCCCCCCTTTTTCTTTCATATATTTAAAGGCAGTTCTGGAACAGTAAAATGTACCATTCAGATCAATATCGATCACTGCATTCCATAGCTTATCTCTCATTTTGGAGGCTGGAAAATAAAAATTACCTGCGGCATTATTGATCAATATATCTAACTTCCCCATTTTTTCTACCGCTATTTTAAAGACTTGATTTACTTCTTTGCTATTTCGTACATCCATTCCCAGACCAATGGACATTATATTATATTTTTGTTTCAGTTCATCGGCAACAGATTTGCATTTTTCTGATCTGCGACTTGCGATCACTACATTGGCACCCGCCTCCGCAAAGGAATGAGCAATGCCCAATCCAATACCAGAAGAACCTCCTGTTATTAAGGCTACTTTATCCTTTAGTATATTCTTTTTGAAAATGAACATGTCGTTAAATATCAATTCATTCTATCCACTGCTCTTAAAAAGCAAACCCCATGATCATAAAAAGAAGTTTGATAGACTGGCCCTATTATGGCATCCATGGAGTATATGTCAAGAGAAAAGAGATGTTAACCTGTAGAAACCAATGACATATCTTACACATTAAGAAGCTATTTTAGTCATTCTATTCCGATGGAACCTTTGATATGGCGTCAAGTTATTTAATGAAGAGTGCGGGCGGATCTTATTATACCAATTCACAAAGTTATCTACGATAGTCTGAATCTCAATAATACTCATTCCATTTTTAATTTTACCTTCAAGGGCTCTCTTCAAGGTTTGATTGAAACGCTCTACTTTACCATTCAGCTCTGGCGTTCCTGGACGGATCAATTTATGCTCAATACCTGCTTCTCTTAAATATTCTTCAAAGCCACTGATCACAGACTTTTTTTTTCTCCTGGGATTCTCTTGGGAAACATATTTAGAAGTAAACTCGACTCCATTATCTGTTTGTATTTTTTGTGGCATCTCAAATTTTTCCACAAATTTTTTGATCCCATTGGTAGCTTCATAGTTACTATGTTCATCAGCTATGTGTACCACCACAGTTCGTGAACAATCATCTATAACTGGATAGGCCTTCACAGAATGCCCGTTGTTATCTACTATCCCAAGGTTCACAGTATCCGTCTGAACCCTCTCTAATGGCTCCTGAAGGGCATAACGCTTTGTATGGCTGTTTTTTCGAGGTATTCTATATTGTTGGGAAATATTCTTGCGCCTGAAGATATATCCTAATGTGGAAGCATGTATCTCAATTCCATGATCCCTTTTTAATAATAGGGTTGTCAATTTAGCACCTGCATTATAGTTATCCTTTCTGACTTGGATAGCCAGATCAATGACGCTCTGGTCTATAGACTTTGAATTACTTTTAGGTTTTCTAGATATGTCTAAAAGTGCCTCCATATTATACTTTGTCTTTCTCAATCTTCTGATCCAGAAATAATATGTTTGTCGGGCATGACCAAATTTGTCAGAGGTTAATTTAACATTGCCCGATTGTAAGGCTCTTATCAGGAATAATGCTCTCTTGCGTATTATATGATTTTTTATTCCTTTCAGATTTTCCTGTATAATTGAAATTTCTTGTTCATTATTTTTCATATTTCAATCCTTGATAATTTATTTCTAAAATAGACTTAGGGATAAACTGCTTTATTCAGTCCAGAAAATTTCAGGTAGTCGTTCGGTTCGGTTCCCTCACCTTCCTCCTACCTGAAATCATGGCCCCTACCCTGGGGATCTAACAAGTAGTGTAAGATATGTCATTGGTTATTGTAAAAGAGATGTTAACCTTACAATAACCAATGCCATAGAGCCTGTGCCTCAACACAGAAGAATAATTTACTACACAGAAAAGGATTCATGTCAATTGTATCCAAAAGCTTAACAAATGCATAAATTTCGTGATTCTTATCAAGATTATCTCCCAGAGTACGGGAAAACATCATAAGTTGGTCTCTATCGCTTTGTGCAAATCTATTGTTCATAGGACATAAAAAATAAAAAACTCAAATAATGTAAATGTTTTTAAGTTGAGGCACAGGCTCATTGGTTATTTATATAAAATACTAAAATGTACTTTACAATATAAGTCCTTAAAAAAGAACATGCAAATGCAGTAGATATGGTTTGAGACAAATTAAGCTATTACAGAGAAATGCTTATTTTGCCTAAATCGTGAAAAATTTGTACTTAAATTGTGCAAATAAATGAGGATCATATCCAGTTAAAAATGCCTTTAGGGGTTAATTTACTACATTAATCATCAAAAATGATTCTTTGATTGTTTTAGTAATGCTGGACACATAAAAGGGCTCTATTTTTGTGCCTCTGTTCGATGTTTGTGTCCAGTTATCGTTCAGGGCAATAAAAGCAAAGGTAGGGCCCTTTTAAATAAAACACCTTAAAGCATTAATATTAGAAATATCAGTCTGACTGAATTTTCATGCCAGTATCTAAGTATATTTTTGTCACAGGGGGAGTTTCCAGTTCTCTTGGAAAGGGAGTTAGTATTGCCTCCATTGGTACTTTATTAGAGTCTCATGGATACAAGGTCACTATCCAGAAATTAGACCCTTATATAAATGTCGATCCGGGTACTATGAATCCTCATCAACATGGAGAAGTTTATGTGACAGATGATGGCGCAGAGACTGACCTGGATCTGGGCTATTATGAACGATTTACAAACTCCGAGCTGACCCGAAGCAATTCAGTTACAACAGGACAAATTTATTATGAAGTGATCAAACGAGAAAGAAAAGGTGAATACCTTGGAATGACGGTACAGGTTATTCCACATATAACGGACGAGATCAAAAACAGAATATTGATCTTTGAAAAAAAAGAGTCTAGCCCAGATTTCATCTTGGTAGAAGTAGGTGGTACTGTGGGTGATATGGAATCCGTACCTTTTTTAGAATCCATGCGGCAATTAAGACTCGAATTTGGATCCGAGAGAACTTTATATATCCATTTAACACTGGTCCCCACAATAAATGTTTCCGGAGAGATAAAGACCAAACCAACCCAACATTCCGTAAAAGAATTACTACAAGCAGGTATACAACCAGATATTATTATATGTCGTTCGACTAACCGAATAGAAAATGATGTAAAGGCAAAGATATCTTTATTTTGCAATATACCCGCTCAAAGGGTGATTTCTGCCCCCGATCTAAATAAGACCATTTATGAAGTACCTCTTGTATTTAAAGAAGAGAATTTAGATTTTGAAATATTAAGTCATTTTAAGCTAGAAAATGCTCTGCCTATGCTAGACGAAACTTGGAATCCACTTTTACAGAAATGGGCAGATCTAATTGAAATTATTAAGAAACCAAAGAATAGAGTTAAAATTGCCTTGGTAGGAAAATACATTTCACTGAATGATGCCTATAGAAGTATACATGAAGCACTGTGCCATGGAGGAATATCTAATTTCTGCGCGGTGGATACGATAAAGGTCGATTCAGAAAAATTGACTTCAGCTAACATAGATCAATTATTAAAAGATGCGGATGGTGTTTTGATCCCAGGAGGATTTGGAGAGAGAGGTATCAATGGTAAATTATTAGCCATTCAATATGCAAGAGAAAATAAGATTCCTTTTTTAGGCATCTGTCTTGGAATGCAATGTGCAGTAATTGAATTTGCCAGGAATGTATTGGGTTGGAAAAATGCGAATTCCACTGAATTCGATGCAAATTGTGACCCTCCTTTGATCAATCTACTTGAAGAACAAAAATCAATCAGTAATAAAGGCGGTACCATGCGTTTAGGTGCGTATCCATGCAAAATCAAGAATAATTCTCTGTTGAAAGAAGCCTATCAATCTGATGAAATATCAGAAAGACACCGTCATAGATTTGAATTTATGAGTAAGTATAAAGAAGACTTTGAAAAAAATGGTATGCTGTTATCCGGAATATCTCCTGAAAATAACTTAGTAGAAGCAGTCGAATTCGATCGAAATATACATCCTTGGTTCATAGCTACCCAGTTCCACCCTGAATACAGATCTTTTCCTTTAAAGCCTAATCCTTTATTCATCAAATTAATAGAAGCATCCATTCAATTCAACAAAAGGAAGTGAGTACTATTTCAGAAGCAAATTATAGGTCTGCTGAATATTGTACCCAAATATTTAAAAAATTAAAGAAACATTATGGGATCCCCGCCCCTCCTTTACATCATAAGAGTGTTGAGCAATTAACCATGGCAGTCATTCTTTCTGCCCAATGTACAGATGAGAGAGTAAATATAGTAACGAAAGATCTTTTTAAAAAATGTCCTGACATGATTTCTTTAAACCAAATTCCACAAAAAAAATTGGAAAAGATCATTTATTCTACTGGTTTTTACAAGAATAAAGCCTCAAACTTAAAGAAATTAGCCTCTCTTCTGGTAAAAAAATATAATGCTAAAATTCCACCCAATTTTGAAACACTGATCACATTACCAGGGATAGGCAGGAAAACGGCGAATGTGATCATGGCGGTCTCGTTTGATCGTACCCCTGGGATCGTAGTCGACACTCATGTAAGAAGAATTTCTCAACTTTTAAAATTAACCTCTCAGAAAACACCCGAAAAAATTGAGCAAGATCTAATGCTATTTGTACCCAAAAAATACTGGAGAGACCTACCTCTTTACTTGATTTTTTTAGGCAGAGAGTATTGCAAAGCCCGCAGACCAGATTGTCCTAAATGCATTTTAAATGATATTTGCCCTTCGGCTATTCTTTAAAACGATATGCTGGTCTGGATTGCACGAAGCAATTTAATTAGGTATAGATACTTTGTGCTGCGGAGCGCTAATATTAGAATCAAAATCAATTATTCTTTAGATTTAACTTTTTTTACCTTAGGCTTAATAACTTCTATGCCTTTATAGAAGCCACATTCCTTGCACACTCTGTGAGATAATCCATATGCCCCACAATTAGGACAGGGGCGTATACCGGGTTTACCTATGGAATGATGAGAACGCCTGATTCTCTTTCGATGAAGTGAGGTTTTTCTTTTAGGAACAGCCATTAGAAATGGTCGTATAGAATTCTATTCATTTCGTCAAGTATAATTTTTTTTTATTTTACAATAACCAATAATATAATAAAAAAGAGTTGTCAAGAGAAGTTTGCTTCTGGCTTTGGAAGGATATGGCAAAAGGAGATCAAATAAATTCAATTATCGGAGAAGGTTCTGCTTTTGAAGGTAAATTCTACATTGCAGGAGACTTAAAAATAGAGGGTAAATTCGAAGGAGATATTAAGACTGAAAGTACTCTTGTTGTAGCAGAAAGTGGAAAGGTAAAAACAGCAAATATTTCCGCCAGAGAAATTATTATGTCAGGGACTATGATTGGGGATATTTATGCAAGAGAAGAAGTAAAGCTAACCCATACCGGGAAAATGTTAGGGGATATTCATGCTCCATCAGTAAATATTTCCAGAGGGGTTATTTATAAAGGTAATGTAAACATTACAGGGGGGCATAAAAAAAAGGATATCCAAAAAATAGTAGAAGAATCCTTCCTGGAATTTAAAGGGAAAGAAGAAAATCTCAAAGGTGCTAGTGGTAAAATAACTAAATAGTTCACCCATTTTAGAAAAGTTTAATTTAAGTAGATGATTTAGAATTTAATATACTTTAAAGAGTTAAATGCCGATAGTTAAAAGTGTAATAATAAATATTTCTTATCATAAATCAAATATTAAAAAAATAATGAAAAAATATATCTATAGATTTAAAAACTTCAAAATCAATTTTGGAGTCTTTAAACTAAGTTACCAAGGGAATCGATCTTTTTTTTATTCGTATCATTACAGGGGATTCATAAAGATGGGTATAATCCATATCCCTTCTTCCATTTTTTCAAAGATGTTTATGTTTTTAAAGGGTTATATGATCAGGTATTTTACTATTTTAAGGGAAAAATTTTCAAAATTACCTAAATACTACTTGCGGAATACTCTCAATAGAATATTGAATTTTTCAAAGACTAGACTCATCCACACTGGTTTATTTATAGTTATAGTTTTTTTTGGATTTCTCATATTTTCCTATCATAATTTTATTCCTGCTGATATTGAGAATGAACTAAAAGAAATTGATGGGATTGGAGGCTTTGGAGATTTAAACATTGATGAAAAAAGCCAGAAAGAGATTGAAAACGGCAGATTTGCTCAATTAGAGGAAGATGAAAAGAAAAAAGATGCCCTTTTAGGGATTACCAAATCAAGTTCTGATAAGGTTCTCAAAAAACATAAATATAAAGTGCAGCCAGGAGATACCCTTTCAAAGATATCTCAGAAATTCAATATTTCTGTAGAATCTATCGCTGGGTCTACCAACATACAAACTCCAGATACGATTAGAGTAGGACAAACATTGCATATCCCTTCTAAAGAAGGTTTTTATTATACAATCAAAAAGAATGACCGTTTGGCGTCTATAGCGCAAAAATATAAAATTTCTTTAGAGGCCATTTATAAAGAAAATCAACATATTGATTTAGACCTTATAAAAGTAGAAGACGAAGTCTTTTTATTAGGCGCAAAGCCAAAGAATCTTATCAGAGGATGGCTCGTACCGGTATTCGGTAGAACAGTCACCAGTAATTATGGTTGGCGTCGGTGGCCAAGAAGAGCCTTTCATAAAGGAATTGATCTTAAGGCATTTTATAGTTCCGTTCGTGCAGCTAAAAGGGGAAGAGTAACTTATGCAGGCTGGTTGGGAGGTTATGGAAAGGCCATTGTTATTTCTCATTCCAATGGGTATAAAACATTATATGCTCATTTAAGTAGAATATACGTTAAAAAGAATACTAATGTACCTCAAGGCAGGGTCATTGGAAAAACTGGAAATACAGGCTATTCTTTTGGGCCTCATCTTCATTTTGAAGTCAGCCATAATGGTAGAAATATCAATCCCAGACGCTTTCTAAAAGGCCTTAAAATGCAATCTCGTAGAAGACATTAATTAAGATTATTTCTATTCAACGATCTGTATCGATCATATAATTAAGCTATAATAGAGCATTAAATCAAATAGATGCTTTCAAAAAGTTGATTCCAAGATAAAATCATAAAATAAGCATATAATATCTGAATAACTAAATGAATGATTTTTATTATTGACAAAATAATAGAAAAAATAAAACTAAATTTAAGTATCTAATGATCGAAATAGCTTAAAACTATGAGCAATCAACTATTTATGGTTAAACAACAAAAAAATAGTTTCAATTTTTTATTACAAAGATCTAAGAATTCTGATTCTTTTATTAAAAATCAATTTATTCATCTACCGGAAACAACGACACCATTACTAATTATAGGTGATATTTTGAGTGTTTTAAAGAAGATACCCTCAGAAAGTATATCTGTGGTGGTAACATCTCCTCCTTATTGGAATTTAAGAGACTATTATAATGAAAATCAAATAGGAAATGAAAACAACCCTAATGATTATATTCATAAAATGGTTTTAATTGGCAATGAAATTTTAAGAATTTTAAAAAAAGATGGCGCTTATTTTTTGAATATAGGTGATAGTTATGTAAATCAAAATTTGCAGATGATACCCCAAAAAATAGCAATTAAAATGCAAGAAAATGGGTGGTTGATCCGGAATCAGCTTATATGGTATAAGCCAAATCATATGCCATCTCCTGTAAAAAGTCGATTCTCTAATAGTTATGAAATGATTTATTTTTTTTCAAAAAATGATTGGGAAAGAAGAGTTCATTTCAACCTGGATGCAATAAGAGTTCCCCACAAGAGTAACTTTAAAGAACAAAAACCAAATAGAAACAACAATAGCAAATTTCTTAACGAAACAAAAAATTTAGGAGCATCACCCGCAGCAAGATTATCAACGAGCAATAAAAAATATACAATTAAAAGAAAAATAACAGCCTCCCAAGAAGAAATTTCTGATTATCTAGATGAAAAACTAAAACAAAAGCGATACAAGATCAGCGATTTAGTTGCTATTATGGGAAAAGAACAATATAAACATAAAGTAGGGCATTGGTTTAGAAAAGATGCTGGCGGTTCTTATCCAAGTAAGCAAGATTGGATACGATTAAAAAAGATATTAGAACTTGGGGATCGATATGACAAGCAGATGACAATGGAATACAAGGAAATACAGTCAGTTAAACAGCATCCAAAAGGAAAGAACCCTGGTGATTTATTTAATTCTAATACGGCTAAAAGCAAATATAAGCATTTTGCCGTATTTCCAGAGAGCATTCCCGAAATAGCCATTAAATCTTGTTGTGAAGAAAATGGCATTGTACTTGACCCATTTGCGGGCAGTGGCACGACAGGATCGGTCGCAAAAAGATTGAATAGAAGATCAATTCTAATTGACATCCAGGAGAATTTTATCCCTATCATCAAAGAAAAAATAGGAAATATAGACATTCTTTAATGCAAAGCAATGAATACATAGAACAATGGGAATATCAATATTATAATGAAATTGTTTTTATTTTAAATCAAGATATTGACAAAATGATCAAAGGTTTAAGGTATTATTTTCTTTATAAGGATAAAAATATTGATGAAAAAGACATTACAGGAGAGTCTGATCATTGGATGTAACTACTTTTTACCTAATTATCATTATTTATGCTCTAATTTTAAATTCTATTTATGGAGGTACTTACCTAGTGTATTATTAAAATCTATCTTTTTAATCTCTTCGACTTTCTTTTAGGTCAGAGATAACGGAAGTCAGAGTCCGTCAAACATATCTCAGTGATAAAAGGGTCTTGCCTTTGTGCCCTAATAGCGTTTTCACTGAGGACGTTTTGAGGGGCTCTGACTGCAGAGGTAGGGCCCTTTTTTGTTAAACCAAAAATGGTCTTTCGATCAAAGTTTCTAAACGAATGAACTTCTGCAAGGCATGGCCCCTTTATTTTAAATATTGCCATTCTGTTTCTGGTCTGTTATATTACCTGGCATGAACAGATTTCTATTCGTATTTCCCTTATTACTCATTTCCTGCGTCAGTATCGAAGTGGACTTGGTTATGGACCCCCCTCCTAAACCCAAAAAAAATCCAGAGGAAGTCGAAGTGTTCTATATTCTCCCAGACAAAGAAATAAAATTGATCGGGTCCTTGAACATTTTTTATGGAGAAGGATATGAACGCAAATTTGCCATACGCTCCTTAAGAAAAAAGGCTTCTTCGTTAGGTGCTGATTTCATCTTAATAGATCTTGTTAAGAAAAAAAATGTTAAATGGAGGGTTAATCAAGGTGAGCAGGGTGGTTATTCCTATTTTAATAAATCCACTAAGATAATATCTAAAATGTATCAATACCTTGAATGAATACAGCTTGATCCTTATTCATCGAAACAGTCCTTTTTTGAATTACCCCGATCTGCCTTGCTTCTTTCATGATGGATTGAAAGACTTTAAAGTTTTTAGAGTCCATAATGAATATCATTCCCATACCCATGTTAAATGTGTGGTAGAGCTCCTTTAATTCAATAAATTCTGCAAGCCAATCAAATATATTCTTTCTAAAACAATCTCTATTTTGTATGAACACAATAAGGTCATCTGGTAATACTCGTGAAAGATTTTCGTAAATACCACCTCCGGTTATATGCGCGATTGCCTTTACATTTACTTTGGAAATCAAGTCAGGTATTTCTGTATATATTCTGGTGGGACAGAGTAATTGATTTTGGAGCCAATGTCTATCTTCAACAAGTTTACGGTAATAGGATATGTCTTCCTGCTTTTTTTTTTCCAATAAAAATCGGATCAAAGAAAAACCATTGCTGTGTAGTCCTGATGAAGGTAGAGCAACCAGAATATCTGTTTCTTTAATTTTTTCTTTTACAGGAAGTCTTTTCTTTCTGGAAACAAATCCAACACAAAAACCAGAAAGATCAAATTCATTTTCTTTCATGATCCCGGGATGTTCTGCAGTTTCTCCCCCTAAGAGAGCGATTTTTGCTTTAGAGCATGCATCAGAGATATTCTGCATTAAGGGGATGTACCAGTCATTGTTTAATTTACCACAAGAAATATAATCCAGAAAAAATGCAGGAGTTGCGCCTGTACAATAAAGATCATTCACACACATTCCTATCAGGTCTTGTGCGAGTGGATCCAGGTAAGAAAATTTGCGGCATAAATCTATCTTGGTCCCTACACCATCTGTGGAAGCAACAAGATCATGATCAGAGTATTTTTTATCTGGCCTGAAAATACCAGAAAATCCACCAATACCTTCAATGACTTTCCCGGCTACTGAATTTCGATGAGTTTTTTCAATAGAATATTTTATTTTTTGGATAAGATTTCTGGCTTTAAGGGTATCTACCCCTGATTGTGAATAATTCATGGATTTGAATTTTCATATTTTTCCTAGATACATAGCGTCAACATCTTCTCTTCTTAGTTGTTGATAAAAATCTTTGGCATCTTGATCCATTTCGAAACCGCCTATCCATACAAAATTCCAATCATCTTTAGCAACAACAAAAACACGATGGTTATATCTTTCTTCCATCTCGTCTCTATATCTTTCTGCATTTTGACGGACTTTAAAGGCGCCTACCTGAACAATATATCCCTTTGGATAATTATTTGTATCACCATCTCTTATATTACCGCTTTCTACTTTATCTAAAAAAGACTTTTTACCTCTTTTGAGCAGTTCTATTTCTACTTTGGCTACTCCTTTTTCTGCAAAATTCAGTTCTTTAGCCACTGCATAGCTAACATCAATCACTCTGCCCTCTATATATGGTCCCCTATCAATAATGCGAATGATTTTCTTCTTATTGTTTTGAAGGTTTCTTATTAAAACCAAGGAACCCATTTCATATTTTCTGTGTATCCCTATAGCCTTGGTCATATCAAAAATTTCGCCACTTGCTGTTGGTTTACCATGCATTTCCTTACCGTACCAACTTGCATAGCCTGTTTCTCTATCTAAAATGTCTTTTTGTGTGGTTTTTTCCTTTTGATCTGCCTTTTCATCTTCTCCAAAGAAAGACTCATCCTCAAGGTCTTCGGAAAATTCCGAGTTCTCAGGATCATCCAGATCTTTGACTGTATTTTCTATAGACCGGCAATGGTTTAAAAAAAATAATATTAAAAGAAAAAGTATTGTTCTACTCATAAACTTAATTTCGGTAGTAATAGAGTATATTTTAACTTATTTTTTTGTCAAGCATATTTTATTTCTATAATACAAGATATAAAAATACTTGTCAGTCGATTTAAATTATATTTTATGGTGTAAAAGAATATGACTGATAAAAATATAGATGTTCAAAATCACTTCTCCAATGGTATAAAGGTCAGAGAAAATGAACCCACGGAGATATTTTTGAAAAGATTTAAAAGAGAAGTTATAAATTCAGGTATCTTAACGGAACTTAAAAAAAGAGAATTTTTTGAGAAACCAAGCGTAGCCCGGAAAAAGGCTAAAGAAACTGCCATTCGTAAAAAATCGCGTAAAAAGTTTTTATTCAACGATGAGTAATGAATCGTATTTTAGTGATCATTGCCTGCGGACTTTTTTTATTTTCTTTTATAGTACGATCTGTTTTTCCTGCTCCTGAATACAGTATTTCCATTCATTCTGTAGGGGATATTGTTCCTGGGACTAATTTTAGAAGAAATGCTCTTCCTCCTGGTAATGGGGATATTTTATTCAAGAAAATATTACCATATCTTAAAGGGGCGGATCTTTTATTTGGGAACTTTGAAAGCGCCATGACCACCTATCAGCACAGCCGAAAAAATACAAACAGAAGGATGGTCTTTGCCTTTAGAACTCCCCCTAAATATGCAAGTACTTTAAAGAGAGCCGGATTCGACGTGTTGAGCATTGCAAATAATCATTCCTTTGACTTCTACAAGAAAGGATTTACAGATACCGCAAAATATCTGAGAAAAGCGGGTATTGTACCCGTAGGGGGTAAAGGAGATATTCAATATATAAGCAGAAAGGGAATAAAAATTGCGTTCATTGCATTTGGATATACGAGTCAATTTAATTCTGTGAATTCGATGGCTCATGCTGCATCTCTGGTAAAACGCGCGGTGCAAAAGGCAGATATTATAGTCGTATCCATGCATGCTGGTGCAGAAGGAAGTAAAGCCATACATACTCGAAATAAAAGCGAAATTTTTTATGGTGAAAACAGAGGGAATCTGGTGAAATTTTCTCATTTAATGATCCAAAAAGGAGCAGATCTAATACTAGGACATGGCCCACATGTACCCAGAGCATTGGAAATATACAGAGGTAGATTGATAGCATATTCATTAGGCAATTTTGTTGGGTATAAAGTATTTAGTTTAAAAGGGCCAAAAGGACTTTCCTATATTTTACGAACGGAACTAAAATCAAATGGTGAATTCTATTCGGGCAAATTGATCCCTGCTTATTTGAATTCTAATGGTATCCCATTGTATGACCATAAAAAAAGATCCATTAGATTGATCCAAAAATTAAGCAGATCTGATTTTCCCAAGAGTAAATTAATAATACATGATGATGGATATATTACAAGGCAGTGATACTTTTCATCCATTTATGTATTTCAAAGTTCCCTGATTTATTTTTAAAAAAGAAGTTTGGTATTTGTTGGTTATTAAGGATAACAGTCTCCACTTATAGAAACTGGAGTGTGCTAATATCTAATAGAAAAAAATGATTCACTCATAAGGCAGCTGGTGAAGGGGGCTTCTTTTTTATAATGCTATAACCTTTTTCTCTAAATACATGGCTATTTTCCATAAGGATAGCTACACTTACATGCCCTTTATAGAGTAACCAATCCTTAAATAGTTTAACAGACATAATATTATAATGAAAGCCTTTGTTTGTGGAATGATGAGAATCCTCAGGCCAGGTGTATATATGATTTGATTGTGAGAAGGTGCGTATTATAACTGAAAGCTCATCAGTAGGAATGGCAATCCAGTTGGATCTGAATTGCTTGGAATAACCATGTATATCATATCCTTTCTTCTTAAAAGAGTATTTTAAATACTCTTCTGCATTAGAAAAATAGATGACTCTTAAAGGCACTTGCATTTTTTTTGCGGCTTTTGCAATGCCTGAAACAGTTACTTTTCCAGCGATATCGCCTTTCAGAGACCGTATCCTACCCCTAAGAGCCAATTTTCGAAGATGATCATAATCTTGCTGATCCTTTAGCCAAATTGTATAATTTCTTTTTAGAGCGAGTCTTTTCATGAGTCTGGCTCTTTGCTGAAAATAGTTTCTGGCAATTTCCATTTTACTGGAAATAAATGGATAATCTATCTCGTCCCCATACTCTTCTTTAAGAATTCTTTTCGCTCTTTTACTATTCTTCTTTAACCATAATTCATCAAACTCCTCAGGGTTTAGTGCGTTTTTTAAAAATGCTATATGGATTTTATTTACAGCCACCACAATACGAGTAAAATCCATCAGCCAAACCCAATCAGACTTTGCCCAAGCTGAAAAAGTTAGATTTTGAATGGATCCGACCCCAAAATACCCCCCTCTAAGGTCTTTAATATGTTTTAAAAAAAGATCATATCTGTCTTCATTTGAAACGGTCGTATCGCCAATATCCCATATTGTGGGTTTAAGTTTTTCCTCCGTACTAGAATGAAATATTCTTTTACTGACCTTTTTGCTATATGTATAGGACTGCTCATACCAATTGCATTTTGTTAGAAGAAATAAACTAACGCATAATAATAGATTTATCATGAACAGAGAATTATCATTTTATTTTCATTTTAATGTTTTCCAGGTAAAATTCACATTGATAAGATAATTCCATAATGTGGCCAATAAAATACCCCAGAAATTACTTATGTAAATACTTAAATAGAGTTTAGACGTTAAATAAAGGGCTGTTGAGTAATTGATCAAAGCTCCTATTAGACAGATCATATTGAACTTTAATAGGCCAATTACAATAGATTTAGCACCCCCTCTGATTTTATTTTCTTTGAATGTCCAGTAGTTATTTATATAGAAATTAGATATGATACTTAACTCAATTGCAATGATCAAAGATACTTGATCCGAAAATAGCATTTTTTCTTTGTAGAACCATAGTCCAGCTTGATTTACCAGAACACCGCTTAAACCTACAATGGAGTATTTTATGAATTCTAAAGGAATGAATTTTCCTATACTCAAATCATAGATGGCTCTTAAATAATTATATACTACACTTGCAGAAAGTTTGCTTTCTCCATGTTGCCTGGGTCGGAAAGTATAGCCTATTTCAGAGATTTTATACCCTTTCGAATGGGCTAAAAACTCTAATAGTATTTTGAACCCTCTTGGTTTAATTCTAAGGGCCAGATCATTAAATACATTTCTGCGTATACCAAAATAGCCACTCAGTGGGTCTGAAACCTGTATAGGAAGCAGTATAGTGGCCATTTTAGAAGCAATCCAGGATAATAACTTACGCCAGGCAGCCCATTGTTCTATTTTACCCCCATGTGATTTTCTGCTTGCTACTATGATGTCACTTCCATCTTCAAATGCCTTTATGAAATCAGGTAGTATCTTTTCATCATGCTGCATATCCGCATCCATTACCAGAAAATAATCACCTTTTGCGGCAGAGAAACCAGAAATAATGGCAGAAGAAAGTCCAAAAGAATTGAATCTGCGGATGCCTCTCACCCACGTCTTTTTAGAAGCAATGTCCTGTACCACTTCGTAAGTCTTGTCTGGTGAATTATCATCCACAATAATGATCTCAAAAATATTTCTTGGGAGCACTTTTTCTATTCTTTTAATGAGAAAGGGTATATTTTCTCTTTCATTATAAGTGGGGATAATGACTGATAGTCTTACCATAGATCAAAGGACTAAAATAGATTAAAACTCTGTCTTGAAAGTATTTTTATTCATTATTTCTTAATTAAAAGTAGCATTATAGAAACTATTTATAATTTACGAGAAGCCAAAAGTTAGAATCTTGATATGTCTGCTGTGTAAAGGCTTTCATTCATTTTTAAAGGCAGAATATTTTAACGGATCATACCTGCAATATAGGATGTGTTACTTTATTTCCAAGAGATAAAAAAAGTAGAATGAATATTTTTTTTTCTTTATCGTACAACCCGTTCCAAGACACTGGTAGACATTGGTATAAAAATATGATATGCTTTTCTACTAATAAAAATATATTGGAAAAAGCAATGAGTCGTTTTGAGGATATCATTCCTGTCAGGAATAATCAAACTCTTCTTTCTAATGTACTTCTTTCTGTGGATGAAGATAAGCTAAATATAACTGCCTCTGATATGGAGAATACGGTATGCATAGGTATACCCGTTTCGAATGTAGAAAAAGGCGAATTGATCTTAAACGCAAGAAAACTAAATGAAATTTCAAAACAAATCAATGCAGAAGAAATTACTTTAACAGTCCAAACAGAAGAGGGTGAAGAAAAAGAAGAAAAGCATGATGATGAAGCTGGAAAAGTATATAGAGTTACCTTAGAAGGAAGTGGTGAACATTCTGCCAGATATAAAATGAATGGTAGTCACAAATCCCAATTTCCAGGTTTAAATAGAATCCCAGATGAAAATCTTTTTACTATCCCAAGCGATATTTTATCCGAAATGATCCTTAAAACAGAGTATTCCATATCTCAAGAAGATAACCGCTATATATACAATGGAATCTGTTTTAAGGCTAATGAAGATCAATTAAGCCTTATCGGTACAGATGGAAGGAGATTGGCAGCTATAAGTAGAAAAGTGGGAACAAATATTAAATTCGCTCAGGATGAAACGGAAGATATTGTAGTACATAAAAAGGCGATCAATGGATTAAAGCGTATTCTAGATATGGATACAGAGGTTCAATTGGGAGTTGAACAAAGAGATATTTTTTTCAAGGTGGGAGATTCTGAATTATCCAGCCGACTATTAGAAGGAAAATTTCCTGATTATAAAAAAGTTATTCCAGAAGACACTGAAATGCAGTTTGATCTAGACAAGGAAAGTCTTTTAGGTGCCTTAAGACAGGTGATGGTAATGACAGAGAAGCCTTCTTTTCAGATAAAAATGTTAATCCAAAGAGGAGAGCTTAGTTTCAGCTCAAATACACCTGATGTTGGTCAGGCAGACATTAAACTTCCCTTAAATTATGAAGGGGATTCCATGCAAATATGCTTTAATGCATCTTATCTAATGGATATATTAAGATGCATAAAATCTCCAAATCTACAGATAAAGATTAAAAATGAAAATAAACCGATCATCACTTATGAGCCTGAAGATAAAGATTTTATCGCATTGATCATGCCGATGAAAGCGTAATTATTTCTTTACATATTATACAACGCAGGCGATGGATTTTTTTCCTATCCAGCTAACCAAACTCAAATTAAACCAATTCCGCAATCATGAAAAATTAGACTTGGATATAGATGCTCAATTAGTTTTTTTCACTGGAAAAAATGGAGTTGGTAAGACTAGTATTTTAGAAGCTATTTCTTTAGCCAATATTCTAAAATCTTTTAGAACTAATTCAGAAAAGGATATTATCTCTTGGGATCATGATTTTTATACAATTGATCTGGAATACTTGAACAAGGCTGGGAAAAATCAATTGCATATTGGCTATGGAGGTTCTTCTGGTTCTCATTCAAGAAGTTTATTCTTTAATAAAGAAAAAATAGAAAAAGCCGCCGACTTTATAGGTAAGTTCCAAACAGTTATTTTTTCTCCTGATGATATTTCTATTATAAATACAACTCCACAGGCCAGAAGAAATTTTGTGGATATGGTGATCTCGTCTCTGGATCGTCAGTATTTAAAGCATCTACAAAGATACCGCAGGATATTGAATATGAGATCGCAAATGTTTAAAAAGAGTTATCCTTCTAATTATGATCAAACATATTTCTCTAGTATAAACCGCCAAATAACAAATTCGGGGGCCAATATACAAAAAAAGAGAGTGGAATTCATAGAAAAATTTCAAATTCTCTTCTATAAATATGTTGCTGAAATATCCGCCCAAAAAGATAATTGGATATTGAAATATGATCCCTCTATTAAAAATGGGAATGAAGCAGAAGTATATTTTGAAAATCTGCAAGACTCAACTCCCCAAGATATAAGAGATAAGCATACAAATAAAGGAATACATAGAGATCGTATTCGCATTTGCTTATCAAATGATAAGGATATGGATTTAAAGCAGACTGCTTCCCAAGGGCAAAAGCGTACTGTTGTACTGGCTTTAAAAATGGCCCAATTTGATTATGTTAAATCCATGACCAACGAAACTCCCGTAATCTTAATTGATGATGTTCTAAATGAAATTGATGTCACCAGAAGAGCAAGATTCATTAGTTTCTTAAATAAAATAGGCCAGGCCTTCGTTACTACTACGGATTTATTTGGATTAGAAAATTTTATCAACCAGAAAAAAAAAGAAATGAATCTAAAAATATTTCAATTGGTATTTAAAGAAAACAAAACTATTCTGGAAGAAATTTCCATATAGCATAGAACATTGAAATTAATATTCATTCAGCATATAATAATTCAAAATAAACCGGGAGAGTCTTTGCCAGACTTCCTCCTTTTTGCCTTACATGCAAAAAACTCTAACCCGAATATTCTTTCACAAAGAGTATAGAACCAAAATTTTGGATATTGTTTGACCTTTGTCTTGTGATGTGATGAAAATCACTACTTTTCTCCGAAAACCTCGTATTCATCAATTGGCTTTATCACTCCTGCTTAAAAATTCTAATTAGGAGTTGTTCCATAAAACCATTATTGATCGTTTATCAGTTAATATGTTTGCTAACTTTGTATTTTAGAAATAAAAATACAATAGTGGACTATACATAGAAAACTACCATTGACCTTTATGTGATTTTTTAGGCCTATTATTTCTTTCTTTTTCACGAGCTTCGTTGACAACCAGAGTTCTTTCATTCATTTCTTTGCCATGTAGTTCGGAAATCGCTTTATTTGCATCTTCCATATTTTCCATTTCAACAAAGCCAAAGCCTCTGGATCGTCCACTGTACTTGTCAAAAATAATTTTTGAAGAAAGAACCATACCAAATTCACTGAAAATTTTTTCTAATTCATTTTCAGTGGTTGAGTAAGGTAAATTACCAACGTACAATTTCATATAAATTTACACCTCCTTTTTATAAGATTGACCATTATGGAAAAATAATCTAAAAAGTAACTAACAAATTTAAAAATATTTCTATAAAAACCTTCAACCTGCGAGCCTGTGCGCCAACTTAAAAACATTTACATTTTTGAAAAGAACGAGTATAAAATCCCCAGTTCAGCTTTTTTAAATAAGTAAAATTTTTATTCTCTAAGCGTCCTTTACCAGAGGTTGTTTTTTATTTTTTATGTCCCATGAACAATAGATTTGCACAAAGCGATAGAGACCAACTTATGATGTTTTCCCGTACTTTGGGAGATAATCTTGATAAGAATCACGAAATTTATGCATTTGTTAAGCTTTTGGATACAATTGACATGAATTCTTTTCTGTAGATGGAACTAAAATCAAGGCAAATGCTTCTGATTTAAGTACACACAAGAAATCAGAATGGGAGACTCGTAAAGAGGTAATGAAACAGGCAATTTTGGATTATTTATCCTCAAGTATAAACCTTGACCGCAAAGAAGATAAACTTCCTGGTAAAGAAATCAGTGGCTATAAAATTTCTTCGAAAGAATCGGATGACCTTATTGCGGACTTTATTCGTTTGCAAAGACAAGCCCGTAGAGAAGTACACAAGAAATAGATTACAATGTAGTAAATTATTCTTCTGTGTTGAGGCACAGGCTCATATGTGTACAAAGTACAGCCTAACGGCATTGGTTTCTACAATAATATCATAAATATTTTAATTGATTAAATGTATTGAATTGCTGTATAGGTTAGATATTCATATGAATAAACCATATAAGAATTGTATGAAAGGATACAAAGCTTTTTTTATCTTATATATTATTTTCATTTTTACTCGATGTCAAACTGTATTCAAGATCAATAAACCCAATGTAAATCCAGGTGAATTTTTAACCTATAATTGGCAAAAAAAAGTAGAGTATTTAAATGATCTGGATTCTCCTCCTTATAATAAAAGCGAACATATTATCATAGAGAAAAGCCTGCAGGATCAATATTCAAATGTCATCTATGCTGGTCTGAAATATATAGAAAGATCAAAATATTTTAAGTTCGAGAGTCTATATAAAAAGTTATTAGAACATTCTAGCGCCAATATACGTCTTCAATCACTCAAATTATTTCAGATAAGATCAAGCCAGCCTGAGACTCTTAAAATTGTTATGAGTATGATAGGGGATCAAGATTGGCTCGTTAGAGAGAAAGCCTATGAAATGATAAGGTCTTATGATATAGAAAGGATGCAGAAAAAATATTATTTAGTAGTTCTTCGAAGGATCAATGAAAAAAACCCAAATGTATTAAGACAGATATTACGTACTCTGACATGGTATAATGATTCCAGAACATTGCCCTATCTCTTTGAAAGATCATTCAATTGTACAACAGACATTGAATTGATCGTTGTTCTAAGAGAATTAAGTAAATTTAAAAATACAAAGGTAAAGAGAAGGATAAGAAGGCTTTCTAAAAAACATAAAAAATTTATTATACGCGAGGAAGCCAGAAATATTTTAAATTCTTATTAAATGCAGTACAAAGTCCTCTTTTCTATACTTGGTCATCTTTTGATCTTAAATTCTATTTTTCTATTTATCTTTTTTCTGATTGCGCTTTTTATTTATCCTTTGGAGAATCAAGAAACAGTATTTTTAGCTAGCTTTCTGGCAAGTTTGATCGTGGGTTTAATAATCCGTTTTTTTACAGGCCGCAGCCAAATAGATAAAATAACCTATAGAGAAGGCTTTGCGGTTGCTAGTATCGGTTGGATGCTTGTAGCTCTTATAGGGGCTCTACCATTTTATTTTTCCGGGGCGACCAGCAATTTTGCAGATGCCTATTTTGAGAGCATGAGTGGTTTTACGACTACCGGTGCCACCATTATGAGTAAAATCGAAGGTAAAGGGTATACTATACTATTATGGCGTTGTTTTACTCAATGGTTGGGTGGTATAGGAATTATTGTTTTAACATTGGCTATTCTACCAGCATTAGGTGCTAAAGGAGGGATGCAATTATCCATGGGGGAAGGTGCCAGCCCTATGACAAGCAAGGCCATGCCCACGATCGCCCAAAGCACCAGAAGTCTTTATATCACTTATTTAATTTTTACACTTTCTCAGATATTATTGCTCTTTTTAAACGGGATGGACCTCTTTGAGGCAATTTGCCATGCATTCAGTACTATTTCTACGGGGGGCTTCTCACCCTTAGATGGTTCTATAGGGTCGTATTCCAATAGTCAATCTCATTTTCATGCAAATTATCTTTCTTTTGAGATCATCATATTTGTCTTCATGTTTCTATCTGGCTGCAATTTTTCACTCCATTATAAATTATTGAATGGTAATTTCAGGGCATACTTCCAAAGTATTGAATTCAGGTACTATTCATTGATCACCCTTTCTTTGGTCTTATTAGTATCTTATGACCTTTACCAGGCGGCCGTTTATAGTGAAATATCTGAAATATTCAGGTATTCCACTTTTACTGTGATCTCTATCTTAACTGGTACTGGCTTTGCTACAGAAGATTTTGATAAATGGCCAGGGATGTCCAGAAATCTTATTTTAATGATAATGTTTTTAGGAGGAATGGTAGGTTCCACTACAGGGGGGGTTAAAATAATTCGTATTGCAGTCATGTTCAAAGAAGCAAGCGCAGAGATCAGAAGAGCCATACATACCAGAAGGATCTTTACCGTAAGATTTGGAGATGATTATTTAACCAAAGAAGCCACTGTTACGATAAATGCCTTTATGATCATTTATCTTTTAGTATATTTTGCAGGTATATTTCTATTAAGCTTTACAGACCTGGACTATGGTTCTATTGCGAGTATGAGTATTGCCTGTTTAGGCAATGTAGGTCCTGGACTCTCAAAGATAGGGCCTACTTATAATTATGGCTTTTTGCCGGATCATGCAAAATGGATATTAAGTCTTTTTATGTTACTAGGTCGTTTAGAATTATTTCCGGTGATGGCTATGTTTTTACCCAAAATGTGGTACAAATGATCTTAATAAAAGCCATTTTTTATACGGGGTCACAGCTGGGAGAAACAGCATGCAAAAGGTAACAATCTAAGACGATTTGGCAAAAAATTTTCTTTTGCATAGTCTTTTATTATCTGAAAGTGGAAAATCAGGAAGTGATAAATACTTATTTTTAGCTGGAAATATAGTTGTGAGGATATTGTATTTTTTTTGTATATCAGTGGTTTGATTTATAAAAAGTAGTTGACATATTGGATTGAATACAATATTAGCACTTTAGGCTAAAGAGTGCTAGATTTATGTCTGATATGAAAGAAAATATTACAGCAAGACAAATTGAAATTATTAGGGCTACTGTGAGTGAATATCTTCTTACAGGCGAACCTGTGGGTTCTCAGATCATTGTAAATGAATATATGAAAGATGTATCTACGGCCACTGTTCGGAAAGAAATGTCTTTTCTAGAGCAGATAGGCTTTCTAAGAAGTCCCCATGTTTCGTCGGGAAGGATCCCTACAGATAGAGCCATTCAAATTTATATAGATGAGCTAACTAATTTTTATCAAATAACTCTACATCAAAAAGAAAAGCTGGAAACTTTCTACAAAAAAGCCAAGTTGCAATTAGATAAATTATTGCAACATACAGCCCATCTTTTATCATCCATTTCAAAAAATGCAGCCGTTGTATTAGCTCCTATTCCTACTGAAAGTATCATTCATCACATTGAATTGATCTCTGTTTTAGAAAACATGATATTGATGATCATGGTAAGTAATTCGGGCTCTGTATTTCAAAAGAAGATAAGAATTGAACAAAGCGTTAACCAAGAAGATTTGCATAAGGTGAGCAGGCATGTAAATCAATGTCTAAAAGGATATGAGATTGGAAATTTACAAAATAGAGATATTTCATTCTTAACTAAGAATTCTTCACTAAGCCAGGAACTTCTTGATGTGGCGGCTAAATTATTGCAAAATTTGATTTATCAGCCTCCTGATCAGGAAGTCTATGTAAATGGGGAAAAAAACTTGTACAAACAATTACTAAAATATTTTCCAGATCCTTCCAGGGTAGAATTTATAATGGAGAAGCTTTCTGATAAAAAATTTGTTAAAGATACTATAAATCATTTAAGAGGGATTGATGAAGTTACTTCACAGGTCGGTCTAAATATTGACGGTGAATTTATATCCGGTATATCTGTTTTGGCAAAAGGTTATTCGATAGGTGGGAAAAATATTGGCGCTCTTGGAGTGATCGGTTCTAGCATGATGCCTTATGATAAACTAATTCCAACTATAGACTATAGCTCCATATTACTATCGAAAGTACTTAGCGAGAGATATGAATTCGTTTCCTCTAAAGAAGATTCTTTTGAATCAATAAATCATAAGGCAATTTTAAATAATATAAAGCTTCTGAATAATTGATCTTTTAAAAAGGAATAAATACATTAAATGGATACTAAAGAAAAATTAGAAGAAATAGTAAAAGAAGAATTATCTTCTGAAGAGGTTTCGGAAAAGAATCAAAAAGGTCAAAATGATTTACCTCAAGAAGATAAAATTTCACAAGAGAATATTGTAGATGAGAAGACACCCGAAAATTATGAAAAGAAAATACAAGAACTGGATGAATCAGTAAAGCAATTTAAAGATAGTTTCTTAAGAGAAAGAGCCGCATTTATCAATTATCGTAAAAGAACGGCTCAGGAAAATATTCAATTAGAAGAAATAGTGGTCTCGAAGATCATGCATTCTATATTCCCTGCACTAGATGCATTTGAACAACTATTTGCTATTAGTTTAGAAGGCAATATAATTAACAATCATCACAGTGTAAATAAATTCATAGAAGGTGCTAAAATGATCCGCAAGCAATTCATGGATGCGTTTGAAAAATATGGAGTAACTGAGTATGATCCTGAAGGAGAACCATTCAATCCTCAGGAAATGGAGGCGTTACATGTAAAAGAGTCTGACGATACGAAGGTATCTAAAGTGAATACTGTTTATCAAAAAGGGTATAAACTCAAAGATAAACTATTGCGTCCCGCAAGAGTGGCGGTGATTAAACCAAAAGAAAAAGAAAAAAAAGATGTAAAATCAAAAGAGTAATTTGCTTTGGTGAAAAATAGCTTAACACTATAAATTTAAGGAGATTAAAATGGGAAAAGAAAAAATTATTGGTATAGACTTAGGAACAACAAATTCTTGTGTTTCTATTATAGAGGGAGGCGAAGCCGTTGTAATCCCAAACTCAGAAGGTACCCGTACAACACCTTCTGTAGTGGCTTTTAATGACAAAAATGAGATTCTATCGGGACAAGTCGCTAAAAACCAAATGATCACAAATCCAACCAAGACTATCCATTCTGTAAAGCGTTTTATGGGTAGAAAATATAGTGAGATACAGAATGAATTGAAATTCGTTCCTTATGAGGTAAAAAAAGAACAGAATGATTCTATGCTCATTCATATAGATGATAAAAAATATCGGCCAGAAGAAATATCTGCCCGCATTCTTCAAAAGATGCGCAAGACGGCTGAAGATTATGTAGGACATAAAATAAATAAGGCAGTAGTCACAGTCCCCGCATATTTTAATGACGAGCAAAGACAGGCTACAAAAGATGCAGGTAAAATTGCGGGTCTGGAGGTAGTTCGAATTATAAATGAACCTACTGCGGCGGCGCTGGCATATGGAATTGATAAAAAGAAAGAAAGTGAATTGATTGCGGTATATGATCTTGGTGGTGGTACATTTGATATTTCCATTTTGGAACTAGCCGACAATGTTTTTGAAGTAAAATCTACGAATGGCGATACGCATTTAGGTGGAGATGATTTTGATCAAAAGATCATGGACTGGCTGGTAACTGAATTCAAAAAAGAAAGTGGTATTAATATAGGCAAAGATAAAATGGCCCAGCAACGCTTAAAGGAAGCGGCAGAAAAAGCCAAAGTTGAACTTTCCAGCAAAGAAATATCAGATATTAATATCCCTTTCATAACAGCAGACCAGTCAGGGCCTCGCCATTTGAATATTACGCTTACAAGGGCTAAATTCAACCAATTAACGAGTGACTTGGTAGCCAGAACTGTAGATCCATGCAAAAGTGCACTGAAAGATGCGGGGGTAAGTCCTTCGGAAATAAATGAGGTTGTTTTAGTGGGGGGGTCTACCAGAATACTTGCTGTTCGCGAGAAAGTGAAGGAATTATTTGGAAAAGAGTCAAATAAAAGTGTTAATCCGGATGAAGCTGTTGCAATTGGTGCTGCAATCCAGGGAGGCGTATTAGCCGGTGACGTTAGCGATGTTCTGCTCTTAGATGTGACTCCTCTTTCTCTGGGGATTGAAACATTGGGCGGTGTGATGACTAAAATGATCACT
This sequence comes from Leptospiria bacterium, assembly GCA_965204465.1. GTDB lineage: Bacteria > Spirochaetota > Leptospiria > Turneriellales > CBDBES01 > CBDBES01. Next base: position 485,235 of record CBDBES010000002.1, read on the forward strand.
AAGAATACTACGATCCCTACTAAAAGAGAAGAGATTTTTTCTACTGCTGCAGATAATCAAACAACAGTAGAAATACATGTTCTTCAGGGAGAACGCGAAATGGCAAAAAATAACAGAACATTAGGTCGTTTTCATCTGACTGATATTCCGCCGGCCCCAAGAGGAGTCCCTCAAATTGAAGTCCGGTTTGATATTGATGCAAATGGTATTGTGCATGTATCTGCGAAAGACCTTAAGACGAATAAGGAACAAAAAATACGTATAGAATCGGCAGGAGGAATTTCTGAAGAAGAGATCAAGAATATGATCGACGATGCAGAAGCGCACGCGGAAGAAGATAAAAAGGCCGCGGGGGTGGCTGTAGCCTACAATGAATTGGATAATGTGATCTATTCAACGGAAAAAGCTATTGGATCTGCCTCTAATTTAGATGATTCCATTAAAAGCGAAATTGAAAATGTGATCTCCGAGGCAAAAAATGCTTTACAGAGTAAAGACTTAACTCAAATAAATTCTGCTAAACAAAAACTATCTGAAATTTTAAATCGCTACGGAAGTCAATTATATTCTCAAGATCAGGAAGGAGCTGGTTCCCAACAGGCTTCAGAGAATACTGGAGAAGAAACAAAAGAAACAGAAAAAGAATCTTCAGAAAAAGATAGTAAAAAAGACGAAAAGGTAGTTGAAGCAGAATTTGAAGAAGTTGAAGACGATAATAAATAGCATTTTCAAAGTAACATTAAATAAGGTGCATCCATGTCACAAAAAAGAGATTATTATGAAGTATTAGGTGTCCCCCAGAATGCATCTTTAAATCAAATTAAGAAAGCTTATAGGTCATCTGCTTTAAAATATCATCCTGACCGCAACAAAGGCAATAGAGATGCCGAAGTAAAATTTAAAGAAACCACAGAAGCCTACGAAGTATTGCGTGATGAAAAAAAGCGTAATCTATATGATCAATTTGGTCATGCGGGTGTTTCAGGATCTGCTTCCCAAGGCAATGGTTTTGGACATACAGCTTATACGGATTTTTCAGATATATTTTCTGGTAGTAGTTTTGAGGATCTATTTGAAAATTTCTTTTCCAGAGGCTTTAGTTCGGGTAATAGGCGCCGTGAATCCAGGCGAGGGGCAGACCTACGTTATAATCTAGAAATTGATCTGGAAGATGTATATTATGGTAAAGAAATAAATATCCGAATTCCGCGTGATGAACATTGCTCTGACTGCAAAGGCACTGGTTCTAAAGACGGCAAAGAAACCGTATGCTATGTTTGCAAGGGTAGTGGCCAAATAAGAAAAAGTTCTGGCTTTTTTTCTATTGCAACTACATGTACCGAATGCAGAGGTTCTGGACATATCATTGCCTCTCCCTGCTACACATGTAATGGAAGCGGTCTGGTTCATCGTAAAAAAACGCTGAATGTGCGCATTCCAAAGGGTGTGGAGTCAGGAACCAGATTGAAAATTACCGGTGAAGGAGAGGCAGGGCCTGCTGGAATTCCTTCGGGGGATCTCTATGTTGTGCTTCAAATAAAAAGACATCCTGATTTTGGAAGAGATGGAATTACCCTACTGACAGAGGCGGATATACCTGTAACCACAGCTATTTTAGGAGGAGAAGTCGACGTGAAGACATTAACGGATAGCCATGTAAAATTAAAAATACCTCCAGGAACCCAACCAGACACAAGTTTTAGATTAAGAAATAAGGGATTACCAATGATGTCAAGTCCAAGCCGCTATGGAGATATTCTGGTAAAGGTAAATTTGGTTATTCCAAAATCTCTTAGTACAAAAGCAAGAAAGCTAGCCAAGGAGTTAGAACAAGAATTACAGCATAGCTCAGGAATATTTAGTCGTTTCCGAGTATAATTTGTTAATTTATTGATCTTTATTTACGAAGAATAGTTTATGGGCCAGAAACCTAAGTTAAAAATGGGAGTAATTGGAGTAGGCCACATGGGGCAGTATCATGTAAATGTACTGACAACCTTACGCACTCATAAGGTTGTAGGAATTTATGATATAGATCAAAGAAAATGTCAGCAGATAAGCAATAAATATGAAGTTAAAAAATTTAGCCATATTGACAAAATGCTAGAACAAGTGGATGCTGTAACCATTGCGGTACCCACAAAAAATCACTATGAATATACTCGCCGGGCCCTGGAGTCTGGTTGTCATGTATTAGTAGAAAAACCAATTACTGAGACCGTAGAGCAAGCAGAGGAACTCGTTAAATTAGCGGATGAACAAGGCAAGATATTGCAAGTAGGTCATGTAGAAAGATTCAATGGCGCTGTAATTGAACTGCATAAAATTGTAACTGACCCTCTTCTAATTGAAGCAAGAAGATTATCTCCTTTTACCCCTCGCATTCAGGATGTGGGAGTTGTACTGGATATTTTAATCCATGATCTGGACATTGTATTAAATTTAGTAAAATCTTCCATTACTTCTATAAGCAGTATGGGACGCTCCATTGAATCTCCATATGAAGATATTGCCATGATCAATATTACTTTTCAAAATAATTGCATTGCGAATCTAATCGCATCCAGGGTCAGCCAAAAAAAAGAAAGGACTCTTACGATCACTCAGAATCAAAATTTAATTTTCTTGAACTATGCAAACCAGGATATAGAAATATATCGTCAAGCGGCCAGTGCCTATTTGATGACTTATGAAGAAGTTAAATATTCTCAAGAGTGTTTTGTAGAAAAATTATATATCCATAAAGAAAATCCTTTAAAGGGGGAACATAAACATTTTTACGAATGTATTGTAGAGGGGAAAAAACCTATTGTATCGAATCACAAAGACATAGAAATATTATCCATCTCTTTACAAACGATCCAAGCCATTAAGAATAATTCGGATATTAAAAAGAATTTTTCAAGTCCTGCATCATTATCTGTGTCATAATTTTCGTAATAGATTTGCATTACTCTGATCTATGTCTGGTAAAAAAATAATTTCACTCAAAGTTCCTGATATTGGCGATTCTGATTTGATTAAATTAGTTAAATGGCATAAGAAAGAAGGAGATGTTTTTGAAAAAGGAGAGGATTTATGCGATCTTACCAGTGATAAGGCAGTCTTTTCTTTAGAAGCACCACAAGAGGGCAAGTTAAAACATATTTATATTCATTCTCCAGGAAAGGTTAGTGTAGGGCAGGTACTCGCAAAGGCAGAGGTATGATCCTCATTCATTTGAATGAAAAAATCATCTTGAGACCATTTTTGTTTCTATAGATGTTGATAAACTCTTTTCTCCGGGCCTTGTAGAGTATTTGAATTCACAAACTTCTAAGAAACCTGTACAATGATTTTCTATATTGTTTGTAACCCGGATTATTCTTCCACAATGCTTTTGAGCCATGGGCTCCCTGATTTTTAGGCTGAAAAAATATCTTCTTTTTGGAAGGAATTACATTAAATAATTTCCTTGTTCTTTTTATTTCCCTTTTAGCACATGTAATCCAGACGGGCACTTGAATTTTTTGAGCATAATTTGTTATAAAATTTGACTTTCCGAAATATTCTCCTGGCGAAAAAGCGACCACCCCAGTATATTTATATTTTGCTTCACCTGCTATTTTTAAAACCAGAGATGCAGAATATGAGCTCCCCCATAGTAACAGCCTTTTTACTTTTAATTTTTTCTTTGCGTACTCAATTGCAGAAGATATGTCCATTTCTGCGGATAAATAATGAGTTTTAAAATTCTTCTTGAAGGCTCTTTTAGCGGTTTGATTAACGATTCGATTTATTTCCTGTCCCGAGCGTTGATCAATGGCCATAGAATTGAATCCCATTTTATACAATTGAAGAGCAGTTTTATTATATTCACCCCGGCTAGAAGCTGCCTGATGAAATAATAAAATGAATTTTTTATTTGTATCGCCATTAAAATAAAGGTCAGCGGTAATGAGCAGACCATCTAGTGATTTGAATTCAATTTTCTTTTTTTGTTCATAACCATCCGCTGAAAATAAAGTGGTCTGTAAATTGAATAGTATAAAGAATGAGAAAAGTAAAATACCAGCAAATGATCTTAATATATTGTGAATAATGATTCCACTTAATAAGTCTTTTGGGTAAAAAAACTTAACTATCATTTTACCCTATAATAGACCTACTCTTTAATATTTTTAGATTTGCTGTTGGCTGCTTCTTTTTGATTTGCATTTCAGGAACTAATTTTTTTAAACATTCGATCACCTTTTCAAAATCTGTATTATAGGGTAATTGAAATATTTTATCCAGTTCTTTACTAAGATCACGAGGATAGGAAGTCATCCTGGCGATCCTTACTCCAGGGGAAGTGGTGGCCATGGTGGCTTCCGCATCGGTTAAAAGTTCTTCATAGAGTTTTTCACCTGGTCTAAGTCCGGTGAATACGATTTCAATATCTTTTTCAGGAACCTGACCAGCTAAGAAGACCATTTTTTTGGCTAAATCTAATATTTTCACTGGTTCTTTCATATCTAGAACAAATATTTCTCCCCCATTTCCAATAGCTCCTGCCTGCATTACCAATTGGCTTGCCTCTGTGATTGACATAAAATAACGTTTTATTTCAGGATGCGTGACTGTGATAGGGCCTCCTTGAAGTATTTGTTTTTTAAATCTTTCCACTACACTTCCAGCGCTTCCCAGTACATTACCAAATCGAACGGCAATGAATTTACTTTTTAAACTTTTGGTCTGCATGTGACGACATATTAATTCACATATTCTTTTGCTAACACCCATTACATTAGCAGGATTCACTGCTTTATCCGTAGAGATAAAAACAAATTTATCTATATCGTACTTCAGGGCAAGATTTGCAATGTACCATGTTCCCCTTATATTGGTATGAATAGCCGAAATTGGATTCTCTTCCATCATGGGAACGTGTTTATAGGCAGCAGCATGAAATACTATATTTGGTTTCATATTTGCCATGACCCATTCTAGTTGTTCTTTGTTTTGCACATCTCCTAGAATAGATTGAAATTTTATACCAGGGTATTCAGACTGAAAATCAGATACTAAATGATAAAGAAATAGTTCTGTAATTTCATAAAAAATGAGTTTTCTTGGCTGATAAGAAGCTATTTGTTTACATAACTCTGAGCCAATAGAACCTCCCGCCCCTGTAACCAATACCACTTTATTTTTGATCATATTTTCAATTGAATAGTGATCCAGGTCGATTGGTTTGCTGCAAAAAAGATCTTCTGGATTTAAAGAATGTAGTTTTAATTTACCTTCTGAAAAAACGGCATTCCGGATATTCACTCTTACCTCCATGCACAATTCTACTATTCTTTTAATAAGGTCTGGGGCAATATATTCTTCAAAAGCTAAAATGATCTCTGTGCTATTTGTCTTGAATATCAGATCAGATAAAATATCAATGGAATGATAAACAGGGGTCATAGAAAAAAATTTTCTCTGAGTGGCCCCTTCCGTGCCTTCTATAATAGAACTGACCTTTATATCATATAGATCGTTCTTTTTAATGGCTAGAACAACTTCATTTAAATAAGAGGAACTACCAATTAAAATGGCCCTTTTTTGATTTGTATTTCGTTTTCTATTGATCATGTAAATTTTACTGTACAAAGTAACTTCAATATATTAAGAGGTCCTTTGACAAGCTATTTTTCATAGTATTGATCAAGTTTAAAATACTGAGGAGGTATAATTGGGCTATAAGACAGATCGACTACAAAATGATCATTTAATTATTTATCTGGAAGGGAGACTGGATGCTCATATGAGTCTGGATGTTGAGGCAAAGATAGCAGAAGTACTGGATAAATATATTTCCCAAAATGTTATATTGAATATGAAAGAGGTTGATTATATCTCTTCCAGTGGTTTACGCATCATTGTTTCATTTCTGAGAGACCTAACAAAAGAAAAAAGAAAGTTAAAGCTTTGTAATTTGAATAAAAGTGTTCTGAAAGTTTTTGAGGTTGTAGAATTACTAGATATGTTTGATATCTATTCTAGCGAAAAAAAAGCACTTAAAAGTTAGATCACTCTCTCATAATTCCAGGCTTAAAATATCTTCTATCTTTTGAGGTCGTCTGATGATACGAAAAGTATTCTTATCAACCAGTACTTCAGGAATAAGAGGCCTTGTATTATAATTAAAATTCATCACAGATGAATATGCTCCGCAATACAAAATGATCAATGTATCATTTTCTTTGACTTCTTCTAATTTTATATTTTTTGCCAAGAAATCACTATTTTCGCATATAGGCCCAACTATATCATATCTTTTCTTTTCAGAAGACCTTTTAGTTAGATTCAAGACAGGATGTTCTGCCCCATATAAGGCAGGTCGGAGCAATTCAGTGATACCAGCATTTGTAATGATAATATCTTTTTGAGGTTTGGATTTGATATAAGAAACACTACAAACCAGGATTCCAATGGGAGCGGTTAAAAATCTACCAGGCTCAAAAAATATCTGATATTTTTGTGCATTGAGTTTATGGACTTCTTTTTTAATTTCTGTCAATAATTCATTTAAAGGGAAATACTCACATTTTTGATCCTTGAAAATGGAAGAATAATCAATTCCAAAGCCACCTCCTAAGGAAATGTATTGAATGTCTATTTTCCCTTCTTTTTCAATATTCTTTGCGATATCGAATAAAAAAAGAAGTGCCTTTCGATAAGGTTCTACTGTCATGATCTGAGAACCTAAATGAATATGCAGACCAATTAGAGTCAGATTATTCGTAGAAGAAATGATTTTTAGAGCGGTGGGAGTATCTGATAGGTCTATTCCAAATTTGCTTCCTATCTCGCTTGTTTTTATGTATTCATGCGCGCCTATGGATATATTTGGATTTATCCTTAATGCAATTTTGATCGATCTGCCTGTTTCAGAAGCCTTCATCTGTATCTTTTTCAATTCAGAGATGGATTCTACATGAAAACTTTTAATATTGTTTTGGATGGCAAATTCTAGCTCATCATCCGTTTTACCAGCACCGGCGAATAAAATATTCTCTCCCGTAAAACCAGCTTTCTTAGCCCTGATTATTTCTCCTTTAGAAACAACATCGACTCCTATATTAGCATGATTATGTACCTCTTTAAGAATATGAATATTAGACAAAGATTTTACAGAGAAATAAATTGAATGTCCTTTCAATTGGCCAAAAAGATATTTTATTCTATCATGTAGTATATCTTTATGATATAGGAAGAAAGGACCTGAAAAATTATATTCGTTATCAAGAAAATTACGTATCTGATGTATCCTTTCGGATAAATGGATATCTTCCCAGTAAATTTGATCTTGAATGCGTTTGAAATACATATTTTAAGATGAAACCCAAGTGACTCTTTTTAAATGAGAAATATTCTCTGTAACAGACTTTAGAATGGATTTCTTGATCAGTCTTTGTTTTTTTTTATTATATTGTTGCCAAATATTAGAATTGAGATGAACGATAAGAGTTTTTTTTTGAACCCATAAAGATTTGATCAGGTCAATATTTTTAAAAACACGTTTTATTTTTAAATTTGAGGGGCTTAAACTAAGCTCTTGTAAAATGTACCATGCATTTTGAGCCAATCTATGATCCCGATCTTTAGAATCTTCTTCAGACAATTGATACACTTTTTGCTGAACGAGTATTAATTCTTCAGTATTTTTACCTTTGCCATTCTGCTTTAATTCAAGGGAAGAGGGATAATACAATTTTAGAAACTCCCTATCATCCACAGAGCTTGATTTTAAAAACTTTAATGGATTTAATAATTGTAATGGATTGATTGATCCAAGAAACCAAAAAATAAGGCAATCGGTCACTAAAATTACACAGGACAGGCGAAAAATAAATAAGGGTTCAGAAAGTCTTTGAAAAAATTTAGAAAAAAAACTTTTAAATTTAATCAGCATGCGCGATTATGTAAGATTTATTTTTGTTCAGAATAAAGTTTTTAATTCCTTTTGCAATAGCATGGGCTACTTTTATTTGAAATCTACTACTTCTCAAGATTTTTGCCTCATATGCATTTGTTAAATACCCTAATTCAATCAGCAAGGCAGGCATAAGAACTCCTCTTAGAACCACAAAATCTGCTTTTCTGATTCCTCTGCTACGGATCATTCCTTTAAAATAGTCATTAAAAGAACGATGGAGCTGCATGGCAAGGGATTTACTTTCCCGTTGAATAGTATTCTTGATCAAATAAGACTCAAATTCTTTGACATATTTTTTTCCCTTATAAGTTTGGTTTTCTCTGATCATGACTCTTCTGGCCTCTTCATTACTTGGATTTTGGGCCAAATAATATATTTCAAATCCACGCACCCTGGGAGAAAAACTAGCATTGCAATGCAGACTAATGAAAATACCTAATTTATTCTTGCTTTGATAAGAGTTGGCCATTTTACTTCTTCTTTCTAAACCAAGAAATTTATCTGTTGAACGGGTCAATATTACTTTTGTATCCGGAAACTTTTTTCTTAATATCTTTACGATATATTTAGATAATTTTAGAGTGATTTTTTTTTCCATTATATCATTATGCCCATGGGCACCTGGATCTTTTCCTCCATGACCTGCATCCAGTACTATAAAATCAATTTTTTTATTTTTAGGTAGGTTTTTCTGTTTACCAAGAGTTTTCGATGAAATCTTCTTTGGTGTTTTATCAACATCCCGAACAGTAGGTGGTGTATGATTTTTTTCTTTTTTAAGTCTAAATTTTTCTCTGAGTTGTTCACTCAATTCCAAGGGAAGATATATTTGATCATTGTAATAAATAGGGGGTTTGCTTAACTTGAAGTGATCTCTATTAAAAATATAAAAATTGGAATCAATTTGGAATTTACCTTTTAAATTCTTTTTAGATAGATTAAAAGTTAAATTAAGCGGCTGCCAAGAGAATTTTATTTTAGAATATTTATTTAAAAAAGTCTTTATAGATATATAATCCTTTTTTTCAAAAGCACTAAATACAAAAGAAGAATTTGCTATAAAGAAAAAATAAAATAGTATTAAATTTAATTTTTTAAAATAAAGCACTATAGATATTATCGAAAAATAATATTCCAATCCTAACAAGTACAAAAAAATCAAAAACGCTGATGTAAAAGATAATGAAGCGCATTTTTTAATTGTATTCTTAAATAGATATTTGAATGCTTTTCAGATAGGTCAAAGAGATCAGGGAGTATAGAATCATGTTGTATCTCCCTAAGGGAAAAAAGAGAAGATGATTGCACATAATAACTTTCTTTTTCATCCATTAGCCTTGCAAGTAAAGGTTTGGAGGCTCTTTTATCTTTAAATTTACCAAGAGAGTTGGCCGCTTCTGCCCTGATATTTTCATTTTCATGTTCTAGATTTTTAATTAATTCTTGAAAGCCTCTGAAATCTTTCAGCATGCCTGTAGCATAGATGGCCCAACTACGTATGAATGGATTCTCTTCCTTATTCATGATCTTATTCAATCCCAGCATTCCTCCTGAATTTTTAAATGATAATAATGTCTTTATCTGCATAATTTTAAGATCGTCATTTTCTTCCTGTTTTAATTGGATGGAGATATAATAACATGCTTTTGGATTCTTATATTTGTTCAAAGCTTCTAAAGAAACTTTTCGAATGCCAACATCCGGATCAGATAATCCCTTTATGAACACATTAAATACCTCTGTGGACCTTAAATTACTTAATATTTCTATAGAAGCCTTTCTGACCTCTGTATTCTTATCTGAATTAGCCGTCATTATAAAAAAGGAAATGGCTTCCTGACTATTTAATCTATTTAAAGTTCGTATGGCATAGTATCTAACTGATTTATTTGGATCTCTAATTAATTTTAATATTAAATGAATGACCCTCTTATCTTTGATATAGTAAAGGGCATCTAAAGCATAGATGCGTTCAATTGCATTTTTGGATTTAATTAATTTTATAAGAAAGGGGAATAGCCTATCGTCTTTCCAAGAGGCCAATGCCTGGAATGCAAGTTTACGTATATTTACCAATGGATAAGCAATATAAGGAACAATATGATAAAATGTACTCTTTAAAGCATGTTCTTTAATTATTGTAAGAATCTTTGCAATAAGCTCTTTTTCCTTTAAAGAATGATTTTTTTTCTTAGATAATAAACTTAATTCTCTAGTAACTAAAATAGTTGTTATTTTAGTAATTGTTTTCGTATAAGAGCCTTTTTCATCTTTTTGATCATATATCATATTGTAAAATAAATAGATCAATTCTCTTCTTAAATAAGAAGAAGCTTCTTCCTTCAAAAAAAAAGATAATTTATCGACATGCCAGCTTAAATATCCTTTATTTTTACTTATAATATCCAATATACCCTTTTCATTTTTAGATTCAATTTCATATAATAATTTTTCATGGTGATGGTTTCTGCCAGGGTCTTCTTTATATATTTCTGAATATAAATATTTTAAAGAAATGGATATAGTCGCAAGTGATAATAAAATAAATTTAGGAATGGTCAAAATAAAATTATAATAATAGTATTTCGTATTCAAAGTCTTTTATGAAATGGGCTCTACAAGCCAATGAAATAGGAATTTATATTCACTAAAATTTAACTTATCTGGTCGTTTATATAATATCTCTTGGATTTCAGTAGCAAGGGAAGAATTAAGTTTAGAGAGCCATTTATTTGTTATATTTTTTTCTGTTTTAAAATGAGGATTTTTTAATAGAGAGTTCAATAATCTTTTTCTTTTGCCCCAAAACGCCCCTTTTATTAGTAGATTAAAAGATATAAAGTCTTTGATCTTATGTTCTCTTTTAAATGATATCCAGGCAGAATCTACTTTGGGAACAGGATAAAAATTATTACGGCTTATTCTTTTCTCTAAATGAAAATCTCCAAATGACTGTAAAAAAATTCCCAAAAAATTATTTCGATGAACGGCTAATTTTTGGGCAACTTCATATTGAACTCCAAATAGAGCCCTTTGTATGAAAAACATTTCAGAAGCAATACGGGATATGATGGGAGCAGTAGAATTGAATGGTAGGTTCCCTATCACATAGGATATTCTTTTTTCTGACCAGATTTTACTGGGTACTTTTAAAAAATCTTCATGAATAATATCATGAATCATATTTTGATATTTATTCTTTAGATAATGCACTAGTGATTTGTCTTTTTCACATAAAACCATGGGATAATTTCTATCTAAAAAAAAGTCTGTAACAGCCCCCAGACCAGGGCCTATTTCTAGAATTTTTTTCCCAGGATCAAAATGAATACATAAATTCTGAAAGAAATTTGTGCTAATTAAAAAATTCTGCCCAAGAATTTTTAAAGGAGCTATATTCAATCTCTTTATGATCTTTGCAGGATGATCCAATATGAAATATTATACGGAAATCAATGGATGGCTACATTACGGTTTTCATTTGACTCAGACGACCACGCAAACGCATAATCGCTTTTGTATGCAATTGAGAAACTCTTGATTCAGTTACCTCCAAGACTTCCCCTATCTCTTTTAGAGTAAGGTCTTCATAGTAATATAGCACTACTACTTTTTTTTCTTTTTCTGGTAATTTTTTGATGGCCTCAACAATTATATTTTTTATTTCTTCTCTTTCAATCATAGCATCTGGATTCATACTTTGGGGTGATTCAATTGTTTCCATTAAAGAGAGTTCTTCAGAATCGTTATTTCCATACCAAATGTCATTTAAAGAGACCAGACTAGCTCCTGATATTTTAGAGACCAACTGATGAAATTCCTCCAAAGAAAGGTCCATTTCTTTGGCAATTTCTTCATCATCCACCGTTCTACCCACTTTATTCTCAAGTTCAACAATGGCTTTTTCCACATCTTTGGCCTTCTGTCTTATGGAACGGGGGATCCAATCAATGGAGCGCAATTCATCAAAAATAGCTCCTCTTACCCTTGTCATTGCATAAGTTTTAAATTTAACTTCTTTTGCTGGATCAAATTTAGTGATCGCATCAAAAAGGCCAAAAATTCCATAACTCACCAGATCATCAAATTCTACATTATTAGGCATTCCAACGGCTACCTTACCAGCCACATACTTCACTAAAGGAGCATACTTTTCTATGAAATATTCTCTAATTTTAAGAGAACTTGTCTCCCTGTATTCCTTCCACAGATCGTTCTCATCTCTAGCATCGAATTCTTTCATTGTTCTACTAAGCATACTATGTACTTTTTATCAAATTATAATATCCTTATTTTAAATTATTTTGACTTAAATTTGTAAGAATAAGACAATAATGTTATTTTTGAAAGAATGTCAACCAATAATAATATAGTTTTCACATAAAAATAATAATATTTTGTCGGTTTTATTTTTTTTATATTTCATTTTGTTTCTTTTAGAATCATCATGTCTTTCTATCTATGCATAAAAAACAGAATAAGAAACATATAAAATTTAGAGTTTCTTAAAAACCAAGGTAGTGAAAACTCTTATACCCAGAATCTTAAAAATCAGTTTACCATTTGTGACTATTTGAGCTGGAGATATACCGGAAAGCTTGTTTGAATCTCTGCCTGTTGAAGTGATTATATCTTTTGTTTCCCACTCTACTTTATAACTTTCTCCATTTGAGAAGCCCATGCCTACAAATGGAGAAGCATTTCTATGGTATACTTCCCCCTGCTGTACCTTGGAAGGAATACTTACCGTTACATCATTCATTCCATTTTCTTGATCTAAATATAGCAAAACAATGAAAGAATTTTGAGTTACATTGTAAGAGGAAATTGTGAATTGCCATCCATTGGGAGCTCGACCAGATACAGATAGCCTATTATTTTGTTCATAGGGCATGGCATGACGAACTACCTCATCTTTACCAGAAGCAATTTGAGAATACCATTTCCAGATATAATAATGTGGATGGTTTGGGTTATTACGATTGATATATAGGTCTCTATGATCTTTTTTTCCACTCAGTGATATGCCTAAAGTACTTTCATTGAATCTATATTCAAAACTTCTATTTATGATCTTAGAATCACCTTCTAAATTAGGATCGACCCAGGATGAACCTTTAAGGTTTTCTATGATGCCATTATAGTCCAATTGTTTTACAAGACCTATATGATAATTTGAGTTATAAAAATCCACAGCCGGTAGGTTTATTTTATTTAGCCCCCTACTAAGAAATGATCCTACAATACGAATTGTCTTGATTACTGCATCCTCTTCATTTTTTTCTCCATCAAAGTTAACATCTCTCATAATTCCATCGTCCCAGCTGATCCAACTCCCTATGGTTTGAATATCCTTATCATGATGATCTGCTTGATTCAATTTATTTCTGATCACACCAATTAATTCCCAACCAGGAGCCGTCCCAGGCTGTTCATTGTATAAAGGGTTATCGTTGATAAGACGCATATTCCCATAAGCGCTATGATCATTCATACTAATACCAACCGCACCAAATAAAGACATTAGTTCTGTATTACCAATAAATTGATCATACATATTTAATATCTTCTCATAATTATTGCTACCTATTAAACCATCGGGTGATTCACATCCCCAACAAGGAGAGGCTTCACTCGCACTGAATGAAACGGGTAACCCATGATGATCATATACCGTTTTGATGGTTCTGCCCCCAATTACCATAGCATCCATGGCTTCCTGAATTGTTCCTTTCCAATTTTGCTTTATATTAACCTGAGAAGCAAAAGAATAACTCTGTACTTTGCCTACGAAAAGTTTTGCTATATTTCTAACGTAAGCTCTATAATGATCAATTTTACTAAAATGCAGATTACAGCAGTTTTGATTACCTGTGCCGCCATCCGGAAGATCATTTTGGCCTAACCAATTGGGAATATTTTTGATTTCTAAATGTATTTTTAAGCCCTTTTTATGTATGGCATCAACCCAATTGATCAATTGCCTAAGATAAGGAGAAATAAATCCTCTCTCAATAGTTTGTTCAATAGTCGGTTCTTCATTCCTCCAGGAACTCGAAAGCTGAACATAGCTGATTCCATCAAATACTTCTCTGTCTAAATCAAGATTATTTAAGAGTCCCGTTTGGTCCGCATAGTTATATGTGGGATGCCATCTGGTTCCATATTCTATGTGATTTTTGCTTCCCCAATGAGCAATGGGCAGCTCTGATATTATCTTGCCGGTTTTCTGTTCATTTGATTTAATGTCAATGGATTTGATCGTGAAAGTATACATGGTACCATTGGTTAAATTGGTGATCGTTTTTTTCATTTTTTCCCCTGGATCACCTACAAATTCCATCACAGAATTTGCATCTCCAGGAGCCCAGCTCACCTTCACCTTTGAAAAATCAGCATCTAAAGGGTTTTTCCAATACAATTTGATCTCTGTATCGCTTGAAATGGCTTTTATATCAGTAACATCTCCTGGAGGAAGAAAATCATCAATTACAACAGGAATGACTATGCCTTCACTTTGATTATTTCCGTTGTTGTCGACGGTTTTAAAAGTGAAAATATAGGTTGCGTCATTATCCAATCCAGTTATGGTTTCGTTTACAGATTCTTCTGGAAGCCCTGGAAATTCCATTATAGAACCCGTATGTTCCGGAGAACTCCAACTTACTCTTACTTTTGCAAAATCAGTATTGGGAGGATTTATCCAGTTCAGAGAGACTTCTCTTTCTGCAGAAATAACAGAAAGTTCAGTTATATCTCCCGGAGGGAAAACATCATTAAGCATAACAGGAATGATTCTGCCTTCAATCTGCTTATTCCCATTATTGTCGATGGTTTTAAAGGTGAAAGTATAGGTTACGTCATTAGTCAATTTGGTTATGGTTTCACTCATAGATTCTCCTGGAAGCCCTGGAAATTCTATTACAGAACCCGCATGCTCCGGAGAACTCCAACCCACTTCAACCTTAGAAAAATCACTATTTGTGGGGTTGATCCAATTTAATGTAACTTGCCCATCTCCCGGAATAGCTGATATATTGATAACATCTGCCATGTCTGATGAGAATATTCTATGGAACGAATTTATGGATGTTTTCTCGTTATCGCAATGAATATTCAAGAAACATCCCACAATTATAAGAAGATTCAGGATTGAATTTTTTAATATTCTAATGAAGTTCACTTATAACTTGCCAGTTATAATATTATGATCTATATGTCAATTCCTTAATTTAAACTGAAAATTTTTTTATACGATTGCTCTCTTTCAGGTGACCACAGAACGAAATTAGAACCACTGAATGTTGATCAACCTAATTCAGAAAGCCCTTTTCTCGTATGAATTCAGAGAGTTTCCATCGTTTGGTGATCTCTGGTTCATGACGGTTAGAAGTACTAAGACCGGGAATACCAGCAGCAATCCTAAAATAAAATATTCCTCTATATTGATCATCAATTGACTTCTGATCAAAGCTATAGGCGTATCCTAAGATAGCGGTAAGAGTAAACTGGTAGGTATACCTGATCCGTAAAGAAATCTCTGACCCTATACTTTTTTTAAAATCACTTATATGAACATTTTCTTCCCATGTGTGGCCATAGTCGAAGAATAACAGCATGGAGATGTCTTTGATCAAAAACGGAAGTATATCATAGTAACCCGTTTCCAGACGTAATAATGGAAAGCGATATTCTAAGGTTGCTGCTATTAGTTTATTGCCTTCTACATTATCTATAAAGCCCCTCACAGAATTAGACAAGAAAGGATCATGATTCACCCCATTTTCAATGGTGAGTCCGCCTAGCAAGGCAATGAGTGTAACATTGTTCTTAAAAAAACCAGGTAGATATTCCAAATATCTTAAAACATATGTATGAGAAAGAGTATCCAATACTGGTAATGTTCCCGAAAGTGTTGATCTGGCTAACAGAACTCTCCCATCTTCCGGACTGATGGAGGTCGAATAAAAACTTATATCTCTGTAGGTATATTGTACATTGGTTTTGTTTATATGAACTCTTTTACTTTCCAAATCCCCTAAATTATCATCTACATAAAATGAAGAAAAAGAAAGGATATGGCTATATTTAAAAGAAAGAAAGGGTAGCGATACAATAATACCAGTTGACTGGGTTGCTATGGTGCTAGCCTCTCTCAAAATGTCTAAAGACTTAGAAGGAGTATGGTCTGCTACCAATGTACTACCATAGAGAAAGCTTATATTTGGCCATAGACCCCTATACGTATAGCTTAAATCAATATCAAAAAGACTATATATACTTGGTTTGACTGTATGCGAAAAAAGAATAGAATAGCTATGTACCATTAGAACATCAAATCCCAGAGTAAAGAGTGTATAGTTAAAGCCTCTTCCGGAAGGATCATTACTGATTGAGCTGGGACCCCAAAAAGTAGGCCATATGGAAGAAAAGGGGCTATAATCATTGATCGAAAAGCTTTTTTTGAAATCTTCTCTTTTTTGGAAATCAGATACTTTTATTTCTTTTTTTCTATATTTTATTTGGGAATAATTTTTGGTAGGGTAAGGCATGATGCCTATATTGAATCCATTTTCTTCATAAGAAGAGACTGCCACCCATTCTCCGCTGGGGTCAATGTCTGGGCTAAAGAATCCCCCTATTATATTCGTCACCTGTATCATTTGATTGGAATTTAGATATATCTCATATAAATTGTAAATCCCATTTCTATCGGATGAAAATAGAATTTTTTTTTGGGAAGGATGCCATTCTGGGTGCACATTCCTATACTGATCTCTTATGAGTTGAGTGATTCTTTTGGTTTTAAGATCAATTACTGCAATCCCTGTATAATTCTTTTTATCTTTAAAGGAGAATGCAACTTGGCTTCCATCTGGAGAGAAACGGCAATAGTCCATCTGCCATTCACTATTGGGTATGATCTCATCGAGTCCATTTAGTTTTGGATCTGACAAAACTAAAGAGTATCTTCCCGATCTGAAACGAATAAAAACAATTTTATCATTTTGGGGAGATGAATCAATATAATAGGCTCTCAAATTTTCAGAAATTTGTCTTCTGTTCGGAGAATAATGAAATATTTCCTGGTAAAGAGAATAATTTTGATATAATTCTATATCCGAAAGATAGATCGTATCATCCCTATCAACACTGATGCTTCTAACTAAATTCACGTTTCCAATAAGATCATGTTTTTTATCATCCCATTTTTTTTCAGCAGAAAATTCAATACTCATTAATGTAGTCCTTTCACTATTTGAATCTCTGATATAGAATAATTTCTGTCCGTTATTATTAAAACGGGGAAGTCCTGTTCTGAAGCCGCTTTTGGTTAAAAGAGAATATTTTGTAAGTGTTTTTTGCCTAACCAAATCGAATTGTTTTTTATATTTGTTTAGTTGCTCCCTTTGCCATTCATACCATAAGATTTCAACATCTATATGATACACATTTTGAATATTGTCCTTCACCTGAAAAGGCCATATATTACCGGCTTGTTCATGTATGATCTTCGTAAAAGAATTATCTCCATATTTTTCTTCCAGAAATTGAATGAACCTACCCCCATATAGGTAAGGAATGGCCCCTGCCGGCCAATCGGATATAAAAAAAGATGCATCCGTAATAGAGCGTTCTTTTGAATTCAGAAATTCAATTCGCATGATCATATCTGTATAGTTATTATAATTTCTACCGAGTCCATTAATGGATTCCTGATGCACCGCTATTCCTTCCAAAATCCAAATGGGTTGGGCCAGGTTCATGAATCCAAATATCGGATAACGACCAAATATATAATGTATTGCCTGAGAAAAACCATAAGCCGTATCTAAAGTAAGTGTATGGGTATATTCATGAATGAATAGTATCTCTAACCAATTTTTGAAATAACCTAAATTAGAAGCAATATCTGGCGGGGCTATATACAGATACTGAAAATTATATGGAATAGGTAGCGCAAATCCATTGGATAGATCTGTTTTATCAGATAATACGATCTCTGTTCTAAAAAAAGGGGTCCAGTTTAGCCTTTTTGAAAATTTACGATGCGTTTTTTCTGCAATATTTGCAAATTCATCAACTAAATATTCCAATTCTTTATGGTAGTGAATATTAAAGTGTTTCGTTTTAATAGAATACCATTTTAAAGAAGGATTTTGTTTTATAGAGGGGATAATTTGTGGGAATATTGAATAGACAAAAAAAAGGAAAAAAAGAAAAAAGAGCATCAAAGAATCACTATTTCATTGCAAAGTTCATTCGGGTTATCTCCTTTAGGTGGGAAAAGAAGAACCATTTGGGTCGTAATTTTTTCAATGGCATACAGAATGCCCTCTACATATTTTTTCTCTTTAAAGTAATGGATTACTTCCCTATTTATTTCTTCCCAATAGTCATGGCCCAATGCCTTGTAAATACCTCTGTCTGCTAATATTTCGATTTCTCTATCTGCGAGTAACAAATAGATCAATACTCCATTATTATCCTCTGTATCCCATATTCTAAGAAAAGAAAATACCTGAATGGATCTGTTTTTTGGATCCACACCCTTGAGTATTTCCAGAGGAGACAAATTTGCCTCAATGGCCACCCTGATCTCTGCATGATGTTTGTCTTCTGAATTAGCGATTTCTTTGACAATTCTATCCAGATCTTCCTTAGAGAAATATGACTTCACTAACCATCTACCTGTCAAAAGATGTTTTAAGAATCTTTTTATTTTCATGATATTTACCAGCTTCCTGAGGAACCTCCTCCTCCAAATCCACCCCCTCCCCCTCCAAAGCCTCCCATCCCCCCTCCAAATCCTCCCATTCCCCCTCTGCCTACATGGTATCCCATGCCTCCCAGATATCCACCTCTATGACCGCCAGAGAAGAAAGAAGAACCCAATCCAATCAAGCCTCCTACAAGCCAGTCAAGTAAGAAGAAGCCTACCAAAGCACCTACAAAAATATTCAAGAATGTAGCGATACTGCTTCCCACTAAAGAACGAAGTAGAAGAGAGGATACGACCAATAAGAAAAAAATAAACATTATATTAGAAGATTTTTGTGGGCGTTTGGCTGTTTTAGGGGGAGGGGGTAAGGACTCCCCACTCGCCGCATTGATCATAGCCATTAGACCAGATCGAACCCCCATATAGAAATTATCTTCTTTAAAATAAGGAATAATCAATTTTCGTATGATACGATTTGCAGTGATGTCTGGTATGGCGCCTTCCAGACCATATCCGACTTCGATACGCACTTTTTTATCATTTTTAGCCACCAGAAGAATCGCCCCATCGTCTATTTTTTTTCGTCCTATTTTCCATTTTTCAGCCAGGCGAATGGAGTAAGACTCGATCGTTTCTGGTTTAACAGAAGGGACTATCAACAATACGATTTCAGCCCCTTTCTGAAGCTGAAAACTCCTGAGAATACTCTCTAATTCAGATGCTTGATTTTTAGTTAAAGTTCCTGTAGTATCTGTAACTCTTGACTTTAAAGGAGGTATTTCAGCCAGATCTTGGGCTACTAAATTCTGAGATAAGGTTATCTGAAGAAGAATAGAAATGAATGCATAAAAAAAAAATGGCGAATCAAAAAAGTATCTTTTTTTTTTCATCAAAAGGTCACTTTAGGAGTTTTCTTGACTTCTTGTTCATTTTCTACGCTGAAATTAGGCTTCAAATCGAAATCAAACATTTTAGCGGTTAAATTAAAAGGAAATTTTCTTATCTTTACATTGTATTGTTTGATGGAAGTAATATATCTGTTTCTGGCTACGGTAAGCCTGTTTTCAGTACCTTCTAAGGATGCCGACAGATTATTAAATTGTTCATTTGCTTTTAGGTTAGGGTATCTTTCTACCACCAGCATCAATCTTTGTAAGGCGGAAGATATTGCCCCTTGTGCTCTTTGAAAATTCTGAAATGCCTTTGGGTCTTTCAATAGTTCTGGGGTTGCCTGTATAGAGCTTGCCTTAGAACGTGCTTCTATGACTTGAGTAAACGTTTCTTTTTCATGGGCAGCATACCCCTTTACCACATTCACAAGGTTAGGAATAAGCTCTGATCTTCTTTTATATTGATTTAAGACTTCTGACCAAGCAGCATTGATTTCTTCATCAAAGGTTACAATTGCGTTGTATCCGCAATGTATGTTTGAAAAAACAAAAAGAAATAAAATATATTTTCGTAAAAAATTTTTCATATTATGACATATAATGATCTATAGGATAAGCAGGCAACTAAAAAAATTATTTCTTGACCAGGGCTTTTGTCTGGGAAAAGGCATTAATGGAAACCCTAAAACAGTTATTTAATGCTTTATTGCATGTCTTCCTATTTAAAACTTAGCCGTTAATGAGTGAAATCAACAATCATGATATAATCACTAAAAAAGTTTTATCCAATAAAAAGTATGCTGTTGATTTCCTTAAAAATATTCTTCAGAGTAAAATAGCATCTAAACTAGATTTCAAAAAACTTAAAATTGAAAAAGGAGACTTTATAGACTCTGAAGGGAAAGAAAGATTTACAGATATTTTATACAGTATCCCCACCCAAAAGGGAGGCAGGATTGGTATTTTTTGCCTGGTAGAACATAAATCATATATTGATAAAAATATACATGCACAGTTATTGCTGTATTTAGCAGGTATTTACAAAGTTAAAAAATACGCAGTAATCCCATTGGTTCTTTATCATGGTAAAGAAAAGTGGACAGTTGCCTTGAATTTTGCTGCTTCTCTTTTAATTCCTGATGAGATGAGAAATGAACTTAAGCAATATATTCCAGATTTTCATTATGATTTATTTGATCTTAGATCAGATAAAACAGACATTACTTATTTTTCTTTAGCTCTTCAGGCATTTCTTAAGAGCTTAAAAGACATCTGGTATTTATCGGACAGGAAAAACCTTGAATCTCTTTTTAGGAATTACTTCAAACCTGTGTATAAGGGAAATGAAAAATTGCTTGATAATTTATTTGATTATATTATACATACTATCAGCAGACTTGATATCAGGTTTGTAGTTAAGATTGCTATTAAATATATTTCAGAAGACTCAGGAGGTAAGATCATGACCATTGCAGAACAACTTGAAAAGAAAGGCAGGGAGGAAGGCATGCAGAAAGGCATGCAGAAAGGCAGGGAGGAAGGCAGGGCAGAAGTCGCTTTAAAGCTTTTGACAAAGAATATTTCGATTGATATTATTTCAGAAACCACTGGCCTTTCGGTAGAGGAAATTGAGAAATTAAGAAAAAATAGTTAAGATTGCTATTAAATATATTTCAGAAGACTCAGGAGGTAAGATCATGACCATTGCGTCACTGTCTTTTATGCCAAAACTAATTACGCATCGTATATATGAAAGGATATTTGAGCTACTTGAAAAATATCCTGAAGGTATAAGTTGGTCGGAGCTATTAAAAAAAATTGAAATATTGGAACCTGACGCGCATACAAAAACAGTAAATGGTTGCGTTTGGAAACTTATAGAGAAATATCCGAGTGAGATTTATAAGCCATCTAAAGGAATTTTTCGTTTGGTAAAGTATAAGGAGTAAGTATTTTGGAACACTCATTTTGGTTAGAAAAATGGAGAGAGGCTAAAGTGGAGCCTCCTCAGTTTCATCAAAAAGACCTGTGCCCGTAGGGTGAAAATAACTATGTGGAATGCCGTTCAACATCTCCATCCTATGGCAATGGGGGCAGCCCCAACTCTTTTAGAAATTGGTTATGTTTTGCAACGCTTTCCTCCGCTTTCTTTTCAATATTGGCCAGCGCGGTATTTACTTCTTTTAAGTCGATTTTTTCTTCTGCCTTTGCCGTGCTTACATACCGGGAAATATTCAGGTTAAAATCGTTCTTTTCTATTTCTTCCATTGAGACCCTTCTGGCATAACGCTCCACAGAATTCTTTGGGCGTTTGCTATATGTTTCTACGATCTTCTCAATGTCTTTTTCGCGGAGTTGGTTTTGCCGTTTTCCTTTTTCGTAATTTTCTTCGCTGCTGGCATTAATAAAAAGAACATCATCCTCTTTTTTGCATTTCTTTAAAACTAAAATACAAACAGGGATACCCGTTGAAAAAAACAAATTCGTCGGTAAACTGATCACCGTATCAATATTGTCGTCTTTTAAAAGCTTGGTGCGGATCTTCTTTTCAACGCCGCCGCGGAACAAGACACCATGGGGCAAGATGATTGCCATAACCCCCTCATCACTCAAAAAGTGCAAGCCATGCAATAAGAAAGCGAAATCGGCAGCCGATTTTGGCGCTAATCCATAGTTTTTAAATCGGAAATTCTTACCCATTTCTTCGGAGGGTGTCCAGCGCAGGCTAAATGGAGGATTGGCCACGATCGCATCAAATTCCATTTTTTTTGCCGGGTTCATTTGGTTTAGGATGTCCCAATCGTTGGTCAATGAATCCCCGTGGTGAATTTCAAATTCTGAATCTTTAACACCGTGCAAAAGCATGTTCATTCGAGCTAAGTTATAGGTGGTTATGTTTTTCTCTTGCCCGTAGATTCTGGCGACCCCATTTTTACCCAATTGGTTACGCACATTTAAAAGCAATGAACCCGAACCGCAGGCAAAGTCGAACACCTTATTTATTTTTTTCTTTAAGCCGGCGCCTGGGTTTTGGCTGTCCAATGCCACAATTTTTGAAAGTATGGTAGAAATTTGCTGAGGCGTATAAAACTCACCCGCTTTTTTACCTGAACCTGCGGCAAACTGGCCGATCAAATATTCATAAGCATCGCCCAGATAATCTTTTTTTGTTGTAAACTTTGCCAACCCCTCTGCGATATTGGTGATGATCGTGCATAACTTTTTATTACGCTCCTCGTAGTCTTTGCCCAGCTTTTCTGAACTTAGGTTGATCTCTGAGAACAAGCCTTGAAAAGTGCTTTCAAAAGATTCATTTTCTATGTATTTAAACCCTTCCTGAAGCGTATCAAGTAACTCACTATTTTGCGTGCCGGCGAGTTCTGAAATGCTATCCCATAAAAATTTGGGCTTGATCACATAATGGACCTTTCGGCGCATCTGCTTTTCAAAAATTTCAATATCTGGTGTGTTTTGTTCGTACCAAACAGCAAGCGGGGTGCTTTTATCCTCATTCAATACAGGATAATCTGAGCCTAATTCTTTTTTTGCAGCCGCCTCGTAATTATCTGACAGGTAGCGTAAAAAGAGAAACGAAAGCATGTAATCACGGAAGTCATCCGCATTCATTGCCCCCCTTAGTTCATCGGCTATACGCCAAAGTATTTTGCCTAATTCTTGTTGTTTTTGTTCAGTCATGTTTGGGCTCCTTCATCTACGGTTGGAAATAGTCCCTGTAGCAAGCCCTTTTTGTGTTTTTTTAGGACTTCCAGCTTTTGGGCTTGGGCTGTAATCAAATCATCAAGAGAAGAAAGACAGGAGGCTATGCGCTGTTGTTCTTTGGGATTAGGAGGAATTAAAATCAGAAAACCTTCTAAATCTGAATTTTTCAAATTATTAATGTTACCACCACCTATGGAATAGGAGATGAAGTCTTTATATTTATATGTTTGTAATAAAAATTTTGAAAAATTATTTTCAGGCCTAAATAAAGAACAGAAAGCCCCAATTGTAATTTCGCCTTCATAGTCACCGACATATTCAGCATTTTTTCCTACCAAAGGTTTACTTCCATTTGACATGCAGATGACAATATCACCTTTCTTTAAAAGTAATTCTGGAGAACAATTCTTATCTACAAAAACTAAATCCTTATCTAAAACTAACCTTTCGTTTTGAATGTTACTTGCACGAAGAACAAGCAAGCCACTTTTGGATGTATCATTTGAATTGTAAGTAAGACCTCTAATAAATGTTCCACATGTACCTAAAGTCGTCTCCTCCCACTCCCCATCCTTCTCAAACTCCGGAAAGCGCAATGCCGGCATAGTCTCACCCTGGGCGGGAAAGAGTTTTTGTAGCAAGCCCTTTTTGTGTTTTTTTAGGACTTCCAGCTTTTGGGCTTGGGCTGTAATCAAATCATCAAGAGAAGAAAGACAGGAGGCTATGCGCTGTTGTTCTTTGGGATTAGGAGGAATTAAAATCAGAAAACCTTCTAAATCTGAATTTTTCAAATTATTAATGTTACCACCACCTATGGAATAGGAGATGAAGTCTTTATATTTATATGTTTGTAATAAAAATTTTGAAAAATTATTTTCAGGCCTAAATAAAGAACAGAAAGCCCCAATTGTAATTTCGCCTTCATAGTCACCGACATATTCAGCATTTTTTCCTACCAAAGGTTTACTTCCATTTGACATGCAGATGACAATATCACCTTTCTTTAAAAGTAATTCTGGAGAACAATTCTTATCTACAAAAACTAAATCCTTATCTAAAACTAACCTTTCGTTTTGAATGTTACTTGCACGAAGAACAAGCAAGCCACTTTTGGATGTATCATTTGAATTGTAAGTAAGACCTCTAATAAATGTTCCACATGTACCTAAAGTCGTCTCCTCCCACTCCCCATCCTTCTCAAACTCCGGAAAGCGCAGTTGGGGTATTAATTTTTTTTGTTTACTCATTTGTCTGGATTAGGATTATAGAATTATAAAATTTCTTTGATCTCATGTGTCAAAATCCTATAATCTTATATAAACATTTAAGCCCGCAATTTCACGACCTTCGGCCAATTTTTTCAAAAACGGCACTAGGTCTTTCATCAATGCCTCTTCTTTGTTGGCGCGTTCTTTCCAGCCTAAATTCAATGGCTTTAATAAATCTGTAAGTTTTTCATCGTCAAAGACCATTAGACTCATAATGTTTTCTACAAAGTCTTTCAAATCTTTGGTTGGCAATCCATGGGTTTGGGCCATCTTGGCCAGTTCTTCGTTATATTTCTTTTCCTTAAAGTTTTCGTAACCTTGGCTCAACTCTTCTACATTTTGCCCGGTATTCCAGTTTAAGGTATTGATGTAGTCTGTGAGATCTTCCTGTTCGTCCATCAGATTAGAGTTAGATTTTAGCAAGCTAATGATCTGCCCTTGGGTCATTTTTTGTTTGGCAGGTTTTTGTTGCGTGCTGTCTGCAATCAGATTCATGATGTAATCGTAATCAATCAATGCAGAAGCAAAGAGTACAAATTCAAAATCTAGTTCTTGTACTTGAGGCGGTGCATTTTCGCCGTCTTTCTGCTGTATTTTGTGTAATTGCCTGGCGGTTTCTATGTACGAGCTTTTGAATTCCTGCAAGGTTTCCTTAGGCAATATGGATTCAATTTTTTCTTGTTGTTCTTCGCTTAGGTCGGTGTATTGGTCTAATTGGGTTTTAATACGCTGTATTTCTTTAAAATTTTCTACAAACGCAATTTGGGCGGCGTTTCCTTTCAGGTTATACACTTCTGACGGTTGGCTGGGCAGATCGTGTTCCTGCATAAAAGCACCCAATCTTTCCACCGCTTTTTGGTATTGATCAATCACCACTCGGGGAGGATCTACCACCCATATTTCTTTGGCTTTGCGGCTGTCTTCTCCCGAAAAGAGGGTAATGGCTTGGTTTACAGCTTCTTCTTGCTGACGGAAATCAAGAATATTCCCGTAGGGTTTGGTATCGTTCAGCACTCGGTTGGTGCGCGAAAAGGCCTGTATAAGGCCGTGGTATTTCAGGTTTTTATCCACATATAGCGTATTAAGATATTTAGAATCAAAACCAGTAAGAAGCATATCCACCACAATGATCAGGTCAATTTTATTTTTCCGGGGATAGTCTTTGTTGCTGTATTGTTGGTATTTGATTCGTTGCTGCACATTTTGATAGTATGAATCAAACTCATAAATAGAATGGTTCGTATCAAACTGGCTATTGTAATCGGCAATAATTTGAGTTAAGGCCTTTTTCTTTTCTTCGGGGTTTTGCTTATTGTCCTCTTTCTCTTGAGTTAAGTCTTCTTGAAGTTGTTTGACGTCAGCCGCATTTTTTTCGCTGTTCTTATCCCCATCTTTCGCTATTAATTGAACAGGTGGTGAGAATACACAAGCGATATTTAATGGTTGAAATTCTGAGTCCTGAGATTGTCGAAGGGTTTGCATTTCTTTGAATAAATCATAATAGGCTATGGCATCGTTAATAGAAGCCGTAGCCAGCAGCGCGTTGAATTTCTGCTTATTGGTGGCGGAATAGTGTTTGTGGATAATGGCTTCTACCACAGCCTTTTGCGTGATGCTTTCCCCGTGTTTGGGGTTTTGTCTGCCCTGGCCCTTAAAATAATCAATATTAAAACGCAGTACATTTTTATCTTCTATAGCATGGGTGATGGTGTAGGCATGCAGCTGCTTTTGAAAAATATCTTTCGTGGTTTTGTAGGTCTCCGATTGGCCTTGCCTTGTTTTATAGCTTGCATTTTTATCAAAAATAGGAGTACCCGTAAAACCAAATAGCTGTGCATTAGGAAAGAAATCTTTAATAGCTTTGTGGTTTTCACCAAACTGCGAACGGTGGCATTCATCAAAAATAAACACAATCCGTTTGTCGCTTAATGGTTTTAGCCTTTCTTTGTAGTTTTTCTTGCCGTTCGGGTCGAGCGCCAAACCTAACTTTTGAATGGTGGTAACGATCACCTTATTAGCGTAATCGTTAGATAACATACGTCTTACCAGGGTTTCGGTGTTGGTGTTTTCTTCGACGCTACCTTCCTGAAATTTATTGAACTCTTCGCGGGTTTGGCGGTCAAGATCTTTGCGGTCTACCACGAAAAGGCATTCCTCAATATCGGGGTTGTTTTTTAATAATGTGGATGCTTTAAACGAGGTTAATGTTTTACCGCTGCCGGTGGTATGCCAGATATAACCGTTACCCCTGTTTTGGTGAATGCAGTCTACAATGGCCTTAACTGCATAGATCTGGTAGGGGCGCATTACAAGTAATTTCTCTTCGCTCTCTACCAGTACCATGTACTTGCTGATCATTTCGCCAAGTGTACACTTGGCCAGAAATTTTTCGGTGAATGGTTCTATATGCCTGATCTTTTTGTTGTCTATTCCCGCCAGTTGGTAAACGGGTAAAAATTGTTCCTCTGCGTTAAATACAAAGTGTTTGTTCTTGTTGTTGGCAAAATAGTAAGTGTTTGATCGATTGCTTACAATAAACAACTGCATAAAGCATAGCAAGGAATTACTGTAGCCGTTGCCAGGATCATATTTATAATCCACAATTTGCTGCATGGCCTTTCGAGGCGAGATGTTCAGATTTTTCAATTCTATTTGCACCACCGGCAAACCGTTGATCAGAAGGATCACATCATATCGTTGGTAACTGTTGTAGGTATTGATCTTTAATTGGCTGATGACCTCGAAGTCATTTTTGCACCAGTCTTTGATGTTCACCAACGTATAATGCAAAGGGGTTCCATCTTCACGGATAAATGAATTACGCGTCCGCAATAACTTAGAAGCGGCGAATACATCCGGCTTGATGATCTCTTCCCGTAAACGATTGAATTCCGACTCGCTTAGCTTAACCTTGTTCAGTGCTTCGAACTTTTTTTGAAAATTTATTTCAAGCGTCAACTTATTATGAATATAGGGGCGATAGGTATATTTAAGATCTTTAAGCTTTTTAATAAGGTCTGTTTCTATATGGTTTTCTTTAGTCATGTATTTACCCTATTAGACGCTTGGGGTTTTAGGCCACCCTAAGACTGGTTTTCTTTTGTTATGCATTTGCCCTATTAGACATACTTGCTAAATTGAGCTCCTTTCTATTTATAGCCTCTGCTATTTCTTAAAAAGATGTTGCAGAAAAAATAAGATGCATTGTCAATCCATGCGCTAGGTTTTGGCAATGTAGTCAAGAGTTTATTCATTCTTGTGTACAATAACCAATACCGCCAAAGGCTGTATTTTGTACACATATCTTACACTACTTGTTAGATCCCCAGGGTAGGGGGCCATGATTTCAGGTAGGAGGAAGGTGAGGGAACCGAACCGAACGACTACCTGAAATTTTCTGGACTGAATAAAGTAGTTTATCCCTATAAGAGCCTTACAATCGGGCAATGTAAAATTAACCT
This sequence comes from Leptospiria bacterium, assembly GCA_965204465.1. GTDB lineage: Bacteria > Spirochaetota > Leptospiria > Turneriellales > CBDBES01 > CBDBES01. The sequence continues at coordinate 513,248 of CBDBES010000002.1, forward strand.
CTGACCAATTTGGTCATGCTCGACAAACATATTATTTCTGGATCAGAAGATTGAGAAAGACAAAGTATAATATGAAGGCACTTTTAGACATATCTAAAAAGCCTAAAAGTAATTCGAAGTCTATAGACCAGAGCCTCATTGATCTGGCTATCCAAGTCAGAAAGGATAACTATAATGCAGGTGCTAAATTGACAACCCTATTATTAAAAAGGGATCATGGAATTGAGATACATGCTTCCACATTGGGATATATCTTCAGGCGCAAGAATATTTCCCAACAATATAGAATACCTCGAAAAAACAGCCATACAAAGCGCTATGCCTTTCAGGAGCCATTAGAGAGGGTTCAGACGGATACTGTGAACCTTGGGATAGTAGATCACAACGGGCATTCAAGGGAAGCAGGTATTGAGCATAAATTGATCCGTCCAGGAACGCCAGAGCTGAATGGTAAAGTAGAGCGTTTCAATCAAACCTTGAAGAGAGCTCTTGAAGGTAAAATCAAAAATGGAATGAGTATTATTGAGATTCAGACTATCGTAGATAACTTTGTGAATTGGTATAATAAGATCCGCCCGCACTCTTCATTAAATAACTTGACGCCATATCAAAGATTCCATCGGAATAGAATGACTAAAATAGCTTCTTAGTGTGTAAGATATGTGTACAAAGTACAGCCTAACGGCATTGGTTTCTACAAAAAATAGTTATTGTAGAAGATTACAAATAAATTAATAAATGATCTATATTTATATTTTTTGTGTCAAATTTTCCCAAGTTATTTTTGATCTATCTTTCCCATTAGCCTGGATACAATTCATGTATAGATTTAACTCAGAAACCATCATTTTATATTTTTCTTATAAAAAATAAAGAAAATAGTTGACTATACCATCAAAAAAGGAGAATAGGAGTAAATATGGCTGATTCTGAAAAAGACAATATAAAAGAAGTATATGTAGACAAGGACGACTGCACTAGTTGTTCTCTTTGTGCTGATACTGTGCCGCAGTATTTCCGTATGGATCCAGATGATCTGGCAGAGTCCCATAATGAAGGAACAAACGTGAACAAAGCTCAAGTTGTTGCAGATGATCATACAAAAGTTCAGGAAGCTATTGATGATTGTCCTGGTGAATGTATTTACTGGAAAGAAAAATAGTTTTTTTCTAATTCTAACAGTTTTTTTGCCGTAATTTCGCCCCATATTTAGTAAACGGAGTCAAAATGGATAAGAAAATTAAAATTTCATATTTTTTAAAATTTTTATATTTACTATTTATCTCGGCAAATCTATCTCTATTCATTGCCTGTAAGACCACAGCAAAGAGGCTTGATCTGAAAAAAGATTTGGTGGCAGATACGGGTGAACTTACCCGCCAGGAATTAGAAAATTCGGCTATCAATTTGGCAAAAAAAATAAAAGCACATTTTGAACAGTCCCCTCGTAAAAAAGGTATTTTTGTAGCATTTCTACCTACCAGAAATGAAACTTCAGAAATACTAGCAACATCCGTTTTTGACAGCAGCATCGTAAAAAACCTTAGGCAGGGCGGCATCTATACAGTAAAGATTAAAAACCGTAAAGAAGTTCTAAAGGAATTTGAGTTTGCTCAATCGGGTTTGGGAGAGGGTAACCTTTCTATTGGTAAACTAAAATCTCCTAATTTTCTTATAGAGTGTATCATAACCGAAAATATATTCAGGCATGGTGGGGATAAAATAGTAGAACAAGTCATCAATGTAGAATTAACAGAAGTGGAGACTCTATTAGTAGAATGGTCAGATAGGATCATATACCGTAAGAAAGCAGTCTCTTCAAATTCAGTAGGTTGGTAATGAATTGTGCCGGATAAGGTCTGCTTTTCTATTTTTAAGGCATTTTTTTTAAGTCTATTCTTATTTTCTTGTAGTACCCATTATACGGTTCGCATTAAAAAAGTAGAAGATTCTTTCTTCCAGGGTGATTTTGAAGAAGCAGTTGATTCCGCCAGGGGATTGGTAAAAGACTCTTCTAAAAAAGATCGTCTGCTTTATTTAATGGAGGTGGGGATCATCTTTCATACCCAAGGCAATTATGAGAAAAGTAACCAGGTCTTTAAAGAAGCAGACATGTTAGCGGAAACTATTAGTAAAAGTGTCTCTAAAGAAATACTTGCCTTTTTGGTGAATGATTATCAAAAAAACTTTGTAGGTGAAAATTTTGAGAGAGTCCTGATCAAATTCTATATCTCTTTGAATTACATTCTAACGAATGACTTTGAAAATGCTAAACGTTATTTCAGAAAATTAAATTATGATCTTAAAAATATGAAATTCTTTGATTCTGTCTATAAACAAAATTTACTGGTTAGATATTTTGATGCCATTGTCTCCGAGTTACAAAAAGACTATAATAGCGCCAGGGTACAGTATAAAAACATAAGAAATTTCAAAGGTAAATATAATGTTGGTTCTGATCGGTATGTTCTAGCCATAAAAGAAAATTATGCAAAAGACATTCAAAAATATAAAACCAATAAAAAATTGATACGATCATTTGATCATAAATTGAAATCCAAAGAATACCATCCTAAAATGGGAGAGCTTGTTTTTATCCATCAGGCAGGCAAAAGTGTGGTAAAGCAATCTAGGGGACCTCTTTTAAAGGACAAAGTATTTGCCGCTGCCTTGCTTACTGCCATTAGAGTGGCATTGATCGGCAAAAGATCGGCCTTGAGTGCCACATCCATTATGTCCACCCTAGGACCTGCAGAAAACCCCATCCCGGTTTATAAATACAGAGGTGAGAAAAAAGACTGGGGAGTACAAGTTCACATAAATCAGAAAAACATGGGAAATATGTTTATAATGAATAATTTTTCAGAGACAGCCATCAAAAATTATAATGAAAATTATTCTGGATTAATAAGTAAAAATATAGCTTCTATCGCAACCAAGATAGTAGCCTCGATAGTTGCCTCTAATGTAACCGAAAGCCTCGTGAATAGGGGTAAAGGAGGAAAAGATCAGGCAGTGGGCGTTTTAGCCGGGCTAGGGGCAGGTCTTCTTTTTGGTTTAGTAGTAGGGAGTACCATCAAACCAGATTTACGATGCTGGAGGTTGATCCCTTCTCATTTCGCGATCAAGCGTATTTTCCTGGAACCAGGAGAATATGATATCAATATCATTCCTACCAGCGGGACTAGAATTCTAACAACAAATTATCCTCGTAAAATAACGATTCGATCGGGAGAAGTTTCTTTTATAAATGTAAGGACTTTTTGATGATTATTCAGTTTTTAAGAAATTATATTTTACTATTTCTTGCCATTGCATTCACCAGTAATATATCCGCCGATTCTCATAATGCAACATATCTGAAAATCAGTCAAAAAAAAGAATTAGTCATAGGAATGTCCAAATTCAACCCCCCTTTAAATTTCGGTTCCTATGGCGTTGAATTCAGAATGGCAGAAGAATTAAGTAAATTTTTAGATGCAGAATTAAAAGTAATTTTTGTGGAATTACCCCAAATATTCACATTCATACAGGAAAGTAAAATAGACATTGCCATTGCCGGCATTTCCAGAAATCTACCCAGAGCAAAAAAAGTTTGGTTTTCCATCCCCTATTTAAAAACTCCCCAAGGGGTGTTAGTGAATAAAAGACTGTTACCCAAAGAACGATTCGGAGAGGTATTTGAAGAAAAATTAGTCAATACTGTGCAAGACCTGACAAAATTACCCGGCCTGAAATTGGCCGTGAAAAAAGGAAGTATCTATGAGAATACTTCCCTTGAAATAGATAAACTAGTCGTTAATGATTATCAAAAGGCCTTTCTTATGTTGCAGAATGGCAAAGTAGGGGGGGTATTGTATGATTCTTTGCTTCTTCAATATTTGTGGAAACAAACTCCTTCCTGGAAATCCAGATTTTCCTTATTTATAGAACCTGATCACTTTGAGGAATTTTGTATTGCTCTACCCTTTGGAGATATTGTGCTTAAAAATCAGGTAGATACCTGGATTGCAGAAGCCATTAGGAATAAACTTATCGACAAGTGGCTAAAAGAATTTCTAAAAAAGCCCCATGAGGTCATTCTTGAATAGACTAAGTGTTTATCTTATTTCATTCTTATCAGTCACGACAGTTATTTTAGGAAACGAGATACTAGATAAAATCGATTTTTCTGGTTTTCTTAGAACCAGATTCTGGGTACTTTATACTCAAAATGCTCTGGCAGGTAGAAATCTTCCTGAAGATAGAAAAAATCAGACTGTCTATCAAGATATTTTCTTTAGAAATCGTTTCAAAATATCAGTTCTTCCGCAGGTGCATATAGGTTCTGTTTTTGATATTTTTACCGTATTTGGCGGGAAAAGTGAAGGGGACATAGAAATCACCGGGGGAGCTTTAGACCAGTCTGGTTTTAATATATCCACCAGAAACCTATATTTAGACATAGAATTCCCTTTTGATATTCTAATCACCGTTGGATTACAACCATTTAGTCTTCCGGATGGGTTTATATTGGCAAAAGATGGTGCTGGAATCAAATATGACCATAAAATAAATAAATACCTGAATTTATATGCCTTTTGGATCAAAGCTATTGAAAATTCTCTAACCGATTCAAATCTGGATGGATTTGGAGATTTTTCTTTAAAAGATAATGATATATATTCTATTGGCAATGAATTATATTGGAGGGGGAAGTTTAAAACGGATCTTTATTATATCTTCCAGAATGACGGAGCCTCTGGCGATTTTGAGAAAGGCCAATTTGGCTGGGTTGGTTTTAAGATATATAATTTTCACGAAAAACTAAATTGGTCTCTGGCCATGATATTGAATCATGGTTCGGTAAAAATAGATAGTCAGCAGGATGACATGAATATCCTCGCAGGATTATGGTCTTTAGAATTGGAATACCAAATTGAAGATTTTGATATTGTGATCAGCCACAGAGGGGCTACGGGAGACATACGGAAAAAGTATATGGAAAATTCATTTCAAACCGTTTCTCATTCTTCTGGGTATTCCTATATTTTTTTAGATGACTCAGGCGGTGTTTCTATAAGAGAAGGAGGAGAATTATATGGAACCTATGCATTTGGCGCCGGATTGAATGTTCACCCACTCGATGAGTTTAATATTTTATTGAAATATATTCACTTTCGTTCTTTTCATAAAATTGAATATGAAAATTTAAATTCAGATCATCTAGGCAATGAAATAAATTTATCTTTGGAATATAAATACCTTGAAAAAGTACAATTTACTCTGGCCACAGGATTCTTTTTCCCAGGCAGAGGTTATTCCAATTGGGCCCAATATAATTCTGATGAACCGATCTATGAAGTCCAAATTGCATGTAGGGTTGATTATTAAATCAATTCTGAAAGTTATCTCTGTAATCAGGAACAGTAAGGTCTTGGGTTCGTACCATTTCTTTAAGCCTTGAATGTATTCTTCCCTGAAAAAGAGAGCTTATTTCTTTTGGCTCTAAATTTGAGGTGATCAATGTTGGTTTTTCGAATTCATAACGGGTATCAATAAGTTCATACAGAGTTCTTTGTTCCCATGGGCTATCCTTTTGAACTCCAAAGTCATCTAATAGAAGGATATCTATCTGGCTCATCAAGGTGAATATATCTTCTGATTGACCGTATAGATTAGATTCCTGGTTATAAGAAGATTTAAGGCGATTTAAAAAATCTCTGGTTATTTTAAGATATCTGACAGGGATTTGATAGCGATAAATACATTCATTTAAAATAAGACAGCCCAAGAGGGTCTTTCCGGATCCTGGCCTTCCATAAAAATGCCAGCCCCTGATAAATTCTTCTTGTATATTCTTTACCTCTTGCAGAAAATGATATGCATTGTCTACCGCTTCGATCAAGCAATTTTCCACATTACTATCTTTGTGATGGGTATCGAACTCATCTATTAGGCGATAACGATATTTTGTTGGTATGTTTGACTCTGCAAAAAGCTGCTTGATTTTATTGATTTTATTTCTGGAATTACGACATGGGCAGGCTTTTAGCTCATGACTTTTAATATCGTAATACATATAAGGAGGCTTTTTATCACAAATACATTTTGCCTCTATGCAAGAACATATTTCCAGATAAGACATATTTTTTCTTTTCGTTGAAATGGAAAATATAAATCCATTTCCCATGCAATGATCGCATATATTCTTACTCTTTAAAGGAAAGGATTGAATGTCTGGTAAGTGTTCAGGATTTGATAAGTTCATATTCTATAGGCATAAATTATTTACTTTTTACTTCGTCAAATGGTTAAGCAAATATATATACAATAACCAATGCCGTTAGGCTGTACTTTCAGGCACTTTTTTTTTTTTACTTGACATGTGTTATTAGATCAAGCATATGGATTCAAGTATATTTTGTTCTCTAAGGAAGAATAAAAAATGCTAAATTAGCAGTGCAACTGCTAGTGCAGTGCCCTTTGGGTGAAAACAAATAATTTATACAAAATCATGGCCGTAATAGTCATTCTATCCTTGCCATTCTGCAAGAGTAGTAAAAACGATCCAGACCCGGGTAATGGGGATACCCCAGGAATCACTTATGCACAACCAGATAACTCACCATTGCCTAATATGATCACACTTACAGAAACCGACGTAAATGTTGAGTATGAATACACGATTTCTTTGAATACCCAGCCTTCTGATGATGTAATGATCCAAATCAGTCTGCCTGCCATTGTTCCTGTTAATCTACAATTAAGCGATGGTACCCAGACTGCTGATATGGCAAATGAATTTATCACCCTCACTTTTACCGATACTGATTGGAATAGTGCCCAAACGGTAACATTAACTCTTGCAGATGATGATGTAGTCTCAGGGGATATTGTTCATGCCTCTACAAGTAGTGATTCTAATTATAATAACCAAAGCCATAGCATCCAGGTTATGACTCTCCAGGGATCACTTATAGCACCAGCAGTGTAACTCTTATGGAAGGAGGCAGCCATACTGCCCAATATACAGTAGTTTTAAATACCCAGCCTTCTGATGATGTAATGATCCAAATCAGTCTGCCTGCCAATTCCCCCGATAATTTAGAATTAAGCTCTGGTGGTGATATTGCTGACATGCCAAATGAATCCATCACCCTCACTTTTACAGACGCTGATTGGAATAGTGCCCAAACGGTAACATTAACTCTTGCAGATGATGATGTAGTCTCAGGGGATGTGGATGTTACCATTGTTCATGCCTCTAGCAGTAGTGATCCTGACTATAATTCTATTCCCGTTTATAATCTAATGGTTACCACCCAGGACAATGAAATGCCCACGGTAACGATACCAACAATGGCGACTATCGACGAAGGAGATAGTACAGAAATAAGCGTATCCATTAGCCATGAGCCAGCACAAAATGTAGAGATAACATGGTCAGATGATTCTAGCGAGGCAAGCATATCACCTGACATTCTTACATTCACACCAGGCAATTGGAATATTCCCAAGACTGCCATGATCACTATAACAGATAATGCTGCATTAACGGGAGACAGAACCTTCAATATTTCATACTCTGCCACGGTGTTAAATAGCACGAATCCATATAATGGAATTGCTATACCCAATACAACCATAACGATTATAGAAGATGAAACTTTATGCGCCCAACCAGGTGCTGGTACAGAAGATGATTTTACCCCTAATATGGCGGGAGAAGATTATGGCGCTGGAACCCAATCAGATCCATACATTATATGCAATGCAAGTCAATTACAAGCAATGAAAAATGGTCTGGATGCATTCTATGAATTAGGCCAGGACATAGACGCTTCTTCTATTACCGCTGAATATACCTGCCCCACAGGCGGCACTATGGATACATGCACAGGATTTCAACCCATTGGAAATTGCGGTGCAGATGGTATGTGCGGAGACAATCCATTTACCCCAGAAGATGAATCCCTAGATGACATAGGTTTCACAGGCACTTTAGACGGAAAAGGATTCACCATAAGTGGTCTTACGATCAATATGAATCTTACCTCTGGTAACTCTGCTACAGGCCTTTTCGGGGTTACATTGGGCGCCAATATCAGGAATATTGGCTTATTAAATGTGGATATTTCTTCTTCTTCTTCTTCTTCTTCTGATTCTTCTTTTTCTTATTTTTATTATTCTGCTGCAGGCGGCCTGGTAGGGTTCAATATTGGTAGTATAGCCAATTCCTATTCTACAGGGAATATTTCTTCTTCTTCTTATGCAGGCGGCCTGGTAGGGGATAATACTGATGGTAGTATAGCTAATTCCTACTCTACAGGGAATGCTTTTTCTTCTTCTTCTGATTCTTCTTGGGCAAGCAGCTTGGTAGCGTATAATTTTAGTGGTAGTATAACCAATTCCTACTCTACAGGAAATGTTTCTTCTTCTACTGAAAGCGGCCTGGCAGGGGATAATTTTGGTGGTAGTATAACCAATTCCTATTATGATCAAGATACTTCAGGGCAGACTAATGCAACAGGCTCAGGTCTAGGTACTCTTACTTGTTTAGGGGGCTTCTCAACTGTTCCACTTAATCCAGGTGATCCATCATTCACTACGAGTACATCCACTGATACAGGAACATGCGATGATGCAGATCCTACCATTTTCTTTAACTGGCAAACTCCTTTCGACATCGATAATGCAGATATGGATGATAACCCGGCCACTGGAACCGATGAATTTTCTGTTCGCTATGACAGTAATAATGACGGAAGTGTTACCAATATGGATAGCTTTATATGGAATTTTGGTACCACGTCAGAATATCCCTTTATAGCCTCTATCCCTCAAACGACGGATGAGCAGGCGGTAACAATGGCATCTGGTTTTTTACGTTTTTCAAATACTACCCCTGGAGAGCCTTCTGCTACTGACTTCGTATTTTTCTATGACATAGACGATGCTGCCACGAATATTACCACTTCTGGTACAGGAGTTCAAGGCACTACCGCGGGTAATTATGTAATAGAAGATGCGGTGGATGCAGCTGGTGATGCTTTGACGGGCGCCGATCTGCCTACAGTGAACTCTTCAGGATTGATCACCCTCCCAGCCTTGCAAAACATCCGTGTTTTGCATCCATGGCAAAGACGCTCCATTTCGCAGGCATCCTTGCCTGCGTACCCAACCGATCGTCTCTCCCACAAGTAAGCTAGAAGAAGACAATAAGGGAAAAAAGATCATACAGATCCGTAGGGATTTTAGGTAGAATTGTACCATTTTAAAATGAGTACTAAATATTTGCTTTCTGGATATTTATTTTTAAAGATATTCACTAAATAATTTATATCTGGATTTTTTTTTCTTGAATGATTCTTTAGATAATAGACTGAAATCAATTGCATCAATGCTTTTTGCTGTATCTCCGTAATTTTATTTAAATTTCTCTTAGCACGGTGAGATGTTATTTTTTTTAATACAGTAATGGCTTCTTCTAATCTGTTCATTTCAGTTAGTACATAGCCTTTTGTTAGTTTTAATCCAAATAAATGGATCGTAGATCCCCTGGAATTTTCGATACCCTTATTCGCTGCCCATAATGCTTCCTTGAATCTACCAGCTAAAAAAGATCTTCTACTTAATTCATAATAAACTTTAGAAGGGAGGGTATGACGCCTACCAGCAGACCTGACTCTTAGATAGGCGGTATTCATGTTTTTTTGTTTCTCTATATAATTAGAATTAATTTTAATGGCTTTTATTTCTTCAATAGAAATAATAAGAAAGATATAAATGATCAGTTTAAAAAAATTATAAGAGGACATATATTCTAATTACGGTAATTACATCGCTTATTCTTTAAGGAATTGCTTTCTTAAGAGATATGATGTGGAAATAAAAGCATCCATGTTTCGCACCTCAAACGATTATCTTGCTCAAGAGTAAGTTAAAAAGGGGCAAGGTATAAAGTACTATGTTTTTTATGCCTTTATAATTTTTTATAATAAGGCTGTATCTACACAACTTTCTTTCTAAAATCCTATCCACATCTGCTGTTCTATATTTCTCTCCTAAACACTTGGCGTCCTGTATTGCTACGTAACACCATTCGGTGCAATGACCTTACCCCAAAAAAGAAAATAGGTAGCAATACAGGAGAAGACTGAAAAAATAAAAAAGATCTATGTCTGTAGGGTAAGAAATTGTAGAAACCAATGCCGTTAGGCTGTACTTTGTACACATATGAGCCTGTACCTCAACACAGAAGAATAATTTACTACACAGAAAAGGATTCATGTCAATTGTATCCAAAAGTTTAACAAATGCATAAATTTTGTGATTCTTATCAAGATTATCTCTCAGAGTACGAGAAAACATCATAAGTTGATCTCTATCGCTTCGTGCAAATCTATTGTTCATGGGACATAAAAAATAAAAAACTCAAAAATGTAAATGTTTTTAAGTTGGCGCACAGGCTCGAATGAATTTTACTGGGCTAGATTTAAGATATCTCAATACATAAATACTTATGAAAGTTTCAAGAATAAGAATGTATCTGGCGGTTTCTCCGCTTTAGCCCCTTTTTATATAATAGTAGTGCCACTGACCACTCTTTATACGATAAAAGGGGGTTACCCTCTTTTATTTAGAGTGATTTTGAATTTGCCCTCTGAACGAACATAGATGATGCACTCTTCTTCCGCTTCAGATGAAACTTGATGCATCGACTCTCCCTTTGAGCTGAAATAACTACCCGGATCCAAGGTCTTAACGTTTGTTGCACTCACTTGGTATTTTAGTTGACCTTTGATCACTACAGCGCGGAACGTTGAGTCATGGCTATTTATTTTTCCAGTAAATGCAGCCGGCAGCTTAATAAGGGTCCCGTTCAACTGATTATCTTGTGGGTTGCCCCAAAGAAAGGCTACCTTTGATCCATTGGCAGAGGCTGACATTCCGGACTGATCGATCCAGGTTATATTCGATGCGTTCAACCAAACAATGTTTGATTTGTCCACGTTAACCGGGTTTTCTCCACTCTCAAACGCCTCCTTTGAAGGAAGGACAAGATAGGTCCTTCCTCAATCTCTATGTACGCCAGGGTGGTGTTACTACCCTTAGCAGCAGTAACATGCACTTTCCCTTTTGGCTGCGTCCAGAAAGAACCCTCCGGCATCCACATATTCTCGGCCTTAGGATCATCGTTGTGAATAAGACCGCTAATGATCACTCCTCGGTAAGAAACATTATGAATATGAGGTGGCGACTTAAAGCCGTCTGTTGGTTTAATAAGAAATCCTGTTGGTCCAGACTCATTGCGATCGCCCCAAAGAGTTCCAGCTTTCGGGCTCTTGTCACCACGAGCAGGGTTGAGATTTTCCCACTTGACTTCAGACTTCAAGACAACCTTGGAGGTTGGCATAACTGCTGGTTTGGAAGTTTTGCTGGCAGATGCTACCTGTAGGCTAGAACAGGCGGCAGTTATGATGCTTACAAGTACGAATAATAAAAACGGTCTCATCTCTTCCTTATAAAAACATTCATTGTACTGATAATTATCTCTATCATTCTATTGCTCAGATGCTTTTTCCATGAAAGCCTCCTGACAACTAAAATATTGGCTATTCTTTTCTTTAGGGGTCTTCCATGTTCTTCCCACTTCTTGTGCATCAAAATTATCTTTTAGCTGGCATTCTAATATTTCAGTTAAGATATGTTTTTCTATTTTTGGGTCTACAATTGGTACGGCAACCTCTACTCTCTTCTTTAGATTTCTGGGCATCCAATCCGCACTGCTAATAAAAAGACGATATGGTTTGCTATTATGAAAATAAAATATTCTGGAATGTTCCAGATAACGCCCCACAATGCTCTTGATTTTAATATTAGAGAACTCTGTAGGTCGATATCGAAAGCAACAAATGCCTCTTACAATTCCTAATATTTCTACCCCAGCCTCTGCGGCTTTATGAATGGCTTCTATGATCTCTGGTTCTTGCAATGCATTTACCTTAAAAATAATTTTAGCCTTTTTATTTTTTTGCGCGGCAAGAGTTTCTTTTTCGATCAAGGTCAAAAATCTTTTCAGCATAAAGGAAGGTGATATCCATAATTTATTAAAACGAGGTTCTTTGGATTGAGAAGTTAAGAAGTTGAACACCTCTAAAACATCTTCTGTAACCTCAATATTATTCGTAAATAAACTTAGATCTGCGTATAAGGCGGCTGTTTTTTCATTGTAATTTCCAGTACCTATATGAGCGTATTTGATCAATTTATCCTTTGATTCTTTGCGAATGATCAATAATAATTTGCAGTGAGTCTTTAGGCCTAAAATACCATATACTACATTTACACCATTATCCAATAGATGTTTTGCCCAGGCAACATTAGAAGCCTCATCGAAACGGGCCTTTAGCTCTACCACAACAGTAACCTCTTTTCCATTTTTAGCAGCATTGATCAGGGAATGCATCAAAGGAGAATCTGTATCTGTTCTATAAAGGGTCATTTTAATAGCCAGAACCTTGGGGTCTGTAGCAGCCATTTCAAGCATATGAACTACTGGCTTAAAAGTTTCATAAGGGTGATGCAATATAAAATCTCCTTTTTGAATACGCTGAAATATATTTTCTTTTTCTAAAAACCAATCTGGTTCGTAAGAAGAGAAACGAGGAAATTTTAAGACAGGATCATCTATCATTTCGTAGAGAGACATTAACCTATACAAATTAACTGGTCCATCTACAGTATGCACTTGAGATGCATCTAAATGAAAATAGTCCAAAAGCATATTAATGAGCTCCGATGAAGCCCCTTTTTTGATCTCTAGTCGAACTACATCTCCTTTTTTACGATTATGCAATTCTGTTTCTATCGCCTTCAAAATATCCTGGGCTTCTTCTTCATTCAAATACAAATTAGAGTTTCTGGTAACCCTGAAAGAAACCTTTTCTCTAATGTTAAATCCCTTGAACAGTACATCCAAATTTTCTCTTATGATTTCACTTAATAAAACAAAAGAATGTTTTTGGCCATCTACAGAAGGTAATTTAATTGCTTCGGGTAGGATGCTGGGCACGGTGACAACTCCTATTTGTGATCTTTTTGGATTGGACGTTTCAAAAATAGCTGCTATACAAAGAGCTTTATTCACTATCCAGGGAAATGGATGAGCTGGATCTACCTTGATCGGAGTCAGTATAGGGTAGAATTGATCCAAAAATATTTTATCTATATACTCTTTTTGTTTTGCAACAAGTGTTTTATATTGTTTAATATGAACACCCTCTTTTTCTAGAACGGGTACTAATACATGATTCCATGTATCATACAGCTCTTTGACCAATCTGGAAACTACTCTATATACTCTTACCAATATTTGCTTAGGAGTATAACCAGAAGGATCAATACTATACTGATTGGACTCTTTTTGTTGTTCCAGACCAGCGATCCTTATTTCAAAAAATTCATCTAAATTATTTGCCGCGATTGCCAAAAACTTTACTCTTTCTAGCAGAGGATTGGTTGTTCTCTTGCTTTCTAAAAGGACCCTGGAGTTAAACCGTAACCATGAAAGATCACGATTAATGAGATAGTTTTTTCGCAATTTGTTTTTAGTGATCATTTTTTAGACCTTTGATCTTTGCTCGACATTTCAACCGTATAAGTGGGGAAAGGAATCTGTATATTTTTAGAATTCAATTGATTATATATCTTTTCGGTCAGTTCTAATTTCTTTTCATATTGATCTGCATAGCTAGTGATAAATACTTTGGCCCTGAAAGAAAGATAGAAATCTTCCATGGAAATAAATTCAACAGTAGGCGCAGGTTCTTCTAATATATTTTCCATTTGGTAAATGATCTTAAAAATAGCTTTTCTGACTTCTTCAATTTTAGTACCATAAGAAACCCCAAATTCAACCACAACTCTAATGGTTTGGTCGGGCAAGCGATAATTTTTATATTGTTTATTCATCATTATATTGTTTGGCACTATGATCACTTCATGATCGAATGTTCTGATCTTTGTGGTACGAAAACCAATTTCATTTATAAGACCGTAGCCAATTTCAGGTATTTTCACTTTATCCCCTACCGAAAAAGAATCATCTAAAATTAAAAAAAGACCAGCTACAAAATTACTTAAAGAATCTTTCACGGCAAATCCTAAGGCAAAGGTAAAAGCCCCCAGAGAAGCCACCAAAGGAGTGATGTCAACCCCAAGGGCGGATAGACTAAAAAATATAGTAAATATTGTAATGACAATTTTAAGTAGACTTAATCCCAAAGGTAATAATTGATCATCTATATTTGAACTGGTTTTTTGGGCGATTGTACGCAGCCATGTACTTATTAAAGAGATACAGACTCTTTGCAAAGCAAAGGCAGAAAAAATGATCAGAAGAGCATTTGCAGGGTTTCGTAAAAAAGGTATTTTTTGTTCAAAATAGATCTCTATGGGCACAATGGCCACCCTTAAACCAAGAATAAAAAAGAAAGGCTGTATAGAATTGGATATCTGCAGAATATAATTTTCATTTTTTTGGTAGTATCCTTTGAATATTCTGGTAGAAAATTTTAGAATACCCCATTTGAATAAGACTCCCATTAGATACATTATTCCTATAAGAAAAGGAATCGATATGATCGTGACCATGATTGGGGTGAAAAATTTAGCCAGGAATGTTTCTCCTAATTCTTTTTGAAGATATAACGCTAAAGAGTCAATGGATTTTTCCATAGAGTCCTGAATACCTGGGTCGTTTCCTTTTGATTTATCCTCTATATGGGCTTTTTCTGTTTTTTCTTTTTGCTGGGATAAAAAATTTTGATTTATCTGAGGGAATAAATAAGACTGAAATAAATAATAAAACAGAAAGGCGATCAGAAAAATAAAAACCCTTTTTATCTTTTGCCGCATAAAATTTCCAGATGGGGGATATTCTGGAATAAAATTTTATAATTCCAGAGAAAAAAGAATATTTTAATGATGGCTACAAATATTACATTTCTTACAAAGCAATGCATTATATATATGAGCTGCCATCAAAGAAATACTTCCTGTTGTATGTAGCCAGATCGTCTGTTGTCCCAGAAAAAAATTCCCCCCTGAGAATAGGACCACCCCGGTGATAAAGAAAAGTAAAACTCTCTTATCATGATGGTGCCAAATAAAGCCTCTTAAGAAACCAAAGGCCGAGAATAACAGAATAAGTATGATCGTTATACCCTGAGATTGATATGTATGATCCGGGTTCAATACAGAAAAAGTAATGAAGGCAGGCAATAAAGCACAATGGATCATACATCCAATAGATAAAAAAATACCGACGATATCCCAGTTAAAATTTTTAATTATATCTACTGTAAAGCTCTTTAGGTTCATTGTGCTTTAACTTACTTTCGTTATATCAATCACAAGAAACTTCGTAATAACGTTCTGGTTTATAATCCATTACCCAAAAAACAGGGATGACGAAAAAAACAAATATAATAGAAGCAATATTCGCTTCTTCATTACGTCTAAAAGTGTGCTTTTCTGCCTTGCATCCTTTTTTTCTCAAAGTTATCGTATTCGAGGAATAAATAATCTTAGAATCTGTATAGGATGCGCTGCCTTGCCCCAGATATTCTCCGTTGACGTATATCTTGGTCGATTTGCTACTCGTCTTGATGAGAGTGGTACTGCTATAATTGATTATTAGTAATAAGCAAAAAGCAGCAAGCATATTGATCAATATTTTCATACAACCTCCTTAAATTAAATAGTTCCAGACAAAAATAATTCTTTCTGGTTCTATATTGAATTTAGCATGGAATACCCTTATTTTATTTCAATATACTATGCCAATACTTTTTTTTGATCATCGTTATTTCACGATTGCAAAACTGTAGATACCCTTATACTGTGTAGCAGTGTAAGATATGCATTCACTGCTCCGCAGTATAAAGGTTTTGTTAGTTAGTTACTTTTTTTTACTTGACATCCCTTTAGTTTTATAGGATCGCCCCTAACAGGATTTATGTAATTCAGAATTTATCAAAAAAATATCAATGTTCTGAATCTAGCATCCAGGAGGCTTATAAAAATTCTAAACAATATGGTAATGAGAATAAGAGCAACAAACAAAAACTGGTTTTGGAACAAACAAGTGATTTTATCTAAGAAGTTAAATATTGTAGCTTTTCTGCTACTAACTTTCATTTCTTTCGTCGTATTTACGAATTGTGAAGATGACATTGGATCAGCTGCTGCTGCAAGAATAATAGATGATGAAGTAGAAGAACCTGATAAAGAAGATCCTATTAATGAGGGGCCTCCAGAAACCCAAGTTACAATAGCCCCTATTTTAAGTGTAGAATCCGGTGATTCTGAAATAACACTATCCTGGAATCCAGTTTCAAATGCTATGTCTTATAATATCTATCGTGATGAGACTATACTTAACAACCAGGCAGAAACTACCTACACAGATACAACAGTCATTAATGGGCAAAGCTATACATATCAGGTAACAGCCTTAAATGCATCCGGTTCTGAAGGACCAAAGAGTAATAAGGTTATTGGTACTCCCCAGGTTGATTCACCATCAGAAATATCTACAATAACAAAAATAACTCCAGGTAGTTCTGAGGTGATTTTAGAATGGGATATGGTTTTAAATGCTGATACCTATAATATCTATCGTGATGGAATTCAACTTGCTACAGGCATTCAAGAAACTACCTACACGGATACAACAGTCACAAATGGGCAGAGTTATACATATCAGATATCAGCGGTCAATGATGGCGGAGAAGGTAATAAGAGCCCATCTGTGAGTGTCGCAGCAGAAGACCCTATAGACGGTGCCACTAGCCTACGAGTGGAATCCGGTGATTCTGAAATAACGCTATCATGGGGTCCAGTTTCAAATGCTATTTCGTATAATATCTATCGTGATGGAATTCAACTTGCTACAGGCATTCGAGCAACTACCTACACGGATACAACAGTCACAAATGGGCAGAGTTACACATATGAGGTAACGGCCTTAAATGAATTAGGTTCTGAGGGACCAAAGAGCAGCGCTATTCTTGGCATCCCGCAGGTCTCTGCACCAATGCAAGTCACTAATTTAAGAGGAGTCTCAAGCGACTCTGTTGTTAAACTACTCTGGGACATGACCTCAGGTGCTACTTACTACAATATCTACAGAAACAGTGCTAAAATTAATTCCAGAGAAGTGAATGAAACAACCTATACGGATACAGGGCTTACAAACGGACAAACTTATGAATACCAGGTTGCAGCAGTAAACCCAGGAGGCGAAGGACCAAAGAGTAAATCAATCCAGTCTATTCCTGCAATTACTGAAGTGAATATTGAACTCTTGGCAACCCATCCAAGAGATAAGAGGGACATATCTTTTACTACTTTTCCAGAACTATCCGCAAACTTAGGCGGTAGTCAAGTCGCAAGCTATGAGATCATACTAGGAGAAGCAGATGCCAGAAGCATGTTCTCTTCAGAACATGTAGGGGGGGGTAGGTTAAAATTATATTTTAAACCCAAATATCCCCCAGAGAATCCTGCTGGCGCTCAATATCCCAGAAAAAAAGTTGTAAAAATAAAGGCTACATTAGATGATTCCAGATCCTTGAATGTTCTATTTACCGGCAATATTCAATTTGATGGAGATGGCAACAACTGTGACCCTGATTTTGAAGATTCTCTTGAAAATATACAAGAGACAAACTATGCCGTAAATCCTTTCTCCAGTACATTAATAAATTCACCTACAGATCAAATAAGAGTACACATAAGGCAAAACTCTTCAGGTCAAAAACTACAGTACAAAATAGTAGGGCTGCAAAAAATATCCGAGGGTGCCTTTACGGAAAAGAATATAATAAACTGGTCTAACCTTGGGATGAAAGACCTTGTCAGTAGTGGAACCTTAGGAGTAAAAAAAATGATCACTGGTTCGTGTAAAGAAATATGGAAGCCTAAATGGGGGCAAAAGAGCGAACATGCCAATTATTTCAATCAGGTCACCATACAGACAAAAAAAGGCAATGATGATAATTATTGGATCACATTCAGAGTCTATGATGACGGAATTGGTCTTCGATATACTACCCCCGGTAGTGGTCAATATAGCATAAGTAGAAATGATGAATCCACACAATTCGTTCTGGCCGACAATAATGCAAGTGCTCTTTATGGATGGCTAGGATCTATAAAATACGAAATACTCTACTTAAAAGACATGGCAAGAAATATTGGCCTATCTCGGGATATATTGACCCCGATCACTTTCAAACTTAATTCAAGCGGCACTACGTATTATGTATCCATTAACGAAGCAAATCAGGTGCCTACTGGCATGTCTGCTAATTTCTTAGAAAGAAGTAGTGGAACAACCTTCGTTACTAAATTTATGGGTACCAATAGCACTGTTAGCCGACCATTTGACTTCCCTTGGAGGACCATTCAGGTTGTAACAGAACCTGGTAGACTGATCCAATCTTCTTTGACATTGAATTTAAATCCTCCTTTTGCTAAAAAATACTTCTATGAAGATTGCACTGCAGGTACTGCAGGCTGTGAAGAAGTTACCATCGATGGAGTTAAAAGCAATAAGAAAATAGACCTTTCCTGGATGAAAACAGGCTTATATGTGGGTTATTGGTGGGAATTCCATAGCAAAGATGGCCCCCGAACAGGAAATGGTTTAGACTTTAGCAAATGTCCACATATAGAGGTACATTCCCCAGGAGTGAATTACTGGGGGCAAGCAACTTATTGGGGCAATACTAACGCTACGCATGGATGCGTTACCACTGCCAGGGCAAAGGAATACATGGATTTTGCTCAAGGTATTGGCGCAATCGCAGTACTTACAGAAGGCTGGAATGCAGGGGCAACAGATAGTGGATCAGATCGTAGATGGGTCTATCAATGGAGAGATGGCTGGAGATGGAAAAGTGGTAATCCAAAACTGGGATCCAACACGGTAGGTAGTTTAGGATTTGATCTTGCCGAAGTAGCTCGATATGGGAGTACTTTGGTAGATTCGGCAGGAAACCCAACTCCTGTTGAATTTCTAATCCACCTTGAGGTACAGCAACTTAGAAATAAATTTGAAAGAGAAATAAATAATACTGTAAATCCATTATTCGCTTATTATAAAGGCCTTGGGATTCACGTTGGGAAAAGTGGCTATGTGGATAATGAATCTTACGGGCACTATGACAAGAGCTATTCAACCCATTTTAGAACAATTTTACAAAAAGGTGCTCAAAATAAACTGGCATTCCTAATCCATGAAGGCCCTAAACCTACAGGGGAAGAGAGGCCCTATCCCAATCTTTACTCCAGAGAAACAATATGGGGTATGGAAAAACCAGGTACATGGAATGGACAGGTAGGCATGCCGCCTGGGCATCCAACCGCAATCGCATTCACAAGATTACTGGGTGGCCCGGCTGACTTCACCCCTGGTATAACCTATAGTAATTACACGGTCGATGCGCGTATAGAATTGAGTGATACAGGCACCAGGCAATTGGCTTTAATGATCATGATCCACGCCCCTATGGTAATGGCAGCAGATATGAAAGAACGTTATGAAGCTCATCCTGATTTCACAAGTATCATCAAGCCTTTTTTTAAAAAACTAAAGCCAATGGATTGGCAGGAGATTAGGATACTGCATGCAGACCCATTTGGAGGTACCAGAGCGAGTGAAGTAGGGGGGCTGGTACTGGCACGTAAACAGAAGAATACAGATAGATGGTTCATTGTAGGTGTTAGCGGAGGGCTCTCGGCTAAGACGAGTACTCTTACAGGTACTGATCTAAATGGTTTTTTTGATGTGGCATCCGGAACGACACAGAATTATACATTGGATATATCCCCGTTCATGGAATCGGGAACGAATTATACTCTGGATCTTTATACGGATCATTCAGACGCAGGTAAATCGAACCATAGAAACATTCAGCATAGAGTTATCTACGATTCTAGTGACCTTACTAAGGACGATAGTCCTTTGGACATAAGTAGGCCCATTTCAATTATGATGAGACATTATGGAGGATTTGTGGCTGTTCTGGAAAAACAATAGTAGCCGAACAATTTATCTAAATGAACATAAATTTAAAGAAGTTACAAATGAAAAAAATAGGAATATACTTATCACTGGTAGTTTACCTGCTCTATCCTGGCAGGCAAAATTCTCTATGGGCTGATCTTTCTGGATTCTTCCCTTCTTCTCTTACCCATCAGAGTTCAGGGCTGTTCAAATGGAGTTCGTGGGACTATGTGACCAATCCGTACATTTATAATCAACAGGAAAGGGATGTCATTTCTACCATTTTTACTCCCAATATAAATAATGGACTATATTCTGTGGGTGGTAGGTTGACTATATTCATACCTATTTACTTTGCCCTTTCTTTTAAAAATCAGGGAACCAGACTCGATGTTGACAGAGAGGGTACGGAAAATGATGGTTATCTGGAAACATTCGATAGAAGCATAGAATTCATGGTAGGGTCCACTATCTACGGGATAGGAATTGGATTCTATGCCAGATTCAGGTCTTACCATTTGAATGAAAGAGAAAATGAAAACACTTCTGAGAAGTTTGGAACTTTTGGCTCACTCAGCGTTCTGAATAATAAAAACAGACTGCCTGGAAACCATTATGGTCTCCAATTTGGACAGTATACAGAACGAAAAGAACAAAAAAATTCATATAGTTGGGCTGGCAATATAGAATACGCAGACCTTCGTAGCGTTTACGAAGAAGGAGGGGTCATTATAAGAGATTCTCCAAGGTTAAATACATTCAATTATACAGACATACTCTCGTCCATCTATACAGGAGATTCTACGGGAAGAAACAGACAAGAAGTAAGTCTTAAATTTTTAGGATGGGTTCCCGCTGGTTACTCCGCGGATGTGGGTACTGACCTTCAATTCCTGATTCCATTTGGCAGCGGAGAAGATACCAATCTGGTAACCAATATCAGTGAAGGTGCCAGTTTATCTGGTATTGATATGGCATTGACCGCCTTCTATGATAAAGATTTCTTTGTGGATATAGACCAAACAGAAAGTGTTTTTAGGATACAGCCAGTTTTTTCCTATATATATAGAAGCGAAAAAGTTGCTCGTGATCTGGGAGAAGAATTTTCCTTTAATGATAACAGGGCCTTGCTCTGGCTTAATTTTAAATATGTATTATACCTGAATCAATCCAAGAGCTTTTATCTGCTCATGGGGTGGAATCCGTTGATTACCCTTTATAATAAATATGAAGAAGCGCATCGGTTCAGACCTGAATCAGAAAATAACGAAGAAAGAGACTTTACCACCGAGAAGTCAACTTTAAAGGATGCTCCCTTTAAGGTTACTCTGGCTAATTATTCCCTGGGACTTGGATATGATCTGAGTAAGAATCTTTCTTTTTATATTCAATTTGGCGCCATAAGGGGTTCTGGATCTGTAATAGCAAATCCAAAAGATTTTCGTTCCACCAGAGGTAGAACAGAAATAGAAACCAACTTTGCAAATGAAATTGGGTCCAATGAACAGCTTTCTATCATTCAGATAAGTTTTGGTGCCGATTTTAAATTTGATCCCCTATTACCGATTGATTAAATTTCCTATATAGACACTCATGCAATAAAATTTTCTGTTCACATACAGGGTAATTTTAAGCAACTGCTTTAACTGTCGGCTATTGATGCCGTCTGGTACCTATATCCGCCCACCCTTATACTGCGAAGCAGTGAATGCATATTTCACACTGCCTCCATCTATCGACCATGGTTAAAAATTTATTTTATCTCTTTTTTCAAGAAAGTTTTAGATTCTGCTATTGTAAATTAATGAATAAAATAAGTATTTTTTTAAAGCAACTGGAAAACAGTAATATGGGTCTTCATCTAAAATTCTTGATTCTATGTTGTGGATTGATTTTTTGCCATCTACTATGCTGCTAAAATACCTTTTACATGATATACAGAAAAAGGTTGCCTCTAAAATAGATCATAGGATAGATGTAAATTCTTCTTTGCAAAGAATGGAGATCATGATAAAACCCATAGACTTACTTCAGCTCCTACAAAGTATGAATCAGTCTACCAAGATTTATTGGCAGAGTAAAGATAATAGTTTAAGATCAGTCTGTTTTGGAAAAGTATGCTATTATACGTTTGATGAAATACAGAAAGAGTTCAAAAAAAAAAATGACTGGATCGAAAAAAAAATTCGGTTTTACGGAGCAATCCCCTTTTTATTTGATTTTACTTTAAAAAAGAAATGGAAAGATTTTAAGAAGGCACATTTCATAGTTCCTCGGTATGAATTTTTTCAAAAGAAGAAAAAATACTATCTAGCGATCAATTTTAGACTAAAGGATAATATCTTAAGTGATTTTTCTGAATTGATCGTATCTTATCAGGAGAAAACAGACCCCTTTGGAATGCTCCAGATCAAAAAAAAGAAGTACATCCCCACCAAAAAGAAATGGCAGTCTAATTTAATAAAAGTAAAAAAGCTTGACAAATTGGCTTGATAAATGAATCATGTTTTATGTGTTGGATTCGCTTTTTTGTTACCGTCTTGAGTCTCAATGCAATGTGTGTTGTGACACAGAAAATTTCTTCTGAAGAGGCTAAAGAATCTTTAGTTAAAAAATCAAAGGTCTATCATATTGCTCCTCATGAGTTAGATGAAATGGAAGATGCAGCATATTCTTATTTCATCAAAAATACCATTGAAAAAGCAGAGGAAGATAAGGCAGATCTTCTCATTGTAGAAATCGATACACCAGGGGGCCAATTAGCAGCCACCCTAAAGATCGAAAAGACCATCAGAGCCTCTTCTATTCCAAGTGTATGTTTTGTAAACAGGAATGCAATATCTGCGGGTTCTTTAATTGCTCTTTCTTGCAATAAACTGGTAATGGCAAAAGGATCAAGAATGGGAGCGGCAACTCCTGTAACAATGTCTTCTAAAGGGATGAAAAAAGCACCCGAAAAAATATTGTCTGCAGGAAGAGCCATTTGGCGTAGCGCCGCTCAAGCGCAAAATAAAAATCCGGATATTGCAGAGGCATTCGTAGATGAAAATGTAGTCCTCACTAAGAAAAAGCACGGCATCGATAAGCCAAAGGGAAAATTATTGACTCTTACAACAAAAGAGGCTCTAAAACTCCGCATGATAAATTATATAAGTAATGATGTTTATGATATTGTTAAAAAAGAAAAAATCGAAAACTTCTCATTTACTACTTTTTCTTTTGAATTCAAAGAGAGAGTCATAAAATTTTTTCTACATCCAGTCATCAGCGGAATATTTTTAACTCTTGGTTTTTTAGGCTTATTTTACGAATTAAAAACTCCAGGGTGGGGCATACCAGGGGCCGCTGGTCTGGTTTTTTTATCTGCATATTTTGTTCCACATATTCTAGTGGGACAGTCTGGTTGGGGAGCTCCTGCTCTTTTAGCATTAGGCATTTTATTCATGGTACTTGAAATTTTTGTGATACCTGGGTTTGGAATATCGGGTATTTTCGGTCTAATACTAATTATAGCATCTACTCTTTGGGCATATGGTATATCCAATTTAACAGAGGGTTTGTGGGTTACTTCTATAGCATTGACTATGGCATTTTTTATGATCATGCTTTCGCTTAAATATTTACCTAATTTGAATTTAAAAGGAAATCAATTATTTTTAAGTGAAAGTCTTAACCGAGGCAAAGAAATCAAGTCGGTTCCCTTAAAACATTTAATTGGCAGGGAAGGTATTACAGCGAGTATTTTAAGGCCTTCTGGAACAGTGATCATAGATAATAATCCATTTGATGCTCTAGCCCAGGGAGAGTTCATTGAAGCACAAACAAAGGTATGTGTAGTTAAAATTACAGGGAGTCAGGTTATAGTAAAAAGAGTTTAAAGTAAAATTCTATGATAGAGCGTCGAAAATTTAAGCGATTTAAAATTGTTACCGATCTTATGGTAGATCTGCCTGATAATAGTAAGAAAATGTATTGTGTTGCCTATGATATCTCTCAAGAAAATATTAGCTTTGTATCTTTAGAAAATTTGCAAATAGGCCAAAAATGTACGATCACAATTTTAGCCAATAACAGAAGGTATAAAGGGATAATCGCATCAAAAGCCGAATTCAAAAAAAGAGACAATATGAAAAAATATGGAATCCATTTTCAAGCACCTATTTCGATTGGTATACTACAGCATTTATTAAGAAATGTATCTTCTTCTCTCCTCTATGCTTGATAGAAATAGAAGGTAATGATAAAACCACAGGCTTTTATTTATTGTCTTTAGGTTGATTTAATTTTTTTATATCCCCCCCCCCCCCCCCCCCCCCCCGATTCTGTTGAAAAAATCTTTCTAGCATAATGCAAATATTGAATATATCTTATCTTTTAATTTCTATGGAGATCATATTCTGGTTAACTATATGTTCGCGGATATAGATCAATTTCAAATAGTAACTTTAAATTTTGGAAAACTTTTCAAGATCTGCATTATATTTTGAATTATATTCTTCAAAGAAATTCCATGGAAAATATAAAGATCTATATTTTAATTGAAAATTTTTCTTTTTGGCTTTTCAATCTGATATTGAATATGAAATAGATATCAATTCTATATTGAGGGCGCATAAACAATAATGGTAATAAAAGAATTAGAATTATTTGGATTTAAATCCTTTGCAGAAAGAACGGTCATTAAATTTTCGGATAAAATGACCGCCATTGTAGGTCCCAATGGTTGTGGCAAATCAAATATTTTAGACGCCATTAAATGGGTGCTGGGAGAAAGGTCTATCCGCTCTATGAGGGGAGAGAAAATGGAAGACATTGTATTCTCCGGTATGGACCCTAAAAAACAAAATGGGTTTGCCAGGGTTAGTTTGCTGCTAGATAACCAATCCCAAAAATTAAAAATAAATACAGATAAGGTAAAACTCACAAGATGTTTTTATAAAGATGGGCATGCAGATTTTTTTATTAATGATAAAAAAGTTACTCTAAAAGAAATACAAGAATCTTTAATGAATACAGGTCTGGGGAAATCCTGTTATTCTTTTATGGAACAAGGTAGAATGGATATGATCCTTTCTAGCAGACCAGAAGAAAGACGCTACATTTTTGAAGAAGCCGCTGGACTTTCTAAGTTTAAAGCACAACAGATAGAATCTGAAAAGAACCTGGAAAATACAAATATGAATATTACTAGAATTAAAGATATCTTAAATGATCTCAAAAAACAGTTACAATTGAAATCCCAGCAAGCTGAAAAAACTAAGACGTATCATGATCTAACTCAAAAATTGAAAATGCATGATCTAAAAATAAAGTATTCTTCTATTTCTGAAATGGATAAAAAAGCGGAAAAATATAAATTTCAATCACTCCAAAAAAAAGACCATAAAGAAAAAGTCAGGCAAAGAGTGATACTGATACAAGAAAAATTAGATAACTTACAAAAAGATAAAGAAAAATCACAGGATCATATCCATACAAAAAATACAAATAACCAGATATGGCTTGAAAAAATAAAGAAAAACCAAGAGAATATAAAAGTATCCGATAAAAGAAGACAAAGTTTGAAACAAGAAATTACCAATTTCAAAGATCAATTAAAAATAATTGAAAATAATCTTAAAGATCTGAAAAAAAAACGAGATGATAAAAATCAACTTACTTTTCAATTAAATGACCAGATACAAGATGCCCAACATTCTAAAAAAAAGACCGAACAGGAATTGGAATATTTACAGAAAAACATTCAAGAATCAAGTAAATATATGCAGAAATGCAATGAAAGGCAAAATCTGGTCAAAGCAGAATTGCGTCAATTGCGTTCCAAACAAGAAAAAGTGATCCGTGATCTTTTAGAAAGGATCAAAGTAGAAAAAGCAAACTGGGAAAAAAAATCTGTTTCTAAAGAAGACCTCAAGAACACAATATTAAAAGAAATAGAACTTCTATATGAAGAGATAGAAAATATGATTCAATGGTATCCATCCACCAAAAAGATCATTGGAGACCCAAAAGAAAGTGAAAAATGGGTTCAAAAAATAAATCAGATATTAAAAAAAATAAATAAAAAAAAATGGAAGCAGAATATACATCAATTGGCAGAAATGGAAAAGAGTCTGAAAAATTTACTCTTTGAAAAGGAGGGGGTATATTTTCAGAAGGAAGCCATTGATGAAAAGATTGAATCTCTTGAAAAAGAGTTAGATGAATTAAGCGTTACGCAGAGTGATCTGCAAGAGAAAATTAAAAATACTCAGGATCGATATAGTATAAAATTAAAGAATTCGGAGTCTTTGTGGGGAGAAATAAATTCTTTCCAAATACATAAAAAAAACCTTGAAGACCAGGAAAAAGACCTGAAAGACCAGCTGGATAGAGAGGAAAGGCAGCAAATATATTTTAGAAAACTCTTGACCACAACGGAAGAAGAGTCCATCAAATTGAATAATGATCAAATGGATATGCAGAAAGAAATCAAGACCATACAAATAGATATCCAGAAAGAAAATGATCTGATGAAACGTACCCGCCAAAAGATAGATCGCATTGAACAAAAGAGGATACAACTCATGAAAGAGGCCAGCACAGAAGATCAAAAGTCAGAAACCCTTACCAATGAGATTAATGAATTAGAGATCAAAATGGCCGCATTGGCTGAAAATTATGAAAATATGATACAGACCATATACGATCAATATGATCTAACGAAAGAAGAGTTATCCAAAAAATTTAAAGGGAAAAAAATAGACGTCCGCCAAGAAAAAGAAGAACTATCTAAGTTCCAGCAAGAGATATCTACATTGGGCACGGTCAATTTTCTGGCTTTAGAAGAATTAGATACGATAAAATCTCTGGAAAAACATAATCTGGCCCAATTAGAAGATATTCTAAAGGCTAAGAAGCAAATATTAAAGGCAATGGAAGAAACCAATAAAAAATCTGAGAAAATGTTTTTAGATACCTTCTATAAAATAGAGAAAAATTTTTCCATTATATTTAAAAAACTTTTTGAGGGAGGAAATACGTCTCTTAAATTGCAATCCCCCGAAAAACCACTTGAAAGCGGAATCGAGATAAAGATCCAGCCGCCAGGTAAAAAAGCTATATCATTGAGGCTATTATCCGGAGGCGAAAAAGCATTAACTGCCATCGCATTGATGTTTGCCGTCTATATGGTACGTTCCTCCCCTGTATGCGTATTGGATGAAATTGATGCCCCCTTGGACGACCAAAATGTACTCCGTTTTTTAAATCTCCTAAAAGAATTTCAAAGCAAAACCCAATTTGTTCTGATCACCCACAATAAAAAAACAATGTCCAGATCGGGCGCTCTTTTTGGAGTAACCATGGAACAACCCGGAGTAAGTAAAATCTTAGGAGTATCTTTAAAACCTTAGATCAATGGAAACTACTGAACATTCTATACCATCTGAATCTCTAAGCATATTTGAAATAACAAAGATCATTGATGAACAATTAACAGGAACAATAAAATTAAAGGATATTACGGTGGTGGGAGAGATCACAAGATGGAACTCTCAATATTCCTCAGGACATATTTACTTTACTTTAAAAGACAAAGAAGACCCTCTTAGTTTCCACAGAACTGGTAAAAAAGCCATTCTGGATTGTACCTTTTGGAGCTTTAAGAATAAATCACTTACATTTGAACCTAAACCAGGAGATGAAGTAAGGGTTACTGGTTCTGTCAGTGTATACTATGAAGGTGGTAAATACTCTTTTAATGTATCCAGGATGGAAAAGGTAGGGTTAGGCAATCTGTTCTTGAAAGTGCAGGAACTCAGGAATAAGCTAATGAAAAAAGGGATCATTGATCCCTCTTTAAGGAAGAAGATTCCTTCTTTACCACATAGAGTGGGTATTGTTACTAGTCCTGGTGGCGCTGCCTTGGAAGATATCCGAAAGCAGATCAAAGATCGATATCCGAATGTAAATATATTGATCTCCCCTGCCATTGTACAGGGGGATTCTGCCGCTGATTCCATTGCTTCTGCTATTAAAGAAGTAAGTAAACCAGAGCACGAATGTGATTTGATCATACTCACGAGGGGGGGGGGCAGTCCTGAAGATCTAATGCCTTTTAATGATGAAAAAGTTGCTATGGCAGTATTCCAATGCCGCCTGCCTGTTATTTCAGGTGTAGGGCATCAAATTGATCATCCTATTTGCGATGATGTTGCCGATCTGGCAGCAGCTACTCCGACAGATGCCGCCAAAGAAGCATTTCCGATCATAAGTGATTTTTCAATCTCTCTGGAACGTGTTCAAAAACGCCTGGACCAATGTATAGAATTAATGCTAAAGATAGCATCCGAAAAATTGAATCGACTCTCTGATAAACCCTTTTTTAGAGAACCGCAACTATTGCTCATGGAACATTATCATAGATTGGATCATATAGAGATTCAATTAAATGAATTTTATCGTCATGTATTGAACCAATCTAATGAAAGACTCCGTAACATTTATGACCTGAATTTTTTGTTTGAAAGACGACTGAATCAAGATAAATCTCTTTTTTCTAATCTAAATGGAAAACTAGAGGCATTTTCTCCTCTGGCAACTTTAAAGAGAGGTTATAGCGTTACCTATCAGAATGGCAAGATATTGAAAAAAATGGAAGATGTTCAAATGAATAAGAAAATAGAAGTGCAAATCTCTGATGGAAAATTCAAGGCAATGCCCTCTTAAATTTTCACGAGTATAGAACAAGAAGAGAATATGAACCATAATACTTGTTTTTTAGTCCCATCCAAGCCAATGAATAACTGATCCAATAAAAATTAAGGCATAAAGAGGCAATAGAATTAAGAAAAATCCAAAAATTGATTATTCGAATGAAGTAAAGAAATCCAGTTCCTATTTAGTTCGTTATACTTTGATCATTGTAGGCACAATTTCATGTATTTTAGGTTTCATAGGCATATTCTTACCTCTATTGCCAACTACTCCCTTCCTTCTTCTCGCGGCAATCTGTTATTCAAAAGCATCCAGAAGGCTGTATAATTTTTTACTGAATAACCGATTCTTCGGTCAATATATCCAACAATGGAGACATAACAAGAGTATTCCTTGGAAAGCAAAAGTAACGGCAATTCTACTTATTGCGATCACCATTGGTTCTTGCGTTATTTTTTTTGTGCATATTATAGAGGCTAAAATTATTCTGAGTGTTATCGGCATGTCGGTTATTTTTTATTTAATTAGAGTGCCTACATCCGTAGTAAATGAAATTAAATAATGAATGTAATTAAGAGGCAATAGATTGAATAGAAAAAAAATATCTAAAACAGAGAAAGTATCAAATGCTGTATTAGAGATCAGTAAAAAGGCATTGGATCAAAACCTAAAAGTGATACAGTCGCGTATCAAAGATCCTAAATGCAAAATATTAATTCCGGTAAAGGCAAATGCCTACGGCTGTGGATCAGATATGATCATTCAATATTTCAACCAAAATTCGAAAGTAGATATATTAGGCGTAGCCAATGTTCATGAGGCAAAACAGATCAGATATTTTGGCTGGAAAAAGAAAATACTCCTTCTGGGAGGTTTTTATTCTGAGAATATCAACATGATATTTCAGAATAAGGTGATCCCTTCTATAACGGATATCTGGCAGCTAAAAATATTGAATTCCGAGGCTAAAAAATGGAACCTTAAATATCCTATCCATATCAAATGGGATACAGGAATGGGACGGATGGGATTAGTTACCACTCAAAAAAAAGAATTCATCGATGCCATGCGCAAATGCTCTTATTTAAAAATAAAAGGCATGTTCACTCATTTCCCATGCTCCGACATAGAGGACCATAAAGGAACAAGAAGGCAGCTAACCTTTTTTCTTTCTCTGGTTCATGATATCATAGAATGTTTAAAGTTGAAAAGAAAGGACATCACCTTGCATACGGCCAATTCTTACGCTTTATTGAACTATCCGGATTCTTATTTAGATATGGTACGCCCTGGATTATTCTTTTATGGATATTTTAAAAATCTAAAAGATAAAGAGAGACTCTCTAAGAAATTGCCTCTATCCCCCTGTCTAAAATTATCCGTTGAGCCTATCAGTTATCGAACTCTTTCTAAAGGGAGTAAAGTTTCTTATGATTCTGTATTCACCGTAAAAAAGGATGCTTATCCTACAGCCGTTTTGCCCATAGGATATGCGGATGGGATTCCATGGGCTCTTTCTAATAAAATTTCTTTTGAAAATTATCCGTTGCTAGGCAAGGTGACAATGGACCAGATCATTTTAGGAAATGTAACCCCTGATATAAGATCAATAGAAGTATTAGGAAAGAACAGTCCTCCCCTGGAATTATGGTCAGATATGAGTAAGACCATTTCTTATGAGATCATGACCAAATTAGGTAACAGACTCAAAAGAAATTTAGTATTTTGAATAAACTGAGGTTATTATTGTAAAATAAAATAATTTTTTTATTGACTACCAGTAGACTAATATAAAAAGAGTACCAAACTAACTTGACTCCATTAGAAATGGAGACTTATTGCAGGAGGATGATTATGAGGTACTCTATCTTAATATGTTTTCTTACTTATATCGGGATTTCTACAGGCATAAAAGCTAACATTTCAAAATCTTTTCCAGAATCTATTCCATATATTGCTTCAGGTTCTTTTATTTACGATACTCTCGATTTTACGACTACTCCCTTTTTATATGGTTTTCAAAAAACAGATGCTTTAAGTATAAAATTTACCAGAGATGTTGAGGTAGAGGGTCTTTTTTTAACAGGAAGAAGTTCAATATTTGATTTTCCTATCTATTGGGCTGTCAATCTACTTGCAAACGGTAATAAAAAAGAAGCTGATGAAGGATCTCAAACTGATCGGAATCTGCTTACAGAAAACGAAAACAGAAATTATAGATTCATGCTGGGTTATAATTTCTTTGATATTGTAGGAATAGGTGTTTATATACTGATAAATCGTTTAAAATCAGAGACATTCGAGGTACTAAGTGTCACTACAAAAAAGGAAGTCAAGTATAATGAAGGTGTCTCTACAGAAGATGACTTATACCTGTTACAGGGAGATACTTATGGTGTAGAATTAGGGGGAAATTATTCAAACATCCCTTTTGCCTGGACACTGAGTGGAGAATATCGCAGCATTGGTGGATCAGATTCCCTCAAAGAGCCGAATAATCACTTCATACGGCGTGCTCCTAGTTTAATATTTGATGTTTCAAGTCTTCATCCGCCTCACACTCAGAGGTTTGGGTCACTTCTCTCTTCAGGTTTGGGCAATAATCGAAAAGAAATAAGATCTAATTTATTAACCTGGTATACTCTTATAGAAAAAAAATTAAATGTAGGGCTTGATGCTAATATTCTAATCCCTTTTGGAGAAGGTAAAACATTTGACATAAAACTTGGTTCCGAACCGGGCAGTAGAATATTAGAATCGGATAACGCATTTATAGAAGAAGGGGACAATAATGAACTTCCTTTCCCGGTCAAGCTAAGTGGCTTTCATTATCAGCTAACTCCTTTTATAGACTATGACTTCTATTTAACTTCTAAAAAAGAAAGTGTTTTTCGTATATCTCCATCCATTACCTATAGAAATATTTCTGAAACTCTTTCTTATAATTCAGACTTTAATTTTAAAGGCAGCTATAATTATTTAGCTGTGAACATTTCTTTTAAATTTCAGTTGTTTTTAACCGAAAGTAAAAATTTTATTTTGTATATTGGATGGCTACCAAGATTGATATTTCTCCAAAGGTATGTAATTACTACCAAGTCAAAACTAGAAACTCCAGATGAGTTTACCACAACAAATACTAGAAAGATACCTAAAGAAGATGTAAGCGATTATTTTTTTGGTTTTTCTTATAAACCATTTGAAAAATTGAAATTCAACATCAGTTTCAATAGTTTTGCCGAAGAAGGAAAAATAAACATATCTCAGATAGACCTGGGAGCTGATTATTATTTTTAATTTAGAATAGAATTTATTTCCTTTTCAAAATGATCTTATTATTTTATACTGCATATAGATATGCAGTATTTAAAATATCAATTTAGATTTTTCACTTTTTTTTACTATTTGTTTTTTTGTATTTCTATTCATCCAGCAGAAGGCTTGGATCTAGTAGAATCTATCATTCAAAAGTTCAATGATCTACGAAATACTTTGGTGACGAATTTTACGAAGGAAGTTGAGGATGATGTAAGAAAAAAAGCTCGTGAGATTGCATTCGATGTTATCAATATTAATGAAATCAGTAAGCTTGTATTAGGTAAATATTATCACAAAACCTCTCATAAAAAAATTAAAAAATTCAAAGAAACATTTTCTAAGATCATTGTAATGCGTATTGAAAAGTCGAATATTCCTAAAAACCAGGCTATTTTAAAAAAGAAGGCAAAAATTCCAATTCAATTGATTTCTGAAAAACCCCGAAAAGATACTATATTCAAAATGGATGCTTTAGCAGTTAAAACAAAGGTAAAAAATAAAAAAATTGTTTATGATGTGGATATTTATCTATTCAGGGAAAATAATAAATTATGGCTTTATGATATTCATATTGATGGTTCTTCTACTCTTCTAGACTTTAAAAATCAATTTGCTAGAATCATTCGCGAAAAAGGATTTGATCATCTACTCACAAAACTTTCTAAAAAAAGTAGCATTTCTTCCGATCAATCAAATAAAGTCAAAAAAGTTGGAAAGAGAAAGGCAAAAAACTAAGTAAAATCATTTATCTCTACTTTGGTTTGCCATGTTTTATAAATTTTTTTTATTATCTCATCTTATTTTCTTTTTATTATGCAATTTTAGCTTTGCTCAGAAAATAAGACAAATATCCTTCTCGGAAGGACTCAAAAAAGTTCTTGCAGAAAATGCCAGTATACTTCAAAGCCAGGCGGCTTTATTAGATTTTCAGGCAATTAAAGAAAAGGCAGACTCTTCAGATCTCCCCACCATTAATATTCTGGGTTTTTTAGCCCCTACATTTGAAGTAAAGGGTGATCCCATTAAGGTAAAAAGAAACTACAATAAATGGGGACCAGCACTATTAGGGCAAATGGAAATTATATGGCCAATTTTTAATTTTGGGAGGACTTCTCTGGCCAAAAAAGCAGCGCAACAAGGTCTGGACGCAGTTAGAGAGCTACATAAATCTAAAATAAACCAAATCATATTTGAATATAAAAAAATTTATCTTTCTTTGATCCTTTTAAAAAACTATAAAAAAATCTTAGATGAAGCAGAAGAACAATCTAAAAAAATTTTGGAAAAGGCCCAAGAAATCTATGCCTTAGGAGAAGGAAAAATACTTAAAAAGGATCTAGCCAGATTAAAAATATATAATATGGAGATAAAAAAACTCAGAATAGATCTTGATGCAAATCAAAAAAATGGTCGCATAGCCCTGGGACATTACCTAGGCCAAAAAGAATCTGTGGGTGTGATCAGTGAAGAATTCCCTAAGATTGAAGAAGAAATTCCAAATTTAACCACTCTTATAAAATTGAGTTTTGAAAAAAAACCAGAATGGAAGGCATTGAAAATGGGTTTTAAAGCCAGAAAAAATTATTTAAAAGTAGAAAAAATGGGGCTTGTTCCCGTATTCTTCATTGGTTTTCGAGGAACAGCCGCCTATACTCCCATTAGAGAAAATCAGGATAGTACCTTTGCAAATGATCCTTATAATCAATTATCCGCGGAAGGAGCCATAGGAGTTCGTTGGAAGTTCGACTGGAGTAATTATTCTTCCAAAGTTACAAAGGCAGAAAGTGAATTAAAAAAACTAAATGCGCAAAAGAAAGAAGCGGAGACTGGTTTTCCTTTAAGAATATCCCAGGCTTTCTGGGGAATAGAAAAGGCTGAAAAAAAATGGAGTATTTCTCAGAAAAAATTGAAAGAAGCAACCCAATGGAGTCTGTCAGAGTTAAATGCTTATTTTACTGGGATTGGAAAACCTAAAGACTTGGTAGAGTCTTTAAGCGCTTATTATTTAGCTCAGAGAGAGGAAGTAGAAGCAGAATACAATTATTTATTTAGTTGGGCTAAATTAGTCTTAGAAATTGGGGATTATGCCATGCTCACCCGATGGTAAATGGATATTTCCACAGTCATAGATTACGAAAAGAATATTTTATTATAGTATAAATTGTAGAATTTTACTAATACTTTTTTTTTTTTATCCGACATAATATATTGTGATTCATGTTTCCAGACTTAATAATGAAAAGTTTTATATAAACTCTAATTTAATTGAAACAATGGAAGAAAAACCAGACACTGTTCTTACTTTGGTCAATGATAAAAAATATATCGTTAAGGAAAAAGCTTCCCAGGTAATTGAAATGATCATTCAATACAATCAAAAAATATTTTTAGAAAAGAATAGGATCAACTAATATGGATTTTGCAACAACTATTGGTTTAATTATTTCATTCTTATCCTTGGGGATTGGCATTTTTGCCGCAGGGCTTAATTTACTGGATATTATTAATATAGCCGCTGTTTTCATTACAATAGGAGGATCCTTTGCAGTTATTTTGATATCAAATCCACTTGAATTGACATTTAATATTGGAAAAGTGTATCGAAAGACTTTTAGAGTACCTGATTTTGATGCAAAGGAAAAAATACTTCAAATTATTAGTTTCTCAGAAAAGGCTAGAAGAGATGGACTACTCGCTTTAGAAGATGATATGGATGATCTGGATGATGAGTTCATGAAAAAAGCACTACAGCTGGTAGTTGATGGTACCGATCCAGAGATCGTACAAAATGTAATGCAAATTGAGTTAGATTCTATGGAAGGAAGACATAGCCGAGCCAGGGGTTGGTTTGAATCATTGGCAGTTTTAGCCCCTGCATTTGGAATGATAGGCACATTGGTCGGTCTTATTGGAATGCTCCGGAATTTAGGAGGAGATGCTACTATAATAGGGAGAGGCATGTCTGCTGCACTTATAACCACACTCTATGGTTCTTTTATTGCAAATGTATTTGCCATTCCTACAGCAAATAAATTGAGAGTACAAACAGAAGAAGAATTACTCATTAAGCAAATGATGATTGAAGGGACACTCTCTATACAGGCAGGAGATAATCCAAGAATTGTGCAAGAAAAATTGATCAATTATTTGCCACCAGAAATGAGAAGTACATTATCAGATAAGGAGAGTGCTTAATAAAATGCCTGCGAAAAAAAGGTATAAATTAGATCAAGTTAAAAACTTTGCTCCTGGTTGGATGATGACTTATTCAGACATGGTTACACTAATATTAACATTTTTTGTCTTGCTATTTACTTTGGCACAAATAGAAGGAAAAGATTTTAGATTGATTCTTTCTGCTTTTAGAGGTTCATTAGGAATATTTGAAGGAGGAAGTACTTTATCAAAAGGAAAATTAGAAGAAATGGGCTTGAGCCTGGAAACTTTACCCTCTAATGAACAAGGTAAGTCTCTTGCAAGTGCTATACAAGTTGCTACTGAGATATTTAAACCAGAGATAAAGAGTAAAAATGTAAGAATTGTAGAAGAAGAAAGAGGATTAATTATAAGCTTGGTAGGTGGTGATCATTTTCCACCTGGATCTGCCAGATTAACTGCAAAGATCAAAAAAACCTTAGTAAAGGTAGGTAAACTGTTAAGAAGCATAAATGCTCCTGTAAGAATTGAAGGGCATACGGATGAGAATCCTCTAGGGCGTTCTCCTGGTTTTTATGAAACTAATTGGGAATTGGCCTCTCAAAGAGCCATTAACGTCCTTAGATTTTTAAATGAATCTGAAGATGTGGAAGCTGAAAAAATGTCAACAGTTTCTTATGGAAAATACAGACCTGTTTCACTTTCTAATACCCCAGAAGGAAGAGCAATTAACCGTAGAATTGATATCGTTATTTTAAAAGGTAAAGAATATAAACGTTCTTATCAGGATCCTGATATACCGGGTAAAAAATTTCCTGGTACAGAATTATTATTTAAATAGTTGACAAATAAATAGTCTCTAATATAGGAGAAATAAACATGGCAGAAGAAGAAGTTTTTGAAGGTATAGATGATGAAGAAGATTCTGGTGCAGCGCAATATGGCCCAAAAACCAGATCCAAATTAGTTACAATTTTATTATGGGCAGTAGGGTCTATCGCTGTCATATTGTTGATGCTTTTAGTATCATATTTAATGGCTAAAAAAGTAAAGAGTGATGCATATAAAGAAGAGCAGAATATTGTAATTGCTCCCGCACCGCCCCCTTTATCCGTTTATCGATTTCCTAAAGAATTTCGTATCAATACGGCAGATGTAGATGAATCTCATTTTATACAGCTTTCTTTGGCCTTTGGCTTTGACATTGATAACAAAGGTTTAGAAGCGGAATTAATACAGAGACAGGCACAAATGAAACACATTATTAATATTATATTGGGAGGCAAGAAAAAAGAAGAATTGTCAACCACTCTGCAGAAATTAAATTTGGCTGAAGAGATAAAATCGCAGATCAATATGATATTGAGTCAAGGTAAAATAGAAGAAGTTTATTTTGAGGAGTTAGTAGTAAGTTGATCGGATCTTAAATAGATCGAATAAGGAAAAAATTATGAAAGATGGTTCACTTTCGCAAGAAGAAATAGATGCTTTATTAGCAGGCACAGAAGATGATTCACCTGGAGCTGCTCCAGATGCATCCTCAAAGGTAAGTACACAGTTGGATGCTTCATTATCTATAGCGGCTAAAAATTATTTGATTAGTAACTTTAATGAAGCCATGGGAGTTGCAGCTTCTTCCTGTAGTGTATTCGTTGGAAAAGAACTTAAAATTTCCAATACACAGATATATGAAATGAAGCCTGAGGATGTTCCTGGGCAGATAGCTTCCGGTAGTATTGTTGTATCCACAGAATTAGGGAATACACCTTCTGTGATCGTTTTAACAGTAGACCAAGGTAAGAAGATTGCTACCGGCATGATAGGTTCAAATGGTACTTCTGAATTGGATGATGCGCATCTTTCTGCTCTAGGAGAATTCAGCAATATTTTAGTATCCAGTATTTCAAATAACCTGGGCATTAAGTTCCAAGATGATCTGGCTCCTGCCTCTCCTCTGCAGACAAAAATTTTCTCTGGTCCAGCAGATATAGTTTCTTTTTCAGAGAAGGTTATTAAAATGACCTATGACATGGAACTAGCCGGAGAAAGCCTTGGACAACTTACTTATTTTATGAGTATCAAGGGGCCTCTTCGCTGGTCTGAATCTGTAAATGTTCCTAGTACTCCTTCTCGGCCTGTAGAAGAAAAACCTACAAATGTAGAAACAAATACCCCCGATCTATCTACAAAAACTCAGGAAGCACCGGTTAGCCAGCAGATAATGAACCCGGTAAACTTTCCTGCTCTCCAGAGTTCTCCTGTTTCTGGCTCTACTCCTCCCAATTATGAGCTTCTATTAGATGTTCAAATGGTTCTAACGGTTGAGTTAGGCAGGACTACAAAATATGTCAAAGATGTACTCAACTTAGGAGAAGGTTCTATTATCGAACTTGATAAATTAGCCGGGGAACCAGTTGATCTTTTGGTAAATGGTAAATTGATCGCAAAAGGAGAAGTTGTGGTCATTGATGAAAACTTTGGCGTTCGGGTAACCGATATAGTCGGCCCAGCAGAAAGACTTAGTAAGCTAACAAGCGGATAATAATTTGTTTAAACAAAATTTATTTATATTCGATTTATAACCCACATTGGTCTTTTAAGGAAAAAATAGCAACTTACAGAGCCTGTGCATGCTCTATCCAGTTACACCATTCAAGGCAAATCAAATTGATAAGGATTTTGCAATGATCAATCATTTCTTTGAGAAATCAATTGTTTTTTAATAAGCTCCTGGCATAATCCATAGCAGAGACAGTTATCTCTTCCCCCCCAACCATCCTGGCTATTTCCTGTATCCTTTGTTCATTACTCAAAAGTTTTATTTTTATATCAGATGATCCGGATTCTTTGGTCACCTTGAAATGCAGAATAGATTTTGCTGAAATAGAGGCAATCTGATGCAGATGAGTGATTACGATCACCTGGGCATTTGCAGATAAAGAAGCGACTTTTTTGCCAACTACTTCTGCGATTCTACCCCCTATTCCGGAATCTACTTCATCAAATATCATCGTAGCCACAGGATCAGAATCGATGATCACTTTTTTAAAAGCAAGCATGATACGGCTCATCTCTCCCCCAGATATAGTATTTTTTAAAGATCGTAAAATTCCATTTTGAGATGTAGAGATCAAAAATTCTACATGATCCAATCCATTTTTATGGATCATATATCTCTTATCTTTATCCTGAGGAGAAATATAAATTCCATCTTCCCCAAAATCCCATTTAATGGAAGTGCGCAATACAGTGTCTGACATCCCCAGATCCTTTAATTCTTTTTGAACATTTTGCTCTAAACCTTTAGATCCTTCTTTTCTTAAGGCAGAAAGTTCAGTTGCCATATCTGTTATTTTCTTCTCTAAATATTTGATCTCTTCTCTGATCTTAGCCTCTTCTT
Source organism: Leptospiria bacterium (assembly GCA_965204465.1). Lineage (GTDB taxonomy): Bacteria > Spirochaetota > Leptospiria > Turneriellales > CBDBES01 > CBDBES01. Next base: position 551,878 of record CBDBES010000002.1, read on the forward strand.
CAGTGGATATTTCTATTCCTTCATATTCATCTATGGCTTTTTGTAAATAATCCAATACTTCTTTTACATTAGAACCATACTTTTTGAACAATCCATAGATCATATCAATGCGATTTCTTATATTCTGTAATTTTTCAGGTTCTGCTTTGATATATTCCATATATTGCCGGATGGAATGATTCACCTCTTCCAATCCATAATAAGCATTCTCCATACTCTTGAATGTATCTACCAGGGATGCATCATACTCTGATACTTTTTCTATATTTTTCTTAATGATGGATGTATTCTTTAAAATAGAATCTTCCGATTGGCTTAATAACCGATATCCTTCCGAAATAAGTTCTAAAATGGACTCTGCATTCGCCAGTGTTTTTTCTTGGGAGAGCATATCTTCTAGCTCTTTATCATTCGTTAATCTGGCTCCTTCAATTTCATTTATTTCATGCTTTAAAATGTCTAGCCGTCGATTCTTTTCTTTTTCATCTAAAGAGACGCTCTTTAATTTTTGCCTTAATTTTGTATATTGGCTATACAGTTGCATTAGCTCATCTGCCTTCGACTTCAATCCTGAGTATCTGTCTAAAATAGACAAATGAGTTGTTGTCCTCAGAATATTCTGATGCTCATTCTGACCATGGATATCTACTAAATAAGAACCAATCTCCTTTAAAAGAGAAACAGGAACCTGTTGCGCATTAATAAAACTTCTTCCTTTTGCATTGATATTGATCTCTCTTTTAAGAATAAGGATATTCTCTGAAGAATCTATTCCTCTTTCATATAAAACCTTAGAAATAGCATTGGCTCTTTTATTTTTACTAAAATCAAAATCCCCCTGTACGAAAGCCATACTGGATCCAGTCCGGATCAGGTCTGTGGTTGCCTTACCCCCCAAAACAAGATTTAATGCGCCTAATATGATTGACTTTCCAGCTCCAGTCTCCCCTGTGATCAAATTGAGCCCCTCTCCAAAAGAAAGGCTTAATTGTTTGATCAGAGTAAAATCTTTTATGTATAATTGTTGCAGCATTCAAATACCTGGTTTAAATATCTGTATTATCCTTTCCACTGCTTGTTTAATCGTTGTATCCGTTGTATCCACTATTGCATGGCATGCCTCTTTAAACCAAACGGAACGTCTTTCATATATTTCCTCCATGGAAATATTTGCTTCATTAAGTGTTGGTCTTTGTGGAGTAGGCTGAATTTTACTGAGTCTATCTAGTATTTTGTCTTTAGGAATATATAGATAAATTGTAAAAAAAGTGTCTTTTAATATACTTATATTTTCATTTGAACGCGTTCCAGATACATTTTCTACAATACCCCCCCCCGTATCTAATAATAGTGGTGTTTCTTCCATAAGAGAAATTTCTTTCAAATAAACAGACTCTAGTTTCCTAAATTCAGGCCATCCATTCTTGCTTACGATTTCTTGAATTTTCATTTTACTCTTATCTTCAATATATTGATCCATAGAAATCAAGCGAAGTTTCCAGATAGAAGCAAGTTCCTTTGCGATCGTGGATTTGCCTACTCCCCTGAAGCCGATCAACGCTACTTTGGGAGATGTAGGTTTCTGTTTTTGAGAATATTCTTCTTTAGAATATACTTTTTTTTTTTATGGGAGGATTGTTTTATTGTCATATCGCTAATTCTATAAAAGCTGTTTTTTGAGAGCTTTCCTCATGGTTTCTACGGGAGCTTTTTTACCGGTTAAAATTTTGAATTGTAATGCCCCCTGAAAAAGCAGCATATTATATCCAAGTATATATTTGATCTTCTTTTTTTGAGCCATTGAAATGAGCCTCGTATTTTGTGGATTGTATACTATATCGAATATACATTGATGTTTAAATAAAAAATCTGAAGAAAGAGGGCTTTTATTTTCTGCATATCCTTTCATTCCTATTGATGTGGTATTGATGATCATGTCATAAGGTTCTAACTGAGCAGGATATTTTAATTGTTGAAAATTTTTCTTCCATCTTTTTTTATTATGCTCAGGGGATGGGAAAAGCAGCTTTTCAATTTTAACATTATTTTTATCAATTTTTAGACTTCTGGCAAGCTGATCAGAAGTACTTTTATTTCGAGATAGAATACCTATTTGAGAAATATCATTCTCCAAAAGAGAGAAACAAATAGCCCTTGCCGCTCCTCCTGATCCAATGATCAATATTTTTTTACCTCTAAGATCAAATCCTGATTCCTGAATCGATTGAATGGCCCCAGCACCATCCGTATTATATCCCTTTAATAAATTATTTTTATTACATTTGACTGTATTTACAGAACCGATCCGTAAGGCCAAAGGATCAATTTCATCTAATATTCTTCTTATTTTAACTTTATAAGGGATGGTTACGGATATTCCCCGGATATTTAATTTTTTTAAGCAATGCTTTAAACCCGTTAAATTTTTTATGGGAAATGCCACATACACCGCATTATATTTTTCATTTTTGAAGGCTGCATTATACATTGCAGGAGAAAATGAATGATTGATTGGATTCCCTATAATTGCATATATACGGGTATGAGCATCTATTTGCATTATTGAATAGAGTAATTATAGTTCAAAATATTATTCTTCGATGGAACCAAATTTTCTCTGGGCTTCATGCCTCAATAATCTATCTAAAAAATAATCTATTGGAAGACTACGAACCCTTTTCCCATTAATAAATATAGAGGGAGTTCCTGATACATTCAGTTTATTTCCTAGCTCAATATCATCTACAATGGTTTTTTTGGTCGAACCTCTCTTAATGCAAGCATTCATTTGACTTACATTAAGACCTGCTGAGTTAAATATGGCATTCAAATCACTATCCGTAACTGATCTTTTTCTTAAAAATTCACCTTGCTTTTCAAAAATAGAGTCATGTATTTTCCAGAATTTATTCATATCTGACTGTTGGGCGCAAAAAGATGCATAAGACAATTTGCAGGATCCATTATGAAAATCTCTTTTGATATTTTGATTGCATTCTTTGTCTAAAGGAAAATGCTTATACACGATCCTTACAGAATTTTCATATTTTTCAAATATATCTTTTATTTTACTGCTCGCTTTCTTGCAATGGCCACATAGGAAATCGGAAAACTCTACAATAGTGATAATAGGATCGGAGGCTCCTTTATAAGCAGAATGTTTTACAGGTATTTCTTTAGCATCAGTACCATCATATTGCTTTTTAAATGATTCCCATGCTTGTTGTAAAAGTTCACTGGGATTATTGGATCTTGGCCCTGTGGAGGATTTAGCATATACATAGATAAAAGCGTCTATTAAAAATACAGAGAATAAGGAAAATAAGAATAGAACTATAAAAACAGTGCTTTTGGAAACCAACCAGGAAAAATCCGGAATGATCTGAAACTTTTTCTGTACTTTATTTTTATTTAATAAGATGATCACACAAGTCAAAATGGTGATCGTACATAAATATGTAATGAGACACAGGTTACATACCCTTTCAATCACTATAAGAGAATAAAGCAAAAGGCCAATATCGACTACAATAGCCAATGCAGAGAGAGAGAAAATTATCTTTAAAAGAGAATTTTCCTTTACTTTGTAATAAAAAAGTGCCAATACAAATACGATCCCATAGTAAATAAAGCCCCAAAAAGCGATAGGAAGTCCCAGAAAAATAGAAGCATCGGATCGGTTTACCTGTTCACAATCAGATGCACCTTCCGCACCGCATACAGCTTCTACGATCGCAGACTTGCTATAGGGGTCTAAATGATGCTTTAATAGTACCCCCGATAAAAAAATCCCCACAAAGGCAGAAACAATCAAAATGATTTTACATATTTTCATAATAATTCAAAACCACTAAAATTTTCTAAAAAAGCACGTCAATTTATTTTCTTTCTTTTTTTTTATGTATGCAAAAATACCCCGAGCCTGTGCCTCAACTTAAAAACATTTACATTTTTGAGTTTTTTATTTTTTATGTCCCATGAACAATAGATTTGCACAAAGCGATAAAGATCAACTTATGATGTTTTCCCGTACTCTGGGAGATAATCTTGATAAGAATCACGAAATTTATGCATTTGTTAAGCTTTTGGATACAATTGACATGAATCCTTTTCTATAGAGATATTCACATGAGGGTGGTAAAGCATATCATCCTTCTTTAATGTTAGGAGTTTTACTCTATGGTTTTCATCGTGGTTGGAGAAGTAGCAGAGAACTTCAAAAGGCTTGTGAAGAAAACGATGCAATGCACTATCTTGTTGGTGGAAATAAAATAAAATCATATTTAGCAAAAGGATACGGGAACAGCTTGTATAGATCAGGAAATTAGGAAATTATTTCGTATTTTCGAGAAAGAATATCAAAAAACCTTCGGGAACAAAAAATACGATATAGATTACAATGTAGTAAATTATTCTTCTGTGTTGAGGCACAGACTCATATGTGTACAAAGTACAGCCTAACGGCATTGGTTATTGTAAAAAAATTAAGCAAACTGTTTGACATAGTGGGTGTTCCAATTAGAATGGCGTTCCACTTAATAAGTGGAGGTTCATAAAAAAATGAATAAGTGCTTTTTAATTAGAGTCTGAATAAATTTTTTCTAGCTTAGAAATATACGAGCTTAGGAATTTATAAATTGCATCTCTATGAACGGCAAAGCTTACTGTACGGGCATACGCCATGAATCCTAGTGGATGTCCGGGGGTAGGTATCATTTCATTCATGTTCAAAGCTTTTGTAGATACCCCTACCATATAGAAATCATCTTCCCCTAGCTCTAAAAATATGGGGGAACCACTCTCACCTTGGTAAATGGCAATAGTAGAAAGCATTTCATTTTCTATTTTAGATGGTAGATTTTTAGTCAATTCAGCAACTTTTTTAGGTTTAAATTCTAATAGGAATCCCTTTTTTTCAAATAAAGTTGAATTGGGCGGTAAAATAAAAGTACCTGCATGTTCTATATGCTTTTCTCTGTCATATACGTCTTTACCTCCATAGTCTAATTTATATCCTGTATGCTCTACCATATCTCCAATCAAGCCTATAAACTCTGAAACTTTAGCTCCAGTCTTAGGAATTTCTTTATACAGATGAAGATAAGCTTCCCCGATAGGAGCTTGATTGATAAGTTTCAATAAGGCCAGGTCTTTGATTTTATCTATATGTGAAATTTCAAATTTTCCCGATTTATTTTTAAATTCTCCTCTTTGAGACTGCTTGATCAAACGAACATCATCATACCCTGGGATAATACGGTTGATCACATGATGATTCGTAAGAAATAAATTCTTAGTGATCTGTACAGCCCTCCCCAAAGTAGATGTACTCGATTGTATATCGAATAATAATTCCTGAATTTCTTTCTTATTCAATTTTTTATTTGGATCATATTTTAAAAAACTTATAAGAGCCTCGCGTTCTAACTTTTCTGGTTTTTCTTTACAACCATTCAATAAGAATGAAAATATTAAAAGTATATATATTCTTTTTTTTGTTTTCATATTCTGTTAGTTCATTTCAGATAAATATACTTTCCAAAAATGAAATGATTTGCATTCTTGTCAATCATTTATTAGTATGACTTGATCAAAGAAAAATCATGATTCTGAAGCAATTTCATCCTGCAGTTTATGAATGGTTTCGTAAAGCATTCAAGACACCTACTAAAATTCAAGATCAGGCATGGCCTGCGATCAAGAAAAATAAAAATACACTCATTGCAGCCCCAACAGGTTCTGGGAAAACACTGGCAGCCTTCTTAGCGGTCATAGATGAACTCATAAGAATGGGATTAGAAGGCAAACTCAGGGAAGAACCCCAGGTAGTCTATATTTCTCCCCTAAAGGCATTGAGCAATGATATGGAACGCAATTTGCAAATACCTCTTAAAGGAATCAAAGAAGAAATGAAAGCCTCTGGCTTACCAGAGGTACAGATAAGAGTAGTAGTTCGTACAGGGGATACACCTCAGTCGAAAAGAGTAGCCATGGTGAAGCATCCACCTCATATTCTAGTGACAACCCCTGAATCCATGTATTTACTATTGACCAGTGAAAATGGGCGAAATCTATTATCCACTGTTCATACCTTGATCATAGATGAGATTCATGCATTAGTTGGTAATAAAAGAGGTTCTCATCTATCTTTATCCATGGCAAGATTGGAAAATCTGTCTAATAGAAAACTGAAACGCATTGGATTATCTGCTACACAAAAACCAATCGAAGGAGTGGCTCACTTTCTGATAGGTACTCCATACAAGAAAAAGGCAGCAGAAAAAAAATTGGATTGTGCGTTAATTGATATAGGCCATAAAAGAAAGATGGACCTTTCTATTGAAATTCCTCACTCCCCCCTTACTGCTGTTATGTCAAATGAAGTATGGGAAGAAATTTATGATCGTTTAGAAAAATTTATCAAAGAACACAAAACCACATTGATATTTGTAAACACCAGACGCCTGGCAGAAAGAATGGCGCATAAATTAACGGAAAAAATGGGAGTAGAATTCATAACAGCCCATCATGGCAGCATGTCAAAAGAACACCGTTTAGACGCAGAGATTCGATTAAAAAAAGGTTCATTGAGGGCATTGGTGGCGACAGCTTCTCTTGAACTTGGAATAGACATAGGCTTTATCGATCTGGTATGCCAGATGGGTTCGCCAAAATCCATTGGAGCATTTCTACAGAGGGTAGGACGATCCGGCCATACGATAAACAAAACTCCTAAAGGGAAATTATTTCCATTAAACCATAATGAACTAATAGAATGCACGGCTATTCTGGAAGCGGTAAAAAACGGTGAGCTAGACCATATCCTTATGCCAGAAAAACCTCTGGACATACTGGCGCAACAGATCGTGGCAGAAGTAGCATGTAAAGAATATAAAGAAACAGACCTGTATAAATTAATTCTGAATGCATACCCTTATCGAAACCTTAGCCGCAATGAATTTAATGAGATCATCTATATGCTCTCCCAGGGATTCACTACTAGAAATGGCAGAAGAAGCGCTTATATATATAGAGATATAGTAAATGAGAGGTTAAAAGCTCGTAAAGGTGCTCGCCTTACTGCTCTGGTTTCCGGGGGTGCTATTCCAGATAATTTTGACTTTGATGTTATTCTGGATCCGAATAATATTTTCATTGGAACGGTCAATGAAGATTTTGCCATTGAAAGTATGGCAGGAGATATTTTTCAATTGGGCAATAATTCCTGGAGAATATTACGCATAGAAAATGGCAAAATAAGGGTAGAAGATGCAAAAAATCTTCCGCCAAGTATTCCATTTTGGTTAGGAGAAGCCCCCGGAAGAAGCGATGTATTATCATTGGCTGTTTCCAGATTACGTGAAAACATATCCAACTATATTGGTGATCCTATCCTTGAACAAGAAAAATATCAGGCAATATCAAATGAAGACAAAAAAAATGAAGAATGGAAAAATAAGGCAATGCTCTATCTTACAGATCATATTGGGTTGGATACATCTGCAGCGGATCAGGTTGTCATGTATCTGGCCACTATTAAGGCCACATTAGGCTCCATTCCGACCCAAAAAACCATCGTAATGGAACGATTTTTTGATGAAGTAGGGGATATGCATTTGGTGATCCATTCTTCTTTTGGCAGTAGATTGAATCGCGCATGGGGACTGGCATTAAGAAAGCGTTTTTGCAGAAAATTTAATTTTGAATTACAGGCGGCCGCAAATGAAGATTCCATTATATTATCTTTGGGAGCGACCCATAGTTTTCCATTGGAAGAAGTATATGATTATTTGAATCCAAAAACAGTACGCCATGTTCTCATCCAGGCTCTTTTAGATTCTCCCATGTTCCAGGTTCGTTGGCGATGGAATGCCTCCAGGTCATTGGCAGTATTAAGGCGCAGAGCAGGAAAGAAAATTCCCCCGGTGATTCAGAGAATGCAATCAGAAGATCTGATTTCATTTATATTTCCAGATCAATTGGCATGCCTGGAAAATATAGCAGGAGAACGTGAGATACCGGATCATCCACTTGTCAGGCAGACTATTCATGATTGTCTATATGATGCAATGGATATCGAAAAACTAGAAAAGTTGTTAAAGGATATACGGGAACGCAAAATCGATTTGATCTCATTAGACTTAAATCAACCTTCTGTCTTGTCTGAAGAGATTTTAAATGCCCGCCCGTATACATTTTTGGATAATGCACCTTTAGAAGAGCGCAGAACAAATGCTGTTCAAAGCCGCAAATGGTTTGACCCTACAGAAGGCGCAGAACCAGGCAAACTGGACATACAGGCAATCCAGACTGTAAAGGCAGAGATCTGGCCATACATATCTAATCCAGATGAATTGCACGATTCTCTCTTGTTATGTGGATTCTTAACTCATGCAGAAGGAAAAAAAGGAGACGGGATCAATAACTGGGAAGAGTATTTTGAAGAGTTGATCCAGGAAAAAAGAGCGGCTTTTTTTGAAACAGGCAAGAATGGACTTAAATTCTGGGTTGCAGTAGAACGTACCCTTCAATTTAAAGAAGTTTATCCGGAGGGGTCATTTACCCCTAAGGTTAAACTGTCAGAAAAGCTGGTCCATCAACTACCCGACAAGGAAAATGCCTTAATAGAAATCATAAGAGGAAGGTTAGAGATGCTGGGACCTGTTCATTCTCAAAGTATCGCTAAATCTATGGGGCTGCCTCTTTCTAAGATAGAAGAATCTTTATTATCTCTTGAAAATGAGGGGTTTGTAATACAGGGAAAATTTACTCTTCCTCAAAATGGCATAGAATGGTGTGAACGAAGGCTATTGGCCCGCATTCACAGATATACTTTAAAAAAACTGCGAAAGGAAATCCAGCCTGTTTCTTCTGCGGATTTTATGCGTTTTTTGTTTGCATGGCATGGCTTAGAACAACACGAAAAACCCGAAGGAATGCAATCATTATTGAAAGTACTCAGGCAATTAGACGGTTTTGAAGCACCAGCCGCTTCCTGGGAAGGAGACATATTACCTTGCCGCATTAAAGATTATGATCCTCTCTGGTTAGATATGCTATGCTTGTCGGGAGATATAGTATGGGGACGATTTAGAAAAAGCAACAGAGACAATCGTCGGAAAATCAATAATTCGATCAAGATAATACCTATCTCTCTGACTAGTAGAACGAATTTAGGAATATGGCAAAAACTAAATCCTGTTTCAGATAATGGGCATGAATTTCTATCGAGTACTGCTTCTGAAGTATTTATTTTCTTAAAAGAGAAAGGAGCCTCTTTCTTTGATGAGATCATGACACAAACTGGATTGCTCAGGACCCAATTAGAAGAGGCAATAGCAGAATTAGTAGCCAGCTCCATGGTTACATCGGATAGCTTTATAGGGCTAAGGTCTCTTTTAATACAATCTAAATATCGCACCGCAAATAGCAGAAAAAGGCGCAGACTCTATTCCAGAATAGAGAAGGCGGGACGCTGGTCGATATTTCAAAATGGGATGATAACTCAGAATGATTCTTCCTTTCAAAATGGTGGTTCGGGTGGATCTGCTTTTGATCTGGATTCTTTATTTATCATTGCCAGGGTCATACTATACAGATATGGAGTTATTATTCGAAAGATAGCAGAACACGAAAATTTCGTCCCTCCATGGCGTGATATGGTAAGAGCCTTACGAACTTTAGAGGCAAGGGGTGAGATAAGAGGAGGAAGGTTTGTAGAAGGGGTATGGGGGGAACAATTTGCCCTACCAGAGGCTGTTGTTAAATTACGTTCCATCAAAAAAGAGGCAAAGAATGGATCATATATTTCAATCAATGCAGCAGACCCTCTTAATCTAACTGGTATCATAACACAGGGCAAAAGGATCAAAGCCATCTTTAACAATCGTATTCTATATAAAGATGGTGAACCGATTGCGGTTAAAGAGCGAAAAGAAATCAAACATTTAGACAAAGTTGATCCAATGCAAGAAAGAGAAATTACAAATGCGTTGATTCAAAGCAATATTTTCGCTACCTTGGGTAAAAAATGAAGAATGGATGGGCTGAAGGTGTAGCGCAAAGCGTAAGGGCAAACTAAAGATAGGTTAATTATTTCTTGGCAACCTATATCCATAATATATCCAATCCAAAGTGAATGATTCAGTAGAAAAATTGCTAGGGCAAAGAGTTTTCTGCGGAAAATTAACAAGCTACGATATAAATGAAAAGCAGATCGTAGTGACTGGTTGGGTATATCATTGTAGAGATCAAGGTGGAATTATCTTCCTAGACCTTAGAGAAAGGTCCGGTGTTCTACAAATTGTATTCGATAAGTCCCAAAATGAAGATACATTCAATATGGCTGATACACTCCGATCTGAAGATGTGATCCTGATAAGAGGGACATTAAGGAGCAGATCAAAAGAAACGATCAATCCTCAATTGAACACGGGAGAAATTGAATTATTGGCCAATGAAATACATATTTTAAACAGGTCCCAAAATTTACCCGTTCCGGTGGATGAACATATCAGTAGTATCTCAGAGGAAAACCGTCTCAAGCACCGCTACCTTGATCTAAGGCGGTATAATATGCAGAATTCCATTTTAAAGAGGCATGAGTTTTTTGATCATTTACGTTCTTTTTTAAATGCAAGAGAATTTTGGGAAGTAGAAACCCCTATTTTGAATAAATCCACGCCAGAAGGGGCAAGAGATTTTTTAGTGCCCAGTAGAATGGCTTCTGGAAATTTTTACGCCCTCCCACAGTCGCCGCAGATATTTAAACAAATACTCATGGCAAGTCAGGTAGAAAAATATTATCAGATCGCCCGTTGCTTTAGAGATGAAGATCTGCGAAAAGACCGCCAGCCAGAATTCACCCAACTGGATATAGAGATGAGTTTTGTGAACAGAGAACAGGTAATGGATGTGATGGAAGAACTCATTACAACAACTTTAAAATCCTGTTTTGGAATCGATCTAAAGGATCATATAAGTAGAATGAGTTACCATGATGCAATGGAAAATTATGGAACGGATAAGCCGGACATTCGTTTTGAAATGAAAATGACCAATTTAGATGAATGGGCAAAGACCACTGAATTTAAAATTTTTACCCGCGCGGTAGAACAAAAGGGCAGAGTATTTGGATTAAGGATACCTAAGGGGGGTAGTCTTTCCAGAAAAGATTTAGACGATCTCACTGAATGGGTTAGCAATGATTTTGGCGCCAAAGGCCTTGCCTGGATAAAACATACAGAAAAAGGGTTGGAATCTGTTTTAATTAAATTTATTCCAGAAGAAAGCCAAAATAAACTGATCAAATTAACTGGTTCTGAAAATGGAGATATTATACTCTTTGGCGCAGATAAAGAAGAAATTGTATTTAATACTCTATCCAATGTAAGGGTCTATCTTGCCAAAAAATTTAAACTCATTCCACAAGATTCGTGGAAAGGTGTTTGGATCACAGATTTTCCTTTATTTTATTGGGATCAGGAACAAAATAGAATGGATAGCGTACATAATCCATTTACGTCCCCTGCAAATGAAGAAATGAATTTTCTGCTTTCTTTAGATAAAAAAAATAGTAAAGAACTTACCCCAGACATTATAGAAAGACTGAGAAATGTAAAATCGAAGGCATACGATCTTACATTAAATGGAGTAGAAGTTGCGGGGGGGGGTATCCGGGTCCATAATAACAATTTACAAAGAGTCATATTCAATCTGTTGGGTATGCAAGAACAGCATATAGAACAAAGATTTGGATTCCTTTTGAATGCTCTTAAATATGGTGCCCCCCCACATGGAGGAATTGCATTTGGACTGGACAGACTTCTAATGCTATGCCTTAAAAAGGATTCTATAAGAGAGGTGATCCCATTTCCAAAGACCCAAAAAGGACAATGCCTAATGAGTGATGCGCCTTCTAGTGTAGAAAAGCAGCAGTTGGATGATCTTTACATAAAGAGTATAGCGAAAAAATAAGATCATTATTATTTGCGGATAGAATAGCTGTGATACAGAATATTATTTCGGATATTATCCAGTTGCACATCGTTTAGTTCATAATACCAAGGGCGAGGTTGGGCAGATAAATCCTTACCTTCGCATAATATAGCATAATTTCTCGCTGAGGAGGGGGTTGGTTTACAATCATTTCCGCCGTCGGTATCCATCAGATTTCCATTGGCAGCTAATCCTTTTGTAGGAGTGCCTTTTAAACCATCTGCATCCAATCCACAAAATTCGCCACTAGGACCACCATCAAGGTACAATCCATCAAAGTCTATGCATTGCTGCTTACTTATATTATCAGGGTCAATGTTCAGTTGAATGAAACTCACCGGATGCCCTAGCCCAAGATTATGCAGTATCTCATGGGCTATGATTCTTGCAGTTCTACTATCATTAAAGTCAGTAAGATAAATGGCGCGCGGCAAGTTATAGGCATCATTAGACTTGATAGCCCATGTACCACCGATACTAGAAACCCCGCCTATACCATTCCCTAATGTGTCTTTCGGACCTACGACTAACACATTGATTGCATCTTCAATGGAATGTTCCCAGACGATCTCATTAAGAGCATTCAAGAAGTCTGAGCCCTTGGTAGTATAAGTCTGATAAGGGCTCTCTGACTGTGTGAAGGTGGGAGCAACGAGTTCTGCGTTCAATCCTACATTCCTGAACACATCAACCGCTTTTTGTAAATTTTGAGTTATGATATCTACCGTGGCGCTATCGTGTTCGCCCAACACGATTGGATGTACATTCAATCTATCATTAGGATCATTGTATGCCTTAAACCCTAGCATGGCCAATAAAGGCGGTCGCTTCTTTTCTAGTTTATCTCTATTTTCACATAAAGATACAAATGGGAAGGTTATTATTTCATGGGGAAATCTATATACCTGAGAAATGGTAAAAGTCCATTTGCCTGCCATATTTACCTGTTCAGGGGTAAAAGATGTGTCTGTAGTATGAAGTGTTGCCAGATACAATATACCGTTTGTAGGTTTTTCCTCAATTATCAAATTAAGCCGATGATTGGGGAATAAGGACTCTCTCGTTTGTGCTTGTTGTTGTCTATATTCAGTTACCAGGTCGCTGCCGCTTGGGTCAATGAGTGAAATAAAATAACTATCGAAACTACTGCTTATCGGTCCAGCGGAAATGGTTAACTGAAAATTCCTGGCACCTTTAGGTATATCGAATTCACCGCTTATTTTGAATTTATACGTGTCAGTATTCATTATCTCACAGAATTCAGTGTAGTTGGCTTTTATGGCGTGCTTTTGGATCTGTCCAAAATTTTTGGGCTGAAATTGAATTCTGCCTTGATTTTCCTGGGGTAGGTGTAGGGTATCCCACTGAAAAGTCTGTTCATCAGATATGATGCCATAAATGTCTTTGGTACTCACCGTGATCGTATAGTTAGTATCCCCAGAGTAACCATTTATATTGAATTGTTCAACACCTGCCGATACGGAAGCTTGGTTATCACCCGGCTGCCAGGATAAAATTACTTCTCTTAACCGATCACCTGGTGGATCCTTCCATTTTAATTTCAATTTATCCTGATTTACCCGCGCATCAAATTTTTCAATGAGCAATCTAGTATTCACGATTACAGTGACTTTATGGGTTGCAGTATCTTCACCATCATTCACCGTTAGGCTGATCTGAGCGTTAAAATCTAGTTCTGGCATGGCAGTCAAGGTAAAACGAATAGTGCCTTCTCCTGAGGCTATTTCTCCTTTATCTGGATTGACCCTTAAATGATCATCACTGCTTTGTGCTCTCCAGTTTAAAGCATCCTTATCAACATCATTTACGGTGGCTGTAAATACATTGTCTTTTTCTTGCAACAATGTATAACTTGCTTCAGCAGTGATGGTGGGTAGATTGTTTAAAGTAGGGGGGGGGTCAGTTGTCATGGGTGGACCAGAAGAACTGTCATTGTTTTCACCGCAATGATAGAGAAAGAATGAAAACAATATCAATAAAAAAAATCTATAAATCATAAAGTAATTCAGCTTATCATATTTAGATTATCTGTCAAGGGAAAAAATATATATTGTAGAAAATTTACCAAACCAATGATCAGTAATTTTTATGTATGGACTATTGATCCTGTATTTTCAGATGATCCAAAACTATTTCTATATTCATTTTTAAAAAAAGAAAATGATGCAGGATGATACAGTCTAATAAAAATTCTTAGAACGAATATTATAAATGAAACGAAGTAACCCTAGAGTAAGTTTTTATGATATAAATCAAGTGAAAGTAATCATTATTTTTATATCAATAATGATCAAGGGTTGTATTTAAAGAAAGAGATACATTTTCGACAGGGGCTTCTTCATTTTCATTGATAAAATTAGAATATTTCTTATGATCAGGTACTTCACGAATACCCCATACAATGCCAAACCAAGATAAGACTTTTAGAATGTAGTAAGCTAGATCATATTCCCACCAAAAAAAGCCCTGTCTGGTAGAATGCATATAATGGTGATGGTTATTATGCCAGCCTTCTCCAAAAGTGATCAATGCTAAAAGCCAATTATTTTTAGAATCGTCGCTGGTCTTGTAGCGTTGGTTGCCGTATACATGACTCAGTGAATTAATAGTAAAAGTAGCATGCCATATAACCACCAGTCCAAAGAAAAAGCTGAAAAACAGCATGGAAGCCCCGCCTATATAAGCAAATAATATGGCAATGATCCAGGGAGGTATTAATGCATATTTATTTAAAAAACGCAGTTCAGGATATTTTGCAAAATCTTTGATCAGATCATAATTAGTTTTATTATGCTTTGGATCGAGCACCCAGAGCATGTGAGAATACCAGAAACCTTTATGCCTTGGAGAATGTATATCATTTTTGGTATCACTACTTTTATGATGTTCCCTATGATGAGCTGCCCACCAAAGAACTCCCTTTTGTGCTGTAGCCTGCGCAAAAAAAGCCAAAATAAATTGGAATACACGACTCGTCTTAAATGCCCGATGAGAAAAATAACGATGATACCCTGAAACAATAGAAAACATAGAGACAAAATAAAAAGAAAATAGCATGATCACGTCTGTCTGCGTAACATCTGTAAATATAAAGCCAAGCGATACAACATGAATGACATAAAAAGCATTTTTACGAAATGCAGAATAAAAATTCGACAACCTGTTTATTTTTTGTGCTTTCATTAATTAAAAATTCTCCAGAAATATGTACTTTTCAATATACTTTTCATTATACAACCATTTCAATAGAATGCTTTCTAAGTTCCAAGACCATTTGAAGAGTTAGACCATAAAAGTAAGTATATTGTTGCAAAATAATATATAACAATAAAAACTTTAATTCCTTGCTAATTCCAAAGTCTTTTTAATTTCTTTTATGATTTTTTTACGGGCATCTTCATATTTTTCTTCTACTTTACAACCAGCTGCATTTTTATGTCCGCCTCCCCCAAATTTCTTTGCGATGGCAGAAACATCGATATGGTCGATAGATCGAAAAGAGCATTTCAAAAAACCATCAATTGTCTTGGTCAGTATCACCGCAATAAAAATTTCTTTAATGGCTAGTAATTGATTGATCAGTCCATCTGAATCGCTTCTTTTAATAGAAAGCTTTTTTTTATATTTTTCTTTCACTTCTGCAAAAATATAACCCAATTGTGGATCTGCAGTAGAATTTTCCAGAATTTTTTGCATTAAATTTAAACGATCAAGTGAATAAGATTCATAGATCAACCTGTATATAAAATCACTATCTATCCCATGACTTAAAAGTTCCGATCCAGCCAAATGAGTTCTAAAAGAAGTCTTTGAGTAACGAAAATTACCACTATCGGCTACGATCCCCATATAGAGCGGAACAGCTGCTTCCCGGGGTATTTTGATCTTATAATAGCGGTATAAATCCCAAATCAATTCACAGGTTGCCGCATAACTGCTATCGTTACAGTAATTATTCCTGGCAGGCAGTATATGATGGTCTATTGTGGCCCATTTACATTCAGCCTTTAAAAAAGAATTCGCAACCTTTCCGCTTCTTTTCAGCTCCGAGCTATCTAATATAAATACAAAATAATCTTTTAATGAACGGATAAAATGCTCTTCATTATGTTCATAGATTTGTATGTTTTTTACCAAATTAGGGGGGATATATTCTTTTAATAGCTCTGGTGCATCCTCATGATTCAGGATCATACATTTTTTTTTCAATTTTTTCAATAGGTAATATAGACCAATTTGACTCCCTACTCCATCCAGATCTGAATCTATGTGAGTGGTCAATAAAAAAGAATCACTTTTACGAATAATTCCAGCAATTTTTTTAAGTATGGGGCTATTAGGAGTATAGGCACGAAGCATACTCTGGGCTAATTTACGATTGATCTGCATTGTCTTTGATTCTATGGCCATATCTTATTATATTGAATTAAAATTTTCTCTTTGATCTATGGTATAAAATATACGCTCGTACACGATAATCCTTCTATTTATTACTTTTAGACAGTAAATCTACTATTGCCAACAGAGAAAAATAAGTTTGGTTTTACTCGTCCTATAGATAGGATTTAGATGTATCTTAGGAATCCATAAGCGTAATCCTTTTATTTTATTTATTATGTACTATTCTCTATAGTTGACTAATATGTAAAGTTTTTTTATTTTTTATACAATTATTGTACTTGACACATGCAGTATATTATATTAAATATCTATCATTTAGATGAAATTTTTAAATAAAAATAAAGTCTCTTTCCTATCTATAGCCATTTTTTCTGCATGGTTTCATTTTGCATTGATCGTTTTTCTGTACATGAATAGAGCGGTTGTCCCCTCCCCTATATATTGCAATGTTCATTTACCTGAAGAGAAGACTATAGATAAAGAAAAGCAACTCAGTTTTTCTTTATCTACTGACCATAAAAATGGCGAACAAGATCAAAAAAAATCAGAAAGAGAAAACCAAAAAAAAGACCTTGAAAAAATCATAGAAAACCAGCAAGAAGAAGACAAGAACCCGGCAGGGAAATTTCAAAGTAGCTTTAATAAAAATAAAAAGCATGCTGAACTGATCAAAAGATTATATAATACTCTTGATCTAAAGCCATTAAAACAAAGCCCCCAACAAGGTCTAAAGAATAAACAATTCTCCTTTAAGAAAAAGAAGGGGGGGAGAAACGGAAATGAAAAGCAACCAATCAGGCGAAAAGGTATTGGTTTTCCTCGTGTCTTTGAAGATATGCTACAGGGTAGAAATATAAGTGATTCTTATATTTATCGCAAAAGGCAATATCAGGATATAGTGGTTAAAGAGATATTACCTTCTTTATACACAATAGATAAACCATTTTCAGAGATCATTAAACAAGCTCCTAATGACTTAAAAGAACATAATATCAGAAATTCAATTATAGAAGACTTTAGAACATGGAAAAAAGGGGATGATCCAAACTCCTTTATGAAAGCGCAAATTCGATATAAAGATCCTAAAAAAGATGGAAAGAGTCCTCTGAATTTTCCAGAAGAAGAAAGAAAAAAATACTTAGATGAATCTCTTCCCTTATCTAAAGAAACACAATTGAATCGTTTCATTGCACAATATTTTCATTATGATCCAGATGAAGGAGATCTTCCTATCGCTATAAGAGATCTATATTATGAAAATCTACAAAGACTTGCCTACCAATTTAGTAGTGATCCAAGTTATTTTACGCTGGATTATTTTCAGGAAAATCTAAATAAAGAAGATTTTCTAAAAAATTCTCTGGCCCAAGTAGCAGAACTTTCAGGTACAAAGGCTGCTGTAGAGATACTTTTTGCAATCGAAAATATCTATGAGATACAACAAAGAGCCATTCGATTTCTTTTCTATTTTATCAGTAAATATGATCAATTACCAGCCGAAAAAAAAGATCGGCTTAGAATGGAAACTCTTCGCAGAGCTACTAACAAATATAAGCCTATTCTATCAAAGAAAAAGATATTTAATTATCAAAATGCAGTTGAATTGTATAGCAAGAAAAGAGTCGAAATAATGGATTATCTGATTGAAAATTCTACTACAAAATATCGCCTTAAAGACGCTCTTTTTGAAAAAGGTAGAATTTATTGGGATTGGGGTAAGCATGCCAGAAATAAAAAACATATGCAAGAGGCATTGAACATTTGGTCGCGCATATCCAAAATACGATCAAATCAGGGAGACTTCTTGAACAAAGATGCATTTTCTCAGATAAAAGAAATAGGCTTTCAATTTAATGATACTGATTTTTATAAAGAGATCCAGATCACAAAGATTTTACATAACAGACTAAGAAAAGACATGGAAAAAAAACGTCTCAGAGAAGCGCGTTTACTTTGGCCGTAAAATTATTTTATAAAAATAATTCATTCTATAATTTTCAGATTCGATGCTAAAAATTGATTTTGAGTATATAAAAAATTCTATTTATGAAATAGAAAATAAATTGAAAGAACGTTATGCAAACTTAAATATTCATCAATTAGAAAAAGAAAGAGAAGAAATAAAAAAAAGTCTTGAAGATGCTTCTATTTGGAGTGATTCAGATTCAATAGAAAAGGCTAAGAAAAAACAAAGTAGAATCTCAGTAATTGATAGGCAAACCGAATCCTGGAAATCTCTTGCAAAAGAAATTGAAGATATTAAGGAATATCTGGAAATTGCAGAAATTGAGAATGAAGTAAGCTTATTGCCTGAGATTCAAAAAAAAGTACAGATTATTTCTAAAAAATTTAATAAATTAGATATAGAAAGCATACTGAGCCATGAAGATGATTTTAGAAATGCTTTTTTTAATATCCATCCAGGAGCTGGCGGTACTGAATCTCAAGATTGGGGAGACATGCTTTATAGAGCTTATCTTAGATGGGCAGAGAAAAAAAAATTTCAAGTTGAAATCATTGATTATCAGGCAGGTGAAGAAGCTGGTATTAAGAATATTACTCTTTTAATAAAGGGAATCAATTCTTTTGGATTGCTAAAATCTGAGAATGGAGTACATAGATTGGTAAGAATATCTCCATTTGATTCGAGTAAAAAAAGACATACTTCTTTCGTTGCAATCCATGTGAGTCCGGAAATATCAGAAGATATAAAGGTAGATATAAATGAAAAAGACATCCGAATAGATACCTACCGTTCAAGTGGAGCAGGAGGACAGCATGTAAATAAAACAGACTCTGCTGTAAGAATTACCCATCAACCAACGGGAATCGTAGTAGCATGCCAAAATGAAAGAAGCCAGTTAAAGAATAAAAGCACCGCTATGAAAATGCTTAAAGCCAGATTATATGAACTCTTTAAAAATGAAAAAGAACAAGAAATTAAATCTAAATCGGGCGATAGAAAAGATATTTCATGGGGTAATCAAATCAGATCTTATGTTTTTCATCCTTATAATCTGGTAAAAGATCTGCGTACTAACCAAGAGACAAGCAATGTACAGGCAGTAATGGATGGAGATTTTGATATCTTCATAGATTCTTATTTAAGGAAACTATGAAGATTCTATCGTTTCCAAAGAGTTCTTTATAAGGCTCAAAAAGGAATCGGCATCTAAACTCGCTCCCCCCACTAAAGCCCCATCAATTTCATCTTGAGCCGTAAAAGATTTAATATTATCAGGTTTAATAGAACCCCCATATAATATACGGATATTAGAAGAAACACTCTTATTATACATTCTAGCTAATGTTTTACGGATGAGCTGATGCACATGAGAGACATCTTCAGCAGTAGCCGTTTTACCCGTACCGATCGCCCAAATTGGTTCATAGGCAATACTGATCTTACGAGTATCTTTTAAAGAAATATTCTGAAAAGCACTCTCTAATTGATCCACCACGACCATTTCGATGATTCCTTTTTTACGCTCTTCAGAAGTCTCTCCTACACATAGAATTACTTTCAGATTCTCTGATAATGCAAGGTACATTTTTTTATTCACTGTCTCATAATCTTCATGAAAATAATGCCTTCTTTCTGAATGCCCTATCAAAGTATGGGTGCAACCAACTCCCTTTAATTGAAAAGCTGCCACTTCACCTGTATAAGCTCCTTTTTGGTTAAAGCATATATCCTGCCCACCCAAACCTATTTTCTTCGATTTGATGACTTGCGCTACCAATGGAATATAAATAAAAGATGGAAATAAAATCACATCTAATTTATCTAAGATAGATGCATCCATAGAGACCTTTTCTGCAAGCTCTAAAGCCTCTTTTGCATTCAAATTCATTTTCCAGTTACCCGCAATGATCAATTTTTTTTTCTTCATAAATTTTCTTCCTTTCTTTTAAAATATTTAAACTACCCACTGTTGCTTTGGTATTGGATTCGAAATAACCAATTGTTTTAATTGCTCCACTGATACAGTAGATGCACCCAATTTACCAACCACCAGGCCAGCTGCTAAATTAGATAATAATGCTGACTCTAAAAGAGACCCTCCTGCCATGGTGGCAGCCGTGAAAACAGAAACAACTGTATCCCCTGCTCCTGTAACGTCATAAACTTCTTTAGCAATCGTTGGAATGTATATTGGCGTATTACTGGATTTATCGAATAATGTCATTCCTTTATGTGCTCTTGTGATCAAGAGATGCTGAATGTCCAATGATTTTAGTATCATAGATCCAAGTTTTTCTATCTCTCTATTGTTAGAAGGAATATCTACTTTCATTGCTAAAGAAGCCTCTTTTTCATTTGGAGTAAGCAGATTGGCTCCACTATATGATTTAAAATTTGAGACCTGAGGGTCTACAACCAAATACTTCTTGCTTTTCTGCGCCAATGAAATAATCTCTTCGATTAAAAAAGGAGTAAATAATCCTTTTCCATAGTCGGATAATATTATAGAATCAAATTGGTCTATATCCCTGGATAGCACTTCCAGGAGTCTGTTTTCTATGTATTTTTTGACTGGTTTGGGGTCTTCTCTATCTAATCTGAGTATTTGTTGATTTCTGGCAAAAATACGAGTTTTAACAATGGTTGGTCTATCTATAACCTCCCATACATGAGAAAGTTCAAGGCCCCATTTTCGGATTTCTTTCTGCATAGCAAAGCCATTTTGGTCAGAACCAACCACTCCCATAATACTAGGAATAATGCCTAAGGTAATTAAATTTCTCAACACATTTGTTGCTCCGCCCGGGATACGTTCTTCTTTCCTGGATTGAATTACAGGAACAGGAGCCTCAGGTGAAATTCTATCGCAATTTCCCCAGATATATTCATCCCACATTAGATCACCGATCACTAATATTCTATATTTTTTGAATCTGTCTATAATATCTAAAAGAGATTGTTTTAATTTCTCGTATTTTGGAGATTTCTTACTTTTAGTACTCATACTATTGCTTCAGGGAATTTATGATCTTAAGCCAAAGCACCTGTTAAACTCTATTACATTACATGAAATATATGAGTGATAAAACACCTGTGATGCGGATATATGATCTATTTTTCTAGTCTATTGATTCTGTCTGCCAGAGGAGGATGAGTAGAGAATAAAGCAATAAGCCCTTTTTTATTGGATATTTTAAGAGATGTAATCGAACTATTGCCTTCTTCAATTCTATTAATTTTCGTGGATAGATTTTTTAATGCTGCGATCATTTTATGTTTGCCTGACAAATATGCCCCACCCGCGTCGGCTCTATATTCCCTCCATCTGGAGAAAGCAGCCACAACGATACTACCCAGAATACTAAACAAAATATCAAAAACAATGGTTAAAAGAAATCTCACCATGTAAGCAGATTCTTCTCTCATTGAACTGGTTATAGCATAAGAAATGATTCTGGATAAGAACATGGCAAATGAATTTACTACTCCCTGTATGAGGGTCATGGTTATCATGTCTCCATTTGCGATATGAGAAACTTCATGGGCCAGAACCCCTTCTAATTCATTTTCATCCATGGAATTGAGAAGACCCTCTGAAACAGCCACTAGACTGTTTCTTTTACTAGGTCCTGTAGCAAATGCATTCACTTCATTAGAACCATAAATACCAACCTCAGGCATTGCTGGTAATTTTGCCTTTCTTGCCAAATCATGCACCATCTTTACTAAAGAAGCATTTCTGCCTGAAGAATTCACAGGATGGATCACCTTTACTCCAGTAGTCCATTTTGCTATCTTCTTTGATATTAATAGAGAAATAAAAGCGCCTCCCATTCCCCATAGAATGCAGAAGATCATAAGCGATTCATAGTTAATACCATACTGGCTTAAATAGGGAGCAATATTAAAAACATTCAGAATGATAGAAATAGTGGCCAGTACTAATAAATTTGTGATCAAAAATAAAAATAATCTTTTCATTGTAAAAACTCCTTTAATATCGAATCAATTTCCTAAATTCATAAAATATATTCAAAAGTAAATAAAAAATTTAAAAAAATTTTAATACCAAAGATTATTTTAGAGCAGTTTCTTCAAGCAAAATTTAGTTCTAAAATAAAAAAAATTATTCATGAAATAATGATCATACTGCTTACCAGATACCTAACGCAACGAATGAATAAATAGAGAATTATATCCATGTCCTGCAAACTCAATTGGTGTTTTAATATGTACAAAGCACAGTCCTGTCAGTATTCGTTATCTTATAGCATACGCATTCTTTGCAGGAGCCTGTGCCTCAACACAGAAGAATAATTTACTACATTGTAATCTATATCGTATTTTTTGTTACCGAAGGTTTTTTGATATTTTTCTCGAAAATACGAAATAATTTCCTAATTTCCTGATCTATACAAGCTGTTCCTGTATCATTTTGCTAAATATGATTTAATTTTGTTGAACAATAAGAATTTTTCCAGCATTTCCTACAAATATGTATTCATTATTGTTATAAGAAACATCATTCCATAATGCATTAAGGTTATCGTCAACAGCTTCACTGGCAAAGGTCGTCCAGGAATCTTGAGCACCTGTATCTGAAAAAGATACAAATTCATCACCTGCTAATACATATCTATTATTCAAATAACGTACATTCTGCGCTGTTCTGGCAATACCTACAAAAACCGTAAAAACATATTCTGTCCATCCTCCTGTACCTGTAGCAGAAATAAAAAATCCTCCAGGACTAGTAATGGCCATAAGTCCTCCTGAACTACCATAAGCCATTGAAATAAATCGATCATTATCAGAGTCTACAGTATTCACTATCCAGTTTAACCCATTATCTGTTGAGTGTGCGATTTTACCATTATCTCCTGCAACGAAAAATGTATCATTTCCAAAAACAGAAGAAAAAAAGGTCCCTAGTTCTCCAGTAGTAACTTCAGTAAAGTTAATGCTAGTACCATCTGTATATGCAGTTCTTCCAGCGTTGCGGGATATAACATAACGACCACTTGATGCGGGGTTAAAGGCAATAGATTCCCAATCTCCACCAGAAGGATTTCCACCGACTTGAAGTTTAGAATGGGTCCATGATGTTTGCCCAGCGTCGGAACGGCTTAATCTACCATTATCACCAATAGCACTGAATTTACTATCTGCATAAATGATCTGTTCTAATGGCTCTCCTGCACTGATATTTTGCGTCCATGTTCTTCCTGCGTCAGTAGAATAATATCCAATGCCACTATTACCATTTGTATTAACCCCAACAGCGACAAAAGTACCCCCACCATAGGCAATACTACGCAAATTGTGCGTTCCCGCACTTGGTATAGTAACTTGACTGACTACGGTATATGGTGCTGCTGCTGTGACAATAATATCGACTTCATCTGGTGAAGAATCTATCGTCCCGTCATTGACGATGAGTTCAAAGGTATAAGTTCCTAAGGCAGTAGGGGTGAATGTAGGAGAAACAGCTGTAGTGGAAGACAGAGCATCGGTAGCAGGGTTACCGCTTTTAGCAGTCCAGCTATAAGTCAAAGTATCACCGTCTGCACCGCTAGAAGCGCTGCCATCCAGAGTAACGAGAGTATTAATATTAACGGTTTGATCACTTCCAGCATTAGCAACAACGGGGGGATCATTTACTGTAATGACTACTTCAACTGGTAGAGAATCTACAATTCCATCATTCACAATGAGTATAAAGGTATAAGTCCCTAAGGCAGTAGGGGTGAATGTAGGAGAAACAGCTGTAGTGGAAGACAGAGCATCGGTAGCAGGGTTACCGCTTTTAGCAGTCCAGCTATAAGTCAAAGTATCACCGTCTGCACCGCTAGAAGCGCTGCCATCCAGAGTAACGAGAGTATTAATATTAACGGTTTGATCACTTCCAGCATTAGCAACAACGGGGGGATCATTTACTGTAATGACTACTTCAACTGGTAGAGAATCTACAATTCCATCATTCACAATGAGTATAAAGGTATAAGTCCCTGCTATGGTAGGGGTGAATTTACGGGAAGCAGCATTATCAGTGGAAACCAGATTTACCTTGGCAGGATTACCTTCTTTAGCAGTCCAACTATAATTCAAAAAATCACCATCTGCATCAGTAGAGTCGCTACCATCCAGAGTAACTAGAGTATTAATATCAACGGTTTGATTTCTTCCAGCATTAGCAACGGGAATGGTATTTTCATCTTCTATGCATCCAGATAAAAAGATCAGAACCAGAATTAGATTTAATATAGATTTTCTTTTTATTCCTATCATAACGGAAGTTAAAGCATAGATACGTTCGTTTGTCAAGTTTTTTTTGTGTGTATCCGAAAAAATTAATAATGCCCCGATGAAAGGTCAATTGTAGAAAAGTCTATTGAATTAGAGGAAAGAATCGTTTAACTAAGATTTCAGAAGAGAGAAATACTCAGTGAAAAGCATAGGGGTATAAAATCTCCTCACATTTATTTTTTTTCTGGCATTGATCTGCAATTTTGAATCCACTATCTGAATTGATTCATTAAGTCTATGGCCAATTGGGGACGGTTCATTACGAATACGTGAATGCCTTTAAAACCAATTTTTAAAATTTTTTCTACAAATCCAAGTGTCCAATTCAATCCCGCTTTTCTCATTTCTGCTTCTGAATTTTCAGAAGTCTTCTGCATGGATGAGATCAGATCCTGAGGTATATTGACCGAAAATTTTTGCTTCATCCTGATCAATTGTTCATAAGAATCTGGTATCCTGATCCCGGCTATGATCGGGAAATCATTTCCCCATAAGCGATTTACTTTTTTGAAAAAATGCTCTAGAATTTTTATGTCATATACAATTTGAGTAATGGCAAAATCAGCCCCTTTCTCTTTTTTTATCTTTAGATATTCTATATCCTTGCCATCTTGATCTTCCGGATAGCATGCGGCCCCGATGCAAAAATTAGTTGATATTCCTTCTCTATACTTTTTTGATGCATCAAAATTCTTGCGGATCAAATAACGCCCTTGATTCATATTATGGATCAATTCAATTAATTGATATGCATAAGAAAAACCTCCCTCCGTTACCTTGAATTTCTTTCCTATGCCATCCGGGGGGTCTCCTCTCAAGGCTAAAATATTATTGATATCGAAATAGTGATGATCGATCAAAGAGTTCTCTATATCTTCTTTGCTAACCCCTCTGCAAGTTAAATGGGCGATACTGGTTAAATTAGCCTGGTTTTGAGCAAAATGACAGATAGGAATTGTACCGCCTCTTAAAGAACCGCCTGCCCCATGGGTTACCGAAATAAATTGAAAGTTTGCTTTAGAAAAATTTTTAATTTGTTGAAATATATTTTGAAAATCAACACCATTCCGAGGGGGAATAATTTCAACTGAAAAGCTGAATGAGTTTTGATCTAAAATTTTCAGGACACTTTTCACATTCTATTTATTTGTCTTTTTTTTCTGATGAATTCTTATTCTTGGGCGGTAGTATATCGCCTAAGTTCTCAGGAAATTTTGATTTAGCGGCTTCCAGGTTCTGTTTCTGAATTTCCTTATAAATTTCTCCTCTATATACTCTTAAAGATTTAGGGGCTGAAATTCCAATCTTGACTTGATCACCTTTAACCTCAATGACCATAACCTCTATATCGTCGCCTATAACAATAGATTCATTCGTTTTGCGGGATAAAATTAACATGAAAACTACATCATTTTGGTTTTCTTTATAAGTTCTAGTAAAGGCTCTCTGA
Organism: Leptospiria bacterium; assembly: GCA_965204465.1. Taxonomy (GTDB): domain Bacteria; phylum Spirochaetota; class Leptospiria; order Turneriellales; family CBDBES01; genus CBDBES01. Next base: position 578,019 of record CBDBES010000002.1, read on the forward strand.
CTGAATATTGATCTGATTCAGAAACAAATTGACAGGCTATCATTTTTTGAGGATTTACTACTAAAGGTCCCTGTAAATTGATCGTCATTTTTTCAGGCTCGTTGGCAGGTACTGTTATAATACAATAGATATTCATTTCTTTATGTTTCTCTATGCCTATCATTGCAAGACTTTGTGCGGATATCTGAGGATCATAATCAGAAGCAAATTCCAATGGGTCTGCGACTAAGAATGCAATATGGGGCTCTTCGATATTTTGGAGCCATTTAAAACAAGTATTTTTTTTCGTATTCAGTAGAACATATTTTTTAAGATGCTCAAATGCAAAAATACCCTCCGGGAAATGGATCATCTCTCTTGCTGAAATAGAGATATTGCCAAATGGCTTTGTCTTTATTTTTACCCTGGAATTTTTTAAGTTTTTCGCTTTATTGATCACATCCATTATTATGTTACCTCAAAAAATCCATTAAAGTAGGCTTTATAAGACCAGCCCCTACCTTTAAAGCATAACTATGAACTGTTTCAAGCCACTTTAATTGAATAATGCTTTCTGTAATGTCAGTTGATTCATTTTTAGATAATAATTCCTGTACGTATGTCTGGTCCCATGAAATACGTTTCTGGTGTTGTTCCAGGCGATTTACCCGGGCTCCTATTTCAGCTCTATATCTTAATATATTTTCAAGAGCCATATCCAAAGCCTCCAGGTCTCTTCCGCCAATCAATTGTTGATCTCCTCTGATCAGATCATCCCTTAAAGTGATGGCTACGTCAAAAATGGAGAGTCCAGAAATGCTTGCATCCGGATGATAATTATTTGGAGGTTCTGTATTGGAACCATCTATCAAGCCAATATCCTGTAATATCGTTCCTCCTTTTATATCTTCCAGCCAGATCTGATGAGGTGTTTTTCCAGCCAGAATAATATCATCTTGATTCCCCTTGACTGCATTCACTTCTATTCCACTGGAATTGATCTTATCTATAATATCATTGATCGTATCTCCTGCAGAAGCTTCTATAACAATACCATTTATCATAAAAGATTGATTACCTTGTACTACATAATTAGAATTGATTTGGTTGCTGGAAACCTGCATATTTGTACCCCAAAATGCTCTATTACCTGGGATCGTTATCTCCATCTGCTCCCCTTTTTCTATTTCCCTGAATTGTGTAATTATATCCCCCTGGTATTCAACCCCTATTATTGAATTGCCCAAATCCACTCCCTCTCTGGCCAAATGAGAATAGACAGGGCGAAAGGCATCTCTTTCAATAACGCTACCTCCAAAAAGATTTCTGCCAGTAGCATCCTTCACATTAGAGATGTCTAAAAGAGCTCCTAGATGCTGGTTTATTTCTTTTCCAATGGCTTCTTTTAATTCAAAATCAGTATTTGTTCCATTGGATGCCTGTACGGTCAGGTATCTCATTCTTAAAAAAATCTCATTTACCCTAGCCAGTTGACCATCCATTAAATTTAAGCGATCGTAAGATTCCTGTACATTCCTTTCATATTGTTTAAGCTCTCTGGTTCTAGTCCTTAGAAGCATCTGGCTGGCCGCACCCACAGGGTCATCGGATGGCAAATGGATTTTGCTTCCAGTGGCTAAATTCTTTTCCGTATTTTGCATCTCATACTTATGTCTGTTCAACGTAGTGATCACACTATTATTGATCATTTGTCCTGTAATTCGTATCATATTTTTCTCCTAATCAATTCAATCAAAGATTATTGATGATCCTATCTAACATTTCATCCATTATACTGATCAGTTTAGCAGAGGCATTATAGCCATGTTGAAATTGTACCATATTGGCCATTTCTTCATCTAAATTGACTCCCATGACTGACTGTCTTAGATTTTCAAGATTAGTTAAGATCAGTCCTTGGTTTTGAACTTCATCTGTAGCTACCTTGGACTCTACTCCTAGCTTGGAGATCAAAGAATTATAAAATTCATCTACATTTTTATGATGACCTATCATGGTCATTTTATGACGTAGAGCCTGAGCGATTCTTAAAGCATTAGAACCATCCTTAGCACCATTCGCTTGGTTTACGTCTCCTGTCCCACCCACGTCCTTACCTCTTGCGGTGGCAATGAAGGCTACATTATTTTCAACCAGAGAATTGACTTTTAATAATCCGGAAGGATTCTTGGCTGGTGTTAAAGTGATTCTATCTAAGTCAGACTGAAAACGTCTGATCTCATTTATTCTTCTATAATCAAAGGCGCCTGCTGCTCCTGAATTTTGTAGAATACCGGCATATCCAACCAACAATTCACCTGAATCTTCTATATGTCGGATCATAAAATTTTGATTATCGCTATTTTCCGCTAAATGAGATTTGAGTACTAAATTATCATTATGATTCACATAGCTAACAATACCTGCCCCGGATCGATTGATCCTCAATATAACTTCTTCCAGAGTTTCATTCTCATTATAATTTATCCTGATAGGAGTATTCTGTTGATCATTTTTGTAAAAAGTTAAATAACCAGATATACCTAATGGCCGATCACTTATAAGTTCATTTCTACCGGCTATCTTGAATAATGCTGTAATATCATCCTGACCATCTCCATTAGAGTCAAAATTACCGCTAGTTTTTTTTGATAAAGTATCCAATTGAAAGAAGTCAATATTTGTATTTTTATTCAGTCCAAAACCATCTCTATGAACTTCATTCACAATGTCAGAAAGATTGACTGCCAATAGGTTCATTTTATCTATATTCTCTTTTAAAACCAGGTCTCTCATTTCTAAAATAGCCCTTATACTTCCATTGCCAAAAATAATTCCTTGCTTCGTCTTTTCCCAAATAACATCAGACAAACCCTCATTTTCTGGATTTCCACGCACACTCATTTTGAAATACTTGCTTCCCTGTACCAGTATTTCTGAACCTATGAAGATCAATGTTTCATCTGGATCCTGATGCTTAACGTTTATATCTGCCAAAGAAGATAGTTTTTGGATCAAACCATCTCTTCTATCTAATAGATCATTGGGACGATCCCCCAGAGCGGTTGATTTTTGGATCCGATCATTCAAATGACTTATCTGTCTGGCCATTTCATTCATATCTTCAATAACCACTTTTAGCTCCATATCTAATTGTTGCCTAAGATCGAATAAATTCTTAAAAGTATTCCGCATGCGAAATGTAAGCTCTTTGGCATTAGAGAGAACTAATTCTCTGTGAGAAAATTCTTCAGGATATTGAGATAATTCTTGCCAGCCTTGCCAAAAACGATCTATCTGGGTTCTTAAAGACTCTTCCCCAGGCTCATTATAGGCGATCTCTATTTGGTTGAAATACTTTTGTTTGAGTTTCCAAAATTCTTTTGATTGCTCTGTTGCATAGATACGCTTATCAATAAAATGATCTCTGATGCGTATAATGGCTGCAGCTTCCACTCCCTGTCCAATGTTTCCTGCTACTTGAGCTCTATTAGTGGCTGGATTATATAAAGGATCTATGGTTTGAAGTTCTACTCTTTGTCTGGAATAATTTTTATTGTCTGCGTTGGTAATATTGTGCCCTGTGGTGCTAAGTGCTTGCTGATGGGCATTCAAGCCTCTCTTGCCAATTTCAATCCCCATGAATGTAGATGCCATGAAACCTCCTTAAATAAAAAATAATTCCATTTTTAGCTTGGATATCTTTTATATTCATTATTTATTTTTAACAATTAGTATCTAAAAAAATAGGTTTGCTATTTGGATCATTTTTGTTTACTGATTTTTTAGAATCATAAATATCGATCTCATCTTTATTTTTAGAAAGAGATACACGCAAAGAATTGAAAAAATTATAATGATGATCCAGCATTTTTCGATTCGTCCTTGCTATATTCCTTAAACCAGAAACTACATTCCTGAATTCTTTTGTTTGCTTATGCAATATTTTTGAATTTTCTTGTGATATATCAGGAACATTTAACAGATCTGTCAAATGGATGGAATCATCCACTTCTACATTTCTAGCTATATCCTTTATTATATTAACTCTATTTTCTTCTGCCTTATCTCTCTTACTCATGGTCTCTTCTTGTTGAAAGGTGATTTTTTGCAGTTTTTTAACATCCCTTTCAGAGATTGCACTTGTTTTCTCTTTTTCTAATCTTAATAGATCTTGATAAATACTCACTTCCTTTTTGATCATATTATTCAATTCTTTCCATAAAGGGGATATAGAATTTCTCTGCTCTGTTGCTTGATTCATAGGATATGAATCGGATATATTTTAAAATTCTAAAGTAAAAATAAGTAAAAGTCCTTTTTAACGGGATTATTGTTTCTGTTGTTGCGATTGAGATATTTTGAGCGATTCAAATTAAGACTTGCCATTCTATGATTGAATTATTCATTTGATCATTACTGAATGGGTGAATGACTCAATAAAAGCAAGTGAACGTTCTAAAAAATAATTCTTGGTGGTCCAGCTGATCTTTAGCGAATAATATCTAAAGCAATTTTATATGAATATTCTACTTATATTTCCTGATCATAATGAGAATTGAGGTTAGTCTCCCGGCTACTTCTGCCAATATAGGCCCTGGTTTTGATGTTTGGGGAATAGCTCTGAATATAAGAAATAAATTTTACTGTGATATATCTGGAAACATAAAAGAAGGAACTCCAAAGTTTGTAGTTACTGTTTCGAATCTATTCCGATCGACTTCTTTAGAAGACCCTCTGAAAACAGTTGCAAATATTTCTAAAGATAAAGAAAACATTTTGATAAAGGCATATTTAAGGGTATTTCAACATTCAGGGAAAAAGCCTTTGGCGGTTAAAATATATTGTCATCTGGATATTCCCCTTGAAAGAGGACTTGGTTCTTCTGCAACTGCTATTTTAGCTGGGATGGCGATTGCAAATGAATTATTAAAAAAAACCTATGAGATTCATTATTCCAAAGAAAAGATATTTGAACTGGCTAGTAAATTAGAAGGTCATTCAGATAATATTGCCCCTGCAATGTGGGGTGGCTTGGTAGTATGTCTTAAAAATGAAAAAACCGCAGAAATAAAAGCTGTCAGAATTCCTTTTTTGGCACCTGTAAAATTTGCCGGGATCATACCTCATTTTTCTTTGAATACTCTTAAGGCCAGGAATGTCATTCCTAAAAATATAGAAATATCTACGGTGGCTTTTCAAGGTTCTCGTTTAGCAACCCTGGGTTATTTATTTTCTAAAAAAAAATGGAATGCTGAAGATCGCTCTATTCTTTCAATCGCTTTGCAAGACAAATTACATCAAAATCAAAGAGCTCCTATGATCAAAGGGATGAAAGAAACTTTTGAATATTGGTATTCTATGGGAGCCTATGGTGTATATCTTTCAGGATCAGGAACCACATTGATGGGTATTTGGCCTAAACAAAAAAATATAAAATATCTGAATCTCATTCAAAGAATGACCGAGTTAAAGGTCTCTGCTACAGAAATTCAATTCAAAATAGATAAAAAGGGAATGTTGGTCAAGATAAATTAAGAGAAAGAATCAAGAAAGTCGACTTCATCTGCTTTTATGATCTTTACTCTACCCTGTAAGAAAACACCTTCCTGTATGACCAAATTGGGACTGAGTATATCTCCATATATCTTTGCAGTATGCAGTAAATGAATGCTTTCTGCGGCATATAGGTTCCCATCCACTCTACCTGAAACTATGATGATCTTAGCATATATACTCGTATATACCCTGGCATTCTCGCCTATAATGACTTTAGCCTTAGAACGTACTCTACCTTTCAAACTGCCATCAATCCTAAGAGAACCATTCAAAAAGAATTCTCCATCCAATTGGTCTCCCTCGCCTATAAGGCTGTTTATAGGCATCAAATGTAGAGAGTCTGATCTAGTCGGCATACAAGATCATTTGGCAATATAATTCATATAGGATAAAGGATTTTGGGGTTCTATTCCTATATATACCTGATAATATAGTACGCTTTGCAAAGAATCTTTAGAGTATCCTAAAAAACCAATAGTCTCGCCTTTCGTTACCGAATCATCTGCCTGTACGTTCACCCTGGCCATTCCTTTGTAAACAGTTTCGTAACCATAGTTATGTCTTATTTTAATTTTCCATGTACGATCAATTTCTTTGGAGACCTCAACCACATATCCAAGGGCCGTGGCTACAACCTTTGCCCCAGGATTTGCAGCGATATCAATCCCTATATTAAAAATGGCATCTAATGTGTTTGATTTCCTGACCAATCCATAAGGATTTATAACATAGCCATGAACAGGCCATAAGGTAGGGCTATTACGAATGAAACGCAATTTTTGCTGAACATAATCCTGTAGATTTTGTAAAGGCTTCTTTGCTACTTTCATATCTTCCAGAATACGATTGAGAATGAATATTTCGGTGGGTATTGTTTCTTTTTTAAGTTCATCTTTTTTTTGTTCTATTTTATGGTCAGCGACATCCGGCAAGATATTATTCATTTCAAGTTCTTTATAATCAATTTTATCAAATGGGATTGCTTTGCCACCTTGTCCAAAAAAAGAACTTTCTTGAGAATATTCTTTATCTTCTATAAGGCTATTTAATTTGGCGAAAGAATGTTTAACACGATCATACATTCTGCTAATATTATTTATCTCCCCTTTAATCTTAGAAAACTGTATTTTAGCATCTTTTTGTGACAATTTTAATTTATCTATCTCTTGCAGAGTACTCGTATGATTGATAATGAATATAGAACTTAATCCAACACATAGCAAAATAACACCAATAATGATACTCAAAGAAAAGTTAGAGATATGATAATTCTTAATATTCTTTTCATTATGTGGAATGAACATGATCGTTAAACGCTCTTCTTTTTTAGTGTTAACGGTATCTCCAATTTTTTTACTAAAATGAATCAATTTTTTAAAGAGCTTTAAAAACCATCCGAATTTAGGTTTTTCTTCGTGCTTATGAGAATCAATGACAAATACACGATTATCTTTCTCTGAAGATAATCTTTGCCTTGATTTTTTTTTATTTTTCCTAAGAGGATAATTCATTTTCATTTTTTATTTTCGCTTTTTTGAAGATTGACTAAAGCTATAAAATTAGGCTATCTGGTATTCTATCACTCCTATTTTACTAAGTATCACTATCCTCAGCCAAGCGATAGTATGCATATTTACTATTTTTAGCCAGCCATCCTTAAGCATAACTACATACAGCTACCAATGTAAAAATAGCATGGATCGTGTACACAAAATTATTTTTTGTGGGGAGTATAAAAAATCTGATCCGAATTTTTCTATTGCTACGATAATGAATGAAAAAAAAGAATTATTTCAGCTAGATATTTCTTTACTTAAATTGACATTTCCTCTCGTCAGATGATCATGGGATACCATTGCATAAGAAAACAATGATCATTATGGTATTCTGCAAAAAAAAAGGATAAATACAAAATTTAAGCAAATACTCATTGACAGCCTAAATCTATTATCTATTGAGATTTATGTCTCCTATCTCGAATGCTAGCTCTTTTACGCATCTTCATTTACACAGTGTTTATTCTCTTTTAGACGGGGCGATCCGGATCAAAGATCTCATTCAGGAAGTCAAAAGATTGAAAATGAACTCCGTTGCCATAACGGATCACGGGAATATGTTTGCCACAGTAGAATTCTATGAAGAGGCCATCAAAAATAAAGTAAAGCCGATCATTGGAAGCGAATTTTATGTTGCCCCTGGTTCTCGTTTTGAAAAGAAAATGGTAGAGAAACTGGCAGATGGTCAGGCATATCATTTGATATTACTGGCCAAAAATAAAATAGGCTATCAAAATTTAGTTAAAATGTCTTCCAAAGCTTATCAGGAAGGTTTCTATAGAAAGCCGCGTATCGATTATGAATTATTAGCCCAACACTCAGAAGGAATCATATGTTTAACAGCATGCCTCGCAGGGGAAGTAAATCGAAAATTGTACCAGGAAAAAAACCAAGAAGCATTTGAGTTAGCGGCTCATTTGAATGAGTTATTTGGTGATGGTAATTTCTATTTAGAGATACAGGACCATGGAATACCTGAACAGGCAAAAGTAACCAAGGGGGCTTTGGATATTCATAAAAGGACAGGAATTCCTTTGGTATTGACGAATGATTCTCACTTTCTTAGAAGAGAAGATCAAAAAGCCCAGGACATTATGCTTCGTATACAAATGAATAAGAAAATTGATGATCCAATGGAATTCGGATTCAATGAAGAATTTTATGTTAAATCTCCAGAAGAAATGAAAAAAATATTCCCTGAATTGCCTGAAGCTTATATGAATACCCAAAGGATTGATGAGATGATCGACCTCTCACTCGATTTTGGCCATCCTCTTTTACCCAATTTTGAAATACCAGAGGGGCATATATTAGCAGAATATTTGGAAAAGGAAATTGATCTTTGTTTAGAAAAGCGATTTGAGCATAATGTACCTGATAAATATAAACAACGCAAAGATTATGAGCTGAAAATAATCAAAGATATGGGTTTTGAGGGCTATTTTTTAATCGTTGCTGATTTTATTAATTTTGCCAAGAAAAATGATATCCCCGTAGGCGCTGGAAGAGGTTCTGCGGCTGGTTCTTTGATCGCCTACGCACTCGGTATTACGAATGTAGACCCTTTAAAGCATGGCCTTTTATTTGAGCGTTTCTTAAATCCATCCAGAAATGAAATGCCTGATGTGGATATAGATTTTTGTCGTGACAGAAGAGAAGAAGTAATCAATTATGTTGTGGAGAAATACGGGAATGATCATGTGGCCCAGATCATTACCTTTGGTTCTTTATCGACAAAGGCAGTCATCAAAGATGTAGCCAGAGTATTAGGGTATTCCTTTCCAGAGATCAATGCTATTTCTAAAAACTTACCCGATTCTCCCGGAATCTCTTTAAAAGAGGCAGTAAATTCTGTACCAGAAGCAAAAGAATTCTTTAACAGTGGTGAAAGAGAAAAAACACTCTGGCAGGTCTCTAATACATTAGAGGGGATACCCCGTAATTCTGGTAAGCATGCAGCAGGAATCGTGATCGCCCCCAAGCCATTGGACGAGATCATACCACTTGCTAAAGATTCAAAGACTGGTGCGATCATAACTCAGTTTGGGAAAAACCATTTAGAAAAAATTGGCTTGGTCAAGATGGACTTCTTAGGACTCAAAAACCTGACCATCATTAAAAATACTTTAAAGGAAATAGAAAAGAGGAGAAACATACGAGTCGATATAGACAACATTCCATTCGATGACCCTAAAGTATATGAATTGTTTCAAAAAGGAATGACAAAAGGAATATTCCAGGTAGAAAAAGCAGGAATTACAAGTTTGCTACAAAGAGCCAAACCAGATAAGTTTGAAGATATTGTAGCTTGTATTGCCCTTTATCGCCCCGGCCCATTGCAATCAGGCATGGCAGATGAATATATAAAAAGGAAAAATGGTGAAGAAAGAATAACTTATCCTCTTCCTGAGTTAGAACCTGTACTATCGGATACTTTTGGCACAATTGTATATCAGGAACAGGTAATGTTGATAGCACAGATAATTGGTGGCTTTAGTATGTCTGATGCAGATATTCTAAGAAAAGCAATGGGGAAGAAGAAAATGGATGTGATGTCTCAGATGAAAGAAAAATTCATAAACGGCGCCAAAGAAAGAAAGCATAATGAGAAACAGGCTTCTAATCTTTTTGATATGATGTCAAAATTCGGGGAATATGGTTTCAATAAATCGCATTCTGTGGCCTATGGGATCATTACTTATCAAACGGCATACCTAAAGGCCAGGTATCTACCTGAATTTTTAAAAGCCACTCTCGATGCTGATATTGAGAGTACAGAAAAATTGATTGGATTGATACATTCTAGTAGAGAGATGGGTATTGAAATTTTGCCCCCTGATGTGAATGAATCAGATGCATGCTTTACGATCATAAGTGATAATAAAATACGTTATGGGCTCCTGGGTTTAAAAGGAATTGGTAAAGTTGCCGTGGAATCAGTTATTAAAAGCCGCGCGAAGGATCATTTTAAAGATATCGCCGATTTGGCGGGTAGGATACCTAACCAATATTTCAATAAGAAGCTTTTAGAAGCACTTGTCTTTTCGGGATCTGTTGAAAGACTAGGGCACAATAGAGCTAGTCTCGCAGCAAATATTGATGACATTTTAAATCTATCCATCCAAATACATACAGACAGGGTTTCCGGACAAAAGGCATTATTTGGAGGCCAGGAGAACATCCCTTCTATTCAGATAAAGTCAATAGAAGACTGGACCTCTGAAGAAAAGATGAAGTTTGAAAAAGAAACTTTAGGACTTTATCTTACTGATCATCCACTTCGAAAATACAAGACATTATTAGGCTATACAAAAATCACTCCATTAACCCAAATAGATGATGGCATAAGCCAGGAAAGAAAACTTACTTTTATAGGTGCTATCGAAGAAGCCAAAATGGTAAGTACTAAAAGAGGTTCAAATTTTTTACAAGCTACTATTTCGGATCTAAGTGGTCGTCAGAATATTAGAATTTATAATTCTCTTTACGAAAAAAATAAATATTTACTTAAAGAAGGTTCCGTTTTAATTTTTGAATGTAGAGCCTCCATTTACAGAGACAATGAAAATAATCCAAGTATTTATGTTTCTGTTAATGAGATATCTGCTATAGAAAAACTTCAAAATATGATACAAAAGAGCCTGCACATTTATCTGGCATGTCTTTCTTTCTCTGAATTAAAAGAAAAAATATATCAAATTAAAAAAATCTTAATGAACTATTCTGGTCCTAATCCTGTTTATTTTCATTATAAAAATAATGAAGGAAACATTCAGGTCATTAAAGCGCATTCTAAATTTTTTGTGGATCATAAAGAAAATCTGAGTACTCAATTAAGTCAAATACTGATCTCTAAGGATCATATTGCCTGGAGAGTTGGCAATGAAGTACAATTTTCCGACCAGAGCATTAAACTCAGCTAATTCTTAGAAGATTGATTCTCTAATTTTTCAAGAGCTTTTTTAATTCTAGCGATTTTGGTCAAAGCTGCATAATTAGCGAATACACCAATAGTTCCCAGCCCAATGGCTAAACCGTAATACCTGTTTGGCGCGTACTCATAAAGAGAAGTGACCAAGAAGTATACCAAAGGGTCTAAGATAGCGCTAATACCCAGGGTCATCATCCTATCGGCTCTTTGCATAATCCCCTCGTTGTCTGTAGCTCCCAGACTTGATCCTCTTTCTTTGGAGTAGGATATCAAATGAGCTCCCAGTAGAGATAGAATAGCTAATAGGCTTAAATATGAATTACCCTTTTCGTTACCTGCAGATGGATCAAAGATAGAAAAATAAGTAATGATTCCGACGAAGATAAAATAGTCAGAATATCTGTCTACAACGGAATCGAAGAATGCCCCTGATTTTGAATCAATTTTTTTATATCTTGCAACTCTTCCATCCAAGGTATCAAAAGTACCGGATAAAACCAGTAACCATCCTCCCGTTGAAATATGCCCAAATGTAAATGCCAGGCTTGAAAATATTGCAATGACTAAAGATACTATGGTTATATTGTTTGGTTTTAAATTAAACAACAGAACTAAATGAAACAATGGAGAGGTGATCCAATTCCAGAATTCTCTAAAAAAATGGCTGGAAACCAATGTGGAATTTTTTACCTTTGTTTTTTCTACGAAGTCTTTTTGCCTATAGGTTTTTAGATAAAAAATAAGTATCGATAAAAAAATAAGAATTAAGGTACAGATCAAGAAAATAATGCTGATCTTTACATCTCTAGGCCTGATAGAAGGCTGTATATTCATTACTGACATTAAGCACATAATTCTGTGAATTGAACCTCTTTACCTCTTGCATACCCATTCAAAAAATCTTTGCCAGAAATAGAACCCTTACCCTCTGGCTGGACTCTTTCAACAGGAAGACAATAGTGATCTCCGCATACGACCCATAGAACATCATCCAATATAAAAGTGCTTCCAGGAAGGGCTTCTTTATTTGATACTTTTTCTATTTTTTCTTTTGGGATCTGAAAGTCTATAAATAATTTAATTTTTTTATTTCTAAAAAGGGTAAAGGCACCTGGCTTAGAGGTATAGGCTCTACAATGATTTCGGATCGCTTCTGCTTGATGATTCCAATATATTTTTCCCATGGATGGATGAATTTTTTGGCAATAATTTGCCTTTTCTTCAGGTTGCACAGTGTCTTTTAATCTACCTTGTGCAAAATCAAGCAATATATTGCACCCGTTTTCTAACAGAACATTTTGCATTCTTTGTATAAGAATTTCTTTCCAATCTTCCCAATGGATGGCAACCTGGATCTGCTTTAATATATTACCGGAGTCCAATTTTTCACTTATCCTTTGTAATGTCCATCCTGTTTTTTCGTAGCCTCTTAATAGTGCATATTCAATGGGAGAGGCACCTCTTAGATCAGGCAGTAAACTTGCATGAAAATTTACTGCTCCTTTGGGTGGATTGGAGCAGATATTTTTAGGAATTAAATTGCCATAGGCAAGTACAATATGGAAATCTATGGGGTATTTTTTAAATTCTTCTATCATAGAAGTTTCCTTTAAATTTTCAGGGGTAAATACAGGAATTCCAAGTTCTAATGCTATTTTTTTCACTGGAGAGGGCAGTATTCTTTGGCCTCTTTTTGATCTTGATCTATCTGGTTGGGTAACAATATATTCAATTTTAAAACGATCATCCCTTGCAATAAGAGAGCAAAAAGATTCTGATATCTCTGGAGTGCCCCAATAACTAACGTGTACCATAATCAATTACTTCTTGAAAATATCTTCTAATTCATCTGCCTTAGCAGCCACATAAAGTAATGATTTCATAAATCTTTGCGGATCCAGATCTTTTACAAAATAAGTTTGATGTATAACAAAAGTATCCTTCATAATAGCAATAGCTCCATAGGTTAAAGAAGCATTTAATGTTAATACTTCTTTAAATAAAGCAGAGTCTTTTTCTTCTAATTTTTTAATATTGGAACAATAATTCAATACGGAATCACCAGACTCGTCTTTCCCTAGAGAAACAATTACTTTTTGCTTTCTTCCCCCTTCAAAAGTTATATTGGCAGAGTATTTTCCATCAGCTTCTTTATGAAAGGGTATTTTTGTTTCTGTATTGATCGCGGCAATAAACCCATCAAAAATTTCAAGCATGATTTAGCAGAAAGAAATTTTTTCAACATAAGGTCAAGTTATTTTATTAAAAATAGTATAGATATCTTTATGTTCCTACAGAAAGCCTTTACTTACTTGGTTACTCCAAGTTTTGTTTCAAATTCCATAGGGTCAATGAAATTGATTTTTTCTTTATTATTGGATTATCTGGTTTCTTTCGTCTCGAATAAACCCATTACTGTTCTTCCATCTTTAATAAATACTAAAGAGTGGTCAGGAATTTTTGTATTGGAATGAATTCTAACTCCTGGTTTAATGATGACGTGATCTCCTATGATGCAGTTATCTCCTATAGTAGTTTTCTTTTTTTCACTGGAACCATAGATATGTGCATAATCCCCTATTTTGTTATTACTTCCCAGTGCAGCATATTCAATTTTACTGTAATCCTGTATATTATTTTGATCACCTAAAACAACATGCAATAAAGTAGAATGGGCCCCAAGTATATTGTTATTTCCTAGTTCAGAATTATATATCTTGGAAAATATTTTCATTTTACAAGAATCTCCGATGACTGTATCCTTGATTTCTCCCATAGAACGGATCACAAAATTATGACCCACTGTGGAATCTCTAATGGTAGAACTATAATTCCGCAAGCCTTCCCCGCATTTACTTGAGAATATTTTAGCTCCTCCTGTAACCACTGCACTCTTGCCTAAATTAGATCTATCTATAAATGCCCCCCCCGCCAAACCAATATCAGCCTTTGTACTAATAACACTCTTACCTAAAATAGAAGAACCTATCCTAAGTTTTATACCTTTTGCCAGTACCGCTCTGGTATCAATTTTGATCAGTCCCTGAAAACCTTCAATCCATACATTTGATTTTGAAAGATTTGCTAATTCATTATCATTCAAATATTGACTTTCTTCTTGCATATCATCTACCTCATGATCAGTATATTTTACGAAACCAATACCATTTTGGCATACCTATTGGATCCCTGGCATTCCAAATAAACCATATCCCCTCTTTTGTAGCGAATATCATTATAGGAATAAGTCTTTGATCTTATATAATTTTCGGTCAATATTTCTATCTCATTCCCATATATTTTTTCAATGATTCCTCTAAAAGTTTTTCCTTCAACGTATTTAAGATAGTCATTAAACATCTTTTCTTTTAAAGCCATAACTCTAAGAATACGTTGTTTAATAACTTCTCTGGGAATTTCTTTTAAAAAATCCCCATTCTTTGGCTTTAATTTTTTTAGAATAGGAGTATTTTTTCGCTTGGAATAAGGGAATATATGTATATTGGCAAACTTCATTTTTTCGCAAAATTCAAGGGTTTCTTCAAAGTATTCTTCTGTTTCACCTGGGAATCCAACAATAACATCCGTACCCAAGTGTATTTGAGGACATTCTTTTCTTACTCTATTTACCCATTGCTCAAAATATTTGGGGGAGTATCCTCTGTTCATCCATTTTAATATTTGTTTAGAACCACTTTGTAAAGGTACATGTAAAAACTTTGCCAATTTAGAATGTCTATAGAGGCTGGCCAGTCTTTTTGTTACATCTCCTGGCTCGATGGAACTGATCTTTATATAGAAATCACCATCCAGATCTAAAAGCTTTTCCAAAAGATCACAAAAATCATTTTTTGTGATTGAATTCCCCATAGAGTGATTCTGTGGAAATTCATAGGAACCTATGTTCACCCCTGTGAGCATGATCTCTGTAAAACCAAGATGGATCAAATATTTGGCTTCTTTTATTATATCCTCAATATTCCTGGAACGAGCCTTCCCTCTTGCCTGGGGTATTTTACAATAACTGCATGATTTATTGCAACCGTCTTGTATTTTTAAATAGGCTCTTGCATAGCCTTCTTTTGAACGGTATTCATATCCAAATTGTCCGTCTATTCTGGGAATGGTTTTGTAGTCATTAGATAATTCTTCATCATTTTGAAGTAATAATTGGGGGATACTGGCCTTATTTTGGTTTGGCACTACTAAGCTTACACCTGCCAATTTATTGATTTCTTTTTCGTCGGTGGTGGCATAGCATCCGGTAACGATTATTTTTGCCTTTGGATTCAATCTATGCACTTTACGGATGGTCTGTCTATTCTTTTGATCTGCTCTGTTGGTTACAGTACAGGTATTCAATATTACTACATCCGCTTCTTGCATATTCTCTACAAAATGAAAACCTTGTTTTGAGATACCTGATTTTAAAGATGTAGATTCATATTGGTTCAATCTGCATCCGGAATGATAAATAAAAGCCTTCATGGATCAGAGTATCTTTTTTAGATTCTTTTTCACGATTTTGTATAGAGGAGATTTTTTGTCCAATTTCTCCAATGCTTGTAGAAAATTCTTCCTGGCATTTTTAATGAGTTCCCTCTTCTCATTTGGATATTTAATATCATTTGCCCAGCTATATCGAATGAATCCCAGCAGATTAAGAGAATAGGCATCCTCTGGTAGAATAGAAATTGCCCATAGAGAAGATATTTCTGCTTTAGAATATTGACCTAGCATCAGATGTGCCCTTGCCTCCAGAGAAAGAGCCTCAAATCTTTCTGCATTTGAACTATTTTCCACAGCCTTTGACAACTCTGCATATTTAAGCGCATTTTTGGGCTTCTTAATGCGTAGATAGGCTCTGGAAAGCACATTATACATGCGGGAAGTTACTTTGTCTTTTCCTAATATTTTAATACCTTTTTTTATCGTTTCAATACTTTTACGAATGCGGTCCCATTTCAAATAAAGTAGACCCAACTCTACATGACCTGCAATTTCAGATGGTTGATTTTGAATAAAATTCTGAAAATGCTTGGAAGCGGGTGCATAATTTTTAAGCTTCCAATGAGAATGCGCTGCTAAATATCTTATTTGAGGATTATTAAGATCTGATTTAATGATACGCTTTAAATATTCTAAAGATGCCTCGTATCTACTTGAATTATACTCTACAATGGCTTTTTGAATATACTCTTGAATATCTTCTTTAGAAACATTTTCTGGCTTATCGACTGCCAGAATATTTGCCTCTATCAAGAATAGAAAAAATAACTTTAGAATAAATTTCATTCCCTAATCGATGTAGCAAAAATATTTTGATATCCTGTCAAGAATAATAATAAATAAGTATTATTATCCTTGCATTAGCCAGGAAGCAGCATTAGCTAGGAAGCAGCATTAAGAAATGAAAAGAAATGAAAAGAAATGCTAAGAAATGAAAAGAAATGAAAAGAAATGCTAAGAAATGCTAAGCTAGCAGTGCCCTTTTAGCAGGACATCAAATGTTTAGGGTCAGCTACAAACTTACTATGGACGTAAAAGATATTCAAAGCGCGCGTTTAGTTTTATCTAATTGTAAATAAATCCGACTCCTACCAGCCAAAAGCGGTTGTTTGACCTCCACCACCTCTACGTAGGGCGGTTCTCGTCACAGCCTCCTGATACGCTATAATAAAATTGACAGGTCAAGCTAAAAATAGCTTCTAGTAGTTTAATAGCCTAATAAAAATCGTATGAAAAAGAACTCTGAAAGAACCATCATAAACGGAAATAAAGAGCAAGAGCGAGCCGAGTTGCACCGCACTATTTGGCAGATTGCCAACGACTTACGCGGTAGCGTTGACGGCTGGGATTTCAAGCAATACGTATTAGGGATGCTCTTTTATCGCTTTATCAGTGAAAACCTAACGAATTATCTGAACGCAAGCGAACATCGCGCGGGCAATAAGACCTTTGACTACTCCAAACTTACCAATAAAGAAGCTGAATTTGGACGCGCTGACACCGTAAAAGAAAAGGGGTTTTATATTTTGCCAAGCGAGCTTTTCTCAAACGTTAGCCAAAAAGCCCGTAACAATCCTGATTTAAATGAAACCCTTGCCAATGTTTTTCGCAATATTGAAGCTTCGGCAAAGGGGACGGAGAGTGAAGACGATTTAAAAGGGCTATTTGATGATCTTGACGTAAACTCCAAAAAGCTGGGAGACGCCGTAGTAAAGAGAAATCAAAAGCTCACGAAACTTTTGGAAGCTATAGATGGGCTTCGTCTTGGAAATTATTCTGACAATACCATTGACGCTTTTGGCGATGCGTATGAATATTTGATGACCATGTACGCTTCTCATGCGGGTAAGTCTGGAGGTGAGTTTTATACGCCGCAAGAAGTAAGCGAGCTTTTAGCTGAACTTACGACCGTGAATATAAAAGTAGTCAATAAAGTTTATGACCCCGCTTGCGGCTCGGGTTCCTTGCTTCTCAAGTTTGCCAAAGTTCTTGGTCAAAAAAATGTACGCACTGGCTTTTTTGGGCAAGAAGTCAATTTGACCACTTACAACCTTTGCCGTATCAATATGTTTTTGCATAACATTAACTACAGTAATTTTGATATTGCTCACGGCGATACGCTTATAAGTCCTAAGCATTGGGACGACGAACCCTTTGACGCTATCGTTTCCAATCCGCCGTATTCTATCAAGTGGGAAGGAGATAGCAATACAAACCTTATCAATGACTTGCGCTTTTCACCGGCGGGCATACTCGCCCCCAAAAGCAAGGCTGACTTTGCCTTTACGATGCACATGCTAGCTTGGCTTTCGCCGAGAGGTACGGCGGCCATCGTTGAATTCCCTGGCGTACTTTATCGCGGCGGCGCAGAACAGAAAATTCGTAAGTATTTAATCGACAACAATTATATTGACGCGGTGATACAGCTACCGCCAGACCTCTTTTTTGGTACGAACATCGCCACCTGCATTATTGTTCTGAAAAAAAATAAAAAAGACAACAAAACGCTTTTCATTGACGCTTCTGCCGAGTTTGTACGGGGAGGCAATAAAAACAAACTCAGCCAGGCCAACCAGACTGAGATACTAGAAACCTTTAGCAAGCGCAATGAGAAAAAACATTTTTCCAAGTTAGTGGATAACAATAAGATTAGCGAAAACGATTATAATATTACCGTCTCTAGCTACGTAGAACAGAAAGACGAGCGCGAATTCGTTGATATTCAAAAGCTCAACGCGGAAATCTCAAAAATCGTAGCAAGACAAAATAAACTGCGCGTCGCTATTGATGCTATTGTAGAGGATATTGAAGGTAATTGATGCTATGAAAGTTGCCATAACGCCAAAGTTATATGAATGGGCGATTGAACGTTCCCAATTAGGTAAAGATAAATTACAGGTCAAATTTCCTAAACTCGATGACTGGATAACTGGCAATAAGCAACCTACTTTCAAGCAACTGGAAAAATTCGCCAAAGCTATTTATCTACCAGTTGCCACTCTTTTTTTACAAAAACCACCGGAAGAAGAATTGCCCATTGCTGATTTTCGTACTTTTGATAAAAAAAATATTCGCTCTTACCAGTCTCCTAGTCCACATCTATTAGATACTATTTATGATTGCCAGTTAAAGCAAGATTGGTATATAAATTATTGTCGCCTAAATGGTGAAGATAAGAATACCTTTGTTGGTAGCTTTTCTCTTGAAACTGACGCGTCCATAGTTGCTAAGGCTATTTACGATCACTTCCCTCTTCTTTCCGGTCAATCATACAAATCCATGAGTGAGGCTTTTAGCAAGCGCAAAGAAGCCATAGAAGAAAAAGGTATTTTAGTAATGACTAGCGGCGTAGTTAGAGGAAACGCGCGCCGTCCAAGGGGAAAGCGGACTGTCTAATGATAGTTATGATCAAAAAACAGAACAATGGTGTAATAATGTTGCTGGTGAAGTATTGATGCCAATAGCGTCTCTACAAAAAAAGTATAATAAAAATGAAGATATATTTACAACAATACGAGAATTAGCTCACTTTTATAAAGTAAGTGCTTTGGCAATATTGTTGCGTTTGAAAAATACCCAGTTACTTAATATATCCGAGCATAAGTTCTGGCAGATATATAACGAAGAAAAAAATCGCATACTGGAGGCGATAAAGGGCAAAAGTGGTAAAAGTAGTGGGGGTAACTTTTACAATACGAAACCAGTAGCAGTCAGCAAGCGTTTCCTAAGGGCATTAGTGAGTAGCGCGCGCGAAGGGCAGACCTTATATCGAGACGCAATGAGTTTGGCAAATGTGAAAAAGATACAAACATTTCATCGGCTCGCAGACAAAATTCTTACAAGCTAATGTATTTACTAGACGCTAACGTATTCATTCAAGCGAAAAATCGTTATTATGATCCTGCATTCTGTCCGGCTTTCTGGGATTATATTGAGCAATTATATAATAATGGTAAAGTATTCAGTATTGATAAAGTCAAAGATGAAATTATGGAGGGTCATGATGATTTATTAGTCTGGATACGGCAACTGAATAATGATTTTTTTATTAAAACCGACGAAAGCGTAATAGACCAGTTCGGCAAGATAAATAACTGGCTCTATCAACAGAGTTACCAAGCATCTGCAATTCAAAGCTTTCAAGAAGACGCTTATTATTATCTTATAGCGCGGACATTAGCCAATAAGGAGACTGTTATAGTAACGCAAGAAGTAGTAAGTGATAGCAAAAAAAAAGCGAAAATTCCCAATGTATGTATAGGTCTGGAAATTCAATACTGTTCAACCTTTCAAATGTTGCGTAGGGAAAAAGCAAAATTCATACTTGATAATACTGGATCATGAATCGTATCGAAAAACTCATTGCCAAGCACTGTCCGAAAGGAGTCGAGTTTAAGGAGTTGAGGGAGGTGGCAGAAATTGGTACAGGAAGTAATAATACACAAGATGCTATAAATGATGGTAAATTCCCATTTTACGTTAGGTCTAAAAATATCAAAAAAAGTAATGATTATTCCTTTGATGAAGAATCAATAATTATTCCAGGGGAAGGAGGGATAGGTGAAATATTTCACTATGTAAATGGGAAATATGCACTCCACCAAAGAGCATACAGAATTCATTTTTCACATGATCAAATTAATACTAAATACGCATACTATTTTTTTATTGCTCACTTCAAAATATTTATAACAAAATATGCAATGAATGCAACTGCTTTATCAATTCGCAAGCCAATGATTGAAAAATTCAAAATCCCCATCCCACCACTGAAAATACAAGAAGAAATCGTGACGATATTGGATACATTTACAGAGCTAGAGGCAGAGCTAGAGGCAAGAAAGAAGCAGTATGAGCATTATCGCGAGAAGTTGCTGACCTTTGGTGAGGATGTAGGGTATAAGGAGTTGAGGGAGGTTTGAGAGTTTATTCGAGGAAGCGGATTACAGAAAAAGGACTTTACTGAAAGTGGCGTTGGTTGTATTCATTATGGTGAAATTCACATTTATTATGGAACTTTTACTGATAAAACAAAATCTTTTGTTTCAAAAGAATTAGCCAAAACATTAAGACATGCGCAAAAGGGAGATTTAATAATTGTAAATGCAAGTGAAGATATTTTTGGCGTTTGCAAAACAGTCGCATGGCTAGGAGATGAAGATATAGCTGTAAGTGGCGACACCTTTGTTTTTAAACATAAACAAAATCCAAAATATTTAGCTTATTACTTTCAAACTCCAATGTTTTTTGACCAAAAAAAAAGACATTTAATTGGGACAAAAATCGCTCGTATTTCAACAAATAACTTAAAAAAAATCAAAATCCCCATCCCTCCGCTCGCCGAACAAAAGCGCATTGTTACTATTTTAGATAAATTTGACGCGCTGGTAAGTGACATCTCCGTAGGCTTACCCGCAGAGATTCATGCCCGCCGAAAACAATACGAATATTATCGAGACAAGCTCTTAACTTTCAAGCCCATACCTACAAACAAGAAGAAAGACTCGAAAGAGCGGAGCTTAAAAGAAAGTTTTATAGTAAGTTATGCAACCTTCTAAATCGAAAGTAACAATGCAAACATTACGCGAACAATTAATTCATCGGGTACATTCAATGAATGAATATAGGATTAGTTTTGTGCGCTAATTGTATCACGACTCAATTAATTACATTTAACGAATATGCCAACGCAAGATAGATACGAGATAGTTGCCCAAAATACCAAAAGCACCGTTGTGGCTAAGTATATACGCAAAAACAAAGTGGCATCCAGCTACCAAAACGAATCCGATTTGGAGCGCGCGTTTATTCAAAAGCTCCAAGAACAAGGCTATGAATACATCAACATTACTTCTGAAGAACAACTCATAAAAAACCTCCGCGCTCAATTAGAAAGTATCAATGACATTCAATTTAGCGATAACGAATGGGAGGAATTTTTTAGAAGTGAAATAGCCAAGCTCAATGAAAGCGATTCTGAAAAGACAAGAACTATACAACAAGATTTTGTCAAGCTACTAGAGCGAGATGACGGAACGCATAAAAACATCTACCTACTACACAAAACAAACGTTCACGACAACAAGCTACAAGTCATCAATCAATATGCTACCGATGAAGGACAACGCCTCAACCGCTATGACGTGACCATATTGGTAAATGGACTGCCGCTAGTCCATATCGAACTAAAACGGCGCGGCGTTTCTATAGAGGAGGCGTTCAATCAAATCAATCGCTACCAGCGTGAAAGTTTTTGGGCGGCCAGCGAACTTTTTGAGTACGTTCAGATATTCGTTATTTCCAACGGGACCCATACCAAATACTATAGCAATACGACACGCCGACAGCATATCAAAGAAAAGAAGGATAAAAAAATCAAAGCTGGCAAGCGCTCCAGTCACAGCTTTGAATTTACAAGCTGGTGGGCGGATGCTACCAACAAGACCATCCCCGACCTAGAAGACTTTACCGAAACCTTTTTTACCAAGCATACCTTATTAAATATTTTGACGCGCTATTGCGTATTTACCAGCGAAGAACAGCTCTTGGTGATGCGCCCCTATCAAATCGTAGCAACCGAAAAAATTATCAATAAAATAGAATGCAGTACAAACCATAAAAAACTCGGAACAATAGATGCGGGCGGTTATATTTGGCATACCACTGGTTCAGGTAAAACGCTAACCAGTTTCAAGGTGGCGCAGCTAGTTAGCAAAATGCCGTCTATAGATAAGGTCTTGTTCGTGGTGGATCGTAAAGACCTAGATTACCAAACAATGAAAGAATACGATAAATATGAAAAAGGAGCGGCCAATAGCAATGCCAGTACCAAGATATTGAAACAACAACTTGAAAAACGTGATGCGCGTATTATCATTACTACTATTCAAAAGCTCACTCGCTTCATAAGTCGTCATTCCAAGCATAGCTCTTTTGAAAAACACGTTGCCATCATTTTTGATGAGTGCCATCGTAGCCAATTTGGCGAGATGCACCTCGCCATCATTAAGGCATTCAAAAACTATCATCTCTTTGGCTTTACGGGTACGCCCATTTTTGCCGTCAATGCTTCTGCTAACGGTCGCCCTAACTTAAAGACTACCGAACAAGCCTTTGGCGCTAAGCTACATACCTATACTATCGTAGATGCCATTAGTGATAAAAACGTCTTGCCTTTTAGAATTGATTACGTTAAAACGCTCCGTGAAGCCGAAAATATAAAAGACAAACAAGTACGTGACATTGATCGTAAAAAAGCATTAGAAGCGCCGCAACGTCTGGCAAACGTCGTAAAATATATACTCGAAAATTTTGATAGAAAAACCAAACGTAAAAGCTCTTATAAATTGAAAGATCGAAGAGTAGCAGGATTTAACTCTATTTTTGCCGTTTCTTCTATTGACGTGGCAAAAAAGTATTATGCTGAATTTAAAAAGCAATTAACCAACGCGCCAAGTGATAAAAAACTCAAAATAGGTCTCATCTACAGTTTTGGCGCCAATGAAGCAGAGAATGAAGAAGAGGCCGGCGGTCTTACCGATGAAAACTCAGAAGATACCAGTGGGTTAGATATGAACTCGCGAGACTTTCTTGATAGAGCCATTGACGACTATAATAAAATGTTTGGCTCTTCATATAATACCTCGTCTGATAAGTTCCCAAATTACTACAAAGATATAAGCAAGCGAGTACGCCATCGTGAACTTGATTTACTCATTGTCGTGAATATGTTTTTAACGGGCTTTGACGCTACAACTCTCAATACGCTATGGGCTGACAAAAACCTACGCTTGCATGGTTTGCTACAAGCATACTCCCGTACAAATCGAATCTTAAATAGCATAAAGACTTTTGGCAATATCATTTGCTTTCGTGACTTAGAGGAAGAAACAAACGAGTCCATAGCTCTTTTTGGTGATAAAAAAGCGGGCGGCATTGTACTCTTAAAATCGTATAAAGAATATTATAACGGCTACAAAGATGGAGACAAGGAAGTACGAGGCTATGCCAGTTTGATAAAAGAGCTTTTAGAGAAATTCCCTATTGGAGAGGAAATTATTGGCGAACAAAATCAAAAAGATTTTATCCAATTATACGGTCAAATTTTGCGATTGCGCAATATTTTAGATTCCTTTGATGATTTTGATGGCAATGAAATTTTATCCGCGCGAGATACGCAAGATTATCATAGCGTCTACATCGATCTTTATAATGACTTTCGTAAAAATGAACAAGGTGAAATAGAAAATATCAATGATGATATTGTCTTTGAAATGGAACTCATCAAGCAGGTAGAGGTCAACATTGACTATATTTTAGAGTTAGTCAAAAAATATCACGAAGACCATACCAAGAATAAAGAGATACTCACTGACATTCGCAAGACCATTGCTTCAAGTATGGAGCTACGCAAGAAAAAAGACCTTATCGAGCAGTTTATTGCTTCCCTAAGCGTAAACGCTGAAACAGATGAGGCTTGGGAAATTTTCATAGAAAAGAAAAAAATAGAAGAGCTAAACCAGATTATCGCAAACGAAAATCTTGATGGAACCAAAACCTATGAATTTATAAAAAATGCCTTTCGTGATGGTAGCATAACAACAAGCGGTACAGCTCTTGCTGAAATTTTGCCGCCAATTTCACGTTTTTCCCCAACAGGCGATCGTACAAAAAAGCGTGAAAAGGTCATAAGCCGTCTTACGCATTTCTTTGACAGATTCTTTGATATTGCGAAGTTTTAATTTTGCAGTTTGACCTTTGACTGACCTTATGACCTTACCCCATAAAAAAAGAAAGAAAGTAAATTATTTTTTCAGTCTTCTCCCAAAGTCGACTTTGCTTGGTTTTGGATAGTATATGCTAAACTATTTTTGGGATTGATTTTAATTGCTTTATCTCATATCTGCTACCCATTTCACCCTACGGGCACAGGTCTTTTTGTGTAAAAAGAAAACGGGTAGCGCCCAAAAGAAAAACCCACCCCCAGACACTTGGCCTCCTGTGTGACCTTACCCCAAAAAAGTGGACACTCAGGATGCATCCGAATAGCCCCCGAAGAAAATAAATTATTTTGATCCGCTACGGCACTACAGACTTGTAGAGAGCATCATTTACACCCCCCACCATGTAGAGAGTATTGCCTATGGTGGCCAGGCCTTCGGGTACGCTTTCATTAACGCCAAACCGGGTAGCACTTCCTACCCTTGTGGCTACCCCTGTAGTGGTATCCACAGTGTAGAGAGCATCATTTCTACCCCCCACCATATAGAGAGTATCGCCTATGGCGGCCAAGCCTCGGGGGAATTCTTCATTAACGTCAAACTCGTTAGCAGTTCCTACCCTTGTCGCCATCCCTGTGATGGTATCCACAGTGTAGAGAGCATCATTTCCATTCCCCACCATATAGAGAGTACTGCCTATGGCGGCAAGGCCTTGGGGCGAGCCTTCACCAATACTAAAATTTGTAGCACTTCCTACCCTTGTGGCTACCCCTGTAGTGGTATCCACAGTGTAGAGAGCATCATTTCCACCCCCCACCATATAGAGAGTATCGCCTATGGCGGCCAAGCCTCGGGGGAAGTCTTCATTAACGTCAAACTCGTTAGCAGTTCCTACCCTTGTCGCTAACCCTGTAGTGGTATCCATAGTATAGAGAGCATCATTTTTACTTCCCACCATATAGAGAGTACTGCTTATGGCGGCCAGGCCTCGGGGGAAGTCTTCACTAACGCCAAAATTGTTAGCACTTCCTAACCTTGTGGCTACCCCTGTAGTGGTATCCACAGTGTAGAGAGTATTATTGGCACCCCCTCCTACCATATAGAGAGTATCGCCTATGGCGGCCAGGCCTCTGGAGAATTTTTCATTAACGTCAAAATCGTCAGCACTTCCTACCCTTGTCGCTACCCCTGTAGTGGTATCCACGGTGTAGAGAGCATTATTTATATTCCCCACCATGTAGAGAGTATTGCCTATGGTGGCCAGGCCTTGGGGGACGCCTTCACTAACCCCAAACCGGTTAGCACTTCCTACCCTTGTGGCTATTCCTGTGGTGGTATCCAAAATGTAGAGAGCTCTATTTGTAGCACCCACCATATATAGAGTATCGCCTATAGCGGCCAGGCCTCGGGGGTTCTTTTCCCCAACGCCAAAATTGGTAGCACCTCCTACCCTTGTCGCCATCCCTGTGATGGTATCCAAAATGTAGAGAGCATCATTTTTACTTCCCACCATATAGAGAGTACTGCCTATGGCGGCCAGGCCTTCGGGTGAATCTTCACTAACACCAAATTTGTCAGCATTTCCTACCTTTTTCGCTAACCCTGTAGTGGTATCCAAAATGTAGAGAGCATCATTTCCACCCCCCACCATATAGAGAGTATCGCCTATGGCGGCCAAGCCTTGGGGGAAGTCTTCACTAACGTTATCACTATCAATAACATTGAGTTTACCAACAACACTAAATATACCAGGAAGGTTCTCACAGGTGGTGCCTACCCCTGCGTCGCCACTTAGACCATACCCAGTGTCGCATCCCATACAGGCAATTGTATTGGCTGTCGTTGTCATTCCGCTTATGGGAGTGCCGTTTTCACAGATATAGGAAAAGGTTTCCACCTCACAGGTGGTGCCTACCCCTACGGCGCCGCTTAGAACATAACCAGTGTCGCATCCCATACAGGCCATTGTATTGGCTGTCGCTGTCATTTCGCTTATGGGAGTGCCGTTCTCACAGATATAGGGGGTTTCACAGATGGTGCCTTCTTCCCCTGGGGCACCGCTTAGACCATACCCTTTGTCGCATTCCATACAGGCCATTGTATTGGCTGTCGTTGTCGTTCCGCTTATGGGAGTGCCGTTCTCACAGATATAGGGCACTGGCATACCTTCATTACTGTTATTATCGATGCAGGAGAGAGTCAAACTGATCGTCGCTATGGTGACTATCATGAGGGCTCTAATATTCCCTCCTTTACTTCTCATCATTTCTATTATTACATTATTCATTTTCATCCCTCCATTGATTAATTAGAATGTCATTATATTTTTTGTACACATGAGCATTCATTATGATCAGCATTTTATATGCAGAATATAGATATAAGATAAAAAATCAAGCTTTTTTTGCTTTATGCAAAACATCCATGTTTTGCAGCTTGTTGTGTTCATAGTTCAAATATAGTGGAATGGCATTCAATTCGTTTAGCTCTTGATCTATGCCTCAGGATCGTACTATGCAGAGATAACTAGATATAGTAAATAGATAAAATAGGTGACTATGAATATGATTCCATGTACTTTATTCAATTCAGTTTTTTTATTTAAAATGATGAATAGAAAAAGAGCTAGAGAGGAAAAAAAGAGCATTAGAATATTCAAATCATTACCCGTACCTACTTTAATGGGATGTATAGTAGCAGAAGCCCCCAATACCCATAAAATATTAAAAATGTTAGACCCTACTATATTTCCAACTGAAATGTCACTATTTTTCTTATAGGCGGCTATGGAAGATGCCGCTAATTCAGGAAGAGAGGTACCTATGGCTACAATTGTGATCCCAATAAGCACTTCGCTTATTTCAAATTTTCTGGCGAAAAAGATTGCTCCGTCAAATATCCATTTCCCTCCTAATGAAAGGCCCAATATACCCAATACAATGTATAAAATAATTTTTATATTTGTCATATCTTTGATCATTACATCTTCCTGTACATCATGTTTAGATATTTTGAATGTATAGAAAATAAAAACGCTAAAGAATAGGATCAAAATCAACCCATCTATTCTAGTTATCATATCCTGGGATCCTCTTCCAAAGGCAGTATCGCTTATAAGTATCCATAATAGAATAATGATAAAAATGGAAAAAGGTATTTCCCATTTGAGAGTTCCTTTTTGTATTTTCAATGGTAATATGATCGCAGATACCCCTAAAACCAGAAGCACATTGGCAATATTGCTTCCAATTACATTGCCAAAAGCAAGTCCAGGGCTACCCCCAAGGCTGGCAACTACATTGATCACAAACTCAGGAGCAGAAGTACCTAAAGCAACAATGGTTAATCCAATGACCAATTGAGAAACATTGATTTTTTTCGCCATAGAAGCACATCCATCAATGAAAAGATGCGCCCCCCGAATGAGTATATAAAAGCCAAGTGGAAATAAAAAACAATTCTTCCAAAGAGGATCTATTTCAGGAAAAAAAGAAGCCATTATCTGCTATCGATTAGAGAACTTATTCCAGATAACAACCACAGGGCTGGCAATGAAAACAGAAGAATAGGTACCAATGATCACACCTAGTATCAATACAAAAGCCATATCATTTAAGCCTTCTCCGCCTAATAAATATACTGTTCCTACAGCAATCAAGGTGGTTAAAGAGGTGATCAATGTTCTACTCAGGGAGGCAGTAATGGATTTATTTACTAAATGTTCAATACCCACCGTATCACTTCCGCTTGTATTCTCTCTTATACGATCAAATACAACAATGGTATCATTGATCGAATATCCCAGAATGGTCAGTAAAGCAGCCACAACAGGGATAGAAAGAGGTATGCCTAAATACCCGATCAATCCCAAAGACATGAATAGATCATGCAATAGGGCTATCATTGCGCCTAATGCAAAATTAAAATGAAATCTAAAGGAAACATAAAATATGATCAATACCAATGCGATCAATAGTAATTTAATGGCTGATTTTTGCAAGAAAGCACCTATCGTGGGGCCTACCTTACTAGCGCTTAAAAAAACTATTTTAAGAGGATCTTTTGAAGACATTTGATTTACCATTAAATATTTCAGATAATCAATACTATTTACAGAAAGATCTGCCTGGTTTAATTTACTCTTTTCTTTTTCAGCCCTTGCCTGCAGATCTACTTCTTGCTTGGAATCAATTTCTATTTTAATGACATCCTTGCTTTCTTTTGCGGCTTCTTGTATCGTAGCTTCTATTTTATTCTTCTGAAAAAAGTCTTTTAGTTTTTGAATATCTACCTTTTCATTTTTTTGCATTTCAATCTTGGTTCCCCCAGCAAAATCGATGCCTTTTTTAAATCCTTTATTGTGAGCGTTCGTATAATAAAAAATATATGCCATTAGAATAGTAGATGCGGATAAACTGATCCATTTTAATTTCATGAATGGCAATATCATAGCGCCCCTCCTTGTATTGCCTTTTTACGATAAAAACCGAGTGGTATTTTTCTAATATTAATACCATAAGCCATAAAGAAGAAAATATTACGAGTAATATAAAGAGATGTAAACAAGGATGATAATATACCAACGAATAGAGTGATCGCAAATCCCTTTATGGGGCCTATACCAAATTGAGAAAGTACGATCGCCGCTAATAAGGTAGTTAAATTACTATCCACTATGGCAATACTAGCCCTTTCGAATGCATTTGATATGGCCGCCTTTACGCTTTTTTGTCTATTGAGTTCTTCTCTAATTCTTTCATAGATGATCACATTGGCGTCCACTGCCATCCCAAGAGTAAGCACAATACCTGCTAAACCAGGAAGAGTGATCGTAAAATCCATTAAGGCTAAAATGGAAGACATGAATAGTAGATTGAGCACCAATGCAATATTTGCAATAATACCGGCTAAATGGTAATACAATATCATAAAAATACTTACCCCGATGAGGCCTATCAAAATAGCATATACCCCTTTTGTAATAGATTCTTTCCCAAGGGTTGGCCCAATGGAACTCTCTTGTACAATGTTCATGGGAACAGGTAATGCGCCCTCTTTTATGATCAAGGCCAGGTCTTTTGCTTCCTGTGGGGTAAAACCACCTGAGATTTGAGCAGAACCAGTTAAAATAGGCTCATTTATATTCGGGGCAGAAAGAATTTTCTCATCTATGATGATGGCCATCCTTCTACCCACATTATTAGAGGTGATCTGTCCAAATAATTTAGTTCCTTCCGGAGTTAAACGGAAATTGATCGTATTCTGAAGACTATCTGGATTAAAGCCTACAAATGTACTGGGAGAAATATGATCTCCTGAAAGGGATTCCTTTCTTTCAAGCACCATAAAATATTGTGGTTCTAATCTGTTTTTAACATCACCTTTGATTTTGCTCCAAAGTACAAATAGACCGTATTCGCCTGAAAGATTTATTTTACGTTCAATCTCACGCAAATATTTTTCTCGTGTTTTTACACTATTTAATTTTTGATATTCCTGAAAGTATTGCATTGCCTGGTTCGTATAAGGAGTCGGATCGGGTTCTGCTAAATGATAGGATACCCTGGCGGTTGATTTAATGATCCTCTTTGCCTGTTCAGGAGAGGCCACTCCAGGAAGGGATATTTCAATTTTATCTTCACCCTGCAATCGGATCAATGGTTCTGAAACCCCTGTTTTATCTACCCTGGATCGGATTATTTCAAGAGCACCTTCTATATACCCTTTTTTTTCTTCATCCGTCAACTCAAGTAAGTTCAGCACTCTATCCCTATCATCTATAAGCCCTTGCTTTACGTCTTTGTCTTTTTCTTCATCTATTTTTTTATTCAATTGAGCTATATGGTCGGGAGAATATTGCTTCTTTAACTGGGACTTTAATTTTTCAAAGTCTGCCTCCATAAGAAGATTCATTCCTCCTTGTAAGTCTAAACCTAATTTGAATGGCTTGGCCTTTAGATTTTGCTCCGACCAAATAGGACTTAATTTAGTTCTTTGTAGATCGACTCCTTTCAGGCGGCCAATTTCATTGATAAAAGCAGTTTGGATAAACCGACCATATATATTGATAAACCTTTCTTTGGATTGTTCTACTAAACCAGAACCTTCAGAAACAATCTGTTCAATCTCTTCTTCTGATTTTGGTTTTTTTTTGATCTCTTCGGATACTTTCCATGTATATCTGTCTTTATAGTTTTTTTCTAAATAAGTAAATACATTTTGGATTGTTTCTTCAGATTGAACCGGACTCAGATCAGGGTCTAAATAAACGTTCAAAGTTCTTACTGCCAGGTTTGGCCAGACAAGTATGAATGCTATTGTAATGGATATCGCTATTATAATGAAATTAGTTCTTATCTTCATATTCTGTTTCTCTTTATGTTTTAGAAGAACGTTTTACTTTATAGCGATAAAAAATAAAAATAAATAAAATAAAAGCAAATAGATATACTCTTGACATAGAGAAAAGATTTTCATACTTTTTTTCTTCTATCTGGACAAGTTTATTGAAATCTTCTTTTAGCTCCGTTAAATTACTTTTGTCTACAAAATTATTTTCTTTTTTCTCAGTTTTCTCAGTCTCTTTTGCTTTTTCCGATACCGGGCCTGATTCGGAAGGTAATATTAATTTCTTTTTATTTTGCATTCCGGGTAAGTATGAATTTTCATATAATAGAGAAGGGTTTTCAGGAACATTTTCAAGGAGTTTGCCAGACTTTTGCGCGTATATAAAATTACTATTTAATAATATTATAAAAAAAAATAGAGATCTTTTAGTAAGACTCGTATATTTTTTATTCATTTATATTTATGATCGTAAATCTATATTTTCACAGAATTTTAATGGCTAAAATAACTTTCCAGCGATGTACCTACGAATTATGCGCCTATACCACATAAATTATGGATTTTTTATTTGTTCTTTGGAACCAGGATTCACAAGCTCTATCGCATTAATACTCATCTCTATATTTACCTTATCTGCTATTTTTACCATTGCAATACCCTTGGAATCTTGTAGTCCGGTGACAGTACCTATTATACCTCCTTTACTTACTATTTTATCTCCTTTTGCAAGATTTCTTAGCATTTTCTGACGGTTTTTTTCTTTCTTTTGCTGAGGCCTCAATAGCAAAAAATATAATACAACAATAAAAAGAACCGGGAATAATAATTGCATGAAAGGAGATGGGGACGGGTTCCCTGGATCATTTGCAGGATTATTGGAAGCAGGGTCGCCCTTAGTCGTTTGACTGATCCCTTTTTGACCCGTTGTAGGTGCTGCTTGGGCTAATTGTAAGTAAATAGTTTCTTTATCTGTTTCAAACATTATGGCTATATAAAAAATATATACTCTGTATGTCAATATAAATAAAAATTTATATGGAACAGAATGGAAAGAACGAAAGAGCCTGTGCCTCAACACAGAAGAATAATTTACTACATTGTAATCTATATCGTATTTTTTGTTCCCGAAGGTTTTTTGATATTTTTTCTCGAAAATACGAAATAATTTCCTAATTTCCTGATCTATACAAGCTGTTCCCGTATCATTTTGCTAAAATTGAAGGTTATTGCAGCGATTTTTACCTCTATTCTCGCCTTCTGAATCCCTCTGAGCAATAGCTCCCTAAATCAGAAGCATTTGCCTTGATTTTAGTTCCATCTACAGAAAAGGATTCACGTCAATTGTATCCAAAAGCTTAACAAATGCATAAATTTCGTGATTCTTATCAAGATCATCTCCCAGAGTACGGGAAAATATCATAAGTTGATCTAAGACCGGTCAATTTGAATTATTTTGGCATTTTTTAAGACCAAACCAATAAGACAATCTATATCTCTGTTTCGTAATAATAAAGTAAATAAGCATTTCAAACAGAAGTAGTATAGGAAATGAATAAATGAATATGACGATCATGGAATAAGGAAAGTAGTACATAAAAAAATGATTGATGCAAAAGACACCTCCTCTTACTCTTTTTATCTTTCCCTTGGATGAAAAATATTTTTTATGGGGGAAAGAATAGATTTTTTTAGAGCATTTTTCATGGTTAAGACCATACTCTAAGAGCTTTTCTTCCGGAAAATGTTGATAAGGTATCATATTGAATTTCTGTTTGTGATCTGTTTTTTTGATTCTTTGTATAAAGTAGTTGCATATTCCACAGTCCCCATCATACAACATATAAAATAAACTATTCTTGTTCTGATGCATTTCAGAATTCTAATCCAGTAGCCATAGATCATTCCTTTTGACAAGTTCTAAAAAATTAGTTTTCTTGATCTGGCATATAATTCTAATTTACAATATACTTTGAAATTATACTATGGCAATTGGATTTATTAATTTTATGCCAAGCGGAAAAAAAAGAAAACGCTGGAAGATAGCAAATCATAAGCGTAAAAAGAAAAAAAGAGCACATCGCCACAAAAAGAAAAAATAGTCTGATATTAAAAAAAAATTTAAAATGGCAAAAAGTTCTTCTGATTTGGAACGCGCTGAAGAGATACTAGATTTCCGCAATAAAACTCAGAAATTAGCTGCAGAACAACTCATTGGCTATGAATATTTAATTGACGATTTTTTGACCACCTTTCTTTGCAATGGTCATACTCTTTTAATAGGTCTGCCAGGTTTAGGCAAAACACTACTGATCAAAACGTTAAGCGCAATATGGGGCCTTGATTTTAGCAGAATCCAATTTACTCCAGATCTATTGCCTGCCGATATCACTGGCACGGAGATATTACAGGAAAAACCAGGTAAAAGTGGAAAGATGGAAAGAATATTTGAATTTCAAAAGGGGCCTGTTTTTGCCAACCTGATTCTGGCAGATGAAATTAACCGTACACCTCCAAAAACGCAAAGTGCTTTATTACAGGCAATGGAAGAAAAAGAAATCACTGTGGGACACCGTACAATGCCTATGCCAGACCCATTCATGGTTATGGCGACTCAGAATCCAATAGAAATGGAAGGTACTTATAATTTGCCTGAGGCGCAATTGGATCGCTTTTTCATGTCCCTTAAAATTGAATACCCTGAGTATAAAAATGAGTTAATAATAGCCATGCTTTCTGACCAGCAGAAAGATAAATTACAAAAAATCAAACCCATTGCAGATCCAAAGAAAATAATTGAATGGAGAAAATTAGTAGATAGGGTGCCTTTACCAGAGAGTATTTTAGTAAAAATTGTAAATTCCGTAAGAAGAACAAGACCAAATTCTGATCTTATGATCGCTAAAAGATATATTGAATATGGCGCAGGCCCTAGGGCGACTCAATTTCTGGTAAAGGCAGTAAAGGCCAGAACTCTTTTAAGGGGAGAGAAAATTGTAACTGAAGAAATGATATCAGAGGTTTTTAAAAATGTATTAAGACATCGTTTATTTTTAAATTATGTAGCCTTAGCAGAGAAAATTGACGTAGATCATTGCCTGGAAGAATGCTTCTCTTATTAAGAAATATATTCTAATCATCCGATAATTATTTTAATGATCAAGGTCATATCCTTTTCATCAAATAGATAAATTAAAATGAGAAGAACAAGAAAAAAAAAGCAAAGTCAAGTTATCCCTATTTTATTCACATTAGGAATTATAGGCTGGGGCTTCTTTGCGATAGACAGACTTACGGGACAAAAGAACCAAGATAAAACAGGTCAAATTAAATTTAGCAATCTAAAGAAGGCAAAAAATCAAGACTCTTGGCTTAAAAATATAAAAGAATGGATTGCTGAACAAATGGATAAGCTAGAGGAAAAGAAGACGGTCAAAGATGAAAAATCTTCTGATCAATCTACTGTCGTATCTAAAACATATCAACCAAATACAGACCTTAAGCAAAAAATTTATTCATCGAATGAAAATATCAATTCTAAATCTGTAGACCTATACTTTTATAAGAGTAGTTCATCTAGATTTGATTTAAAAAAAGTAAAAAGAAAGGTAGGTAATATTTCTTCCCAAGACCTCTCTCATTCGGCAATCCATGCTCTTATTAAAGGCCCTACCGCAAAAGAAAAACTTCAAGAGGATCTTTTAGATTCCTTTCCAGCCAAGCCTAAACTGCTTCAAGTGAAGAGAGAGAATGATGCATTGATCTTAAATTTTGGAGAAAGTTTTGCTCAAAATATAAGCCACCAAATGATCAAACATCAGCTAAAACAGTTACTAAAAACAGCAAAACAATTCAAAGGAGTAAATAAGATCCAAATAAGGATTAAAAATCAAATTGTATCTCAACTAGGAAATGACGGAATCATGATACCCGCTTATATTCAAGAAGGATCTTGGCCAATGGCCTATTCTTATTGATCGATCAATTTTTCACTTTATCCGCCAAAGCCTCTTTTATTTTTGATTGTATCACAATTCTATTTTTTCCTTGTTTTTTAGCCATGTACATGGCATCATCAGCCTGTTTTAGCATATCTTCTATAGATAAAGATGCAGACGGGAAACAGGCAATTCCTATGCTTAAAGTAGTGGACCATTTATTTTTTTGGATATTCCCTAAAACTTCTTTTTGAATCCTCTCTATAGCCAGAACAGCCTCTTCCTGATTCATTTCAGGAAAAAATATGACAAATTCGTCTCCTCCAATGCGGCAGATAATATCATACTCACGTGTATTATTTATAATCGTATTAGACACGCTTTTTAGAAGCATATCGCCTGCAACGTGACCTAACTTATCATTTACCTTCTTGAAGTCATCGCAATCAATATAAGCTATGGCAACCGGGGTTTTTTTTCTGCTACTGCGTATTACCTCCCTACTCGCCATTTCAAAAAAAGATTTCCTGTTTGCCAATCCAGTTAAAAAATCGGTTCTGGCGTATTGTTTTTCTATTTCAAAACGCTTCTTAAATGCAGATAAAAAGAAAACACAAAGAGAATAGCATATTCCCTTTATAATATAGTTAGTTATAAGCATTTGCATACTCTTTTCCTGGTAATAAATAATACTTATAAACAAAGAAAAACCAATGAATAATATCACAAAAGTAATCCCGATCCATCTGTTGAAATGCCATGTTAGATACAAAATAGGTATAAAGTATATAACATTCAAATTTATTCTCACCCCAAAGTAATAATCTGCAATAAGTACAAGAATGACCAATAGAATGGCAACAATATGATGGATAAATTCTCTAAGAATAGGCATCATTATATTATTAGTAAGGCTTTACAGTGATTATAGATTTATTATTTCTAAAGTTACATGCTTTGCCAAGTATTTTTTACTTATTATTTTTCTAAAAAGTCATTTTTATGGTTGGTAAAAGAGTTTATCTCTTGCACTATATGCTTAATGAATGGCAAAAGTAACAGCCAGAATACAAACGGGAAGTTATAAATTTTATAAGTAAAATCCGAAATTATTCTGGACATATATACAATGATCTGTGCAGTGACTATGTGCTGTTCTAAAAATAAAACAGGTAAATTTATAGGCAGTAGATCTATAGATCTGCAAGTGAAATTTCAGATATATGAAAAAGACTTACAGCGCGGGCGGGGTGATCATTCAAAATAAGACCCGTAAAATATTGGTCGTAGAACAAAGAAATGGTAGCTGGTCTTTGCCAAAAGGCCATATTGATCCAGGAGAGAATGATCTGGAAGCCGCTAAAAGAGAAGTTAAAGAAGAATCTGGCATACGGGAATTAAAATTGATCAAAAAATTAGGTTCTTACGATCGTTTTAAAATTTCAATTGACGGGGGAGACGATATGTCAGAATTGAAGAACATAACCATGTTCCTATTCGAAACAAACGAGATAGATTTGGCTCCAGAAGACCCTGACAATCCAAGCGCCTTATGGATAGATAAAAATGAAGTTTCTTCTTTACTGACCCATCAAAAAGATAAGGATTTTTTTCTCTCTTTTATTGATACATATTAATATTGGTATAAATTAAAATGTTTTTCAGGAAAAATAAACTCTGGAAGTATCTTTATTCATATATTTTTTTGAGTAGCCTTTTTTGCGTACTAGTCTTGAATTGCATAGGGCGTAAACTATCCAGTCAGATAGAAGAAAAAGATCAAAATAGAAATAGTATACGATCATTCTCTAAAGAAAGAGTCTATTGGCCTACCAGAGAATGGAAGATGAAGGCTCCTCAAGAGGTGGGCATTCGATCTAATGAACTAAAAGAATTGGAAAAATATCTGTTCCAAACCACTGGTACAGAAGAGGACAGAGAAGGCATACGTACAGATGCTTTGTTGATCATAAAAAATGGCTATTTAGTATATGAAAAATATGCCAGGGGCTACCAAAAAGATTCCATGCATCTTCTTTGGTCTGTATCCAAAGGATTTGTGAATGCTATTTTAGGAATTGCCGTAAAAGAAAATTTGATCAGTTTAACGGATCCAGCCTTTAAATATCATAAAGGCTTGGATAGAGGGGAACATCGCAAGATAACCATTAAATATCTATTGCAACATCAATCAGGCATTTCCTGGAATGAGGAATACGAATACTGGCCTTTAAAGTCCTCTATTATAGCAATGCTCTATACGGCAGGAATACAAGACATGGCATCTTTTGCGGCTGGAATGGACGTAGAGCATCCTCCAGGCGATCAATGGAAATACTCAGGAGGCAATTCTAATTTGATCATGGGGATATTAAAGAATATTCTAAAAGAAGAGTATTCTGAATATCCATGGAAAAAGTTATTCAATCTTATTGGGATGGATCGTGTAACCTGGGAAAAAGATAAATCGGGTACATACATAGGTTCTTCTTATATGTATACCACTGCCCGGGAGCTGGCTAAATTCGGATATTTATATCTGAATAATGGTATTTGGGATGGTACAAGGATACTTCCTGAGGATTGGTTGAAAATAACTACAGAATTACCAGACTCCTTTTTCAACACCGAAAATATTTTAAGCTCCATTGAAGAACTTTATCCAGCAGGCCATTGGTGGGTAAATTCAAAGTATTCTAAGCAAGAAAAACAATCAAAGCCATATCCAGATGCGCCAGAGGATATATTTGCTGCAACCGGACATTGGGGTCAATATTTGGTCGTGATACCATCTAAAGACCTTGTAGTCGTCCGTTTCGGAGATGATAGAGACGATACTTTTAAATTAAAGATAGTATTGGAATTGCTTGGTAAATTATGATCTTTTTTTACATGTCTTAAAAATTCTCTCAATGCAAAGGCAGAATCTTTATGTTTGGGCATATAATTGCTTAAATACTGACGAAATAATTTACAGCCTGGTTGTCCTGTAAAAATACCATGCAGATGACGAATGACCTGTTGAGAAGAATATCCTTCCTTAACCTGCCTCTCTGTATAATCTATCATCTCTTTAAGGACTTCTAATCTGGAAATAGGTTCTATATTCTTTTCAGAAAAAAATCTTTGATCTGCTTCTACAAATAAATATGGATTGTCATAGGCAGCTCTTCCGATCATTACGGAATCTACTTTTTGCAAATGGGTATGCGCCTCTTCCAGAGTTTTGATACCACCATTGATCTCTATATTCAAATGCGGAAATTCTTTCTTGACCTTATATACATCTTCATACCTCAGAGGTGGAATATTTCTATTCTGTTGAGCGCTGAGTTTTTCCAGTATGGCAATCCTGGAGTGTATAATAAATCTATCACAACCACTTTCAGAAACAATGGAGATAAAATCCTTTAGATGTTCATATCCTCCCAAATCACTGATTCCGATGCGTTGTTTTACTGTAACTGGTATCCGGACTGCTCTTTTCATTTGTACCAGACATTGCGCTACTAAAGATGGATCTTCCATCAAACATACGCCAAATTTCCCTTTCTGGGCCTTGATACTGGGGCAGCCAACATTTAAATTCACTTCATCATAACCGTAATCTTCGCCCATTTTAGCGCATTCTGCTAATTCGTATGGGTCGCTCCCAGCTACCTGTAATGAAAGAGGTTTTTCTACTTCCGAAAAAAAGAGTAACCGATCACGATTGCCATGTAGAAGCGCCTTCGCCGTGATCATCTCAGTATATAGCAATGTACGTTTGGTCAATAGGCGCATAAAATAACGATAATGCTTATCTGTTCTACCCATCATGGGGGCAATGCTGAGAGCAGGATATTTCATTAGAATTCTTCCTTTCCCATTTCTAGTGTCTTTCTGTAGACATTGTATATTCTTTTAGCATCCATTATCTTATTTTGACTTTCGTAGAATATGGCTAAATTATACCATGCCTCAGGAATGGAATTATCCACGAAAATCATTTTTTTCATATATAAAATAGCGCTATTCAGATTACTTATTTGAAAGTATGCGATCGAAATATGCAAAAGGGAATCTAAAAGAATTTTTTTCGTTTCAGAAGAAGAGAATGTTTTTTTTTCCAAATGTTGGATTACTTTTTTAAAATGTTGGATCGCCCGATCGAAATTTTTCTTTTTTTGAGAATGATCTTGATTTGGCTTGTACAATAATATTTTGCCGATCCAATAATCATACTGCAAAGAATGTGGATATTTTTTATGATTTTTTTCCCATAGATCAAAAGCATTTTGATATTCTTTCCTATCAAATTCTTTTTTGATTTCATGAATAATCTCATTTTCTTTTTGAATGGGATAATTTACCGCAAATAAGCTGGCGGATAATAAAATATAGATCACCATTCCAACCATAGAAGGTACTCCTGATTGCCTTTTGCCCCGAGTATAGGAGATTCTAATAACCCGATCAATTGGATGTGATGATTTTTCAAATAACTTAAAAAATCATCGAGTATGGCTTTTAAATAGATATTGTCTTTCACAATTCCTTTTTCTAACATAAAAGAATCCGATTCAAATTGTGGTTTCAATAATGCAATGCCCTCCATATTTTTCCACATTTTTTGCATATAAGCTAAGGCCCTTTTAAGAGAAGAAAAAGAAATGTCGATTACAAATGCATCTGGCTGGAAAGGAATATCTTCTTTAGTGATCTTATACAGGCTCTTTCTTTCTTTTACGAAGACCCTTGGATCTCTTCTCAATACAGGATGCAATTGCCCATAGGATACATCCAGGGTAAATACACTACACGCCTTATTTTCTAAAAGAACTTGAGTAAATCCTCCATGAGCAGCGCCTATATCTATAAAGTTTTTATTCTCTACTTTGAAAGGCCACTTTTTTAAAGCGGCTTTTAACTTTAAAGCAGATCTTGAATAATAGATATTATATTTGCGAATACGTATATTATCTTTGGGAGATACCTTAAATCCGCTTTGGTGAATGGGTTTTTCGTTTACCAGTACATTTCCGGCCAAAATAAGAGCTTTTGCCTTTGAGATAGACTCAATTTCAACATTTGTAGTTAGCCATTTGTCCAGTCTCATTTTTGTTTTCTCTGGAAGGCACTTTGTATATTCGATTTTCATTTGGATTCTTATAATTGAATTCTATTAGAAGACTTTTACAGCTAGACATAAGATAATGTTCAATGGATTCTTCCCCTACAAATTTACCTTTAAGAGTATTCAGTGTGGGAAGATTATTCTGATCTGTAAGCAGAAAATAAGAATCATCTATTAAGTCATCTATTCTTGAAAAATCATTTCCACCATATTTCTTATTATTATATTTAAATGAATAATCGATATTGATCTCAGGAGACCAAAGATAATCAATAGAATGAACTGCAATTTTTTCAATATCTGCCAATGTTCTGAAAGCATTTTTTTGATGAAAGAAAAAGCGCTTGCCCGCTAAATATATCAAGTAAATAGCGAAAAAGGTACAAAAAATTACCATTATTTGACTGATGGCCATAAATTTTCAATCATTATTTCTTTTGGGGAAGGTCTTTACCCTTCCTGTATCTCTTTTTCTGGGGGGAGGAATACTGCAAAGCGCTAAGCTCATCTCTTATCTTAGCGGCATATTCATATTGTTCTTTTAAAACAGCAACTTTTAACATTTGATTTAGTACATCTCTTTTAGATTTAAAAATTTCTTCTTTTTTTTTGGCTTTAGGAACATTCTTTTTATGAACAGGAGTATTTTCTTCAACAGGGCGGCCAAACTCTTCCAGTATAGATTGCAATAGATCCCTTTTATGTTCATTCAACATAAAGTCACTTCCTGAAGAATCGGATTCATCTGCAATATCTCTTTCTTCTGACCTTGTATGCCCCAATTTTTCTTTCAATATGTCTACATCAATGGATGTTTGCTTATACACCTTTTCTACCATGAAGATAGGGGCGCAGAATCGGATTGCCAGGGCAATTGCATCAGAAGGCCTGGCATCAATTTCAGTTGAAAAAGAATTATTTGATCTGTCTTTCCCTACAATTACTATTTTTGCGTAGAAAGTTCCTGAATGAAAATCATCCACAATAACTTTTTGAATATTGTACCCCATAGAAACTAATGTAGATTTCATAAGGTCATGCGTAAGAGGCCTTTCTGATTTCTGATCTTCTAATGCTGTAGAAATAGAATAGGTTTCCAGGGGGCCTATGAATATAGGGACGACCCTTTCACGACTTGGATTCTTCAGTATAAGGGCGATGCCCATTTGGGTAACGGATACTTCAATAATTTCTGCTTCAAACATAGTCTCTATAAACCAATACATATAATCTCTGAGACTGTAAAGAAAAAAATGCAATGTTTTTTTTGATTTTAATTTAATTTTTTTTGCCCTTGACCGGAAAAAAAGAGTTGACTTCTATTATTATATTAAAAATGTAAGAGAATATAATTATCTAAAGATAAGGTAATAACTTTGTTAGTTTTTCAAGAGGTGAAAAAAATGAAAATGAAAATATTAGTACTGACCTTTATTCTAGTCGCTGGTATGTATTGTGATGATAACCTAGACAATCTTGTGAATGTACCGGGAGACATGACAAACGATCCAAATAACCCTGATGTACCGGGAGACATGACAGATCGCATAGATGGAATGATTTTTTATGCTGCGTCTGCACCCTGCAAGGCGGGGGAGTATAGTTACTTCCCAAATGGTGTAAAAACTATAGAAATAGAATGTTATCCCAACGGTAAAAGAAAAAGAGAAAAAGATTTTACTAGTGCAAACGGTAAAGATCTATATCTTTCCGGGGATACAAAATATAGGGAAAATGGATATTTTGAAAGTAGTATTTATTATAATATCCGTGCCGGCTCCAACATTTTATATAAATCTAGTGAAACTATTTACAATGATAATGGTATAAGTATCCAATCTATTTCCTATCATGAAAATGGCAATAAATCTTTTGAAACTATTTACAATGATAATGGTATAGAGATACAAAATATTTTCTATTCTGAAAATGGCAATAAATCTAGTGAAACTATTTATAGAGAAGACGGCACGCTAAGGAAAAATATCCGTTATGATAGCAATGGCATGATCACGAATACGAATTATTATATGCTTGATGGATCATCGTGCCCCGATCCTGCTATCAAATGCGTGTCAAGTGATCCATGATCCAGACTAACAAGTCTCTTTTAAGGTAGTCATCGATTCACCCTCGTCTTCTTCCTAACTGAAATCCTGTAAAGCAAATAGTATTACTATAAATGAGAATAAAAGTATAACCATTATGTTAAGGCGGCCCAGAAGAAACAGGCGAACAAAGGTGATCAGAGAATTGGTCCAGGAAACAAATATTCATTTGAATCAATTGATCTATCCTATTTTCGTAGTAGATGGAATGAAAAAAAAAGAGATGATCGATTCTATGCCTGGAATTTATCGTTTCTCGATTGATAATGCATTGGAAGAAATAGAAGAATGCATTCGTTTAGGTATTCAATCGTTTATTTTATTTCCAGTAATAAGCAATGAATTGAAGGATACAAAGGCCAGCTATAGCCATTCTAAGAATAATTTTTATTTAAAAGCCATTCATAGAATAAAAGCAATATATCCGGATATATGTATAATAACAGACGTTGCCATGGATCCTTATAGTTCAGATGGGCATGATGGATTGGTTCAAAGAGGCGAAGTACTAAATGATGAAACTCTACCTATTTTGGCTAAAATGGCAGTTGCTCAGGCAGAGGCTGGAGCGGATATTATTGGCCCCTCCGACATGATGGATGGCAGAATATCCTATTTAAGAAATAAATTGGACAGTGAAGGCCACTCTAAAGTGGCTTTGATGTCTTATACCGCTAAATATGCCAGTTCATTTTATGCTCCTTTTAGAAATGCACTCGATTCTGCTCCTAAGTCGGGAGACAAAAAAACTTATCAGATGCAATATACGAATCAAAAAGAAGCTCTACTAGAAGCAGAATTAGACTATAAAGAGGGAGCAGATCATTTAATGGTAAAACCAGCGCTTTCCTATCTGGATGTGATCAGCCTTTTAAAAGATCACTTTCTGATACCCATTGTAGCCTTTAACGTTAGTGGTGAATATTCTATGTTGAAAGCAGCTGTGAATAATGGTTGGTTAGATAATGAAAATTGTATTACAGAGGTATTGTATTCTATCAAAAGGGCTGGGGCAGATATGATCATTACTTACTTCGCCAAAGAGTACGCCAAATTGATCGGCTAAGATCATACATCTTGTTCCAAATATTGGTTTTTTTTAAATTTTCATTTTTATACAATTCTTGAATGAAGTAATTTGATGAAATGGTTTCTAAAGTGATATTTGTTGGAATATTGCCTTTCAATTTGGCTTTAACTTGTTTTTCTATTTCTCCCATTTTGCCCTGGATTTTGCTCTGCGAAGAATCAGATGGATCATAAGGCTGGTATTCCCGAATGATCCCAAGCATTTGATGATTCAATTCTACTGCCCTTTTTAGCCTTTCTTTAAAATGATACCTATTACTGATCTTTCTTTTGATTATTTCATAAAATTGGATGAAAGACTTTCGATAGGAATAAATGTATAATAATACAATGATGAAAAAAAGATATAGAAATAATTTAAAGATATCGTATGAGACCATAATTATTCTATTTTTACTCTGTGGAGTGTGAATAGCAGAATATACATAATATGAGTCTCAAGATCAAGCTTCTTTTCACAAGGTCATAAATTTTGCTTTACCCACAGAATCTTAAATAAGACCATAGTTATTTTATCTGCCTGAAATTGAAATAAAAATTCGATCGCAATCTTATGTCTTATGAATGAATTAAAAGATCACCCTATTAAAAAAGCAATCATATCTGTTTATGACAAAAAAGGAATTGTAGAGTTTGCAAAGAGTCTTTCTGGTATGGATATTGATATTTACTCTACTGGGGGGACCCTCGCACAATTGAATCAGGAAAATGTTAAGGCCTATTCCATAGAAGAATATATTCAGTTTCCAGAGATCCTTTCTGGAAGAGTAAAAACTCTTCATCCATTTATCCATGGAGGTATACTGGCTAGAAGAGAAAAAAAGGAAGATGTACAAAGTTCTAAAGAGCATGGATTTTTTCTATTTGATTTAGTCTGTATTAATCTATATCCATTCGAAGAATTCATTCATTCTCAAGAAAATTGGTCTGATAATTCATTTTTTGAAAAGGCAATAGAAATGATTGATATTGGTGGCCCTACCATGATCAGGGCAGCAGCCAAAAATCATCATAATGTATTTATTTTAACTGATCCAAGCCAATATTCAACATTCATAGAAGAATACAAAAATAGCAGAGGTAATCCTTCTGATATTTATCGCAGAAAGTTAGCAGCAGATGCATTTGCCTATACCACCAGTTATGACAGTATCATTGATTATTTTTTTAGCACCATTCTTCAGAAACAAGATAAAGAAATAGACAGTTTCAAGGATAAATCCAAAAAAAACTTTTGTATCGTTAAAAAAGAAGAATTAAGATATGGTGAAAATCCACATCAAAGATCTTTTTTATATCTTCCTCATTATCAAAAACAGCTTCCCTGGGACGTTTTACACGGCAAAAAACTTTCTTATAACAATCTTTTAGACATGGATGCTGTTTTTAATTTACATTTTGATTTTGAGCATCCTCTATGCGCCATTTTTAAGCATACCAATCCATGCGGTGTAGCCATTGATGAAGACCAGCCTGTTTCTCTCAAGAAGGCAATGCAATCAGATTCTATAAGTTATTTTGGTGGAATTGTTTTTTTTAATCGAAAGATAACCAAAGATACGGCTTCTATTTTGATTCAGAATTTTTTAGATGTGATCGTTGCTCCGGATTATGACTCTGAATCTTTACAAATATTGACGACCAAAAAGAATTTGATCTTAGTTCGTTATCATCCTGAAAAATTAGATCAGGTCAAACAAAACAAACACCGTCTTGTAGGCAATGTTTTTGGATTTCTGTACCAGGAATCAAACCGGGTTACCTTAGATAAAGAAAAAATAAAGATAGTCAGCCAAAAAAAACCTTCCTCTGAAGATATAGAAGAACTTGAATTTGCGTGGA
The DNA here is from genome assembly GCA_965204465.1 of Leptospiria bacterium. Lineage (GTDB taxonomy): Bacteria > Spirochaetota > Leptospiria > Turneriellales > CBDBES01 > CBDBES01. Next base: position 622,711 of record CBDBES010000002.1, read on the forward strand.
TCATTGCTAAACATGTGAAGTCAAATGCAATTGTTTTGAGCAAGAATAAGCAGACTATTGGAATCGGAGCAGGACAGATGAGTCGCCTGGATTCAATCAAAATTGCATTCCAAAAGGATAAAGAAAATAAAAAAGAGGCCAAAGAGAGCTATCTTGCTTCTGATGCCTTTTTCCCTTTTAGAGACAGCATAGACCTGGCCGCCAAAGAGGGTGTTAAGGCCATCATACAACCAGGTGGTTCTATCAGAGATCAGGAAGTTATCGATGCCGCAAATGAAAATGAAATTATAATGATCTTTACCGGACTAAGACATTTTAGGCATTAAAACATGTATGGCAGATAATAAAAACATAGAGCCAAATAAAAAGGGAAAAGAATCTTTTCTAGAGGCGTTTAACTTAAAAAAAAAATACAAAAAAATACCTGTAGTCAATGAAGTCAATTTAAAGGTTAAACAGGGGGAAGTAGTAGGTCTTTTAGGCCCAAATGGCGCGGGGAAAACAACTTCATTTTATATGATCATTGGTTTGATAAAACCCACAGAGGGGAGAATTGTATTGAATGAAAAAGACATTACTTCTTTGCCTGTCCATAAAAGGGCCCATTTAGGAATTGGATATCTTCCGCAAGAAGCGTCTATATTTCGCAAATTGACTGTAAGAGAAAATATACAGGCTATTTTAGAATTTCAAAAGCTTCCCAAAAAGAGTATAAACGAAAGAACAGACCAATTGATAGAGCAATTTGAAATTGCTCATGTGCAAAACCAAAAAGGATATACTTTATCAGGTGGAGAAAGAAGAAGAACTGAAATTGCCAGAACTTTAGCAAGTAATCCTAAATTCATTCTATTGGATGAGCCCTTCGCTGGAGTGGATCCATTGGTCATAAAAGAAATTCAAAATATCATTAAGAGTCTTAAAAAACAGAATTTAGGAGTATTGATCACAGATCATAATGTAAGAGAAACACTTAAGATCACAGATAGATCTTATATCATGTTCAAAGGATCTATTCTAATTGAAGGACCCGCAAAAAAATTAGTTCAAGACAAGATGGCTAAAAAAATATATCTTGGGCATGATTTTAAAATGTAAACAAATAAAAATTTTTGTTTCAATTAAAAATGTCAAAATTAAAAAAAAATGTACAACCAAAATTAAAAAAAAATTTTTCTCTTTTTCTGACTCTAAAGAATAAAATAAATCTGTTATCCGCCAGTCAATTTGAGATCAAATCTTATATTGAAGAAAAATTACTAGAAAATCCATTTCTGGAAGAAACTTCAGACTATTCTTTTGAACAGGAAAATTTTGATTCATCCAAAACCAATTCCTTAAAAGACCTGGCTGACTACTTACCGCAACAAATTTCACTTGAAGACCATTTAAGAAACCAGTTATCTCTCATTGATATTCCTGAGAATATTTTGCGTTTTGTATCTTTCGTTATATCATCATTAGATGAAAACGGATTCTTTAAAATATCCCATGAAGAAATAGCATCTGCATTTGACTTTTCTTACAAGGATATAAAGAAGGCCATCCATATTTTGAAGCAATTGAGCCCTTTAGGGATAGGCGCACAGAATCATTGGCAGTCTTTGGAATGGCAGGCAGAAGTAAACTTTAAAGACGATCTATTATTGATCGATATTATCCGAATATTGGAACGATCAAATACAAAATTTTCTTTTTCAAATAAAGAAATGATCAAAGAACTGTCTTTTCTTTTACATGTAGAAGAAAAAGTCATTCAGAATAGTATTTCTAAACTCAGAAAATTAAATTTATTTCCAGCCTTTGAGTTTGCCTCTCAAAAAAGTAAATATATTTATCCAGATGTGATATATAAAGAAAGTCAGGATCAAATAAAAATGATATTCAAAAATTATCTATATGATTCCTTTCAAATAAATAAGAATCTTTATAAAAGCCTTAAAGAAACACAGGGAACCACAGAAGAGTGGATGAACCTACATAAAGAAGCATATCAATTAAAGCAAGGGATCTATTTTAGAACCAATTCAATCAAGAAACTGGCTTCCATTATACTTAAAAAACAAGCCTCCTTTTTTGAAAGAGGTCCAAATTTTATTATTCCTATGAGTCTAGCAGAAGTTGCCAAAGAGATGGGACTACATCTTTCAACCGTTTCTCGTATTTGCAACCAAAAGTATTGCGAAACAAAATGGGGATCTTATTCCTTTAAATTTTTTTTCCTCAGGAGATTAAAGACTTTTGACAATTCTTTAAAAAGTGTAGAGCATTTGCAAATGAAAATTTTATCTATCATTGCCTGTGAAAATGAACCTCTTACAGATGCAATGATCACCAAAGAGCTGGTAGACCAGGGTTTTAATATCCAAAGAAGAACAGTCTCTAAATACAGGCAAATATTACATATTCCATCTTCTAAAAAAAGAAAATAAGGTCATCTTAAATAGAATGCCATTATATGAAAAGCTACCTCTGTTATCTATTGATAATAAACTGACCACTGGAGAAAGCTAAGAACGCCATGCCTCTTGATCTTGATAGATTAAGAAGGCTTATGCAGTCTCTGGCAACAAGAACGATAAAGTAGACGCTCAGGCTCTGGCTGAATATCTCAGGATCAATCACCAAAAGCTAAAAGAATTACACTCTTCTTCTCCCAAGTAGGAAGCAAAATGAAGGAAATTTTAGATGACCTTATTTTCTTAGAGTGAGTTTATATCTCATGGTCGATTTAAGACATAGCTATAAAAAATAAGATAGCATTCCCTTAACATGCGCCTAAAGATTGATCTTAGGAGGTGGCACATTTTGTTCTTTAAAAAGACTTAGGAATATGCCAAACATCATTAGATAAGTGATCATAGAGGTACCCCCATAACTGACTATGGGTAAATTAATTCCTGTAGTTGGTAATAATCCAATATTTACCCCTATATGTATAATGGCTTGTGTGCTGAAAATAATGATCATACCAGAACCAAATAGCCTTGCAAATGGATCATCTAATTTCTTTAATAATATCATACCGTGAAATATAATGAACAAATAGAGCATTAAAGTAAAGCATATCCCTACAAATCCCAATTCTTCGGCAATAACAGCCAGTACAAAGTCTATATGCCTTGCCTGTAAATGATGCCTTAGATGACTTCCCCCCAGACCCTCTCCCCATATATTTCCAGCAAGAAAAGATTTAAAAGAAGCGATCAATTGATAACCTTCTTCAAAACGATATTTCCATGGATCTAAAAAAGCCTTAAATCTTTTCAACCTCCAACTTACCTTAATAACGCTATAATAAATAATAGGGGCTGAACTAACGGATAATATCAGCAATATAGTCTTTGGGAAATTAGTAAACAACAGAAAAAAGGTGGAAGCTATGATCAAATGAAAGGCAGTTCCAAAGTCTGGTTCTAAACTGATGAGTAAAACGGGTAGGCTGATCACAAGTATGGCTAGAGATGTTTTATAGAATATGTTCATTTTATCATCTGTGTACAAATTGGAAAGTAGCAGAATGGTAGAAAATCTAGCCAGATCAGAAGGTTGATAAGAAATATTAAATATTGTTATCCATCTGGAGGCACCCCCTGCTTCTTTTCCGACCAAGGGGTTGAATACTAAGCAAAGTAAGAGGATCGAAAGAATATACAAAGGCCATGCTGCTTTGTACCATATCTGGTAGCGGATCTGGCTCATAAAAAATAAGAGCAAAAGACCTATGAAAGTAGAAATACCTTGTTTCTTTATATAGTAATATGGATCCGAGTATTCTTGCTGAGAAATAAAAGAAGAAGAAGCAAATAGTATTACCAGACCAAAAGAAGTCAATACCAATATACTAATAAAGAAAATTAAATTAGATGTCTTCATCAATCATTGGTATTTATAAGGCTTTTTAATTTAGTTTCTTTTTCATGTAGCAGAAGTTTTTCGATCAGTTCATTCAATTCTCCCTGCATAATTCTGTCCAGGTTATGGAGGGTATAATTGATTCTGTGATCGGTAACCCTATTTTGAGGATAATTATATGTCCTGATCTTTTCAGAACGATCACCTGAACCAATTTGGGCTTTTTTCTGAGCAGATTGCTCTTTATGCTGTTCAGAAATATCTTTATCTTTTAATCTCGCCCTTAAAATAGAAAGAGCTTTGGATCGATTCTTATGTTGTGATTTTTCATCCTGGCAAGATACCACCAGCCCTGAAGGTATATGAGTAATCCTCACGGCAGAATCGGTTGTATTCACGCTCTGGCCTCCTGGTCCGGAAGAACGAAATACATCCACTCTTATATCCTTTGGATCAATTACCAGTTCTTCTTCTTGTACCTCTGGGATTACTGCCATGGTACAGGCGGAAGTATGTATGCGTCCTCCTGATTCTGTTTCGGGTATTCTTTGCACTCTATGTATTCCCCCTTCCAGATGAAAGAGGCGATAAGCATCTTTGCCTTTGATCAATAAGATGGCTTCTTTGATCCCTTCTAGTCCTGTGGAATGGATATGCACTAGTTCAAATTGGATCGCCTTTGATTCTAAATATTTAGTGTACATTTTGAATAAGTCTCTTGCAAAAAGAGCCGCTTCTTCCCCTCCTGTGCCTGCTCTGATCTCTAAAAATATATTTTTACCTTCACTTTCCTCTTTAGGCAATAATAAAAACAATATTTCTTTTTCTAATAATTTTAATTTACTTTCCAGAGAATTCTTTTCTTCCATAATGAATTCCTTTAATTCCTGTTCTTCTTCCTGGGTCAATTGAGAGGATATTTCCAAGATTTCTTTTTCTATAGAATGATATTCTTTGATTTTTGTGATCAATGGGAGCATCTTTGTTCTGGTCTGGTTCAGTTCATTCACTTTTTTGAAGTCAGAAATAATTTGGGTATCTTCAAGTTGCTCTTCAATTTCATCAAAGTTCTCCAGAAGAGCCTTGGTTTGTAATTCTAAATTTTTATTCATAAGATACCCACGGGTAATTATATTCTTTAAATGAATCCAGATCAATAGGATAATACCCCCCACCCCCTGTACCAGGGTTTTTGATGCAAGGATCAGAATACTATTCTGTGTTCCTTAACATACCTTTTTTTACTCAAATACCTGAAATGGAGTCAGTAGTTTTTATTTATTCTTTATCTAAAAATGATTGACATTCTGTGTAGTCAATATAAATTTTTGTAGAAGAATATACCCATGCTTTAATATAGAAAAAAACCATGAGTGTAAATCAAAAAAGGAATAAAAGGAGGGGCAACCGTTTTTAACTAGATCAGAAGGTTCCATATTTAAATTTGAAACAAAGTGAAGTATTTATATCGGCCCGATCCAGAAAAAAAATTCAGGATATCTTTTCGAATGGCTCTTTCTATCAAAATAGATTTTTTAAGGTTCGCTATATGTTCATGGAATCAGATTCTTTTTCACAAAACCGCGATCTAACAGCAAAGGATGGGCAGTCTCTTTGTAAAAATGATGCATCCATTATAGAGTCTACTTCAGATGGTCACAAGGTACTTCCAACGCTTTCTAAAATTTTGTGGGCTGTGCCCAAAAAATCAGGGAAGGCTTATTTCAGAAATCGTCTACGTAGAATCAGTAAGGCTGTTTTTTTTGAAATATTCAAGAAACATATTTTACTGAATAAAACCTTTCAAAAAAATTGCTTACTACTTGTTTTCATTCCTTCCTCTGCATTTAATAGTATAAGTTTTAAAGAGAGAATCGAAAAGGTTCAAGAAATGCTCATTCATATTCAATTTTTAGATGAAGATATTTTAGAAACAATATGAACTCTATTATGTTTGGTTTTTTTAGAAATTCTATTTTATTCATGATCAGAATTTATCAAAGATTTCTTATCGGAATATTAGGAAGTCAATGCAGATTTTATCCCAGTTGTTCTCATTATGCCTACTATTGTTTTGAATATCTTCCCCTTTATAAAGCTTTTGCTCTTATTCTATATCGAATTTTCAGATGTCATCCTTATGCCAAAGGCGGATTCGATTATCCTCCTGGATACGAGAATATCCAAAAGAATGAAAAAGTAAATTATTCAATTGACCATGCAAAGAGAAAAAGTTAAAGAATTTCGATTATATTTCAACAGGATCAATGTCAATGATGTTATTCAAAATGCTTTAAGGCCATTTGAGAATCAGCTTCAGGAAAAAGAGATAGAAATGGAAGTTAACCTGGGTAAAAACTTACCCCCTATTTATGCGGATATTGAAAAAATCTCATGGGTTTTGATCAATCTAATAAGTAATGCAATCAGATATTCTAATCGATGGGGTAAAATTATTTTAGAGGCTAAATTGAATGCAAAAAAGGAAAAGATAAATTTCTCTATAACAGATTTCGGGGGCGGGATACCAGAACAAATAATCCATAAAATATTTTATACTTCTATTTGTTCCCCTTATAATCCTCATCCTATTGGAGTTGGTGTAGCCCTTCCCATTTCTAAAGAGATTGTAGAATCTCATAATGGAGAAATGTGGGTGGAAAGCCAATTAGGGAGAGGAAGTTGCTTTTACTTTAGTATACCCATCGCAGATAAATGAAAATAGATCTACTCGCATCCAAGAAATTTCCAAATCCTGAAAGAGCCCTATTTCAATTAGAAAATTGGGAAAATATAGGTCGTTCCGCTGGCGGTCATCTAATTCCATATAAATATTTACCTGGTAAAAATCCTAAAAAGAATACGATCCTATTGATCGGAGGAGTTCATGGCAACGAAACAGAAGGGGTTCAATTTACTTATGATTTTTGCAATGAATTTGCTCTTAGAAACAATGAAACGAAATTTGATCAAAACATCATCATCATACCTGTAATAAATCCAGATGGATTTTTGAGCTATCAAAGAAAAAATTATAATGGAGTTGATTTAAATAGAAATATGCCTACCAAAGACTGGAGTGGAGACTATAAAGAAGAAAAATATTATCCTGGGAAAATGCCTGAAAGCGAGCCTGAAACAAAGGCATTGATCTCCCTGATACATAAATACAAGCCTGTCTATATTATCTCATTCCATTCCTGGAAGCCTATGATCATTTATAACGGACCGGCTAAAAAATATGCAGAAAGAATTGCAGAAAAACTGCCAATGGAAATTGCGGATGATATTGGCTATCCCACTCCTGGTTCTTTAGGAACATGGGCAGGGATTGAAAGAAAAATTCCTACCATTACTCTCGAATTTAAAAGAGGAACGGAACTCAACAAAATATACAGTATGTCCAGAGACTCTATCTTATCATCCTTTGATCTTGTTTCTTAGGTTCACCGTTTCATTCATTGGAAAAAATTTTTGAACTATGGTAAAATAAAACCAGCCTAACAAGAAGCCTCCCGTCCATCCAACGATAACGTCCAATAAAAAATGATTGGCAGAGATAAATCGGGCTATTCCGATCAAAAAGCTTAATAGTATAAAATACCGCCCCCACCCTATGAATCTTTTTTTTATAAAAACGGCACTCGCCATTGAATTCCACGCATGGGAAGATGGCATAGTAAATGCTTTCTCTCTTATATAAAGACCTGTTTGTGATCCGGGACGTTCTCTACCGATAAGGCTTTTCAATTCATTTGCTATAAGATCAGAAATCCCAATTAAAAGAATGAATAACAGCAATGCAATGGCGGTATTCTTAAAATCTTTTTTGAGTTTTATTCCAAAAAAAGGAATTAAAATGACCGCTATGTATTTAGGTCTGGTAAACTCTATACATATCTCTGTCAACCAAACAGGACTCATATAGACGGCCGCCCATTCAAAAATAGCTTTATCCAAACTATCCAGGTATGTCATTCCAGGACGTTTATATCAAATTTTTTTACTTTTTTAGAGTGTTGTATATTTTCAGGTCCGATCATTACTAAAGAAAATTTTTGAGGAGAATAATATTTTTCAACCATTTCAATGACATCCGCCTGGCTTGTATTTTGTATATTATCTAAATAATTTTTCAAATAATCTTCTGCCAATCCATCCCATGCTAAAGATAGTTTAGTTTTTAAATAATCTAAATGTGTTCTATATAGAAATACAAATTTATTGTGGATTGATTTTTTAGCCTGCTGAACAGCCTTAGGGGTAACTATTTTTTGGGGATGCTTTAGAATATCTTCTACTTTAGCGATTAAATCAGGAATATTCTTATTCTGCGATTGTGCAAATATTTTTATTTTTCCGCCGTATTTGTCAGATGAATAGGTTGAATATACTACATACGCCCATCCTTTTTTTACTCTGATCTCTTGGGTTAAAACGGAGTTGAAAGAATCGCCCCCTAAAATGAAATTAAATATTTTTAACGCAAAATATTCTTTAGAATGATGCGGTATTCCACTAGCCTGCCAGATCAGGGTGCTCTGCGGCAACTCTTTAGGTACTAAATAAATATGATCTGGTTTTGGAGATGTATAAGAGGATACTTCTAAAATAGATTGCAAATCAAATGGAGTTTTATTCTCCTTGGCCGAAATTTTTTTTTCTAAAAGAATTTTTACTTTTTCTATATCGAATTTACCTGCGATAGCGATGGTCATTCTGGAAGTATCCCACATTACCTGGTGCCATTTTTGTAAAGATTCTCTTTGAATGGATTGGATGGTTTCTTGGGTGGATACTCTACCTCTGATATTTTCTCCCCAGAATATTTTATTGGCTACTATATGGGCTAATTTAGCAGGACTTTCTTTTCTTTTCAATATACTTTGGATTGTCTTTTTCTTTAATAGTTCAATATCATTAGGCTCAAATAAAGGCTGATCGAGTACTTGTAGAATGATTTCCAGATCAGATTCAAAAAACCCGGATAAAGAAGATAAATGAAAAGCGGCTCTTTCTACACCATTACTAAAAGAAAAGGAAGATGCCCTTTGATCTAATATTCCGCTGAGTTTATCTCTGTCATACTCATTGGATCCAGAATAAGTGATACTATTTCCCCAGATTTGAGTTAAACCAATTTGTTCCGGGAGCTCTTCCGGATATCCGCCTTCAATATAGATCGAAAAATGAACCTGTGGTAGAACATCGTTTTGGATATAATGTACTTTTATCCCATTGTTTAGTTCCAGAGTTTTTATCTCTGGGTAGCCTATTTTTTCTCTTTCCCCTTTTAGAAATTTTTCCCAGGGTCTCTCTGTAACGGGACTAGAAATGGTCTGACTAGCATAGAAAATGGCTAAAAAAGATATGATATTCTTTATTTTCATTATAGACACTCTTAGAGTAAGATTTTATTTTAATAGTCAGCTGTCCATCATTATTTTGTCTAAAGTTGGCGCACAGGCTCTTACTTTTCAGGATATAGGTAAGTCTTGCAGCTTACTCGTGAGAGAGACAATCGGTTGTGGATGCAAAACGATGGTATTTCTTTTTTTCCATAAAAAAAAGAAAGACCTGTGCCCGTAGGGTGAAAATAAGTTATTTTTTAAACCTATACCTACGAGTAAAACTAGCCGTATTAGGCGAAGCACCCTTGGTAAAGGTAACCTTTAAATAAAATTCAGCACCTGCTGCGAGAGGGTTTACTCCATTGATCACACCTGCATTGGTTACTGTGGGTGGAGTAGCCAAAGCGTCACCACTTGCATCCACCGCATCTTGAATCTCGTAAACGTTTGCGGCAGTGCCTTGAACTACCGTGCCAGAAGTAGTAATATCCATGGCAGTATCCGTTATGTCATAGAAGAATACAGGGTCTGTAGTAGAAGGTCTTCCAAGGGTGGTATTTGAGAATTGTAAGAAACCAGATGCCATTCTTACCGCCTGCTCATCTGCCGTTCCGGTGGTAGAGGCTATAAAGGGATATTCTGAAGAAATGCCAAAATTCCATAAGAATGCATCCGTATTGGTAATATTTCCGTCATCATTGCTGTCATAGTGAACAGAAGATTCATCGGTTCCCGTGGTAAGATTATCATCTCTATCTGCATTATCGATGTGAAAAAGAGTTTGCCAGTTGAAGAAAATAGCCAGGGGGCTACAGCTGCCTGTATTAGGGGCCATAGGAACAATAAATTCAGAAGTTGAGAAGCCACCTACACAAGTAAGAGTACCGTTATTGCGATCTACGGCAGTATCAGAGACTTCACTACCATTTTCGAATAATGTTGTGGTATCTTGATCATAATAAGAATTGGTTATTATACTACCACTACTAGTATTCTGCCCTACCAGGCCACCTGTACCAGAAGAAGAAGAAGAAAAAAAAGAAGAAACATCCCCTGTAGAGTAGGAATTGATTATACTACTAGTACCACTATTCTGCCCTACCGAGCCGCCTGCATAAGAAGAAAGAGCAGAAGAAGAAGAAACATTCCCTGTAGAGTAGGAATTGATTATACTACTACTAGTATTCTGCGCTACCAGGCCGCCTGTATAAGAAGTAGAAAAAGCAGTAGAAAAAATATTCCCTGTAGAGTAGGAATTGGTTATACTACTACTACTATTCTGCGCTACCAAGCCGCCTGCATAAGAAGTAAAATTAGAAGAAGAAACATTCCCTGTAGCATAGGAATTGATTATACTACTACTATTCTGCGCTACCAGGCCGCCTGTATAAGAAGTAGAAAAAGCAGTAGAAAAAATATTCCCTGTAGAGTAGGAATTGCTTATACTAGTTGTACCAACATTCTCCCCTGCCAGCCCGCCTGCATAAGATCTAGAAGAAGAAGAAATATTTACATTCAAAAGGCCAATATTTCTGATATTTGTAAAAGATATACGCCCGAAAAGACCTGCATAAGAGTTGCCAGAGGTAAGATTGATATTGATCGTAAGACCACTTATGGCGAATCCCTTTCCGTCTAAAGTGCCATTGAATCTATTTGCATTTGTTCCAATGGGTTGAAATCCTGTGCATGTACCGTTACAGCTGTATGGACCAGTAATAGAAGAAACGTCTATATCTTGGCCTAATTCATAGAATGCAAACAGGTCATCTCTCATTGATTGCAATTGCATTGCATTGCATATTAGATATGGGTCTGAATTAGTTCCGGATCCATAAGTGCCTCCTGAAAAATCAGCTTTAGAGTCTGCACCTACTTGAATACACCCATCATTGTTCTGAACAGAGACCGTTAGAATGCGGCTAAGTCCATCATAATCAGAGTCAAGACTGTTAGAAGAATGATCAATGACAACAGAGGCATCTTCTAACATTAGATCATCTTCTTCCAGGGTCAATGTGATCATTTGGGCGGTGTCCCAATTGGTACTATCAAAAGCAAGTTGGATAGAACTTCCGGCACCTATAGGCGCTCCCCCATTATCCAGCTTTAAATTAGAAGGAGCATCCAGAGGCAGGCTGGCAGGGTAGAGTGTTCAAAACAACTGTATAATTATATGTAGACCCTTCTGTAAGAGTTATACTTCCACCTGGTGGGTTATAGGTGATTCCTGGTGGAAGATCATTATCTATGATCATCAGCGTGATGCTATGGCTTTGGCTATCATAATCAGAATCAAGGCTTGTAGAAGCATGCATAATGATAACACTGGCTTCCCCTGAAACTATGTCATCATCTACAAGAGATAATGTTACCGTTTGGGGGGTATCCCAATCAGCCAAAGTGAAAGTGAGAGTGATGGATTCATTTGCCATATCAGCAGTCTGGGTACCATCGCTTAATCGTAAATTAACAGGAACAATGGCAGGCAGGCTGATTTGGATCATTACATCATGAGAAGGCTGTGTGTTCAAAGAAATCGTGTATTCATATTCAATATCTGTGTCGCCTTCTGCAAGTGTGATTATATTAGGCAATGCTGCATTATCTTTTGCATAAGTAATTCCTGGAGTATCATTGTCTCTCGCTATGATCATTAGACTATGGTCATCAATAGAACCAGAAGGCCCTGAAACATTATTGCCTCCTGAGGAGATCTCTAAATTATTTGGTGCATTACCAGAGAGGCTAATGCTTATAGTTACATCGGCAGAAGGCTGGGAATTCAATACGATTCTATATTCATAAGGATATTGCCCTTCATTTAGATTGATACTTGGTGGAAGGTTATCCTCATTAAATAACTTATAGGTAATGCCTGCTGGGTCTCTCTCTGGTGGAGTTGTGATTGGGTTTTCCTCTGGTGGAGTTGGGTCTGGATCGTTTCATTACTCTTACAAAAAGGCAGGGATAGAATGGTTGCTATGGCCATTATGCTGTATAAACTATTCATTTTCATATTTTTACTCCTTTAATTTAAAATTGTTTAATGCACAATCGGCTATACTATTTTTTGCGTGGATGTTTTTACTTCCATCCCAGATTCCTGGAAACTGTTTTATAAGTTGGGTATTCTAATCTATGGCTTTCCCTGGTCAATTTTAGTCTTTCTGTGTTTCTAAAGCAAAAATGCCAGTCATTAAGATGAGTAACGTTATTGGTTGAATATAGCTATAGATATTCCTGATTTACCATAAATAATTTTAAATCGTATATGATCATTTACTATTGTTAGTATTCTATAGCAAAATGCGGATATGAAATGAAAAGTCAAGTCTTTTTTTATTTTACGGTGTAGAAACCAATGCCGTTAGGCTGTACTTTGTACACATATGAGCCTGTGCGCCAACTTAAAAACATTTACATTAGTAGTAAATTATTCTTCTGTGTTGAGGCACAGGCTCTATTTAAACCTATGGGGGTGAAAGATGCTATGTAAAAAGGGTAATTTTTTGTCAATCGGTGCCGGTATCTTCTTTTAACTCCTATTTTAAATTTAATAAAAAATATTGGACATCCAATAAAAGCCTTCTTACTTTGGCACCTGTTTTTTCATAGCCATGAATCATAAATTAAAAATTTCTATGTTGATCATCGGGCCTTCTCTGTTCATTTTGATCTATAGTTTAGACCCGGGCAATATTCTATTTAAGGTAATTGCCGTAACTATCTGGATGGTGTCTTGGTGGGTTTCAGAGGCTGTTCCCATACCCATCACTGCCCTTTTACCGCTGTTATTATTTCCCCTATTAGGAATATTTGACATAAAGCAATCCACAGCCCCTTATGCAAGCCCCATTGTATTTTTATTCATGGGTGGTTTCATGATCGCGATTGCGATGGAGAAACATAATCTGCACAAAAGAATAGCACTATCTATAATCAAACTCACTGGAACAAATCCGAGAGGAGTGATCTTGGGTTTTATGCTGGCTACGGCTCTTTTAAGCATGTGGATCAGCAATACTGCCACCACCGTGATGATGCTTCCTGTTGCTATTTCTATCATTAAACTTTTTGAAAAGGAAATACGTTTCAATGAAAGCATAGCCCAAAACGATCGTTTCTCTTTAAAATTACTCTTAAGTATTGCCTATGCGGCAAATATAGGTGGTATCGCCACCATAATTGGAACACCACCAAATCTAGTTCTAGTCAACTATATGCAAGAATTGCATAATATAGAACTGGATTTTAATGCATGGCTTTTAGCCGGGCTTCCGATAAGTTTAGCGCTTCTTTTTGTTGTATTTTATATTTTAACCAGGAGTCTTCCCTCTGGGCAGCTGGCCTCTAAAGATACAAAAGGCGCAAAAGAAATTATACAAAAATATCTGGATGAAATAGGTAGTATTAAGCAAGCGGAGAAATATATTTTAGCCATATTTCTGGTTACAGTAAGCGCCTGGATATTTAAACATCCAATCAATGATCTTTTAGGGATCAAACTAAATGATACCATTATCTCCATGATGGGTGGCCTATTGATGTTCATCGTGCCTTTTAGGATCAAAAAAACAGAATTCATACTTAACTGGGAAGATACAAAAAGATTACCATGGGGAATTATTATTTTATTCGGGGGAGGATTATGTCTTGCTAAAGGAATGGAATCCAGCGGGATCATTCAACAAATAGGAAATAATATTGTAGAATACAGTGGATCAAATCCTTGGGCTCTTGTTTTTATTTTTACTGGAGTTGCGCTCATTATGACAGAATTCATCAGTAATGTCGCGCTGGTCACTATATTTTTACCTGTAGTTATGGAAGTGGCTGGTTTGTTGAACATATCTATTATATATTTGGCTTTGCCTGCAACGTTGGCGGCCAGTTGTGCCTTTATGATGCCTATCTCAACGCCACCCAATGCAGTTGTTTTTGCCAGCGGAGAAATTCGGATCATAGATATGATCAGAAAAGGATTTATTCTAAATATAATTTCAGTAGTGGTGATCGTTATACTATGCCATTTTCTCTCTGAATATATTCTATGAAATACGAGTGCATCTTTTGCATAGTCCTTCTTTAGTAAGGTCTTTTCTCAACCAGCATCTAGGACATTTCTCTTTGGTAGAAGCCTTTATTTCTATTTGTTGAATATCGACATAGAGTACCTCAGAGACCACAAGATAATCAACCAGTATACTTTCTTTTAAATCATCTGGCGCCATAGCCAGCGGTATACGAACCACCGCATCTACAGAAGAGCCGATCTCCCCTTTACTGCGTAATTCTTCTAATTTTAAATTTACCTTATCTTTCAGTTCCCATATCATAGAAAATCTTTTTTTTAATTCGGGATTATACCATTTAGAAGAGTCTGGCCATATTTCTTCAAATACACTATTTTCATACAATATACGATGAACTTCTTCCATAGAATAACTCAATATGGGTGCTAACCATACACTCATACTACTTAATATTACGAATAAGGCTTGCAAACTGGATTGGCGTTTTTTTGCCTCTAAAATAGAGGTTGGTCTATTTGGATTAGAATCGCAATAGAGTCTGTCTCTTATAATATCAAAATAAACCTGAGACAAAGTAACTGTACAAAAATGAATTGTTTTGTGATATACCAGATGGAATTCATTTTCTTTATAAGATTTCTTAATGCTTTTTTCTAAAATACTTAATTCATGTAAGGCCCATAGATCAAGTTCATCTATAATTAAAGAAGTATTTATTTCAGGAACCAGATCACCATCCTGTAGATTGCCCAACATATACCGAAATGTATTTCTTATTTTACGGTAGTTATCCGAGAGGCGCTGTAGAATGTCATTCCCGATTGTATTATCAGTCCTGTAATCTTCCGAAGAAACCCATAGTCTTAAAATATCGGCACCATATTTGGGAATAATATCTTCAATCGGATTGACTACATTGCCCAAAGATTTGCTCATTGCCCTTCCCTTTTCATCCAATACATATCCATGAGTTAATACTCTTTTATAGGGTGCTTTGGATTCTAACGCAAGGGAAGGCCACAAACTACTTTGGAACCATCCCCTATGTTGGTCTGACCCCTCTAGATACATATCTGCCGGAAAATAGAGATCATCTCTTTGTTTTAAGACAGCCCTCCAGGTAACTCCGCTATCAAACCAAACATCCAGTATATCATTTTCTTTTTTAAAATTAGTAGAATTACATTTCAAGCATTGAGCCCCTTTAGGTAAAAGATAATCTATTTCTTTTTCAAACCATACTTCAATCCCTTCTTTTTGAACGAGTTTTATAATATGATCCAATCCATCTATGGTCAGATGAGTTTCGTTACAATGATTACATTGAAAAGCTGGTATGGGTACCCCCCAAAATCTTTGTCTGGAAAGACACCAATCGGGTCTGTTTTCTATCATAGAATGGAATCTTTTCTCGCCCCATCCAGGGATCCATTCTACTTTTTGAACTTCTTTTATAGATATTTCTTTTAAAGTATCCATCGAAAAAAACCACTGCGGAGTAGCCCTGAAGATTAAAGGCTTATGGCATCTCCAGCAATGAGGATAAGAATGCTCTATTTCCGAGGAATGAATTAAAAGATTTTTTTGTTTTAATTTTTGGATGATCCCTGGGTTAGCATCAAATATTTTCACACCCTCCATTTCTGGAAAAACATCAGTAAATCTGCCTCTATGGTCTACAGGACAATAAGCCTGTAAATTATATTTTAAGCCAATATTATAATCATCATTTCCATGACCGGGAGCTATATGAACGATACCTGTTCCCTGTTCCAGCGTAACATTATCTCCGAATAGTACCTTGCTTTCTCTTTCTAAGAAAGGATGCATAACCTCAAGACCTTCGATCTGCTCAGAGCTAATAATTTCTTTCTGGGAAAAATTAAGCCCCACTGATTCAAAAAAGCGCTCTTCCATGCCGGTCGCCAGCAAAATTCTTCCTTTAGGGGTATGATAAATGGCATATTCAAACTTGGGGTGAAAGGCCACTCCTAAATTTGCAGGCAATGTCCAGGGAGTCGTAGTCCATATAATAACAAATAAATTTTCTTCTTTTTTCACCGGAAAGGCCACATATATAGAAGGAGATCTATGGAGATCATATTCTATTTCTGCCTCGGCTAGCGCGGTAGAACAAGAGAAACACCAATGGATTGGTTTTTTATTCTTGTAGATCATCTCTTTCTCATACAGGTCTCTGAATGTTTGCAGTATATTGGCCTCAAAAGTCTTACTCATTGTATAATAAAAATTCATCTGAGATTCTTCTTCTTTAGAAGAAGCATGAGATTTTAATTTCTCAATCCCTTTTTCATCCCAAAAAATACCCAATCTGGATTGGTCCTGCGCCTGGACATGGATAAAATGGTTGGCATATTCACGACAGGCAGCTCTTACTTTATGGGGGTCTTTTTCGGAACCATCCTTTTGCTTAGCCAACTTTTTGATCACGGCTAACTCAATGGGAAGTCCATGGCAATCCCACCCGGGAATATAGTTAACATATTTTCCCTGTAATAGATGATATTTATTGATCATATCTTTTAATATTTTATTCAAGGCATGCCCCACATGGAAATGCCCATTTGCATAAGGAGGCCCATCATGTAATAAAAATTCATCTGCATTATTTTTTCTACTATCTAGAATTTTCTTATACGTTTGACTCTTTTGCCAGTATTCTAAAATGGAAGGTTCTCTTTTGGCTAGATCTGCCTTCATGGGAAATCTGGTTTTAGGTAAACAAATGGTATCAGACCATTTTTTTATTTTGGTTTTCATTTCAGACATATAAACGATTCTCTAAAATATAATCCAACACATTCTTATTCATCATATTTCGCAGATCAGATAGATTTTTTTCTTGGGGATCTTTCCAATATTTGCTTAACTTCTGGCGGATCGTGGTAGAGCTAAAATCCCAAACGGAATTATCCAAGATGAAAAAATTCCTGGATTTAATTTGAATGGCCTTGTCTGTATTTCTGCGAATGACCATAAATTCAAATTCAGTGATCAATTTTTCTGCATTGTACCAGGAAGGGAGAGTATGATACATATCTTCTCCCAATATCACCGCAATATTGTTTTCTCTGCAATAGCCCTGCAATGCCTTTAGTATATTATAAGTATAGCCAGCAGAATTCATGTTTCTTTCAATGGTGGATAAAACGATCTTACGATTCAGTGGATCATTTAGATACTTATTATCTCTTTTCAATAATGGCCTAATCGCCTTGGCCAGCATAGAAAACCTATGACGATATGACATTAATTTTCTTTTATCTTTATGGGGAGGCAATGAAGAAAGAACCACTACAATAGATTTTAGATCACGAATAGAAGAAACGTATTTCAAGACCTGGATGTGTCCCTCATGTATGGGGTTAAAAGTACCCCCGAATACGGCTGATTTTGCTCTTAGGAAAGACACTAACTTCGGATCTGTCCTTCGCCATAGACCAAATATTTAGTTGTAGTTAGATCAGCCAATCCCATTGGACCTCTCGCATGCAACTTGCCTGTGGCAATACCTACTTCAGCTCCCAGTCCAAATTGACCGCCATCATGGAACCTTGTAGAAGAATTTACAAATAAAGCTGCCGAATCCAATAAGGTTAAAAATTGATCAATAACATTATAATCTTGAGCGATAATCGCCTCTGAATGCAAAGAACCATAAGTATTGATATGATCTAAAGATTGCTTGAAATCTCTTACTATTTTTACAGAAATATCCATGGATAAATATTCTGTGGAATAGCCATCTGTATTCAATTCTTTTATAGGGAACTTTTTTAGGATCATTCTTGTCTTTTGATCCGCATGCAAAATAACCCCTGCATCTATTAAACCTTGGATGATCTTATCCATAAAGGGAAGACCTTCATCTAAAATGACACATTCTGCGGCATTGCATACCCCAGGTTTCTGGGTCTTAGAGTTAAGTAAGACATTTAAAGCAATTTCAGGGTTTGCCGATCTGTGAATATATACATGGCATACTCCTTTATCATGCTTTACCACAGGGATCAGGCTATTTTGGTTAACAAATTGAATAAGTCCTTCTCCCCCTCTCGGAACCACCAAGTCAATATGATCTTTTCGTTCTAAAAAACCTACCATCAGATGTCTGGATGTACGTTTTACCAGCTGCAAAGATTCTGCAGGAAGTTTGCAATGGGATAACGCTTTTTGAAACAGAGATGCAAGCAACTGATTACTTTGAATCGCTTCTTTACCGCCTCTTAATATTACCGCATTGGAAGATTTAATGGCAAGAGCGCCTACATCAATGGTCACATTGGGTCTGGACTCATAAATAACAGCCAAAACGCCAATGGGTATTCTTGTTTTTTGTATGAAAAGCCCATTTGGCAATTTCCAGCCAGTGATCACTTCCCCTATGGGATCTTTTAAATTGACAATTTCATTGAGCGATTGGATCATACCATCAATTTCTTTATCTGTAATAGATAGTCTATCAATCATTGATTGGGATCCATCTTTCGTTTGAAAATTTTCTATATCTTGCTCATTCTGATTTTTTATATTACTACGATCGTCATCCAATAATTGGGCCACTTTCAGTAGAACATTATTTTTTTGTTTCCCAGAGGCAGCCCTTAAAGAAAAAGAGGCATTTTTTGCCTGGGTAGTGATCATGTTGACATAGGTCTTTTCCTCACTACTTAAAGTAAGTTGCTTTTCTGTGGCTATGGCAGGCATTTGAACCATAATTCAATCAATTACTTTGGTGTAAATTTTTTTTTGATCTATAAAAGTGCAAAATGCAATGGAAATGAGGACTACCCCCTTCCATAATATGACGAAAATTGATGCTTACGATTTAAGAATTTGATGCGCCCCTTGCCGGATAAGTTTATCTGCCAACTTCTCACCAACATATTTTGCCTCACTATTTTTTAAAGCTTTTTCAAATACAGTATCCAATATGGTTTTTTCACCATTTATATCCCCTACAAAACCCCTTAATTTAATCTTGTTTCCTATTAATTCAGAATATGCTGCAATCGGAACGCTACATCCTCCTCCTATTTTATGCAAAAAGCTTCTCTCTGCGGTAGAATGAATACTTGATTGATGATCATATATCTTTCTCATCATATCATAAATGAATACATTTTTTTTATGGCTCATCACTGCTATAGATCCCTGCCCCACGCAAGGTAGTAATATATCTGTGGATATTTTTTCTGAAATGGTATGCTCTAATTTCATTCTTTCTATTCCCGCTACTGCTAATATCATACCATCCCAGTCAGATTTATTGAATTTAAGATAGCGAGTCATCAAATTGCCTCTCAAGTCGATTATCTTTATATCAGGACGATAATTTAAAATCTGTGATCTTCTCCTAAGACTTCCCGTGGCAATCGTTGCCCCAAGAGGAAGTTCTTTTAAACTTCTACCTTTCTTAGAAACAAGAGCATCTCTTGGGTCATGGCGCTTTGTAATAGCAGATATATGTATATCAGAATGAAATTCAGTGGGGATATCCTTTAAACTATGCACCGCAATGTGTATTTTTTTTTTTAATAGCGCTTCGTCCAATTCTTTTGTAAACAATCCCTTGATTCCTATATTATGTAGTGGTATATCTATCAACTTATCTGCCTTTGACTTAATTGGAATAATCTTTAAGCTGATCTTAGGATATACCTCTTTTAATTTACTCGAAATAAATTTAGCCTGCCATATAGCCAGCTTGCTGTCCCTCGTACCGATTTTAATGTTCATTTAAATATAGATCCATAAAGATTCTATGGAAAGACTCCATGAAGCTAAGAGTCAATATTCATTTTAAGAATGTCTTTACAAATTTTATTTTATTAGTTAATTTTTCCTTTTAGGCAATCCAAATTTATTTTTAAGATAAATAAATATTTTTCGTTATAAAAAAAATCCAGGAAATATATAGAGATAACTATTATTTCCTAAAAATAAAGAGATATATAATATAAAGAATGTAAAAAATGTGAATTTGCATTTTAAAAGAAAAATATTCAAAAATTATGAACTGAAAAATGTGAAATTAAAAAGAGTTATGATCATATTATTATTTATCTACAGATCATTCTTAAAATAAAGTCTTTTACAATAATTCAGATAAGATAATTCACTTAATTCAATAAGTTATCGGTATATAGTTATTATATATAATAGAAACTAAATATATATATAATTAAGAACAAGTAAATTATCTAAATCTTATTGAACTATCTCTTTAAGGTTAATAATTCTTGTAACATTTGATCTGAAGTAACGATACTCTTAGAATTCGCCTGGAACCCTCTTTGTGTAACAATCATATCTGTAAATTGTTCAGCGAGATCTACATTGCTCATCTCTAGCATTCCTGAATTCATCTCTCCAAATCCTTGGGTATTCGCTTCCCCTATGATCGCTTCTCCTGAATTATTAGATACTTCAAAATTATTAGAACCTTTTTTAGATAACCCTTCAGGATTCGTGAAATTAGCCATTGCTATTCTAGCCAAAGGTTCCTGTAATCCGTTTGAGTATACACCTGTTATCGTACCAGATGGGTCTATATTAAATGATTCTAAGTATCCCATTGATTTCCCATCCTGTTCAATTGCCTTCGTTGTGAATGGGGAAGAATATTGGGTAACTCCATTTACTTCACCGGCGGTGCCGAAACGGATTTCTATATTTCTGACCGTTGGATTACCAGGTAAACGAAAAGATAGGTTTGCGTTCAGTTCACCTTGATTTTTAATATCCACTCCATCTGATAAAGAGCTGATCCTTCCATCCGGAGAAAATCCAAGAACAAAATTATTATTTCCGGCTATGGTAGTGTTTTGTCCCTCTGGTCCTAATACATCCAGACTTAATTGACTTGCATTTTCTATTGAAACAGAGCCATTCCATAAATTATCCTGGCTTTTCCACATGATCATTCTTAGTTTATGTTGGTTTCCCTGATCATCAAATACATCAAGGCTTAGAGAATGACCTCTTTTTTGATCTATATTTTGATTTAAGATCAGTCTATTTCTTTCTTCTTCTGAAATATCTGTTGGGATAGCCAAGATAGAGGAATTTAAATTACTTTTAAGGCGAACAAAAGAAGTTTCTTTGGCTGGTTCTTTAGAATAAAGAGGAATTATAATATTCTCTATATCTGCACTCGCATTTATACTTTTATTCCCATCTTGATCATTTATTGCATTCCACCCCTGTATATTCATTCCATTTGCAGGATTTACTAAATTTCCTGCTTTATCTACATCAAAGTTGCCAGATCTGGTATAATATTCTTTATCATTTGCTGATAATATAAAAAAACCCTCTCCTGATATGGCCACATCGGTTCCTTTGCCTGTTGTTTGGAAGGCTCCTTGGGTCATTATTTTATCAACAGAAGCAATTAAAGCACCTAAGCCAATTTGTTTTGGATTCACTCCTCCAACATTGTTTTTTGGTTCACTAGCGCCTTGCAATGTTTGAGAAATTAAATCCTGAAAGGTTACTCTTTCATACTTAAAACCATTTGTATTCACATTGGATATATTATTTCCAATAACATCCATTCTTAATTGATGATTCTTTAAACCAGAAACACCTGCATATAGAGATCGCATCATATTTTTTTACCACCTTTTATTTATTTGACTTTACTCATCGAGTCATCATTTTTAGGAATTTCATTCATACTTGAGTTTTCCACACTAGAAAGATCCTCCAGACGAATATTTCTTCCATTCACTTTCAGAAAAACTTGATTTGCAGCATCAAAGAATATTTTATCCACAACTCCTTTGATGGTTTTACCATTAACAAAATCTTTTCCTGAAACAGTACGCCCAACCAATAAATTTGCCTGAAAAGAACGCAAAGAATTTACTGAATTAGCCACATTATGCATTTGTTCAAGTGCAGAAAATTGGGCCATTTGAGCAATAAAAGCTCTATCTTTAACTGGTTCCAGAGGATCTTGATGTTCTAATTGTTTAACTAAAAGTTTTAAAAAGCTAGATTTATCTAAATGATCATTTCGCTTATCAACAATAGGAACGTTTTTTCTATTTACGTTTTGCTGAATAGACTCTTTGATCTTATTTACATTTGTATAATTTTGAGAATGTGTATTTATTTCAGGCATAAATTTTTCTACTCCGTTGCTCATTTTGTTCTTCACTGTTTATTCTATCTGGATCAACTTTGTTGTCAGAAAGATATTGTTTGCTGGAATTATATTTTTGAAAATTTTCATTGGTGGAAGTATTCGATTGAATATCTACTTTAAAACCAGATACCAAATACCCTTCTTCTTTGAGTCCATTCATGATCGTTCCCATTCTATCAGATAACATCTTTTGTACTACATCATTTTCTACTGTAAAGGAACCGTTTAAACTACCCTCCACTAGCGAAAGTCTTAAATAAATCTTACCTAATTCTTTAGGATATAAATTTGCACTTAATGATGCATTTTCCTGGTTGCGTATTATCATACGAGCCCTGCTCATTAAAGAATTAAATTGATCATTAAATCTGTATTTCAAGATTGGACTTTCCATTATTTTGGAGAGATTAGAATTATTTATTGAATCATTTCTTGCAAATTTAGCTTCTCCCGAATAAATAGATTGCGTCTTTTCTTTTAGAGTAGATTTCATATCTGATACCGAATCAGTAGAATATCTGGCATTGAATATTTTATGAGGAGAATGATTTGTTTCACGTGAAACAAGTATAGAATTTTCCTTAATATCCATAGAATGAATCGGATCTAATGGATTCTTAACATTCTTATGATGGCGTTTCTTCAATATTTTATCTTGAACTAGTATTTTATTCTTATTTAAGTCTTCTCTTAGGAATGTATCCATTAGATCTTTCTTATCGTTTTTATCAGGTAAGATAGTCTTTGCTTCTATTTTATTTTCCATATCAGATGGATTTTTTTTCTTGTCTATGAGATCTTTGATCTCTTTTAAATCGACTGTTTCAATATTTTCTGATTTTTTAAACTCTCCCTGATGCTTTCCCAATTCCTTTTGAAGGAGTTTCTCTAAATTTTTTTCTCCCTGTAAGTGATCAAAATTATTTTTTGTTCCCTCATTTGATTTTGCGCTTATATCTTTATTCACATGATTTTGAGAATTATTATTCAAAGGTTTATCAGATCTTATTTCAGAATTTTCATTCTGAGTAGTTTTTTCAGATGCAGAAGTTTTATTTTCCTCAGGAATCTTATTCATTTTTACATTAAATTCATTTTTGACATGCTGATCCTGGTATGCAGTGTCTTTTTCTTTAGTATTACTATTATAATGAGAAAATTTATCCTCTGGCAAATTCAATTTTTGAGGCGTATTATTATTAAGAACTTTAGTATGCAACATATTATCCATTAAATTCTGGCCATGACTCATTTTGAAATTCTGTTGCAGGATATCCAGGAAACTTATTATTTCTCCTTTAGAATGAGAATCAGCATCATGAGTCTTTATTAAAGAAAGCTTTTTATTCTCTATGTTTATATCTTTATTAAATAAGACTTCCATTCTAACTAATTATCGTATTGATATTAATTGACTTTAGAATATTTTCAATATAACTCTATTATAGAAGAATCATAATTCCATATTGAATTATTTTCATTATGATCAGAAAAGATACTAAATTTTATCTGATCAATTACTTTCTTAGAATTTGAGACACGAAGTAAATATTCTCCCGGTTTTAGACTTTGAAATTTATCCATTAAAAATTTTCTTTTTGGTTTTACGCGTTTATTCTTAAATTCTACCTCTCTCCAGATTAATTCTTTAATGAATAAAGAAACAATATACTCAATCTCATGATCCCAATCCAATTCATAGTGATACCATATAGATGTTCCTTGATGAAAAATAATAGGAGAATTCATTTTTTTTAAAACCTTTGGGGTGAACCATTTCTTTTCGATGGGTTGTAGAATTTTTTCTTCCAATTCATAGAAAGAAAATTTGCTCGATTTATCTATACTGCATTGAAATAAAAATAAGCAGGTTATAAAAAAGATGTACAAATGAAACATAATGCCATTATCGTCTTATTAAATAAATGCTTTAGATATGGTTACACTCATAAAACCAGAAAGGTACAAAAAGACAAAGTTAGCCAAGTCTCTAATTCCCCTGACAATACCCCCTATTATTTATAATCCAAATAAGGAGAAAGCCACCTTTCGGTTTCCTGGATATGCATTTTTTTGCGTTTAGAATAGTCTGCGATCTGATCTTTTTTTATTTTTCCAATGGTGAAATAGCGTGAATCAGAATGAGCAAAATAAAGGCCGCTTACGGAAGCAGGCGGATACATTGCAAAGTTTTCGGTTAATGTAATCTTAGTATTTTTTTCTACGGATAAAAGATCAAATAATATTCTTTTTTCTGTATGATCAGGACATGCAGGATAACCATGTGCTGGACGGATCCCAGTATATTTTTCTCGGATCAATTCTTCACTTGTAAATGATTCATTTTGAGAATATCCCCAATATTCTCTTCTGACCCTTTCATGCATATATTCTGCGAATGCCTCTGCCAGTCTATCTCCTAGTGCTTTTACCATGATTGAATTATAATCATCTCCTTTTTGCTTAAAACTATCCGCAAATTCTTCCACCCCACTGCCCATTGTCACCGCAAAACCACCTAAATAGTCTATTTTAGAAGAACTTTTAGGTGCAATGAAATCACATAAGCTATAATTGATCTGCTGATTTTGTTTTATCGTTTGCTGTCTTAAAAAATGAAAAGTAGTCAGAATTTCTTTACGAGTTTTATCTTTATAAAGTTCCACATCATTCCTTACTCGGTTTGCAGGGAAAATACCGATAACACCCCTGGGCTTAAATTTCTTTTCTTTTATGATCTTTTTTAATAATATAGAAGCATCTGAATATAATTCCTTTGCCTGTTGTCCCAATTTAGGATCTTCTAAAATACGAGGATATCTGCCCTTAATATCCCATGCTAAGAACAAAGGCGTCCAATCAATATATCTTGAGATCGTCTCTAGAGATGCGTCTTTTATTACAAAAATTCCGGTTTTATTTGGACTATGGATAACCGAACCGGCAACATCATACGAGTAGGAGTATTTTTCGGCTTCTTTAAAAGGAAGTAGCTTCTTTTTTTGTCTTTGCTCAAAGTAATGTCTGCTGATCTCTTCCTGTTCTTTTTTATTTTGGGCAATGAAAACAGATTTTCTTTGATCATTTAGTAAATCACTTAGAACACCCACCACCTTAGAAGCGTCTTCTACATATACTACAGGAGAATCATATTCTTGGGCAATTTTAACAGATGTATGAGCCTTACTCGTAGTGGCACCACCGATCAATAGGGGTATCTTTAAATTGACTCTTTTCATCTCAGAGGCTACGTATGTCATTTCATCTAAAGAAGGCGTGATCAATCCGCTCAAACCAACTATATCCGGCCTATGTTCAGCTATTTCTTGCAGTATTTTTTCAGAAGGAACCATTACACCTAGGTCGATCACATCGTAATTATTGCATGCTAATACGACAGCCACAATATTCTTGCCTATGTCATGAACATCGCCTTTGACAGTGGCAATGATGAATTTAGGTCTCTGAACATCTGACATTGCCTTATTTTTCTCCATGAAAGGCATTAAATATGCCACCGCTTTCTTCATCACTCTGGCGGATTTCACTACCTGAGGAAGAAACATCTTTCCCGCACCAAATAGTTCTCCCACAACCTTCATTCCATTCATCAATGGGATTTCAATCACATCCAAAGCGCGTTCATATTTTTGAAGCGCTTCATCTGTGTCTTTTTCAATGTGTTCCGTAATTCCCTTTACCAAAGAATAGGATAGTCTTTCTTCTACTGTTTTCTCTCTCCAAGCAGATTTAGAGACATCTATTTTAGGTCCGCTTTTCTGATCTCTGATGCTTTCCGCATAGCTGATCAGGTTTTCTGTGGCATCTTTTTTGCGATTTAAAAGAATATCTTCTATTTGTTCTAAAAGATCGGGGGTTATCTCTTCATAAATAGTCAGCATTCCAGCATTCACAATAGCCATGTCGAGGCCTGCACTCAACGCATGGTACAAGAAAGCAGAATGCATTGCCTCTCTTACCATATTATTCCCACGGAAAGAAAAAGAAATATTGCTCACCCCCCCACTTATTCTTGCGCCAGGGCATTCTTTTTTAATTTCAGGAATAGATTCAATGAAGTCAATGGCATATCGCTCATGTTCTGCGATTCCCGTTGCTACGGTGAGTATATTGGGATCGAATATAATATCTTCCGCTGGAATTCCCGCCTCTTGGGTAAGTATCTCATAGGCTCTTTTACAAATATTGACTTTACTTTCTTTTGTACTGGCCTGGCCTTTTTCATCAAAAGCCATCACTACCATGGCGGCACCATATTCCCTTATCTTTTGGGCCTGTTCTATAAATATCTCTTTCCCTTCTTTTAGACTGATCGAATTAACGATCCCCTTACCTTGGATGCTTTTTAGACCTGCCTCTATCACAGACCATTTAGAGCTATCTATCATTATAGGAATTCTACAAATATCTGGTTCAGACGATATTAAATGTAAGAAATCCTTCATCAGTCTCTCACTATCCAGTAGGGCTTCATCAAAACATATATCAATTATATTGGCCCCATTTTCCACTTGCTGTCTGGCAATCTCCAAGGCTTCTTCCAGACGATCCTCTAGCACTAATTTTCTGAATTTAGGAGAACCCATCACATTAGTGCGTTCTCCAATGAGTATAAAATTATTCTGTTGCTTTAAATTCAGTGGCTCTAATCCACTTAAACACAGATATTTTCTTGAATGTGGTATTTTACGTGGTGGAATCCCCTTGGTTTTTTTTATGATCTCATGAATATGCTCAGGAGTGGTTCCGCAACAGCCTCCTACAATATTTAACCAACCATTTTGAGCAAACTCTTTAATATGCGCGGACATTTCTTGGGGGGTTTGATCATAGCCTCCAAATGCATTCGGAAGCCCTGCATTCGGATAGCAGCTTATATAAACATTGGCTATTTTAGAAAGTTCCTCTATATAAGGACGCATTTCTTTTACGCCCAGAGCACAATTGATCCCTACACTCAAAGGCATCGCATGGGCCACAGAATTCCAAAAGGCGCTTATGGTTTGGCCAGAAAGTGTTCTACCTGAAGTATCCGTAATGGTGGCCGAAAGACAAAGTGGTATGTCTTTATTGGTTTCTTTAAGCAATTTACGGATGGAAAATATACCCGCCTTTAAATTGAGTGTATCAAAACTGGTTTCTAATAAGATCAGGTCGCAGCCAGACTCTACCAATGCCTTAGACTGTTCATAATAGTTTTCCACTAGTTCATCAAAATATACATTCCTAAAACCTGGCCTATTTACATCTGGAGAAAGAGAAGCAGTGCGGTTGGTAGGCCCTATAGCCCCTGCAATAAAGATTGGTCTGTCTGGTTCTTTCTTTTTGAAGTTTTCTACGGCTCTCCTTGCCACCTTAACAGCGGCATGATTCATTTCAGTTGCTAAATGTTCTAAAGAATAATCAGATTGGGCTATCCTGGTGGAATTAAATGTGTTGGTTTCTATGATATTGCATCCCGCCTCTAAAAAATCCAAGTGTATATTTTCTATTATCTCTGGTTTGGTGATACATAGAAGATCATTATTTCCTTTCAATGGCTTAGGATGTTCTTTTAAAGAGTGATCACCACGAAAATCAGATTCTTGCAGAGAATGGCGTTGTATCATGGTGCCCATGGCTCCATCTAAGAAGAGTATTTGTTTTTCAAGCAGTTCTTTGATCATTTATAATTTTATTGATGCTTTAAAACCAACAATTTTTCTTCCTATTCATATACCAAGAATTTCTCTCTACCAACTGCATAATGACCTTGCTAAAACAGGCAATATATGGTCTAGCAAAATGATATTTGAAGTGCTTAAAAAATCTACCTATATCGAGTTTCAATGACATATCGTTAAACAAATTCATAAAACCTGTAGTAAAATAGAGTTCGTCACTCATAGAATAATTCTTTATTCTTATACTACTATGATTTCATATAGGCAAGGTCTCCGTCAAGTGTTTTTAGATATAGTGATAAAGATCAGTAATTTGAATGTTGAACTAAAAAACGAGAAGCATATCCAACTTTCCTAGACTTTAATTAACTTTTTCACTTTTCCCAAAAAAAAGGTTTGACAAGATGAATCGCAATTTCATTGATAATTATGAGACAAATGATATACTCTCCCAAAAATGGAGAAAAAGCAAGATTGTATTGTATCTTGTCAATTGTTTTCTCTTCTCTTGCTTTCGTGATAGTAAAGGCTGATAGTGACAGTGAATCAATTGGTCTTCTGCTCTTTTGTCTCCTTATTTTTGGCGGTTGGCATAGATATTATGCCGGTAAGATATTTACCGGGCTTATTTTTGCTATGACCCTTGGATTTTGTTTAATCGGTTACATTTATGATTTAGTTATGATAACAACCGGATCATTCACAGATAAAGCTAATTTATTTATTTTGACCGAAAAGAAAAAACAGTACTTAGAAAACGAGCAAAAAATAAAATCTTAGTTCTTTAGACCATCAAGCTTACAGTTTTCTGAAAGGGGCTTGAATTTTAATATTCATTTAGAGGAGTATGATAATAACCATAAAGTTCTTAAAAAACTAAAAAACCTTATGGATGCTTCATTGGTTCGGTAAATATATAGTCATTTTGTTAGACTAAACTTCCACATATAAATTTCTTTTCCCCATGAAGCAGGAGTATAGATTTCTAAGGCATACAAGTGAGAATTTACAAACTTAGTAAATCCCTTCTTACATTGCTATTGCAACACAAGTGAAAGATCATTAAAATAATAATGAATAAGGCAAAAAAGAATTGACTTGCGATTGCATGATTTAAATGTTATTTTAATGAACGTTGATTTACAATTAAAAACACTTTCTTCTTTTAATGTTTCTTTTGAAAATATCTTAAAAGGTAAATCCACCAAAAAAAATATCCTCCCTGTTGGAATGAAAACCTTTCAAGTCAATGTGGGTAAACTTTGCAATCAAACTTGCAGTCATTGTCATGTGGATGCAGGGCCTAAAAGAACTGAGATTATGAATAAAGAGACCATTGACCAATGCTTAAAGATCATCTTCCATACCCCCCAAATAGAGATAGTGGATATTACAGGTGGTGCTCCTGAAATGAATCCCCATTTTCATTATTTAGTAGAAGAATCCAAGAAAGCAGATAAGCATGTAATTGACAGATGCAATTTAACTATATTAGAAATGCCTGGCTATGAGCATCTATATGATTTTCTAGCTAAAAATGAGGTCGAAATCATTGCTTCCCTGCCCCATTTTACTGAAAGTAGTACAGACAAACAAAGAGGTAAAGGGGTATTCCAAAAATCTATTACAGCTTTAAAAAAATTAAATGAACTGGGATATGGTGATGAATTGCCCTTGAACCTGGTATATAATCCGGTTGGAACATGTTTAAGCGGATGCCAAGAAAAACTTGAAAAAGAATTCAAACAAAACTTGCAAAAAGACTTTGGAGTGAAATTTACAAATCTTTATTGTCTGAACAATTTACCCATTAATCGTTATTTAGATTCTTTGGTTCGTACCAATAAATTCAATGAGTATATGCAAACATTAGTACATAATTTCAGTTTAAAAAATGTGGAGGGACTGATGTGCAGAGACCAAGTATCAGTAAGCTGGGATGGTTATATATATGACTGTGACTTCAACCAAATGCTAGAGATAAAAAGCTCACCCATATCGCATATCAAACAATTTAATTATAAGCAATTTATTTCAAGAAATATAAAGACTGCTAATCACTGTTTTGGCTGTACTGCAGGATCGGGCTCTAGTTGTGGTGGTGCAATATCAAGTTCTTAAATGCAAATACATATTTATTCCCAGGGGAAACGCCCTAATATAAAATATCTTTTCTCTCTGCTATCGGATTATGTTCGATCCTTTCAAGGAACAAATGTTTATGATCATCTAAAAGCCAGGAAAAAGATAAATCTGAATTCTATCAGCTTTTTTAATATCTCGTCTCCCAAAAGTATCCGAGGAATACAGGAAATAAATAAAAATTATTCTGTTCTTTGGGATACTATGCAATCAAATAAAAAAGCCCTTCCTCGAATTATATTTTCGGCTGAAAGAGAAACCTTTATTTGTGGCATTCTATATTTTTTTAAGTCAATAAAGAATGTAAATTTTTTTTGTGGAGACTTTTCTGACGATAGCTATGTTGTAGAATTACAATGTAATTTGGATAATGTAACCTCTGAAGAAATAAGTACCTACCAAAAAGCAATATTAAAGCTAGGCGCTTTAGATGTATGGGTGGAGAATATTTTAATGAAAAAATCCAGGCCATCTTTTAAAATATGCATTCTTTTAGAAAAAAGAGAATTGCATAAGTTTCAAATATGGGTGTTACAGAATATACCTACCCTGGGTATCAGATATCATATTTTAAATAGATTGATAATGCTTCGCTATAAAGATGGAAATAAAAAATTTTGGTTTACTCCAGATGGTAGTCAAAAAGAAAAAATAGAACATTCATTCTCAGAAAAGATTTTCTTAAAGAAATAGATAACAATCACCTATCTCGTATTTCATTTTTTCCAGAGAAAAACCAGAATAATAAAATAGTTAAAAAAAGTAAAAAAACACTAATATAAATAGCATAAATAGAATATTTTTTCTCAGTCAAATAGGTTAAACCAAATTGAAATAAAATTTCTTCTGTAAAAGAAGAACTTATTTTTCTATTCTTAATATCCTCTATTTGTTTCATTATGCTGGCATGATCTTTTTTAAAAGAATCTTTATTTGATTTAAAGATACTTAATAATTCTTCCCGTTGAATGCCCGCATAAAATTTAAAATCTTTATATTTATACTCTCCTGAAAAAGGTAATGAAAAATAGACTATATTTCTAAATGCATCTGTGCTTTTTTGTATTTCGTAATTCTTATGCCTTAGAGGAATTTTCGCTTCACTTTGCAGTAACTCAATCTGTTTACCTGTTTCTGGGTAAGTACTGGGAAAGGGAGGCAATTGCACCCTTAATTTTTGTGCAAAATCAGAAATAAACTGAGATATCTTATGAGTAGGTAAAAATACATCTTTCGCATGCAGAGGGAAATCCCATAGAAATAAATATTTCTTTCCTTTAGTAAAGGTATTAGAAATAATTTTCCTCCAACCAGCTTCTACAATTTTCTGAGGTATGGAGGCATGATGTCTTGGCCAAATATACATTCCATATTTTTTAACATTGGTAATTTGATTCAAACTATCTATCATACCACCTATGAATTCATAATTAGAATAAAAATATTTTTTCCTGTCTTTTCCAACCTCAATGGATAGATACGGATTCTTTTGTAATATATGGGATAGCCTCCAACTAAGCAGATCATTTTTGGGAAAATAAAAATACCCAGATGGTATTCCTTTTTTAACCATGAGTATAAAATGAATTTTATGAAATGGATCATTCGAATTTGAGTGTGATTCAATACTAATTTCTCCTGAATAATTCTTAGGAACACTATTCACAGGAAAATAGTGCTTAAAAGAAACCCAGCCACTAAAACCATACGGAATGTATCTGCTTTTAATGATTTTTTGATTTAATTTAAAAACAACTTTAGTCTTTTGCACTACATGTACGAGTGTTTTAATATTACATATTTCTCCTATATAACATTTACCTGGTAGTTTAACATCGAATAGTCCCTGTATTTTTTTTTGAAAGGGCAACCTGATCTGATTTGATAATTTTATTTTAGAAAGTTGAGAAATATCTGTTATGAAGACGGCTTCTTCCTTCTGCATAATAGAATGAATGGGGCTTAATTTATCTATGAAGGAATACCTTGAATCAAGAACTTTTTTGTCTACAGGACTTCCATCGAAGAATAGAATTTCATCGATATTGGATCCGAATGAATGGACCACCTTTTTGATCATTGAATGATCTACCAGACTCATTGAAATAGAATTATCTATATATAATTTTTTTAATTTTTTTTTTACTGGATACTGAATGATAAATTTTGGCTGTATTAAAAGTAAAAATAAGATAATGGGAAAAATCCAAATGTATTTTCTAAAGTGTTTGCGGAACCATATAAATACGCCTAAGAAGATAAAATAAAAAAGAAATACATTCCACGGTAAAGGAGAGAAGTCAATATCTAAAAGCATTCTTCATCGCATTACATATTTATGTTCCATTGATCACTATTTTATATCTTTTACCGTCTAAAGAAAATATATTATTTACTATTTCTGGTAAGTCTATCTATTCTTCTTTAAACAATTTCCATTAAATTTACTTCCAGGTTTACCTCTTGTAATATGCTGTAAATATTTTTTACCTGAGAATAGGAGTATAGTATGAAGATCATTTGGTAGAAGGTAGACTGATCACAAAGCTGAGTGCAGCTATTAGCCCATAAAATTCTATATAAATAAGAATGTACAATATGTCTAAAAAATCAAATTTTGGCTTAAAATCAACTTTTTTAGCAAAAAAAATCCCGATAATATAAAGAATATGAATTAAAATTTAGTTTTAAAATTTCTTATTGGTTAAAGTAATGTTAGTAGAGGAAATATCGAAATTTGATCATAAATACTTGGAGAATATAGCTGAAATTTGGGGAATAAAGGGTAAGATCAGTACGGGCAAGAAAAGTTTTCTAGAACAGCTTAGAAAAGTTGCCATGGATGACTATTCTCTCAGGGGAGTCTTAGAGAAACTAACACCTATTCAAGTACAAATATACAACGTGATCATAAACAATAAGAATATTCTTACTCTGGGAGAAATATCACGAAAAGTGCAGATGCAACCCATTAATGTAGAAAAAGAATTGAATGTTCTTAGGCAATTAATGCTGGTTTACCTAAGAAAAAATCGAAAGAGAATTACAAATAATTTAGATAGATACTATCCTTTTGAAGAAATCAGAAATCGTGTTTCTACAGATACGAATGAAGATGGGGGATCCTTCAAATTATCACTTAAAAAGAATTTAGAAAAGTTAGGACTTGAAAATTTAGATAGTAAATATATATCCGCTGTTGGATCTAGCCTGGAATTAAAAGAGTTTATTAACAAGGCGCTTGATGAAAAGACACTGGCTAAAATATTTAGAAAAATAAACGAGAAAGAATCCAGATTAATTGATGAAGTCTTCAAGAATGGAGGCATATTGGAAATCAACTCAGCCAGAACTTTATTAAATGAACAGAAGCTGAATCCTGAAAAAACTTTACGCAAATTAAGTAATTTAAAATTGATAGAAGATATCTATTTTATTGAAGAAAGATTTGTTCGCGTTCTGGTTCTGTCATATGAAATATTTAATTACTTAGAACAAAATCCTATTTTTCCAAAAGAAGTTGGCGTAAAAGAGTTAAATGCGCAAAAAGTGAGCAATCAATTCGACTTCATTTTAAATATAAAAAAGCTGCTCCTTTTTATTTCTAAAAAAGGACTTACATTGGCCCAATCCGAAAAGATAAAGCAAATTGATCTGAAAAAAAGTGAGAGTAATCTGATCAATATTGATATAAGGCTTTTTAGAGAAAAAAGTCAAATACATCAACTTGAAGTTATATTACCTTTTTTAAAGATATTTGACCTTGTGGATATTAAAAATGAAGATATTATACTTAGACCATGCTTTGAATCAATATTAAAAAAAGACCCTTTGGAACTCACTAAAGAGCTACTCGATAAGACGGCAGAGGCTTCTGAAAAAAGAATGGTAGGTAAAGAAATATTTTTACCATTAGAACTTCCCTTCTATAAAAAGGAAGTATTACTAAAATGTGTACACCTCATCAAAAAACATGGTTCTATTTATACAAAAATATTGCTTGCCAGAACAATACGTGATTCCACCATTTTATCCTCCACTTTTAAATTAAAAGACTTTAGGAATATATATCTGAAGCAGTGGAATTCTATGGTCTCTGCTTTATTTTATATGCATGTTTTTGGCTTGATCGTCGTAGAATATCCTAAAAGAAAAATACAATTATCAGAAATAGGAGAGCATTTCTTCTTTAGCAAAAAAATATCAACTAAAAGTAGCCTTGGATCACTTTGGGTAAATCCAGACAGTACAGTCATTGCTATGCCAGATAAGCTTTCTATTTTTGACCTTCACTTATTAAAATCGTTTACAACGATTAAGGATTCTGAAAATGTATACAGCTTACAGATCAATAAAGAGGCCGTTCAGGAAGGTGTATTATTGGGCAATTCTGCCACTGATTTTAAAAACTTTCTGCAAGAATATTCCAGGAATAAAATACCTCAAAATATTCTTTTCTCCATCAAAAATTGGACGAGTGAGTTACCTATCGTAAACATAGAAGAAGGAGTTGTATTATTAGAAACATCCAGTAAGAAATTAAAAGATCTACTAGTAGGGCAGATCAAGAGTCAAAAGATCATACTGAAAGAAATTTCTCCTACTGCGATGGTAATTGCAGAATCTAAGATCCCTGAAGTAATTGCAGTGGCAGAAAAACTAGAAATGATCGTAAAACTGATCAGATAGGATCATTCATTGGAAGAATATTTTTTGAAATATCAAGAATATCTTCCACCTTTAAATACCATCCAGATCAAAAGATTAAACAAATATTTTCATTTCCTAACAAATACCGCAAAGAATTTTGGATTTATAGGAAAAACAAATGAAGAAATATTATGGTTAAGGCATATTTTAGATAGCTTAATTGTATTAAAAGGCAATATAGAGATCGGAAATACTGTAATGGACATGGGTACAGGGGCTGGTCTTCCCGGGATGCCTCTTAAAATTGCACTCCCTCAAAAACATTTTTTTTTGGTAGATTCTTCCATGAAAAAGATTAAATTCCTTGAAGAGTTGATAGATCAACTTAATATAACTCATGTAAAGGCCATACGGCATAATGTGTGCAAAACTTATAAAAAAGTTCATACTCTAGTGTTCAGGGCGTTTAAAAGTCCTCTTGTTTCTTTAGAGATTGCCACTCGTCATGTCAGATATCTGGGAAAAATTTTATACTGGAGGGCAAAGCCATTTGATACTTCTCCTTTTAAAAAAGAAATATATAACAGGATCAGTTCCTTTGGTTTAGAAATAGAAGATCATATTCCTTTAGAGTGTCCGGATATCCTTGGACATAGGGGGGTATATGTTTTTAAATTGATGAATAGGCCAATAAATGACTTTCCCAGGGAATGGCATGAAATAATATCAGATCCATTGAATCAAAAAATTAAGTAACCATGGAAAAGACTATTTTTAGTAACTACTCAAAAAGTGGGTTAAATGTATATACACCACTATTGACCTTACCCCAAAAAATTAGACACTCGGAACCATAAATAAGGAGTGTTCACATGAAGAAAAAAATAAGAAAAAGAAGCCGCTTAGGGGGTAAGCTCACTATGGCGTTGTTGCTTTAATTCAAAATACTTTTTGTTAATTTTTTTGCTTTACGTGTTTTTTGTTATCTTATATCAATCTTGCAACTTGGTATGAAGACATACATACTTTTATTACGTGGCGTTATGCCTACTGGGAAAAATAAAGTACCGATGAAACAATTACGCGAAGTACTTGGTAAACATGATTTTGAAAATGTCCGTACTTATATTGCTAGCGGCAACGCCTTGGTTGAAACTGATTTGTCTGTGCGTGATATTGAAACAAAAGTACATGATCTTATTAAAAAATATATTGGCCCTGATCTTACGATAGTTGTTCGCACTGGTGCACAACTACAGAAAGTACTTGATGAAAATCTTTTCAAAAAGGGTCATGATATTTCACGAGTATTTTTTGTTTTGTTTGCACACAAACCTGCTTCTCATAAAATAGAAAGACTGCAGGAAGAAGATTTTGGCGACTGTCAGTTAAAATTTGGTAAAAATGCTGCTTATATGTATATCCCTGGCGATGCTTCTCGCTCAAAGCTGAGTAATAACTTTATAGAGAAAAAACTTGATGTGTCTGCAACCATGAGAAATTTTAACACCATGATCAAGCTCATAAAAATGAGCCATAATGATTGACTGCTGAAGATACTTCAAACGAAGTCAAGTCTGTTTTTCTTTTTGCTCTTTTGTAAGCCTTAGAGCCTGTGCCTCAACACAGAAGAATAATTTACTACTAATGTAAATGCTTTTAAGTTGGCGTACAGGCCTCATATGTGTACAAAGTACAGCCTAACGGCATTGGTTGTTGTAATGTTTTGCATAAAGAGGTTTGACATAACGCTGATGAATCTATAATTGGTATTGATGTCTTCTAAAAAGGATAAAAATTATCAAAGAGCTTTTCAATTGACTCATGTTGTTTTAGCTCCTAAGAATAAAATTGCTACTTTTTGGGCTACTACATTCCAATATCATGTCATTTCCCAATTACTGAATAAAAAATGTTCTCTTCGCAGTGGTACCATTGATTGCTATAAACCAAAGATCATTACTCCAGACTCCTTCATGGATACATTCCATGGTTTTTCAAAAGAAGATGTTGAATTTGCAGAGCATATCTCTGGTGAAGATATTTCGAGAGTCAGAATTTTAGGATATCAATTCAGAAATCAATTGCAAGATGAAAAAAAAATTTTTCTTCCAATAAAGCAAGTGATCAGCAATATTAAAAACAGATCAAAAGAAAAACTGGATAATACTGTAATTTTAGCAGCGCCTGATGATATCTGGTCTTTGTCATTGACTAAATTTGCAATGGAGACTATTTTTAGATCATTTCCGGGGAATATTCAGGATTTGGAAGAGAGAGGATTTTTTCTAAGTGAGTCGGAAAAAAGGGTGCAAGAAATAGAAATGATGTTCATGGATGTAAATCGTTCTTCTAACAAAGAATTGGCTAAAAAATTGGGGAGTAAGCTACAGCAATACGGTCTTTTTGATAAATATGAAGAGCGTTTTTTGAATTTGTATAAAAGCCTTAACTAGAATCTAGAATTTTTAAAATATCATTATGGATGAACCCATTACTGACCACCATCTGTGGGTAGAATATATCTATTTTTGAATTATCAAATTTTGTTGCCTTGCCCCCGGCTTCTTTAGCAATAATAAGTGCTGCAGCGGTATCCCATGCCTGAAGCCCTTCTTCATAGTATCCATCTAGCCTACCGCATGCTACGAAGCAAATGTCAATAGCAGATGAACCAGTTCTCCTAATGTCCTGTATTTCATGCAAAAAATTTCCTAATCTTTTTAATAGGGTATCCATTCTGTTTCTACGATCATAAGGGAAACCTGTCCCCAATAAGGCTCTATTGATAGAACTGGTTTGAGAAACTCTGATCGGTTTTTCATTTAAAAAAGCGCCTTTGCCCTTGATCCCATGGAATAATTCATTAAAAAAGGGATTATAAACCATCCCCAAGATCGGTTCGTTATTTTCATCCGTGAGAGCAATAGAAACCGCAAACATAGGGAAATCATGGGCGAAGCTGGTCGTACCATCTAAAGGATCGATCAGCCATTTATATCCATTTTGACTCTCGTATGCGGTACCCTCTTCCGCTATGATACCAAAATCCTTAAAAGAATTTTTGAGAGATTCTACTACAAATTGTTCACTCTCCTGATCGGCATTAGTCAATAAATTGATATCCGATTTATGCTGGATTTTTTTTTCCTTATGCATGTATTTCAGAAGTATTTCTCCTGCGGCATAAGTAATTTTTTTTAATTCTAAAGATATTTTTTCTAGATCCATAGGAAACCTCATTTAAGAAAAATGTTTGAACTCATTCTTCATCATCTCTTTTATATTTATTTTTTTATTATCTTTCATATATTGAACGGATGCATTCTTATTCCTTTCTTGAATGTATCCTATAATTTTGATGGAAATATTTTTGCGGTGTAGTCTATCTATTTTTAATTTTTCTTTAGGACTGCATATAAAAAGAATTGCAAAATCCTCTCCACCAAATAAGATATGCTTTAATCTCTCTGAAAATTCAAGATCATTTAGTTCAATAGGATAGGGTAATTCAGTTAAAAATACTTTGCAGCGAATATGATTCAATTTTGCCAATATAGAAAGGCTTTTATGCAGACTGTCTGAAAGGTCTATGCTGGATTTTGCATTCAGATCAATAAGTATTTTAGGCGCATCTGCCTGGGCCTTAGGGCGAGTATAAAAAGAATGCAATTTTTTCGAAATATTTTTTTTATTTTGAAACTTCCATAATGCATAGGAACCACCCCCTACATTCCCAAGCAATAGAAGAATATCTCCTTTCTTGATATTCTTATTTTCTCTAAAAATAAATTGATCAGACCTTCCCAAAAGAGTCATCGAAAAACAATCAAAAGGTGCTGTTGTAGTATCACCCCCCAGTAATCTAATGTTGTATTTTTTAAGTTCTTCTCCAAATGTTTTTGAAAATCGTGATAACCATTTTTTATGCTTTAAGAATGAATCACTTAAATATAAATTTAGAAGAGCCATTTGAGGAATACCGCCTTTAGCATAAATATCAGAAAGATTCATTTGTACAAGTTTAAAAGCCACATCTTCGGGAAGGCACCAGTCCCAGTTAAAATGAACTTTTTCTACAAGCTGATCTGTGGTCAAAAGAACATATTTTTTAGAAATCTGAGAGGGATAAAAAAAAGATGTGTCGTCTCTTAAAGGAATAGATTTATCGGAAGGAAACTTATTTGAATATCTTTGGATACAATCGATTATTTTATTTTCCTTTTCCATGAAAATTGCACAGAGTCTAATGCATTATTTTTACTTTTGTCAAGCGAATTTTTTACATATTTCCATTATAAAAAACTTGATCCCTCACTCTATGGATAAAGACGTATTGAGCAGGCGCTTATTTATCCCCCAACTATTATAATTATGAAGTGATAACGATGGTCTTGAGTGGATCTATGAAATAGATGATCTATAAAAAATGCTGAAAACAAGGATCATCAAATACAAAATGATGAAGAGTGAACTCTTAGTCAAAACCACCTTGTGCCGGTTTCTTGTACGATCTTGCTAAAATGGAGATAGGATGAAGCGTTTTGCTATTTGTATCCATTCCCTGGCCTAATTGAACCCCCGCTAAAGGACAATCGGAAGAAAATTTATCTGCGTTGGAATTTTTAAGCCCCTCAAAAGCCTTCTTGCCCACTTTTAGACTTAGATCAAAAAAATCTTTTTTCATGGCCCAATTTCCATTATGCCCTGAACATTCTTCCACTAAAGATACCTTTGCACCTGGAATCAATCTCATTACTTCCAAAGAACAATAGCCTATATTCTGCGCCCTTAGATGACATGGGATATGGTATCCTATATTGCCTGGATCACTTTGAAAGTCATAATTGAATTGATCAGCCTTTTTTAATTCAAGCAAATATTCATTCAGATCCCTGGTCATTTTGCTCACCAATTCTGCCTTTTCCCGCCATTCTTTTGGTAAAAAGAGCATGTATTCTTTCTTTAAAGTTAGAGAACAGGTAGGATTAATAGCCAGAATATGATAACCTTGCTCTGCATAAGGATACAAGGATTCTATATTTTGTTTCATTTTTTTAATGGCTAATTTGAGGTCTCCGCTATTCAAGGCTGGCATTCCACAACAATTTTGTTCGGGATGAATCACCTTAACATTATTTTTTTCTAAAACGAATAAGGCATCTTTACCAATTTGAGGGTCATTATAATTTACAAAGCAAGTAGAAAAAAGAACTGCCTTTAATTGACTATTTTCAATTGCCTTATTCTCTTTTCTAAATGATTTATACCATTTTGCAAATGGTATTTTAGCAAACGAAGGCATTTTTTTATTTTTATGGATTCCTAATATAAACTGGAAAATAGACCTACAAAAGTTATTTTGAAAGAGTCTGTTTATGATAAAAGACATCCAGCCAGAGTTCATTTTCCCAGCCAGATCAACATTTTGCAATATCTTATCTTTAAAAGATACTCCATTTTTTTTGGCCTTTATATGAACTGATCTTTGCATTAGAGCCGGAAAATTCAAATCATATTCATGGTTGTCTTGGTCTGTATAAGGGCACTTAACATAGCATATCTTGCATTGAAAACATTCGCTTACTACTTTTTCTTTATCTTCTTGAGAGATATTAGAAACAATCCCGTCTGCTCTTTCATCAATGGCTTCAAATAAAGAAGGAAAGGAACCACAATAGTTAAAACACATTCTACATCCATGACATATGTCAAAGACTCTATCCATCTCTTTATGTAGAGAGTCTTCATTCCAATAAACAGGATTGTTAGGATCGTAGATCGTATTCGTTTTATCTTTTAATGAGATCATGACATTCTTAATATAAGCACATAATAAGTTTACGCTATTAAATTAATTCTTTAGATGATTGACTGGAATGCTCATTTTATTCCAGTCAATCTTATGGCGATACTTTATACAAAAAAATTTTCAATTAATCGAATCAAAGCCTTGTTGAAAGCGATTTGCATGCGACTTTTCAGCTTTGGCAAGAACTTCAAACCAGTCTGCAATTTCTACAAAACCTTCTTCCCTGGCTGTCTTGGCCATACCAGGGTACATATCTGTATATTCGTAAGTTTCACCTGCTATAGCAGCCTGAAGATTTTGGCTGGTATTTCCAATGGGTTTATCCGTTGCAGGATCGCCTACTTTTCTCAGAAAATCCAAGTGGCCATAAGCATGCCCAGTTTCGCCTTCCGCTGTGTCACGGAAAAGACCCGCTACATCAGGTAACCCTTCTACATCTGCCTGTTTAGCAAAATATAGATAACGCCTGTTCGCCTGGGATTCTCCAGAAAATGCGTCTTTTAAATTTTGATGTGTTTTACTTCCATTCAAATCAGACATAAAAATCTCCTTTAAATTTAGATTGAGTCCAATCTTTATAATATTAAATTCAAGGTCAACTTTTTTTTTAATTTTTTCTAATTTTTTTGTCGAAAATTGAATAAATTGCTTAAAAAAACATATACTCTCATCCATATCTCTTCAAAAAAAGCAAAAATATATTTTCTAAATTCATCTTGCTTACCGCAAGAATGTATATAATTTTTATGTTTCTATCTTTTATACTTAATTTTCAAATTTTTCTGAATATGATCTCCATACAGAATTTATCTTATCAGAATACGGAAATTAAAAAATTAAGATCAGAATTAAAGCAAAATTTAAGGCTTTGGCATAAGAAAAAGGCCATCAATATTAAATGGAGAAAATATATTATTCAGAAAAAGGACAATTTTTTTTCTATTATGGCTAAAACAATGCAGGATCATGATACTCTTTCTAGTGTAAATAGACTATCTTCTTTGTGGGATATTAATTTAAAAGAATCCTGGCTGATTCCCAATATGAGAGGTATTGCAGTATATGGTGATAAAGCAAAACTATCTCAAAAATATTCTATTGATCAGAAAAAAATTGAAAAAATACCGGGCAAGAAAAATCTATACTTTATCCCCGGATCTAAATTTTCACCGCATGAAAGAAAATATCTGGATTT
This sequence comes from Leptospiria bacterium, assembly GCA_965204465.1. GTDB lineage: Bacteria > Spirochaetota > Leptospiria > Turneriellales > CBDBES01 > CBDBES01. The sequence goes on from CBDBES010000002.1 coordinate 664,612, forward strand.
GCGCATATTCATAAGGCCTGTATCGGGGAGAATATCTTCTGGATATGGATTCAGAAAAGATCCTTTCAGCAATAAAAAGAAATTCCATAAAGGAATCGACATTGCATGCAAAATGAATAGCAAGGTAAGGGCTTCTGCAGATGGAAAAATTATTTTTAAGGGTTATTTGCCTTCATATGGCAAGGTTATTATTATACAGCATCTTAATGGGTATCAAACTCTATATGGGCATCTTAAAAAGATCATTCATCATAAAAAAACCTTTGTTAAACAAGGAGAATTGATCGCTTATTCAGGAAATTCGGGTATATCCACTGGTCCCCATTTGCATTTTGAGGTAAGAAGAAAAGGCAAGAACTATCGTCCTCGATTCAAAAGGCATTCACTTTGACCAAAAGGTTCTTTACAGCTTGCAGTAATAACCAAATAACATATTTAACACATTTTAAGAAGCTGTTTTAATCATTTTATTCCAATAAAATCTCTGATATGGCATAAGCATAAATGCTAGTATTCAGAAATGTCTAAATGTGGATCAAATTTTATGCTTTACAACTTAATTAGGCTACTATATAATAAGTATAGTTAAGGTAATTATCAAAAATTATATTTTTAATATCTTCAACTACAATTAAGGTTATCGCATAAAATGAATGTTCTTCTTTTCAAATCCCTATTTCATAAAAAGATAAAGTCTTTGATCTACATCATTATTCTGGGAGTTTATACCATTGGCTGTACAGAACATGGCCTTCGTTCTGGATTAGAAGAGTTTACTCTACCCACTATATGTGAAGGCTACAATAATGCACAAGACATGAACTCTATGCTGGGAAAAGGTACAGAAAGAGTAGCTTATCGTATTTGTGTGCCAGAACAACTTTCTTTGATAGGATTTGAAAATACAACTTATGATCTGAGTAAATATTATCAATTAGAAGCTCATATTGACATGGAGAACATGGAATTTATGCCCATTGGAAATGCAGAAAATTGTTTTTCAGGAGGCTTTAAAGGAACAGGTTATAGCATCAGCAACCACACGATCAATAGGTTGGCTCCGCAAATAGATGATGAATATAATATTTTTAGCTGTGTTACAGAAGGGGCAAAGATAGTCGATCTTGTGCTTGATACGATACCCTGCGGATTAGATGATCTTTTCTGTGATTCAGATGGAGATGGCGTTAGAAATGTGAATGATAATTGCATTGAGGTTACCAATGCAGATCAAAGAGACAGAGATGATAACGGCATAGGGAATGCATGTGATGAAACACCGTTGATCATCTATGAAAAAGATAATTTCGAATTGCCTTCCATTATCAATCTCACAGAGGGGGGGAGGATACATACAGCTATACAATAGTCTTAAACACAGAGCCTTCTAATGATGTAATGATCCAAATCAGCCTACCTGCCAATTCCCCCGATAATTTAGAATTAAGCTCTGGTACTCAGACTGCTGATATGCCAGATGAATTGATCACCCTCACTTTCACTTCTGCTGATTGGAATAGTGCCCAAACGGTAACATTAACTCTTGCGGGGCTGTCTAAAAAGGCTTACGAGAAAAAGTCTATTATAATTACTTGTCAGGATAAATCGATTTTGCTCTATTCTACGTTATGTCTCAGAATAATTCACTTTTATTTACAGACCTGCCTCCGCAAGAGGTAAATGATAAGAAATATCTACACAGGCAGGTAACCTTTAAGGAATACGATACAGGACAGAGAGAGCTTTTTCCGGAGGATATTGAGCAATCCCTGCCTAAGTTTTATATTGCACGCTTTATCAAGCTTGCTATGGACAAAATCAATATTGATTCTCTTATATCCAGCTATAAAGGTGGGGGAGCCAGCGCCTATAATCCCAGGTTATTGTTAAGTGTGTGGCTTCTGGCTCTTACTTACAAGACCTATAGCTGTCGTGGGGTAGCTAAATTGCTTAGAGAGAACATTGCCTTTAAGTGGCTCAGTGGGAATAAGATCATAGATTTTCGTACCCTGAATAATTTTCGTTCTCGTTTAGAGAAAGATATAAAAAAGATATTCCAGGAGGTGATTCAAATAGGTATAAAGAATGGTATTATTACTGCTAAAGATATTTTCATAGATCATTCTAAATTCGAGGCAGATGCGAATCGTCATAAGGTGATCTGGGGCAAGCGTGTAAAAAACCAAACAGCGAAGATAGAATCAGAGTTAGACATGCTTTTTTCCTATATTTCTCGCATTGAGAAGTCAGAGGGTAAAGAATACGGTAATGGTGATTACTCTGAGACAAGTAACAGGAACTTCTCGGATTCTGATATAGATAAGATGATCACAGATGTTAATTCACAATTAAAAACAAGAAATATAATTATTCAAAATTATTATTAGGTAAGCGTAGGAGCTATTCGAAGACAGACCCCGATGCGATAGCTATGTTTCAAAAAGACGAAGTGATCAAGCCTGGATATAATGAGGGTGTTGCCACGAGTGATGGGTTTGTTTTAGATTACTCCATCTCGCAGACCTCAGGTGATACTGATAAACTGATTGATTTAGTCGATGGCACAGAGAAAAATACAGGCGTAAAAGCAGATTCGGTTACAGCGGATTCTGCCTATGGCAGTGAAGAGAACTATCAACATTTAGAAGATAAAGATATAAAAGCTAATGTGAAGTATTCTACCTATCATCCTGAAAAGACAAAAAAGTATCATCAGGCAAAGGTTTGCAAAGATCAGTTTATTTATGAAAAATCATCTGATACTTATCGCTGTCCTCAGGGCAAGGTGCTGACATTTATTAAAGAGAAGTTATCAAGAAAAACAGTTAACGGTTATAGAGCCAATGTTAAAGTCTATTCCGCCAGAGAAGAAGATTGTTCTGGTTGTTCATTAAAACAGTTCTGCACCAGGGGCAAAGCCCGTAGTCTTCATATCAGCGCTAATTATGACAGACTAAAAGTTAAGGCGAGGAAGCAGCTTCGCAGCTCTGAGGGGCGGGCTTTATCGAAACGCAGAGGCTTTGAGGTAGAGACCATTTTTGGTCATAAGAAACGGAATATCATCATGCAATATGCTCCCGGCTGTATCAGTGATGATGATTGTACCACCGTATCCAGACGGATATGCAGGGGGCATTGATAAAGTCCGAACAGAGACAGGTATGTTCTATACCAGCTATAATTTAGTAAAGATGTATCGGTATGCGATGAAGCAATTTTCTTCCTATGCTTATGGTTTAGACCGTCTTGGATCAGGGGATCATGGGAGAGGTGCGCCCCTCTTATTCGGAAAACAGCCTACTGGCTGCGCAGGGGGCTAAAAAGAAGGTAAAAAAAGTGATATTCAGGAAAAAAGTCACTTTAAATGAGATAAAACCCAAAAATATAGAAATAAAACTATACCTCCAGCCCAGCCGCAGGCTGTTCCCCAAATACTACTCAAAAGACTCTTATTAAGCGCCTGTATTGGCAAAGTCAATGAAAAATCACTCCCTTTTTAGACAGCCCCGCAGTGCCCTTGGGTGAAAAGAAATAAGCATAATGCTGCTTTTCATATTTTGGGTATAAGGTTTAAAATAATGTTTTATGTATAGACAAAAAGAATCGGTGTATTTTGTATGTTCCTTAAAGTTTAATTCTACTTTAACATAAATAGGAATAACAAAATGGAAATTAAAATAGCCGTACTCAGTGGAGATGGAATCGGACCAGAAGTAATGCAGGTTGCCTTGGAAGTGCTTCAAAAAGCTACCTCCAGGAGTAAATATAAATTCACTTATAGAGAAGCCTTAATAGGGGGCATCGCTATTGATAAAACAGGCAATGCATTACCAGATGAGACCATGCATATTTGCCAGGATTCTGATGCCATCCTGTTTGGATCTGTGGGCGGGCCTAAATGGGAAAATCTACCTCCGGAAAAACAACCAGAAAGGGCAGCCCTTTTACCTCTTAGAAAACACTTTAAGCTATATGCGAACCTAAGGCCAGCTATAATTTATCCTGAATTAAAAAAAGCATCCCCCCTCAGAGCAGACCTGCTTTCTAAAAAAGTAGACATGCTGGTCGTCAGGGAACTTACAGGAGGCATCTATTTCGGAAGGCCAAAGGGGAGGCGAGGGGGAAATGGATCTGAAGAAGCCTTTGATACAATGATCTACAAGCGCTATGAAATAGAAAGGATTGCCAGGATCGCCTTTGAATCGGCCATGAAAAGAAATAAAAAAGTGCATAGCATTGATAAGGCAAATGTACTTTCATCTATGGTTTTTTGGAGAGAAGTGGTAAATGAAGTCCATTCCCATTTCCCTCAAATAGAACTGAATCACTTATATGTAGATAATGCCTCTATGCAGTTGATCCGAGATCCATCTGGGTTCGATGTGGTATTATGTCCCAATTTATTCGGAGACATACTTTCAGATGAGGCTTCTCAGATCACCGGTTCTATTGGAATGCTGGCCTCCGCTTCTATAGGAGAGGTAGAAAAAACAGGGTATACATTTGGATTATATGAACCAGCAGGTGGATCTGCCCCAGACATTGCAGGCAAAGGAATTGCGAATCCAATGGCCCAGATACTTTCTGCAGCCTTAATGCTGCGTTATTCCTTTAAAATGGATGAGGAAGCAGAAATAATTGAAAATTCTATTCGTAAAACAATTGCCAATGGGTTTCGCACTATGGATCTATCCTCTGACGGCTCAGATAGAGTTGTGGATACAGAAGAAATTAAAAGAGAAATATTAAAAAATATTAAATGATTGTGAAATGATCAAGAGGATTCAATGAAAAAATATCGATTCACTATACTATTTATCTGCATTAACCTTGGTTTTGTAGCATGCAAAGAAAAGAATCTTCCATCTGGCAAAGACCATCCTAAAATTATTACAAAAAATACATATTATTCTCATGCAGGCAAACCTTTGCAGGGTTATCTGGCACATCCAAAAAAATGGGATAAGAAAAAACCAGGTATACTATTGATTCACGAATGGACCGGGCTGGGTGATTATGTCAAAAAAAGGAGTAACATGCTTGCAAGGCTGGGGTATGTTGCCTTTGCCATGGATATGTATGGCAAGGGTATCCGGGCAAAAGACCATAAAGAGGCTGCTGCCTTAATGGGTAAATATCTGAAAAAACCTGGCCTTATGCTAGGTAGAATGAAAACTTCTCTGGATATTTTAAAAAGTAATCCAATGGTAGACACGAATAATATAGCCGTAATCGGTTATTGCTTTGGAGGAAAAGCCGCATTGATGCTTGCTTATTCAGGTGAAGATATTAAAGGAATTGTTAGTTTCCATGGTTCACTTGAACCGCCCAATAACAAAGAGGCAAATAGAATAAAGACCAAATTATTGATCCATCATGGAGCAGAAGATAAGTTCATTCCTGCAAAAAAAGTGGAACAATTTAGAGAAGCCCTAAAAAAGGCAAATGTGGATCTTACATTTGTTTCTCATAAAGGGGCAGTACATGGTTTCACGCGCTGGTCTGCGGGTAATGACAAATCAACTGGAATTGCATATAATAAAGAAGCAGATGAATCTTCCTGGAAAAGCATGCAGCAATTTTTTAAGACTATTTTCCAATAGGAATATTTTTTAGCAAGGGGAATCCCTTTTCTTCTCTAATACTTAAATATCGGGAAGCTATTTTTTGAGCCAGATGCCTTATCCTGGCAATGATATTGACCCTTTCTGAAGTAGAAATAGCACCTCTTGCATCTAATAAATTAAAAGTATGGCTGCATTTTAAAAGATAGTCATAAGCAGGAAATACTAGTTTTGCACCTTTATGCTCTAATATCCTCTTGCATTCTTTTTCATATTCCCATAGCCATTCTTTTAATTGATCAATTTTGGCTAATTCAAAATTATAGACTGAATATTCAAATTCAGTTTGCTTATGGATATCTCCATATTTTATTTCTGAATTCCAGTCTAAATTATATACATTATCCTTATTTTGTAAATACATTGCAATTCTTTCCAAACCATAGGTTAATTCCAAAGAAACTGGTTTTAGGGGAATAGAACCACAAAGCTGAAAATAAGTAAACTGTGTTATCTCCATGCCATCTAGCCAAACCTCCCAACCTAATCCACTGGCCCCCAGAGTGGGTGACTCCCAATCATCTTGCACAAAACGTATGTCATGCTGTTCCAGTTGAATGCCAATAGCCTGCAATGATTTTAGGTAAATATCTTGTGAATTTTCAGGAGATGGCTTTAAGATCACTTGATACTGATAATAATGCTGCAATCTGTTTGGATTTTCTCCATAGCGACCATCTGTGGGTCTTCTGGATGGTTCTACGTATACTACCCTGAATGGTTCTGGTCCCAGACAGCGTAAAAAAGTATGTGTATTAAAAGTACCGGCGCCTACTTCTATGTCTGTACCTTGAGCGATCAGACAACCTGCTTTTGACCAGTATTGATTCAGGGTTTGGATAATATCCTGAAAGTACATCTTGGGTCTCAAATAATATTTGTTTTACCCTCAAAAACATCTTTACATGGGCCTGTCATATATACATGATTATCTTTTTCAGACCAATATACTTCTAATACCCCCCCCTTAAAACTTACCTTGGATTTCCGTTTTAGCTTTCCTGCCAAAACACCAGAGATAACAGATGCAGATGCCCCTGTACCGCAGGACAGTGTTTCCCCTACCCCCCTTTCCCATGTTCTTTGTTTAACCATGTCTTCATCCACCATTTCGATAAATTCAACATTAATGCGCTTAGGGAAAAGAGAATAAGTCTCTATCATTGGGCCATACTTTTCCACTTCAAATTCTCCCAGTCCATCTACCCATATAACGCAGTGGGGATTTCCAAGGGATAAAGCTGTAAATTCAAAAGTTTGGTCTTCCAGATAGAGCTTTTCATTAAAGACTTTATTATTTTCTTCTCCGGGAGCATATTGTACCGGAATTTTACTTCTTTCAAAAACAGGCTCCCCCATGTCCACTTTAACTCTATAAACTCTCCCATCCCTTACCATTAATATGATGGGTATTAGAAAAGAAATGGTTTCTATGTTTATCTCTTGCTTTTTTATTTTTCCATGATCATGCAGATATTTACCCAGGCATCTGATTGCGTTTCCGCACATTTCTGCCTCTGAACCATCCGGGTTAAAAATACGAATTTTTACGTCGGCTTCTTTTAAAGTAGGCTTTGAAATTAAGACCAAACCATCTGCCCCCACTCCATAATGACGGTCGCATAAAAGCCGGGCAGCCCTGGATGGATTTTTAGGGGCTTCACTTATAAACAAATAGTCATTACCCAGACCCTCTAATTTTGCAAATTTCATTTTAATTTACCCAATATAAGCGTGAAAATTGTAATCAACTTAATTTTTCAATGTTGATCAACTAAATTTTTTAATATGATCGTCTAATAATATAGAGTATCTAAAAAATATTGTGAGGTATTTTTTTAAAACAGAGATAGAATTTCAAACACAATTTTATTTTTTTCTTGACTTCCTTGAAAAATATATTGATTATTCCTCACAAAGTTAGGAGAGATGTATGTTTGACTTTACAAATAGAGTAAAAAAGGTAATTAATGAATATGCCCCTAAAGAGGCAAAGCGTTTAAGGCACGAATACTTGGGGCCAGAGCATATTCTATTGGGCCTTTTAAAAGCACAAGACTCCGTTGCCATTAAAATATTACAAAATTTAAATGTCTCCTTGACAGATCTAAAAAAAGAAATTGAAAAAAGATGTGATCAGGATTCAATAACTCTACTTGTCGATCCTGTAAGCAGCGACAAAGTACAGAGGGTACTAGAATACTCCAGAGAAGAAGCGCGTAAATTAAGGCATAGCTATATTGGTTCAGAACATATTTTACTGGCCATTTTAAGAGATACTTCTTCCATAGCCGCTGCTTCTTTATCTCCTTTTAATGTCACCTATCAGGTAATACGAAATGAATTGAACCAAACCCTGGGCTTACCACAAGAGAGTCAGGTAAATTTTCGTTTTGGCCAACAAGTTAAAAAAGAACAGTTCAAAACATCTGTATTAGATGAGTATTCACGTAATTTTACAAAGATGGCCAGTGAGAATGCAATTGATCCTGTAATTGGTCGGGAAAAAGAAACAGAAAGAGTGGTTCAGATTTTAGCCAGAAAAACAAAAAATAATCCAATTTTAATAGGTGAAGCGGGAGTGGGCAAAACAGCTATTATAGAAGGTTTGGCACAAAAAGTATTGAATAAAGAAATACCAGAGGCTTTATTTGATTCGAGTGTATACTCTTTAGATGTTGCCGCTTTGATAGCGGGCACTAAATACAGAGGAGAGTTTGAAGACCGCCTTAAAAAGATCATGAATGAGGTTCGTAAAAATAAAAATGTAATATTATTCATTGACGAGATTCATATCATTATAGGAGCGGGCGCAGCAGAGGGGGCAGTTGATGCAGCAAACATTCTAAAGCCAGCCTTAGCCAGAGGAGAAATACAATGCATAGGAGCCACCACTATAAAAGAATATAAGAAATATATAGAAAAAGATTCTGCTTTAGAGAGGCGTTTCCAAATGATCATGGTAGATGAACCTAGCCTGGAAGATACCATTCGGATATTATCCGGGTTAAGAAAAAGTTATGAAAAATACCACGGAGTAATATATACAAAAGATAGCATACAAGCAGCAGTGAGGCTTTCAAATCGGTTTATTACAGATAGATATTTGCCAGATAAAGCAATTGATATATTAGACGAGGCAGGAGCAAGGGCACGTTTAAAAAATTCAGTCATCCCCAAGACACTCAAGAGTTTTGAAAATTTAATGATCAATATGGCCAAGGATAAAGATAAAATGGTTTATTTGCAAAAATATGAGAAAGCTGCTCAATTAAGAGATGAAATTGTATCCTTAGAGAAAAAATATAATGAGAAATTGTCCAATTGGCGCAAAAAACAAAAAGAAAAGCGAATTAGAATTTTAGAAGAAGATGTTGTACGGGTAATGTCAGAATGGACTAGTATTCCATTGCAGCAACTAAAGGCTTCTGAATCTAAAAAATTAGTAAGTATGGAAGAAAAAATAGGAGAATATGTCGTTGGCCAAAAAAATGCCATTCATCAGATCGCTAAAGCTGTAAGAAGGTCCAGGTCGGGATTCAAGGCAGTCAATCGTCCTATAGGTTCTTTTATCTTTTTAGGCCCCACAGGAGTAGGTAAAACAGAATTGGCAAAAATGCTGGCAAAATTCATGTTTGGATCCAAGGATTCTTTAATGAGATTTGATATGAGTGAATATATGGAAATGCATTCCATTGCCAAATTCATAGGTTCTCCTCCAGGATATGTTGGCTATGAAGAAGGAGGCCAATTAACGGAAGCAGTAAAAAGAAAGCCTTATTCTATATTACTATTTGATGAAATTGAAAAAGCTCATTCAGATGTGCACAATATTTTACTTCAAATATTAGATGAAGGAGAACTGACAGATACAATGGGGCATAAGGTCAATTTTAAAGAAACTATTATCATTATGACTTCTAATATTGGAGCCAGATATCTATTGAAAGGCGGTAAAATGGGCTTTGGAGATATACAAGAAAAGAAAAAAGCCAAAGAAGATCAAATTTTAGAAGAAACTAAAAAATATTTTAGTCCTGAATTTTTAAACAGGGTTGATGATGTTATTGTATTTGATTCATTGGATGAAAAGAGCGTATTGAACATAGTGAATATCTTAATATACGAAATGAATCAAAATACCATCCATAAGGATATATATATATCCGTCTCAGAGAATGCAAAGCAATACCTGGCTAAACAAGGATATGATGAAAAATACGGAGCTCGTCCTTTAAAGCGATTCATTGAAAAAGAAATTGAAGATGAACTTTCCCTAAAATTTTTAGAGGGCAAACTGAAACCGCCTGTAAAAGCACAGGTTGATTTTCAGAATAATAAATTGACCTTTCGTTTTTTAAAAATCTCTGCTGCAATGATAAAAAAACTGAAAGATAAATATCTGCCAGATGAACAGGTAATTGATGTTATTTGGGATGAATTCAAACAAGAAGATGGTAAGGAATCTTCTAAAGGACCCAATGAAGCATCTCCATCTTCTTATTCAGATAGCAAAATAGAACTGGCTTCTACTTGAATCATTTATCTTTTTCTGAAAGTCATGTACCTGTTTTACTGAAAGAATTTCTATCTATTTCTAAGCATATATCCAGCAAAACGCCTAAAATTTGGGATGCTACTTTAGGTACAGCGGGGCATCTCATGAAATGGATTGAATTTAATCATCCGAATGGAATTGCATTTGCCTGCGATTGTGATCAAGATATGATCATGGTTGCTAAAGAGAGATTGCGGCGTAAAAAATTACTCTCTAAAGTTAAGATCCACTGCTCTAATTACGCAGATAATCCTTTTAAAGCAATTTCTTCTTTCGATATCATTTTTCTGGATCTAGGCATTTCTAGCCTGCACCTGGATCATTTTGATCGCGGAATGTCATATAAAAGGAATGAGACATTGGATATGAGATTAGATCAAAGGAATGGCATTCCTGTTCATTCCTGGCTTAAAAACGCTACTGAGGATGAAATTAAAAAGATATTATTTGAATTTAGTGAAGAACGATTGGCACCTAAAATTGCCAGAGAAATTATATCACGCAGAGATAAAAACAAGGAAGGCATAATGTATACAGAACAGATCAAAGAAATATGTTCCTATGTTTACCGTAGATTCAGCAAGAGTAAAAGCAGAAGACATACTATTCGGCATCCTTATATTAAAACTTTTCAGGCATTTAGAATTCATATCAATAATGAATTAATGCACTTACAAAAAGCACTTAGTTTTATGCCTCAACTTTTAAATCACCAGGGGAAATTGATCGTAATCAGTTTTCATTCTCTGGAAGATAGAATTATAAAACATACTTTTAGAAAATTAGCAGAGAAAACACATAACAAAATTAGCCCCGAGTTTGAAGTTATGTTTAAAAAACCTATACGTCCTCAGGCCGAAGAGATTTCTGAAAACCCAAGATCACGTTCAGCTAAATTACGTGTTTTAAAAAGGATTGATAGGCGAAACTAAAATCTTTTTTGATATCCAAATTTTACTTTAAAATTAAATTGATTACTATAGTCTTTTTTTTGCTCTAAATCTATTTGGTAGAATGGTCTGGAATTTTCGTATATTTTATTAGCCTCAAACCAAGTATGCCAAAAGCTTATTCCATAAATGACAGCTTGCGTGATCACCGAATATAAGAACCATAAGAAGGCAGTTTCCGCATTTTGCTTAATGCTCTGGTATGTTAAAGATTCTGATTTTTCACGGACTTCAATTAAATTATTTGTGCCTTGGCTTTGCTGTACAGTGGATGAATTCAAGGTAGAATTCCAGAAACTATAATTCTGGTAGGCAAAAAATATGGCAACACCCCCCATTATTTTCAGTAGGGCATATCCACCTGCCCAATAATATTTTTCTAAATAGAACATTCCAAATCCTGGCGCAATAAAGTCTATCAAAGAAAGTTGATAAGGGGGTATTCTACTTTTTTCATGATAAGGTTTTATCAAATCAGCTTCCCATGTTTTAGAAGCATTTACTTTTGTTTCTTCTGCTTCTTTTATTTCTTTTGAATTTGAGATAGTATCTTCTACCTCGGAAGTAGCTAGAGGAGAGATGGCTAAAAATAATAAACAAAATTTTATGAATAACTTCTTTTTCAAATGTATATTTCCAATGGTTTTTATTTTAATGATCCAAATTACCGCATAACAGAAATGATCAAAGATAGCGAGTACGGATTTCAAATCCTGCTTCTTCTAGCAAAGAAAGTCCTATCTCATCTTCAAGTGTAATTGGTCCATTTTTTTTTACATACCTTTTTAGCTTATCCCATTCATACGGATTGATCAAAACATGTGGATGCTTCTCTTCTAAGGGAATAGCTTCATTAATATCATCATCTCCATTATGGATAACATACCAGCTTGAACCATTATCTGCTGAAATAGCATTCAGTAATTCATCTCTATAAAAATAACCTTGTTTCACCAGATATAAGCAATGCTGAAGATCAATGGAAGAAGGAATTTCTACCTTTTTTATTTTTACTTTCTTTGAATATACTTTTATTTTAAAATCTCTATAGTATTGGTATGCTAATAGTAAGAATAAAAAAAAGAAGATAAATAATAAGACGAGTATGATTTCCAGCATATTCTTATTATAGAATCGTCTTTATTTGCCTCACTCTGGAAATTAATTCTTCTTTTTTATAAAAGTGAGATGCATGAAATGATTCAAAAAGAATTTATTATCAATTTCATCTGTTTATATGCCCCTTGAAGTTATTTCACTATAAAAAGTATTATGAATGCTGTTCCTTAGCAAAAGAATAAAAAAATATTTTTGTCACTCTTCTGTTTTTTGCTCTTCTTCTTCTTCTAGTTGAATATCTTCTTCTATCTCTGAAGGTATTTCTTGAGGAGTTATTGCTCGATCGTCCAATTCAGTTTGATCTTCTAAATCTGTTCCAAAATCGACTGCTTTAACTTTTGGCAGTCGGCCTATACCAAAACTATAGGATATTTTTCCGGAGATCATATATTCAATTCCTATAATGGCAATTGGATTAATACCAAAGCCAAGATCAATTTTATAAGAACCGATCTTATATTTACCTCCTGTACCAAATGAAAATATTTGCGCTTCTGGACTATAAATATATTTACTTTGTAGATATAATTCAATGGAATTCAATGGAGTAAATATTACATCCAATCCAGCCCCCGCATCATAAAAACCCAGAATATTGTAAGCAAATTGAGGGGATATATCCAATGCCAGCCAAGTAGGAATATAGTTTCTTAAAGTAAAACTAATAGAACTATGAATTTTACCTGGCAATGGGGTGCCCTCTTCTTCAAATTTAATGTCACTGCCAAAATTATTTGCAGCAATAGATATCCAGAGATCATTTCCATCTATTTCAAAATATCCCTTTATCCCTACATCTGCAGCGAATGCAAATCCATTGAAAACATCTAATTTTTGATTTATCAATTTAAGATTTGCTCCCAGAAAAAAATTGCTGATGAATTCAATGGAATAATTTACCCCTAATGCCAGGTCATATGCTGTAATACTATCCAATACATTTCCTAAAATATCTAAAGAATCTATAGAACTATGGTTTAGAAAAGAAACCAATACTCCCGTAGTACCAAATCCATTTGGCAAACGATGTATGTAACCCAGATTGGTGAAAAGTATATCTTCTGAAAGTTGAAGATAACTTCCGGCAACCTCCCAGTATATTTGGGATCTTCTTTCTGGTTGGCTTGTCGCAGCAGGATTATAGTTTATTGCGTCCAGCCCTTCTGCACTTGCCGTTGATCCAACAGATTGTTGGTAAGCGTTGAACGGCAATTCAAGAAAGCTTGCCCCGGAAAGAAAATCCTGGGCAGATAAATGCCCAATGGAAAATGAAATAAATAATAAAACCTTTTTTAAAATATTTCTATAGAAATTTAAATCAGCTATTCGCATATTGTATCATTATCGTAAGAAAAGATATTTTTTTCATCTTTAATTACTTCCTCAAAATAAGCATAAACAAAAATTTTAAGAAAAATAAACCGCACCATTAATTTGGTCTATCCAATTAAATTACAATTAACCTGGGTCATTTCATCTATTTTTATGCATTATTTAAGTAGTTATAACAGAGTAAAGTAAAAAAAATCTTTTCCAACAATAACCTTAACAGATTCAGGGAGACTATTATTTTATATCAACATTTAAAAAAAAGGTTGACGTAATACATTTATAAATTTGATATTGTTTATAGGCTTAAATTCAGGAGGACATTTTAATGAAACAATTATTTCAAAAGCTAAAGATTCAAAAAATTCTATATCGGATAAAGACAAAATATATTTTTATTTTGCTGGTCAGTTTTATGTATTCAGGGGTGATTTTTTTATCACTTCATTGTGATAATATAGAAATACCAAATATTAATCTATCAGAAAGACCTGATGTAAACGGTGTCACTTTAAGTTTCACGGATACGAATCCTGATACTGGTATTATAAGCGGTGATCTCATGGTAACCAGAGCAACGCAAGAAGACAATTTAGAAATCAGCTCATATAATCTATATTGCGGTAGCTCAGAAACAGAAAAAAATTCTGAAATATCTCAAATAGAAGAAGTACTCGTGAGTAGCCTAACGTCTGAGGAAAACATCACCATTACAATAACAGATATGGATATCACTGCATGCCCCTATCTATTGATATACACTGAAAATGATAATGGTGAAAGCCTGCAACCTGCCTCTAGTATGGTAACAGATATGCAAACAGATATGCTTCCCTTGCCCAATGTGAACGGTATCACTCTAAGTTTCGAGGATATGAATCTTAATACTGGTGTTATCAGCGGTGATCTTATGGTAAGTAGGGCAACGCAAGAAGTCAATTTCAAAATCACCTCATACAATTTATATTGTAGTAGTTCTGCAACGAATAAAGAATCTGGAACGTCACCCCTAATACAATTACCCGTGAGTAACCTAACACTTGGGGAAGATATCGCTATTACAATACCATATAGGAGGGCCACTGACTGCCCCTATCTATTGGTATACACTGAAAATGATACTGGTGAAAGCATGCAACCTGCCTCTATTATGGTAATAGATATGCCAACAAATATACCCAACCCTCCCTTGCCTAAGCCTACTACTACCGGTATCACTCAAAATTTCGAGGATACGAATCTTAATACTGGTATTATAGCCGGTGATCTTATCATCGCAAGTAGGGCAGCAGAAGAAGTCACTTTAGAAATCACCTCATACAATCTATATTGCGGTAGTTCAGCAACGACTAAAACATCTGCAATAGAAGAAGTACTCGTGAGTACCCTAACACCTGGGGAAGTTATCACTATTCCAATACCAAATATGAATATCACTGACTGTCCCTATCTATTGATACACACTGAAAATGATACTGGTGAAAGCACTATACCTGCCTTTATTATGGTAACAGATATGGAAACGCCCCTTGCCTTGCCTACTACTACCGGTATCACTCAAAATTTCGAGGATACGAATCTTAATACTGGTATTATAGCCGGTGATCTTATCATCGCAAGTAGGGCAGCAGAAGAAGTCACTTTAGAAATCACCTCATACAATCTATATTGCGGTAGTTCAGCAACGACTAAAACATCTGCAATAGAAGAAGTACTCGTGAGTACCCTAACACCTGGGGAAGTTATCACTATTCCAATACCAAATATGAATATCACTGACTGTCCCTATCTATTGATACACACTGAAAATGATACTGGTGAAAGCACTATACCTGCCTTTATTATGGTAATAGATCGTAAATTACCTAATGTAGACGGTATTACTTTAAGGTTTGATGATACGAATCCTGCTACTGGTATTATAAGCGGTGATCTCATCGTAACCAGGGCAACGGAAGAAGTCAATTTACAGATCACCTCATACAATCTATATTGCGGTAGTTCAGCAACGAGTAAAAAATCTGGAATGTCGTCCCCAATAGAAGAAATACTCGTGAGTATCCTAACATCTGGTACAAATATCTCTATTACAATAACAGATATGGATATTACTGGATGCCCCTATCTATTGATATACACTGTAAATAACACAGGTGAAAGCTCTCAACCTGCCTCTATTATGATAATAGATGCTAAAAGAGATATCCTAACGGCTGCCAGAGGACTATTAAGACGTGTGCTGGGTAGCAGTAACAGTAGTAGATTGAATGATTTTGTATTAGAAGAGCTTACCGTTCCCGCTAACTTTAAGAAAGTAGGTAAATTTCAAGTAGAAGCCAGTCGTGGTAGGGTAACCATAAGAGGAAATAATCCTTTAGCCATCGCCAGAGGATTTTATCATTATATTAAAAAATCTAATCTGGGGCAATACACATGGACAGGTAGTTCTATTAACTTACCCGCACGCCTGCCTGATATGACCCGTGTTACAATAGAAAGCCCCTATCAATTCCATCATTTTTATAATGTAGTAACATTTTCCTATTCCATGGTATTTTGGGATTGGGCTAGATGGGAAAAAGAAATAGACTGGCTGGCTCTCAGGGGAGTTAATCTTCCGCTTGCTCTGGTAGGCGTAGAAGCGGTTTGGCAAAAACTATGGAAAGAAGATTATGGTCTTACAGATACAGAGCTCAGAAATTATTTTCCGGGCCCAGCCTTTTTATCCTGGCATCGTATGGGGAACCTGAACCAGCATTCCGGGCCATTACCCCAGTACTGGATAGATAACAGAAAAGAACTTCAGATCAGAATACTGAATAGAATGAGAGAATTGCAGAT
This sequence comes from Leptospiria bacterium, assembly GCA_965204465.1. Taxonomy (GTDB): domain Bacteria; phylum Spirochaetota; class Leptospiria; order Turneriellales; family CBDBES01; genus CBDBES01. The sequence continues at coordinate 681,033 of CBDBES010000002.1, forward strand.
GAAACCAGTTGTGCCTGCTTTTGCGGGCTTTGTGCCACAAGAATTCGTTACGAAACGCTCTGAAATCAGTTTCGGCAATGGGGCAGCCAGACAATCAGGCTGGGCAGGTTATCCTTATACAACAAATTATATGGTACCAAGAACGAATGCTCATCTAACCCTATTCAAAGAAGTGGGTAAAAAATTCATTCAAAAATATCATCAAGTATATGGTTCAGATGGGCTTGATTTCTATCTTGCGGATACCTATAACGAGAATAATCCCACAACATCAAGCGAAGTAGCCCAGGTCAGTAAAGCCACCTATGAAGCCATCAATGAAACCGACCCTGGAGCCACCTGGGTTGTACAGGGCTGGACTTTCATCTACCATGGAACAAGAAATGATTGGTTAAGTGGGAGCAATAAAGTCAGAAGTTTTCTAAATGGAAGTACTACAGCAATTGCTAACCCACCCATACCAAATGACAAAGTATTGGTGATCAATATGAGAGAAGGAAAATGGCATAATGCTAATAACCCATATTCTACTCATCCATCGTTCGGAACTACTACTGAACAGAGAAAAGGCTGGGGTGGTTGGGAACTCTTTGGTCAATATTATGGTAAACAATGGATTTTCACTCAGCTGGATAATTTTGGCGCCCGCAATCCTTTATCCGGAAATATGCCTATCTCATTGAGAACCATAAAGAGAGTATGGGATACCCCTGCTGCTAGCCGAGGCAACCTGGCAGGATTTGGTGCTGTTCCAGAAGGAATTGATGTTAGTGAACCCTATTTCGAGTTCATGACCGATCTGGCCTGGACTGATGTTGCAGGGCTTACTTTTAATAATTGGATCAATGATACCACTACATGGATCAATGACTGGGCGGCTAAATATTGTCTTTCCCGTTATGCGGGTATATGCCCAACAGAAATGCAAAACGCATGGAAAAAAATCGTCCGATCAGTTTATAGCGATACAAATGAATATAATCGATACAGATGGCAATGGCAGGTCAGAGGGGTTGAAAGGCATCATAGAAACACACTGGTAAATGGTAGGGCTAGTAGTTTTAGCTCAACCAATTTTGCAAAGAGGGATCTTATAACAGGTACAAAAGGACTCCTGCAAGAATATGAAAAGCTTACAACATCACAAAAAAACACATTGATCGCAAATCCTTTATTCAAGCTAGACTTAATAGAATTAGTGGTGCAATTAGCTTCTTTAAAAGCTGCCGGGCATGTTACAAATATTATGAATTTTCTTCCTCGTTCTCAATATCCTAATGTTGATTCTGCGATTGCCATATTAAGAAAAATAGATACCATTTTAACACAACTCCCCAATAGAGGATTAGAAAAATGGCTGGCTGATGCCAAGGCAATAGGTCCTAATACGGCAGCAGATGAATTTTTAGAAAAGAATATACGCCTTATTCTTACACAGTGGGGCACTAGTTCTACGGTTCTTTATGAATATTCTGCCAGAGTATGGTCTGGTTTGATCAGGGATTATTACATCCCCCGTTGGCAAAGAGCGAGGAATGGAAATGGATCTTCTAGCATTATCAATAACTTTGAAAAAAGATGGATCAATCTGCAAAATCCGGGTACCCCGGGTAGAAACGGCCCAGGTCTTTCCACTGCCGCCACTTTAAATGCTACCTTCAGCACTACAGATCTGTTTACAGCAGTAAAAAAATTTTATAACGAGATTGTTGCAACGGCTGATAGAATTCCGTAATGATGAAGATCTGTTTACGAATGATAAATGGGTTGATCTAAATTAAGTAGATATCTATTCAGTAGAATTAGTCTATATTTTATTAGTCTCTCGTCTAAGGCTCGCTAACAGTTTCTACTGTTAGCGACATTTTATAAATAAATCTCTGTTGACAATGCATTTCTAATTTAAATCTTCGTTTACTATCTAAATATTTCTAGCTAAGTGTTTCTAAAAAACATAAATAAATTTTTTACTTTTAAGTCTTATTTTTCAGACAATACTCATCTGAAAATTATCTTTCTTATTTCTATCTTTGCCCATATTTTAAATGCGATCTATAGCGTTGGATTTTATCATCCGGATGAGCACTGGCAAATACTGGAATTTGCCAATCATAAGCTAGATCTATCCAAGCCATCTGATATTACCTGGGAATTTCATAAACAAATAAGACCAGGTATGCAGCCTTTTATAGTCTATCTTTTTACAAAAATAAGTAATTTTTTAGGCCTGGAAAACAGGATGCATATTATTATGCTTATGAGATTGATCTCAGGTATGCTAGGTTTAAGCGTACTCTGGCTGCTTTTAAAACACTATGTCCAAAAAATAGAAGATAAAAATATTGCTATAACACTGATCGCATTTTCAATCACCTTTTGGTTCATCCCTTTCTGTAATGTAAGAGTAAGTTCAGAAAATTGGTCTGCCATTGCCTTTTGGTACGGATTTTATATTGCAATAAAAAAACCAAATAAAATTTCATCTATGTTTTGGGCGGGAATATTATTTGCCATTGCATTTCAATTTAGATATCAATCCGGATTTTTAATCCTTGGGTTCTATAGTTGGATATGGATAATCCAGAATAAATTTAAACTTTCACAATCTCTATTTATTTCTTTTTTTTCATTAACAGCGATGATCTTGTTAGCCACTCTATCTTTTGATTATTGGCTATACGGAGAATTCGTGTTTGCCCCTTATAACTATGTATATTATAATATTGTCTTAGATATAGCTTCTCAATTTGGAGGAACTTCTTCCTTTTTTATTAGCTATCTTCTAAAATCGGCAGAGTCATTTTTATTACCCTTTGGAATCATTACATTGCTCTTGATCATGGTCTCTTTTTTCTACTTGTACAAGCATCCTTTGGTATGGTCAATGGTACCTTTTATATTGATACACTTTATTCTACCGCATAAAGAATTTCGTTTTATGTTTCCCTTGGTCATTGGAATTCCAGCCCTTATATCAGAAATACTATTTTTATTTAATAAAAGATATTCTTTACAAATGAAAAAAATATTGAATCATAAATTCACCACAGTTTCCATCAAAATTTATTTTACTCTCAATTTATTTATATTATTCAATAGAAGCCTGTTCCCGGCATACGAAGTAACCAAGTCTCTTGATCATATTTACCAAAAAACCTATGATCAGAAAAAAACCATGCATATCATTTCCTATCCAAATACTCTGCTACTTCACTATTTTCAAAGTCTAACTATAAGTTTTTATAACATAGGGACAGGAAACAATACTGTTCTATATGAAACGGCCCCCAAAACAAAAGAAGATCTGTTACAAAATATTCAAAATATTAAGCAAAACCAGGCAAAAGAGTTTTTCCTGGTAACAGCCTATAAATATACTGAGTGGGATATACAATCGCTTTCTAAAAAGGAGTCTATCAATATTCCCCCACTATTTCTGGAATATGACTTGGTCAAGTCTTGTTCCTTTGAATATAATAAGCTGCAAGAATGGTATATAAAGTATAATATTTACCGCATGATAAGAGGCAGTTCAAGAATTATTAATATATTCAGATGCAATACAGATAAAATAGATATACTTTATTGATCCAATCAGTAATAATTTTAAAATGCAGACTTTAAAGAAATTAATGCAAGATATAAGGATCAGGTTTATTTTTTACCTGTTTCTGTTCAGTGTAATCCTTCTTTTTTTGAAGATATACGATCAAAGTATTTTTACTCTGATTAATGCTAATGCCAGTTTAAAAAATGGAGAAAATATTTTTCCTTTGATCATGCTTACGATCACTACCATAGCCGATGGGAGTGTGGCCATTATTATCATTTCTTTATTGTATAAAATCAGGAAAAAATACTTTCTACCGGCTTTGGTCTCTCTTGCCCTGGCTGGCATTCTTATACATTTTTTAAAATATTTTTTTGAAATAAGCAGACCTGCTTCTTCTATGGGAGCAGATCAGGTCAACATCATAGGGCACAATCTTAAAAATTATAGTTTCCCATCTGGCCATGCCACTACTTCTTTTATATTAGCCGTATTCTTACAGGGGAAACATGCAAAGACATATCTTTTTCTTCTACTTGGTTCTATGGGGTCTATTTCAAGAGTATACTTAGGGGTTCATTTTCCATCGGACATTTGGGTGGGAAGCTGGCTAGGCTTTTGGCTCTCTAAAACAGTTCATTATTTTTTTTCAGTATACTATCCTGAAAAGTTTATACCACCAGAAAGATATTTGAATTATCTGGCTATTTTCTTAGGGATCGCCCTTTCTATCGTGTATATATTCTACTTACCCTTAAAACATCCGGAAATAGATTTCTTTATCATTCCTTTAATCTCAATGGCGATCGTATATTTTTTATTTGATTTTATAAGAATTGTCTATAAGCAATTTCATTCTGCAAAAAAATAAATACTGAAAAATGAAAAAAAAGATACTTATTTTTTTACTCACTCTTATTGTTTCTGCTGGATTTATCTATTCCGATTGGCTGAAGTTCATTTACCATTTGGCTGAGCATCAATTTTATATTTTTACGAATCAATACCAAATTCATGAATTGATAGATAAATTTAACAAAAAGAACTGCAACGAAAAAGAGACATGTGTTATAGAGGGAATTCAATTTACTTCTAAAGAAATTCAATCAATGAAACTGATTCAATCTGTAAAAGAATTTGGTAAAAAAATATACAAAATGCCAGAAACAAAGAGTTATGAAAAATTCATACCGATCCAACGCAAAGAATTAGGCTGGAATCTTACAGTAGCCTATCCTCTTGAATTAAAGATCAAGAAATTTTATTTTCCTTTTGTAGGTAATTTTGGATACCTTGGTTTTTTTAATAAAGATGTTTTTAATGAATGGCAAAATAAGTTTAAAAAAGAAGGATATGATACTTATCATTTTATCATTGGGGCATATTCTACGATAGGTTATTTTTCAGATCCTATTTTTTCTACATACTTAAATTACAGTAAATTTGGCTTGATAAAATTAATATTGCATGAGATGGCGCATGAGAAATTATATTTTAAAGATGATTCTTCTTTTTCTGAATCACTGGCCTCTTTCATTGACAGGTACGCTGCGATCGCCTATTTGAAAGATGTTCAAAATAAAAAAGTATCTGAAAAAAACCAACAGAAATTTATTGATGAATACAATATATTTGTAGAGATCATTGAATCATATAAAAAGAAATTGATCAAATTATTTGCCTCAGATATATCTGATCAAAAAAAAATAAAAAGAAAAAAAGAAATATATTCTCAATTGCGTGATGAATTAAAAAAGACCCAGGAAAAATTCAAGTATTATTCACTCGAGAGAGTCCTTTCCAAAAAAGAATTTAATAATGCATTTTTAATCAATACAAGAAGATATTCGCCCAGAAATAAGGGCTTTAAAAAAATTTTTAAGGAAAAATGCAATTCTAATTTCGTATGCTGGTTCACAGATATTGAAAAACTTAAGAATTGTTCTATTGCCCAAAGAAATAAATTTATAGATGGATGGGATAATTTTGAAGATTTTTTAGAAAACTGTCATCCTGATCTTAAATCGTGACTTTAGCCATAGAACGTTGAAATATTTCTTTTGCTATATTAGGTGAAACTTCTTCATAGCGGCTAAACTGCATAGTATACGAGGCTCTTCCCTGGCTAAGGCTTCTTAGATCAGTCGCATATCCAAACATCTCTGATAAAGGAACCATAGAGTCTACCAATCTTACATTACCTCTTGGATTCATACTGCTTACCTTTCCTCTTCTTTTATTCAGATCCCCTACTACATCACCCATATAGTCTTCGGGAGTAACCACTTCTACATGCATAACCGGTTCTAATAAAACAGGATTTGCTTTTTTACATGCTTCTTTAAATGCAATCGTACCTGCAATTTTAAATGCCATTTCAGAAGAGTCAACATCATGAAAAGAACCGTCATATAGAGTTGTCTCTACATCCACCACTGGATAGCCAGCCAATACTCCACTCAAAATTGCTTCTTTAATTCCTTTTTCGACAGCGGGGATATATTCCTTTGGTATGGTACCCCCTACAATTTTATTGTTAAATTTAAAACCACTCCCTGGATCAAGAGGCCCTAACTTTATCCATACATGTCCGTATTGACCGCGCCCTCCTGTTTGTTTAATATATTTACCTTCCTGATCAACAGTAGAACGGATCGTTTCTCTATAAGCAACCTGAGGCTTACCAACATTCGCTTCTACTTTAAATTCACGTTTCATACGATCTACGATAATTTCCAAATGCAATTCTCCCATCCCGGAAATAATGGTTTGGCTGGTCTCTTCATCCAGATAAACCTTGAAAGTAGGATCTTCTTCTGCAAGCCTGCCTAAGGCGATACTTAGTTTTTCCTGATCTGCCTTTGTTTTTGGCTCAACAGCTACAGAAATCACTGGCTCAGGAAATACCATTTTTTCAAGAACAATAGGGTTTTTTTCTTCACATAGAGTGTCTCCTGTAGTGGTCTTCTTAAAACCAACTACCGCGGCTATATCCCCTACTCTAACTTCATCAATCTCTTCCCTACTATTGGCATGCATTTGTAATAGACGCCCCACTCTTTCTTTTTCATGAGTTACGCTGTTTAGTACATAAGAGCCTTTTTTTAGAACACCTGAATAAACTCTAAAATAGGTCAACCTACCTACGTAAGGGTCTGTCATGATCTTAAAGGCCAATGATGAGAAAGGAGCATTTTCATCAACTTTCCGTTCTAGCGTAGGTTTTGTTTCGTCTTCTTCAGAGTCTATAGTAAATCCTTTTACGGCAGGTACATCCATAGGGCTTGGCAGATAATCTATCACGGCGTCCAATAAACTTTGTACCCCCTTATTTTTAAAGGCAGAACCACATAATACAGGAAAAATTTTCATTTCAAGAGTTGCTTTTCTTAATCCTTTCTTGATTTCCTCGGCACTTAGATCTCCTGTTTCTAAGTATTTTTCAAGCAGAGATTCATCCGCTTCTGCAACTGCTTCTACCAATTTAGATCGATATTCTTCCGATTCTTTTTTCATATTCTCTGGAATATCAATTATATCAAAAGTAGTACCGAGGTCATCCCCTTTCCATATGATCGCTTTAGATTCAACCAGGTCCACATTGCCTTTATAATCAGTCTCTATACCAATCGGAAGCTGAATCGGAATGGCATTCGCATCTAATCTGTCATGCATCATTTGAACAGAATTAAAGAAATCAGCACCAGTCCGATCCAGTTTATTCACAAAACATATACGGGGAACCTTATAGCGATCTGCCTGACGCCATACTGTTTCTGTTTGGGGTTCTACACCGGCAACTCCATCGTATACAGCAATTGCCCCATCCAGGACTCTTAATGAACGTTCTACTTCTACAGTAAAATCTACATGCCCGGGGGTATCTATAATATTGATCTGATTTTCTTTCCAGAAACAGGTCGTAGCGGCAGAGGTAATGGTGATTCCTCTCTCTTTTTCTTGTTCCATCCAGTCCATTTCGGCGGCACCTTCATGTACTTCCCCTATCTTATAGGTTTTACCCGTATAATATAGTATTCTTTCTGTGGTAGTTGTTTTGCCAGCGTCAATATGCGCCATGATACCAATGTTTCTATATTCTTTTAAATTGAATTTCTTTGACATAGATTAACCCCTATTGCTTAGTAGATTTTTAAATTTTGGCGGTTTGTTAAAAATAATGAAATACTACCAAGCATAATGCGAAAAGGCTCTATTCGCCTCTGCCATTCTTTTTACTTCCTCTCTTTTTTTATAGGCGCCGCCTGATTCACGTGAGGCATCTGTTAATTCAGCGGCTAATTTCTTAGCCATAGTTTTTCCATCCTTTTGGCGGGTAGCTTTAATGATCCAGCGTATTGCTAATGATTTTTTTCTAGCAGAATAAACCTCTACAGGTACCTGATAAGTAGATCCTCCCACTCTTTTGGATTTAACTTCTACACTAGGTTTAACTGTATTAATTGCCTTATTAAAAACATCAATGCCTTCTTCCCCCGTATTTGCCTTGATTTCTTCTAATGCCTTATAAAATAATCTTTGAGTATTTGATTTCTTTCCATCCCAAGTCATTGCATTGATAAATTTAGAAACTAATACGCTACCATATACAGGATCAGGATTTATTTTACGTAGATGACTTTTAGTTCTTCTGCGAGCCATATGAATTATGCCTTAGGTTTTCTAGTCCCATATTTTGAACGACTTTTACGCCTTTTTTCGATTCCCAATGTATCTAAAGATCCTCTTACGATATGGTATCTGACACCTGGAAGGTCTTTAACCTTGCCACCTCTTACCAATACTACCGAGTGTTCTTGTAAATTATGCCCTTCCCCGGGGATATAGGCGGTAGCTTCAATTCCATTTGTAAGGCGTACCCTGGCCACTTTGCGGAGGGCTGAATTTGGCTTTTTTGGAGTAAAAGTCATTACCCTTGTGCAAACCCCTCTTCTTTGGGGGCCTGTTTGTAGAGCAGGTGATTTAGTTTTACTTACAATTTTCTTTCTACCCTTTCTTACTAGCTGGTTGATCGTAGGCATAAGAACTAATATGTATAAGCTTGATATGGAGTCAATCCTTTTATACTATAGACCTTATAAAAAATATATTCCATGGAAAAGATCTGTAAAACTGATCAAATGTATTTTTTTGGATGGTAGATACACTAAAGTACCAATAGTGATACATAGAATAGGTTATTGTAAATAGGATAATGAAAATAATTGACCATTTACATCGGTGCAATATTCTGTCATAAGTTTATGAGAAAAAAATTTTTTTATGATTTATTGATAAATAATTTTGCTGTAGAGTATCCCTAAAAATAATAAATTTTTGTAGTTAAAACTAATGAAAAAATGGCAATGGAAAAAAGTTACCCTAAGATTAAATTACTTTTTTAATAAAGAGAGAAGTAAACGTATTACTAAGAAGGTAATTTTTATTCTATTTGGTAGCACCGTTCTGATTTCTACTTATTTTCTATCCATACCATTTTTATCTGATATACTGGAATATGGAGAAGGAGATATTGCCCAAAAAGATATACGTATCCCTAGAGATATTGTGTATGAAAAACTTGATGAAATTGCCAGACAAAAATTAGAGGCTTATAAGAAACAAAGATATATTTTTGAAATAGACTATTCAAAATTTAATGAAGTGATCAAAAAGCTAAAATATGAGCTTTCCGTTATGAGCAGCTTAAGAAATCTCCCTGATCCTGTTCGTGCGGTTAAAAGGCAATTCCCTTTTTTAGCCAGAACGCGATCTATTTCTGATAAAGATATTTCTAATTTTTTAAAGGAAAAAAATTGGCAAACTATTTTGAAATGGGCAGTCAAATATGCTACCCTCATATTTGATAATTATGGAATATTAAAAAAGCCAATGCCTTTGTTAGAAGATATTCAAGAGATCGGGGCAGAAATAAGCTTCATTAATAGAGAAATTGATTCATCTGAAATATTGATCTGGCAAGAGGATCAGTTCATTGAATTTTCTAAAATATTCCAGTATAAGAATTTCTCCAGATTAACTTCCCTGGATGATCAAGATAATCCTAAATTTAGAAAATTAGTTTCTCAGAGTACCCAAAAAATACTGATTCAGCGTATATTACAATTATATTATAATAGTCCTTATGTGATTTACAATGCAGAAAAAACGGCTCAAATGAAAGAAAGTGCCACGAAAAGAGTAAAGCCTAAAAAATATACATTAAAAAAAGGCTTGTTGATTGCCAGAAAAGGAACAGTGATAGATAAAAGTGTATATGAAAAGGTAAAGATCATGAATAAATACCAAGGTGAAACCCAATTTCAGTATATTTTAGGAATGCTTCTATTGCAATCCGTTTTAGCCATAGGCATAGGTTTTTATATTTTTCGTTTTTTAAGAGAACATTTACAAGATATCTCTTCCAACAGCATATTATTTTCCCTGATCCTGGGATATATATTCTATGCATTTATCATTTCCAGAATATCTATCATAAGTGATGACGGCTGGTATATTGCTCTTTTCTTGCCCAATGGATTTATAGGCATGACGGGTACTATATTACTGGGTCCCCATTTAGCGCTGATCATTGGTATTTATGTCAGTTTTTTTGTTTTTTTCCTTTCTGGATATGAAGCTGCTAGTCTAATAATCAATTTTATATCCATTATAGCCGGGATATATATCGCCAAGCAAATGGAAAAAAGAAATCAGGTGATCAAAGAGGCTCTTCTCATTGGTGCTGTTATCGCTGCCCTTCTGCTAGGATTTCATTATACATCCAATACAACGAATTATGATCTAAATTGGATGTTTTTGGCTGCTTTTTTAAATGGATTAGCATGCGTTATTTTAACATCAGGTTTGCTGCCCTTATATGAGAATATTTTTAATCTTCCTACGAAATTTAAACTACTTGAATTGGTAGACAATGATAATCCTTTGATCAAAAAAATTTCTACGGAGGCTCCTTCCACTTATACTCATACTCTTATGGTGAGCGCATTATCCGAAAAAGCAGTGGCAGCATTGAACGGAGATGTACTGCTTACAAAAGTAGGATGTTTATATCATGATATTGGCAAGACGGTTAATCCTACTTTTTTTGCGGAAAATCGTCATTTAGATGAAAAGTCTGCCAGATTTAAAAAATTAGGACATTATAAATCGGCCAATATCATCATAAATCATGTGGTGGATGGAATACAAATTGCCAGGGAAAATCATCTACCCGAAAAAGTAATAGCATTTATCCCAGAACATCATGGAACCACTACCATACAATATTTTTATCATGAAGCCTTAAAAGAACAAGAAAAAAATCGGAATAAGAAAAATAAACCAGTGGATAAAAAAGATTTTCAATACCCAGGTCCTAAGCCACAGACAAAAGAAACAGCCGTAGTTATGATTGCAGATTCGGTAGAGGCGGCAGCTCGTAGTTTAAGCCGTCCTACAAAAGAAAATTTATCCAAAGTGATTGATAACATCATAGAGAATAAGCTCATAGAAGATCAGTTTGATGAATGTGAGATAACACTAGGAGATTTTAAGATTATCAAACAATCATTCCTGGATGTTCTGCTCAACTCCTTTCACTTACGCCCTAAATATCCAACGATGAAAAATACTAAATCTTTGGAGGTATCTTCTTCTAAAAAAAGAAACAATTGATACTTGTCAATTACCGCGCTGTTGTGTGTTTTACAATGGTTAAAAATTACCCCTTTATATAAAAAATTTTACTTTGGTTCTTTAAATTTAAGGAGTATTTTGTATATAAACAGGTAGGTACTGTAAGAATAAAGAGTTCTTATAAATATTTACTGTTCTTTTCTTGAGACCTGTGGCTAATTTGCTTATCTGTTCTTTTACCTCTGAAAGGCCTAGAACATTTACTGCATTTGATTTTAATTTTGATCTTATATCAGATATTTCCCAATCATGCAGATCATCGATTAACTGGAATAGAATACCTAATTCTTTACCCCATCTTCTTTGTCTTGATAATTTAGCTGGCTCCTTTTCTATTGCCAGATAAGGTAGAACAACAGAGGCCTGAAAAAGCATAGAAGTTTTTAAGAGAGCAATATCAAAAAGCATCTCTTTAGATAGGATAGAATGGTGCCTTAGATCCAGGAATTGCCCCTTTACTATTCCAGAAGAACCAGCAAAGAGGGCCATTTCTTTAATGACTCTTGGAGGAAGAAGAGCATTTGCCATTATCTCAAAGGCCAGCGTCTGCAGTGCATCCCCTACTAATATGGCAGTGGCTTCTCCATATACCTTATGATTCGACGGCCTACCCCTCCTGTAATCATCATTATCCATAGCAGGCAGATCATCATGCACTAATGAATAAGTATGAATACATTCTAAAGAAATGGCAATGGCAAGTGCTTTATTTTTATCCAAAGAGATTATTCTTGCAATTTCAAGCGCAATAATGGGTCTGAGCCTCTTACCACCGGGGAAAAGACTATATAATATAGCCTGTTTTAGTTCATCGGATGTTTTTTTAAAGCTGGTTCTATCCAAAAAGATTTTGAGATTTTTCTCTATGATATTCTGGTATTGCTTTAAGGAGGAAAGAAAATGATCCTTTTGAGTTTTTAAAGAAGAAATATCAAGTACCCTTTTTATAATAAATCTTTTTGGGCAAAAAAGAAGGAAGTCTCTATTTTCGCATTCTCCACAGAATCTGACCCATGTACTGCGTTTTCAGATTTAGATTTGGCGAATTGCTTACGGATCGTACCTTCCAGTGCATCCTTTGGGTCTGTAGCCCCGATCACATTCCTCCAGTGCTCTACCGCATTTTCTCTTTCCATACACCCTACCACTATCTTAGAAGAGGCCATATAGCGGGCAAGATCTTCAAAAAATGGCCTGTCTCTATGCACTGCATAAAATTCTTTGGCTTCTTTTAATTCTAATTTGACCATTCTAAGAGCCTTTATTTCAAATTTTTCTTTAGTGATTATTTCTATGATCTGACCAATATAATCCGACTTTACAGCATCCGGTTTTATAATAAATAATGTATATTCAGACTTAAACATAAATTAAAACCAATAATATTAGGATCATCCCGTAGGGGAGTCGAACCCCTGTTGCAGGAATGAAAATCCTGAGTCCTAACCACTAGACGAACGGGACATTTTAATTTAAATGAGGCGTCCGGGAATCGAACCCGGGACCCACTGCTTAAAAGGCAGTTGCTCTACCATCTGAGCTAACGCCCCTCCTGATCGTCAAGGAAGTTTATTTAAACCTTCTGTCCATTACTTTTCTTATTTTTTAAAAATTCAGCGTAGCCTGCGAAATTCTTTTTTCGTTAGATCCCATATTTGGGATACATCTGATGGTTGATATCCTTTTAATGTAAATAAGGCTTTTATATCATCTTTAAAATTCTTCTTAATCTCATTTACGTCCACCATGGGAGATTGCATCGGTAAATTTAAAGAGGGAGCCAGGATGGGTTCTCCCAATTGATGAAGTAATTCATAAAATAAAGGATTATCTTTTTGAGATGGTCTGCGTATAGCGATCGTGTTTCCCCCTGGATAAAAAAGACTTTTTTTCTTAAAAAAAACAATTGTTTTCCTGCCTGGCCAGTTTTCCATTATGAATTCTTTTTGCCTTGGATCCAAATCATTTTTTATAATGGCATCCAGAGAGTATCCTTCTGGAATTACGATTAAAAATGGTTTCTGGTATGATCTTTTTCTTACCTGATGCAATCTTAGGGCAACTTCTTTATCAAATATTCCGCATAAGCCATAGACGCTATCCGTAGGGAATCCAATCAGTTCTTTTTGTCTCAACATTTGGACTGCTATTTGGATAGAATTCTTGCTTTCTTTTAGAGGGATGACTTGCATTTATGATCCCATTAATATTTTAGACAATTTTTTAATATGAGAAATGTTGTTCATAATATGGGTAGAAAATCTTATGCGATCGTCTCTTAAAGCGCATATAACATTGTTTGCTTTTAATTTTTTATATATATCTAAAGAAGAATATTTTGGCGAAACCGCCGAAACTATGCCGCTTTTATAGATCCCATTATGAAAAACATCATATCCAATTTTTTGAAGTTCTGATCTTAGAATATCAGAGAGATAAAAAATTCTATTTCTTATATTTGCAAAGCCAATTTTTTTTAGAAATTCCAGGCTTTCCAAAAAATAGACCCAGTTTAAAATACTATGAGTGGAAATTAAAAAACGATCTGCATTTTCTTTGAGTTGTGTTTTATAAGGGAGGTATTCTTCTTCGTTTATAAAAGAGCTGGTCCCTATGAATACTGGATCAATATCATTTAAGATATTTTTTGAAATATATAAATATCCAAGTCCCACTGGTCCTAAAAGCCATTTCCAGGCGGAACCGCATAGGCAAGAGATATTCATTTCTTTTACATCAATGGGTATATGCCCTAGTCCCTGGGCTGCATCCAATACAAATAAAATTGAATTTTCTTTACAAATAGCGCCAATTTCTTTCAAAGGGATTGGTATTCCTGTAAGCCAGTCTACGGCGCTTAGACTCACAACTTTTATTTTTTTATTTATCTTTTTTTTGAGTCTTTCTAATAATTGATTTTTATCGGATGAAATTGGAATAGATTCTATTTTGACTCCTTTTTTTTCTAAATTTTTCCAGGGATAATAATTGCTGGGATACTCCTTTTGTTGGAGTAGAATAGATTCGCCTTTTTTTAAAGGAAGACCATTAGCAAAGAAATTCATCCCTTCCGCTGTATTATGGATCAAAGAGACTTCATCCATACTACATCTCAGCAATTCACACAGTATTTTTTTTATTTTGTTATAGATATTCTGGTAATTATATTCTTCCGATAAATAATTTTCTTTTGAGTTTACGTCTAAAAATTTTTTAGTATTTTTTAGTATTGTATTATGGATAGGAGATATCCCACAGCTGTTCAACCAAATGAATTTTCTATTGATGTTAAACCCATTACTGATCTTCTGCCAGTCATGCATTCTAAAATGTAACCTTTAATTGCGGTTGATCAGGTTTAAAAATTCCATTCTGGTCGATTGAGAATTTCTAAATTCATCTAGCATTGTACTCGTGATCAGTTTAGAGTTCTGTTTTTCTACTCCTCTCATCATCATACATAGATGCTGTGCTTCTACTACCACCGCCACTCCTCTCGGTTGGATTATTCTCTGTAATGCATACGCTACTTGTTGGGTAAGGCGTTCTTGCAACTGTAATCTTCTTGAATACATATCTACGATCCGGGGTATCTTACTGATCCCTATGATCTTTTCATTGGGAAGATAAGCAACATGCGCCTTCCCAAAAAAGGGCAATAAATGATGCTCGCAAAGACTATAGAGTTCTATATCTTTTACAATGATCATATCTTCGGCTGATTCTTTGAAAATAGCCCCATTGATCACTTCTTCCAAATTAAGATGATAGCCAGAGGTTAAAAACTGATACGCCTTGGCAAACCTGGAAGGAGTTTTTGAAATACCTTCTCTAAAGATGTTCTCTCCTATGGCCTTTAATATTTCTTTAGAAGCATTCTCTACAGACTCATAGTCATATTTTTCTTTATTTGCTGGCATAAGAAATTTAATATCCAAAAGATAATACGTGCTGTCTATTCATTTTTCCCTTCTGTTTTAACTATCTTTTGAGTTGGCGCAAAGAATTTATTTATAATATCGTACTTGTCATATGAAAAATATGAACAAACTAAAAATGATCAAGAGGCTTATTATATTTTTGCTCTTTGGCTTTTTATCTTTTCAATGTGGTTCAGAGTCGGTTAGCGGCATCGTTGACGAAAATTGTAATATCAACTTGAGTTTAAATACGAACCCATGGGCGCCTTTGGCCGGACTGGCTGAGTTCAATACAGAAGGAGAGTTTAAGATCATGGTCAGAGTTATGGCAAATCAAGACGGAGGACAAGAAATCCAGGGAGAATTTGATGATTTCAACACAAGTCACAGAATTCCTATCCTGGGGCTGTATCCTGATTTTAACAACCGTGTGGAGATCATCAGGCTTGACAGAGATGGTAATGGGGCCAGGCAAGTATGCAATCTGCAGACGAACCCTCTGCCAGTTTCGATCCCTCAGTTGAATATTGTTGTCAATAACATACCAGCCGATGAGAAACGTTTTTACTTTGTGGGAGGCAATGGCGCTGACTTCATTTTTGATAAGACAGGCGCGGTGAGATGGTATTTAGGAGAGCATGAACCGGGTCTGGTCTATAATCAGCTCTCCCGCTAACTCGCGTATCAGCAGCGGCCCTCTGGCTGTTGGAATGGATCGGCATCCTACCATACCCTATTGGTTTAGAGAGGTTGCCGAGATGGACTTTCTGGGGAATATCACAACCACATATGAAATCGATGACTATATGCATCATAGTGTGGAGGAATTTCCGGGGGGAAATATACTCATTGCCGGCACTAAAGCCCAAACCACTGGCGAGGATGTTATCTACAAATTCAACCGCACGACGGGCAATCTGGTAGAAAATGGTGAATTTGACTTCAATGAAATATTAAACCGCAGCACAGGCGGCATACCAGAAGAAAGATTCGCCGTCATACCTCCTACACCAAGAGCTGGGTTATCGAACGGCGACTGGGCGCATATCAATGGCATCAGTTATGACCAAAGTGACGATACATTTATTTTTTCAATAAGACAGCAGAGCGCTGTTGTCAAGATAAGGCGGGATGGATACACAGGCACCGAAGAGATCAGATGGATATTAGGATTTCCGGCACAATGGGGTAATTTAAATTCTCGCATCCTGACCTCCGGTCATTCTCCTGAGAAAGGCTGGCCTGATTGGCCTTACGGACAGCATTCTGTGCAGGCATTGGGTAATGGCAGGGTTCTGGTATTCAATAATGGTACAAATCGGGGTAATTTAGACCCATCTCTTATGACCCTGGTAAGAGGTAGTAGCGTTAGTTCTAACCAGATACAAGGACAAAACTCTCTCAATAGAAACCAGGTAGTCGAATACAGGGTCAATGGCGCAACCATAACGAAAGAATGGGAATTTGAAGCACCGGATGCCGCCTATAACAGCCCTATTTTGGGCAGCGCACGTGAACTTGAAAACGGCAATCGATGATCCTGTTTCCCAAACCCCTTTCAGGAGCAGCGCCGGCCACCATCATAGAGGTAGATAAAAATAGAAATGTCGTCTTTCGGGCTGACTTCCCCGAGAGCTATGGCAATACACTGACCTTTCATGCGAGAGTCTTTGATCTTTACCCAAATCAGAGATAGCATGAGAAAATTATTCGCTAAAATTCTTGATTTCTCTTTTTACTATTCGCACCTTTTTCTATTCATCTCCTTGATCATAGGATGCTCTAATGGTAATGGTAACATCACTAACGAACCCTGCTACATGGAGCTGAGCTTGAATGAAAATCCATCCGCGCCTTTAACTGGTATCGCCCGATTCAGTACCCCGGAAGAATCCCGTATCAGGATCAAGGTCCTGGGAGATCAGGAGGTTGCAGGTGAGTTTAACGAGTTCAAAACCGAACATGAAATACCTGTTCTGGGTCTATACCCTGATCGAAACAATCTGGTGGAGATCACTACGATCAATCTTCAGGGAAAAGAGTCTCGTCATATATGTGAATTGAGCACTGAACCAATACCTGAGTTTTTGAGAATCCCCGAGAGACTTGAGGTCATCATAGATGAATTACCCGAGACGGAAGAACGTCTATTATTTTACTTATTTTTTATTTGATTTGGTAAAGGTAATACTGTATTTGGTATTTGGCTGTAATTCAGCTTAAGTACCAAATGTAGTTGCCCGTAGGGTGAAATGGGTAGCAAATAGACATGGATTTACCGTAAATTGAAGGTTATCAGAGACAATGTTGTTTGTTACTTATAGTAATCCAAATGCATACAATAGAAATAGTAAAATAATAGACGTCCTTTAGTGGATTATTCATAATGGTATATGTCTAAATATTTGTCAAAAAATTTATTTATTTTTTTATTTCTATTTAGTTTCATCTATAACTGCAAATTATCTGATCTCAGAACACTAGAATTAAAAAATAATGATCCGGCTCCCTATTCTATTGGGAAGGCGTCTGCAATACTTAAAAAAACACTAACGGTATATGGTGGGATGAAAAACTGGCTGGCTAAAAAAAGCATGTCTGTTATTTTTAGAGAAGAATGGCATGGTTTTTTCTTAAAAAATTTTGGTATGCCATGGCATAAGAACAAGCAAAAAATCCAATTTTTTTTATTAATTGGTACGGATAATTCCAGATTGAGATTTTTAGAGGATCCGTATAAAAACCATGAATGGGGTATCCAAAATTGGCTGCCTTATACAAAAGAACCCGATGGTCCTATCGAATTTGACGATGATCGTAGTATAAAATTCTTTTTGCCAACGAATCAATTTCTTATAGAGTCTGTTTTTAGACTCAGCAACACTGGTTTGGCAGTTTATGGCGGGGAAAGAATATTTGAAAAGAAAAAATATGATCTTATATTAGTCTCATGGAATACAATAAAGCCTCAGGAAGATCTGGATCAATATCTTTTATGGATCAATCAGCAGAATAATAGGGTTGAAATTATACAATATACCGTAAGGGAATTCTTGCCTGGTATAGTGGGTACCGTTCTTTTTGGTGATTTTCGTAGAGTGGATGGAATTCTAATTCCATTTGAGCTGAACGTTGTATATGGACTAGAAGAAAAAGAAACGGCACGTAAGATTTCTATTGAATCGGTAAAATTCTCTCAGGATCTTCCAGATGACTTTTTCATCCCATCTCCTTTGAAAAAAGGAAGTAAATATTAGTTTATTGCGCCTTAAAGAAGTATACCAATACGCTGTAGGAAGTCTCAAAAATGCTGGTCTTGAGAATCCTGAATTAGAGACCAGACTTTTACTTTCCCATATATTAAAATTAAGTCAATCCGCGTTATTCACTGAATATGAAAATAAGATCAGTCTATCTGAGCATAGAAAGATCATTCAATGGGTGCAAAATAAAAAAGAGCATAAACCAACTGCCTATCTTCTAAAAGAAAAAGAATTCTATAATCTAAAATTCTTTGTGGACCAAAGAGTATTGATCCCCCGACCAGAAACAGAAGAGTTTACAGAATGGATATTAAAAAGCCATCATAAAAAAAAGAGCATACTGGATGTAGGCACTGGCTCGGGATGCATTGGAATATCTTTGGCAGCATTTGGAGATTTTAGTTCAGTCACTATTAGCGATGCCAGCAAACAAGCCTTGCAGGTGGCTAAAAAAAATGCAGAGAGGCTCTTAAAAAATAAAAGAATCAAAATTGTTGCTTCTGATCTGTTCAAAGTATTCAATAGAAAGAATGATTTATTTGATATCATTGTATCCAACCCTCCTTATATAAGGACATGGGAAAAAGAAACGGTTGCAAAAGAAGTGCTCTATTTTGAACCACATATAGCCTTGTTTAATCCAAAAAATAATTTTATCAAAAGACTCATACGAGGGGCATACTTACATTTAAAACCAAGAGGATGGCTTTATCTGGAAAATCATCCCAACATGATACAGAAGATCAAAGAAAATCTTTTGAAGCAAGGATTCAAAAATATAGAAATTAAAAAAGACCTTAGTCAAAGGTATAGATTTATCAGGGCACAAAAAATAGCAAAGAATAATTTTCTCTGTAGTGTTTTTTGATTTGATACAATAGATTAATAATTTAATAGATATTTCAACGGCTAAAAAAAAAGTAGTAGACAAGCAGAATAGAAATAAGAAAACAATTCAAAATAATTTAATTTAAAAGAGTAGAATATATGGAAATCAACATAGGGATTGACGAAAGTAAACGAAAAGAAATATCGGATGGATTAAAAAAACTATTGGCAGATACTTATAGTCTTTATCTAAAGACCCATAATTATCACTGGAATGTAACGGGTAATATGTTCCAGACATTGCATCTGCTTTTTGCACAGCATTATAATGAAATGTGGACGGCAGTGGATCATATAGCCGAAAGGATCCGTTCTCTTGGATTCTTTGCTCCTGGGACATATCATGAATTTGTAGAATTAACACGCCTTAAAGATGATGAAGATGTACCCAATGCAAATCAAATGTTGAGGAATTTAGTAGAAGGGCATGAAGCTGTGGTAGAAACCATCAGAGATTTATTTAAAATTGCAGAAGAAGCTGATGACCAGGCCACCTTAGACATACTTACCCAGAGAATCAGCATACACGAAAAGACCGCCTGGATGTTAAGGAGCTTTTTGCAATAGACTATTCGTTGGGGCATTGATCCTTACAGCAGAAGTATGAATTTCTTTCCCCGCAAGTAGTGCATCTATAAGCGCCTCTTTCGAAGCTTTTGAATTGGAAAATGATGTAACCAGAGTGTCTCTTTTTTGCAGATATTTTCCTAAAGAAGAATGAGGAAATGGATTAACTGTGGTTAAAATAATAGTGGGTGATCTATCCCTGGAGCGCAGATAAGGTAGGATATTTTTCTTAAAATTATTTTCTGCAAGATGCAATATAAATTTCCTGGGATGTTTTGCAATAGGATTTTTTAAATAAATATGATCTAAAGGAAGAACATTTTTGTTATATTTTTCTTCATTTTGAAAAGAGCTGAATAATTTCAATAATCTTTTATATTTTGGATGAGATTCATTCAGGTCAGTATAAAGAACAGAGCCCTTTGGATCAATATCTGCTTTTTTATTGTATAAAGATTTCACCGAGGCATTTGCCAATATACGATTCAATTCTTCGGCGGAATGAAATTGATCCAATAAATATTTGATTCTTTTATTTTGCTTTTGAGTATATTTCATAATATCTTCTACTTCTTTTGCATGATCAGGTAGAGATATTTTTTTCAAATAGGGATCTAATATCCCCAGCTTTAGTTTATAATAAATTATTTTTTCTACAGAAGATAGAAATCTATTTCTGGAAATATTACCTTGTTTTAATTTTTTTAAAAATAATTTTTTTATATCAATGGCAAATGAATCGCTTCCAGCTACCATGAGTAGCATATCTGTTCCTGCCTCAAATGATCTTAAAGCAGATTGAAAGACCATCTTTTTCTTTAATTCAGGCGTGGCCGCTTTCATCCCCAGATCGTCTGTGATCACGATACCCTTAAAATTCCATTTCTCTTTTAGCAAATGACTCGTCCAGAATTCTGAAAAAGTGGCTATATGAGGATCTGATCCAGGGAATAATATATGACCTACCATCACACTCCATGGTTCATTCTTAGAAATTAAGTTTTTAAATGGATATAATTCTTCTTTTAATAGTTCTTCCATTTTTTTATGAACGACTGGAATTGCCAGATGAGAGTCTGTTTCTACCCCCCCATGGCCTGGATAGTGCTTTATGGTATCCATACATCTTCCTAAATGTAATCCATTTATATAAGCCCTTGCCACATCTGTTATAAATTTTGGATCGGAACCAAAAGAACGAATGCCTATTACTGAATTTTCAGGGTGAGTCTGTATATCCACCACAGGAGAAAAAGGCCATTGGATACCGATTTTTTTTAACTGCCTGCAGGAATGAAAAGCCAATTGTGTGGCCAATCGAAGATCATTTAGTTCTGCCAATGCTTCTCCAATCGCCATAGCAGAAGGGAAATCGGTCACCCCCGTATAGATCCTCTGCACTCTACCATATTCCTGGTCAGTGCCTATAAAAGGAGCTGGTATTTTTTCATTTAAAAATTGTGTATTCAATTTTGAAAGTTGATCGGTTAATTTTCTTATGTTCTGTTCTTTCGTGATGGAGTTTACCAGAAGACTGGATCTTTGTACAAATAGACCTCCCGGTTTTAGGATTGAAATCTTTTTTTCAAATTCATCGGATCTATTGAAAGGGGGAAGATAGACAAAGAATATCTGCCCTAACAATGTATCATTGTCTAAAGAATGGGAAATTATTTTAGCCAATTTGGAGTAGACATGATCCATTGTCTGGTATTTTGAATATATCCAATAAACACACAGGCAGATAAAAATAATGGATAAAACTACGTATTTTAGCCTGGATTTCATTTTAAAATATATTAGATGGAGGAATATTATGATGCAATATCCATTCTATTATCGTTTTATTCATAATGAGACATAATACAGAAATAATATGGAATTACAAGAATAAAAAAATATAAGAACAGGAAGAAAAATGCAGAATATAAAAAAATTAATCGTGCATGAGAATTTTAGATTTCATCAATTTTCACTTATTTGGTGGAATCATAAGCCTAGGATGGTAAGTGGGCATGAATAGGTAATTTTTTTTAAGACAGATCGTTTTATCTCATTGCCCCATGGAGTATGCTATACCGCGCACTCTCCTTCTCCAAATTCTACAACATAGGGCTTGTTCTTATCCCAATCATAGTTTGCTTTTTCTTCTTCTTTAATGGGCTTCTCTTCTTTATCAAATAAAGAGATGATCTCATTAACCTCTTCTTTTGGAATACGATAGCAAAAGTCAACAAAGCTTTCTGAGTCATTACTCTTTTTTTCGTAATGATCCATAAGAGCATCTATAAAATCGGGTATTCTTTTGGCCAATACCTTTCCACATCTTTTTGCTATAACCGCATCTCCATTCCCTTTATTTCCGCCTCCTACTAAAACGCCGTATGCAGGGGCCTGGGTATCTTCATCAAGTTGATCTGAACGGCCGAAAAGTCCAATTGTAGAAACATGATGTCTTCCACATGAGTTAGGGCATCCTGACATGTGAATGGTAGCTCCTTTGTATTTTGGATTGCCTAAGAGACGGCCATTGATCCTATTTCTTATGGCACGGGCCAATCCCTTTGAATGAGTAATCCCCAGATTACAGGTAGAAGTTCCGGGGCAAGAAATTGGATCGGACATGTCATGAAAACCAACTCCATTCAAATCCATAGTTTGTAGAAAATCATAAATTTCTTTTATATCTGCTTTTTTATTTGCAGGGTCCACGGGGATACCCCTTAGAACTAGATTTTGATCATCCGTTATCGTAATAATATGCCTTTCCGCATCGGATTCCTTTAATTTTCCAAGGGTAAAATCACATAGATTGTTGGTTTGTTCTGGGGTAAGGTCTCCTAAGGGGACCTGTACCATGATCATATATTTATTTGCATGAATTGTTGGGAATACATTTTGGTTATACCAAAGATGTAATGTGGTCTCTGTATTTTTGTCATATGGATTGGAAAAATCATAATCTTCTACTTCCTGGAACTGTATATCTATTTTGGGAAATTGAATCTCTTCACTCTTAATAAGATCCAGCTCTTTATAACATTCTTCTATAAATTTTTCAATGCCCCATTTTTTGTGGATTAAAAATTTGATGCGGGCTTTCATTCGTTTTATTCTGTCTCCATGCTGGTTGAAAATTCTGGCAATAGCCAGGAAGTGAGGTAATAATTCATTTACAGGAATAAATTCACTATATACCAAAGCCGGGAATGGCTGTGAGCCAAGCCCCCCGCCAACGACTACTTTAAAACCAGGCTCGCCGTCTTGCATGGCTGCAATCGCACCAAGATCATGCATACCCGTAAAGCCATGATCTGCTGTATTTTCACTAAAACCAATCTTGAATTTACGAGGCAATTCCTGTGTATCTTTATTTCTTAGAAAAAATCTTGAAGCCGCTTCTACCGCAGGGGTTACATCAAATATCTGATCTCTTAAAAGACCCGTATAAGGAGATGCGGATACATTTCGGATAGAATTACCGCATGCTTCTCTTGTGGTGAGACCTGCATCGGCAAGCTTATTTAAAATAGCAGGAGCATCGTCTAGCTTTATATAATGCAATTGAATATCCTGTCTGGTTGTAATATGCAATATCCCATGAGAATAATTTTTGGCTATTTCTGCTATGGCCTTAAATTGAACACTATTCAGATTACCACCTGGCACCTTGATCCGTATCATTTGCTCCCCAGGCTGTCTCTGCCCATAAACGCCCTGCATGAGCCTTCTGCCCTTGAAAACAGTTTTTTCTTCTTCTGTGGCATTGCCACTTTGGAAATGTTTTATCTTACCCGTTAATTCTTCTAATTCTTTGTCTACGATTTGATTTCTATTCATTTGCACTACAGACATAAAGCCTCCCTGATCAATTTATATAGGATCAATTCCATAACTTTTATATTCTTGTCAATGACTTTTCTTTATTTATTTGTAGAATGATATAAAAAAGTGAAGGCTATTAAAAAAATTCACCCAAAATCATATTTCTTTAAAAAATATTTAGGTTAGGATCATGGAAGCAATACCACAATTGATCAATTAAAATTTATATTCTTATTTTTTCCAAATTAGCCTACATATAATTTTATTTTTCTCAAGATTTTTATCTTTGCGTATTACTTCAATAATAACAATAAAGATAAATTGGTTAGAAACTTCTTTCCGATGTGTATAAGGTCTACTGTCTCCATCTATTATCTCATTTTCTCTGATCTTTTTAAGTTTATCTGTAAGGTTTTTGTCATAACGATGTATTTCATTGATCAAACCATTTACCTTATAATTTTCTTGAAGTTCCCTTGCTTCTTTTTGAGATGTATCGTATAAAGAATGATATGAATCAGATTCGGTTATGTTCCAGATAATTGCATGGCGTTCCAAAATGCTGCATCCCCACCTATTTTTATAGATAGATCTTTATCTTTGTATTCTTCTTTTATCAATTTATCGCTTATGACCTTTTCTGGACTCTCTATAGTTTTGTACCAGGCACCATCTTTCTTATGAGTTAAGAAGACCAAATCCATTGGAGTGTATCCTTTATAGGCATCATAAACAAAGGAAAGAAATTGTTCAACAGATTTATTTTCTACAAATAAAGGTTCCTTTTCCTGACCATTCTCAGAATCTGCAATAAAACGATCAATTGGTGTAGCTCCATATTTTTTTAACTCATAGTAAAGACTCGGTATAACTGGACCGTATGACCATGCTTCAAATTTTTCTTTGATCAAACGCTTTTTTTTGATAACTAAATAATGAGCATAGGCAATATAAGATATTTTTTGTATATCTAAGTTGGTAACTGGTTTTTCTTCATTAAAGTAAAAAGATAAAAAAGTATTAGCAGTAAGAATAGGAGCATAATTGTTATCTTCTTTTTTCATAGGCACAGTATAATTTTTTTAGACAAAATAGCAACAATTAAATATTTTTAATGACCTTAATTTTAGAGTGACAGATCAAAAAGGACTCTTAATTTGTACTAAATGAAGAGTTTAGACTATTCAGAAGTACAGTCTGCGATAAAGGAATTCATAGAAAAGAGTTCTCATGTTATTATTAAAGTAGGTACGAATCTACTGGCTCCTGAAATAAAAAAAACAGACAGTCGTTTTTTCTATCAATTGGCTAAACAGATATCCAAAATAAAAAAAAGGAATAAAAAAATCATTTTGGTTAGTTCTGGTTCTGTTGGAATGGGTAAAAAAATATTTAAAGGCATGTCTAAAAAAACAGCTAAAAATGATCTGGTAGGAAGGCAGGCTCTTGCTTCCATAGGGCAGGGCATGTTGATCAATATCTATAGAGACTCTTTTAAAAGGGTCGATACAATGGTAGGGCAAATATTGGCTTCTCACTATGACTTTCATAACAGAGATCATTATAAGAATTTAAAAAATACGATCGACCAGCTTCTTGAATGGGGGGTTGTTCCTATTGTAAATGAAAATGATACAGTGGCTACAGATGAATTATATTTAGGGGATAATGATACATTAGCCGCTTTTATCACAGGTATGTATCCAAATGCTATTTTGATCATTCTTACTACAGTTGATGGTTTTTATATAGAAAATAAAAAGCAGGATGTGATTCGTTCTATTTCACCTAAGATGATGGAACATGCAGGAGAAGCCCAAAAAGGGGGGGTAGGGGGTATGAAGACTAAATTAATCGCTGCCAAAAAAATTCTTAGATCAGGTCAATTAATGGCCGTTGCTCATGGGAAAGAAAAAAATATTTTAGAATCTCTACTCAATGCACTCAATAAAGGTACTTGGTTTTTTCCTGATTCTTTTGGTCCATTGATGGGTAAAAAAAGATGGATATTGCATAGTTCTTCTTTTATAGGGAATGTTATATTAGACAAAGGAGCCTATAAGGCTATTTCAGGAACAGCTTCTCTTTTAAATGTAGGGGTTAAAAAAATAGAAGGAGAATTTCTAAAAGGAGACCTTATTTTGATCAAGAATCAAGAATTCGAAATAGTGGGGAAAGGTATTGCCTCTATTGATAGTAAAGATATTTTCTTAAAAAAGAAGGAAAAGGGTGTGGAAGTGATTCATAGAGATAATATGGTATTACTATGAATTCTATTATTCCTTATCGTAATAAAGAACGTATCATATTGCATCTGGATATGGATGCTTTTTTTGCCTCTGTAGAACAAAGAGATCATTTAGAGTATAGAAATAAGCCCACTATTGTAGGGTCCGATCCAAAAGCAGGACTTGGAAGGGGAGTGGTTTCGGCTGCCAGTTATGAAGCCAGAAGATATGGTATTCATTCTGCTATGCCCATTTCTTTGGCCTATCGGAAATGTCCATTTGCTTTCTTTGTGCTTCCTGATTTTTCTAAATATAAAAAGGTATCAGAATATCTTTTAAGCCTATTGGGGAGTATCTTTGATTCTATGGAACCTTTGAGTATCGATGAGGCTTTTGTGGATTGCAGTAATATGGATAATTTTTTAAAACATACAGACATATCCGCAAGACAATTAAAGCAGATCATTCTTAAAGAAATCGGACTCACGGCGAGTATAGGTATTGCTAGTAATAAATCTGTGGCTAAAATAGCTTCTGATCTGGATAAGCCAGGGGGTCTTGTAATCTGTCCTTTTGGTTATGAAGAAGAATTTTTGCAGCCTTTGCCGATCAAAAAATTAAGCGGGGTGGGTAAAAAAACAGAAATGAGATTAAATGGCATGGGTATTCAAACCATTGGGGATATAGCCTCTATGGAAATCAATATCTTGAAAAGGATATTGGGTAAATGGGGAGAGGAACTATGGTATAAGGCAAAAGGAATCGATAACAGAGAAGTTAAACAAGAAGGAGTAAGAAAATCTATAAGCGAAGAAAGAACATTTTCTCAGGATACAAATAATATTGAAGTAATATATAACACTATAGACACTCTATTAAATAATCTAACCATAAAAATGAATAGAAAAAAAATATTTGGAAGAACGATCTCTTTAAAGATCCGCTTCGACAATTTTGATACATTTACCAGAAGTAAAACGATCCTGGGATATACCAATAGCCAGGAAGAAATAAAAAAGAATATATATGAGCTTTACACTAAATATGTAGAGCCTACATTGCAAAACTCTGTGGAGTCCCGTAAAATCAGATTGATTGGTGTAAATATTTCTAATCTAAAATTCACAGAAACAATAACAAAGCAGTTATCTCTTTTTTAATGATACCCTTCTATATTAAGCTTTAAAATAGAATATAGTCTTTAAAGTGATTTAAAGAAATACAAGCATATACCGATAATTTAAAATATGAAAAATAGCGCAGAAGTAAAAGAGGGGTATATCGAAGCCAAATCGATTCCTATGGAAGAACTTGAAAGAAAAATAAATTATGATACAGAGTTACAAAACACTTCACCGCATGATTGGGATATTTTACCTTGTGAAGGAGTGTATAAATTATCTTCACCTAAAGATAAAATTGCATATTCATATTGCCAATCTGCCTATTGGAAATGTCCTGTTAAAAATTGTATCATGAAATTAGTCTAATACTCTTGAACTTATTTATTTTTTTTCGAAAAGGTTTTTTTTTATTCTTAGCATTCTCATCTTTAAAGGCTATTACCCCATCTAATATACATTATTATGGAGGCACCGGATTATGGCAATATGGAGAGGAGACTGTCAATACCATTGATATCGGGATTCAAGGCAGTATCGATTATTTTGAATATGATATATTATTGCCTATTTTTTTTCCATTTCAAAGGAGACCTTTCTTATATTCCATATCAAACAATCAGAGTGCAGATAGTGAATTTAAAAACTTTGAAAATTTAAATTATGTGACTCTTTATATAAACACCCTTAAATTTAAGCTTAGCTCTTCAGAATTTGGGCTAGACAAAAAGGATCTTCTCATAAAGAAATATCATATTTTTGGAAGCCCTTTTCATCATGCCCATACTCCCTTTAAAAGAAGCAGTCTTTTTTGGGAAGGTGAATTTATCAATTTATATACTTCTGCCATACAAAACCCATCTCTTATATTGTTTCATTATAATTTCACTCCATGGGATACAAAAAAGAATCAAAAAGGATATTCTGAAACGAAAACTAAAAATAGAGAAATGCCAATTTATTTAAAGTCTCTATCTATTCATCCTGTTTTATGGAGTGATTTACATTTTGAGGATGTTGATAGAATTGACTATGGAATTTCTTTAGAATTAAAGGCTTCTTTTTGGGAGTGGAAGCATCATTCTTTGGGAATTACTTTAAGTGGAGCAATTTATTCAGGTCTGTTTCGCTATGTGGAGGGCATTTTCTATCAGATTTTTAATGCGCAAATAGATTTGGCGGCGATTGTGCAAAGCAAAGAGCATCCTTATGGGCCTGCAATATCCAATCTTTATTCTGGCAGAAGGGAAACACAACCACAAGAACATTCAGGCTATACCCCAGGTATTCTTTTCATGTTTGGAATACCAATTCACAAGAGGCATGGTCTGAATTTGGCAACAGAAGTTTATTTTGAAGATACAAGTATTTTTTCGATCAGAGGCGAATATTATTTACGATTGGAAAATTTGCTATTACTATTATCTTATACAAGAGAGAATATCCAGAATTTAGAGGATTTTAATGATCACCATGATCCAGATGGTTTTATTGGCCTGGAATTTTCTATGGATATTTTAGAGGGGCTTTTAAAAATAGGTTTTTCATCTCACTTGAATTGGATTGATCGATCTATCTTTAAAAGTCAATTCTTCATTCATTTTGTTTATTAGAAATTTCTGCTATTTACCATGCAGATATTATCCCTTTCTTCATTGACACATAGTGCTTTCTCTCTAAAGGGTACTCATGCCAAATTCCATTACAAAGGGAATAAAAGAGTATTATAAAGATCTGGATGAGTTAAACTCTACAAAGAAGCTTTTAAAAGAAAGTGAGGGAGATACAGACAGGATATTTGCTAATCTTTTGGGCAAAATTGCAAAGGAACATCATTACTTTATACGATCTAAGTCTGCTTATAAAACCGAGTCAGGCACTTCTATAGAGTTTGATACGGCCGTTTACACAGGGGTAGGAATCATCTACGGGGTGCATGAGGCCAAGAAAAAAGAGGTTACCCTAGAGAAGGCTATCCAAGAGAAGAGAGAAAAAGGGTATCCTTTTTTTAACATCATCTTTGAAAACTCAAAAGAGGCGATTCTATACCAAGACAACAAGTCTTATAATGATGTTATAGACTTGACGAATAAAAAAGCCTTCACAGAGCTTTTAGAAAACTTTTTCAGCTATACTTCCCCCCAGATACAGAAATACAACCAGAGTCAGAAGGCCTTTTTTGAGAAAATACCCGAGATGATCAAGAAGATCCGGAAACAATTGGATAAGGCAAGGGAAGATAGTAAATACATTGAGAATATCCTCAAATTTGAAAACCTGCTCAAAGAAACCATCAACCCTACCATTACTCGATTTGAGACTAGAGAGATCATCGTTCAGCACTTCCTCACCATTGATATTTTTAACAGCGTCTTTAGAGAGATTCGTTTCGAGCACCATAATCCTATTGCGGAGGAGCTGGATAAGATCACTAAGAATATTATCAATAAAGGAATAGAAGCGCACATTCTTAATAGTTTCAGTGAATACCTCAAGGTGGTTCAGAGAGAGGCAGCCAATATAGACGACTTTGGGATAAAGAAGCAGTTTTTGCTCAATTTTTATGAGCAATTCTATAAGGCATATAATCCTAAGGGGGCAGACCGTCTGGGTGTGGTGTATACTCCAGAGCCAGTAGTTCAGTTTATGATACGAAGCACAGACCATCTGCTGCAAAAGCATTTCGGAAAGAATCTTTCGGATGAGAATATCAATATCATTGACCCCGCAACGGGCACAGGCACCTTTATCTATTACCTCCTGGAGTATCTCTTTAAACAAAAAAACGCTAAGACGCATAAAGAAAAGATAAAGAAAAAATACAAAGAAGAGATATTCTGCAATGAGGTTTCTATACTGCCTTATTACATTGCCAGTCTTTGTATAGAGAAGATCTACCATGAGCACACAGAGGAATATGATCTTTTCGAGGGAATCGTTTATCAAGATACATTGGATGATGTGGATTATAAGGATCATCCGTATGAACATACTAATGTTCCTCAGAAGAAAAATTTATTTAAGGATGTGAGCCAAGAAAATTTAGAGAGGAAAGAACGCCAGAGCCAGAGCAAAATGACCGTCATAATCGGGAATCCTCCATACAATGCTAACCAGCAGAATGAAAATGAAAATAATAAGAACAGAGAATATCCTATCATCGACGAGAGAGTCAAAGAGACATATATCTCAAAGAGTACAGCCCAGAAGACAAAAGTATATGACATGTATGCCCGTTTTATACGCTGGGCATCTGACCGTATTCAGGAGAGTGGAATTATTGCCTTTGTGACCAACAACAGTTTTATAGATAGCCGATCTTACGATGGCTTCCGTAAGGTTGTTGCCAAAGAATTTGATTTTATCTATGTGGTGGATTGTAAGGGTGACTTGAACAGAGATAAAGCAGACCCTAAGCACCGTATCTTTTATGATCGATGTAAAAGTGGTATAGGCATCACTTTTTTTGTAAAAGAAAAACATAAAACGAATCAAGAGGCTTTAATAAAATATATAAGCCCATTTTCTTTGGATGATCTGGGTGAAGAAAAGTTAGATTATCTTCAAAAAAAGAATATCAAAGACATCCTTTTCGATAAGATCATTCCAAATAAAAGAGGCTACTGGCTTAACACGGTAAACTCTGATTTTGAAGAATTCATTCCAGTCATCAGTAAAAATAAAAAGGATAAAACAATTTTTACAAAATCCAGTTTAGGGGTGGCCACGAATCGTGATCTATGGGTATATGACCATGATGAGCATCTTTTGAGTGAAAAGGTGAAGTACTTTATACATACCTATAATGAACTTTTAAAAAAACATGTTGGTAAAGATAAGGCCTTTGAGGATATTCGCATGAAGTGGAGTAGTACGCTGCATAACCACTTTAAGTCAATAAACGAACTAGAGTCATACACAAAGGGAAAGAATATTATTTCATTATACAGACCATTTAGTAAAAGATATTATTATGCTGAAAAAATTTTAAGTGATAGGCTCACAGAAAATCATTATAAAATATTCGGCAAAAACCTTGATAAAGAGAATATTTGTATTCATTTTTCTGGTATTTCTAGCAGCAGAAAATTTCAAGTATTGACTTCAAAGTTATTTGTTAGCCTTGATTTTTTAGAAAAAACAAATGCCTTGCCCCTTTACACCTACAAAAATAACCAACGAGAAGACAACATCACAAAATGGGCACTGGAACAATTCCAAGACTACTACTCCGATCAAAAGATCATGAAGAAAGACATATTCCACTACATATATGCCGTCTTGAATCATGAGGCATATATCCAAAAATACGCGGTAGAATTGAGCAGAGACTATCCCCGTATACCATTTTACAAGCCTTTTAAAGAGCTGGCAACATTAGGCGAGGTACTCATGCATATCCATCTGAACTTTGAAACCCTGGATCCATTAGAAGGTGTAAAGGTTCTTCACAAGACTAAAGAAAAAACGGGAATGATCCCCAAGCTAAAAGTGTTGAAAAAAGAAGGAGTCGTTCTTATTGACAACCAAACTTCTATAGAAGGAATTCCTCCAAAGGCCTTCGAGTACAAATTAGGCCAGCGTTCCCCTATTGAATGGGCTCTAGACCAGCATAAGCCACTCAGTACATCCAGCTCTCAAAAGGCCAACTACGGAGTTATCTTCGAGAGATTCAATACCCCCGTAAATGAACAAAAACGCTTCAAAAAGATAAGCCGTCCTCTGCTCATTGACCTTATTCCACGTCTGGCCAATCTGAGCCTAAAGACTCTGGATATCAAAGAGAGTATAAGAAATGCTGTGGATGGCCCCATTGACCCATTAAAAACTCACGAATTGACCATGGTAAGCAAACTATGAATAAAGAGAAAAATCTATCTTTCCCTTGACGCATCATAGAACTTCTATATATTTTGGATACAGTAGCATCTTTTAAAATAAATATCTGCCTTATTTTTTCTAAAATCTATTTTTAATAAAAAGTAATAACCTTTTAATGCCCGATCTTTTCATTGAGAATACAGAAAGCTCTGGTTTCGCAGTTTACATCGTGCATCAAACGGATCAAATTAAATAAAGTTTAAAGACAGATTTTCCGTTTTTTGATCATAGACCTTTATGTCCACAAAATTTGTATATAAAATAAATTGGATCATTCTATTTTTTCTGGGAAGTGCCTTTTATTTAAAATTAGATTCTAAAAGACTCGAAGAAGAACTCATTGAAAAGAAACGGAAAGAAAGAGAACAAAAAAATGAAGAAAATGGTTATTCTAGTCTACTCATAGATAATTTACATCGATATATACAAGAGAACTTTTCTTATTTTAAGGATCTTAAAGAAGAAGATGAGAAAGGTGTCGAAAGAATTTCTATCCAAATCACATCCAGAGAATTGGTTCATTTTTTTTCAGGGAAATATTTATATCATGTCCGTCTGTATATTTATCCAGATAAGTCTCAGAAAAAATTAGAAAAAATAATGATCCGTTTTGACAAATTTAATCCACATTTAACTGAATTTCGTAGAGAAAGAAGAGAGATAGTCAATCCTTCTCCTCATTTTGCTAAAGTAAATGAAAAACCGGATAAAAATGATGATATCAGAATAGAATATTATGAAAATAATAATTTTCGCAAGAATGATTTTAATAAAATAAGTTCCTTAATTTTAAAAGAAATACCCAGCTATAAAGAAAAAATAGATTTGATCAGAATCTATACAAAATACTTAAAAAAGGCTGTGAAAAATATGAAACGGCATATTGAACATATTAAAATATCGGATCGACTTTTTTTTCGAAAAATGCTGGACGTGAATTGATATTCATTCATTCCAGGTATTACATAAATTTAATCTTATAATAAAGAAGAATCTACAATATAAATGGAATATAAATTTTTAGGTAATACACAACTAAGGGTAAGTTCAATATGTTTAGGTACAATGACTTGGGGAGAACAAAACACAGAAGAAGAAGCCTTTGAGCAGCTGGACTACTCTATTGAAAATGGTATAAACTTCATTGATACCGCAGAATTATATCCTGTTCCACCTAAAAAAGAAACTTATACTTTAACGGAAACCTATATTGGAAATTGGCTTTCTCAAAGAAAAAACAGAGATAAAATTATTTTAGCAACTAAGGTTGCAGGCAAGGCGGCAAATTTATTTTGGATCAGAAATGGAAAAAATTGTTTTGATCGCAAAAATATAGAAGAAGCTTTGAATCATAGTCTTGTAAGGCTCAAGACGGATTACATCGATCTGTATCAATTACATTGGCCAGATAGACCAAGCAATTTTTTTGGTCAGTTAGGCTATAAAAAAGCGGCGCATGAAAGTTCCATTCCTATTGAAGAAACACTTGAAATACTCAATGATCAGGTGAAGGCAGGAAAAATAAGGTATATTGGTCTTTCGAATGAGACCCCCTGGGGGACTATGAAATTTTTAGAAATAGCCAATAAAAGAAATCTTCCCCGAATTGTTTCCATTCAAAATCCATATAACTTATTGAATCGTCTATATGAGATAGGTTTGGCGGAAGTCTCTCATAGAGAAAATGTAGGGCTCTTAGCATATTCCCCTTTGGCCTTTGGAGTATTAAGCGGTAAATATTTGGATGGAAATATGCCAGAAAAAAGTAGACTAAGACTTTTTGGCAATCAATTTAATCGTTATTCAGGCGAAAAGAGCGTAAATGCAGTGCAGGAATATGTACATTTGGCAAATGCAAATGGAATCAGCCCTTCTAAAATGGCTCTTGCCTTTGTTAATAGCCGCGATTTTGTGACCTCCAATATCATAGGCGCTACCACAATGGATCAGTTAAAAGAAGATATAGAAAGTATTGATTTAAAATTATCTGATGAAATATATAAAGGAATAGAAAGGATACATCACAAAAATCCAAATCCAGCCCCTTGAAAATGGTTATCTTTTATAGAGGCAAATTTGACCAAGGTAGAAATATAGATTCTGATTTTATTCATTTATTCGTATAAAATAAACTGGATTTAAGTTAATTCCAAAGGGATATGATGTATCCCCATTCTGAAGCCTTATCTCATAATGAAGATGGGGTCCAGTGGCGCTGCCGGATCTGCCAAGTAACATGATCACATGTCCTCGCTCAACATACTGATCCACTTCCACTTTCAAAGCGCTACCATGTGCATATAAAGTCAAGAATCCAAAACGATGTAATATCTTTACATGCATGCCATATCCAGAATTATTATCACCTGCAAAAACTATCTTACCTGGAGCAGTGGCTATAATAGGGGTTCCTATTACATTAGCAAAATCATAACCAGCGTGAAATTCTTTTGTTGCTCCAAAAGGAGATTTTCTATAACCATAGGTAGAAGTGATAAAACCTGATTTAATGGGCCAACCCAGGGGTAGATTTTGCAACATATCTTCTTGTAAGGTCAAAAACTTTAATGTTCTGAGCAGACTTTCGGTTCCCAAATGAAAATTATGGTTCATAGAAGAATATTCATTCAATAAATTTTTGTGCTCAGCCGTGGAAAATGAATCTATCCCTTCAGAATAATTTTCCCAAATAGTTCTGTAAAAAAGATTTCCATATTTATTAAAGTCAATAAAATGATCTTGGATATCTTTTTTCCTATTACTTAATAGTAAAAAAAGATTGTTCCATCCGCTTGTTTTTTCATAAATTTTTTCTTTTTTTAAAAGCAATATATTCTTGTTATAATAAGCAGAGGCCCCTAAAATAAGACAAGATAAAAATAAGAATAAAATAAAATATAAAAATCTATGGCTAATACGAACTTTATATAATTTACCGCTGGAATGAGGTATCACCATAAATGTTATACCTTCATTGACTCTTTTTTTTATATTCTTCATGTTCATAGATTTAAGCGAAAAAAATCCGTCTTAAAAAATCAGCAGAATATTTTGTTTTTTCCTCTTTAGCATAGGCCAGGACTTTATTTTCAATGGAAGTCTTATTATAAAAACTAAGCGGTTTCTTCATAATGAATACGATAATATTTCCTTTCTTTTCTTTTACTTCAAAAGATGCTTCTACCTTACCAGATCAATTTATTGATTCTTCATCATCAAATATAAAGTAGTAACCATCTATCAGTGTATAATTTAAGTCACCGTTCTCACAAGCATTTATCATAATATCAACATCCACATTCTTATGGTTTACAAAATTATTCACTCTTTTCAGGTTACTTAGATTCATGCGATCATTATCTGGATATTGAATAGATATTTTGATCAGATAGTCAAACAATTTATTTCCTTTTCAAAACAAGTCTTATTTAGAATATAGACTTATTGTATGAAAGTAAGCAAATTGAAATTATTGTATGTTTCATTTGGTATCCTGCTTTTTATATTTACTGATATTATGGCCAAAGACAAAACTTCAAAAGAAAAAAAGAAAAAAGAGAGTGCAGTTTATTTAGAAGATTCCACTCCAGAAGGAACACAAGAGGTAGAGACAGAAAAGGGGTCAAATTCGGAAGAACCAATGCTTAAAAATTCTGAGTTAATTGATTCTTATATCTATACAAGCAAATTTCGTTATTCTCATGGAGAACATTTACTGATCAATATGTTTTCGGGCGCGATCAGTGGGGCCATCTATGGAGCATTGATTGGTTTCTCTGATTTTGATGTGGATGCTGAAAAAGATCAATATGATAACGTATTACTATTTACCGGGATAATAGGCGGAGCTGGTTTGCTCAGCGGAGTGGCTATATTCTTTATAGAATATTTTCAGGAAGAACAATTCAACATTGGTAAGAGCATCTGGGCCTATTCAACCTATGGTACGATCACAGGAGGCATATTAGGGGGCCTATTTGGTTTCATCCCATTCGCCAGTTCCAATGATTATAGCGATGTTGTTAATTACATTGGCTATGGATCTGCCGCTGGTCTTGGGGTAGGGATAATACTTTACTTTTTTCTAGAATTGTGGGTAAAAGATGATCAATTCAAATTAGATGTTGGGTTTGATCCATCTGTTAATAACTGGCAGGTAAAGACCCAATATCTGTTTTAAAGAATAAAATAGATACTGTAGTTTAAGAGAATGATTGATCTTATGATGAAAACACTCAAAATATTTTTTTTAATGAATGTGCCTATACTATTTATATTGGTTTATTCAAATTGCCAAACGACTAAAAAAAAAGATAGTTCCAATAATGATATATCTAAAAATTGGGTAAAAGGCAAAGGAAGGGCGCAGATATACCAAAATGATGTTTCGCATGCAAAAGACAGGGCTATAAGAGATGCTAAAAAAGATGCTATTCGTAGAAAATTAGGGGATCTGATCAAAAGTAAAACCATTACAGAAAGTGGCGTTTGGTTAAAAGGGGAGATATCGGCTAAAACAGAGGGTCTGGTAAAAGATTATAAGCTAACATCTGAGATACAGTCGTCTGAATTGTATAAAGTTGAAATAATGGCTGATGTATATGAATCTGATCTTGTGGATCAGGTGGATTCTCTTTTAAGTGATTGGGAAAGCCCTGTTTTATTTTTCATTGTTAAAGAAAAATATGCCGGGAAATCTCATAGCCATTATGACAATGATACTACCCAGGCTTTGAGTGAATTTTTTATTAACAAAAAATTCATAATCAATAAAACCAGCAAATGGCAATCTCTTTTAAAACCCCCTGTGAAGATCAATAAGATTTCGAAATTGATCTCTAAAAATATATCCGTAGATTTTGATTTACTTGTATTTGGGGATACAGAATGCTCTAACTCAGGTAAAGTAAAGCTGGGTGGTTCTGTCACTAATATGACTTCTGCGCAAATATCTTCTAATATTTCTATATTTGATATTCATACACAGAGACTGATCGCTTCCGCTTCGGTAAGAAAACCAAATGCACATATTGATTTTAAATTTGCATGTAAGAATGGTATTCGCAATAAGATCATTCCTTCCATTGCAGAACAGCTTTTTTCTCAAATGCTGGTCAAATGGGGAAAGGAATATGGAAGTGGAAAGGCAATCTTATTGAATATAAGCGGAAAATTTTCATATGAAAAGTTATATCAATTTAAAATAGACTTGGGTAATGAAGTCAGAGGAGTTGTGGACGTAATAGAGCGTTCTTTTAAACCCAATAAAGCAATGTTTGAAGTCATCTACAATGGAAAAGTAGAAGATTTTGTGGAAGAAATTTCAAATAAAGAACTCACTTTTCGTTTAAAAATTATAAATAAATCAGGTAGAAGGCTTTCAGTTAAAGCCAGGCTAAGAAAAAACTAAAATTGTAGTCTATTTTAATATTCATCAAAAATAAATGAAAAATAACTTTTTCATTCTCAATTTAAATATTTTTCTTTTTGGAATCATCTATTTTCTATCTTGTTCGGTTTCTCATTCCCAAGAAAAAAGAAAAATTGTCTATGTTGATATAGACTATGTATTTCAAAATTCTCTTTTGAAAGAAAAATTAAACAGAAAATACAAGCAACAAAAAGAAAGGTTTATGAAATTAAGGGAAAATGCAGAAGAAAAATTGTGGGATTTTAGAAAATATTTGCGCCAACTGGAAGAATATTTGGGCCATTCTGAATATGTCCTGGAATTTAAAAAATTGCAAGAAAATCAAAAAAACTTAGAAACGGAACTAATAGAAGCCAGAAGAGATTTTAAAAAATGGGAAAAAGAGAACCAAGCGATCATACTCGATGAATTTTATAATGCTTTAGAAATTTTAGCAAAAGAAGAAAAAATAGATATTATTTTATCAAAAAAAAAGACCATTATATTTGGTGATAATAAATTTGATGTAAGCGAAAGAATCATTAGTATACTGGAAGATATTAAAGAAAGAGATGCTGTTACTGCAAAATGACCACAAGAACATTGAATTTAAAGGCGCTGGCTAAAAAATTATCCATTCAGTATAAGGGTGATGGAGATACCTTGGTCCATGGTATAAAAGATATAGAAAGAGTTATCCCAGATGATTTGCCAAAGGACAATTTCTTATACTTTATAGAGAATCTAAAAACATTCAAAAGACATCCTCAAATCCAAAATAAAGGAGTGGTCTTTACCAGTGAATCCATGGCAGTTCATTTCAAAAATGCATTGGTTGCTCCCGATGAATCCATAAGGCTATATTTTATTAAGATATTACAGAAATATGCCACCACACCTGGACCTTTTCCGGATATTCCCTCAAAAAGACATATTGATGAATCCTCTAAAATTGATCAAAACGTTACTATAATGCCCGGAGTAGTGATCATGCAAAATGTACATATTGGAAAAAATTGCATTATTCATCCGAATGTTGTTATAGAAGCATATTCGGAGATTGGAGAAAATACAGTATTGCATCCATCTGTAGTGATCGGTTATAACTGCAAAATAGGAAGCCATTGTACTATCTATGGGGGGACTATAATTGGTGCAGATGGTTTTGGTTATTATGATCATAAAGGTAAGAATTATAAGATACCCCAAATTGGAAATGTGACTATTGAAGATCATGTTGATATTGGTTCTAATTGTAGTGTTGATAGGGCTACCATTGAATCTACCACAATAGGAGAATATACTAAAATAGATAATCAAGTACAAATAGGGCATAATTGTCAGATAGGAAAAAATGTATATATTGCAGGGCAAGCCGGCATATCTGGTTCTGTTAAAATAAACGATCAGGCTGTCATTGCCGGGCAGGTGGGCATTGCGGATCATATCAATATAGGGGAAGGAAGCGTTATATTGGCCCGTTCTGGCATTATGCATGACACAAAGCCCCGTACAGTCTATTTTGGCACTCCCGCAAAGCCTTATAGGGAAGAACACAGGATCATTAGTTCCTTGACTACATTACCAAAACTTTTGAAAAGGGTAAAACAGATTGAAGATAAACTCTTTAAAGATAAACCAGAAAGGCAGAATACTAGCAATTGATTATGGTCGGAAAAAAATAGGCTTGGCTGTTACAGATGAAACTCAGATCGCCATCACCAGATTATTTCAATTAAACCAATTCCATCCTGACTTCTGGAAGAAACTTTCGAATACAATTAATTCCATAGAACCAGTAAAGATCATTCTGGGTATTCCTGGAGATCCCAAAATAGATGCTATTTCCAGAGAGATTTTGGACTTCCGACAATATATTTTTAAGAGATTTCCAGATATAGAAATACTTCTTTGGGATGAATCTTATTCGTCCATAGAAGCAGAAGGAGTCTTAGAGGAACTTAAAATAAAGAGAAAGCATAAAAAAAAAGAAATAGATTCTATGTCCGCTGCCATTCTACTAAAAAGATATATGGCAAAAAATGACAAAATTCATTAAGCATGATGGCTTAGAAGAATTTAAGAAGCACAAAAAATCTTTGATCTTAAGGCTTTAGTAATATAAATTCTACTCTTCTATTTCGGCTACGGTTATACCAATTGATGTTCGGCAATAT
The DNA here is from genome assembly GCA_965204465.1 of Leptospiria bacterium. Lineage (GTDB taxonomy): Bacteria > Spirochaetota > Leptospiria > Turneriellales > CBDBES01 > CBDBES01. The sequence goes on from CBDBES010000002.1 coordinate 720,561, forward strand.
AGGAGAAGTTTCCCCTAGCCCCTGGAAATTTAATTGCATAGGATCCAGGCTTCTTTCAATCAAATATTTCATCACAACATTTGCCCTTTGTTCAGAAAGGTGCAGGTTATATTCCTCTTCCCCAATATCATCCGTATGACCTTCAATTCGCACATTATATCTGGGATATCTTTTTAATATATCTGCCAAATGTCTTAAAAGCTTCCTGGTTCTTTTGGTAAGATTGGCCTTCCCAAAAGCGAACTCAATATTAGATAATCTGATTTTTAGGCCTCTTTCTGTGGTTAATACCAGAATATCGGTTTCAAATTCCTGGATAGGGGTTTTGTTCCAGTTGCCATAGATATCTTTTGCAGCTAATTGATATTCATAAGTAGTGGCGCTTTCAACCAGATTCCCTTTATTTCCTTTTCCATACCAGAATATTTCTGTGGGATAATTTCGGCCTCCCTTGAATACTTTGAAATCAGATACTCTCTTTTTATTTTTTGAGGTTAGATTGACTTCTGAAATTTTCAATTCAAATTCTTGTATAGGTGAGGCATCTCTGATCTGTATTTCAAATATCTGTTCTTCATTTTTCCCATCTCCGTCTGGAGAAAATATATCTTCTGTAGTATTTACTTCCAATTCAGGAGGAGTATTGTCAATGATGAATTTTATTGGAACAGATACCGGATGATTTCCAGACTCATAATTGACTGAGAGTCCTATATAATATATTCCATCTTCCAGCACTTCTTGAGCAGAATTTTTTCCGTTCCATTCTATTTCAGAGGGTTTAGCTTTTCCTACCCACTCCATTATAGGTTCTTCTAACACAAAATCTATTGGTTCTTCTTTACTCACTTGAATTTTCCAATCCACAATGGATTCCTCATTGAAAATGATTGGTTTGATCTTGATTTTATCCTCAAACCCGTCTTCATTAGGGCTAAAACCTTTTTTGTCTAATTGCAGACCGACCGTATCTACTTTCCGGATCAAATTGATTTGAGAAATTTCCTGTAATTCTGAATTTTGCGCAGGATCAATGCCAGATACCCTATAAGAGTAAATTCCTTCAGGAGCTTTTCCCCCATTGGAATGAGTTCCATCCCAAACAATCTCTTTGGGTATATCTTTGCATTTCCAACGATAATCCCGGATCTTTTTTTCCGATGCATCCAGGATGGATGCCTCCCAAAGATCCTCTTCTTCACAGGTTGCTCTTTGAATAATGACAATATCTTCCAAAGAACCGTCTTCATTAGGGCTGAATATTTTGGATTTAGTTTCTAAGCGTATGCGGGGGGGGGTATTGTCTATGCGGATCGTACCCCTAATGATTTTGCTCTCATTTTCTTTGACATCTTTAACCTGTATTGCATAATCATAGACCCCATCGGGTAATACTTTTAGTTCTTTTTGGGTAGTCTGTATTGCATTCTTAATATCCACTATCTCTGTAGTTCCGTCCCACTTTATTCTGGAAGGAACAACAAGATGTTCTTCTCTGGTGAAAAAATGATTAAAAAATTCTTTTAAACCGAATTGCTTTTCGAATTGTCTCTTATCGTTTTCAAATATCCTAACAGTTTCTCCCTTTGAATTTTTTATTTCCAAATACCATTCTTTGATCGGGCTCGCATCGGTTACATCAATATCTAAATGAATATAATCTAATTTACCATCCAGATTAGGAGAAAAAATCTGTGTATTTTGTTTTATATCCACCTGAGGGGGTTCTTTATCGATGAATCCATAAGACAAATTCACTGAAAAACTATGGAAGTTTCCGATATTTTCCTCATTCGTAAATATAGTGGAATAATAAAACATCAAATCACCTTGCTTAAGGTCAATATTGAAACCGCCACCTAGACTAAAACCATCGAATATAAGGCTTCTGTTAGATAGCATATATCCAAATCCTAAATGGAAAATTCTATATTGCAATTTAGTGCCGATTAAAAATGGGTAGCTTTTAAAATCTCCTTTGGCATTTGTTTCTATATTCAAGATACTACTAAAATCATATTTTCTAAAAAATGCGGTTTGAAAACCAGTATGTATAGATATGGATGGGGAAATATCTTCATCATCATCAAACTGAATAGATAAATTACGGACAGATAAAAAGAAAGAAGGCTCATAGAGGCCAAAACCAGAAGAATGTTTTGATTCCCATAAACTACGATAGGTCAATCCAGGTTCAATACCCAGTCCGAATACAAAGTCATTTTGGCTATTGCCAAAAGATGGTTTTAAATGCATGCCTAAAGAAAGACTCTTCGTGATCTGCCTGGAATAACCAATAGATAAATTAAAGTAATCCGTTATACCAATGGATTGATCATCCCTTACATAAAAAACATTCAATCCTAAAGTTCCTATATTACTTGGAATATGTGCATTTCCCCATATCCCCCATAGGTTATCTAAAAACAGGCCTCCAGCTCCTCCTCCGGAACGTTTATAAACTCCTAAAAAAGCAGGATTAGACAAAGAAGATTCTTGAGGATAAAAGATAAAAGAGTTGTTTGCTCCTATTGAAATATTAGAAGGAGTAAATACATTTTCTTGTATCTCTCTTATTAAAGAATTTGTTGCATACAAACTATTCATAGAAGTAAAACCCAACAGAATAGAAAATGCAAATAGTCTTTTAATATTAAACAGGCACATTTTGAATTGTTTTTATGATGTAATCTTGGTCAGCGAGGCTTAAATAAGGATGCATAGGAAGACTAAGAACCTGCTTAGAAACTTTATTTGCAATGGGGAATTCTCTTTTATTTTTATTTTTATCTCTTGATCGTATGTTGGGCTGTAAGTGTAATGGGGTAGAATAATAAATAGAATTTGGAATATTTTTCTTATTTAATTCTTCTACAATAAGTTGTCTGGAATCACTTTTAATGGTGTATTGAGCATAAGTACTCTGATTATACTCAGAAATAAAAGGGGTAACTACTTTATTCTTTAGAAATTTAGAGTATCGATTAGCAATTGTATTTCGTTTTTTCAATTCTGCTGGAAAAATGGCTAATTTTTCAAGTAAAATAGCCGCTTGGATCGTGTCCATTCTGGCATTGACGCCCGGGAGTATATATTCGGATGCTCCATTTTGGCCATGATTGATCATACTTCTCATTTTTTCGGCTAAATTATCATCATTCGTAAAGCAGGCTCCACCATCTCCATAAGTCCCTAAAGGCTTGGCAGGGAAAAAACTGGTACAGGAAATTTCTGCCATAGAACAGGACTTTCTACCTTTATAAGTAGATCCAAAACTCTGAGCGGCATCTTCTATGAGTGTCAAGTAATTTTTTTTACACAATTCTAAAATGGGATCCATATCAGGGCATTGGCCAAACAAACTCACTACAATGACCGCTTTGGTTTTATTGGATATATTTTCTTCTATTTTGGTCGGATCAATATTAAAGGTATCTTCTTGTATATCCACAAATTTTGGAATAGCACCCAGGTGAACAATCACCTGTGCAGTGGCGATAAAGCTAAATGGAGTGGTAATCACTTCATCTCCTGGGCCTATGCCTTTAGCCATTAAGCTTATCAAAATAGCATCTGTTCCGGAAGAAACACATATACAATGTTTTACTCCCACAAATTTAGCTAATTTTTCTTCCAAAGTCTTAATTTCAGGGCCAAAAATATACTGCCCATGTTGCATGACTGCCTTGATCCTGGAATTGATCTTAGGCAGAATATGCTTTTGCTGTGCATCCAGATCAATAAATTTTAATTTTTTCATATGACAAAAAAATAAGTATACTATTTAATAGAGAAAGATTCATTTTTATTAGGAAATTTATTGGAACGCACATCAGAGCAAAAAGACTCCACAGATCCTATGATATTTTCTCCTATACTTGCGTATCTGCGAACAAAACGGGGATGAAAATCAGGATCAATCCCTAGAATGTCATTCAACACAAGTACTTGACCATCCGTATCAGGACCAGCGCCGATTCCTATTGTGGGGATATTCAGCTTTTTACTTAACCTTTGCGCTATTTCTGCAGGTATCATTTCTAATACAATGGCAAAGCAACCCGCTTCTTCCAAGGCTAAAGCATCTTGCATAAGGCGAGTCTGTTCTTCATCTGATCTTCCTCTTAGTTTAGAAGCATTCATTTTCAAAGTCAGTTGAGGTTCTAAACCCAGATGTCCCATGACAGGAATACCTGCATCTATGATCGATTTTATAGAATCAATATATTTACCTGCACCTTCTACTTTAATCGCATTGCATTCACCCTTTTGGATGATCTTTCCTGCATTTTGAACTGCTTTTTCCATAGAGATTTTATGCGCTAAGAATGGCATATCCGCTATAATGAAGGCATCTCTTAACCCTCTACGTACACATTGGCAATGATATATAATGTTTTTCATGGTAACACCCAGGGTATTTTTACTGCCTTGTATTACATTTCCTAGAGAATCACCAACCAAAACGGCATCTAAAGAAGTTCTACCTAGTAAATTTGCCATACTATATTCATAGCAGGTCAATATGACTATTTTTTCACCAGAAAGTTTTTTTTCAGAAAAATCATCAGGATGCTGTATTGGTTTCACTGCCATAGAATGATAATAAACTCCTGATTCTTCGTCTTTAGCCTCTTTATCTAATTCTGCTATAAAATTGCGTACCCAAAATCTTCTTTTATTAAACGGATGCGGTATATGTAAACTCTGGTGGACGTAAATACCTTCTGACCACCAAACAATGTCAATATCAATTTCTCTGGGACCATAAGGATATACCCTGGTACGGCCTAGAATATTTTCAATCTTATTGACTATTTTTAATAGATAGATCGGTTGTAAATCAGTTTTAATTAAAAAACCCTGGTTAAAAAATTCAGGTTGATTTACTTCCAGAAAAGGAGGGGTGTGCTCTATATTGGTTTCTTTTAGAATTGTAATATTCTCTTCGGCAGAAATTCTTTCTCTTGCTTTTTGCAAATATTGCTTCTTATCGCCTTTATTTGATCCAGCGACTAGAACATATTGAAATTTCATTGGATAGATGTGGATTGATTTCCAGAATTATCTTCAATATATTCTCTATTTGTACATTCAACATTGATCAAATGAAAATGAGATCCAAAAAAGCCACAATTTTGAGAACATTCTGAGCTATCCACTTCAATCTTTTCCCCCGATCTGATTTCTTCAAATTCTTCTGACAGAATTTCAAAAAAATGAGAATGTCCATCAGCCGCTAGTGAATCTCCATTCCCTCCGAAAGAAAGCTGGTATCTCTGTGAGTCTCCAAATTCAACTTCATCATTGGTGATATCATCTAAAAGAGTATGAGGAATATCATTAAAATGATTGGTCTGAATACTCACATTTGCCTCACATCCACCGCTGTTAATACAGGACTGTAAAAAGAAAAATAGAAAAAATACTAAAAAAAGGGAGGATAAATAATAAAATTTTTTCATAAATGAAATTCTCCGTTATCAATTCTATAATACCAAAGATAAAATTATCATCATAAATGTATAGAATAATTTTCTCTTTCTGAAAAAAATACCTGGATCAAGCCAAGATAAAGAAAGAAGCAAAAAAATAAATACATTGACTACACGAGTTATTTAATAAATTGAACATGAAAAATGTCTACAGATCATCATAGTGGATTAAAAAATGTAGAAGAATTATCTTCCGGTATTAGCTTCATTAAAGATAAGGAGCTAAGATATCGCGGCATACTTATAGATGAATTGGCTGCAAAATGTTCCTTTGAAGAAGTGGTCTATCTTTTGTGGTATGGCAGGCTTCCTGGGAAAAAAGAACTGGATAAATTGATCAAAGAAATACAAGAGAATAGCCATCTTATACGCGAAATAAAAGATCAGATACAATATTCTCCCCGGAAAGTGAATCCACAAATAGCCCTGTCTCATTTGTTTATTTCGATGGGACTATATGACGATGAGCTGCATGATACTAGTTCCCAGGCAAGATATAGGGTTGCTATAAGAATAATCTCTAAAATACCTACCCTTGTATTTGGATTCAATAAATACAGAAAAGCCAAAACTATTTTAGAACCCAGAGACGATCTTGGCTTCGCTGCTAACTGTCTGTATTTGTTGCATGGAGAAACACCAGATAAGGCCGCAGTGGATGCACTTGAAAAATGTTTCATATTGTATGCCGATCATGGATTAAATGCATCTACCTTCGCAGTTAGGATTACAACCGGCACAATGGCCGATCTATATTCGGCGGTTACAAGCGGAATTGTTACTTTGAACGGTCCCCTAAATGGAGGCGCTAATCAAAAGGCAATGGAGATGCTATTGGATATAAATGATATAGATTCTGTAAAAGAGTGGATTGATGAAAGGCTCTCTTCTAAAAAAAGGATCATGGGCTTTGGCCATATAGAACATAAACAAGGGGACCCTCGTGCCGACATTCTTAAAAAAATATGCGGGAAGTTATGTCAGTCGAAAGAATATAAAAAATATTATCAAATTGCCATTGCCGTAGAAGAATATGTCTTCCAAAAATTAAATCTCAAGCCAAATATTGATTTCTATTCTGGTTTGATCTTCTATGTACTGGGATTCCCTATTGATATGTTTACTTCTGTATTTACGATGGCAAGAGTATCCGGATGGATATCGCATATAATGGAACAGTATGAAAATAATTATCTGATCCATCCAAAGACAAAATACACTGGCAAGCAAAAATTGAAATATATTCCAATGAAAGAACGTTAAAACTCAAATTTTGCATTCCTTTCAGTAAAGATGCTTAAACTTAAAAAAGAAGATCAAATAGCTTAAATAAATGTCAAATGCCTGGTGAAAAGGATCATCTAAAATATTTTAAGATATTTGAAGTATTATGGACGGATGTTGATCCAAATGGACATATGCGCCATACTGCTTATTCAGACTATTCTACCAATGTAAGATTTGGGTTCTTGAGCAGCATAGGATTCAACTATTATACCTTGCTGGAACTAAAAATAGGTCCGGTTATTTTCCATGAATTCATAGAGTATAAAAGAGAGGTATTATTGGGAGATGTCATCAGAATCGGAGTGGAGCTAAAAGGATCCTCTGCAGATTGCAATCGTTGGCTTATGCGTCATAGAATATTCAATGAAAAATTAAATAAACTGGTTTGTGTCATTCATCTGGAAGGGGGCTGGTTAGATTTGCAGACCAGAAAATTATGCCCCCCTCCCGATAAGATCATCAATGGATTTGATATTCTAAAAATAGAAGATTATAAGACACTTGGCCAGAAATTTTCTTTGCGCTTAAAAAAAACTTAGAAAAAAAATATTTTTAAAAAATATTTTTTTTTCTTGATTTTTTTGCCCTTTAAATTTCTATAGCATAAAACTGGATACTCTTTCTATTACGGAGGTTATTCTATGCATGTCATTCACATGTTTCTTTTTTTTCTCTTCTTTTCCGTAAAGGGTTTGATCATTTTGTTTTTGAGCACACAAACTGCTTCTGCTTCACCGCAGGTTTCCGCAGGCCCTGATGGTAGCGCCAATTACAGTATGCCCATAAAGATACCACCAGGCGTCAATGGTCTGCAGCCCAACCTTGCCATTACCTACAACTCCAATGTGCCTAATGGAATATTGGGAGTGGGATTTCAATTACAGGGGTTGCCTGCGATCACTAGAATGAATAATGGTAGAGGCATCAATTATGATGAGCATGACACCTTTACAGGTCCTGGAGGGAAATTAATTCGGGTAGACACTGCTCATTCCATCTATCATTCAGAGAATGAGGATTGGATAGAATATGTTCCATATGGAAGAAATGGATTAAAATGGTCGAATTCTTCCTCTGGGGTTACCAATGATTGTGGAAATGGCCCCTGTTACTGGATAGCCTATACAACGGATGGAAAGAAATTACACTTTGGAGCATATGATCATAATGAATCAGGTCGAAAAGTAAAGAAATTAAACACAGAGTCCGTAAGAGTATGGCCCATCAGACGAATAACAGATAGTCATGGGAATTCTATTTTTTTTGACTATGTAATAGATACTCAAAATGGAGATTATTATCCAAGGTATATTTTTTATAATGTAGATGTAGGCACTCCGTGGGGGGGAGGGGTGCATATTATTAAATTCAATACAGAAGACAGGGGAAATTCAGATAAGACAATAGGCTATTCCCAAAGCACTAAAGTGATTTATGACAGGCGCATATCATCCATAGAAGTTCGTACAGATACGAACTGCAATTCAGCTTGGTGCAATAATGGGCAGAACAGTATTCTGATCCGTAAGTATGAGATAGACTATGATATAAGTATTTCTTCTAAGAGAAGTAGGATCATTTCCATTAGAGAGAAGGGGAAAGATTCTACGGAAACCTTATCCAGGGTGATATTTACTTGGAAGAAGGATCTTTTTTCACATAATCCTGGATCGTCATCCATTGACCCGTTTAGTAGAATAGAGCCTGAAAGCACCGATTATATATTCCACAATAGACTCAGGCATAGTCCATTAACTGGCCGTAATGATTCAACCGGTGCTGATATTATTCCAGGTGATTTTGATGGAGATGGTAAAATGGACTTTATCCGACAGGGTAGAGGAGCATGGGGTGATGATTATGATGACGTTCATGATGTTTGGAATTTGGTAGTTAATACATTCTCGATCTATTTTTCTAATGGAGATGGTACTTTCAGACTTTATATTCCTACTAAGGGCGGACGAGCATTATATTCAAGAAATCTTTCAGGTAATTATGTTAATATCATTCCGGGGGATTATAATGGAGATGGTATGATGGACTTCATAGCGCAGAAGAAAACAGGAAACTCTAATTACCGATCAATCCCTACATTTAGTGTTTATCTTTCCAAGGGTAATGGCTACTTTGATATAGAAACTCCTACTGGCAATGCATACCAAGCTGATCTTCTATTTGATGGCGGCGCCCTTATTATTCCTGGAGATTATAACGGGGATGGTAAAACGGACTTTATCCGCCAGGAAAAAGGAGATTGGGATCATGATACGAGCAATACATTTTCCGTTTACTTTTCCAATGGACATGGAACCTTCCGTATAGTGAGACCTGGTAGAAATGTGGCAGGTGATCCATATCAGGATCATCTGCGATATGACCCAGGTGTGAATATCATTCCTGGTGATTATAACGGAGACGGAAGAACGGACTTTATCCGCCAGGAAAAAGGAATTTGGGATGATGATATAGGTATTACATTCCAGATATATTTTTCCAATGGAGATGGAACCTTCCGTATAGTAACCCCTGGTAGCAATGTAGCAGGTGATCCATATCAGGATCATCTGCGATATGACCCAGGTGCAAATATCATTCTCGGAGATTATAACGGGGACGGTAAAATGGACTTTATCCGCCAGGAAAAAGGAGATTGGGATCATGACGCGTCCAATACATTTTCCGTTTACTTTTCCAGGGGAGATGGAACCTTCCGTATAGTGACACCTGGTACAAGTTCACCAGAAACTGTTACATTCGATCCATATCAGGATCTTCTGCGATATGACCCAGGTGTGAATATCATTCCTGGTGATTATAACGGAGACGGAAGAACGGACTTTATCCGCCAGGAAAAAGGAATTTGGGATGATGATATAGGTATTACATTCCAGATATATTTTTCCAATGGAGATGGTTTCTTTAATATAGTAACCCCTGGTAGAAATTCGGCAGGTGATCCATATCAGGATCATCTGCGATATGATCCAGGGGCTTTGATCATTACGGGAGATTATGACGGGGACGGTAGAATGGACTTTATCCGCCAGGAAAAAGGAGATTGGGATAATGATGCAGAGAATACATTCGGTGTTTATCTTTCCAGGATGGATGTCGATTTGATAGAATCCATAGACAATCAGATGGGGGCCAGGACAACCATTTTCTATAAGCCAGTCAATCAATTTACAAATGCCGTTAGGCCTATAGGTGGCTCCAATGGAATTCCAAATGCATCTCCCAGGTATTTAGTGGAGAAAGTAAATGTAGCAGTATCGGATCAGGTCTATACCACTAAATATGATTATACAGATGGCAGATACTATCCAGGTAAAGTAAAAGACAGGGCGGATCTTGGATTCTCATCTATCAAAATAGAACAGCCTAATGGATTCATCATTAAAAATGCATATGATCAGAGAAAAAAATTCAGAGGACATATTACCAAAACTACCGTGGGTACCATGGTAGGAGATGAATACAAGTATGTCTCTACAACTGATTATTCATTAGAAGTATATAAATGCAATAGAGATGGTTGTTCTCTTCCAAATTATGCAAATCTAAAATCTCCTCGTCAGGTTCGCATAAAAAAAATTACACATAAGCAATATAACGGGAGAGGAGGTATAACAACTACAGAAACCACTGAAAATACGTACAATAATGATGGTTTTTTGACTATTTCCCGGAAGACGACCGAAAGAAATAGAAAGAGTAGAATAGTCACTAGAAAAACATCCTACTATACTGCCTTGGACAGAAGTACGGTCGGTTTAAAGCGTCTTGGAATGCCTCATAATATGATCACTTGCGTAGGAAATGTGAATGGTTTTAGCTGCGAAAACGAGGAAAAAACTCTTAATAGGACTCGTATGATATATGATGACAAACTCTCACCCATAAGAACAATAAAACGATTAGCAAATAATAGATGGTTTACTATAACGCGTACTTTCAACTTATATGGAACCCTGGCCACAGAAACGGATGGTATGACAGGAATCACAAAGACCTATCGGTATGAATATCCCTATAAATCAATTCCCACTCGTATTGAAACCACGTCTCCCTCCTCTTCTGGTGAGAATGTTTCCGGGAATACAACCACCACACAGTCTTTCTCTGATTTTGACTATAAATATTTTATTGCAAAGACCACTATAAATGCAAATGGATTAAAAAAGAAACTGGTATTGGATCAATTTGGCAGGGTAAAGGAAACCACATCAGAAAAGCCTGATGGTAGTCTAGTGGAGAAGACAACCATTTCTTATTATACAAGTAATAGAGTGAATAATTTTATACAAACATGCGTTCATTATGGTTCATCCTTTTCCTCTATGTCCTGTTCCAGAGAATACAGGGATGGATTGGGTAGAATAACCAGGAGAGTCATTCCTGCGGTGCAAGGAACCACCTCTAAATATGTGGTCAATGAAACAGAATATGACAGTAAAGGATATAAGTATAAAATATATCTTCCTTATTATGCAAATACTATGGGAGAAAAAACGGGAAGGAGAGGATATACGAAGAGAATGTATGATGCATTTGGCAAATTATTTAGAATAGTTGATCCAGACAACAGGCAAACCACTTATTTCTATGACGAATCAGTTGCGTCTGGTAATGGGGAGGCTGTTAACTCTAGTTCTGTTGTGGATGCCAGAGGTATTCGAAAGAGAACCTATACCGATGTAGCAGGCAGGGTGGTAAAGATAGTGCAGGCGGTGGGTACACCTGAAGAGACATCTATATCTTATAGCTATAAAGAGGATGGACGATTGACACAGGTAGTATCTCCACAGGGAACCACCAGGATTACGTATAATTTACTGAAGCAACAGGCGTACATTATAGACCCAAATGCAGGTAAAACCAGTTATACCTATTATGATGTAATGGGGAAACCTTCTTTTGGAAAGATCAAAACAGAGACAAAGTCAGATCCAAATTCTACTAATGGTTCAAATAAGATCGTAACAAAGAATGAATATAACGCCAGTTTTGGGAGACTATCCAGGCAGTTATATCAGAGTAAAGTTGACTCTGGGGGTGCTGGGGGTGCTGGGGGTGCAGAAGGATCAGAAGCGGGAGGCGAAAGCAACGATGAAGAAGAGGAAACATTTCTGATCAAAAATACATTCAGATATGATGAAGCCTCTACGGGACAATATAATAAGGGTCATTTAACGAGTACAGCTTCAGAGTCAAATGGATTTACCATAAGTAAGAAATTCAATTACGGCATTAGAGGCAAAATGGTCCAGGAGAAAAGAAGTATCAGTAAAGAAGGTCGCTCTCTTTGTTCGAATGCGGAAGCTCTACCCTGTAAAAGCATAATAAGCAGAGGCTATGATACACTGAACAGGATGACTCACCTTATTTATCCGGATGGAAGCAGGATAGATTATGAATATCTGCCAGGCTTGGGGAAATTACATAAAATAAAAGAAGGAAATACCGTTTATGCAACCTATTCCGGGTATAATGTATTCGGCCAACCAGGGAATGTGAAATATGGGAATAAGGTCAATACTGTTTATACATATGATCCCAAAAGGTCTTTGATCCAAACGATGACAGTCACTCCTCGCAAGGTTGACCCTGCCCTTGTAGGCAACCAAAATCTTATGGATCATAGGTATTCATTTGACTCTCTTGGGAATGTAATCGGGTCTCATGATTCTATGATTCGCCCTCTTACTTACTATTCTTATAGATATGATCATTTGAACAGGCTTGTATCCCATCAAAAAGAGCATGGTCTTAGAAATGTAGTATTGTACAATTATTCATATGATAAGCAGGGAAATCTATTGATCAAGGATGAACTCACAAGAAAGAAACTATGCTATGATCTTAACTGCACCCGTACGAATATAGGGAATAAAATAAACCATGAGAGGCATTGGAATGCGACTACAAATAGCTATGAGACAAACGATGACACCTATAGCTATAACTGGTCGGCTTCGGGAAATATGATCAGTAAGACCAATGTAACAGATGGTACCATCAGATATAAATATGATGCCAGAAATATGATTTATAAGATATACCAGCCAGATGGTGGTAATACGTATCGTTACGACGAATCAGGGCAGAGATTCCTAAAGGTATTTTTACCAGTCAATGGAACAAGAATAAGGACCCATTATTTATCGGATGGATTTGAATTAAGAGAAAAATGGAATATAGGTTTTGGCCAGGTTATAAGCGCCAAATCCACTAAATTCATTCTAGGTCCAAGCGGACAGAAGATCGCTTCCATTACTTCATCCGATCTGCAGGCCTCTGCCAACTCAGAGAGATATTATGCATTCGCCGCATTCTATAACCCATACAGCATATCCGGACTGATCCAAAAGAGCGTTTATCTTATGAAGGGGTCCATCGCATGGATACAAGAATCTATTTTTTCTTTTATTTCCAAGGGACATAGATCCATATACATGGTATTGTTGATCGTTTCATTCTTATCTTTATTCTGCTTTTATTTTCGCTATGTATGGGGTATATTATTTCTTAGAGTTTCTGCCGAAACAGATCTGAATGCATATAGAGTTATCCTGAGACTAGGGCATTATGCACTCGTCAGTTCTTTAGAGAAGAAGGGCATATTGACCCCATTTGTTCTGCAGAATAGATTCACCGCCCATTTTTCTCCTATGATCATATTTCTATTGTTTTCTGTATACAGTTGCGGAAGCAATCCAGTTCCAGAGGAATACAGTGATATAGACGATAATATTCTACACGCCCTCCCTCCCAGTGGTATCTATTATTATAGCCATGATCATCTTGGTTCATCTAGTTTGATCACCGATTCAAATGGAGAGGAGGTGATCCGTACTCATTACACCCCTTATGGAGAAGTGGATCTACACTATACTGGCAAATATAATATTCCTACTCTTGAAGAAAGATCATCAGATCCAAATCCTATAAGTAATGATCGTTCAGATGATTTTACCAGAAATGGAGCAGAAGACCCTAAACATGCATCCCTGGGGCTAAAATTTACTGGCCAGGACTACGACCCGGAAAGCAATCTATATTACTACAATGCACGATATTATGACCCCACCATAGGATTGTTTACGACGGCTGATACGATCGTACCCAATTCTACGGATTCGCAGGCATATAACAGGTATATGTATGTGATGGGCAATCCAATCACATATACAGATCCAAGCGGAAACATACCAAAGACAGTCCCTCCATGGCATTGTTTTACAGGACCAGACAGAAAATGTGATTTAGACCAGCCTGGGGTTACTGTCTTAGATGAGATATCTAGAAAGCATGATAAAGCGGGCGCAAACTGCTATTTTAGTAGATGTGGGGGTCTTCGTGACCAGCTTAAAACAATAGTTGCTGATCTTGCCTGGATTGGTGAGGGTTTGTGGAACTTGGTTACCGGCGGTTTTATTTGGGGAAATTTCATTAAAGCATTTGAGGATGTGGATGAATGGCATGATGTTTTTGGTGCAACTGGTAAATTTATCGTTAATTCAGTAGTTGATATAACCACTTTTGCTTTAGGAACTGCTTTCTTTACCGCCAATATTCTTTATCATTTATCTACTATAGCCCTAGGCCCAGCAGGGGGCACTATTTTAGGTGCGGGACTTGGGTTTTTAGTCGGAGGGCCTATCGGCGCTATATTAGGAGGGATCATAGGGGGCGGCCATATTGAAAAACCAAGTACAAAGAATTGGAATAGGCCATGGAAGTGGAGATTATCCGAAGGCAGAGGCCTCTTTAAAAACTGGAATCGTCCGAGCAAATGGCGTATTACCAAAAAAGATTGGAAGAGAACAGGCAAGAAGCTTTGTAAGATATTTACTTTTAACTTAGCCAAATGCTAATAGATTTTGATCATGAGATTTAGTTACAGAAAGTTTTTAGTTTTTTTATTGCTGTTTTCATGTTTCTTGGTCCCTAATAGGGATTACTCTTTGAGAGGAAATATCTATCAAGCAGATGACCAACCATTACCTGGAGTTGTTGTTAATGAATTCTTTAGGGGTAGAAAGATAGGCAGAGATGAAATGATTATATCTGATGGAAGAGGTTATTATGAAACAAACTTTGGTAAAGATGATCAAGATTGTGTAGGGGTAAATATTGGTGATTTTATGTTCAGAAAAGAGGGTTATAAAGATTTTACAATTTCATTAGAAATTGATGATGATATACCTAAAACCCTGAATGTTATTATGGAACGAACAGACTCTGAGTTTGATTCCAGAATCAAAGAAGATACCGAAGATAACGAGTCAGAGTAGATTCTCTCAGGTAATGCCTCGGGAACCAGATTCTAGTGGTGATGGAGACCATTTGGATAATTCTCCTCCTACCGTAGTACTACCGACTGGTTTTACAGAAAATGATGTTACTTCTGGTTATGGCTTGCGTACTGATCCATTCACAGGTAAATCTAAGCCTCATAATGGCGTTGATTTTGCCGCACCAATAGGCACACCTGTATATGCTGTAGGAAAGGGCAAAGTTATCCATGCTGATCATATGGGCTTAACCAGCGCAGGCAAGTTTGTGGCCATCCGTCACGGAGATGGTCATAAAACCAGATATTTGCATTTGTCAAGGGTTGAAGTCGAAAGAGGAGAAATGGTAAAACCAGGTGATAAAATAGGTGAAGTTGGTAGCACGGGTAGAAGTAGCGGCCCTCATTTGCATTATGAAGTAATAGACGCCATGGGTGAACATAGAGACCCTTTGACACATAAATGGAGTCCTTGACGTTAATATGCTTGACACAAAATTATTTTGTAAATTGCTTTTACTTACTTGTTTTTTATTGCTACCTAAAATTATTTTAGGTAATGATCCAATGTTTCCAGAAGGAGGTTTTATCTATTTGAAGAGTGGAGTTAAATTAAGGCCTTCTCAAAATTTTAATGCAAAGCCAATTGCAATCATTCCATTTCAGGCACAAGTGCAAGTAATTTCAACAGGTAAAATAAATGACCCTGATGGTTATGGTGGTGTTCATACTTGGATAAAAGTAAGTTGGAAAAATAAAATAGGTTGGATACCCAGTTATTCCGTATTTGATAGCCCTTACATACCCCCCCTCCATCCTAAAAAATATAAACCAGTCTTAGATTTCAAGCCTTCTAAATCAGATCTAAGTAGAGCTGTAAAATTAGTAAAAGATGCTTTAGAGTCTTCGATT
Source organism: Leptospiria bacterium (assembly GCA_965204465.1). Classification (GTDB taxonomy): domain Bacteria; phylum Spirochaetota; class Leptospiria; order Turneriellales; family CBDBES01; genus CBDBES01. The sequence continues at coordinate 736,554 of CBDBES010000002.1, forward strand.
CGGCAAGGCATTGAATGGGCAAATGGTAATCCCGAAAGAATAGACTCACATGGCAGTACAGATGATTATTATATGGATCATCCTATTGTAAATACGATGAAACTTTATGATCTTTGTGAAAAGAAATGGCGCAAATTTATTATTATTTTTCTAATGAGTAGATTAGACAAGAATACTTATAGGTGTTATGTCTATGACATAGCTCAAAAACGCTTGGTTGCAGGTTGCTGGGAAGCCGGTAGTAATTTTTACCAACAGTTAAAATCACTCCGAAACAATATGGGTAAATACGTGTATGCTTATGATAGCTGTACTCTTAATCGTAGCATTGTTCCTCGGAAGCCTAAGGAGAAGAAGTCTGATCAGAAGCCTAAATACGAGATAAATTAAAAGATAACCATAGGAAAGGAATAACCAAGGTAGCCAAATGGACATATAATAATATAATAAAACCCGTAGGATTTGGGCTAGCCGCAGCATACCTATTTTTTGGGGTAGCTATAAATCCTTTGTTTACAGGGATCATCGGAGGCATAGCGGCGGCACGCAGAGGAGAGAGTTTTTGGAGTGGTTTTGGACAAGGTGCTGTTGCAGGGCTTTTTAATCTAGGGCTAGCTTTCGTAGGCAGTGCATACTTCAGCATAGCCAATGCGGCAGCGGCAGGCGCACTTGGAATATATAGAGATAAGCGGGAGTACAGGCATTTACAGTTCTTGACCATACAGTGGGTCCAGGAGTAATGCGTTCATATTGTCTAACAGCCCTTTTAGTAAGAGTAATTCTGTAGGGAATGTAGTGGGTTTGAAGGGGAGAAATATTGATAAAACAACTTTAAGAGAAGAACTTCTTCATAACTGGCAGTATAGAAGGGGGGGATTTCTGAATTTAAGTATTTTAATACATGAGCAGCGAAATAAAAAGGGAGACTATCCATATTATACTTCTGGTACTTTGGAACATGAGGCGAGTAATTTATCAACACATGGTGGAGATCGGCCTAAATATTATTCTAATAGTGAGGATATATATTATGACGGAAGAAACCAACCAATACCTTGGGAACTAACTTGTTCTTCGTGTGGTAGGTTTTTTTGATTTGGCAAAGTTTCTAAAACATAATGAAAAAGAAATATAGTTATTTAGTGATTTTTAATTTAACTTTTATAGTATTTTTTTCTGCTTGTCCTGGTGGGGCACCTTGGAGTGGCTATGAAATATATAATCACCGTTCAGAAAAAATAAAGCTTGTTTCTGAAAAGGTAAATGAAGAGGTATCAGAAGACCAATCATATTGCTTTTGTTTTAAAGACGAACTTACAAAAAAGCCTTCAGAATATTTCACCTCTTTGCCTTTGTTAGTAAAAGATGATGAAGGTAATATCTTGATAAGGCTTACTTCTGATAATATTGATGAACAGTTTAAGAGAATATCCGAAGATAGGTACCGTCTTGACGTAAATTAATATGCATATTGCAAGCCATATTGATAAAACAACTTTAAAAATAGTGGAGATCGGCCTAAAATGAATTCAGATGGTACTATTTATTATGACGGAAAAAACCAATACCCTGAGAATTAAGTTGTAGTACTTGTGGTAGGTTTTATTAAAAATGTTTAACAATATAATAAAAATATTATTTTCTTTTTATTGCTTACTTTTCTCTTTGAATTTTTTCATATGCGGACCAGAAGAATATAGCTATACCAGTCATGTTTATAATAATCGATCAGAAATAATATTAGAGTGTTCAAGAGGAATTCTACAAGTAGGAGAAGAAAAATGTGCCACCATTCAACCAAATAGCAAACAGAGCTATTATAGTTGGCATAAACCCAAAAAACCGTTACCATCGGAGCTGTTGGTTTATTTTAAAATAAAATTAGAAGATGGTACGGAACTATTAAACCTTCAAGGGAAAGCACTGGATGATTTTGCCAAAGTAGTAGAAGAAACGGAATTTTCCATTACCTACCGTCTTGATGTAAATTAATATGCTTATTAAAGACAGTGATCATAATCAAGAAGATCAATGGCAGGCTCACTTGGAATATATAGAGGTGAGCAGGGATTACAGGCATTTCTTCTTGACCATACAGTGGGTCAGGGTACGACGGCAGTGGGGACAGTGGCTGCTATAGTGCACTTAGCAGGAGGAGCTCGTTTTGAGGCAGGACTATCCAGAGGGAGTAATGCGTTCATATTGTCTGGGGCAGGAAAGACTCTACCTTCAGGTACTGGGGGCTTGTCATTAGGAAATGTCATTGGAGTGAAGCTTAAAAGTAGTCAGCTTCGCACAATTTCTGGGAAAGAATTATTACGTCATGAATTAGTTCATAACTGGCAGTATAGAAGAGGTGGTTTATTGAGCTTGGGTAGACTGGGTTTAGAACAGGCTGGGAGAGCTATTACTGGAGGAAGGTGGGATCCATATAATAGACCAGGCAATTTAGAATATGAAGCAACAAATATCGCACGTAAAGGTCTAAGGCCTTGGTATTTTGGAAATTTAGATGATCGGTTTTTTTAGATTGAGGACGGATGAAAAAATATTGGTATCTTTTTATTATCAATTTACTTTTTGCTTTTATTTGTGCATGTGAAGGTCCGCAACTGAGTTTTGATGTATATAATAATACTGACGAAAAAATAATTATCTATAGTAAACCTACTCGTCATACAGTAAAAAGAACTGAAGTAAATGCAAAACAAAGGGTAGAAGATTTTGCTGGAGGGCTCCGTGCTAAAAAATATAAGCCATCAAGGTTCTTCGAATATATAAGGATCACTAAAGAGAATGGTGATGTATTATACGACCTTAGAGGTGAGGCTTTAGATGATGCTTTTATAGTAGTAGAAGAAACAGATTCTTTTATCCTTTACCGTATGGATGTAAATTAATGTATTTATTGGGATCCATATTGACAAAACAACTTTAAGAGAAGAGCTTCTTCATAACTGGCAATATAGGAAGGGCGGTTTATTGAGCTTGGGCAGACTAGGTTATGAACAATTGGCAGCTACTCCAGATAAATCTCCCTTACAGAACTCCTGGGACTTTAGAACATGAGGCGAGTAATTTAGCAACACATGGTGGAGACGAGCCTAAAATGAATCCAGATGGTGGTATTTATTATGACGGAAGAAACAAACCCATACCATGGGAACTAAATTGTTCTTCGTGTGGTAGGTTTTTTTAATGTTTTTTCTTGATAAACATTTGCTTCTCTTGATTAGTTGGTCTTTCTTCTTCCCTTTGCTGTTTTTTTGCCCAGGAGAAGCACCTCATGTCATTTATTGTGTTTATAACAAGAAAACAATTGATATAAGATATCTAGCAAAATTTGAAGATGCTAGAAAAGGCCATAATGAAATTATCCAGCCAGATAGTTCATATTGTGGACATATTCGCACAGAAACACCTCAGAAGCCGTCAGTTTTGTTTGGTCCTAAAATAACACTTAAAAATGCAATAACAAATGAAACTTTATTAATATTAGTTGGTGATGAAATTGACAAGCTATTCAAAAGAATATCTAAATATAGGTACCGTCTTGATGTAAATTAATATGTTTATTAAAGCCAGTGATCATAATCAAGAAGATCAATGGCAAGCTCACTTGGAATATATAGCAGAGACAAGCAGGGATTACAGGCATTTCTTCTTGACCATACAGTGGGTCAGGGTACGACGGCAGTGGGGACAGTGGCTGCTATAGTGCACTTAGCAGGATATTCTAATAATGCGTTGTATACTTGCCTAGCCCTTTTCAGTAGGAGTAATTCTATTGATATAACCAGCTCTTATGGAGAGAGAGGCGGTGGTTTTCATTATGGAATAGATCTTGGGAATGAACTGGGTGGGAATGTTTATTCACCTGAATATGGTGTGATTACTGCAAAAGGTACACTTCGGGATGGTAACAACTTTATACAAATTCGAGGTTCACGTAGTGGCCATTATCTTGGGTTTTACCATACGGACACTTCTTTGCTAAATTTGAGTCTGGGAGATTCAGTGAGGGCTGGACAAGTAATTGGTCGTACTGACTTAAGTGGTAGAACTAGAGGTCCTCACTTGCACTTTACTACGCAAACTGGGCCGGGTTTAGGAAGAGACACAAGATATAACCCTATCCAATATTTTCAGCAATATTTTCCCAACTTGGATATCAATTATCGATATTAGGAATATTGAAAGTGATGAAGTCTAAATACCTAAGAATATTAGTTTTATTGACCTGTACCTTTTGTATAGTGCCGTATCATCATGTTGATATCACAATGACAATTAAAAAAAATGCTATTCTAAAAGAATATCAATTGATGGATAAATCTTTTTTATCTAAAAATGAAAAGAAAACCTTTGATAAGTTAGGATATTCTTTTATATTAAGGTATGATTTAAATAGAGATAACTATAAAGAGTATTTTGTTGCTTTACGGAAGAAGGATAAAGTAGCTATTGTAATTATAGACCCCCGACAAAGAAAAAAAAAGATACTTCAGATATTCTATTTTAATTACAATGAAATCTATATCTATAAACCTAGGAAGTTTGATAAGATAAAAAGTATAGCGATTGCATTCAATTTTTCAACAGAGTTAGAATTTGATATTCTTTACAAGAAAAATCAATACCTAATAGTACCGATTGAATTAAACTATTAGCTATACTTTTTAAAGAGACTATTAGTCGATTCATCTAAAGGAAACCACAGATTGATCATATATTTCCAAGGGACATAGATCCGTATACATGGTATTGTTGATCGTTTCATTTTTATCTTTATTCTGCTTTTATTTTCGCTATGTATGGGGTATATTATTTCTTAGAGTTTCTGCCGAAACAGATCTGAATGCATATAGAGTTATCCTGAGACTAGGGCATTATGCACTCGTCAGTTCTTTAGAGAAGAAGAGAATATTGACCCCATTTGTTCTGCAGAATAAATTCACCGCCCATTTTTCTCCTATGATCATATTTCTATTGTTTTCTGTATACAGTTGCGGAAGCAATCCAGTTCCAGAGGAATACAGTGATATAGGCGATAATATTCTACACGCCCTCCCTCCCAGTGGTATCTATTATTATAGCCATGATCATCTTGGTTCATCTAGTTTGATCACCGATTCAAATGGAGAGGAGGTGATCCGTACTCATTACACCCCTTATGGAGAAGTGGATCTACACTATACTGGCAAATATAATATTCCTACTCTTGAAGAAAGATCATCAGATCCAAATCCTATAAGTAATGATCGTTCAGATGATTTTACCAGAAATGGAGCAGAAGACCCTAAACATGCATCCCTGGGGCTAAAATTTACTGGCCAGGACTACGACCCGGAAAGCAATCTATATTACTACAATGCACGATATTATGACCCCACCATAGGATTATTTACAACAGCGGATAAGATCGTACCCAGTTCTACGGATTCACAGGCATTTAACAGGTATATGTATGTGAGGGGGAGCCCTGTTACGTATACTGATCCTAGTGGGCATGGATGGAAAAGTTTCTGGAAGAAAGTAGGGAATGGAATAACCAAGGCAGCCAAATGGACATATAATAATATACTAAAACCCATAGGATATGGGCTAGCCGCAGCATACCTAAGCGTAGTGGCTTTAGTTCCTCCACTCACTGCCTTAGCCGGAGGCATAGCGGCGGCAGTCAGAGGAGAGAGTTTTTGGAGTGGTTTTGGACAAGGTCTTGCTGCAGGGCTTTTGAATATAGGGCTAGCTGTATTTACAGCTGGGGTTAGTATTTTGCTTAGCATAGGCAATGCGGTAGCGGCAGGCGCACTTGGAATATATAGCAGAGATGAGCAGGGAGTACAGGCATTTTGTAGAAACCAATGCCGTTAGGCTGTACTTTGTACACATATCTTACACACTAAGAAGCTATTTTAGTCATTCTATTCCGATGAAATCTTTGATATGGCGTCAATTTATTTAATGAAGAGTGCGGGCGGATCTTATTATACCAATTCACAAAGTTATCTACGATTGTAATTGAAATAATGAGCTTCATATCCTGAATCTTCTTCTCCTTTTCGTTCTCCCGATACTTCTGATGGAGAAGGAATAAATCCATCAATTTCTTTCTTATGCAAGTATTCCAGAGAGCTTGAGTGAAAATATCCTGAATCTGCAGAGGCTTTCTCTGTTCTCTTTCCTACATTTCTTTCTACCTGGGATAATATCGGAACCAATTGCTTTAAATCATTTTCTGCATTACCTTCCGCAATATCAATCGCTACAATATAACCTTCAGAAGAAGATGCTTGTATATTATAACTTTGAGATATTTTTTTGTGCAAATCTATTGTTCATGGGACATAACTCAAAAATGTAAATGCTTTTAAGTTGGCGCACAGGCTCGTCTTTTTAGACAGCCTCAAGTAAAAAAGGATTGACGAGTGATATACAGAATTCAATACATAAAGAATCAATGAACCATTTTCATAAACATTGGCTGTTTTATCCTTCTATTTCTTTTATCATTCAGCTACTCATTTATATTATTTTTTTCAGCGCGGGAGGCTATATTCAATATAATGCTCTTTCTGAAGAAAAAATATTACTGAAAAACCAGATCCATTTGTTAGAAAAAGAAAAAAGAAAGTCTTTAGAGACCCTTAAAGTAATGCAAGACCATGGAATTTATGAAAATTTCAAACAGTATATGATCCACCATCATACAAATGATTTTAATGGTGAAAATGAAACAAAAGAAAAAATCATTAAATTTAAAGACATGACTGTCTCTGATAAAATACTTAAAAAAACAAAGGATCATCTATGGGAATGGCAAAAATTGTATATAATCATAAGCAGCATTCTACAGTTGTCGCTCATATACTTCTTTTATCTAAGACATAAAAAAGATAAAACTAATAAAAAAAATCCTCCATATGCCTTATCTTGAATAAGGCCATTAATAATCTTTCTATTCCAAAAGAATTTCCAGCAACTCCTTTCATAGCAGGGGTGGCTTCAATGAGTAAAGGATCAATCGGATGAGGTTCCTTATTTTCTTTTTTCCGGATGGAATTATTATACTCCCAAACCTTCAAAACCTCTTTCTGGTCATATATTTCCTGGTATCCATTCATAATTTCTATTCCATGGATAAAGCATTCTATTCTCTCTGCCCATTCATCAGAATTGAGAGTCGCCATTCCCCTTGCAAAAGGAGGAAAATCATATAAGAACCATATTCCTTTTTGGTTTCTGATATAAGGCAATATTACATTATCAAATAATAAATTAAAGTATTGAATCTTCTGCCATTCCTTTTCCTGAATAGGATGCTGAATATTTATCTGATATTTTCCGGCTAATTTTGCATAATCTGTATTCGTAAAATCAGGTCTTAATCTTATACCAGTTACTTCATTAAATAATTCAGGAATAGAGATAATGCATGGATTAGATATGAATTCATCTATATCATTATATTTATCCTGGGATGAATGCCATAATGAAATAGATGCCTCATCTTGAAGAATAACCCTTTTGATCAATGAAAGCATCCTTGTAATAAAATCTTTATAGTAAAATGAATTTTCATACCACTCTGCCATGGTAAATTCTATATGATGCAATGTGCTTTTTTTTTCGTCTCTGAATGAAGCAGCGATTTCAAAAATACCCTTTGTATGAAAATAAAAAATAGCCAATGCTTTTTTTAAATAGAATTCAGGGGAAGTATTCAGAAAAAAGGACTGGGAAAGATATGTATTATAATGTACCTTGGGAGGGTCTATAAATGGTTCTATCCCAGAAAAAGAAGTAAGATGAGGGGTGTTTATTTCTATTAAGCCCAGTTCACTCAAATATCGTCTGATAATGGAGATCGTTGAATTTTTTAAAACAAATGGTTGAATATACTTCCCCTAATATAGAATATGAATACAGATCATAAATGAGGAATCTACGAGTAGCAATTAAAAGTTTAAAAAACTTGCTAATATTGAAAAAATAATTTTTCAGATATCACTCCAGAAAGAGACTTTCTCCGTTCATTCCATCTGCAGTATCCGGTATTTTAAGGTTAAGAATACTTAAAATAGTGGGGGCGATATCTGCTAATTTTCCATCTTTTAGAATATTTTTTTTCTCTTTCCATTCTTTTCCCACCAGTATCAAAGGAACCGGCATTGTAGTGTGTTGTGTAAAAGGAGTGATCTTATTTTCTGCTAGCATTTGCTCACAATTACCATGATCTGCCGTAATTAGAAGATGATAGTCTTTTTCTAAAACCTTGGTCACTATTTCTCCTATGCATTTATCCAGGGTTTCTACTGCTTCTATCGCGGCTTTAAGTTTACCTGTATGACCCACCATGTCACCGTTAGCAAAGTTTACCACAATAAAGCCATATTGATCCGAATCAATTGCCTCTAAAAGAGCATCCTTAACCTGATAGGCACTCATCTCTGGTTTAAGATCATAAGTGGCCACTTTGGGAGATGGGATCAATAATCTTTCTTCATTAGGAAAAGCAGTTTCTTCCCCACCATTGAAAAAGAAAGTAACATGAGCGTATTTTTCTGTTTCTGCCAGTCGTAGCTGTTTTAAGCCATTATCAGAAATTACCTGGCCTAATAGGTTTTTAAGCTTTTTGGTAGGAAATACTATATCCAGATTAAATTTTTCGTCATATTCTGTAAGACATAAAAAATGAACTTTAGGGAATCTTGAGCGTTTAATAGGATCAAATTGAACTTGAGTCAATGATCGTGTAATTTGCCTCGCTCTGTCTGCCCTGAAATTGAAGAATAAGACTCCATCATCATCCTGTAGTATGCCTTCTTTTCCTATGGAAATAGGTTCCATAAACTCATCTGTAATATCTTTTGAATAAAAATGCTGTATAGTGGATGGGATATCTTCTGATATGTTGCCTTTGCCTTCCGTTAGAAGTAGATAGGCTTTTTCAATACGTTCCCATCTTTTGTCTCTATCCATGGCATAGTAACGGCCTATCACAGAAACAAGTCTGCCAAATTTGATCGACTCCATATGATCCATGATCTCTTTTACATAATCCTTTCCTGAATTAGGAGGCGTATCTCTACCATCTAAAAAAGCATGTACAAAAACCTTTAGATCAGGGTAATTCTTTTGGCAAATATTCAGTATCTCTTTTAGATGGTCTATATGAGAATGGACTCCTCCATCGGATAAAAGCCCTATTAGATGAAGTCTACTTTTTGATTGCTGTAGCTTTTGCATTAAATTCACATAGGCAGTATTTTGGGCAAACTGTCCATTTTCAAGGCTTTTCTGGATTCTTGTTATATCACTGTAGGTGATCCTTCCTGCGCCTATGTTAAGATGGCCGATTTCTGAATTTCCCATTTGGCCATCAGGAAGACCTACCGATTCTCCGGAAGTATATATAATACTATTGGGATAATTTTCAAATAAATGATCAAAGGAAGGAGTATTCGCCTCGTGGATTGCATTTCCCAGATCAGGGTTTGCATTTGGCATGCCAAAACCATCCAGAATCATTAAAATAAGTGGCTTTTGTTTCATATCCTACTTATCCTGAACTTTTTCTTCAGTCTCTGCATTTAAAAGAACCTCTTTTTTATTTTCAGAGACTATTTTTTTATTGAGTTGGGAATCAATCTGGGGCTGTGGATCGATTTTAGGTTCTAATAAATAAATATCATTTTCTAAATTTTGTATAAAAGTAGAATAATTCTTTTGATTTCTAAATTCTTTAAAGCTGGAATCATTTTTAATATACGATAATATATCATTTCTTTGATCTTTATATGAACGAATATAATTTTTAGCCTCATTCTTTAATGAATTCCAATCTTTCAGGTAGGAATAACTAGAAAGTAGTTTTTTTTCATATTCTTTAGATCGGACATTGACTTGCAGAATAGAATCAATCGCAATTTGATAATCGCCTATATAATAAGCACTTTCTAGTTTCCAATGCCAAAAATTTTTTTCATCTTCCAAAAAATATTGATAATAATGAACAAGTCTATCGAGCATATAGAATTCCTTGTTCTCATAAAAAAGTCTGGCAACATAAGGAAGTTCGCTAAAGACCCATTGCAGAGTAAATTGTTTATTAATACTTTCTTCATTTTGTTGCTCATTATGAATATTTTTTAAACTAATTGCTTTTTTATCTTCATTTAAAAAGGCTTTTGCATAATTATCTAAAGCAGAGGCTAGAAGGCTATCTTTATTTTTAGAATTCTTAGCAGAAGTAACATATTTAAAATGATATTTTTTTGCTTTGGTTAAATAAAATAAAAGATATTCTTTTGATCTTATTTTTTCAAAGGAAGTATCAGAAAGTCTCTGATCACATGTTTTGCGATCCGTTTCTAAAAAGTGATCTTCTTTTAGAAGTGGATAGGAAAGCAGACCATTTACAGGATAGGTTGCAATGCAAAAGATAAAGGTCATTAATTGATATCCCGTTTTTTTCTTGTATTTCGTGAATTTTTTTTGGAAAGTTTTAGAGGCATATTCACGGGCTTTCTGAAAATTTCCTAAGGCAATACTGGCTTGGGAAAGATTTATAAGGGCATAATAATTCAGGATTGGTTTTATATCTTCAAATTGAATCACTCTATTCAAGTATTCACTGGATATTTGGTATTCTCCTATTTTTCGGTGGATTACTCCCAGCTTATACATGGCTTTTCCTAAGTCTTTATCATCCTGGAGTAATATCCTATAAACCCTGATTGCATCTATCCAGCTTTTTAGATTCTCATAATAAGAAACAGCCTTCCAGTTTAAATGAAACAGGGATTCATCTAATAAAGCAGCCCTTTCATATAAATGAGCGATTTGCATTTCATCGGGATATGAATCTTTTTCATCAGTTTGAAGTTTATCGGATGCGATTTTTTTTTCGATATCCATGGCCATTATCAGTAAATTTCTAGCTTCTATACTGGCAGGAGAGAAATTCTTGTTGATCCTTTCTATGATTTTCATCAAACGCCTGTTTCCCCCGATCATTTCTTTAAGACGCTCCGCATAATGCAGTGCATGTGTAGAATTGCCTGTTTTTTTAAAATACAGAACGATCTTCCATAGAGCTGCGATCATATAATCTTTTTTAATATTTCTTTCTACGGCCTCTATGAAATAGTTAATGCTCTTAGCATATTCTCGTTTGCTCTCTAATATAGTTCCTATAAAAAATCTGGGTTCGCCTCCATCATCTCCGTTTTCAATTGCTTTTTTAAATAAGATCAATGCTTTGCTATAATTTGCTTTCGCGTATTCTTTCTTAGCCTGTGAAGCCAAGTTTAATTCAGAAGTATATTTCTCTAAGGTACAGATAAAAATAAGTAAGAATATAAACAGTTGCTTGCTTATGCCCTTGTAGTTGATGTAAAATATCAGTCGTTTCATAGGTCTTTCATTATTGAATTTTTAAATTGTGTAAAATATCAATCGTTTCATAGGTCTGTTAGGCAGTATCTGACTTTTTCACCGATCTGTCAATTATTGCTGCTCCCACAGCATCTCCCCAAACATTGACTGTAGTTCTCCATCTATCTAAAAACCAATCAATACTCAGTAGGATAGCGATCCCTTCTAGCGGTAGGTTCACTGCTTGCAATACTAAAACCATCATAACCAAGCCTGCTTCCGGAATGCCAGCAGCCCCGATCGCAGCCAAGGTCGCGGTAATAAAAATAATCAATTGCTGTGTAAGGCTAAGATCTATTCCATATATCTGCGCTATAAAAATAGCAGCTACTGATTCATACAACGCGGTGCCATCCATATTTATGGTAGCCCCAAGGGGAACCACAAGCCCCGCGGCCTTTGGAGAAACATTACTTCTTTTTTTAAGACATTCAAGGGTTATCGGCATAGTTGCCGAACTGGAGGCAGTTGAAAAAGCCATTGTAAGAGCGGGAAATAGATTTTGAAAATATTCCTTTGGATCTCTTTTTCCCAGAAAGAAAAGCAGTGATGCAAGCAATATTCCCCCATGTATTATAAGGCCTAGTATAACGGTAAAACAATACTTTCCTATTTTACTAATCTCTAAAAGAATGGCTTCTCCCCCGCCAGCCTCTGCGAATCTGGAAGCAATTAAAGCAAAAATAGCAACCGGAGCCGCCCATAAAACCCAATACACTATTTTAAAGATATATCCATTTAGTATATTAAAGAAACGGATCAAAATAGCAGTTTTTTGAGAAAATATATTTAAGAATATCCCTGCAATAACTGAAAAAAGAATAACCAAGATGGTTTTAGAGAGAAATGCCTCGAAAATGATACCTAAAAACGGTCTATCTTTTTTGGCCTTGATGGATTCAGGAATTTCATTTATATTTCCCATCTGTATTCCCTCGCCAGGGCTGATCAGATTCACCATAAAAATCCCTATCAACACAGCCAATCCAGTTGTTAAGAAATAATATGATATAGTTTTTATGCCTAAATTACCTAGCTTGGTTATGTCTTTTAAAGAAGTGATCCCTACAATTATAGAAGTAATAATAAGAGGATAAATGATCAGTTTCAACACAAATAGAAAGTATTTACCTAAAGGAGCAACGGTCTTTGCAGAATCACTGAAAAAATAACCGGTAAGTCCGCCTAAGATAACACCGGCTATAATTAGGAATAATAGTATTTTGTTACTCGAATTTTTTTCCATATATTATTATTATAAACATTATGCTATATGAACATTACGGCTTTTTATGAGAAGCGGTTAAAATGTAAAGAATTTTAATATAGTTGCTTTTTCTTCTGATACTGTTCATAGCAGGCACAGTTTACTTCCTCCTTGTATTTCAATCCACTACTGCCGGGTTAATATCTCCATAAGCAAACAAATGAGAAGTGATCAAAATTTAAAATATTATTTAATTTAGGCTGATTTTTTAAGAAATTTCTTGATGCTTTATCAGCGCAAAAAAGGCAATGAGTCCAAGTACGGCTTTTATAATGGTTACTCTTGTCAGTCCATCCGCTGAATTTTTCATTCCCATATTTTTACTACTCTAATATTGAAATATAGTGTCAATCCTTTTTTTACGTCATGAATGATTATAATAGGGATATAATATAAAGGGAATTATATTTTAAGGAGTAGAGCAGAATGAAGCTTTTTTGCTCTTCCTGAAACAGATCTTCTTTTATCTATGCTTAGTTTCTCTAAATGGGGTATTAGCCATTTTCTGAGATTTACATCCTGCTTTGCCCACTCTGCCAATGTCTGCATGGTATTGTTAAGTACGATCCAGTCATTATGTGATTCAAGGTTCTTTTTGAGAATAAACTGTGCGATTTCTTTTTGTTCATGGCTCATGTATTCGGCTAGTGTTTGAAAGAGAAGAGCCAAAGTCCACTGAGTTGAGGCCTGGTCAATTTTAGAAACTTCGTTAAGAAACCTATCAATATAAGGAGTAAGTGATTTAGTGTTCTCACAAGATATTCTTTTCATCGCACTTGAAGTCCTAAGCCGTACCACCTCATCAGAGCTGAAATAGCAACTATAGAGCTCCTCCAGTTTATGTGGATCAGATAAAATGATCTCAACGACCTCTATTGTTCTGCCTAACGAATTCGGATGACCACCTGTAAGCATTTCTTCAAACGTTTCGGTATTCATAATACTTTTAAATTATTCCGTGGTCTTTGATTCAGTATGTCAACTATTATATCGAATACAATATTTGAAGGAACTTAAAATAAAAATTTTTGCATCGTGTGTATGATCTGCTTTGCTTGATCAGAGTGAAATGAAAAATTTTTTGTAGTTGCAATGGGTGAAATATTTTTTATTCGAGCATTATGGAACAAAAAAAGAGAGGCAGTCATTGCCAATATCCATTCTAGTTTGGCTCTCGCTCTTAAGTCCACCTCGGCAGTATATTGCACCACCAAATTCGGCATGAATACCTTTTCACAGAGCTTGGGATATCAACTGATATGAAACAAATGATCAAAATCATGGTTACGCTTGCTTTATTTTTTGCATAAATTGATCAGCATCTTCATCATTCTGAATTCAACGGGTTTGATTACGGTTGAAAAAATAGAGCTGTGGCTAAAAATGGCTAATACTTCTCATTCCTTTTATGTGGCAGCGATCGTTTCTGGCTTATTATTGGCTGATTTATTTATCTCTGTGCCAACACTCATGCTTACCATTCTAAGTGGATATTTCCTAGGCCCGGTTTTAGGATTCCTGGCGGCCATTACCGGATTATTGATGGCAGGTACTTGCGGTTATGGTATTAGCCGTAAATATGGCGATAAACTGGTGAGCTTCCTGATCAAAGATCAAGACAAACGAGACGAAGCTGTTCAAATGTTTCAAAAACATGGTTCAATCGTGATCCTTTTATCGCGTGCTATGCCGATCTTACCCGAAGTGTCTGCCTGTATGGCAGGTTTGACTCGGATGAGTTTTGTGAAATTTTTATTTCTGTGGCTGGCGAGTTCTATCCCATATGTGATCATCGCTTCTTATGCTGGTTCTATAAGTTCGCTAGAAAACCCTAAACCTGCCATTTTCGCGGCAATAGGATTAATGGCTTTCCTCTGGCTCTGTTGCCTGATCTTCAGAAAGATAAGAAAAGATGTTCCTGCTAAGGTGTCGTGATAAGAGGGGAAGATCATTCATTCGTTTCCATATTCTTTAACTTTATTTTCTGAGAGTATTCATCGGAACTTCCATGAGTAATAATTCTGTATTTGCTTTAGCCGAAATCATGAATTGATCAACAGCCCATAGACCAAACCCATCTTTGGTATTCATTTCCTGATCGTTCACCTTCAGTTTGCCATCTATAATGAACGTATAAACTCCATTCTTATTTTTATCTTTTAATTGGTAACTCAATTCTTTACCTTTCTCTAACTGGGCCATATAAAACCATGCATCTTGATATATCCAAACTCCCTCATCATTCTTAAAAGGAGACAAGACTTGCTGGAGTTTATTTTTTCTATTTTCTGTATTTAATGTAATTTGATCATATCTGGGAGTTACATTGTATTTATTGGGAATGATCCATATTTGTAAAAAATTGACCAAAGAATTTTGATTCTTGTTATACTCAGAATGGGTGACACCAGTTCCAGCGCTCATGACTTGAATATCACCCGCTTTAATGACATTTATATTTCCCATATTGTCTTTATGTTCCAAATCTCCTTTCAAAGGTATTGAAATGATTTCCATATTTTCATGTGAGTGAGTTTCAAAACCCATGCCAGGGTCTACAGTATCATCATTCAAGACTCTGAGTACTCCAAAGTTCATTCTTTCTGGATTATAATATGATGCAAAACTGAAGGAGTGATAAGATTTCAACCATCCATGATCAGCAAAACCTCGTGTCTTAGATCTATGTAAAATATATTTCATATGAATTAATTTTATTTACATGGATAGAAACGAAACCACGAGTTTCTGCTGAATATGGATTGAGTATACTCTATAGGGATATATATCATCTAGCATAAACTATTTCCTCAATACAATACTTACGGTTTTATCTGCATCTATAATGATCGTACAAGTATCCATTGAGTTGTTTATGCTGGAACGTCATTTCCCCAAGACATGATAGAATAACCTGGGTCTGGGTTTGCTGTAAGAGTAACTTCTGTTTCATTTTCTATTCTACAGGGGCTAGTCGTATGGTCACAACCAGCTTGGTCAGAGACAAGACGGCCATTTTACTGGAAGCACAATGGTAAGAGTATGTGTATTTAAAAATTAATCACTTTCAAATAGGGCACTTATCATTATATTTTTATTTAGGTTCAGTATACAAGTCGTATCTGTTATATTGGAACAATCATTACCCCATGAGACAAAATGGTAATCAGCAGAATGAATCGCAGTAAAGATGATCTCTGATCCAGCTGCCAGATTTCTTTGAATACAATTTATTCTATTTGCTTCCGAACATTCTACAGTTTTTGTAGCATCTATAGTTACAGCTTCTGTGGCAAGAAAATCCTGAATATTTGAGAAATCTGCTTCAACGACTTCGATATTATTTGGTTTTATAGAAATAATACCATTGAGAGGAGTTTCGACTGTAATGGTATAGTGAACATTTGACTTATTTGATTCGCATTGAATCACAAAAATAGAATAGAAGAAGACGATTATTTTGAAAAAAAGCCTTTTATTATATTTATTTAGTGAAATCATGATGAGACCTCTTAAAATTACAATTTTAATGTGATATAATTCATATATATCAGTTTTAATTATTATCGATATTCCTGTCAAGCCTTAAAACACTTTTTATTTGTATAATAAATATCTGGGTCTTTTTGTTATGCTAATGTCATCCATAAAAAAGGTTTGGTTTATTCTTAACCTTTTTGTTTGCCCAGGGTCATAGATGAATCCATGAATTTTTAATGGAGTGTTCTCTTTTAGGGAAAGATCTTTCTGGTATACATTCAGAGGTAATTTTAATGTTAATTTTTTCCAGCCCCTGAATTTCATCGCTCCAAGATACAATACTTTAAATTTGCCTTTTGTGTCTTCTAATTTAATATATAATTTTCCAGAGTTAAAAAAACCAAAGATCCATACATGGATTTCTTTACAATATTCATATATCTTCAAGGGATCTTTAAAGTAAACCAGAATATTTTCATATCCTGAATTTAAAGTGTGTATTCCAAGATATCTTTTTGAATGGGTTAATGGAGCAGGAAAATGATCAAACCATTTGATACTTGGTTTTTGTTTAGCAGATGTTCTTATCAGAAGGTCTTCTGTATTTAAGGATTCAAACCCTTCTAGTGTTACTTCTTTATAAATAAAATCAAAAATATTTTGAGCAGATAATCTGTTTTTAGTTTTTGAGTATAATATTGTATCTCCTATGATAGGAATTATACAGAAAAGCAAAGAGTAAAAAAAAAAGATAATTATGATCCTATAACATTTCATTTTGCCAAAGGATAAATATTTACCTCATCAGAAGAAATATTCATCATCCCTTCGAATGCCTCTAGGGCAGCGGCCAATGTAGTTACATAAGGAATATTATATTTTATGGCGGCTAATCGGATTTCCAGTGCATCGTTCATAGTAATATGATCTGTTGGAATGTTTAAAATAAAATGAATACTATTTTCTTCAATGGCATTTACAATATGCGGACTGCCTTCATGCACCTTATTGATAGAATTTACTCCCAGACCTTTTCCAGAGAAGAAGTCAGATGTGCCTTTTGTAGCGATTACGTTGTAATGATTTTCAAGCAATCTCTCAACAGGTTTTTCTAGAAATGGCTTTGAAATATCATTTACAGAGATGAAAATAGTTCCCTTTGAAGGAAGAGGAAAACCCGCTGCTTCCTGGGCTTTGTAAAATGCCTCAGAGGGGGTTTTACCGATACCCATTACTTCTCCTGTAGATTTCATTTCAGGGCCTAGTATTGTATCCACTCCTGAAAATTTTTTGAAAGGTAAAACGACTTCTTTAACATTGTAAAGATTCCCATGAGTAAATATAGATGATTGAAATTGATTCAGCTTTTTTCCCATAATGATCTTGGTGGCGATCTTTGCCAAAGGTACTCCTATTGCTTTAGAGACAAAAGGAATTGTACGACTAGCTCTTGGATTGACTTCCAGAATATAAAGTAAATTGTTTTGAATCGCAAATTGTATATTGATCAATCCTTTTACCTTTAATTCAAGAGCAACTTTTTTAGTAACTTGTTTTATTTCTTCTAATATTTCTAAAGAGATATTTTTGGGGGGTAAAATGCAGGCACTATCTCCGGAATGCACCCCAGCTTGTTCGATGTGCTCCATTATACCCGCCACCACTACTTCTTCCTGATCACAAAGAGCGTCTACATCCACTTCGATTGCATTCTGTAGAAATTGATCTATTAATACCGGTTGATCTGCGGATATTTCTGTGGTTTTTTCCATGTATTCCTGCAATTGTTTATCATTGTATACGATCGCCATGGCCCTACCACCCAGAACATAAGAAGGCCTTATCAACAAAGGATAACCAATTTTTCTGGCAGCCTCTAAAGCAGACTGCATATTGATAGCAACCTCTCCTATAGGCTGTCTTAGATCCAGCCTTTGAATTAATTCATTGAATAGACTCCTGTTTTCTGCCCTGCGAATGTCCAATGGAGAAGTACCCAATATCTTTACCCCTTTTTTTTCCAGTTCATTGGATAGGCTTAAAGGAGTTTGTCCACCAAATTGAATGATAACTCCTAATAGTTTGCCCTTGGTCATTTCTTTCTTGTATATTGACAGTATGGATTCTAAACTAAGGGGTTCAAAATAAAGTCTGTCTGAAGAATCATGATCGGTGGATACAGTTTCTGGATTAGAATTGACCATAATACTTTCTATTTTCATTTCCTGCAAAGAAAAAGAGGCATGACAACAACAATAATCAAATTCGATTCCTTGCCCAATTCTATTGGGTCCGCCTCCCAGTATGATCACTTTTTCTTTTTCAGAGACTTGGGATTCACATTCTTCTTCATAAGTTGAGTAAAGATAGGGAGTGTATGATTCAAATTCTGCTGCACAGGTATCGACTCTTTTAAAAACCGGATGAATATCATGATCATCTCTTGCAAAGGTAATTTCTGTTTCCCTATGATAGATTTTTTGTTGCAGATCAGATAATTTTTCAAGATATTCACGAGACCCTTTTTTTATATAAAGCAATTGTTGAACGGTCTTTTTGTATTCTATATGTAGGGTTAAAACCGCAATTTGGAGATCAGAATATCCCATTTGTTTTGCCTTCTTCAAATAAAATCTATCTATTTTTTTTTCTTTATCAAAATGTTCTTTAAATTCTTGTTCAAAATGGATCATCTTTTGCATTTGGTATAAGAACCATGGATCAATCTGAGTCATTTCATGGATATTCTGGACCGACATTCCATTTAAAAAAGCCTCTCTTATATAAAAAATTCTTTGGTCATTTGGGGTGGATAGGACTTCTTTCCAAAATTCTTTTAATATTGCCTTTCCTTCTTCTTTTTTATGTTCCACGATCAAATAGTACTCTAGATTACCATCAGATCCCCATCCATGTTTTTTAACTTCCAGAGAACGCAATGCTTTTTGAAATGACTCTGAAAATGTTCTTCCCAGAGCCATTGCTTCCCCTACAGAATGCATTTGAGTACCCAAAGTTCTTGAAGTGCCCGGGAATTTTTCAAAATTAAACCTTGGTATTTTTGTTACGATATAGTCAATAGTAGGCTCAAAACATGCAGGTGTCTTTTCCGTTATTTCATTCATGATCTCTGGTAATAGATACCCTACAGAAAGTTTGGCTGCAATCCTTGCAATGGCAAATCCTGTTGCCTTACTTGCAAGCGCAGAAGAACGACTGACTCTTGGATTCATTTCAATGACCATAACCTTGCCATTTTCAGGGTTTACTGCAAACTGTATATTAGATCCACCTGTTTCTACCCCTATTTCTTGCATGATCTGAATTGACATATTTCTTAAATTTTGATATTCCTTGTCGGATAGAGTTTGTTGAGGGGCTACTGTAATAGAGTCTCCCGTATGTACTCCCATTGGATCTATATTTTCGATACTGCAGATGATCACTACATTATTAGCCATGTCTCTCATCACTTCAAGTTCAAACTCTTTCCATCCTAAAACAGACTCTTCTATCAGTACCTGGGCTACAGGACTATCCTTAAAAGCCTTCGATATCATTCCTGGAAAGCTTTCCATAGAATAGCATATTCCACTCCCTGACCCTCCTAAAGTAAAAGAGGGCCTTAAAATGACTGGGAAGTCAATTGTTTCTATTGCCCTTTTAGCCCCATCAAGATCTTGCACTAATTCTGAACGAGGTACATCAATCCCTATTTTTTTCATTGCTTTCTTAAAAAGGCTTCTATCTTCTGCTTTTTGGATTGCCTTTGCATTTGCCCCGATCATTTCAACGCCATATTGATCTAAAATTCCTTTTTCATGCAATTCTATGGCTGCATTTAAAGCAGTTTGACCACCCACAGTAGGTAACAGAGCATCTGGTCTTTCTTTTTTAATGATCGTTGTTAAGTAGGGTAATGTAATTGGCTCAATATAAACTCTATCTACCATTTCAGGGTCAGTCATAATGGTGGCCGGATTAGAATTGATCAATACTGTTTCATAACCTTCTTCTCTAAGAGCCTTAACAGCCTGTGTACCTGAATAATCAAATTCACTGGCCTGCCCGATAACAATAGGCCCTGAACCTATGATCATAATCTTTTTTATGTCTTTTCTATATGGCATTAAAAGACGATATTATTCATGACAAGGATAAACAGTTCCTGTGAGTTCATGAATACTTATGAGTAATTTATTTATTTTCATTGATCCAAATGGAATATATTGGATAGTTTTTATAAATATTATATTAGGTCAATTAAGATAGAAATTAAAATACCAATATATGGAATGGATATATTTTAATATGTATCTTCATGGATAATTGGAATAAGAGCTAAAATATTATGACATCCCAAGAGAAGGCAAGATTGATCCGCTTAGGGAACCAGGCGTTCCATGAAAGAAACATCGAGGAAGCCGCTAAAATTTTTAAATTAGTAAATTATAAAGATGGTTTGATTCGTCTGGGAGATTATTTTTATTTTACAGAAAAAAAACCTTTGATCGCTTATGGCTATTATCAGAAAGGAAATCATAAAAAAATGCTACAAAAATTACATGAAAACTTTGTCTTTGCATTACGCTGCTGGTTATCTGATCAATGAAATTATATCTATAAAAAATTTTGATCCAAGGCATACTGAACCAATTAATATATCCTTTTTTTTTAATTGAAATACATGAACATTCAGTTCATCATCTATACAATATAGTTTTGAAAAGAGCGTAGGCTGCTCTCTTAGTTTTTTTGTAACTGAGCAAGAGCCGCTCTTTTGTTTTGAAATGCCTGATCATTAGAAGGATCAAGTTCCAACGCCCTTCTGAAATCATCCAATGCTTTTAAGTGCAGGCTATCTTTAAAAAAGAGTATACCCCGCAATGTATGAGCTTTGGATAACAAGGCAGGTTGAATATTTTTTGATTTTATTATGCTTATTAGCTCTTCTTCTGCTTTTTCTTTAGACTCCAGAGTATTTTCTTTTATGAATGCCTTTGCTAGAAAGAACCTTGGCTCCATATTATCAGGTTTTAGAATAATGGCTTTCTGTAAATAAGCATAAGATAAAGAAGGTGGTTTATTAGAAGATAAAATACTGTCTGATATTTCCATCAGACTATCATAACGCATTTTAGAATCATCTACTCTGATGACCTTTTCAAAATATTTTATCGCTGTATCATAGTCTTTTCTTTCTTTAAAAATTCTACCCAAATTAAAATATGCAAAAGAAACGTCATTGTCTTTGCTCCTGGGGTGTTCCACCACTCTTTGCAAAATAACTTCCGCCTCTGAAGATAAGCCTAGTCTTGCATATAATTTTCCAAGTGATTGTAATATTTGTATATTATCAGGGTTGATCTTTAATGCCTCTTTATAGGTGGAAATGGATCTATTTGGCCTACCGCTCAAAGCGTATACATCTGCAATAGAGACCAAAATATCTTCATTGCCAGGGTCAAGATCATAAGAATTTTTTAAAGAGATCATAGCTCTTTCCCAGTTTCTTAATTTACTATATACAATTCCAAGATTGTACAGAGCTTGTGACTTTTCTAATGTTTTTGTGGATACAGAAAGAGTTTTGTTTAAAGTGCTGATGGCATTGTCCCATTTCCCTTGTTGAACTAATATATCCCCCAGGAAAGATAGTAATCTGGAATTATTAGGGGCATCTTGTAATCCTATACGTAGTGATTGTTCTGCTTGCGCCAGATTACCTATTTCATCATAGAGATGTGCTATGTATAGATAAGAAATAGGATTTCCTCCTCCAGATGAAATAGATTTTTTTAGACTTTGAATCGATCCTTGTATATTCCCTAGACGATATTGGATCAAGGCCAAATTATAATGATATTTTGGATTGTTAGGAGCAATGCTTGTTGCTTTTTGAAAGTAATATTTAGCATTTGGGAGGTCCTCTAATTGAGTTGCATATAGTATGCCTAATTCATTGGCTGATTTCATGGCAACCTCTGTATTGTCTCTTAATTCAATTGCCTTTAAAAAAGCTGCCTTTGCTTCGTTGATCTCTCCTTTTTTCTTGTGTATCTTTGCCAGATTATAAAATGCCAGAGAACTCTTGCTTTTTTCAGTAACTTCTTCCAGAGTCTTTTGAGCATTATCTAAAGTATTACTCTCATATTGTAGTTTACCTTTAAATATTTGAGAGTCGAATAAATCTGGCCTGAGTTTCTGGGCGGTGTCTAAAATTTGAATGGCCTCAGAATTACGTCCCGTATGGTTTAATGCAATTGCCTTATTATAGTAAGCATAAAAATTTTTAGGATCAAATTTAATGGCACGATCAAAAAAATTGATGGCTAAATTGAATTTCCCTTCTTCATCGGCAATGATTCCCAGATAAACAGATGCATAGCTTTTTAT
The DNA here is from genome assembly GCA_965204465.1 of Leptospiria bacterium. Lineage (GTDB taxonomy): Bacteria > Spirochaetota > Leptospiria > Turneriellales > CBDBES01 > CBDBES01. Next base: position 759,136 of record CBDBES010000002.1, read on the forward strand.
ATTCTCTGATTTTGAAGATTCCAATATATCCTGAAAATTAGTTTTAGCGGCTTTAATATATCCATCTTTATACATATTAACGGATTTGCTTAGAATTTTGTCATTGGGTATCTCTGAAGGAAAAATTTTTTTGTTTTGGATCCCTTGTTCCTGCGAAAACTTATGTAATTTGGATATTCCAGTAGTTTGTTTCTTTTTCCAGAATAAATAATAAGTTCCTCCTCCAATAATGGCTGAACATATAACCAAAACAGATAACAAAATCCACCAGCGTGTTTTCTTTGTATCTTCTAAAGATTGTATGCTTGAATAAGAAGTCTCTCTTAAGTCTCTAATTCTAGGATGTTTTTTATCTTTTTCCATAATTCATTTATTCTGATTGGCTTTGATCTCATTTTGATAATACCCGTCCAGGATGCCATTGACGAATCTGGTTGATTCTTCTTCGCCATATTCTTTTGCTAGTTGGACTCCTTCATTAATGGTCACCTGTGGGGGTATATGATCCATCATTTCATGTAATTGATAGATGGATATTCTTAAAATTGCCTTGATAATAGGAGTAATACGATTAAAATTCCAATTTTGGGAATACTGTTTGATCAATGAATCAATTTCTTGCATAGAATTAAGAACCCCCTTAATGATCTTTTGAGCCATCTCTTTTTCACTTTCTTTGATCTGATAATCTATCCAATCAAAAGTAAGTAATTGTTCCAGAGGACGATCCTGGAATTCCTTTTGGTATATTGCCTGCATAGCAAATATCCTGGCTCTATGGGGCTTCATCTTATTTTGGGAATATATATTTTCTTTTATCCATTAAGTAACCGTGTTGTATAAAAAGGCATAAAAAATAAAATTAAATATTCGCATTTTGGTACATGATCAATAGATTCAAAAGAGTATGAGCTGCTTCTGATCCTTTATTGCCATATTTCATTCCTGCTCTATTCATTGCCTGTTCCATGTTGTCCACTGTTAATATTCCAAAGGTTACAGGCTTGCCAAACTCTATAGAAACAGATCGTATCCCCCTAGCACATTCTCCTGCGATATGATCAAAATGGGGAGTTTCTCCTCGAATCACTGCCCCTAAAGTTATAATACCATCGATATTCTTTTTTTGAAATATTCTTTTACACGTAATAGGGACTTCAAATCCTCCGGGTACCCAATAAAGATCAATTTCATTCTCTCGAATACCCCTTTTTAAGAGGGTTTCTAAAGATCCTTTTAAGAGTATTTCCGTAATATGCGAATTAAACTCTGAAGCTACAATAGCTATTTTAGAATGAATGACGCTATAATCCCATTTATATGTATTTATCTTAGCAGGCATTTTACTATTTTTTATCGAAAAAAGTTACCATTTTATGTACTTTTTCTTTCAAAATTTTCTTTTGTACCCCTTTTTGTCTAAAAATAAATTTTAGTCCTATCCCGGTTGGTTTCTGGATAGCAAAAGAACGGTTTATCCATAAAATGGTAGCGGGTATTACAAAAAAATCTCCAGATAACTTAAATTCTAATCTTATTTTTTCGTTTTCAGAGATTTCTTGGGAAATATCTTCTGTATCCAATTCCAGGAAGCATCCATCAATAGAAAAATTTAATATATTTACTTTTTTGGATATTCTATCATTCCAGACTTTTGCCGGAATATTCACATATACCCGTTGAAAACCTCTTTTTTTGAATAATTTTTTAATTTCTCTTTTTTGGTCTTTGTTCAGATCATTAAACTGAAGTCCATATTCTTTTCCATTTGTATGTACAATTGTACCAGAACAATTTAGAAAAAAGTCTGCAGTTTCCATGCTGAATGCTACTTCCTGGCCATCTACAAATAAATTATCTCCTCCTATTAAGGAACATCCCTGTATTGAAATATCTTTCACAAATGTACTATGACAATCTATTATGGTTAGATTTGCTATATCTATCCTAAGGTTTTTTCGAAACCCTCTTCTATTTTTATCAAAATAAGTAAAATAAAAATCTTTTTTCAGTATAAACAGGAATATATAAAATACTCCCAAATAGGGTATGAACCAGACAGGTTGTTTGAAAAAATATTCAGATGCCTGGAAGAGAATAAAAGGAATGAGTAGTAAATTGTTTACAAAGAAAAAAATATAAGAAAAAGTAGTCGTATAGTAAAGCAATATGATTGAAAAAAAATATAGTAGTATTAAAATAAAGTGGATTTGCGTTAAATTCTGCCAAAATTCATTTGTTAAAGAAAACGTAATATAATCTTCTCTGGAAAATAAAAACATACTAGTAACAAGTATGATCAAACTAAAAAAAGTAATCAATTGATATTTCAGAGGCCTTTTTAATATTATTTTTTTCATTTTTTTATACTAAATAATCTATCTATACAATATTCATTGTTATGACATTTTACTTGCTTGTCAATTGTTTTTTTTCTTTAGTTTTAGTATATATGTAACAGTTCGTTTACCGTTGTCAAGAGAGATTTTACATCGTTTTCAAAGGTTTGGTTCTTGGAAATACTTGACTGTATATTGTTCTGTAAGATAAGCAGTATTAGATTGATCAGTAAACGGGTACAGGTCTTTATTTCCTTCTTCTTGGCTTACTTGTGGGAGAGATGATCGGTTGGTGATGCAAAACATCCGTGTTTTGTAGGTTACAGGATGTAACCCGCCCAGCCTAATTTCCATGCAGGCATGGATGCCTGCGAAACGGAGCGCCCTGTGACATGGAAGTCACAGCGCGTGGGTTTTTTTTTCTTTGTTTCTTTCTTTTCACCCTACGGGCACAAGTTTTCCATAAAAAAAAGAAAGAAAGATAACTACTTTTTAAACCTATACCTGGTGGTATAACTAGCCATGGGGGTGGTACCCCTGGTAAAGGTAACACTTAAATAAAATTCGCTATTTGCTGCTAGAGAATTTACTCCATTGATCACACCTGCATTGGTTACTGTGGGTGCAGTCAAAGCATTACCGCCCGCATCTTCTATTGCATAACTACCTGCGGTAGTACCCTGCACACTATGGCCAGAAGTAGTAATACTCGTGGCGGCATTTTCTATGTCATAGAAAAATACGAAGTCTGTAGAAGAAGGCTCTCCAAGGGTAGTGTTTGAAAAACGTAAAAAACCAGATGCCATTCTTACCGCCTGCTCATCTGCCGTTTGGGGAATAGAGGCTATAAAGGGATATTCTGTATTAGAACCAAAATTCCATACGAAGTCATCCATATTGTTAACACTACCGTCATTATTACTGTCATATCGAACCGACTCCTCGTCCGCTATAGAATCACCATCTATGTCAAAAGGAGTTTGCCAGTTAAAGAAAATAGCCAACACAAGGCTACAACTGACTGTATTAGGGGCAGTGGGCGTTTTGAATGAAGATGATGAAAAGCCGAATGCACAATTAATAGTACCGGAACTTTCCAACAAGAAGGCTACAACAGTAGCGAAGACTGCACTACCATTTTTGAATAATGTTGAAGTATCTTGATCATAATAAGAATTGGTTATACTACTAATAACATTTTTCCCTACCAGGCCACCTGCATTAGAATTAGTACTAGCAGAAGAAGAAACATTCCCTGTAGAGTAGGAATTGGTTATACCACCATTATCATCATTCAACCCAACCAGGCCGCCTGCATTAGAATTAGTACTAGCAGAAGAAGAAACATTCCCCGTAGAGTAGGAATTGATTATAATACTAAGCTCATTCTCCCCTACCAAGCCGCCTGCATTAGAAGAAGCAAGAGAATTAAAGGAAGAAACATTCCCTGTAGAGTAGGAATTGGTTATACTACTATTATTATCATTAAGCCCTACCAGACCGCCTGCATAAGAAGAACTAGAAGAAGAAGAAACATTCCCTGTAGAGTAAGAATTGGTTATACTACTACTTCTATCATTAAGCCCTACCAAACCACCTGCAAAAGAAGAAGCTCCAGAAGAAGAAGAAGAAATATTCACATTCAATAAGCCAATATTCCTGATATTCGCACCCAGTGTATACCCGAAAAGACCCGCATTAGAGGCGCCAGAGGTAAGATTCATATTGATTGTAAGATCATTTATGGTGAATCCTTTTCCGTCTAAAGTACCTGTGAAAGACATATCATCAGCGTTGTTACAAATATTATCTACCCCACAGTTTCCAATGGGTTGAAATCCTGTGCATGTACCCGTAGTGCCTGTGGGGCATGCATTGGTGGCAACCGTAGAAGCATCTATATTTTGACCTAATTCATAGAAGGCATCCAGATCATCTCTCATTGCCTGCAATTGATTTGCATTGCATATAATGTATGGATCATTTTCTGTTCCAGCGCCATAATTTTCTCCGGGCATATCGGGGATAAAATCAGTTTCGGCACCAGCGCCTGGCTGGGTACATGTAGTTTCGTCTTCTACAATAGTCACCGTTGTATTGCTTATGCTGACCCCATGATATGGGTTCATTTCATTTATCGTGGAGGCGACGTATGACACAGTAAAGTCTCTGTCTGCCGTCAAGATATCATTGCCTTGTATGGTAATGGTGGCCATCTTGGGAACATTCCAATTGTCTGGTGTGAATGTAAGAATACCAGGTGATATGCTTGCCTCATTGGAAGTCTCTGTCAATGTTATCTCTACATTTTGTGCTGGTTCATGGCTAATGGATATCATTATATCTCGAGTATCTCCTTCGTCGATACTCAACGTTGCCGGTATCGTTACCGTGGGCATTTCATTGTCCTGGATGGTGACCATTAAGTCATGAACGGGAATGGAGTTATAGTTAGAATCACTACTGCTAGAGGCATGAACAATGGTAACATCAACATCCCCTAAGGCGATGTCATCATCTGCAAAAGTTAATGTCACCGTTTGGGCACTATTCCAATCAGTGGCGGTAAAAGTGAGGTTGATGAATTCATTTGGCATGTCAGCAGTATTACCACCAGAGCTCAATTGTAAATTATCAGGGGAATTGGCAGGCAGGCTGATCTGGATCATTACATCATCAGAAGGCTGTGAGTTTAAAACTACTGTATATGAGGTATCGCTGCCTCCTTCCATAACAGTTACACTGCTAATACTATAGCTGATCTCAAAAGAGTCATTATCCATGGTCATCAATTGGATGCTATGGGTTTGGCTATTATAATCAGAATCACTACTGGTAGAGGCATGAGCAATGGTAAAACTGCCATCCTCTGAAACTATACCATCATCTACAAGAGATAATGTTACCGTTTGGATACTATCCCAATCAGTGTTGGTAAAAGTGAGGGTGATGGATGCACTTGCCTTATCAGCAATCTGGGTACCATCGCTTAATTGTAAATTAACAGGAACAAGGCCAGGCAGACTGATTCGGATTCTTACATCATCAGAAGGCTGTGAGTTTAAAACTACTGTATATTGGGCAGTATTGCTGCTTCCTTCCGTAAGGGTTGCATTACTAGCGCTATAAGTGATTCCGGGGGTGTCATTATCTGTAGTCATCACTGTTAGAATATTGTTTAGGCGATTATAATCAGAATCACTACTGCCAGAGGCATGATTAATGGTAACATCCACACCCCCTAAGGCGATGTCATCATTTATAAGAGTTAGTGTTACCGTTTGAGAGGTATCCCAATCAGTGTTGGTAAAATTAAGGGTGATGGATTCATTTGCCATGTCAGCAGTATCACCACCAGAGCTCAATTGCAAATTATCAGGGGAACTGGCAGGCAGACTGATTTGGATCATTACATCATCAGAAGGCTGGGTGTTCAAAGAAATCATGTATTCATACTTAACATTTGCGTCGGCTTCTGTAAGTGTGATCGTATCAGGCAATCGTGAGTTATCTGGTTGTGCATAAGTGATGCCAATCTCGTTGCCATTGATTGGACCTGGATCCCGATCAATCTTGCAATGAGATAAAAATAAAAAACTTGTGAACAGAAATATTGTTCCTTTTGTAAAGATAAGTTTCATGAATTTCTCCTAAAAAATAAAATATACTTGAGGTTAGCTTGATCTAATAATACATGTCAAGTAAAAAAATTGTCTGTAATGTAGAAACCAAGAAGTATGAATATTATGCTTGATTTTTTGAGTAGATTATATAGGTTGTTTTAGCATTTTTTTTCTAAAGTAATTTATGAACTACGACTCTATTCCTGAAGCAGAACGGAAAAAAATGCTAGATAAATTTAAAACAGGCGGGGGTAAAGTACTTTCTGATAAAGAATTAAAGCGTTTAAAATACAAAGAATTACTTCAAAAGCAAAGAAATATTTCACAGGCGCTTAGGGTGGATCATGAAAAACCTAAAATTTTTCAAAAAAATAAGGTACAAAAAAACCCAAACAAGGTAATATCTGGTTTTTTTAGTCTGCTTCCCATTTATGTTAGATGTTACTTAAGTGGTATCACTCCTTTAATAAAGGATAAAATAAAAAATAAATTTTTCAGATATTTGATCACTGAAACAGACAACACCTTATTATCTTTTCAAAGCAATATTTTACAAATATTTTTAGCGGATCGTTCTCTTCAAAATAAAATAATAGAATCTTTAGATAATAAAAATCCAGCCTTCATTGGAATACTGGAATATGCATTTGAAATACACCAAAAAATAGATTTTGAAGCTCTTAAATATCTGTTAGAACAATATAATGAAGAAAATATTCCATTTCACGAAGTGATTCCTTTAGTTCGCGATTTATATGTACAACTTCATCTTGGCAGAAATTATAAAGAGTTAATGATCAAGGCTTTTAAAGAACTAATTGATATTTCTATAAAAAAAGATAAATTATACCATAAAATAAAAAATAGATCTATGATCTATCAATTCAGAAAGGAAATTGCGAATAATGTTCATTTGATCTTTGATAAAATATTTATAAATCTTTTTCTGCTTATATGCAGATCTAACAAAACCTATTACGAAAACTTTTTAATTAAATTGGAAGATGGATACCCTTCTGACATCATTGCTAACAGATTGAGACATGATCCTACTATATTAACTGATCTAAATAAAATGAAAGATCGAATTGATGATCAGCAAAATGAAAATGAATCATCCCCTTCAAGCACAACACCCGATGATGATCAGCAAAATGAAAATGAATCATCCCCTTCAAGCACAACACCCGATGATGATCAGCAAAATGAAAATGAATCATCCACTTCAAGCACAACACCCGATGATGATCAGCAAAATGAAAATGAATCATCCACTTCAAGCACAACACCCGATGATGATCAGCAAAATGAAAATGAATCATCCCCTTCAAGCACAACACCCGATGATGATCAGCAAAATGAAAATGAATCACCCCCTTCAAGCACAACACCCGATGATGAAAAAGGTAAAGATACTTCTTCTAGTATGGATCATATTTATACCACAAAAGAATATCAATATGGACTAGAATTAATGAAATCTCTTACACCGATTATATTGCGAAAAAATTATGATCCATATTCCCAGTTGAATATTTTTAGTAACATGGATAAAGCTTTTCTTACTTATCTATATCATGAAGAGTTTGACGCAGAGTATGCTTTTTTATTGACCACAAAGCAAATAGAATTGAGGCCGCAGTTGATAGAAGGCAATAAAATAGATTTTGCATATAATTTAATGAATATACATGATAAATATAGAAATCCAATAAAAAAAATGTTCAACGAATATCATGAAGAAGTAACACATCTGATCAAGACATTAGATCAATCAGTAAATAAAAATTATGCAGAAAGATCGAGAATAAAGCATATAGCGAATCAAAAAATAACATCTATAAGCGTTAAGATAAGAATTCTTACCCAAGAATATATGGAGGGTGTATTTGAAAATATGGCTCATTTAATCAATGACATGAAAACAGAAAAGAAAATTTTAGTGAATATGGATTCTACTGTAACTCTTATGATCAATACGGCTAAAAAATTACATGATAAAAAAGTAAAAGATTGTATTATAGAAGTTTATTGTTATTCCTTAGCTTTTAAGGAATTATTAAAGGTTGGAAATTTTCTAGGAGGTTCCTTATCTATAGAAGAAGAAGAGTGTGAAAAATTCTATGGTCAGGTATATCAGAATAAAGAAACAGTATCATCCGATTATCTATGAAGCGTCTTAAGATTCTGGGAGTAATACCTGCTAGAATTTCATCCAATAGATTTCCAAGAAAACTTTTAGTTAAGATATTATCAAAATCAATTCTCCATTGGACCTATGAAAGGTCTAAACAATGTAACTTATTGGAAGAAGTCATCATTGCAACAGATTCTGATGAAATATACCAAGAAGCCGTTGGATTTGGCGCTAAGGTGATCATGACTTCTCCTGAACATAGATCTGGTTTAGATCGTATTATAGAAGTAGATGAAATCATGCCAAATTATTCTCATTTGGTAAATATACAGGCAGATGAGCCCATGATTCATCCAGAAACAATTGAAGGGATGATAAACTTATTTAAAGAAAAAAGCTGCGAAGTAGCAAGTGCTGCCTCCCCATTGTATCATTTCAAGGAATTTAAAGACTCAAATAATGTGAAAGTAGTATTGAATAAAGACTCTAAGGCACTGTATTTTTCAAGAGGCTTGATTCCCTATCAGACAGAACAGAATTATTCCAATGAAATTACTTTAAAGCATATTGGTCTATATTCCTATAGAACTGATATCTTAAAGAAGATTAAAAGATTTTCTGTTCCAGAGATAGAAAAAAAAGAATCATTGGAACAATTAAGAATATTGTATAATGGAATGGATATTTATATACATATAACCAAGCATAGATCTATGAGCGTAGATTGCCCAGAAGATATCGAAAAAGTTAAAGAAGAATTGTTAAAATATACTTTGAAATAAAAAATAGGATAATCATTGACAAATTGTTTCTGTAATATAGTTTAGCTAAGTTTATCCGCGTTGTCTTTTTGGCTTAGCTAGAAAGAATACAAAAGCATGGATTCTGAAAAAAAATGATCATACAAGCTGCGCAGATATGGGAAAATGTATTCTTGCTTATCATTATGGCTCTAGTCATAGAGTTATCTGTATCAGGGCTTTTTTCCATTCGGTATTTCGAGGGATTAATCAATAATGAAACTGCCCAAAATTTAAAAAGTATACTGATCATTTTAATAGCGTTTGGCCTTTGCACAAAAATACCTCAATTAAGAATTCTTTATAAAAGTAAACTTGCTATTCCGGATATGATCCATTTGATCCTGACTGCTTTGATACTGGTCAGGATTGTTAATTTAATCCATAATTGGTTCCAGTCTATTAACCTAAAGAATGAACTTTGATCATTAATTATCTTGAGAAATTGTTTTTGATGGAATTTTTTGCTTGTCTGGGTCTATAAAGAATACATTTTGGAAATATAGGTTTTATTATGAATAAGAATTTAAAAAATGGGACTTTGATATTTTTGATCTTGATTGGTGTATTATTGATCTATCAAATTGTTCAAACAAATACAAAGGTAGTAAAAGAAATTTCTTATTCTAAATTTTTAGAATTAGTAGAGAAAAAACGTTTTAAAAACACCCACGGAGAAAAAAAGCCTTTGATCATACAAGGTGATATAATTAAAGGGGTATACATTGATACTGCCGCGGGGGGCAAAGAAGTCCCATTCACCACATACATTGCCTATTCCGATGGAGACCTAATTTCTTTTTTAAAAAAACATAATATAGAATTTAAGGGTTCTCCCCAAAAAGAAAGCGCTTTTTGGCGTTCTTTTGCTTATATTATACCCTGGATATTGATCATTGGTTTTTTTTGGTTCATCTTAATGCGCCAAATACAAAACACTGGCAACAGAGCTCTTAGCTTTGGGAAATCCAAAGCAAAGCTAAATCAGGATACTAAAAATAAAGTTACTTTTGATAATGTGGCCGGGGTAGATGAAGCAAAAAATGAATTAAAAGAAGTTGTTGACTTTTTAAAAGACCCAAAAAAATTTCAGAATATTGGGGCTAAAATCCCAAAAGGCGTGCTACTGGTAGGGTCACCTGGAACAGGTAAAACTTTATTGGCAAGAGCCTGCGCAGGAGAAGCACAGGTTCCCTTTTTTTCTATCTCTGGTTCCGATTTTGTAGAGATGTTTGTGGGTGTTGGAGCCAGCAGAGTAAGAGATCTATTTGCACAGGCCAAAAAGCATCTTCCATGTATTATTTTCATTGATGAAATTGATGCGGTAGGGCGGCTGCGTGGCGCTGGTTTAGGTGGCGGTCATGATGAAAGAGAACAAACATTAAATCAATTACTTGTAGAGATGGATGGTTTTGAGGATAATGAAGGAATTATATTGATCGCTGCCACAAACCGCCCAGATGTGCTCGATCCAGCATTACTAAGACCTGGGAGATTCGATCGGCAGGTCATGGTAGATACACCTGATTTAAGAGGAAGAGAAAAAATATTAGCCATACATTCTGCAAAAATACCTCTTGCCTCTAAAGTTTCTTTAAAAATAGTTGCAAAAGGTACGCCTGGTTTTACGGGCGCCGATCTGGCAAATCTGATCAATGAGGCGGCTATTTTAGCAGCAAGAAGAAATAAAAAGAAGGTACAACAGGAAGAATTGGAAGAAGCCCGTGATAAAGTCATGATGGGACCTGAACGTTCTTCTTTCTTTATTACAGATACAGAAAAAGAAGTTGTTGCCTATCATGAATCTGGTCATGCTCTTTTATCTTCTCTTTTGGAATACGCAGAACCCATTCACAAGGTAACTATTATACCCAGGGGGCATGCTTTAGGCCTTACGCAGCATTTACCAGAAGAAGAAAAACATATGAAGTCTAAAAAATTCTGGTTAGATGAGATAGTCGTTCTCATGGGAGGTCGTTTAGCAGAAGAGATACAATTTGGAGATATCACCACAGGTGCATCTAATGATATAGAAAGAGCCACCGCCATTACCAGAAAAATGGTTACAGAATGGGGTATGTCAGAATCCATAGGACCAATGAATTTAAGTTCCAGCGACAGGAATAATGTGTTCTTGGGTAAAGACTATGTAAAACATGCAGAACACTCTGATGAATATGCGCGTCTGATTGATGAAGAAGTTCGCAGAATACTCGATGAGTCTTTTACAAGAGGCAGAATGTTGATCAAGAAATATAAAAAAGCCTTAGACAAAATGGCAAAGACTCTTTTGGCAAAAGAAACAATTACAGGGGATGAAGTCAAAGAGATCGTATTTAAAAAGAAAAATAAATTAAAAAATACAAAAAAAGTCTCTGATCGTACTAGAAAAAAGAAAGACGATCAGATCAAGAAAGGTATTTTAAGAGATATAGGCGTACAACCAGCATAAATACTTTTTTGTGGAAGACTTTCAAAAACCATCTTCCATTATCTATGTTTTTATTGATGGAATAGGGATAGGAACTCAAGAAAAAGAGGTTAATCCTTTTGCCAGGTTCCCCTCTTATTTTTTTTCTGTATTGGGTGGTAAAACCTCTTTTTCACCTGATGGAGAATTTATTCCTACCGATGCTCATATGGGGATTCCAGGTCTCCCTCAATCCGCCACTGGCCAAACAGCATTATTTACAGGTTATAATACCCCTAAACTCATGGGACGCCATATAAGCGCATTCCCCACTTTTACTCTAAGACCCTATATAAAAAATCATTCTATACTGAAAAAATTTCTTGCCCAAGATAAAAAAGCTACTTTAATCAACTCATATTCAGATTCATATTTAGAAAAATTAAATCATCCTAAAAGAGAAAGGCTCATGTCTGCTTTGTCTATAATGCAGCTTGGAAGTGGTCTGCCTTTTTTTACAATGCAAGATTATCTTGAAAATAAAAGTCTGTACATGGACATTACAAATTGGTTTTTAAGACAAAGGGGTATGTCCATTGAAATGGTATCTCCTAAAGAGACAGGTAGAAAAATCGTTCGTTTAGCAAAGGACTATGATCTACTGATCTATGAATATTTTTTTACGGATATAGTTGGTCATAGGGCTTCTATGGGCGCAGCAAAACGAATTCTGGCACATATCGACGGTTTCCTGGGAGGTATATGGGAAGAATTAAACATTGATAAAGAACTATTTGTACTAAGCTCAGACCATGGTAATTTTGAAGACCTATCACATTCCCATCATACTCAAAATTTAGTTCCAACCATCATTTATGGAAAGGGTTCAGAATCTATTAAAAAAAATATTCGTTTCTTATATGACATCCCCAGAGAACTGATGAGAATTAAAGGAGTCCCCCATGAAATTGAATATAGCCATAATTGATGTTGGTTCAAATAACATTAAATTAGAAATACATCAGATCAAAGACCATGGTTATTGGGAATTACTTTATTCTGATAAAGTAAACGCAAGGTTAGGCGAGGAAGCCTTCCTTACTCATAAACTATCTACGAAGAGTATCCAAAAGGCCATTTTAGGTATTAAACAATTTGCAAAAATCATAAAGAATTTCGATTGCAAGGAGACTATTGCCGTTGGTACGGCAGCTCTGAGAGAAGCATCACATGAAAGTTTTATAGAAAATGTTTATGAGGTAAGCGGTATAAAGATAAAGATCATATCTGGTATAGAAGAGGCGCAATTTGTTTACCTAGGTGCCTTAGGACACGTACCATTTGAATATAAGACTTTTTTTCTGGTGGATATAGGGGGGGGGTCTACAGAGATATCAATAAGCGATAAAAAAAATATTTATTTCATAGATAGCTTTGCTATAGGAACAGTCCGTCTTAAAGAATTATTTGGAATCAAAGGAGATATGACAAAAATGAAAACAAGGCAATATATTTCGAACGAAGCATTGTCATTGATGAAAAATTATGTAGGCCAAGCACTTTCTACTTTAACCGATCATACTAAAAAATACTCAATCGATATGGGACTTTTTACAGGAGGAACAGCCAGGGCTCTTCTTGAAATTCTTAAAAATTATTCTGATAAAAAAGTAAAAGAAAAAAATGGAATTCCTATTTTGAATACAGAGACATTAGAATTATTTATTAAAAAAATCAGTAAAATGTCTTTAAATCAACTAAAAAAACTAAAAGGACTAGATAAAGACAGAGTTGATATTATCATTCCTGGAGCAATATTGATGCTAAAGGCTTTAAAGATAGCCAAAATAAAAAATTCTTATATCATTTCACAAGGTTTAAGAGACGGAGTCCTAACAGATTATGTATATAGAAAAATAAATAAGAAAATTTATTTGGAAAAACAAGAATTATACAAAGAACAAGGGCTTAAAAAAATAAGTAAGAAATTTAACCAGGCAAATCATCATGCAGAGCAATGCGTCAAGTTATCCTTAGAATTATTTGGTATATTAAAAAAGGAGCATGGACTGGATAATAAATACAAAAATATTCTTTATGGGGCGGCTTTGTTGCATGATATAGGTAATTATATTTCTTACTCTGCTCATCATAAACATTCAGAATACTTGATCTTAAATTCAGATTTGCTTGGCTTCTCTAAAGAAGAAAAATTATGGATGGCATTGATCGCCCGCTATCATCGCAAAGGATTCCCCAAGTCTTTAAAGAAAAATTATCAGGATTTGAAAAAAGAACATAAAAATATGATATTAAAACTTGCAGCCATTCTTAGAATAGCGGATGGGTTGGACCGCAGTTATAAAAACGCTGTTACTAAAATAGAAAGATCTATAAGCGAACCAAACTGCATTCAATTATTGCTCCATAGCAATAAAGATATTTCTCTTGAATTGTGGAGTGTTGAACGTAAAAAAAATTTTTTTGAACATGTCTATGGAAAAACTCTACATGTCCGAAAAGCCTAATCATCATAGCAAAATTGATAAATATTATAATACATTCTTTGATAAGAGTCAATTTATATTCAAAGCGTATCAAGACCTTTTTGAACAGTCCCAGCCCTTAGGGAACTTAGGGAAGTCTCATAAAGATTTTATAGTCAAAAGCTTTTTTTATCTTTTGGATTATAATATTAGTCTATTAAAGAATAATTTTCTTAATGAGATAGGTCAAAACTATGACTTTGCCTCTCCTATTTTAATGCTTAATTTTTTTGATTTACCATTTCGGACAATTTTAAGACCAATTCGGTTACCTACCCCTCTCTGCAGCACAGCCCCTTTTAAATCAGCAAATTTTCTAGCCGTTTTTCCTTCTACATGAGTAATAAAATCATAGGGACGAATACCTGCTTTCCATGCAGGTGATCCAAGGACTACATTAGCGATCAAAAGACCCGTTTTACCTATAAGGTCTAATTCTCTTAATTGATCTTCTGTAGGACTAGCTATAACAGATAAACCAATATAACCATGTTTGATTGCCTTACCCGTTTTAAGTTTTTCGATTACTGTAACTGCATAGTTGATAGGAATAGCAAAGCCAATTCCCAATGAACCTCCTGAACGGGTATAGATCATTTGATTAATACCAATTACTTCTCCCTTAATGCTTAGTAATGGACCCCCTGAATTGCCCGGATTGATTGGAGCATCTGTTTGAATTCTAGGAATGCCATCTTGGCTTTCTATATTTTGCCCTTTAGATGAAATAACTCCCATGGTAAAGGTTGAAGATAGACCAAATGGATTGCCTATGGCAATCGCAAAGTCTCCTACTTCTATTTCTTCTGAATTGCCAATATACACATGCTTTAACTTTTTATCTGGTTTGACTTTTAATAGTGCAATGTCTGATGCAGAATCAGATCCTACTATTTTTGCCTCATAGGCTTTTCCACTGATCAATTTCACTCGCACTTTATCTACATATTTCTTGCTATTTTTTCTAGCAATTACATGATGATTGGTTATAATATAGCCATCTGAGCTGAGAACAAAACCAGAACCAACAAAACTTTTCCTTTTTTGAGGAGTCTTTTCTCTTTTATCCGGAATGCCAAAAAACCAACGAAACATTGGATCATTTCTAAATGGATTTACAACCGTATCCTCTACCTCAATCCGTACCACAGCGGGATTCACTTCTTTATATATTTGCCGCATGGCTTCCTGGACTACCAATACGCTTCTGATGACTTTAGAATCTTCTAAAGAATTTTTCTTCTGAGCAAAGGTAACAACAGATTGCCCTAAATAGATAAGGACAATGACCACTATAGCTAATGATAAAGAACGTACGCTAAAAAAAATTCTTCTCTTTTTATTCGCCATTAAATTACTCCTTTACAGATATAAATAAAAGACTAGTAAAATACTAGACAAACAATAGACTATTCTGTAATGCTGATATTATACGTCAACTCTTTTATTATAAATCATTTGTAGAAACCAATGCCGTTAGGCTGTACTTTGTACACATATCTTACACACTAAGAAGCTATTTTAATCATTCTATTCCGATAGAATCTTTGATATGGCGTCAAGTTATTTATACAATAACCAATGACATATCTTACACTACTTGTTAGATCCCCAGGGTAGGGGCCATGATTTCAGGTAGGAGGAAGGTGAGGGAACCGAACCGAACGACTACCTGAAATTTTCTGGACTGAATAAAGCAGTTTATCCCTAAGTCTATTTTAGAAATAAATTATCAAGGATTGAAATATGAAAAATAATGAACAAGAAATTTCAATTATACAGGAAAATCTGAAAGGAATAAAAAATCATATAATACGCAAGAGAGCATTATTCCTGATAAGAGCCTTACAATCGGGCAATGTTAAATTAACCTCTGACAAATTTGGTCATGCCCGACAAACATATTATTTCTGGATCAGAAGATTGAGAAAGACAAAGTATAATATGGAGGCACTTTTAGACATATCTAGAAAACCTAAAAGTAATTCAAAGTCTATAGACCAGAGCGTCATTGATCTGGCTATCCAAGTCAGAAAGGATAACTATAATGCAGGTGCTAAATTGACAACCCTATTATTAAAAAGGGATCATGGAATTGAGATACATGCTTCCACATTAGGATATATCTTCAGGCGCAAGAATATTTCCCAACAATATAGAATACCTCGAAAAAACAGCCATACAAAGCGTTATGCCCTTCAGGAGCCATTAGAGAGGGTTCAGACGGATACTGTGAACCTTGGGATAGTAGATAACAACGGGCATTCTGTGAAGGCCTATCCAGTTATAGATGATTGTTCACGAACTGTGGTGGTACACATAGCTGATGAACATAGTAACTATGAAGCTACCAATGGGATCAAAAAATTTGTGGAAAAATTTGAGATGCCACAAAAAATACAAACAGATAATGGAGTCGAGTTTACTTCTAAATATGTTTCCCAAGAGAATCCCAGGAGAAAAAAAAAGTCTGTGATCAGTGGCTTTGAAGAATATTTAAGAGAAGCAGGTATTGAGCATAAATTGATCCGTCCAGGAACGCCAGAGCTGAATGGTAAAGTAGAGCGTTTCAATCAAACCTTGAAGAGAGCCCTTGAAGGTAAAATTAAAAATGGAATGAGTATTATTGAGATTCAGACTATCGTAGATAACTTTGTGAATTGGTATAATAAGATCCGCCCGCACTCTTCATTAAATAACTTGACGCCATATCAAAGGTTCCATCGGAATAGAATGACTAAAATAGCTTCTTAATGTGTAAGATATGTCATTGGTTTCTACAGCGTCAAGTTATTTAATACTTGACGTTCTATGAATAGGATAAATATAGAGAAGCCCTCTGGCGTCGTAGCCAAGTGGCTAAGGCAGAGCTCTGCAAAAGCTCCATTCGCCGGTTCGAATCCGGCCGACGCCTAAATAAAATACATATTTGCCCGAGTGATGGAATTGGTAGACATACAGGACTTAAAATCCTGGGGGCAGTGATGCCCGTGCCGGTTCAAGTCCGGCCTCGGGTAAATCCTTAGATCAATGAAATAAATAAATAAAATTTTTGCTTTCTGATAGCATAGAATTTCTAATATTTTCTGTAAATACCAGCTAAACGACCGGCTATGATCATATTGTCTTTAGCAGAAACCTGGATAACAGAGTAATTATCATTAGCTGGATGAAGTTCTATTATTTCGCCTTTCCGATAATAGGTTTTTAAAGTAGCGTCTCCGTCAATAAGAACAGCTATAATATCTCCGTTTTTAATATTAATTTTTCTATTTTGCATACTCTGTATAATGGCAATGTCCTGATCCAGAATACCAGCCATTTGCATACTATCCCCTTTAACTTGTACTGCAAAATAGTTTCCTTTTGCAGGGAGTAGTGATCTAGGTAGGGCGATATGATCCTCTATATTCTCTTCTGCTAAAATGGGAACTCCCGCTGCAATTCTACCCAATACAGCTATGAAAACCATTTCTTGATTCATGTCAGTATCAGAGACAGCATTATTGAATATCTCTTTTTTAAGCAATTCTAGCCCACGAGCGATTCCAGGGGTTAATTTGATATATCCTTTCTTATCTAAAGCCTTTAGATAATCCTGGACTGCCTTAATGGATATAGAAAAATAATCCGCTGCCTCTCTCAAAGAAGGGGGGAAACCAAGCCGATCAATATGTTCATTTAGGAATAGAAGAATTTTAAATTGTTTTTCTGTAAGGCTATTATTCCCAAAATTTAGATCAATTTTTTTACTTTTAGCTCTATGTTTGCCTAGTTTGCCATCCCCAGGCTTAAAAGGATATTGAAACATGAATACTAATATATAAATAGCTTTTCATTTGTAAAGTATTTTTTATAAAAAATGGTAACCATGACAACACAATTTTTAGAAAATTTATATTGACGTATTGAATATTCATTATTTCATATTTTGTTCCATGAATAAATATTATTATTTATTTTTATTCTTAATTGCTTTTAGTATTCCTTCTTCCATGCAAGCCCAAACAAACCAGCCTGTGCAACAAGACGAGGAAGTGGAGTTCATCATTGAAGATGATACAGAAATCACGGGAAAAAGTTCATGGGAAATGTTTAAGAATTATTGGGATAAGCATCTTAAACTTCTTTTTGGCACCTCTGTTAGCTATTACACCACAGGATATAGGACCTATGTTTATTCTTCTCTTACCTTCGAAGAAAACTTTTGGGATTGGATGTATACAAAGATATCCGGAGAAATATCCCGCAAAGATATTCGTATTGATCTGGAAGATCAGATCAATACGCCTTGCTTACAATAGGTAGAAAAACAGTTACGTGGGGACAGTTTGACATATTTTCTCCCGTGGATATTGTATTGCCGTATAGATTCATCTCCCAAGAAATCAATGTAGAAAAAAGCGCGAACAGAGAACCTCAGGACTTAGTAATTTTATCTCTTTATCCCACTCCTTACCTGGAAATAGAAGGATATTATTTTCCATGGATCAATCTAGACCCTGAATTCGAAAGGGTTGTACATGACTATGAAGAAAAAAACGATTTATCATTTAGCGTAAATGACCAGGGAGTTGTAGAATTAATCCATGGCAGATTACCAATTGACATACCTAAAAGATATGATGATCTAAGAAATAACTATCAATTTGCTTCCAGAATATTACTCTACCTGGATGTAATAACTGTTGGCTTTACTTTTTTTCATGGATTTGAATATCTATTTCCAACTAGAAACCAAGCGCTTACTCCTTTGACGAATGAATTGCAACAGATATTGGCTGCGCCCTTAGAAGACGTAAATTCTCAATATATTTTAACCAGAAGAGTGAGTCTATACCGTTATAATAATTATGGTCTTGAATTATCTGTTCCCTGGAAAGAATGGACTTTTAAAATGGAGTTGACCTATGCCCTTAAACAAGGCACTGTGATTCCAGGATATCTCGTTCAAGTGGAGGAAGGGCTCAACTGGGTGATTTCAGAGAATTCTTCCAGTTTGATCCTAAAAGAAAATCAATTATTCTATGGAATAGAGGTGCATGCAAATTATAAACACTGGTTTATGAACTTAGTTATACTCAGACTGGATAATTTCTATACGGGGAAACATAGAAGAGGAATAGAATTATTTCAGAAGATAGAAAGAGATATATTGGGAGACCCTGGAGAAATAGGAGCGATTGGAGAACATCCTAAGTTTGGAGGAGAAGTATTCACCGATACGATACCCATATTCCCCGTATTAAATGTTGGCTGGTATATTACAGAAGATAAGAATCATATATTAGGATTAGTCGGGGGGCTTCTTTTAGGAGGTCTTGCTCAAGGAGGCATTCTATATTTTATTCAAGAGTTATTCGATGACACTCTTCGATGGGCTGTATCTTTTGATGTTCTGAGGAACCAGGGAGATAGGTTACTCGGGGATGGCAGCGAGTTACCCGTAAAGGGAGGCATTAACTTAGGAGGAAGGGCAGTAATATCATATACTCTTTGGCCTTATTTAATTTTTAATGAACATACAAACGATCCATTATTTTTTTATTATGGCCTTTTTGTGGTTTTTTTTCTATGATTGTACTCCCGATTTTACTAAACCTGGGAAAATACAGAACCTACGTGTTACCCATAAAACCAATGATTCTTTTACTGTGGCCTGGGATGAACCAGAAGACCCCGATATATTTAAAATAAGTATTTCGCATAATAATACTATCTCATCAATCGATCCGATAGGAGCTAAAAGTGTTCAAATAGATAAGGGGATAAAAGAATATACATTTACAAATTTGGTACAAAAAGAATTTGAATTTGTAGGATTTGTTAGAAGAAGAAAGATCAGGGTCTTTGTCTCAGCGCTAGATGAAGAAGAGGATGAATCTTTTTCCTTGGAAAGGGAAATTTTTGTTCATGCGCATGAACATCTGGAAATTGAAGAAATAGTTGACTCTGAATTTGAAACTAATGGGAATGTCAGAAAGTTGCGAATAACTCAGATAGAACCCTCTACAAATAATTGTGGAAGTAAAGAAACCATGGAAACAGGTGGTTTGGCGGTAGATGAAGAAGAAAATATCTATTTTTCAGATATAACGCATCATCGTATTCAGAAATGGAATAATAATTTAAAGGCAATGGGCTTTACACCGAATAGGTATTATTTCTTGATGCCTGTGCGCGACATCCAGAGAGACCCTCTTGGATGCCTATTCATCCATTCATGGGGGGAGATGGGAACAGGAGAAGGAAAATTTAATACTCCGCGAGGTGTGGCCGTGGATCCTGACGGAGATGTATATGTAGCAGATAGCGGAAATCACAGGATACAGAAGTTCAACTCCAGAGGAGAATTCATTCTTCAATGGGGTCAAATAGGAAGCGATAGCGGGGAATTTATAGAACCAGATGGTGTGGTGGTAGACCCGCAAGGAGATATATATGTAGTGGATAGCGGAAATCACAGGATACAGAAGTTCAACTCCAGAGGAGAATTTATTCTTCAATGGGGGAGTGAAGGTGAAAGTGATACAGAATTCATGAACCCAGGAGGAATCGCAGTAGACTCAAAAGGAGATATATATATAGTGGACATAGGTAATCTACGCATCCAAAAATTTAGTCCAGAAGGAAGATACATTCGATCATGGAGAGAGCTTATCAGAATGCTGAGTGATGGAAGTATGCGTAAAGAAGGCTTTATACGTCCTACAGGGATTGCAATAGATAAATGGGGATACATCTATGTGAGTGATGCAGAAAAGAATGAGATATTAAAATTTAATTCTTCAGGATCTCTCGTTTATTATAATAGTGGAGGAAATCTAATGAATGAAACAAGAGAGATCAGGGATCCAATGGGGATTGCCGTAGACCAGAATGAATACATTTATATATTGCGATTCTATAACCGAATGGAAATAGCAGAAGAATACCAAATAACACCATTTCAAGAAGATACCCATTATGCCGTAACTAAACTCTCTCCTTAAAGGATTCATATCTACTCTGGAAATGGTATCCAAGAGTTATGTCTCTTTTGAGAGATCGTTTTAAAACTGAAATTGCCCCCAAAATACACTCTTTTTCAGAACATTTTGTAAGAAAAGTACTTGCAATTTTCTGAAAAGTAATGTGTCATACTAACATAGAGGATGTACTTATAAAAATACTATTTTAATTTGAATGGAATAAGAAATAATGATAAAAAACATAATACCTTCTGTAAGTGGTCTTATGTGCAGCATGATATACATCCATAAATTGCTTTTATGCCCCATGATTTTTCTTTCTATCTTATTATTAGGCTGTTCTGAAAAGAAAGAGAATGAAGAGAATAATGGTAAAATTATAAATGGAGATCCACTGCCACAAGACCCTGAATTATGTAATATAATTCTAAATCCAAATAATAGAACCCCTTTGGCTGCAGTCACAGAATTTACGACCAATGATACGGCCAGGGTTACTGTTAGAATAGAAGGAGATCTGCCTATAGAGAATGAAAATAAAGAATTCAAAAAAGATCATAAAGTGCCCATTATAGGCCTATATCCAGACAAAGAGAACACAGTTACCATCTCTGTAAGAGAAAGATCTGGAAATAGATATAGCCAGACTTGTAAGGTCACAACAGAGGCCATAAAAGTAGAATCCTATATACCTTCGATTCAGATCGTTAAAAAGCCAGCAGACACAGATGATGAGAATAATGGTGAACTTCTATTTTTAGGGACTGCCATTCATAATGACATTATATTTGATAAGAATGGCGATATTCGTTGGTATTTTAAGGAAGATTCTTTTAAATCCAAGACTGGTATAATATACAGGCAATTAAGAAATGGAAATCTATTGGTTGGAATAGAAGATAGTACAGATAGTAGACCTAAGCCTTATTGGTTCAGTGAATTGATCGAAATAGATTTCCTGGGAGATATTAAAAAAAGATATAATGTTCCTAATTATGTGCACCATGGGGCTGTTGAACTACCAAGTGATAATATATTTGCATTAAGCAGTACAGATAATGGAGCAGAGAATGCAGTCGTAGAAATAGACAAGGAAACAGGCGAAATTGTAACTACCTGGAATTTAGATGATCATTTGCAAGCTGATAGGGAGCCTACTCGTTGGTCAAATAGCATATTAAGAAGGAATCAAATGGGAATGGTGCCTAATGATGGAAGAGGAAATGACTGGTGTCATGGAAATTCGATTGATTTTCAAGTATCTTCCACATATAGTGCAGAAGACACATATCTTTTTCTTATATCCTGTAGAAACCAAGATGCAGTTATAAAATTCACTGCTTCGCCAACAGACCTGGCTAATCCAACAATTCAATACATATTGGGAATGCATAATGATTGGGATGTGGAAACAGTGATCACTCCTGAAACATTTATGGATAAATTATTAAATCCCAATACTGATTTTATGGATAGCGATTGGCCCATTGGACAGCATTCTGTATTTTTTTCAAAAAATGAAAATGGTTTCATTGAAACCAGTAAGATACTCATGATGGATAACCATTGCGATTCCACCGCATCACCACCCGCGCCCCAAGAAAGCCATTTGGCTGAATATACCATCTCTATTGATACGAAAACAATATCTAAAACATGGGAATATTATCCCGATCCGAGAAGAAAAGCAGAAGGAAGAGGAAGTATAATCCCCCTTTCGAATGGTAATCGGCTAGCTATGTGGCCTGATTCTAGAACACCTGTAGCACCAGAAAATATAGAAGGTAAGTCTCTTCTAATATTAGAAATTACTCCCGCAAAGCAGATCGTTTTTCAAGCTGATGTGATATTATCAGAAGAAATTTTTTACGGGGCATATAATGTCAAAATAATAGATATCTATCCTTAACATCCTGCTTTTCTCTTGAGACTTTCTTTCATCTCTTTGGGTAGCTGATTCCATTGAATATCTAATAATGCTCCCTGCATTGCATATAAAAAATTCAGATTGCATTCAGGATGCATCGATCTAAGGATATTATAGATTTCTAAGATGCCTTTTTCCTCCATATCCCGTTTTGTATAAACGCCTATTTCATTTAACCATTTTTCGCTCACCTCGCCCAGATTTTTTAATTTAGATATCTTCATGATTTATAATAAGTGTAGAAACTGTAGAAATATCCTGTGCCTCAACTTAAAAACATTTACATTTTTGAAAAGAACGAGTATAAAATCCCCAGTTCAGCTTTTTTAAATAAGTAAAATTTTTATTCTCTAAGCGTCCTTTACCAGAGGTTGTTTTTTATTTTTTATGTCCCATGAACAATAGATTTGCACAAAGCGATAGAGACCAACTTATGATGTTTTCCCGTACTCTGGGAGATGATCTTGATAAGAATCACGAATTTATGCATTTGTTAAGCTTTTGGATACAATTGACATGAATCCTTTTCTATAGAGATATTCACATGAGGGGGGTAAAGCATATCATCCTTCTTTTTCGTTATGGGAGACTCGTAAAGAGGTAATGAAACAGGCAATTTTGGATTATTTATCCTCAGGTATAAACCCTGACCGCAAAGAAGATAAACTTCCTGGTAAAGAAACCAGTGGTTATGAAATTTCTTCACTGACGATGATGGAAAATTCATGAAACGAAATGGAAAAATATCGGCAACTATACGCATATCAAACCCAGTAATAAAAAAGGAATTTCTTTTCTTTTTGATATTTCGTTGGAGTATTCAAAGAGCGTACTATCAGGGGTATAGCCTTTTTATTGAGATACAACTTATCAAATAGCTTTATTCAGTTGGTACGCTCTTTTTTATTACTGGGTTTGATATGCGTATAGTTGCTTATTTTTTTTGATATAACTAAAAAAAGTGTTGTATTCCTATAGACGTCTTATACAATGCACTAGAGAATGACGATAATATGAAAATAAAGCATATTTGAACAATAAATTATGATACAAAAACCAGTATTATGAGATATTGTGTATTCTTATTAAAGCAGGTTTGAATATGAGAAAAAAGTTTGCCACTCTTCTTTTACTTTGTTTTTTATCACTAGGCTTTTCCCGTGAATTAAAAGCAGATTTTTTTCAAAAAATGTTTGGGAATACAATCGCTACTTTCACAGATGTAGCTAAAATGATCTATTATTCATTTCATCCTAGGGAAATGATGAATAATAAGAGAGAACAAGAAAACCATCTAAAGCGTAAAAACAGACTTCCTTTGCAAGAAATAAGATCTTATTTAAAAAGCCAGGGGATTGATATACCATTGAATAGTCGACCTATTGCGAGGCAGGAATTTGCAACCATATTATTTCAAAGGTTTAAATTTAAGAAAAGCTTTTTAACCAGAATGCTTAAAACAGATTATTTCTATTTCAGAGATGCAAAAGACATAGGCATTTTTGACAAGAATGATTCAGGCAATGATACTTTAACAACGAAAGAAATGTTAAAGGCTTACTTCAAGGCTTTCGAATTTACTGGAAATAAAATAGCCCATTAACCTTCTATAAATATTTATTTAGAAGTGATTTATAATGCTCTTTTGTTCCAGCACCCGTGGTACGTTCTACTACTTCCCCCTTATTCATAACCAATAACGTAGGAATAGAAGTAATGCTAAATTCATTTGCCGTTTGAGGATTTTCATCTACATTTAGTTTCATAATAGAGGCCTTGTCAGATAGTTCTACATCTAATTCTTCTAAAATAGGAGCGATCATTCTGCAAGGAGCGCACCAAGGCGCCCAAAAATCAATCATTACCAAACCACTACTGGTTTTATCCTTGAAATTAGAATCTGTTAGTTCTTGCAGTGCTGCCATTTTTCTTCTCCTTACTCAATTATTTGATCTATACGTAATTCTTCCTCGAGTTAGATCATAGGGGGATAACTCGACATTTACACGATCACCAGGGCTAATTCGAATATAATGCTTTCTCATTTTTCCCGAAATATGGCCTAAAATATCATGTCCATTATCAAGCTTAACAATGAACATTGCATTTGGCAAGGCTTTTTTAATTATGCCCTCCAGATTGATCGCTTCTTCTTTATCACTCATTAAATTTAAATCTTTTTGATTAAAATTAAATCTGGCTATAGCTTGTCAATTAAATTTTAGTTTACAAATAGATATGCATTTGAATCATATCTCTATGACAGAAAATAGAATAAGATCATTACTAATTGCTTTGGCATTCAGCCTACTAGGGGTTTTGATATGGCAAAATCACATTTTAGAGAATAAACTGGATCAGTTAATATCCAATCTATCAAAAAGTGAAAAAAGAAATACAAATAAAGTCAATGTTGATATGGATGAGCTACATACAGATTCTTCTTATTTTTGGGGCAATAAAGATGCAAAAGTTTCTTTAGTTCTTTTCAACAGCTTTTCATGCGGATTTTGTAACAAGTTTAGAAGCAGCCTATATGACGTACTGAAAAAATATCCTAAAGATTTAAAGGTCATATATAAGCACTTCAACCGCAATGCTCTGGATAATCTATATGCCCAGGCAATAGAATGCGCTGCAGAACAAGGTGGTTTTCTATCAATGTACGATAAATTATTTCAACGGGATGCAAAAGACAATTTAAAAGAATATTCCAGGGCGCTTAATTTAAATCAGTCTCAATTT
Source organism: Leptospiria bacterium (assembly GCA_965204465.1). Classification (GTDB taxonomy): domain Bacteria; phylum Spirochaetota; class Leptospiria; order Turneriellales; family CBDBES01; genus CBDBES01. The sequence continues at coordinate 784,634 of CBDBES010000002.1, forward strand.
GATAGATGTATCGAATCCAATAAATATTTAGAAAGAACCAAGGAAGACACAAGATTAGGAAGATCATTAGGAGTAAGAGGCACTCCCAGTTATTTGATCAATCAGAAATTATATATAGGCTATAAAAATGCAGAAAGTCTTTCTGAATTGATCCAAAAAGAATTATAGTTTATCTCATAAGAAAATAATTTCAATGTATTAAGTTATTATTTTCTTTCTTGCCAAAAGGATGCTCTTCTAATTCAGGAAGAAGCTTTTGGGTATCAATCTTATAACCAAGATCGGAAGCCGTTTCTGCATAGAATTCAATCACTTTTTTAATTCTTGCTCTAGCTTCTAATTCGTCCTTACCATAGCAAAAAATTTCAAGTTCAGGACAATTTGCCACATATTCATCATCACCTTTTTTCCAAACCTGAATATGAATATCCATTGACTAGAATATCGGTTCATTTGATTTTAGTTATGAAAGTTTTTTGTAAACCTAGTCTACAAAGTGAATAATTTTTCTAAGCGATCTAATCCCTTCTCCGCAACGGTTCTTCTGATAACTAAAGGAGGAAGAAGTCGGATCACATTCTCGTCTGCTCTGCCTATGATCAGGTTTTGTTCCAGGGCTTTTTTCATTAAGGGTCTTGCTGGAATATCTTTTCTTAAAACGATGCCTATCATGAGCCCCTTGCCTCTTACCTCGGATATTTTATCCGCATATTTCCTTTGGATTTCTCTAAGACGCTGAAAAAAATATTTAGAAACGATATTTACATTATTTAATATATCATTGGCTTCTATAGTCCTAAGAACTTCATAGGCCACCGCCATTGCTAAATGATTGCCTCCAAAAGTACTTCCATGCATACCCATTTTAAATACATCCTGATATTTCTCAGACACCACCATCGCCCCCACAGGAAATCCTCCCCCTAAAGCCTTTGCCATGGTCAATATATCTGGTTGTATGTCCCATTGTTGGTAGCAAAAATAAGTGCCTGTTCGACCTATGCCTGTTTGTATTTCATCCATGCACAATATTGCTCTATGAGTATCAGCCAATTCCCGTGCCGTTAAAATAAACTCCTTATCCAATGGCAATACTCCTCCCTCTCCTACCACTGGCTCTAAAATGATGCCGCATACTTTATCATCCATTGACTGCTTTAGACTTTCTATATTATTTGCCTCCACAAAGGTAATGGATCCCAAAAGTTCGCCAAAACCATTTCTGATCTTTTCCTGGCCTGTAATAGAAATACTGCCGCAAGTACGCCCGTGGAAACTTTCTTTTAGAGCAATGATCCTATTCTTATTTTTATCGCTACCCCAAGCCTTCATTAGTTTAAGAGCTGCTTCATTTGCTTCTGTACCTGAATTACAGAAGAATACCTTACCCGGAAATGATATCTCTATGAGCGCTTTGGCTAATATTACTTGTTGTTGACTATAAAAAATATTAGAGGTATGCCATAATAATTCGGCCTGATAATTAAGAGCGGCTAAAACATCCGCCTGTGCATGGCCTATGCCGGTTACAGCAATTCCAGATAAAAAATCAATATATTCTTTTCCTTCTGAATCATATAAAAATTCACCAGAACCATAGCGAAAGGTCAATGGCATACGAGAATAAGTATGCAATATATACTGCTCATCTAATTTTTTAATGGTATCAATATCCAGAAATGTTTTGGGATTATAAAAAGATTCCTCTTTTTTATCTAAACTTTTTTCTAAACTAGCTTCTTCTACTTTCATTTTCAACTAAAACTCTGCTTTGGAATATATAAGACAGATCAAGATATCATCACAGATTTGCAATAAAAAATAAAAAAATTAAATGATAACCTGAGTATGAGCTTACCCCATAAAGTAGACACTCTTTTCTTTCTTCTTCTCATTTACGGATACAGATCTTTCTTTTTATCCTACGGACATAGGTTTTTCTTTTTTCTATTTATACCCCCACCCCTTACAAAACACGGATGTTTTGCATGGGCAGACGACTTGACAGGAGGTCAAGTGTCTGGGGTGATCATTTAGGGACGCAGGCATGGATGCCTGCGAAATGGAGACTGGGGCTGTCTAAAAAGGCTTACGAGAAAAAGTCTATTATAATTACTTGTCAGGATAAATCGATTTTGCTCTATTCTACGTTATGTCTCAGAATAATTCACTTTTATTTACAGACCTGCCTCCGCAAGAGGTAAATGATAAGAAATATCTACACAGGCAGGTAACCTTTAAGGAATACGATACAGGACAGAGAGAGCTTTTTCCGGAGGATATTGAGCAATCCCTGCCTAAGTTTCATATTGCACGCTTTATCAAGCTTGCTATGGACAAAATCAATATTGATTCTCTTATATCCAGCTATAAAGGTGGGGGAGCCAGCGCCTATAATCCCAGGTTATTGTTAAGTGTGTGGCTTCTGGCTCTTACTTACAAGACCTATAGCTGTCGTGGGGTAGCTAAATTGCTTAGAGAGAACATTGCCTTTAAGTGGCTCAGTGGGAATAAGATCATAGATTTTCGTACCCTGAATAATTTTCGTTCTCGTTTAGAGAAAGATATAAAAAAGATATTCCAGGAGGTGATTCAAATAGGTATAAAGAATGGTATTATTACTGCTAAAGATATTTTCATAGATCATTCTAAATTCGAGGCAGATGCGAATCGTCATAAGGTGATCTGGGGCAAGCGTGTAAAAAACCAAACAGCGAAGATAGAATCAGAGTTAGACATGCTTTTTTCCTATATTTCTCGCATTGAGAAGTCAGAGGGTAAAGAATACGGTAATGGTGATTACTCTGAGACAAGTAACAGGAACTTCTCGGATTCTGATATAGATAAGATGATCACAGATGTTAATTCACAATTAAAAGATCATGAGATAAGCCGTGATGCTGGGCGGGACAGGAAAGCGAAGTTCCGTCGGCTAAAAGTATTATTACATCGGCTCAAGAAATATAATTATTCAAAATTATTATTAGGTAAGCGTAGGAGCTATTCGAAGACAGACCCCGATGCGATAGCTATGTTTCAAAAAGACGAAGTGATCAAGCCTGGATATAATGAGGGTGTTGCCACGAGTGATGGGTTTGTTTTAGATTACTCCATCTCGCAGACCTCAGGTGATACTGATAAACTGATTGATTTAGTCGATGGCACAGAGAAAAATACAGGCGTAAAAGCAGATTCGGTTACAGCGGATTCTGCCTATGGCAGTGAAGAGAACTATCAACATTTAGAAGATAAAGATATAAAAGCTAATGTGAAGTATTCTACCTATCATCCTGAAAAGACAAAAAAGTATCATCAGGCAAAGGTTTGCAAAGATCAGTTTCTTTATGAAAAATCATCTGATACTTATCGCTGTCCTCAGGGCAAGGTGCTGACATTTATTAAAGAGAAGTTATCAAGAAAAACAGTTAACGGTTATAGAGCCAATGTTAAAGTCTATTCCGCACCTCCAGCCCAGCCGCAGGCTGTTCCCCAAATACTACTCAAAAGACTCTTATTAAGCGCCTGTATTGGCAAAGTCAATGAAAAATCACTCCCTTTTTAGACAGCCCCCAGCGGGTTCTTTTTTTTCACCCTACGGGCACAGGTCTTACACTAAGAAAAAAAAAGAATAAACAATTACTTTTTAAACCTATACCTGGTGGTATAACTAGCCATGGGGGTGGTACCCCTGGTAAAGGTAACTTTTAAATAAAATTCAGCACCTGCTGCGAGAGAATTTATTCCATTGATCACACCTGCATTGGTTACTGTGGGTAGAGACAACGCATTACCATTTGTATCTTCTATTACATAACTACCCGCGGCAGTGCCCTGAACTCCCGTACCAGAAGTAGTAATATCCATGGCGGCATCTCCTATGTCATAGAAAAATACGAAGTCACTAGCAGAAGGTCTTCCAAGGGTAGTGTTTGAAAAACGTAAAAAACCAGATGCCATTCTTACCGCCTGCTCATCTGCCGTTTGGGGAATAGAGGCTATAAAGGGATATTCTGTATTAGAACCAAAATTCCATACAAAGTCATCCATATTGTTAACACTACCGTCATTATTGCTGTCATATCGAACCGATTCCTCGTCTGCTACAGAATTGCCATCGATGTCAAAAGTAGTTTGCCAGTTAAAGAAAATAGCCAGAGGGCTACAGCTGCCTGTATTGGGGGTTGTAGGAGCGATGAATGCGGAAGTTGCAAAACCGCCTACACATGTAAGAGTGCCACTTTCGTTAGAGGCTACAACAGTAGCGAAGACTGCACTACCATTTTTGAATAATGTTGAAGTATCTTGATCATAATAGGAATTAGTTATACTACCAGCACTATTCTCCCCTACCAGGCCGCCTGCAGAAGAAGAAAAACCAGAAGAAGAAGAAGAAACATTCCCTGTAGAGTAGGAATTGCTTATACTACTAGTATTCCTCCCTACCAGGCCGCCTGCAGAAGAAGAAAAACCAGAAGAAGAAGAAGAAACATTCCCTGTAGAGTAGGAATTGCTTATACTACTACTACTAGTATTCCACCCTGCCAGGCCGCCTGCATAAGAAGAACCAGAAGTAGAAGAAGAATCAACATTTCCTGTAGAGTAAGAATTGGTTATACTACTTAAACTACCATTATTCCCTGCCAGGCCGCCTGCAAAAGAACTACCAGAAGTAGAAGAAGAATCAACATTCCCCGTAGAGTAGGAATTGCTTATTATACTACTACTACCATTATTTTCCCCTACCAGGCCGCCTGCAGAAGAAGAAAAACCAGAAGAAGAAACATTCCCTGTAGAGTAGGAATTGATTATACTACTAGTATTCCTCCCTACCAGGCCGCCTGCAGAAGAAGAACTACCAGAAGAAGAAACATTTCCCGTAGAGTAGGAATTGGTTATCATGCTACGATCATTCATCCCTACCAGACCGCCTGCAGAAAAAGAACCACTAGAAGCAGAAGCAGAAGTAGAAGCATCTATATCTACATTCAAAAGGCCAATATTTCTGATCTTTGCCTCGGATGTACGCCCGAAAAGGCCTGCATAAGATTCACCAGAGGTAAGATCGATATTGATCGTAAGACCACTTATGGTGAATCCCTTTCCGTCTAAAGTGCCTTTGAAACTATTTCTAAAATCTCTTCCAATGGGTTGAAATCCTGTGCATGTACCCGTAGTACCCTCAGGGCATGTATCGTTATCAACCGAAGAAGCATCTATATCTTGCCCCAACTCATAGAATGCATTAAGGTCATCTCTCATTGCCTGTAATTGATCTGCATTACATATAATGTATGGGTCATTTTCTGTTCCCATTCCATAATTACCTCCCGAAAAATTGGTTTTAGAGTTGGCATCTGATTGACCGCATACAGTATCTTCATCTTTCGTGGTGACCACAAGATCACGATCAGGAATAGAATCATAGCCAGAGTCACCACTTGTAGAGGAATGAGTAATGGTAACAGAGGTATCTCTAGAGAATATGTCATCATCTATAAGGGTCAATGATACTCTTTGGGAGGTTTCCCAATTATCCGCAGTAAAGGTCAGGGTAATGGAAGTATCTGCGTTATCTATAGTCTGGCTACCAGAATTCAATTGCAAATTATCGGGAGAATTGGCAGGTAGGCTGATCTCTATTTCTACATTAGCAGTAGGCTGGGTATTTAAAACAATGGTATATGCGTACGTATTGCCATTACTGTCGCCTTCCGTAAGTGTGATCGTAGCAGGTAATGGTGAGTTATCTTTTGCATAAGTGATGCCTGGGGTATCCCCATTACCCGACGACGGAGTTGGGTCTGGATCGTTTTCATTACTCTTGCAAAAAGGCAGGGATAGAATGGATATTATGGCCATGATGCTGTATAAAGAATTTGTTTTCATTTTTTATTCCTCCTTTAAGAGTTGGTCAGGTTTGGTAAGGGTTGGTAAGGTTTGGTAAGGGTTGGTAAGGGTTGGTAAGGGTTGGTATAAATAAACTCTTAAAATACTTAGATACCGTATATAAACTATAAACAAAAAGACAAGTATTTTTTTCTTACCCTCTACAATTAGAGAAGAAAGTCAGGCAGATTTTATTATAGCAAATTATAAGCAATTCATGCCTAAGAACGCAAGACTGATTATTGAGGATTTAGCTTTAAAATAGAGAAAAAGCCATAATGAGAATTGCTGGGTAATTTGGGGTACTATTCTATAGAGATGGTTATTATTACTTAATTTCATTAAGGACATTTAATCTATGGACCCAGATAGTGGGGTAGAAACACCTAAAAATTTTGTCCAATGTTTTCAAAAAATATTAGACAAAACATGTATGTTTTTATATATAGTAGAATGGTGTATAAAGGCGTTTCAAGTGAGTGAAAAAAAAACAGAACATCAAAATAAAAATTATAGTCTCTTAGATTCGATCATCGGGTCGAGTGCATTGCCTGACTTCATGCTCAAATGGGGCATCAGATATTTGGTCAAACAGAGGATTAAGACAAGTTATCATCCTGATCCAGAAATCAGGCAAGAAAAATTTAAACAATTTATTGATGATTTAAAAAAACAACCCATCGCTGTGAATACCCGAACCGTAAATGCCCAGCATTATGAACTACCGCCTGAATTCTTTGAAGTAGTTCTGGGTCATCACCTCAAGTATAGCTGTGCTTATTTCAAATCAAAAAAAGACTCTCTGGATGATGCAGAGTTGAATATGCTGGATAAATACATACAACGAGCACAAATCAAGAATAATGATAAAATACTTGAATTAGGATGTGGTTGGGGTTCGCTCACTCTCCATATTGCTAGAAAATTCCCCAATAGCAAGATCACCGCCATATCTAACTCAAGGCTACAAAAGAATTTCATCAACCAGAAATTGAAAAGTGAGAAAATAAAAAATGTCAGTATCTTAACTAAAGATATCAATCATTTTGATACCAGTAAAAAATTTGATAAAATTATTTCTATTGAAATGTTTGAGCATGCGAGGAACTATGAAAAACTGTTTCAAAAAGTAAGAAAATTTCTGAAAAAGGGGGGCTTGGTTTTCATCCATATTTTTGCCCATAAAGAAATGGCATATCCATTCAACGCAAAGGATGATTCAGATTGGATGTCTAAATATTTCTTCACAGGTGGGGTTATGCCAAGCAGTCACTTATTTACCTATTTTATTCATCCTTTAAAAATCAAGAATCACTGGGTGATCAATGGAAAACAATATTACCATACGTCTTGCAAATGGTTAGAAAATATTGATAAAAATAAAGAGAAAATAATGCAAATTTTCAAGAGCATATATGGTAAAGAATACAAATTATGGTACCAATATTGGAGAATTTTTTTTATGGCGGTTGCTGAATTATTTGGATACAAAAAAGGGAGCGAATGGGTGATCAATCACTACCTGTTTGAGAAACCATAGATGAAAAAATTACCCTTCCAGATAAAAGCCGGATACAGCAGTCTCGATATTGCCCTCATCGCGGTTGAGGTTGTGCTTCAATTATATCTGCTGAAGTTTTATGTTACAGAGATGCATCTTTCACCTACCTTAGTGGGTATTGCCATGGCAATTGCCATTCTATGGGACGCCATCACAGACCCGATCATGGGCTCTGTTTCTGATAGTACTAGATCTAGAATAGGGAGGCGGCGTCTTTATATTCTTATAGGTGGTATTTGCTTAACACTTTCTTTTCCTCTACTTTTTCTGAATGTCGGTGATTTAAATACATGGCAGATATTCACCCAGTTATTGATCACCTATATCCTGATCAATACCAGCTTAACCATCATTGCGATTCCCCACTCAGCCCTTGGGGCAGAGATTGCTCCTGATCAGCATGAAAGGACTAGTCTCTATGGCTTCAAATTATTCTTTGGCAATATCGGTTTATTAATAGGTACATTATCTCCCTATTTTTTTACAGCGGGTTTCGAGGGTGCCGTTTTTTACACGAGTGTTCTCATTGCCTTTTCTTCTGCCGTAACGACTGTCATTGCCTTCTTATCCACAAAAAAGTGGGACAACAACAGACGCCGGAGCATATTCTCATTGAAGTATTTTTTCACCTCCACAAAAGGAGTATTCAGGCATAGGGCATTCAGGATCATACTTATAGCCTTTACGATTGCGACCATCGCCAGAACGATAAATTCATCCATTGCTTTATTTTACTATGAAAACTTCCTGGGATTAAGTGGCAAAGAGGTTATCATCAATATTCTGGGAACATTTATTGTTGCGATCAGCATATCCATACCATTTTGGATTTATATTTCCAGAATATGGGGCAAAATAGACCCTGCGTCTTGGGCCATCATGCTTCTGGGAATAGGCACGACTATTGTTTATCCTTTATTTGCAAAAGGTTCTTTGCCTGGGCCGATCGCCGCCGCAGTTGTGGGAGGTTTTTTAGTGGGTTCTGTGATTTTATTCGATTCTCTGGTGGGTGACATTGCCGTAGCAGAACAAAAAGAAGGAATTTATTTTGGTTTTTGGAGAATGAGCACAAAGGTTTCCAGGGCTTTTGGAATTTCACTGACAGGTCTGCTATTAACGATGATAGGCTTTGACGAAAAATCTACTCATCAATCTAGCTCTACTTCATTTGGTCTCTCTATGATCTTTGGGCCAGTGGTAGGATCATTATTTGCCTTGTCGGGCATCATTTTCAGAAGAACAAAGAAAATTAGAATATTGCAGGAATCATAAATGAAATATTTGATCAAAGACCTTGCGGAGTTGACCAACTTTTCAAAAGACAGAATTCGAAAATGGCAGGCAAGATACAAGCTTCTTAAACCCACCCTGGGAGAAAACGGCTATTATTATCATTCCAATGAAGATTTTTATGTACTCAATGCCGTTAAGAAAAAACTCGAGAGTGGCCAGAAGTTCAAGGATATCATTCGACTGGGCAGAGAGAATCTTTTGAATGAGCGTTTTGATAAATTTAATGAAGAAGAACTTCGCATCATCGATTTAATAGATAAAAATCACTTTTTTTCTTTAGGTAAAGTCTATGACCAAAAATCAAAGAAAAATTTCGTCAATTGGATCAGAGAAGATTTGCACCCCTTAGTTGTATTGGTGGGCAAGGCCTGGGAAGAGAAGCTGATCACAGTCGCGGCAGAACACGCATTTTCCAGGTGGTTTTTCGGCTATTTCTCGCAAAAAATACAGGCCTTCATAACAGACTCCACTCCGGAAATACTGGTGAGTGTTTACCCCAAAGATAATCATGAACTTGGAGCACTTCTTCATTACGGAGAACTACTTCACTCTAAAAAATCAGTCAGATTTTGCGGAAAGTTAGCTGAAGATCAACTATTCAAAGAACTTCAATCACAAAGATATAAGGAACTGCATGTCTCTGCAGTCAGGAGATATAAAAACTCAGAAATCGAAAATTTTAAAAGGCGCATACTTCAGCGATTTTCGAAGGTAAGCATTAAAATTGGCGGCAGAGGAACACAAGAATGAAAGAGCGTTTAGCTGTTATTGGAAGCGGTATTGCCGGGTTGGGGGCAGCCTATCACCTAAGTACAGAATATGATGTAACTTTATTTGAAAAGAATCAAACTTTGGGCGGTCACACGAACACGATCACTATCACAGAAGATAATAAAAATGTGAATATAGACACGGGTTTCATTGTATTTAACAAGAAAACATATCCAAATCTTGTGAGATTGTTTGATCAATTAAATGTGGAATATCAGCCTGGTAGTATGTCATTCAGTGTATATAATAAAAACACAAACCTTCAATATGCCGGCAATAATATAAAAACTCTCTTCGCCCAGAAGAAAAATATCTTCAGAAAAAAGTACTGGAAATTCCTGCTAGAAATAAATAGATTCAACAGCCAAGCCCCTGCCCAGCTGAACACAGATAAAGTAAACGTACCGCTGAGTGAATACTTATCTAAGGAAGGCTATAGTGATGACTTCATTATGAATTTTATAATTCCAATGGGCTCGGCGGTTTGGTCAACCCCTATCCACAAAATGCTAAGGTTCCCGGCCAAAACATTGATACGCTTCTTTCATAATCATGGATTTTTGGGCCTAAATACTCAGTTCCAATGGCTTACCGTGAAGAATGGCTCCAAAAACTATATACTGAAAATTTTAGAGAAAAGCAGATTTGATCATAAAATAAATTGTCCTGTGCATGAAGTGGAATTTCTCAAGAAACAAGTGGGCGTCAAAACCAAACATGAAAGTTTTTTGTTCGATAAGGTAATCCTGGCCGCTCATGCCGATGAATCATTGAAATTATTGAAAAACCCAAATGAGCTACAAAAAATATTGTTGTCAAATTTCAAGTATGAAAAGAATCAGGCCATTCTACATACAGATCCATCTATCATGCCGCCTTTAAAAAAAATATGGTCTTCGTGGAATTACAAGATCAAAGAAATTGACGGGGTGCTTAGATCATCAACAGTATATTACATGAATTCACTACAAAATTTGAAGACAAAAACACAATACTTTTTATCAATGAATGATTTTGACGAAATTGATCCCAAAAAAATATTACGGGTCATCGACTATGAACATCCGCTATTTAATTTAAATGCAATCGATGCTCAGGATAAACTTAGCCAACTAAATGAGAATTCCCAGATCTATTTCTGCGGTAGCTATTTTAAGTACGGCTTTCATGAAGATGCACTTACTTCTGCATTAGATTTATCGGCCAGACTTCTCAAAAAAGAATGTGAGGAAGCCCATGTTTAATTCAAAAATATATGAATCAGAACTGAGTCACATTCGTACTAAGCCAAGGCCGAACAAATTTAAATACAAGGTCTACCATTTTTTTCTTGACCTGGATGAAATTGGAAATATGAAACATATCAATGGATTGTTAGGTTATGAAAAATTTTCTCTCCTTAGTTTCTTTGAAAAAGATCATCTAAAGTTTGCTCCCAACCATGCCAATTTACCCCTTAAGGATCGTGTAAAAAACTATTTGAGTGAAAATAAAATAGAGTTTGTTCCTGAGAAGATATTTCTATTAACTCACCTTAGAGTTTTGCATTATGTTTTTAATCCAGTTAGTTTATATTACTGCTATGATTCCAAAAACAATCTCAGGCTCGTACTCGCCGAGGTTAATAATACATTCTTAGAACAAAAGGGATACATCATTGATATGCAAAACTCTGAAAATAAAATACAAGATAAGAATTTTTATGTTTCTCCTTTTATTCATCACAACTGCAAATTTGAATTTAAAATAACAAACCCTAATGAAAATATCTTCCTGAACATAAACTCAAAGAATGAAAAAACAAATGAAATTATATTGACGGGCATTTTAAAAGGTTCAAGATCAGAGATCACCACTAAAAACCTAATAAGGTTGAATTTTAAATACCCATTGGTGACATTCAAGGTGATATTCCTTATTCATTGGCAGGCCTTTAAATTATTCCTTAAAAAGGTAACTTATTTTAGCAAAAAAGAAACGGATTCAAAAATATTAAAATCTCAGGAGGCACAAAATGCAAGTTGATAATGAAAATTTAGATTTAAAAAGAAGAAAAAAACCCAAATCATTTTTTGAAGCGCTTCTGGTATATGCCTTTAAAAAGACCAGGGTAGGGCAATTGATCTTTGTATATGAAAATGATCATGAATATCAATCCTTCGGTGACCCTTCGTCCCCAAAGGTCGTGATCAGAGTGCGGGATAAACGTTTTTTTGAGAGAGTGATCTTATACGGCGATATTGGTTTTGGGGAGGCCTATATCTTAGGGTATTGGACCACCTCCCAGATAAAAGATGTTTTAAATTGGGCTATTGATAATAAAGACTACCTACCTACATTTGCAGGCGGTAAATTGAGCGGGTACTTTATAAACCTACTCGGGTTTATCAATAAAATACAGCATCTTCTTAGGCCCAATAGTCGAAAGATGGTCAGAAAAAATATTTCCGATCACTATGATCTATCCAATGATTTTTTTAAGCTCATGCTAGACCGCACGATGACCTATTCATCGGCGATATTTAAGAACGGCGGCGAAGCTTTAGATCAGGCTCAAATCAATAAATACGACAGACTTTGCAATACATTGAGGCTAGAGAGTACAGACCATCTATTAGAAATAGGCTGCGGCTGGGGCGGATTCGCTGTATATGCGGCCCGAAAATATAAATGTAAAATTGATGCCATAACTATTTCGGTAGAACAATTCAACTATGTTAAAGAATTAATTGAAACTCAAGAATTATCAGAATATATCAATGTTGAGTTAAAAGATTACCGATCAATCAAAGGAAAGTATGATAAAATCGTATCTATTGAAATGGTAGAAGCGCTAGGGTTCAGGTATTTGGATACTTTCTTCAGAAAATGCGCGGAAGCATTAAAAAGCAACGGTCTCATGGCCATTCAATGCATCACATTTCCAGATCCACATTACAGGACCTATCTAAAAAACACAAATTTTATTCAAAGATATATTTTCCCAGGCTCTGATCTGCTTTCTACGAAAGAAATTATAAAATCATTGGATAGAACCTCAGATTTGATGATCTGGGACATAAAGAGCATAGGTTTAGATTACGCAAAAACCCTGACAAAGTGGAAGAAAAATTTCATGAGCAACCTTCCTGAAATTCGTAGTCTTACTTTCGATGATGCCTTCATTAGGAAGTGGAATTTTTATTTGGACTATTGTATCGCTGGTTTTGAGAGCCTCTATTTAAATGCAGTCCAGATATTATTTTCAAGGCCACTGAATAAGACAATTATATTCGATCGTGATCAATGATCCTAAAGTTTAAAGAGAACAGGTAGAAGTATTGTCTATACCAAAAGGTCAATGATGCTATTTTTTCCGAACTCCCGGAAAAAATAAGTTTGTTCTTCGCTTATATTCCTGGTATTCAGGCTTCTTTCCATGCTTTTGATCTGCCATTGCCTGTAGCAGAGGAATTCCACTGATCTTGAGCAGCAATACCGTAATAAAAATAGGACTAATGATCGTGATCCACTCCCAGCCTTTTAGCATGGGCATCACGATTACAAAGAGACCCCACCAAAGCAGTGCTTCTCCAAAATAGTTAGGATGCTGGGAATATGCCCAGAGTCCGCTTTCAATCCAGCGATCTTTATTTTTAGGATCATTCTTGAAGCGAAATTTTTGATAATCTGCAATGGACTCCAATAGAAAACCGATAATCCACATAACAATGCCCAGATTCTCAAAGAACCCCCATTTCCCTACGCTTGCAGAGGTGGTGAAAGTCATGGTGAAGGGCAACATGATCACCCAAATAGCAACAGCTTGCAACATCCAGAAAGAAGCTAAACTCATAAAGTTATTTCTTCGCTCATCAAAACGAGGGTCCTCCCCCATTTTAAGAATACGGATGAAAAGATAGAGCACGATGCGTACTCCCCAAATGATGATCAGTAAATAACATAGTTTGAGTTGCAAAGAAACGTCCGGTTGAAAAACGAGAACAATACCAGCAAGAACAATGAAAGTAAGCCCATAACTGAGATCGGTGATTTTATCTGTCTTAAATACAAATGCTATTATAAAGAAGGGTATCTGTATACCTAAAACAATGATTGCAGAAGATAATAGTGAATAATGATCAAACTCAAAAAAAAACATATATCAGTCTCTCCTAGGCCTTAATGATCAGGCCAGCCTTCTCCCGGCATTAAAATTGTCAAAAACCAGGTACCATACAGACATAGGCCTTTCTTCCTTTTAACCCTACGGGCACAGGTTTTTCCATAAAAAAAAAGAAAGAAAGTAAATTATTTTTTAAACCTATATCTACGAGTATAACTAGCCGTATCAGGCGAGGCGCCCCTGGTAAAGGTAACCTTTAAATAAAATTCGCTATTTGCTGTAAGAGAATTTACTCCATTGATCACACCTGCATTGGTTACTGTGGGTGGAGTAGCCAAAGCAACACCACTTGCATCTATTGCATCTTCTATTACATAACTACCTGCAGCAGTACCCTGAACTCCCGTACCAGAAGTAGTAATATCCATGGCGGCATCGTCTATATCATAGAAGAATACGAAGTCAGTAGCAGAAGGCGTTCCAAGGATAGTATTTGAAAAACGTAAGAAACCAGAAGCCATTCTCACCGCTTGTTCGTCTACTGTTCCAGGGGTAGAGGCTATAAAGGGATATTCTGACATGGTGCCAAAATTCCATACAAAGTCATCGGAAGAGTCTATCATTCCATCGCCATTACTATCATAGCGGTTACTATTCATATCTTCATGCCAGTCGAAGAAAATAGCCAAGGGGACACAGCTGCCTGTATTAGGGGCTATGGGAGCAATGAATTCAGAAGTTGAGAAGCCGCCTACACAAGTAAGAATAGCTGAATTATTGCCTACGGCAGTATCGGAGACTTCACTACCATTTTCGAATAATGTTGAAGTAATTCGATCATAATAGGAATTGGTTATACTACTACCAGTATTATTCTGCCCTAACAGGCCGCCTGCATTAGAAGTACCAGCAGAAGAAGAAGAAACATTCCCTGTAGAGTAGGAATTGGTTATACTACTACCAGTATTATTCTGCCCTACCAGGCCGCCTGCAAAAGAAAAAGAAGCAGAAGAAGAAACATTCCCTGTAGAGTAGGAATTGGTTATACTACTACTATTATTATTCAGCCCTACCAGGCCGCCTGCATTAGAAATAAGAAAAGAAGCAGAAGAAGAAACATTCCCTGTAGAGTAGGAATTGGTTATACTACTACTATTATTATTCAGCCCTACCAAGCCGCCTGCATGAGAAGCAAAAGTAGAAGAAGAAGAAGAAACATTTCCCGTAGAGTAGGAATTGGTTATACTACTACTATTATTATTCTCCCCTACCAAGCCGCCTGCAGAAGAAGAAAAACCAGAAGAAGAAGAAGAAATATCCACATTCAATAAGCCAATATTCCTGATATTCACGCCCGATGTATACCCAAAAAGACCTGCATAAGAGACGCCAGAGGTAAGATTGATATTGATTCTAAGATCGCTTATGGTGAATCCTTTTCCATCTAAAGTGCCTGTGAATGGCATATCATCAGCGTTATCACAAATGTCATCCACCCCACAGTCCCCAATGGGTTGGAATCCTGTACATGTACCCGTATTGCCTGCGGGGCATGTATCGGTGGAAATAGAAGAAGCGTTTATGTCTTTACCTAATATATAATGTGCCCCCAGGTGAGAGTCACTACTTCCCATTGCCTGCAATTGCAAACCGTTGCATATAATGTATGGATCATTTTCTGTTCCAGCGCCATAATTTTCTCCGTCTATATCGGGGGTAAAATCATTTTCTGCAACAGCACCTGGCTGGGCGCATGGAGGAACCTCATCATCTATTAGACTGATCATCAAATTTTTATTGGGTAAATTCTCATAACTGGTATCTGTAGAGGATGTGATATGGGTTAATGTGGACATGATCGGCCCGGAGAGAATATCATTATCCATGAAGACAAGATTTATGGTTTGAGGCATATCCCACTCATCAACGCTGAATGTAATAGAAGTAAAAGTTACAGAAGTTCCACCTTCATCAATCCTTAGATCATCTGGTGAATTATTGAGGTTAATGTTGATGGTTACATCATGAATGGGTTGCTTTGCCAATACGATCATATAGCTATATTGACTATCCGTTCCCTCCGTGAGTTCAATCGTTTCTGGTAGGCTTGCATTATTTTTTTGATAGAGTACCCCTGCCTCAGTGTCTCTGAGTTTCAATTCTATGGTTCTATTCAGTGTATCTTTATTATTATAATCAGGATCGCCGCTCGTAACGATATGAGTCAAGCTGCCATTGATCGAACTAGACATAGTATCATCAGTAAGGGTCAATGTTACCGTTTGGGGGGTATCCCAAGTATCTGTAGCAAATGTAAGGGTGATGGAAGAGTCTGCACCACTTTCATCTTGGCTGCCAGAAGCAATACTTAAATTAGAAGGAGCATTAGAGGGAAGAGTGATCTCTATTTCTACATTTGCAGTGGGTTGGGAATTTAAAACAATGGTATATTCAACCATATTACTATTACTGTCTTCTTCCGTAAGTGTGATCGTATCAGACAATGGTGAGTCGTCTTGTTGTGAATAGGTGATGCCTGCTGGGTCTTGCTCCATTGGCGGCATTGGAATTGGGTCTCCCCCATTATCGGGCGGTGGAGTCATTGTGTCTCCCCCATTATCGGGCGGTGGAATTGGGCCTGGATCGTCTTTATCATCCTTGCAGAAAGACAGGGATAGAATGGCTGCTATAGCAATGATGCTGTACAAGCTATTTATTTTCATTTTTTATTAACCTCCATTTATTAATTAGAATACCATCCCAATTTTATAAAATTGGTCATTCTGTTCGATCTTATAGATTATGAAACAGAGTATCAAGTATGAAACAGAGTATCAAGTCTTTTTTTATGCAAGTTTACAATAACCAATGCCGTTAGGCTGTACTTTGTACACATATGAGCCTGTGCCTCAACACAGAAGAATAATTTACTACATTGTAATCTATATCGTATTTTTTGTTCCCGAAGGTTTTTTGATATTTTTTCTCGAAAATACGAAATAATTTCCTGATCTATGCAAGCTGTTCCCGTATCATTTTGCTAAAATTAAAGGCTATTGCAGCGATTTTTACTTTTGCAGTACAACATTATTTACGCACAGTACAAATAACACAATCAGCAGGTTTAGCATGATAACTTGTATACTTTCTGCCATCTTCTACATACTCTCTGTGAAACTCTAAACTCTTGCCCTCAGGACAAATAAAATGATCCTCATCTTCATTGTAATTGAAATAATGAGCTTCATATCCTGAATCTTCTTCTCCTTTTCGTTCTCTCGATACTTCTGATGGAGAAGGAATAAAACCATCAATTTCTTTCTTATGCAAGTATTCCAGATAACCTTCAGAAGAAGATGCTTATATATTATAACTTTGAGATATTTTTCCATTTCGTTTCATGAATTTTCCATCATCGTTAGTAAAGATACTGAATGAGTGAATACCTCTTCAATCTCTTTACCGAAACGAACACGAAAGTCTGCAATTGCCCTGAATTTTATTTTATTTCCACCAACAAGATAGCGCATTGCATCGTTTTCTTCACAAGCCTTTTGAAATTCTCTGCTACTTCTTCAACCACGATGAAAACCATAGAGTAAAACTCCTAACATTAAAGAAGGATGATATGCTTTACCACCCTCATGTGAATATCTCTATAGAAAAGGATTCTTATCAAGATTATCTCCCAGAGTATGGGAAAACATCATAACTTGGTCTCTATCGCTTTGTGCAAATCTATTGTTCATAGGACATAAAAAATAAAAAACAACCTCTGGTAAAGGACGCTTAGAGAATAAAAATTTTACTTATTTAAAAAAGCTGAACTGGGGATTTTATACTCGTTCTTTTCAAAAATGTAAATGTTTTTAAGTTGAGGTACAGGCTCCTACATCCCCCAAAAAAAATTACTATAAAATCTCAATCGAATTTAAAGAGTGGCTATTAATTATATGCCTATTCTGGAAAAAAGACTAGTTTTAAGAGATATTGACAAGCCTGATTCACACCTTCTAAGAGTTTACGAAGAAAACGGTGGCTATAAGGCTTTGCGTAAAATATTGGTAGACGAAAAAAAAAAATGGTCATCAGAAGCCATTATTGAAGAAATAAAGACCTCAAACCTAAGAGGCAGGGGAGGCGCAGGCTTTCCGACCGGAATGAAATGGAGTTTTGTCCCCTTAAATACAAATGAACCTAAATATGTGGTCTCTAATGCAGATGAATCAGAACCAGGCACTTTTAAAGACAGATTGATCATTGAAAAGATACCTCATGGAATGATAGAAGGAATGATCATCTGTGGAATTGCCTTGCATAGTTCTCATGGCTTCATTTACATTAGAGGAGAATTCTATAAAGGCTGGAGGGTTCTTGAGAAAGCCATTGAGGAGGCATACCAAAAAGGATATCTAGGTGACAATATCATGGGATCCGGATATTCATTTCATATAAGTACTTTCAGGGGTGCTGGGGCTTATATTTGTGGAGAAGAAACTGCTCTGCTAGATAGCCTAGAAGGTAAAAGAGGTCATCCAAGGCTAAAACCTCCATTCCCTACTGTGAAAGGTCTTTATGGTTGTCCTACTGTAGTAAATAATGTAGAAACATTTGCGGCAGTTCCATGCATTTTCCAAATGGGAGGCAAGGAATATGCAAGTTTAGGAGTGGGAAATCCAAAATCGGGAGGTACGAAGGTATATTCTATCTCAGGAAATGTAAAAAAACCAGGAGTATATGAAGTTCCTCTGGGAGTTAAATTAATTGACATCATTCATGATATTGCGGGGGGATTGATAGAAGGCAGAAAATTAAAAGCGGTTGTTCCGGGAGGAAGTTCAACTCCTATTTTAAATGCTAAAGAAGTAGAAGATGGAGCTGTTATGGACTATGAAGGAATGGAAGAAAAAGGAAGTTTTCTTGGATCAGGCGGATTGATCGTATTGGATGATACAGTAGATATGGTAGAGTTTGCATATAGAACGGCCTATTTCTACTCTAAAGAATCATGTGGTCAATGCACTCCATGCCGTGAAGGTGCTTGGTGGGTAAAAGATATAATTTATAGGATCAAAAAAGGCCAGGGAAATCAATCTGACATTGACACACTTTTAAGCTTTACCGAAAATATGTGGAATGGAACGACTATATGCGCCTTTTCTGATGCTGTCGTAATGGGAATTGCTCCCATTATGCAAAAATTTAGAGTGGAATTTGAAAATGCAATAAAGGTTCCATCTACTTAATCTAGTATTTTTATTGGGGAACAAAAGTAATAAAGACATAAAAAAATAATGATTGAACCATATATACCGGACATACTTTTAACAATCCTAAAAATAGGCATTATCTTCTTTATACTCATCACAGGAGCAGCCTATTACACTCTTATGGAACGAAAATGGGCTGCCTATTTTCAAAGAAGATATGGTCCAAACCGAGCAGGATTATGGGGCATTCTGCAGCCTCTTGCAGATGGAGTCAAATTTTTAACGAAACAAGAAACCATTCCCAAGAATGCAGATATTTATCTGTTTTTATTAGCACCAGCCATTTCTATGGTGACTGCCACCCTATTATGGACTGCCATACCATTTACTTCTTTAATACATTTCCCTTATGAAATATTAGGAAGACAAGAGATTGCCCTGCAAGTAACCAATCCAAATACGGGTGTGCTGCTGATCTTAACCATTTCTTCTCTTGCTGTATATGGAGTACTTCTTGCCGGCTGGTCCAGCAATAACAAATATTCTTTGCTTGGATCGGTAAGAGCCTCCGCACAAATGATCAGTTATGAGCTTAGCCTTGCCATGAGCATCATAGGGGTTATTCTAATGACAGGGCATCTAGACCTTCATAAAATTATACTGGCGCAACAAGAAGGCTGGTTTCTATTCACTATACCAGGTTTCTTAGGATTCTTTATTTTTGTGATCGCTATTTTTGCAGAGACGAACCGTCTTCCATTTGATCTTTCAGAAGCAGAGAGTGAATTAATAGTAGGATTCCATACAGAATACGGTGCATTTAAATTTGCCCTATTTTTTATCGCTGAATATATGAATATGATCACTCTTTCTTTTCTAATTGCTATTCTTTTCCTTGGAGGATGGAATATACCTGTATTTATGCAAGAATTATTGAGTGGATATTGGTGGGCGCCATTCATTGGTTCTTTATTTCTTGTATTAAAGGCCCTTTTCTTCATATTTTTATTTGTATGGGTAAGATGGTCTTTACCCCGCTTTAGATATGATCAATTAATGAATCTGGGATGGAAATATCTTTTGCCCCTTGCTTTGTTTCAAATATTTTTGGCTGGAGTTTATGTATGGTATCAATGAGTTTAACTGAAATATTATTCCTGGTCTTTGCTTCTACCATGGTAGCTAGTTCTTTAGGCGTGATATTGCATAAAAATCCAATTAAAGCTTCTCTTTTTTTAGTATCCTTTTTTATAGGGTTGGCCGCAATGTATGCTCTACTGGGGGGATATTTTCTAGCTACAGTGCAGATACTGGTATATGTAGGGGCCATTATGGTTCTTTTTATATTTGTTATCATGTTGATACCCCTTAGAGAAGAAAATTTTGATCGACTTGCCTCTGGTTGGGGTAAAAAAGTGATCATTGCTCTCCTTATACTATCCTTTTCCCTACAAATGATCGTATTAACCCAAAAAAATACGGAAGTAACAAAGACCAATCATATACATACCTCTTATGAAAATGAATTAAATTTCAAAAAAGAAGAATTATTGATCAAGGGAAATACAGAGACTCTTTCTTTTATATTATTCTCTAATTATTTTTTACCCTTTGAAGCCATTTCTTTATTACTGCTTGTAGCTATGATCGGTTCAGTGATGTTGGCCAAAAAAAGCAGAAGAAAAATTTCGGATTAGATATATGCCAGTAGAATATATAATTTATTTAGTCATCATATTATTCGGTATCGGCATCATAGGTGTATTGACCAGGCACAATATAATTGTTGTGATCATGTCTGTAGAAATAATGCTTAATTCTGTGAATTTATTATTCGTTGCCTTTGCCAGAATGTGGTACGATATTGACGGGGAAGTATTTGTCTTTTTTATAATGGCAGTAGCTGCTGCGGAAGCAGCAATTGGATTGGCACTTGTGATCACAATCTATCGAAATTTTAAAACTATTGATCTAAGAGAAATCAGTAAATTAAAAGGATAATCAAAAATTATGGAAAAACTTTTTATTATTGCCTTGTGGTTTCCTTTGATCGGTTTTATAGGAAATTCATTTTTTGCTTTAAGACAATCTTTACAAAATAAAATAGCCTCTCAATGGATCATCTCAATTATAGGAGTAGGGTCTATCACTATTTCTTTTGGTATATTTGTTCTGTTGACTTTTTCGCAAAATGTTATTGCAAATCCTTTGGAAGCACATTTTTTTGAATGGATAAGAATTGGTTCTTTAAAATTAGATTTTGCCTATAGATTAGATGGTCTTTCTTTATTCATGGCCTGGATCGTTACTGGCATCGGAAGTCTTATCCACCTATATTCTATAGGATACATGCAAAAAGAAAAAGAAGATTTCGCCAGATTCTTTGCCTATCTGAATTTATTTATTTTTTTCATGCTCCATTTAATATTGGCTGATAATCTTGTACTTACTTTCCTTGGCTGGGAAGGTGTTGGCCTATGCTCTTATCTTTTGATCGGATTTGATATCCATAAAGAAAAAGCTGCCTTTGCAGGAAAGAAAGCATTTATTACCAATCGCATAGGAGACGCTGGATTTATTTTAGGTATATTTCTGCTTTATAGAGAAATAGGTAGCCTGGACTATGGAATTGTGCTTTCTTATCTAGACACCGCAAATATTCCTGCCGAGATTTTGAACACAATTGCTCTTCTACTTTTCATAGGCGTGGTTGGCAAGTCTGCGCAGATACCTCTTTACGTTTGGCTTCCAGATGCAATGGCAGGTCCTACTCCTGTTTCTGCCTTGATCCATGCGGCAACCATGGTAACAGCCGGCGTCTTTATAATATTTAGATTAGCCCCCCTATTCTTAGGCGCTTTAGATGTATCCATATTGATCAGCTATACAGGTGCATTTACTGCATTACTTGCTGCATTGATTGCTATAACACAAACAGATATTAAAAAAGTATTGGCATATTCTACCGTCTCTCAGCTAGGCTATATGTTCATGGCCATGGGAGTGGGCGCCTATGGTGCAGGGATGTTCCATTTAACAACGCATGCTTTTTTTAAGGCTCTTCTTTTTTTAGGTTCAGGGGCTGTGATCATTGCATTGCACCATGAACAAGACATACGAAAAATGGGCAAATTACATCAAAAGCTTCCTTTTATTTCGATCATTTTTTGGATAGGGGCCATCGCTATCTCTGGCATTCCTGGTTTTTCTGGCTTTTTCTCTAAGGACATGATATTAGAAAAGGTATTCACTTTTAAATATGGAGGTACCTGGCTTTACTCTATTGGGCTATTTACTGCCTTCTTGACCAGTTTCTATATTTACAGGTTGGTTTTTTTAACATTCCATACGAAAAAGGCCAGACATAACCATAATGTAGAGGACGTGAAATGGAATATAAAAGTACCTCTTGTTATTCTATCTATTCTGGCCATCATAGGTGGCTATGTAGGGCTTCCCCATTTATTTACCCATAAACCTGGAATGATACTCCAATATTTTGATCAAATATTATCCTCAAACTCTTTGTCTATGAAAGCAAATAATTATATCACCATTGAAGCCAGCCAAGAAGCTATTTTAATGGGAATGTCTGTTACGGCAGCCATTCTGGGTTTTACTTTAGCATGGTATAAATACCAACAAAAAAATCAAATTCCTGTAGCAGATAAAGCATTTAGAAAAAGATGGGTTAAATATAGTTTTCATAAATTTTATTTAGACGAGTTTTATGAGTTTATTCTTTTAAGACCAATGAAAAAAATTTCTGAATATTCCTATCATATTACAGATGCTAAGTGGATTGACGGTGTTGTAGATGGGCTAGGACAATTGGGTTTAGCATATGGTTCTGTATTGAGAAAATTACAAACAGGTCAGGTAGGGCATTATGCCTTCTATATTTTGATATCCTTTTTAATTGTTTTCTTATTTATATGATGAATTTTCAATTAAGGTATAAATAATATGATGTTAAGCATTAGTATATTCAGTCTTTTATGCGGTATTTTCTTATTGGCGATTCTACCTAAGCGAATTTTGAATCGAAAAATACAGAAGCCAAACATTCTGCTATTTATGATCTCTCTATCGGCAAGTCTTATCGCTTTATTATCTTCAATTATAGCGGCCTATCAATTTAATTCTAACATTCCTGGATTCCAGCTAAAAGAAACTTGGTTTAAAGAAATTCAATACGGTCTTAACTGGTGGTTTGCCTTGGATGGTATTAGTCTTAGTCTATATCTTTTAACCACAATTCTTTTCCCTTTGGGAATATGTTATTCTTATTTTAGTTATCAGGGTTTATGTAAACAAGATGAACCACAAGCCAGTTGTTTGGCATTCTTAAGAAACGAAAAGTTATTCTATATCAGTCTTTTACTACTGGAACTAAGTGTGATTGGAGTCTTTTTATCGGTCAGTTTTATCTCTTTTTATGTATTTTGGGAATTAACATTGATCCCAATGGTATTATTGATCGGTATATGGGGAGGAAAGAACAAAAGATATGCAGCGATTAAATTCCTTATCTATACTTTTAGTGGTTCTGTATTTTTGATATTGGGGATTATTTCTTTGATGTTCATTTATTCCATACCCATGGGAATTACTGATCTGAACATTTTATCCGAATCCAAAATATTAAAACATATGAATACCAATATAAATGAGCTTATCTTTTGGGCTTTGATGATCAGCTTTTTAATAAAAATACCTGTAATCCCCTTCCATACATGGCTACCACATGCCCATACAGAGGCGCCTACTGTTGGATCAATTGTACTAGCGGGAATACTGCTTAAAATGGGTACATATGGGATATTTCGTTTCTCCATCTCATTGTTTCCTGCGGTTTCTTTAAAATATGCCGATTTTTTCATGATCATAGGCGTAATAGGCATTATATATGGAGCATGGCTGGCATGGTCACAAACAGATATAAAAAAGTTGATCGCATATTCTTCCGTATCTCATATGGGATATATAATACTAGGGAGTTTTAGCGGAAATATAGAGGGACTATCAGGGGCCTATATTCAAATGATCAATCATGGAATTTCTACTGGCTTTTTATTCTTACTTGTGGGTATCATCTATGATAAAACCCATACCAGAGAAATTGAAGCTTATGGTGGTCTGGCTAAATGCTCTCCTATGTATGCGGTTTTTTTCATGCTTGCTACTCTGAGTGCCATAGGTTTGCCAGGTACAAACGGATTTATAGGGGAATTTCTGATATTGATGGGAAGCTTTTTAAAGGATCCATTGATTGCTTCATTTGCTGTAATAGGAATAATATTTGGGGCAGTATACATGCTTTTTCTGTATAAAAAAATCTTTTCCGGAGAAACCACGGAAAAGCTAAAAAAAATCCATGAAAAAAATTCGCTTGCAATGAATTTGAAAGAGATTTCAGTAGCCATACCTTTCATTATTATGATATTCTATCTGGGAGTTAAACCATCCATTGTTTTAGACACTGCTCGGAAAAGCCTTACATCTGTTATTTTTAGAATGGAAATAGCCCAAAAAGAAATTACCATGCAAAAAGAAGAAAAATTTTCATTTCAAAAAAATAATATAAATATCCATAAACGTTAAAATGGAATCTATTCAATTAAAAGACTTTATTATTGCATTTGCACCTATAGCCTTGAGTGTATCGGCTCTATTGATCATTCTTTTTCAGATCACTCTTCCAAAATTCAGACTATCCCTTTCTTATGGAAGTACCTTAATAACACTTTTGATCGTTGCCCTATTCATAGCAATGACTTTTTTGGCCATGTCTGGCACAAAAGACGGTCCCTCTGACTCTTCCTTTTTACCCCGTTTTATAAGCCAAATATTCTATAACAATGTATCTGCATTTAAAAGTCAATTTATATGGAATCGTCATACGGCTATTTATTCATTGGCAATCGTTATCTTTTTGATGCTGATAGTTACCATGATGAGAGATATTCTGACACATATGAAATTACATTTAGTAGAAGCGTATCAAATGGCATTATTCTCCGGGGCTGGATTGATCTTCTTTATATGCTCCCAAAATCTGATCATGATGTTCATCTCTGTAGAACTGGCTTCCCTACCTCTGTATGTATTAGCCGCTTGGGATAGAAATGAAAAGTCTTGTAGCGAAGCAGGATTAAAATATTTTCTCTTAAGTGTTTTTTCGTCTACTTTTTTTCTTTTAGGCACTGCTTTTATCTATGGAAGTATGAGAACAGTAAACATAGTCAGAATAGGGGAAATATTATCTAATACATCTATATCGTATAATTCTGATCTATTATTGATAGGAGCAATTTTAGTGATCATGTCGCTCTTCTTTAAGGTGGCTCTTTTCCCTCTACATGGTTGGGTAGCCGATGTCTATGAGGGAAGCATTACTATCGTTACAGCGCTAATGGCCAGCCTGATCAAAATTGCATCCGTAGGTGTTGTTTTTCATATACTTAGTTATTTAGGAATTATTTTTCAAGATACTTTACAAAAGATCATTCTACTATTAGCAATCGGTTCCATGTTATATGGAAATATAGTAGCTCTCGTCCAGAAAAATCTAAAAAGAATATTTGCCTATTCGTCCATCGCGCATGCAGGTTATATGGCAGCTATGTTTGCATTGTCTTTCTCTAAAGAAACCAGAGCCGATGCTTTTGCATCTCTATTTTATTATGTGTTTGCCTATGCTCTAGGTACGGTATTCATTTTTGGGTTGATCGCATTCATGGAAACCAGAGAAAGCACTAAAAAAATGATCATGTTAGATGATCTAAAGAATCTATCTGAAAAAAATCCCTATATAGCCTTTGCACTTTCTGCCGCTTCTCTATCTCTGGCCGGTATCCCTCCTTTAGCGGGTTTTTACGGTAAATTTTTTATATTGAAGTCATTGCTAAAATCAGAAATGTATATTGTAGCCATATTTGTGAGTATTAGTGCTCTGATAGGGATTTATTATTATGCCCGAATATTCTTTTACTCTTACTGGTACTCATCTGCCACAGATCAGGATGCAAGTTTAAAGAGTTCATTAAAGAGTAAAGAAATCAGGCCCCTTTTTAGCGGTTTTTGGCCTAAAATTTCTGGTAGTATTCTAACAATTTTAATATTGACATCAGGAATTTTATCTCCATTTTTGGTTTATCAGATATGGAAATTTTATAGTCATTTACCCTAAAGGTTGATCAAAATATGATATTCACGAGAATATTTTCTTTTTTATTTTTATTCCTACTTTTGCTTTCTTGCGACGAAGATCCTTTTACTAAAAAGAAAAAAATAAACCCTCTCCTGAAATCAGAAGAAATTAAAAAGGCAATTCTGGTCCAAAATGCAATCCGTGAAATATATAAAATGACAAATCCTTCTGTAGTTAGTATAACAACAGAAAAAATAGTAAATACAAGTCCCTTTTTCAGAGATCCTTTTTTCAGGCATTTTTTCGGGGACCCTAAAAAAGATAAACAAAAAAAGCGTAAAAATCAGGGACTCGGTTCAGGTTTTTTGATGGATCAGGAAGGTTATATAGTCACGAATCACCATGTAATAGACAATGTGGATTCAATAAACGTGAAATTTGTAGATGGTTCTGACCATGAAGCCACCCTGATCGGCTCGGATAAATATTCAGATATAGCTCTTCTAAAAGTAGATAGCAAAAAGAAATTTTCTTATCTGTCAATAGGTAATTCAGATGATATCCGGGTAGGAGATATGGCAATCGCCATAGGCAATCCATTTGGTCTTTCTTCAACTCTAACAACAGGTGTTATTTCTTCTGTGAACCAAGAGATAGAGTCTTCCGATGGTCGCCCAAGAATACAAACAGATGCGGCCATTAATCCAGGCAACTCTGGAGGCCCTCTATTGAATGTAAAAGGAGAAGTGATTGGAATCAATCAAATGATCTATACGAAATCAGGAGGCTCACTTGGTATTGGCTTTGCTATTCCTATAAATCACGCCATGAGTATTATTTTGCAGCTAAAAGAAGGTAAAAAAATAGAAGTTGGCTATATTGGAGTGAATATCGTAACAGATCCTCCCAGAGAACAGCTATACAGACTAGGTCTCTTAGATCAAAAAGGATTGCTTATTGCTATGGTGCAAAAAAATTCACCTGCTTGGAAAACGGGGATACGAACCTTTGATTTTATTACCCATATTGATGATAAATTAGCAGACAGATTCTATGTACTTAAATCTACTATTCTGCAAAAGAAAATTGGAGATTATGTAAAATTAAGGATCATTCGTAATGGATCTGTTAAATCCTTTAATGTAAAGATCGGGAAACAAACCAGCTGAAGTTCTTTTTACCTTATTTATTCTTATTCAAGTCTATTTTTTTATATTCAATTAAATTTGCCTATGCCTTTGCAGATATAATTTAAAAAGCAGAAATTGATCCCAGGCAAATAAATATTGAAATAACAGAAAGAATTTTGATTAGAGATGAAGACTCCGCTGCAAGAACATTGAATCAGCTTGCTTCTACTTTAGTTATAGAAAGTTATCTAGCCTCTTTTTTCTTAGAAAGATAATATATAGCGATGCCGCCTCCGCCAAAGGCAGGAAGTAATATCTTAAGTAGCTCAAATATAATTTCATCTTTATTTTGATAAAGTACAAAAAAAATAAACGCAACAATACATAAGGTAATTATTATTCTATAAGTAAAATTTTGATCTCTTCGTTTAGAAAAAAAATTATAAATTCTCTCATTCTCTTTATCAATAGTCTTAACAAAATTTTGTCTTTCATCTTTGTCCAGATGCGGTAATACACCTAAGAGATACTTTGTTGGTACATTATTACCTGAAAACCTATTGTGGTTTGGTGATATTGACTCTTAATATTATTATCTTGTTGGTCTGGCGGGATAGTATTTGGATTTTGTTGATTAAATTTATCAACGATATTATCTTTGCTTGTATTTTTATTTGGGTCAATAGGATTCTTAGAAAAACGTTGACTTGAAGATTGCTTCTGGTTCCTTTTCATATTTATTTTTATCTAGAATATTACTTATTCCCCTTAATATATAGTCAGCATATACTAAACGAATATCTTTTTCTTCCATTACAACAGTATTTTTATTTTCATCATACTTTTTTACTGAAATAATATTTTCTTTTGTTTTAATCAATTTTAATAGCTCTCCTAAAATTATCATCTGCCACCTGTACGATCACCATCGCCAAATTAACGATTTTCATACCATATTCCTTTTAATATTGAATTCTTCCTGTAACAACCATAAAAGAGTCATTTAGTATGTGAAGGATATACTAGCATGGTCATTTTAATTTCCCGGATATAAAATTTTGGAATTCATCGGCCAATTGAGCTTTTTGTTGTGAAGAAGCATCTAATTTTCCACTTGCTTGCGCAAATTCAAATCTACCACCCCCCCCTCCTTTTACATAGGGTAGCTTTGGAATAATTTTCTTGATCAAGTCATTCGCATCTAACTCTATAGACTTGGCATAACTTCTGGTAGAAGCCAAAACTGCATTCCAGACTCTTTGTTGAAAACTCTGTAGAATAAATACTCCATTAGGTTGTTTTTCTCTTAAGGCATCTGCTAGATTTTTTAGGTCAGGGATGCTCCAATTTTCTTCAACGATATGAAAGATAGAAATACCATTTTTTTGTTTTTTGGATTCTAAAATTTTCTGGATCGTATCTTCGTTTATGTTTTTATGGCTTTTCCCATGTACCTTTAACTTTTTTTTGATTCTTGTTTCTAATGATCTTACATGTGCATCCAATTCACGTATACTATGCCATTTTAGTATAAGATCATTTGCATTAGAATTTTCAATTTTTTGAATATCCAATACCTTGCCAGAAATATATTGATTGGATATATTTTTAAGATCATTCTTAAATTCTCGTTCCATTTTAGAATTTACAATTATTTTTTTCAGTTCATCAATCATTTTAACCGCATCATGATAAATGGAAATCATTTTTTGGATGGCTAGTTTTCCAGAAAGTGCATCTATTCTTCGATTACCAGAACCAGGGCTACTTTCTTTGATGATAATGAAAAACCGAATATCTGAAGTATTATTCACATGTGTTCCAGCACAAAACTCCATAGAAGAATCACCCAATTCCACTACCCTTACGATGTCTTCATATTTTTCACCAAAGGTCATAAGAGCCCCTTTATTTTGTGCTTCTTTTATAGGTAAAACAGATGATATTGTTTCTTTAGAATGAGAGATAGAATGATTTACCATTTTTTCTACCTCCTGAATTTCAGAAATAGTCATCGCTTTATTATGGGTAAAATCGAAGCGTAGGTAATTATAATGTACCAAGGATCCACTCTGGCGTATATGATCTCCTAAAGTTTTTCGGAGGGCCGCATTCAATAGATGAGTAGCGCTATGATTCCCGCGTAAAAAATTGCGTCTGGACTCTTGTATTTCTAAGCCTACCATATCACCTGTACATATTGTTCCATTAAAAGACCGGCAGATATGCAATATTATATTTTCTATTTTTTTTGTATCCATTACTTCTACCGAAAAATTCTGGCCCATTATGGACCCTGTATCCCCCAGTTGACCTCCACTCTCTGGATAAAAAGGAGTCTGATCTGTAATGATATAAAAAAATTCATCTTTTTTAATATCTTTCGTAGAGATAGAATCTACTTGTTTTTCACCTAGAATGATCCTAATGATTCTGCCACTATCTTTTATATTTTCATAGCCTGTAAAACGAGTTCCCTCCACACCATTCAAGGGTAATTGGTTTTGGGTGTCTTTCCATGCAATCCGGCCCCTTTTACGTTGAGCCTCCATTTCTGCTTCAAATTCAAAAGTATTTACCCTAAGACCATTTTCAGCTGCAATTTCCATTGTTATTTCCAGGGGAAAACCAAAAGAATCATAAAGCAGAAAAGCATTTTTACCAGAAATGATCTTATTCTGTTTCTGCATAGAATTTAGGATAATTTCTTCTAACTTTTCAGCCCCTCTCATAAGAGTTTGTAAGAATTTTTTTTCTTCTTGTTTGATATTATCACGTACAAAATTTACTTGTTGCTTCAGTTCATCATATATATACCCATAAATTTCCACCACACTATCCACTAATCTATAGAGTATTGGATTCTTTTGACCTATTTTTTTCCCATTTAAAATAGCTCTTCTTAAAATTTTGCGTAGAACATATCCCCTGGCTTCATTAGAAGGATAAATACCATCTGCCATACAGAAAACAAGTGTTCTTATGTGATCGGTTAAAATTCGGATCGTGGATTCTTGATCTGTTTCATCACTCACTTTATATATCCGGCAGACCTCAGATTTTAATTTTTTTATTTCGTCTATATCAAATACAGAATCTTTTGCTTGTAAAAGAAGTGCCAGACGTTCCAAACCAGCTCCTGTATCTACCCCCTTTTTTTGAAGAGGAAATAATTCGTTTTGCTTGTTTTGATCAAATTCATTGAATACTAAATTCCAATATTCTATGAATCTTTCTCCTTTATCCCCTGGTTGATTGCATACATTTTGAGGATCAAATTCAGTTCCTCTGTCTAAATAGAGTTCGCTGCATGGACCGCATGGCCCTGTACTGCCTGCAGGTCCCCAAAAGTTGTGTTCTTTCCCTAAGCGAACGATCTTATGCTCTGGAATTCCAATATGATCTTTCCATAAATAAAAAGATTCTTCATCTTCCATATAAACGGTGATCCATATCTGTTCCTTTGGGAATTTTAAAAATTCTGTAGAATACTCCCATGAAAATTGGATTGCCTCTTTTTTAAAGTAGCCTCCGAAACTAAAATTACCCAGCATTTCAAACAGGCAAAGATGTCTTTTGGTTTTTCCGACCTCAGACAGATCACTGGTACGCATACATTTTTGTACACTTGCGATATTGTCCTTAGGAGGAGAGAGAATACCTGAAAAATAGGATTTGAAAGGTACCATTCCGGCACTCGTGAAAAGAAGAGTGGGGTCTTCTTCAGGAATTAGACTAGCACTGGGTAAGACCAAATGATCTTTAGAAGCAAAAAAATTCAAAAAAGACTTTCTTATCTCATTTACTTTCATGGGCATCTTGCTGTCCCCGGATCAGGAATACCCATTAGATATTTTAGCCCGATCCACAGGATCAGTATTTTAATCCTATATTGATTGTGAATCAGATACTTAGATAATATGACAACCTTTTTCTTTTTTGCCATATAAAGGAGGAGCCTGTGCCTCAACACAGAAGAATAATTTACTACATTGTAATCTATATCGTATTTTTTGTTCCCGAAGGTTTTTTGATATTTTTTCTCGAAAACACGAAATAATTTCCTAATTTCCTGATCTATACAAGCTGTTCCCGTATCATTTTGCTAAAATTGAAGGTTATTGCAGCGATTTTTACCTCTATTCTCGTCTTCTGAATCCCTCTGAGCAATAGCTCCCTAAATCAGAAGTATTTGCCTTGATTTTAGTTCCATCTGCTTTTACATCCATCCCAATATTAGGGTTTTTATGACATAACAAAGATACTGATCAATGCAACAAGAACATGAGTACTAAAAAATTAAAAAAATATCTTAATGGCCATCTTATAAGCATAAAATTATAAAATAAGGAATGGTACTATAATTGACTTTAATTGCTCCTAATCTAAGCTAATGCAAGTAGAAGTGCAATTTCTGTATGTAAATAATTGGAATAAAAACTTAAAAAATTTTAAAAAAGAGTTGACAAAACCACTAAAATATAGGACTATAATGAGTAGTAGTATAATAATTGTTCCTTATATTGCTTATACTGCAATGATGCTAAAGAATTTAGCAATAAAGATCAAATTGATAGGAGGTATATATGATGAAAATAAATAAATTCAATATACATAGAATAAAATTAGGTTCTTTAATATTTGTACTATGTTTTCTTTTCGCCAGTTGTAAAGAGAACCCTTTTACAAAAAAAGTTAGTTCTTTGAAAGGAGTATTAACTCTTGTCAAAGGAACCGTGCTTATTAATGGTGTTCAGGCTAAGCTGAATGATATAGTTCGCAAGTCTGATAAAATTGAAACAAAAAAGAAGGCAGGGGCTGTAATTCAATTTTCTCAAGGGGCCTTAATTACCGTTAAGAGTAAAACTAAGCTTGAGATATCTTCTCTTGTAAGAAATGAAGATGGTAGAGATGATATTTCGGTTCTTCAGACCAGAGGGTCTACCTTTAATAAAATCACTTCAGGGAAGGCCAGATTTTCCATTGCATCTGCTACTTTAACGGCTGGTGTACGAGGAACTGCTTTTTCTTTTACAGTTGGAAAGAACAAAAAAACAGAACTAAAGCTTCTTGAAGGATCTGTTGAGCTTGCTCCAAAGAAAAAAATAAAAGGACAAGTTGAAGAAGCAAGAATAGTAGAAGTCTCTGCAAAAGTTAAATCCGCACCTATAGGGGTTACTTATGCGGCAGATAGAGGATTTAGTAAATCTCAAAAACTTGTTAAAAAAGAAGTTAAGCGTCTTAGGGTATTTAACGAAATTGCTTTTCTCTCCGTTAACGACTTAGAAGAAGGAATTACTCCTGAGAAATCAAAAAAAGAAGTTATAGGAAATAATTCTGCCCTAACGAAAGAGCTGATAAGCGAAGAGGTTCTTCTTGAAAGAGAACTTCAAGATGATACACAGTTAAGTAAGATCATTACAAAAGATGGCAAAGTTTATATTGGTTCATTCCTTCAAAGAGGTAAAATCATTAAACTAAAAACAAGAGAAGGCAAAATTGTTACTCTTGCTGCCAGTCAGCTTAAAAAAATATTACACTACTAAAAAATAAAGAAAGTTTTATTTTTTCGATAATATAATGAAGGCCTATTATCTTAGGTCTTCATTTATTTTATGTTCAATAAGTTGTTTTGGAAAAAGCTAAAGCAACCTGAATAAGAAAAAATAATATGATCGATTACTTGAATTCCCAAAAGTTCTCCTGCCTTTATTAAATTCTTAGTTGTTTTAATGTCACTCTCACTTGGTTCTAAAGTACCTGAAGGGTGATTATGGGCAAATATTAAAAACACAGCTTTATCATAAATTGCCTGAGAAAAAATTTCTTTTATTTCTATATGATTTCGATTTAAACTACCAATAAAAAGTATTTTTTTTCTTATTAATTCTCTTGCTCCATTAAGTGAAAAAACAAAGAAGTACTCTTGCTTACGATCAGAATATTCAAGCAATAATTTATGAGCATCTTTTGCAGAATGAATCTTAATTGGCTTAGGAAACATTTTTCTACGTGAAAACTCTAACATTGCGCTAACCATGGTAGCTTTTGATTTACCAATCCCTTTGATCTTTAACAATTCATTATAAATACTTTCTTTTTTTTCAGGAAAATTCTCTTCAATAGACTTCAAAACGCAATTTGCCAGTTTAAAAACATTATTATTTTTGATGCCAGAACCTAGTATGACGGCCATAAGCTCTTGGTCTGAAAGACATTCAGGACTCTCGGATATCAGTTTTTCTCTGGGTCTGGAATTCATAGGAATTCTATTCATTTTTTTAGCGGCAAAAGTATCTGATTTTTTAGAATAAACTGTTATTTCTTTTGGGGACATATACAAAATTTAAACGTGATATAATACTATTTTTATTTTTAGTTTTAATCTGTAAAGTATTAATGAAAAATTATACTATTAATTTTGTAAATTCTCACTTGTGTACTTTGGAGCTTAAATTTTGCCTTACGAGTAAAAATCAATAATTTGCTTGTATGCTTTGGAGAAATTACATTCCCGCTTGGGGTTAAATTTTTTGGGAAACTTCTTTTTTATTATTCTTTAATTAAATGGAATAGCTTAAAATAATCCTACCGCCTAATTTGAGCGGTTCTGCAATATCAGCCCCCTGCCTATCGTCTATTAATTGATCACTATTCAACATGAGGGCATCTAAAGTCACCGCCCAGAAAAAATCATCATCAAATAAAAACTGCCTAATATAAATAGAACCCCCTATACCAAAAGACCCTAAGAATCCAGCTACGGCACCTAGAGTCATTTTTTTGTCTTTAGTTACATACCAGCCTGCATTTATAAATGGTATTACTGGGGGTGCAATACCATCGTCGGCATCGGGTTCAGATATTTTTCTGTATTCATCAAATAGATCTTTACCTTTTTTTTGGTTACCAAAATATACAGTATCCAGGCGGAGCAAAAGGATATTCATTACCCAACGATCAAATTCCACATCAACGCCGATACCAGTTATAAATTCATAATTATTGATCGTAAGCTGGCTAGAATTTTTGTTGATGACCCAGTTAATAAAATTATCATTTGCCTCCATCAATTTCTGATCCATGTCTGACCCAGGATCAAAACCTAATGACCCAGGAGGAATATATTGAATGTCCTCCACTCTTGTGGACGCGGCAAGTTCTGCCTTGAGTTGCCATCTGCCTATGGGAATAGCCATTTCGAAACCGTATGAAGATGCCCTAAATAAAGAAGCATTTGTTTGGACATAACTACTCGGAGGGATGCCTGTTATGGTTGACATTACTTGAACAAGTGCGCCATTATCTGTGCCTAATAAAGTATAATAACCGTTAAAATAGGTAAATCCAATGGTTAAAAAATCAAGATAAAATAATATTCTGCCTCCAACCTGGTAGGTTTCATCCAGATCATTAAAGGTGTCTGGTAGGCTTAATTCTCTGACTTGTTCCTGAAAATCATAAGGATTTATGAATCCATCTTGAATAGCCTTTCTGATCGAATCTGTATCCGTAGGAATATCGATACTCTCGGCCTGTGTTCTTAAAGTTGCTTCATTCTTAGCTGTAACAATTAACCCAGGGTTACTTAATTGGCGCAGATAACCCTTTGTAACGGGGTCTATAGTCACTTTGGGGAAGTAATAACCTTCTATTTCTATATTTTCTGTAGGATAAATACCAAGACTGATCATATCTTGGGGTATACGGCTATTGGCTTTCGTTATAATAAGACCAGTATTTTGAAGCCGGATCGGTAAAATAATATCTACCGGAGAAACAACATTAAATTGACCCCATACGATCGTTTTCCTGCCTATGGTAAGTCTCGTATATTGAGTAATATCAAATTGAACGAAACTATCTCTAAAAATAGGTATCCACTTATTCTCATTATAACTAAGAGCTATTTCAGATCTGTCTAAATCTTCGTTTTCTATTTCT
Source organism: Leptospiria bacterium (assembly GCA_965204465.1). Lineage (GTDB taxonomy): Bacteria > Spirochaetota > Leptospiria > Turneriellales > CBDBES01 > CBDBES01. The sequence continues at coordinate 819,687 of CBDBES010000002.1, forward strand.
GATTCATCAATTTTAAGCGCAATATTGATATCAGAACGATATATCTCACCTGCCAATTTTATAGTCATCCAATTGAAGAAAGACTGTTCAAAACTTAGAAAAGCATAATTATAGAAGAGATAATTGGTTTTATAATAATAGGTAGAAGAAGTTCCAATGACAAATCGAAGATGTTTATTCCAATATTCTTTTACATGGTCCCACCATATCCTATCTTCATCTTTCTCGTCTCCTTCTTCTAAAACAAAATTTTCTTCTATAACTTCTTTATTTGCCTGAGCCATCAATAAAGAAGTAGAGTTTGTTTTTGTATATAAAGATGAATAACTAAAAAAAGATAGAGAAAATAATACTATAAGTATCATAAGTCATACAATTAATGCTCTATTTTTTTAACCCTCGAATGCCTATATCGTTATCCAGTATTGAAATGCCTACTTTGATTTTGGATGCATTTAATGTTGTTCGACCTTTCGTTTTATGGTTTTCCATAATGGATTTGGTAACTAAATACATCCCTTTTATTTTTTTGAGTTTAATATTCTTCATTGTTTTAAAATGTTTCTTTTTTTTATTATAGAACTTGATCTCTATAGGGACATAAAATTTTTTATGTACTTTAAATTTTAATTTGGAATATTGATCTTCTTTACTTTTAGGCTTGCTCATAACATAAAAATATTTATTATCTTTTTTAATGAGTTTATGTTGATCCTGTTTTAGATTACGTCCGGCGATATCTGAAATAGAGAAATCAGACCCCATAAAACTCTGATTTTTTTCTTTTGTAGAAAGTTTTTTTATGGAACGAAAGGCGGGTAGATATATCCACTGATTTGTGCCTTCCTCATCGTCATGAGATACGCTTAAAAGACTGGTACCTTTTACAGAAGAGGGCTGAAAAAATTTTACCATCCCTCTGTTTTCTTTACCTTTTACTTTTTTAAGATGATTAAAATATCTTTCTCGTTTGCGCTTATTTTTATTTTGAATGACCATCAATACTTCTGAGGTTTTTGTACGATGAATGCGCGCTTGATCACGCACTTTTTTCATTATATTGTATCCTTCTTTTTCACTTTGATCTTTAACCGCCTCTGTATTTCCAAAAGAGAACAAAAGAATGAGAATTAAAAAAATGGATTTCGATTTCATGTACCTGGATATGTCTTTCATAATAACATTTTGGCATCTAACATAGACTGCATAACCTGTCAATTGTTTTATATAGAATTCATATCAAACCTATGCCATTGTAAGAGCCTGTGCCTCAACTTAAAAACATCATAAGTTGGTCTCTATCGCTTTGTGCAAATCTATTGTTCATAGGACATAAAAAATAAAAAACAACCTCTGGTAAAGGACGCTTAGAGAATAAAAATTTTACTTATTTAAAAAAGCTGAACTGGGGATTTTATACTCGTTCTTTTCAAAAATGTAAATGTTTTTAAGTTGAGGCACAGGCTCAGTTGTGTACAAAGTACAGCCTAACGGCATTGGTTATTGTAAGGTTCTGAGTAAAACTTCTTGACTGCCATGCAGTGAATTAAAAGCTAATCGGAGTTTAATGGAACAAAAAGTAATGCACCGTAGGCATGCAAAATACCTAAAGAATAATTTGAAGAGAAGAATAAATTAAATCTTATAAATAGAAGAAATAAGTCTGGTCTCATTTCAATGAATTTTGGCTTATCAATGACCATACCTTTGTCAGATCATGTCTAATAAGTCAGATAATCCACGATTCACATTATTATACATTTTAGCTGGTTATATCCTTATTATTCCTTTTCTGGATCCTTTAAAAAAGATCCTTCATGAAAAAGATTTTCTAAGAATTTACGATATGATATTTGCGCAAGTTAAAGAGAAATCCGAAGATGATCAAAAAATTTATCAATCCCCGCATGATAAAGACACTGTTATTATTTTTGATGATTCTGAAGGAGATGAAGAAAGTGATATTGTATTAGAAATAGAAGAAGTTTCAGAGTTTCTGGAACCAGATCATTCTATTTATATAGAAGATTTATACGAAGAAGAAGATATCTCTCCCATTGATAAAAAATTTAGAAGTTCTAAAAGATTTCAATCAAAAGGATTAGGGGGATCTTTAGGGGATGACGTGGAGTTTAGGATATTCGGGAGATCAGAGATCAAAACCTCTTTTGGATATTCCACTTATTTTACAAAAGAGGATGCTAAAGATGATTTCAAGAGACCTTCTTCCAGATATATTAATGAGGGATTTATATTAGCACCAGACCTCAATTTTAATATCAAAGGTAAAATTGGGAAAAGGGTATTGGTGGATGTAGACTTTAATCGTACTGAGAAATTATCTGAAAATAAAGTGCAATTAAAATATTTTGCTTTAAGACGCAGAGAATTTGTTAGAGAAGTAACAATAGGCAATATAGACTTTAATTTTCCTAATTCAGATTTTACGGACTTCAAAGGTTTCCAGCAAAAGAGCAAGAAAACCATTGGGGTAGAATCCAAATTTCGTAAAGGGAAGTTCAAATTTCATGCCATTGGAACCATTACAAGAGGGGAAAGTGAAACAGAAATATTCACAGGTAGAGCTAGAAATATAAATCGGCTACTTCCTGAATATCAATTTGAAAGAAGAAAGTATTTTCAAATTGAGCCTTTCATCTATTATGATAATTTGAACCAAGCGCCTATTCTAAACTCTACTTCTTATCAAAGAGGTCATCCCAATAGCTTGATCACTTTAACTTCAAGCCCTTTAGATATGTCTGAAAATTTTGTGCCTCATAATGTAAACATTGACCCTGGTTCTTTAGAAGTCTGGTTGGATGACAGAAATAGTGCCAATAATCAGAATTTAAATGCAAGAATCAAATTGATCAATTCCACAGAGATTGGTATTTTCCATAGGCTACAGCAAGGAGAAAATTTCAAATTTCATAATGAAACGGGTAGATTAGAATTTATTAGGGGATTTGGTCAAGATGCATGTATTTATGTTCGTTATACACGCCAGAATAGTGCCTCGGCAACCGCCGATCCTTCTGCCAGAATCAATATAGATGGTAAAATAGAAACTTTTATTTATTGTGGAAATTCTATTAACGAAGATGTAGACTATGATGGCATAAGAGATATAGAAACCATACCTGATGGAAAAACAAATTACGATGTTTATGAAGTAAGGGGCATATATGATCTAAGGGCTCAAAATATCCAAACAAATGACTTTTTCTTAACTTTGCTGGATCGAAATCTAGCCACTATTTCTGATATTAATGACCTGAATAAAATAAATATCGATTATAATCTGGGAATAGTTTCTTTTTTTCTTAGAGAGCCTTTTAAGACCCTAAAGGATTCTACAGGAACTTTTCTATTGAATGATTCCGATTCGAGAGCAATTTATGCCGAAAATCCATTGAATGCATCAGAAAATTCACAATTCAACATCAGGGCAAATTTTTCCAGTGAGGTACAGAGTTATCAACTGAAACATTCTCATATATTAGAAAATTCTGTAAAAGTTAAAGTCGATGGCATTGAAGTTGATCCAAAATTATACAGAGTGGATTATCTTTTGGGTTTTTTTTATTTTACAAACAACAAGGAGCCTGTTATCACCCCCACAACACGTATAGAGATTACCTATGAATACTCTCCTTTTGGATTGAACAATCGTGGTTTTATAGTAGGGTTAAGAAGTGAATACCAGGCATCAAAGGATTTTTCAATTGGAAATACGGTTTTGTATAATGGGCAATTTGAGCAAAGTCAGGCCCCAAGGCTGGGGGAAGAACCAAATAGCCGTTTTTTAGTAGAAAATGATATCAAGATCAACTTAAATGAGAAAAGGATCACCCGTATTTTTAATCTAATCCCAGGAGTAGATTTCGATCTATTACCTATACGCTATAAATTTTATGGAGAATATGTTCACAGTTTTTTCAATCCAAATACTTATGGAAGGGCCTTGGTAGATGATTTGGAAACATCTGAAGAAAGAGTAACTGTATCTGTAAGTGAAAAAGATTGGGTGTTATCAAGTGTTCCTCCTTCTTTAAATTCTTCTCCATGTGATAGGGCTCCACTCTTTTACAGATACTATAGAGACCTGGATAATGTTGAACTAGGGCCAACTCCCCTCTCTACTGGTTCAAAGGCAGATCCTCTGTATCAAAATTTAGCAGGCCCCTATAATGTGGCCGAGGGGCACTTGAATTCAGCACAAATTGATCAATCGGAAAGACAAATTTCTCTTGTATTGGATTTTGATTTTTTATTGGGAGGCTCTGCAGGTGGAACTCCTTTTGTAAGTTTGGTTACCAGAAAATTCTCTAGCCGTTCTGATGGAGAAGATCTTTCCCAAATGGAATATTTAGAATTCTCAGCAAAACTAATAGATGATGGTAACCTTTCCGACGGAGTTTCTATTCGCTTCGATATGGGGACTATAAATGAAGACTCTGATAATGATTCTCAATTTGATACAGAAGATGTGGGTCTGGATGGAGTAAATAATGACATAAACGGTGATGATACACCAGATGAAGGAAATATCTTTGAACAGGGAGAAAAAAATGGTAGGTTAGATTCAGTTAATAATGGTTATAATGAAGATATAGGTTATGAATTTAACTCACCTTCATCATGTAGTTCTTTAAAGACAAGGGTGGGGGCAGGACCAAATATTTCTGATCTTCCTCGCACTCGTGGAAATGGCGTATTAAATACAGAAGACCTGAATGAAGACGGAATATTTTCTAAAAATGAAAATGTGCTTACCATAGACGAAAATCCTATAAGAGATTACTTTCGTTTTGATACTTCTGCTGGTTTAAGTAATACGAATATCATTCGTAGGGGAGATTGGAATTTGGTTAGAATTTACCTGGATCCTTCTAAATTAGATGAAAATCAGCTGAACGCTATCAAACATGTAAAGAGTATTAGAATGTATTTGGTTCCAAATGGAAGTTCATCCAGGGGTAAAGGAAGGTTATTAATTGATAATATTAAATTTGGAGGGTCTAAATGGAGACAAAAAAGAATAGGTATTTCAGGTATCGAGAATGATCTAACAGATCCTGATATTTTACAAATAGCTACGATTGATACAGAAGACTCAGGTAGGGAATATAAACCTCTTTCATTTATTGATCAAAATGAAAACGATTATGAATTTTTGCATGGGAAAAAAACAGATACTGAAAGATCAAAAATTAGAGAGGCTGCTCTTAAAATAAGCTATAATTTTGATGACCCAGGCTGTGGTTCTAATTGCGAGTATGTCTATGTTAGAAGGATATTTACTACTCCTTTAGACTTGAGATATTATGGTAAGATCAATATATGGATCCGCTACATTGATATAAGCAGGCCGGAAGATGTTTTTTTTATTCGTCTTGGTTCGAGTGATGATGACTATATAGAATTTAGCTCTAAAATCGATAATGGAGGATGGAAGCTACTTTCTTTTGATCTACCAGATCAAAAAAATAGTAATGATTGTTCTATCGATGGGAATTTCAAGGGTTGTCCCAATTTAAAAAAGATAAATACAATGGGTCTGGGTATAAAGAAAGAAAGTAGTTCTTCTACTGGTAAAGGAACTGTTTGGGTGAATGACATTTTTATGTCTGAGCCAAAAGTCCAATCGGATAATTCTTATAAAATTTCTAACTATATAAGATTTGTAAAACCAGTTTATAAGACGAAGGGAGGTATTTCTATATTCGATAATACAGAGGTATTGTATGAAAGAAAGCACCAGGGAAGCCGTTTTTTTACATTCAACCAGGCATTCTCCAATATATCTTCTCTGGAAGACAATGTACAGGTGAGTTCGGATGTTATGCCGTGGTGGAGAAGCAAATACAAATATTTTGACCTACAAACAGAGGCAGATGAAGATGAATTTGTAGAACAGAGAGAATTGGATGGCAAATCCAGAGATTTTAAGCATGAGACTGAAAACCATTTTCAATTTGATAATAAATATCTTCCTGTGATACTCACAAATTATACCTATAGGGAGTTTAGTAATCGTAAAACAAGAATACTGAATGAACAGTCTCTTCAGGAAGAATTCACCTTAGAGAAAACGCATACTCCCCTTATCTCTATAGAAGAAACCACTCCAGAGTTTTTTTATCAGAGAATAAGATATAACCTTAAAGCAAACACAGAATTTTTAAAAAGAGAACAGGATATACATAGAATAACAGAGGGATCATCGCAGGATACTTTTGAAAATAAAATAAAAAAAGAACAAAGAGATAATATTGATACGAAACTTATCTATGAAATAGATACTTTTTATATTCAGCTGGCTTATTTGTTTAAGCAGAATGTCTTGGTACAGCAAAATTTTGCGAATAATGAAAATACTCTTGAAGTCGGCGGAGATTTTTATTTTCCTTTTTTCATTTCTTCATCCGATTTTAGCTATCAGAAAAGAGAAAGTGATTATGGCTTAAAATTAACTTATAATGATCTTTGGATCATTTCTCCATCTCTTGATTTTAAATTTCAATACCAGGAAAATTCTTTTAGAGATAATGAATCTTCTATAATAGCAAGAGCAGATAAATTCCAAAGATTCAAACAGCCAAATTCTTTTGCAAAATCTAATTTTGATCTAAAAGTTGACCCTAAGAAACAATGGCCTGTACTAAAATTTATTCATCTGATCAACTTTGGTTTTTTCAGAGAACTTACTCTTTTCGAATCATCTGTGCCATTTTCAAGAGAAAGCAGATTAATGGATGATGAGTTTGGATTGAAAAGCAGATTCCGTAAAGTAGGGGATCGGCCTTATAATATTTTCAGATATCCTATTTGGCATCATTTCCTATCAAAAGACAGGCATAGGAACAATTTCTCCAATGGAAGAAATTTCATACAATCTATTGATTTTAAACCAAAATCTCCATCCTCTGAATTTGATGAGGTATTTGAAAGATATACCCAGGAATTAAATTTAAAAGAAAATATTTTTTCCTCGATTGATTGGAAAATACATAAATGGCTGAGTATCAAAACAGAGGCAAATATTGGGCAAAATATCCACAGAAATGGCAATATAGACGTAAATCCAATTCATACTTCTACGATAGGGGCAAGCATTCGACAAAATTACGACTTGATGCAGATCTTAAATTTTTGGTTCTGGTACACTCCTTCTAAAGATAAAACTACCACAACAAAATATAGTCGAAGAAGTTCTGACTTGGAATTGAATTTCACTTATCAAAATGAAGGAGAAATCACCAACAATATTGTATCTCATAAATATACTCCAGACTTTACCATAACTTTTAATTGGTTCGATGAAAGAAATACGCTTAATGCTTTAAGTATGAATTTTAGCATAACTTTTGCCCAAAAGGATGAAACGGATTATATAGTAGAAAATAGCCCTCCAGAGGATCGAAAGATATATTTAGAATTAATAGAGCGCGTCAGAGGATCCAGGGAAGATTCTATTGAAACCAGATTCTCTATATTGTTTTCAATAGGGCTTTTTCTATTTGGCCGCTGGATCAAAGATCTTACAGGATTAAACTTCAAGAGAAATCCTAAATATTCCATTGAATTTATTGGAGAATTTAAAAGATTCGATTATGAAATCGTTACCAATTTAAGTACTTCCGCTTCAGATGCATATATATTAGAACAAAAGTTAGACATTAATCTACATAAAAATGTAGCGGGGGATATATTCCTAAAAACTGCTCTGGAAATTTTAAGGGATCCTACCACAAATGAAATAAGACAAAGAATATTTGGCCTGGAGTTTGGATTATCTGTTAGGGTTATTTTTTAAATGCATCCGATTGTCGTGAGGTAAAAAAAGATGGCAGTGTTTCAACAACATCCCTTTGTTGGGTTGCTATCGAAGGATGTTTCCATAGAAGTCGGAGAACAATCGAATATACCAAAATGAGTTGATTTATCTCCATGTATCTGAAAGTGCTTTGCATATCTTGTATTTTGCAGCATATCTACTGTATTGCCGCAAACCAACATTGATTTTCCTGCTTCAAATACATGGTGGTCATCTAATTTAAAAGAATGCTGACTTGTAGGAATATCTCCTTTATACATGGCAATCTGTCCATAATCTTCACATGTGTCTTCTAAGTCTAATTTAAAAGCCCTTAGAGTAATAGAAAAAAAATGAATATGGCCTAACTTTTTTTGAATTTCAGCATTGCTTATTTCCAATGGTCTCTTACTTACCACTCTATAATCTACACATCCGATCTTATGCAATATTCTACGGAAATCTTCTATGTACAATGCCCCTGACAAGCATTCCCCATATAATACAGGATCGTCTCTTAGATATTGCGGGATCCTTCTATCGGCAAATACATCCGATATATACATTTCGCCGCCTGGTTTAAGTACCCTGAATATTTCTTTAAAAACAGAATGTTTATCAGGAGATAAATTGATCACGCAATTAGAGACCACAAGATCAATGGAATTATCTTTTATTCCACAGGGTTTTAGATCTTCTATATAGCCTTTATGAAAAGAAATGTTGGGAGTATTATATTTGTATTTTTTTGTTTGAATGTTCTTATATTTCTCTGCTACATCAAGCTGTTCCTGGGTCATGTCAATTCCATGTATAAATCCATTTTCTCCTACCAACTTAGATAGAAGATATACATCCCTGCCCGTGCCGCAGCCCAGATCCAATATTTTTAAACCTTCCAAAACAGGTGGAAAAGGAGCACCACAGCCATAGAATTTATATAGTATTTCTGGTTCTATATCAGATAATATTTCTTTATGATCTGCTGGAATGGTATCTGTATTGCAGCAAGCGTTCGTCTGCAGATCTTTATTACTATGTAGCACCTTGCCATAATATTCCTTTACTCTTTCTGTGATCAATTTTAATTACCTCTTAATAATATCAGATAGTATACCCTAAAAGACTATGAGCTTTTTATCTTTATTCCGAAATTGCTATTTTATACATAGAATAGGGTACTGTATTCTTGGAATGAATAACATAAGGTGATGATATGTCAAGTAAAATTTTATCTGGCAATTCCAGGGTTTTAGACTGTGAAACAGCTAAAAGTCTAGAAAGTTATTGATGATCATCTTGGCGAATTTATTTGTTGTTAAGAGAAATAGACTTTTCTTCCAATTCTAACAGCTTTTTTTTTGCCGTAATTCCGCCCCCATACCCTCCTAGCCCTCCGTTTTTTCTAAGAACTCTGTGACAAGGAATTATGATCGAAATAGGATTATATTTACAGGCATTTCCCACTGCTCTTACTGCTTTTGGGTTACCAGTTTTATATGCAATTTCTGTATAAGTAGAAACTCTTCCATAAGGGATATTCAGCAGTTCTTTCCATATTTTTTTTTGGAAATCAGTTCCCTCTGGTTTTAAGGGTAGATCAAATTTTTTAAGGTTACCTTTAAAATATTCACTGATCTGTATTTCCAATTCATGAATCAAATTTTTGCTAGCAGGTGTATTGCCTTGGGGAGTATGACCATTAAAAATATGCTTGAATTTTTTAAGATGCTTAGACCACTTTACTGCTTTTATATGATCTTCATCTGTAAGAATATAGATGTCCCCTATGATCGTTTTGATTACCATTTTAAAGGTATTATTTTAATGAAAAATAATTTAGCTATATCCAATCTTCTTACGGTCGTGCAATGGTATATAAAAAAATTGATAGGATACACAATTTTTTCAGCCATCAATTTGGGCTATAATTTACGTTTTAAAACTGACTCGCAGACTCTGAAGGCGGGGCTTCAGTTGTACAAAAAAAATACAATAACCAATGCCGTTAGGCTGTACTTTGTACACATATGAGCCTGTGCGCCAACTTAAAAACATTTACATTTTTGAAAAGAACGAGTATAAAATCCCCAGTTCAGCTTTTTTAAATAAGTAAAATTTTTATTCTCTAAGCGTCCTTTACCAGAGGTTGTTTTTTATTTTTTATGTCCCATGAACAATAGATTTGCACAAAGCGATAGAGATCAACTTATGATGTTTTCCCGTACTCTGGGAGATAATCTTGATAAGAATCACGAAATTTATGCATTTGTTAAGCTTTGGATACAATTGACATGAATCCTTTTCTATCGAGATATTCACATGAGGGGGGTAAAGCATATCATCCTTCTTTTTCGTTTCGGTAAAGAGATTGAAGAGGTATTCACTCATTCAGTATCTTTTGGCGGCATTGGTTTCTACAATATTTGAATTAAAAAAAACTTGTTACCATATCTCTTTTAAAAAGTTTGAGCTAAAGAATTAAATATGTTGGTAATAGAATCTTTAGAATTTGTTAATATCGCAGTAACTGAACTAGAAGAAACGATAGACTTCTATACTATGTTTTTTGATTTTGATTTAATCGAAAAAAATGATGATTTTGCACTTTTGTCATTTGAGCAGATAAAATTAAAATTGAATAAGAAAGAAAAGGATTCGCAAAAATCAGAGAATACTCTTCCTATTTTTTCTTTTAGGATGGATGTAGATGATTTTACGGATGCATTGCAGGAGATAGATCAAAACAAAATTCCGATCGTATCAGGTCCGGAGGGGACCAAAACTGGAGAATTTGTTCATATTTTGGATCCTGGCGGAAATCTAATTGAACTTTTTTATTAAAATTCAATTTTCTGTTATCTGCTTTCAAAAATTATTTTCATAGCAAAAAATACAAGTGAAATGTATTCTTGTGAAGAATTATTTTCTTATTGGAAAACTTCTCTAAAAGGTGATCATTTTTATATCCAAAGTGAAAAAACAGGAGATTCTGTTTTAGTATACACAAAAAAATCTTTTAAAAGAGAAGCAGCTTTACTCAATAAACGTCTTTCTGAATGTTCATTGAATAAGCAAATATTTCTATGGATAGCCCCCTTCCATGAAGAAATCTTTTCTTTATTAGATCCAAAATGGCTAAAAAATTTTATTTGGATATGTATCAGTGATTTTTCAAAAAAAAAGAAATATGATCAAATTGATCATATTCTATTTAGCAAAGAACAAATAGAAAATCGTTTTCGTGAAATATCTAAAGATGATTCGATTAAAATTGATTTTCATTTTACTCTGAAATCATCCAGGAAAGACAATTTTTTACTTTTAGCTCGCAATTTATTGACTAATTTGATCAAACAATCTGCCGTACGACTAAAAACGATCCATCACTTTCAAAAAATATGGGAATATAACTTTAAGGCAAATCTCACTCACTGGCAAAAGAGTAATTCCATTTTAAATCTAAAGCCTTTTAGACCAGATACATTTATATTAGGCAGTCCCAATTCTGATTTTTTTTTAGAAAATGTAAGCAAACAAAAAAATAAAAAAAATATAATATGGTGTGCAGATACTGCTATTTCTGCCTGTATATTACATGGTGTTCATCCGGAAATTACCTTTTCTATAGACGGGGGTTATGCTTCTTATGAACATTTTAGCCATGTAGCAGATAGAGTTGATAAAAATAAATTTAAAGTGGTATTAGATCCGCTTGCCTTCCCTAGATACTATCGAATTGGATTAAAGGTGTATACCTATACCAATTCTAATCCCCTTATACAAAGTGTTCCCCATAGGTTTCCTTATTTGCAGAATGATACAGGAGATGTTTATGGTATCATGAAAGCCATGTTTCATTATTTTTTTAAGGATGAATATTTCCCTCAAGTGTTTGGAAGAGAACAAAAATCAATTAAACATGTAACTCATTTAAGAGGATCTGGATATCATTTGAGGCAGTATTGCAAAATGGATCGCACATCCAGCAATGAAAATTATTTTTATCATTTAAGTAAAAAATGGTAATAAATTGAATAGATGGCAAAAGGAATTTTGATTGGGAATTTAGGTTCTCCTGAAAGTACTTCTATTAGAGACGTTCGATCTTATTTAAGGCAGTTTTTAATGGATAAATATGTCTTGGATATACCATGGTTTATCAGGTTCCTATTGGTTTATTTTGTGATCACTCCCTTTAGGTCCCCTAAGACCGCCAAGGCATACCAATCCATTTGGAGAAAAGAAGGTTCTCCTTTATTATATTATACCCAAAAACAAAAACAGCTTTTGGCTAAAAAAATTCCTTATGAGTTAGAGATAGGGATGCGATATGGTGAACCCTCTATTATGAAGGCCATACAAAACTTGACATTTAAAGGGGTGGATGAAATATTTGTTTTTCCTCTTTATCCACACTATGCAATGTCCAGTTATCAAACTTTTGTAAAAGAAACGGAAAAAGAGGCTTCTAGATATAAAAAAAATAATCCGAGTAAAGATCTGAATATCAAGTTTCATTCTGTATTCTATAACCATGAAAAATATATTCATTCTTTGACACAAGTCATTAAACCATATCTGGAAAAGGGATATGATCATATTTTATTCAGTTACCATGGAATTCCAGAAAGGCATATCCATAAAGCAAATAAAAGTAATCAACCATGCAAAATCAGTGCAGAATGTTGTGAGCATTTTTCCCAGGCCCATAAGACTTGCTACAGGCATCAGGTAATACAAACGACAAAAAGTATTGTCGAAAAGAATCATATTCCTAAAGATAAATATCAAATTAGCTTTCAATCCAGGCTAGGCAGAATACCTTGGCTTGAACCATTTACAGATGAAATTCTGGCTGCTTTACCTTCGCAGGGAATAAAAAAATTATTGGTAGTATGTCCTTCTTTTGTATCAGACTGCCTGGAGACCATAGAAGAAATAAATATCAGAGGCAGAAAAATCTTTTTACAGAATGGCGGACAAAGTTTAATACTCATACCATGTCTAAATCACCATCCCATATGGATCCAATCAATGGCAGATATGATACTGAACATATAAGATCATTTTTTATTCTCTAAATATTTTTTTACTTTTGCCGATATAAAAAAGGAATGTATTATTATAGCAGATCACCCGTTCAATCACAAGAGGAAATGGTCAAAAAAGAACAGAAAAAAATGACCAGGCGGAAACTAGCGCATACCATACTCTTTGTAGATATAGCATTGGTGGTTTTAGTAACACTATTTTATTCAGAAAAAATAGATTTAATTAAAGGTAAAAATGTATTTCAATCCACCCCTTACTGCCCCACAGAAAACACTACGGCAGATAAACCCACTACATCTTCCCATAATCACTGAAATAGATCCATCGTTTAAATTAAAAAAGAATTAATTTTTTTAAAAAAATCATTTTTTTTTCTTGACACTCTATGAATAATATTTCTTTGTTCTAATAAGGCCTATGGTTTTTAGAATTTATCAAAAAAATATAAATGCTCTGAGCCGAGTGTCTAGGAGGTTTCAAAATGGGAAATAGTATAACTAAAATGATGATAGCAAACAAAAGGTGGTTCTTTAAAAGAACAGCATGGATAATGGGCATAGGTTTATTTATTTTAACTCTCTCCACTATGCATTGCGAATTGGATGAAAGAGCCAGTTTTGATCTGGAAACTAATGGACCTAATAAACCTGCCCTCCTTAAGCCAAATGTAGCGGGTGTTTCTTTAAGGTTTACCGATATCGATCCTCTTCCGCTTCAAATAAGTGGCGAGCTTGTTTTAGTAAGATCAGCATATGAGAATGAGAGAACACAAGAAATGACCTTTTATAATATATATTGTAGTAATTCTCAAGGTGCAGAGGCGATCCTTGATTCTCTCCATAAGATGCCCATTAGTACAGATGAAGCAAAATATGAAGAAGAATTTAAAATGGATGTTCCAAAGACAAGTCTTAAAAATTGTAGAAATATTCTGGTATATACTCAAAACAAAACAGGAGAAAGTGATGAAGCAGCATCCTTAGAAGGGGGTGTTACAGATAGAACTTTTCCCCAGGGGAAAGTAACGTCTAACTCTTTTGATAATCATCCGGTAGATGCCACAGTCTATGCAAAACTTAATCTCATCACAAATGAGATTTTATTTACACATTTTGTATTCTATTGGGCAGATGCTGACGGGAATAAAGTGGGGAATAAAATACATGAAATTGAAAAAGGCGAACCTACTGCTGATGATAGTTACCAAATTAATCTAACAGATGCTTTGAAAAATATCTTTGTTGAAAGGAGAGGGGATGCAGAGCATGCAAATCTGGCTGTTCATATTAGAAATGATCTGGGTGAAAATGAAAATCACTCTTTGATACCTTGGGAAGATAAAATTGGAAAGATAAGAATTGTAATCGCATCTGAAGTTACTTTTACAGATGAAGATGAAACGCAAGGGAAACTAAAAGGAACTTTGACCATTACCAAGCCTCTGGATGATTTAATTGATGGTACGACTCTTGAATATAAATTATATTTTGGAGGGGCTGATGGTCTAACAAAAATTGGTACATCCATTGCTACGATTTCCTCAAGTATTGTGGAAGATATGGTAGAGCATCCTGTTTCAGCGGATACAAACATACCCGCAAATGCATTCTATTTATTAGTATTTGTGGTGCTTGGTGGTGTAGAACAAGGAGAACCAACAGCATTACTTATAGAAGATAAAACTCCTTCTGTTTTGGTTACTGGTATTGGTTTTACAGACACAGACCCTGAAGCAGGTGAAATAGGGGGAACTTTAAGCTTTTTAGAGCCCGCAGATAATCAGCCCACCAGAGGGATTGCTTCCTATGAAGTATATTGGAGTGAAGACGGCAATATGAAGCTGCCATCTTCAACTTCCTTAGCAACCATCAACTCTGTAAGCACTGATAATACAATAAATCATTCAATTGCCAATGATCAGGCAATACCTCCTGGTGCTAATTTTCTATTGGTGTTTACAAACTTTACAGATGGTACAGAAGAATCTGAAGGACGGGCTGTTCCAATAAACGATTTGCATGTACCTGTTTTAGTCGTATCAAATGTTGCTTTTAGCGATACAGACCCAAATGAAGGTAAAATAGGAGGAGCTCTCAGCTTCCAGGAACCATCTATCGAAGAGGGTTTTAATAGCGTTACTAACTATAATCTGTACCTTGGAGTTGGACCTAGTTCGCCCGATTTACTGCCTTTTGCTAATACCTCGCCTATAGCAGCAGGCGGTATGAATCAGTTTGTAGTCCCTGCAAATACGGTAATACCTGCTGGTTCTACACCACATCTTCTGGTATATGTAGTACGTAATGGTGTTGAAGAGTCTTCTTCTTCTTCTGTAAGGTCTATTCCTATAATAGATGCAAAAATTCCTAATCTGATAAACACCGAAATTAGCCATGCAGCAGATACGGATGAAGAGGCTAATAACATCAACATAGTCCTGTCAATAACAAAAGAAACAGATGAAACGAATCTTTCTCATTATGTTCTTTACTGGGGTAATTTGAGTGGGGCTGAATGCGTAAAAATAGGGGGCATGAGCCCAATAATAGAACTTCCCAGGACTGGTTCGAGCATTTCGCATACATATATAGGTTCACTAGAAGGGGATTGTATTCTGGTTCATCTAAAAAATAGTGATGGTGAGAGCATAGGATCCCGTGGTACTGGTGAAATAATCGATAACAGACCAGTACCAGCAACCTTAGAAGAAGCATTAAGAAACAATGGTGGATTGGGAAATGTAACTCAATATGTAGATCCATTTATTGGTACGAGTTATACAGTTTCAGGTGGTTATCAACCCTCCAGAGTATATCCAGCAACTGTATATCCTTTTGGAATGGTGCAGCTTACTCCTGTCACTGGTTTTCATGGTGGGCAACCGTGGTCAGCTCCTGATGATAGCGACAAGACTACTTGGAGAAGGCCTAAACTTTTAAATGCAGGAAGAAATGCCATCGGGAAATTCAAGGGATTTTCCGCCACTTCTTTTCAAGGCCCTGGTTGTAATTTAAATTTTGATTTCCCTATGATGGTGACCACAAGTAGAGCAACTAGGAATGGATGGCTAAAAGAATTTGGGAGAGCTCGCGATAGTTCTCTCGTTAATGATCTAAAAATAAAGAGTCGATATATACTTGTAAAGAATAAGGCAGCCAGAGATGCTAATTCTGCGGATCAAGACAAGGAATGGGCTTCTCCTGGTTATTATAGGGTCAAGACACAGTCAAATGTATTGATCGAGCTTACCGTTACCCAAAGAACAGGTTTCGCAAAGTTCACCTTCCCAAGCAGCGCTAACGATGCCTACTTTTTTCTTACATCTCATACAGGAACACAGGATCGTGATAGCAACAACCTAAGAAGTTTTACAAAAAATAGAAGTGTAGGCGGCGAAAATAGAGGATTCGATGCTCAAATAAGGGCGGGAACTTTTTGTAGTGAAGGACACTTTCGTTATGTAATATACCTAAGGGGTGAGTTTGACAGGACTTATTCTACGTCTAGTACCAGATCAGACAAAGAAGAAACAAGATTCAATTTTGATGTAAGAAATAGTAAGGTATTGCATATGAAATTTAGCCTCTCTTATGTTTCTCATGAACAGGCAGGCGAAAATTTAAATAGTGAAAATTCTAAATGGAACTTTGCCGCGGTAAAAACGGCAGCCGATAAAGAATGGAATTTATATTTGAATGCCATCCAGATCAGGGATAATCATGATGGAAGGGAAAATAAATATGGTACAAGAACCAGTGATAAGAGAAGGCTATACACCTTCTTCTATCGTTCTCTTATACATCCAAATATCTTTAGCGATGTTGATGGGAAATATGTTGGTTTTGACGGCACTTCCTCTGGTTCAAGTGGAAGAGTAAGAATCCATACACTACCCTCTACATCTGCTCAAAAAGTACAACTTCAATACTATAGCGGCTGGGATATATATAGAAGCCAAATGCCTCTGGTAGGATTATTATACAAGGATGTATCCAGAGATATCATTTATTCATTGGCTAATAATGCAGATCAGGCGGGCCCCTCAGGCAATGGTGGTTTTACCAGATGGGGTGTTGCCAATGATGATAGTGGGGTAATGGGAGGCGATCCGTCTTCTATTTTTATCTCCACGATGCATGCGTTGGGGGTAACATTGGATGACGCAATAGAAGATAGGGTCATAGCCGTTTTTAATCGAAGCGGGAAAGTGGATACGGTAAGTATAGGCAATTTAAGGAATTGCGGCTTCAATTCTCACAGCTGTCAATTATCAAGAAACGGTGGTGAACAAGGAGGTGTTCGAACCGACAATGCCAACGACGGTCTTGACAACTCTATTTTTAGCCTTATGGTTCATAATAACCCTTTCTCTAAGATATTAGAACTTGTCTCTGCAGATTATTCCAGATCACAATTCATAAATAGGGTTCGTACAGCCAGAGGATCAGCGGATTCTAAATACTCTGGGTACACCACGAACTATACTTCTTTTCTAAATTCTTCCCAGTCTTGGGAAAGACACCTCTTTAGAAATGGAATAATAAGGAAAAATACAACATGTAATTGGAGCGGTAGTCATAAGTGCTATCATGAAGGCACTTGGAGCCAATATCAGTGGATGATACCATTCGATATTAAGGGGCTTTTTGCTGCAAAAAATGCACCCAATAGCTTTGACGCGAGAACTAATATCGTAACCAATACTAGAATAAGAGGTGAATTAAATACACATTTCGATAATTTTGACACTCGTTCCAATGTTAATTTGATCGCTAGAGAAACTGGTGATAATTTTAATGCAGGGAATCAGGCTGGTTATGCAACTCCTTATGTTTATCATTATATTGGTCAGCCCAATACAACATATCATTTGGTACGTCATATGGGCAAACGCTATTACCCGGATGGTCTGAATAGCTATCCAGGGAATGAAGATGGAGGTTCTATGTCTTCTTTATTTGCATGGAGTCTATTGGGCCTGTATCCTCATAGAGTAGGCGCAGATACCCTTTTAATGGGGCACCCTTTCTTTAAGTATGTAAGAATAAGAATAAGAGATGGTGAAAGTATCGTAAAACAATTGACTCTAAAAGTAGTTGAGGGTGACCCTTCCGTAGATAATTGCGTTGCAAGCGTTACCCTGAATGGTGTAAACTATACAAAGAGTTATATAAACTATAGCGATTTAGGAAATCACGATGTTATAGAATATACCCTGCAAGCAAAGGGTCGAGGGGGGAATAGATGGTGTCAGACTAATTGGGGAAGAAAAAGCGGAGATATTCCTCCTTCAGCAGAAGCTCCTCCTTCTAGTTAATTTTGCGGTATACCTCGAGGAGTCTCGAGTAGAATTAACACAATAAGCATATAGATAACCACTACCTTTTTATAGGGCAGTGGTATCTATGTTTAAAATCTTAAAAGTCTTAACTCTTTACTTATATTTATGGTAAAAGAAGCCAAATGATACCATAAAACTACAGAAAGAATACGTGTTTGAATGATTTGCAGCATGAATATACATGCAGCAATAATAGATAAAGCGATATAAAATTTAATCTTAGATTTTAGCCTATTACCGATATTTTATAGATTTAACCCTTCCCCTAAAGATATATAATGAATTCTTTCCAATTGAATTGCCTAGATAACTGTGAATATATTTCAAATAGTGCTTAGGTTGTAAAAATAAAAATTCAGGAACTTGATTCCAATCATCTAAGATAAAGCCAAATTTAGGTGAGTTGTGGAATACAATTCCTTTTTGAGGTGGTAGCATATTCAATAAGAAATAGTAAATTTCTCCTTTTTTAATTTGGGAACCTTCTTTCGATTTAGAAATTGATTCCAGAGGTAGATTGATCCAAAACGGAATTTTTTCCATTTCAATTAATAATTTAACTTTCTTTTCGCTTTGATGGGCGAATTTTCTTTGTTGATCTTTTTCACCAATGAAATTTAAAATAATTTTACTCATCAATATATTTATTTTACTTTTGGATATTACTCTGTTACCAGATACTTTCTCATAAACAGATACAATGTTCTGATCATGAAATAAATGCCATAGTTCAGAAGGTACCTTGAACTGAATTTTTGAGCTGTTTAAATGATCTGGATGAGAGGTTTGGATTATTTTTTTTCCATCTTTTATAATATAATATTCCTCTCCTGTACTCAAGCCGATCTTAACTCCATAAGGAATATTTTTATATATAATATTTTCTCCAGAGGATATTTCAGAGGCAGTGTCTTCCCAAAAAATTATATCGTATGGCTTAAGAGAAGAGCTTCCCATGATCATAATTTTATATTCTAATGCCAATTTTCGAAGGTAACTTTTAACCATAACAATCTCTTTGGCAGAAGAAGGAACATCCCCTACCAGGATGATCAATTTTTTTGTTTTTCTTTTTTTCAATGGGTTGGCAACTCTGTATGAACGATCCATCTTTAAAGTACAATGGGCCGCTCTGTCTATTTCCTTTATAAAGTTGCTGCTTCCTTCGGAGATCATCTCTCGGAAAAAATAATTTAAGGAAGAGGAAGGTTCTTTATAAAAAAGTTTTCCATTTTCTGCAATCGCACATATTCCGGAGTTCTTTAGTGATGTGGAAGAATAAAGAATCTTTTTAAGTTCTTGTAGTTCATCATAATGGTCCCCAGAGGCATTTAACATAAAAAAAACAAGGTTTTTTTGATCGGAATTAGAGAATTCATGAAAATCATGTCCAGAAAATCTTGTCTTTAAATGAATATCCAATAATTCCCATAGATGTTCATGGTCAGCTGTTACTATGGTATCTTCCAGTATATTTGAACTCTTATAATAAACAGATGATCTCCAGCTAAATCCCTTCTTTTTTTTATATATATAAGAAACCAAGATCTTTTCAGAGTTTACTTCAGAAGCAATATTTTTAAGGTCTATCAATTGCAATTTTCTTCTGGAAGATAATCTTAATGCAGAATATGCTTTTTTAATATATTCAGGTTTCACAAGTGAATCAATTTTATTTATCTTCAAGATGGTATATATAAGGTGAGCGAATTCCCAATCATTTTTTTCGGCATCCTTAAAAATTTGAGGACCTTTCTTGACATCCGCTGGGTGGATATTCTCTGAATAAAATGGCAATATAGCCAGTGTATCTGCATTTAAAGGAATGGCAGCCGCAATGATAAAAAAGAGTAGCAGGTGGATATGTTTATGTCTCATTTCGGATCAATGGACTGATCAATTCTGTATAAAATGAACTGTCATGACATTTTGTAAATAAAAATTTCAGGAAATGATATCTATGGAAAAAGTTTAATCTCTAATTATTTTCATTAAAGCTGGTAAAAATTTTAGTACTTCAATTTTACTTTGGCTGTTTAAATAGAAATTTTATTTAATAAAATCCAGAAAAATCATATTTTACGACTTGGTGATTTTCTATGAACTTAGACCTGAAGGGTATCTCTGCTTTTCATAATCTGAGATTACTTTTTCAAATTGTAAAGTAACCCCTATATCATCCAATCCATGCAGAAATTTATCTTTTTTACTTTTATCAATTTCAAAAAATAAATTCATCTGATCTTGCGTCGTATGAATAGAAGTAATTTTCTGATTGGGTAGATCAATTTTGAATTTAGAATATGGTTTTTGGGTTACCAGAGTGAATAAAGAGTCAATTTCAGCTGGCTTCAATACTATAGGCAAAATGCCATTCTGGAAACAGTTATTATAAAAGATATCCGCAAAAGAAGTGGCTAAAATGGAGCGAAAACCATAGTCAAAAAGTGCCCAAGGAGCATGTTCTCTGGATGATCCACATCCAAAATTGTCTCTGGTTAAGAGTATTTTTGCTTTCTTGTATTCAGGTCGATTTAGGCTAAAATCAGATATCAATTTACCTTCAGAAGTATGGCGCCAGTCATAAAATAAGAATTTACCGAATCCTGTTCTCTCAATTCTCTTTAAAAATTGTTTCGGTATAATTTGATCTGTATCAATATTAGCAATATCTAAAGAGCAGATCGTCGAATTTAAAACTGTGAATTTCTGCATTTTTGAATTATTATATTTCTTGTCGAATATCTACAAAATGCCCATGCAGGGCAGATAAGCAAGCCATTGCAGGAGAGACTAAAAAAGTTCTCCCCTCTTTACCCTGCCTGCCTTCAAAATTTCTATTTGAGGTAGAAGCGCATTTTTCACCAGGTTGTAATGTGTCATCATTCATGGCAAGACACATAGAACATCCTGGATCGCGCCAATCAAATCCTGCATTGGTAAAGATCTTATTCAATCCTTCTGCTTCTGCTTGTCTTTTTACTTTTTGGCTTCCAGGTACTACCAGAACTTGTTTTATGTTATCTGCCTTTTTTCTATTTTTGACCATTTTTGCAGCTTCTCTTAGATCTTCTAAACGACCATTGGTGCAAGAACCAATAAATACCTTATCCAATTTAATGTCTTTTATTAATGTATTCGGCTTTAGATCCATATATTCAATTGCCTTTGTATAGCTATTTCTGGTAATTTTATCTTTGGCCTCTTCAGGAGAGGGTATTCTATCATTTACCGAGACTACCATTTCAGGAGAGGTACCCCATGTGATTTGCGGAGCTAATTCACTACAATTAATTTCCACTTCACGATCGAATATTGCATCGCTGTCTGTGTGTAAGGTTTTCCAGAATTTTAATTTTTTTTCCCATAGTTCTCCTTTAGGAGAATATTCTCTATTGGCTAAATATTCAAATGTTGTATCGTCTGCAGATATTAATCCGGCCCTGGCACCTGCTTCTATACTCATATTACATATTGTCATGCGTGCTTCCATGGAAAGAGAACGGATTGCTTCTCCATCATACTCTAAAATGTGGCCTGTAGCGCCAGATGTACCAATTTTACCTATTAAAGCTAATATCATATCTTTAGCATATACACCCTTGGATAAATTTCCACGAAAATTAACTTTCATTGCCTTGGGCTTTGTTTGTATCAGACATTGTGTGGCCAAGACATGCTCTACTTCAGTTGTTCCGATGCCAAAGGCAAGCGTGCCGAATGCTCCATGTGTTGAAGTATGAGAATCACCACATACAATTATTTTCCCCGGTTGAGTTAAGCCCAATTCCGGTCCGATAATATGCACTATTCCCTGCTTAGATGAATTCAGATCGAATAGGGTAATTCCAAATTCATCACAATTCTTTTTCAGAGTTTCCATTTGTTTGGCGCTTATTTGGTCTTTAATAGGCTTGTGTCGATCTTTAGTAGGTACATTATGGTCCATAGTTGCAATGGTAAGGTCTGGTCTTCTTACTTTTCTTTTTGCCATTCTCAGTCCCTCAAATGCCTGTGGTGAGGTAACTTCATGGAGCATATGCAATTCTATATAGAGCAATTCTCTTTTATCTTCTAGATCACTGGAAAAAGAAACAGGGACTTTATGATTCTCCCAAATTTTCTCAAATAAAACTTTACCCATGATCAATTAAAATTAAGTTGGTAGAGCCTGTCAAGTATATTACCTATTCATTATGGCTGCTACTACTGAAAAAAGAGGTTCGAATGTAAATATAAAGAATAATGAAGTTGTTATAACCGAGGGGATTATAGCAGATACTATTATTTTTCTGCAACAGGGAAGAGTTGATTTTAAAATAGGGTCTGATCAGAAGGAAAAGTACCTATATTCTTTGGAATCCCCTTCTGTAATAGGTGTTGGCGCAATAAGTGGCAAACGATCATATCCTTATTCCGTTGTCTCAAACGGAGAGAGTATTATTTCCCATTACGAAAATAATCCAGACTCTTTATTAAATATGGTTTCTTCCAAAGGGAGCTTTGGGGTTCTACTTTTACGGTCTTTATTAAAAGAATCCATCGAATGTTATAATAAGCTTAACAATATAATTACCCCTTTATTAAAACTCAAAAAGTACATAGATTCTTTTTCAATTGGATATTCTGCTGTAAAAAAAGATGCTTTTAAGGAGATTCAAAAAAATCAATCGACGGATGATGAAGTTTTGAAAAATGCCTTTGCCACCTTTAAAAAATATTTAGAACTTCAAAATATAATTCCTCAAAATCTCACCAGTGAATTTTTAAAAATGAATCATCTGAATATAAATCAAAAAGATATAAAACTTGGTATAAATTTTGATAAAGATGAATTCAATTATATAAATCGTTTTTCAAATCTTCCTTTTCAAACTTTAGAGGTCATTTCAACTAAAGACCCTCGTTTGATGATCATGACAGTCCAAAAAATGACTAAAATCTTTCATGAACTTGTAAGAGGTGTCATTGTAGCCGATCAGATGATGGATAAATATATTGAAAAGTTAATTAATACACCTGAAAGCTGGTTGGAAAAAATATCAAATATGATCTCTACTCCTCTTCAAAAAAATTTTACTATTGACCGCAAAAATTTGTATGTATTTTCTAATTTCTTTTTGGATGTTTCTTATTTTATCGAAAATCAATTCCAATCTATTTGGGCTTTTTCACTTTTTAAAGGAAAAAATATCTATTCTATGGATAATATCAAAAAATTCATAGACAAGCAAAATTTATTAGAACGGAATACGGATGTCTCTTATAGGGAAGCGATCACAGTAGTCCCTGGCATTCTAGAAAATGTAAAGGATCTGGCTTATAAGGTATTTTCTTATAGCGAATTACCGACTAAAAAATATGAAGAATACCAGTCATTGATAAAAGACATAAAAAGATTTAAAAATCCAATGGATTATGATGATAATGTAAGGAGAATAAGAAAGCAGATAAATAACATATTCTGGGAACTATATGAATCGGTTGTTTTAAAACATTTTAGATTAGATGATAAACTTCCAAGGTATTTAGAGGTATTTTTAAATTATTCTGCATTAGAAGAAACTCTATTGAATGAAGAACAAATTGCTTTTATATATCAGGCGAAAGAAAATGACTCTGGCAAATATCCTATCCATACCGCTATAGAATGGCTAAGGGGTATACATGATGGCAAATTTTCCACTAGTCTAAATGAACTGGGTCTTAGTTTCTTTGATATTTTAAGACAAAATAACAAGAATAGAGGCTGGCAAAAAGAATCAGACCTGCCTACTGATATTTTTAATCCTACGGAAAAGGTAAAGTTTGAGATCCGGAATATGTTCCTTTCTAATTCCAGACTTACTTCAGGATTTCTGACCAATTATCTGGCAATACTTACTAAATTTCACATTACTACTGCAATAGAAAAGGCATTGGTACTCAAAAGCAAATTGGCAAATGAGATAGATAAAGTATTAGAGAATGATTTTAGCTGCTTCCATAGAGAGGTTCTGTTCAAAAAATCTCAATTAGGAATAGGACATGAATTTATACAAATTAAGGTGGCCCCCAATTTTATATTGATCCCTTCCGGAGGGAATATCTTTCAATTTTGGCAAGAAAGAGAAGGAAAAGAAAAACGTTCTCCAGGGAGGCTTCTATGTCCCATATTAGCCACGGATGATCTTTATAAAATGCTTTTAAGAGTTATAGGGAACTATAGGTGGGAATTAACAAAGACCACGATGGGGCCTGATTGGAATAATATTGCTCATTCTTCCATAACTTCTGACTATTCTGACTATATCCAGTTTTTTAAGAGAAATAAGGACTTATCTATTGAAGCAAAAGAAAAATTATCTTATGAATTTAAACGTTTTAGAAATGATCGGGCTAAATTTGTAAATGATTATCTAATCTGGGTACTATATGAATCAGAAGGTGTACAAAGAATGAACAAAGTGGCCAGAAGGATATTTGCAAAACATATTCCTTTTGGTAAGCCTATTAGAGATAGATTATTAACTTTACCTAGTTATAAAGATGTGATCACTAGATCTATCAACATACGCCGCCGTAAAGCTACAGAATTAGAACCAAGGTATAAAAAATATCTTAAGATGAATGACGAGCTTCCTGTAGAATTGACTGAGACCTATAAATTTTATAAAATGGATGAACTATAATGGTGTTCATTTCTTTTTTATTAATCATTATCTATGCAACTGATCACATTAGATATAGGTAATGCTCATAATGTATTTGGAATATGGGATAATAAAGAGCTAATTTCGGTTGATAGATTTCCAAATAAAATTGCTGTTACTTCTGATGAATGGAAGAAGATGATAATTTCATTTTTCCATAGAAAATTAAACTCAGAAAAAGATTTTTCAAAAGTAAAAGTGATTTATTCTTCTGTGGTACCTAAAATTGATTCAAAACTTGAAAGCGCTTTCTCTGCTCTCAAAATCACTGAAATAGTGAAGATGAGCTCGGAACTTAAACTACCCTTTACTTTTGATTATCCGAATAGAAATACATTAGGAGCAGATAGATTGGCTAATGCAGCAGGAGGTGTTTTATTTTATGGTAAAAATCTCTTGATCGTGGACTTTGGAACGGCGATTACCTTTTGCCTTGTATTGGAAAATGTTTATTATGGTGGAGCAATCGTACCTGGCATAGAAATGGCTTTAGATTCTTTGTCATCCGCGACCGCCATGTTACCAAGGACATCTTATAAAAAACCTTTTCATGTACCAGGTAGATCTACTACTGAATCAATAACTTCTGGGATACACTTTGGATGGGAAGGAATGATAAAAAATATTATTTACAAATTGTTAGACGAAGCTATAAGGATAAAGAAATTAAAAAATAAAAATGATATTCAAATCATAGCCACAGGGGGTATTTCAGAAAAATTATTCTTTAATCAGTATATATTTGATATTATAGATACCCATTTAACATTAAAGGGCCTGATGGGAGTTTTTTATTATGACCAAAAAAGATAATGAAAATGAATATTATTTCTAAATACTTTTTTAAAAGATTTATAGTTTCTTTTTTAACCGGTGCTTTTTTTTTACCTTCCTTTTTCTACTTTTCTATCTGAAAGAAGTGATCAAGGCCTCTGTAGAAAAGGGTGTTCCATTTGATCTGGTATTACAACTTCTATTTTATTTCACAGGATGGAATCTTGGTCTGACTCTATCTATATCGGCGCTTACATCCATTATTATTGTAATAGGCCAGCTAAATGATCAGTCTGAGATCACTGCAATGAGGGCAGGGGGGATCACTTTTTTTTCTATGTTCAGGCCTTTCTTTATAATAGGCTTTTTTTTAACCGTTCTGTTATCTCTACAAACACAGATATTACTGCCTTACTGCTTTAGAAATATGTCTAAACTGATTGAAAAAATTTATAATTATAATCCCATTTCTTTATTAGAAACAGGACAATTTCTTACATTGAGTAATACAAATAAATCCAGAAGGTCTATTTTTATAGAAAAGAAAGAAGTTATAGATGATCAAGAAGTATTTAAAAATATACAGATCAAAAAGATCAATTATTATCCGGGGTATACAAAGGTTGCTCAATTGATCATTGCTAAAAAAGGGATCCAAATACAAAAGAAAGGGGCAGACCAGAAAATGGCAAGATTTTTAAGATTGTATAATGGTTATGCACTCAGTAGGGAAAAAAATGAAAATGAATTTCAAAAGATAGATTTTATTAACGGGACTTTTGATGTTCATATAATGAATTCTGAAAAATTTAAGGATCAAATAAAAAGAAGCGGTATACAGGGGATGTCAAATGATGATTTATTAAGAAACTATAATGATCTAATGCAACAAGGGAAAGATATTTCATCCGCACTTCAATATTTAATTGAGTATCATAAAAGGATTGCTTTATCTTTTTCCGCCTTCATTTTTTTGTTCCTTGGTTTCTCGGCTGCCATTGTCAATCAAAGAAGCGGAAAGGGCATTGGACTGGGTTTATCTATATTGTTTATCTTTTTATATTATATATTGTTTTTATCAGCAGATATTATGGTGATCAAGTTAAACATACTACCTGTTATTCCTGCGGCCTGGACAGCAAATATAGTATTTTTATTATTGGGTTTTATTTATTACCACAAAAAATTTAACTGATAAGCCTCCTCAAGAAAAAAGTTAAGGAATAAGTAGTGTTATCTATATATTGCCCTTATTTAAAGAAAAAATAAGATAGTAACCTATGTTGATAACAGTTCAACCATTTAAAATAGAAATGACTTTTTTATGCATGCCAGGCACAGAGGCTACCAGACTATTCATTTTCATATTTTCATTTCCGTGATAATCGCTGACGACTCCCCCCGCCCCTCTTATAATAGGAATCAATGCCATTGAATCCCATATAGAAAGAATAGGGTCGATCATTATTTCTGCAAATCCGGTTGCCAAAAGATAATAGCCATAACAGTCCCCTAGTCCACGGAAATAGCCAACTTGTTTTACTAAATTTTCAAAAGGTTTTTCTTTTTGAAATTTTTTGATACTAAATACATCTGTAGTAAGCAATCTTGCTCTGGAAAGATTTTTTATTTGAGAGACTTTTGTCTTTTCTCCATTTAATTTAGCTGTTTCATTATTTCCAATTAAAAACTGATCTAAAACAGGCTGATAGAATGCACCTAATACAGGCTTTTTCTTATGAGTCAAAGAGATCAATGTTCCAAAGGTAACCGCGCCGCAAATAAAACTCTTCGTGCCATCTATAGGATCTAATACCCATACATGGTCCGAATCTTCCTTATAATTTCCAAATTCTTCTCCAATGATACCGTGTTGTGGAAATTTCCGCATGATCAAGTCTCGTATAACTTCTTCTGCCTTTTTATCGGCCAAGGTTACAGGTGATCCGTCTTTCTTTATATGAATATCTGTTTTTTTTCTAAAATATTGAAGAATTACTTTTGCGCTTTTATCTGAAAGTTCTTTTATAAATTTTTCAAATTCCTTTAAATAGAGAATATTTTCAGAGACTCTATTCATATTTCTTCTAATTCTTCTGGCTTTATATTTAAAATCTCATGGGAAAAACCTTCTTTATCAATATAGATGACAGTATAAGTATGATCATCATCAGATCTTTTTACTTCCACTGTTGAATTCTGCTGTACAATAACACCCTTTAGGAGAAAAGAAGGCCTTTTTAGGATATAGTTTTTACCAATTTCAATATTTTTCATTTTTATGTTTTCAGTTTTATAGAATCTCTGATAGGGTGTAAACATAAAAGTGAAAAATTTTTCATTTCATTTGCATTTTTTATATTTTTGATGTTGTCCATAGCAAAAAAAGAATTGATTCTTTATTTTATATTCATAGAATGCTAACAATAATGAATGATCATGGTTACAAAAATGAATGACATTCCAATTAATCAATGGAGGAATGAAAATGAATAGAATAATAGAAATGATGAAACATAAAAGAGGGATCATAAAAGCCCTCATGATGATAAGCATGTGACAATCGGTTTAACTCTCTCCTGTGGCAATGATAACGATAACGGCAATGATAATAATAACGGTAATGGTGGTATGTCAATGCCCTATATCTGTGATAATGGCACCCCCATAAACGGAGTGACAACCACAGCCAATACAATATAGTAGGGGATGAAAATGATGTTCTCTACAAGTCTGTAGTGGTATCGTAGTGGCTCAATATAATTTTTTTCTTACTGTACTTCTTTTTTAGGGTAAGGTCAATTTAATGCTTCTTGCATCTCTTCCTATTAAAAGCTTGCTCATCAATGAGTGAAATCAACAATCATGATATAATCACTAAAAAAGTTTTATCTAATAAAAAGTACGCTGTTGATTTCCTTAAAAATATCCTTCAGAGTAAAATAGCATCTAAACTGGATTTCAAAAAACTTAAAATTGAAAAAGGAGACTTTATAGACTCTGAAGGAAAAGAAAGATTTACAGATATTTTATACAGTATCCCCACCCAAAAGGGAGGCAAAATTGGTATTCTAATTTTTACCGTACCCCCTATTCTTTTCCCTCTTTGTAAGTAGACGAACGGTTTGGGATGCAAAACATGGATGTTTTTATT
Organism: Leptospiria bacterium; assembly: GCA_965204465.1. Lineage (GTDB taxonomy): Bacteria > Spirochaetota > Leptospiria > Turneriellales > CBDBES01 > CBDBES01. The sequence goes on from CBDBES010000002.1 coordinate 848,525, forward strand.
TCCACCCCAAACACTTGGCGTCCTGGGTTGCTACGCAACACAGGAGGCCAAGTGTTTAGGGGGGGTATTCCATAAAAGAAAGAAAGATAACTTTTTAGGGATTACTTCAAATCTGTGTATAACATGACCATTGCAGAACAACTTGAAAAGAAAGGCAGGGAGGAAGGCAAGGCAGAGGTCGCTTTAAGGCTTTTGACAAAGAATATTTCGATTGATATTATTTCAGAAACCACTGGCCTTTCGTTAAAGGAGATTGATAGATTAAGAAAAAATAATTGATCTATTTAACATTTTATAGGGGGAAATAATCCTACAATCCTATAATCCTAAAAATCCTAATCCTGACAGATGAGTAAATAAAAAAAAATGGGTAGCAATAAGGAGAAGACTGAAAAAATAAGGGGAAGCCAATAAGCAGTGTAAGGTATGTGTACAAAGTACAGCCTAACGGCATTGGTTATTGTAAATTTCTTCTCTAAGTTACTTGACACCGTATAGCTCGTACACTTGATTGTTTGTATTCTAGTATAAATTTTTTATGATGGAGAGCAGCAATTTTTCTTTTCAGGTTACCTTTCAGACGAAAGAAGGAATCCAAAAAAAGGGGCCTTTATACCTTTTATGGAATTTGATCCAAAGCTATGAAGTGAATATTTTTGAAGTCTCACTGAGTAGAATTACAAATGACTTTATTGCATATATTTATAAGAACAAATTTGATCCTGAAGAGAGCTCTTCTTTTATTTTAATGGCTGCTAAATTGATACATTATAAATCCAGATCATTGTTGCCAAATGATGAATCTGAAGATGAATCAATTCAAAAAGATATTGTGCCTAAAGAGTTGATCCAGCAATTATTAGAATACAAGAGTCTTCAAACAGCGGCAGAATATCTAAATGAACTGGAAATAAATTCAAATATATCTCTACCTATAGAACCTTCCTGGCAAAAGTATGCAACAGGATTGGACTTTCTAAGGGTGGATATGATCTCTTTTCTAAAAATATTTCAGAATTTTCTTTTAAATCAGGAGGAAGAAAAAAAGATTGAAATTGAACATGAAGAAATTATCGTAGAAGATGCGATTCAGGAACTCTACCAAAAATTATTAGAATTAAAATGTATTTCTTTTTTAAATTTAATCCAAGATATTCCTATATATAAGAAGATTGGATTTTTTCTAGCTCTTTTAGAGATGGTCTTTAGAAAAAAAATAAAGGCGATCCAAAACTCTTATGAGACTGATATTGAGATATTTTTGATTTAATGAACATTGTAGAAGAAGAAAAAATAACCTTTCTAAAGAGTGTTATAGAATCTATTTTATTTGTATCCGGGGATAGCCTTTCTGTTTCTGAAATTACAGCTGGTCTGCAAGAAATAACTAAAAATGTACAGATTGCAATGGATTCCCTGAAGAATGATTATTTAGAAAGAGATAGTGGTGTTTTTATTCATGAATCAGGTGGCAAATATCAGATCAGGTCTTCTCCTCATACATTTAATTATATACGAAAGTTTTTAGGCCACAGAAAGAAAGAAACTCTTTCTAAGGCGATGACAGAGGTATTAGCTATCATTGTATATAAACAACCGATCACCAGAGTAGAGATAGAAAAATGCAGAGGGGTTAAATCAGGATATTTGATCAATGTTTTAATCTCTAAAAATTTGATCAAAGCAGTCGGGCAAAAAGAAGTCCCTGGAAGGCCTACTTTGTATTCGGTTACAAAAGATTTTTTACATTATTTTGGATTAAAGAGTTTAGATGATCTACCTCCTTTACAGGAAGTTAAAGAACTAAACTTTGATGAAATTTAGAGATCACTAAGAATGATATTAGATCAACTTCGGCATAAAATTACTCAAATAGATGAAAAGATCATACATCTAATATCCAAAAGGTCAAAAATCGCCTTGGAAATTGCAAGGCAAAAAGAAAAACAAGAAACTCCTTTATATGATCCAAGTAGAGAACAAAAAATTTTTCTACACATTGATAATATAAATCCAGGACCTCTCGAAAATACTCATTTACACAATATTTATAGAGAAATAATGAGTGGTACGATTGCTATCGAGGGTAGTTTGAAAGTTGCTTATCTGGGACCTAAAGGAAGTTTTACTCATCAGGCTGCTCTGAAGAAATTTGGTAATAATCTGGAAATGAAATCCATGAATAGCATCAATTCTGTATTTAAAGGGATCATACAAAACGAAGTCAAATATGGGGTGTTGCCCATCGAAAATTCTACGCGAGGGAAAATATCTTCTACTATAGATGTTTTTATGGATTATAATCTGAATATTTATTCAGAAGTGCATTTGGCGGTTCATCATAATTTAGTTACTTTTGAAAAGAATCTGGATAAAATTAAAGAAGTTTATACTCATTTGCAGGCAAGAGATCAATCCCAAAGATGGCTCTCTAAAAATTTGCCCAAGGCAAAAATAATTGAAACCAATTCCACTTCTAAGGCTGTTGAGATCATCTCAGGCTCCAAAAAAAAATCCAAGGCTGCGATTGCTTCTATTTCTGCTGCAAAATTTTATGGTGTTCCTGTTTTAAAAAAGAATATAGAAGATAACTCCCGAAACTGTACCCGATTCATCGTAATCTCAAAGGAAAGAGCAGAACCAAGCAAAAAAGATCGCACTTCTATTGTATTTTCTCTGGTGGATTCCCCCGGAAGTCTGTTCAGGACTCTCAGATATATTCATAATGCAAAGATCAATCTAACATCTATTGAATCCAGACCAGACAATTCTAATCCATGGAATTATATATTTTATGTAGACATGGAGGGTCACTATCGTAAAAAGCCTCTTAAATCTGTATTAGAGAAACTTAAAAAAGAAACCAATTACTTAAAGGTACTTGGTTCTTATCCAATGGATGTAACTTATTATTAAAAATGATTTTAGCCGTTCTTAAAGAAAGTATCCCCTCTGAAAAAAGAGTCTCCCTTGTGCCGGACTCTGTGAAAAAGCTTGTAGCCAAAGGCCTTACTATAATGATAGAATCAGGGGCAGGCGAATCTTCTTGCTTTGTAGATGCTGCATACAAAAAGGCAGGGGCTAAAATATTTAAGGCTACCTCTGAGATCAAAAAGGCGGATATTATTCTAAAAATTCAGCCCCCTGCTAAATTAAAGAATAATAAATATGAAATAGAACAATATAAAGAGAAAGCCCTTGTATTCTCTTTGCAAGATATAAATGACCATAAGAAGAATATGTTCTTTTTCAAGAAAAAAAAGATAACTTCTTTTGCTTTGGAATGGATTCCCAGAAGTAGTCTGGCACAGTCAATGGATGTTCTTAGTTCTATGGCTACCATAGCCGGATATAAAGCGGTTTTATTGGCGGCAAATGAATTGAATCGATTTTACCCAATGCTCATGACGGCAGCGGGAATGATCTCTCCAGCAAGAGTATTGGTGATAGGAGCAGGAGTCGCTGGTTTGCAGGCAATCGCTACTGCAAAGAGACTCGGTGCTGCGGTAGAGGCATTCGATACTCGCCCTATAGTAAAAGAACAGGTGCTTAGTTTGGGAGCAAAATTTGTCGACATGAAGATTCCTAAGAATATGCAAGATTCGCAGGGATATGCAAAAGAAATATCAAAGGAATTCATTAAACAAGAAATGCAAATTATTGGAGAACGTCTTAGCCGATCAGATGTATGCATTACCACTGCCCAGGTATTTGGGAAAAAAGCTCCTATGCTTATCCAAAGAAGTATGGTATCTAAAATGAAGCCTGGCTCTGTCATTGTTGATCTGGCCATAGAACAAGGAGGCAATTGCGAATTAAGCAAGCCAGATCATATTGTGGTGCACCAAGGCGTAAAGATATTGGCTCCTGTTAATATTACATCTCAGATGGCAATGGATGCGAGTAGAATGTTCTCTAAAAATATAGAGAATTTGATATTACACATACTCTCTAAAACGCAAAATTTCACAAAAGAAATGGATACCCAGGATGAAATCATAAGCAGGACACTATTGACCAGGGAGGGTGTGGAAGTGCCAAAGAATCTATAAAATATCCACTATTCGGATTTTCCTTTGAATAATGGTTCATTCTTTATCTTAAGCCTTAAAAAGTAAACAGACCATAAACCAAGATAAAAGAATAGAAAAATCCATACAGGAGTATTGCCCCAGGTAGAATATAGGGTTGATTGATCTTTGACCGGTATCGCAGTTGGATAAATTCTTTCTGCTTGGGTAAAAATATCCGTTTCACTGAAGTTTCGCCCCAATATATCGAATTGGGTGGTTATGCCAGAGTTCGTGGCCCTCAGAATTGGCAGTCTGAATTCAATGGACCTTAAACGGGCCAATTCCAAATGCTGAGAACTCTCTATACTCTTACCAAACCAGGCATCATTGGTGATATTCACGATCAGTTTTGCCCTTTTATTTGTATCCCTATAAAATTCCAATACGAAAGAAGGAAGGATAACCTCATAACATATTAAGGGTAGAATAGGGCCAATATTTGAGGGGAAAAGTTTAAATTCATTTCCAGGTTGAAAATTAGAAACTTCTGCAAATGCTCTTTTATATTGATCAGGGAGAATTTCTCCTAAAGGAAGAAATTCCCCAAATGGTAATAATTCTATTTTTTGATAATCAGCCTTTATATTTCCATATGGGTCGATCAATAACATATTACTGTAATATTTTTTCTGTCCATCTGTGTGTTTTACCAATATGTCATTCATGATCATTTCAAAAAAAGACTCATCTTGCATATCCTTGATTCCTTCTATTAAGACTTGTGAATTTCTATAACTCATAAAAGGAACGGCGCTTTCTGGCCATATAAGTAGATCCAGAGGAGATTGATTTTCCTTCGCTTTACGAATAATATTTTGAGAAAGCCTAAACATATTTTGGACATTTATTTGTTTCTGATTTTTATAACTAATCCCTTTAGAAATGCCAAGAGGAGTATTTCCTTGGGGAATACCAATCTGTTTCTGGGGATATGTTTCTTGTTCACTTGACCAATAGATAAAAGCAATGGATCCATATAAATGGCATATCAAAAACAAAGATACGCCTATCGTAGAAAATTTTTTGTCAATGAGCATTCTGTAAATGGAATAACCTATTATAAACCAGATCATAGAGGATCCAAATATTCCAAAAACATCCACAATTTGAGAAAAAATGAGGTTACCGCTTACCAGATTGATTCCATAATAAGGAAATAATTGCCATCCCAAAGATTCAGAGATCATCCAAAAGGCCGCCATATTTATATAAGGATTCGTTAGTACCTTTTCTAATCTGTTTTTTACTTTGATCTTGCTCTTCCACTTTCTAAAGTAAAACAGGAATAAAAATAAATAGACCCAACGTAAATTACTTGCCAATGAATATAAAATAAAAATAGAAAATGCTGCGATGTATGGCAAATGTCCAAAAACCACCATTGTATGGATGATCCAGTGATAAGAAAAAAGAGTAATGAAAAAACCCTGTAAGAGTCCCAAACCGATAACTCTATAAACAGATGTTTTCTTTAGGTCTATTTTATCGAAGAGATAAAAAACAGGAATCATGCATAGAAAACCAAATGGCCATATTTTCCAGGGAGCAAAAGATAAACAGGTCATAATGGAAGAAACCAGGATCAAGAATATGTTTCTGTATCTATGATGCTGAATAAAATGGAATAAATGATCTATGAGCTTCATGAATTTTTGTAGAGTTTTTTTAGTCTTTCAAAAATTATCTGAGGGACATATTTCTGTATATCACCTCCTAAAGAAGCTATTTCTTTTATAATCGTAGAGGAAATAAAGGAATGTTCGTTTTTAGCCGTTAAAAATATTGTTTCAATACCTGGCAGCATATGATGATTCATAAGAGAAATTGCATACTCATAATCAAAATCTGTTACCGTTCTTAGGCCCCTGATAATGATCTTGATATTATTTTGTTTGCAGAAGTCTACCAACAAACCATCAAATGGCTTTACTTCTATTTTAGGTCGCCCTTTGATAACTTCACGGATCAATTCGCATCTTTTTTTTATGGATAATATTTTTTTCTTATTCGTCTGTATAAGAACAGCAATTGTGATCTTATCAAATAATTTTGCCGCTCTGTTTAGAATATCTAAATGACCGTTTGTGAACGGGTCAAAACTACCCGGATACACAGCATGTTTCATATTATCCAGAGGGTTTTTTGATCTGAACGGTTGTATTGTTTTCGGTTATGAAATATGTTTGTAAAATCTTTTGAATATCTTCAGGGTGCACTTTGCCCATTTCTTCTAAAAATGTAAAAAACTTCTTATAGTCATTCAATAGAACTTCATAATAGGTGATCGAGTCGGCTAAACCTGCATTTGAATTTAAGGAAGATAATAAACTAGCATAGGTGCGGTTTTTGACTCTTTGCAGTTCTTCCATGGAGGGCCCCTTTTCTTTGAGTGTAGATATTTCTTCATAGATCATATCCATGATCTTAGGATAATCTTTTTCTGAGTAAGCCGAAATAAAGAAGGAAAAATGATTTGGTAGTTGATTGCCTGGTATTCCTGTATAGGCTCTGATATTTTGAACTATTTTCTCTTGGATCACTAGTTTTTTTACAAGGCGGGAAGATTTCCCGTTTGTTAAAAGTTTGGCTAAAACATCAAAGATAATATCATTTGCATGATATACAGAAGGTTTGCTCCACCCAGTGATCATATAAGGAGTATGTTCTGCGATGAGAACTGATTTTCTCTGGACTCTTTGTAGTTCATAAGAAATAGGAGGGAATTCAGGAGTCTTTTTAGAAGGTATCCTTTCAAAATATTTTCGGATGATGTCTAAAGTAGGTTCAAACTCTATATCTCCTACAATTCCGATGACCATACGAGATGGTATATAATGTTCTCTAAAAAATTTTTTCGTTTCTTTTAATTTTAACCTAGGAATGTTGCTTTCAAAACCAATTACTGGTTTACCATAAGGGCTCATTCCAAAGGCAGTCTTTAGATACAATTCATATAGAAGTGATCTGGGGCGAGAATCATATCGCATTTTCCTCTCTTCCTGAATCACCTTTCTTTCGGTATAAAATTCTCTGAATACGGGGTTGATAAAACGACTACTTTCAAGCCATGCCCATAATTCCAGGCGATTCTTAGGCAGTTGAATTTGATAATTGGTAACATCGGTTGAAGTATATGCATTATACCGTACCCCCCCCGCCGAAGAATATGCTTTTGAATCTTCTTCACTTATAACAAACTTTTTAGCCAAGTCTTGCAGAGTATAGAAATAAGGCTCTGTTTTCTTTAGTTTTTCTTCTAATTCTTTTTTTTCATTAGCGGCTAAAATTGGATTTAGTAGCTTTCGTTTTATCTTATCTATTCTCTCTCCCATGACTTCTATTTGCTTTAGATATATTTTTTCTTTGGTAAAATCTGTGGTGCCTATTTGATTGGTACCTTTGAATAAAAGGTGCTCTAGCAAATGAGCAACACCTGCCTGGTCAAATGATTCATTACTCGATCCCACCCCTAATTTAAGATAACAGGCTATGGTAGGAGTAATGCCATTCTTCATTAGAATGACCCTAATCCCATTTTTTAAGGTATATTTTTTAATATTATTCTGAAATTTAGACTTTAGACTTTCAATATCGAATGGTTTTTGATCATATTGTTTTTTTGTTTCTGAAAGTTCAGAAGAATGAACAGAAAACAATATGCTATAGAACAATAAATGTCTTATAAAGGTTTGCATTTAGCTTAGTGAGGTCAGATTATAAAGAATGCTTGAAAAATAAAGTATTTTTTGTCTCAATTTCTATTTTCTGCAATGATCATTAATTTTTTTCTGTATATACTAATAGAATGGTCAGTAATAAATTTTTTCAGCATGAATCTATTGAAAAATTCTTTAACTCTGAATAAAAAACTTACATTGTATAGAAGCTTTACATTATTATAGTTGCCTCTGGGACAGTTTGTAAGGTATCGCATATTGCCAGCATGTATATAGCCTCCAAGCTTTTCTAATAACCATGATTTCCATTGCTTTCCGACGTAGGGTAAAAATCCAATTATCCCGGCAAATAAAGTAATACTAACTCCATCCGGGGGCAGCATAGGCACGCAGTCGGCTGCATTAACTAACCTATAGATAGGTGCCTTGATATGGGCTATCCATTCATCATTGCCTACCCTCGGTGACCCGAAAGTATAGCATGCTGCAATCCCGCCTTCATGAGATATTTTCTTTGCGGCAATAGTCGCCAATGCACCACCTAAACTGTGTCCGGTAATGAATAAAGGCTTTTTCTTTAGAGTATTTTTGTTCAACTCTTCATGAATATCCCAATGACCTTCCCCCAATATAGTGGACAGTCTTTTCAAACTCCATTGGACTTTTATTTCCTAATGATGAATGCCTTCTTTTGCGGTTATAGAATATTTCGATATACTCAAAAATATTCCTCCTGGCTTCAAAAATATTCAAATATTCATTTCTATGTATTTCTTCTGTTTTTAAACTTCCAAAGAAAGATTCAACAACTGCATTATCATAGCAGTTTCCTTTCTGTGGCTTCAGGAAAATGACAATCTGTACCTTTTACTTTTTTTAGATAATTAATACAATCTTGTTCTGTCTTAAACTTTTCAGTGAATTCTATAATGTTTTTCATATTAACATAATAGTACATTGATTGGGTTTGTTAACTGTTTTTTGAAAAAAAAGATAAAAAAGTGTGAAAAAATTAACTGGGTTTGATATGCGTATAGTTGCCTTTTTTTTTAATTAATAGGATAAAAAAAAATTATAGTGCTTGACAAGATGATGATGGAATTTAAAGCAATATATCTTAAATAAGAAACAAATATTTAAGAAAAATATTAATAGTGAGGAAAATCAAATGAACTTAACTTTAAGACTATTCTATAGTAATAGAAAAAGAAGCAATTTAACAAAAATTATTCTGTTTTTGTTTGCTTTATCCATAAATGCGCAGGAAAATCCAATTGAGGATCAAAACTCTACCGAAATAGACCCAAAAACAAAAAGTAAACAAATAAATGAACAAACAGACCAAGCCCAATCTGAGGCTGAACCTACAGAAGCGGAGAGCCCCACTGAGGGAGCTAAAAACACCACGGGACAAGAAGCCAGCGAAATGCTAGTAAATGAAAATGATCCAAAGGTAAAAGAAACCCGCTTTTTTCACGACGGCAAGGTCACCTATGCAAATTCATCAACTAAAATAAGATTAACTGCCTCAGAGGAAGTATCTGATCTATATAAAATTGAATATTCCATTAACAACAATGAGTACAAAAGATATAAAGAACCAATACAAATTTCTGAAGAAGGTCCTCATCAAATATTCTATAGATCCTATGATATTGTAGGGAACATAGAGTTTAAGAATATAGTCCCGGTAATTATTGACAACACCCCTCCTATGATATCAGCGGTCATTAATGCTTTTTTTATAGAAAAAGAGGGAAAATTTATTATCTCTTCTCAAAATTCACCTACTCTATCTGCATTTGTCGTAGATCAATATTCAGGAGTAAAGAGCGTTGAATACTCTATAAATGATCCATCTAAAATGCAAAAATATGAGGGGGACATTCCATTAGATACTCCAGGGGATCATACAATATTATTGAGATCGACTGATAACCTAGATAATACTTCTAAGGAAGAAAAGATCATGGTCCATGTGGATGCTGTACCGCCTATCGTAACCATATCTTTTAGTGACAAAGTTGTAGAAAAAGAGGGCAAAAAATTTTCCAGTAAAAATAATAAAGTAATGATAAAAGCGGAAGATAATGCTGCTGGTATTGCGGCCATTTATGTTAAAATAGATGATATGAAATTTTTTCAACCTTATACAAGTCCTATCACTCTTATTCTAAAAGGCAATAGGGTCATTGAAGCAAAGGCGGTAGATAAGGTTGGTAATGAATCTGAAGTTGTAAAAGAAGAAATCATTATTGATGCAGATGCTCCCCAGACAAGCTTAGATTTCATGAAATAAAGCAGAATTATCAACACGTTGGGTTGGGGTCATAGATTGTCTCATTAATATAATAAATAAATATAGTAGAATAAACATACCAGCAATATGCAGTAGATTCGTATATTATCATATGCAAACTATTGCAGGATAATTTCCTGCTTCTCTTTATTTTAAATTTAAGATGATTCCTATGATCAAAAAAATAATTCCTTTTGCAAAGAAAATCTATTTTTTTATCACTTCCACCATTCGTTCTAAGTTAATTGGCATTACTTCAGTAATGGTAACCGTCAGCATAGGATTATTAGTATATATAGCGCTACAAATTTTTGAAGAGAATATGAAAAATATGATCATATTCCTACATTCAAAAGCAACTAAGAACCTATCTGAAAAAGTTTATACTGAAATGATCAGCTATACAGACAAATTGAAAACATTAAAGACATCAAAAAATGAGTCTATTCTATCAGAAAGATATAGCAATTTTCTTTATTTCATGGATATAAAAAGAAAAAAAAACAATACTATAAGCGTGTATAAAGAACTTTCTAATGATCCATTACTCAAAAAACTGAATATTGATCAAAATAAATTTAATCAATATATTGGAAATCTCCGTTCAGGAATTACAAGTTTTTTTTTGAATAAGGCAGGTTTAGAAAATATATCCCACTATATGGGCCAACCATTATGGATCATTTATACACATTTTGCAGAAGATAGGCTTGGCTTGGGCATATTGAAATTTGATAAACTATATAGTGCCTTTAAAGAAGAAAAAAAAGATAAACTACAAGGAGTTACATCTGCCTATGATTCTTATCTGGTAGATAAAAATGGATCCATTATTTTTCATTCAAATGAGAAGTTCATATTAAAAAATACAAATTTTTTAGAACATCCTGTGGTTGCAAGAATGTATTCAGTGGGATCTAAAAATGGAGTATTAAAATACAAAGACAAAAATAAAAACAGTGAACATTTTGGGGCCTTTTCCAAAATAAATGAGTTCCATCTTGGAACAGTATCCAGTATCTCAGAAGAACTGGCTTTGGAAGGAGTGGCTGCAGTTCGTTGGGGTTCTTTTTTAATATCCATTGCCATATTGAGTCTGGCTATTTTATTCATTTACTTGTTTTCGAATACAATTTCAGAACCTATTCGTAATCTAGCGGATGCGGCAGATAAGATAAAAGATGGTAAATATGATTATAAACTAAAATTCAAAACAAATGATGAAGTCGGTCGCTTAACGAACACATTTAACCGTATGGCAACTGGTTTAAAAGAAAGGGAAAAATTAAAGGGGGCTCTCGGAAAATTCGTTAGTGAAGATATTGCCAAAAAAGTATTGGAAGGAGAACTAGAACTAGGAGGAGTTCGAAGTGAAGCTACCGTATTTTTTTCCGATATCCGCCAATTCACCGCTATTTCAGAGAATAGAGAGCCAGAATTTGTAGTGGATTTCTTAAATCAATATATGACATTAATGGTTTCCATTATTCATAGGCATGGTGGGGTTGTGGATAAATTCATAGGAGATTCGATCATGGCTGTTTGGGGTACTCCGATCGTTAAGGGAAATGATATACAAAATTGTTTGGAAGCGGCTCTTACGATGAGAAGGGTATTAATTGATTTTAATAAGCAAAGAAAGAAAACAGGAAGTTTTCCTATTCTAATAGGATGTGGCATCAACACTGGTCTCGTTCTTTCGGGGCAAATTGGTTCTCCAGAACGTTTAGAATATACAGTTATTGGAGATACGGTAAATCTGGCTTCTAGAATGGAATCTTTATGCAAAACCTTTGGAGTAGATATAATCATTTCCGAAAATACCTATGAAAAAGTCAAAGATATATATAATGTACTCAAAATGGAAAAAATCATTGTAAAAGGCAAAAAAAAGCAGCAACAAGCATACGTTCTATTAGGTAGAAAAGACAATAAACAAACACCTAAGACCTTGAATGAACTGCGAAAAATAGTAGGTATTAATTTCAATAAATCAAAATTAAAAGCAGTATAGATATGAAATTAAGAAAGTCAGATAACTTGATCATAGCCATTCTTTTAGTGATCGGAATCACATTTGCTTTTATGGCATATAGGCATTTCAATAAAAGAGTAACCAATCTTTCCAGAGAAAAACCAATCGGAACAGTAGTCTATAAATATAATTCCGTTTTGAGAAAGTATTTAGGCCGCTTTATCTGGGAAAATATTGATTCAAAGACACCTGTATATTTATACGATTCTATCCTTACAAAAGATAAATCTGACGCAATTATATATTTGAATTCAGGCGTAACAATCGAATTGAATCCAAATAGCCTAATCCAAATTGATCTATTAGACCAAAAAGTTGGTCTGACGCTCAAAAAAGGAGTTATCCGAACAAAAGCAAATAAATCCAAAGGACCAGTGCTATTAAAAACATCTTCAGGATTGCTTGCTGATATCAATTCAGCGGAAGCAAAATTTTCAGAGGATAAAAATGGAAGCAAGATATCTGTTACAAAAGGTAAAGTTAAGCTGAAAGACAGGGAAGAACAGATCGACCCTGGGAAAATATTTCGTCTAGCACCAAACGGAGAATGGAGTCTACAGAAAATTGATATAAAAGAACTAAAACCAGTGGATGGTTCTATTATTCTTACTAATACAGGCTCTAAGAAAATAACTCTAAACTGGGATAAACCAACATCGACTCAAAATTTTAAATTACATCTCTCCAGTACCTCTGATTTCAAAGCTAAAAAAGTTATAAAAACGAATAAGAACTCCCACAGAGTTGAATTTAAAGAGGGTACATGGTATTGGCAGGTTTTTAGTACTCGAAATGGAAAAGAAATATTTTCAGCAATTCAATCTTTTACCATTCAAAAAGACGTTCAATTTAAGGCAGTATTTCCTAAAAATAGTACAGTCTTAGTAAATAAGCAAAATGAACCCATCCTCTTTCGCTGGACAAGTTCTAAGAAAGATTCTCCTGTAAATTTTATTCTTGCAACTGATCCAAATTTCGACAATACAATACATAAAAAAACCGTATCCGGAAGTTCTTATGTAATGAAGGGACTAAAAAATGGAAAATATTATTGGAAAATAATTCCAGAATATTTTAAAAGAAATATAATCCAGGATACTAAAGAGAAAAGGAAGATAAATAATAAATATCAATTCATTATAGATGCTGAAGTAAAAAAACTTTTCCCTCCCAAAGGCTTGACTCCTTCTGTTAAGATCAAAACTGCTGCTGGGATTGATAAGAGAGTTAAATTCCAATGGAATAAAGTAGTGAATAGTAGTTATTACTATGTACGGCTTTTTGTTGATCAAAAAGAAAAGCCAAACAAAGAGAAAAAAGTTTTTACCAATTTCATTTACTATACAATACCATGGGATGCTAAATTTATCTATTGGGATGTAAAAGCTGTTTTATTAAAAAAAGAAACTGGCTTAATTTTAAATTCAAATATTTCAGAGGCATTGCCAAGAGTTTCTTACTATATTCCACAACCACCAAAAGTAATCTCCGCCACATTCAAAAAAGAAATTTGATCTTCTCTATTGTACAGCATCGTCTTTTGTTGATCATATAATCATAGATCGCCTTCCCAAATAGATTCATTATTAAAAGGATCCAAGGCAAAAAGTTTTACTTTTTTACGAATTGGATCATCTTTTTTTGGTTTCAATTCTTCTGAGCGACCTAAAATATATTGCTTTGGAATAATGATCGTTTTTTCTCCCTGTAAGGATTTTTCAAGTTGATCATTTACATATAGTCGCGCCCGTATAGGCTTACTTCTATCTTCTAATTTCCATATATAATTTAAACCTATCTTTTTAAAGGAAATAACAGGACCTTTTACGTCAACATACAATTTTACTCTGTTTAAACTTTCTTTTATATTGTAGTTATTTATAGAATAAAATTCAAATATATAAATTCCTTCTGTATCTTTAAAAATAGTATTCGCCTTAAAAACTTTATCAAATTTAGAATAATTATAATTATAACCCTCTTCCGTTGGCCATCTGAACCTATAGAATATTATTTTATGGAGAAGATAGGTAACATTGGTTGAAATAAAATCAAAAGTTGTTTCAGGACCCACATGCAATTGATTATGTTGATAAGAATATGGTGATTGAATATTCAAAATAGTTTTATATCTTACATCTGAGTTTTCTTTCATACCAGAATGATCATAGCCAATATCGACTTGATTAAAAACATAGGATTCACTCCAATTTGTTTTTATGCTTTCTGAAAAAGCAGCTCTTATCTGAAAAAATTTAAAACGGGTCTCAATCTTTTTCTTTACCGGTGACTTTTTTACTCTGATGATCTTTTTTTCATGTACAGTCTGAACTGGTTCTTCTAAAAAGAAAATTTCATAATATTTTGCCCCTCTAACAGGTTTAAATAGAATAGAAACTGTCTGCATTCTTTTACTACTATAAGAATAATATGGCAGATAAAATAATAAGACAAAAATAAGGAATATAGTAATTTTCTTGAAAATAGTATAGCGTAAAAACATTTTAAAATAGATATTCATTCATTTCTTTTTAATATACAATAGCATGACCATTCATCAAGGATTTTTTTATTTATAGTGAAAAAAAAACAAGGTGCAGTCTTACAATAACTTTGCCTTTTGTTACATATTACATATCATCCCAACCACTAAAGAATGTGACTATTTTCCAATTGTGTTACTCATAGAGCAAATAACAACCTATCATTGACAGCTGTTGTCAAATTATTAAATTCAGTTAAGACAAAAAAAAGTAGACTTTATATCTATTGATCTAATATTTAAGCCTAATAATAATGATCCATATTTTATTTGTTTGTCTGGGGAATATATGTCGCTCCCCTTTAGCCCAAGGTATTTTTGAAAAGAAAATTGAAGAAGAGAAAATAGCGGATAAATTTTATATTGATTCCGCTGGAACTTCTGGATGGCATGAAAACGAAAAGCCTCATTATGGTTCTATTCAGATTGCCAGACTAAATGATATTGATCTGACTAAGCAACGAGCAAGGCGCGTAAAACAGCAGGACGCGGAGCATTTTGATTATTTTATTTCAATGGATGAAAGCAATAAAATAAGTTTAATTAATGATTCATCACTCCCTAAAGAAAAAGTGCTCAAAATGAGGTCTTTTGATCCGGATCATTTTAACATGGATGTGCCAGATCCTTATGGAATGGGCTCCGGTGCTTTTCAGGATGTATTTAATATTTTAGATCGATCAAACCATTTTTTTCTAAAATTCTTAAAAGAAAAGCATAAGGATATTCTTGCCTCCAATTAAAATAAACCAAACCATTCTAGTATAGGAGTTGCATATAGAGGACAGCTTACATGTGTAGCGTCTATAGATTCATCTTTTACCAATGCAGATTCCAGGATATCTAGCCTCAAATGTTCTGTAGAGTCTTTTACATTATTGTCTACCAGCGCCGCTGCTTGCCTGGTGGTATTTCCAGAAGGCACAATATCGTCATTGGTACATACGTAAAGTCTTGTAGGCGATTCTGGTTTCCAGCCAGTGTGAACAGAGTTTTCTATGAGTCTTTCTTTGAATTGTCTGATGGCGATATCCTCTTCTTCAAGCACACTTGGAATTGACAGAGATATTATCGCTTCAGGCTGTAAAAAAGAAGTTATTTCGCTTTCTAATTCAATTTCAATTTCATTTCTTGTTTTTGTGCCATCAAACAAAGAACGGATCGCATCTGTCTCTCCCTGGAATATACTGTTAAACCTGCTTTCATCCCATTGATAAACTTGTTCATAGCCTAAGTAAACATAAGGAATATAAGAAGGAGTAAGCAATCTACTACCAGAGAACCTACCGGAAATGAGTTCTGATGAAGTGTATAATAAATTGTAGGCACCTGCACCTGCTGCAACAGCAGTGAGTTTTAATTCTCTTTTTATATCAGGGTCACTTTCAATTTTTCTTTGCAGGGCAAGAGTAGCAAAACCACCTTCAGAGTACCCTCTTAAAAATAAATTTCCATTTAATTTTATATTCATTCTTTTGGCAAATGCCTTGGCTACCCTAATGGCAGCAATCCCATCGGTTGCATACGTGTCCGCCACATGGTAAGGATGAACATCAAAAATATCCATTGAGTCTCCAAAGCCAAAATAATCCGGATCCACTGTAAGATGCCCACCCACTAATGCATCGATCAGACCCTCTGGGATCGTTAATCGCGTTATTCCTTCTTGTGCGGTCCAGGCAGAAGGAGTTTCATAATCTGCAATACGGGTACCATGTTGAACAGACACTAAAGATAATTCTTCATTTTCATCTCTTTGGGGTACTACGATCAATGCAGAAGATTGAAAATTTCTACTATTGAATGTCACATTATAAGTGATCTTGAAATAAGATATGTCATATTGTATCTGATCAGTTTGAAAACCAAGATCGATTACAAATTGTTCGATGTCCGGACTTCCATCTAAGAGTGCTCTTATAGTTGCCGCGGGAATAACAGGAAACAAACCTAAGGGGCCTTCCACGTTATATTGAGGAACAATCTCTTGCACAGGTTCATCATCATCATCATCATCATTTCTATCTTCAGAAGATACATTAGAACACTGGATCAAAGAAAATACAAATATCACTAGAAAAGAAATGAAGAATAATTTTGTTATGTATTTCATCCTATGATTCTAAATAATATCATTTCTATGCATTGTCAAGTATTTTCAATGTGTAAAGAATAATCTTTACATTATAAATCGTGTTACATTATTAGTAACGAATAATAAAATATTATGCAAAAAATAATTTTGGTCACGGGAGCTAACCGCGGACTGGGTAAAGAAGCTTCCAAACATTTATTGCTCAAAGGATATGAGGTAATCTTAACCTCCAGAGACAGTACTTCTGGTAAAGCGGTTCGTGATGAGATCAACCAAAAGACTCAGAAGGATTGTATATACCATCAACTGGATGTTACAAATGATGCTTCCATCCAGACTATTTATGATTTTATAAAACAGAAGTTTGGTAAACTAGATGTATTGATCAATAATGCAGGGATATTGATGAATCAGAATAACTCATTATCTGTGGATCGAAACCAATTAATGAAAACCTTTGAAACAAATACTGTTGGGCCTATATTGCTCATTCAAAAATTATATCCATTACTCAAAAAATCTGAAGATCCCAGGGTGATCAATATATCAAGTGGCATGGGTGCTCTTCTGGATATGGGAGGTGGTTCTACAGCTTATCGTTTATCTAAGGCCGCATTAAATGCTGCCGCCATTACCATGAACACAGACATTGGTTCTGATATAAATATTTATAATGTTTGTCCGGGGTGGGTCAAAACGGATATGGGAGGACCGAATGCTACTCTTAGCCTGGAAGAAGGTGTGGATACAGCAGTGTGGTTGGTAGAAGCAAGTACTCAAACTGGGAAGTTTTATCGTCGTCGGAATATAATACCATGGTAGTTCTTCGATTAAATATAACTCCCTGGATTAGAAACAAATTATATGAATGATGAATTCTCTAGTTAAATTGAATCTATATAAATTAAGACAGCTATCTTATATTACACAAAAACCAGAAATATCAGAGGCATCTTTAGAAAAATTAAATTCAAGCCTCCAAAAAGAAAAAGAATATACGCAAAAAAATAAAATAGATATAGATTCTAAAGAAATTTTATGGGATCTATATCTCTTCTTAGAAAAATGTCTTACTAAAAAGATGAATGCAGAAAAAAAATCTATCCAGGAATGTATCCAATCAAAAAAAATAGCCTCTTTAGAACTGGAAGAATTACTAAATTCAATCACGAAGATTCATCTTTAAAAAAAATACTCTCTTTTTGGATATACAATTTCCAGGATTTTTGCATTGCATGCGAAACAAGGATTCTAGCTACATTTTTTATTTTTATCCATTTCATTTGCTTTTGGTCAGCATTTTTCGCGTCTTCTAATTTTATGTCAAATTCATCAGTGACTATCTTTATTTTATGATGAGTTATGGTATGCTTCTCAAATTGAAATTTCTTATTCTTTTTAAGATTGTTTATGATATTGCGGGCCCTGTAAAATAATTTTTTAGATATTTCTTGTGGCAATTCCTTGAAATAAGTAGGCAGTAATTGATGGTCTCGTTCAAAAAAGATAAAAGAAGGGAATGCCCATTGATCTTTTAAAAAATAAGATGTTGGATTTTTTTGCAAAAGAATCTTATCTCCATATTTCACAATGAATACAAGCCAGATAACTCTTATTTCTTTCTTATTGATATTCTTCCTTGGATAATTATTTTGTTCTTTGTTAATGAATGCCATGCATTCTTCTTTTAAAGGACATATACCGCAATCAGGATTCTTAGAAAAACATATTTTTTGCCCTAACTCCATTAAAGCTTCATTCAAGTCTCCTGGATGCTCTTTCATTTCTTTGAAGATGGGTTCCAAAAAATTTTCTATCTTTTGAATGAATTTGCGATCAGAAATATCCTCTGGCAGCATAAGAAAGCGGGCTAATACTCTCTTAACATTACCATCTATGGCAGGTCTTCTCTCTGCAAAGCAAATGGAGGATATGGCAGCGGCTGTATAATCCCCTATGGAAGGGATATTAATGAGTTCAGAATACTTTTCAGGAAACTTTCCGCCTAGCTCATTACAAATATACTTTGCTCCTTTTAAGATATTTCTGGCTCTATTATAATATCCCAAGCCTTTAAAAGAAAGCAAAACTTCTTCTTCAGAAGCCTTGGCCAGTCTGTTTAGATCAGGAAAATTTTTTAGAAAAGCTTCCAGACTCTTTAAAGCATAAGATATCCTGGTCTGTTGTAATACTACCTCAGATATCCATACCCTATAGGGACTTCTGTTTTGGCGAAAAGAATAAGAAACCCTGTTCTCTTTGAACCATTGGATAAGTCTATGAGAAAATTGAAACAATTCTATTTGTGGATATTATGATGAATGTAGAATAAAAGAAACCTGAATTTGATTCATTCTATCAGAATTTTTATGTGGCTCTCTCTAAAATAAAGGCGCCTCCAACCCCTCCGCCAGCGCATATAGTACCCATTGAGTATTTAGAATCTTTGTCCTGTTGAAATCCTAAAATTTGATTGATGGCAACCCTGATCCCAGTAGCTCCCAGAGGATGCCCAATGGCAAGAGTACCTCCATTGCGATTGATATCTCCTTCTTTATAACGGCTCAAAAGATCATATCCCATTTCCTCACTGATGAACTTAATACTACCATAGGCAGTGGAAGCAAATGCTTCATGAATTTCAAAGAAGTCCATATCATCCCAGGAGAGCCCTGATACATTCAATGCCTTTTGCATGGAATGGGCCATTCCCAATCCCATATAAATAGGATCAATTCCTGCATTTGCCCATGCCTTTATAAAGGCATGTATATTCAGCCCCAGACTTTTCGCCTTTGATTCTGTGGTAAGGATCAATGCCCCCGCTCCATCTGAACGAGGGCAGGCATTGAATAGAGAGATAGTCGCCTTTGAAGTATTTTCATCGTATTCTTTGCCTATCCATGATCCGTATTTTGCATAGAATTTCTTTAGGCTTGTATGGGGGGGCATGTCAAAGATAGGAGATACCCTTGCAAATCTTTCTGGCTTTCGGATTAGACCTACTTTGCTCATTATATATTCATCTTTATCTAATACCCCTTTTTCATGTTGTATGGGTAAAAGATAGGGATCATAATCTCCATTTATCAAGGCATTATATGTTTTTGAATAGGAGGAATGGGCATATTCATCTAATTCTTCTTTACTGAGTCCTAATTTTTGCGCAACCACTTCTCCTGTTTCTGCCATGTTGGCATTTCTAACTGGATCAGTAAGGCCCTCTTCTACAGAATCTATAATTTCCACTTCTTCTTTGATCGAATCCCAATTTTGAATGATCTTAGCCGAATTAGCCGTTTTAGAATTCCAGGATGCATGATTGAAATAAACAGGCATATTGCTCATGGACTCCTGGCCTACCACTAATATGATTTCATTTTCTTCTAGCAAAATTCTTCTAGCGGCCTCGCTAATGGCTTCATAGCCAGAGACACAATTATTGGATATACAAGCAGCTGTAGAATCAATCGGCAAGCCAAGTTTAACCGAAAGAACTCTGGCAGCATTAGGAGCCTTGGAAGATTGAAATATTTCACCTACAATGACACCATCTATATTTTCTTTTTTAATATTCTCTTTTTTAAAGATTTGTTCTGCCAATTTAGAAGAAAGCTCAATAGATTGAAATTTAGATAAACTCTTCCCAGACTGTCCAAAAGGAGTTCGAATTGCTCCTCCAATAACCAGCCTGTCTCCATTACTCTTTTGAAATTTCATAGTACTGGTTCTTTATAGCAAAAATTCTATTGAATTATATTCTATAGAATTTATTAAATTCATAGATGTATATACTAAAAAAATGTATTGGAGACGGCCGGGATTGAACCGGCGACCTCTACAATGCCATTGTAGCGCTCTCCCAACTGAGCTACGCCCCCAACAAAAGGTTTTACATCTTTCGATAATCCTGATCTCTTTTTTCGTCTATCAATTTTGCTAACATTATACAGAGTCTAAATTGAACTTTTAAAGTCAAGTTTTTCTTAATAAATACTAGAGAAATAAGACTATAAAAAAGTAGCTCTGTAGTACATTTTTCGGATAAAAAATTGATTGATCGTAATATAAATTATCTATGATTTGATTTTTAAGAGAATTAATTTACGATCAAATCAATTGGAATTCGTTGGCACTAAGACCGATGTTTTATAGAAAATAAAAAAGCAAATTATAGAGTTCTCCAGAAAAAAACAAATAAAAAATGAACTCTAATATTTTAGCCATATCCACTATTTAAAAAACAGAAGAGTGGATCCACCAAAATAGGAAAACTGGCTTTTTTCACCCTACAGGCACAGGTATTACTTCTTTAGTATCAAGGAGTATATTAACGGTCAATTTACAGTTGCCTAATTTAGACAATATTAAGGACAATCTAGTTCGGCAACTCCTAAATGAATATTACCCATAAAACGGCGTTGATCTCCTGTTCTTTTAGAGTCCAGATCAAATGTTTGGTCTTCACATTTTTTGTTAAAACTATAATCATCGTCATCTGAGTCTACACTTTCACAAGTACTCCCAGTTGCATAAACATTATTAACTCTTAATCTACATAGGCGAGCAAATTCAGTCTCTTCTGGTCTACCATCAGCTCCAAAATTGACTTCTCCTGTATTGGTCTCATAGCACTTCTGACTAATAAGAGCACTACTAGTTCCTTTGATTGCACAGACTTGTTCAAAGGTACCATCATTCTCATTGCCATTTGGATCCATCATTTGTGGATCATCCCCATTGCCATTTGAATCTTCATTATCACAATGCAAAAAGAAACTGATTGCAATGAAAACCATCATAATAAAAATATTAAATTTTTTCATTTATTCTCCTCTCAAATAGTATTATTTGTAATCATTTAAACACAACAGAATAGAACATTTAAGACAATGTACTATTATAATTGCTTCAGTATCTCTATATAATAGCTTCTCATTGTGTCAATAAAAAATTTAATATTTTTATTATGATGTTTTCCCGTATTCTGGGAGATAATCTTGATAAGAATCACGAAATTTATGCATTTGTTAAGCTTTTGGATACAGAAGATGATTTGATGTTAAAGAAAGCAGAGAAATACATGAAGATAAAGGAATGCCTTAAGAGAGCAGAAGAATTTTCTCTCGATTCTAAAATAAACCTTACTGACGATGATGGAAAATTCATGAAACGGAATGGAAAAATATCTCAAAGTTATAATATACAAGCATCTTCTTCTGAAGGTTATATTGTAGCGATTGATATTGCGGAAAGTAATGCAGAAAATGATTTAAAGCAATTGGTTCCGATATTGTCCCAGGTAGAAAGAAATGTAGGAAAGAGAATAGAGAAAGCCTCTGCTGAAACTATTTTTGGGATTCTAAAACAGACTAAAAACTTTAGGGAACAAAAAATACGATATAGATTACAATGTAGTAAATTATTCTTCTGTGTTGAGGCACAGGCTCCCTATTTCATCAATTATATTGACAAAATGAGTCAGTTTGAAATTGTCTATTCCTACAAAACAATTCATAGGGCTACCTCCTATTATGTTATTGTTTTAAAGGCTTCTACTGCACCACTATATTGCTTTTTTAATCAACCCACTATAAACAGTTAGAAGCACTGGAGAAGCAGTTGTTCCGTAAGCCTTCTTAATCTATCAAGATCAAGAGGCATGGCATTCTTATCTTTCTCCAGTGGTCAGTTTATTATCAATAGATAAAAGAGGTAGCTTTTCATATAATGGCATTCTACTTTTATGTATGCCATACAAAACATAAAGATCAATTCTATTATTCTAATGGGGATCGAATCTGGGAATATATTGCAAGATCATATCTGTAATTTTTTCATGAGCATCTAAAGGGATGCTATGTTTTTGCATATTATCCCTTATGGATACAAACTCTTTGCTTATCAATATATTTTTGATTTCCTCTAAAGAATTCTCTGCATCAAAAGGACGAATATCCACTATGGCAGCCAGTCCTTTTTTCTTTAGAAATAATGCATTCTCTTTTTGATGATTGTGAGTGGCATAAGGATAAGGCAAAAAAATAGCCGGTTTTCTGCTACTTAATATTTCAAATAACATGCTACTCCCTGAACGGGATATAACACAATCGGATTTCATTAAAAATTTTTTCATGTCATTGATAAAAGAATAAACTTCATCTTTCTTTCTCCTCTTAGATATTATTTTTTTAAAATACTTTTCGCCTGTTGAAATGAATATCTTTGTTTTAGCGAAAAAGCTGTCTTCTATCATTTTTAAATAAAGTTCATTCAGGTCATTTGCCCCCTGACTACCCCCTATGATGAATATAGTTTTAGGCAGAATTTTAGCTTTAGAAAGATGCTGAAATTCCTTTTTTTTAAATATTATTGATTCCCTTAATGGATTGCCAGAAATAACATAATTTTCCCAATGATGATCTATGGGGAAAGATAAAAATACTTTTTTAGCTCTTTTTTTAAAAAGTTTGTTGATTCTGCCTAATACAGTATTTTGTTCGCATATAAAATAAGGGACCCTATGAATTTTAGACCATACAAGCACATTAAAAACAGGATAGCCTCCCATGGCTAAAACAGCACCAGGAGGATATTTTTTACGGAGACGGTTCAAAAAAGAAAGGGAATGTAAGAATGTAGAAATGAATGTAAATATCTGCAAAACATTTCGAGGGATTCTTTCGGCCTTATAAGTAAATACATCAATATTTTTATGATCCTTCAATTTTTGTATATCCGGATAAGACATATCTTTTTCCAGGGTGATGAAAACAACAGAACATTTCTTTTTAATGAAGTTCATGGCTAAAGATGTAGCAGGTGCAATATGCCCACCTGTACCACCGGCACATATCCATATTCTATGCCCTAAACGATTATTAAAATGATTCATGCTTTAGATGTTAATAATTCAGAATTGGAAAGTAGTTCCTTTACTCTTTTCTTTAATGTCTCTGTTTCATTGGAGAGTTTTTTGGATGATACTTCTTCTAATAGGATTTTTAATATTTGCCCCATTCCTGGCCCAGGCTCTATTCCTAGTTCCATCAACTGGTGGCCATCAATACCCAGATCAGTTACTTTAAGAACATTATCTTTCTGTTGAACATGCTGTATATGATTAACCAACATTTCAAGCCCTTTAGGAAAAGATTTTTTCTTGCCAGAACCTTTTCTATCCGCAAGCCTAAGATCTATTAGACTCTGCAGATCTTTGAGGTCTATTTTCCTTAAAAATCTTCTTACCGTTTTATCTGTCCATTCTTTCGTATAATGAAACATGTGATTTCTAACTAAAAATTTGATCTGCATCCCTATTTCTTTAGAGATGCCAAGCCTTTTCATGATCGGGACCAACATCTTGGCGGATAAAATTTCATGGTTATGAAAACTGGCTTCACCATTTTCTTTTTCTTTTCTGGTAGGTACCTTACCAATATCATGCAATAAGGCTGCCCATCTTACGATCAAATCTGCCTTCATTGCCCCATCCAATGCCTTCAAAGAATGTTCATAAATATCATAGGCATGAAAGCGATTCTGGGTTAAATTTCTGCCAGATGTGAGCTCGGGTAGAAATTCTTGCAAAACTTTATGGGCATCCAGAAAAAGGAGGCCATAAGAAGGCTTTCTACCTAAAATGATCTTATTGAAAAAATTTCTTTTCTGAGAATAAGTAAGATTCTCTATTTCAAGTAATGCCTTTTTTAAACCCTCTTTAGATAAATCGGGATATTCCAGAAAAGGCCATCTGCTTAGGTCTGTTGCCGCTGCCAATATATCTTTTATGGAAAAGGTATCTTCAAAATATAATTTCAGGCCTTTAATTCTATATTTTTTATGAATTGATTTTCTACCTAATTTGAAGATCACTTCTTTAGAGTTTGACTCTAATTTGGGTAAAATGGAGACTATGTAAGAAGGATATTTTTGAATATATTTATTACTCCAAACAGGATAAGAGTTTTCAAGTAGCTTTTTTAGTTTACTGAAATTTTCTTCAGAAATAAAAAATTCATAAGGAACTGTTTCTCTATAAAGATCATCCTCTTCCATTTTAGAATATTTGATAAAAAAAGAAGGTTTCTTTAAAAAAAGATATTCCAAACGTAGCCTGTATATATCATTTGGCTCTACAATATTTTTAAATTCTTTAAATGAGTTCATATTATATGAATATTTTTAACAATTATTTTGAAATTATCTTTCTCAAAAAGCAAAGAAAGGGCATGTATATGACCGTTTTTTACTATGATCAAACAAAGTAATACTAAAATTTTTTATTATTTTAGACGTCAATCTTTATACATTCTGTATCTATTTAAAAAATAATAGTGGCTATTTCTCCTATACTTTTTAAAACAAGCATATAAGGAAGAAAAGAATGAATTTTTTACTTATTTTACTTTCTATTTCAATTGCATCATGTTTTTATAAAAATATAAAAATGGACGAATGTGATAATACAAAGGGTAGATTTATAAATGGCAGGCGTTTTGTACCAAGTAGTTTTTTAAACGAAGAAAAAAAATGGTCGTATCCTTCATGGCATAAAGAAATTAAATTTAAAAAAAAGAACAACTGTATTCCTATTTCTTCTAAAATGACCTTAGAAGAAATAATTCATAAAGAAGATAGTATAATAGACTTAAAGCGCTGATCATAAATGCATCAATATTTAGGCCTTCTCCAAAATATACTCGACAAAGGTGTCTATAAAAAAGACCGAACTGGTACAGGATGCCTTAGCCTTTTTGGTTATCAAATGAAATTTGATCTTTCTAAAGGCTTTCCCCTGGTAACCACCAAAAAATTACATATAAAGTCTATTATATATGAGCTCATTTGGTTTTTAAAAGGGGATACGAATATTCATTTCCTAAATAAAAATGGGATAAGTATATGGGATGAATGGGCGGATGAAAATGGAGATCTGGGCCCTATCTACGGTAGCCAATGGAGGTCATGGTCTGCCCCGGATAATAAAAAGATTGATCAAATCGCTAATTTAATGAATGAACTCATAGAAAAACCCAACAGCAGAAGACTCCTGGTCAGCAGCTGGAATGTATCTGAATTAGATAAAATGGCTCTCCCCCCTTGCCATATATTATTTCAATTTTATGTAGCAGGGAATAAACTTTCTTGTCAGCTTTATCAAAGAAGCGCAGATGTCTTTTTAGGAGTGCCCTTTAATATTGCTTCTTATGCCTTATTAACACTCATGGTGGCTCAGGTGAGTGGTTTAGAAGCACATGAATTTATACATACGCTTGGAGATGCACATATTTATTCTAATCACATAGAGCAATCTAAACTGCAACTTAAACGAAAACCATATCCAATGCCTTCGATCTCTTTGAATCCCCAAAAAACTTCTATTTTTGATTTTGAATACGAGGATTTTGAATTGATAGATTATAAAGCGCACCCGCATATAAAGGCAAAAGTATCAGTATGAAGATTTCTTTGATCGCGGCTGCATCGGAGAATTCTGTAATTGGTAAAAAAGGCAGCCTTCCATGGCATATCCCAAAGGATCTAAAAAGATTTAAAGAGATCACTACAGGACATCATATCATTATGGGCAGAAAAACCTTTGAATCTATGAAGAGGCCTCTTCCTAACAGAGTTTCTATTATATTGACCAGACAAAAAGATTTTTCCGTTTTGGGTTTTCCAGAATGCATGGTGGTACATTCTCTTGAAGAAGCATTGAAAAAATGCCAAAGACTCGACGAGGTATTTATCATTGGCGGGGAAAAGGTATTCGAATATGCTTTAGCCAAGAAATTAGTGGATAAGATATATTTAACCAGAATCCATAGTAAATATTCAGGGGACGCTTTCTTCCCCCCTATTGATGAGAAGAATTATAAGGTTACTCATAAGGAGAAACATGCAGAATTCTCCTTTATCAATTATGAACTCTTGTAAGGATATAGAGTTTATTATCTATTGGTCTGGTTCCCAGGTGTAACAGGAACTGCTCTATTTGGGGTCGATCTATTGTTGACTTTATTAGCTGATTCTTTTCTTTTTTTCAACTCTTTATCATAATATTTTAAATCAATCTTTAAACTTATTTCGTCGCTATGAACTCTATTGAGAGCATCATTTGCATCGACTATATATTTCTCTGGAATCCTGGTATCAAATACAGGATCCAGCTTCCTTTCCCGAAGATATGGATTACCTTCATGCCTGGAACTTTCTACTATTTTATGTCTATTGATCAATTGATATACAGCTAATGCATTTCTCTTTGCCTGCCTGCATAGTTCTATCGCTCTCTGGTAATTGTCTACTTTTCTAAGACGAGAAGAGGATGATATTTGCTTTCCTTCTTCTAAATATTTATCAAGATCAATGGCTTTTTTTCTTAATTGTTTTGCATATTGTATTAGTTGATAAGCATTATCCATATTTCCTATCATGGCTCGTTTGTCATAAGTAAAATGAAATTCTTTAGGGTCATAAAATGCCTTTTCATGAGGGGGTTCAATGTTGGTTAGCATTCTATCAATTATGGTACTGCTGCGGTGGTACTTGACATCTATTTCGACTAAGGAAGAAATCGCTTCTTGCAGCATTTCATTCGTACGATCTATATAGTCCAGACTTGTTCTTTCGTATATTTCTTCAATAGTTTCCAGAATATTTGCAAATCCTCTATAAGCTCCTAAAAAATTATTTTCAAAATAAAGACTCAATGCCCTTCCATACTGAAATTTAAGTTCTTCATATTCTTTTTTTTGATCGGCATTGCCAAAATTAGCTACAGGAGTATTCAAAAAAATCAAATAATAAAGGTTTTTTACCCTTTGCTTCTTTGCTTTATCAATTACGGATTCTGAATATAATGAGTTCCCTGCAATGAAGAAAATAGTGATCAAAAGAAATATTTTATTTTTCATATTTGTACCCAATATATGTTTCGGCTAATGGACATATATTACTTAATTCCAGAATCAAAAAATATACTCCTTATGTCAAACTTTTTTACTTTTATTGAAAAAATTAAAAATCATCTCTTAGGTTATCTACTACCCCTGCTACTATCTAAATAGATCAGGAGAATGTCTATTACAGTAGGATCAATGCCCTGTATCCGAGAAGCTTGACCAATGGTAGATGGCTTTATTTTTTTAAGTCTTTGGCGTGCCTCATGTTTAATACTATTTATAGAATCATAATCCATATTATCCGGAATCGGCTTTAAGGAGGAGTTTTGCTGCCTGTGAATTTTATCTTTTTCACGTTTAATATAAGCATCATATTTCATCTCTATAAAAAGTTTTACTTTACTTGCCTTATCTAAAGTAATATTCAGATGAGAGGGTCTTTCTAATATAGAGAATATGGAATCTATGATCTCTTGAGTAAGCTGCGGCCTTCTAAAGAGGCTCTCATAAAAATCCCCTTTAGATATTTTCAGATCATAAATATTTAATTCTTTAACATCATTCGCGTTCAATCTTTCTTTCTTAATTTTTCTCTTGATCTGGAAAAATCTTTTATAGATACTAAGCATTTCTTTATATTGACCATTATCTAATTTATGCCTGTAAGCATATTTCATCAATCTCTTATCAGCGTTATCCTGTCTTAAAAATAGTCTGTACTCTGCCCTGGAAGTGAACATCCTATAAGGTTCATCGACTCCCTTAGTAACAAGATCATCAATTAAGACTCCTATGTAAGATTCATTTCTTCTAAGAATCAGAGGAGGCAATTTTTTGAATTTATGGATTACATTATAACCAGAAATGATTCCCTGTCCAGCGGCTTCTTCATAACCAGTACTCCCGTTTATCTGACCGGCGAAAAACAGCCCCTTTATTTTTTTAGTTTCCAGCCAGGGGGTAAGTTCTGTAGGATATATATGATCATATTCTACCGCATATCCAGGCCTCATGATCATTGCATTTTCTAAGCCACGAATACTGCGCACGATCTTCCATTGAGTATCTTCAGGTAGACTGGTCGAAATACCATTTACATATACTTCATTTGTGTTAAGCCCCTCCGGTTCAATAAAAAGCTGATGTCTTTCTTTATCCGAAAAGCGAACAATTTTATCTTCAATGGAAGGACAATAGCGCGGTCCTATCGAAGAAATGCTTTTCTTTATGCCATATATGGGAGATCGAAAAAGATCTTCTCTTATGATCTCATGTGTCTTATGATTTGTATGGGTAATATGGCAATCTACCTGAGGCAAAGGGAGTGGCTTTCCTGAATAGTCAAATTCATAACTGAAAGGCTGTGGATGCTCATCAGGATTTTGTACTTCCATGAGACCAAAATCAATACTATTCTTATGCAATCTGGGGGGAGTTCCTGTCTTGATCCTACCTAACTTTAAACCAATCTTTTCTAAAGAAAAAGAAAGCTGATCCGATCTTGTATCTCCTAATCTGCCTGCTTTTACATTGTGTTCTCCCAGATGGATCAGACCCTTTAAGAATGTTCCTGTGGTAAGAATAATATGATCAGATAAATACTCAATATTCCTTTTGGTCAATACTCCTTTTACACAAGAATCCTGAATCAAAATGTCTTCCACTCCATCCTGTAGAATATCCAGGTTAGGAGTACTTTCAAGTATATATTTGATCTGATTTTGATATAATTTTTTATCTGCCTGGGCTCTTGGACCCCAAACCGCAGGGCCTTTAGAACGATTTAACATCTTGAAATGAATGCCTGTTTGATCAATTGCCTTGCCCATGATCCCCCCCAATGCATCAATTTCTCTTACGATGTGGCCTTTAGCGATACCGCCTATAGATGGATTGCAACTCATCTGTCCGATCGTATCCAAATTCATGGTCAAGAGCATTGTTTTTAATCCTGCCTTAGCAGTAATATGAGCGGCCTCTGCCCCCGAGTGGCCTCCGCCAATTACAATACAATCATATCTCTGGCTGAATTCAAATCGGTCTTTATTTTTTTTGATCAACACTATTCCTGAACAACAAATGTCTTGGTTTCTCTATTATAAATATTTCTTTGACCTGAAGGCTCAACGATTAAAAAAGAAGTTTGATAAAAATAAATGGCAGGAGAAACAGTATCAGATGAATCGACATCAGATGCATTTTCATAGCCAGATGCTCCCAGACCATTCTTGATAGATTGAAAGTTACTCTTATCTGCCATAGCAGAAACAACAACTTCATTATTTGATTGCATGCTAATAGAATAACCAAATTGAGATCCTCCTCTAATAGGAGTATCATCCAGCATAAAGGCAAAATACCATTCCCCTTCATTCGTTTTTTTGAAAATATACACGGCACCCTGGTCTTCTTTCGCATTATCTTTGCCATCTGCAAAAGGAGCGCCTACCGCAATCGTATTTCCGGATGAGGATGCATCCAGAGACCATCCAAATTGATCGCCCTGGTCAGGGTCTGGGGCTTTTATATAAGCATCTTGTACCCAAAAATCATTGTTTATTTTTCTAAATACATAAACCGCACCTGAATTATTCCTACCCGAATTCAGAGGATCATGACCATTTTGATTTGACACTCCATTTCCTTGCCCATCTTCACCAGGGGCCCCAACGACTAGAGTATCTTCATTTACAAATATGCATTGATTGCGTGTATTTGGATCAGAACAGCCAAAATAATCCCCTTCTTTTGTATTCACCCCTCTAATGTAAGCACTCTGCGTCCAAAAGAAATCAATAGAGATCATATTGCCATCTACATCCCTTATGGGTTCTCCTATTGATTCTTTTTGAAACAGATAAATAACACCAGAGTCAACATATACAGAAGAAGCATCTTTTAATGGTCTACCCTCTAAAGTTATTATTGGATCAGAATCTAATATGCTTTTAATGGCGGCCACTGCAATATGTTCTCCCTCCAAGTCGACCCTTACCCCAAAACCAAGAGAGCCCGTTATGTTAGAGGGTTTTGCGAATGCATCCAATATCCATGAATTATCCTGGCTTCTTTTGTAGATATACACCGATCCGGAGTTTTCTCTTGAGGATAATGTATCTGCTTCCTCTGTATTACATATATTCAGATCAATGGAATCATTATTGAATACATTTACATCCCGCGACACACTACTACATCCGGATAGATCATCTCCATATGCAGATACAACAAGTGTGTCATTATTCACTGCCGTGCTGAATCCAAATTGATATCCTTCATTCGAAATGGTAGGTTTAATATAACTCGAATTGAACCAAACTCCTTCAGAGTTTTTTTCCATAACATGTACTGCTCCTGAATCTACAATGCAATTCATTTCAGTTGTAGCATGACTGCAACCCTCAAGACCACTTTGACATGCCCCTGTCTGGGGAGAAGTTTGCAGTCCTTTGTTTTCGTCATCATCCAAAGGCACTCCCACTGCTATTATATTAGAATCAAAGGATATACTTTGGCCAAACTTTTCTCCGCATTCAGGCATACTATCTTCAAATAACATTTCTCTTGACCAGGGAGATATACCAGAGCTTCTACTATATAGATATACTCTACCAACATCATTTTGGCCCCCTATGGCATTTTCTACTTTGGCCGAACTTTCTGAAATGATAAAAGAATTTCCAGACAAAGCAATTTGCGCGCCATAATCCACTTCCTCACCCTCTTTAAAGAAAGAATGAGAGAAGAAACCTTCTTCTAGTTCTAAAGTAAAAAAAGCATCTTCAAAAGAGGTAGAGGTATCCAAACAATATGTTATTTGAGAGATAAGAAACAACGTGACGAGAGTTTTACATTTACATTTTTTTCTAAAAAAGAACACATTATGACCTTCTTTAAAATTAATATCAAATTGTAAACTATTTTATCTTTTTAACCTGCGGACACAGGTAT
Organism: Leptospiria bacterium; assembly: GCA_965204465.1. Lineage (GTDB taxonomy): Bacteria > Spirochaetota > Leptospiria > Turneriellales > CBDBES01 > CBDBES01. The sequence goes on from CBDBES010000002.1 coordinate 880,104, forward strand.
TTTTTTCATCCTCTATCCTTACATTGTAGAATATCTCAGGAGAAATTTTATTTGTTCATTCTTTTTTTCCCATAACTTTTATATTCAGTTAATTTATCAATCTATCACCTTTTTTATGATCATCATGGCCACACAATAACTAGTAATTTTCATATAAATCCCATCCCCTCTTTCTTTGAATATATAGTCAACTGCCAAAACCAGCAGCGTAGAGGCTCGGTTTCCATGAAAACCGACCAAGACCGGGATGCGCTCAAGTAAGCGAGTGTTCCAGCAGTTTCGCCAACTCCAGACCCTTCCCGGAAGCAATGAAGATGCCTTTCTTATGACATTCATCAAGAGACATTGCCTTATCCGTGCCAATATCTTCGGGCTGTGTATGCGACCAGATATAGGAATGCAGGAAAATTTCGGGATTTTTGTTTTGAATCTTTTTCTCGATTTCCTTGATCTGTTTATGCAGGTCCACTTTGGATTGCATTTTGCTGTTGTATATCTTAAGACCTTTTGGGTCTATGAACAGGATGTTTTGTCTTTGTGGGTCTTTAACCCAAAGGATGAAATCGGGGTAGAAGGAATAATCATCGAAAAAAGAAACGCCTCTCCCACGGCTCAGATTTCTCATCAGGTATATTTCTTTACCATTCAGAAAAGGTAAGTTCATATTCTCCACGATATCTTCCAGGTACTTAACAAAACTGGCTTCCCCATCATTTAAAGGCGTCGGGGTGATTTGAACGGTTTTTTGCGCATTGGCGCAGAGCAAAGGTATGTATGCATGAAAGTCTGGCGCCAGAAATGATATTTTCACATCCATCAAATTCAACGTTTGTCCATAATACCCTTCATTCACCTGCCCCACCAATCGCTCAATATCCCGTATGAAATTCTCCTCTTTTTTATCAATTGAAATTTCGTATTTCTGGACATAATTCAAGTTTTTGTCATCCAGTGCCACGATTTCCATATATTCATGCTCCCAAACACTTCTTTTTTCCCGCCAATACTGGCTTGCATACTCAGAAATCAGGTCGACCGCAAGATTTTCCCATTCGCGCACTCTGCCATAATGTGATAAATCAAGTTTTTCAGGAGGGATATAAAGATCATACCAGCCATCACTTTCAAGCAGTGTGTTCACTGTTTCCTGGGAAATAGCCATGTTGTGCCAGGAAAATCTGCGTTTTCGTTCCAAAACCTTGTGATAAACCGTTCTCTTGTTTATTAAGGCCAGATGTTTTTTCTCAAATTTTTGTGTTTGCCTGGCAGATGCTCCATATCCTGTTTGATTATTTCCCGATTCAAGAACCTGCAAATGTTTGTAACGATCAAGTGTTACGGTGCCTTTCTCATAAGGTTTCTTTGGTAACTCAAAGCGCATACCAGAGTATTGAAACTCGCCTGCACCATCCTTTTTCTTCAGGATTTTCAGGTCTTTTATCTTTGTAAACTGCTTCTTTGTCGGTAATATAAAAGTGATTCGATCAACCTTAATGCCTTCTTTTTGCAGATACTCTTTGAATTTATCCATGTAGTTGGCTTTGAGGCCAAATATATTCAGTGTTTCCAAAAGTTTAAGCTGTTCACCGTCTTGTGGGCTTGCGCCTTCAAGCGCCGTATGCCGCTTGAGAGACATCTCGTATCCCTTGAGGCGGACGCCCCGCCCAAACATTTGGATAATTTGCGGCCCCTCACCCGTACCAACGTGCATCAGCCCCATTGTGCTGACCCGCCATGAATTCCAGCCTGCTACAAACCTGCGGGCGCCGATGACGATATTTACCGGGGAATTGTAATTGTCCACATCTGCAAAGAGCGGTTTATTGAATGCATTTTTAGAAAGAGAGAAAAGCGGATTTTCAATGGCTTCCAGTTTCGTATAAAGCCCGGACGCATCCCCGACATTGATAACCCCGAACGGATTTGAATCTCCGATGTTTAATTGCAGTTCATCCACGCCGGTTAGATGGGATATTTGCAACTGCCCTTTCCCGTGAAAGATGATCAGGCACAAATCAGTATAAATATCTTGTGCCTGAGTCCCCTCGATATAGGGAAAAGAGCCTTTGAAAATATCCTGTCCATTTTCACTAAGAAGACCCGTATCGCCACTTGTGAGTTTCCCGATACTCTTTAATACCTGATTTCGTTCGCTTTGCACCCAGGCAAGAAACTGGACAATCCGTATAACATCGGTTTCCGTTTTTTTCTTTCCGTCGGATTTTCCGCCTGTAACTGTTTTTCCGAGGAACACCCAAAGAGGCGGGGCGATATTGAAGTCCCACCATTGCCTACCCTTGTCCTGATAAATCCTGCATTGCTGATAGAACATCAACAGGCAGGCCAACAGATACAGGTTATTTGCTTCTCCGTCATCGGTTTTTTGTAAATTGGAGATTTGATAATCCTTGCCATAGCCGTCTCCATAGAAAAATTTATATGAATAATCAAATAAAATTGACTTGCCGTACTCATCGCGCAGTTTCTTGATCTCGTCCCCACTACCAGAAACCGCCTGATTGAAGGTTGCCGAGTATTCAAAGGTGAATCCATTTTTGGCAAGTTGCTTGCGACGCGACCTCCAAACCTTACCACCCGTGCCCAAATGACCCTCATCAACCATAACCAGGTTGTTTTCTTCAAAAGATTCCAGTGCAACCCGCTTGATACCCTTCTTTTCATCCAGTTTGTGCAAATCAATGATATCCACTATTGCGCCACTGCTTGAAAAGATTTTAGCGCCCTGGTTATCAGAAAAAAGTTGCGCCGGGATATTACTTGATTGCAGTTCCCTCAGGTGCTGACGGGAAAGCCCCTCGTCTGGCGTGACTAATATAATTTTATTGAGTTTATGCAACCGATCGTATGCTTTCAAATAGTGTTGGTATTGCAGGATGTTGGTGTGTAACAGCAACGTTTTCCCGGAGCCGGTCGCGCTTTGAAAGGCGAGAGTGCAGATATCATCGGCCGTGTATTTGGGCATGTCGGATGCCGTATCTTTTTTGTTCCATTGGTTTAATTTTTCAATCAGGATTTCAGAGTCTTGAAAGTACAAATTAAGGTAGTGCTCCGTAAAAAGCAAGGCGATATACTGAAACGGCTTCCACGATTTATCTTGTTCATCGGTCATTCCCATGGTTTGACTATGGGCGACAATATTCTCGTCATAGCGGGTAAGATCATCCTTAGTGACTTCTTTTGAATATGGGTCTAAATAAGTGGAAAGGGCTTGAGAAAAACGGCTTGCGCCACTATCCATGAATCCTTTTGGCAATCCGTTCAGCCGGTTCAGCATTTCGCGCAGGTTTTTGTAACCAAATTGATTGCAGATGAATCGGTGCAAGACCATATTGGATTCAAGGGCAGTCATTTTTCTTTCATCTTGTCTTGTTGCTCCGGCATTTCTTATTTATAAACTTCATTTCTACAGGCATCTAAAGCTCCTTGCTTATCTTTCGGTATTAGCAACGTAGCCCAAACTTCGCCAGGCTTTAGTTTAGAGTCATCATGTCCCAATTCTTTTCGTATTTTCCTGAGAAACCTTTCTCCGTTTCTGGTTGCTTGTTTAATACCTACACCAACAGGTACTTGTTGCATTTCATTCCAAGCACGCAACATAGACGGGGAACCCCAAACCAAGATCGCTGAATTAAAATTCTTTAACCTATCCAGCATATTCTTGAGTTTCTTTTCTTCGCTACTTTCTTTCATACTTGCTGAGGAAATAAGTATGTCTACTATTTCAAGAAGGTATGCTTCTCTATTCCGTAACAGCCAATCGCGATGATCTTTTTCATCTTTCTTTTTTTGTAGATGCCACAAAACTCCTGAAGGTATTAACCCAACAATCACGCCTAGCAAAATTTGATAATCAACATTTCTAAAAATAAAGACTAGGCCTATTATGATTGCTAAAAAAATCACAACTCCTAAAAGTGTTTTCCGTTTCATATGGTTTCTCCAAACATCAATTTCCTAAAAACCATCTCGGTGGTGACCGCTTCCCATTTATCGCCTGATTTTCTGAGTGCATTCAAGGTATGATCGCCATTCACATAAACCAAATTCAAGTCATTCCCAAAGGTTTGGCGGTGCTTGGTAAACCAGTTGTCTAGTTTGGCGGCGTCCATTTGCTTCAAGTTGCGCCAAAGAATCAGGCAGTTTTCGCCTTTGGCGTTTGTGCCTGTAATGGCCAAGACATTATCTATTTGCCGGCGGGTTTCGAGCCTCAGACCCAGCAGGAAGTTGAAAGTCTCAGCCAGGTCAACCTTTTCATCACGGCGCACGCCATCTCGCACAACGGAAAGGGTGTAATTGAATGGGTCTATAAAATCCTTTCCCAACAGTGATGCGCTCTCTGCCGTTTCCTCTCCAAGAGCATAGCGAAGTTGGTAATCCTCGGCGATTTCTTTGTTTTCAGCAGATTCAAAAAGATCGTTACGGCTCTTAACCGTTAAACTGTCAAGAGTGTCTTCATAGGATTCAAGGCGGATGTGCTTGAATAACTGACTAATTCCTTTTCTATCTACCGGCTTTCCATCTTTCCATTCTTTGGAGTAGATAACTTTTTTCATTCGGGGTAGAAGTACAGTTTCAAAATAGTGTCCAATTTCCACGAGAATATATTTGCGGTTGCTATCATCTTCTCGGTTTAGATTGATGACGGCATGGCCGGTTGTGCCAGAACCAGCGAAGTAATCGAGAACAAAGGAACGACTATCCAGCCTGACAATATGATTTATACAGTCCTTAACGGTATGAATTGACTTGGGATAACTAAATAAATTGTCGCCGATAATATCATTCAAAATTTTTGTTCCATGTGCCCCAGCATTGTATTTTTTGTCTACCCAATTACTAAATATAGGCCTGTATCTCCCATCATTACTTGACTTAATGTATAAAGATTGTCCATTCTTACAAATTAAATTGCCTGCGGAAATTTCGTTAAGGCATGATTCGTATGATCTTCTCCAGACTCTCTCGGTGCCATCAGCACTTACTGGATACACCCTCATAAAACCTTCACTGGTGTTTTCTCTAGGGTAGTTGTCAGCATCAGGAGGTGGTTCTAATCCTACTACTGTAGATGTCTCCGGGTTTATTAAAACGCAATAAAAACTATTAGGGCGACCCTTCCTAAGATTACTCTCAGCCGTTCCAGTCCGTAAAAATGCTATTTCACTGTTTTCTTCGTTCTTGGGTTCCCCAAATAAAACCTTTTCCCCTGAAGGTGTCATGAAAAGTGCATATTCATGCGTCTCGGATACATTTGTTCCTTCAAGCCCTGCTCCTGCAGGATGATGATTTACTACGATTACATTTCTGTCATATTCAGAAAATAACTGTTCCAATACTTGGTTCAATACCAAAAATTCAGTATCGTCAATTGCAACTACTTGACTTCCATTTTTCACCAAAAAGGGTTTCCCAACAATCAATCTATTCTCCATTAAGGTCATCCAACTTGAGTGCTTGTAGCCATTTCTGTACAAAATCGCTGAAGTATCAGTATTATACGGCGGATCAATATAGATACACTTCACTTGCTCCCTATACCTCTCCTGCAACAAATTCAACGCTTGAAAGTTTTCTCCATGCACAAGCAAGCCATTCATTTGTTCCTCAATCGACCCGGCTTCCGACAAAGCAGCCAGTAATTTGTCCGTAAATTGCCGATCAAAATGCCTCGTATCCAAAACCAAGTATGGGTTAGCCCTAAGGAAATCGACGCTTGGTGGCTCGCTGTACCCCACCCCCCCATTCCCCAAGTCTCCCTCGATCTGATCAATCGCAAAGAGTCTCATCCATTCATCATGCTGGGCTTCGTTTTTGACGATCTCCGCATAGAGTGATTCCGGCACTTTATCCAGCGTTACGCAATACTGTGTTTCCAGCACAAACTTTTTTTTCAACCAGAGTTGCTTTTGAAAATCCTCCAGTTGCGCCAGAAAATCTATAATTTTATTGCCTATGCGTTTAATCGCCTTTAACTGCGCCAGACTACGTATAAAAACGGCTGGATCATCGGCCAATTCCAGATTGTCAATGGATATGACTTCGCTTTTGAGGAAATAGTCCAGTTCCCGACGCAGAAAATTGCCCAGGTCTTTGTGGATAAAATAATCAAAACTATTCTTGGCTGTATAGGCGCTTATGTGCTTGCCCAACAATGTACGGGTATCATCAGTTTCAGTGGGGCGCGGGACGGCGAGCCTATGTAACCAGTCGCCTTGAAGCTTTTTGAGTATTCGTTGTTCGGCGTCTTTATTGATTGCGTTTTGTCGTTTGATACCGTTTTGCGGGTATTTTTTTTTCTCCCCTTCCGTCAGCGGACGATGATCGAAGCGAACAACCAATTCGTTTGTTTTTTCCGCAAGAAAATTTTGTGAAAGAATAAAAAAACGCTGTTTGCCATTGTCTTCTTTGATATTATCTTTTTCGTTGTCCGCCGCTGCAATCTCGAAGCGCACCCGGCGTTTTTCATCGCCCTTGTTGACGGTGAAAATGTAAGAAGAGTAATTCTCGGTTGTCTTGATGTAGTACTGGTCGGAGTTAGCCCAATGGAGTTTTACCTCCTCGCCGTTGTAGGGTATGGAATATGCTTCCTTGCCTGCGCTTTTATAGCGGCGTAGGGACATAAAGTCGCCTTCGTCATAGTAGCGGGAGAAGAAGTTGTACAGGTGGTTATAAGTATCCGCTTCTGTTTGTTGGTCACTTTTGGCGGCTTTGAGTTGGGCCTTTAATTTCTGAACTTCGGGGGATTTTTCAGGGTCGTCGAGATGTTTGCGTGCTTCTGCGGTTTCTTTTGTAAGCTTTGCAGTAAGTGATGAAGTGTCTGATTTTGCTATATCCCCCAGCGTTTCCGTAACCTGTGGCAACAGATGATCATCCAGAAAATCGCCAACCTCGGCGCTTTTAAGCGCCATGATGCGGTATAATCCGAAATCCAGATCACCGCGATCAAGTTGAAACAACTCACGCAGTTTTTCTTTCAGTTTAGAGATGTTTTCTTCGGTTGCCTTGCTGAGTATTCTGGGGGGGCTGTTCATTGGGATATTTTAAGAAAGGGAAAGATAAAATCATATTTATCAGCACTGCTACTAGATAGGATATAGAGATCGTATTCGGTGTATAAGGTGTTCATAAAATTTACTCTATAAATTCTTTTAAATATCCATAAATACAAAGTATATTTTATTACACTAATCGTAAACAAATTCTTTTAAGGCAATTTAGAAATATAGAAATTAAAAAAGATCTGGGTCAATAGTACATATCTATCAGGCACAAAAAATAGTTTGTCTTGAATGTAAGAAATCAGTTATAGAGTGATTACTTTTTAGTCTATAATTTTTGGATATTGTCGATAGTATTGATATGCATATTATTAGAATGATCTGTTTAGGCATAGGTATTCTTGCCATACAAAAATGTACCCCCCCCCCTGGTTGGTCTGGTAGCCCTCATATACTGGCTAATTTTGGAGGGGGGATAGGGAAAGAAAACTCCATTGTAAGAGTTAAGCTTTATGAAGGAAAGGCAATTCCCATATCAGCATCATCTATTTATAAATATAAAACCAAGAATGGATTTAAATTTTCCAGAGGAAAATTCACCCCTTCAGAATCAGGAATATTGACCGCTCAAAAAGGGAAAATCCATTTTAGAAATAAAGTCTATCATGGACAAATGAAAATTTATAAAGTAAAATCCAACTTTCTATATGTAAACCATCTACCTACAAAAGATTATCTGGTATCTGTAATAGGACATGAAATGGGAAGAGGATGGCCTATAGAGGCTTTAAAGGCACAGGCGATCGTATCCAGAACTTACCTGGTCAATAAGATGAACCAAAACCAAAAGAAGAAATTTGATATAAATGCAACAACAAAACACCAGGTATATGGGGGGGTACTCCCCAAGGCAAATGACCTTTATGAGGCTGTGAGTAAAACCTCAAGACAGATCATTATCTACGAAAGAAAAGTGGCTAGGGTATTTTTTCACTCTTCTTGTGGAGGCACTACTGCTTCTTCTAAGGAAGCATGGTCTTTATCAATACAATATTTAAAAATACAAGAACAAAATTTCTGCAAAAACAACCCTGCCTATTACTGGAAACATAAGGTTCCTTTAAAAAAGGCAGCGGCCATTTTAGGAGTGAAAAATATTCATAAGATTGAAATTTCTAAAAGAACAAATTCTAAAAGGGCCAAGAACATAAAGATCAGTACAGGGGCAGAGAGTGTGAGCATACAAGCAAAAAACTTCCGTAGTAAATTAGGTCCCGTAAAGGTCAGATCCACTTTGTTTGGAGTAAGGATCAGAAATGGATTTTTAGAGGTGGCCGGAAGGGGCTATGGGCATGGTGTAGGGATGTGTCAATGGGGTAGTCGAAAATTAGCCGCAAGCAAAAGAAAGAGCTATAGAGAAATTCTAAACTATTATTTCCCCCGCACATCTATTGCAACATCTTCCAGAACATATTTATAAATATTTTTTGGATCATGATCTGTTTGGATAATCTTCTTGAATTTCTATGATAAATAAAAAGATGGATAAGAATCATATTTTAAATTACTTTGTTATACTTAGCTTATTATTTTTTTCTAATATTGAAATATATGGTGAGAATAAGACCACTAAATATAACCGTAAGAATTGGAAACATTGGATCGATGCGGATAAAGATTGTCAAAACACCAGAATGGAAGTACTCATACGTGATAGCCTGATCCCTGTAAAATTTAAGAGCAATCGAAAATGTAGAGTTGTCACTGGTAAATGGATATGTTACTATACGGGTAAAACATTCTATAAAGCAAACGATTTAGATATAGATCATGTTGTTCCTTTAAAGGAGGCTTATATTTCAGGAGGAAGTGAATGGCAAAGAAAGAAAAAGAGTGACTATGCAAATGATCTTTCAGACCCCCATCATCTATTGGCAGTCTCAAAATATGCCAATAGAAGAAAAGGTGCTAAAGACCCTTCTAAATGGATGCCCCCAAAAAATATATGCTCTTATATCAATATCTGGAAAAAAATAAAGAAAAAATATGATCTGGATATAGACATAGAAGAAAAGAAAGCGATCCAAAAATACTCTAAAAATTGTTCATCTCTAAGATAAACAATTTTTCGCATTTCAATCTTGACCTTTCGCATTATTTCTTTAAATTGAATGCCATTCCACTATATTTATCTTTCTTTTTTCACATGGAAGTTCACAGACTTCGTCTGCACAAGCGGCTGGACGGGTTGCCTCCTGCAACCCAGATCCAGCCATGTAAAACATCCATGTTTTACATGTAAAAAAAAGAAAGAAACAAAGACCTGTGCCCGTAGGGTGAAAAAAACCCGCTACTTTGCCATAGAAGTTAGGCTGGGTGGGTTACATCCTGTAACCCAATCCCCAGCCTTGCAAAACATCCATGTTTTGCATCCATGGCAAAGACGCTCCGTTCCGCAAAACATCCATGTTTTGCACCCCAACCGTTCATCTACTTACAAAAGTAGACTGGAAGAAGAAAAAACAGAAAGTATACATAGAAATAGAATGGTATTCAACTTTATTGATATTACTGGTATCCGTAGAGTGAAAAGAAGAACCAAAGAAAAGAAAGAATAAACAATTATTTCTTAAATTTATACCTACGAGTATAATTAGCTGTATCAGGCGAGGCGCCCCTGGTAAAGGTAACCTTTAAATAAAATTCAGCGGGACCCGAGTTTATTCCACTGATCACACCTGCATTGGTTACTGTGGGTGCAGTCAAAACATTACCGGCTGCATCTTCTATTAAATAGGTACCTGCGGCAGTGCCTTGAACTCCCGTATCCGAAGTAGTAATATCCATGGCGGTATCCGTTATGTCATAGAAAAATACGAAATCTGTAGAAGAAGGCTCTCCAGGAATGGTATTTGAAAAACGTAAAAAACCAGATGCCATTCTTACCGCCTGTTCGTCTTCCGTTTGGGGGATAGAGGCTATAAAAGGATATTCTGTTGCGGATCCAAAATTCCATACGAATGCATCTGTATTGGTAATATTTCCATCATTATTGCTGTCATATCGAACAGATTCCTCGTCTGCTGCAGATGTACCACCTATGTCGAAAGGAGTTTGCCAGTTGAAGAAAATGGTGGGAGATACATCATTGCATACCCCTGTATCAGTGGATGCACTCGTAGTGAATGATGGATCACCTGAACTAGGTGGATTAGATGCAAAGCCGCCTAAACAAGTAAGATTACCTGTAATGGAGCCTAAAGCCATTTCATCCATCTGGGAAACTTCAACAACTTCATCCATATCATTTTTTTTGAATAATATTGAAGCATCTTAATCATAATAAGAATTGGTTATACTACCTTTATTAAAGCCTACCACTCCACCTACAGAAGAAGAATCAGCAGAAGAAGAAGAAACATTCCCTGTAGAGTAGGAATTGGTTATACTACCATTATTCTGCCCTACCAGGCCGCCTGCAGAAGAATTAGAAAAATTCAAAGAAGTAGAAGAAGAAACATTCCCTGTAGCATAGGAATTGATTATACTACTACTATTCTGCGCTACCAAGCCGCCTGCATAAGAATCAGAAACAGAAGAAGAAGAAGAAACATCCCCTGTAGAGTAGGAGTTGGTTATACTACTACTATTGCTATTAAGCCCTACCAATCCGCCTGCAGAAGAAAAATCATCAGAAGAAGCATCTATATCTACATTCAAAAGGCCAACATTCCTGATATTGGCGCCTGATGTGTATCCAAAGAGACCTGCATAAGAGTCATCGAAGACAAAGGTAGGACGACTGATATTGATTGTAAGATTACTTATGGTGAATTCCTTTCCGTCTAAAGCACCTGTAAAGGGCTCATTGTCCAGGTCTTCATCTCCGTAGTAATCAAAGCATTTACCGTTGTCACCGCAATTCCCTATGGGTTGAAATCCTGTGCATGTACCGTTGCAGGCGTATGGACCATTAATAGAAGAAGCATCTATGTTTTGGCCTAATTCATAATGAGCATCCAGGTGATCTCTCATTGACTGTAATTGATCTGCATTGCATATAATGTATGGATCTGATTCTGTTCCCTCACCATAATCTTCTCCTGTAATGTTGGGGGTAAAATCATCTTCTGCACCAGCACCTGGCTGGGAGCATATAGGATCGTCTTCTATGATCGTTATCGTTGTGTTGGATTTAAGAATCCCATGATACGGATTATTCGTATTGGATACGACTGCAGAATATGATACCAGTAAATCTCTGTCTCCAGAATAAACTGTGTTGTTTGTTATGGTAACATTGGCAGTCTTGGGAATATTCCAATTGCCTGGTGTGAATGTAAGAATACCAGGTGATATGCTTGCCTCGCCAAGATTCGCTGCCAATGTTATCTCTACATTTTGTGCTGGCTCATGGCTGATAGATACGCTTATCTCTCCACTACCTCCTTCGTTGATAGTCAAAATTGCTGATATCGTTACCGTGGGTATTTCATTCTCTTGGATGGTAACCATTAGATCATGAACGGAAATGGAGTTATAGTCAGGATCACTACTGCTGGAGGCATGCATAATGGTAATATCAACATTCCCTGAAGCTATGTTATCATTTTGGAACGATCCCAATCAGTGTCGGTAAAAGTGAGGGTGATGGATTCATTTGCCATATCAGCAATCTGACCACCAGAACTTAATTGTAAATTATCAGGAACAATGGCAGGCAGGCTGATTTGGATTATTACATCATGAGAAGGCTGTGTGTTTAAAACTACTGTATATTGGGTATCGCTGCCTCCTTCCATAAGAGTTACACTGTTAGCGCTATAAGTGATCCCCGGAGAGTCATTATCTGTGGTCATCACTTGGATGCGATGGCTTTGGTTATTATAATCAGAATCACTACTGGTAGAGGCATGATTCATGGTAACATCCACATTCCCTAAGTCTATTTTAGAAATAAATCATCAAGGAGTGAAATATGAAAAATAATGAACAAGAAATTTCAATTATACAGGAAAATCTGAAAGGAGTAAAAAATGACATAATACGCAAGAGAGCATTATTCCTGATAAGAGCCTTACAATCGGGCAATGTTAAATTAACTTATGACCAATTTGGTCATGAAAATGCCTTTCTCTAGTTTTCTAACGTGATGTCATTGGTTTCTACAATTTTTGCTTTATGGATACCAGTAATATCAATAAAATTGAATTTCTTATACCCTATCCTCATACTATAATGCTTTGTCTCTAAATTTTCTAAGGCCCATCCAGTACAAAAATACGATCCAGCAGATCATTGCTAAAAAGGTTAAAATGAATCCTCCGGCACCACCCAGATTTTTTTGAACCAATGCCATTGAGAATCCAGTTACGGCAGAAATATTAAGTTTAATTAAAAAAACGACTCTGGCAAGATCAATCGGATTTAGTAGAAGAGCTAAAAGAACCACTATGTCAAAAGGATATTCACGAAATAATACCGCCATGGCCAGCATAATAAGATCGTACAAAATATAGAAGTAAAACCAGAGAACTAATGATATTCCCAAAAGCATTTCCTTTCTGTCAATATAAACAGCGATAACAAAAGAAATCATTAAAAATATAAAATGCAAAAGCACGCCTAAAAAAAGAAGAAGAAGCAATAACTCTATATTGCTGTCGGGATCAGAAAGAAAGAAAAGGGCAGGAGAAACCCCCAATAAAAAGCTACAAGAGAGGCCGATCCCCAAACCCAGGAACTTACCCAGAAAAATGGTTTCTCTTGAAATATTTCTTACCAGGATCAATTCCATGAAAGGAGTTGCCTCTGAAAAAGAAATAGCCCCATATAGAAGAGAAAACAAGGGAATGATCAGTAAGGTTAAGCTCAGGACTCCACTCATTGCTTGGGTAGGCCCGGATGTGCCATATTTCAGCAGAATGAATGTAAAAATGAAAAAAGACAATGTGTACAGAAGAAGCCATTTGCTGCGTATATTTTCAGAAATTTCTGTTAGAAGCAATACCATAATGGGCCTGCTTAAAATATGATCTGGCAGCCTATTCTTTTTCATTGTTTCATCCATTGAATACATTTTTCAAGTTCTTGTTTCATCACATCTTTATTCGCATGGTAGCGTCTGCCATGACCGGGTAATACCCATTCAAAGTCATAGCCAAGAAGTTTTTCCATTGAGTGAATCTGTTGTGTCCAGGAATACCAGCAGGCATTCCGAAAAGCAACAAGTTGTTTGAGCTTCCATGAATAACATAGATGATCACCGGTAAACAGATATCGCTTTTCATGTTGATCTTTAAACAATAAAACAGTATGTCCCTTTGTGTGGCCAGGTACAGGTATGATCATTAAGTCTTTAGCTAATTCTAAAGGGTTGCCTCCTTTTATGGATATCTCTAAACCAAACACTGAGCCTGCTTCTTCTTCATGTATAATGCGTTCACAATTAAAATGTTTCTTGAATTTTTCATGTTCAGCAATATCATCTTTGTGGGTTAAATACATATATTGAATGCCGCCTAATTTTTCAAGATTTCGCACCAATGACCCAGCAAACCTAGGCGAATCAACCAATATATTGCCATTTTCCCTTCTAATAAAATAACTTGTGGCCCCGAAGGATTTTTTTGAATGGTATCCACAATGAAAAACAGAGTCTGTGATCTTTTGCGGAAAACTTTTACGAATATGACTCAATAGGGGTTCTTTCTTAAAAGAACCAATTGAAGAAGTAGGGCAACTTAACATTGCAAAAAGAGCCATCTCTCTTTCCTCTCTATTTTTTGGCTGATGATAAACAGCCGACATGCCAGCCTTCTGAAAAAATATCTTGGGGGCTATCCAACGGCATGTATCACAATCAATACAAGTGCGATCAACATAAAAATCACCATCTATATTTTCATGCCGTCTTAGTTTTGTTTGAGCTATATTATACCTACCCTATTTATTCTGTTTTGTCCAGTAGATGCGTACCGCCTCTTCTAGATTTTTTGCATTCGCCTTTTTAGTGACCAGAGATGGCTTACTATGTAGTACGATCTCACCTTCGATCAAAACAGCCATTTCATCTGCCATCTCTTCTACTTCTGACATGATATGAGAAGTAAACAAAATCGTTTTTTCTTCTTTTTTTCTAAAATTGATGAATTCTTTCAAATAATAAGAAATGGATGGATCTAATCCAGCGGTTGGTTCATCTAAAATAATGATAGAAGGATTGAACATGAAACACTGCAGAATATTTATCTTTTGCTTCATCCCATGAGAAAGGTGGGCTATCTTTTTATTTGAAAATGTATTTATTCTCATGTCATGGATCAATTGATCTTTATATTTGGGTATGTCTCTGGTCAGACTCTCAAAGAATCGGATCAGATCTATGACTCTTAGGTTTTTAGGGAAAGCCGGATTCTGAGGCATATAGCCTACCATGGTTTGAGGGTCTATGCCCTTCAATTTTCCAGAGTCGGGAGTCACCACACCAAGAAGACACTTCAAAAAAGTACTTTTGCCTGAACCATTTGGTCCCAATAAAGCGAACGAGCAACCACTGGGAATACGAATAGATATATTCTGAAGAACCTGATTATGATCTCCGAATTTTTTATTGAGTCCTTTAATATTGATCATGATTGAAGATATCCGTCATAGTTAAATCAAATTTAATTTTTCTTAGGGGGGGGGTATAGTAACGGGAAAAATAAGAGGCGTTTCATCATACAGATGTTCTGGCCCCAATGCAGGGAAAATCCTTTCAGCAAACTCTAAGAAATAAGAGATCGGAGAATTCAATAATAGAGCCAATTCAGGGATCTTTTCCGTCCAGTATACGAATGAATGCACAGGCCTGTATAGTATATCTCCATGTCCATCCAGGTCTAGGTCAAATCCTTTATATTTACTCCAGTAGTTGCGAGTAAACTTATTGCGGTTCTCCTTTGTATTGGTAGAAACATCAAAAAAATTATCTGTGATATTGTTCTCCGAAAATATATTTTGGTCGCAATTGCCGTATATTTTAATCGCAATGCCATTTTTCTTTAGATGGTTGAATTGAAAAATAGTATAAGAAACAGAGTCTAGTATCATCCCTTCTGTTTTATTTTGGATGATGTTATAGCGAAAATTACTGTAATTGATCTCTTTCAAAAGAAGTCCCAGAGAAAAACTCTTAAAACTCTTATCAAAATAATTTCTGAATACATTGATCCTCTCTGAATACATTATAGCCACCCCTGTTTGGTTTGCAGAGAAAGAGTTTCGTATAAAGTCGCTGTCATGACAGAACATGAAATGCATCCCATACCTTAAATTCTGGGAACTCTGGTTATCTGATATAGAAAGAGAATAAGAGAATTCAAAATATAAACCGTCCCTGTGGTTTGATATATGATTCTTTCGTATTTGAATAAAATGACTGTACCATAAATGAATTCCATTCCCAGAAAGTACCTCTCCCTTTGCATTTCCCTTCATAATGTTTCCCTCAAGTTCACAATTTTTTGCTCTGGCCAGATAGATACCGTAGGTGGTATTCAGAATATGATTGTTCATTAAACGGCAATGGCTCGTATTCTCTACATAGATCCCGGCGATGTCTTCTATATCACTCTTACCACTATTTCGAATGGTCAAAGAATCCAGAGTCACATGCTTGCTCTTTATATGAATAACATGCCCTTTGAATGATCCGTCAATTACGGTGCCTTCTGTGCCTCTTAGGGTTAAGGGCTTTGCTATCTCAATCGAACCGTTCCTGTAGACTCCTTTTTTTATTAGGATGGTATCATGCGCAGATGCCTTGGATATCGCTTCAGGAATATTCTTCATTTTGCATCCATTTAGACAAACCTGTATCGTTTTGGCTTCTATGGGAATGCTAATATTCAAAAAATAAATGATTAATAGTAAAAAGAATGATCTTTTCATCATAAGTGAGTTCGAATGCATGATCCTATAAAAAAGTCAATCTTCTATACCTATAATGATAGAGATACTGCGGTACCCCTTGTTCTTGTTTGGAAACAGTTTTTCAACACACTCCTCCCCCCACGAACAACAATGGATCCTATTGAGCACTGATTGGGGGTATATAATGATATTATTTAAGCCACACTTTTTTTATGTATCGTTCTACCTGGTCGAATGTCAGTTTTTTCCCTGGATGCTTCTTCCTTGTCTCTTCCAATTGGGATGTATTGGAATAGGCCGATAGATGAGCCCCCATGGGAGAAGGTATGTCCTGAGATTGCAGATAATATGCCTTATGAGCTTCTACATATTGATCTTTGCGCATAATATCTTTAACATAGAATTTATTCTGTTTATCTTCATTCCCAGCATTATGAGAAGAACCTTCTTCTTTTTTCTTAATTTTATAGGCTGTCATACATTCTATGCTGTCAAAATGATCTGCCTTTCCATTAGGATTCACGATCTGTGCGTTGAAACGTGCATCTGCGATATGCATTTTGCAGTAGGCACATCTATGCTCACCCATTTTAATGGGAACGGGTTTTTGTGAAAAACATGAATAGAATGCAAAGGATATTAAAAATACTAAGATTGAAAAGGAGAATATTTTTTTCATTTTACTTTTTAGAGCTCAAAGAAGACCTTCTCTCATGCCAGACTATATAGATCAGTATACCCGCTGACAAAAATAAAAAATGGGCCCCAAAATAAGGCCAACTGCATGTGGTTACATTTAAAATGTCTTTGCATGCAAATAAAGGAGGCTGAAAATCTATGGATTGATCATATAGAGGAGCTGTTTTATCCAGATCAGTGCCGTAATCATGGAGCCATTGATAAAAATCATATAGACCGGCAGCTCCCACCAGAAAGATATTTATGATCCCCAATATGATCATATACAGTTTTCTATACAGAAGAGTGAATAATGCGCCACCTATCATATAGGCTAGAACAAAAGGCATATAACGCAGTTCTGGTATGGAATCCGGTTTTATTTTTTTCATTCCTATATAATGGTTGAAATCGTTTATGGTATATATATCGAAATCAGCCCCCCCTGTGATCTTATGAACCCAGATGTAGATAGACAATGGTTCTATGAACTGTCTTCCTGTCATCTCGATATACCAGATCGGGACTACATATACCAATGACATGGATCCCGCCACGATCAATAGAAGATAAACACTTCTTCTTGAGATTTTTATTACCTACTAACTCTAATATAGTTCTGCATTTCCTGATGCAACGCAGAGCAAAAGTCAGTGCAGTAAAATGGATAAATACCAGGTTTTTGCGGTTTCCAGGCTACAGATTTAGTTTGACCCGGCATGATCAATATATTGGAAATGGGCGCCCCATAGATGGCAAAACCATGTGGGATATCAAATTTTTGAGTGAGGTTTGTTACATGAAAGAAAACTGTGTCACCCATCTTCAACTCAATTTTATCCGGCTTAAAATGGGTTAGCTGGGCTGTCATGTGAACATGCACTGTTTTACCGCTGCGTACAACCTTTGCATCTTGTTCCTTGATCGTTGCATAGGGATGCTTGTTTTCTTCTAATTTAAAGAGGCGGGCAGATTTCTTCATTAGTTTGTCGGCTGTGATCATCTGTGCATAATGAGGTTCTCCCATAGTAGGGAAATCAAGGATCAACTCTCCTCTGCCTCCTGAAATATCGTATAGCTGCGCTGAATGGGCCATTTCCATCCCAGTGGGAAGATAACGGTCCCCTGTAAGCTTGTTCATGGTTACCAGATATTTCCCGTATGGATTGCGGGTATGCCCTCCCACTACAGAAAGATGACCTATATTATAATATGAAGGAAGGTCTTCTATAACTTCAAGAGAGCTTACTCCCCATACCAATACATTGCTGCTCAGGAAACATGAAGTATATGCCTTTCCTTTGTCGTCGAACTGGGTATGCAGTGGACCCAGACAGGCAAACTTTTTCCCTTCTGATTTTTCTTTCTTTTGAACTTCTCCATGAAGGGTAGATTCATATTTCAGAACGGGTATCGAATCAATTACCTTGATCGTGTTTTTCTTGTCTTGAATTGCTTTCTGAAACTTGCTAAAAGAATGCACCGGTATCAAAGCAGAGAGTTTGCCTCCCCCTACAATATATTCTCCATCAGGACTCACATCGACTCCATGCGGGCTCTTTGGAGTAGGTAAAAAATAGAGAGACCCTGGACAATCTTTAGGATACAGTAGCTTTACACTATTATGTTTTACAGAAACCACTGGTTTGTTTTCAGGATGATAATTATGATAATATGTTGCAGGAATTGTATTTGCCTTGCTATAGCAGCCTTCCGCTTTTTTCCAATTAAATGCCAGAATAAAGTCTTTATCATTTTTCGAGGCTTCTATCTCAAGCATCTTCCATGATTGTTCTGTATTGTAAGAACTAAAAAAACACCAGCCATGGGAAGGTCCTTTCCCACAATTAGATAGGTCATAGTGAAATCCCGGAACGATGACCTGTAAGTATATGCTCATTTTTCCGCTTTCGGGATCAACCTTAACCATGGTGATCGTGCCATTGAATTTCCCTTCTGAAAAACTTTCTATTGGAATATCTTTCTGGGGCACTGGAACTGAAAACCTTGTGGCAGCCATTAAATATTCCGTGTTTTCAGTCGCAAAAGGGGAGGCGTGATTTCCTGCGCTATTTGGAATTTCAATGATCTCTTTAGTCTCAAAATAACTCAGGTCGATTCTGGCGATCCTGGGGGTATTATTTGCATTGATGAAAAGCCACCTACCGTCATGATTTCCTTTGGTCATTGAAAGCTCTGGATGATGGCTGTCATCCCAAGGCAAAAGACCATGAGAAGTGAGTAGAATATTTTTTGTCTCTTCTTCGATCCCATAGCCATTTTCGGGGAAAAGAGAAAAAACGGGTATCGTCTTGAACAACCTACCGGAAGGTATTCCATGTACAGTCAAATTACCGCTATATCCGCCTGAGAAGAATGCATATATTTCATCTTTCTCACCCGGTGCAACATATACTTTTTTGGCTGCATCTGTAGCGCCTTTACATAGATATCCGCTGAACATAATACAGCACCCTAAGAAAAATAAAATAATATTTTTCCGATTTTTAATGGTTTCTACTACTTGTTTCATTATATTAGCCTCCTTTATTATTAGCTTCCTTTTTACTCTGTTCATTCCCGCCCTGGTCGCTATTTCTGAAATATTCCAGAATAGTTCTGGATTCTTCTTGAGAGAGTTCTAGTTCTACCATTTTGGTAGGGTAAGTTTCTAAAAGCCCTCTAGCAATTGAATCTTTCTCTAGCATTTCTTCTGGATTTAGCATCATGTTCATGATCCATTCGGGTGATCTTCTTTTTGTGATGCCTTCCATGGCAGGACCTATATATTTTTCAGACATCTTATGGCATGAAGCGCATTTAAACTCGAATGTTTTCTTACCAGCCTCTACCATGTCTAGATCAATCTCATTATCCAGTGTAACCGATTTTACAGGGCCTATCCCCTTATTCTCCATTGGACCTTTTTTCTCTTTACAGCCTAGGGAAAATGTAATAGACAATAGAACGAAGAATAAGATTTTATTGATCATGCCTCTTTCTCTTTTTAATATTTTCATAATATTGCCATAACCTTTTTCTTCTTCTTCTTCGCTATGGTCTTCTTCACATTTTATCTGTCAAATACTTTTTAATTTTTTAAAAATAAATTCACGATTGATTTTATACTTCATCTAGAGTCTGTACAAGTAAAAACTCTAGCTGGCGCGCAGGGGCTGAGGCTGGTAAAAAAAATGTTTCCTGATCAACTAATACTTTTAATTTTTTTCATAAGAAAAAAGAAAGAAAAGGATTGACAATGCAAGCCATGAGATATCTATAAATTTGCATGCGCTTTTTAAAAAGAACACCCAGGGTCAATCTTCTTTTGAATCTTTTTCTATGCCTTTGCTTTATTTCTAATGTACTTGGAATGAAGTCGCAAAAATGGGAAGGTAAAACAGATGCACAGGGAAGAGTCAGCATCAGTATTAAAGTAAAAGAAGATAAGCCATTTTTCCTACAGGGATTTATATGGTTTAAAGAGAGCTGGAGACCTGTGAATATATTCTGGGATACTACAAAAATATGGTTCGACCTTGGCGAAAAATTCAAGGATACTCCTTATAGAGTCCAACTATTGATCCCTGACTAGCCATTTCTTTAAGTAATTTCCTGTCATTGAATCTGAATTGAAAATGATCTTTTCAGGATTCCCCTGCGCCACCACTCTGCCACCATCTTCACCGCCTCCAGGACCAAGGTCGATGATCCAGTCGGCGGTTTTGATCACATCCATATTATGTTCTATCACCACAACCGTATTTCCATGGTCAACAAATTGATGCAAAACTTTCAATAACTGATTTATATCTTCAAAGTGAAGCCCTGTGGTAGGTTCATCTAAAATATACAATGTCTTTCCTGTCGGTTTTTTAGATAATTCAGAGGCCAGTTTGACCCTCTGGGCCTCCCCCCCGGAAAGAGTGGTGGCTGGTTGTCCTATTTTAATGTAACCAAGCCCAACATCATACATTGCCTTTAATTTTCTTTTGACCATGAAAATAGCATCAAAAAATTGTAAGCCTTCTTCTACAGACATTTCTAATACATCATGTATATTTTTACCCTTAAAACGCATCTCTAAAGTTTCTCTATTGTACCTCTTTCCCTTGCATATTTCGCAGGTAACGTAAACATCGGGTAAAAAATGCATCTCTATTCTTTTAAGTCCGTCTCCTTCGCATGCCTCGCATCTCCCGCCAGAAACATTGAATGAAAATCTACCTGGTTTATATCCCCTCATTTTGCTGGAAGGCAGATTCGCGAATAGCTCTCTGATCGATGTAAATGCACCCGTATACGTAGCAGGATTTGATCGGGGGGTTCTTCCAATAGGACTCTGATCGATATCAATCACCTTGTCAATGTAAGACAATCCAGTGATTTTTTTATGAGCCCCAGGCAATATATGACTATTATGTAAATAACTTGCCAGTCCTTTATACAAAATTTCATTCACCAATGTGCTTTTTCCGCTTCCGGAGAGACCAGTTACACATATAAATATTCCCAGAGGAAATTCCACATTGATTTTCTTCAAGTTATTTGCACTCCCCTGGAATATTTTAACCACCTTGTTATTTTTTTTTCTTCTTTTAGAAGGTATTTCTATTTTTTTTTGGTTGGATAGATATTGACCCGTAATGGATCTATCATTGTTTAAAAGAGATGTATAATCTCCATTATGAATTACATTCCCTCCATATAAACCTGCTCTTGGACCAATGTCCACAATATGATCGGCAGATTGAATGGTTTCTTCATCATGTTCTACAACAATAATAGTGTTTCCAATATCTCTTAGATTTTTTAAGGTATCTATTAGTTTCTTATTATCACTCTGATGCAGTCCAATAGAAGGTTCATCCAATACATATAATACCCCCATTAAAGCAGAACCAATTTGAGTAGCCAAACGGATCCTCTGCGCCTCTCCCCCCGATAATGTGCCAGCCATCCGGCTCAAATTCAAATACCCCAGACCAACATTCTCTAAGAAACCAAGACGGCTATTTATTTCTTTTAAAGCCTGTTTAGCAATTTGTAACTCTATCTTGTTTAATTTTAAATCATTAAAAAATTTCCAGGCTTCTTTTATAGATAGAGAACAAATATCCCAAATATGCTTATCATGAATGAAAATACTTAATGCCTCTGGTTTTAATCTCTTTCCTTTACATTCATTGCAGTTCATGGAAACCATATATTGATCCAGCCTTTGCCTCTGAGCGTCTGAAAAGGTAGTTTCATATCTACGACGTAAATTAGGGATGATTCCTTCGAACTTTTTCTGAAATATGTGCGATTTATCATGGTTTTCCCATTTGAAGTTGATCTTTTCCTTTCCCGTTCCATATAGAATGATCTTTTTGATATTGGAGCTTAATTTTTTCCAGGGAGTATCCAAAGAAAAATGGTACTTTTCCTGCAATCCATTCATGATCGCCCGGTAATAAGATCCCCCCGACCACCCTAATCCTTCTGCAAATACGCCTTCTGAAATTGTTTTTTCAGCATCATTAATGATCAATTTAGGATGAAATTCTAAAGAAGCACCCAGACCAGAACAAGAAGAACAGGCTCCCTCAGGCGAATTAAATGAAAAAAGGCGATGGGTGATCTCTGGAAAATAAATATCGCAATGAAGGCATGCCAGTTTAGTGGAAAAAAATTGTTCTTTAAGAGATTTTTGATCATTCTTTACGGATTTTGTATAAAGTAGGATTGCCTGCTGATTGCCTTTTTGTAATGCTAATTCCATAGAATCGGTGAGGCGCATTACAATATTATCCCTTTTCTCTGGATCCAGAACTAAACGATCCACCACAATTTCAATCGAGTGTTTCTTATTTTTTTCAAGTTTGATTTCATCATCCAAGGAGTAGATATCTCCATCTACTCTTACCCTTACGAATCCCTCTTTAGAAAGACTCTCTAATGCATATTTATGTTCCCCTTTTTTGTTTTTCACAATAGGAGCTAATACCTGAACATTTATTTTCTCTTTAGAAGCAAAATCCAATATTTGATCTATGATGCTATCTATGGACTGCGCCTTTAAGATCCTTTTACAATTAGGACATTTAGGCTTTCCGATCCTGGCAAATATGAGTTTCATATAATCATATATTTCTGTTACTGTACCTACGGTAGAACGTGGGTTTCGATGAGTGGTTTTCTGCTGTATGGAAATGGCAGGAGAAAGTCCTTCAATGGAATCCACATCCGGCTTTTCTAACTGGCCTAAGAATTGCCTTGCGTATGCAGAAAGAGATTCCACATATCTTCTTTGTCCTTCCGCATAGATCGTATCGAATGCAAGAGAGCTTTTTCCACTTCCAGAGAGCCCTGTGATCACTGTAAGTTTTTCTCTGGGAATATCTACATTTATATTTTTGAGATTATGTTCTCTGGCGCCAATGATTCTGATCATTTTTGATGATATACACTATTTTTTTTACATCGAGTAAATATCTGATCAATATTTTTTAGAAAATCTTTTGTATCAAATACTCTATCCCATTTTTCGATGGGTATATTTTGGAATTTTTCATGTTTCTGTAACAAATTTCTGAGATGGTACTTTTTAGGATCCGACCATACCTGCATAGCTTCTTTTTGTATTAAAGGATAAATTTCTTCTCTATTCATTTTTAATTCTTCCATAAGCATCAACAATGCGCGGGAAGAGTAGAGCAGTCCGGATGTCTCTTCTGATACCTCGATACATCTTTTTTGAGATACACTCAGGTTTTGGATCACAAATCGCATTTTAATGAGCATATATTCCAGGAGACTCATTGCATCCGGGAAGATGACCCTTTCAGCAGAAGAATGGGAAATGTCTCTTTCATGCCAGAGTAATATATTCTGCAAACCGCTAGTGACATATCCAGAGAAAATACGAGCCAGGCCACATATCCTTTCGCATAGAATAGGATTCTTTTTATGAGGCATCGCGCTTGAGCCCTTTTGCCCTTTTTGAAATGGTTCTTCTAGCTCCCGACTCTCTGTTTTTTGGAGTAATCTTATCTCTTGGGCCAGACGCGCTAGACCATAAGCGCAAAGAGCCATCACATTGATCAGATCAGAATGCCTGTCCCTTGGAATTACCTGGGTGCTTACTGGTTCCACTTTAAGGCCAAGTCTTTCTACTACAAACTTTTCCAAATCGGGTGATAATTGAGAATAAGTTCCCACCGCTCCGGATATTTTTGCATAAGAACAATTTTCAATTGCATTTTTGAGTCTATTATAATTTCGCTCTGCCTCTGTAAAGAAACCAAGAAGTTTTAGGCCCAAGGTGGTTGGTTCTGCATGCACCCCATGAGTTCTGCCTACCATGATCTGATCCTTATACTTTAGAGATTGTTCGTATAGAGCATCTAAATAGAGTGAATATTCAGAGAGTATTCTATTCCCCGCCTCTCTGATCAAGAAAGAAAGAGAAGTGTCTACCACATCAGAAGAGGTAAGTCCAAAATGAATATAGCGGGAAGCAGGGCCTATATTTTCTGCCAGATTAGTTAAGAAAGCGATCACATCATGGTGCACTTCTCTTTCTATTTCGGATATCCTATCTGTTTTAAAATCTGCTTTTACCTGGATGTCTTCCCAGTCTTTCTTATTGATCTTTCCCTCTCTGAACCAATATTCACAGGCCAGAATTTCTATCTTTTTCCAGACTTCAAATTTATGGTGCAGCGACCATATTTCTCTCATTTTAGGCGTGGAATATCTTTCTAACATAAAACTATCTATCCTTATTCGGAAATTGTTCTCTTAATTCTTTGATCTTTTGAATTTGACTCTCTTGAGCAATTAAAATAGTGTTTTCGCTCTCTACGATCACAAGGCCATTGACTCCCAAAAGGGCAAATTTCAATTTCTTGTTTTCAGAAAGAATTAAGTTATTTTTAGAGTCAATTGACCTATATTGAACTCCTGGGGATATAAATTGACCGGAATTATCTGGTTTTTTAATTTTTTTGATCGATCCAAAACTACCCATATCCCTCCAGTCAAAGGAGGCTCTGGCCACTGCCAATTTAGAGGATTTTTCCAGTACAGCATAGTCAACAGATATATTGGGCATTTTTGGAAAATATTCCTTGAGTTTTTTTTCACCTCTAGCGCATAAAAAAGATAGAGAGTATATTTCAGGGTGGATATTCTTTAACTCATCCAAAAATAGATTTGCAGAAAATACAAACATGCCACTGTTCCATAGAAATGATCCACTCTTTACATATTTGATTGCCTTTTTTATATCTGGTTTTTCGGTAAATTTTTTAATTTTATAATGATCTTTTTTCTGGTCCAAGGGATTGCCTAACTGTATATATCCATATTCCGTTTCAGCAGACCTGGGAGAAACTCCGATGCAATATATGAATTTGTTTACCGAGGAAAATGTCTTTTTTAGAACATTTGCCCATGCTTTAGAGGGGGATATGTAATGGTCTGCAGATAATACCACGATAGGGCGATATATATCTTTTTTTTTATCTTTTAAAAAGGCGCAGAATAATGCAATGATGGGAGCTGTATTTCTGGCAATAGGTTCTAAAATAAAATTATCTTTCGTTAGCCATTTTATTTTAGAATGAATAATCTTTTTTATTTTTGAATTGGTGCCTATGAAAATATTTTTTTTGGTTGTTAGTAATAAAGACCTATCTATAGTTTCTTCTATTAGACTTTTTTTAGAGGTTATAGATAGCACCTGCTTTGGTCTCTTTTCTCTGCTTAGGGGCCATATTCTATGTCCGGAACCACCTGCTAGTATCAATACATAGGGATTATTCATTTTTTAGCGATCAAACAAAAAACATACTTAATAAGAATATATACTCTACAACCAGAATTGAGCTTACTTACTTTAGTAAAAGGCTTGTAATTCTAGCAGAGTCAATAGAATAAATGCTGAGGTTATACTCGTTTTGCTTTCTCAAAACGCAAGAACTTTAAAGTATAAAAGATTTCTACGTAATATAAAAAAATGCTTGCAATTCTATCATGATTTTCTAGATTTACCAGTGCTTAAGAGCACAATATCAAAGTATAAGGAGAACAATATGCAAAAAGAAGAAATGCAAAAAAATTTTTTTATGGCGAAACTTGTCTGGCTATCGGGAATTCTTACTTACTTTTTAATTTTCTTATCGACAATAAATGCTCAGGAGAATAATCCTGTTCAAACTCAAGCAGAGAAAATGATTCAGAAAAAACCAGTAAGAGAAACAGTCTCCGTATCAAATAGAAATCCTGATGCTAGTTATTTGGATATTTTTCATGCAAAAGATAAATCTAAAACATATCAAAAGGTTAATTTTACAAGTCTTTTTAGGCTTAGAATAATAAGCGAAAATTTTGGTACAGAAGAAGATAAAAAAAGAATAAAGGAACTTTTAACTAAATATGAGACAGCAGTTTTGAATAGATATAAAAGGAAATATGTAAGCTCTGAAAAACTTCATTTAGAGATTAAAAGAGAAATGAAAGAAATCTTTAACAAGATGGCAAATAAATATCAATCACAAACAATGAAAATTTTAGATGAATGTGCTAATAAGATCATTGAAATAGAAATGGCAGAAACAATGGAATCAATTTCTAGAGAAAATTCTAAGATCAAATTGCTCTCTAAAAACCGTATTCGTCTTGAGTTAGCTTTTAATCGAATCGTAAAAGCAGAAGAAATGCAGTTAAAGGAAAGACCTGAATCATCTATTGATCATTTCAGAGTTGCAAAATTCTATGGAATTAATATTCTGGAAGACCTGGCACCCAATGAAAAAATTAGAAAGAAGATAACTGATCAATATTCTGTTGATAAACAGGATATAAGAAACTTAATCGCCAAATAAATGCAAAAGGGGAATATTCCCTCAATTACTATATTAGATGCCAATAAACTAATTTTTTTGTTTTTCTATTTATTTTGGCAATATTCTGTATACTCCGATACAAAATTAAATTCTTTTCATAATTTGGAAAAACCTGTATATCGTGTTGTATTGGACCCAGGACATGGGGGGTTAAATATAATGCCACGATCAGTTTATGGAGATAAATATGATCCAATAAACAAAATTTATGCAGATAATTTTCGGCCAGGCGCATATCACGAAGGTATTTGGGAGCATGAAGAAGTTTATAAAATTGCCCGCCTTATACAAAGCTACCTTTTCTTAACAAGAACAAAATCTGGCAAAATAAAATTTCAAAAAATAATGCGGAAATATTCAAAAAAGGCACTTTATAAAATATATCCAATTGATGTATATATTTCAAGGGAGAATAGTTATGCAATGAACTATTTTGATATTTATGAAGATATAAATGCTCTATACAGATTATACGATTATCCAGATATTAGAACAAATAAAATGAAAAAAGGAAGAATTAGTAAAATTAATTCTTATAAACCTCATTTGGTAGTTACCATTCATTTAACCAGAGGGCAACGAAATAAAATGGGTGCTTTAAATTCCGTTATTACTCCAGGATTAGATACTTATAAAATAGCATTAGAGTATGCCAAAGCATCTAACCAGGATAAAAAAGATATTATGAATCAATTTTTAGTATCTTCCTATCAGAATTGGTTTAAAGTTGCAGGTAGAGATCATTTTGAGTCTTTTTTATTAGATGCATGTGTATATTTTACTGGATATTGGTGCGATAGAATAAATCTTTCTGCTATAGAAGATAAATTTAAAGGCTATCGGCATAATATGTTTAGCTGGAAATACGCCGATCAACCAAATTGGATTGATCGGGCAATTCGACATCCTAAAAATTCACAATATTCTAAGAATTTAAAAGATTTTACTTTAGAAGGCCCATTCTGGCAAAGAGAACAAGGAAGAGAAGAAAGATGGCGTAGAGAAGGGGGAATAGAGGGTTATGGGGGAGACAATTTATATGCTTCTAATGAATTGCTAAGGTTTTTGAGAAAAGGATTTTTAGTAAATAAGGTTCATCCAAAAGAAAAGTTACCACAAATTTTAGAACCATATATTTCTACATGGTCTATTTCTACTTATGTGAATGCAGTGGTCGCCTATATAGAGATTGGATATTTAGATATAGAAGCAGATTTTAATAGAATTTTAAATCATAAAAAAGAATATGCGGAATCAATAGCCGTTGGAATATATTCTTTGTTTTTTTCATCAAATCAATTAAAAGATAATCAAAAAAAAAATTTCCCTTGGGGTAGAAAAATAGATTTCAAAAAATATAAAAATTATTTTAGCAAAGTTATCGTAGAAAAAAAGACTAAAAATAAAAATTAGTATTTCTTATTTTTTTTCTTCGAAGGCAATGTTGATCTCAAAAATTCCAATAGGTGAATCCAGGGCCAGTGAAATAGATTGAACCGACAGAAAATCAAAGTTTATTTTTTCTCCCTCCAAATAAACAGGGGGTGTTATTTTTACAATATTATCCATCCCGGCTAAGTTGATACTTGCCTGTCCAGAGATCATGTTAACTAATTCTCCAATAGCGCTAGGTAAAAGTTTTTTTTTCTCTTCTGGACCCGTACCTGGGATCATTATATTTCCTATTTTATCAGCTATATTGTATCCCATGGAATAAACAACCTGTCCTTTGAGTAAGTCTCCAGCAAAGCCAATAACAACAGCGATTGGAAAACTTGGCCTAGGGCTACTTTTAAGCATGAATGATTTTTTCTTGAGCGTGTCAATTTGCAGCTCATGCTTGAAAACGAATAAAGTTTTTTCTATAAATATCTTCGAATAGCTTTTCTTATTTTCCATATAATCACTTATTCATTCTAGATTATATCCTGTCTATATTTTTTTATTTAATTTGTAAATAATTAAAATAAAAATATTCTACATTTTTTCAGCAGCTATGAGCCTGTGCCTCAACTCAAAAATGTAAATGTTTTTTAAGTTGAGGCACAGGCTCATAGTATCTAACCCCTTAATGATCATAAAATGGTTGACATAGCAGTAATAAAAATCATTATCCAAGAATAGGCTCATTGGCTATGGAATGAAAATTTCTTGATCGATTATGATCAGAACAAAAAAGCATAAGGAATATAATGAAGCATAGCATAGAACATTTATCAGAACATAAGCAAAATGAGTTAAAGAAAATTGTTTCGATCATCCGTAAAGCAGCTAAAGTTGAGTTCATTATACTCTTTGGTAGTTATTCCAGAGGGGATTGGATAGAAGATTCTTATCTAAAAGATAGTGTTGTATACGAATATAAAAGTGATTATGATATATTGGTTGTAGTAAGCGATCAGGAAACGGAAGAAGCGCTTTCAAGTGTATGGCAAAAAATAGATAGCCAGATAGAAAGAGAAAAATCAATTAAAACAATTGTCAGTATTATTACCGAAAATATAGATTTTTTAAATGAGAAGTTTTCACAAGATTCTTATTTTTATATGGACATTAAAAAAGATGGTATCATGCTATATAATTCGAATCGTTTTAAGCTTGCAGATAAGAAAAAACTTACTTCTGGTAAAATAAAAGAAATTGCAAAAGAAAATTTGCAATATTGGAACAAAAAAGGTAATGAGTTTTTAAGATCATACCAGGATGACATAAAAGATAGAAGGTGGAGCCTGGCTGCATTTCACTTGCATCAGGCCGTAGAATCATATTGTGCTTCTGCTCTTTTGGTCTTTACAGGATATAAACCAAAGACGCATAATCTTAAAAAATTACTCCACAAAGTAATTGGTATCCATTTATCCATACAAACAATTTTTCCAGGGGCAAATGAAGAAGATAAATATTTATTTAAGTTGCTCCACAGGGCATATATAGATGCAAGATATGAAAAAAGATACAAAATAAAGAAAAGTGAACTCCAAAAAATTTTTTCTAAAGCAAGTAAATTTAGTAGGATCATAAAAAGAATATGCAGAGAAAAACTCATGGAAGATCATTTTTAACCGCCTAAGATTGAGGCTTCTATTGATCAGTATAAAAATAGCCAAAATAAAAAAAGGGGCTATGTTGCCTCAAAAAAAAACAGAAGGTTCTGCTGCCTATGATATACATTCTTGTCTGGACAAGCCAAAGACAATAGATCCAATGCAAAGATTGGCTATACCTACCGGGCTCATATTTGAAATACCTTCTGGTTATTTTGTTTCTATAAGGCCTCGTTCAGGGCTTGCTATTCATCATGGAATTACATTAGTGAATTCTCCTGGTACTATCGATTCAGATTTTAGGGGGGAAATAAAAATATTACTTATCAATCTAAGCAATGCATCCTTTGTAGTAGATCATGGAGACAGAATTGCCCAAATGATCATTGAAAAAACAGTAGAAATAAGAATAGAAGAAGCTTTCGTAAGTTTATTATCAAAGACAAAAAGAGGGGTAAAAGGTTTTGGTTCTACCGGCTATTGAAAAACTTAACATCCGTAAGAAATTGAAAGATGATGAAATTTATGCTGCCTTTGGGGGTGGTATTGGAAAGTTTGGCGCTAATTTTTCTCTATTTCACTACAAGAAAACAACTATATGGATTGATGTGGGTGCTGGTTTCGAAAGCAAAGAACATCCTGGAATATCCAAGAGGCTGCCTAATCTGCGGCTTTTAAAAGAATTTCCTCCTTCTGCGATCATATTGACGCATGCTCATGAGGATCATATAGGAGCATTTCCTTATTCCATTGAATTCATTCCTGATAATGTTCCTGTGATCACAGCAATCTTCACATACAATATTGTAAAAGAAAGACTAAAAGAAATAGGGGTATCCGTTGAAAGTATTAATTTTAAGATCATTGATAAAAATGATTCCTTTCCTTTAAAAGGTATGCAACTCTTTTTTTTCTTTATGCCGCATTCCATACCACATTCTTTTTCAGTAGGGATCCATATTAAAGACATAAATAAAAAACTATATTTCACAAGCGATTTTAAAACCAAGGGTAATGAGTCTCGATTTTCTGCCAGGGACATATCTAATTTTGCTCCCGTGGATATTCTTTTTTGTGATTCCACTGGTTCACTCAAGCCTGGCTATACGGATACAGAAGAAAATGTTTTAAAGAATATAGAAAAAATTATAAAGGATTGGCATGGGAGAGTATTTTTGACAACTTTTTCTTCTAATGTAGAAAGAATCAGGGGTATTTTTAAAATTGCAGAAAAGACGGGTCGAAGAGTAGGGATACTAGGCAGATCAATTCATAATTACCTGAAAATTGCTTTTTCATCAAATGAATTTCATATTCCGGTCAGAGACATTAACCGCCCTTCTGCTAAGGATAAAAATACAATATGGATCGTTTCTGGTTGCCAGGGTGATGAAAATTCATCTTTTTATCATTTGGTAAAAGGATCATTGCCTGGATTTTCTCTGCGAGATGATGATCTCATGATATATTCCAGCAGTATGATTCCAGAAAATCAGGAAAGAATATATAATTGTATTAATTCTGTTGCTTCTTCTAGAACCAAGGTGATTGGTTTTTTAGATGAACAAAAACTAACACATAGTAGTGGACATGGGAGGAAAGATGATATTTTACAAATGGTCAAATGGTTAAAGCCTTCTAAAATACTTCCTATTCACGGGGATACACTGCATTTTCACTCCTTTGCACAGATCATACCTGAAAATAAATTATACATCTTAGATAGTAAGTACATATATTCTTTAAAGCAAGATATTCAGCCTGAATGGGAGATCGTATCTGATCCATATTTCCTGGACGGGAATGAATTGCACAATAAAATGTCTGTATTGCAGGCCAGGAGTTCTATGGAAAAAAATGGTATATGTAATGTACTGATCCAAAGGTCTGGTTTTAAATTATTAAAAGTTGACTATGTTGGAGTGGTTTCCCAATATCCTTCTAAAGATCACGATATGTTGCACAAAGAAATTGAAATGGCTATTCAAAAAACAGATCCAACAAAAAATGAATCGAAAATAGAGAAAAAATTAAAAAAGAGAATATTCCATATTCTTCAGATGCAGTTCAGAAAAAAACCATATATAAATTTAATTTGGATCTAAAATTGATTCGCATATTCTATTCCCAGAATACGCTCTACTTTTTGTTGATAGCCAATTATAAAGTTTAATTCCAATGCTAAATTATCAATGATATTTAATCTAAATCCTACATTATATAAAATCTCTGATAATCTATTGGGAGTGAGATATATTTTATTTATCTCAAACATGGGTACAAGTATACCAATGGGAAAATCAAATCCAATAAAAAAGTCGGCATCCCTTGGTTCAACAATGGGTTGCAGAGGCATTTTAAATCCAAAGTGAATATGTTGTTCATCGCCGAATAAAAAGATGGGCTTAGTAAAAGAGATGTAAGGCCCAAAAATGATATTGTTATAGGGAACTTGATTTTCCCTCTTCCCTTCATTTCCTGTATAAAATAAATCATACCCAAAAGCAATTAAAAGAGGGAAAGTCTCCCAACCATTTGTGATCTTGATTTTTGCAATTACACCTGGTATGCTTACATTTACTTCTTCAGATCCAATTAAATTTTCTACGTCCCAGGCAGCTCCCAGGTAAATGTTATCATTCAATCCAATAGTGGCCCTACTCATTATACTGCCATTTGCGTATACAGACATGCCTAAAGCATAGCTTGCTCTTGGAAGAGAAACTCCTGTGGGGATATCGACTAGATTCAATAGGGGAAGAGTTGAATGTATTAAGTTTGTATAGGCAAAAAATGTAATTAAAAAAAATGAATGTTTCATTATATAGTTACCCTTTAAATTATATTCGGTTTAACTAATTTTTTGATTAGAAAATAAGTTTGATAATTTTCACTTTATTTTTTTGATTTATCTACTGCAGGACAGTCATTTTTCTAAAGAATAGAAGGTAGGAACCTTAAAAGAAAGAAAATAACTGCCCTATAGATGACGCCCTAAAGAGGGGCGATATTTAGAAGATATATGTCAAGGCGATGTTCAGCCTATCTATTCCAGCATCGGCTTCATCCATAAATATCTGATAATCTAATTTAATGGCAATGTAAATGATAGGCTTGTAAGAAAGACCAAATGTTAGAATCGTCTTTTCATTCTCTGGATTTTTTGTAAATCCATCTGGTACTTTAAATTGAGTATTGATAAACTCATAGCGGAAAAATGCAATCAATAATTGTCTTAGATTGATAGGCTGAAACAGATCATATCCAATTTCTGCGTATGCTCCTAATAATTGTTCTCCTACAGAAAGCTCATTCGTAAAAGAGTTCAAATCATTGATCTTATCTGCATCGCTAATCATTGCGAAAGAAAACAGAGATCGTAAATAGATACCCTTCCATTTAAAGTCGATATGAAAATCACTTATAGAAGTGAGGGCTGTGAAGTCTTCTGTTTGTCCTGTTTCTCCCAGATAGCTTGAAACACCTATAAGAAAGTTGGATAATCCATAATCTATCCTGACAACGCCCCCAAAGTTCTCGGCAAGTGCTTGTGATCCTTTTTGTCTTCCGCCTCTTATTCCTGTTTCTGCATCAAAACTGCTTCCTTTAAAGCTATTCATTAAATAAAGCTTATAGCTGAAATGATGGAACTCGCCAAAAATTCCCAAGCCAATTTCTCTCCAGGTAGTGGGGATTATATACCTTTCTGTAGAGGGCCTTGTAACTCCCAGAAAGGTAGTGGGTTCATGCAGCTCATTGATCAATCCCATCGGTGCTAATAATAACCCCGCTCTAAAATTTATAAGATCATGGAATAGATAATCAATGTAAGCAAATTCTATTCCTAATTTATTCGCATGTTCATACTCAATCTCTAAATTCAATAATAGATTTTGAGTAAATTTATGTCCCAAATAAAGAACAATTCTTAAAACATCTGCTTTGTCTGCAGACTCAATGACATCCTGATCCTTTTTTTGAAAATTCTGATAAGTAATTTCTCCATATCCACCTATAGAAATTCCACTATCCCTACGGTATACTTTTGATGCAGCCGGGCCTAATCCATATTTTCCTTCTTCACTAATAGGCTGGTAAATTCCTTCTCCTGCCTTTTGCTTTTCTATTTCTTCAGACAAAATTTCTATCTTTTCAGATAAATCTTTTATTTTTTCATCCTGAGATTTTTCTTTCTCTTTCGTTTGTGGCCAGGCAGTATCCAAAAATACTCCCATTAGCAGCAGAATGCATGATCGTAATATAAACTTCATAATGGCCTCCCAAAAAATTATAAATGATATTGAGAATCATTCTCAGTATGTCAAGTCTTTTTTTTATCTTTTTACGTTTTTTTTATCTTTTTACGTTTTTTTTTGGAGTTAAATTCAGGGGTATTTTACAGAAGTTTGTGTGTATGTATACGATGTATAGATGAGTAACTATTTTTTCTTAGCCATGTTCAATAGTCTGCTATATTGCTGAAAGTAAAATAGCTTCCAGCTCATTGCTACTCAATATTTTAGGTGCATTATTTATTTGTGGGAGTGTCATTGTCAATTCTATTACTCCAGAGATTTCATGTTTTTGAACATTTAATTCGCTTAAAGAGACAGGAAGTTTTAGTTCGGAGTATAATTTACGGACAAACTCAATTGCTTTTACCCCAGCCTCTATCTTACTTAAACCAAATGTATCTATTCCCAGTATTCCTGCAATTTGTAAATAGACATCCAAATTAATGGTTAAATAATATTCCATTACATAGGGTAATAAGACAGCTATGGCAAGATAAAAATCTATATCCATTTGTATATTTAAAGAATATGCCAAACACCAATTTGTTCCCAGAGGACAAACATCCAAACAAGATCCTAAAAAGGCAGAAGAACAAAACATTTTAATTGCAAATTCTTCCTGGTATGGTTCCTTATAAAAATTATTTGCATTCTCTACTGCAAAAACCAACGCTTTGCCTAATATCTCTTCCGTGAAAATATTCAATCTAGGGTTCAAGAAGCTCTCTATGCAATAGGCTACAAGGCTTCCGGCAATTTTAGCAGCCTTGTCCGTAGAAAGCTGTGATGTCATCTTTGGATCATAAAAACAGGCATGCGGAATTGTTGAATGATGATACTGATAAAACCTCTTATTGGATAGATCATCATATAGAAAGAAGCCACCTGTTAATTCTTCACCCATGGTAGGTTCAATAGGTAATGATATTATAGGAAGAGCATCGTATGTCAGAACAGTATTTTTTTGGAATATCTCCGAAGAGAAAATACGATTATTTGCAAAGAGGGCAATTGATTTTGCAGCATTCAGGGTTTTTAAGGAACCCAATGCGATTATCATATCTGCATGTGACTGATTTGCAAAATAAGCGGCAGAATCTATCTGTTCTGTATTAGGGTCTTCACTCAAATGATCATAAGTAACACAACCATCCAGATGGCCTTCTAAACCACTTTTTAGGGCATTATATTCTTCTTCTAGTCCTGATTTAGATTTTGACGAACGAATATTAAGGATCAAAGCTCTCTTGCCTATTTGAGAGAGATAAGACCCTAATTTATGAATACAATTATTTTCAAAGTGAATTTTTGTAGGAAGATAGAATTGAACCCATTCTTGCATTCTTGGCCATCTCCTTCCACTAGATTGCTAAATTAAGAACGAATCAAGGCTTCTGCAATCTTTTCAGCGACTCTGTCTAGCATTTTACTATCAAGATTATCATAATAGCCCTGAGAAAGCTTTACCTTAACTTCTTTAACTCTATCTTGCCGTATATCAGGGATTTCTTCAACTGCCTTTTTTACTGTTTCTCTGACTTGTTTATTTTCTCTTTCGACTTCCTGGGCTTTTTGCGCTTCTGGTGAAATAGAAACACTATCTTTACCAAAATCACTGCTTGTAATTTTGGACCTGGAAGCTTTAGAGTTATCTGGCTGCGGAACCCCGCCTATGTTGGTTACTTTATCTATACCCATAATTACCCCCTATGGTACATATACCATAGACCGTCTGATGAATATATCGGCAAGTTGATCTATTTGGAATAGCATTTTTTTATCATTTTAAAAAATATTTTAAAAAATATGTCTATAAAGAAACAATTACTTGATTCTATGTGTTCCATAGAACATTTTGTTTTGCCTGGTAGATCAATTTCATTGCTTTTGGTATATGGTAAAGCATAATAAAAAATGCATGATAAAAAATCAATTTTGCTTTTCTCATAAAACTATAAAGAACCTTTTAGAGAAGCTCATAGAACTTTCTTTACACTCTGGATTACTTTTTCTAAAGATGGCAATGCAGCCTCTTCCAGAGGAAAAGAATAAGGCATTGGTACATTTTCTGTGGATAATATTTCAACGGGGGCATCTAAATAATCAAATGCCTTACGGGAAACCAGACTAGAGATATGCTCTCCCATGGAACATCTGGACCAGGCTTCCTGTACAATTACCAGACGATTCGTCTTTTTCACAGATTGAAGGATCGTTTCCTCATCCAGAGGGAAAAGAGTGAGCAGATCAATGATTTCAACAGAAATATCTTCTGCTTTTAATTTTTGAGCCGCCTGTACTACTAGATGATACATCAATGACCATGCGATCACTGTAACATCACTTCCTTCTTGCTTTATATCTGCCTTACCAATGGGAATTAAATATTCTTCTTCAGGAATTTCACCCACTATATTATACATCTTTTCATTCTCAAGAAAGATCACAGGATCATTATCTCTTATAGAAGTTTTTAATAAGCCTTTACAATCATGGGCTGTTGAAGGAGCCACTACCTTAAGACCAGGAGTATATACGAAAAAATTTTCAAATACTTGAGAATGCTGAGCCGCTAAAAAACCGCCTGCTCCTTGTGGTCCTCTGAATACGATGGGAATATTGAATTGCCCACCTGACATATAACACATCTTAGCTGCGTTATTAATGATCTGATCAATGGCTACTAATGAGAAATTCCAGGTCATGAATTCAACAATGGGTCGTAAACCTAACATGGCAGCTCCAATTCCCAGGCCAGAGAATCCTTCTTCTGCTATAGGAGTATCAATAACACGATTATCTCCAAATTCATCGATCAATCCTTGGGTTACTTTATAAGCTCCATGGTAATGACCCACTTCTTCTCCGATCAAAAAAACATTCTTATCATTAGACATTTCTTCTCTTATGGCTTGATTTAAGGCTTCTCTTATATTTACTTTTAGCATAGTGAATAGATCGTTTTCATTTCTCCGAGGATCGAATATATTTATTGACTTTAATAGAGGGACCTGTAAAACCAGATGCTTCCCATTTTAAGGCTACATTGGATTTAAACTGATTTCTTAGATAATATTTATTTCTATAATAAATTTTTTCATAAGGGAGATGATCAGAATTTGTCCATTGAAAGTCGTTAAATTCTATATAGTCAAATTTAAGGTCGTAAGAATAATCTATAGAATCAGGAGAAAACACTTTTAACATATAGATGCCCCAGCGTTCGTTGCCAACTCCACGATCCTTTAAGTCCACCAAAATGGAATGATCATCGCTCAATGCAATGGAACGATCCAAATTGATTTTAAATACTTTTTTAGACAACTTTGCATAATAGCCCTTTACAATAGGAGGCTTTTCGTCTTTGATAAATTCTTTCTCTAAAAAAAGGAATGGATTATAATATCTTTTACTCTGGGGGGCATAGATAAAAAAATGTAAATGGGCTCCTCCAGAATGTCCTGTATTTCCAGAATAGCCTATCGGATCTTCAGAAGATATGAGAAATCCTGGAGTTATATCTTTATCTATTTCTTTAAGGTGCATATATCCACTCCAAATCTTTTTATGCTTTAAAATTATAGTATTCCCTCCGCCTGCTGGAACTTCATTTAAGCGTCTTTTGTTTGAACGCATCCATATTAAATTTCCCTTTTGAAGGGGATAAATAGACAAGTTTTCTCCTGGTATATCCACTCCATTGTGGAAATGATCCACTCTAGGTTCCCCAAATGTAGAGCTGACCTTTTTACCTTTTTTTCCTTTAACTGGCCAGTAAAATTTATCTTCACGAATCTCATCCAGCTCTTTAGAGTTCGTGGAAGAAAAGCCAATCGCTAGAATTGAAATAATAAAATAATATCTCCAACGCAAACCGCTTTTTTAACTCCTTCTACTTCAAAAGTCGCTTTCATGACTGTTTTGATGGTATTTCTTAAGTTTTTAGCACTCAATAAAGATATTCTCATCCTCAATTTACTGTTTACTTTTACAGGTGCTAAGAATTTTATGTTATCGAGACCGTAATTAATGAGTAATTTAGCATTTGAAAAATCAACTACCTGGTCCAAAAAATAGGTTGCCAATGATAAGGTAAGATATCCATGAGCAATCGTATCGCCAAAAGGAGATTCTTTTTTAGCCCTCTCTGGATCTATATGGATCCACTGTGGATCTAAAGTAGTCGCTGCAAATTGATCGATCTTTTCCTGGGTAATTTCTAAGTAATCAGAAGTACCAATCTCCTTACCTTCATACACCTCAAAGCTTTTAAAACTATTAAAAATAATCTTTTTATTCATAAAGTTCCCTATTATATGATCAAGAAATATTTTAAAGCAAGAAGTTTTTTTATTAGATGATTTGTCATCTTAAATTTATTGGTATCTATAATAATCTTTCTTTATTTAAAACACTATCATAAGAAGCTATTTTACCCATTTTGTTTCTATTCATCACTCCTTGTTATTTATTTCTAAAATAAATTTCTTGGTTTTCTTGGGGGAAAAACATTTTTTAATTGACTCGGTATCATCAACAAAGATATATTCTGCTACCTCCCAGATTCTATTAGAAGGAGACATCATGAGCCAGAAAGAAATCCAAATTGAATGCCCAAGCTGTGGAGAATTGATCAATGTGTATGAGACTGTCTATCACGAGCTGGACGATGAATTGAAGAAGAAACATAGGGAGCAGATTGCTAAAGAAAAGAGAGAATTACAAAATAAAAAGAAAGTAATAGAAAAGCAAGAAGCCGAATACCAACAGAAACTTTCAGAAGGTATACAGGAAGGAATACGAAAGGCCAGTAAAGAAGAGAGAATCAAACTTGAAAAAAAAATCAAGAAACAAGCGGAAGAAGAACAAGAGGATAGGATCAGATCACTTCAAGATGAACTGAATGAAAAGTCTAAGCAAGTCAAAGAAATAAATAAAACAAAAGCAGACTATGAAAAAATGAAAAGAGAGAAAGACGAACTCAAAGAAAAGATGGAATTAGAAAATCAACAAAAGTTAAATGCTGAAAAAGAAAGAATCCAGAAAGAGGCGCAGTCCAACTCTGAGATGATCATCGCCGAAAAAGATGAAACCATAAAACAACTTAAAGAAAAATTTAAAGAAGCTCAGATAAAAGCAGATCAAGGTTCCATGCAGCTGCAGGGAGAAGTACAAGAATTGGGTATAGAAAAATATTTGATGAAACAATTTCCGTTAGATACGATCGAAGAAATAAAAAAAGGACAAAGAGGGGCAGATTGCCTACAAATAGTGCATACTCATGATCGTCGGGATTGCGGATCCATATATTATGAGAGTAAACGTACAAGAAATTTTAGCCCAAGCTGGATTGAAAAATTCAAGGCCGATATTCGAGAAAAAAATGCAGATATAGGAGTACTTGTTACAGAGTCCAAGCCATCTGATATGGATCGTTTTGGTTTATGGCATGGTATAGTGGTTTGCTCATTTGAAGAATTTAAGGGGCTCTCTATAGTGCTTAGAGAATTTATCATTAGGATCAGTAATGTATCTATTACACAAAGAAACAAGGGCGATAAGATGGAGATTCTTTATCGTTATCTGACCAGCAATGAGTTTAAACTACATATAGAAGCCATAGTAGAAGGATTTACCCAAATGAAGTCTGATTTAGATAGAGAAAAAAATGCCATGCTAAGTATTTGGAAACAAAGGGAAAAGCAAATAGAAAAAGTATTGTTGAGTACAACCAATATGTATGGATCCATAAAAGGCATTGCAGGTAATACTGTACAGGATGTCCCTCTTCTGGAATTACCATCGGATGACAACCATGGTTTGTGAGTCTACGATCAATAAATAGCTATGTCGAAAGTAAATTCCATGAATACATAGAGTGACAACCTCAATTGCCATCTTTTTCACATTAATATTATTCTCCATTATGCTTTCTACTCTCATTTTCATTAGGCATTTTGATCACTTCTAAACAAATGGGATGAATGGAAACTTTTTTAGATCCATATAATTAAAAAAATAGCGTTAAAGTAAATATTATCCGATAAACATATGGTGGTAAAGTTTATTTATCTGAATATAGTTGTTCTTTGCTCTGTGTTTTCTGAGGTAGTAAGGCAGAAAGCTGATTTCGAAAGTTCTGCCAATATTGCCCAATATCTTAGAGACCAAGGGTTAAGGTTTTTTATTACTTCTGACAAAGGTAGATATTTTTTAAATGAAAACATACCACTATATTTTAAGCTTAAGAATATAGGTACTTCTGAAATAAGTGTATATCTGCATAAAAATTATTTGCTGAATTTTACCATTACCGTAAGAAATACAGAAGGAAAGAATTCTTTGAATAAGGATATTTTCAGAGTTTCTGAAATGAAACAAAAGAATCCTTCTGACCCAGACGGTTCTGTCAAGAAATTGGATATTCCTAAAAAGATCATTTTAGGGCCGGGAGAAATATTTGAAAAAAAATTAATCCTACAAGACCTGATAGAATTATCCCAAATGGGTTCTGGTTTAGAGAGATTTGATATACAGGCTTTTTTCTATCCCGCTCCAGACAAAATAAATGATCTGTTCATAAAGGCAGATCATGAATATTCTATCTTCATAGACTTTTCTGAAATCCCCGATGCTAAAGGTAAAGAAAAAATGAGTATAATGGTACCTTCTGAGGAAGAATCTATCAGTATAGAACCAAAAGAAGTTGTCTATCTGATCCTAAACGCAGAAATTGAATCTAACTGGCCAAATTTCCTTAAATATATATCCATTCAGGATGTGATCAAAGATTATCCGGACTATTCAAATGAATATTTACTGGCAAAAGGAGATCGTAAAAAAGAAGTATTGGATAAATTTCGCCTGCATCTGACAAAACAAAACATAAACAGGCTATTGAATTTTAAAATATTACCCCTTACAAGCGTGTATAAAGATCCAAAAGATATGGCCAGAGTAAGAGTAGAAGCAATGCGTAAAATAGATGGCTATGATCGAAGTTTTATCTATACTTATTACTTGACAAGAAGAAGCCATTTATGGAAGATTACCAAGATAGAGACTCAATTGTTAAAATAACATGACAGATATTTTATCACAAGATGAAATTGATCAGCTGCTGAGTGCTATTTCAAGCGGAGAAGTCGAAACAGAAGAGTTTACTCCGCAAGCAGAACAAAAAAAAGTCCAAATATACGATTTTAAAAGGCCTGATAAGTTTTCAAAAGATCAAATACGTACTGTTCAGATGATGCATGATACTTTTGCCAGATTGACCACAACGGCTCTTTCGGCTAAGTTAAGATCCATGGTAGAAGTACATGTTACTAGTGTAGACCAGCTTACTTATGAAGAATTTATTCGTTCTATACCTAATCCCACTACTCTAAATCTCATCAATATGGATCCCCTCAAGGGTTCATGTATTTTAGAAATTGATCCATCAATCACATTTACTATCATTGATCGCCTCTTTGGAGG
Organism: Leptospiria bacterium; assembly: GCA_965204465.1. Lineage (GTDB taxonomy): Bacteria > Spirochaetota > Leptospiria > Turneriellales > CBDBES01 > CBDBES01. The sequence goes on from CBDBES010000002.1 coordinate 921,431, forward strand.
TGCAGGAAAACATTATAAGATCAGCAGAGAACTTACCGATATTGAGCTTTCTGTAATGGAAGGAGTCGTGGTTCATATTTTAAGTAATCTAAGAGAGGCTTGGTCGACTGTAATTGATCTAAGGCCCAGGTTAGGTACTATAGAAACAAATCCTCAGTTTGCACAAATGGTTCCCCCTAATGAAATGGTGATGTTGATCACCCTGGAAACAAAGATCAGCGATAATGAAGGAATGATGAATCTATGCATACCATATATCACGATAGAGCCCATTATTCAAAAATTATCTGCGCAATATTGGTTTTCTTCCATTCGTAAAGGTGAATCTGAAATAAATAAGAAGTTCATACAAGATAGGTTAGGGCAAGTGGCAATAGACATTTCGGTAGAGATTGGTTCCATTACTTTAGATTATTCAGAGATAATGAAGCTTAGTAATAATGATGTCCTTAAGTTAAGTAACACCACTGTCAGAGATGAATTTATTTTAAAGGTAGGAGATCGCCCCAAGTTCAAATGTCGTCCTGGAAAGGTTGGTTCACATATTTCTGTGCAACTAGGGGAGTCCATTGAAATACAATCGGATGAATTTCTAGTGGGTAGTCGATCTTCTCAAGAAGGCTATTAGCGTTCCCTACCAGGATTTTCTAAATATTCTGTAAGTTCGTTGCATTGAGCCATGATCATTCCATTCTGGTAATTCATTTTTAGCAACTCTTCGGAGTAACTTCAATCTTGAACTTTCGGATTGAAATACTTTTCTATTTGTTCGATATAAAATTGATTTGTCACTGTATCTCTAATAAAAGAATTGTCTTTTAATATATTTGGTATAAGAAAAATGAAAAATATACATTGGCATCAAGGAAAAATTACTTTCGAGGATAAAGAAAAACTGCTTAAACAAAAATCTCTGGTCATTTGGCTAACTGGTTTGTCTGGTTCTGGCAAAAGTACCATTGCCTGTTCTTTAGAAGAATATCTACTCCATAAAGGAAAATTAACCTATATTTTAGATGGAGATAATATAAGGCATGGTTTGAACAAAGGGCTTGGTTTTTCTCCTGAGGATCGAAAAGAGAATATACGCAGAATTGCAGAGGTAGCCAAGTTATTTCAAGATGCTGGTATCATAGTAATCACTGCTTTTATTTCTCCTTATCGTGAAGACAGGGATATTGCCAGAAGCATTTTGCCTGATGGCCGTTTTTGGGAAGTGTTTGTTGATGCGCCTCTTTCTGTATGTGAAGAAAGAGATCCTAAAAATCTGTATAAAAAAGCTAGAAAGGGAGAGATTCCAGAGTTCACGGGCATATCAGCACCCTATGAAGCCCCTGAATCTCCAGAGATAATTCTTAAAACAGATGAATTGGATATAAGAGGATCTACTGAGAAGATCGTATCTAAATTAGAAGAAGAGGATATGATCTGAATTCAATATAACATATTTTTAAAGTTAAAATGCCCCTTTATATTATTGTTACTTCAGGGCCCACCAGAGAATATTTTGATCCTATTCGCTTTTTATCAAACCCTTCTACGGGCAAAATGGGATATTATATCGCTAAAGCAGCCATTCAAAATTCGCATAAAGTTGTTTTTATTTCAGGAACAGTAAGCCCTGAGCATGCTCGTGTACAAGGGGCTAAAAATATTTCGGTTATCTCTACACAGGATATGCTAAATGCAGTTCTTTCAAAAATACGTGAAAAATGTGTTTTATTGATGTCAGCGGCTCCTGCTGATTTTAAGCCAGCTAAAATGTCTAAGAAAAAATTAAAGAAAGTCAAAGAAAACTCTCTTTCTTTGGTGCGCAATCCAGATATACTGCTCACAGTTCACAGTGAGTTGAAAAAGCGTAAAATAAAACAGATATATTTGGCTGGTTTTGCAGCAGAGACTCATAAAGGTAGATCTTTTGCCTTGAAAAAATTAAAAGATAAGCATCTGGATATCATTTTTTTAAACGATCTCTCTCGAAAAGATTCTGGTTTTGGAAAAGATACAAGCATGCTAACTCTATTTAGAAAAGATGGTTCCTGGGAAAAATGGAAAACAGAGACTAAAGAAAAACTAGGGCATAAGATCATTCAAGAAATAGAAAAGAAAATCATCTAAAATAAAATGATTGGAATTGTGGCCGCTCTACATGAAGAGGTATATGAAGTCATAAGTCCGCTTTCTTTTACTAAAACAGAAGGAATTTACCATTATACGGGCGATCTTTTTGGTAAAAAAGTATCTTTGTATCTATGTGGGGCTGGTTTAAAGAGAAAAAATAAATTCATACGTTGGTATACACAATTTCATTTTGACTATCTGATCAACATTGGTTTTGCCGGCGCACTCAGAAGCGGTTATAAGGCAGGGGATGTACTTGTGATTTCCAGGGTTAAGCAGGATGGAAATAAAAGAGTATATGATCTTCCCCCTATCCTGAATTATTATGTGAATTGTGATATATCCAGCTCAAAGGAACCTATTTTTAGCCTGGAAGATAAAGAGGAATTATATTATAAAACCAATTGTGAATTAGTAGACATGGAATCTTATCCATTGATGGAAATACTTACTTCTGTGAAAGGTGGAAAGAATAAGATCGATCTTAAAAAATTGATCTTGCTTAAGATAGTAGGGGATGCAGCAGAAGATGCATTGCACTTAAAAGAAGAAGTATTGATGAGGTCTTTTTTTAAAAGAAAACATTTACTTCAAAAATTAAGCATTCTCAAAAGGATGAAAATAGCTAATTTTTGGTTTTTATATAAAAGAAAAAGATCGCTGCAAAAAGCACTATCTAAAGAATTGGAAAATATTTTTAAATTCCTTTAGGCTATGGTGATCTTAGGATTAAGATATACATCCTGGATAGCATTTAATAATTCAACCCCTTTGGAAAAAGGTTTTTGAAATGCTTTCCTACCGCTGATGAGACCTAATCCACCCCCTCTTTTATTCAGTATGGCTGTTCTAACCGCTTCTGCGAGGTCATTTTTGCCAGAAGCACCTCCTGAATTGATCAGGCCAATTCTACCCATATAATTATGAATAACTTGATAGCGTACCAGGTCTATCGGATGATCACTACATAGACTGGTGTACATTTTTTCGTGTATTTTCCCATAAGGTCCACTTTCTTTATTAACTGCCTTATAGCCTCCATTGTTGGTTGGTAATTTTTGTTTAATGATATCTGCCCCTATGGTAACACCTATGTGATTTGCCTGGGAAGTAAGGTCTGCGCTGCCATGATAGTCAATGTCATTGACCTTAAATGCAGGGTTTCTGGTATAGCACCATAGGATGGTAAACATTCCTAATTCATGTGCTAAGGCAAATGCCTCTCTTACCTCTTGCAGTTGGTCACCAGACTCTTCGGATCCAAAATAGATGGTTGCCCCGATGCCTATTGCTCCCATATCCCAACATTGTTGTACATTCGCAAATAATATTTGGTCATGCGTATTCGGATGAGAAAGTAGTTCATTGTGGTTTATTTTTACCACGAAAGGAATCTTATGCGTATATTTTCTGGCAACGGCCGCCAATACTCCATAGGTAGAGGCAACTGCATTGCATCCTCCCTCTATGGCCAATTGGACAATTTTCTCGGGATCAAAATATTCAGGATTTGGAGCAAAAGAAGCCCCTGCCGAATGCTCAATTCCCTGATCAACAGGTAAAATAGAAAGATAACCTGTATCTGCCAGCCTACCATGCGAAAACATAGATTGTAAATTTCGGATGGTTTGACTATTCCTATCTGTTCGAGTGAATATTTCATCCACATGGTTTTTAGAAGTTATGTGAATTTTTTCTTTTGAAACTGTTTTACATTTATGTCCAAGAAGATTTTTTGTTTCTTTCCCTAATAGTTTTTCAATTTTTTCAATAGTCATTTTCATAGTTCACCAGTTAATATTCCATTCCAATTTTTGAAATGGAGACAGTTTTGCAACAAAAAATTATAACTATTTGACGAAAAAATAATAAGATTTTATCTTTGGGATACAATTGAAAGGTGGTTAGTATCATGAATATGATCTTCTTTTAGCAACGTTTATCAGGGAATGTTTTCTATATTGATTAAAAATTTTATGCCAAAAAGAATATTGTAAGCCAAATGTATCTTGATTTTTTAGCTCCATTAATCCTTTCGGACCAAGGAAAGAGTTTTTTTATACATCAAAATGATGGAAGGAAACATAGAGGCAATTCCTGAGAAAAAAACAGCCCCTAAAATTAAATATATCTTTTCCTGAGGGCTCATGTCAAAGTGAAAATGAAGCAGATTGGGATATAATGAAAGAATAGCCTGGTTTCCCTTTAGATAGTTTAAAATAAATTCTGCTCCCAATATGCTTAGCATAGAATGAATGAATCCCCAAATGCCTCCTTCTAAAAACATTATAGTCCATATAAAAAAAGGAGAGGCACCGAAGATCATATAAAGACCAAATTCATATTTTTTTTCAACCGCAAGAAGAGTAAAATAATGAAATAAATGAATTCCACTAAGAACCAATAGGACCACTACAATTCCCCAGAAAAAATAATCTAATTTTGAAAGCCAATTGTATAACCCTGGATATTTTTTAGGCTTTGCAGAATATACCAGTCCCATTTTATTAAAACGCTTATTTAGTATTTGTATGTCTTTAATATTTTTAACCTCTACAAATATTTGATCATAAGACCTGGAGGCATGGAACATTTCATTTGATTTATGGAAATTTTTTACCCAGCCAATAGGAACTCCTACCGTAGAGACGATTCCCTCAGGAAGAAATCCGCATATTTTACCCTTTACTTGAACCACCTCTTCACTTTTGGGTTTGAGTATGCTAGAACCAATGACCATTTCAAGTTCAAATCTTTTTTCTTTTTTTATATCTATGGGAGGAAGGCCATTTAAACTTAGCCATAATCTGGCGATCTCCAGATAAATATCTGGTATTAGAATAGGAAGAGTGATCTCTCGTATTTTCTTACCTTCAGAGGAATATATTTTGGTGCGTGGTTTGAAGTCTTTCATGCAGCGCAAATAGGGGCGGATCAGTTTTTTACTGACTCCCTGTAACAATACGTCAAATCGAAGGCCCCCTCCTAAAGAACTCAGAAAAGGATGTCTTAGACGTGTTAAAACTGGTTTTTGCAGTGTTTGGGTAGTATGTACTGATCTTACTTCCTTCCATTTTCTTATTTTACTGATCTGTTCTGGAGTAACGCCATAAGTGATATCATGATTTTTTTGAAATAGTAATAATGGATTTGAATAGTCATCTATAGACTTGGCCTTTAATTTTATCAACTCTCCCGGAAGCCCTTCTTCTATTTTTTGTATCAATTGATTTTTTAAGGGCCTTACAATTCCTAAGAAAAAAGCAATGATGAGTAGGGTAATGAATAGACCAATAGAAGAAATAAAAACACGAAAAAAATGTTTGATCCATAAGAAAAAGATCAAATATATCCGCCTTAAAATAAACCGAATCAAATCCATATTATTGCTTTAATTCTTTTTTAGATAATTCTAAGATACTCCCATTTTTTAGTTCCCATATTTTATCTGCCTTTTTCATTATATTCAGACTATGTGTTGCGCAAAATATAGAAAGCCCTTTTTTTTTAAGATCAATGATCATTTGGAGTATTTTTTTTTCAGTCTGCACGTCCAGATTCCCTGTAGGTTCATCTAATAACAACAATTTTGGTTCTAATATCATTGCCCTGGCAATGGCAACTCTCTGGGCCTCCCCTCCCGAAATTTCCTTAGGATAGGCTTTCTTTAGTTCTTCTATTTTCAGATATTGCATTATTTTTTTAGTCATTTCTCTATGAAAATAGTTACCTGAGAATAAAATAGGGAATTCTATATTTTGTTTTACATTTAAAAAAGGGATAAGTCTAAAATCCTGAAATAATAAACCTATATTCTCTTTTCTGAACTTTCCTAAACCAATTTTATTTTTGCTATAGATGAATTCATCTTTAAAGATGTAATCTCCCTGATCTGGTTTTAAAAGGCCAGCCAGGATATAGAGCATAGTGCTCTTTCCAATACCAGATTTTCCCACAATACAATTGAATGATCTCTCTTTTATTTCTAATTGGATATTTTTTAAAATTTTTTTTCGATCATAGGCAAAGGATATATTCTGTAGTTTGGCTAAAGTACTTTTTCTTCTGGAAGACATAGGAATAAAAGAAGATTTAACTGCTTTTTTTGAGGGAGTTTTATTAAAAAGATCATTAAGAAAAAGCATAAAAAAGTAATACCAGATTTTTAATTTATTTCAAAGATAGAAATATTTTTATAGGGCGTATTCTCTTTTGCATTAAACATGCATATTATTTCTGTTTTGCGATTTTTTTCAATGTTGATGGTTAAATTTGTTAAATGTTCACGTAGCAAAAAGAAACCTCTCCCATGGGAGTCTGGAAGCCCTTGGGGTAATCCTGTTTTTTGATCTATGGATATATGCCTGTTTAAACGATACAAGATTTCTTTTTTGCGCAGAGTACCATAAGAGTCTTGGCATACATAGATCGCCCAATCATCATAGTATCCAAATTGTACAATAAAGGAATCCTCTGGCTCCATGATAATATTATTCTTAGGGAGTAAAACATCTGTTCCTTCTATAGTCTCCTGGAATTTAAAAGAAGAATCATCAAGCCTGGGGGCCCTTATCATAGCATTAATAGTGATTTCATCCAGTATGAGCTTACTAAAAGATTCGAGTATTTTTTTTTCTTTCTCAAATATTCTGCTGATCTTATTTACCCAATATACTCTTTCTTCTGGAGATGTTATAGAAACACTGTAAAGATTACGATTAATTAGCTCTAAAGAATCTGGCATTTCGGAAGGGTAGTAAATATTCATATCGTAAAAATATTGATCCACTCCAAATATGTTTTTGGATAAAAGTTTCTTTGTCATGACTTCAATATATTTCAGGCACATACTTGAATGTTTTGAGACAACTTGATCTATATTCTCTTCAGAAATCAATTCAATATATTTATCAATATCATAAGAAGTCATTAAAATTACTTTTGTTTCAGGAGATATTTCGCGGCAATATCTGAAAAGGTCAATCCCTGAATGATGCATTAAATGAATATCTGTGATCAAAAGATCAAAAGCCTCTTCTCTTTGTTTATAACGAGTAATATAATTTTTTGCTTCTTCAAAAGTAGATGCAGATTCTATATGAAAATTTGGGGCCATATAATCTCTTATAGCCAGTAAAATAGATTCAGCATCTTCTACTAATAATACATGATAATTTCTGGAATTTTTAGAGGAAGACATATTATTTTTTTCGATTTTAGGCATTTTTGAATATACTAAAACTCTTTTTATTTTTTTTCTTTAAATTGCTCTATTCAATTTATATGATATAGCAAAAATTAGCTATAGGGATAATTTCTTTTCAGGCGTTAGTTTTCTTCAAACGTAAAGCTTCAAGAATCAAGTCTTTTTGTTCTTTTGCATGTATTTTGGACAACCCTGCAGCCGGTGAAGAAGATGTTGGCCTTGAAGTACATTTTAGCTCTAAATTTTGATTTAAAAGTACTTTTAAATGGCTTTGCATAACAGCCCAGGCTCCCATATTTTTAGGTTCTTCCTGTACCCAATAGACTCTTTTTAGCTTTGGGAAAGAATTAATATATTCTTTGATCGCCTTTTCAGGGAAAGGATATAATTGTTCTACTCTTCCAATAGCAATATTATCTATTTTTCTTGCCTTTCTTTCTTTTAAGACTTCATAATATATCTTGCCGCTTAAAAGTATTAATGTCTCTATTTGTTTTTCCTTTTCATAGGAATTAATATCTGGTATGAATTTTTTAAATTTACCATGCAATATCTCTTCCAGATCAGAAGTCGCTTCAGGAAGCCTTAGAAGACTCTTGGGGGTCATTACGATCAAAGGTTTTCTAGACATTCTCAATATCTGTCTTCTGAGTAAATGAAAAAACTGGCCGGGGGTAGTTGGATAGCAAACCTGAATATTTTCTTTTACCCCTAAATGTAAAAATCTTTCTAAGCGGGCGCTTGAATGTTCAGGTCCTTCTCCTTCATATCCATGCGGTAGAAGCAGAACCAGACCGCTCATTCTTAACCATTTGACTTCTGAACTGCATAAAAATTGATCAATGATCACCTGTGCTCCATTGGTAAAATCTCCGAATTGAGCCTCCCAGATCACCAATCCATCCGGGTCTGAAAGAGAATATCCATATTCAAAACCAAGCACTGAAAATTCTGATAAAGGAGAATTAATAATTTCAATTTTTTTCTGTTTGGCTGAAATATGATTTAAGGGTATCCACTTTTCATTTGTTTTGATATCAGTCAATACAGAATGGCGATGCGAGAAGGTTCCTCTAGCGCAATCCTGACCAACTAAACGAATATTATGACCGCTTTCGAGTATTGATCCAAAGGCCAATGCTTCTGCAAAACCCCAATCAATAGGCATTTCGTCATTATACATTTTATAGCGATTGTTTAGCAATTTTTTTAATTTAGGATGCAAGCTAAAATTTTCAGGAACTGTGGTAAGAGCTTTTGATACACTACCTAATTGCTTCATTAATAATTGAGTATCTGGTTCTTGAGAATGCTTTCTGGAATAAGCGGCCCAACGTTCCCTCATTGTTTCAGCTGTCATAAAAATATTTTCTTCATGTGCTTTTTTAAATGAAGCTTCCAGGGAAGTAGAAGCGTTTGCCTTGATCTTTTCGATTTCTTTTGGAAGTATATTAGAATCATTCAGTAGTTTTTCTTCGTATGACTTCAAGGTTGGTTTACAATTTTTAATGATTTCATACATTAATGGCTGGGTAAAGGCTGGTTCATCTATTTCATTATGTCCTCTTTTTCTATAACAAATAAGATCGATCAAAATATCTTTTTTAAATGTATTTCTATATTTCATTGCCAGCTTCATTACTTTATAACATGCCTCAGGATCATTTGCATTTACATGAAAGATAGGCACTTGGAAACCTTTGGCCAGATCAGTTGCGTATAGAGTAGACCTGTATTCCACAGGGACAGTAGTAAATCCAATTTGATTATTGAATACAATATGAATGCAACCTCCTGTAGAAAAACCTTCTAAATTAGAAAGATTTAATGTCTCAGAGACCACCCCTTGTCCCACAAAAGCGGCATCCCCATGAACCAGTACACCAATGAATTTCTCTTTTTTTATATCATTTAAAATTGTTTGTCTGGCTCTCACAGAACCCAGAACTACTGGATTGACGGCCTCTAAATGGCTTGGGTTAAAAGCCAGGGATAGTTTAATTTTCTTACCAGATTTAGTGGTCCTGTAGTTAGAGTATCCTAGATGATATTTCACATCTGAATATTCAGTTGTTTGGGGATCAAATTTTTCCTCAAATTCTGCAAAAATCAAACTAGCTGGTTTTTCCATTATATTTACAAGAACGTTCAGTCTACCTCTATGCGCCATTCCTAATACCAGCCCTTCCACATTCAAGTTAAGTGCCTCATTGATCAATGTATCTAACATTGGAATAAAGGTTTCTCCTCCTTCTAAAGAAAATCTTTTTTTGGCTATATACTTCTTAGCCAGAAATTTCTCAAAATAGTCAGCATGAACCAATTTGTCATAAAGTCTTAATTTTATCTCTTTAGGCAAGGGTTGATTATGCTCTTTCGATTCAATCTGGTCCTGCAACCAGGTACGTTCTGTCTCATTTATGAGATAATAATGTTCATATCCAACGGTATCACAATAAATTTTTTCAAACTGTGTGATCAGGTCTTTTAATTTAGTCTTACCAAGCCAGGATATACCATGTTCATAACTACTTTCAATATCTTTATTCGTGACAAGCTCTAACTTTTGATTGATTTGATCTCTTTTTGGTTTTAAAATTTCTAATGGATCTAATTTTGCGGCCAGGTGACCATGCGCCCTGTATGTATTCAGAAGGTTCTGAACGCCCATTTCTTTTAAGTAGCCGGGTGGTTTTTCGTCTTTGATCCCTGCGTTTAAAGTAGTAATAGAAGATTTTTCTATAGAATGAAAAAAAGAAGACCAATTGGAATTAAGACTAGAAGAATTATTCTTATATTTAGAGTAAATCTCTTCTAGTAATTCAGTATTACTTGAATTTAATATAGTTAAAAAAGATTTGTCGTCCATAATATACCTAAAATATTTTACCTCTCCTTACATTAAGGATTCGCCAAAATCACACCTATATTTCTACCTGTGTCTCCTTTTCTATGACTATATAACTTGTTTGAATGAAACGTATCTTCATCATCCCATATAATTTGTTCTGGATCAATCAATTCTTCTTCAAATTGGGATTTTAAAATATAACTCATATCCAATTTTTTTTGGGATTTGTTTCCTATAGAAAATTCAGGATCAAATTTAGAATAAACTTCTTGATCGACTTCATAAAAATCAGCATGAATATGAGGACCTATCCAGAAGAAGAGTTTTTCTTTTTTTAAATGCGGAATTTTTTTCTCAAAAAAATGCATGGTTTGATTTAAAATTTTTTTACTTAACCCCCTCCAGCCCGCATGGATCACTCCTAAGCATATTTCTTCTGATGACCAAAATAGGATTGGAATACAATCGGCTACTCTTACAGATAGGGCGATATTGCTACAATAACTCAAGGCAGAGTCTGCAGTTCCCCAATAAAATTGACTTGCTTTTGAAGTTTTTTCTAAAAAAATACAATCATTTCCATGGGTCTGATTCAAAAAAGCAAATTCATGGCCTTTATAATGAGCATTTAAGAAAGAAAAAGAATCTGACAATTCATTCTCTCTATCTACATTAGCATATTCAGAAGGCCTTCCCCAAAAATCAATTTGATAACTATGGCCTTCATAAGGTTTTATGACCTTCTTATTCAGAGATAAATGTTTCTTGAATTGTGCAGGCACTTTTAGATATCTCTGTGCGTTCCATCACAAAAAGGTTTTTCTTTGGTATGCTTACACATGCAAAGAGCAAATCTCTTTTCTTTCTCAACTTTGAATTCTACTGGGGCAAAACCAGTTTTCTCATGAGAACCATCACAAAAAGGCTGATTCTTAGAATAACCACAAGCACACCAATAGTAAATTCCTTCTTTAAGGTTTAACCCAATCGATTTTTTTTCTGGAATATTTGGCTTTAAGTCCATTCTATAAGTTTAAAATATAAGCTCTTTGTATTGTCAAGCATAATTTCGGGTTACTGCAATAACCAATGCCGTTAGGCTGTACTTTGTACACATATCTTACGAGCCTATGCCTCAACACAGAAGAATAATTTACTACATTGTAATCTATATCGTATTTTTTGTTCCCGAAGGTTTTTTGATATTTTTTCTCGAAAATACGAAATAATTTCCTAATTTCCTGATCTATACAAGCTTTTCCCGTATCATTTTGCTAAAATTGAAGGTTATTGCCTGTTTCATTACCTCTTTACGAGTCTCCCATTCTGATTTCTTGTGTATCCTTAAATCAGAAGCATTTGCCTTGATTTTAGTTCCATCTACAGAAAAGGATTCATATCAATTGTATCCAAAAGCTTAACAAATACATAAATTTCGTGATTCTTATCAAGATTGTCTCCCAGAGTACGGGAAAACATCATAAGTTGATCTCTATCGCTTTGTGCAAATCTATTGTTCATGGGACATAAAAAATATTGTAGATTCTATAAAAAAGTCTTGACACAATATATTCTGTTTAAGAAAATGATTCATGAAAAATTTGATACAATATTTAATTCTGATTTATTTATTTACGCTTCCATTTGCATGTAAGTCTAACGAAGAAGCTCAAGAAGAAACAAATGGAATTCTAAAAAGCGAAGAAACTCCAGAAGAAACAAATGGAATTCTAAAAAGCGAAGAAACTCCAGAAGAAACAAATGGAATTCTAAAAAGCGAAGAAACTCCAGAAGAAACAAATGAAACTCTTTCGGCAGAAATAGAACAGTTGGGTACTCTTTCAATAGAGACCATTAAAAATATATTGATGGCATCAGGTCCTCTAGATGTCTCACGGTTTTTAGGAAGCCTGGGATTAGAAATAAATTCTTTTATGTATAGCATAGACTTTTATAAAGTCATTTATGATGTCGAATTTAATGGAAATACCTTTAAAGCCTCTGCATTGATCGTGGTACCCCAAAGAGGTGATACAGAATTATCTCTGGTCTCTGTTCAGCATAGAACCATAAATGCAAATAGATTAAGGCCTTCTAATTGGAACTTTATCTTAGGTCTAAGTGAACAAACTCTTCCAGAGAGTTTTTTGGACTCGATCGTAGGAGGACATCTGGCGGTAGAAATAGATTATATTGGATTCGGGGATTCAGCAGATACTTTTGATGTTCATCCTTATCATGTGGCAGATGCCTATGCAGCAGATGGAATTGCTGCCATTAAGGTGGCCAGGTGGTTTGCTGAAAATAACAATATAAAATTAAATGGAAATTTATTTTTAAGAGGGTACTCTGAAGGTGGTTTTGCTACTCTTGCCCTGCAAAGAAAAATTGAAGAGAATGCAGAACTTTTAAGAGAAATGAATATTACTGCTGTGGCAGCGGGTGCAGGGGCCTACGACCTTCTATATACTTCATCAGAATTCATTTCAGGTCGGTTTTCAGGTAACATCCTGCCCGTACCTTCTTATATCCTATATGCTTATTTAAGCTATGAGCAAACCTATGACTGGGATAAAAATAGGTTTAGTAGTATATTCCAGGTAAATGAATCCATGATCCGACCTTTATTCGATGGTTCAAAGAAAACAACAGAAATCGATTCACAATTATCGAATATAATTGATGAACTTTTACATCCAGCTGCTATAACCGGGCTGAGTAATCCGAATATCATAGAAACAAATGAAATGATAGCAATTAAAGACTTGAAATTAAAACTCAGGCAAAATTCCGTACACTCTGGTTGGGAACCAGAAGCGCCCATAAGACTCTATGTATGTACCAATGATGATATTGTTCCTTCCGGAAATACGCTAGTTCATGCAAAAGGATTGGTAGAAGAGAATATAGTAACTCCAGAGGAACATGTTAATCTACCTAAAAAAGAGTCTGCTATTGTAGAAGAAGATGATGTTTCACAGAGACATTCCAATTGTTCATTATACGCATCCCCTATAACAGAATGGTTCAATAAATTCTGAAACTCTTTTCCTTTCTAATTACTTAATTTATTGACAGCATGTTTACTGTCTTTTTAAAGCATATCTTATGCCTCTTAAAGATGGCTTTTCGGCAAAAGATTTTTTCAAGAAAGAAGTAGATGGAATTACCTTTGGAGATTTCATTCTACTTCCAGGATACATAGACTTTCTTCCCCAAGATGTCGCATTAAATACAAGAATATCTTCTAAGATCAGTATTGAAAATCCATTCATTTCATCTCCTATGGATACGGTCACAGAAAGCAAAATGGCAATTTCTTTGGCTTTATTGGGAGGCATCGGTATTATCCATAGTAATCTAAGTGTTGAAGAACAGTCTAAGGAAATTGAAAAAGTAAAGCGATTTAAAAATGGTTTCATTTCAGATCCTATTACCCTATCCCCGCATCATTTGATCGAAGACATTCATAAGATAAAGGAAAAATATGGCTTTTCAGGAATCCCTATCACAGAAGATGGAACATTAAAAACAAAATTGGTAGGGATTGTTACGAATAGAGATATTGACTTTGAAACAGATATAAAAAAATCTCTTAAAGAGATCATGACCACTGACCTTATCACAGCGCCTTCTGAAGTCACTTTAGAAGAAGCGAATGAAACTCTTAATATATCTAAAAAGGGGAAATTACCTATTATAGACAAAAAAGGAATACTCATTTCTCTAATATGTAGAACAGACTTAAAGAAAAATCAAGAATTTCCACAGGCCAGCAAAGATGACCAGAAGAGGCTTCTGGTGGGTGCATCTGTTTCCACTCATGACAAAGACAGAGAAAGAATAGAGACCGTTCTACAGAAAGGTACTGACCTTTTAGTGATCGACTCCGCACAGGGATATTCTTCTTTTCAGATCGATTTGATCAAAGAACTTAAAAAAAAGCATCCTCAAGTCGATATCATGGCAGGTAATGTGGTTACCAAAGAGCAGAGTGAGGCATTGATCAAAGCAGGGGCCGATTCATTGCGTATAGGAATGGGGCCCGGTTCTACTTGTATTACGCAAGAGACAATGGCCTGTGGCAGGGCTCAGATCAGCGCCATTTATTCCACTGCGATGCTGGCCAAGGAATATAATATTCCAGTTATCGCCGATGGAGGAATCACCAATATAGGAGATATTTTAAAGGCATTAAGTGTGGGTGCGTCTGCAGTTATGATGGGATCTCTTTTGGCGGGTACGCAAGAAGCTCCTGGTGAATATTTTTATAAAGAAGGTATACGTCTTAAAAAATACAGAGGCATGGCTTCTTCGGAAGCAATGAAAAATAATCATGGTAGCAATCGATACTTTACAAGAGAAAATTCGATCCATGTAGCGCAGGGAGTTTCTGGTTCTGTGATTGACAGGGGTTCTATATATGATTTTATACCCTATTTGATACAAGGCATAAAACATGCTTTTCAGGATATAGGTAAACGAAATATTAAAGAGCTGCATAAGAGTCTTTATAATGGAGACCTTAGGTTTGAAAAGAGAACCCATACGGCTCAGATTCAAGGTAAAGTGCATAGTTTATATTCCTATAAGAAACCAATCATAGGAACTGACTCATAAATGCTTTCCCTTCTTTTTTAAAAGATGATCTCATTGAAAGCCTTTTTTAAGATTACAGTTTTTCTATTTTATGCTCTGGAGATAAATGCAAATTATTTTACAGATGACTTGTATTCTATAGCTGTTGATTCTTCTGGAAATGTATTTCTAAAGGGACATAAAGAGAAAGGGATTAAAGAACGGGAATGGGAAAAGGTGAGCAAAGTAGAGGTGGAAAAATATTCAGAGGCATATCTTCCAGAAAGATTTTCTTTGCGGTGGGGGAAAAGAACAGAATTACTACTGAATCTTAAGCATAGAGGATTATATCGTTCCTATGATATGGGGAGGGTCTGGGAAAATATTCCTTCTACCTTAAAAAGAGAAGTTGATTTTGATAAGAAAGCAAAAAGAAAAATAACTTCTATTGATCCAATTCATAAATTTTTATTACATAAGCATAATATTTTGTACAGAAGGGGAGGCTCAAAATTTATAGAAGTTTCCCATAATTTAAGCAAGACTGAATATTTTACGGCAATTCTATCCACAAAGGATCATATTTACTTGGGAACTTCTACCAATGGACTTTATAAGGCGTCTTTCCCTCAGAAAAAGAAAAAAATATTTTTCCGCAAATTTTCCAAGGGACTGCCTTTTATCCCACATAACCAAAATGTCAATTTTTATGAAGAGATACAAAGCATACATCGTAGCGTAAAAGGAGATCTATATGTAGGAACGGGCATCCAAGGTGGTTTATATGTTTTAAAAAAAGGAAAATCTGTTTTTAAATTCATTTCACTTCTTTTTCCAAAGGAAGAAATACTGGATATCTATCAAATTACTTCTTCCAGGGATGGAAAAATTCTTTGGCTATCCACTTCTATGGGACTATTTATTCTAAGAGAAAGGCCATTGCATAAAGATGGGTACCATATAAAACATATTTCGTTAGAAGAGATACTGAATACTGGTTTGAAAGAAATTAGCATTTTGATGATAGCACATTCTAAAATAAAATCTCTATATGCATGGTTCAGAAGGCCCCCTTTTTTGAACGATGCCTCTAAGAGAAATAGGATCCATTCTGCAAGTTTTAAAAAACTTTTTTATTCGTCTGGTTCTGATTGGAAAAATAAATATAGTCATATCAAAAAAATATTTAAGAGAAATATTTATAATGGAATTGTAATTGATGTTAAAGATGATTTTGGTTATATAAGATATCCCTCTAAAGTATTATTTGCCAATAGAATAGGTTCTGTAAAACCGACTTATGATCTGACTGAACTCGTTCAATTAGCCCATCAAAATAATCAATGGGTAACTGCAAGGATTGTCGTATTCAAAGACCCCGTTCTATTTAAAGTTCCTGGTTATGCAATATTGAATAAAATAACAAGAAAACCCTGGATCGGGAACCAGAGAGAAAGATGGGTTGATCCCTATAATCAATTTTTAGCTCAGGAGTATTATGTTCCACTAGTCAAAGAACTAGAGAATTTAAATGTAGATGAAATACAATTAGATTATATCAGGTTTCCCTCGGATGGGGATGTTTGGAATACCAAATATTCGCATAAGAAGTCATTATCCATTTATTCTTCCGAGGCTCTGGAAAACTTTTTATACAAGGTGCGTTTGGCAACAGAACTGCCTATTAGTTTAGATATTTATGGTTATAATGGGATATATAAGGCTCCTGGGTTGATTGGGCAGGACATTGAGTCTTATGGCCGCCATTCGGATATAGTGGCGCCTATGTTATATAGCTCTCATTTTGGGGATTCTTATTTAACCCACCTTGCAAAAAGAGACAGAACATATTCACTTCTGCTTCATTGCGCTAAAAGGTACCAGCATTTAGCCAAGGGTTCTTTCATAGTACGTCCCTGGCTGCAGGCCTTTCCTATGAAAACAGCGATCTGGGGATATGGGGAAAAATATTTCTTAGATCAGGTGTATGCTATTCAAAAAGAAAAAACCAATGGGTTCATGTTCTGGGGCGCTATGACTCATATCTTAAAGGCAGAGAAAGCTTTGGAAAAAATATCTAATCCTTTGCCTGGTAAGAACTAAAGTAAAAATTACGTAGATCTGCAATTCTTAATCGTGAGGAAGAAGCGTATGGGCTGTTCTTAAATTCAAGTACTTTTTCATAAGCCTTGATAGCCTTATCATAGTCATTGTGTATGGGGGATAGCTCTAATATTTTTCCTAAAAAATACCAGCCCTTATCTTTTGATAGATATTCAATTTCAGAATCGTCCTCTATTTGCAGTATAGGCAAGATAGATTCCAGGGCGGATTCATATTTTTTTTCTCTTAAAAAAAACGTGGTCAATTTGATTCTGGCTTTAAGAGCCCATATTGAATCAGGATATTGAACAGTCAGAATTGAATAATGTTCTTTCGCTAGCTCCAGATATTTTTTCTTTTCAGATAATGGAAATGCATTTTGAACATAATGATCCTCCCAGCCTTGGGATAATTTGAAATATGCCTTGGCCCTGTAATTTGGAGTAATATCTTCTATTCTATTCGATATACCCTCTTCGCTACCTGTATATGCTTTTAGATAGAGCAGAGCAACAGACGCCTCTTCATTCATCGCCAATGTAAAGTATTTTTCAGCCTTTTCATAATCTTTGAGGCCCATATAATAATGCCCCATTCTTAAATAAGATGCTGGACTACCCTCAGAAGATCCGGTGGTTTCATCTGGATTTACCACTTCGAATTCGCTGGTTTCTATATTTTGGATTATGGGATCCTTTGTGGGTACGTCTTCAGAAACAGAATTTTTATTTATGGACGGATCTTTTGATGGGGTGTATTGACTTATTTTGAAAGGAATAAACGTTTCATGGTTTACTTCTTTTGCCAGAATAGAAAAACTTTGGATGATGAATGATAAAAAAAATAGAAGGATCAAAAGCATATATTCATTCCAGAAAATTCAATTGATCCATTGGCCTATTCATTTTTTTCTTTTTTTTATTTTTGATAATATCCATTTCAAATGAATTTTCTGTATTCTCTCTTTTTTGGCTTGTACCTGTAAAGTCAGAATAATCTGGTAGATCTATAGAGTCATCCTCTTCATTAATAATGGGAAATTCATTTTTCGTTCTAAGAGGATCATCGGGTAATAAAAAACTATCTTTTTCACCTTGCAAATGACCCTTTATGTTTTGTTTTGGCTTTCGATAGAGAAGTTTTTTTTCTGTTTCAGAAAAAGAATCATATTCAATGTCTTCCACTAGTTTTCTTTGTTTTTTATTTTCTTCTCTGAGTTTTTCAAGATAAAATAGATCATCAGATTTTTCTACAGATTGAAAGCCACTTACTTTAGCATCTTCTATCCCCTTAACAATACCCATAATGACAGCCACTAGACACCCTAAAGCAAAAATGGCAATAGCCATCTTTTGTATTAAAGATTTTATATAAAAAGGTATTTTTTCAATGAGTCTGTCTATTTGTTTAAGCCATTTATTCATTTTGCCTCTAAAAAATGGATCATGAACTAAATAATAAATAAATTAAAAATATTATATCCCATTATCGTCTTGTATATTAAAATTTCAAGCATTAAAATAGTCTTGCCTTATAGAAACCTTTTCACCATACCTTCTGTTTTTTTAAAAAAACGCTTTAATAGTATTTTACACTAAAAGTTGAATGTCATTCCACTATATTTATCTTTCTTTTTTCACATGGAAGTTCACAGACTTCGTCTGCACAAGCGGCTGGACGGGTTGCCTCCTGCAACCCAGATCCAGCCATGTAAAACATCCATGTTTTACATGTAAAAAAAAGAAAGAAACAAAGACCTGTGCCCGTAGGGTGAAAAAACCCGCTACTTTGCCATAGAAGTTAGGCTGGGTGGGTTACATCCTGTAACCCAATCCCCAGCCTTGCAAAACATCCATGTTTTGCATCCATGGCAAAGACGCTCCGTTCCGCAAAACATCCATGTTTTGCACCCCAACCGTTCATCTACTTACAAAAGTAGACTGGAAGAAGAAAAAACAGAAAGTATACATAGAAATAGAATGGTATTCAACTTTATTGATATTACTGGTATCCGTAGAGTGAAAAGAAGAACCAAAGAAAAGAAAGAATAAACAATTATTTCTTAAATTTATACCTACGAGTATAACTAGCCGTATCAGGCGAGGCGCCCCTGGTAAAGGTGACCTTTAAATAAAATTCAGCGGGACCCGAGTTTATTCCACTGATCACACCACTTGCATTCACTGCGGGTGAAGCCAGAGCATTACCGTCTGCATCTTGAATCTCATAACCGTTAGCCGTGGTACCCTGCACATTTTGGCCAGAAGTAGTAATATCCATGGCGGCATCTCCTATGTCATAGAAGAATACAGGGTCTGTAGAAGAGGGCTCTCCAAGGATAGTGTTTGAAAAACGTAAGAAACCAGAAGCCATTCTCACCGCCTGTTCGTCTGCCGTTTGGGGAATAGAGGCTATAAAGGGATATTCTGTATTAGAACCAAAATTCCAGATAAAGTCATCCATATTGTTAACACTACCGTCATTATTGCTGTCATATCGAACCGATTCCTCGTCTGCTACAGAATTGCCATCGATGTCAAAAGGAGTTTGCCAGTTAAAGAAAATAGCCAGAGGGCTACAGCTGCCTGTATTGGGGGTTGTAGGAGCGATGAATTGAGAAGTTGCAAAACCACCTACACAAGTAAGATTACTACCCGAGCCTACGGCAGTATCGGAGACTTCACTACCATTTTCGGATAATGTTGAAGTATTTTGATCATAATAGGAATTGGTTATACTACTACTACTACTATTTCGCCCTGCCAAGCCGCCTGCAAAAGAATTAGAAAAATTCAAAGAAGTAGAAGAAGAAGCATTCCCTGTAGAGTAGGAATTGGTTATACTACTACTACTATTATTAATCCCTACCAGACCGCCTGCATAAGAAACAGAAGAACCAGAAGAAGTAGAAGAAGAAGCATTCCCTGTAGAGTAGGAATTGGTTATACTACTACTAAAATTATTCCCTACCAGGCCGCCTGTAATAGAATTAGCAGCAGCAGAAGAAGAAACATTCCCTGTAGAGTAGGAATTGGTTATACTACTACTATCATTCTCCCCTACCAAGCCGCCTGTATTGGATTGAAAGGCAGGAGCAGAAGAAAAAACATTCCCCGTAGAGTAGGAATTGGTTATACTACTACTACTATTTCGCCCTACCAGGCCGCCTGCATGGGATTGAGTACGACTAGAAACAGAAGGAGAAACATTCCCTGTAGAGTAGGAATTGGTTATACTACTACTAATATTCTCCCCTACCAGACCGCCTGCATAAGAAAAGAGATCAGCAGAAGAAGAAACATTCCCTGTAGAGTAGGAATTGGTTATACTACTACTACTATTTCGCCCTACCAAGCCTCCTGCAAAAGAATCACAATCAGAAGAAGAAGAAATATCCACATTCAATAAGCCAATATTCCTGATATTGGTACCCGATGTAGCCCCGAAAAGACCTGCATAAGAATCGTCAGAGGTAAGATTGATATTGATTCTAAGATCGCTTATGGTGAATCCTTTTCCGTCTAAAGTTCCTGTGAATGGCATATCATCAGCGTTATCACAATGGCCATCCACCCCACAGTCCCCAATGGGTTGGAATCCTGTACATGTACCCGTAGTGCCTGCGGGGCATGTATCGGTGGAAATAGAAGAAGCGTCTATGTCTTGACCCAATTCATAATGAGCATCCAGGTCATCTTTCATTGCCTGCAATTGATTTGAGTTGCATATAATGTATGGATCATCCATAGCCCCCGTACCATAATTTTCTCCAGGTATAGTGGGGGGGTTAAAACCAGTTTCGGTACCAGCACCTGCTTGGATGCATGGACTCTCATCATCTATTAGACGGATTATTAAATTTTTATTGGGTAAACTATCATACTCAGCATCTGTAGAGGATGTGATATGGGTTAATGCGGACATGATGGGGCCGGAGATATTATCATTATCCGTGAAGGTAAGATTTATGGTTTGAGGCATATCCCACTCATCAACGCTGAATATAATAGAGGTGAAGGTTACAGGAGTTCCGCCTTCATCAATCCTTAGATTATCTGGTGAATCAACAGAGAGGCTAATCTGGATGGTTACATCATCAGTGGGTTGCTTTGCCAATACGATCATATAGCTATATTCACTATCCGTTCCCTCTGTGAGTTCAATCGTTTCTGGCAGGCTTGCATTATCTTTTTGATAGAGTACCCCTGCCTCAGAGTCTCTGAGTTTCAATGTTATGGTTCTATTCAGTGTATCCTTATTATTATAATTAGGATCGCCACTCGTAACGATATGAGTCAAGCTGCCATTGATCGAGCTAGACATGGTATCATCAGTAAGGGTCAATGTTACCGTTTGGGAATTATTCCAATTATCCGTAGTATAGGTAAGGGTGATGGAAGAGCCTGCACCACTTTCATTTTGGCTGCCAGAAGCAATACTTAAATTAGAAGGAGCATCAGAGGGAAGAGTGATCTCTATTTCTACATTTGCAGTGGGTTGGGTATTTAAAACAATGGTATACTCAACCATATTACTATTACTGTCTTCTTCCGTAAGTGTGAACGTTTCTGGGAATTCTGATTTGTCTTGTTGTGAATAGGTTATGCCTGCTGGGTCTTCCTCCATTGGCATTGGATTTGGTTCTGGATCATCTTTATCATCCTTGCAGAAAGACAGGGATAGAATGGCTGCTATGGCCATTATGCTGTATAAACTATTCATTTTCATATTTTATTCCTCCTTTAAGGGTTGGTATGGCTAACCTCTTAAAATACTTAGATATTGTTTATAAACTATAAATTATAAATAAAAAGGCAAGTATTTTTTCTTCCTTCTTTTCTTCCTTCTTTTCTTTCTTTCTTCTTTCTTTCCAGCTATGGGCAGACGACTTGCACCGAATGGGGCTGTCTAAAAAGGCTTACGAGAAAAAGTCTATTATAATTACTTGTCAGGATAAATCGATTTTGCTCTATTCTACGTTATGTCTCAGAATAATTCACTTTTATTTACAGACCTGCCTCCACAAGAGGTAAATGATAAGAAATATCTACACAGGCAGGTAACCTTTAAGGAATACGATACAGGACAGAGAGAGCTTTTTCCGGAGGATATTGAGCAATCCCTGCCTAAGTTTCATATTGCACGCTTTATCAAGCTTGCTATGGACAAAATCAATATTGATTCTCTTATATCCAGCTATAAAGGTGGGGGAGCCAGCGCCTATAATCCCAGGTTATTGTTAAGTGTGTGGCTTCTGGCTCTTACTTACAAGACCTATAGCTGTCGTGGGGTAGCTAAATTGCTTAGAGAGAACATTGCCTTTAAGTGGCTCAGTGGGAATAAGATCATAGATTTTCGTACCCTGAATAATTTTCGTTCTCGTTTAGAGAAAGATATAAAAAAGATATTCCAGGAGGTGATTCAAATAGGTATAAAGAATGGTATTATTACTGCTAAAGATATTTTCATAGATCATTCTAAATTCGAGGCAGATGCGAATCGTCATAAGGTGATCTGGGGCAAGCGTGTAAAAAACCAAACAGCGAAGATAGAATCAGAGTTAGACATGCTTTTTTCCTATATTTCTCGCATTGAGAAGTCAGAGGGTAAAGAATACGGTAATGGTGATTACTCTGAGACAAGTAACAGGAACTTCTCGGATTCTGATATAGATAAGATGATCACAGATGTTAATTCACAATTAAAAGATCATGAGATAAGCCGTGATGCTGCGCGGGACAGGAAAGCGAAGTTCCGTCGGCTAAAAGTATTATTACATCGGCTCAAGAAATATAATTATTCAAAATTATTATTAGGTAAGCGTAGGAGCTATTCGAAGACAGACCCCGATGCGATAGCTATGTTTCAAAAAGACGAAGTGATCAAGCCTGGATATAATGAGGGTGTTGCCACGAGTGATGGGTTTGTTTTAGATTACTCCATCTCGCAGACCTCAGGTGATACTGATAAACTGATTGATTTAGTCGATGGCACAGAGAAAAATACAGGCGCTTAATAAGAGGCTTTGAGGTAGAGACCATTTTTGGTCATAAGAAACGGAATTCTTTCTATAAAAGATATTCTCTCAGGGGCATTGATAAAGTCCGAACAGAGACAGGTATGTTCTATACCAGCTATAATTTAGTAAAGATGTATCGGTATGCGATGAAGCAATTTTCTTCCTATGCTTATGGTTTAGACCGTCTTGGATCAGGGGATCATGGGAGAGGTGCGCCCCTCTTATTCGGAAAACAGCCTACTGGCTGCGCAGGGGGCTAAAAAGAAGGTAAAAAAAGTGATATTCAGGAAAAAAGTCACTTTAAATGAGATAAAACCCAAAAATATAGAAATAAAACTATACCTCCAGCCCAGCCGCAGGCTGTTCCCCAAATACTACTCAAAAGACTCTTATTAAGCGCCTGTATTGGCAAAGTCAATGAAAAATCACTCCCTTTTTAGACAGCCCCCAGCGGGTTCTTTTTTTTCACCCTACGGGCACAGGTCTTACACTAAGAAAAAAAAAGAATAAACAATTACTTTTTAAACCTATACCTACGACTAAAACTAGCCATGGGAGAAGTACCCGTGGTAAAGGTAACCTTTAAATAAAATTCAGCGGGACCCGAGTTTATTCCACTGATCACACCTGCAGGGGTTACTGCGGGTGAAGCCAGCAAATTACCGCCTGCATCTTGAATCTGGTAACCGTTTGCCGTAGTGCCCTGTACTCCCGTGCCAGAAGTAGTAATATCCATGGCGGGATCGTCTATGTCATAGAAGAATACGAAGTCACTAGCAGAAGGCCTTCCAAGGGCAGTGTTTGAAAAACGTAAAAAACCAGAGGCCATTCTGATCGCTTGTTCGTCTGCCGTTTGTGGAGTAGAAGCTATAAAAGGATATTCTTGATCATTGCCAAAATTCCAGATGAATGGCTCTGTATCGGCAACACTACCATCATTATTACTATCATATCGAACCGATTTTTCGTCTGCTACAGAATCACCATCTATGTCGAAAGAAGTTTGCCAGTTAAAGAAAGGCTTCAAAGGCTCTTCTATCATTGTATCTGGATCATCCTCGCATGGTTCTGTAGTAGGAGGTGTAAAAGGTTCTGTAGGAGCGATGAATTGAGAAGTTGTAAAACCGCCTACACAAGTAAGAGTACTACCACTGATATTGGAGCCTACGGCAGTAGGATCGGAGACTTCACTATCATTTTCGGATAATGTTGAAGTATTTAGATCATAGTAGGAATTGGTTATACTACTACTACTTCTATTCTGCCCTACCAGGCCGCCTGCATTAGAAATATTAGTAGCATAAGAAGAAACATTCCCTGTAGAGTAGGAATTAGTTATACTACCAGCATTATTCTGCCCTACCAGGCCGCCTACATTAGAAATATTAGTAGCATAAGAAGAAGCATTCCCTGTAGAGTAGGAATTGGTTATACTACTACTAAAATTACTCCCTACCAGGCTACCTGCAAGGGAATTAACAGCAGAAGAAGAAGCATTCCCTGTAGAGTAGGAATTGGTTATACTACTATTACGATTAAGCCCTACCAGGCCGCCTGTATTGGATTGAAAGGCAGGAGCATAAGAAGAAGCATTCCCCGTAGAGTAGGAATTGGTTATACTACTACTACTATTTCGCCCTACCAAGCCTCCTGCATAGGATTGAGTACGACTAGAAACAGAAGAAAAAACATTCCCTGTAGAGTAGGAATTGGTTATACTACTACTAATATTCTCCCCTACCAGACCGCCTGCATAAGAAAAGAGATCAGCAGAAGAAGAAACATTCCCTGTAGAGTAGGAATTGGTTATACTACTACTACTATTTCGCCCTACCAAGCCTCCTGCAAAAGAATCACAATCAGAAGAAGAAGAAATATCCACATTCAATAAGCCAATATTCCTGATATTGGTACCCGATGTAGCCCCGAAAAGACCTGCATAAGAATCGTCAGAGGTAAGATTGATATTGATTCTAAGATCGCTTATGGTGAATCCTTTTCCGTCTAAAGTTCCTGTGAATGGCATATCATCAGCGTTATCACAAATGTCATCCACCCCACAGTCCCCAATGGGTTGGAATCCTGTACATGTACCCGTAGTGCCTGCGGGGCATGTATCGGTGGAAATAGAAGAGGCATTGAAATCTCGTCCTAATTCATAGAATGCATTCAGGTTGCCACTCATAGACTGCAATTGCAAACCGTTGCATATAATGTATGGATCATTTTCTGTTCCAGTGCCATAAGTGCCTCCTGAAAAATCAGTTTTAGAATCTGCGCCTGATTGGGTGCATACAGTCTCATCATCTATTAGACTGATCATTAAATTTTTATTGGGTAAATTATCATACTCAGCATCTGTAGAGGATGTAATATGGGTTAATGTTGACATGATCGGCCCGAAGAAAATATCATTATCCGTGAAGGCAAGATTGATGGTTTGAGGCATATCCCACTCATCAACGCTGAATATAATAGAGGTGAAGGTTACAGGAGTTCCGCCTTCATCAATCCTTAGATTATCTGGTGAATCAACAGAGAGGCTAATCTGGATGGTTACATCATCAGTGGGTTGCTTTGCCAATACGATCATATAGCTATATTGACTATCCGTTCCCTCTGTGAGTTCAATCGTTTCTGGTAGGCTTGCATTATCTTTTTGATAGAGTACCCCTGCCTCAGTGTCTCTGAGTTGCAATTCTATGGTTCTATTCAGTGTATCCTTATTATTATAATTAGGATCGCCGCTCGTAACGATATGAGTCAAGCTGCCATTGATCGAACTAGACATTTCGTCATCAGCAAGGGTCAATGTCACCGTTTGGGGGGTATCCCAAGTATCCGTAGTATAGGTAAGGGTGATGGAAGAGCCTGCACCACTTTCATTTTGGCTGCCAGAAACAATACTTAAATTAGAAGGAGAATTAGAGGGAAGAGTGATCTTCATTTCTACATTTGCAGTAGGCTGGGAATTTAAAACAATGGTATATTCAACCATATTACTATTACTGTCTTCTTCCGTAAGTGTGATCGTATCAGACAATGGTGAGTCGTCTTGTTGTGAATAGGTGATGCCTGCTGGGTCTTGCTCCATTGGCGGCATTGGAATTGGGTCTGGATCGTCTTTATCATCCTTGCAGAAAGACAGGGATAGAATGGCTGCTATGGCCATTATGCTGTATAAACTATTCATTTTCATATTTTATTCCTCCTTTAAGGGTTGGTATGGCTAACCTCTTAAAATACTTAGATATTGTTTATAAACTATAAATTATAAACAAAAAGGCAAGTATTTTTTCTTCCTTCTTTCACCCTACGGGCACAGGTCTTTCTTTCTTCTTTCTTTCCAGCTTACTTTTGGGGTGCAAAACACGGATGTTTTGCATGGGCAGACGACTTGACAGGAGGTCAAGTGTCTGGGGTGATCATTTGGGGACGCAGGCATGGATGCCTGCGAAATGGAGCCTGGGGCTGTCTAAAAAGGCTTACGAGAAAAAGTCTATTATAATTACTTGTCAGGATAAATCGATTTTGCTCTATTCTACGTTATGTCTCAGAATAATTCACTTTTATTTACAGACCTGCCTCCACAAGAGGTAAATGATAAGAAATATCTACACAGGCAGGTA
The DNA here is from genome assembly GCA_965204465.1 of Leptospiria bacterium. Classification (GTDB taxonomy): domain Bacteria; phylum Spirochaetota; class Leptospiria; order Turneriellales; family CBDBES01; genus CBDBES01. The sequence continues at coordinate 947,938 of CBDBES010000002.1, forward strand.
ACCTTTAAGGAATACGATACAGGACAGAGAGAGCTTTTTCCGGAGGATATTGAGCAATCCCTGCCTAAGTTTCATATTGCACGCTTTATCAAGCTTGCTATGGACAAAATCAATATTGATTCTCTTATATCCAGCTATAAAGGTGGGGGAGCCAGCGCCTATAATCCCAGGTTATTGTTAAGTGTGTGGCTTCTGGCTCTTACTTACAAGACCTATAGCTGTCGTGGGGTAGCTAAATTGCTTAGAGAGAACATTGCCTTTAAGTGGCTCAGTGGGAATAAGATCATAGATTTTCGTACCCTGAATAATTTTCGTTCTCGTTTAGAGAAAGATATAAAAAAGATATTCCAGGAGGTGATTCAAATAGGTATAAAGAATGGTATTATTACTGCTAAAGATATTTTCATAGATCATTCTAAATTCGAGGCAGATGCGAATCGTCATAAGGTGATCTGGGGCAAGCGTGTAAAAAACCAAACAGCGAAGATAGAATCAGAGTTAGACATGCTTTTTTCCTATATTTCTCGCATTGAGAAGTCAGAGGGTAAAGAATACGGTAATGGTGATTACTCTGAGACAAGTAACAGGAACTTCTCGGATTCTGATATAGATAAGATGATCACAGATGTTAATTCACAATTAAAAACAAGAAATATAATTATTCAAAATTATTATTAGGTAAGCGTAGGAGCTATTCGAAGACAGACCCCGATGCGATAGCTATGTTTCAAAAAGACGAAGTGATCAAGCCTGGATATAATGAGGGTGTTGCCACGAGTGATGGGTTTGTTTTAGATTACTCCATCTCGCAGACCTCAGGTGATACTGATAAACTGATTGATTTAGTCGATGGCACAGAGAAAAATACAGGCGCTTAATAAGAGGCTTTGAGGTAGAGACCATTTTTGGTCATAAGAAACGGAATTCTTTCTATAAAAGATATTCTCTCAGGGGCATTGATAAAGTCCGAACAGAGACAGGTATGTTCTATACCAGCTATAATTTAGTAAAGATGTATCGGTATGCGATGAAGCAATTTTCTTCCTATGCTTATGGTTTAGACCGTCTTGGATCAGGGGATCATGGGAGAGGTGCGCCCCTCTTATTCGGAAAACAGCCTACTGGCTGCGCAGGGGGCTAAAAAGAAGGTAAAAAAAGTGATATTCAGGAAAAAAGTCACTTTAAATGAGATAAAACCCAAAAATATAGAAATAAAACTATACCTCCAGCACAGCCGCAGGCTGTTCCCCAAATACTACTCAAAAGACTCTTATTAAGCGCCTGTATTGGCAAAGTCAATGAAAAATCACTCCCTTTTTAGACAGCCCCAGGTTGCAGGAGGCAACCCGCCCAGCCGCTTGTGCAGACGAAGTCTGTGAACTTCCATGTGAAAAAAGAAACAAAGAGACTTTAAAAAATAAAAAAATTAAATGACAACCTGAGTATGATATAAAAAAGGCTCAAATAAGGAAAAGAAAAAAGTATTGAAAACTATTCCTATATCTAAACATTAAAAGGAGCTATAATGAAAACTGCAAAAGAATTACTGATTTGGGCAAAAGAAGAAAAGGTAGAATTTATTGATATTCGTTTCACGGATATTTTAGGAACCATGCAGCATTTTACAATGCCGTTGCATGCAATAACAGAAGAAGCATTTGAATTTGGAATAGGTTTTGACGGTTCATCTATCAGGGGTTGGAAGACGATCAATGAGTCAGATATGCTTGCGCGTCTGGATGCTTCTTCTCATTACCTGGATCCATTTTTTCAACATAAGACCCTCGTCATCATCGCCGACATTTATGATCCAAAGACATTAAAACCCTATAGTCGCGATCCACGGTATATACTGAAAAAGGCAATTCAATATATGAAAAGCACAGGAATTGCAGATCAGGCATTCTTTGGACCAGAGGCGGAATTTTTTATTTTCAATAATGTTCAATATGGCCAAGACAAAAATGGTGGATTCTATAGCATTGACTCGGATGATGCCGATTGGAACACTGGAGCAAATGAAGACCCTAATCTTGGTTATAAGCTGCGCCCTAAAGAAGGTTATTTCCCTGTACCACCTAGTGATGCTTTTCAAGACCTTCGCTCAGAAATGCTCTCTTTGCTGGAAAAAATGGGTATCCCTACAGAAAAACATCACCATGAAGTGGCTTCTCCTGGCCAGGCAGAGATCAATCTGGTTGTGGATGAAGCATTGGCCATGGCAGATAAATTGCAATTATATAAATATGTGGTGAAAAATGTAGCCAAGCAGTCTGGCTATACAGCTACCTTTATGCCTAAACCTGTATTCAATGACAATGGTTCTGGAATGCATACTCATCAATCTCTCTGGAAAGGTGGTACAAATCTATTTGCCGGGAAGAAAGAAGATTATGCTCAAATTTCTTCTATATGCAAAAATTATCTGGCTGGCATTCTAAAGCATGGGCCTTCCCTACTCTCTCTCACAAATCCAACTACAAATAGTTTTAAACGACTGGTACCTGGATTTGAGGCTCCCGTGAATTTAGTCTATTCCGCCAGAAACCGTTCTGCCGCCATCCGGATTCCTGTGGCTGTAATAGGAGACAAAGCCAGAAGAATTGAATTCCGTACCCCTGATCCCTCTTGTAATCCATACACCGCCTTTGCCGCAATGCTCATGGCCGGTCTGGATGGTATTAAAAACAATATGGACCCTGGTGAACCAGCCGATAGAAACCTATACGAAGCTTCTTCAGAAGAACAGTCTCGATTGAATCGCCTGCCTGCCAATCTTACCAAGGTATTAGATGCTTTGGAAAAAGACAATCAATGGCTTAAAGAAGGAGATGTATTTGATAGAGACTATATTGAAAACTATATCTCTTATAAAAGAGAAGAAGTGGAACAGGTAGTAAATAAAAGGCCTCATCCATACGAATTTTTGCTCTACTATGATATTTAGTTTCAAAAATAAGTATGATCCAATGGCTTTTATTTCTTGAGTAATCTGATATTTCCAGCCTCCGGGCCTTTCTTGCCTTGGTATATATAAAAAAGAACTGCTGCATTTGGTTGAACTTGTTTTTCTGGGCCTATAAAATTACTGGCATGAAAATATAACTCTTTATTGATTCCATAAGTTTTTATAAATCCGTATCCTTTCTTTTCTGAATAGTTGACGATCGTTCCTGAATGTTCTTTTTGAAAGTCAATGTCTGCAAAGAAATAATTTTGTATCTCTTTTTTAGAATGATTCATAGATATATTTTCTTTCACCTCTAATAAAATAAATTTGAATTGCCCCATCTTTTCTTGAAATTTTTCAAGGGTTAGATTCTGATATAGGCTTCCTGTCCAGTTTTGTAAATGTACTAGATTTCTTATATTACCTCGTATATTCTGGTATTTTTCAGAAACTTCCAAAGGCAAAATTTTAAGCTTTTCTATGGCGCGGATATTATTCTGAAAGCTATTCTTAATTATTTTTTCCTGTAAGGTTTTATCCATAGAAGTTTTCTGATCATTTTCAGAATTTTTCGACAGGCTAGATTCTTTAGAAGGGAGTAATATATCCATTAAAATAGCAGTGGCCAATGCTTCTGCTGTAATTCCCATAGAAATTAAAAGCTGATAAAAATAAGCGTTTTCTGCAGAAAGAGAAGGCTTGAACAGCCTATATAACCATAGCTGAAAATCAATGCATTGTAGCAAATAACAAATATTAGATTTATAAACAGATTCTTTTAAATAGCCAAAGTACTCTTTTTTATATTCATCTACCCTGTGGATTACCCCTGGGGGTATTTTAAGCGAAAACTGCTGAAGATATTTTTCATTGAATAAGGCAATTTCTTTGCTTATATTCTGGCTCAACTCTATCCCAATAGTAATATTTTTTTCTTTCATTGTGCTAAAACAGGAAGGCCATTTTTTTTTATTTACATTGTTACAAAATAATAATAGAGACTGCTATCTTATATTAGAGGGTTTTATATTCCAGATACTCTTGCAAGTATTTTTTAGTTAGTTTCCTGGCTGGTGGCCATTCTACTTTTGGAATGTATTTTCTATAAAGCAACCAGAATAGGCAAGGCATTGTAACGGGTGAATGGAAGGATAAATAGCCAGACTTCTAAATTTCCAAAGGTTATCTTTTGCTCTTAAAAAAAGACCTTAATAAATCTGCGGCTGGAAATTCATCTATTTCATGCTTTTGCCAATCTACTTGATGGTTATTTCCTTTAAGAGACAATGCTTGCCTTAAAGAAGGTATTTTTTCTTCATATGCCAAAAAGTGAACTTCCTTGATCCTAGACATAAGAATAGCCCCAGAACAAAGCAAACATGGTTCCAAAGTACTTACTAAGATAGAGTCATTTAGTCGTCCAGTTTTAAGACTTCTAATGGCAATGGAAATTGATCTCATTTCTGCATGGGCGATCGAATTCCTTTTAGACATGACCTGATTATGCGCGGCGCCTATGATTTTTTGACCCATTATAATGCATGACCCCACAGGAACTTCATCTTCTTGATAGGCTTTTAATGCCTCTTTATAGGCAATCTTAAAGGCCTTTTTTAAAATTTGTTCCTTTTCATATGGGCTGGTCATGAACAATTTCTGTACCAATTCCTTTATCTGTAAAGATTTCTTTTAAGATCGAATGTTCCAGGGAACCATCAATGAAATGTGCTTTATTGATACCAGATTTTAAAGCTTTTAAAGCCATTTCAATTTTAAGTTTCATTCCTCCTTTGAGAATACCTTTTTGGATCAATTTTTGGATGTCAGATTCTGTAACATGATCCAGCTTGGATTTTTTAGATTGTGCATTCAGATAAATACCATTTACGTCAGAGATAAAAATGATCTTTCGGGCTTTTAAAAGAATGGCCACTTCTACGGCAAGGTGGTCTGCATTTATATTCAGCATTCTACCGCTTTGGTATTCTGTGCCTAAAGAAGATATCACACTTATTTTATTTTTATCCAGATCAGTAAAATCAATTTTCTTAACCTTACCGGTAAAATCTTCTTTCTGGGAAGGATCAATCAATTCTGCCTGGATACCCTTTCCATGAACATGAGAAACCGTATGGCAGTTGTATCCATCTAAAGTATCACATATATTTTTGTTCAGTTCAGAAAATACTTCATCTGCTAGTTTTACAGTCTCTGATGTACTGAATCTGAGTCCCTGATGAAATCGCACATTGATCTTTTTTTCTTTCATTTTCTCACTTAGTTTGCGACCTCCCCCATGTACCAATACAATATGAATGTCTCTTTTATAGAGTTCTGCAATGTCTTTTAGAAAATAAGGCATCATTTTAGAGGATTCCAGGGCTGCACCTCCGTATTTGATCACGAATAGCTCATTTCTAAATCTATTTATGTATTTTTCTGCTTCTTTAAGGGTAAATATATCTGCCATTTGGGAAGAGAGTTTATGAATCTTTGGGAAGGTTGGATCCTTTTCTGAAAATTAATTTTGTTCTACCTATTTTAATTTCATCAGAATCTTCCAATTCTCTGGGGCGAAGAAGTTTCTTATTGTTCAAATAAGTTCCATATTCTGATAAATAATCATATAAAATGAAACTCTCATTCTTCTTAACTATTTTGGCATGTTTATAGGATACCATTGGATCATGAATAACTATGGAGTTCTCATCGCTATACCCAATTGTAACAGAGCTCCAATTCATATCATATTTTTTGCCTGTATTTGGTCCCTCTTTCTCAATTAAATAGGCATAGGAACGATATATTTTTTGAGCGGATATTTTATCTTGTTGTATGCTTTTTGAAGAGGCGAAATGATCCCTGGATATATCCTGATACATAGGTTCTTGTTGGTAAATAGATTCTTCTTTATCAGAATATCCTTTTTCTTTTTTAGTTTTTGGTCTTGCAGAAGACTTTTTAAAAATAATGACTAGAATAACCAAAATGAGTAAGAATCCTAATATACCACTAAAGAAATAAAAATATCGTTTATCCAATTGAATCCTTTTCCATATAGAATCAAATGAAAATGCAGGCAGAAAAAAATGAGAGCTATCTTCTTCCTGAAATTGTTCTGTTTTTAGACGAATTTTTAATTCAACTTTCTGATCATCTAGTAAAAAATCAGATGCCTGACTTATATATTTTATCAAATAATTATTATCGAATAAATAATTTAATAAAAGGTATATCCTACTTAGGTTTTCTGTTTTTCCAATATGATAAATTTCTCCTCCACTTACCCGTGCTAATCTGGATAATGTAGAAAGTTTTTTTTTATGTCCTGTTCCTATAATAAATAAAGGTGTATTGATTCTAAAAGTCTTATTCACAAGATCATCTACCGTAATTACAGATCCTTCATCCAATCCATCTGTAAATAAAACAATAGAATGCCTCTTGGGTTCTAAAGAGCCTCCCAAATTAAGCGCCTCAAAGATAGCATCATATAATAATGTATTCTCACCCTCTTGCTTGATGTTTTTTATACAAGCGCTTATCCTTTGCCTCTCTGAAACAAAACCACAATGATTTTTTACTTTACTATCAAAACTAATGATACTCACCCTATCATTTGCATTCAACGTTTGGGTGAAGTCATTTACAGCTTGTATCTGGGTATTAAATTGATTTTTTTTTAGAGATTTGGAAGAATCCACCAGCAAGATGATGGTCTTGGGATCGTCATTTGGCTTTACTCTCTTGACTTGAAAGGAAGAGATATTCCAATTGTTTTCATATAGTTCAAAATTCGATTGGTTTAGATTTTTAATAGGGGTAATTTTAGACACAGATACTTCTATTTTTATATAAGGGTAATCTGTAGATCGAATCTGCTGTATCTTTAAATATGGCCTCGCTAATATTCCTTGAAAAGAGTAGAGAAGAAGACAAACTAAAAAATATCTCATAATATTATATCGACTTTTAAATAGTTAAACAGAATGTTTGCCTCAACAATTCTAAAAGAATAGTTTGTTGAAAATTTTGTGCTATATATAATTTTTTCATCTACTACTATGGATCATAGATTCTAATCATTGTATTCTTTTAATTGAAAATATGTATAAATCATTCACAATGCCCATAGAATAGATCAAATGGAGACAGAAAATAAAAAAAAATGAATGATCATCATATTAGAAAAAATTATATCTTTTTACGAGCAAAAATTAATATACTAAAGAAAGCCAGTTCCAGAAAATACTCCATGGACTGTATACCAGCTATTGAATTAACTTCTCCGATTTATTCCCCATTACTTTTTTAACCATCATCTATAAAAATATCATAATGCTACTTGATCTAAAGAAAATAAAAAATGGTGAGCATCTAAAAACAAATATATGTATCATAGGAGGAGGCGCTGCTGGTATTTGCATTGCATTGGAATTGAAAAAGAAAAAAAAAGATGTCATTTTGATAGAAAGCGGAGGCTGGAATTTTGATTCCGAGACACAGAAGCTTTACGATGGCGAAAATAAAGGCGGACTCTTAAATCCATATAGCCGTTATTTATATTCCAGTAGACTCAGATATTTTGGAGGTTCTACCAATCATTGGGCTGGTTACTGTCGTCCACTTGATCCAATAGACTTCGAAAAGCGTTCGTGGGTACCTGAAAGTGGATGGCCATTTACCTTTCTGGAATTAAAGTCTTATTACAAAAGAGCCTGTCAATATTTAAGGATCAATGATTTTAAAATCTATGATCGAAATAAAAAAAAGCCAGGATTTGATCTAATGCGCGATAGTAGTCTTGTGGTTACTAAAATATTTCATATTGCTAAGAATCTTCGTTTTAGCAAGGTATACCGGAAAAGGCTTGCTAAGAGTCATAGAACTAAAATATTACTTCATGCAAATGTTACTCATATACAGTCCTCTGAAAATGGAAGAAATATTCAATATGTAGAAGTACAAAGCCTGCTTAAAAATAAAGTTAAGATACAGGCGGATAAATATGTGCTGGCAGTAGGAGGTATTGAAAATGCAAGACTACTTCTTCTATCAAGGGATGTTCATAAAAAAGGCATTGGTAATGAAAATGGCTTAATCGGTAGGTATTTTATGGAGCATCCCCATGTACCTTCTGGGGGGGTATATTTTTTTAAAAGATCAGATAATTTGAAGTATTATTCCAGGCATTATAACAGATATTTAGGTCACTATATTTCAGGTACTCTTTGCCTATCTGAATCTGCTTTACGAAAAAATAAACTCTTGAATATGAACATCCAGCTATTAAATCGATTTAAACGCTTGAAAGATGGAAAAATAATTGATCATAGCCGAAAAATAGCGGGTAAAAATTATTTAGGTTTTCCTTTACTTCAAAAAAATATTCAAAAAGGTAAATATGTTTTCTTGAAAACAAGATCAGAGCAAATTCCTAATTGGAACAGCTATGTTACCCTTTCTGCCAGAAAAGATAGATTCGGTTTAAACAGGGCCTCTTTACATTGGGATTTAACCAGACAAGATAAAGAAAGTGTGATCAAAAGTCTTCTTCTTTTTGGAAAAGAATTGGGCTATCATGATCTGGGAAGATTGAATTGTCATATAGAAGAAGAAGGTGAATGGCCGGATTTATCTTATGGTGGGTCTCATCATATAGGGACTACCAGAATGAATAACGATCCCAGAAAGGGGGTGGTTAATTCTAATGGGAAGGTACATGGTATTTCGAATTTATTTATAGCTGGCAGTTCTGTTTTTCCAACCGGAGGAGGGGTAAATCCTACTCTTACGATCATGGCTCTTGCGATCCGATTATCGGACCATTTGAACTCGTAAAAATGTTAAAAATAGATCGTAAAAAATTATTGCAGAGTTTATTTGGACTGATTTCAAGTTCTTGTTTAATTTCAGTGATCCATTTTTTTACTTCCTGTTCAAAAGAAAAATCTGAATGTGATCGTATATCTATTAAAAATATTCCTTTAGCCTTGGACAAAAATTTTTTAGATATGATCCAAAATGATTATATCCATCATAACTCTATGCAAAATATAGTTCAGTTATATTTGAAAAAATTCCCGAAAGAAAAAAATATACAATGTATAATGTTAAAAATTTTTCCTTTAGATTGCCAAAAAAACTTGTACAAATACAAAAAAAACATTAAAAAAGAAATACAATCTAAAATTCGTCTTGACTTTAAAAATAAAAAGACTTTACTGATAGATAAATGGTTATTTTCTATAACAGAACTAAGAATTGCTTCTTTAAAGTATCTGATCAGAAGTAACTGACCAAAATTTTTACGAAGTAGTAGATTTTAAGAATTTTCAGAACCAAAAAAAGAAATTATATGATATAGGTGTTAAATACATAAGTCTCTAAAAACGATAATTGAATATGAAATTAATTTCCAGAAGAAAGTTTAATAAGTATGCATGGGGCTATTTTTTAGCCAGTTTATTTTCACCCATTTTAGGCAGAAGAGCTCTAATGGGGCATTCAGAATATCTTGTATGGCTAGATCAGATCAATAAACTCTCTTATCTTCTTCGAAAAGGAAAAATAAAACAAATCACCTGGCAAAAAGAAATAGAAAAAGTTTTAAGTAACATTCAACTAAAAGATATTCTTCAATTTATAGACTACGAGAAAATATTACGATCTTTTGCGACAAAAAAGAAAAATTTTTTATACATCCCCTTAAGAAATATTCATCATTCTTTAGCATCCAAGTCTGCATTTAAAGCTCAAATATTTATCATGCGCAAGGGATTTTCCATTGTTCCTCACGGACATAATTATATGACTTCTTTATTTTTGGTTCTTTCGGGAAGTTTTCACGGAAGGCATTATGAACGTTTAAAAGAAACGAAAAAGCATTATTGGATCAAACCTTCTATCGATAAAGACTTTTCAGGTGGAAAGTATTCAACCATTTCAGATGAATTAAATAATATACATTGGTTCAAGGCAAATTCAGAAATAGCCATGTTACTCAATTTTAATGTAAAGAATCTTAAAAAGGGACCTAAAAAACCAGGTAGAGTATATTTAGATCCATTAGGAAAAAAATCAGACAAAGGACTGATCTTAGCTAAAATAATCTCCAGAAAGAAAGCCTATCAACTATTCTATCAGCCTTCTTGATCAACGCTAAAGATCAGGAAAAATCTCTAAGGCCAATTGATCTAATGTACTTTTTTCAGCAATTAAATATGGAATGATATTATTTTTAAAGAAAAAAGAAGCAGTGGTATTTCCAAGACATGATATGGAATGATTTTCTCTATGCAGTCCATTCTTTAAATATGAATCCGCCGTGGAAGGCGATGTGAATATCCAAATTGAATCAGATTCAACAGTTTTGGCAGGATTCAAATTCATTTGTTGAAACAATTTTTTCAATTCATTTTTAGGTAAAGGTTCATTTTTATAAGCAGTATAATGATCAACCTCATGCCCCGCTTTTTTTAGATATTCGATTCCTGCGGTAACTCCATTTTCAGCTCCCAACCATAATATTTTCATTCTATTTCCCTGATTTTTATTCAAGGAATGCGCTGTATGAGCCGCTTGCAATGCATTAAATTTTTTGGGTATATATATTCTTTGAATATTCCATTTTTTTTTCAATACCCTACTTGTTTGAGGGCCGATCGCAATCCAATTCCTGGATTTGATCTTGATCCCCCAGTCAAGATGATGTATTACATTTTGAGAAGTCACCACCGTAAAGTCATATAGTGTATGATCAGGCAGTTTGTTGTATTCACTTTTCACTATTTTTGTTAAGGGCAAATGAATCAACTTTTGCTTCAAGCTTCTATTCCTTTTTTGTAATGGTTCTATATTTTTCCCGCAAAAGAATATTAATATGTCTTCTTTTGGATATCCATATCCAAAATCTCTGGATAAAATTTTTAACCAAAAATTTTTTATTCTATCATTTTCCAATATATTTTCAGAAATGAATCTTCTAATATGTCTTTTTTGATCTTTATATTGGATATTTAAAAAGTCAGTAAATGAACCCTGATCATTATGATCTCCTTTGTTCATAATTTCAAGATTCGTATTATTGAAATACATTACTTGACATGAGGCATTTGGATACAATTTATGACACTGATCTATTAATAGTTTATATTTATTGGCCTTTCTTTCTATCATGCGCGGTTCATTCTTAAAAAAAGAGTTCATATCGTCATTCATTTATTGATTTCATTCTATGGTGTCTGTGAATAAAACGAAACCATATCCTAAAGAAGAATGCGGGATTGTTGGAGTATATAATATCCCAGAGGCGGCTACCATTGCTTATTTAGGAACTTATGCATTACAGCATCGTGGTCAGGAAAGCGCCGGGATTGTATCTCTACATGAGAATCATCTATACCGGTACGCGGGGATGGGAAAAGTAATAGATGTTTTTACCCAAAGTAAGTTATCCCAACTAAAAGGCAAAATTGCAATTGCTCATAATAGATATAGTACCACAGGCGCTAGTTTTTTAAGAAATGCACAACCCATCCGTATGGAATCTCGTCTAGGGTCCATGGCTCTGGCTCATAACGGGAACCTTACAAATTCATGGAAACTCCGTCAACAGCTTGAAAATAAAGGCACCATTTTTCAGACAACGGTGGATACCGAAGTGATCTGCCATCTAATGGCTAAGCTGGGACGAGAAACCCTTCAAAGCGCTCTTATAGAGGCTTTAAGCATGGTAAAAGGCGCCTATTCTCTACTGGCCTTAACAAAAGAAGCATTATACGCAACGAGAGACCCCCATGGTTTTCGCCCTCTGATACTTGGAAAAAAAGGAGAAGGGTGGATATTGGCTTCCGAAACATGCGCCTTGGATATAGTGGATGCAGAATATGTCAGAGATGTTCAACCGGGCGAATTCATAGCGATTGATGACCAAGGCCTAAGGTCTTTCTTTCCCTTTAAAAAAAGAAAAGAAAGCATGTGCATATTTGAATTTGTCTATTTTTCCCGTCCAGATTCCAACATATTTAATCAATCTGTTTATGATGTCCGCATTCGTTTAGGCCGGGTTTTAGCCCAAGAATCTCCTGTAGATGCGGATGTAGTGATTCCTGTGCCAGATTCATCTAATGTATCTGCCATTGGTTATTCCATGGAGAGTGGAATTCCATTTCATACTGGTTTGATCCGATCTCATTATGTAGGCAGAACCTTTATTGAACCAGATCGAAAAATAAGAGATTTTGGGGCAAAATTGAAATACAACTCTATTCCAACGGTAGTAAAGGATAAAAGAATTATTGTAGTGGACGATAGCATTATGCGAGGAACGACTTCGAAGAAAATTGTATCTATGTTGCGTAAAAGAGGAGCTAAAGAGATTCATTTTCGCATATCTTCTTCTCCTACTACTCACCCATGTTATTATGGAATTGATATACCATCTAAAGAAGAATTGATTGCTTCTAAGCACTCTATTGAAGACATTAAAGATTATTTGGGGGTAAATTCTTTGGCCTATCTTTCAAATGAAGGAATGTTAAAATCAGTAAATGCGGGCAAGGGATTTTGTATGGCCTGCTTCAATGGAAAGTATCCAGTTCCTTTGAGTTCGGATATGCAAAATAATTATTCAAACCAAAAAGAACTATTTGAAGAGTTCAAAGTTGAAGAAAGGTAAAGCAAAAGAAACCAATGTATTGGTTATCGCAGGGGAAGCCTCTGGTGATTCTTTGGGTGCTTCTATTTTAAGAAGAATGAATGAACTTGAAACGCCTCTACAAATGAAGTTTTGGGGTTGTGGAGGCCATAAAATGGAACGAGAGAATGTAGAAATTCTATATGACATACAACAATTAGAGACGATCGGGATTATCGAAGCCATCCAAAAAATTTTTACATTAAAACTTTATGCAAGAAAAATATTAGAGAAGGCGATTCAAACAAATACAAAAAATGCTATATTGATTGATTACCCAGGCTTTAATTTATACTTATCAAAATATTTGAAAAAATGGGGTATCCGATGTTACATGGTAGTTTCTCCTCAGATATGGGCCTGGAATTATAAAAGAGTACATAAAATCAAAAAGTACATTGATCTTGTATTATGCCTGTATCATTTTGAAGTAGATATTTATAAAAAAGAAGGAATAGAAGCCTGTTTTATAGGGCATCCTCTGGTAAAAGAAATACAAAATAAAAAAAGAGTTTTTAGGTCTCTTGATCATCTAAAAGAATCAGGCAAACCTAAGATTGCTCTTTTGCCTGGTTCCAGAAAAAGCGAGATAAAAAAACACATTACTAAAATACTTATATTGGCCAAGCGTCTAAGGAAGAAGTATCCTAAGGCCATTTTTTATATTACTACCCCCAACTCAGAAGCAACGGAATATATAAAAAAATATCCTCTGCCTGCTTATGTTAAATTGCTTCCGGAGAAAACTGACGAAGTTCTGGCAAATGTGGATGCTGCGGTTGCATGTTCCGGAACGGTTACATTGCAATGCGCTCTTTGGAGAACTCCTTTTGTGCTTATATATGTTACTTCTTTTCTAAGCTATATGATCGCTAAAAATATTATTTATCTACCCTATTTGGGGATTATTAATGTGCTTGGAGGTAAATTTATTACCAAAGAGTTTATCCAATATGATCTTAAGGTAAATGATCTTATCCCAGAAGTGGAAAGACTCATCTCTGACAATGAATATCGTAAAAGAATGATCCATGAATTTGATCATATTTTTAAAGCATATTATCGAAAAAATTCAATTTCAATGGCAGCCTCTGTATTGGGAAAAAAACTGGGGGGAGGCTCAGATAAATAGAGACTTATTTTATTCATTGCTGTAAACCTAAAGTTTTTTTGGCAACTATACGCATATCAAACCAAGTTAATTTTTTCACACTTTTTTATCTTTTTTTTTCAAAAAACAGTTGGCAAACCCAATCAATGTACTTTTTGATTTTAAGGCGGTTTTTCTCATGTCTGTGACCCCCGCTCTGGTGAACATACCATGTAAACGGTTTATCATTCTTGTTCTGTTTTTTACCCAATATTCATGCTCATCTAATTTTTCTTTTAATTGCCTTGCTAAAGAAAAACTAAAGCTGCCTGATTCCATGACTACAGTATCTGTTTTTTTTATCCAATCAAAAAGTTTTTTGATATTCTTTGTATCTGTCTATATGCTATTGTACAAACATGCAGGTCCAAAGACTTTACCAACGGCTTGCACCGAACTACTATTCGAGGTCTAAGCCTCAAATCAACATACGATGGCCGGTTTAGGTTAAACTGGAACACGAGGTCTATGCCTCAACTTTATATCAACCTGCCACCAGCCTCTGAGTTTGCAAATCAGATCAGATGACCTATCCCAAAGTCTTAACCGTTGGTCAAGTCTACAAATAAAAAACATGGTGTCTGGAATGGTATTCTATTCTATTGATATTAAATGGAAATGTTATTCAGATAGATTTGCGGAGTTTCTTCTACTCACTTCTAAATAGGTGCTTAAAGGAGGAGCAGATATATCTTCTTTATTTTCTTCCAGGAGTCTGATGGCATGCAGTCTTTCTGCTTTTTTGCATATATCTTTAATAGACCTGGGAGAAAGATTTGATAATCTGCTAGAAAGTTCATTTTTATCTTCCCAACTCAAGTGAACGGCATAAAGATTCAATATTTGAGCTATATCATTTTTGTCAGGATAGGGAAACTCAACGATCGTATCAAATCTGGAAAGTAAAGCAGTATCAATGTCCTCCTTCCTGTTGGTGGCTCCTATCGTAATACAATTAGAATTGCTTTCAATCCCATCTATTTTTCTCAATAGAATAGAAAGTATTCTTCTAGTGGCTTCAAATATTTTATCATTCCTTGAAATGGCCAGACTGTCTATTTCATCTAAAAATAAGATCAAATTTTGAGATGCATTATTTTGAGAAGTATTCACTCTATTGACCTCTGAGGCCACATCAAAAATAAGAGCCAACTTCTTGCTAGACTCTCCATAATAAGAAGACATGATATTTTCAAGAGGGATATACACAAGGGGGCTGTGAGATTCTTTTGCAATAATACGCGCCATTGTTGTTTTACCAATCCCGGGAGGTCCGCTCAATAAAACAGCTTTTGGATGATTGGTTTCATAATTTATCCTTGTTTTTTTAGCGATGGATTCAAAAATAGTTGAGTTTAAAAGAGGCAATATGACCGTTTCTTTGATCTCTCTTTTTACAAGATTATATCCTCCAAAATCTTTGAAGGAAATATCAATATCTTCTGGCATATATACATGACAGCCCGCCATATTTAGTTTTTCTATAGGGCTACCACTATTTTCATTATTTAAAAATAACTTTAATATTTCTAATATAAGACTTAACTCAGAAGCATTTAGCTCTTTCTTTTTAATTATTTCTAAAACTGGTTGAGTATGTATAATACTTAATCTGATCTTTAAATTATTAAGGATTTCTTCTGTATTGAATAGGTTATCATTTAATGCCTGCAAGGAAAGAAATCCTTCTTCAAAAGAATGTATCCTCCAGTTTTCAATATGTCTTTTGGCCAGTATCATTAACTTTAGGAATAAGGTATCTTCTAATTTAGGAAGTTTGATCTGAAATAAAAACTCATTTTTTTCATGAGATATCTTAAAATTTGCTTTAAAATGATATTTTTGCAAAATTTTTTCTATTTCTGTTTTTACTTCCAGATAGTTTATTTCTAATAATGATGTTTCATTTATGATCATGATCGGATCCTTTAAATTATATGAGTATGAATTCAAGTATGGGTTTAATACCATATACGACATAATCTTGGGATAGCATGAATCTTTTACCGGATTTTATTTAATATTATTTAGCTTTACGATGTATATTTTCTATTTTTTTGTATTGACAAAAATTAATATTATGATTACTATTAATATCGTATACTCTTATGTCCGATCAATAAGATAAGGGTAAATATATGAGATTTATTTATTTATGGATCATATTCATTTTATTTCCCATGAAATTCTTATTTGGAATACCCGAACCCATATATGATTCATTAAATGACCTGATAGAAGAGGTGAGGGATGACTATTCATCTATAGGAGAAATAACAAGGCGCTCTTTGATAACTTCTATGGAGGCTTCGGATATATTCAGATCAAGCATTAAATCCTATTTTTTGGGAAGACTAAGTAAAAAAAATGATAACGACGATTTTGAGTTTTTAGTTTGTTCAGATTGTTTGTCCCCCCAAGCGGAAATTGAAGGAGGTAGCTTTATTATTAAGAAAGGCACATTGACTGAAGAACAGTTAAAAGGAGTTCTTGAAAATTATAATGCTAAAAGTTATGCCAAAATGAATTTGATCCACACAGGGGTAAGGACGATCTTAGAAGTCAATATTTATAGGCCAGGTAATGTGGCACCTATATGGAGTAATGAATATAAGACCAGATTACTTCTTTTTAGTAAGGTAGGATTTAATTTTTTATTAGGAATTCATCCTGTTTTCTCTTTAGAGGAAGAAAGGTCCACTCCAGTTGGTTTTAGTTTGTTTTTTGGAGAAAGAATATATGGATTTGGTAAAATAGGGGTCCATTTTCTAGCGACTCTATTTTCAGAAGTGATTCCAAATTCCTATACGATTGGGATCACTGCTTATATAAATCTGAACCAAGTGCTATTCTCCAGATTTCTATGGGGCGCTATTTTGATTTACGGAAGAGGTGGATTTTCTTTTCTGGGTGGTGGACGGGAATTTAATGTAGGAGGAGGACTGCAGATAGAAATCGGTCTGTATACTTATATTTCTGCCGAAATACTTATTGGAGTAGGGCGTACAGTAGTTACCCCTGATGTTGAATCCTTTCCACTTAGTTTGGTATTTGGATTTGGAGTTAATTTATGGTGATTTTTTTATTTTGTATCATATTTTTCATTCTGCCTATGCAGGCGGTTGATATCACACAAGGAAAAAATAAATTGATCATTAACTATAGAGGGAATGAATATCCTGTATCCATACCAAGACGTTTTTTAGAAACTGATTCTTATAAAATAAAAGTCAATATTGCTGGCCTTAAAAAAGAATATGGTGATATAAAAAAAATGTTAGAAAGAGCTTATTTGGGTAGTGCAAAGAGATTAAAACTCTTACTATTTAAAGCAAATTTTTATTACAATGAAGGCCAGTTTGATAAATCATTTGATATTCTGGATGAGGCCGAAAAGGATTTTCCAAGTAGTGAAGAAGTAAAAACAATGAAAGGCTCTCTGTTTTATGTGCTAGGGGCACCTGAATTAGCGATCAGTAAATGGGAGGAGTCTATTGAGATCAATCCAGAACAGGAAGGATTGAAAAAATTTCTGGAAAGAGTAAAGAATGCTAGAATTAAAGGAGATGAAAAAACACAAGGATCAGACATTCAAGAAAATAAAGATAATAGTGACGAATAGATGATAATGGCCCTATGATAAAATTTAAATCAAATGGTAAAATGAAAAGAATCAAGAATTTCAAACTGAGGATCATCCGATCTATTCATATATTATTCATTATAAATCTAACAAATGGATTACATTCTAATGAATATATTGTAAGCAAGATATACGTAGAAAATATGATCACAGAACAATTATCTGCAGAATTAAGTAGATTTTTGCCTGATGATTCTTTCATTATTTTTACAAGCGCTAAATTAGAAGTAACCAAGCAAAGAGAATTATTAGAAGGAGAAGTATTGAAAAAGAGTCCTCTAGGGGAGAATAAACTGCCTCCTGTTCCTGGTTTTAGAGAACTCCCTGGTCTTTCAGGATTTAAAGGTAAAATAAATGAAAGAGAAATCTATAGCATGGTCTCAAAAGAAAGAATTACACAGCTATTAGTAAAGGTTATTTTTAGTAAAAAATTACCAGAAAATAATATCAATACTGCAAAAACCATTGTGAACGACAAACTTATTTCGAGTCTAGGTAATATTGTAAAGATCAATTTCATTGTAGATGATCTTCCCTCTAAGGAATTATCCCCATCTGATATTTTCACTAAAGGCGATGACTTATTATCAACATTATCTCCTTACTGGCCGTACATTTTAATGGGATTAGGGTTCTTGTTACTTCTTCTGCTATTCAGTAGAAGACGTAAAACGCCTGATATAAATAAACTAGCAGAACAAGAATTTGCAAGATCTGATCTGACTCAAAAAGAGGATGCGGCAAAAAGCGATCTTATTGAGTATATGGAGCAAAATAACTTAGATCAAACAGTAGATGAATTTGTATCCGAAATTTCACAAGAACCAATTGTCTCCCGAAAGTTCCTTACCCAATTAGATGAACAAGGGCAAAAGGTGATCTATTCTACTTTAAAAACCCACCCTTTAAAAAATATACTATCTCAATATTTGTTATTAGGAAAAATACGGACTGAAGAAACAGATAAACCACCTATAAAAGAACAAGTTGCAGGCTTAAAGAATATGACAAATGAATTAAAAAATTTCAAGAAAGTCAGCGCGGCAAAATTACAAAACCCATTTGGCATGTTGAGTTTTTTATCTGATATGGAACTACAAAAATTATTTGCCGGAAAGCATTTTGCTGAAGTATATACAATGTTTGAACATCTTACAAGAGAGCAGATCAAGCAAGTAGTTGATATTCTTCCTGTACAAGACAGGGAAAGCCTGATCTCTCTTTTGAAGGATAACCAAAAAATTCCTAATGATAAAAGAGAATCTATATTGAAAAAAATGCAAAAAGAGATACAAAAAATTGCAAATGAACTTAAATCAGATTTTTCTTCTAGTCATAATATCATAGAAGTGATCATTGACACATTGCAAGATGATGAAGAAAAACTTAGAAAAATACTTTCTTCCGATAAAGAACTATCTGAAAAATATTCTTATTATTTACTTAAAATAGAAGATGTACTAGGCCTTGAACCTGAAATATTGGCACAAGGAATAGAAAATATTTCTAATCAATCTATTGCTCTGGTATGTAATGGAATTTCCGAAGAAGAAAAAAAGAAAATTTTAAGCATCATACCAGCTTCACGCAAGGATATTATCAATTCTCTTCAACTTACTTTAAAAGACACTTCTCCTGATATCATCCAGCAAGAGATAAAAAGTTTTATTCGGACATTTCAGGAAGAATTGAAAATTGCCAGAACATAGATCAATCTTTTAAAATTGTATGAGACGCTTTTTTGATATAATAACCCAATTATTGGGATTGATCTTGATCATAGTGGCATTTTATGTGGCTTTATCAGATGAATGGAAACAAAATTCCCAGTATTATGTTTTTCATCTACCCTCTGCTATTTTGATATGTTTTATTTTAATTGGAATTTTATTTTTTTCGCAAGGACTAGCAAGAGTATTTCAATTGAGTAAAGCACTGGTATTTAAATCCCCCTCTAAATTAGAAGCTCAATTGAACACAGTTCAAAAAAACTTAAAAGGCATGAGTGAGGCCTTTTATACCTCTGGTTCAAGAGGATTAAAAGAGGAAATGAGAAAAAAAAGGGTACCCAAGGTCTGGAATATTGTTTTTAATCAATTAGAAAGTAAAATCGTTAGCTCTGACATAAGACTCTTAATACAATATTCTGCCAGGAATTTTGAATCTAATATAAATCAACAAATACATATACTATCTTCCTTAGCTGCATTGGCTCCCTCTGTTGGGGTGCTTGGAACGGTAATGGGATTGATCAAGCTTCTAGGCAATTTAAAGGATTTTAGCTCTTTGGGTAGTAATATGTCTCTTGCGTTGATCACAACTTTATACGGTGTATTTTTTGGAACAATTGTTTTTAGGCCATTAATATCCAGACTTGAAAATATTAAAAAAATTGAATTGCATTCTTATGAACAGGCTTTATTTTGGGTGCAATTGATTGATCAAAAGAAACCAAGCTTTTATTTTGATCCTAAATATTTTGATTTAAAACTTAAGAAAAAGGATTAGTATATGGACAATAATACGTCAAATAAAATTGAAGTGACTCATGAAGAATCTAGCAGTGACGTAAATGGTTGGGCAGTCAGTTATGGGGATGTGGTTACCCTGTTATTGGTTTTTTTCATCATTGTTGCTTCTGCTGCTGAAATGAGTTCTGTAAGGCTTGCCATGTTGCATAAGGCATTTAAAGGCGAAACAGAAGAGATGCATTCAATTGAAAAACTACAACAAGATTTAAAAGCAATTTTAGAAAAAAATAATATGGCGGATGATGTAAGAATCGAACCGGCAGAAGATGGAGTTCATGTGATCATAAAGAATAAACTTCTTTATTCTTCTGGTTCGGCTAACATCAGTACTGAAAATATAAAGAAGATCACTCCTATTTTACAAGTATTTCATGGTCTACCCAAATCTTATCATTTTTCTATTGAAGGTCATACAGACAATGTACCCATCAAATCAGAGTTATTTGCTTCAAATTGGCATCTGTCCACGGCAAGAGCATTATCCATTTTGGAGCTATTCAAGTTGAATAATTTTTCGGATAGGAGATTAAGAGTACAGGGATTTGCAGATCAAAAACCAATAGCTCCTAATGAAGATGAACAAAAAAAACCCATTGAAGTAAATCAAAAGCAAAATAGGCGCGCTGTAATAAGAATTTTTTGATCCTCTTAGTTCATTAGATTTTTCAAGAAATGCGATAGTTATAATTTAATATCGTATTTTTCCCAATTTGATCCTATTTTTCATAATAAGCTAAAAGATTTGTAGAAACCAATGCCGTTAGGCTGTACTTTGTACACATATGAGCCTGTGCCTCAACACAGAAGAATAATTTACTACATTGTAATCTATATCGTATTTTTTGTTCCCGAAGGTTTTTTGATATTTTTTCTCGAAAATACGAAATAATTTCCTAATTTCCTGATCTATACAAGCTGTTTCCGTATCATTTTACTAAAATTGAAGGCTATTGCAGCGATTTTTACCTTTGCAGTACAACATTCTTTACGCACAGTACAAATAACACAATCAGCAGGTTTAGCATGATAACTTGTATACTTTCTGCCATCTTCTACATACTCTCTGTGAAACTCTAAACTCTTGCCCTCAGGACAAATAAAATGATCTTCATCTTCATTGTAATTGAAATAATGAGCTTCATATCCTGAATCTGCAGAGGCTTTCTCTATTCTCTTTCCTACATTTCTTTCTACCTGGGACAATATCGGAACCAATTGCTTTAAATCATTTTCTGCATTACCTTCCGCAATATCAATGGCTACAATATAACCTTCAGAAGAAGATGCTTGTATATTATAACTTTGAGATATTTTTTCATTTCGTTTCATGATTTTTCCATCATCGGAAAACATCATAATTTGATCTCTATCGCTTTGTGCAAATCTATTGTTCATGAGACATAAAGAATAAAAAACAACCTCTGGTAAAGGACGCTTAGAGAATAAAAATTTTACTTATTTAAAAAAGCTGAACTGGGGATTTTATACTCGTTCTTTTCAAAAATGTAAATGTTTTTAAGTTGAGGCACAGGCCTCAAAGCCATAAGCTGATTTCAATGATATCTGGATATTTAGTCGCTATCAAAAGGTATTGATCATATACCAGATCATTTTTTATGTTAGGGGCTCTGGATAGAATATTTCTCAGTGATCATTGCTTGTTTAATATAAATTCTGATCGAAAAAATGTTCATCCATGTATAGTATATTTTCTTTTCCTAATTCAGATAAATCCAAAAATTTATTTAAAGAAGCAGGTAATTCAGGAGATGCCTGCATAAGAGAAGGCTTTATTTTGGGAAAAATATCTATCTTTAAATTATCCTCTTTTTTTAAATCCAGCTTAGATGCTAATTTATCGAAAACCAATCTTAGCCCTCCTATATGGTCTACCAAACCCAAAGAATGTGCTTTTCTTCCGGAGTAAACCCTTCCACCACCTAATTTGCGCAATTTGGGAATAGATATATTCCTTCCTTTTTGAATACGGTCCAGAAATAAATCATACATAGAATTCATGTTTTCATGCAGGCGTTTTTTTTGTTTAGGAGTAAAATTAGAGAATGCAGAATACAGATCGGAATTATTGCCTAGATGAATACTTTCGAGAGTGATACCAAATCTTTTAAGCATATTCTGAACATTGAACTTACCAGCAATCACTCCGATAGAACCTGTAATAGATAATGGAGTACTAAATACATCTTTTGAAATGGCAGAAAGATAATAGCCACCAGAAGCTGCCACATCAGAATGAGAAACGAGTACATGTATCTTTTTTTTCCTGGATTCTTTTTTCTTCTTTTTGGGCTTTTTTGCTGTAGTTAGCTTTTCAGAAATACCAAGCCAGCTATCTTTTTGTATCTGCTGTTGTATACTTTCTTCTTTGTCTTTTTGTAGATCAATGATCTCTCCCCATAACTTGTCAGATGCATTGGCAGACCCTCCTGGGGAATTCCAGCGGAATACAACTGCTTCATAATCTCCTTTTTTAACTTTTTTAAGAGCCTTGCTATAGTCATTATAACTGATTCCCTTGGAATTTTCTTCTTTTGAATCCAAAATCACCCCTTCCCCTACTACGAAGGCGATTTTCTTTTTCTTTTTTAAATGAAATAATTTTTCATTTTTGTAACGTATTTTTTTAAGCGCTTTTTCAAGTTTTAAAAATTTATATGAAGAAGATTGACCCTGTTGTTTTAGTATTTCTTTGCATTGATCTTTGTACAATACTCCATCGATCAAACCAATCTTGAACGCTTCCTGGGTAGTATAGGGGGCTTTCTCTTGCAGTTTATTTAATTCAAATTTTTTGTTTTTAGGAAATATCTTTTTTCTGGATTGGTATAATTCGGATCCAAATTCATTTTGAAGATTAGTCAATAATTCTTTAAGTTGCATCCTGGCATTGGGAGAATAAGAGCTTCGGGTATACTTTTCTCCCGCGCTTTTATAACTTCCAATACGTAAAAAATTTGGTTGTACCTTTAGCTTATTGAATAATTCTTTGTAAAACATCCCCTGTGTTTCAAAACCTATCAGATCCAGGTGTAATGAAGGCGGCATGTATATTTTAACACCTCCCAAAGAAATATAATAAGATAATACATTTCCTGATTCAGAATATACATGCACGGGTATTTTTTTATTCAAATTTTCTAAAATATCTCTTAACTCCCAGGCCCTTCCCCAGCTAATTTTAGGGTTTTTAATTGTTACCAGAATTCCTTTGATTTTCTTTTTCCACTTTTGTTTTTTGTCGGCTGTCAAAAGTCGATCTAAATGTATAATGTCTAATATAGTTGTATAATACTTCCTTGCAGGGGGTTTGACCATGGAGGTTATCCCTGATGTGGGGGGAGTTTCTTCCAAAGAACCCTTGAGATCAATTTCTATATAATATGGTCCCCCTATAGAAAATATCTTCTTATGTAAATATAACCATATTTTAAGGGGTAGTATAAAAATTTGGAAAATAATACGAGAAATAATAAACTTTAATTGCATAAGCACATGGTCATTTAATCTAATTTTTTTGGCAGATCATTTTATTATAGATTCTTTATTGCAACCTGAATATAAATATGACCACCAAGAATAAAACCCAATAAGAGACTTTATTCTTCATGAAAGTAGCTCTTTAGAATACCAATCTATAATTGGCATTCAAAATACTTAGATACCGTTTATAAACTATAAACAAAAAAGCAAGTATTTTTTCTTACCCTACGGACACAGTTCTTTTTTCCCTTATTGTCTTCTTTCCAGCTTACTTTTGGAGATAGATGATCGGTTTTACAATAAAAGCTGAATGTCATTCTATTTTTTTCTTTTCACTCTATGGATTCATCATTTGAGGTAAATGCATCGTCTCTGCATATACCATCCACCCCACAGTTCCCAATGGGTTGAAAACCAGTGCATGTACCTATCATAGTACTTGTGGGACATGTATTTGTGGAAATAGAAGAGGCATCTATGTCTTTGCCTAATTCATAGTGCGCGCTCAGGTCATCTTTCATTGACTGTAACTGATTTGCATTGCATATAATGTTTGGATCATCTTCTGTTCCAGCGTCATAATTTTCTCCCGTCATATTAGGGGTAAAATCATCTTCTGCATCAGCGCCTGGTGTGAATGTAAGAATACCAGGTGATATGCTTGCTTCGTCTGAATCCTCTGTCAATGTTATCTCTACATTTTGTACTGGCTCATGGCTGATGGATACCATTATATCTCCACTATTTCCTTCGTCGATAGACAACGTTGCCGGTATTGTTACCGTGGGCATTTCATTATCTTGGATGGTAACCATTAGATCATGAGCGGGAATAGAATTATAATCAGAGTCACTACTGCTAGAGGAATGCATAATCGTAACATTGGCGTTCCCAGAGGCTATGCTATCTTCTACCAAGGTCAGCGTAACCATTTGGGCACTATTCCAATCAGTGTCGGTAAAAGTGAGAGTGATCAATTCATTTGGCATATCAGCGGCCTGAGTACCAGAACTTAATTCTAAATTATCAGGGGAATCAGAGGGAAGAGTGATCTCTATTTCTACATTATCAGAAGGCTGTGTGTCTAAAACTACTGTATATGGGGTACCACTGCCTCCTTCCATAAGAGTTGCATTGTTAGCACTATAAGTGATCCCCGCAGAGTCATTATCTGTGGTCATTACCTGGATGCTATGGGTTTGGTTATTATAATCAGAATCATGTATATACCTATTAAAAAAAACTTGACATCAATAAAATAATATATAAAATGACTTATTAATTAAAAGTAATTTTTTATGATACAAGTACTGCTCATTGATTCCGATCCAGATATACATAAAGTCTTGAAAAATATTTTAAAGCCTTTTAAGTACACTGTTTTTTCCGCTTTTAATGCCCACGAAGGTTTAAATCTGACTCGAAAAAATTTTCCGGATATTATTGTACAAGAAATTGAATTACCAGATAAAAGTGGTATTACTCTTTTAAAACTCTTAAAATCAAGAGAGATCGCTAAAGATATACCCATACTTGTTCTGAGTAAATTAAGAAAACGTGATGTAATTGTAGAATCTCTTAGAGCAGGTGGTGTAGATTATATCTTGAAACCATTTAAAGGGGATACTCTAATAGCCAAATTAAATAATGTATGGAAACATGTTCAAAATGTTAGGCAAGAAAAATCAACGTCCACACGTAATCCTATTTCCATTAAGCGAAATGGATTCCATACAATATTTCTCTTCCCTAGTATGATCACTGAATTAACATTAGAAAAATTTAATGAAATATATACAGATCGGTTTAAAAAGATCACTTCTAATGAGGAATATATAATTGATCTTAGAAACCAATCTCTCTTGGGAGAAAAAAAGATTAATTTGATATTGACTATTCTTGAAAAACTACAAGATAAGAATCCAATACTTGTTGCAGGAAAAAACTATGCTTCTTTCGTGAAAAGTGATTCTATAAATTATGATCAAATATTTATTAGTTTTGAAGATGCTGAAAATTTTTTACGGAAAAAAGAAGGATACGGGAAGCGCAATCATAATGCTTAAAGTAAATTAAACATATCGCGTTATTAATTCAGCTAGTTTTATTACTAAAATAGTGATTGATCAGATCATGATAGCGTTTTATATTGTTTTTATTTGTAGATTCCCCAATGATCTTCAGTCCAAACAGCAAATAATCATCATTATTTAAAATAGTATGTACAACTCTGGCAAATATATTGATTGGCGGCTGTAATTTAAAAATAACATTAAAATTCAATTCTTTTTGGTTCATTAGTTTTTTTTTCAACTCTTCATCCTTAAATATAAACTGCAAACCACCAAGGGATATATTCTGGACATCTTGTTTTGAATCAACTGTAATCATGTTGGAACTACGAATTCTTTCCACTATTTCAAAAGAAAGAGCCTTCGTATTCATGACCTTGGTCATTTCAATTGGATTTGTATGGGAAATTAATTGGATATATCCTAATGGAATAGACCTTTCTCTATGATCAATGTAAATGATCGGAACGATCAATTCAGAAACAATTTTATTTCGGTTATACTCCTGCATCACATTTCTCATATCCGTATGAAGATGCTCTAAATAATTAATAAAAGTTTCTTGATTTTCAGGCATATAAGAACTTACATCTTGTGTGTTGGCAATGTATAAACATTTAGAGGATTTTCGAACCAGTTCTAATTTTTCAGAAGTTTTATCAAATAATTTAATGACTACTTTATCTGCACTCGATTTTAATTTTTGCTCATATTGACTGAAATGTATTTTTACAGAAGTGGGGATTTTAAAAAGAGAAGTATTGATTATATTACGAGGCATACGGATATTACGAACAGCTATACTTCCCACTGAAGGATAAAAACGCTCATGTTGTCTGCTTTCTGTAGCAATCCTGATCACTTTTACCTCTAAAAGATGATAATGGTCTGAACTGCTCTTCAATAAAGTACAATCAAGATCTATATATTTTTTTAATACGGAATAAAGAGTAATATGTTTATTCAAATGCGAATGAGTCCTGATCGTTAAACCTAAACCAAGATCATAACCTACAATATAGGCATTTTCTTTTTGAAATCGATTCTTGAAGAATAATACTTTTCCTACTAAATGTTTAAGTATCAAAGTATTTATTTTTTCTTTTTCAGTAATGATTTGAAATTCACGATTTTTTATTTCTTTAACTTTTATCATAATAGATTCCAATACTCACCAATTAATTTCTTCAATTTGATCTGCAAAAAAATGGTTTGTGATCATCTATAGCCTCCATTATTTGATCATATATTTTTAAGCTGATCTCCTTCAAGGTATGATGATCTGTATTGAATTTATCAAACAGAGTTTCAATATCTAAAATTTTTATTTTTGTAATATCTCTTCCTGTTTTATTATAAAATCTGGTCTTCTTTTGGTTAAAGAAATGATCTTTACCGATCTCTCCTTCCACAAAGGCCCATAAGGCATTTTTTAGCTCACAGTTGTAGATGAAAAAATGAGCCATCTCCAGGAATATGATCATTTGGATCAGTTTATTTTTATTCTGCAAACTATAGTCAAAAAAAAAGATGATCTCAGGATCACTTTTTTTCACGGAGGCATAGAGATTCTTGAGTAATCTGATCCTTTTCTTAGAGTTTTTTAAATATTGTTTCCTTTTAATTTCGTTATCCATGTATAGTGGTAGTTCTATTGGTATAAGTTTTCTTTTTGGAGTTCTTTCTACAGGGATTCTATCCGTATGCAAAACAATATCAAAAATATCCATTTCTTTATGCTCATTACATCTTTCATCGGGCCTGAATGAGTCGCATCTGAGCGCTCCCATTTTCTGAAAAATATCTAATAATAAATAAAATCTACGATTTAATGGCCAGGAACTTAATTGATCACTCTTTTGTGAATTATCTAAAAATAGATGGAATAGATGATCAATATCATATCTGCTTATCTTTTCAGAGATAGGTAATTTACAATGGATAAAAGAAAAAATCAAAAGAAAATAAAATTTATAGATTTTAATGATCTCTTCTCTCTTTATCATGATTAATTTTATTAAAAATATAAAGTGCTGTATACCCTCCTATGAAGCTTGCCAAAAGATTTACATTCGAAATTTTAAGTCCCTTTTGCAATATATCAACTGTCGTTTGTAAAAAATTACCAAGCAGAAAAGTACCTATAATAGATCCAAATAATCCAACGATCAGGCCACCTACATAGCCTCCTAAAATATCTCTTCTACGCCAATAATAAAAAAACCAACTTAAAATGGCACTTACCATAATATAGAAAAAAATATCAATGACTAATTTCATAATAAATTATTATCTCCACTTTATGGAACAACCCATAGAAGGAAATTGTTCTTTAGGGATTTCCTTATTTGAAATAAGACAGTCAACAGCAAATTTCAAATCATGTTTGGTCACATTGCTTTCATCTTTCCAATTATCATCAAATCTGCCATGGTATTTTAAAATCAAATCAGAATTATAAAGATAAATATCTGGTGTACACTGGGCATGAAACTTGCGAGCAACTTCCTGGGATTCATCTACTAAATATGGAAAAGAGATATTCCATTCTTTTATTTTTTCAAGCATCATTTCAGGGGAATCTTCCGGATAGTCAGGATGTATATTCGGATTAATAAAAACAGTATTGACCCCTAAACTTTTTATTTGGTTTGCCAAAGAAATAGATCTGGGCCAGATCGCCTTAGCATAAGGGCAATGATTGCAAGTAAAAATTACAACCAGTCCTTTTTCTCCGCATATATCTTTTGAGTGGTATAGATGACCATAAGGGTCTTTTAACCTGAAACCAGGACATGTAGTGCCTGGTGATATAAAGATTGATTCAACTGCCATTTTATTACATCACCTTCTTAAAAAAAATTGAAGTTAGAAGATCAATTCCATTCCCATAGAAACTCCTAAAACTCGCTTTATAATGTCGTATTGCAATTCCACTTTTAGGGAGGCAAGATAAAAATAAAACTCTAATCCAGATATCAAACGCATGGGTACTAAAGAAGCTCTTAATTCATTTTCAATGATAATGATCCCTTCATCCACAATTTGAATTGAATCCCTGAAGTTTTCCTGATCAACTTCTACGGACCCTTCTAATAAAGTATCAAATATTAAATTAGATTCGAAACCTCCTCCCTGTAAACCTGCTCCGAAACCTGCATAAGGCGCAAAAAATAATAAGCTATACCATAATCTCACTTCTGCTCCTGTTTGATAAAATAACCATTTAAAATTACTGGTAGAAGTGACTTCTGGTACAATTCGATTACCAGCAATTCTGAATTCATCAAATGGAATATCATTAAAGGTGATAAAGGCAGACCCTGAAGAAAAAATAGTATATAAAGTGCCTGAGAGTCCAAGACCCAATTCATTTTTTGCTCCTATAAAAGAGTATGTAGTCGCAAATTTGAGAAGAATTTTTTTAAAGCTGAATTCAAGATTTCCTCCCTGGACTAAATTGTTTGGTATGCTTACATTAGCTACTGGAAATATGCTTGTCTGAATATCCCAATGTTTAAGTATCCCAATTCCTATATTTACTCCAATACCAATGGTAGGTAGTATAGTGGGTAGCTGGGACTCCAGTTCATCTCCAACTTCAGACCTTAATTTACCAGATCGGGTTAAGGCCGAGCCAAATGTAATGCCAAGCTTTATGCTTGGAAATTCTGATAAGGTGCCAAAGCCTATAGGAAGAGTTAAATGATTTGTAAGAGAAGTTGCATCTCCATAATAACGTGAAAAGGCATCAGGGAAACGTGTGTATGGTTCTGTGATGTTCATTATTTTTTCCAAAACCGCTTCTCTTAAAGATTGGTTGACTGTATTTCGAATTTCATTCTCTGTATCTACTGGTAATGATGTTAAAGGAAATAAAACGCGAATGGCTGGATAGATAGATGTGGCTAAGAATAAATAATATATAAAAAATATTTGTGTCAATCTGAATATCTGCATATTTTAAGTATAAGTTATGTTATATTAAGGAAAAACTGTTGTAGCCCCAAAATGATCTGCTTTAAAAGTTGTAAATCCTCCTCCTGTATGAGTTGTTCTTGTTGCTTGGGTATATCCTAATTGGCCATCACAGTTTATTCCCCAGCAAATAACCTCATTAGAAGCTAGAATAACACATGTATGAGCTTGACCTGTTGCTAAATATATTGGATTGTCAGATAAAGGCACGGGAGTTTCGCTATTTGCAATAACGTCTCTATCAAGTGTAACAGCTGAAACGCCAGAGAGAGATAGAGTAGCTGCTTGAATTCCATATCCCAAAGGGCTGCCTCCGATAATAAGTCCGTTACATCCTGTGGATACATTATTAAAGTCTGTAATTTGCGCCTCGTCAGCTTGGGTGGGTCCCAATTCTTCTGAGATACCTATGTTGGCTCCAAAACAATAGACCTGGTTTTGACTACCTAATTCTCTTAAAATACAGGAATGAGCCGAATCTGCTCCCGTTGCCACCTGACTGATATCATTATAATTTAGATATGATACAATATCATCAGAACCTCTACAGAATCCACCTGTACCCTCTGCAACATCAGTCAAAGAAGGAGAAGTAATGGACCGACTTGCTATTCTCTGAATAAATGAGCTTTCATTAGTACAGCCATATCCAAGTTGCCCCTGGGCACCTATTCCCCAGCAAATAACCCTACGATTATTTAACTGCATACATCCCATTGCAGCCCCTGCAAATAGATCATTGATTTGAGTGCCCGCTACAGGAGAAGTTAATAGAGAAGGATTACTCACCCCCTTATTACCCAGATAAGAAGGGTTACCCCAACAGGATATTGAATTATTATCAAAAAGAGCGCAACTATGAAAGTCTCCTATTTCAACTTTGATTACATTTGCAGACGGCAAGTTCACTGTTACAGGAGGAATGGGTATATCCCCAGGTTCATCTCCTATATTTTCCATTTCATCATTGTTGCCTAATTTCTGATCCCTTCCATCTCCCCAACAATAAATTCCAGGGTTACCCTCTGGTGTAGAATCGGCCGTTGCTAAAGCACAAGTATGATTTGCACCTGCTGATATATGATCAATAATAGGATTACCTTCAAATTGAATATTACAAGCTCTATGTGAAATAAATAAATCTGTTGTATCTCCCCTACCTAATTGTCCAAGATCATTCCTTCCCCAACAACGCACGCTACCATTTTTAAATAAAATACAGGTATGATTTTTACCCGCAACAATTTGTTTGGCAAGAGGTGGATTTAATTTGTCAGTCTCTAAAGGACAAGGATCAACACCATCTCTAGAAGAGTTATCAAAATCAATATCCTGATCTAATTCTCCTACATTAACACTAGATCCTATTCCTTCTATATTATATCCATTATAACGTTTATCTCCCCAACATCTGGTTCTACCCTGGTAGATCATACATGTATGTCTGGATCCTAGTGCTAGCTGTGAAGGTAGTTCCGGATCAAAGTTTATTGTATTGCCATCGTCTTCATCCTCATCCTTTTGCTTAATAAAATCAATTACGCATCCTGATAGTATAAAAAAAATAAGACATGAATAAAAAACAGGAATAAATTTATTTGAGTTTCTATACATAAAAATATTGCAATTCTATTAAGCCATTTATGGTAAATGGAGTAATAAATGGTATTTAATATACATAATATCGGCGTCTTGAACATGTCAAGTAAAATCTTTTAGCTTATTTACAATAACCAATGACATATCTTACACTACTTGTTAGATCCCCAGGGTAGGGGCCATGATTTCAGGTAGGAGGAAGGTGAGGGAACCGAACCGAACGACTACCTGAAATTTTCTGGACTGAATAAAGCAGTTTATCCCTAAGTCTATTTTAGAAATAAATTATCAAGGATTGAAATATGAAAAATAATGAACAAGAAATTTCAATTATACAGGAAAATCTGAAAGGAATAAAAAATCATATAATACGCAAGAGAGCATTATTCCTGATAAGAGCCTTACAATCGGGCAATGTTAAATTAACCTCTGACAAATTTGGTCATGCCCGACAAACATATTATTTCTGGATCAGAAGATTGAGAAAGACAAAGTATAATATGGAGGCACTTTTAGACATATCTAGAAAACCTAAAAGTAATTCAAAGTCTATAGACCAGAGCGTCATTGATCTGGCTATCCAAGTCAGAAAGGATAACTATAATGCAGGTGCTAAATTGACAACCCTATTATTAAAAAGGGATCATGGAATTGAGATACATGCTTCCACATTAGGATATATCTTCAGGCGCAAGAATATTTCCCAACAATATAGAATACCTCGAAAAAACAGCCATACAAAGCGTTATGCCCTTCAGGAGCCATTAGAGAGGGTTCAGACGGATACTGTGAACCTTGGGATAGTAGATAACAACGGGCATTCTGTGAAGGCCTATCCAGTTATAGATGATTGTTCACGAACTGTGGTGGTACACATAGCTGATGAACATAGTAACTATGAAGCTACCAATGGGATCAAAAAATTTGTGGAAAAATTTGAGATGCCACAAAAAATACAAACAGATAATGGAGTCGAGTTTACTTCTAAATATGTTTCCCAAGAGAATCCCAGGAGAAAAAAAAAGTCTGTGATCAGTGGCTTTGAAGAATATTTAAGAGAAGCAGGTATTGAGCATAAATTGATCCGTCCAGGAACGCCAGAGCTGAATGGTAAAGTAGAGCGTTTCAATCAAACCTTGAAGAGAGCCCTTGAAGGTAAAATTAAAAATGGAATGAGTATTATTGAGATTCAGACTATCGTAGATAACTTTGTGAATTGGTATAATAAGATCCGCCCGCACTCTTCATTAAATAACTTGACGCCATATCAAAGGTTCCATCGGAATAGAATGACTAAAATAGCTTCTTAATGTGTAAGATATGTCATTGGTTTCTACAAATCTTTTAGCTTATTGTATTCCTTACTAAGAAAATACTTGCCACAGGATAAATAGTTATTTATTTGCTTATGATGAAATATTTTATATACTTAATAGTTATTTTATATCTATTCATTGGAGGATCTGCCTGGTCATTTGAACCTTCCAAATATGTTTCCTCTGAAAGTTTGGTTTATATAGAAGCTCCTTCTTATAAACAAATGTTTCGTAATGCGAAAAAATTTTATTTTAATTTCCGAAAAAAAGATGCAGAAGCCGAATGGTTCTTTCTTACAGGGATGCTTGGAAAAAGTTTTGGTTTCAATATATTTCAATTAAAGTTCATTTTATCATTGGGTATGGATATTAATAAACCTTTTGCTTTATCTATTGATCCTGATCCGAAATATCCAAAAAAATGGGAATTCTCTTTTGTATTACCAGCAAAAAATACCGAAAAGTTTTATTTTAGATTGAAAAAATATTTCCAACAAAGAAATAATAAAGATTCTAAAAAAAAAATTACGCAGGTAAAAGAAATAAAAAAGAATATTCTCTTTAGCGTAAAGTTGAAAAATCGGTTGTTATACATCAGGAAATTTAAAAACCACTTATTCATTACGAACAAGAGCAAAGTTGCCTTAAAATCAAATGAATTGCCTGCTGATACAGTTCATAAAGAGAAATATTATACAGAACCAAATAAAAAATATCTTTTCTCAAAAAAAAATAAAGATACAATCTTTAACATATATGCAAATCCTAAAAAATTATACAAGTTGACCAGAAACAAAAGGCTCCAAATTTTGTCTGGTTATTTGAATCCCGAAGCATTTTCTTTAAAGAAAAAAGATAAAAATAAAATTTCACTAAAAAAAATAAAGCAAAATCTAATATCTGTGGCAGGTATCTTTTCCGTAAGTAAAAAGAAAGCTTCTCTTTATTTAAACACTTTCTTTAGCAAAAATTATCTGCAAAATAAAGTCATTCTATTTCCATTTTCTATATCCAATAAATCAGATGGACATCAATTTAATTTAGGAAATTTAAAAATAGACGCTTTCCAGAAAAAATCTGTTTTATATGCCAGCCAGGTGTTTCATCCTGGAACATTATTAAATGTATTGACTAGGTTTAGATTTTTTACTAAAAGGGAGATATCCAATTTTCAACGTTTATTTAAAATGAATTTTTCCACTAAATTAAACAGTTTGTTTAATAAAAATATGAGTCTATTGATAGAAGAACTACCCAGAAATCTTGATTTTCGCAATCCAAATGCGTGGTCGGCTCATGTATCTTTTCATACGAAACAGGATAAATCGAAAATAAAAGAATTTACTCAATTATATATTGAGCTATTGAAAAAAAAGAACCAAACGATACGATTGAAAAAAATTTCAGCTGATTTCTGGGAGATTGGCTATCAAAGGCAATCAATAAAATCTACTTCTAAGCAGAAGTTGCAGAAAAACAATACTTATTATTACATTCTTTTTGATAAAAATGAAATCGTAATAAGCACTTCAAAGAAAATGCAAAAATGGACCAAATCTTCTGCTCCTTCTAAGAAAAATAAAATGTTATTGTCAGGTAAAGTAAATTTTTTATTACATCTTGACTTGAAGAAATTATTTTTATACGCTATCAAAAATAGATTAGATGCCTTACTTGGTAATATAGTTTATTATGTTGAGCATCTGGATAAATTAAAAATTAAGTCAAGCTATACAAATAGTTCGTATATCTTAAAGGCTGATCTGAATCTAAATTGATGATGCATGCATGAATGATCTGATTTTAATAACACAATCCACTCCAGTAAAAATTAGGGATGTAGAGATCCGTCATGGAAATTGCGAATATGGTGAAGATCATTTTGATTTAAAACTAATTAAAGAGAAAACATTTACTACTCTTATCTTCCATTTATCAGAAAATTCTTCTTTTAATGAGATCCAAATACAGACTAATGAAATTCCAGAAAATAAACTCCCTATATCTATTTTTTATTCAGATGATCAGAAATTTTGGAAACGTGTGCCCATTAGAAATATAATAACAAAAGAAAAAGAGTATATTTTTCAAACACCTCTGATGAGGGTAAAATATCTACAAATGATCTTGCATATTAAAAAAAATATGCAGTTCCTGAATATAGAGGATTTTAATTTGAAAGGTAGATTCCTGATCAATATACCGATCAATTTCAAGAGCTCGGGTAATTCTGATAGATTGTATGTCCCGGATAATTTAATTGATGGTAGAGAAAATTATGGATGGGAATCAGATCCCAGAAGTCAAAGAAAAGAAGAATATATAGAATTAGACCTCAATGGATATTATAGATTAAGCCAGATCAATTTAAGATCAATGAACGATGATCTTCATAAATTCCCAGAAAACTTTGCTATATTTCTTTCTAATGATCGTATAGAATGGGAATGTGTTGTGAGCGAAGATCAGTTTTTTGCGGCTCCTGAATGTAAGTATAATTGGGAATTTGATCCTTTTATGACTAAATACCTTAAATTAGTTATTCATAAGCCAGATAATGTAAAAAATTATAGCTGTAAAATATTAGAATTAGAATTATATGCCTGCATAAATGAGCAAATAAGAAAACACTCTGAAAAAAATCGTGAGGACTATAGTCATCCGTATGCAAGTGAATTGGTTCCAGGGCTTGTTAGATTTTCATCTCCCAATGAAACGGGGCCTTTTAAAGCCATACAGGCAAACGATCCAAGATTAAAGAATGCCTCCACAGAGTATCCAGGAATTGTACAGTTAGCTAGAAATGGTTCGGAAGAACCTGAAAAAGTAGTACAGGGAAATGACTTTCGTCTGAGAAATGCAACCACAGAATATCCAGGGATCGTAAAGCTATCTAAAAAAAATGAGTCTTCAGAAGGTCTGGCAATTCAGTCGAATGATCCAAGGCTGAAAAAAGCTACCGAAAAAAATCTGGGTATTATTAGGCTTGCTAAAAATGGAGAAAATATTCCAAAAGCGGCGGTACAGGGGAATGATTTTCGCCTACGCCATTCTACTACTAAATACCCGGGTATCGTTCAATTAGCAGAAGATGGTGCATCAAATCCAAATCAAGCCCTGCAATCAAATGATTCCAGATTGAGAGACTCTTCCATTAGCTGGAAAGGAATTGTACAACTAGCTAAGCACAATGAGGTATCCGCTTTAAAATCATTGCAATCTAATGATCCTAGAATATGCGAGGGTACAGAAGAAAAAAAAGGAAGAGTTCAATTTGCTAGAAATAGAGAGACTTCTGATTTAAAAGCCGTGCAAGGAAGTGATGACCGCCTTAAAGATGCCACGAGCAAAAGGGCTGGCTTGGTTCGTATATCTGAATTAGGTACAAAAGTACCTGGTTCTGTAATACAATCCAATGATCCAAGATTAGAAGAGCCCAGAGAACCTCTACCCCATTCTCATGATTATGCAGATAAAGTGCATGAATTAAATTCTCATTCTGGTCATTTAAATTTGCATATTGATAAGGAAGTGCACTCTTATGATAGTCTTGAACTGCCACCGGATAGTAATTTCCCTCTTTCGGTGAAAAATAAAAAAGGACTGAGTGCTAGTTTCGATGGGGGGATCATAGCAAAGAGTACAGATGATCCTGGTGTTTCATCTATTTCGATCAATAAAAATTCTTTAGAAGCCATGTCCAAGAAGTCGTATGCTGGTCTTTTATTTTCAGAGCAATCTTATGCCTTATATTTACCACAAAATATTAATTCCTTATCTGGTTCGGGAAAGTCTATTCTAGCGGAAGGAGTTTCTGTTTTCAAAGGAGAGGTTTTCTTTAATAATGGTCTTTCATTAGCAGTAAGCTGGAGTCAATATTCAAACGAGCCTTATTCTCCTGGAGACATACTTTCGATCGCTGCCAATGGAAGCATCACTAAACTAAAAAATAGTCATGACCCTTTTATGGGTGTGTATGTGGAAAATCCTTCTTTCTCTTTATCCGCAAATAAAGAAGGTATTAAAGATCAGACGCGAAAAGAGATCCATATCGCTATTTTAGGAATTGTTAAAATACGCATTAAAGGCAATGTACAGCCTGGAAATTGGATTGGTTATCTGGACGGAGATCCTGGGGTTGCTTCTAAATTAGAGAATGTACAAAAACAACATGGATTTGCCATAGCAATGGAATCTAGTGATAGTGAAGGAGAAAATTTAGTATATTGCATGCTAAAGAAAAATTAGAAATGAAAATGAATCATTTACCAAAACCAAGTTATAGAGGGAAAGTAAGAGATATTTACTATCTTGAAGATACAATGATCATTGTGGTGTCTGATAGAATATCTGCCTTTGATATTGTATTTGAACAAAATATTCCAGATAAAGGTAGAATTTTGACTTCTATCTCAAACCATTGGTTTTCATTGATCCATCAAGTAAAGAATCATCTTTTAGAGACAGATATTTCTAAATTTCCACCTCCTTTTTGTTATCATGAAGAATTGGCCTATAGGAGTGTATGGGTAAAAAGGGCAAAAAGAATAGACTTTGAATGTGTGGTAAGAGGCTATTTACTCGGTTCTGCATTCAAAGAATATCAAAAAACCGGAAAGATATGCGGTATTGAATTACCCCCTTCTTTAAAAGAAGCCCAAAAACTACCAGAACCCATTTTTACTCCCGCGGCTAAAATAGATAAAGGAAATGATCAAAATGTAACTCATAGTCAAATGGTGAATTCCATTGGAAAAGAGTTGACCCAAAGATTAGAAGAACTCAGTCTGCAAATCTATAGCTGGGCAGCTTCTAAGTTAGCCGAAAAAGGGATATTACTCTTGGATACTAAATTTGAGTTTGGTCTCTTAGAAGATGAGATCATACTGATTGATGAAGTCCTTACCCCGGATTCTTCTCGTTTTTCAAAAAAGACAGAATATCAAAAGTATTTCGATGCAAATGTCCCCCCCCCTTATATGGATAAACAGGTAGTACGAGATCATTTGAACGAAATAAAATGGAATAAAAAACCACCTGCTCCTGTTTTACCTCAAGATGTTTTAGATAAAACAAATGAAAAATATGTGGAAATAGAAAAAACTATTCTACAAATAAAATAAATTGGTTCAAAAGAATAGAATTTGCACTGTATATTATGGATTATAAGGCATTTGTAAAAGTACAATACAAAGCTTCTGTTTTAGAACCCCAGGGCCAAGCGATCATGCTTATACTCAAAGACCAGGAGAACCATGCTATAAAAAATATAAGGGTAGGTAAATACATAGAAGTAAAAATAGAGGCAGATTCTGAAGAGGAAGCCAAACAAAAGGTAAATCAACTTACAGAAAATTTACTTTACAATCCTGTAATGGAAATGGCTGAAATAGATATATTTGCCACGAAGAAAGGTTCATGAAGGCTGCCATTCTAGTATTCCCTGGTAGTAATTGTGAAGAGGATCTAAAAGAAATATTGACTCAATTCTACAATTTTTCTGTAGATTATATATGGTATTCAGAATCTTTTTCGGATCAATATGATATTTGCTTTTTGCCAGGGGGGTTTTCTTATGGAGATTATCTTAGAAGCGGTGCTTTAGCAAAAATATCCACTTCCATTTCTTCCCTAAAAGAGATCATTCAAAAAGGTAAAATAGTCATTGGTATATGCAATGGTTTTCAGATACTCACAGAGGCCAAGATATTGCCAGGAAGTTTGATCAAAAACA
This sequence comes from Leptospiria bacterium, assembly GCA_965204465.1. Classification (GTDB taxonomy): domain Bacteria; phylum Spirochaetota; class Leptospiria; order Turneriellales; family CBDBES01; genus CBDBES01. Next base: position 986,109 of record CBDBES010000002.1, read on the forward strand.
AGAATTTAAGACATATATGCAAATGGGTTCATTTAAAGAGTCCTAATAATTCTGATGTCTCTTTTCCTGAGGATTTTACTCTTCCTGTATCTCATTCTGAAGGCAACTACATATGCGATCCCAAAGAGATGGATCACCTACTAGAAAAAGACCAGATATTATTACAGTATAAAGAAAACCTTAATGGTTCAATGCACAATATTGCAGGGATCACAGATGTTCAAAAAAAGGTAATTGGTTTAATGCCCCATCCGGAAAGAGCCTTCTATCAGAGTAGGGATATTCCGCAGAGTCATTACCAATATGGGAAGATTTTTTTTGACACTATTTTTAATTCATTTTCTATTCTATGAAAAGGTCTTTTACAATTGGGCTGGTAGTATTCATTTTTATTACGACTCTAGCAACCTTCATTTATATATTGGATAATTTATTTTTGATCCTGGAGAAGGCATCTGTGATGACACTAAAACCCATCAAAACGGGAGTTCCCAAAGAATTGATTTTAAGGCAAGTCCCTTATGCAGAAAAAGAATACCATAAATTAGACATATATACTATTCCCGCAGATAGTCGTCCAAGGCCTGTTTTGATTTTCATACCAGGTGGCCTATGGTCGGGGTCGAATAAGAAAAATTATGCTCATATTGGAGGCATGGGCCAAAGAAATGGATTCGTCTCAGTGATATTGCAATTACCTGGTTATTATGGATTTTTAAGCCGTCAGATATTGGATGAAGAAAAACTTGAAGAAAGACGCTTTTTGGCACAAAAAAGAAGCCTTGAGAAGGCCATTTTTTGGATACATAGACAAATTACCCATTATAGAGGGGATCCAAACAATATTTTGATCATTGCATACGGTTCAGGGGCGCATTTGATCGCGTTGTCTATGATGCAGAAAGAGGCTTTAACAAGAACTATTAAAAAATCCATACGTAAAATGATTTTTTTATCTCCTTTTCTGGATATTTTAAATACTTCTAATGATTTTGAAGAAAGATACCTTAGGCCCATATTTGGAAAAGAATTCCACCAAAAAAACTCTCCCTTACAATTAGAAACTCCATTGAATATGCCTGTTTTAATATTAAGTCCCGAAACAGATTTCTCTTTTATGAAGAAACAAACATTAAATTTTGCTCAAAAACATAAAAATATTCAATACAAGGTCATTCCTAATAGCACTAGAAAATCCCTGGTCTTTAAATTAGGCCGAAGATACGACCAAACCACAAAAGAAATCAAATCATTTTGGAAAATATGAAAAATCTAAAAGAAAAACTCTTGATCATAGACGGCCATGCAATGATTTTTAGAGCCTATCATGCCATGGTGAATCAAAATTTAACTAATTCAGATGGAATGCCTGTAGGGACTATTTTTTCTTTTTATAGGATGCTAGCAAAATTGCTGCAGGATCAAAAACCAAACTATTTTCTTCTAATATTTGACCCAAAAGGGGATACATTTAGAAATGAACTCTATCCTGAATATAAGATGAACAGAGGCAGTACTCCTGATGATTTAGTACCTCAATTAGAAGAGATACAAAAAATTGCATTGGATATTGGAATGCCTGTTTTTATACCTGAAAAAGCAGAAGCAGATGATGCAATTGCTTCTGTAGCTAAAAAATATAAAGATTCTGATATGGAGTTATTGATCGTAAGTGGAGATAAAGACCTGTATAATATACTATATCCAAATGTAAGTCTATTGAGGCCTAAGAAAGGAGTAAGCGAATTTATACAAATTAAGGCAGACTATATTCATAAAGAAATAGGCATTCGACCCGAAGATATCCCTGAATATATGGCTATTACAGGAGATAGTTCAGATAATATACCTGGTGTCAAAGGAATCGGTCCAAAAGGCGCAGCCAAACTCATCCAGGAATATAAAGATCTGGAATCCATATATCAAAATCTGGATAAGATCACACCACAAAGTATCAAGCAGAAACTCATAGATTCTAAAGAGATGGCCTTTTTATCCAGACAATTGGTTACATTAAAAAAAGATATTCTTATTCCATTTAAGATAGAAGATATCTCTTGGCAAAAGCTAATCGAAAAAGCCCACCTGTTTAAGATTTTCAGAGAGAAAGAGCTAAATACAGTCTATGAGGAATGGTCTAAACTATCAGGGGGGAAAAGTATAGTTAAAAATGCAAGTATAGGCCAATCCTATTTTCTGATCAAAGAAAAATCTGACTGGAAGGAATTGGAGCAGAAATTAAAAGGCGTTATTGAAATAGCCATTGATACAGAAACAGATAATAAATTCCCTACTCAGGCAGAATTGATAGGAATTTCCATTGCATGGAAAAAAAATGGTATTTACCAAAATGTCTATATACCATGCGTATTTACAGATAGAAGCCAGCAGAACATAGAATATGAGAATATTCCTAATGGAAAAGAAGTTATTCCATGGGTACGTGGATTATTAGAAGATGAAAAAATAGAAAAAGTAGGGCAAAATATAAAATATGACTGGATTGTTCTTAGAAAATATGGTATTGTCTTAAAAAATGTAACTCATGATACGATGTTGCTTTCTTATCTGATCAATCCAAGTCAAAGAAGACATAATTTAGATGATCTTTCTCTGGATCATCTGGGACATACTACCATTAAATATAAAGACTTGGTTGGCTCTGGAAAGAAATTAGTACCATTAATTTCAGTAAGCATCCAAAAGTTGGCAGAATATGCATGTGAGGATGCTGAAATAACTCTTCGATTAAAAGAAATTCTTATGCCTAGGTTGCATGATCATAAAGTAGAAAATCTCTATCAAAAAATAGATAGGCCATTAATATATCCATTGATCAGAATGGAAGAAAATGGAATTCTGCTAGATCAAAAGGCATTAAAAAGAATACAGACTAAATATGAAAAGAAATTGAAGCAGATAGAAGCCAATATTTATGAAATTGCGGGGGAAGAATTTAATATAAAAAGTACAAATGAATTAAGAAGAATTCTTTTTGATAAATTAGGTATTTCTTCTATTAAGAAAACAGAGAAAGGACATTTTTCCACAGAACATAAAATATTAGAAAAACTTAAACATGAGCATCCCATTATCAATACTCTATTGGAATTCAGACTTATCTCTAAATTATTGAATACCTACATTATTCCCTTGCCAAAATATATTCATCCAAATACAAATAGAATTCATACTTCCTTTTCTCAGGTGACTGCCGCAACGGGTAGGCTGGCATCTGTAGACCCGAATCTGCAAAATATACCCATTAAAGGAAAAGAAGGAAGAGAGATCCGCAGTACATTTACGGCAGAAAAAGGAAATCAATTATTATCTTTAGACTATAACCAAATTGAACTAAGAATTCTAGCCCATTATAGTAAGGATGAAAAATTAATGCTTGCCTATCAAAAAGATCATGACATCCACGATCAGGCAGCCTATTTGTTATTCCATCATAAATTTGATATGCAAAAGAAAAATTGGAATGATAATATAAATGAGATGGATGTGACATCGGAAATTGATGCAAAAAAATTAACCTTAATGAAGGCAACCAATGAATTTAAAGACATGAGGTCTAAGGCAAAGGTGCTCAATTTTTCTATCATGTATGGAGTAACTAGTTGGGGATTGGGGTATAATCTGGGGATATCTAAGTCAGAAGCGGCATTAATGATAGAAGCCTATTTTAAGACTTATCCCAAGATAAAGTTATATATGAATGAGATCATCTCCACTACCAGAATCAATGGATATTGCAAAAACTTCTTTGGCCGCCATAGAAAAATCGAAGGCCTAAGCAGTAGCAATCGTTTTACCAGAGAAGCGGCAGAAAGGCTGGCCATGAACACACCTATCCAATCCACTGCTGCGGATATTATTAAATTGGCGATGATCCAAATTCAGCAGGAAATAGATGCAAGATCATATAAGAGTAAAATGCTATTGCAAATACATGATGAGCTTCTATTTGAAGTCGTACCCCAAGAAAAAGATGAATTCTATGAGATGGCTAAAAAAATAATGGAAAATATAGTAGAATTAGATGTCCCTTTAAAAGTGAATGGCGGATTAGGAGATAACTGGGATGCAGCAAAGTAAATTTCAAAATGAAAACGATTGGATCTATAGAAGAAATGAGTCTTTGGTCTCAAAGGCTACATGCGGAAATTCCCTATTCTAAAATTGCATTTGTACCTACTATGGGTTCTCTGCATGAGGGTCATCTTTCTTTGATACGTTTGGCACTGAAATACACAAAGTATGTAGTGGTATCTATTTTTGTAAATCCAATTCAATTTAACCAAAAAGAAGACTTCCATAAATATCCCAGGAATATTCAAAAAGATAAAAAACTTCTGGAAAATGAAAAGATTACTGTATTATTCTTACCCCAAGAAAAAGAAATTTTTCCTTATTCAAAACCAAATACACAGATATCCATCCCTTCTCTTTCTAAATATCTTTGTGCCGCGTACAGGCCTGGTCATTTTGAAGGTGTTCTCTATATTGTTCATAATTTATTCTCATGGGTTAGGCCTCAATTGGCTTTTTTTGGACTTAAAGATTATCAACAATATCTTATGGTAAAAAGATGAGCCAGGAGCTTCATTTAGAAGTGGATATAATTCCAGGAAAGATCATCCGTGAGAAAAATGGGATGGCAATGAGTAGCCGAAACATCAGATTAAGTAAAACGGCAAAAAAAGAAGCATTGATATTATCTAAGACTCTTTTTAAGGTTAAAGAGAAGTGGGAGCAGGGATATTCTATTCCGGATATAACCATTTTCCTTAAAGAGTCACTTAAACACCAGAATATAGAATATGCGGGTCTATATGATCCAGAAACTTTAAGATCACTTCATAATAGAAAAAGAGCACAAAATGCATTGGTTGCAATTGCAGGATGGTTTGATGGTATAAGACTCATTGATAATATTCTACTGGAGAAGGATCATTTGACCGCAGTATAATGAATATGGCCACCGATCACCAGAAGTTATCGGCCAACTACTCTTAAAGTAAATTTTATTCCCTCACCACCAGCGGTAGGCCTCATCCGCAAATAGAGAGCGGAACCTGTTGACATGCGTGCAGATTGAAGCCATCCATGATTTGTCCAATAAATATTTTCCAGTGCAAATTCATATGTAGGGGCACCCGTAATTCTTGGAAGCAATCTATCATCCCAAAAATCTGACGTTGCAAAAGTCCTAAATTCTGGATCAGTATGAAGAACTGCATTAAATCTTGTTGCACTTCCTCCTCCGTCTAGGAGATTTGTATTTAGAGTATAATTTCGATTAGGAAGATTTATCAATTTGTAGTAACTTCTTGAATTGTGTACTGCCTTTAAATTTGATATAGTATGGTTTACCCTACCCTCAAGATCGACTATAAATGGATTATCGGGAGTTCCTTGTGGAAGAATTGTATCTTCAACTACCTCGAATTCTTCTATTTTGATAGAAGATTGAAAACTTTCCCAATAAAACTTATTGGTTACTAGTTTCAAGAAAAGCTTAGAAATACCCGTTAGTTTACAAGAAGCCTCTTTATGAGCAAGGTTTGTTTTACATGCTAGCAGGCGATATTCGTTTCCATCTCTTTGGTGGAAAGCTTCTAAGCTTGTAGATGCTCTTCCAACACGAGTGTTTTTAATTTTATAACCCTTCGTAGAGTCCAGACCATTTATGTGAAAGTATAAATTTGCTTTCAGAGGTAATCGCTGGTTATTTAAGTCATGATTCAAAGGTAAGATATAGGGAGAATTTACTTCCCCTTTCCCATAATTCAGAGTAAAATGTTCTGATTCTGGAGTCATGGACTTTGTAACATGTATGTATATCTTCATATTTGCACTAAGAGATGCCGAAGCTATTGTACAGGAAGCCTGAAAATTTTGTTGAACCTCTGATTCACATAATCTATCTATTGCTGAGCCAGAAGGGTCGGAGAAAACCTTTAGGCTGCCTCCAGAATCAAGGCCATTAAGACCGAACACAAAATTGCCTCCAGTTAAGTCGTCTGAGAGCAGAGTATAATCATACTGTTTTTTACCACTTTCTATACTTGCTGAGTATGGTAATGTGATAGTGGTGTATGCGGGTGAGAGTGTTGTTTTACTCATAACTTCAGACCATCCGCTTGTCCCTGCGGTGTTTGCCGACCTGACCTGAACATCGTAACTAGTATCATTCATAAGACTAGTGATTTCATAAGGACTTATTACATTACTTTGTTCTATAAAGCTACCAGAACCAGCGGTTTCTTTATAGCGAATGTCGTAACTATCGGCTCCGTTTACCGCAGTCCATGTGACGGTAAGAGACATATCACCACTGGTAACGGAAACCATTGTTGGCGTATCCGGAGTGGTTCCTAGCGGCGTTCCGCTCATAACTTCAGACCATCCGCTTACCCCTGAGGTATTTACTACCCTCACTTGAACATCGTATTCTGTGCCATTCACGAGACCAGTAATGATAGCAGATAGGACTGTTATATTGCTTTGTTCCATAAAACTACCTGAACTACCGGTTTCTCTATAACGAACGTCGTAGCTATTGGCTCCGTCTACCGCAGCCCATGTGGCTGTAAGAGACATATCACCTCTGGTAACGGAAATTACTGTTGGCGTATCCGGAGGGGCTTCTAGTGGGGTTCCGCTCATAATTTCAGACCATTCACCTGTACCTGCGGTATTTACTGCCCTGATCTGAACATCGTATTCTACACCATTCACGAGATCAATAATGGTAGCAGATAGGCCTGTTATATTATTCTGTTCCATAAAACTACCAGAACTACCGGTTTCTCTATAACGAACGTCGTAGCTATTGGCTTCGTCTACAGCAGTCCATGTGACGGTAAGAGACATATCACCTCTGGTAACGGAAATTACTGTCAGTGTACCAAGAAGGGCTTCTAGTGGGGTTCCGCTTATAATTTCAGACCATTCACCTGTACCTGCGGTATTTACTGCCCTGATCTGAACATCGTATTCTACACCATTCACGAGATCAATAATGGTAGCAGATAGGCCTGTTATATTATTCTGTTCCATAAAACTACCAGAACTACCGGTTTCTCTATAACGAACGTCGTAGCTATTGGCTTCGTCTACAGCAGTCCATGTGACGGTAAGAGACATATCGCCTCTGGTAATGGAAGTTACTGTCAGTGTACCTGAGGGAGCTGTCTGAGTATCTGGGCCTTCTATTAAGTTTCTTATTGCTCCCTCTATTGATTCCTCTGATTTACAAGAACTATGCAAAAAGATCATAATAAATATAAATAAAAAAGCAATTGATCTTTTTATTCCTGATTTTAACTGAATATGAGTTTTTTTTACCATTTTATTTAAACCTCCGATCTTCTAGCGTTCATCATAAGCTACAGCATCCGTGTCTCTTTCTTGTGTTATAGACCAAACATGCTGCTGTCTAGTCCAACCTAGACTAAATAGCTCAGAAGGAACAGAATAAAACGCACGCAACTCTTGTAGTTTAGCTTTTAATTCTGCTATTTTATTTTCATTTCCTGTTTGACCATAAAGATCATTTAATTCGTTGGGATCATTAACCAGGTCAAACAATTCCCAATCAGAGATTCTTCCTCTTAATGTTTCTCCTCCTGCTGTCACAGTGTCTTCTGCGAACCCTTTAATAGTAAAAAAGTGTATCAGTTTATGCGTTTTTGTACGAATACCATAATGTCCTTCAATACGATGTATTTGAGGGAATTCAAAATATTGGTAATAAATGGCTTCTCTCCAATCAGCGGGCGTATTCCCCTTTAAGAGAGGAACAAGACTTGCACCTTGCATACTAGCTGGGACAGATATGCCTGCCATGTCTATAAGAGTTGGTGCAATATCAAGATTCATAACTAAGTCGTTATTTTGGCTACCAGCGATCGTTTTGCCTGGCCATTTTATGATCAAAGGTGTTCGCAGAGACTCTTCATACATCCAACGTTTATCAAACCATCCATGTTCCCCTAAGTAAAAACCCTGGTCGGAAATGTATACTACAATGGTATTTTCATGAATATCAAGCGTTTGGAGATGACCAACGAGATCTCCAATATAGCTATCTAATACATTAACATTTCGTAAATATTCTCTTATATAGCGACTATAGAGCCACTTAGATCTGTCCGCACCACGTCCCCTTGGAAGGGGATTTGCTGTATTCATTCTATTGTATGCTTCATTCCAACCAGTGGGGTTGTCAGCAGCTTTTAGATTCATGCCAGGTTGTCCAGCTACGCTAATTCTGGCTGTTGGATTATTCAGGTTTACCTTGATATCTATTTCACCAAGGTGGCTATTGTTTACATCGTTATTTATACCACTAAGTTGGCTGGGGCCTACTCTCGCACCATTTGCATGGAGTTGCCTGTATGCGGCATAGCGAGTAGCATAATCATCAAAAAAAGTAGAGGGGAGGGGTATTTCTGCATCCGAAACATCGTCATAGTCATAAATGTTTAGCTTATCCGTAGGAACTCCCCAAGAGCGATGCGTTGCTTTATACTGTGTCAATAATAAAAATGGTTTTCTGGTAGCTTCCGGCTGATTTGACCAAGTCGTTAACCAGTCTTTCGCTTCATTCGTAATCGCCTCTGTTACATAGCCGCTTTTTGTAGTACCACCACTAAAAACATTAGAGTCACTACTCACTGTCAGACAATTATTAAATGTGGTGTTGAAATACCACCCCTGACCCTGGCCCTGGCTTAAATACCGGCAATAATCAAAGCCCCTGGGAACCGATTTGATATGCCATTTGCCTACTAACGCTGTTGTATAATTATTATCTTGAAAGACCTCAGGGAATGTTTTTACTTTGCCATAGTGTAGCCTTTGCGCATCGTTTCTTGGGACTCCATTGATATGACCATATTGACCACTTAATATGGCAGCTCGACTAGGGGCACAAATAGAGTTTGCAACAAATGCATTTTGGAAAAGCATACCCCCATTTGCGAGAGCATCAAGGTTAGGAGTACTATGAAAAGCACTAAAGAAATCAGAATATTTAGAGATCGACTTATTCGCATGGTCATCTGTAAGTATGAATAGAACATTTGGTCTGGCTTCTGAGTTCATACCCCAGGCTCCCATTGTCGCTAATTTATTTGAAAAAAGGCCAAGCTGGTTAGGAGAGCATCCTCCTAAAACAAATGCTAGCAATAGCATCACAAGTCCATGACTTTTAAGATTGTTTTTCATTTTTGTACCCCCTTGAATTTTAGTGAAGAGACATTAAAAAAACCAAAAATCTTATATATCTCCAGCTAATACCATCCAAAAGTCATAAGTATCTTGTCAAGTCTTTTTTAAAAAAATTGTAGAAACCAATGCCGTTAGGCTGTACTTTGTACACATATCTTACACACAAAGAAGCTATTTTAGTCATTCTATTCCGATAGAATCTTTGATATGGCGTCAAGTTACTTAATGAAGAGTGCGGGCGGATCTTATTATACCAAGTCACAAAGTTATCTACAATAGTCTGAATCTCAATAGTACTCATTCCAGACACCATGTTTTTTATTGGTTATTGTAAAAAATAATTAGCAGCCTTATTTATGGGGTAAGCTCATATATTATAAAAAATATGTTGCCTTATAGCTGTAAATAGAAAGAATGCTTATAGGGGGTAGAACTTAAATTCAGAGTTTCCGTATCAAAAGGTTTGAATCTGAGAATAGTTCTGCTAAGTATTTTTATACTTTACAAAATATTTTTTATGAATATTCCAGAAGAAGAATGATCAATGAAAAAAGTTCATTTTCTAAAAAGAAATTTAAGGGTATATCTTTATCCAAGGATAGATTATTTTTGGAAAAAGCTTTTATTTTCGAGCCCGATTAAATAGTAAGAATATGCAAGTAAATGGAGAAAAAGTTTCGGTCCATGACCTAAAAAAAGCTACCTTGATTTCTCTTCTGGATTATTTTAATCTTTTAGACAGAAGAGTTGCCATTGAGCATAATGGAGAAATCATAAAACACGAAGACTATAATAAAGTACTTCTAAAAGAAGAAGATAAAGTAGAAATCATCCATTTTGTAGGGGGAGGGTGACCTACTTATTTTTAGAAGAAAAACAATTTAGTTTGTTTTATCTGCATGATTGTTCTTTAATGTTCTATAGTATTTACTTATTTTATCTTTCTTGGCTTTATCTTCTTCATCGTAATTTAATTCAAGACCATCAAAGTAAATATCATATAGCTTAGTTAAAATTTTTAGACTGTCAAAGAATAGAATAACTTCTTCCTGCATTGCTGTTTTTTCTGCCCGGATAACAAATTTTCTAAAAATAAGAGTTCTATCTTGAGGATAAGAGTCAATGTTTTGAGAAATCCATGGTGGTATTTTAACATTTAATGCTCTCCATCCAATGAAATCCAAAGAACCCATCTTAAGAACATGTACATTGTTTTTCCAATCTTGCACCCAACACTCCATTGTATATGGTTTTGCTCTTCCCATTACCCAAACACTGATAGCCTGTACTTCACCTGGCAATTCAACACCCCTTATATTAATAAATCTTGGCCTGTTTTGTTCATCCAGCTGTCCTAATGGTTTTCTAACGACTCCAGGGGGTATTAGTTCTACTTTGTTACTTCCCAGATACGCGAATTCAAATTTTACACCCATTGAATTTTGATTTTTTATATTAAAGCCTAAATTTAAGGGTCTTCCAGAAACAATATTAGTTGCTATAGAACCATTCGGTGCACCTGGGTAACTTATTCCTTCCCAAGGAGTTGTTTCCCATCCTTCTATAATAAGTGATTTTGCCTCAATAGCATCCACATCATTTTTATTTGGATTTTGAAGTTTGCTTCTACGATTTTGATTGGCGAATAATTCTATAGTTATAATTCCCGTAATTGTAACGATGGAACTGATCATAACTAATTTTTTGATTTTGTGATTCATTTCAATCCTCCTTGTTTTTTATTTCTTTATTACCATAAATCTCTTATCTGGCTTCCTGGATATTCATCTAAAGCCTTGTCTACTCTCATGACTAATTGATCTATATAAAAATAAAATGTTCCTTGTGGTTCATAATGGTTTGATTCTACAAAAAGAGATACGAATCTTAAGTTCCGGTCAAATAAAGAGAAACGGATGCTTTGGGGCATCCAACCGGGTATGGTCGCCACCAGTTTTCTCCAACCAAAAAAGTTTAGACTACCAAATTTAATCTTATGTATTTTGCCTTTATAATCGCGTAATTTGACATATAGAGTGTGTCTATAATTACGACCCAAGACCCATATTGATAATTGTTTAGCAATACCTTTGATCTTATATTCATGAGGAGGTTTAATTTCTACCCGATCAAAGCCCCTGTCCTTAAAGTAAGTTTTAACTCCCATGACATAATTTTGATCTGGTATGAATAAATTTCTTTCTTCCTGTGTAATATTGGTGGGGTCATAAATATCTTGTATTGGACCAATCTGGACTTTTTTCTGGATTTTTGTATCTCCCAATGGGCTTGTAGCAAAGGCTCTCCAATCTTCGGCATTATCAAAATTATTTAATACCAGATCAACATGATTTACTCTTGTTATATTGACAACTGGTGCATTCTGTTGATTGGGAGCTTGGCCTTGATTTGTATCCTGTGAATAGAGGGAGGATACTAAAAAAATAATTACCAAGCTAATAATTATCGTTTTCTTTTGGTTTTTCAGTAATAACATAGACTTCTCCTTATCAAAAAATTTATGATATAGAATATTTTGATTACTCATTTAATTCTTAAATTCATTATTGGCATAGATGGATCAAATATTCCCATATAAAATTCATATCGGATTCTTTAATTATTTTCTTGACTTATTAGATGCTTAATTTTTTCAAAAGAATTTATCATATCATCTATACCTTCAGAAGGAACATAAATGCATGTTTTTTTCTGGTTTGAAAATTCTGATACCTTCATGTAGTAGCCTGCATTATTCTTTTTTAAATCAATAATAAACATCTTACTTTGTGTTTGAATTCTATCTGTATATAATTCTTCATTCATTCTAACTACTCCCTTTTTTTTAGCTATGCTGTCAATCATTTTTTAATGTTTTCAATTAGAATATTTTTGAGGGAAAGAGCCTGTGCCTCAACACAGAAGAATAATTTACTACATTGTAATCTATATCGTATTTTTTGTTCCCGAAGGTTTTTTGATATTTTTTCTCGAAAATACGAAATAATTTCCTAATTTCCTGATCTATACAAGCTGTTCCCGTATCATTTTGCTAAAATTGAAGGTTATTGCAGCGATTTTTACCTTTGCAGTACAACATTCTTTACGCACAGTACAAATACATATAAAAACAATTGACAATGTGAAATTTATGCTATTTTTGACCTATATCATGAAATATTCTATTTGTTTTATACTTCACTTTCTTGTATTTTTTAGCATCATCCCTACTGGTTATTCTAGCGAACCTTCCTCTATTGTAGGCTTTGCCTATGGTATTAAAAGCGGAAAACTCTTGTATAAAGAAATACGCAGTAAATTTTGGGAAAATAAAAGTCACTTACCCACCTTCATAACCTATAAAAACCCCCAGGGCAAGACATTTGCAGTTAAAAAACTCAACTATGAAAGTAATACAATTGCTCCCAATTATGAAATAATAGACTATAGAAATGGTTATACAGAAGGCTTTAAAAAAACTTTGGAGAATAAATACCTTTTATATTATAAAGAAAAAAAAGGGGATGATCTCCAAAAGAAAGAGATAAAAAAGGTAAACAATATGATTGCCGATGCTGGTTTTAATCATTTCATCATGAAGAACTGGGATAAGCTACTTAAAGGCGAAACAATATATTGTAATTTTGTGGCTCCCTCTGAGTTAGACACATATCGTTTCAAAATATTCAAAATTAAGGAAAGTGTTTATAATGGTATACCAGTAGTTACAGTGCGTACTCAAATCAGCAATCTATTATTCCGCTTATTTGTGGACAATAATGATACTACTTATACAAAAAATACTGTAGAAGTTGTAGCATACGAAGGAACATCAAACATATTGAATTCTGAGGGAAAAAGACTTCATATACGAATGAAATTTTCTGATTAGGCTAAAAAATTAATTTTTCAATACTATATATTAATCTTGCTTAACAAAAGTCAATTTAGCTTTAATGTCTATGGCAGACAGTATCTCAGAAATTCTTTTTTTCGTAGCAGAGTCGAGTATTTTGTTGCGGGAGATTACATCATAACCTTTTGGAGTAAATAATGTTTTTTCAAAGTAAATAACCGCCCAATTTTCATTTTCTGATATATATAGAACTTCCCAATGGCTTTTCAGTATGCTTAATATTCCCTGTCCTCTCCAGATAAATTTTCTATTACTACTGTGATCCAGCGGTGTATCAAAGCCCAAAATCGTTTTTTGTTTGTTATTTTTCTGATATATCACCCTATCTTCGAGTATTTGTATTCCTTTTTTTTGTTTTATTGAGTAATTAAGCGTAGGATTTGTTTTATCTCCTTTTAACCACATGGGAAAATCAGTCATATGGATATACCACGTGCCTTCTAAAGAAAGTAAAGAAAGTTGTTTCTTTTGGTCAAAACTCATAAAAAAAAATCTTATTATAGCACACTTTGAGCTTACCCCCTAAAGTGGACACTCTTTTTTTTATTTTTTTTCTTATTTTTTTTTCATAATGTTTATTGATGAGCTTGAAAGCCTTCAAGCCAGGAAGAAAGAGGTAGAAGAAGAGATCAAACTTATCGGTTTTCAATTCTATAAAGAAGTAGAAATTCTTACCAGTGCGAAAGGGATCAGTGTTCTCTCTGCTTTAGCCATCATGGCAGATATTTGTGATATGAAGAGATTTCCCAACAAAAAACACCTTTGCTCATATTTAAGGAGTGCGCCTGCTGTTGAAAGCTCTAATGAGATCACCAAAATTAAAAAAACGAATAAGTTTTCAAGGAAATTGGCTATGGAGTTTATTACACAGTCCATTGTGCATATCAAAAAAGCAAATCCTGGACTTAATAAGTGTTATACTAAAAAAACACAATAAGGGTAGTAAAGGCAAAATAAGAAGAGGAGGTAACAAAGTTGACACCATCATAGATGCACAGCCTCTAATAAGCTGCTTCCTTTTTTTTAAAATAAACGAATCACATAAAGCTGGTTTTATTTTAATTTATATTATCGTCGAAAAGTATCATGAGTAAAAAAATGATTAGAAAAATTCTCATTTGGATATTCCTCTTTTCTCTTCCAGGGGTGTTAGCAGCTTTTTTGGTTATAGGAGTAAAAGATAACAGTCTAGGCTTTAGCCCCCCTTTGATCGTATCTAAGGGAAATATAAAAGTTACTTTCTTACTCGGAAATGCTTATTTCCGAAATACAAAAGAAGATTACGCTTATTGGAAAACGCTAATGGTAGGAGAATTTCTTGAAGATGGATATGAGATCCAAACCGGAAAAAGGTCTAAAGTTGATATTTCATTTGGTGAAGAGACATTGATACGCATTGGGCCCAGTAGCAATTTACATATAAAAGAATTCTCTGTTCATGCCATATATCTGGAGTTGGATAGAGGATCAATTTATGGAAATTTCAATAAACTATTCGATAAGCAAAATATATTATTGCATACACCTCTTGCCGTAGCTACTATAATGAATGCTAAGCTAAGCATCAGGGTAGACTCTGCAGGAAATTTTGTTGATTTTTGGTCGGTGGAAGGCTTAACTAAAATAAAAGATGCAAAAGATCAAAAACAACAGATCGTACTGTCTGAATCTACTAAACTACATGTTTCAAATAAACCAATGGGACTGATGCCACAGAAATTAAATAGATCAAAAACAATTGAAACCAGAAGAATCATTGATTCTCTCCATTTAGATGAAGTTTTAGTCATAACGGATAAGATCGTATTTGAGAAAGGTAGCTATGAATTACCCATTGATTCCTATACTGAATTAAATAAAATTGCCTACATACTGGTTGAAAAAAATGCTAATATTCGTATAGAAGGCAACACGGATAGCGATGGGGATGCTGAATATAATAAAGAACTTTCTATGAAAAGAGCGGAAGCCATTAAGAAATATCTGGTAGAAAATGGTATTGACGCAGATCAATTAGAAGTAAGGGGTAATGGAGAATCCAAGCCGATTACTTCTAATCAAACGAAAGAAAATAGATCTTTGAATAGAAGAGTAGAATTTGTCGTTATACCAAAAGTATAGTAGATGCCTATCCATGAATATATTTTGAAATATACTCTGATCTGTTTTTAGGTTTTTTAGAATACAAAATTAAATTCAAGCAGATCAGGGTTAGCTGACCTAAGTCATTTTTGATATGCTATAATGGGGGGAGGGGTAATATAGGCCTTTATCTTAGACAGTCAATCGATTCTTTCATGGAACATATTAAACCACTTATTGATTAGAATGGCATTCCACTTTTTACTATACTTACTATTTCATATGACTTTTAAATTGCTGAAATGAATTTTCTAAAAAAGATATAAATTC
Source organism: Leptospiria bacterium (assembly GCA_965204465.1). Taxonomy (GTDB): domain Bacteria; phylum Spirochaetota; class Leptospiria; order Turneriellales; family CBDBES01; genus CBDBES01. The sequence goes on from CBDBES010000002.1 coordinate 1,001,680, forward strand.
CTGTTCTTCTCTGGTCATACCTTTGAATATTTTGATTACTCTATCATTAGAATCCATGATGGCATATAATGGTAATACAAGTGTATTAAATTTTTCTTGCTGATATCTTTGATTCTTTTCATAAATTTCGCCTTCTCCATCTGTATATAAACGAACCAACAAGAATTTTTGCAGTAGATTTTCTACAATAGGCTTATTAAAAATATTCTGTTCCATCCAACGACAATTGACGCATGTATAGCCTGTAAAATCAATGAAAATGGGTTTTGGGTCGTCTTTGAAGATTTCTTTTGCCTGTTGAAGATCATCCAGCCAATTGAATTTTTCATGCTTTGATTTTTCTACCTTGCCATATCCTACAGGGGGTAAAAAAGCTCCTAATTCTTTAAGTGGTCTTCCGCCTAAAGAGAATAAAAAATGAGCCGTAAGAAACATAAATAAAAAAGAAAAAGTCATTCGTATGAGTAGACCAGATAATTGTTTTTGCTTTTCATTCTTTTTTTGATGTAAATTTCCCTGTATGTCTACGGGGAATTTTATCCAGTCTAAGAAATAGATGGCAATTAGAAAAGAGATAAATGCCCATATCATCAGAAATATATCTCTGGTAATGATATTATTTTGCCAAACCATATCGGAATTGCTTAAAAATTTAATCGAAGCTGCTAACTCCAGAAATCCCATCAATACCTTAATTTTATAGATCCAATTTCCAGTTTTTGGTATTTTATCCAAGAGAGCCGGAAAAAGGGCTAATATGAAAAATGGGAAGGCAAAACTGATCCCAAAAAAGAACATTCCAATAAAAGGATATAAAAAATTCTCTCTGGAAGCAGAAACCAGGATTGTTCCAATGAAAGGCATGGTGCAGGTGAAAGTGGTTATGGTAAAGATCACGGACATGGATAGAATGGATATTCTATCATTTTGCAAGCTGTTTTTTCTTCTAAAAAAACGATCCATCTTTTGTATTTTATCAATAACTCTAGGGCTTATCTTTATTTCAAAGAAGCCAAACAAGTTAAGAGCAAACAGAATAAAAATGCAGGCAATGAATAAATTTACCCATGGATTCACCGCGAATCTGTGTATCCCCGCTGAACCAAAGATAAGGCTGGTTAATAGACCGATCAAAGAAAAAGTAAGCACAATGCCTGTTACATAGATGAATGCATCTTTCAAAGGGCGATAATTGGATGATTCTTTTCGATTCAAAAAGTAAGAAATTGTTATAGGTATCATAGGGAATACACATGGGGTTAGCAGGCTAACTAACCCTACTCCCAATGCAATTCCAATGAAGGGAAAAATTTCTAATGCGCTATGTACCATAAAGCAATCGCCGTGCCTAGGGACGAACCTAATTGAGGGAGAATGAATATGCTAAAAATTCTGCTTACTTTATTTTTGATCACTCCTTTAAAAGTAGAGACATCATTTGAAAAATTCTCAAAATCAATTACCTTCGGTTTACGGAATTTAGCTTCTACTAAGGCTGCCATCCAACCTGGTTTCAGAATAGGGTTAAAATTACTGATCGGAGCAACAATAGCCGCTGCTAATATGCTCAAAGGATGCGCAAGTAATAAGAGTGCCATGCTGCCAGAACATGACGCTTTGATCAAGCACCAGGCTATCCAGCTTTGATAAATTTTTTGAGGATCATCAATACCTGTAAAGTAAAAGAAAATTCCCATAATTAATATAATGGGAGTAAAGAACCTTATTGTAGAAATAAACTTAGAACTTTTTTTTAAATGCTCTAATTTTTGGATGTCCACTTCCTCTTTCAACGCCTCATGAACGCCCTTTAAGTGACCTGCACCAAGTATGATCACCATTTTTGATTTAGGGGGCATTTTAGCGGAGGCCTCTTTAATTTTGTGTGCGATGTATTGGTCTCTTTCTTCTATGATCACTCTCTTTATCAAATTGTATTGATAAGGCAAATTTTGAAAAACCTGATCTACAACATCGCCTTTCTTCATTTTTTCAATCTCATCTACATCTGTTTTTATGGAGACCAGTAAACTAGTGAGCAATTCTGAAAACATCATTAACTTTCCCCAATAACCTGCATTTTGCCAAACTCTTTTCAGAGTAATCTGAACATCTCTATCAACTAGCTCCAGCTTAGTCTTTGTTTTAGAAGCCAATTGTATCGCCTTAAACATTTCTTCTCCAGGCCTGACTTTAGCTATATTTCCAATTTTCTTTTGAAAGGCGGCTAAGATCAGAGATGACATCAATAAAAATATTTTCTTTTGTTTGATGATCTGTATGATGTCCAGATGAACCCATTGATTTTTTCTCTTTATATTTTGATATCTGGTTTGACACAATTCGACAGAAATTACATCTGGTTTTTCATTATGGATCAGATTTTCAACATCCTGAACACTCTTCTCACTTACATGCGCCGTCCCTAAAATAATAATTTCTTTTCCTTTGATTTTTTTTCTTAGAACAGATCCTGAATATTTAACTTTATTCTTTATCATTTTTTAGTGAATTTCAATTATTATATTCAGAATCAGGATGACAAGTTCATAGATCAGTTGGCTTTCATAATAACGAGTGTCATATCATCATGTTGCTCGGCGCCATCCATGAAATTATCCAAATCTTGTACGATATCATCTACAATATTTTTAGGATCATGATCGGCCAATTCTACGATCTTATTACTTAGCCTAATATTTCCATATTCTTCTTTTTTGGGATTACGTGCTTCGTTAATACCATCTGTAAAAAACACGATCATATCTCCAGTATGTAATTTCATCTTTGCAAGATTATATTCGCTATCATCATCTATACCCATAGGAAGACCAGGTAACTTACTCAAAGTGCATACTTTATCTTTAGCCCTGTATATAAATAAAGGGCCATGACCTCCATTAGTAAACTCAATGGAAGATGTAATTGGATCATATATCACAAATAAGAATGTAGCAAATTTATCTATATGAGTTTCTCCGCACATGACTCTGTTGATCGTTTTGGTGATCAAATCGCTTCTTATTTTTTTAAATATCTTGAAATAAGTAGATACAACTGTTTTAATGATTACCATTACCAAAGAGGCCGAAATAGATTTTCCAGATACATCGGATATCAATACCCCAATTTTACCATCTGCCATTTCATGAAAGTCAAAATAATCTCCTCCGACACCTTTGGCGGCTCTGGTATATCCTTGTACTTGATATTTATCTTTTTGCAGAAAATGCATTGGATTCATTCCTTCTTGAATTTCCTGGGCCTGTTTTAATTGTTCATTAAAGATCAAAGTATCTGCCTTTGCCTTTTCAGCAACTTTCAGGCCTTGTGTCATACTATTGAACTGTTTTGCCAGCTTCCCCAATTCATCTTCCCCCAGATCAGGAAGCTGATGTTCCAGATCGCCTTCACCTACAGTTTTAGCCCCTTGAGATAATATTCTAATCGGCTTTACGATCAAATAAGTCATGAAAAGAGAAGCCAAAATACCGATCAGCCAGAAAGCGCCTCCTAATAGAATAAGAGCGAGTCGGTTTGATGCGATCTTTTGTTTGATAAATTCATCTGAAAAGGCAACCTGAACAATGCCTAAAAGAATATCTTTTTTCGCACTAAAAGGATGATATATGGGTAAATGAAAGGCTAAAATATCAATACCTTCTTTATTTAAATAAGGAACTCTATCAAAAATAATTTGGCTACTCGTTTTATAACTTACTTTTTTCCATTTTGGATCTAACAATTTGTCCCAAAGGGGCACAAGATTTTCTTTTTCTTTTTCATCTTTTATTTTATAAGAAGCAACAATGGTAGACTTATTCTTTGCTTCCACCACTCTGGCAAAAATGAAGCCCTCTAAACTATTCAGGTTTTTAAGACTATCTAAAATGACCAGGTCATCATCTACGATCATCGCCCTGGAATCAATGTATACAATGCTCTGTGCCTCTCTGTTGGCGGTATCAAAAAGACCTTTTTCTAAGAGATCTGTCTGTTGGTCTTCAACAATCAATCCGATCACAAGAATCATGATAGAGATCAATCCCAATATCAATCCCATGACTTTCCATCTTAAACTAATAGGAAGGCGTTGCATAATACTTTTTTAACTTTCTTGTATATTGCGATATCTTGACAATCTATTTTTTATGAAGAATGTAGAAACCTTCATTCTGCAAAGCTTTTATTTGGAACAAGGTTCTACACCTAAGGGCAAAAGTCTTATAAAGCAATAGCAAAGGAGAAAAAAAATCTGTGCCCTTAGAGTGAAAAGAAGGTAAAAAGATGGATCATTACATACAATACGTCGAGCTTTCGTGAACATTTATAGTATAAATGGCCCCTCCATCTGGTATGCGATATCCATCGCCTGGGATAAACTCTATTATAACTGTCTCATTATCATCATCATCATCACAAATAAAACAAAAACCACCTATTTGCCTTAAGCCAAATTCAACTCTATCACTTCCTAAGTTCACAGGTGTGCCTCTTGTAAGTGGTAAATCATTATTGACGATCCTAATCTCTAGTATATCACCTGGATCCGCATTATCAATAGAAGTACAATCAAAACCCACCGATACTGAATTACCGATGTCTCCTGCCTCAAAGGTACCCCCCAACATGAATCGTATTCTGGTATTTATAACAAAAGTACCATCGCCTTCTATTTGAAATACTGGAAAGGCCAAGCGAAAATTCTCAGGAATTGGTGCGTTTGGCATTCCACCAGTCGATTGGAATATTCCGATAATTTCCGGTTCATTGTCTGTCATGGAAAACTCTCTGGAGGCTGCATTGGTAGCGGTATTTTCCGTAGTGATCCTATAGTCTGTAGCAGTAGAAGGCATTATACTTATCGTCAAGACCTCACTAAGACCATCCACATCTTCCATAGCGGTAATGGTAATCTCGCGTGTTTGTTCCCCTACGGCAAATGGGATCATCACCTGCCTATTCCTTAGAATATCTGTATTTGCATTATCGAATGTGATCATGCTTGTTGCTGTCGTAACTCCATAGTCTAATTCATAGGTAACCCCATCAGGAGTTTCTGCGGGGTCTTTTTGGGTGATTTCCAGTACAACCATAATATTCCTGAGTGCTGCGGCATTCAAATCTACCATGATATTTGCCTTTCCAGAGGCTCCTCCCTCCCCTTCTATCATTGCAGTTCTGCTGGGAGTCCCTAGACTTGCCACTCTAACATCGTCATCCTGGATGGTAAGTTTAATTTCTCTGGAAGAAGTACCAGAGAGTGTATAGTCTCCCCCATCCATTATAGCCACAGTAAGGACCTCTAAGATGTCGTCATCATCTGCAGCAGCGGTAATGGTAAGTGTACGGGTTGCACTTATTGCATCTATAGATATCATCACAGGTAGGCCACCGCCTATAGGGTCACCGATGGTGATGTTTGCATTCGTGGTAATGGAATAGTCTCCATCCTGGGGTGCGGGGAAGATTGTAAGCATTACAGTTACTTCCTCTGAAGGCGCCGGACTAAGACTGACCTGTATAGTGGAGCTACCGCCGGCCTCCATCAGGTTAGTACTGGTTGGATTCCCCAGACTTGCCACTGGAACATCCATCATAGCCATTGGATCTTCATTGTCCATGGGGGGATTCTTGTCATCTTTTTTACCGCAATTGGCGAGTAAAAGAGTGCCAGATAAGATAAATAGAATTATCAGACTAAAGGTATTTGAAAACCTTGAAAATAATTTTAAATTTTCCATAATTTATAATCTCCTTTTAGTTTATTATTTATATAATAGGACCACTTTAATGGGGTGATACATAATAGCAACTATATAGTTATCTTTTTTCATTTTTTTTATGGAGTAAGCTCAGAGCCTGTGCCTCAACTTAAAAACATTTACACTTTTGAGTTTTTTATTTTTTATGTCCCATGAACAATAGATTTGCACAAAGCGATAGAGATCATCAAAAGATTCGATGAATCATTCCGATACCAAAAGCTCTACTGTGTAAATATCCTCAAATGAATCAGAGGTTGAATCAGACGATCATAATAGTACAGATGAAGATGATTTGATGTTAAAGAAAGCAGAGAAATACATGAAGATCAGGATATGATCATGAAGATGTCTTCTGATGAAGCGAAGTCATTTTATAAAAAGCGAAGTTCTTCCATTGAACTAAATTATTCTTCTGTGTTGAGGCACAGGCTCTTATGTGTACAAAGTACAGCCTAACGGCATTGGTTTCTACAAATTAAGTAAAAAATTTGATTGACAATACGACATAATTCTACACATTACCTTTGAATGGCAAAGGCCTTTTGTTAAACTTCTGGATCAGAAGAAACTATGAAGTTTGAAAATTTATGTATAGGGAACTATACAAACCAAAATAGATTCAGTCGATTTAACAAAAAACCATTTCTTCACAGAAATATGGTTTTGAAAAGGATAGTGGTTTCTAAAAGTAGTTTTGAATCTTTGTTACTCGAAGAGTTTAAAGGCCAAAAACAAAATTTTAGAAAAATAGAATCGCAAGATCATTCTTTTAAGTCTTTAGACAAAAAAGCGGTGGAGGCGCTTCATTCTTTCTGGGTATAGTTGATTATACCCAGAAAGCCGCTTATTAATCCAAAAAATGCAAATATCCCAAAAATATAAAATTGATAAGTAAAGTCTGCTTCTGGTGTGCTTGCAATTCTCTCTGGTAATAGAAGATTCATTACCCACAATAGAAAAATTCCACCCAAAGAGAATATTCTAAAAAAAACAATAAGTTTATTGCTATGAACATCCAACCGCCAAAAGAAAGTCGTGGATACCGCTAATATTATAAAGATAAAAAATAAAAAAAAGTCATCTGTATATATCTTATGGTAATAGGTATATTCCGTTGCAAAACTTATTTCATATGCCCTCCATCCTTGGCTAAGAAAAAAGGCTAAAATAATCAAATTTAAAGTAAAAAATTTCTCTGCAAAAGGCAAATTATTCCAATAGCTTAATGCCCATTTCAAAATATCCTTCAAAATTTTGTAGATACCTGTTACGATGATATTAAATAGTTTCAATAGTGTCAACACGTATTCGTAGAGAATACTATTCTATATCTTTTGTTTTCATAGCTGCTGCAGAAACAGCTCTCATTACAGCAGTTTCAAAAGTAGAGGTTCTTTTTAAGTAGTAGAGACCTGTGATGGTACTTCCTCCAGGGGAGGTAATATCATGTATCAATTCATGGGGGGGTATTTGTAATTTTTTGATCAAAAAACTTGTCCCTAATACAGTTTCTATGGCCAATTCTCTGGCCATTATTCTGGTCAATCCTTGCAAAACGCCAGCATCTTCTAAACTTTGAATAAAAACAGATATGAAAGCCGGCCCAGAACCAGACAAACCAGTAATGGCCTGTAAATCATTTTCTTTTTCTACTTTTATTATCTTACCGCCTTTGGCTAAAATAATTTTTGCTTTTTCCAGCTCCGCATCAGATGTATACGAATTAGGGAAGATACAAGTAACTCCTTTCCCTACCTGAAAAGGGGCATTGGGCATGGCCCGAACCAAAGGAGTTTTCTTTTTTTGCCACCCTTCCATTTTAAGAATAGAAATCCCCGCTGCTATAGAGATGACCAATCTATGCACTTTGATTTGAGAAATAACTTCTTTGACCTGATGGGGTTTTACGGCAATGATGAGAGGGAAAGATGCATTCAGAAGAGATTCTAATTGATCATGTAAAATGACCTTGGTCTTTAAAATTGGCCTTAGGTCTTGTATGCTTTGTTTTGAAGTTTCAAAAGCATGTACTTCATAGTGCTTGATCAATATCCGCGCCATTGAGGAACCCATTTTCCCCAAACCAACAATACCTATCGGCTCTATAGTATTATCCATAATAAAAACTTAAACTTTATTCTTTAGATGTTCAACTGCTTTTTTTAACTGAACATCTAATTCCATATCAAATAAAGGCCCCTTTTTCCCTGACTTTTCAATAATTTTTCTTTTTAATAGAAATTTAGAGGCATAATCACTGAGTGGCAGCCTTTTTTCCTTAAGTATTTTATTGAATTTAGTCATATTCTCTTTATTATAAACAGAGTGTTTCTTTACAAAATTATCAATGATTTTTTTCTCTTTTAATTCAAGATAATTTCTGCGATCCGATCTAGTAAATTCAAGGGCTTTAATATGTATGTCCGGTTCTATTCCTTTTTGGTGGATTGATTTTCCTGAAGGAGTATAATATCTTTGAATGGTAAGAGCGACTGCTGTATTATATCGAAGGGGAATCACATTTTGGACAGAGCCTTTTCCAAATGTTTTTACGCCTATAAATATTCCTCTTTTATGATCTTTTATCGCACCAGCCGTAATTTCACTTGCAGATGCAGAACCTTCATTTCCCAATAAAACTAAAGGTAGATCTGGGAAAATAGCCATATTGGGTTTTGCAGTAAAGACCCTATCCAACTGTTTTTTTCTGCCTCTGGTAGATACAATTACTCCTTTTTTTATGAATAAATTAGTCACTCTATGAGCAGATTCTAATAGGCCTCCTGGATTCCAGCGCAGATCAAGTATGAGACCCTTTATTTTTTTATCCTTAAACTCTTTCAATATTTTACGCATATCTGTATAAGCAGATTGAGAAAATTGTTTTAATTTAATATATCCAATATTATGAGGTTCGATAATTTCACTTTGGACGATTTTAATTTTTATAATATCCCTTATAATATCAAAATATAATAGATCAGATTCTCCTTCTCTTGCAATAGATAAATTAATAGAAGTCCCAGGTGTGCCTCTCATGAGTTTTACTGCCTCTAGAAGAGTCATATTTCTGGTGGGTTTTTTATTGATTTCAACAATTTTATCATTAGGCTGTAGGCCGGCTCTCATAGCGGGGGTATCTTCTATGGGAGAAATAACTGTAAGTACATTGTCTATTACTGTGACTTCAATTCCTAAACCTCCAAATTTGCCTCTTGTGCCAACTTTCAACTCATTTAGTTCTTCTGGTGGCATAAAACGAGTATGCGCATCATTTAAAGCAGTCAGCATCCCCTTTATAGCCCCATACCATATCTTCCTACTCTCAATATCCTCTACATAATCTCTTTTAACATGGTAGAGCACCTGATGGAACAATTCATTCAGGCCTTCTTCAGATATTTCGCTTGTGGCTGCATTTTGGGCCTGCCCCCAAGTACCCAATACGATTAGTAAGACACCGCTAAATAAACCTATAAAATATTTCTTTTTCATACTAGTGCTTGAATAAAAAACAAATCAGGAAAGTCAAGAAAATTATACTACTTTCTTTGTAGAAACCATTGTACAAAGTACAGCCTAACGGCATTGGTTATTGTAAATTATAGAATTAAAAGAATTGACATAAGGTGTTTCCTTATTACGTTGACTAAAATCATGCCCCTATATATCTTTTTAACTACAAAATAAAAACTCTTAAATATATATGCTAGAATTCTTATTCATTATATTATTGATCATTTATGCGCTGGATAGTATTGGGCTTTTATATTTTGGATTGCATTCTTATGTAATGCTGGTTCTTTATATGAAAAATCATGAAAAGTGCAAGGTAAATGAAAAAAATATAAATTCCTTTGTAAAGAAAATAAAAAAATATCCAAATGTTACTGTCCAATTACCTATCTTCAATGAATACTATGTAGTGGAGCGTCTGATCGATTCTATCATTGCTCTTGAATATCCTAAGAGTAAATTAGAAATACAAGTATTAGACGATTCTACCGATGAATCTAAAATTCTGGCAGAAAAAAAAGTAAAGGAATATAAAAAGAAGGGTTTTGATATAAAGCATATACATAGAAAGGATAGAAAAGGTCATAAGGCTGGGGCTCTTAAAAATGGTTTGGAACTGGCAAAGGGAGAGTTTATAGCTATCTTTGATGCTGATTTTATTCCTACTACTGATTTTTTGAAAAAAACAGTTCCATTTTTTTATGAAGATAAAAAAATTGGAATGGTCCAAACCAGATGGGGGCATGTAAATGAAAATTATTCTTTTCTAACAAAGGCCCAAAGTATTGGCGTAGACGGGCATTTTATCATAGAACAAGTGGCCAGAAATGGCTCAAGGCTTTGGATGAATTTTAATGGAACAGCAGGTATATGGAGAAAGGAATGTATTCTTAGTGCAGGGAACTGGCAATCAGATACTCTTACAGAAGATTTTGATCTATCCTATAGAGCAGAACTCAAAGGTTGGAGATTCAAATATTTAAGCAATATCATCTGCCCTGCAGAATTACCTTCCACTGTAAGCGCTTATAAATCTCAACAATTCAGATGGTGCAAAGGTTCGCTGCAAACAGCCGTTAAATTGATTCCTAAGATCATCAGGGCAAAACTAAAATGGCAAGTAAAAGCAGAGGCTATTACCCATCTGGTAAATTATTCTGTTCATCCTCTTATTTACCTAAATATTTTGCTTACCCCTCTGTTAATTTTTACGGGAGCGAGATTGAAAGCAAGTTCTGAAATACTTATATCTATTGTATTAATAGGTGCAGTAGGGCCTATAGTATTCTATGCATTTTCCCAAAAATGCCTATATAAAAACTGGAAGAAACGTCTTATTTGGCTTCCTTTTTTGACTATGATCGGCTCTGGTATTGCGTTAAATAATACAAAAGCATGGTTAGAAGGCATAATGGGTAAAAAATCTACTTTTATCAGGACTCCTAAATTGGGCATTGTATCTAAAGATAAAAAACAAATAATAAAGAACAGGTTTAAATATTCGAAGCCTAAAATAAACGGTATGATTATCATTGAATTACTTACTGTATTTTATATTTTAACTACGATCATACTTGCCTTTGAATCTTCTTACTGGTTAATGATTCCTTTTTTATTGATATATTTTTTTGGTTTTTTATACATTAGCTCTTTAAGCTTCTACGATTTATTATCTAATTTTATTTTATTAAGAAAAAAAATGGTTAAATCTACAAAGATATAAACAGGAGAATAAGAAATGCATCCAACACTTGAAAAACATCATTTGAAGCAGGTCAATAGAGAAAGAAATTTTTCTGTAGGAGACGTTATAAAAATATATTATAAAATTAAAGAAGGTTCTAAAGAAAGAATACAGGTATATGAAGGCACTGTGATTGCCATTCAAAATAAAGGTGCTGGAAGAAGCATTACAGTAAGAAGAATCAGTTATGATGTAGGCGTAGAGCGTATATTCCCTTTATATGCTCCTACCATTGAGAAAATTGAAAAAATTAAAAGTAACCATATCAGACGCGGTAAATTATATTATCTTCGTGAAAAAATAGGTAAGAAAGGTCGTTTGAAAGAGATCAAAAAAAAGCCTTCTAAAGACTTGTTCTATGAAAAGGCCATTGTTCTGCAGGAAAGCATCCGTGAAAAAGAAGAAGAAAAGGAAAATCAAAAAATAGAAGAAACCAAATCAAAGCAGGAGCAAAAAACAGAAGAAGTCAAACCAAAATAGGAGCAAAAAGAAGTTGAATCTAAATAAAGACATTATCATAAAACAAAAGCAGACCATAAAATCCTTTAAAAGTTGAATGTCTTTCATCGAGTATGAAAAAAATTTTTTAAGAGAATTCATATCCCTTTCATTACAAGAAAAAAAAAAATACATATATAGCTTCCTTTGATGAGGCAGGCAGAGGTAGTATTTTTGGTCCTGTAACGGTAGGAGGAATTTTATTCCATGCGGATATGGAACCTCATTTTACAGAAATAGAGTGGTACGATCAGATAAAAGATTCTAAGGAGTTGTCCTGTACGGCCAGAAAATTTCTATACGACAAGGTAAAGGCACATTTTCGATATAAAGCGGTTCATATTGCCGTTCAATATATTGAAAAATTTAATATCAACAAGGCAATTCAAAAGGGAGTCTATAAACTGGTCCAGGAGTTTCAAAGATCGATTCAAAAGAATGACCCAAAAGGTAGCCTGGCCTTTGTTTTAATGGATGGGAATTATGGATTTTCATTTCATGAGAATAATATGCCTGCTACAAAAGACATCATTAAAGGAGACCAAAATTGTTTTACCATTGCTTGCGCTTCCATTATTGCAAAGGTGAGCAGGGATAATTTGATTCAATCTGCTAGCGATAAATTTAGCCATTATAAGATCAATAAGAATAAGGGCTATGGGACGAAAGAACATTTTGCAGCCATAAACGATCATGGGATTACAAAATTTCACCGTAAAAGCTATTTATCAAAAATAGATTTATGATTGCTGTTTAATGGATCATTGAATTAATTTAATATCTTGAGCACCATCAGGGTAAAATCATCAAATTGTTCTGTATCACCCGAAAAAATGTTTACTTGACGATGTATTTCTTTAGCAATTTGTTTAGCTTCTGAAAAACGTTTTTCGGATACGATGTCCTTTAATCTTTCCAGACCAAATTGCTCTTTTTTAGAGTTAATAGCCTCTACAATCCCATCTGTGTAAAAGATGATAATATCCCCTGGCTTAAGTTGTACAGAATTACTGTAGAATTTTTCATTTCTCTCCGAGGGAAGCAAACCCAATGCTCTGCCTTTACTATGCAATAACTCAAAATCATCTGTGTCATTTTTATAAAGCAATTGTTCGTCATGCCCTGCAGAAGAAAAAGTGAATTTACGGGAATCTTCTTCATAGATGGCATAAAATAAGGTCACAAACATACCCGCTCTGCTCTTTTCATAGATAAGGTTATTAGAATGGTGAAGAACTTTCGAAATAGAAGAACTATGTATTTTAGTGATTGATCTTATGATAGAGCTAGAAATTGCCATAAATAAAGATGCAGGTAATCCCTTCCCTGCTACATCTGCGATCAAAAAAACATACTTATTTTCTTTTAATTTGAAGAAATCGTAAAAGTCCCCTCCCATCATCTTAGCTGGTATACAAACAACGCTCAAATCAAATTTATCAGAATTTATATCTTTAGAAGGCAAAATAGACTTTTGAAAAGAAGAAGTAATTTCTAATTCTTTCTCATAAGATTTCTTTTTCAACATTTCTTCAAGAAGCCTAAAATTCTGTATACTCTTTGTGATCTGATTCGCAATGATTACAACCAATTGATAATCATCTTCTGTAAAAGGATGTCCATCTATTTTATCTGAGATATTGATTAAGCCATAGTTCTTGCCTCTATCGTATAGGGTTTGTATAATGCAGGCGCCAGTATTATATCTCATAGCATCCCTATATTCAGCAAATTTTGTCTTTTCCAGATCATTCGTATAAAAACTCTTATTTTTATGATATATTTTTCTGGATAGGGAGTCATTTGCTACGCTACTGTACTTTATTATAGCGGGTAAACCAATCTGAGAAACAACCTTGAGTGAATTATCGCTTGGATAATTTAACATGATCGAAACCCTCTTTACCTGCAATTCGTCTGCGATGATCTTTACAACCAATTCAAATAGTTCCTTTTCGTTTAGAGTAGAAATAAGTGCCTTTCCTAATTTATGTAAACTGGATAGCTCATTTACTTTCTTATTAAGGTTCATATTGGTCTCTTTCAATGAATCTATCAATTCACGATTCTTAATAGCAAGAGCCGCTTGTTCTGCAAAAGTAGATAATAATTTTAGATCTTTTTCGCTAAAATTTTTACGATCAATGGAATTGATCACCTCGATGACTCCAATTGCTTTATTTTGAAAGATCATTGGAACAGCGATCAGATTCCTTGTCTCAAACTCTGCTTTCTCATCTACCTTTTTATAGACCCTATCATCTTCTTGCGCCCTGTTTACAATCAATGGTTTTCGGTTTCTGACTACCAGGCCAGCAATTCCCTGACCAATAGGAATTCTGATTTCTTTAAGAATATGTTCTTTGCCACCTGCCACTATATTAAAATAAAGCTCATTTTTTTTTTTATCAATAAGCATTAGACTTGAACTCTCTGACTTCAAAACTAATTTAGCAGATTCCATAATAATTTCCAGAAGACTCTGTAGACTTAGAATGGAATTGAGCATTTTAGATATTTTAATGATCTGATTAGTTAATAAACTATTATCTGAGCTGCTTTTATTAAGATAAGTATTTTCGATCAATATGAGCAATGCAGAAGTAAAATCCAGGATCAAATGTGAATTTACTTTCGCATTGTATAATAAGCGTAGAAATGTATTCCCAATATCTCTAACTAATAAGTGATCATGGTAAGTGAATTTAGAATTTGTTAATTTATCTTTAAAATATAAGACTCCTATATTAGATCCATTTCCTTTAGTTCCTATTGATAGAGGAGAGATCATATAAGAAAAATTTGAGATACCTAATAATTTCTTATCTGCATCTAAAATTTTTTCTCCTTTCGCTATATAGATGCATTTAGAGGTTTTCATGCATTTAGAGATCAGAAAATGATCGAATTTTTCTTCCGAATGGTCATGGCATAGTATCTTGGTATATTTATTCCTTGTTCTTAAAAAAATAAACTTTCCTGATCTGGCCTGTAAAAGTCGGATAGATGCTTTCAGGAATAGTTTAGATGCCTTCAGTAAGTGTGGATGCATTTCCAGAAAATATCTATTATTTTGTTTTTTCAAAAGCATTTTTTTTACTAACTACTAATATAAAAAGATATACTTTAAGGCAACAAATATTTTATCGATATTTTGTTGAACTATTTGTGAAAAAAAATAATAAGATGTTCACCTTCGTGCGGCCAGGGAAAAGCAATTGGGAGGATCCCATCTTATAGCCCAGTTATTGGCCTTAGCTATTTTTATTACTCGTCTAATTACTTGTGCAGATGAACAAAGTCTGTTGATATCTATAGCCCACAGAAAGTATAATTTATAATTTCAATTAAGATTGTTCAGCTTATTATGAATATCTGTTTTAAACTCTACAGTGGCTTGCATTGACTCTTCAAATTTAGACAAAAAATATTCAGGATTTAATATCATCTTGCCGCATTGAACCTCAAAATGCAGATGGGGTCCAGTGCTTCTACCCGAGTTTCCGCTTAAAGCAATAATCTGTCCCTTCTTTATTTTATCGCCTTTATGCACTAAAGCGGCACTCAGATGAGCATACTTTGTGATATAACCATCTGGATGATCAATGGTAATGGAAATGCCATAACCTCCTTTGTTATAAAACTTATTTATTACGATACCATCCTGAGCCGCAAGCACCGGAGTGCCTTCCTCTACAGCAATATCAATACCAGAATGATGACTTCCCCATCTATTGCCTACCCTACTCGTTATCCTACTTCCCAAAGTAGGCCAAACAAATTCTGCATCAGAAAGAGATAATTTCTGCCTTATGATCCCTGATTTATGGTATTCCTGTTGTGTTTCTTTTGAATAAGGAATAAAAAGCCAACCAACCATTTGAGAATGAGAGTTTTGGTGATTTGCTTTACGAATATCATCTAATGAAATAGAATATTTAAGAATATAATTCTTAATTGTATTGCTATTATGAATATATCTCCAAATTCCAATATGCCCATTATAACTCTGTATAACAGCATTATCTAAATAAACATCTTTATGCTTTAAATATTTTTCTGACTTAGATGCAAGTTCCTCCCATACGGACATATGGTTTTCTGCGAAAACAGGAAAGAATAAAGAGATATATGCAAAGTATATTTTTATATTTCTCATGTTAAATACTATTTATAATAATATGTGATTTAGACTGTTAAAAATAAAATTATTGAGTTTTTATATTTGCTGCACCATACCTTTCATTCTCATGGTTGGAATGCTGCTTAAGAAAATCCTGGTAGTCACTAACCCCCATTTTACCACCTTTTTTAGCAATACCTATTTTCTTAAGATAGTTTAATAGTATATCAGAACGATATTCTCTCTCCATTTCATTAAACAAGTTAGATTCTGAATCCTCTAGAGACTTATTCTGAGATATCTTGTCAATTATTTTTTTGATAATTTCTTTACTACTACTCCCATATTTCTCTTCTACATATTCCATAAAGCTCTCAGAAAAGTTTATCCCTAAATCTGCAATAGCCTTTTTTATGATGTCTCTGTAGATAATTTGACTACCCACTATCTCTTTTATTTTACCCATGATACTTTTTTTCTGTTCATCATTTAATTGATTTATATCTGTCTTATGTTCTCTTAGATGATTAATCATTTTATCCATTAAATAGGATTCTGATACATGAATTTTTGAATTTTCGAAATATATCTTTATTAGATTTTCTATTTGTTTGTTGAGAGTGTTTTTACGTAAGTAGTTTTTAATGGATTCAGCAATTTCTTGTTTTAACTCTTCTAAATTTTTAAATTTTTGATCCACCATTTGAGCAAATTCATCATTTATTTCTGGATATTGTACAGATCTTAAATTTTTGATCTTACCGATCACGAGTAGATCTTTTTCTACTTCCTTATTATTATCTTCTGAAGCCTCTGAATGTTTAAATTTCACTTCAAACTCCTGGTTCATTGAAGGATTATTTTTAAGTATATATTCTTCTACATTAGGATTTAATTGTCCTTCTCCTAAAACAATGGATTTAGATTCGCTGGGTTTACCTTGGGGTACATCATCGATCCAAAATTCATAGGCAATATCAATCATATCTCCCTTTAGAATTTTATCTTTCTTTTGATCCTTGGGTTTTGTTTTAGCAAAATTTTTCTTTAATTCATCTATTCTAGCCAGAACATATTTCTCTTCTGCTATAAATTCATGTTCTTTGAGTTCTCCTAATTTCAATTTACATAGATCTGCATAGGGCATGGAATCATAAGTGAAATTAAATTGATGATTGCCCTTGTTCTTTGCGTCAATAATTTTATAAATTTCTATTTTTGTTTTGGGAACAACATTAGGTAGAACTTTAGAAATAAGACCATTTATAAATTTATGATCAAATTCTTCTTTAAATCTAGAGAGAATAATATGTTCCGGAATTTTTCCTTTTCTAAAACCAGGAATTTTTTTTTCGGAAGCTATATGATCTATAACAGATTTTTTGATCGTATCCCACTCCTCTTCAGAGTTAGAGATATGAACTTTGATCCTGCTATCACTAATTTTTTCGAATGTTATATTCTGCATTTTTTATTTGAAAAATATGATATAGTGATCAGAAAAAGATAAGCCTAATTTAGATCCCTTTATATGATATTTCTTTTTTTTCACCTTTGGCTAATTTTATTTTTGATTCATTGATGGCATCTATGAATGCTCTTGCAGAGGCTTCTACAATATCCGTAGATGTTCCTTTTCCATAATAAACAATGTTATCAATTTTGAGGCCTACCATCGCTTCTCCCATGGCATCTTTTCCTTGGGTAGAAGGAGTGATATTAAAATATTCCAGCCATGTTTTGGTTTTAGTTGCTTTTTCAATTGCTTTAAATAAGGCATCAACTGGACCATCCCCTTCGATTGCCTCTACTGTTATAGATTGCTCAAAATTGTTTTTTGAATCAGATATCGTTACAGTTGCCGTAGGAGTTATAGATGATCCTGAAGTAATTTTAAAATCTTCCAAGCGAAATTTTTCTTTTTTTAATAAAGAAAGCTGATCATCTAAAATAGCCCATATATCTTCTACAAAGACTTCTTTCTTTTTATCTGCAATTTCTAAGAAACGCTGGTACGCTTTTTCAAAATTAATTTTTGAAGATTCTATTCCTAATTCTTTTATCTTATTCTTAAAACCAGATCTCCCTGAATGTCTTCCTAAAATAATGCTACTTCCATTAATCCCAATGGATTCTGGAGTCATGATCTCATAAGTAAGGCGATTCTTAAGCATTCCATCCTGATGAATGCCAGATTCATGAGCGAATGCATTAAGGCCTACAATGGCTTTATTCCTTTGGACTATCATGCCAGAGAATTTTGATGTCAATCTGGATGTTTTATATATTTCCCCGGTTTTGATCCCTAATTTAAAAGGATATACATTATGTCTTGTCTTAATAGACATGACCACTTCTTCCATAGCAGTATTACCAGCCCTCTCTCCTATTCCATTGATGGTGCATTCTATCTGGCGCGCTCCGTTTAATACAGCGGATAGTGAATTACTTACAGCCAGACCAAGATCATTATGACAATGAGTGGATAAGATCGCCTTATCAATATTAGAAACTCTTTCCTTTAAAGTTCTAAACAAATTGCCATATTCAGAGGGAGTGGTATAGCCTACTGTATCAGGTAGATTGATGGTGCTAGCCCCTTCTTCTATTACAGCTTCTGTGACCTCTATCAAAAAATCTATATTACTTCTAGTAGCATCTTCTGCCGAAAATTCTACATCTTCTACATGATCTTTAGCCATCTTTACGGCTTCCCTGGCCATCTTTAGCACCTCAGAAGATTTTTTATTTAGTTTATGCTTCATATGAATATCACTGGTAGCGATAAATACATGTATGCGTGGTTTCCTGGCATTTTGAATAGCCTTTGCTGCGGTTAAAATATCTTCTTTTTTGGCTCTTGCAAGTGCAGCGATTTTAGGGCCTTGTACTTCTTCAGCCACTCTTTGTACAGTTTTAAATTGTAATGGAGATGATATAGGAAAGCCTGCTTCAATAGTATCAACATTTAAATGAGCTAACTGATGCGCTATAGCTAATTTTTCGTCTTCATTCATAGCTGCACCTGGGCACTGCTCACCGTCCCTTAAAGTAGTGTCAAAAATAGAAATGTAATCTTTGTCCATTAGCTAATGACATAAAAAAAGAGAACTTAGTATAAAATCAAGCATTTTTTTTGTACAACTTACAATAACCAATGCCGTTAGGCTGTACTTTGTACACATATCTTACACACTAAGAAGCTATTTTAGTCATTCTATTCCGATGGAATCTTTGATATGGCGTCAAGTTATTTAATGAAGAGTGCGGGCGGATCTTATTATACCAATTCACAAAGTTATCTACGATAGTCTGAATCTCAATAATGCTCATTCCAGTATTTTTATGTATGCCTCCTGTTTTTTCACTCCATGGATACAGCTTTTGTTTCTTCCTTCTTTCAGCTTACTTTTGTAGATAGATGGCTGGTTTGGCACGCAGGCATGGATGCCTGCGAAACGGAACGCCCTGTGACATGGAAGTCACAGCGCGTGGGTTTTCTCACCCTACGGACACAGTTCTTTTTTCCCTTATTTATTTCTTCCTAACTTACTTTTGTAGGTAGACTATCGGTTGGGAATGCGGATTATTTTCACCCTACCCCCCGTTTTTTCTTTTCACTCTATGGATATGGGTCTTTCTTTCTTCTTTCTTTCCATCTTACTTTTGGGGTGCAAAACACGGATGTTTTGCATGGGCAGACGACTTGACAGGAGGTCAAGTGTCTGGGGTGATCATTTGGGGACGCAGGCATGGATGCCTGCGAAATGGAGCCTGGGGCTGTCTAAAAAGGCTTACGAGAAAAAGTCTATTATAATTACTTGTCAGGATAAATCGATTTTGCTCTATTCTACGTTATGTCTCAGAATAATTCACTTTTATTTACAGACCTGCCTCCGCAAGAGGTAAATGATAAGAAATATCTACACAGGCAGGTAACCTTTAAGGAATACGATACAGGACAGAGAGAGCTTTTTCCGGAGGATATTGAGCAATCCCTGCCTAAGTTTCATATTGCACGCTTTATCAAGCTTGCTATGGACAAAATCAATATTGATTCTCTTATATCCAGCTATAAAGGTGGGGGAGCCAGCGCCTATAATCCCAGGTTATTGTTAAGTGTGTGGCTTCTGGCTCTTACTTACAAGACCTATAGCTGTCGTGGGGTAGCTAAATTGCTTAGAGAGAACATTGCCTTTAAGTGGCTCAGTGGGAATAAGATCATAGATTTTCGTACCCTGAATAATTTTCGTTCTCGTTTAGAGAAAGATATAAAAAAGATATTCCAGGAGGTGATTCAAATAGGTATAAAGAATGGTATTATTACTGCTAAAGATATTTTCATAGATCATTCTAAATTCGAGGCAGATGCGAATCGTCATAAGGTGATCTGGGGCAAGCGTGTAAAAAACCAAACAGCGAAGATAGAATCAGAGTTAGACATGCTTTTTTCCTATATTTCTCGCATTGAGAAGTCAGAGGGTAAAGAATACGGTAATGGTGATTACTCTGAGACAAGTAACAGGAACTTCTCGGATTCTGATATAGATAAGATGATCACAGATGTTAATTCACAATTAAAAACAAGAAATATAATTATTCAAAATTATTATTAGGTAAGCGTAGGAGCTATTCGAAGACAGACCCCGATGCGATAGCTATGTTTCAAAAAGACGAAGTGATCAAGCCTGGATATAATGAGGGTGTTGCCACGAGTGATGGGTTTGTTTTAGATTACTCCATCTCGCAGACCTCAGGTGATACTGATAAACTGATTGATTTAGTCGATGGCACAGAGAAAAATACAGGCGTAAAAGCAGATTCGGTTACAGCGGATTCTGCCTATGGCAGTGAAGAGAACTATCAACATTTAGAAGATAAAGATATAAAAGCTAATGTGAAGTATTCTACCTATCATCCTGAAAAGACAAAAAAGTATCATCAGGCAAAGGTTTGCAAAGATCAGTTTCTTTATGAAAAATCATCTGATACTTATCGCTGTCCTCAGGGCAAGGTGCTGACATTTATTAAAGAGAAGTTATCAAGAAAAACAGTTAACGGTTATAGAGCCAATGTTAAAGTCTATTCCGCCAGAGAAGAAGATTGTTCTGGTTGTTCATTAAAACAGTTCTGCACCAGGGGCAAAGCCCGTAGTCTTCATATCAGCGCTAATTATGACAGACTAAAAGTTAAGGCGAGGAAGCAGCTTCGCAGCTCTGAGGGGCGGGCTTTATCGAAACGCAGAGGCTTTGAGGTAGAGACCATTTTTGGTCATAAGAAACGGAATATCATCATGCAATATGCTCCCGGCTGTATCAGTGATGATGATTGTACCACCGTATCCAGACGGATATGCAGGGGGCATTGATAAAGTCCGAACAGAGACAGGTATGTTCTATACCAGCTATAATTTAGTAAAGATGTATCGGTATGCGATGAAGCAATTTTCTTCCTATGCTTATGGTTTAGACCGTCTTGGATCAGGGGATCATGGGAGAGGTGCGCCCCTCTTATTCGGAAAACAGCCTACTGGCTGCGCAGGGGGCTAAAAAGAAGGTAAAAAAAGTGATATTCAGGAAAAAAGTCACTTTAAATGAGATAAAACCCAAAAATATAGAAATAAAACTATACCTCCAGCCCAGCCGCAGGCTGTTCCCCAAATACTACTCAAAAGACTCTTATTAAGCGCCTGTATTGGCAAAGTCAATGAAAAATCACTCCCTTTTTAGACAGCCCCCCGTTTTTCCATTTTTAAAAGTTGAAATGCATCAATGAATAGATTTTGATTATTTACTCTATTTCGGTGACTACTACAGACTCTACTGGCCCTATATAACGCAGGCTTTCCCATAGGTCTATAGATCGGCCGGATTTTGTATTTTCTGACCAGCTCCTTCTGCCAAAGCTCGAAGTTGTCAGAAGAACCTCTATGGGAGATCTGGATTTTAAGAATGCATCTATGGTATGCTGAAAATTGAAATCAGGATTATAAGATCTAAGTAGAGCCGCTGATCCAGCCACAAGGGGGGCTGCAAATGAAGTGCCGGCTAGAAAATTATATTCATTGCGTATAGCAGTGGGTCTGGACTCATAGATGGATACCTGAAGACTCGAATCAGGAGTAATAATAATACTAGCCTGACCCTGCCCAGTCTTGCCTAGAAAACGAAAGCCTACATAACAAGTTGAACTTCCATCGCAGCTTTTGAGTCTAAAAATTTTCTTCCATAGTGTTTTTGCTATGGGGGAACTGGTCCAATTGGTTTTATCTGTGCTGTGTACAAGAGAGAGTTGGTTTTCAGATCCGCCTAAGGTAGCAAATAAACCTAGTATACCAATCTCTATGGCTTGCGGGCTACTAATGCCAGATAGATCTAATTCTTTGTAGATAAGGCTTTCTATGTCTTCCGCATAATTTGGTTTAGAGCTGCTAGAAAAGGCTGCTGTGCAGTCTGGGGCCAGAGAAAGAAATTTTCGAGTAGACCCAGCAAGCTCGCACTGTAAATAATTCCATCTGAAAGCACCCTTCGTATGTTCAAGGGTCCAATCCAGATCTCCCATAGAGTCTTCAAAGTCCAGATTAAAATGGCTTGTTTCTTTAAGCGAGCTGCTCCATGTAGTTAATATATTAGATCCGGGAGCGGCTAGATCTACTTTTCTTTCTGCTCTGACTGGATTCGTGTCTCGATTTGAATATGTAATATGGCCGCGTATGCTTCCTCCGGCCACACACAGAATATTAGGATTGTCATAACAGCAAGGAAAGGTGCATTGCCTGCCAGACTTAAAATCCGCCCTTGAATTTCCTGCGGCGGCCACCACTAGTATATCGGCTGCTTGCGCCCTGTCTATAGCCTCTTTAAACAAAGATGAAAACTGAAAATTGGCTACGCTCAAGTTAATGATCTTTGCACCGTTGTGTCTGGCGAAGTCTATGGCCTTTACCAGATTTGAGGTAAGTGCAGATTCAGTACTCAATACCTTAATGGCCATGATAGAGGCATCCCAGCAAACCCCTGATACCCCCTTATTGTTATTGCCTACAGCTCCTATGACCCCAGCCACACTTGTACCATGGTTGATTTCACTCATTGGGTCCTTGTCTTCATCCACGAAATCATAGCCATGTATACAGTCTCCTAAAGGGTCACCATTGTGATCAAGACAAGAAGCCCCATCCCATAGGTTTTCCTGTAAGTCTTCATGAGTGTAGTCTATCCCGCTGTCAATTACAGCCACGGGTACGCTTCTGCAATCTGTGACGTTGGACCAAACAGCAGTGATATTCATGGATAGTGCTATAGATGTTCTTAAATTCCTTCTTATCATAGGGCTGCCTAAATCTCCATGTCTTATGTCCATAAATCGATATCTATAGGATTCGTTAAAAGGGAAGTTAGAATTACTCAGATGCCACTGGCACTGGAAGAGAGGATCGTTAGGAGAGATCATCATCATGTGGCGGGGGGTACCAGTTAAAGGAGTTGGGAGGTTACATGTGTTCAAAATATTGAGAACCGTGGTAGCAGATTGCATTAGTGTATATACATCATTGACCTCTATAGAGCGAATGCCGTCCAGAGGTTTCAGGAGTTTTACAACATTTTGTACTGGAGTATTGGGAGGAATACTCAAGAGTAAAATTTTTTCCCTATTGATGGTACTCTCTTCAAAAACAGGAATTCCTATGGAATTTATTAAGAGCCTGCTCATCTCTTGATATAAAGAATTCCTTTGTGTATTTGAAATAGTCTGCTGAAAACGGACTATGAGTTCAGGGGTGTCTGGGTACAATGCCTCAGCAGAATGGGAATGATTCATGTTACTGCCTTGTATAGTCAACAACAGAAAACACAGAAGAAAAAGTAATGCATAAGAATTAGACAGATATTTGATTTTCATATTTCTCATTACTCCGGTAGCTTAACAGAGACTACTCTCCCCCCATTCGTATTCAAAGAGGAAAACGCGTAGATCTTTATATATTGATAGCAGCTTTTTATTACAAGGGTGGTACTGGTAGGGGTTTTAGGACCTGGGTCTTCATAATCTATATTCGTACAATGGCTGTCTCTGGTTGTAAAGTCTTGGGAAATACCATAACAAATTCTGTATCCCCCTCCCTCTTGGTTTACTAACTTTTCTGGTCTGGCATCCCAGTTTATGGCATATGTCTTTCGACTATCCGTACAAGACAGTTCAAATATTTGCCTAAAAGTATCTTCTTCCCCCTCGTCCCCAAATGCAGTCAGAACAACAATGTATTCTCCTTCTTTAGTATAGGTATGTGTAGGCGATTCTTCTGTACTGGTATTTCCATCCCCAAAATCCCATTCATATTTGTTGGCATCTACACTTTTGTTGGTGAAATCAACAGTAAACAGGCTGTTTATCGTATAACTAAATAAAGCCTCAGTATTTATCTCATCCGGCAGAATAAGGGTCAGACTCGAGGTATCTTCTTTCCCGTCGTCTCTAAATGCAGTCAGAACAACAATGTATTCTCCTTCTTTAGTATAGGTATGTGTAGGCGATTCTTCTGTACTGGTATTTCCATCCCCAAAATCCCATTCATATTTGTTGGCATCTACACTTTTGTTGGTGAAATCAACAGTAAACAGGCTGTTTATCGTATAACTAAATAAAGCCTCAGTATTTATCTCATCCGGCAGAATAAGGGTCAGACTCGAGGTATCTTCTTTCCCGTCGTCTCTAAATGCAGTCAGAACAACAATGTATTCTCCTTCTTTAGTATAGGTATGTGTCGGTGATTCTTCTGTACTGGTATTTCCATCCCCAAAATCCCATTCATATCTATTGGCATCTACACTTTCGTTGGTGAAATCAACAGTAAGGTTATTTATCGTATAAATAAATGAAGCCTGGGGAAATATAGGATCAGACCGTTTTGTACAATGGTAAGCCGGAGCTATAAATAGGATCCATAATAAGAACAAAAATAGGGAATTCATTTTTATTAGCTTCATCTGATATTTATGCCAAGTCAAAAAAAATATATTATCTAAGGATAGTATGTCAACTATTTTTTTTTATATATATGGGGATTCATTTTTATTAACTTCATCTGATATTTATGCCAAGTCAAAAAAAATATATTATCTAAGGATAGTATGTCAACTATTTTTTTTTATATATATGGGGATTCATTTTTATTAACTTCATCTAATATCTATGCCAAGTCAAAATCCGACATCAGAAGTTAAGCTGCTTATGATCAATAAGCCCTTTTATACCAGGATTTCACTAATTGTTTGATCAAAACTTCACTTTTGATCAGCTTAAATTTTTTGACTCCACTATTCTTAAATAAAGGAATACCTTCCCCTAATAAAGTGGGAATCGTTGTAATGATCATTTCATCAATCAAATCCTTTTCCAAAAAGCTTTGAATCAATTTTCCCCCATCAATATAAAAATTAGACATCCCTTGATTTTGTAGATCAGTTAGCAATACATCGATATTACTATTAACTAAAAATGCTTTGTCTTTTAAAACTTTGGGAATCTCTTTTAAAGTTGAACTTAAAACATACACAGGTTTTGTATATATCCAATTGTTTGCATATTGTGCAACAAAATCAAAAGTGTTTTTTCCCATAATAATTGCATCCATGTTTTCTATAAAATCAGAAAATCCCAAATCATCGTTTGTAGGATTATCTATATCCATCAAAAAATCAACACTGCCATTCTTATTAGCGATGTATCCATCCAAACTGGTTGCTATATAGACTTTACATTTCATTTTTCCCCTTTTTGAGATAATTTTAACATCCACTTTTGCCAATAACTCATTCTATCATAAATTGCAATATATAGATATATGCCTGTCTGTAAATGCTTACATAATCAGGATATACTATTTTGTATTACATTTACGATCTTTTCTGTACCGCCTACTGAAAATTTTTAGAATTCAATTAATTATTATTTATATTGACATTATGTAGTATTCTAAAAGAATGCTCACTTAAAGATGATATCTACTCCTATATACCAAACTAATAAAGAAGACAATGATCCTGTTTTAGATCTGGAAACATCTCGTATTTCAAAGACTTCTTCAATGACCGTTTCTCTATTTGGCTTTACTTTTTATAGAGTTACTCTAAAGAACTTAGTAAGTATTACTCTGCAAAAAATTGGTCAACTCTCTAAAACAAAGAGAAAAGTAAGATCAAATTTAAATTGTGTATTCCCATTTGATCCTCTTTTGCTCATGCAATTTAGAAAAGGGAATTTATATAAAAAAATAAATGATTCTGGCTTCTTGAATCTACCTATAGGTGCAGGCATTCAATGGATGTCACGGCGATTTAAAAAGGAGATTCCAGAGACTATTTCTATTTCTGATTATACAATGAATTTGATCAGGCTCGCAGAAGCAAAGGCATATAGTATTTTTTTGTTTGGTGGTAAGCATGCTTCTATTGAAAAATTATTCTTTAATTTAAAAAGATTCTACCCTGGATTACAAATTGTAGGCCGCCACCATGCCCGCTTAAATGAAGAAGAATTAGAAACAGTCACAAAAGCAATTGTGAAGGCAAATCCGCATATCATACTGGTAGGCATTGAGTATAAGAAAAGTATTGATTGGATGCTAAAACAAGAACAAAATCTAATAAATAGTGATTCTGTCATAGTGCATTTGGGAGAAGATATAAGTATATTAACTGGAGAAAAAAAGAATGCACCTTCTTTTTTTAAAAAAAGAAATTTAGTTTGGCTCTGGTCAATTTGCAAAAATCCTCTATCATGGTTTCGCTTCTTCACAGTTATCCAATGGATACTCTATTCATTGATTGCAGCACTAATAAGGAAAAAGTGATCATCTTAGAAATCTTTTTTTAACCTTTTCTAAGACTTGAGATGGAATTTCATGTCCTCCATGAAAAGAGATGAATTCCCCTTTCATTCCAGCATGATCCAAGAGTAAGTTCAATTTTTTAGCCGACTCCAAAGAAAGTAATGCATCTTTTATGCCATGGCTCTGAAAAAAAGGCTGGCCTTTATGTTTACTGGCTAACTCATACCATTTATTCTGGCTTATCAAGCCTCCTGAAAATAACACAAGATCCTTTATGTTATGATCTGAATACAAGAAAAAATCAGTGGATACCATGGCCCCCTGGCTAAAACCTCCTAATATTATCTTAGAGGGTTCTGGATCTATTTCTTTAAGCATTTTTGAAATAGATTCTCTGGCTGCCTCTAACCCTTCTGGAAAACTATTGGAATATTCTTCTTTTTGCATTTTTTCTATATCAATTGGAAACCATGCCTTCCCATATTCATAAGAACCTATAGGTATTTCCAAAAAACCTTCTGGGAAGTACCAATGAGGAGATGGGCTATGCTGATATCCTAATATTTGAGAAAGAGAAGAAAGATCCAAGGCATTGGCACCATATCCATGGAATAAGAATATATGATCCCCTTTGGCATCTCCCTTTAAAAATAATACATCAAGATCGCCAATTCTTTTTTTAGCAAGATGAGGATTAAATCGCATATATGATCAAACCGACCACGATAGAAATTAGCCCCATTATTGACATTTTATCTTGTTTTTCTTTAAAAAGAAAAATAGAAAATAAATAGACAACTATGATGGTCAAGGCACTATAGATGCTAACTATATCAATGCTTAATCCTTTTAATGCCTTATAATTAAAATAAGGAGTGGCAATAAATAAGGCAATCGCAATAAAATAGAAAAGTACATTTTTTGTTTGATAATATTTCTTGTAAAACACCTGCCCCAGAGCGACTGCAAGTATTAATAATGTCAAATGAATATAATATAACATCCCTTATAATTTTTTTTGTTCTATTTGAAAAATGAGTTCAAGATACCTGTACCGGCTTTTTTTCATTGCGATTCACTAAAATAATTCCAAATAAGATTAAAGCGATCCCAATTAATTTTGTGACTTCTAAAATAGCTTCTCCTTTTATGATAGCAATGAAATAAATAGCAGGATAGAAAATAGATGTGATCGGATAACTATTGCTCAGGTCGAATTTTTTATGAATAAAACCCCAGAGTAAAAATTTGAAAAAGTTAGTCACTAGAACCACAAATAAAAAAAAGCCTATAAAAAACATCTTTATTGTTTCTGCCATTTCCCTTTCAGAAAAATCGGTAGCATAGCGCAATAAAAGAGTATTTGCTATATTGACCAGTACAATGATAGAAACACTTATAAATTGAGTCATGAACGTCTCCAACTGATTAAAATTGTTTGTGCGAATCGAAAGGCATACATAAAATTAAACCCTTTTTTACTTTTTCCACTTAATCTGGATCGAATGTTTATGGGAACTTCTTTTAAAATGAGTTTTTTTCTAACTGCCTGTATGATCAATTCAGCGGTATGATGCTTTTTCTCTATCAATTTAAGCCGTTTAATGGACTCTATATTAAAGGCCCTGTATGAGTTAGAACAATCTGTGATTTTCTTCTTTAATATAAAGGATAATATTTGACTAAAAAATTTGATCCCCATTGTGCGAAATTTCCCCGTGTCATGAGTAGGCGCCTGAAATCTACTCCCGATTACAATATCTGCTTTATTTTCAAAAACAGGTGTTATTAGATTTTCCATGTCTAAAAATTGATGTTGGCCATCTGCATCCATTGTAACGACATATGGTATCTTTAATTTTCTGGCAAAAAAGAAACCAACCTGCAAAGCATATCCCCCCCCCATATTTTTTGGTATTCTGATACAAAAAGCTCCTTCCTTTTTTGCAACTTGTGAAGTATTGTCTACTGAACCATCATCAACAACTAAATAATGTATTGCATGATCTAAAATTTTGGATGGTTTATCTTTTAGAACATGAGATAAATTTTCTTCTTCATTATATGCAGGAAAGATGACCAATATATTTTTGGAAGTAACTATCCTGGATCTATACTTGAAAATAGCATGATTCAATTTATTCACTATTTTTTCATCCATTTCAATATCAGTATATTCTTTCTTTAATTTAATGGAAGATATGATCCACTGTAGAAACATTAGAATGAATAACATGAAAATGACAAACAGAGTAAAGAATAAAATGATATGCCACATAGTATTTGGACTCTTATTTAGAATGGATAAAGGGTAAAAAAAGTTTGTTATCCTTAAAAGAACTTCTTTGAGCTTCTTCTAAAGTATTATTTTCATTCAAATATTGCCCTCTTTCCAGATCATATCCTTTTCCATAGATGTGTATGCTTAAAGTTTGTTCTTCTAGTATAGGAGTACTTACTCTATGCCAGTCTGAAAAAGGAGGACAAAAGTTCAAAGCGCCTCTTTTAGATAATAAACCAGAACGTATTATTTGAACATTCTGTTTATCTATTTTATAATCTTCCACAAAAAGCCGACCAGAGATCAACCAGAATATCCCCCATGTATTATGACAATGAATAGCCCCTTTATATCCTTTTGAAAAGATATGCATTTCTATATGGAATTTTTCCCTAGGATCATGATAGAGCAGATATCTACCAAAAGGGATTTCCTGCCTATGTTCTACTCTATGTTGTTCATAACAATGATCTAATTCCAGAGTCAGTTGGGTAACATCTCCTATTTTCATTACATTATTAGAAGGTTTTTTATGATCCCAAAAATTTTCACAAGTTTGTATTATCTCTTCCCACATGATTGGTTTTAAGGAAGATGATTCAAAGTCTAAATATACTGTCGATAGATTTTTTACTCCAGAACAGGCTATAGACTAAGAACCTATGATCTGATATAAGAATATTCTGCCGCTGCTTTGGCTAAATTCAGTATTTTGCGTATAGCTATCGTTAGACTACATCACTTCAAAAAAAGTTCATTCAGAGATGTATTCGCTATAGGAAAAGTTGAAACGATTACGCCTACTATGAATATATAAAGCCCCCAGGCTCTTCTTTTAGAGAAAGCCTGTCCCATAGCTGACCTTCTCTTCAAAAACCACCAAGCAATAGCAACGCAAAACAAAGCTTCTATGATCAAACCTGTTAAAGGAGCTTTGTTATATAGATTCAAACCAATCGCAGGTGTACCCTGGCCAAATATGTAATGCTCAAAGCCTACAATAAGGTCACAAACTTCATGAAAAACGACTAGAATGCCGCACCATAGTGCTAAGAGTCGATTTTTGCTAATGCTCCACACAATTAAGGCAAATATAAGAGACCATATAACTGCAGGTACAATACCGTGACTGTAAAAGAGATCTGTTTGCATATTTGAAAAAGAAGCATCTCTAAAATCATCGGGTTTGAATAATTCCCAACCAGTAGCTACAAAAAAAAGCATAATGAAATCAAGAAATTGAGAAGCTAGCAAAAATAACCAAAACGGCGCATGGTTTTTTTTCTCCTCTACTTTTTGGTAGGCTACCAATGCAGTAGCATAATGTCCCATAACCATGTTATTTCTCTCCTTTTTGCCTTATTAATAGGACAAAAATTATAAAAGTAGATACATACAAAACAAAAAAAGTAATCACAAGCGGCATATAAAGTTTCTCCTTAACACATTATTTAAAAGTATTGAACAAAATTATATTTTTAGTTACCTTTCTTGTTTGGCGCGAAGAATCCTTAAAGGATACTTAATAGATCAATTATGGAAGTAACTAAAAATTCTTTCGTACTTAACACTCATTGTAAATTATAAAGTATACAGTCAAGCCTGTTTTTTTGTAATTTTTAACAAAAAATTCTTGCATTTTTATCAACTTTATACTATGTGGTATATATTCCTTTTTAGCCATACTAAATTGGGTATCTTACTTAATGGAGGTTAAGAATGTTAAACAATTTTTTGAATGGATTCCTTAAGAAAATATCTGTTCCAAAACCATCACTAAATTTAATTTCTTTAGTAAAAGATAAGGTTGTCTTTTTACTGTTATGCTCTCTTTGCGCGTTTTTTTTAAACTGCATCGAAGAAGGATTCGAAATCGACCGATCTGAAGGAAATGAGCCTGATGGTCAAGAAAGTAATCCACCTAGTGCTCCTACTAATTTAGAAGTGGTAGAAGTGGGCGATAGCCGGATTACTCTGAGTTGGGTCAGTGTTGAAACGGCTGTCTCTTATGTAATATATAGAAATAGCGAACTTATCAACGAAGAAGTCACCGAGACCACCTATGAAGCCAGAGACCTAACAAATGGCTTAGAATACACTTTTGAGGTATCCGCAAAAAATGCAAACGGTGAAGGGCCTAAGAGCGAAGCCGTAAAAGTGACCCCTCTCCCAGAGAGTCCGTCGGCACCTTCAAGAATAAGTCTAACAAGTAACGGTGTTACACAGATTGAATTGGAGTGGAGCGTTGTTAATGGTGCCACCCACTACAAGATCTATAGGAATGGCGTTCTGATACAGCCAAATATAACCAGTACTACTTACACCGATACTGGTCTAACCATAGGTGAGTCGTATACATATCAGGTAGTCGCCGTCATTGATGTAGAAGAATGTGATAAGTGTAAGCTAGAAAGCTCAAAAAGTGACCCAGAAACGATCATTCCCGTACCAGAACAACCATCTGCTCCGGAAAACCTTAGATCTACTGTAACAAGTAATACTTCCATTACTCTGGCTTGGGATCCTGTTAATAATGCTAACTATTACAAACTCTATAGAGACAATTCTCCGATAGGTGGGAACATAATGAACACGAACTACATGGATATAGGCCTAACTGAAGGGAAGACCTATACTTATGAAGTATCAGCAGTAATTGACGCAGGAAATTGCCCGATCTGTAAGATAGAGGGTCCAAGAGCTAAGTCATTTTCAGTCTCTGCCATAGAGGAAATAGAGGGTGCTCCTAAGAATTTTTCGGTCTCCGCTGGGGATCAACAGGTTACATTAAGTTGGAATGCTATTAGTGGTGCCAGCTATTATAGAGTTTTTAGAGACGGCGGTAGTAGTCCGATAGTAGATAATCTGGCTGCAACTACCTATACCGATCAAGGCCTAAATAATGGTACAGAATATTCCTATACGGTAACTGCAGTGAATTCTTTAGGTATAGAAGGTCCTCAAACTAGCCCTGTTACAGCTACACCTCTACCTGGTAAGCCCTCTACTCCCGATTCTGCTACAATCACAATCACCCGTGGAAATCAGGAGCTTGTTCTGAATTGGAATGCAGTTAATGAAGCTACCCATTATAGAGTTTATGTAGGCAATACAAACACTCAACAGGGAAATGATATAGCAGCCCCTACGACCACCTATACAGTGACAGGTTTAACCAACGGTACAGAATATACCTATACGATAACAGCGGTGATCGATGTAGGAAACTGTTCGGTTTGTAAGGTGGAAAGTAATAGGAGTCGTCTTATTACAAGTACGCCCCTTCCCGATAGGCCAGTTGCTCCTTTAGTTACTGTTGTACCAGGAGACAGCAAAATTATTCTAAGTTGGGCAGCCGTTAGTGGTGCCAACTATTATAGAGTTTTTAGAGACGGGGGTAGTAATCCGATAATAGATAATCTAGCTGAAACTACCTACACCGATGAGGGTCTAACCAATGGAATCCCTGTTAACTATGAGTTAGTCGCCGTAACTCAAGTAGAAGGATGTGCTCGTCCCATTTGCACCTTAATAAGCGATCGAAGCGATCGGGTAACGGGAACCCCTGGCAATATTTCTCTTAATTCTCTCGTATCTGGAACAAAAATTGATCCTATGAAATATGTAAATACTCTGATCGCTACTGGAAGTACAATCAGTGTAAGCGGTAGGGCGATCGGTGGAAATAACGAAACGAACAATCCAGAAGGAGCGCATTATCCGTTTGGAATGACAACCTTTACTCCATTGAATTCGTTAAACACTTATTCTGATGGTGACAGTCGATGGGGAGCAGCGGATCGTTGGACCCATTACGCGAGTCGAAAACATAGAGTAAAGGGTTTCGCCGTTACCGACCTCAATGGACCTGGTTGCGATGCAGCGGGCGATTTCCCTATAATGATGCACCCAGGTCATATTAAAAACAAAAATATATATTTTTCCGATTCGGACGATAGAGTTTTGCCACTTTATATTAAGGGCACTAATATACCTAATACAAGGAAAGGCGGCCGTAACGATAATTCAGGAACTTATCCCTCCAGTAATGTTATCGGGGAAGCTGGCTATTATAAGGTCATATTTGAAAATGATATGATAGCCGAACTCACTGTTAGTAAACGAAGCGGAATTGCTAAATTCACTTTCCCCGCTTCTATTTCAGAGTCAACTCTATTCTTCACTACGGGAAGTAGAATGACCAGAAATAGAACGACTATTACGGCTTCAAGTAATCTAAGTGGATCAGCCAATGTTAAAGCTATTCAAGCACAAATTAGTAATGAAGGTTTTTGCGCTAATAATGCCAGTGCCTATACTATATATATGTATGCTGAATTTGACAAGAATTCTTCAGGAAACTTTCAAATGAAACAAGAATTATTTAAGCAATACAAACAGTTAGGCTATGAGTTCGATTTGAATAGCGTAGGCAGGACTATACATGTAAAGTTTGGGATTTCTTATGTGAATTATGCAGGGGCATATAATAATCTAATAAAAGAAATTCCTGGCTTTGATTTTACAAAAGTCAAGAATGATACGCAGACGGCATGGAAGAATTTACTTAGCAGGGTCCAGGTCTACACGAATGATGAAACTAGTTTAACAGATAAACTGACTCTTTTCTATAGCGGGCTCTATCGATCGTTTCATGCACCTACTATATTCAGTGATGTGGATTGTCAATACAGAGGTTTCAATAATAGCATTTATACGATACCTAATCAAACTAGGGATGGAGTAAAGATTTGCGATATGACCCAGTATCAGAATTTTTCAGGCTGGGATACATATCGTTCCCAGTCACAGTTGATTGCTTTGATTGATAGAAAAATTGCTTCTGACATGGCCCAGTCGCTGATCAATAACTCTAAACAAGCGAATTGTTCTGCTAATACAGACGTTGATCGAGGGAACTGCGTTGGAGGTTCTTTGACTCGTTGGGGCATCGCCAATGACGATGCGGGAACCATGGCAGGAGAACCGGGTGCGATCATTGTGGCAAATACTCTTGCCTTTGGCGCAACTGACTTTAAATTTGACGAAGCCTTAGATTCTATGCAAAGAGGGCAGGAAGGTAAACGAAGTGATAATACTCAGCTTGGCAGTAGTAGTTATACTCCTCACAGGAACCACGAGAATAAGAGATTGCGTTCAAGTGAATTAGAACTAGCCTCCGCTTATTTTGCAAAAGCGGCCTTTGCTAAAAGATTGGCTGCAATAAGCAGTGATGCAAATTATAGGCAGAGATACAGTGTACCAGTGGCATCTGTAAGCCAAATGAAGAGTTATTATAATCAAAGAGCGATGAATTATTTTACGGCCAATATAGATAAATTCAAAATATCCACAGGAGAAACGGTGAATGGAATAACAGCAGACAATGGTTGGCAGGAAGGAAATATACACCAATATAAATGGATGTATCCTCCTAATGTTGCGAAGGGAAGTCTCAGTATTCTGAGCAAATATTTTTCAGGAACAACATCACAGGCCGTTACCGAATTAGATAATCATGTTCGTATTTTAAATTCCGGTCATGGCAATAGTGATACCGGGCTTTTCTTCGGAAATGAACCGGGTCATTTTACTCCATTAGTGTATAATTTTTTACCGGGAGGAAGTGAAAATTCTCAAGCTCCTAATTCTTATAAATCGCAAAAAGTAATTGGAAGGATACAGAAAGATTTATATAAAAATGCAATTGATCTGGCATTGCCGGGGAATGAAGATCTGGGAGCAATGGCCGCTTGGTATGCCTGGACTGCTATGGGACTTTATCCTTCTATACCTGGATTGGGCTTCTATAATCTAACGTCTCCCCTTTTCGATTACATTCTAATTGAAAAGAATGATAATGGAGGTAATGGTCTCATACTGATCAAGGCTCTTAATTCTAAAGATAGAAGACACATCTCTAATATCACTTTAAATAACCAAAGTCATCTAAAAACCTATATCACCTTTAAAAAACTGTATCAAGACTTGGATAATACAACTCTGATAAACGAAAACGGTATAGATAAAAAAGTAACTATACTCAATTTTACTCTTGTTAGAGACGAGAATAATGCGAATAAAACATTAACAGTTTCTCCTTCATTTCAAAGTTTATCTGATATAGACGATTATCTCTGAAATTTGTCTTAAAAATAAATAGAAACATGACTCTAATTGCCTATATATTTAGCTTCTTGCTTTTAGTCATACCTTTATTTGGAAATATTTCAAATAGCCTTAGGAACTCTCTTCTATATGAGAGTTCTGGAAGATATCTTTGGAGTGTTTGGGATTATCAGACCAATCCTTATATCTATTTTCTGAACCAGAATAATAGTCTTTCTTTTCAATTTACAAATAATACATTCTTCTCTTTAGGAAGCAGTTTTTTGATCTGGGAACAACCAATTTTTTTAGGCATCCAGTTTAGAAATCCCTCATCAAGTAGTACAGAGTATGATCCCTTTCCACCTGGTATCACTGAAAATGTTTCGATCAGTCAGCCGGATATAAGATTTATAATTGGTACATTGCCTTTTAAAAAATTGAATGTTTTGAAAAATTTTGGTATTGGATTTCACTTTAGGTATAAGCGGAATTTTCGGAGACAAGACCCTAAACCTTTACCTTTTACTTCAGATAGAGAATTAATTGGCTCAGGTGAGTCTTCTCTAAGCAATGATAGAGACAATTATAGCGTTACATCTTATGGTATTGAATTTGGTCAATTCAGCGGGGGAGTAGATGTAGGGGATAACGAAAAAGCTACTTCATTGGCCATACCCATTTCCTATTCAATAGGAATTGGCTATCATGAATATGGTTTGAGAATTGAGGAATTTTATAAAGACGATAATTCACCGGCAGGGCAAAATAATGCTCCTTTCGTAGAATTGGTAGGAGGGAATCAAGGATTTCAAGAACTTTTTCCAGACCAGCGTTATTTTGGACCTAAAAAAAGAGAGGTAACGATTCATTTTTTGAGTTGGTATGTGCTTAATTCATTTTCTAATATTGGTATATCTGGAAACGCCTTTTTACAGCCCAAATTAACGGGGAGAGACAATACTTTTAATACCTTTGAGATTTTTCCTAAGAAACAGACTAGCGAGGTGGCAGTTACTTCTTATCGAACGGATATTGAGGTTTTCTATGACTTAGACTTATCCGTAAGTTTTAAAAAGCTCAAATTAGGTGTTCTAAGATTATCCCCTGGTATCAAAGCTTTTTATCATAAAGAAAGGGCGGAATTTGATGATGTTTTGGGTAATGGATTCGTAGACAGCGAAAGTTATTTCGGCAATATAGGGATAGCTTTTAAATTCTACATATTCTTAGACCCCAATCGGCGTCTAAAGTTAGTCTCTGCCTGGCATCCGCGCTTTAACTTTGGCGATAGATTTACTCAGAGAATTGAAAATTTTAATTTACCTAGCTTGCAAGATAAAGGTGGGAAATTCTTATACAAGAATGAAAGAGGCAATTTTACAGACGATGGAACTCTATTGAATTCTGCCCGTTTAGGTCTGGAGTATACCCCTATTGAAAATTTATTTCTCCAACTTGGACTCTCGTCGGAAGGAAACGATGGTTTTTTTGATCTAAGCAATCTTAGCTTGGGAATAGAGTATATTTTTTGATTCGTTTTCCATTTTTTAAAAACACTTTTCACCTTCAACCATGAGTTTAATTATGGAGAAAATCTGATGTTTGGAAAGATAAATTGTTCGATTCCTTTTAAAAAAGAAATATATAACAGGATCAGTTCCTTTGGTTTAGAAATAGAAGATCATATTCCTTTAGAGTGTCCAGATGTCCTTCGACATAGGGGGGTATATGTTTTTAAATTGATGAATAGGCCAATAAATGACTTTCCCAGATAATAGCATGAAATAATATCAAATCCATTGAATCAAAAAATTAAGTAACCATGGGAAAGACCATTTCAATTGTAAACCAAAAGGGAGGTGTCGGTAAGACCACAACTGTGATCAATTTGGGGGCTTTCTTAGGAGAGATGAATTATAGAGTTCTTATTGTTGACATAGACCCACAAGCTAATGCAAGCAGTGGACTCAGCTTAGATGTAATGTCTCTAAAAAATACTCTTTATCATTTTCTCTTAGGGAGGATTTCTTATCAAGAAGTTTTAAACGAGATGGATCTAAAAAATCTGTATATTTTACCTTCCAATATTGATCTGGTGGGGATTGATGTGGATCTAAGACAAGATGATTCTAAAGAAGAAAGATTAAAAGATAAATTAAAAGAATTGAAAGATAAATTTGATTTTATTTTAATAGATTGTCCCCCAAGTCTTGGTCTTTTGACCATCAATGCGCTTACTGCCAGTGATACTGTTTTAATTCCACTTCAATGCGAATATTTTGCATTGGAGGGTTTGAGTCAATTACTAAGAATCATACAATTGATTAAAAAAAAATTGAATCCAAATCTAGAATTAGAAGGAATACTATTAACTATGTATGATCCCAGAACAAAGTTTTCTTCCAGGGTAGTACAGGATGTAAGAGAACATTTTAAAAAAGAAGTATTTAGTGTGATCATTCCCCGTAATGTAAAACTTGCAGAGGCCCCTTCTTTTGGACAGCCTATTTCTATGTATGAACCAGATTCAAATGGTGCTATAGCTTATCAAAAATTAGCAAAGGAGATCATCGATCAAAATGACTAAGACGAATAAAAAGACAAAGCAAGTACTCGGAAGAGGCTTAGGGAATCTATTGCCTGTAGAGCCAATACAGGAACAGGTCAATTCAGACCAGGCAATCATCGAAATAGATATTTCTCATATACGAAAAAATCCAGAGAATCCACGCAAGAAATTTGACCAGACATCTATCCAGGAACTTTCACTGACGATCAAGCAACATGGTCTTTTGCAGCCTATCCTTGTAATGAAACAGGACGAAAAAGATTATATGGTCATTTCAGGGGAAAGGAGGCTTAGAGCTTATAAAAAATTAAACAAAAAAAAAATTCCATGTATTGTGAAAGAATATTCTAACAGTGAAAAATTAGAAATATCTTTGATCGAAAATATTCAAAGAGAACAATTAGATGCTATTGAAGAAGCAATGGTGTACAAGAATCTTTTGGAAAATTTTAACTTAACTCAGAATGATCTATCCTCCAGGGTGGGTAAGAATAGGGCCACCATCTCTAATAGGGTCAGATTATTACAGCTTCCTTTGAAATTACAAACAGCCATAGCTGATAGAAGACTTACGGAAGGTCAGGTGCGTCCTGTATTGGGGATCAAAGATGAAATAACCCGTCAAAGGATCACAGAACAAATATTATCCAATGATCTGAGTGCCAGAAAAATTGAGTTAATGGCAAGACGCTATAAACAAAGGGGTATCCCCTTTACTTCTGTAAAACAATCCCCCGATCAAAGAGATCCTCATTTGATGCATATTAAAAATTCTATGGAAGAAAGACTAGTTACCAGAGTTAAAATATTGAATCATCCTAAAAAAAACCAAGGGAAAATCATTATTGAATATTTTAATTTAGATGATTTTGATCGTATACAGAAATTGATTTTAAACAAGCCAAGCTAATATGTATAGAAATGTCAGATGATGTTAATAGAATATTATCCCAAATAGCTATAGAAAGCTTTATAGGGCGCTATATTACTTTAAAAAGAAATGGGAAAAATTTCTGGGGGATTTGTCCCTTCCATTCAGAAAAAACACCTTCTTTATCCGTTTCCCCCGAAAAGGGCATCTTTAAATGTTTTGGTTGCGGAGTGGGTGGAAATGTAATTACTTTTGTGCAAAGATATGAAGGCGTTGGTTTCCCCGAGGCCTTAAAATTATTAGCAGATCATCTTGGAATATCTCTTAGCTACACAAAAAAAAGCATAAATAGAAAGGAAAAAGATAGAAAAGAATATTTATTTTCATTGAACCAGTGGGTATGTGAGCAGTATGTTGCGAATCTGGAAATGGCTTCCAAAGCAATGCAGTATTTAAAAGAACGCAGTATACATTTGAATTCTATAAGGCATTTTAAGTTAGGATATGCTCCAGAAACATTTAGATTCTTAGAATCCATTGTTCAAAATACGTACAAAAACAAACCAGATGAACAGAAGAAAACTCTACAGTCTTTAAAAGAAATAGGACTGATAGATCAGAGTAGCTTTCAGGAAAATACATATAACAGGTTTAAAGGCAGGCTCATTTTCCCGATTCACGATCACAATGGCAAAATAATCGCATTTGGTGGTAGAAAATTAGAAAAAGATAGTAAGGCAGCCAAATATATAAATTCACCTGATTCTTTGATCTTTGATAAAGGAAAGAATCTGTATCATCTATATCAGAGCAAAGAAAGTATACGCCATAATAGACAGGCAATTTTAGTAGAAGGTTATTTTGATGTGATCGGCCTATACCAAAGAGATATTCAAAATGTAGTGGCTCCACTAGGCACCGCCTTCACAAAGGAACAATCCAAACTGCTTAAGAGATATACAGATAAGGTACTGATATTCTTCGACACAGACCATTCTGGTGTAGAAGCAGCTTTCAAGGCAATACAAATTGCCCGATCAGAAGGCATGGAAGTCAAAGTAGTCAATTATTCAAAAAAAGGAAAAGATCCCTTTGATATATCCAATGAATTAGATGAAATTGAACTGGTATCATTATTGGATAATAGCCAGGATGAGATGAGTTTTTCTCTCTGGTATTTTCTTAAGAATAAGTATGACATCTCCGAGATTTCACAAAAGAAAAAATGCATTCTGGATTTTTTTCAGTATATCTTTGAAACATTAGAACAAAGCTGGGAGCAAATAGAATATCTTAGTGCCGCTTCCAAAATACTTCGTATTCCTCAGAAATCTTTACTGTATGATTTTAAAAAATTCTCACAATCAGGAGCAAACCAAAAAAGTATAGATCCAAATAGATTTCCTGCTCCATCCATAAAGGTTTCCTCTCGAAAAGAATCTAAAGCAACAGGAATAAAAGCCACCAGAATGGAAAAAGATATTTTAGCTTTACTTCTTTATTTTCCTTCTTATTGGGGAGAAAAATCTCTATTAGACAAAATAGAATGGGGCTCTATGGATTCACACCTTCTTTTCAATTTTTTTAAAGATCGTCTCAAAGCAGGAGAAACATGGCAATGGGAGGAACTTAAACAAGTTATTTCTATTTTACCCCAAAATTTGGGTGATCTTCTGAGTGAGATTATTCTGGAGTTTGACGAGATCATAAAGAATCAAAGCTTTAAAGAAGAAGATTATTATTTAAAACTACAAAAAAATATCAAGGTAATGGAAAGAGCACAAAATAGCAAAAAACTGTTAGAAATTCAGAAGACTTTTAACAGAGATAACATTTTATCCGATATTTCTGAAGAGGAATTACATAAAAAAGAAGATGAAAATAATCTGAGAGAATACCAATATTTGCTGGACAAGATTTATAAAGGAGATTCTCCCAAAGAGGCTAAAAACTAAAAAAGGAAAAAATAAATTTAAATATTTTTTCATTTATCACTATACTTTTATCTGAAAGTATTCTCAAAAAATACAAACAATCCGTTGACTAAATTCACAAGCTAAATTAATTCAAATATAATGGCCATACTCTACATTGCATTGCTCACTATATTTTCCAGTGGGGTGGGAACCATTAGTGGGTTCGGTATCTCTACGATCATGGTACCCATATTATCATTTTTTTTGCCATTGTCACAAACACTTCTTTTAGTCGGGATCATTCATTGGTTTAATGATATTTGGAAAATGATCCTGTTTAAAAAAGGATTCAACGGAAAACTTATATTCGCATTTGGAGTTACAGGAATTATGGCAACATACGCAGGGGCAAATATCACATTTGCGATCCCTAAAAAAAATCTTTCTCAGGCATTAGGAATATTCATCATCATCTATACATTATTTCTGTTTTTAAAACCATCTTTTAAAATTCCGCAAAATAATATTACTGCCATGAGCGGAGGAGCATTGTCTGGTTTTTTTGCTGGTATATTTGGTATGGGGGCGCTATACGGAGTGCCTTTCTATCCGCCTTTGAATTACCAAAAGCAATATATATGGCGACCACTGCTGCCGTCGCCTTTGTTATAGACACAACACGCATAACTACCTATATACTAAACGGATCCATGTTAGAAACCAGATTACTCTGGGGCCTTTTTATTTTCATTCCTGCATCATTCCTGGGGGCTCTCATCGCTAAGAAAATTGTGGACCATATACCAGAGAAAAAATTTCGTATCGTTATAAGCTTATTTCTTTTCTTGATAGGTTTAAGACTATTGATCTAATGATTTATTAGCATAACTGCAACGGCATAATAAGATGCCTAAAACCAAGCGATAAAAGTAGTTTTTTGTTACGATATAGCTCGAAAATAGATTATAATGTATTCTCTACTAGCCATGAAAGATATTTAGGGTCCATGTCTTCTATTTTCATCTTAGTAACTTCAGGGACAGAATAACTATGATTTGTATTAAAAAATTCAAGTAATTCTTTCCACTTGTTTTCAACTGTTTTAATGAATAATTTAAACTCTGTTTCTTCTTGCAATTTATCTTCCCATGTATAAAAAGACCTTATAGGACCAATGATATTTACACAGGCCGCCAGTTTTCTCTGGACAAGTCTTTTAGCCAGTTTTTTAGATTCAGAAAGAGTAGGGCATGTACTTAATGCAATGATAGGAGAGGCCATTTATATTTTTAAAAATAATTCTATCCGGTATTCTACAAAATAAGGCAAGCCTTGCGTAATTTTGTATCTAATTATTGGGATTTTGAAACTGTATCCTCTGCTTTTTTATTTTCTACTTTTGTGTTTGGAGCATCCTTTGCATCAGGTGGAGGATTTAGTAAACTGTCATTTCTTTTTACTTGTACTCCTGGCGGTAGAATTAATTTCTCTTGTATAGGCAATACAAAATATATAGAAGGATCACTATGATAAGTAAAATAGCCTATAAATTCCTTGTATTTTACATAGAAGGTTAATTCATGGTGTCCGGATTTTTCATAAGTCAGGTCACTTGCTTTTATTTTATCAGAATCTGCATAATCGAACCATCGCTTCAATGCTCTTTTAATAGAAATATACAGATTATAATCCAATTGTCTTTTTTGAGATGATTGACCATATCTGAGTTTTTGAATATCTGCTTGCCTTTTTTTAAATTCTTCATAAATAGGCCCAGCCATAGAAGAAGAAAATAAACCTAAGATAAAAAAAGAAATAACAAAACTCTTGATGTTTATCCTCATAAATATACCCCTTCAAAAAGAAATTTAGAAACTATATTCTATTTATGATGAAGGTTGTCAAGATAATTTATTATATTTATAAAAAATAGCAACAGCGACCCAAAATAACATTTGCACTTCTTCGTCTGTAAAATGAGCCTGAAACATTCCCATGAAAAACATCATTACAATAGATGAAACAGAACCGATCAGAAGCCATCTGGAACTTATTTTTGAATCTAAATTTCTATTGGACCACAAAGAAAAGATAGGCAGAAAATAGAATAATATATATATAGAAAAACCAATGGATCCAAATAAAACCAATATATTCAAATAATCATTATGCATATGGGCAGTTGGTTGGGCTGCTACGGTGCATGCCTTCGGGGACATATGTTTTTTATGTTCCTTTGGATAGTCTGCGTTCCCTGTGCCGATCACAGGATTTTCAATCCACATACTTATTCCAGCTTCCCACAAGTGAATACGATTCCAAAAAGAACCGCAAAGTTGATTTTGCTGAATGTTGAGTAATAATTCTCTTTTGCCATTCTGAAATACCAATTCAAAGGCGGGTACCTTGGAATAGACATAGGCAAATAAAATCAATAGAATAGGAAAAACAAAAATAAATTTTTTTCTAAAAAAACAGGCAAAAAAGAAAATAATGGCAGGTATCAAGGCGATATAGCCACTGCGGCTCTGAGACAATATAAATCCTGCGAATACGAATAAAAGTAATCCAGAGATCAGAATGGCAAATTGCCTCTTCTTTTCAGCAAAAAAGTAAAATACGCTCCCTAAAACAATAAAAAAAGTGACTCCTGTAATTCCAGTATAAGTCAATGGATTGTTTGTATTTTTAAAGCCGCCTACCCTATAGGATCCTAATTGTAGATCAAGACTAAAATGCTGGTATAAATTATAGGCCCCTGTAGAAGCACAGCCCAATACAAGGCATAGAATAAAATATTTGAACCAGACCTTTTGTTCCAGATGAAATACGATCAAAGGAACGATCAATATCAACCATATTTCTCTATAATAAAACAATTCCACCAAAGGGTCATCTGATAAGAATATGTGAAGAGTCCTTAATATTATCCAGGCGATAAAATAATAAAATATAGTAAGCATTCTATAATGCGAAAAATACTGAATGTAATTCTCTTCTTGTTTCGTTAGACTAGTCGAGGATATAGACTTGCTTATTTTCCGATAGAAAAAAAGATCGATCAGAGCAGCTATAATACTTAGCACTAGGAAAACCTGGGTAAGGGAAATAGAGAATGAACTGCATAGCGCAAATCCGCATAAAAATATACCTACAATTTTTAAATGATTTTGGAGCCAGAATTTTTGCAATTCCATTTTTAAATAATACTTTGCTTAAAAATAACCTGGCAAAAGTTTATTCAATTTTTTCTTCAGCTTCTTGGGGCTTTTAGAAGATGGTGTAATGATACTATTTTTTATACTTCCTTTTAAAGGATTTTCTTTTGCTATGAGTTCAATTAATGAGGGGAAAGCATTTTGCAAAATTAAATTGGCCTTCTTTGAATTATCCTTGATCACTTGCATTATCTCCTTTGCGGTCACGGATTCATATTGTTCTCTCCATGAATCATGGTCCGTTGTCATGCATATCATCTGATAATTTATCTCCAATTCCCTGCACAATTTAGCCTCTGGCAATGCAGACATGTTTATGATACCTCCTCCCCATGATTTATATGATTTAGATTCAGCTCTGGTAGAAAAAGCAGGGCCTTCTA
Organism: Leptospiria bacterium; assembly: GCA_965204465.1. Lineage (GTDB taxonomy): Bacteria > Spirochaetota > Leptospiria > Turneriellales > CBDBES01 > CBDBES01. Next base: position 1,045,509 of record CBDBES010000002.1, read on the forward strand.
TGCAGATAAGTGTTTCTTCTGTGTGCAGAGGTATTTCTAACTTTCTTATGACATCCTCAAAAATATTAAACAAACTTTTAGAAAATGGATCTCCGAAACTAATATGGACTACAATTCCATTTCCGTAAAATGTATTTCCTCTATGAACAGTACGATCAATGATTTGAGAGGGTAATACGAAATGAGTAGGAGAAATTTCTTCTTTAAGAGAACCAACAGCAGAAAATGAAATAATGTAATCCACTCCCAGCATTTTTAAGGCTGCTATATTGGCTTTTTGAGGTATTTCTGTGGGCAAAATAGAATGATATCTACCATGACGGGGCAAGAAAGCCAGTTCAAGATACCCCCCCCCTTGTTCATCTTTAAAACCAGCCAGAGTAATTTTCTCCGAGGGATACCCCCAGGGAGTTTTGGGATATACTGTTTTTAGAATTTCTACGCCATTGATATCATATAAGCCTGTTCCCCCAATAATCCCTACTCTAGGCGTATTTGTGGATTTCATTTGGTCAGATCTTTTATATTTTTAGACATTTTATTGGCGATTTCGCTCAATAGACGAATACCGAAACCCGTAGCAACTTTAGGATATAATTGAAAAGAAGATTTGATAAATCCAATGCCTGCGATGTCCAAATGCGCCCAATTTGTCTCTTTCTTAACAAATAAAGATAAAAAGCTAGCAGCGCTAGAAGCCCCGCCTCCTCTGCCACCTATATTATTATGATCCGCAATATCTGACTTTAGCATGTTTTTATAGCGTTCCCCTATAGGCAGGGGCCATATTGGTTCTATTGATTTTTCAGAAGCATCTAGCATAAAATCTCTTACATTATCTTTTAAAGTAAAAAGGCCAGCATAAAAATAGCCTAACGCTACTACACATGCACCCGTAAGAGTAGCCAGATTGATGATCAGATCAGGTTTATAATTTTTTTCTGCATAGTATAGCAGATCGCCTAAAACCAATCTACCTTCGGCATCTGTATTTTGTACTTCAATAGTTAAGCCTTTTAAAGAGGTATAAACATCGCCAGGCTTGAATGCCATACTTCCGGGCATGTTCTCCACCATCCCCATGACTCCTACTACGCGGACAGGTAATTTTAACTCTGCTATGGCCGAAACAGAATGCATTACCGCTGCTGCCCCAGACATATCATATTTCATTTCATGCATGTCTCCACTAGGCTTGATTGAAATTCCCCCTGTGTCAAAAGTAACCCCTTTCCCAATCAATGCCAATGTTGGTATTTTCTTTTTTGCATTACCACGGGGGTTGTATTCTAAAACGATCAATTTAGCATCTGTGGCGGAACCTCTCGAAACGGCTAATATACCCCCTGCCCCTATTTTTTTCAAATCTTTTTCATTCAATATATTGATCTTTAGATTGAATTCAGCGGCTACATTTTTAGCTCTTTCTGCAGCAGCTTCAGGAGTGAAATAATTGCCAGGTAGAGATTGTATCTGCCTCATTGCATTGATGTGATTAGAAAGTAGTTTATAATGAAGAAAACTCTTTTTAAATTCTGCTAAGGTTATCTTGCCTAGGCTAAAAGTAATTTTCTTTAATGTTAATTTCTCTTTAGAAGGCTTGGATTTTAGAATATCTGTTGGATAGATATTCATGCCCAATGCGGTGGCCATAATATTCCCCATATTATGGATCTGTATTTTTTGGATCAATTCTTCCGTTATTTCAAATTGTACTTCTTGTAGCTGAAATACAATTCTTTGAAATAATTCTCTTACTATATCCGAAAAATTGTCTATTGATAATTCTTCTAATTTACCTATTCCTACAAAAATTTCCTGGGGGGTATGCACAATTTCTTTTAATTTCCCTTCAAAAAAAGAGTAAGAATTTAGAGATGGATATTTTTTATTGAGTGTTTTTCTATCAGAGACTTTTTTCTTCGCTCCTTTTTTAGAATTTTTAGCATCTTGAACAGATGGTATGAAGTGAACAGAGAGAAGATTCTTTTTCTTTTCGGAAACAAAATCTATTTTTACAGTAGACTCTGGAAGAATAAGATGATTAATTATTTTTTTCTTTTGTAAAGCCATATGCCATTTTTAAATTCTGACATCTAAGAGCAAATCATTTCTAAAATTTATACAATAACCAATGCCGCCAAAGGAGCCTGTGCCTCAACACAGAAGAATAATTTACTACATTGTAATCTATATCGTATTTTTTGTTCCCGAAGGTTTTTTGATATTTTTTCTCGAAAATACGAAATAATTTCCTAATTTCCTGATCTATACAAGCTGCTCCCGTATCATTTTGCTAAAATTGAAGGATATCGCAGCGATTTTTACCTCTATTCTAGCCTTCTGAATCCCTCTGAGCAATAGTTCCCTAAAGTTTTTAGTCTGTTTTAGAATCGAGAGAAAATTCTTCTGCTCTCTTAAGGCATTCCTTTATCTTCATGTATTTCTCTGCTTTCTTTAACATCAAATCATCTTCTGTATCCAAAAGCTTAACAAATGCATAAATTTAAAAAATAGTTGACATCTTGAATTGATCTCTCATGTCGCCATGTCGCTTGAATTATCGAAAAAAAATGGGCAAAACCATTAAATTTAAGGAACGAAGCCTAAATGAAAACTTTGCCGCACCCTAAATGAAGAGCTGAACAAGGAATGGATTATGGCTCAATGGTGACATTGATAAAATTCTTTATGATCTGAAATCCTTCTTTTGTAAGAATCGATTCAGGATGAAATTGTAATCCCCATACATTCTTATGTTCCTTTGCTTTAATACCCATGATCGTTTTTTCGTGCGCTTTACTAGTTTGATCTGTTGTGGCAATGACCTCTATTTTATCTGTGATGGTATCTGGATCAATTACCAGAGAATGGTATCTGCCAGCCTCCAGAGGGGAGGGGATATCCCTTAAAATATCTTTTTGATTATGAATTACCTGGCAGCTTTTACCATGTACGATCTCTTTTGCCTGGATCGTATTTGCTCCTAAAATTTCGCCGATGGCCTGGTGTCCTAGGCATATTCCTAATAAAGGAATATTACCCATTGCCTGCTTAATAAGTTCTTTAGAAATACCCGCTTCCTTAGGAGTTTTTGGGCCGGGAGAAATAATGATTCCCCGGGGATCCATTCTTAAAACTTCATCGACAGATATTTGATCATTGCGCACTACCTTGATATCTGGTTCTAGCATACCCACATATTGAGCCAAATTGTAGGTAAATGAATCATAATTGTCTAAGAAAAATATCATTTAAAATAATCTACTTCAGGTTCATTCCACCCGAATAAAATAATTCAACTGATTGAAATAGCGCCTGTAATTTTTTAAATACTTCATTATTTTCGGCCTCTGGTATGGAGTCAAATACAATTCCAGCCCCTGCCTGTAGGTATACGGTCTTATCCCTGACCAGCATGGTTCTAAGAGTAATGGCTACATCCATGTCTCCATTGAAGCTAAAAAAACCAACGCATCCCGAATATACACCCCTGACCTCTTTTTCCATTTCTTCAATGATTTGCATAGCCCTTACCTTAGGTGCTCCCGACACGGTACCCGCTGGAAAGGTAGCCCAAAGACAGTCAAAAGAGTCTTTATCATATTTAAGCCTTCCGGTTACATTAGAAACAATATGCATTACATGAGAATATTTTTCAACGATCATAAATTCATCTACTTTAACAGAACCAAATTCAGAAATTTTCCCCAGATCATTTCTGCCTAAGTCCACCAGCATTATATGTTCAGCGATCTCTTTTTTGTCTAATAGAAGTTTTTGGGCAAATTTTTCATCTTCTTCTATATTTTTGCCTCTGGCAATGGTACCCGCAATAGGTCTTACCAGGACTTTATCTGCTTTCTTTTTTACTAAGATTTCCGGGGAACTTCCTACTAAAAAATGATCTGGAAAATGTAAATAAAACATATAAGGACTTGGATTAACAACCCTCAATGACCTGTATAAGAAAAAGGGATCATATTGATATTCTCTGAAGAATCTTTTAGAAAGAACTACCTGAAAAATATCTCCTTTTTTTATATAATTTTTTGCCTTTGTCACCATATCTTTATATTCTTCATCTGTTGTATCACAATTCCATAGGATAGGCTTATCCGTGAATTTGGGAAAAGATAATTTTTCGTATTCTTTTAAGCTGTGGTCAGAAATGATCCTTTGCAGGCATTCATGTATATTATTCTTTGCTTCTTCATATTTTAAGGAAATATCAGAATTTTTTTCCAAATAAATATTTGAAATGATCTTGATCATTCTCTTTGCATGATCAAACCATATAATTAATTTAGGTAAAATATAATGCAGATCGGGTATTGAGATCGTATCTTTTTTAGGAATAGTCCCTAGATTTTCATGATCATGAATGATTTCATAAGAGAAAAAACCAACAGCACCGGCATAAAAACCAGAAAGTTCTTCAGGTTCAAATACTTTATAACCAAGAAGTATTTTTTTCAGAGATTCCAAGGCACTATCCGCTTTAATTTGTTTTTTTTTCCCTCCCTGGATAAAAAAATATTTCCCCTTTTTTCCGGTTATGATCCCTTCATTAGACAAACCTAGATAACTATATCTGCCTATATTTTCCCCTCCTGTAACAGATTCTAATAAAAATGAATAAGGAGTCTTCCAGCCCCCAGACTTTATATAAAGACTCACAGGAGTGTCCATGTCGAAAATACAATTCTGGTAAATAGGGATTACATTATATCCCTGATCTGCTATTTTTATGATATCATTTATATCTAAAGAGTATTTTAGATGATGAATAGATAATTTATCAAACATTTTTAATATAAAGGATGAACAGAACTAAATATTAAATTAAGCTAGTAAAGTATAATAAAAAAGTTATCCTTTTTTTAAAAAGATAAAATAATTTTTGTAGACATCTTTATGTTGTGAAACAGCGAATATGTCCAAAGGTTAAAGACTTATACTTTTTCAGACAATTTTTTTACTTGACATGTATTATTGGATCAAGCATATAGATTCAAGTATATTTTGTTCTTTTAGGAGAAATTCATGAAACTTATCTTTAAAAAAGGAACAATATTTCTGTTCACAAGTTTTTTATTTTTATCTCATTGTAAGATTGATCGGGATCCAGGTCCAATCAATGGCAACGAGATTGGCATCACTTATGCACAACCAGATAACTCACGATTGCCTGATACGATCACACTTGCGGAAGACGATGCAAATGTAGATGAGTATGAATACATGATTTCTTTGAATACCCAGCCTTCTGATGATGTAATGATCCAAATCAGTCTGCCTGCCAGTTCCCCTGATAATTTGCAATTGAGCTCTGGTGGTGATACTGCTGACATGGCAAATGAATCCATCACCCTTAATTTTACCAACACTGATTGGGATACCTCTCAAACGGTAACACTAACTCTTATAAATGATGACATCGCCTTAGGGGGTGTGGATGTTACCATTAATCATGCCTCTGGCAGTAGTGATTCTGATTATAATCGCCTAAACAATATTCTAACAGTGATGACTACAGATAATGACAATCCCGGAATCACTTATAGCGCTAGTAATGCAACCCTTACGGAAGGAGGCAGCGATACCTCATATACAGTAGTTTTAAACTCACAGCCTTCTGATGATGTAAGAATCCGAATCAGTCTGCCTGGCCTTGTTCCTGTTAATCTACAATTAAGCGATGGTACCCAGATTGCTGATAAGGCAAGTGCATCCATCACCCTCACTTTTACCAACACTGATTGGGATAGTATCCAAACGGTAACATTATCTCTTGTAGATGATGGTATAATTTCAGAGGATGGCAGTTTTACCATTGCTCATGCCTCTACCAGTAGTGATTCTGATTATAATAGCCAAACGCATAGCATCCAATTGATGACCATGGATAATGACTCTTTTGAGATCAGCTATAGTATTAGCAGTGTAACTGTTATGGAAGGAGGCAGCGATACCTCATATACAGTAGTTTTAAACTCACAGCCTTCTGATGATGTAATAATCCAGATCAGCCTGCCTGCCAATTCCCCTGATAATTTACAATTGAGCTCTGGTGGTAATACTGCTGACATGCCAAATGAATTCATCAACCTCACTTTTACCGCCACTGATTGGAATAGTGCCCAAACGGTGACATTAACTTTTGCAGATGATGACATCGCCTTAGGGGATGTTGATGTTACCATTGTTCATGCCTCTAGCAGTAGTGATTCTAACTATAACTCCATTCCCGTTCATGACCTAATGGTCACCATCCAGGACAATGAAATGCCCACGGTAACGATACCGGCAACGTTGAGTATCGACGAAGGAGATACTCGAGATATAATGATATCCATTAGCCATGAACCAGCACAAAATGTAGAGATAACATTGACAGAGACTTCCAATGAGGCAAGCATATCACCTGGTATTCTTACATTCACACCAGGCAATTGGAATGTTCCCAAGATGGCCACCATTACCATACAAGGCAATGATATCTTGACGGCAGACAGAGACTTTACTGTGTCATACGTCGCCTCCACGATAAATGAAATGAACCCATATCATGGGGTCAGCATAAGCAATACAACGGTGACTATTGTAGAAGACGAAACTACATGTACCCAGCCAGGCGCTGGTGCCGAAACTGATTTTATCCCCGATATGCCCGGAGAAAATTATGGCGCTGGAACAGAAAATGATCCATACATTATATGCAATGCAAATCAATTGCAGGCAATGAGAGATGATCTGGATGCCTTCTATGAATTAGGTCAAAATATAGATGCTTCTACGGTTGCCACCAATGCATGCCCCACAGGCACTACGGGTACATGCACAGGATTTCAACCCATTGGAAACTGTGGGGTAGATAATATTTGTAACAACGCTGATGATATGTCTTTCACAGGTACTTTAGACGGAAAAGGATTCACCATAAATGATCTTACAATCAATATGAATCTTACCTCTGGCGCCTCTAATGCGGGTCTTTTCGGGTATACACTGGGTGCGAATATCAGGAATATTGGCTTATTGAATGTGAATATTTCTTCTTCTTCTTCTGGAGCTTCTTCTTTTGCAGGTGGTCTGGTAGGGAATAATAATAGAGGTAGTAGTATAAGCAATTCCTACTCTACGGGGAATATTTCTTCTTCTTCTTCTTTTTCTTCTGCTGCAGGCGGACTGGTTGGGTTGCATAATGCTGATAGTATAACCAATTGCTACTCTACAGGAAATATTTCTTCTTCTGGAACTTTTTCTTTTGCAGGCGGCCTGGTAGGGAGTAATAGTGCCACTATAACCAATTGCTACTCTACAGGTAATGTTTCTTCTTATGCTTCTGGTTCTGGTTCTTTTCTTTCTAATGCAGGCGGCCTGGTAGGGTTGCATAATGCTGATAGTATAACCAATTCCTACTCTACAGGTAATGTTTCTTCTTCTGATGCTAATGCAGGCGGACTGGTTGGGGTGCATAATGCTGGTAGTATAACCAATTCCTACTATGATCAAGATACTTCAATATTATTCCAAGCCGGTGCGGAAGTAACCCAGATGAACGAAATGGCTGTAGGCAGTAATACAGGTACTCTTACTTGTGTAGGCGGCTTTGCATCATCTTCATTTACTACGAATACATCCATTGATACAGGAACATGCGATGATGCATCTCCCACCATTTTCTTTAATTGGCAAACTCCTTTTGACGTCGATAATGCAGATATGGATGATAACCCTACCACGGGAACCGATGAATCTTCTGTTCGATATGACAGCAATAATGACGGTAGTGTTAACAATATGGATGACTTTGTATGGAATTTTGGTTCTAATACAGAATATCCCTTTATAGCCTCTATTCCCCAAACGGCAGATGAGCAGGCGGTAAGAATGGCATCTGGTTTTTTACGTTTTTCAAACACTACCCTTGGAAGACCTTCTGCTAGTGACTTCGTATTTTTCTATGACATAGTAGATGCCGCCATGGATATTACTACTTCTGGTACGGGAGTTCAGGGCACTGCCGCGGGTAGTTATGTAATAGAAGATGCAAACGGTAATGCTTTGACTGCACCCACAGTAACCAATGCAGGTGTGATCAATGGAATAAATTCTCTCGCAGCAGGTGCTGAATTTTATTTAAAAGTTACCTTTACCAGGGGTACCACCCCCATGGCTAGTTATACCACCAGGTATAGGTTTAAAAAGTAATTGTTTATTCTTTTTTTTTCTTAGTGTAAGACCTGTGCCCGTAGGGTGAAAAAAAAGAACCCGCTACTTTGCCATAGAAATTAGGCTGGGCGGGTTACATCGTGTAACCCAGATCGAGCCTATGGCCACATACGTGACAGCCATGTGCCCGAATCAAAACCAGCGGAAGCGGTTTTGATGAGGATATACTAAGTTTCACGAACGGAAACTTGCAAAACATGGAAGTTTTGCATGGGCAAACGACTTGCTCCGAATGGTGTTGCGTAGCAACCCAGGACGCCAAGTGTTTGGGGTGGAAATAAAAACATCCATGTTATGCACCCAAACCGCTTGTCTCTCCCAAAATAAGCTGGAAGAAGAAAGAAACAAAGCGCTGTGCCCTTAGGGTGAAAAGGAAAAAATGGAATGGCATTCTATTTTTAGTGCAAAATAATATTAAATCGTTTTTGAAAGTTTTATTAAATCTCTCAATCTTAAAAATTATGGGGAAGCGAATAAGTAGTGTAAAATATATGTACAAAGTACAGCCTAACGGCATTGGTTTCTACATATTTGAGATATTAGATACTTGACGTAAAGATAAACTATCTGATAATGTCTATATTTACTGGTTTTTCAGAATTATAATATAATGTATGCAATGCTTAAATGGCTTTTCTTTAAGATAGTTGCCTTTTCATTTTTTCAGTTTACTTTTTCTGTTCATTCTAAAATTATAAATGATTTTATAGCCGTGGTAGGGGATCGTGGCATCACTCGTATAGATCTGGAAGAAAAAATAATATTCATGAAAAAAAATTCTAAGAGCATCCCTAAAGATAAAAACCTCTTAGAGAACAAGGCAACGGATATTTTGATTGATCAAACCATCATTTCAATTGCAGCGGAACAGGAATCCATTGTAGTTTCTAAAGAAAGAATTGATAATCAGATCGATAAAGAAATGAAAGCAAGGGGTTTTAAAAGTTTAGAAAAATTTAAACGAACGATTACAAAAATATTTAAAATGTCTTGGGAAGAATACCGCAAGTCATTAAAAGAAAGGATCATCGCAGAACAATTAGCCCAGCTAAAGATAAAATTCTCTCCTCCCACAGATAAAGAAATAAGTCAATGGTATGCAAAAAATAAAAACCAACAAATAGGGGATAGATTCAAATACAGGCTGATCGTGATTCCATTTAAAGCTGGGAATACACAAGATGAAATAAGAGCCAATAAATTGATCATAAAAGCAAAAAAAATGGCTAAAAATGATTTTGCTAAAGCCGCTCGTAAATATTCCAAACATCCTTCGGCCAAAAAAGGTGGTCTGGTAGGTTGGAAAAGGATTGATGAGATTGCTATATTTGATCGCTATTTAGCTGGATTGATCTCTCAAACCAAAATAGGCCAGGTCTCTCCGGAGATTGTGATCAAGGGGGCTTATTATATAGTAAAGGTTGAGTCAAGAAAACAAGTTCGTCTGCAAGAAGTAGAAAATCAGATAAAAGCCATTTTAACCAGAGAAAAACAGAACCGAGCCTTTGAAAAATGGCTGGTAAGAGAACGTAGTAGGCTCGGTGTAAAAATTTTTCTTGAAAATTATAAGCAATCTACCTATTAAACGTGAAATCAAATCCTGCTCTTTCAAAAATCTCTACAGAATATGCTGAAAATTTTCATATATTGATCCATTTCTCCAGGGAAACATATCAATTTTGGAATTCTCTGTTAGATGGCTTGTATGATGATTTTTTATCCTCTGAAAAAATCATTCTTTTATTCAATGCATTTTGTGAAAAAGTAAATCGTTTGGACAAAACTGTTCATCTTTCTTTTCCAGGGGCAACAACTTTTACAAAAAAGGATTCACCATTTATTGGTCAATTAATAGACCAGATCAAAAAAGAGGTAAATATATTACCAGAACAGCATGAGCTATATTCGGCGCATAAGATTTTTAAAGCATTCCCCCATATTCAATGTATTGCTTATATTGATTCTATTTTCCCTCTTTGGGATTTTCATATTTTTAAAGAGCTTTTATCTATTCATTTAAAATATGGAGCAGACTATAGTTTTGCAGAGAACCTGCCCCATGGAATTGTACCCACTATCATCGATCAAAGTTTGATCGAAGCTTTTTCTATACAGGATGAAAATATTCTGGATGATCCAAATGGAATGGTATTCCCATTAAGAGATCATCTGGAGAAAAATATAAATAAATTCCATGTAGAGATACATTATGAAGAACCCGATATGCGTATGCTACGCCTGGATATGGGCCTACAGAATCTACGCTCTGTCGTAAAAACATATAGCATATTCGGAAAGACGAATGATATATACTCTCCCTATAAAGAATTGAAATCTATTTTAAAAAGGAATTCTACTATACTGCGTACATTGCCTTCTTATATCGAATTAGAATTGATATCTGATTGTGAATATGCATGCATATTTTGCCCCAGACAATACACTAAAATTGATCCTGCCATTTTTTCGGATGAGTGTTTTCATAAAGTAAAAGAATATCTAAACCATAGCTTTGGGGATAGTTCTGTTTGTTTTGGCGGTATGGGAGAACCTACCCAACATCCTAAAATATATGAATATTGTACTCAATTATTAAATTTAGATAAGCTTAAAAATCTGGTGATAGAGACAAATTTTTACTATTTAGAAAAAATATATGATCTGGTAGAACACCCTCAATACAATAAAATAAGATGGATATTGAATTTGAATAGTTTAAAGGATTATGGGAAAATGCATGGAGTGGATGATTCATTTTTGGGGAAAATAGAAAAAAACTTAGATACATTGATCGAAAGGATACAAACAAAAGATCCTAAATATTTGAAAAATATTTATTTGCAAATGCTCAAAATAAATGAAAATGAATCCGAGATCGATAGTATTTATGAATTCACCCAAAAAAAATCTATTTCCTTTTTATTACAAAAATATAACTCTTACATAGGGATGATGCCTGAAAGAAGGGTTTCGGATATGACTCCTTTAGAAAGATCAGCATGCTGGCATTTGAGACGAGATATTTTTATTCGTGCCGATGGAAAAGTTTCTTTTTGCAAACAGGACATCCAAAATCAGAAAATACATGGAGATTTGAATTTGGCTTCTATTCAAGATATCTGGGAAAAGGGCAAGGATGACTGGGTTCAACATTATAATCAAAAATATAATCAATCTCCTAATTGTATTCAATGCGATGAATATTTTACTTTTAATTTGTAAAATATTTAAAGGTAGCTTTGGCTACTAAAATGTTAGTAAGATTGCTATTTGACCAACCAGGATATTATTCTATTCTTTATAGAGTACCAGAAAAGTTCATAAATGATGTCCAAAAATATAAAAGGGTTCTGGTACAGTTAAAGAATAAAAAAGAAGCGGCTCTGATCATTGATATCCTGGACGATGAGGAACCTTCTTTTAAAAACTACAATCTTGTCTTAAGGGTGATCGATCAGCATCCCATAGTCAATGAAGAACAGATCAATATAGCCGAATTCATGAAAGAGCATTATTTATGTTCTATGGAAGAGGCTATTTTCAGGATGATACCGTCTGGCAGGGCGAATCGGGATCAGGCATTGGAAGATACATTGCCTCCTAAACCAGAAACGAAAAAACTACTCTCTGATCAGAGGCAAACCTTAGAGAAGATCAATTCTTATCCTAAGGAAGGTCAACAACCAGGATTGCATTTAATATTTGGAGTCACTGGATCCGGGAAGACCAGAATATACATCGAATTGATCAATAATTCACTGAAAGAAAAAAAAGGAGTCATATTGCTTTTGCCTGAGATTGCACTTTCCTATCATTTTCTGGAATTATTAAAGCCTTATTATCAATCCAAAATGGTGCTCCTTCATTCCAGTCTCTCAAAAAGTAAGAGGCTGGCCGAATATAAAAAACTTCAGAGAGGAGAAGCATTATTTGTAGTGGGTACCAGATCGGCTGTATTTGCGCCTGTTAAAGATCTTTCTTTGATCATCCTGGATGAAGAGCATGATACTTCTTATAAAGAATATCAGCGTCCGTATTATCATGCAAAGACAATCGCTTGGCAGCGTTTAAAAGAGATCAGTAAATTGCATAAAAAATCAACTCAATTGATATTGGGTTCTGCGACACCGTCAATAGAAAGTTATTTTCTAGTGAAACAAAATAGGATGCAGATATATTTTCTGCATAAAAGAGCCACTGGATTGCCATTGCCTAAGATTCATTTGGTATACCATAATATTTTTGATTCGGAAGTATCCGTATTTTCAACCTTCCTGATCAAGGCAATCCAAACACATCTTAAGAAAAAAATGCAAGTGCTTTTACTTTTGAACCGAAGAGGCTACAATTATTTTGCTTTTTGTAAGAAATGCAGAAAGAGTATAGGTTGCAAAAGGTGTTCTATTTCACTGACTTATCATAAAGACAATATCTCGGTGAAGAACAAAAGAAGATCTTTGGATGTATACTTGCAATGCCATTTGTGCGGCCATAAACAGGAATATCATCCTCTTTGTCCTAATTGTGAAAGGCCTTTAACTCTATTGGGGAAAGGTATTCAAAAGGTTGAAGACGCAATTGAATTTCATTTCCCAAGTGTACCCTATGCGCGCATAGACCAGGATACGGCCAGGACAAAAGATTATGTAAAGGATATTTTAAAAGACCTTAGGGAAAAAAGAATTAAAATTTTGATAGGAACTCAGATGATCGCAAAAGGATTTGATCTGCCAGGAGTCACATTGGTGGGTATCTTAAATGCAGATGTTGGTTTAAATCTACCTGACTTTAGAGCGGTAGAAAGAGTGTCTCAATTGTTGATACAGGCTTCGGGACGGGCTGGAAGGCATTCTTCCGGAGAGGTGATCATGCAGACCATGCAAGCAGAAAATGAAGCCATTCAATATGCATCTTCTTATCGTTACCAGAATTTTTTGGAAAAAGAATTGCAATTGAGAAAGAAAATGAATTTCCCCCCTTATTGTAGAATGGTACGGATCACTATTAAGAGTGAAGATGAACAGAAATTAAAGCAATTTGTCAACCAGGTCCATAACTATCTGCAGCATACAATTTACCAGAAGAATCTATTTAATGATGCTGCTGACTATAAGTTAGATGAAATATTAGGCCCAACCGCTGCCTCTATTTATAAGATCAGAGAGATGTATCGCTATCACTTACTCTTAAAGAATAAAAAGTATGCAGAATTACATACATTTACCAGGATACTGGAAGGCTATATGAGTAAGATCAAGAAGAGCAATAATCTGGTTAAATATGAAATTGATATTGATCCCATAGATATGCTATAATAAAATAGGCAAAAAGCCAATAACCTGAATTGTACATCATCTACCAAATCAACTTAATTTTACCTTTACAGTAAGTAACTTTTCACAGACAAGGTAATTTTTATAAATTATTCGGATATGCAAAAAGTTTTTAAGAGAATACATATTTTAATCATATTTGGTTTCCTTTTTTTATTTGGGGCCAATATACAAGCTCAATATAAATTAGATGCCTATAGATTTATACCTCAGATAGGAATTTGGTTTGGACCAGTAGCCCCTTTGCCTGGTACACAATATAGTGATGTCTTAAAGACGAGTTTTGGAGGAGGGCTTTTCGTAAGATTTAATTTTCCAACTGACACGTGGCGATTAGAGGCTGCTTCTTCCTTTAGCTATTATGGATCAGATGATACGCAGGCATTGATATCTATCCCTACTTATGGAGCCATTTCTTATTTTCTTCCCATTGAATTTCCATTGAAGTTTCAGTTGAAACTAGGCATGGGGGCAAATCATTTTAAGAATCGCCCTGAAAGGCATCAAAATACATATCCTGCTATCTTTTCTGGTTTTGAAATGTATTTTCCTGCCGGAAAATATGTAAATATGGGTCTAAGAATTGATTATTATTTTATAATCGAAAGTCATATTGACCTCCCACCAGAGAATCCGGATCTAAAAATTGTGAATGCTCATTTTTTCAATGTAGGCATTTCTATAAGCTTTAATATTCCATCAAGTTAACTTAGGAGGTGAAGATTATTTTAAGAATACTAACTTTAGTTTCTCTCCCTTTTTTTGTTTGCTGTAGCTCTTTCCCTGTATTGTCTGAATTACTTAATTCAAGATTATCTTTGATTTTGAAAGGAACTTATGAAACAAATGATCCCTATCCCTGGAATGATATCATTTATAACAATGAGTATGTTGAGCAAGAACCTTTAGCTTCTAATTTAAATATTGCAGTTAATAGTAATGATTTGAAACTTTATTTAGATATCGCCAGAATAGTCGTTTCTGAAAAAAATCCTACTAATTTTATAGACATTGATGAAAATGATCAAAGGAATTTTGCTATAGAAAGACAATTATTATGTGCTTCTAATATATCTATTGATGATAAAGAATTAAAAGAATGCATTGGAACAAATGGTATCGAAAAACTCGATGCTTTTTTTGAAGAAGGTTTTTCTTATCCAGCAAAAGACCTGGAAGTAAAAGAGTATAAATCCATGGCCATATTACTGCGTAAATTTGTAAGCAGACCTTCTTTTACCTATAATGCATCATTAGAAGAAACACAAGAAGATACATTATTTGACAATAGAGATATATACGGTAGTAATATAAAACAATTCTATGATTATCGAAAAGAAGATGACTCTAATTCAACACCATCTCGTTTTTTTTATTTGTATAAAAATGATCTTAAGCTGATCATCCCGGATACGAATGCTCCTTTTACGTTAGAGATTAGAATTTTTTTAAAAAACCTACTCATGAAACATATCGTAAAAGATGGCAACAACAGAACTACATTCATTGGACCATCTGATTGGTTGGAATATCATGAATATGATAACACTTCCTCTAATCCCCCTATTAATCAAAGACTAGGAGGAACTATATTGATCGGGGTCAGAATCTATTCTAATATGCAAGTAAATGATCTTTTAATAAGAAATTTTAATGCGGAAAGATGTATTGGTGGATTATCTTATTTTGCTTTGATACCCGCAGGAGAAACATTTAATATTTCAAAACTACCCTTGGTTGCAACCAGAACGAGTGCGCTTTCAATAAAAAATATCTCTTTTGGAGAATATGATCTCTATATAACTCAGGATAAGAAAGAGCAAGCCTCTAATGGCTTGGAAGATGGAGAAGATGGTTTCCCTGAATCTCATAGAATATGTAAAATGAATATAAATATTACTCCAGAAGAGGTACAAGAAGTGGATGTATCTGACTGTGAGTGCCCTTAAATTTTGATCGTGTCTTCTGAAATATCCAAACATAAGTTTTATTCGCATC
The DNA here is from genome assembly GCA_965204465.1 of Leptospiria bacterium. Classification (GTDB taxonomy): domain Bacteria; phylum Spirochaetota; class Leptospiria; order Turneriellales; family CBDBES01; genus CBDBES01. The sequence goes on from CBDBES010000002.1 coordinate 1,061,078, forward strand.
CCAGGTACGTACGTTGTATGCGTAAATATGCATTTCAGTTTGCCCATGATCTTGGATTCTCAAAATTAGAGGCCTATAACATACAGGTAGCTTTTACAGAGGCTCTAAATAATGTGATCCAACATGCATATAAACGATGCTATGAAATGCCCATTTTGGTAGAATTTCATAAATATTCCAATCGGATTGAAATCCATATCAGAGACTATGGTATAAGAACTCCCCGATCAGAAATAAAATCAAGGCCATTAGATGAATTCAGAGAAGGGGGTCTGGGGGTTTATCTCATGGAAGAATTCATGGACTACTTGAATTATGATACCTCTTATTCCAAGGGTACAAAATTGATCATGACCAAGCACCTACAAAATAAGGAATGATATTCATCCTATATCCTATTTTATTTCTTTATTTTTTCTGCTTTGCTTCTACCCTCCAACCCATTTTGAAAATTTTTATGATCAATGGGCATGATTTTGGATCTTATACATTGGCCCAATTATTGTTCTGTTGCTTTCTATCGTGGCTCATTATTTTTGTTAGCAAAAGGGGTAAAAAGGATGAAGAAAAGGGAATCACCAGGATCAATCTAAAAGATAAAGACATACTCATATTCATTATATTTGCGATCATTTCTGGCTTTTCACTCAGATTATATTCTATGCTACAACCTTGGTTTACCACAGACATTGCCCGCTATTTTTCAGACGGATTCAATATAGATCAGGGTAAAAATCCTTATACGGATCCTATTGCTGGGGACAAAGTTGCCTATCCCCAATTAAGAACAATTTATCCTGTTTTGTCTCAATTTTTCTTTTATGTAGGGTACAAAATTTTGCCGCAGGAGAAAATATATAAATATCTGTTTGGATTGCTGGAAATCTGCATGTTATTATGGATCTATAGGGTATTTATTTTTAGAAAATCATACCTGACCAAAAGAAGACTCTTATTATTTTCTTTTTTTACCTTAAATCCTTTAAGTATATATGAATGCCATGCAGAAGGACATGTTGAAATTGCCTCTGTATTTCCTTTTTTATGGGGCGCTACTTTAATTCATTTAAGAAGAACCAATAGGATCATTCTTCCTGCTTTTTTAAGCTATATTTCTTTTCTCACTAAATTTTATGGTATAATATTATATCCGCTTATTTTACTTGGGAAATTCAGATATTCTAATCCATATCAATGGAAAAAAAAAGTTAAATTTACTTTGTTTCTTGTCTTGGGGATCGTCTCTTTATTTGTTGTATGGATAGGTGTTTTTCCTTTTTTTACTTCTGATCTGACCAGAAACCAGTCTGGATTATATACTTATCTGGATTTTTGGTATTTCAATCATTTTATCATTCATCTTTTACAGCAATTTCTCTCGGATACTTTTAATATTTTAAAATCTCTTCAATGGCTCATTATCGTGTTTGGCGCTTTGGCCTTTATCTTTTGGTTTGTGGGTAAGATCAGCACCCATGAGTATTTGACATATTGTATAGCATCCTTCCTGATATTTTTTCCTGTGCAACATCCCTGGTATTTTTTATTATCATTTTATGTGATTTTATTTTCCAGACGCTATATGTTTTTTGGAATGCTGTTATCTTCCAGTATAGGAATAAGCTATATTTCTTACGGTGGTCAGTCTGTTTTCATTACTTCTTTGGCACCATGGTTGTTTGCTTTTATATTGACTAAAATGTTAAATAAAAAGGTCAATAGAACTTTTTGATCGCAAGTATGATCCGGTCAATGCTTTGCTTATTCAAATGAGGATAAATAGGAATTAATATTCCTCTTTTATACATTCCTTCTGTATTCCTGAAGTTTGCTACAGAAAGTTCCATCAACTGGTGTAATGGACTATAATTTACGATTCTGCGAGTCTCTATGCCAAAATTTTTAAAATGCCTGATCATATCTTTTGTATTTTTTTCACTGAACACAGGGAAAGAAGAATAGATATCCATTTCTTTAAATTTGAAATAAGTCTTAAAACGGCTTTGCTGAATAGCCTCCAGATAAAGGTGACCTATTTTTCTACATCTTTTGGATAGAGTTTCTAAGTGGTTGATTTGTTCTAAACCCATTGCCGCCTGGTAATCGGTTATTGTATAATCATAGCGGATTCTATAGGGCCTGCTTCCGCCATGCATTTGCAGGTCTTTAGCCATAGAATATAAATGATCCGCATTCGTTAGAAGCATGGCTCCGTTCCCCATTGTGATCAACATATCCGAATGAAAGCTTATGATTGTCCAGTCTGATATGGAAGTTTTTTTGAAGTCAAAACCGATTATCTCAGAAATATCTTCAATGATCTTAATTCGTTTTAAATCTTTGATTCTTCTTTTTAATTCATCATAATTTTTAAAGGCACCATAAGGATAAGAAAGAATAATGGCCTTTGTATTTTTATTTACTTTTTCCATGATCTGATCCATAGAAGGATGAAAATCACCACGGGCTGCATCTATGATCACTGGAGTTGCTTTTAAGTAACCAATTGCGTCTAGTCCTCCAAGAGGAGCGAGAGATGTCATGATCACCTCATCACCTTCCTGAATGCCTAATCCAAGAAGTGCTAAATGATAGGCTGAATTTAAAGAAGGAGCGGATAAAGCCTTTTTAAAACCAAATACATTGGAACTGATATTTTCAAAATTTTTTACGATCTTTCCACAAGATATTTCATCTTGTACCATGCATTCTAATACAGATTTAAGTTCTTTTGTAGTGATGGTTGGCTTAGTGAATATGATTCCATTATCATATTTCGAAATTTCTTTTTTAAGCGTAGTGATCATATTATGTCTCGTAATAAGTTCGACTCAGTTTGACAATGATTTATTTTTCATCATGCACAAATATTTGTAGCTCATACTAATTTGAAATAAATTTTCTTGAGTCTAAGAAAGGTGTTTCTATTTCTTGTTACTAGATCATTCTTATTTTACGAAGTAGTGAAGCAGTTACTTATACAGGTAAAGCCGTGAAAATTGTAGCTATAAAAGGTCAAAACGAAAGCGGATCCTATTCTTCAGGCTTTATGCTATTTAATGCTTTAATTACCTCATTGGATGAAGAGAAAATATCTAATTGATAATCCAACTTTAGAAAAAATAGGAGTTGCTTAATTTCATCATTCAAATTGAACAAAAAGAATTTCCCGTTTTTAGAATCAATGAATTTTTTTACTTTAATCAATGCTCCAATTCCCATAGAAGAAAGATATTTTGTGTGTTGCATATCCAAGGCAAAAATCCTGTATCCTGAGTTTACCTGTTCTTCAAACCAAGTCTCAAAATCAGCTGCTACCTGAGAGTCTAAAGCTCCTTTAAGAATAACAATTGAAAAATTCTCTTCTCTTTCTACATCTATTTCAAACATAAGATTAATTATATTCCATTTCTTAAAAATTGCTATATGGATGAAAGACTCCATCAAATAGCACCTTTTAGATATCCAATACTATAGACAAGTCGAAATTGTAAGTGACATAAAAAATCAAATAGCACCTTTTAGATATCCAATACTATAGACATAATACAAAAAGTATACTTCTTTTTTTCACCTTGCAGGCAAATTTTTTTTCTCATAGAATTGTTGGAGAATGATTGCCTTGCAATAAAGAATTGACAAGAAGACTAAACAATATTAATATACTCTCCGATGCTGCTTGGGAATTTCAGTTAAAAGCAGGCTATTTCGTAATTTTGGAGGAAATATAGTGACAAATAAACGACAAAATAAATTAACCATTACAATGATTGGGGGTACTGGTAGAACAGGAAGGCATGTCATACCCCTTGCTTTAGAGAAAGGATATAAAATAAGGTTTCTAACCCGAAATCCTAATAAGTGTGAATTCAAAGAAGGGGTAACAATCGTAAACGGTAGTGTCAGGGATCCAGAGGCCGTAAGGAATTTGGTACGAGGGACTGATGCGGTAATTTCATGTCTGGGAACATCACGAGGCGAAAAAGAAATGGTGGTTGCTCCTGGAATTCAGGTTATAGTAGACGCAATGCAAAAAGAAAAAGTAAAGCGATTGATACACATGTCATGTAGAAACCAATGACATATCTTACACATTAAGAAGCTATTTTAGTCATTCTATTCCGATGGAACCTTTGATATGGCGTCAAGTTATTTAATGAAGAGTGCGGGCGGATCTTATTATACCAATTCACAAAGTTATCTACGATAGTCTGAATCTCAATAATACTCATTCCATTTTTAATTTTACCTTCAAGGGCTCTCTTCAAGGTTTGATTGAAACGCTCTACTTTACCATTCAGCTCTGGCGTTCCTGGACGGATCAATTTATGCTCAATACCTGCTTCTCTTAAATATTCTTCAAAGCCACTGATCACAGACTTTTTTTTTCTCCTGGGATTCTCTTGGGAAACATATTTAGAAGTAAACTCGACTCCATTATCTGTTTGTATTTTTTGTGGCATCTCAAATTTTTCCACAAATTTTTTGATCCCATTGGTAGCTTCATAGTTACTATGTTCATCAGCTATGTGTACCACCACAGTTCGTGAACAATCATCTATAACTGGATAGGCCTTCACAGAATGCCCGTTGTTATCTACTATCCCAAGGTTCACAGTATCCGTCTGAACCCTCTCTAATGGCTCCTGAAGGGCATAACGCTTTGTATGGCTGTTTTTTCGAGGTATTCTATATTGTTGGGAAATATTCTTGCGCCTGAAGATATATCCTAATGTGGAAGCATGTATCTCAATTCCATGATCCCTTTTTAATAATAGGGTTGTCAATTTAGCACCTGCATTATAGTTATCCTTTCTGACTTGGATAGCCAGATCAATGACGCTCTGGTCTATAGACTTTGAATTACTTTTAGGTTTTCTAGATATGTCTAAAAGTGCCTCCATATTATACTTTGTCTTTCTCAATCTTCTGATCCAGAAATAATATGTTTGTCGGGCATGACCAAATTTGTCAGAGGTTAATTTAACATTGCCCGATTGTAAGGCTCTTATCAGGAATAATGCTCTCTTGCGTATTATATGATTTTTTATTCCTTTCAGATTTTCCTGTATAATTGAAATTTCTTGTTCATTATTTTTCATATTTCAATCCTTGATAATTTATTTCTAAAATAGACTTAGGGATAAACTGCTTTATTCAGTCCAGAAAATTTCAGGTAGTCGTTCGGTTCGGTTCCCTCACCTTCCTCCTACCTGAAATCATGGCCCCTACCCTGGGGATCTAACAAGTAGTGTAAGATATGTCATTGGTTATTGTATTGATACACATGTCATCACTTGGATGCAATGACTCTTTCAAGCAATGCGTCCAGACAAGTTGGTTTTTTGCCTTTATGGTAAAATTTGGCTTAAAAAAGGTTTTCATAGATATGTCTAAAGCAGAAAAAATAGTACAGGCCGCTAAAGATGTTAATGTTACATTGGCTCGTTCTACAGTGCTTAAAGATAATGGAAAAAAAGGCTATTTAGTTCGAGAAGTCACCGAAAAGCCAGGGAAGTTTTTCATAAACAGGCAAGATATTGCTGCTTTTATGGTGGATGCAGTGGAAGAGACAAAATGGTATGGTAAAGCCATGACTATCTATAGCATGTAATATCCATTCTCAAAATACCATAGTTCTAAAGAGTTTACTGGCAACGAATGAAGCCATATAGTAGGCGATAAAGGGATATTCTGACGTGGTGCCAAAATTCCATACAAAGTCATCCGTATTCGTAATATTTCCGTCATTATTAATATCATATCGAACCGATTCCTCGTCTGCTGCAGAATCACCATCTATGTCGAAAGGAGTTTGCCAGTTGAAGAAAATAGCCAGGGGGCTACAGCTGCCTGTATTAGGGGTTATGGGAGCGATAAATTGAGAAGTTAAGAAGCCGCCTACACAAGTAAGAGTACCTAAATTATTGTCTACGGCATTAGGATCGGAGACTTCACTACCATTTCTGAATAATATTGAAGTATCTGTATTATAATAGGAATTGGTTATACTACTACTATCATTCTGCCCTACTAAGCCGCCTGTATAAGAATCAGCAGAATAAGAAGCAGAAGAAGAAACATTCCCTGTAGAGTAGGAATTGGTTATACTACTACTTCTATTATTAATCCCTACCAGACCGCCTACATAAGAAAAATCAAAAGAACCAGAAGAAGAAGAAGAAACATTCCCTGTAGAGTAAGAATTGGTTATACTACTACTTCTATCATTAAGCCCTACCAAACCGCCTGCATAAGAAGAACCAGAAGAAGAAGCATCTATGTCTACATTCAATAAGCCAATATTCCTGATCTCCGATCCACCTGTATACCCAAAGAGACCTGCATGAAGAGTGACAGAGGTAGTAAGATTGATATTGATTCTAAGATCGCTTATGGTGAATCCTTTTCCGTCTAAAGTTCCTGTGAATTGATTTGAATTTGTTCCAATGGGCGAAAAATTAGAAATTGAAGAAGCGTCTATGTCTTTACCCAATTCATAGAATGCACCTAGTAATTCATCTTTTGGTGTACCAATACCGATAAACTGCAATTGCATTGCATTGCATATAATATATGGATCATTTTCTTCTCCAGTGCCATAATTTTCTCCGGACATATCGGCGGTAAAATTATCTTTTGTGCCAGCACCTGGCTGGTCGCATGGAGTTTCATTTTCCATGATAGTCACCGTTGTGTTAGATATAAGAATGCTATGATATGGATTATTCGTGTTGGATACGGTCGCAGAATATGATACCATGAAATTTCTGTCTCCAGAATAGACTGCATCATCTGTTATGGTAACGGTGGCAGTCTTAGGGGTATTCCAATTGCTTGGTGTGAATGTAAGAACACCAGGTGATATGCTTGCCTCGCCAGGATTCCCTGTCAATGTTATCTCTACATTTTGTGTTGGCTCATGGCTAATGGATACGCTTATATCTCCACTATCTCCTTCGTCGATAGTCACCGTTGCTGTTATCGTTACCGTCGGTATTTCATTGTCTTGGGCGGTAACCATTAGATCATGACCGGGAATGGAATTATAGTCAAGGTCACTACTGCTGGAGGCATGCATAATGGTAATATCAACATCGCCTGAGGCTATGTTATCTTCTCCTAGGGTCAACGTAACCATTTGGGAACTATCCCAATCAATGTCGGTAAAAGTGAGGGTGATAAATTCATTTGCCATATCAGCAGTTTCACCACCAGAACTTAATTCTAAATTATCAGGGGAATCGGCAGGCAGGCTGATCTCTATTTCTACATCATCAGAAGGCTGAGAATTCAATATGATCATATAATTCGTTGTTTCCGTTTCATTTAGAATGATACTTTGTGGGAGGTTATTCCCATTAGATAACTTATAAATAATGCCTGGTTCTCCCTCCATTGGCATTAGGTCCTCCCCATTACCCGTTGGTGTTGGTGGTATTGGGTCTGGATCGTTTTTATTACTTTTGCAGAAAGGCAGGGACAGAGTGGCTATTATGGCCATGATTCTATATAAACTATTTATTTTCATATTTTTACTCCTTTAATTTAAAATTGTTCAGTGAAATACAAAATCGGCTGTATTTGTGTTTTGCCGCATTTAGCCTGCTGTTATCGATCTATCTTTGAGTTTACCCCATAAAGTGAACACTCTTTTTTTCACCCTACGGGTGCAAAACACGGATGTTTTTATTTCCATCCCAGATTCCCGGAAACTGTTTTATAAGTTGGGTATTCTAATCTATGGCTTTCCCTGGGCAATTTTAGTCTTTCTGTGTTTCTAAAGCAAAAATGCCAGTCATTAAGATGAGTAACGTTATTGGTTGAATATAGCTATAGATATGTCCTGATTTGCCATAAATAATTTTAAATCGTATATGATCATTTACTATTGTTAGTATTCTATAGCAAAATGCGGATATGAAATGAAAAGTCAAGTCTTTTTTTATTTTACGGTACAATACTAGTAAATTGCTTGACGCAGTTCCTAAAATTTAAAAATAACTCATCACTATGAGTAAAGGTGCAAAATATCGTTTTTTTAGTACAGTGGTTATATGTTGGAGTCTGGATGTAGTCACAAAAATATGGGCTGTGGATGCATTATCCAATTATAAGTTAATTTCAGTGATTGGAGATTATCTAAGGTTTCGTTTGGTTTATAATACAGGGGGGGTATTTGGTATATTCCAGGGTAATCCAATGGTTTTTCAGGTATTAACAGGAATTGCAATCGTATTTTTGATCATATACTTTATAAAAACAGTTCCAAAAAGTGATCTGTTCATTTGGGCGGTTTCTTTAATACTGGGAGGGGCATTTGGTAATTTTACAGATCGTTTTTTTAGAGTGGGAGTGGTTGATTTTATTGATATGGGGATCGGTGCTAAAAGGTGGCCTACTTATAATGTGGCCGATTCATGTATTTCTATCGGTGCGGTGCTTTTAGCCATTGCATTTTATAAAATGGAAAAAGAAGCCCAGGCAAAACAATCCGAGAAAATTAAAAAAGCAGGATCATAACTTTTCTGTCTTGAAACTAAAAGTCGAAAGATCCTTGTATGCAGAAAGGAAATCAGCAAGTATTTACGGATATCATTAAAGCCAAAGAACGTTTGGATATTGCTGTTCATAAAAGATGGCCGGATATAGTATCCAGAAGTGGTGCGCAAAAATTGATCATGAAAGGATTGATCCAGGTAGATGAAAAAATAATTCAGAAGTCTGCCTTTATACCACTAAAAGATTCTCAAATGAAAGTAACAGTCTTATCTGAACCTGCATATAAATTAATACCGTTAGATCAAAATATACCAATACTATATGAGGATGATCATTTAGCTTTAATTCATAAACCTGCTGGAATGACAGTCCATCCGGGTGCGGGCACAGGAGAAGATACATTAGCTCATTCTTTATTGGCTCAATTTGATCATTTATCTAGCGTAAATAAAACAGAGCGACCTGGCATTGTGCACCGCCTGGATCGTGAAACAGAAGGAGTAATGATCATTGCCAAACGAAATGCTTCTCATAGACTTTTGGCTTCCCAATTTAAGAACAGGCAAATTGAAAAAGAATATCATGCCTGGGTGGTAGGAATCCCTTCTCCCCCTAAAGCAACAATATCAGGGTTTATCCAGCGTAATCAATTTAATCGGAAATTAATGAAGTTTACCTATCTAAAAAACTCTACTACTTCCAGAAATGCTTCTTTATCCTATCAAGTTGAAAAAACTCATAGAGACTATTCTTTTTTAAAAATAAAACTACATACAGGTAGAACTCACCAGATCAGAGCAACTCTTGCAGCGATACATTCTCCCGTTGTAGGAGATCGATCGTATGGAAGTAAAATCTCTAAAGAAAAAGCAGATATTTTTGGATTGCTGCTCATTGCAAATAAAATTTGCTTTCAGCATCCCATATTGAAAAAAAATATAGAAATGGAGATTAAAATTCCTAAAAGATTTGATAGGTTTGAAGATGAAATAAGCCTTTAAAATCCTATTCTCAAAATGCCATCTATAGCTATCATAGGCAGACAAAATGTAGGCAAAAGTACTTTATTCAATGCATTGATTGGTACTCGAAAAAGTATTGCCCATGATCAACCTGGTGTTACCAGAGATATCGTAAGTTTAAAATTAAGGTGGGGCCAAATCAATTGGGAAATTTCTGATTTCCCAGGTTTTGAAAATATCTCTGGCATAAAAGATGATCCATTGGCTCGCCTGGCAATAGAAAATGCAATCCAAAAATTACAGAAATACCATTTGCTTCTATGGACAGTGTCTCGTAGTGGTTTAACTGCCTATGAATATGAATTACATAAAATACTTAGAACTTCTAATCAAAAATTTTGGCTATTAGTAAATTTTACCGATAGTCCTTCTTTAGAAACAGATGCATCTGATTTTTATTCTCTGGGAATATCAAAGGTATTTTTTATCTCTGCATTGAACTATAGAAATATAGTTTTCTTAAAAGAGAGTATGATCTCTCATTTCATCAATCAAAAATCAAATGCAAATATAGTCGATAAAGACGAGTCGGAAAAATTTATTCCCGAAATTGCTATTATTGGAAAACCAAATGTGGGCAAGAGCACTCTATTCAATTATTTACTTCAAAAGACAAAAGCGCTTACTTCGGCAATTTCAGGCACTACCAGAGATTCTTTAGATGAAGAATTTTATTACTATAAGAAAAAAATTAAGCTCATCGATACGGCAGGGCTTAGAAAAAAAAGGTCTGCACAGGATCATATTGAAAAATTTTCAGTCCAAAGAACTTATCAATCCATTGAAAGAGCTAATGTAGTTATATTGTTGATGGATCCTCTGGAAGGTTTCGATCGACAAATCAAGACAATTCTGAATCTAGTAAATAAAATGACCAAGCCATTATTATTAGGGATAAATAAGAGTGATATTTTGAAAGAAAGACCTGAAATAAAAGAAAATATTCAAAAAGAACTAAAAGAAATGCGAAAAATATTCTGGAATTTCCCCGTTGAATTTGTAAGTGCTTTGAAAGGAGATAAAACATCTAAGCTGATCCGTCAGGCATTAGAGCTTCATCAAAAGTCATGCACAATCCATTCTACGTCTAAGTTGAATGCCGTTCTAAAAAAAATTAAAGGCTTATCTATATTCACTTCAAATCGTATAAAGCTTTCTTATATCACTCAAAAAGAGGTATCTATGCATTTTATTTTGTTTTCAAATCAAGTAAAACTATTGCCTTCTGTAAATCGTTTTTTAACCCGATCGATTCAAAAACATCTGGAAATAACCGAGCTACCAGTTAAAATTGAAAATAGATTTTCAAATAAGAAATGATATGATCTATAATTTAAAAGGAAAAACCCCTCAAATAAAAAAAAATGTTTTTATTGCTCCATCTGCAGATGTCATAGGAGATGTATGTATTGGTTCTTGTTCATCTATCTGGTTTCATTGTACTATAAGGGGAGATGGTTTTCCTATCCGGATCGGGGAATATACAAATATACAGGATAATACGGTGATACATATTGCTACAAATGAACAAGAAACCATTATAGGCGATCATGTCACCATTGGACATAGCTCTATAATTCATGCTGCCCATCTAAAAGATCATAGCTTCATTGGAATGGGATCCATCATATTAGACAAGGCAAATGTAGCAGAATATGGATTCGTTGCGGCAGGAACTCTTGTGCCTCCTAATTTTGAGGTGCCGGAAAAGACATTAGTTGCCGGGGTGCCTGCCAGAATAATACGATCTTTAAAAGAAACAGAAATAGAAATGATCCAAAAATCGTCCCTGGATTACCATGAAAACGCCATTTATTTTATGAAAAATTTAAAGCTATCTTAAAAAGTAGAATTTTTAAGGAAGCTGATCCTACCCTAAAATGATCCGAAATAGAGACTTATTGTAATGAATTTTGCCTGAAGGAGTAAAAAAAAGAAAACAATAATGGAGGAAAAAAATGAATGAAAAAACAAAACTAAAAATGATCTTACTATGTATAGTATTGTTCTATACACCGCTTTTGACGATTGAAAAAAATTTTAAAAGAGACATAGATACAAGCTTGCAAAAAGCAGAAGAACTTGATCTTTCTGAAGAGATATTGGATAAAGAGATTTTGCTTATGAATAATAAATTAGCTAGCTATGCACACTTTTTAAAAGAAGAAATAAAATATACACCACGGAATACAGAATTTAAAAAGAATAATGAAGAAAACTATATCCAGTTAAAAAGTTATTCTTTTATACCCATATCTGATTTTAGAAGCAGTTTTGCTGGAATGCGTTATAAAATACTGCGCCTTTATTTTAAAGGCGATAGACTCTCTCGTGTTGAAACAGAAATAAAAGACTAGATCCAATAAGCATAAAGGCTATGGTTTTAAGCTAGGCGATTTAGAAAATACCATTTCCAGACCGATGAGAATTAAATTCAAAAGAGAATATTATCTTAATCATTTGATCTACTTTGAAAATTTGTTCGGATATACAAAAGAGTTGCAATACACATTTGGCCCAAGAAAAGATTTAAATGCATTGAAGCAATTAAAAGGATCTTTAGAATATTGATCAAATGTACTATATATTAAGGAACCTGTACTTTAAATCTAGTAGATAGCAAATGTTGTATAGAACTCAATCTAAATAATACGCAGTTGTCCATATTCACTTCTGCTACATCTCCAGAACTAGCAGCAGCAGTCTTAATGTTCACAGTACAGCCGCTATCATTGGCTGTATCCGCGGCGGTTGCTGTACCCCCGGCAAGATAATCCTCAATACCTCCTCCTATCCTTACCCTGAATGTATCGTCTTCCGAAGAATTGATACAGATATCCCCTGCTGAGGAAACATTAAGGCGATCGAATATTATATCTAAAATAGGACCTCCTCCAGTAGTTAGAGTGGCAGTGAATGAGATCGCATCAGCCGTACCAGTTACTCTTGTTAAACTGACTGGCGTATAATATCCAATCATCCCAGGGTTATCTATTGCAGCACTTAATTGATTATCTATAAGCATTAAATTCATGTCTAAGTCAGTAGCATCATGAAAATTACCTTCTGCACCACTACCAGAACCTAATATGGCAAGAGGACTCCCCCCTGTGCAAGCACCATCATTATCGGTGATGGTGATCATACTTGTATTTTCAGAGGCATTGACCATTGCATATCCCATAGTATTTGGTATTCCTAACATCATCTGGATTGTTTCATCATTATCATCATCAGAGTCATCTACCACTGTAAGTACAGGTGTCGGTATGATAAAATCACCTGATCCTGCTGGTAGGGTAAACCTACTCATAAGAGTAAAATCGTTAGTTACTGTTGCGGTACCTCCGGTAACCATAAAGATAAAGTTTAGGTCTGTTCCTGTTTCTTTATCCCTGGTGATCGTGAATGTCTTGCTCTGGCCTGGTCCCCATGCTTCGGCTGCGGTGATTGTTCTATCGGTGGCGGCAATTCCTATGGAGACCATGTCATCATTAGTGATGGTAACTGTAATAGCAAATGTGCCAATACGTATGCCTGCAGGTAAGCTTCCGATTGATGCAATAGCTACCTCAAATGTTTCATCTATTTCTCCAATATCATCATTTGCAATGGGAATGCTCAAAGTGGCAGGCGTTGGAACACCAGAACCATCGGTATCAAGAACGGCTATAAAAGGAACAGATGTTTGATCGTAATCACTTCCGGCTGTGGCGGTACCATCTATATAACTAACATCGAATCCGTAACTTGTATCCGCAGGCAATGTTCCACTCTGAAGATTTATCACTACATCTATGGCACCGGCATCTTCTGCAACAGTGTAGGGTCCAATATCAAAGCCTATTATGCTAGATGAAGGATCGTCATCATTAGTAATGGTGACCGTAGCCGTGTCAGGAGAAATAGAGGTGGTTCCTGGCAAGACACTCGAACCATCGGTAATGGTGACCATAAAATTTTCATTCGTTTCTTCTGTAGAATCATCTAGAATAGGAATACTGATCATAGTACTGGGAGTTGCGCTCGTGATAGTCACCATGGTTACAGCAGTATTATCATAGTCTGCATCTGCTGCTGTTGCGCTTCCATCAGTATAAGTAACATTCAGAGTATAATTTGCACCTGGGGGTAATATTCCACTAAGAACTTCTACTGTTAGATTTACCATACCATCACCCTCATCAACGGATACGTCTCTGGATGCGGCAGTGAAACCAATTGTTACCGAAGCATCATCATCATCGGTGATAGTGATCTGGCTTGTATTCTCGGAATTATTGACGTTTGCATATCCCTTGCCGTCTTCTATTCCTAAAATCACATTAACTATTTCATCATCATCATCATCATTATCGTCTATCACTGTAAATACAGGCATTGGTGTGGTAAAATCACCTGATCCTGCGGGTAAAGTTACACGATTCAAGATAATATAATCTGCTGCTGTTGCGGTGCTTGTTGGAGCAGCCATAAAGGTAAGGGTCAGGTCTGTTCCTGTTTCTTTATCCCTGGTGATCGTGAATGTCTTGCTCTGGCCTGCTCCCGATGCTTCGGTTGCGGTGACTGTTCTATCGGCGGTGGCAATTCCTATTATGACCATGTCGTCGCTAGTGATGGTAACCGTAGTAATATTTTGGGTAATCGCTGTACCTGGAGGTAAGCTTCCGCTTGTTGAAAGATTGATCATAAATGTTTCATCTGTTTCTCCAATATCATCATCTATAATGGTAATGCTCAAAATGGCAGGTGTTGTAACACCAGAACCATCGGTATCAAGAACGGCTATAATGGGAGCGGATGTTTGATCGTAATCACTTCCGGCTGTGGCAGTAGCATCTGTATAGCTAACGTCGAATGTGTAACTTGTATCCGCAGGTAATATTCCACCCAGAAGATCTATCACCACATCTATGGAAACAGCATCTTCTGCAACAGTATAGCTTGCACTATCAAAACCTATTTGATTACTGCTATCATCATCGGTAATGGTGACCGTAGCCGTGTCAGGAGAAATAGAGGTGGTTCCTGGCAAGACACTCGAACCATCGGTAATGGTGACCATAAAATTTTCATTCGTTTCTTCTGTAGAATCATCTAAAATAGGAATACTGATCATAGTACTGGGAGTTGCGCTCGTGATAGTCACCATGGTTACAGCAGTATTATCATAGTCTGCATCTGCTGCTGTTGCGCTTCCATCAGTATAAGTAACATTCAGAGTATAATTTGCACCTGGGGGTAATATTCCACTAAGAACTTCTACTGTTAGATTTACCATACCATCACCCTCATCAACGGATACGTCTCTGGATGCGGCAGTGAAACCAATTGTTACCGAAGCATCATCATCATCGGTGATAGTGATCTGGCTTGTATTCTCGGAATTATTGACGTTTGCATATCCCTTGCCGTCTTCTATTCCTAAAATCACATTAACTATTTCATCATCATCATCATCATTATCGTCTATCACTGTAAATACAGGCATTGGTGTGGTAAAATCACCTGATCCTGCGGGTAAAGTTACACGATTCAAGATAATATAATCTGCTGCTGTTGCGGTGCTTGTTGGAGCAGCCATAAAGGTAAGGGTCAGGTCTGTTCCTGTTTCTTTATCCCTGGTGATCGTGAATGTCTTGCTCTGGCCTGCTCCCGATGCTTCGGTTACGGTGACTATTCTATCGGCAGCGGCAATTCCTATGGTGACCATGTCATCATTGGTAATGGTTACATTGGCTATGGGCTGGGATACGACCGTATCGCTGGGGATACCAAGAGGGGAGCTTAGGCGCACTTCGAATTGCTCATCGGCTTCTCCGATATCATCATCTATAATGGGGATCATTAGAATAGGGATAGACATGGTATCCGAGATCGTGATCATATTTATGGGAGTGTAATCTGTCCCCATTGTTGCATTAATATCACGATAAGAAACCATAAAATCATAACTTGTTCCGCCTGGTAAAGTTCCCATAAGAACTTCTACGGGTAATTCCATGAAGGGTGCTGCTCCTTCTTCCATTGTAGAAATCGTAGCGCTAAAACCCAATAGAATAGATGCATCATCATCATAAATCGTGACCGTACTCGTATTTTCCATAGAGTCTATCAATGCATAGCCCATATTATTATCCAATCTTAATAATATCATTACTTCTTCATTATCTTCCCTGTTTGAGTCATCTAATACCTCGAATAAAGGCATTGTTGTGGTAAAATCACCTGATCCAGCAGGTAGGGTGAAATTATTTATAAGAGTAAAATCTTCTTCTTCCATTGCAGTGCCTCCGGTAACTATAAAGATAAGATTCAAATTTGTACCAGTTGGTTTGTCTCTGGTAAGAGTGAAATTTTTTGTCTTATTCAGAGTATCTGCTTCGGTTGCATCAAAATCTCTGTCGAAAGAGGCAATACCAATGGTTGCTATATCTTCACTACGAATGGTGACCGTAGCAGTAGATTCAGAGAGGCCAATATTCCCGGGTATATCACTGGTGGATGCAAAAGAAATATTTATTTTAATTGTTTCATCTATTTCTCCAATATCATCATCTATAATAGGGATCGTGAGCATAGATATAGGCTGATCATCACGAATGATAATGGTTTGTACCACATTATTATAATCTTCCCCTTCTTGAGCTGTACTACTCGCATCATAATTAATATTGAGGGTATAGCTTGTACCTTCTGGCAATGTTCCTTCAATAACTCCTATTGGGATGGATATTTCAGAATCAAGGCCTTCTTTTACATTGATATCAGTTTCTATAAAGCCCAGTTGAATCAAGGAAGAGATTATCTTGAATTTTCCTGAAACCAGATGCTGAATTGAAGTAGGATTACTTCTCTGGGCTAATAGGCAATTGATTATCTCTACTTCTGCTGCTTCTGCAGATTCTGCGGCTTTAGTGATCTTAATGGTACATCCGCTTTTGTTCCCTATATTATTAGCAATTAAGGTACCAACAGGAACCAGTTCCACTAGATTTCCTCCTGTTCTTAATATTGCGTTAAAATCAGACGTATTGGCAGGCGTGATGCATTTACTGATCGTTCTTGAAATATCAAGATTGTTAAATGAGAATATAGCTTGCCCCAATGTGAAATTGAACTTGGCAGATTCTATTGTGCCTGAAGAATGCAGGTCTATTTCTTCAGCAGGCAGGCTATCTATTTTACCATTCAATCTATTGTTTACACTGGGAGGTAATAGTTCTTGTGCATTATGTAGAGTACCAAATGCTCTGCCTTCTTCTATTCGAATATAGTCCCCTTGGGTAGTATCACAAGCCCCATCGGACTGGCCAATATCTACAGGAATTGGTAATCCGCTATCAACTTCGCAATTTGTCAATGAAATGATTAAAATCAAAATAGGAACATATAAGATAGTATTCTTCTGAAATAGAAAATTTATTTTATTCATGATTTTTTCTTAATTCTCCTTAAATATTTAAGATTAGATAAGCATAATATAAGTATACAAAAATGTCAAGCAAAAAAAATATTCTGAATACTTGGCGGCATTGGTTTCTACAAAAAATTTATTACAACTATAATTTAGGAATTTTTTCTTTTTAGATTTCCTTCACTCTATACTGTTTTTGGGGTAAAAATGTATCTTTATGGAATAGATGCATCATCGTCATAAATCGTGACCGTACTCGTATTTTCCATAGAGTTTATCAATGCATAGCCCATGTTATTATCCAATCTTAATAATATTATTACTTCTTCATTATCTTCCCTGTTTGAGTCATCTAATACCTCGAATAAAGGCATTGTTGTGGTAAAATCACCTGATCCAGCAGGTAGGATGAAACTATTTATAAGAGTAAAATCTTCTTCTTCCATTGCAGTGCCTCCGGTAACCATAAAGATAAGATTCAAATTTGTACCAGTTGGTTTGTCTCTGGTAAGAGTGAAATTTTTTGTCTTATCCGGAGTATCTGCTTCGGTTGCATCAAAATCTCTGTCGAAAGAGGCAATACCAATGGTTGCTATATCTTCACTACGAATGGTGACCGTAGCAGTAGATTTAGAGAGGCTAATATTCCCGGGTATATCACTGGTGGATGCAAAAGAAACATTTATTTTAATTGTTTCATCTATTTCTCCAATATCATCATCTATAATAGGGATCGTGAGCATAGATATAGGCTGATCATCACGAATGATAATGGTTTGTACTACATTATTATAATCTTCCCCTTCTTGAGCTGTACTACTCGCATCATAATTAATATTGAGGGTATAGCTTGTACCTTCTGGCAATGTTCCTTCAATAACTCCTATTTGGATGGATATTTCAGAATCAAGGCCTTCTTTTACGTTGATATCAGTTTCTATAAAGCCCAGTTCAATTAGGGAAGAGATTACCTTGAATTTTCCTGAAACTAGATGCTGAATTAAAGTAGGATTATTTCTATGGGCTAATAGGCAATTGATTATCTCTACTTCTGCTGCTTCTGCGGCTTTAGTGATCTTAATGGTACATCCGTTTTTGTTCCCTATATTATTAGCAATTAAGGTACCAACAGGAACCAGTTCCACTAGATCTCCTCCTGTTCTTAATATTGCGTTAAAATCAGACGTATTGGCAGGCGTGATGCATTTACTGATCGTTCTTGAAATATCAAGATTGTTAAATGAGAATATAGCTTGCCCCAATGTGAAATTGAACCTGGCAGATTCTATTGTGCCTGAAGAATGCAGGTCTATTTCCTCAGCAGGCAGGCTATCTATTTTACCATTCAATCTATTGTTTACACTGGGAAGTAATAGTTCTTCTGTATTATGTAGAGTACCAAATGCTCTGCCTTCTTCTATTTCAATAGGGTCCCCTTGGGTAGTATCACAAGCCCCATCGGACTGGCCAATATCTACAGGAATTGGTAATCCGCTATCAACTTCGCAATTTGTCAATGAAATGGTTAAAATCAAAATAGGAACATATAAGATAGTATTCTTCTGAAATAGAAAATTTATTTTATTCATGATTTTTTCTTAATTCTCCTTAAATATTTAAGCTTAGATAAACACCATATAAGTATGCAAAAATGTCAAGAATAAAAATTTATTACAACTATAATTTAGGAATTTTTGGGGACTATATACTTTATTGTACTAAAACATAGATGGCGCTTTGTCTCTATATAACTGAATTTCTTTTTGTGTCGGGGGTGTATTAAAGCTTTTTCCATCAATTATTTCTTGCACGGTTAAAATTTGTATCTTATCATAATATTGAGGAGGCATGTCTTCGGAATATTGATATTTTATTTGACCTTTGCTTTGTGCAAAGTGCGGGCATAAGGGTAAAATTTATCTCTTAAAAACAAAATCAAAATATCAAACATATAAATGCTCTAAGTGTTTGCAAAGATTTACGGTTATCACTGGTACTATTTTTGAAGGCTCTAATATTGATTTACAAAAATGGTTTTTAGCTTATTACATGCTAACTAATACCAGCAAAGGAATAGCAAGCACTCAATTAGCTAAACAATTAGGGATCACACAAAAGACAGCTTGGTTTATGCTTCATAGATTAAGACAATTAGCTAAACAAGACTTTCAAATATTTAAAGGCACTGTAGAAGTTGACGAAACTTTTATAGACGGTAAAGAGAAAAACAAGCATGCTTCAAAAAAGAAAGGAGCACTTACGCCTAAAGCTCCAATCATAGGGATTATAGAAAGGGATACAAAAAAGATCAAAGCTTCCCATGTCCAGAACACAAAGGCCATGACCCTAAAGGGATATATTTATGATAACGTTGCTTTTGGATCAAGTATTATGACAGATGATAATATGGTTTATCGCAAAATTAATCCATGCTATGATCATAAATCTGTATCTCACTCCATGAAAGAATATGTAAATGGTACTTGTCACACTAATAATATAGAATCTTTTTGGTCTATGTTCAAAAGGAACTATATTGGAACATATCACTATATGAGTAAAAAGCATTTACAGAAATATATCAATGAGTATGTATTTAGATATAATTACAAAAAATCAAATAGCTTTGATTTTATGGCTCGACTATGTGAACAACCTAAAATGTCGTACAAGGAATTAATCAATGGGTAGAAAAGAACATAGATTTAAAATTAATATGTCTTTTAATGACCTTCTAAAAAAAACAGTTGATGATGCTGATTCAAAAGTAATATCTGAAAAAGAAAAAGATACTATCATTACAAAAGAGAAAAAAATTTCTATCTCAAAAAAACTTAAAAAATCCGATAAATAAAATAGCCTTTGCCTTAAATGGCAAGCAGACTCAACACCTGCTAAGGCATCCCGACGGTTCAAAGGGCTGATCTTTCTGTCCTATCGACAAACCGTCGGGATGTCATAGGACGTGTTGAGTTAGGTCAGTCCTTTCATTTTGTTTAAAATCCACCTTGTACAATAAAGTATATAGTCCCCGAATTTTTTCTTTTTAGATTTCCTTCACTCTATACTGTTTTTGGGGTAAAAATGTATCTTTTTTATATGATCAAATATAATAAAGCTTGACAGGGTGCTTCTATTGAGACGCATATACTCTATAATTAAAAATTAGATTTAGAGCGTAATACTTTAACGGGATGTGGCGCAGTGGTAGCGCACCTGTTTTGGGAACAGGGGGTCGCTGGTTCAAATCCAGTCATCCCGATAAGTAATAGAAGCGCCAGTAGCTCAGTAGGATAGAGCAACGGCCTTCTAAGCCGTGGGTCAGGGGTTCGAATCCTCTCTGGCGTACAGTTTTTGTTGTGCGAGCCCCCTGTTTTATATCAACGGGGGGGTATTTATAGACAGGCATTTTTCTTTTTTATTTTCATAAATTAGATATTTTAATATATTTCCATTTTTTCAATTTTACTGAACTTACCCTCTTTTTGCAGATCATGCCATTTTAGATTACTTTTGTAGGCAGATGATCGGTTTTGCATAGAAGTTCACAGACTTCATCTGCACAAGCGGCTGGGGGGTATTACAAAAAAGATAGAAAGAAAAAAGTCACATAGTTAAAGTAGAATTACTTCTTTTTAGAATATTTTCCCAAGCTCCATTTGATCATATCTAATAGTCTAAAGTCTTCTAGAATGAAATTACTTTCGTCAATGGATTCTTGTACAAACTTTTCTAGTAAAATACTTTTTTGGGATAAAACATCATCTTCATTTTTATAAGAGATCATGACTTGTTGCTCTTTTTGAAAAGAGGTTAATTTGTCTTGTATCATTTTTAGACAGCAATGTATTTTATAGATAATCTTTCCCGCTGCCAGTAGATAGTTACGATCAATTGCTCCTACCGTACTAGAAGAAGAATATCTTATTTCGTCTACATATTTCTGAAGCATAGAAGAAAGACGATCCGGGGCATTAAAATAAAATTTTTCCAGATCTGTAAATAAGAGAGATAATTCCTTACCTTCATGGCTTCCTCTAAAAAAATTATATAATGGATCGTGGAATTTATCATAATATTTTTTGATCGCTCCTATAAAATAACGTATCTCTATGCTAGAATTAATATTAAAGAAGCATTTAGGATATTTTTTTATTCTTAGCTCACTTTTTTCCATTGCATCGGTTACCTTATTCCGGATATCCTCCTTTTTTTGCTTCGCCTTTGACCTCTGGATAGCAATCGCTTTACTTTCTTCAAAGAGCTCCATTTCTTTTTCTTTGAATAAATTGAATAGATTATCATTGGATCTGCTTCGCTTTTGAAATTGGATACGTTTTTCCAGAGCATTTAGATCGAAAAATTGGTATCCGTATTTTTTCGCCATTTTATGGTATTTCTCTCTTATTGTAATAAAAAAATCTCTGGTCATATTTCCCTATAATTTTTAACGAAATTTAATTAAAATTAACCTTATATAAATCATGTATGGATCATTCCTTGACAGATAAAGGTTGTTCAGAAGTTTCTTTTTTCACCTCTGAAAATTCTTGTAGTATCTTTAAAACGTCTGGTTCGTTTGTTTCTGTTTCCTCCGGATCCTGTATCTGTGGAATATTTAGGCCATAGAATGTAAATTTTAGTAAAATCCATATAGAAATGATTGAAATCAATATGGCAATAAAATAAGCAAATACAGTATTCAAAACAGGGTCCTGTATGTAATAGTCTGCAATTCTACCCGCATCTGTCCTGGAAATTCTTAGAAAATCAGTAAGATCCAGTGTACCATACAAAGAAGTCAAGCCTCCCATTAAATAAAGAGCATACCGATTTACGTTTGAAAGAAAAAGCCCAGTGAAGATCAGGAAAACCGCCCATGCAATGGCGATAGTCACAATGGAAGTCTCCGTTTTTTGAATGTATTTTAATGTAAAATAAATAACTAAAAATCCCAAAAAAATAGATAAATATCTGTGGTATTTCCCTTTTAAAGAACAAAATAGCATTCCAGACCCCCAAAAAATACTGCCTATGTATCCTGCGGCTGCCACCGCTATGAATATTCCCCCTTCAGTAACTGTATATCCGGATTCATTCCAGGAGATGACAATAGAGGCTACTTCTCCCCCTGTTAATAATGCACCCAGAGCATGAGATATTTCATGTAATAAAATAACCAGTGTCTTTAAAGGAAGCAGGTATGGCTGATTCCACAAGAATATGATCAACCCGTAGATACCAAATAATATAAGAAGTTTTCCTTTAGAGATCATCTATATATTAATCGACCATATAATAACTCAATATTAAATTGTATAAATCACATAAAAAATGCTAAAGCATTTTTACAAGAGATCGAAATATATTTTAAGAGCAAGGAATGAGATAAGGAAATTAAAGCTCTTATGATTTTTAAATCGGGTTTCAAGGAGGAAACAATAAAATGATTATAAACCACAACTTAAGCGCAATTAATACTCATCGAAGCTTAAAATTTCAACATTGGTACCTCGACAAAGATATGGAAAAACTTTCCAGTGGTATGAGGATCAATAGAGCAGGAGACGATGCTTCTGGACTAGCCGTTTCTGAAAAGATGAGAGCACAGATCATGGGATTGCGTAGAGCTGAAATGAATGCCGAAGACGGTATAAGTCTTATACAAACTACAGAAGGGTATTTACAACAAACTCAGGAAGTTATTCAGCGGATCAGAGTATTGGCTGTACAATCGTCAAACGGTATTTATACAGAAGAAGATCGTCAACAAATACAAGTAGAAGTATCTGAACTGATTGATGAAGTTGATAGAATTGCTTCTCAGGCAGAATTCAATAAAATAAATCTACTCACCGGGGCATTTGCCAGATTAAATCCTACGGCCAGTATGTGGTTTCACATTGGGGCTAATATGCACCAAAGAGAAAGAATTTTTATTGAAACCATGACAACGGCTGCTCTAAAATTAAGAAATCCTGTAGTATTGACATTTATCTCATTATCTACTCCAAGTAGGGCAAATTTGGTGATTGGATTAACGGATGAAGCTTTGCGTTTAATATCCAAACAAAGAGCCGATCTTGGAGCCTATCATAATCGTCTGGAACATGCATCTAAGAGTCTGTTTAATGCTTATGAAAATACCCAGGCTTCAGAATCCAGGATAAGAGATACAGACATGGCTGAGACAATGAGCAGTTTTGTTAGATATCAAATACTGATACAAGCTGGAACTGCAATGTTGGCCCAAGCGAATGCGAAGCCTCAAAATATACTACAACTTTTAAGATAAATAGCTTAAAGACCAACGAAATATATATAATCGCCGTACAACTCTGAACCTCCAATCCTATTTTATAGGATTGGAGGTTCTTTTTTACATTTTTTTGCTTCTTATTTAAATTAAATTAGTATACTTTTTGACATCCGATCTAAAATATAAATGCTGTCCAAGACAATTTTTTGTCTCAATATATAAGCATGACAAAAAAATTTCTATAGATTTGATCACTTTAGATACTATAATTAAGAGGCAACAAAATTAAATTACATATCTGTTCCCATTGCAACAAAATTGTAGAAAAAATATATCAAAAAAATTGTTGTAAAAAATGTTTGCTTCGATCATTCAAACCATTGAAGAGTATCTTAGATCAAAGTCATGCTCTGTATTATACCAAGGATAAAAATACAAGGCCAGAAATAAAAAAATAGTATTCCGTTGATATAAATTAGAGTCTTTTTGTCGCAAGGCTAAAAAAAATATAATTTATATGGCCTTAAAAAACTAACACATCAATATTTTTACTGGTTCCTGATCAGACGTCTAAAAATTCCATATATTGATAAAATAATTCTTGTTTTTTTGTTATGGATCAATTTACTGAACCAAATTATCATTGTATCGTATTTAAAGGACTCTTTTAAATAAAAAGGCGTTTTATAAAAAATGTTGAGTGGAAGCAAAATTTTCATCCGATAATAGGACAGGTAAAATTATATGCCAATGATAGATGGAATATCTTCCGGGATCAAATCTAAAGAGATCATCCAAAAGTTAAAGGATGTTGAAAAAAGACCAATCAAACTATTGGAGAAACAAAAAAAAGAGAACTCTCTTATTATAGGAGCTTTAGGAAAATTAAATGGACTAGCCAAAGATTTACAGAAAAACTTAAAAGCACTATATGGTTTCGAGGCCAATTTTGAAAAAAAAGAAGTTATTTCCAATCCTCCTGGATTCATAGAAGGGATAGCCAATAGTAAAGCCTCTCCTCTGGAATATAAGATTCAGATAAAAAATAAAGCATCTGCATTAGTATTCAATAGTAAAGGCATAAAATTTGACTATGAAATCAAACCAGGTACAGTGATTTTTAATGAAAAAGAGGCCAATTTCCAGGGAGGGACGATAAAAGACTTTCAGAGATTCCTAAATGATCATTATGGGGATATCCTAACGGCAAAGGTGATCAAAAAATCAGCTAAAAAAAGTATTTTAAATATTCAAAGTAAAACAGAAGGAATAAAAGGAATATTCAATATTCAAGATAAGGATAGTATTTTAAAGGATATGGGTCTTTATGATCCAGACTATCTCCAAAAGCTAAAGGCAGACTCTAAAATAACTAAAGAAAGAAAATTCCCCATACTGATAGAACCTGAAAAGTTAGTTACTATAGAAGAAGGCCCTTATAAAATAAGCAGAAACCAAAAGAGTCTTAGTCTTTGGAACAAAGGAACCAAAAAATTGACCACTCAACCATTTGAGAGGAAAGGTTTTGATCTGAAAAGTATATCCATTCAATTGATCTATGATCCACTTCCTTCACCTGAAAGAGATACATCCCCTACTTCTATATATCATGGACCTGTAGAAGAATTAAATATAAAAGGAATCAGACTATTTACTTATAATCCACTAAGAAATCGAAAAATAAAAACGCCTAAACTACCCAAATGGGAATACGGGGTAATACTTCATCATAAAGATAAAGAACCACAAAATATATCCCTCAAAGATAAGCGTAATGTGGTACGACTACCTATTTCAAATGATTTGAATGGAATAAGTTTCTACACCGAAAATGCAAGAATCACTTTCGCTAATTTAAATTGGGTGTATGAAATAGAAGATAAAAAGGGAACTCTGGAACGGTTGAAAGATAAAATGACTCAAAAACAGAAAAAAATGTTTCCTCATTTAAGCCAAGCGGCTAAAAATGCAAGGCTCAACATTGATGGAGTTGATATTGAGAGAGATTCTAATAAGAATATTAAGGATGTGATCGACGGAGTGACTCTGAATCTATTGCAAAAGAGCGATATGCCTATAAAAGTAAATATACTGAATGATTTAGAAAGTCCTAAAAAGAATATACTCTCTTTTGTAGAATCTTACAACAAATTATTAAAATTTATCAGAGAAACATCCACTTCCGAAGAACTGGTCAATAAACCGGGAGAGTTTGATCCTATGGCTAAGCTCAAGGGAAAAACAGGTGCGCTCATTTCAGATTCCTCTGTCAGAAGCCTGGTTAATGGATTACGAAGAAAGGTCTCTGATGTATATCCTTCTTTTAGAGAACCGCATATAAAAATATTAGATTCAATTGGAATTTCTACCGGCAAAATAGGATCTCCCTGGGAAGAAATATCTCAAGGCTATCTGGAAGTTGATCTTCAAAAACTAAATGAATCACTACAAAATCATCCCAAGGCAGTAAAAGATTTTTTTGGAAGCGATAGAAACGGAGACATAAGAATCGATGGCGGATTTGCATATCAAATCCACTCTTTTTTGACCGCATATACACGACCTTATGGAAAAGGGATTATCTACAATAAGATCAAATCCAGAAAAGAGAATAATACCCAAATTGATAAAAATATCTCTGAAATAGAACAAAAGGCAGATAGATATGAAGAAACATTAAAAAGAAAATTTGGTGCCATGGAATCTGCTATTCGTAAGCAAAAGGCCATAGGGGAACAATTAAACAATAAGCTAAAACCAAAAAAATAATAAGAATGAATAATATTCAGCTGTGGATAGACCAATTCCCAGCATCCATTGCGGCCTCTTTCATTATTTCAGATAAAGTAGGATGAGCATGTACTGAACGAGCAATGTCTTCTGCGGATGCTCCAAACTCCATAGAAAGTACCGCTTCAGATACCATCTCAGAAGCTCTTGAACCAATGATGTATAGTCCCAATAATTTGTCCGTTTTTTTGTCAGAGAGGATCTTCACCTGTCCATCTAATTCATCCATGGCCAATGCCCTTCCATTTGATCTGAAAAGAGAATTACCCAC
Organism: Leptospiria bacterium; assembly: GCA_965204465.1. Classification (GTDB taxonomy): domain Bacteria; phylum Spirochaetota; class Leptospiria; order Turneriellales; family CBDBES01; genus CBDBES01. The sequence continues at coordinate 1,087,339 of CBDBES010000002.1, forward strand.
ATTATACTCTATCCCTTTTTCTTTCAATTCTTCTTCTCCAAAGCCTGTCCAGGCCATTTCTGGACAGGTATAGATCACCCAAGGGATGGCCATATAATTTACCTCCCCTACCCCGTTTGAGATGATCTCTGCTACGGCAATTCCTTCTTCAGAGGCTTTATGGGCCAGCATTGGACCATCGATTACATCTCCAATAGCATAAATACCAGATACATTTGTTTGATATGTTTTAGGGTTTACTTGAATTTTATTTGTATTGGTAAGTTTTATGCCTATTTCTTCTAATCCAAGATCTTCCACTACTGCCTTTCTACCCACCGCTACCAAAAGACAATCTCCTTTTAATTCTTTCAACTCTCCTGAATTGCTTTCTATTTCTACTTTAAGAATAGAGTCATTCTTTTTTTTATTTCTGGTTACTTTGGTTACTTTATGCTTAAAAATAAAAGAAATGCCTTGTTTTTCTAATATGTCTTGATAGTAAGCAGTCATTTTTTGATCTGCTGTTCCCAATAGACGCGGCATAAATTCTACAATACTTACTTTAGCTCCCAATCTTTTCCAAACAGAACCCAATTCCAAACCAATCACCCCCGCCCCTACAATGATCAGATGTTTAGGCACCTTTCTAAGAGCAATGGCTTCATCAGAAGTAATGATCTGTTTCCCATCTATCTGGATTCCTGGAAGTTGGATGGGCATAGACCCTGTAGCGATTACAATATTATCTGCCTCGACTGAACTTTGCTTACCGGAATGATCTTTTATCTTGATCGTTTTATCTGAACTTAAAGATGCATTCCCCTGTATATGAGTGATATTATTTTTTTTCATTAGGAAAGAAACGCCTTTCGTAATTTTTTCCACTACCATTTCTTTTCGTTTCATTAGTTTTTTAAGGTCTAATTTTATATTTTGAATATTGATCCCATGAGATGATAGTTTCTGTTTAGCGTGGATATATTGTTCAGATGAATCCAAAAGAGCCTTAGAAGGGATACAGCCTACATTCAAACAGGTTCCCCCCAATACGGGTCTTTTATCTATGATAGCTACTTTTTTCCCTAGCTGAGATGATCGGATAGCGGCTACATATCCGCCAGGCCCCCCCCCTATAACTGCTATATCGAATTTTTGCCCCATAGGATTTTTGATCAACAATCCAGTAAAAGGCGTATAGGATCTTCTAATATCTCTTTTATCTTTACCAGAAACTGAACCGCTTCTTTGCCATCTACCATTCTATGATCATAAGAAAAGGCAACATACATAATGGGTCTGATCTTGATCTCTTTCTGGATCACTACTGCTCTTTCTACAATATTATGCATTCCCAAAATGCCTACCTGAGGGGGGTTTAAAATAGGAGTAGAAAGCATTGAGCCATAAATGCCTCCATTGGAAATAGTAAAAGTGCCCCCCTCCAGATCTTTGATTCCAATGGTAACATCTCTTACTTTCTGGGCCAATAGATTGATATTTTGCTCAATTTGGGACAGAGACAATTGATCTGCATTTCTGACTACTGGTACCACCAAGCCTTTAGGGCCTCCTACTGCCACTCCGATGTCATAATGATGCTTATATACAATGTCATCTCCTCTGATCTCTGCATTTATTTTAGGAAACATTTTAAGTGCATGAACAGATGCCTTCACAAAAAAGCTCATGAATCCAAGTTTGATCTCATGCCGTTTTAAAAATATATCTTTATATTGAGTCTTGAGGTCCATTACCTCTTGCATATCAATTTCATTGAAAGTGGTCAAAGTAGCAGTAGTATGCTGAGATTCCACCAATCTGCGAGAAATCGTCTTTCTGAGAGGGCTCATAGGAGTTATTGTCTCTTCTTCATTTGGTTCACCAATTGATTTCCCCGGGAGAATCGTGTCAGGCAAGCGAGTATCCTTCGACTGATCTACAAAGAATTGTGCATCTGCCTTGGTGATCTGCCCATGTTTACCTGTGCCTTTAATTTCAGATGGTTGGATGGAATTTTCGGCTATAATTCTGCGCACAGAGGGAGGCAAGGTTTCTTTCATAGGGTTTTCTACTTGATCTGGTTTTGGGACCGCTGTTTCTATAGACTGGGTTGCTTTCCCCTTTTTAGCTTTTGCCAATGATTTGCTCTTAGCCCCTACCGAAACAACCGCCAATAATTCCCCAACCTTAACTGTGTCCCCTTCTGAATGAGATATCTTAGAGAGTATTCCTTCTTCTGGAGAGTTTACCTCTACGGAAACTTTTTCTGTTTCTAACTCCGCTATGGGTTCATCCTGAGCGACTTCATCTCCTTGATTCTTCAACCATTTTGATATAGTAGCTTCCAGGATGGATTCTCCAAATTCAGGTACCTTTATCTCTACTTCCATTTTATTTTATAAAAGTTATCCCTATAATGACTTGTAGAGTCAAGAAAAAAACATCTGCTTTTTGTTCTATTTCAGAATATTTTTTTTGCTTGACGGCAGATAATAATGCTAGATCAATACTAGATCGATTAATTAATTCGTTATTTAGTTAAAGGTAGTTTATGTACAGAAATTTAATACATGTTTTTGATAATGCATTTAAAATGTATTCGGATAAGATCGCATTGAAGTGGAAGGACGGAAATGATCATCAAGAAATGAGCTTTGAAGAGTTAGAAGCAACAGTGGATGCCATAGGGGTGTCTCTGGTTGAAATGAACATCAGTAAAGGAGATCATGTAGGCTTAATTGCAGATGTATCCAAAGAATGGACAATTACTGCTATTGCCATCCAGATGTGTGGCTTAGTGGATGTCCCCAGAGGTACTGATTCTACTGGCAAAGAATTAGCTAACATATTAAAACATTCAGAAGCAAAAAATTGTTTCGTAGCCAGTTATAAAGAAATTGAAAAAATCGAAGAAGAGCTTAATAAAATACACGGAAAGATAAAACAATATATTGTATTGGATAATGATCTACCTAACAATGCTAAAATCAAGAAGGTGATCAAATTATCTGATATGATATCGAACGGTAAAAAACTGATCGAAAAAGAACGAAAAGAAGTCAAAAAGCTATATGAAAGAAGAAGAGAAATAAATCCACAGGATATATCTTGCATTATATATACTTCAGGTACCACAGGGGACCCTAAAGGCGTTCAACTAACCCATGCAAACTTTGCCTCTCAGCTGAATAAATTAGAAAAACATATAGAAGATTTTGGGCCTGGCGATAAAGCCTTGACTTTATTACCCTCATGGCATGTATTTGGGCGTATCATGGAGCTTTTATTCTTATGTAAAGGCATATCTATTACTTATACGAATCCAAAAAATATTCGTGATGATATGCTAACTGTAAAACCTACTATTTTTCCCGCTGTTCCTCGTATATGGGAAGGCATCTATAACAAATTAATAACGAAAGTTAAAAAAGATGGAAAAGAAAGTATTTTTAATATTTTCAAATCTGTGGCAGTCAATCATTGGAAGGCGCAGACACGTCTGGCAGGAAAAGAAAGGCTCTATACCAGACGGTTTTTTCTCTTTGAAATAGTATTGAAACTCTATTCTCTGGTCTTATATATCTTGCTTTACCCTTTGAAACTTCTGGGCAATATATTAGTTTTTAAAAAAGTAAAAGCTGCTACGGGGGGAGAGTTAAGACTATCCATTTCAGGAGGGGGTGCATTGCCTCTGCATATAGATGAATTTTTTACTTCTATTGGCATCAGCATTGCTGAGGGATATGGACTGACAGAAACTTCTCCTGTTATTTCTGTAAGAGAATTGAAAGATCTATTACCCGGTACAGTAGGCCCACCCCTCGAAGAAGTGGAAATAAAAATTGTAGATACAAACGGTAAAGATGTGACCAATATACCTGGATCTAAGGGAACACTTCATATAAGAGGTCCTCAAGTAATGAAAGGATATTATAAAAGTCCTGAAAGAACCAAAGAAGTTTTAACAGAGGATCATTGGTTCAATACGGGTGACTTGGTTATGTTGACCACAAAAGGTTATTTAAGCATTGTAGGCCGATCTAAAGATACGATCGTATTACTCGGAGGTGAAAATGTAGAGCCTTCTCCTATTGAAGAAAAACTAAAAGAAAGCAAATACATCGATCATGTAATGTGTATAGGACAAGATAAAAAAAATATTGGTGCTTTGATCGTTCCAAATGAAGAAGAAATTGTTTCCTTTTCAAATGCCAATAATATGAAAGAGAATTCCGTAGATGCTTTATTAAAATATCCTGAAATCAATGATCTTTATAAAAAAGAAATACAAAGACTCATCTCCGAATCTAATGGGTTCAAGCCTTTTGAAAGAGTTCGTCATTTTGCTATAATCTCCAAATCCTTTGAAAAAGGAGATGAATTAAATAACACCTTAAAAATATTAAGACATGTAGTTTCTGCAAAATATAAGGATCTAATAGAAAAAATGTACAACTGATCCACTACAGGTAGAAAGCAAATAGCCATTTCACTTTATTCCTGTCCTAACCAAGTAGACAGCCTGTAGTCTCTAACCAACAATAGATGAATCAAAAAGTAATGCAATAAATATGCACTATACGATTGCTATAGATCGGGTTGGAAATGTAAATATATTTAATATGATCAAGAGTCATTCCAGCAATGACACTGGTTTGTATTTTAACGAGAATTTACATTCTATTCTTGAACAGGATTTGATCCAGGAGTATCTCCATGAGTTAAGGAATATAATTGATATGTCCCGAGTATTGGTAAACTATACGCAAAACAAAACCCAAACCAGGAATTCCATGAAACCACCTGTTCTTGACTTAAATGAAAAATTAAAACAAATAGGTCATACGATCTTCAGTCAATTTTTTCCGGAGCAATTACAAGATTTTATTAAAAAAAATAAAAAGCTGTCTCTATCGTTTCATATGCCAACTGAATTGGCTTCTTTTCCTCTGGAGATATTGCATGATGGTGATTCTTTTCTCTGGGAGAAATTTTATATAGGAAAAAATATTAAAGATAAACACAGTCTTTTAGGGCAGATCATACCTAAAGACAATATAAATATGCTTATTATCGCAGACCCTACAGAAAACCTCGAATGGGCCAGAAAAGAGGGTGAATATTTATATGAAAAACTTAGAGTAAATCATTCTGATAATAAGTTAAAGATACATTTAATAAGTGGGCGTAGTATTACAAAATTAAATCTGCTGAATATGATTCTGGATAAGGATATAATACACTACTGCGGACATTTGCATTATAAGGGAAAGGTTTCTGAAAATGGCTGGATATTATATAATTATAAATTAATTCATGCTCATGAAATTCAAAAATCAGGCATCAAGCCCCTACTGATCTTTTCTAATTCATGCTTTGGCGGAAGCGAAAGTAAACCTGAAGATGAAAGAGAATGTTACTCTGATTTTGCCAGTTCTTTTCTACAGGCAGGTAAGACTTGTTATATTGGATCTAATTGGGAGATACTGGACTCTAAATTTACTCTTGAGTTTACCCTTTATTTTTACGAAATTCTTTTAGAGGGTAATTCCATTGGAAAAGCTTTACAAAAAGCAAGAATTTATGCAAAGAAACAATTCAATAGCAATGATCTTACCTGTTCTAGTTATATTTTAATGGGAAATCCAAGTAGTAAAATATTTAATAGGCCTGGTCAAATTCCAGATATCTCTGATCATATATTAGAAGCGGATAAGGTGATCAAAGAGTATCCCTATCCCATAGCTATGGCATACTACAGTTTTGTTCAAACGAGTAATAAATTGCAGGATGAGAATGATATTTTTGCGAATAGAGAAATTTTAAGATCTTTATTCAACTTGAACCAAGAGACTGTATTTTTTCTATGCTCTTTGATCCTAACCGGTGATGATCAATTACAACTTTCTAAGGGAGAGAATAATTTCCTGGAAACTACTTTTATGAATTATGAAAAAACTTTAGAAAATATTTATCAAGTGATCAAAAAAATAGAACTCTCTAATTCCACCTTACAGATACCTTATGTTATAGAGACAATGTTGCATCATAGAGAAAATTTATATAAAATAAGCTATTGGCAAAAGAGTTTTGAACATGATGATCTGTCCTTAGAAGAATTTCAAAGCTATGCAATTACAATGCAATACTTCATAGAGTCTATTTTGATCGAAATTGAATATTTAAAGAATTATCGTTTTTGCTATTTTCATAATATATCAGCCAAACAAATTCATTTGCATGGCATTGAAAAATATCATAGGAGCCGATCAATTTTATTATCTACTCAATCAGGGCATGAAGACGAAAAAGAAATATTAGAGAATATCAAAAAATTAAAGAATAAATGTATATTTTATATACCCTTTAGGAAGATATTTCTGGATATGTCGAATTATATTGAAATAGATTTTAAAAAGACAAATCAACTTTTTAAGATATGTTCTATGAATTTTAGATTCCATCATGAATCGTTTAAGGATGATCAAAGTGGAATCAAATAAGAAAAAAATAAGAGATGAGCGGTATTCCACCGCCCATACAAAAAGAATTGATAAGGAAAAAGGTTTTTATTTCTTAGGGTATAATAAACAGGCAAAATTTAAGAAGCTAATTGTGATTTAAATTTTAAGTCTGTGATCAATATAGTATCCGCACATAACTTATAGTATGACCTGTTTTGCCCTTCTTTATTTTTCCAGCGATTCTGAACGATATTCCCGTTTACGAGAACTTCAATCCCTTTAATTAGAAGAGGAGCAAATATCTCGGCCGTTTTTTCCCATGCTTCTACCTGAATAAAATTGCTGTGGCTACCCTCAGCATCCGTTTTTTGGGGGGTATTATAGGCCAAAACAAAATTTAGTACTTTTTTCCCCGAAGAGGTCATCTTTAGTTCAGGTTCTCTGCAAAGACGACCTTTAAATTGACAAATTTGTATTTTCTGATTCATCGTTTTACCTCAATTAAAATAGTTTAATTAAGTATATACCATAAAAGTGAAAAGTTTTTTATTTCATTTGCATTTTTTCTATTTTTTTCTTTTCACTCTATGGATACAGGTTTTTGTTTCTTCCTTCTTTCCATATTACTCGTGGGAGAGATGAACGGTTTGGGTGGGGCTGTCTAAAAAGGCTTACGAGAAAAAGTCTATTATAATTACTTGTCAGGATAAATCGATTTTGCTCTATTCTACGTTATGTCTCAGAATAATTCACTTTTATTTACAGACCTGCCTCCGCAAGAGGTAAATGATAAGAAATATCTACACAGGCAGGTAACCTTTAAGGAATACGATACAGGACAGAGAGAGCTTTTTCCGGAGGATATTGAGCAATCCCTGCCTAAGTTTCATATTGCACGCTTTATCAAGCTTGCTATGGACAAAATCAATATTGATTCTCTTATATCCAGCTATAAAGGTGGGGGAGCCAGCGCCTATAATCCCAGGTTATTGTTAAGTGTGTGGCTTCTGGCTCTTACTTACAAGACCTATAGCTGTCGTGGGGTAGCTAAATTGCTTAGAGAGAACATTGCCTTTAAGTGGCTCAGTGGGAATAAGATCATAGATTTTCGTACCCTGAATAATTTTCGTTCTCGTTTAGAGAAAGATATAAAAAAGATATTCCAGGAGGTGATTCAAATAGGTATAAAGAATGGTATTATTACTGCTAAAGATATTTTCATAGATCATTCTAAATTCGAGGCAGATGCGAATCGTCATAAGGTGATCTGGGGCAAGCGTGTAAAAAACCAAACAGCGAAGATAGAATCAGAGTTAGACATGCTTTTTTCCTATATTTCTCGCATTGAGAAGTCAGAGGGTAAAGAATACGGTAATGGTGATTACTCTGAGACAAGTAACAGGAACTTCTCGGATTCTGATATAGATAAGATGATCACAGATGTTAATTCACAATTAAAAACAAGAAATATAATTATTCAAAATTATTATTAGGTAAGCGTAGGAGCTATTCGAAGACAGACCCCGATGCGATAGCTATGTTTCAAAAAGACGAAGTGATCAAGCCTGGATATAATGAGGGTGTTGCCACGAGTGATGGGTTTGTTTTAGATTACTCCATCTCGCAGACCTCAGGTGATACTGATAAACTGATTGATTTAGTCGATGGCACAGAGAAAAATACAGGCGTAAAAGCAGATTCGGTTACAGCGGATTCTGCCTATGGCAGTGAAGAGAACTATCAACATTTAGAAGATAAAGATATAAAAGCTAATGTGAAGTATTCTACCTATCATCCTGAAAAGACAAAAAAGTATCATCAGGCAAAGGTTTGCAAAGATCAGTTTATTTATGAAAAATCATCTGATACTTATCGCTGTCCTCAGGGCAAGGTGCTGACATTTATTAAAGAGAAGTTATCAAGAAAAACAGTTAACGGTTATAGAGCCAATGTTAAAGTCTATTCCGCCAGAGAAGAAGATTGTTCTGGTTGTTCATTAAAACAGTTCTGCACCAGGGGCAAAGCCCGTAGTCTTCATATCAGCGCTAATTATGACAGACTAAAAGTTAAGGCGAGGAAGCAGCTTCGCAGCTCTGAGGGGCGGGCTTTATCGAAACGCAGAGGCTTTGAGGTAGAGACCATTTTTGGTCATAAGAAACGGAATTCTTTCTATAAAAGATATTCTCTCAGGGGCATTGATAAAGTCCGAACAGAGACAGGTATGTTCTATACCAGCTATAATTTAGTAAAGATGTATCGGTATGCGATGAAGCAATTTTCTTCCTATGCTTATGGTTTAGACCGTCTTGGATCAGGGGATCATGGGAGAGGTGCGCCCCTCTTATTCGGAAAACAGCCTACTGGCTGCGCAGGGGGCTAAAAAGAAGGTAAAAAAAGTGATATTCAGGAAAAAAGTCACTTTAAATGAGATAAAACCCAAAAATATAGAAATAAAACTATACCTCCAGCCCAGCCGCAGGCTGTTCCCCAAATACTACTCAAAAGACTCTTATTAAGCGCCTGTATTGGCAAAGTCAATGAAAAATCACTCCCTTTTTAGACAGCCCCGCAGTGCCCTTTGGGTGAAAATGATGAATGTAATAATAGAAATTATGAAACGCAAAGGAGGGGTCATTAAAGCCCTCATGATAGTAGCCATAGTGACAGTCGGTTTGACTATCTCTTGTGGCGATGACAATGATAACGGCAATGACAATAATAACGGCAATGGTGGCATGTCAATGCCCTATATCTGTGAAAACGGCACTCCCATAAACGGAATGGCAGCAACAGCCAATACAATGGCCTGTATGGAATGCGACACCGGGTATGCTCTAAGCGGTGACGCGGGAATAGGCACTACCTGTGAGATGGAAGTCCCCTATATCTGTACAAATGGTACTCCGATAATGGAAATGACAACCACAGCCAATACAATGGCCTGTATGGAATGCGACCTTAGGTATGGTCTAAGCGGTGACGTGGGAATAGGCACCACCTGTGTGAACACTCCTGGTGAATTTATTACTATTGGTAGCTTCGGTGGTGTTAATGAAAAATTCCCCCAAGGCCTGGCAGTCATAGGCAGTACTCTCTATATGGCGGGGGGTTCCAATGCTGCTCTCTACACTGTGGATACCACCACAGGCGTAGCCACAAGGGTAGGAAGTGCTACCCTATTTGGTGTTAGTGAAAGCTCCCCCCAAGACCTTGCCGCCATAGGCAACACTCTCTATATGGTGGGGGATAGTAATGATGTTCTATACCTTTTTGATAAGATATACTTCCACTATCTCTATATGGTGGGGGATAGTAATGATGTTCTATACAAGTCTGTGGTGCCGTAGCGGATCAATATAATTTTTTCTTCTTAGGGAGGTTATGCATTAAGAGTGGAATGGTATGCCAATCTTGAATTTTCGATCCTTTAGATGATGGATATTACTTCATTTTTTTTGCCACAATAAATACTGCTTCATTTTTGCCTGGTTGCCATTGATATTCAATCTTAAAACCAGCATTGGTCAAGCTGTTTTCCAATTCTTTTTTGGTGAAGACCTTAACAAGAGGGATCAAACCAAAAAAATTTCCAATTGGTGCGATAATTTTAAAAAAATTCTTATAAATTGTATCTCCTATGCATGCTGTACTGGAAACGAAAACACCACCAATTTTGAGCATTTTATAAACCCTGGCGATCACTTCTTCTTTATTGCTAAGCAAGTGTAAAATACTGAGTCCCAACACAGCATCGAAGGTTCGATCAGAAACGCTGAATTCATCAATGGTCAAGCGTTTAAAAGTAATATTTTTGATATTTTTTGCGTCAACTTTACTCTGGGCAATTTCAATCATTTTAGATGATATATCAATTGCCTGGATATGCTTCACATAAGGTGCATGGATGATAGCTGTCGACCCTGTGCCGCATCCGAATTCCAATACCTTCATATCCGGACGAAAATATTCGCGTGTGACCTGTAGTTTTTTCTGGTAAATCTCTTCATTAGGAACGGGTTTCTTTGAATATCGATTTGCGATTCTATCCCAAAATTTAGCCGCTTGATCCATGATTACCTCCTGTGCATCTAGCGTAGAGTTGAATTCTACGTTTTCCTTCTTTTGTTAAAAGGCATAGCACTTATATAAAATACTGATTGATAAATATGGATTTGCGATAGAGTGTCAAGAACAAGTATTATATGTAAAATAAAGCAGTAAGTTTGCCCGAAAGTTCAAGATTAGAATGGTATTCCATTTTCTGTAAAAATATGCAAGTTCCTTTATAATAAATGATCTGGATAAAGTTTCTCTAATTTATAGTCTCCTCGAGCATATCAATTGCCTTTTTTACTTTAGCCGGATACTTAAAGGTAGCCAAATGAAACATGGCATCACCTTGATTCACCAGCGGAATTGTACTCATACCAATGATAATACCGTATTCAGGAGCCTTAATTTTATAAGGTTCATTGCCAAAGGGGTCGGTGATAACTGCTATAACCTCTCCCTCTTGTACCTCATGTCCTGGTTTTCTAATACTGCGAAAAGAACCACTATGAGGAGCCCTGATCCAGGTACTATTTTTGGCTGTGAAAGTTCTTCGGGGGTGCACGCTTCTCTTTTGAAGAGGGGGTAGCATGCCAATTTGATGCATTGCGGTTAGGCAGCCGTTCAGCCCCACCTTGATCACATCTTCATTAAAACGAAGAGCCTCTCCGCCTTCAAAGAGTAAAGTACATACATTGCTACTTCTGGCTGCTTCTCGCAAAGAACCGTCACGAAGCGCAGAGTTTATAACGACAGGAACTCCAAAACTTTTGGCTAATGAATTTGTTTCTGGATCGTCTAAACAAGCCCGGATCTGGGGCAGATTGGTTCGGTGTACGGCTGCCGTATGCAGGTCGATGCCGTGAGTGCACTTTGCTACAATTTCTTGCATAAATATATGTGCCATTCGGGCAGCCAATGGTCCTTTGTGGCTACCAGGAAAAGATCGATTTAGATCACGTCTGTCGGGCAAGTAGCGAGACTTATTGTTAAATCCAAAAACATTGACTACGGGAACAGCAATCAAAGTGCCTTTTAATTTTTTAAGAGAAGGCTTATGCAGTAAACGCTTTATGATTTCTACTCCATTTATTTCATCCCCATGAATGGCTGCGCTTATGAAAATTGTAGGCCCTTCTTCTTTACCCCGAACGACTTCTATAGGTATACTCAGGCGAGTATAATCGTAGAGTGAGGCCATATCAAGTAATACTTTTTTCCGCTGGCCAGGAGCAATGCGATCATCTCCAAATTTCATAGACAATGTTGAGTTTAAACCTTTATATTGGTTGAGGTGAGTTTTTTGGCCTTGGGTTTGCGTTTCCGTTGTGTTTTTTTGGGTACAAGATCTTTCATCTCATCCAGCTTGCCGAAACAGAGTAATTTACTATTGGCTTGCAGTATACGCTTCGAGCTAGGATTAGGGATGATCTTATTTTCACTATGCAGAGTTAAAACATTTATGTCTTTCTCCCGCAATCCTGATTCTTCGATATTCTTGCCCACATATTCAGAGCCTTTTGGTATGAAAATCTCGTTCACTCCATATCCTTTACTAACAGTAAGCCTTCGACGGATATCAATTTCAGGATACTCAACCTGAGCAGCAATATGCTCAATAATCGTCCCTGCAATATCTAGCCCGGAACAACGTTCGATACCTTCTAATCCGGGAGAAGAATTCACCTCCATGATCTGAGGACCTTTATTACTTTCTAGCATATCAATGCCAGCAACCCCCAGACCCATTAGTTGTGCAGCCCGTAGAGCCGTTTCTCTATACTGATCGTCTAATTCAATGGCTTCGGTGGTACCACCACGATGTACATTACTACGAAACTCCTGCCCTTGAGCAACTCGCCTCATCGCTGCTACAACCTGATCCCCTACTACAATTGCCCGAATATCCTTACCCTTGCTCTCTGCAACAAACTTTTGAATCAGGATATTTTGCTTCTGACTTTGGAGCATTTCAATGATGGATGTTGCGGCCTCAATAGTGTGAGCTAGAAGCACCCCCAATTCCCTGTGTACCTTCAATCAATTTGATGATGATGGGCACTCCACCTATCCGTTCAATCGCGGGAAGAATATCTTTTTTATCTTTTACAAATGCTGTTGGGGGTATACCTATTTTATATTTACTGAGGATTTGCAAGCTGCGCAGTTTGTCACGCGAGTTTAAAATGCCGTCGGCAGAATTAACGCAAAAAACTCCCATTTGTTGGAATTGACGCACCACGGCTGTACCGAAATAAGTAATGGATGCCCCAATTCTAGGTAAAACAGCATCATAATTGCTAAGTAGTTTTTGACGAAAATACAGTTCAGGTTCTTCTTCTTGCAGATCAATGGAAAACTTCATAGTATTTAAGACTTTAACCTGATGGTCTAGTTTAGCGCATGCTTCTTTTAGACGCTTTGTACTGTAGTTATTGGGCTCTCTCGAAAGTATGGCTAGTTTCATGATTCAACTCTTTTATGCTCTATTTTTTCCATAAAATGACCTATGGGGGTCTACTAAAAATTTATCTCGAATACTCTCTCTACCCAAAAGCATTTGGATACCCATCTCATCCCGATTGGTCAGGTTCAGTTCAATAGGCCATCTATCTCCCATAAACTCTATAGTGGTTTGTATAACTGGACGGAGTTCAGTCTGCCCATTAGAGCTTTTTATTTTTCTATGTTCCAATACACGGCATCGGCATTGAATTGGTTCTTTCTTATTTTTCTTTCTGGAATGCACAACAAACTCTACATATTCATTTTTATTTTCTTTAATACAATTTATATCCAATGCATGAAGTGATGACGACCTGGCTCCTGTATCGACTTTAGCTTTGATTTTAGGTATCTCAAGCTCTGGCAGAGCAACCCATTCTCTCCAGCCTACAATTTTATATTTATCTTTTCTATTATTCATCTGTTTTAAATTGATTGTTTTATCTTACATCATAGATTTGATATTTTATTCTCTTAATAAAATTGTATAAAGTATGCTGGCATTGAATGCCCCGTTGCCTAACAATTTATCTAAGGCTGAAGATATAGTGATCTTTGTATAATTTTCAATACAAAAAAATCTTGTCAAGTTAAAAAAAAAGAAAGAAAGAATAACTATTTTTGGAATAAGAGCCTGTGCGCCAACTTAAAAGCATTTACATTTTTGATTTTTTTATTTTTATGTCCCATGAACAATAGATTTGCACAAAGCGATAGAGATCAACTTATGATGTTTTCCCGTACTCTGGGAGATAATCTTGATAAGAATCACGAAATTTATGCATTTGTTAAGCTTTTGGATACAATTGACATGAATCCTTTTCTATAGAGATATTCACATGAGGGGGGTAAAGCATATCATCCATGCACCTTATGTGAAGCATATCCAGGCAATTGATATATCATCTAAAATGATTGAAATTGCCCAGAGTAAAGTTGACGCAAAAAATATCAAAAATATTACTTTTAAACGCTTGACCATTGATGAATTCAGCGTTTCTGATCGAACCTTCGATGCTGTGTTGGGACTCAGTATTTTACACTTGCTTAGCAATAAAGAAGAAGTGATCGCCAGGGTTTATAAAATGCTCAAAATTGGTGGTGTTTTCGTTTCCAGTACAGCATGCATAGGAGATACAATTTATAAGAATTTTTTTAAAATTATCGCACCAATTGGAAATTTTTTTGGTTTGATCCCTCTTGTTAAGGTCTTCACCAAAAAAGAATTGGAAAACAGCTTGACCAATGCTGGTTTTAAGATTGAATATCAATGGCAACCAGGCAAAAATGAAGCAGTATTTATTGTGGCAAAAAAAATGAAGTAATATCCATCATCTAAAGGATCGAAAATTCAAGATTGGCATACCATTCCACTCTTAATGCATAACCTCCCTAAGAAGAAAAAATTATATTGATCCGCTACGGCACCACAGACTTGTATAGAGCATCATTTTCATCCCCCACCATATAGAGAGTGTTGCCTATGGCGGCAAGGTCTTGGGGGGAGCTTTCACTAACACCAAATAGGGTAGCACTTCCTACCCTTGTGGCTACGCCTGTGGTGGTATTCACAGTGTAGAGAGCAGCATTGGACCCCCCCACCATATAGAGAGTGTTGTCTATGGCGGCCAGGCCTTGGGGGGAGCCTTCTCTAACGCCAAATTGGGTAGCACTTCCTACCTGTGTGGCTATGCCTGTGGTGGTATTCAGAGTGTAGAGAGCATCAGTCCAAAACCCCACCATATAGAGAGTGTTGCCTATGGTGGCCAGGCCTTGGGGGGAGCCTTCACTAACACCAAATAGGGTAGCACTTCCTACCCTTGTGGCTACGCCTGTGGTGGTATTCACAGTGTAGAGAGCAGCATTGGACCCCCCCACCATATAGAGAGTGTTGTCTATGGCGGCCAGGCCTTGGGGAAGATTTTCATCAACGCCAAAGCCGTCAGTGCTTCCTACCCTTGTGGCTATGCCTGTGGTGGTATCCACAGTGTATAGAACATCATTTTCATCCCCCGCCATATAGAGAGTGTTGCCTATGGCGCCCAGGCCTGTGGGATCGTTTTCATGAAGAAAGACGCCAAATTGCTTAGCACTTCCTACCTTTGTGGCTACGCCTGTGGTGGTATCCACAGTGTAGAGAGCATCATTGTTATTCCCCACCATATAGAGAATACTGCCTATGGTGGCCAGGCCTCTGGGATTGTTTTCACTAACGCCAAATTGGGTAGCACTTTCTACCCTTGTGGCTATGCCTGTGGTGGTATCCACAGTGTAGAGAGCATCATTGTTACCCCCCACCATATAGAGAGTGTTGCCTATGGCGGCCAGGCCTTGGGGTTCGCCTTCACTAACACCAAATAGGGTAGCACTTCCTACCCTTGTGGCTACGCCTGTGGTGGTATCCACAGTGTAGAGAACATCATTGTTGTTCCCCACCATATAGAGAGTACTGCCTATGGCGGCCAGGCCTTTGCTGGAGAATTCACTAACGCCAAATTGGGTAGCACTTCCTACCCTTGTGGCTACGCCTGTGGTGGTATCCACAGTGTATAGAACATCATTTATCTCCCCCACCATATAGAGAATACTACCTATGGCGGCCAGGCCTCTGGGAAAGAATTCACCAACGCCAAATTGGGTAGCACTTCCTACCCTTGTGGCTACGCCTGTGGTGGTATCCACAGTGTAGAGAGCAGCATTGGAACCCCCCGCCATATAGAGAGTACTGCCTATGACTGCCAGGCCTTGGGGGAATTTTTCATTAACACCACCGAAGCTACCAATAGTAATAAATTCACCAGGAGTGTTCACACAGGTGGTGCCTATTCCCACGTCACCGCTTAGACCATACCTAAGGTCGCATTCCATACAGGCCATTGTATTGGCTGTGGTTGTCATTCCCATTATCGGAGTACCATTTGTACAGATATAGGGGACTTCCATCTCACAGGTAGTGCCTATTCCCGCGTCACCGCTTAGAGCATACCCGGTGTCGCATTCCATACAGGCCATTGTATTGGCTGTGGTTGTCATTCCCATTATCGGAGTACCATTTGTACAGATATAGGGGACTTCCATCTCACAGGTAGTGCCTATTCCCGCGTCACCGCTTAGAGCATACCCGGTGTCGCATTCCATACAGGCCATTGTATTGGCTGTTGCTGCCATTCCGTTTATGGGAGTGCCGTTTTCACAGATATAGGGCATTGACATGCCACCATTGCCGTTATTATTGTCATTGCCGTTATCATTGTCATCGCCACAAGAGATAGTCAAACCGATTATCACTATCGCCACTATCATAAGGGCTTTAGTGATCCCTCTTTTGCGTCTCATCATTTCTCTCATCATGATCCTCCTTAAAGATAAGTATTAGCGGATACTGTCATCAGAGAAGAGAGATTGTAAAATATTATTTTTCAGAGGATACAATAACCAATGCCGTTAGGCTGTACTTTGTACACATATGAGCCTGTGCCTCAACACAGAAGAATAATTTACTACATTGTAATCTATATCGTATTTTTTGTTCCCGAAGGTTTTTTGATATTTTTTCTCGAAAATACGAAATAATTTCCTAATTTCCTGATCTATACAAGCTGTTCCCGTATCATTTTGCTAAAATTAAAGGCTATTGCAGCGATTTTTACCTCTATTCTCTTTCCTACATTTCTTTCTACCTGGGACAATATCGGAACCAATTGCTTTAAATCATTTTCTGCATTACCTTCCGCAATATCAATCGCTACAATATAACCTTCAGAGCATCGTTTTCTTCACAAGCCTTTTGAAGTTCTCTGCTACTTCTCCAACCACGATGAAAACCATAGAGTAAAACTCCTAACATTAAAGAAGGATGATATGCTTTACCCCCCTCATGTGAATATCTCTATAGAAAAGGATTCATGTCAATTGTATCCAAAAGCTTAACAAATGCATAAATTTCGTGATTCTTATCAAGATTATCGCCCAGAGTACGGGAAAACATCATAAGTTGGTCTCTATCGCTTTGTGCAAATCTATTGTTCATGGGACATAAAAATAAAAAACAACCTCTGGTAAAGGACGCTTAGAGAATAAAAATTTTACTTATTTAAAAAAGCTGAACTGGGGATTTTATACTCGTTCTTTTCAAAAATGTAAATGTTTTTAAGTTGGCGCACAGGCTCTGTATATGGTTGCCTAAAAATATGAAAAAAAAGAGTTTACAAAGACTCTTGTTAGTATTAAATTAATAAATCTTTTATTTTGTTTTATAGGAGTATAATTTGATGAATATTGTAAAATATATTTTATTTTTAAGTCATATCTTTTTTTTCGCATACTGTTCTGATACAAACTCTGGTATAGACCCTGGTACAAGAACTGACATGGGCTCTAATATTGGCGGCAATGGGCCGACTATCGTTGCGGCTAGCCTTTCATCTCATACTTGCGCTATTTTGAGAGGTAAAGCGTTGTGCTGGGGAAATGGAGGGCATGGCAGGCTGGGCAATGGGGCTAGTAGTAATCAGAATAGACCTGTGCAGGTAATGGGTCTTGAAAGCGGAGTTACAGCAATCGCGGTAGGAAGTGAATATAGCTGTGCGGTAGTAAATGGCAATGCAATGTGTTGGGGAAATAAAAACTCTGGCAGGCTTGGTAATGGGGATAGACTAGGCACCCAGACAAGCCCCACAAATGTAGCAACGGCCACGGATTCTAATACAGACCTTAGCGGGGTGACTGGAATCTGGGCAAAGGGAAGTCATACCTGTGCTCTTCTATCCAATAGTTTTGCTATGTGCTGGGGAAGCGCTGGAGAAGGAGAGACTGGCAGTGCTTTTATCATTAATGCCGCCAACCAAAGCGCAACATTACTATTTCCAACGCCGGTAATAACCCGTCAGATGGGGAGTAAGGCCACAAAGATATCGGCAGGTGCAAGACATACCTGTTCAATGTCAGCCGGAAGCGGTGAGATGTGGTGTTGGGGAAATCGAAATGGCGGAGTACTAGGTGATGGAAGCCGTGCGGGAATACAGCCCACCCCCGTAAGAGTGTTTGAAAGCGGGGTTACAGATATTTCAGCAGGGAGCGGGCATACTTGCGCGGTGGTAAATGGCGGGGCCATGTGCTGGGGAGATGATTTTGACGGCAGGCTGGGCAATGGAACAGGCGGCGATCTGACCAGGCCCGGACAGGTAGAAGGTCTTGACAGCGGAGTCACAGCCATTTCAGCGGGAAGAAACCATACCTGCGCAGTGGTGAATGGCGGGGCCATGTGCTGGGGAAGAGGGTTTGATAGTCAGCTTGGAAACAATTCTAAGAACGTCCAGTCCGCTCCCGCACAGGTAATGGGTCTTGACAGCGGAGTTACATCTATTTCGGCGGGGGGCAAGCATACTTGTGCGGTAGTAGAAGGCATAATAAAATGCTGGGGGACGGGAGGGGATGGACAGCTTGGGAATGGAAGTAACAGCGATTCTTTGGTTCCGGTGAATGTGGATATAAGCGGCTTCTAAACAAAGCTAAAATAATATAGATTTCCTCCTAATTCTTTTTAAAAAAACTTATTAAGAAGTCCGTAGCCTTTTTTAATGGATCAGGGTTCTTGTTACTTCTTCTGCGCTATACTTTCTATAGTTGAATCCTTTACTTAATTTTGATATACTGAACTTTAGAGAAACCGCCCTTTCAATCTTAAAGAATCCAGATAGTCATTGGCACTCTCTTTTTCCTAATTGAAATCCTGCTATTTCCCGGGGAAACCAACAAGCAGTGTAAGATATGTATTCACCACTCTGTACATAAAAGTATTTATATTATTAAAAATCTACAGATTGACACCACATTTTGATCATTAAATATGCCTAAATCAGGGGAAGATATTATGTCTGGTCACTCTAAATGGGCAAATATAAAACATAAAAAACAAGCAACAGATATCCGCAAGGGCAAAATATTTAGTAAGGTTGCCAAAGAAATCATTGTTGCTGTCAAATCAGGCGGCATTAGTGAAGACCAAAACCCACGTTTAAAAACGGCTATCTTAAAAGCTCGTCAGGTGAATATGCCTAAAGAGAATATTGATAGGGCTATTCAAAAGGGTGCCGGAAAGTCTGACCTTGAAAACTACGAAGAATTGATATATGAAGGATATGCTCCCTATGGTGTGGCTGTTATTGTGAAAGTAACAACCGATAAAGTATCCCGTACTCTTCCCGAAATTAAGAATATTTTTACAAAATCAGGAGGTAGATTAGCCGAAACGGGTTCAGTAACCTATTTATTTGAAGAAAAGGGAGTTATTATTGTAGAGAAAGATGAAGAAGCTCCTTTTTCTGGAAAATTACTTGATTGTATTATAGAAGCAGGTGCAGAAGATATTCAAGAAGAAAATAATTTACTTCTGATCTATACAGAAAAAAAGAAATTTCATGAAGTATTACAAGAGATCAATCTCATTGTTTCAGAAGAGAATTATGAAATAGTAGAATCAAATCTGCAATATTTATCAAAAAATCCAATTTCTATTAACGAAAAAGAGGAAAATACGATCAAAAAAATGCTGAAGGAACTAGATGATCATGATGACGTACAAAATGTTTATTATAATCTTTCATAATTACATCAAACGACTCAAATTTGATCTGGCTGAATTCATGTTTTGGCTCAAGAACTATTTTATGGAACAGGACTTGTATTTTTCTTAAAATGTATTTTCTTGGCCTGGATCCTGGGTACGCACGTTTAGGGTATGGTATCATAAAAGCTTCTATGAATATGGTCCAACCCTCTGTTTTTCGTTATGGCATTATTGAAACTCATCCTGGAGTTTCTGATGGAAAAAGACTTGTTAAAATTAACCATCAATTAAATGAATTAATGAATAAAATAAAGATCAAATATTGTGCTGTTGAAGAGATTTTTCTGCGTAAGAATCTTACTACAGGGATCAAACTTGCTCAGGTAAAGGGGGTTATATTATTAGTGCTGGCCCAAAGAAATATATCCGTTACTTCTGTGTCTCCTACAAGTGTAAAGAAAATGCTTACGGGAAATGGTGCTGCCAATAAAAAACAGATGCAAAATATGATCGTTAAGATATTGAATTTAAAAGATATCCCCAAACCAGACGATGCTACCGATGCACTGGCTTTATCCCTATGCTCCTGGTTGAGATATCGTTCCGGGGAAACAATGGAAAATTAAGCTGGCATACAATGTATCAGGAAAGTAATTTACGTAGTTTTACAAAAGCGGCCTCTAATCGATTCACCAATAGTCTTGCCACCGTTGCTCTAGTGTATTTATTTACAGATCAACTTGAAGCCGCTTTGCAGGTTGGTCTTACGGAAATCGTCGTTAAATTCGCCCTCTTCTATGCCCATGAGCGTGTATGGAATAATATTAATTTTGGAAAGAAGCAGAGAGAACCTTTTATATTATGGTTTACGGGCCTTCCTTTTAGCGGTAAAAAAGTATTAGCTGATATTATATATGAGCGTTTAAAGAAAAAAGGAATCAAAATACAAAGATTGGACGGGGATGATGTGAAGACTCTATTCCCTTTGGGTGGATTTACCAGAAAAGAAAGAGATGCATATTTAAAGAGAATGGGCTATTTTGCTAGCATATTGGAAAAAAATGGCGTTACTGTGATTGCTTCTTTTATTTCACCCTTTATTGAGAGTAGAAAATATAATCGAGACATATCTCAAAATTATATAGAAGTTTATGTCTCTACCCCTATCGAAGAATGCAAAAAAAATGATGAATGGGGCTTGTATAAAAAAGCCGAAAGAAATGAAATTCGTAATTTTATTGGAGTGCATGAAAAATACGAGGTTCCCGTAAAGCCTGAAGTTACAGTAGATTTATCAAAAAACCCACCATCCGAGGCTGTTAAATCAATTATGAAACATTTATATAAAAAATTAATTTAGGCTGTGCTAAATAATTTTTTTTACATCTTCAGGAGGACGCCCCAGAACAGCTCTTTGACCTTTTATTATGATCGGGCGCTCGATCAAAATAGGATTTTCATGTAAATGTTTCAATAATACATCATCACTAAGGTCTTTATTTTTTAAGCCAAGTTCTTTATATAGCGGCTCCGACTTACGAAAAATATCTCTAGGCCTTTTACCCATTTTTCTAAGGACTTCTGAGAGTTCTTCTGCAGAAGGGGGAGACTCTAAATAATAATGAATTTCTGGTTCTATATTTTTTTCTTTTAAAATTTGAAGGGCTTCTCTACTCTTTCTACATTTAGGATTGTAATAAATTTCTACCTTAGAGCTCATATTAAATTTTTATTCATTTTTTTAGTCATATATCATATCAAAAGTATCTTGTCAACCAATTTTCTATTTACAATTGTAAGACTCTTTTATCTTACAGGTAACGGCGAAAAAAATATGATCCAGTATTCAGATATAAAAAATGCTTGCTGTTTGGTTCGTCTTTCAAAATATGGATTTAATTTCTAAATTTTTATGGCCAAGAGCATACAAGATACTAAACTGAAAGATTATGAAATGATACTCATACTAAAGGATACTCCTAAAGATGGTCTTTCTACTATATGGGAAGAAATTGAAAATTCCTTGAAAAAAAGAAAAGTCGAAAATATAAGCAAAGAAGATTGGGGGCCCCGGAAATTATATCATCCCCCAAAAGAAAATGAAACAGGCATTTTTCATTTTGTTCAATTTAAAGCAAATGGCTCTGAAATAAGCAAGATCAACCAAGATTTTAAGATGAACAACAATATATTAAAGTCGCTGATCTGTAAAACCAAAGCAGTTAAATAATTATGGCAAATGATTTGAATAAAGTATTTCTAATAGGCAGACTTACAAGAGACCCTGAACTTCGTTCTACGGCTAGTGGTTCTTATTTATGCCGTTTTAGCCTTGCTTCTAACAGAGCCTACTATAAAAAAGACAGTGAAGAACTTCAAGAAGAAGTCGGCTTTTTTGATTGTGTTTCCTGGGGAAAACAGGCAGAAGTAATTAGCAAATACCTGAAAAAAGGGAGAAGAGTTGGGGTTGATGGTCACCTTAGATGGTCACAATGGGAAAATCAGGAAGGCAAGAAACAATCAAAAGTAGAGATCACTGTAGAGAATTTTCAATTCCTGGATCCGAAATCCAATATGGAAAGCCCCCAACAGAACATACAAGAAGGGTCCCAGGAAGCACAACCAACCCCTACTGAAATGAATAAAGAACTAGACGCTATCAATGATGATGACATTCCGTTTTAACCCGAGTTCGTGTTAAAAGATAGCTCTGAAATATGGATCCTTTTAGGCTTCCCTTCTAATCTATTGATCAGCCTTTTAACCGTTTGGCTTTATCAAATTTACCAGGTTCGCTGGCTATTAAGTATTGCAGTAGTGGGCATCATTGCAACATCCATTTTTTTTCTACCTGTATTCCCTTCCGTACTATTCTGGCTACCGGGGGGAGCATCCACTGTGCTGGTAGGTACTATTTTTTCATTGATTTACATGGATGTAAAAGGGAAAAATATAAAATTCAATAGATTGCCTGCAATGGATAGAAAAAAATTCAAGGATAAATTGCTGGATATAAAAGATATATCAGAAAGGCAAGCAGAATATTCTTCGATCATTAAAAAAACAAGTTCTGCTTTATTGAACAGAGATAAAAAAATAGGATATCTTACTACTAGATATTTTTTATATTCTTTATTGACATTGCTTGGATTGAACTTTTCGTATTGGTTCATCGCCTACTCGAAAAAACTGCCTACTATAGAATTTATTGAAAAAGAAATTTTCAGCAAATTATTATCTAATCAAGAAGCGCAAGACATTTTAGTAAGCGTGTATACAAATTATACGCCCATCTTAATATTATTTTTCAATACGATCACACTTTTTATTCTTATATTGATCATTCGTATGATCAAACAAAAAAAGAAAGATGAATCCTTTTCTTTAGCAAAAATTGATTTTTTTAAATTACCCCACTCGAGTATTTTTTTCTACCTGCCTTTATTGATCGTATTTCTTCTTATGGTTACATTTAAAATAGAAGATGCTCTATGGGGGCCATTAGTAAAGAATATGATCCTGATATTCAGTTTTTTCTATCTTCTACAGGGAGCTGGAATTTCTATTTTATATCTGAATATCAGATTATTGCCAATAAATTTTATTTTTGGGATCATATTCCTATTGAGCTACTTTATTTGGCCTTTCTTTTTAATGACTATTGGATTATTTTTTTGTCTAGGCTTACTGGATTTTGCATTCAATATAAGAGAAAAAGCTTTACAGCCTGGAGTGATTATGCAAGAATGATATTACATTGAATACCTTATGCAAGTTCTTTTAAAAAAAGATATTCCCAACCTGGGGCAAAGCGGAGACATAAAAAAAGTCAAGGCTGGTTATGCCCGTAACTATTTAATTCCTAATGATCTTGTGGTCCGCGCAGATGCTAAAAACAAAAAAGAACAACTCTTTTTAGAGCAAATGCAATCACGCAAGAAAGAAAAACGTAAAAAAGAAGCCAAAGAAACCCTGGAATCCATAGATGGTATTTCTATTTCCATTACGCCTAAATTAGGCGAAGGCGGTAAACTATTCGGAAGCGTAACAAATTTACATATACGGAATGTATTGGCAGAAAAAGGATTTGATGTGGACAAGAGAAATATCCAATTAGATTCGCCTATAAAAACCCTTGGAATTTTTAATATCCCTATAAAGCTTTATAAAGGAGTAAGCTGCAGTATTAGTCTTATAGTACAGGATGAAGAAGGCAATACGGAGATAAAATCTGAAAAAGAAGATGTTCCTGAAGTAGAAACAGATCAAGCAGATACAAATAAAAAAGAAGATGCTCCTGAAGTAGAAACAGATCAAGCAGATACAAATAAAAAAGAAGATATAGAAAAAACTCCATCTGAAAACTCACAAGAAACAGAGAATGCATCTTCTGCAGAAACCAAGCCCGATTCTTCAAAAGAAGAAACGGTTGATACTGCATCAAAAACAGAAACTGAATCTGAAAAGCCAGCCAAAGTAAAAAGTTCTGCTTCAAAAGAGGAAGATATTCCATCTAAAGGTAATAGCTCGGATGAGCCGGCATGATTATACATGATCAAGAAGCCGAAAAAATCGTATTAGGTACTCTTTTACAGAATATAGAGTCTTTTGAAGAGATCAGTGAATATCTAAAACCAGAGGATTTTTATTTAGAATCTCATCGTCTTATATATCAAGGTATTGCAGATGAAATAGACAGTGGAAGCCAGCCCGATATATTGCTAGTGATCGCTAACTTAAAGCAGAAAAGGCAATTAGAAAGGGTAGGAGATAAACAATACCTTACTTCCATAGCCAGTTTAGGAAGCTCGATCAGTGCACAGGCCTATGCCAAAAGAGTAAAAGAATTATCCTTACGCAGAAGTCTGTTAAAAAGTATTAAAGAAATTGAAAAAGAAACTTTAGACCAGTCCATTGGCCTGGAACAACTATTATCTAAAACAGAAAAAGCAATCTTCAATATCTCGGATAGGCAAAGTAGCTATAATATACAACATATAAAAGAGCTTAATGCAGAATTTACTGAATATCTTAAAAGAATCAAAGAGTCCAAGGATGGTGTTACGGGAATTCCTACTTATTTTAGGGCGTTGGATCAGATTACAGCCGGCCTAAAAGGGGGGCAATTGATCATTCTGGCCGCTCGTCCGGGTGTGGGAAAGACTACTCTCGCATTGAATATGGCTCAGAATATAGCCATCCGTTCTAAGATACCTATATTGATCTTTTCACTGGAAATGGGAAGTTTAGAGCTTCTTTTAAGAATGATATGTACAGATTCTTTTTTAGAGTCTTCCAGAATTCAAAAAGGATTCATCTCAGATAGAGACATGCGCAAAATATATGATTCCTGCTCCAGATTATATTCCACCCATCTTTATATTGATGACAGCTCTGATCTAACAAATTGGGAGTTAAAACAAAGAAGCCGCAGATTACAAAATAATTTAAAACTACAGCAACAAAAATTAGGACTGATCATAGTTGATTATCTGCAATTAATGACAGAGGCCTCTAAATCAGAAAGCAGACAAGTGGAAGTGGCTAATATTTCGCGTTCTTTAAAGACAATCGCAAAAGAATTAGATGTCCCCGTATTAGCCGTTTCGCAAATGAATCGAGCCGTGGAACAAAGAGGCAAAGACCACAGGCCCCAGCTTTCTGATCTAAGAGAGTCAGGTGCGATTGAACAGGATGCCGACATTGTTGTTTTTATTCATCGTGAAGAATTATACAATAGTTCTCTTCCCGAAAATGAGAAAGGTTTTGCAGAATTGATCGTATCAAAACATAGAGCCGGACCAACTGGTTCTTTTAAATTAGTATTCAAAAAAGAAAGTAATCGTTTCGACGACTATACTCTGCAAGATGAACCTCAGAATGAAATTGCATCAGAACAGAATATTAAGGTATAGCTAAAATTTATCTACATTATCCGTTTTACAAATAAATCGAACTGTGAAAAAAAACACCCGTGCCTGTAAGAGAAAAAAGAGTGTCCACTTTATGGGGTAAGCTTAGTTTGGCCATATCTATACCAAAAGCGTGAAAAGTGAAGCTCCCAAAACAACTTTGGATGCTAATAAGTTACTATTTATAAACATCGAATAATATGCGAATAAGCCATTACAAGAGAAATCCATCAACACATGTTCTCTGTTATGTGCTACCAATAAAAGGAGCTATGTGTGAGACCTAAATTTAGTCCTGGGAAAAATATTGCAGTAAAAGTGCCAACGCATGAATTTGATAGCATGATTAATTTTTATAAAAATATATTAGGCTTGAAGCAAAAAAATGTTAGTTCACCTGATAAGTTCGACTCAGTAGCCTTCGAGTTTGGCAACAAGAATTTATGGGTTGATAAAATATCTGGAATAAGTCAAGCCGAAGTATGGCTTGAAATTGAGACAGAAGATGTTGTTGAAGCTAAAAAATACCTTGAAGAACAAGGTTGTTCAATCAGAAATGAAATAGAGCCTTTACCAGAGAGTTTTAACGGTTTTTGGTTGAGCAGCCCATCAAATACTATCTATTTAGTTAATGGTTAAAACACATAACAAGAAATTCCAGGTGACGCCGAAAATGCTTTTTTCTCTTTCAAAGAAAATATTTTTCTTGTGGGTAGTTATGGTAATGATGGCTGCCCCTAAGCAATATTTTAGTATTAGTTATCCCGTTACTCCTCTACTGCCTAAAAACCCAAAATTGGATGGAAAAAGTAACACCCCTACCAATAAGGTTCCTTCTAAAGCTAAAAAAGAAATTAAAGTTGCTGTCATATTAGGAAGTGGAGATGAAATTTATGGAAAAATTCAATCTCCCAAGAGTATTCATTTTCAACATTATAAAAATGGGCTTTTATATAAAAAGAAGATAACTCCCCAAAATATCGATTTTATAAAAATCCTAAGATTTAAAAAAAAAGAAATATCAAGATCAAAGTCATCTATTCATTATGACTTCCGACCAGATAAAGTAATGCTGGTCCTAAAAGATAAAAAGAAATATTATTTAGATTTTTTATTTTCTTTCTTATTGAAATTTAAGATAGATACCTCGGATGGAACCACAACTTTATATTCTTTCTTTGCAGGCCATTTTACTCCCTCTAAAGGGTGGTCTGGAGTAGAGAGTAAGGACATTGACTACCACAATGAAAATCCTCATCCAAGGTCGGTTCAAAAGATAAAGTTCATTGGGATTGATCTGTGATATTGTTCAGTTATGCCTGGTTTTGGAGTAAAGATTTCAAACTTTTAATTATTTTTAACTCTATTATTTTTTTTTATTTATTATATTTTGTCCTATTAAAAGAGTATAAAAATGAATATAAATGAAAGTAATATTCTTGGCTTAGGCATTTCTACCTTACAAGAAATAGAGGATAAGGTTAAGGCCTTTCAGTCTATAAATTTAAACACTTCAAGACGAAGGTATATTTTATCGAGAGAAGATATATATGATTCTTATGGAAAATTGATACTTAGGAAAGCAGAAGAGATTGACCTTTCTAAAGTTAAACTTCTTAGGAGACACTTTAAGTCAGATCATGTTATGAAAATATTTCAACCAGATGAAGGGATTGCCATCATGACAAATATGAATGATAAATCAGCGGTGCAATTTTCTATAGACCTACTGACGCAAATAGTAAATATTGAGAAAGGGGCATATGAGGTCTTCATTGACAGAGTGAATAGCTTTAAAGAAATGAAAGAATTATTCTCTAAGGCTTTATTCCCTAAACTTATTGTAGTAGGATATCTGGATGAAAAAAATTTAGAAGAAGAAAAAAAATATTTAAATGAGATACATAGAGCTGATCCCTATATAAGATTTCTGGAGGTCAAACATACTATTTTCAAAAAAGAACCCGTTTTTAGCAGAATGAGGCAGAGTACCATAGTATCTAACGATAAGAATTCATGGAAAAAATTTATTTTAGATGTTATCAGTGAATATAGAAAACCATATTCAATAGAAGAAAGGTAAAAAAAGCTTTATGAAATTTTTTATAGATACAGCAGATTTAGATGAAATATCACAGGTAAAAGACTTGGGTATTTTAGACGGAGTTACTACCAATCCAAGCCTGATCGCTAAAACAGGAGAGCCTTTTAAAAAAAGAATCAAAGATATCTGCGAGATCGTAGAGGGGCCTGTATCTGCGGAGGTACTTGCGGTAAAAAAAGAAGAGATATTAAAAGAAGGCAGAGAGCTTTCTAAAATAGCCAAGAATGTGGTAGTCAAAGTACCTTTGATACCTGAAGGCCTTAAGGCTGTTAAAATATTTGCTCAAGAAGGCATTCATACAAATGTTACTCTATGCTTTTCCGCAAATCAAGCGCTTTTAGCAGCAAAGGCGGGCGCTAGTTATATATCCCCCTTCATTGGCCGTCTGGATGATCAATCTCATAATGGAATGGAACTAATAGAGGAAATTATAACGATCTATAGAAGTTATAATTTTAGCACCGAAATACTAGTTGCCAGTATCAGGCATCCCATACATTTAAAGCAGGCTGCCTTGTTGGGTGCAGATGTTGCCACAATCCCCTTTAAAATTTTTGACCTGCTTGTAAAACATCCTTTAACCGATATTGGATTAGACAAGTTTCTGGAAGACGGTAAAAAATATCAATGGGATTAATTTGTTTCTAAAAAGAATTTTTTCACTGGCAAACAACCATGACCAATACGGATATCATTGAGCTTACCAAAGAAAGATGCTCAATTATAATTTACAATCCAAAGAATACTATATGTCTTTCTTAACTTTCTGAATCTGAAAGTTATCCCAATATAATATTTCTTTGTAATTGATCTGAGCATCTGTATTAGGAAGCGGTTTTAATTTAATTGATCCATCATAATAAAATTCCAATAGTGTATTCCTCAACGGAAATTGCTTTGGATATGTTGGATCATATTTATCAGAAATAGTAATCCATTCCAATGGTTTTAAATATATTTGTAAAAATTCTTTTGATTTTTTTTGGAGCATGTCATAAAAAAAAGTTCTTCTGGCTGGAATTCCAAGTGTTCTAAGCAAAAATATCTGAAAATCAAGTTCTTTTTTAGCTTTATTATATAAAAGTTGAATGATACGATAGGGGTGGTAGTTCTTTTTTCTTAAATTCCATTTTTTGATGAAGTTATTTAGTTCATTCAGTTTTTTTGCTTTTAAATGACTTGTATCTATATAATCTATAATATTTTTAGGAATCGATTCTTTTTTAAAATAATCTGAAATGGAATTTCGATCTAAAAAATAGTAAATATTATATTTTATCACTCTGGCGCTCATTTTGATTTTTTTCTTTGTTTCTTTTTCAGAAAAATTGTATTTGAACTCAGTTTCACCATGATCTTTCCGTTTAGAATGCAGATCAGATGCTGTATAATTCAGATACTTATAGCGTTGGTAGATCCTAAAGGGCATTCCCTTAAAATAGATTTCAGACAATCTGCCTGAATTTCCTATGCTATCTGTCCATACTGGATTTAGTGTTATATCCACAGATAATTGCAAGTTGATCGCAGAAGAGGCAATGTGATTTTTTCCTTCTAAGTAATCTACACTCTGTATTCTATTAGGCTGAGAGACAACCAATTCTCCTTCAACAAAACTGATTCCAAGAGATTTTTCAGATACAGGGAAAAGTCTAGTGAAATCTCCTCTGTATGGATCAATTTTTAAAATATAGCCCCCTTTTTGAATAGCCCATAAGTTTCCTTTATGATAGGTAATCCCTCTTAAATTACCTTCCGGATATCTAAAATAGCCAAAAAGATATCTCTGTTTCAAATCAAAACGATAGAATTTTTTCTCCTGATCATCAAATATATAAGCTAGATTCCCATTTATCGCAATAGAAACAGGCTTTTTTAAAAAAGGGGCATTTATTTTGTCCACCACATGGGCGTTGATCGGATTGATCAACCAGATCCATTTTCCATAAACGGATACAATGTAATTTTCCCAGAAGGCAATGTCTCTTAGCCCAGGCAAACGAATTCTCCTGGCTTTGATCCTCTGTTGGTTTTTCTTTATATATCCTTGAAGAGTTTTATTTCTTACATCGGCAACCCATAGTACAGACCCGTCATAGGCGATCCCTAAAGGAACGTCCGTTTTATTGGATATTTTATATGAGTGTATAAGAGAGAAATTAAAAAAAAAACAGTGATCCAAAACCAAAGAATTATTTTAGATATTCTGTACATTCTCTGATACGATCCATTCCTTTTTTGATCTGCTCCATAGAAGTTGCATAGCTTAAACGAAAGGCATCCTCATGCCCAAAGGCGATCCCAGGGACCACTGCCACTAAATATTTTTCCAGTAAAATACGCGCAAATGTCTTGCTTGAACTTTTTTCTTGAAAGCTATTTTGCCACTCTTTGAACTTATCAAAAAGAGCTAATTTCTCTATAGAAGGGAAAACATAAAATGCGCCTTTAGGAACAATCACTTCTACTCCGTGACATTTAGATAACTCATTCAATACATAGTCTCTTCTTTCTACAAAAGATATTTTCATATCATCTATAAAATCCATATTCTCTGATAAAGCAGTTTCCCCTCCTTTTTGAGAAAAACTGGTTGGATTTGAAGTACTCTGTCCCTGAATTTTTTCCATTGATTTAATGATCTCTTTTTGTTTACAAGCCGCATAACCCAGCCTCCAGCCAGTCATGCAAAATGCTTTCGAAAGCCCATTAATGATCACGCAGCGATCCAGAATGGATGCAGAAACCATTCCCAGGTTATAAAATTCATATCCATCATATATCAGTTTTTCATAGATATCATCCGTTACCACTAAGATATCCGGATATGCCTCTAATACTCTCGCAATCTCTTGTAATTCCTGTTTTGAATAAACTGCCCCTGTTGGATTAGAAGGAGAATTTAAAAGAAATATTTTAGTTTGTGGAGTGATCATATCTTTCAACTGTTCTGGTTTGATTTTATAATCATCTTTTATAAAAGTTTGGATCACCTTAGGCACTCCTTCTGCCAATAAGATCATGTCATAATAACTTACCCAATAAGGAGCACTAAAAATAACTTCGTCCCCAGGATTGATTACAGACATGAATAAATTATATAGCATTTGTTTTCCGCCTGTTCCAGCCGTTACCTGATCTTCATTGAAATCTAATTGATTATCGCGTAAAAATTTCTGACAAATGGCTCTCTTAAAAGAAGGTACCCCCCCCACCTGTGTGTATTTCGTGAAGCCTTCATCCAGAGCCTTCTTTGCAGCCTCTTTAATATGATCTGGCGTATCAAAATCAGGTTCTCCGGCACCAAAACCAACCACATCTTTTCCTTCGGATCTTAGTTTTCCTGCTAATGCCGTTATCTCTAAAGTAGGAGAAGGCTTAATGGAGGATATCCTTTTGGATAAAAAATTATTTTTTAGCATATTGCTCTTTAATTATGTTATCTCTGCATCACTCTTATTCTTATGATCTATTTTTTTTCGCCTTTCGGAATAAGTTTTCTCTTTAGATATAAAGTCCAGACGATTTTTGTTTGCATGTGGATGGCTTTTATAAAAAATATCTTTTATCTTTTGAATAGCAACATGAGTGTAATTCTGAGTAGTCGATATGCTGGAATGTCCCAGCATTTCTTGTATATGCCTTAATTCCGCTCCCTGGTTCAATAGATCGGTAGCAAATGCATGCCTGAAAGAATGAGGAGAATAATTTCCGAAAATACCCAATTTTTTAAGCCTTTCTTTCAAAATATACTGCGCTCCTCTTCTGGAGAGTCTTTCTCCTCTTCCATTAATGAATAAAGCCTCTTGTCTTTCAAGACTTTTTCTTTGATCATTTTTCTGTTTGTGTGATCTTAAATGCAAATAGTTCTGTAGAGACTTTTTAGCATAAGAACCAATGAATACAATGCGTTCTTTGCCTCCCTTTCCCAGTACCTTAAAAGAATCTAAAATTTCAGTAGATTCTACATTACTGTAACTTTCTATGACATCCTGTATATTCAGAGATAATATCTCTGAGATGCGTAAACCAGCCGAATACATTAATTCCCAGAGAGCCTTATCCCTTAATTGTAAATGGATGGATTGTTTCGTATCTGATTCTAATATCGTTCCTATTTCGAAAGACTTTATCGGATGAGGCAGTCCTCTACGGTGTTTAGGAGATCTCAAATTACGGAGCATGTTCTTATCCACTAAAGATTCTTTTTCGCAATATCTATAAAAAGATTTGAGGGAAGACAACACTCTTGATTGGCTCCTCTTTGAAATATTCTTTTTTTGAGAGAGTTCAAAGAGAAAAGAATATACATCTTGACTCTGTGCCTCCCTCCAGTTTATATTATGATTCTCTACATACTTAGACCAATAACGCAGGTCAGAGCCATAAGCTTCACAGGTATTCTTAGAGTATCCTTTATCTAATTCCAAATAGATAAAAAATAGATCCAAACAGTCGTATATACATTTAAGATGCTTCATTTTCTTCTTTAGTGATCTCTTTTACTAAGAAGCCGCATTCTTTATTCTGGCAAGTTAGAGTTATGCCTTCCTTACGTATTTTTTCCCCCATGATGGAACCACATTTAGAACAGGTTTTAGAGGAAGGTTTATCCAGCATTACAAAATCGCATCCAGTAATTGAATATTTTTCGCATCCATAAAATTTTCGATTCTTTTTGCTTTTCTTACCGACTACATTAGACCCGCATAGAGGGCATTTTCCAAAGGGGATGCTCTCTGCATGTCTGCAACCATTCTTGAATTGATCGCAACCTATGAAATAACCATTTTTACCGAGTTTTTTATAGAGCGATCCATTTTCACAACTAGGACACTTCTTGTTCAAAGGAATGTATACTAGATCTCTTCTGCTTTCCATATTGATACTAGCCTTATCTACCTCTGACTTAAAGGGGACAAAAAAGTTATGTAGCATTTCTCTCCAATCATCATTTCCATCCGCTATCTGATCTAATTTCTCTTCCATTCCGGACGTGAAATTGATATCAACGATGTCTGAAAAATGTTTAACTAACATCTCATTTACAACCCTTCCAAGCGTGGTGGGATTGATCTGCCTGCCTTTTCTTTCTATATATGCTCTTTTATCTAAAATAATGATCGTAGGGGCATAAGTAGCTGGCCTGCCAATTCCAGACTCTTCCATGATCTTGATCAGAGAGGCTTCTGTATAGCGAGGAGGAGGTTGTGTGAATTTTTGATGCTTATTCAACTCATTTAAGAGTACCTCTTCATTTTCTTTAAAATCAGGCGCCTTTTCTTTGGCAGAAACCTGAGAACGCCATATGGCTCTAAAACCATCAAATTTTTGCTCACTCACAGAATGCCTGAATAAAAAATGGAGATCCTTCTGTTCCTTGTTAGAAGAAATTTCTGTAGTGGTTAAACTATCCACCGCAGGATTCATTTGAGAAGAAATAAACTTCTCCCATATCAATTTGTACAATTTGAATTGATCAGTGTTCAGATATTGTTTGATATTCTTGGGATGCTTGAATACATCCGTGGGCCGAATAGCTTCATGAGCATCCTGCGCCTGTTTAGACGTATGATATATATTAGCGCTACCAGGAAGATAGGTAGGGGGAAAATTTTCCTGTATATACTTGCGGCACATATTTATACCTGTCTCAGATACTCTCGTAGAATCAGTTCGCATATAGGTAATGAGTCCAGTGGTTTCCGAAGAACCAATATCCACTCCTTCATATAAGGATTGGGCGACTGACATCGTTTTCCTAGACCTAAAACCGAGTCTGGTAGAGGCTTCTTGTTGCAATTTACTGGTTATATAAGGAGCAAGAGGCTTTATTCTTTTATCAGATTCTTTTCTTAGGGAAACAAAAAAATCAGATTTGCGGATAGATTGTTCTATTTCTTCTACCTGCTTCTTACTGGAGATATTTACTTTTTGGTGATTCATCCTGACCAATTGAAACAAAGACTTTGGTTTTGACTTCTTTTTTTTGCTTGCCCAAGTAGCTTCTATTTCCCAATATTCCTTTGATTTGAATTTTTCTATTTGATTTTCTCTTTCACAAATGATCTTAAGAGCAGCCGATTGAACTCTTCCAGCTGAGAATCTTCTTGAGCCAAATTTTTCTTGTAATACAGGGGATATACTATAGCCTACAAGGCGATCCAGTAATCTTCTTGCCTGCTGTGAATTAACCTGCTTCATATCTATATCGCGTGGATTAGAAACCGCATTCAATACAGCCTCTTTTGTGATCTCATGAAAAACGATCCTTTTTATATTTTGATTTGTTTTAGACAAAGCCCTCGTTAAATGCCAGCTAATGGCCTCCCCTTCTCTATCAGGGTCTGTGGCCAGTAAGACTTCTTTAGCCGATTTAGCTGCTCTTTTGAGAATGGTCAATATCTTTCCTTTGCCTCTAATGGTTACGTAACTTGGTTCAAAATTATTTTCAATGTTGATCCCCATTTTACTCTTCGGCAGATCAATTAAATGTCCTTTAGAAGATTCAAATCGATAGCCACTCCTCAAAAAACGAGATATACTACGTATTTTAGTAGGAGACTCTACAATGATCAATTTATGCATGTTTTTACGATTCTTAGAATCTTTGCCTGGCATATATCGTTGTATGAATTCAATTTATTCGCTCAAAGCCTGAATTAATGATCAAAGCTAAAATCAACAAATTGAAATCTTTTCTCCCTTTTTTGGTTTTTTAATTTCCATATTAATCTCCTGGATTTTACAGGAAGATTTACTTTTTTTATAGAATCAATGATATCTTTATCTATCAATATCTCTGAATTTTTTGATTTAGCAGCAAGCAACTGTGAGACACGAAGAGCCTCATATCCAAAATGATCGGAAGTTTTTAGGGAACACCCATGAATATTTAAAAACATACTCTCTATACCCGTAATCTGAGCACTAAAAATTTGACAAAGCCATTTTCGAAATACACTGTCAAGTAAATAGCCTCTTATGTAGTTCTCCCCTATTTCCAGATAAAGAAATTTATTCTTAAAAAAATGAATGTATTCTAAAAATTCCATAGAAAATGCCGGAAAATACCTCAATAATACTAACGAAACAACATCTAATTGACCATTTATTTTCAAAAACTTCCTGACCAGAAAGTATATGATCCATAAACTAAATATAATCAATAGATAATATAAAATAAATTTATATCTAAATTCACGTTCACTCAGAGTTGGTAAAATAGTGGGAACAAAAGTAGATGTAAAGGAATTGTTCTGATCGGAGTCTTTCATAAATTTCCAATTAACATAACTACCTTTTTGGTTGAAGTGACAGATCAAGCATGGTTCATCTATTTTCTCGTTATATAAAAAATACTTCTTCTGTTTATCTGTATAATATTTTTTCTCTAGTTTTACCTGAGAAGATGGCATGAACTTAATGTCCATTTTTAAACATTTTTTTTTCAGTATAGGTTGTTTCTTTTCTTGTTCATCAGAAGATAGTAAAGTTTTACAGTCCAAAGCCATTTTCCATATATAATTGTCCAGACCAGCTAATTTTAGATTTTTCATAAAATTCAGCTGTGAATTTAAAACAACCTCAAAATACTGATTACTCTTATATCCCCTATAAAAATTCAGGTAAAAGAAAAATATACAGCCTAAGGCTATTTGAAAAAGGAAGAGTACCAGGATAATCCCATAAGACCATTTAAAAGGATGGGCATAATAGCGCCTATATATTTTTAATTTTTTATCCACTAATATTGAATCATTTGAGAAAATTTTTCTTTTTCTCAATATTTCGTATTATTTTTTTAGAAAGTAAAGCAATATCTAACAATGTTTGGTCTACTCTATAGTAGAATAGGATGACGAGAAAAAGAAGTGATATGTATCTGGTTTTTTAAAGAGAGAGTTTGAAGCAAAACTCGATAGATTGAAGCTTTTTGGAGGCTCAGGATTATCATTAGATGTAATACCTCAAACCCTCTCTTTAAGAAGCCAAAATAAACTGTTTTAGATCGTTATAAAAAATGTATTTTCTTATTATATACTACTTTTAAAACTTAGTCAAGGATTTTTTTGTCTCCTAAAAAAAATTGAAAAATACTTGGCAGTATGTCCATTATTGTATATAGCTACTGCAAACTTTTAAAAAATGGACAAACTTGTTGAAATCATTGCCCAAAAAACTTCCGGAAAATCTCTCAAATCTTTTCGATATTCTTTTGAACCATTAGAAAAACCAAACATTCATTATCCAGAAGAAAATGAGGTGCCATTCTCTGTAAAAGAAAGAGGTGAAACCGATAGTAGTATTCAGACTTCAAGAAATCTTATGGAACGGTCTAAGCAAATAAGGGGTCGTGAGCCTCTCCTAAAATACTTTATGGATGGTTCTCGTCGAACCTATAAAATAGATGACATTTCATATAAAAGTAAAAAAAAGATATATCCTATTTTGGCTGGTCAGATTGGTACAGCTTGCTGTGAAAGAACAAGTGAACGTACTCTTAAAAAATATGAACTTAAGCGGGATTTATTTGTTGCTTTACCAAAATCTGCTGATAAAGATGCTGATGGTGAAACTTTTTTTAATTCGCTCACTAAGGAACTCAATAGAGAGATTAACTCTTTCACTTATAGTCTTACTATTTCAAAAACGATTGCCTATCATGACCAGCTGGGGAAAGGTGAAAAATATGAACACCGTGCAATTGCCAGAATTCATGATGAAATGATAGAATCCGAAAAAGAAATTGTGCGTTGTATTGTTGAAAAAAACTTATTGAATCCTCATGCCTATCTATTAAAAGATGGTTCGCTTTAATATTCAAAAAAAGGAATCCATAATAAAGAATATGAATGGAGTAGAATCAAAAATAATTATAGATATGTTATCGGTGTTTCCAAGTCTTTTAATCCTGAAATAGCCAAAGATGCAAAAGGTAAAAGTAATTCATTACAAATCGCAAATTTGCCACTATATCACAGAACACCAGCTTACATGTATGAAACAGAAGTTGCAGGTAATATAAAATTTTGTGTTTGGTATTTGAGAATCCGTGACTTTTCCAAAACTAAAGGCCCTTTTGATGGAATTATTAAAGTAGAAAAAGTTTTGATAACAGAGCTAGAAGAGGAATATGGTTTGGAATCAGATGAAATTGACTTGATCAGTTCAAATCTCATTAACGAGAGAAATCCCACATCCTATGGGAGGGATGATCGGTGGGCAAACCATTTATATCCCATATTTTTAACGGAAAAACTTATCAAGGCTAATTTTCTTAGTGATCAATTTATTCTAAACGCTTTCTGAATCAAATCATGAAAAAAATAGGCAAAATAACAGCAACAGAGAAGATACCTACTACAATAGAAGAGTTTATTTTTTGGACAGATCGGAAAAGAATATTAAACCCATTCGATGTTGTGAAAGTAGAACATATCGATAACTCAATTACCTACGGTCAAATAGAAGAAATATCTCATATCACCGATTCTGATAGCTTTATAAATAGTTATGTATCTAGTGATTTTGGGGATATTAATCATCAAGGTAATACTCAAAGATTGGGAATGAATTTTGT
Source organism: Leptospiria bacterium (assembly GCA_965204465.1). Lineage (GTDB taxonomy): Bacteria > Spirochaetota > Leptospiria > Turneriellales > CBDBES01 > CBDBES01. The sequence continues at coordinate 1,124,507 of CBDBES010000002.1, forward strand.
AAAAGCCAGAGTTATTTTAAATGATCGAAATATATATACTCCCGTTTTACATGATAGCCCGGTAAGCCTAGCCGATCAAGAAGAAATAACGACTGCTTTAGGCTTAGATAACATAAAAAATCCAATTCCTTGCGGATACTTGCAAATGTATGAAGGCGGAAAGGATGAGGAAATTCGAATACCTGTAAATTTTAATTCTAACTTTCTTATTGGCCCGGAAGGAGCTCATTTGAATATCACAGGTATATCTGGATTGGCTGCCAAGACTTCTTATGCTATGTTTCTCATGAAGGCAATCCAAAATAGAAAAATGGACTCCAATGACCCAGAAGAGACAAGTACCGCTTTTATTATTTTTAACGTAAAAGGCAGAGACCTTCTTGCCATAGACCAGATAAATGAAGAACTCTCCGAAAAAGACAAATCTATCTATAAAGAATTGGAATGGTCCAATAAGCCATTTACGAATGTCAAATATTTTTATCCATATCATAAAGATAATCAAAATACCTATGCAAAAAATCAAGATATCAAATCACAAATTGACGAAGATAAAGCTTTTAAATATAAATATATCTGTGAAGATGATAAAGAATATATTTCTTTATTTTTCAATCATATTGACGACCCAAATGAAACAATGGAATCTATTATAAGTGAAATTCTTAATGAACAAGGTGAATTTAGTAACATTGGAAACAGGGGTGACCTCAAAGAGAAAATAAAAGAACGTTCACAAGCCGGGAAAAGTAACGATAAAACGATTCCTGTCCAAAGCTGGCGTAAATTTAAGCGCATTATAGAAAAAGCTTTATCAAACAAAATTTTTGCTAACACAATAGATGAAAAAAATGATGAAATAAGGCTTGCCGATGAAATTAAAAAGATTCAGAAGAACGAAGCTTATGTGATCGATATTGCTAAATTAGACGAAAATATGCAATCTTTTGTGTTTGGTAGCGTTTTAGAGGCTATTTATGACCTCAAGCTTGGAGACTCTACTGATAGGGAAGAGAATATCATACCCTCTAAAATTATTATATTTATAGATGAGCTAAATAAATATGCCTCCAATGATGCACCCAAAAATTCTCCCATTCTACGGAAATTAATTGACATAACAGAACGAGGCCGTTCCTTAGGAATTATTCTATTCGGAGCCCAACAATTTAAGAGTGTAATCAATTCCAGAGTCAAGGGAAATTGCGCTACACTGGCTTACGGCCGTACTAATTCTATTGAAATTTCAGGTGGAGACTATAGATTTATTCCTAGTGTATATAAAAGCATAATGACCCGTTTAAAGCAAGGAGAGTACATTATACAAAATCCCATATTCCGCTCACTTTTGAGCATTAAATTTCCAAAACCAGTTTACAGACAATTTAGAAATGGTTAGAACTAGAATTGGAAAACATGCCATTGAAACCTTGACTGTAGGTATGTATGAAGACCCCAGGGCTGTATATAGAGAGTATGTACAAAACTCCGTTGACCAAATTGATAAGGCCAAAAGACATAACAGATTTGAAGCTGACCATAAATTCAGTATTCATATAACGATTGATAAAAACAAAAGGAGTATTGAAATACATGATAATGCTACCGGAATTGAAAGTAAAAAATCTTTAGAAATATTAAAACATATTGCCGAATCTGAAAAGGACTCCAAAAAAGATCGGGGGTTTCGAGGTATTGGGAGATTGGGTGGGTTAGCATATTGTGATGAATTGATCTTTGAAACTAGTTTTGAGGGAGAAGAGCAAAAAAGCATAGTCAGGTGGAATGCTTTAAAATTAAAAAAACTGATCCGAGATAAAAGTAACAAACAAGAGGCCGGAGAGCTGATCGACGAGATTACCACTTATGATGTAGAAAAAGAAGAAAGTAAAGAATATTTCTTCAAGGTGACAATGAACAATGTCTCCAATCTTGAACTTTTAAATGTGCATAATATAAGAGAATATCTGGAAATGGTTGCTCCGGTGTCTTATAGTAATAGCTTGCTATTCGGGAAGAAAATTTATAACTATCTTGAATCAAAGGGTATACCCCATGTCAGTGAATATGATATCTATGTTAATAGTGACCAAATCTTTAAACCTTACACAACCCACATCTATGAGACCTCAACTCATAGAAAAGAAAAATAGGAGAAATTCAAGATGTAGAACTATTTTACTTATCCAACTCACAGAAGGAGCTTTTGGCATGGGGATGGTACGGAATTAATATCTTTGAATCTGTTCAGGTAAAAGCCTTACCTCAAATCAACAAAGCTCGTGGTATGAGATTACGTAAGGGTAACATCCAGATAGGTGATGAGAGGTCCTTATCAAAACTCCATAAAGAAGACAGATTTAATCTATACCTTTTTGGGGAAATTCATGCAGTTCATGATGGGTTAATACCGAATGCCCGACGTGATTATTTTGAAGATAGTGAGGCTCTCGATGTCTTTGAAAAAGCTGTAAAAAATTACTTCCAGGAAGAACGAAAAGGGCCAGATAAGATAATTCGTAATCAAAGCAATATTGCAAGTCACGTAAAGACCATTCAAAAACATGAGGAATTAAAGAAAGAATATGATAATCCTCAGAAAACTTATAATAACATAAGAGAAAGAGACGAATTAGAAAAGCAAATACAGTACACCGAAGTTCCTGCGGGTAAGGCTAAGGGTAAACTAGCAAGAATTCAAGACGACTTTAGAGATAATGCTAATGCTCCTTTAGAAACTATTTATAAAAAAATAACTGAGACTTTGGGCTCTTTAGCTGAGACTACTAATTCTGAACGTAATGGCCAAAAAAAAGTTTTATTTGAAACTGACTCTTTACATGCTCTAAACAAAAAAGAAAGAAAATTAGTCTCTAAGATATTTGAGATCATCAATGACGTATTACCAAAAGAGTTGGCTGATAATCTCAGAGAAAAGATCAAAGAAAGTTTAAATGAGTAAATACAAAAAAATACAGATTACGCTGGGTCAATATTCGATTTGGTTCGGTGTGAATTTTTTCTTATGTCTGTTGCCCATTATTGCTAATTACATTATTGGTATTGACAAAGATAAAATTTTTCTTTCGTTTCTATCTTATTCCTATACCCTTTTGATTTCTAGTTATTACCTTTTTGATGCGTCTATATTCATTAAAACTAATCAATCAGATAACCGTTTACCTTCTGTAATAGGTTGGTGGACTCTCTTTTTTGCTTTCTTTAATTTAATGTTTTTGGCCATTTATCCTCAGATTCCTGAAAAGTTGAGAGAATTTCTTTCTTCAAGTTTTATCACATATATTATCTTGACAGCTTTATTAATGTTCTTCTCCCTTTTACTTACTAAGAATGGGATTAAAGACTATGTTGAAAAAATTTCTGCAGATCAATCTCATGAAAAAAGTAAAAGGATATCTAAAAAAGTAAAGAATATGAAAGCTAAGGTCTAAAATGAAAGACAATTCCATTTTACAAAAAATAAAAATACAAAATAAAGAATTTCTTGAAATAAGTGTTTCTCTGGTCCAACAAAAAGAAAAGATATTTTATATCGGCATTATACCTGCAGAATTTTTTTTAGAGGTCTATACCGTCGAACCAACTGAATATGACATTGAGGAACAAAAGCTCTTAGCTCAAAGTTTTCCAGATGACAGAAGTTATTACGAATCTCGAATAGAAAAAATGCATAGCGCTATTGATACACAACCATTCCAAAGGAGAGAACAAAAAACAAGAGTCAATCAAATCAGCGAATTCTTAAATAAAGAAGAATATCCATTATTTCCAAATACGATCATAACCTCTTGTAAGCTTTATGCTGATTCATCAAAACTAGAGGAATTATCAGAAGATAAGAAGCAGGTAGAAGAAATATACGAGAGCTCTCTTTCATTTTTACAAGAGAGAGATCAGGGAATATACTTATACATTCCCTACAAAAAAAATTCTCTTTTGGTCATTGACGGACAACATCGAGTTAAGGGCTTGCAAGAGGCTGGAAACGAGGTCATTAATAACTACAACTTACTAGTCTCATTCATTGTTGGCTATGATCGGTCTGCTGTTGCTAATCTTTTTTATACCATTAATTATACTCAAAAAAGTGTTAATAAATCACTTCTTTATCATTTAATGGGCGAATTTAGCAAGGATTTAGATGAAATTACTTTTATGCATGAAACAGTGAAGCTTTTAAATGAATTAGAAAAATCTCCTTTCTATGAGAAAATAAAAATGTTAGGCCATGTGCCCAAAGACCTTCCGAGAGAGAAAAAAGAAAAAATGACTCTCTCTCAAGCTTTTTTAGTCGATTATCTTTCCCCAACAATATCAATCCAATCAAAGAATAGTATACATCAGCCTGTATTTTTATATTATTTCAAGAAAGAAAAAGAACAAATAGAAATTATTCGGTTTATAATTAAATTTTTTTCTGCCATTAGATCTCTCAAACCTAAAGATTGGAATAGCCCTAAAGATAATATTCTTTGTAAATCAGTTTGTATAGGTGCATTCATAAAAATGATGCATTTCTTTTTCGTAAAGCTTTTTATTGATGAATGCGAAAAGAAGCCTGAAAAAATTAAAGACATCACTGAAGACGAATTAAAAGATAAATTAAAGGGGGTCGAAAAATTGAATTTTTCTAAAGAAGGTCCTTTTGGCAGCACGGGAGGTGCGGGAGGACTAAATGATATTAAGAAAAATATGATCAAAGAAATAGATTATTTTGAAACAGACAATTATGAAATTTTTTTAAGTAGCTATAAGTCAAATTACATGAATCCTTTTAAAGAATGGCTGGCAAAAAATGTCACGGAATAAATCACAAAATATCTTACTAGTTGAGCCTAACTATAAAAATAAGTACCCCCCCATAGGACTCATGAAAATTGCCGCATATCATCGGAAGCGGGGTGATTATGTTACTTTTTTTAAAGGCGATCTAAGAGACATAATTATTGTCCGACTTTATGAAGAATGTCTTATTAAAATGACTAACATAGATAATTCCATAATGTGGCAAGAATATGATCAATCAATTAAAAGCTTTATAAAAACTTACAGCTCATCATACTTAAAAGAAATTCCCGTCCAAAATGCTAAATATAGAGCATTGCTATTGGAAGCTCTAAATGACACTGCCAGACAGTATAGAAATAAGGTATACTGGAAAACTCTCTCATGGGATAGAATTTATATAACCACTCTTTTTACTTTTTATTGGAAAATTACGATTGAAACGATAGAATTTCTTAAGCCATTTGTTCAAGACTTAAATGATTTAAAAGTTGGTGGAGTCATGGCAAGTCTATTACCCAAGGAAATTGAAAATGAAACTGGTATTAAACCTTATGAGGGTCTTTTGGATAGACCCGGTATTTTTGACCCAGATTCAGAGGAGGTCATAGATGACCTTCCTTTAGATTATTCAATCCTATATGAGATTGACTATAAATATCCCACCGGCAGTGCCTATTTTACTTTTATGACGAAAGGATGCACTCGCACATGCGCTTTTTGTTCGGTCCCTAAACTAGAACCAATCTATAAAGAGAAAATTCCAACAGCTGGAAAATTTGAAAAAATAAAGAAAGAATATGGAGAACAAAAAGATCTTTTACTCATGGATAATAATGTACTGGCTTCTCCTCGCTTTCCAGAAATCATACAGGAAATTAAAGATATGGGTTTTTCAAAAGATAATCGCTTTATTGAACCCAACCAATTAGACATTGCGGTAAGGAATCTAAAGAGAGGTGTAAATGATAAAGCTTATATCAAGCGAAGTTTTGAAATTATACATGATTTTTTAAAAAAACTTCAAGAAAAAGGACCTCCTGTCGCAGACCATTTATATTCTTTACTTATGCAATATAAGTTGAATAAACTTTCGACTATTTCAAAAGAAAATTTTTTGAAAGCCTACAATGAAATCGATCAGGTTTATGAGAGTTATCGTAGTAAGAGTCCTAAAAAAAGATATGTTGATTTCAATCAAGGTGTTGATTGTCGATATATTGATGACAGTAAAATGAAGCTACTGAGTGAAATCCCAATTCGACCATTGAGAATCGCTTTTGACTATTTTAGCTTACGGGAGAAATATATCAATTCAGTTGAATTGGCTGATAAATATGGTATAAAAGATTTATCCAATTATATTTTATATAATTTCAAGGACTCTCCAGAAGACCTTTATAAGCGTCTCGAGATAAATATTAAACTAATGGAGAGATTAAATGTTAAGATATTCTCTTTCCCTATGAAGTATATTCCTTTATTTGGTGAAGAATCTAAAAACAGAGATCATATTGGTCGTAAGTGGAATAGGAAATTCATTAGAGCAATTCAAAGTATATTGAATGTCACAAAGGGAATTGTAGCGCCCAATAAGAATTTCTTCTATAAAGCATTTGGCAAGAATTTAGAAAAATACTACGAAATTCTGCATATGCCGGAGCAATTGATTATCTATAGAAAATTATTTGAAGATATTGGAATTACCAAGATATGGAAAAGAGAATTTAGGAGTCTCAGTAAAGAAGAAAAATCTTTAGTAGTACCGATCATTTATAATAATTGTTTTGACAAAATAGATCATAATTTAACTCATAAATTAAAATATTTTCTATCATTCTATCAGATTCAAAATAAAGATGTTTATGAAATGGATAAGGATCATGAAAAAATCAAAAAGAAATTTAACCATTTAATAAATCAAGACATATCTATGAACTTAACCTTGACCTACGAATTTGAGATCGATCATCAAAATACAGAAAGAAAAACTGAAATATTATCTTTTACAGAGAATAGCACCTCATCTTCTTCTGGATAATGAATGTTTGGTTTATCTGTTGTTTCACCAAAATATTTTAATAGAGACTAAACAATATATTTGCCTATCAGTGATTTCTCTTAAAGGCTATGTGTCATTTTCAGTAGATAATATTACAAGCCTATCATCAATATTTCAATTGTTACCCCCCTATTTTTAGATAGCGGCTAGCGCAAATTAACTCTTACAAAAGAATGACGATTGCTCAACTATAAAAAAATTAAAGTTCGTCTTTCATGAGACGATATTGGTTGATCTTATTATTTAAGGTAATTCTGTTCAAACCCAATGCAGCGGCTGTTTTACTCTTTTGATAAAAGTTTTTCTTTAAAACTTTTTTGATCAATGTAAATTCAAAACTCTTTAGCATATCACGATAATAATTACCAGACGTAGAAGTGGACAATATCTCATCCATTACAGAAGATAAATTCCGATCTGGTATATCTGCATTATTTAGGATAGGGATATTTCCGTTTATCACCATAGAATTATCTTGGGATGAGTCATTTTGATCTGTTTTATTTTCCTCTTTAGGTATTTGTAGATCATCCAACTGAATTTTTTCTCTTTGGCCTAATACAATGGCTCTTTCCAGTATATTTTCCAGTTCTCTTACATTCCCCGGGAAATGATATCTTTCTAATCTTTGTAATGCTTCTTTAGAGATTGATTTAATTTTTTTACCATTCTGCCTGGATATTCTTTTGATCAGATGCTGTACTAAAATAGGAAGATCATTTTTTCTCTCTCTAAGAGGCGGAATTTCCAAGCGTATTACATTTAGTCTGTAATAAAGATCTTCTCTGAATTTTTTTTGTTGTATCAATTTTTCAAGAGATGCATTCGTGGCTGTAATGATCCTGACATCTACCTTAAAGACCCTGTTACTGCCCAGAGGAGAAAATTCTCTTTCCTGTAATATCCTGAGTATTTTAGACTGCAGCTGATAATCCATTTCTCCAATTTCATCTAAAAAAATAGTACCTTTATGAGCAATTAAAAATTTTCCCTTTTTTTCCTCTTCTGCTCCTGTGAAAGCTCCTTTGGCATAACCGAATAGCTCACTCTCTAATAACTCAGAAGGTATAGCAGCACAATTGATCTTCACCAGAGCATTATTTCTACGAATGGAATTTTGATGTAAAGCAGATGCGATCAATTCCTTGCCAGTGCCAGATTCACCCACAATAAGAACAGAGCTATTAGAATCAGCAACCATATGCATTTTTTTGAATAAGTTCATCATCTGATCGCTTCTACCAATGATATTAGCAAAAGAATAATTCTTATGTAATTGCCTCTTCAAAAAGATATTTTCATAGCGTATATCATTCGTGGTTTTTTCTATCAGATTTTGGATCTGCATTGACTGTGAAAATAAAGAAGAAAGAATTTGTACCAGAAAAGTATAATCTTCAAAAGAAGATTGAGACTGATATGGTATTTCCATTGAAAATACCGCCTTGCATTCTCCATCCAAAATAATAGGAGACGCAAAAAAGCTTATTCTTTTACGGTTTCTGATCTTGCCACTTTTATTTAGAAATTTTTTATCTTCATTGATATCAGAAATAGCAATGGCCTTCTTGCTGGAAAAAACTTTTCCAGTAGTACCTTCTGCGGGGGAATAATAACTTTTTAATTTTTCCTGTTCTGTGTAATTATATGCGGCCACAATGCATAATTCGTTTCTGGCCTTATCATAGGCATAAATTCCGGCTCTATCCAGAGTAATTTTCTCCTGTAAAAATTCTATCGTTTTATGAAAGGTTACTTCAAATTTAGGATAATACCCTATATGGCTGCTTACTTTTAGCAATAATTCCTGTATATAGGTTCTATGCTTCATATTTTCTAAAGTTTGCTGATTTGTGATGATCTGAGCTGCATAGCCAGATAATATCTCCAAATATTCTTCATGTGAATTGATGAATGCATCAAGAGAAGAAGAGTCTACAGAGACGACTCCAAAACTTTTACCACCTACCTTCAATGGAACCGCTAACTCTGATAAAATATCCGACCTTACCTGAACGTAGTGAGCGTCTTTTCGTATATCACCTATATTTTTAGTCCTGCCAGTTAAAATACATCTACCCGTAACTCCTTCCCCTATTTTCAATTTAAGTTCTTTCGCCACAAGTGGATCGATTCCTTTAAAGGCCTTTATTTCTAGAAATTCTCTTTTGTCATCCAACAAAGATATGCTTCCAGAATCTGCTTTTGTAACTTCCACCGCCTGGCTCAATATCATTTCCAAAAGCCTCTCTGTATTACTTTCAGATAGTAAGCTAAGGCTAAGTTCATGCAATGCAATGAGAGGATTATGGAATATTTGTTGCATATATTTTGAACCTATTCGTATATGTTGATCTTTTAAGTATAACTTAAATTAAGCACCATGGGAGAGCATTGCCTGGGATACTTTCAAAAAGCCAGATATATTTGCTCCATCCACATAATCTATCCTGTCGCCATTGGTCCCATGGGTAATACATTGCTGGTGAATGTCATGCATGATATCTCTGAGACGAGTATCTATTTCTTCGCGTGTCCAGGAAAGACGAAGAGCATTTTGACTCATTTCTAATCCAGAAACAGCCACACCTCCTGCATTGGCGGCCTTTGCCGGCGCAAATAATAATTTGCTCCTGAAAAAATGCATTGCTTCTTCATTGGATGGCATATTAGCCCCTTCCGATACAACAATACAGCCATTAGAAACAAGATTTTTAGCATCTTGCAGGTTAATTTCATTTTGAGTGGCGCATGGGAAGGCAGCCTGGCAGGGAATGGCCCAAGGTCTTTTACCTGGGTAGAATTTAGCCTTTTTATATTTTTTAGTATATTCACTGATCCTGCCTCTCTTTTCATTTTTCAATTCCATGATGAATTTCAGTTTATTCAGATCAATACCATCGGAATCATAAATAAATCCATCTGAATCTGACATTGTGAGCACAGTTCCACCAATTTCAATGATTTTTTCAGCGCAATGCTGCGCTACATTACCGGATCCAGAAACCGTACATTTCTTACCTTTGAGTGTTTGCCCATGATGATGGTTGAGCATCTCCTCGGCGAAGTAAACCACTCCAAAACCAGTTGCCTCTTTACGAATTAAACTACCTCCAAATTCTAATCCTTTGCCAGTAATCGTACCACTGGTAAAATGGCCCGTAATATTTTTATATTGCCCGAACAAATAACCAATTTCGCGTCCACCAACACCTATGTCCCCTGCAGGTACGTCCAGGTTTGGCCCAATATAAGGAGCCAATTGTAGCATAAAAGCCTTGCAGAATCTCAAAATTTCACGATCGCTCTTACCACGTGGATTAAAATCGGCACCACCCTTAGCGGACCCAAGCGGCAAGGTAGTGAGCGCATTCTTAAAAGTCTGTTCAAATGCAAGAAATTTAAGAATACTTAAATTCACAGAAGGATGAAACCGCAATCCTCCTTTATAAGGACCAATTGCATTATTAAATTGAACTCTGTAACCACGATTTACTCTCATATGACCAGAATCATCTTCCCAGACCACTCTGAACTCAATAGTACGATCTGGCTCGGTCATTCTCTCTAATATTAATGATTCAGAAAATATCGGATTTTTTTGAATAAATGGGATCACACTTTCTGCGACCTCATGTACTGCCTGGTGAAATTCAGATTCCCCTGGATTACGACGTATAAAGCCAGTAAGAAAATGCTGTAAATTGGTACTATCGTATAGTCTTTTTTTTGCCATAATGAAAAATTTACTTTTTATTACTCTTTTGAGAGTATGCAATTAATTTATTTATTCACTTGTAAAGTATAAAAAATCTATACGATCCTTTGAGCCTGTGTACAAAGTACAGCCTAACGGCATTGGTTATTGTAACTTTCAGGCAATTTTTTACTTGACATGTGTTATTAGATCAAGCATATGGATTCAAGTATATTTTGTTCTTTAAGGAGGAATTTATGAAACTTATCTTTACAACTTATCTTTACAAAAGGAACAATATTTCTGTTCACAAGTCTTTTATTTTTATCTCATTGTAAGAGTGATCCGGTTCCAGGCCAAATGAATGGCAACGAGAGTGGAGAAACTCCAGGCATCACTTATGCACAACCAGATAACTCACCATTGCCTGATACGATCACACTTGCGGAAGACGATGCAAATGTTGAGTATGAATACACGATTTCTTTGAACACCCAGCCTTCTGATGATGTAATGATCCAGATCAGCCTGCCTGCCAATTCCCCTGATAATTTACAATTGAGCTCTGGTGGTGATACTGCTGACATGGCAAATGAATCGATCACCCTCACTTTTACCAACACTGATTGGGATACCCCCCAAACGGTAACACTAACTCTTGCAGATGATAATCTAGCCTTAGGGAATGTGGATGTTACCATTGATCATGCCTCTGGCAGTAGTGATTCTGATTATAATTCTATTCCCGTTTATAATCTAATTGTTACCACCGAAGACAATGAAATGCCCACGGCAACGATACCAGCAACGTTGACTATCGGCGAAGGAGATAGTACAGAAATAAGTGTATCCATTAGCCATGAGCCAGCACAAAATGTAGAGATAACATTAACGAAGAATTCAGACGAGGCAAGCATATCACCTGATATTCTTACATTCACACCAGGCAATTGGAATGTTCCCAAGATGGCCAACGTTACCATAATAAACAACACAGTTTATTCTGGAGACAGAGATTTACTGGTATCATATTCTGCAGTCGTATCCAATACGAATAATCCGTATCATGGGATTCTTATATCCGACACAACGATAACGATCATAGAAGACGAAACTACATGTATCCAGCCAGGTGCTGGTGCCGAAACTGATTTTACCCCCAACATTACAGGAGAAAATTATGGTGCTGGAACAGAATTAAATCCATATATTATATGCAACGCAAATCAATTGCAGGCAATGAGAGATGATCTAGATGCCTTCTATGAATTAGGCCAAAATATAGATGCTTCTTCTATTACTGCTGAATACACTTGCCCCACAGGCACTACGGGTACATGCACAGGATTCCAACCCATCGGAAATTGCGGTGCAGATGGTATGTGCGGAGACAATCCAAGTACCCCAGAAGATGAATCCCTAGATGACATAGGTTTCACAGGCACTTTAGACGGAAAAGGATTTACCATAAGCGATCTTACGATCAATATCAATCTTACCTCTGGTGAATCTTATGCAGGCCTTTTCGGGTATACATTATCGGCCGCAAATATCATTAATATTGGCTTGTTGAATGTGGATATTTCTTCTTCTTCTGCTTCTGGTAATTCTTATGCAGGCGGCCTGGTAGGCCTGAATGATAGTGGTATAACCAATTCCTACTCTACAGGGAATATTTCTTTTTTTTCTTCTATTGATTTTTCTTTTGCAGGCGGCCTGGTAGGCGTGAATGATAGTGGTATAACCAATTCCTACTCTACAGGGCATGTTTCTTCTTCGTCTTCTGTAGGCGGCCTGGTAGGCTTGAATAGTAGTAGTAGTATAACCAATTCCTATTATGATCAAGATACTTCAAGCCCGGATAATGCAATAGGCAATAATGCAGTTACTATTACTTGTGTAGGCGGTTTATCAACTCCTGAATTAATCTCTCCCACAGAACCTTTTACACCTCCTACTACTGAACCATGCGAGGATGATCCAGAGACGACAATGGTAGAAGAGCCTTTGAAGCCTTTCTTCAATTGGCAAACTCTTTTCGACATTGATAATGCAGATATGGATAATGACCCTACCACTGGAACCGATCAATTTTCTGTTCGCTATGACAGTGATAATGACGGTAGTGTTATCTATACGGATGCATTCTTATGGAATTTTGGTTCTAATACAGAATATCCCTTCATAGCCTCTATCCCCCAAACGGCGGATGAGCAGGCGGTAACAATGGCATCTGGTTTTTTAAGTTTTTCAAGCACTACCCTTGGAGTACCTCTTCTACTACAGACTTCGTATTTTTCTATGATATAGACGATGCTGCCATGAGTATTACTATTTCTGGTACGGGAGTTCAGGGTACTGCTGCAGGTAATTATGCAATAGAAGATGCGGGCGGTAATGCTTTGACTGCACCCACAGTAACCAATGCAGGTGTGATCAATGGAGTAGGCCCACTCTCGGCAGGTGCTGAATTTTATTTAAAGGTTACCTTTACCAAGGGTGCCTCGCCTGATACGGCTAGTTATACCCGTAGGTATAGGTTTAAAAAGTAATTTACTTTCTTTCTTTTTTTTTATGGAAAAACCTGTGCCCGTAGGGTGAAAAGAAAGAAACAAAGATAAAAAAAACCCGCGCGCTGTGACTTCCATGTCACAGGACGCTCCGTTTCGCAGGGATCCATGCCTGCATGGAAGTTAGGCTGGGCGGGTTACATCCTGTAACCTACAAAACACGGATGTTTTTCACTAAGTTTCCGTTCGTGAAACTTAGTGAAAAACATCCATGTTTTGCACCCAAACCGATCGTCTCTCCCACAAGTAAGCTAGAAGAAGACAATAAGGGAAAAAAGATCATACAGATCCGTAGGGATTTTAGGTAGAATTGTACCATTTTAAAATGAGTACTAAATATTTGCTTTCTGGATATTTATTTTTAAAGATATTCACTAAATAATTTATATCTGGATTTTTTTTTCTTGAATGATTCTTTAGATAATAGACTGAAATCAATTGCATCAATGCTTTTTGCTGTATCTCCGTAATTTTATTTAAATTTCTCTTAGCACGGTGAGATGTTATTTTTTTTAATACAGTAATGGCTTCTTCTAATCTGTTCATTTCAATTTGTAAAATGTATAAAGCCTTTTGTTGCAGAAGTGATCGTGGCAGATACTCACAAGCTAAAATTGATTTCTAACACAAATAAGAAAACAGATAAGATTGACGCAGAAAAAATAGCCGCTGTTTTAAAAATGCAGATGATCAGCGGGGAAGAATTGGTTAATAAGGTGTACATACCCAATGATGATATGCAGGCTCTTAGAGAATTATTCAAATCCTATAATTTTTTAATAAGTACAATTGTATCAATGAAGAACAGAATACATTCTTTGTTAAAAGAATATATGTATGTTTTTCCAGGATCAGAGCTGACCAGAAAGATGCGTTCAGAGATTTTGGCCTTAGACCTAAGTGATTCTTTGTTTCTTCTTTAAGGAGTGTGCCTGCTGTTGAAAGCTCTAATGAGATCACCAAAATTAAAAAAACGAATAAGTTTTAAGGAAATTGGCTATGGGGTTTATTACACAGTCTGTTGCGCATATCAGAAAAGCAAATCCTGGACTTAATAAGTGGTATACTAAAAAAACACAAAAGGGTAGCAAAGGCAAAATAAGAATGGGTGCGTGTAGAAGATTTATAGCTCAAATATTTTGTATGCTCGCAAAGAAAGAATATCATTATTTTAGAGATGAAAAGAATCATGTTAGCAAAATACATGAATATAATTATTTCTTAAAAAAACATGGTATTACTGTGGGAGTCGAGGTAGCTTAAAAGAAAAATAAAGCAAGAAGAAGAGGAGGTAACAAAGTTGACACTATCATAGACGCCCAGCCGCTTGTGCAGATGAAGTCTGTGAAATTCCATGCAAACAAAACATCCATGTTTTGCAAATTTCCGTTTAGAAAGGAGATACAGGAAGGTTTTCTAGCAGAGGAAGTGATCTACCGGTAAACTCCCAAATATCATCACTCCAACCAGTATATGTTGTGGCATCTCTACAATGATCACCAGGGGAAACAGGACATTCCAGTTGATTTCTACGGCGCACTCTTATGTGCTGTATTCCTTCCGATGAACTGGACGACCATTCATAATAATAGTTCTCTGGATGATCTACAAAAGTAAAATAAGACCATATATCTTTCATGATGGATAAAGGGAGAATAGATGTCTTATCAGTGCCAACCCAAAAAAATCCCACTTGGGAAATAAAATTTCTTAAACCATAAAGATTATGAAAACCTTCTACCACAGAATGTATAGAACCATCCAGTCGAAAATAAGAACCAGTTATACTATTTGTAAAAAAATTGAGAGGAGCCACAGACTTTCTTGCCAAGAAGGTAATCGAAACATCTGCATATGAATTTTCTACTCCTATTTTAAAACGGGAAGCTACTAAATAGCGGGCAAGTATTCTCTGCCAACTAGAAAAATGGTCTTCACCAGATGCCATTGAGTCTGAAAAACCAAAGAAAATATGTATGAATATGCTTGCCACACTTGGGATCGACTCTTTATCAGGATCATCATAATGCATTCGTATAGAACTACTTGTATAGCAATTTACCACATAAGAAGCTTCTACCATTGCGATGAATCCAGCTAAAATTGCATGGCCTTCTACATTCCCTGTAGAGTAACTCTCTGCAATAACCGCTCCCCCTCTTAGAACAGCCCCTATCAATCCACCTACAGTAAGGCCTCCATAGACATTTGCCTCTGAATAGCTTTGGTATACCTTTGCCTTTTGAAAAACGTCTGCCCCAGCCAGCAATGAACCTAAGTTTTCATTTGTTCCTATCGTGCCGATCAGACCACCAGCCATATCCCCATCAATGGTAACGGTAGAAACCCCTATGACACTTTGTTCACTCATGATCACATTTCCCTTACTTGAACTTTGGATAACAAAACCAGTTCCCATCCAACCAACCAAACCTCCACACATCCTATGAAATTCCTTTTGTTCATCCTTTCTAACACAATTTACCAATACATTTACATGGCTGTTTTTGACCTCCGCAACACGAAAAGGAACGTTTATTGCTGGATTAGGCAATATTCTTCCTGGATAGTCATATAGGATAGAGCGCTGAACCACAAAGAAATGAGAAGTTTGGAAACCTATCAATCCCCCTGTTTCTCCTGCGCCTTGTACCCTGCCTGTAGCAGTAACAGAGTCCACCAGGGAACGTACCATATGCCCGGCTAAAATACCTACCCTGTATTTACCGTTCACAATGGCATTTTCAATATATAAATTTTTAATTTCAGCCCCCAACAATTGAGCGAAGAGCCCTATTTGTCTCCCCTCAGGACGATTGATATATAAATTTCGGATTTTATACCCCTTGGCATCTAAAAATCCAGCAAAATATTTAATCGGTTCAAAACCTTTCCCTGCTTTATAGCTGGCAAGACGAGTAGCAGAAGCGTCTATGTCGCAGGCCAATTCCAAATAACTGGTGACATTCTCTCTTAAATATTGATCAAATTGGGTAAAATTATAAATTTTATATGGATTGGCCCTGGACCCATCACCCGTAACATCATTCGTACAAGTAGAAATACTATTCATTGTAATAGACGGAATTAGATCAGGGATAGTGATTTCATTTCCCTTTCTGAGAGGTAAATGTTCCATCGTAGGTTCAAATCCTTCTATAGATCCATCTGAATTTCGTGTACTGGCAGCAATGGAATCCGAAATATATCTTCTACTTGATCTATTAGCGATTCCTATTGGATTATTTTCACTATCATATACAGCATACGTATGCATGATTGTTGTATCATCTGCTTCATTTTTTTCATTATTATTTGGAGGAGGTACATAAGGTCTGAGTCTGGGTACTTCACCATCCTCTGTAAGAGGTAATTCCACATTTTCTAAAATTTTGTATGCATCGGCTGGGCTTTGTATAACTTCATTTGGGTATGCTTCTTCTGCAATTTCGCTTTCTGGGATCTCTAATGCTCTTTCTACTGTGTTTAATTCAACTTTACGGGTGATTTTCTTATATTCTTCTTCTAGTATTTCCGCTCTTTCTTCTTCATCTTCAGGGATTATCTTCTCTCCGGAAGGAGTTACTATTTTCACCGGTGGAACACCACCTGAGGATGAGCTACCCCCTGAACTGGCACCACCTGAGGATGAACTACCGCCTGAGCTGGAGCCACCAGAGGATGAACTACCACTAGAACTGGAGCCACCTGAGGATGAACTACCGCCTGAGCTGGAGCCACCAGAGGATGAACTACCACTAGAACTGGAGCCACCTGAGGATGAACTACCGCCTGAGCTGGAGCCACCAGAGGACGAACTACCACCACCTGAGCTGGAGCCACCAGAGGACGAACTACCGCCTGAGCTGGAGCCACCAGAGGATGAACTACCGCCTGAGCTGGAGCCACCAGAGGATGAACTACCACCTGAGCTGGAGCCACCAGAGGACGAACTACCGCCTGAGCTGGAGCCACCAGAGGATGAACTACCGCCTGAACTGGAGCCACCAGAGGATGAACTACCGCCTGAGCTGGAGCCACCAGAGGATGAACTACCGCCTGAACTGGAGCCACCAGAGGATGAACTACCGCCTGAGCTGGAGCCACCAGAGGACGAACTACCACCACCACCTGAGCTGGAGCCACCAGAGGACGAACTACCGCCTGAGCTGGAGCCACCAGAGGATGAACTACCACTAGAACTGGCACCACCAGAGGACGAACCACCACCTGAGCTGGCACCACCAGAAGGTTTTTTACGGTCAGTCATCTCTTTTAAACGGCGCAGTAACATTTTAAGCGCGTTTTTGCATCCAGGCTTCTGGATGTTAGCTTTATTCTTGATACAATCTATGATAGTGTTTTTCTCTCTTTCGTTAAGTCTATTTCCAAGATCAGAAATTCCTTTTAAAACACTTTTTTCATGTTCTTCTCTAACGGAAGGAGAATCATCTAAGGTTAAATCTTCTATTAATTGTAAATCTATGTCATTAATGGCAGAATCAATCAAAATATCATTTGGAGCCACTTTATTACCATTTTTTTTAGAATTTTTAGTGCAATTGCTTAATAACAATGCTGGCAATAATATGATGAATAAAAATCTTCTACTTTGTTTTAAAATATTCAATATTCCAATTCCTTTTTTTTACTAACTAGTAATTAGACAAAGAAATATACTTATATCCTACTACTTATAGCCATTTTACCTCTACTTGTCAAGCAAAAAATAAAAAATTAGGCAACTATGTATTTTGTGACACCAAAGTAAAAAATGGCTATAAGTAGTAAAGGCATATCAAGTGTAGAGTTATCAAAAGAACTTGGAATACAGCAAAGAACGGCATGGTTTTTATTACATCGAATAAGAGAAACAATAAAGCAAAATCAAGATATATTCAAAGGAACTGTAGAAGTTGACGAAACTTTTGTAGGGGGAAAAGAAAAAAATAAACATGCTTCTAAGAAAAAAGGATCACTTACTCCCAAAGCTCCTATTATAGGGATCATAGAAAGGGAAACAAAAAGGGTCAAAGCTACCCATGTTCAGGACACAAAAGCCATGACCTTAAAAGGATATATTTACGATAACGTAGCTTTTGGATCAATGGTTATGACAGACGACAATATGGCATATAGAAAAATTAATCCTTGCTATGGACATCAAGCAGTATCCCATTCATTAAGGCAATATGTAAATGAAAGTTGCCATACTAGCAATATTGAAAATTTCTGGTCATTATTCAAGCGTGGGTATATTGGAGTATATCATTACATGAGCAAAAAGCATTTACAAAGATATGTGAATGAATATGTTTTTAGATATAATAATAGAGATCAAATAGACATTAAAAGTTTGTTAATCAATGCCAAAGATAAGAGACTAAAGTATAAGGAGTTAATAAGCAATGCCTAAAAAAAACCCTAAATATCATCATAAATTTAAGACTTCAATGCCTTTAGATAAGTTTTTAAAAGGCGAAATAAAAGTTGCCGATCAAAGAATAAAAAAAACTAGTCCCCCAGTACCCAAAGCAAAAGAAAAAAGTAGCTGAATTTTATTTTTTTACTTTGGTGTCACAAAATACATAGTTGCCGAATTTTTCTATTTTATTCTTAATTAAGTATTTACAGGTAGATAAATAAAATATGAATGTACGTTAGAGTATATTATGCCATTGACACCAATTGTAATTGAACAAACAAACAAAGGAGAAAGACAATATGATATTTATTCTCGTTTGCTTAAAGATCGTATTATATTCTTAGGATACGGTATAAATGATGAATATGCAAATGTTATCATTGCCCAATTGCTATTCCTGGAGTCAGAGGATCCTGAAAAAGATATTTTTATTTATATCAACTCTCCAGGGGGATATATTTCTTCTGGTTTGGCTATTTATGATACCATTCAATATATCAAGCCAGATATACGCACAGTATGTGTAGGGCAGGCCTCTAATATAGCGGCTTTGATACTATGCAGCGGAACAAAAGGAAAACGATCTGGTTTGCCCAATACAAGAATTTTGCTTCATCAACCTCTGGGGGGTGCTTCCGGACAAGCTTCTGATATTGAAATACAGGCAAATGAGATCATAAGAGTCCGAAATCTATTGAATGAGCTCTATGTAAAGCATACCAATCAGGATATGAAGACAATAGAAGAAGAAACAGATCGTGACCTTTATATGACTGCCAAAAGAGCTGTGGAGTATGGCATCATAGATACAGTGATTCAAAATCGTAAAAATATTGAAAAAAATGTTAAATGATCAATCAACTTCTTAATAGGCCGATAAATAATAACAGAAAAGCCTTAATGGGATCTTTAAATTATGTCAGATAAAAAAAATTCAAATGATGATGAAAATTATTATTGTTCTTTTTGCGGTAAAGAACAAGAAAAGGTAAACAGATTAGTAGCCGGTCCTGGGGTATTTATATGCGATGAATGTATCCAATTCTGCAATGCAATTTTATCTGATGATGATTCTGAGAATAAAGATATTTCTTCTTTTTTAGCTGATCTACATAAACCCAAAGAACTTAAAGCCAAATTAGATGAATATGTGATCGGGCAAGATGCTGCCAAGAAGGCTCTTTCTGTGGCTGTCTATAGCCATTACAGGAGAATTAAATATGAGCAGCAAAGAAGAAATGCTTTTAGAGGAAAAAAAAGAAGGACTCCTATCTCTGGATATCCATCCACAGATCTGGATAAATCCAATATACTCTTGATCGGCCCTACTGGCTGCGGAAAGACATTATTGGCCCAAACACTGGCGAAGATCATACAAGTACCTATTGCCATCGTAGATGCCACCGCTTTAACAGAGGCAGGCTATGTAGGTGAAGATGTGGAAAATATATTGCTTAAGCTTTATCAAAATGCAGACCAGGATATTGCACGTACAGAAATAGGTATTATTTACATAGACGAAATTGATAAAATTGCCAGAAAAGGTGATAATCCTTCTATTACCAGAGATGTTTCTGGAGAAGGGGTTCAACAGGCACTTCTTAAGATCATTGAGGGCACTGTAGCCAGTGTTCCTCCTATGGGAGGCCGCAAACATCCTCATCAGGATTTTTTAGCTATAAATACTCATAATATGCTTTTTATTTGCGGGGGAGCATTTGAAGGTTTAAATCAGATCGTTACTTCCAGAGTTGAAAACTCTTCTATTGGCTTTGACTCTCCTGCGAATCCAAAATCATCTGAATTGGATTCAAAATATTTAAGTATGGTTTCACCAGATGACCTAATGAAATATGGTTTGATCCCTGAATTTGTGGGTCGCCTTCCCATTATTAGAACATTGGATTCATTTGATGAAGAAAAATTGGTTAGAATACTAGTAGAACCTAAAAATTCACTCATAAAACAATTTCAAACCATGTTTGAGATTGAAGGGGTGAAACTCCATTTTGAAAAAGATAGTATCCATTCCATTGCCAGATCTGCCATTAAAAAAGGTACTGGTGCCAGAGGTTTAAGAGCCAATATGGAGGATTTTATGACTGATCTTATGTACGAGATATCTTCTATGCGCGGAGTTGAAGAAATAACGATTACGGAAAATACTGTATCCAAAAAAGGAAAACCGATCATAAAATATTCTACCAATAAAGCACTTAAAGGAAAGCAATATCTATCTAAAAATAAAAAAGGTGATAGCCCCTTGTTTTCAGTCTCCAAGGAAAAAATGGCTTAATCTATAATAACAAAGATAATATGACTAAAAAATATCCTCTGTTACCTCTCAGGGACATGTTAATTTTCCCTCAGAATGTTACTTCATTATTTGTGGGTCGTGAAAAATCAATCAAGGCCACTAAATTGGCAATGGACTCTAATAGGAACATCGTGTTGATCACCCAAAAAAAAACAGATACTGTATTGCCTGGATCAGATGATATTTTCAAGATAGGTGTTTTTTGCGAAGTATTGCAATTACTCAAAATGCCTGATTCTACTTACAAGGTCTTGCTGGAGGGATTGTACAGGGTAGAAAGGACTTCTCTGATTGATCGGAAGACCCATTATGAAGTAGAAGTCAAAAAGACAGAGAGTATTTACCCTTCTGCTAAAAGTCAAGAGGCTACATTATTGAGTAATACTCTCAGAGTAGTGATCAATCAATTTGTTCAGTATAATACTTATCAGAATATAGTAAATGATCAATTTATAAATAGTCTTACAAAAAAGCCATTTGGAGATGCTTTAGATATTATTGCACATGTTATGCCCATTCCCTTTGACACCAAACAGGATATTTTAAATTCATTGAATATTTTAAAAAGAGCCAAACTATTAAAACAGATACTAAATGATCAAATTGATCTCATAAAACTCGAAAAAAATATACATGGCAAAGTACGTAATCGGGTAGATCAAGCGCAGAAGCACTTTTTTCTGAATGAACAAATGAAAGTCATCAGAGAAGAACTAGGGGAAACAGATGTCGATGAGATCCAGGAATATCGAAAGAAAATTGAAGGCAAAAAACTCCCCCCAGAGGTTAAAAGAAAAGCAGAATGGGAACTGGGAAAAATGTCTAAAATGCCTCCTATTTCGGCAGAATCCACAATTTCTAGAAATTATTTGGATTGGCTTTTGGAATTACCTTGGGAAGAAATATCTAAGAATACAAATGATCTGAAAATCGCCCAGTCCCAAATGGAAAAAAGCCATTATGGCTTGAAAAAAATTAAAGATCGTATTTTAGAATATGCAGCCGTGATTCAATTATCTAAAGTACCCAAAGGCCCTATCCTATGTTTTTTAGGACCCTCAGGGGTTGGGAAAACCAGTTTAGCAAGGTCTTTCGCAAGTTCCCTAAATAGAGAATTTGCCCGTATTTCTTTAGGAGGTGTAAGGGATGAAGCCGAGATCAGAGGACACCGTAAAACCTATATAGGTGCCTTACCTGGGAGAGTTATTTCTGCTCTTAAAAAAGCAAAGACAAGAAATCCAATTATATTATTGGATGAAATAGATAAAATTTCCTCTGACTATAGAGGGAATCCAGCAGCGGCTCTTTTAGAGGTCTTGGATTCGGAACAAAATTTTGAATTCATGGATCATTATTTAGAATTGCCTTTTGATCTTTCCCAAGTAGTCTTTATCGCCACTGCGAATGCAATACATACCATACCAGACCCCCTTCTGGATCGTCTCGAAATTATAGAAGTGCCTGGTTACCATGAAGGGGAGAAAATAAATATTGCTAAAAGATTCCTGATCTCCAGACAGATCAAAGAGAACGGTATTCAAGATATAGACATTAGTTTTACGGACATGTCTTTAGCCTACATCATACGCCATTATACTAAAGAAGCAGGAGTAAGACAATTAGAAAGAGAAATTGCAAAAGTT
Organism: Leptospiria bacterium; assembly: GCA_965204465.1. GTDB lineage: Bacteria > Spirochaetota > Leptospiria > Turneriellales > CBDBES01 > CBDBES01. Next base: position 1,147,027 of record CBDBES010000002.1, read on the forward strand.
TGCCGTAAATTGGCGCGAAAAATATTAGAGGGAATACAATCCAAGACAAACCAAACCAATAAGATCAAGATCACAAAAGAAAAACTCACTGAATTTTTAGGACCAATTCGTTATCAATACGGGAAAAAGGAGAGTCAATCCGTAACGGGTAAATGCAATGGTCTCGCCTGGACAAGTTCGGGAGGAGATGTACTCACTATTGAGGCGGCTCTTTCTTATGGAAAGGGTTCTATCAATATTACGGGTAATTTAGGTGATATAATGAAAGAGTCCGTGAATACTGCCGTAGGATATATTCGATCACAGATGCATCTGATGGGTATGGATACTGACTTCTTTGAGAAAACAGATATTTTTGTGCACGTTCCGGAAGGGGCGATACCTAAAGATGGCCCTTCTGCAGGGATTGCCATTACGTTATGTCTGGTATCTGTATTGACCCAAAGGCCTGTTAGGGGTGACATTGCTTTGACAGGTGAAATTACCCTAAGGGGTAAGGTACTTCCTATCGGAGGCCTTAGAGAAAAGATATTAGCGGCCTTTAGAGGGGGTATTAAAGCAATTATCTTTCCAGAAGAGAATAAGAAAGACTTGGAGGATATTCCTAAATCAGTACTCTCTAAAATGGATCTGAATTTTGTGAATAATTTTCAAGAGGTATTGGATATTGTGTTCAAGGATTCAAAGTCTATTTTTCAAAAAAAGTTTCATCAATATCCTTTCCCAGGTACGCATTTACCTGGATGGGATGATTCTACTAAAAAAGAAAAGACGACTTCTTCTCATTAGAGTAGAAATTTACTGGATCGTCACTGTTATTCATATCCATTTTAGACAGCTTTACATTCAGAATATCTTTCTGAATTTTCTTTTTTAGTAATTCAGCATTGGCAAATTTTTCTTCATTCCTAAGACGATCCATGAACAATAGAGTGATTTTCTCTCCATAAATATTTTGATTGAACTCCAGCAAATGGGCTTCCACTGAAATATTCATATTTTTGAAAGTGGGATTTCTACCTATATTGGTAACCGCCTTGAAATATTTTCCCTCATATTTGCATAAGCAATAATATACTCCTTCTTTTGGTAAGAATTTATCTTTTGATATATGTAGATTTGCAGTAGGAATTCCTAATGCGCTACCTCTCTTGCTGCCCGATACAACGGTACTGTGAATTCTATAAGGGGCAGCTAAAAATCTATTTGCCTTTTGAATATTTCCTTCACTAAGCAATTTACGCACATGGGAAGACGAAACCACCTCGTCATCCTCTTTAACTGCTTCAATTTGTTTTACATTAAAATTTAAAGACTCACTGGCTAATTTTAAATAATGATAATTTCCGCGCCTATTCAGTCCAAAGCAGTGGTCATGGCCAATAACAATATAATGTGCCTTTAACTTTTTCAATAATATATGTCTTAAAAATTTTGCAGCGGTTAGCTTTGACATTTTTTTATCAAAGGGTAAAAAAAATAAGGCTTTAAAAGGATATTCTTGCAGCAAAATGATCTTTTCTTCTTTACTATATATGTTACTATCATATTTTAAATTCACTAATATTTTCTTAGGAGAAGGATCGTATGTCACCAAAACAGAAGGTAAGTTTAATTCAGAGGAGAGTTTTAAAGTTTGTTCAATTAACTTTCTATGTCCCTTATGTATCCCATCAAAATCCCCCAAGGTGAGAATACATTTATCCCACTTTGCGAAGTAACCATCTAAATCAGAAATGATCTGCACTTATGTCAACCTTTGAATACGTTGATCTTATCTGTTGCTTCCCATGTGAAAGTTCCATTCTCTTGCCGACCAAAATGACCATAAGCAGATGTAGGGAGATAATGGATATTATTTAAAGAAAGAGTCTCTCTAATATTTATAGGTGTTAAATTAAAATTGTCTTTAATGATCCCTTCTAATTTTTGATCCGATATCTTACCAGTTCCAAAAGTATTTACCATTACAGAGATTGGTTTTGCCACTCCAATAGCGTAAGCTAACTGTATTTCGCAAATATCTGCCATTTTGGCAGCAACCAGATTTTTGGCCAAATATCTTGCCATATATGCCGCACTTCTATCTACTTTTGAAGGATCTTTTCCACTAAATGCGCCTCCGCCATGCCTTGCAAAACCACCATAAGTATCCACAATAATTTTTCTTCCCGTAAGACCGCAATCTCCCTTAGGACCACCTATGACAAATCTTCCTGTCGGATTGATGAAGTATTTTGTATTTTTAAGCCAACTTGCCTGGATACATTTTTTAATACACTCTTCTATGACAAATTCTTTAATGTCTTCATAAGATACATCCTCTCTATGTTGAGTAGAAACCACTATTTTAGTAATTTCTATAGGAATTCCTTTTTCATATTTTACACTCACTTGGGATTTAGCGTCTGGCAGCAGAAAAGAAACAGTATTTTCATGTCTTAGTTTTGACAAAGTCTGCAAAATTTTATGAGAATATTGGATGGGCATTGGCATAAGGTTATCAGTTTCATTGATGGCAAATCCAAACATCATGCCCTGGTCACCCGCGCCCTGTTCCTGGTAAAAGCCCTTTCCTTCGACGCCTTGTGCAATGTCATTAGATTGCTCGTGCATTTTAATCTCAACCTTGGCAGATTTAAAATTGAATCCTACATCATCTTTATCATAGCCAATTTTGCAAATAATATTCCTGGCAGTTTCTTCTATTGTTTGGCTCTGAATTTTAGCCTTAGAAGAAATTTCGCCGGCTATAAGTAAATAATTTGTGGTAACCAAACATTCGCATGCCACCCTGGAAGCAGGATCATTCTGTAAATAAAGGTCTAGAATACCGTCTGAAATTTGATCACAAATTTTGTCAGGATGCCCTTCAGAAACTGATTCAGAAGTAAAAATAAAATCTTTTTCGTAAAACATATAGCAAATATTATTAATTAAGAAAAAATGTCTATCTTTTGGATATCTATATTACAGCAAGCATAAAAAAGATTTTTATTTTAGCTAATCTGGAATTTCGAAAGTTCAGCATTAAAAGCCTTGGCAGCATAACTATTTAAACCAGAGATGCATCAGAGGGGAAAATGGAAATTGAATTTTCTAAGAACCAATTCTGGAAATCTAACATAGATCAGCCAGACTTTCAAACTATTGAAAAAGAGCTTGAAGATGGATGGCATACATGGGAGCCTTCTTTTGTAAAGGATTACACCAAAAAAAAAGAATTCAAAAGAATGGAGAAATGGGCTAGAGAAATACAGCAGCAAGGTGTTAAGCATTTAATTGTAATAGGGATCGGAGGCTCTTCTTTGGGAGCAAAGGCTCTTCAAAAATATAGTCTCAATGGATCGGACAAACTAGTATTTTTAGAAGGTCCTCATCCTCAAATTTTAAAACAGTATAGTAAAATTCTAAAGGAAAAGGATATCGCGATTCTTTGGGTATCTAAATCCGGAAGTACCCTTGAATCTCTAACCAACTTGTCCATTGTAAGAGAATTTTTCAAGAATATACCTGAATATTTTATTACCAGTAATCCGGAGAAACTAAATAAACTTTGTAATGATCCAGAGCGTATTTTTATGATACCTAAAGACCTTGGAGGCAGATTTAGTGTTGTATCCTCTGTAGGGATCATGCCTGGTCTCTTTGCTGGTCTGCCAATGAATGATTTTCTTAGAGGCTTCCAGAATGCAAATGATTCTTTTCACATTTCTATTCCTATTTTTGAAAATCATGCCAAAATAATGGCTCTTGAACTGTATTCTATGCTTCAATCTGGTTATCATGGAATTGTTTTTTGGATATATTCTTGCGATCTACGGGCATGGGGAGATTGGGTCGTACAGCTTTGGGGAGAATCATTGGGTAAAAAAACAAATATACAGGCGCTTCCTTATGTGGCGAGAGGGCCAGAAGATCAACATTCTTTACTTCAATATTTCATGGCTGGTCCAAATAAATATATCCATATATTTACACATACTAAAAGCTATGATCCCATCAATATAAAACTGCCAAATACGTTGGAAGCCCATATTGCAGCAGGGCACAGTTTATATGAAATTTTGCAAGCCCAAATGTCCAGTATCGAGTCGGCTCTATCTGAAGAAAAAAGGCCAGTAAGCCAATATATGTTTCCTCTACTTTATAAAGAACTAGAAAAAGGGTGGGAAGCAGATATGTGGCTTATGGGCAAGTGGATGGGTTATTGGATGTATATAGTTACTTATTTAGGGTATTTATTTAAGGTCAATCCATTTGACCAGCCTGCAGTAGAAAAAGGAAAGATATACTGCAAAGAAATGTTGGACGGCAAAAGGGATATAGATTTCTTAAAAGATTATACCGAAATATAAGTTTATTCAGAACCACTCTTGAAATGCAAATATAGATTAAAAGACTTTGGTCTTCAGCACAAAAAACATCCACGTAGATGGAATGATATATTAGAAAATTTTGATCTGGGTTTAAAATTTGCAGCTCACAGGGGCAGTGGTAAAATGGGTCTAGTGCCCGAAAATACCGCAGAAGCCTTTCAATTGGCCATTTCCAAGGGCTTAAAAATAATAGAACTAGATGTAAGAATTTCTAAAGACAAAGTGCCAGTTATATTTCATGGCCCTCTTTTACAAAAAACAACCTCTGGTAAAGGACGCTTAGAGGATAAGAATTTTACCTATTTAAAAAAGCTGAACTGGGGATTTTATACTCGTTCTTTTCAAAAACCTAAACAGGCTTTTGTTTTAACACTCAAAGACTATTTAAAAAATTTTGCATCTGATATCTATACGAATATTGAGCTAAAAAGAGAATTCTTTGATATTAGATCTGGCTTAGAGGAAAAAGTGATTGAACTAGTGAGAGAATTTAAACTGGAAAAAAGGGTTATTTTAAGCAGTTTTAATTTATATAGTTTAAGGAAGTTAAAAAAATTAGCCCCTGAAATGGGATTAGGTATGATCATATCTTGTAAATTTTTTCATTCAATATGGGCTAGATTTTTAGAGATATTAGTACATCCTGATTCTGTTCATTACTATGCCAGGAGTTTGAAACAAAAAAATATACAAAAATGGAAGAAAAAAGGTTATTTTCTGATCACATGGGGAGAAAACTCTTTGAGCCAATTAAAACTATTTTTCGAATGGGGAGTAGATATAGCCATTATTGACGACCTGGATCTGCAGGAGAAATTTTTAAAATTTTACCGATAAGATCCAATACATATATTTCTCCTTTTTCATCTTTAGCAAAACTAGATATATAATGATTTGTCTTCAATAACTGGATCATCCTCCCGTTTTTTAGATCAGAGTACCATATTCTTCCTGTCGTTGTGTCTCCTAAGATATATTTTCCTCTTAGCCAGGGGATACTTGATCCACGATAAATATAACCACCTATGACACATTGTCCCCATCTATGAGAATATTCCAGAATAGGTAATTCCAATCTTTTTCGGTTACAATTCTTAGCCGGCTTATAGCAATGGGTACCTTCCATTATATTCCAGCCATAATTCTTTCCTTTTTTTACTATATTTATTTCTTCATATCTATTTTGCCCAACATCTCCTACGATAAGTTTTTTACTTGGGGGGTCAAAACTAAATCTCCATGGATTCCTAAGGCCATAGGCAAAAATTTCAGGCCTTACTTTTCTATTGGCCGACTTACTTTGGCTTCGGAAGGGATTATCAGATGGAATTTTATACCCACTGTCAGGGCTTACATCAATTCTTAGTATTTTTCCTAATAGTGTATTTAGTTTTTGAGAATAATAATGAGGATCACCCCCAGAACCACCATCCCCAACGCCTATGTATAGGTGTCCCTCGTGAAAAGCGATCATCCCACCATTATGATTTGAATAAGGTTGAGGAATAGAAAGCAATTTTTCTTCTTTAATATTGAATTTCAGATCACTCAACCGCTTTACTTTCTTAATCGTAGTAATGGTCAAACGACTCAAAACAGTTCTTCTGGGCCTGCAAAGGGAATAATAAATGTATGCCCTGCCTGTTTTTGAAAAAAAAGGATCAAAGGCTAAACCCAATAGTCCCTCTTCGGACCCTGCTGAACATATATTGTTTCTCTTGTCCAGAAGGACAATTTCTTTAGATATTTTTTTTGTTTGAGGAAGTAATATGATCCTACCGGCTTGTTCTACGATGGCATAGAGTATAGGCAATCCAGGGTATCTGGCAGGAAAAACTTCCATAAAAACAGGCTTATCAAATCTTCTGGGAAAGGCCTCTATCAATTTGATTTTCTTTTTTATTTTATTATTATTTGCTTTTTTACTATTGCAGAAGGTAGGGACCAGGATCATTAAGAATAATAGGAAAATATATTTTTTCTTTTTATGTAAGTGATTCATTGATTCAAATTTCGAACTTGTTTTAAGATTTCTTCTATCGGCATCATCTTGCCTTCTCCTATATCTCCGCAAACGGCTTCTCCGTTATCCGGGTCTAAAATTCGGTATCCAAATTCTTTTAAAATACTAATATTTTTCTGAACCGCCGGGTGAGAATACATATATGGATTCATAGCAGGAGCGATCCATCTGGGACCATGGAAAGATAATAAGGTAGAGGTAAGAATATTATCTGATATACCATTAGCGGCCTTTGCAATAATGTTAGCGGTTGCTGGAGAGATCAAAAACAAATGGAGGTCTTTACGAATGTCTATATGGGGCATTTTTTGACTCATATTGTCTGTATAAACCTCATCTCCTGAAAGAGCGGCAAATATAGTAGGGGATACCCATTTGGCGGCCGTTCTGGTCATGGCGACTCTTACATGATGCCCTTCTTTTGTGAGCATACGCACTAATTCGCATGTTCTATAAATGGCAATAGACCCTGAAATACCGATCAATATATTCATTTCTTTTATCTCTTTAGCTGATTTTTGAATTTATCTTTGTGTAGTTTTTCTCTTAATTTTGTATATTTTAGATATCTATAAAAAGAAGCATTTATACTGATCAAAAAACCACGATAGCCATCTAAAATACCTAATTTCAAAAAATAGGTCTTTAAAAAAACAAGAAAAGGGTAAATATAAATATAAAATACTCCCCAATATCTTTTCTTTTTACCCATGCCAGTATATGAATTATAAGCGCTTTTTGCCATCAGATCCGAAAGATAGTTTATTTTTTCAATGTGTCCACCAAGTGTATGATATGAATAATGAAGCAGATCATATTTTAGATGCTTCACAGAAGTGTTTGGATTTGTCACTACTTTTTCATGTGGACTACTTCCGTCCCAGCGGGCTTTTTGTTTATGAAATAATCTTATTTTTGTGTCAGGATACCAACCACAATAATTGATCCATTTGCCACAGTAATTTGTTCTTCGGTTCATAGAATAAGCATCCGCATCCCATTTTTCTTTTATGCTTAAAATACGATTTTCTAGTTCCTGCGAAAGTGCTTCATCCGCATCCAAAGAAAGTATGATATCATATTTACTGCATGAGATGGCATAATTTTTTTGCTGTATATAATTTTTAAATTTATTCTGAATAAATTTTACACCAAATCCAGAACATATTTTTTTAGTGGCATCCGTAGAAAAAGAGTCTACCACTACAATTTCATCCGATACTCTTTTCAGAGATTGAAGGCATCTTGCAATATTTTTTTCTTCATTATAAGTAATAATATTTGCCGTTATTTTGATCTTATCAGCCATATAATATTTCGCCTACTGATTTTACCAAGCCTTTTTGAAAGAAAATGGATCCGATCCATCAAAGGGGATCAAGAAAATATATAATTCAATTTTGAAGGCATATACGATATGATTCTGGATCTATTTCTAGTTCATAAGCGAATCGTGCAAAACATGCCCCATGCACATCTTTATTATATTTTGCATAGGATGTATTCATTTTTTTGATCAATCCAGGATATGCCTCCCCATTAATAAACAATATCTTATAAATTGATATACAGTCAACTACATTTAGTAACAGCTGTTGGTGTGTACAAGGTAAAAGGAGCCTGTGCGCCAACTTAAAAGCATTTACATTTTTGAAAAGAACGAGTATAAAATCCCCAGTTCAGCTTTTTTAAATAAGTAAAATTGTTATTCTCTAAGCGTCCTTTACCAGAGGTTGTTTTTTATTTTTTATGTCCCATGAACAGTAGATTTGCACAAAGCGATAGAGATCAACTTATGATGTTTTCCCGTACTCTGGGAGATAATCTTGATAAGAATCACGAAATTTATGCATTTGTTAAGCTTTTGGATACAATTGACATGAATCCTTTTCTATCGAGATATTCACATGAGGGGGGTAAAGCATATCATCCTTCTTTAATGTTAGGAGTTTTATTCTATGGTTTTCATCGTGGTTGGAGAAGTAGCAGAGAATTTCAAAAATGTAAATGCTTTTAAGTTGAGGCACAGGCTCCTCCTCTATTAAGCAAATATTTTTTCACTTATTCTAAATTTGTTGACAAAATGTTTCTGCAAGTATTTCTGGGCAAAATAAAGTGTTTTCAGTAAAACCTATTTATTTGCCGTAAACATAATATTTAAATTCTGAAAATAAATTACCGATAGTACCGATAGTACCGATAGTACTGATAGAATGAAAACCATAAGAAATATAGATCATACTGGGAAAAAAAGCTTATTGCTAGAAAAAATGAAAAAATATTTTAAGAAAAAGTGGCTTGTCTTTAAAGAGAAAGGTTATGAAAGAATTACTTTAATGATCATTCCTCATAATAGAAAGAATTTATTAAGCTTTCAATTAAGTAAATTCACAATAGGTTTTATTTCATTTATTATAATTACTATTTTTTTAAATTCTTTCTTATCCTGGAAATCTCAAAAAGATGCAAAAAAAGAATTCTCTAGTTTATACAGTACGGACCAAACTTTTTATAGTGAGCATAAGCAATATTTACATCAATTTGAAAATATCTCTGAAAGCCAGTCTAACATCAAAACCTCTATACAAGAAATTCTAGCATTGATCAATGAAGATCAACATGGAGTTTCTTTTTTTTCTAATTCTGAAAGGATGCATGAACAGGCTATTGAACAGATCAGAAATGAAAGTCATGATTTTTATTTAACCATGAATGAACTTCTGGAAAGAAAAAAAACTACTGGTTTTTCATTTGGTTCCTTAACAGACTCCTTTTTGAAAACTTTTGAAGATAGCCAAATAAATGATCATTTTCAGTATAATAATGAAGTGGTTGCTTATAGAAAATTGTATTTAGAAGTGCAACAGATCATTCAATCTTTAACTATTCTGGAATCATTTTTACGGGAATGCGAGGAAGTACGCAAAAACTCCCCTTATTACTGGCCTATTGCGGGAGGATATATCACCTCAAAATATGGTCCTCGTTTCTCTCCCTTCGGAAATGGAACGGAGTTCCATCTTGGCATAGATCTGGCTAATCAGGAAGGTACTCCTGTGTATGCTGCTGCGGATGGGATTATTGCATCTACTTCCACGAGCAATGGCTATGGAAAAACGGTCCGCATTAATCATAGATTTGGGTATAAAACTTTATATGCTCATTTAAAAACTATTTTAGTAAGACATGGAAAGTTTGTGCAAAAAGGAGATATGATCGGAAGACTGGGGTCAACAGGCAGAACCACAGGACCTCATCTTCATTTTGAAGTTAAAATGGGTGACAAACATATTGATCCTTTTCCATTCCTAAGACCTTTTTAAGAGGAGTTTGTATATGCGTGAGATCATTAAATTAGAATCTACAGAAGGAACGGGTAGTTTTTATACCACGACTAAAAACAAAAAGCTAAATAAAGGAAAAATAGAAGTAAAGAAATTCGATAAAAAAATAAGAAAACATGTACTCTTTACAGAAAAAAAGATCAGTAAATAGACCTGCCTAACATCAGTAAAAATTTCCAGAGCCAATTGATCGAATCTGTTTTTTCAGCAATTTGATATGATTTGGAGTGCTTTTTTTAATTATTTCAAATTTCATATCAGGTTTCTTTAGAAGATGGCTATTGTCTTTTTTAGCAATTGATTCTCCATTTCTGCTTATAAGCTTTCTGCGGTATTGGTTATTGTAAATTTATAGTAAATTATACTTGACTTCATAGATATGTTCTATATTCAGATACTTGTATGATAGAAGTAAAAAATCTTTCTAAGTCTTATAGAAAGAATGTGAATGCAGTAGATGATTTGAGCTTTAAAATAGACAGGAATGAAGTAGTCGCCTTCTTAGGTGTTAACGGTGCAGGTAAAACAACTACTTTGAGAATGCTAACTGGCTTTTTAGCCCCTACAAGTGGGGAAGTAAATATAAATTCATTCAGCTTACTAGAAGATCATATGGATCTAAAAAAACAAATTGGCTATTTGCCAGAAACACCCGCCTTCTATCCTGAAATGACTATAGAGGGTTTTCTCAGATATATGTACAGAATAAGATCATATTCTAAAGAAAATGAAGAAGAAAGAATTGAGAACAGCCTTGAAAAGACTAATTTAAAAGATCACAGAGATCATCAGATCGGGCATCTTTCTGCAGGATACCGAAAAAGAGTAGGAATATCCCAGGCATTGGTGCATAATCCACCCGTTTTGATCTTAGATGAACCAATATCTGAATTAGATCCAGTACAAATTATAGAGATGCGTAATTTGATATTATCTTTAAAAGAAGAGCATACTATATTGGTTTCTAGTCATATTTTAAGCGAGGTTTCTCAAACCGCAGACCGTTATCTGTTCATCCATAAAGGGAAATTAGTCGCAGAAGAAACATCTTCTTCTTTAAAAGAAAAAAATATGTCTTTAGAAGCTATGTTCATACAGTTAAGCCAGTGAAAGTATTGGATTCTTCTGGTATTATATTTAATTGAGGATTCGGATGAAAATACTTTTTAGATTTTATTTGTGTATGAGTTTATTTTCTTCATTTTTTTTTGCCAGAAGAGTTCGTTGTGGTTTACAAAAGAAGAGATACTCTTAAAAAATAACTTTTGGCTAGATGATAATACTTTACAGATCATTTCAAAGGAAGAAGGAAATAAGGAAGAAGTGCCTTTTACTTTAAGAAGATCAAAAAATTGTTATAAGGCAAAGAAAAAAGCAAGGTCTTTTTTTAAGCAAACATATCCTAAGGTAGATCTGGATGACATCCAAATGGAAATTTATTATACAATGTATACTTCTAATGGAGGCTGTAAATTGATTGTTCGATTTAAAGCGCCTTATTTAAAGGATAGGATCCAATGAAATTACAATTTACTCCTGAAAAAAACTTTTTGAGAGATTATAAACTGGGGGGTAAAAATCCTTTCTTTTTGATCGCTGGACCTTGCGTAATTGAAAACAGAGAACTATTGAATGAGGTTGCTCCTAAAATAAAAAAAATATGCAATGAATTGAACATACTTTTCTTTTTTAAGTCTTCCTATGATAAGGCCAATCGCAGTAGCATTCATTCTTTCAGAGGGCCTGGCCTGGAAGAAGGTGTTTCCATTTTAAAAGAAATTAAAAAAGAACATGATATTCTTATTTTAACCGATGTGCATCTTCCTGAAGAAGTAGAAAAAGTATCTGAAGTAGCAGATATGATTCAAATCCCTGCTTTTCTATGCAGACAGACAGATCTTATCGTAGAGGCCTCCAAGACAAAAAAATGGCTTAATATAAAAAAAGGGCAATTTGTTGCCCCCATGGATGTTTGCAGAATTGTAGAAAAAGTTCATTCTTCTGGTTCGGATAAAGTAACGATATGTGAAAGAGGATATTCTTTTGGTTACAATAATTTAGTGGTGGATATGAGAGGGATTGAAATTATCCGGGCCCAGGGCATACATGTTGTTATGGATACCACTCACTCTGTTCAGTTACCCGGATCAGGCGAACAATCAGGCGGCCAGAGAGAAATGATATTTCCATTAGCCAGAGCAGCAGCAGCAGTTGGGGTAGATGGTTTTTTCATGGAGGTTCACCCCGATCCTTCCTCTGCCAGATCAGACTCTACCAATCAGCTATTCTTGAAAGACCTGTTTCCAATTTTAAGGCTTTTACTTGAAATAGATGCTCTTTCTAAAGGACGATCAATATAAAATTCTTTACAGAGTCAAGGCAATTAAAGTTCTGTAGCAATATTCTAGGTCAACTGGCCAGATAGCTCAGTCGGTAGAGCAGGGGACTGAAAATCCCCGTGTCGGGAGTTCGATTCTCTCTCTGGCCAATCAATTACTTTTTACAGACCATTTATATGTTAAATCATTTTTTAAAAAAAGCTTCTTCCTATGGGATACTCTTTTTTGCTTCTTTATCTTTATTATGGTTTTTTGTCTATTTAATAGCCTCTACCATGCAGTATACTATATTCGGTCAATTTACATTCCCCTTTTTTTATTATGTCATTGTAGGAATTTTATCCATTGTAATTGGTCTGACCATTATTAATATTATAGCCAATATGAATTTAATTTCTGAGAATCTGCAAAGTACAGCAATAAAAAAAAAGTATCAATTCAAAAAACCGGCCTTCATTCTGATCGGATCTGTGGTGGGATCATTCATTGTATTATTCATTATATTACACTTTTTAAATGCATATAATACACAAAAAACGGTAAGGAATTTACAGAGAGACATTAAAAATGCGGTCTCAGAGCATAAGGTTCTGATAGAAGAGACCATTACATACATAGAAGAGAAAAAAAATATAGATAATGCGACTAAGAATTTGCTTTTATTAAAGTCAATGATCCCAGGCATAAAAGATATATTCTTTTTATTTCCTGAAAATATACACAATAGAAAAATATTCTTTAGGTTATCTCCCTGGTTTGACTCCCACAGACCAAAGAATAATATAAAGACATCGGAAAATATATATATACCCCACAATTGGAATGAGGCGAATTATCTCAAAGAATTTTTACTACACAATAAAAAGTTAACCGAAAAAGTATTCATTCAAAGACCCTATATTTATATTTATAAGCCTATCTATAAAAAAGACCAATTAAGAACGATCCTCTATTTATCCCATGATATTATTGGAGGTAGATTTATGGGAAAGTATTAACAATTCGCTATTTATATTCTTCTATTTCTTTTATTTCTTTAGGAGCCTCTATGGTCAGTATTTCGGACCCCTTGGGAGTGATCAATATATTATCTTCTATGCGTATTCCTATTCCTCTGTATTCTTTAGGGATATGTGTATAATAGGTTGAAAAATAGAGTCCCGGTTCTATAGTGAATACCATTCCTCTTTTTAGGGGGCGGTATTTTTTATGAATGAAATAAGTCCCTACATCATGAACATCCAAGCCAATGTAATGAGATGTATTATGCATATAATAGGCGGAATAATATTTTTTTTCTATTACTTCTTGGCGCGAAGAAGGTTTTATGAGTTTAAACTTTCCATGTTCCGTTTGCTGGATACATTTTTTAAACATACCCATATCCCATAATCCATCTACTAGAACCTCCACTGCCTTTTGATGTATTTTCCCTAAATGAGAGCCTTCTTTGCAAAATTGGATCGCTCTTTTTTGCGCTTTTAAAACAATTTCATAAATATTCTTTTGGCTCGCTGAAAATTTTCCAGATAAAGGATAAGAACGAGTTATGTCTGAAGCATATCCTTCGTATTCACAGCCTGCATCAACTAAAAGAAGATCAGAGCTTTTTAGTAATGATCCGCATTGGGTATAGTGCAATATAGTCGCATTCTCTTTTCCTGCTACTATACTTGGATAAGCCAATTCTGCATTACAAGCTGCAAATTCAGCTTCCAGAAAAGATCTTAATTCATACTCATATACATGGCCTTGATTCTGAACTCTTTCTATGGCATATTTCATTAGGAGCCGATGAGCTTTTGCAGAAATATGAGAGGCCTTTTTCATCAGTTCAATTTCATGGGCATCCTTAAATATTCTTTTTTCATGCAATATAGAAGAGACATTCTTAATATTTTGGGGAAATATATTACCCCCTCTTGGATTTTGGTTAAATTGATTCAATAAATATAGAATTCTTATATTTACATTGCCTTCATTTCCATAATCCAGGAATAGAGTTTGCTTATTCTTTAGATGAAAATTGATCTTTCCCCAAAAAATCTCAAAGTCATGGCAATTATCCTTAGAAAAAAATCCAATCTTTTTGGCAATTTCTTTAGCGACATATTTTTGCCCCTCCCATCTTTCCTTATGCTGGTTTTTTTTCGCGGCAAATATATGACAATCTCCATTAGAGTGAATGATCAAGGCTATATTTTCCTGATTGACCCCAGTTAAATATAATAGGTCGGAAGATGTACGGTAAGGGTAATGAATACCTTGATTTCTGATCTTTTGTTCGGGGGCAATAAGCAATAATACTGAATACGGGGGCATTTCTTTTACAATGGAGGAAATACGCCTGTAATAAATATTTTGATCTCTTTTCATTGAGTACTCATAGGATTATGAGATTTGCGTTGTACAAATTTTATGAATATCTTATTTTTGTCATAATGATAGGCCTTGTCAAAAATATTTTCTTCATCGTAAAAATAATAAGGGGCTTGTAAACATATTAAAATTTTTTGGTAGATGCTTTTATCAGATAAATAATTAGAGTTTAGTCTGTTGATCATGTTTAATGATCTTTGAATTGGATCGTTTGTCATTATATTTTCTTTTTTATTTTTGAAATGAGATAAATAATGAGAATGAAAAAAACTATAGGGGGGGTCTAAAAATACGATCAAAGAGTCGCAAAAAAATGGTAATGGCACCTTCCATGAACAAGGATGATCTTTAATTGCTTTTTCCAGGGCTCTTCTGGCATCCGAACGGGTTGTTCTGGAAACTGTATCACAATGATTTTTGTTAAGCCATTGGGTCAATTTTGAATATCTTTGTGGATTTTGCTCACAAAAAACTATGTATTTAAAACCCCTGCTAATGGCTTCTATACCTATCTGTCCGCTTCCGGCATAAATATCCCAGAAAATAACTTCATTCAAGTTAGAGAAATGATTTTCGATGATCTGAAACAAGGCTTCTTTCAATTTTTGAGAGGTTCTATGAGTATGGCCATGAACATTTGCAGGGGCTGGAATTTTTTTATTTTTCATTGAACCGCGTATTACAGAAGTTACGTTTTTCATCTAAGCGATCCTACCAATTTTAATTTTATATGTTTTTACTTTATTATATAAAGTCTTACGAGAAATACCCAGTACCCTGGCTGCTTCTGCCATATTTCCTTTGTGGGCTTTTAAGATAAGTTGGATATAAGATATCTCTACATTTGCAAGGCCAGGATGAAATTTACCCTGTAGCGTATTCTTGCTAAATAAAGTAGGTTGAAGATGATTTTCATTTTCCCTTAAAAAAGCATCATTTTGTTCATTGTAACCTGAACCAAAAGAATCTTGAACAACATGATCGGGTTCAGAAACTTTTATCGAAAAATCAATGTCTGGTCTTAATATTTTTAGAGCCTCCATGTCATCTATAATTGAATTAGAAAGAGTCGCCATTTTGGATAAAAAATCATACAATTGAGAAACATTTCTTTCCCATTTGCATTTTAATAATTGTATTTTTAAGAAAGGGCTTACATAAAATGACTTTTGATATTTCTTTCTATACCATTTGCAAAATTGATCCACTATATAGATCAGATCGAAGCCTCTTTCTTTTAATTCTGGAATTCGCAAATAAGAACTATTGATCCTGGAAAATAGATCTTGCCTAAAAATTCCTTGGGTTACCATCTTTTCAAGTTGGCTATCTGCAGATAAGATGATCTTTTGGGAACCTAAAATAGACCAATCTTCACTAAAAATTTTTTTTTGATCTTCTTCCAGAAGATTTAAAAGATGACCTTGCATCTCCCAAGAAAGTGTATGTATATTATGCAATAAAAGTGTGCCTTTTAAAGATTTTTTGGAGTTATAGTATATTTTGTTATAACCAGGCAGTTCTCTTAAATTTTTATCTGAAAATCTGATCTTATGCAGGCTTTCGGGTAACTTTTGGGCATCGATGACCTGAAATTTTTCTTTTGATCTGTCTGAGATAGAATGTATATAGTGGGCTATTTCTTTTTGTTCCAGTCCTTCTTTTCCAAGCAATAGAATATGTCCAGATGATCTTGATATTTTAATGATCTTCTTTCTAAATTTTAGTATTACATTTGATTCTCCCCAGAAAAAGGAGAGTAAGTTTATACTATCCTGGCGAATATCCGGATTCAAATATGTTGGATCATCCATATTCATTTGCATGAGTAATTCATTTTCATGGCTAAAAAGTTCATTTGCAATCCTGTATTTTAAGTGATTCATATTATTTTTGAGAAATAGATACAAGGCCTCTATTTGCATATCTATTTCTTTAAATTCATACCATAATATGTCCTGAAAGATAATATTATGTTCATTTTGAATGAAATTCTTTATCCTTGGATTTTTTACCCAAGCAAGTAATAGAAGATAAATTTTACCCTTCAACAGCTTTTTTTGAATAAAATCTTTCTGGTCTATAAGAGCATCCATTATTTCTTCACTACGAATATCCAATAGTAAAAAATATACGTTCTTTTGATGCATTTTTTTCAAACTACTTTTTAAAATTCTGGAAAAATAGACTTTAAATTGAGCCAATGGCTTCTTTTTGAAGATCTGTTTTAAGCTAGTATCATGGGAAACGACTTGAATAGTGTGCATAGACGCATTCCTACGTAACTCAAATAATCTCTCCGTCAAGTGATATTTCAATATTTTATAAAAACCTGCAGATATTTAATATCAGAAGGCTGTAGAGTTTGAATGATTGGCTTGCAGATCATTTTTGCTTCTTACCAGACTTAAGGAATAGCTCAACAGAGCTCTTCTTAAAGTCTTCATCATATCTTTTCGATTTTTTCTTCATGTGAACACTCCTTATCTATGTATTCCGAGTGTCCACTTTTTTGGGGTAAGGCCAGATCATTTGGGGACGCAGGCATGGATGCCTGCGAAAACGGAGCATTATCGACATGGATGTCGATATAGCGGGTTTTTTTCACCCTACTGGCACAGGTCTTTCTTCCTCTTCATCCTTCCTTTTCTTTATTCTTTTTCTTCCTAACTTACTCTTAGGGGTAGATGATCATTTGGGGACGCAGGCATGGATGCCTGCGAAACGGAGCATCTTTGCCATGGATGCAAAACATGGATGTTTTGCAAGGCTGGGGATTGGGTTACAGGATGTAACCCACCCAGCCTAACTTCTATGGCAAAGCAGCGGGTTTTTTTGCATTTGTTTCTTTCTTTTCACCCTACGGGCACAAGTTTTCCATAAAAAAAAGAAAGAAAAAAAGGTTTATTTTTTAAACCTATACCTATGACTATAACTAGCCATGGGAGAAGCACCCCTGATAAAGGTGACCTTTAAATAAAATTCAGCGGGACCCGAGTTTATTCCACTGATCACACCTGCATTCGTTACTGAGGGTGAAGCCAGCGCATTACCGTCTGCATCTTGAATCTGGTAATTATTAGCGGTAGTGCCCTGTACTCCCGTGCCAGAAGTGTCAATATTCATGGCGGGATCGTCTATGTCATAGAAGAATACGAAGTCACTAGCAGAAGGCGTTCCAAGGGCGGTATTTGAAAAGCGTAAGAAACCAGAAGCCATTCTTACCGCCTGTTCGTCTGGCGTTCCAGGGGTGGAGGCTATAAAGGGATATTCTGATGTGGTACCAAAATTCCATACAAAGCCATCGGAAGAGTCTATCATTCCATCGCCATTACTATCATAGCGGTTACTATTCATATCTTCATGCCAGTTAAAGAAAATAGTGGGAGATGCATTATTGCAAGTTCCTGTACCAGATACATTCTGCTTAAATGGATCAGTTACAAAACCGCCTATACAAATAAGAGTACCTGAACTATTGCCTGTTATATCAGTCTGCCCTGAAGTAATTTCATCATGATAGGAATTGGTTATACTACCACTATTCTGCCCTACCAGGCCGCCTACAAAAGAAGAAGAAGAAGAAACATTACCTGTAGACCAGGAATTGGTTATACTACTAACAAAATTTGACCCTACCAAGCCGCCTACAAAAGAATTAGCAGCAGCAGAAGAAGAAGAAGAAAAAACATTCCCTGTAGAGTAGGAATTGGTTATACTACCACTAAAAATATGCTGCCCTACCAAGCCGCCTGCAAAAGAATCAGCAGCAGAAGAAGAAGCAGAAGAAACATTCCCTGTAGAGTAGGAATTGGTTATACTATTACCACTATTATTCCCTACCAAGCCGCCTGCATAAGAAGCATCATTATCAACAGAAGAAGAAGAAAAAGAAGAAGCATTCACTGTAGAGTAGGAATTGGTTATACTACTACTAGTATTACTAGTATTCCCTACCAAGCCACCTGCAAAAGAACGAAAAGAAGAAGAAGAAGAAACATTCCCTGTAGAGTAGGAATTGGTTATACTACTACTACTACTATTCCCTACCAAGCCGCCCGCAAAAGATCTATTAGAAGTAGAAGAAGCATCTATATCTACATTTAATAGGCCAATATTCCTGATATTGGCGCCAAATGTATACCCAAAAAGACCTGCATAAGATCTGCCAGAGGTAACATTGATATTAATTCTAAGATCGCTTACGGTAAATCCTTTTCCGTCTAAAGTGCCTGTGAAGGACATATCATCAGCGTTATTACAAATGTCATCCACCCCACAGTCCCCAATGGGTTGGAATCCTGTACATGTACCCTCGCAGTCGTATGCAGCAGTAATAGAAGAAGCGTCTATGTCTTTACCCAATTCATAGTATACATTTGAACCTAAGAAGTCAATTTTTGGTGTACCAGTACCGATAAACTCCAACTGATCTGCATTGCATATAATATATGGATTATTTTCTGTTCCATCGCCATAATCCTCTCCAGATATATCGGGGGTAAAATCATCTTCTGAAACAACACCTGGCTGGGTGCATGTAGTATCAATCTCATCATCTATTAGACTGATCATCAAATTTTTATTGGGTATACCCATATACTCATCATCTGTAGAGGATGTGATATGGGTTAATGTGGACATGATCGTCCCGAAGAAAAAATCATTATCTGCGAAGGTAAGATTTATGGTTTGGGGTATATCCCATCCATTCACGCCACCAGAAGAATTGGCAAATGTAATAGAGGTAAAAGTTACAGGATTTCCACCTTCATCAATCCTTAGATTATCTGGTGAATTATTGAGGGTAATTCCGATGGTTACATCATGAGTGGGTTGGTTTGCCAATACGATCATATAGCTATATTCACTATCCGTTCCCTCCGTGAGTTCAATCGTTTCTGGTAAGCTTGCATTATCTTTTTGATAGAGTACCCCTGCCTCAGCATCTCTGAGTTGCAATGTTATGGTTCTATTCAGTGTATCCTTATTATTATAATTAGGATCGCCACTCGTAACGATATGAGTCAAGCTGCCATTGATCGAACTAGATATGTCATTATCGGTAAAGGTCAATGTTACCGTTTGGGGGGTATCCCAAGTATCCGTAGTATAGGTAAGGGTGATGGAAGAGCCTGCGCCATTTTCATCTTGGCTGCCAGAAGCAATACTTAAATTAGAAGGAGAATTAGAGGGAAGAGTGATCTCTATTTCTACATTTGCAGTGGGTTGGGTATTTAAAACAATGGTATACTCAACCATATTACTATTAATGTCTTCTTCCATAAGTGTGATCGTGTCTGGCAATTCTGATTTGTCTTGTTGTGCATAGGTGATGCTTGGCATATCATCATCTTGGATGGAAACCATTACATCACGACTAAGAGAGTCATAATCGGAGTCATCGCTTGTAGAGGAATGGGTAATGGTAACAGAGGCATTTCCAGAGGCTATATCATCTGCTTCCAGGGTCAATTTCACCGTTTGGGGGGTATTCCAAGTATCCGTAGCAAAGGTAAGGGTGATGGAAGTATCTGCTCCATTAACTGTTTGAGAACCAGAATTCAATTGCAGATTATCGGGAGTGTTAGCAGGCAGGCTGATATCGACCATTACATTACCAGAGGGCTGTGTATTCAATACAATGGTGTATTCCTCAACATTTTCGTCACCTTCCGTGAGTTCAATCGTATCTGGCAATTGTGAGTCGCCTTTTGCATATTTGATGCCTGGGGCATCCCCATTATCCATTGGATCGTCTTTATCATCCTTGCAGAAAGACAGGGATAGAATGGCTGCTATGGCCATTATGCTGTATAAACTATTCATTTTCATATTTTATTCCTCCTTTAAGGGTTGGTATGGCTAACCTCTTAAAATACTTAGATATTGTTTATAAACTATAAATTATAAACAAAAAGGCAAGTATTTTTTCTTCCTTCTTTTCTTCCTTCTTTTCTTTCTTTCTTCTTTCTTTCCAGCTATGGGCAGACGACTTGCACCGAATGGTTGCGTAGCAACACAGGAGGTCAAGTGTCTGGGGTGATCATTTGGGGACGCAGGCATGGATGCCTGCGAAATGGAGCCTTTTTCACCCTACGGGCACAGGTCTTTGTTTCTTTCTTTTCACCCTACGGGCACAAGTTTTCCATAAAAAAAAGAAAGAAAGATAACTACTTTTTAAACCTATACCTATGACTATAACTAGCCGTATTAGGCGAAGCACCTCTCGTAAAGGTAACCTTTAAATAAAATTCGCTATTTGCTGCAAGAGAGTTTACTCCATTGATCACACCTGCATTGGTTACTGTGGGTGGAGTAGCCAACGCAACACCACTTGCATCCACCGCATCTTCTATTACATAATTACCTGCGGTAGTGCCCTGCACATTTTGGCCAGAAGTAGTAATATCCATGGCAGGATCGTCTATGTCATAGAAAAATACGAAATCGTCTTCAGAGAGTTCTCCAATGGTGGTGTTTGAAAAACGTAAGAAACCAGAAGCCATTCTCACCGCTTGTTCGTCTACTGTTCCAGGGGTAGAGGCTAGAATAGGATATTCTGTAGAGGTGCCAAAATTCCATACAAAGCTATCGGAAGAGTCTACCATTCCATCGCCATTGCTATCGTAGCGGTTACTATTCATATCTTCATGCCAGTTAAAGAAAATAGTGGGAGATGCATTATTGCAAGTTCCTGTACCAGATACATTCTGCTTAAATGGATCAGTTGCAAAACCGCCTATACAAGTAAGAGTACCTGAACCACCGCCTCTTATATTAGTCTGCCCTGAAGTATTTAGATCATAATAGGAATTGGTTATACTACTAACACTAGAATTCCACCCTGCCAGGCCGCCTGCATAAGAAATAGCAGAAGAAGAAGCAGAAAAAACATTCCCTGTAGAGTAGGAATTGGTTATACTACTAAAATTAGAATTTGTCCCTAGCAGGCCGCCTGCATAAGAATCATTATCAGTAGCAGAAGAAGAAACATTCCCTGTAGAGTAGGAATTGGTTATACTACTAAAATTAGAATTTGTCCCTAGCAGGCCGCCTGCATAAGAATCATTATCAGTAGCAGAAGAAGAAACATTCCCTGTAGAATAGGAATTGGTTATACTACTACCAATATTCTCCCCTACCAAGCCGCCTGTATAAGATGTAAAAGTAGAAAAAGAAGAAACATTCCCTGTAGAGTAGGAATTGGTTATACTACTATTCTCATTCCGCCCTACCAGACCACCTGCAAAAGAAGTATTATTAGTAGTAGTAGAAGAAATATCCACATTCAATAAGCCAATATTACTAATAGTCGCTTCATCCGTAAACCCAAAAAAACCTGCATAAGAGCTGAAAGAAGTAAGATTAATATTGACAATGAGATCTCTTATGGCGAATCCTTTTCCGTCTAAAGTACCTTTGAATAGCATATCATCACTGCTACCACAAACGCCATCCGCCCCACAGTCCCCAATGGGTTGGAATCCTGTACATGTACCCGTAGTACCTGCGGGGCATGTATTGGTAGAAATAGAAGAAGCGTCTATGTCTTTACCCAATTCATAGTGTGCCCCCAGGTGAGGTTTACTACTTCTCATTGCCTGCAACTGATCTGCGTTGCATATAATATATGGATCTAATCGGGTTCCAGCGCCATAATCCTCTCCGTCTATATCGGGGTCAAAGTCATTTTCGGCAACAGCACCTGATTGATCGCATGGAGCAACATCATCATCTATTAGACTGATCATCAAATTTTTATTGGGTATACCCATATACTCATCATCTGTAGAAGATGTAATATGGGTTAATATGGACATGATCGTCCCGGAGATAATATCATTATCCGTGAAGTCAAGATTTATGGTTTGGGGTATATCCCATCCATTCACGCCACCAGAAGAATTGGCAAATGTAATAGAAATAAAGGTTACAGGAGTTCCACTTTCATCAATCCTTAGATTATCTGGTGAATTATTGAGGGTAATGTTGATGGTTACATCATCAGTGGGTTGCTTTGCCAATACGATCATATAGCTATATTCAGTATTCGTTCCCTCCGTGAGTTCAATCGTTTCTGGTAGGCTTGCATTATCTTTTCTATAGGCAAAATTTATCTAAAATTCAAGCCCTTTCCCTTTTAAATTTTTTTCACTTTTTTTTTATTTTTACTTGGCGCCTAATAGCGTGCAGGGTATCATGTCATATACTTAAATTAAATTAAGTAAATAAAATACAAGTAAGATTTAATGGCTAAAAAATAAGTCAAGTCTTGCTTGGGAGGTTAAAAAAAATGACAAGTAAAACAATAGAAAGAGAGAGAATATCTCAAGAGGAACTGATAGAAAAAGTACCCGCCGTGATTGCAGAGCAACCAATGGCGGGCGCTTCCAACAGGTATAATTTTATCAGAACGATTGAGATTGTCAAGCTTTTTGAAAAAAAAGGATGGTTTGTAAGATATGCGGAGGCTTCCAGAGTACCAGAACACAGTATTCACTACGGATTCCAAACGCATGTAATTAGGTTTTCACCAGAGAAAGAAAAGCTTTGTATCCTTGATGAACAAGGTAATCTGGAAGCTTTCCCGGAGATAATCCTAACTAATTCTCATAATCGCTACACGTCTTTTAAAATAGACATGGGGCTTTTCAGATTAGTTTGCGCAAATGGGATGGTTACAGGCGAGTCTTTCATGGGGCAGATGAAGGTCAAACATTTAGAAGACTATTCGGGGCTTGTCGACACCACTGTACAAGGCTGTCTGCAGACCATACCCAGTATCATGGAAAGGGTACGATCATTCAGACAAGTAGATTTGACAACAAAACAACAGATCAATTTTGCTAAGAAATCCATCGCCCTGCGTTGGGATTTAGAGAGTCTTGAGTTTGCCCCGAAAGACTTCTTGCAAAGAACAAGGGAAGAAGACAAGGGCAATGATCTATGGAAAACATTTAATGTTATCCAGGATAAATTGATCAAAGGCGGTTCGTTTGCAAAAGTAAAAGGTGAAGAAAAAGAAAAAACCGTTACCTTAAAAGCAATGCAAAGCCCTAAAGAGATTCTCTCTGTTAATAAGAGACTCTGGGATATGGCAGAGAAATACGCTACGAACTAACAAGCCAACCTAGAATGTCAATAGCCTGCTGGAATGATCCAGCAGGCTTTTTGATAGTTTAGCTTGTGTATTTTTTTAATACTTTTGTGCTTTACTGTCAAACCTGTTATTGCAGTATACCTACAAAGCCTTCTGGACAGTCAGGTATTACTGATCATAAATAGGTTTTTAAGTAGCGTCGTCTTTTTTAAGACAGCGGAGGTCGAAGCCCGCTACGACGCAGTTCGTTAGATTAAAAGGGTCTTGCTTTTGTACCCTCTTGTGTGTTTTCTAACGGACGCACCTTGAGGGGCTTCGATACGCAAAGGTAGGGCCCTTTTTTGTGACCTTTCTTTTGCAAAACTCCCTAAAAAACGCTATAAACTTTGATTGTGAATTTATGCGTAAAGAGGAAGAAAATATTATTTTAAGACTAGGCGTCTCCCTGGGAGGCTATATCGACTTAGCCGACATGATACAAAGATTAAATCCAGATGAAGACTTTGAGTCCCAAAAAAAGTATATCTTAGAACATATCCAAAGACGCATAGAAATGATCAGAGATCAAAATTTCAATTTAAAGGAGTGAATAATGAATGTTTTAAACAGAGCAGATTATTTGATAGAAGAAAACAGGAAACTGTACAAAAAGCTTGATAAGATTGCTAAATGGCAGAGAGAGACGATCAAGCGAACAAAAAAAGAATTTAGAGAAACACAGTCTGCGATGATCATTACTGAAATAACCATCAGCAAACTGGAAGATATAGCGCAAACTATGCATGGGAAAATTTTGCTTGCGCCAAAGTTACTTATTAAAAAAAAGGATGAGGAGGCTAAATCATGAGAAAGGAAATGGATTTAAAAGACGATGAAGCAAAGAAAGTAGTAGTTGCTTTATACGCTAGGGAAAGCTCAAAGGGTCAGGAAGACAAAGAACTGTCGACACCCGCCCAGCTAAAGGAAATGAAAAACTACTGTTATAAAAAAGGTTGGATCATATATGATGAATTTATCGACCGAGCCAAGACAGGAACGAATGACAGACGCAAAGGCTTTCAGGACCTCATCTATAAAGGCTTAAAACTGGACACACCCCCATTTGATAAGATTATTGTCTGGAAATTTTCACGCTTTGCCAGGAATAAAAACGATTCCAGACTCTATAAGGCAAGACTGAGGAAAAGAGGTGTATCGGTTCACTCCATGACCCAGGAAGCGGCTAATGAAGACGATGTTGCAGGGTACATCATAGAATCGGTTTATGAGGCAATGGATGAGCAGTATTCCAGAGAGCTAGGAGAAGATGTAAGACGGGGCCATGCGCAAGTAGCAGGAGAGGGCTACTATCCTTTTGGAGGGATGTCTCCGCATGGGTACAAATATGAAAAAATCGACTTTGGTAAATATACCAGGCAAAAATTAGCCATCAATAAAGACGAAGTAAATGTCGTGAAAAAAATATTTGAAATGAGTCTAAACGGTTTCGGTTCACTTTTCATTGTTCAGGAACTGAACAAAAAAGGGTATAGAACCAGAAAGGGCAAGAAGTGGGCCAAGGCTCCCATCCTTCGTATTTTAAGAAATGCAAAATATACGGGCACAATAGAAGTGGGAAGCAAGACTTATGAGAATTTTCACCCTGCCATAATCAAAAAGGAAATATTTGATAAGGTGCAGGACAAAATCAGATCAAGAAGCCCTTTCGTTCCCGATAGAAAGATCAGGAATTCTCTCTATATCTTATCAGGACTTATAGAATGCGGTCACTGTGGCCAAAAGATGAATGGTTATGTATGCAAGGGCAGGCATGGTAAAGACTATCACTATTATTCATGCCAAACCTACCTAAAAAAAGGACGAAGTGAATGCCCCCAAAAGAATATCAAACAAAAAGATATTGAGAATGCCGTTCAAATCCTATTGGAGAAACATGCCTTGACAGAGAAACATCTAACTAAAATGGTCACTATTGTCAATCAACTTAGAAAGAGAACGGTTGAAGAAGACCTTTCTCAACGAACGGCTATTGTGAATAATATCAGGAGTCTGAAAGTCAAGATCAAAACCGTTGACGACACGATAATGGACAAAGCCAATAAAATGGATCATAAAACCCTTATTTATTATACTGACAAACTAGGCGGGCATTTAAGAGAGCTTGAAGCTAATCAATTAAGACTAGAGGAATTAGATACTATAGAGTACAATCCTTTACCAGAGGACATTGCCAGGATCGTAGCCGAGAAATTTAGAGAGCTTTTCAAAGATAGCAACCTTGTAATGCGAAAAAACTTTTTGCATAACTTCATTGAAAAGATCGTTATAAAGGATGAGGAAGCAAAGTTAATTTACAAACCCCCCATCCAGGACGAAGGTTTATGTCTAGGCGGCGACTTTCGGGGTAGACGGGACTCGAACCCGCGACTTCCTGCGTGACAGGCAGGTGCTCTAACCAACTGAACTACTACCCCTTCTTAAAACTAAAATCAGAAATTAAATTAGGAATAGGATACAGGCTGTCAATTGAAAAATTTTATGAACTTACAATAACCAATGCCGTTAGGCTGTACTTTGTACACATATCTTAATTGGGATATGTCTTCAGGCGCAAGAATATTTCCCAATGTGGAATCAGGTATTGAGCATAAATTGATCCGTCCAGGAACGCCAGAGCTGAAAAGAAAGTTTTACAATAACCAATGACATATCTTACACTACTTGTTAGATCCCCAGGGTAGGGGCCATGATTTCAGGTAGGAGGAAGGTGAGGGAACCGAACCGAACGACTACCTGAAATTTTCTGGACTGAATAAAGCAGTTTATCCCTAAGTCTATTTTAGAAATAAATTATCAAGGATTGAAATATGAAAAATAATGAACAAGAAATTTCAATTATACAGGAAAATCTGAAAGGAATAAAAAATCATATAATACGCAAGAGAGCATTATTCCTGATAAGAGCCTTACAATCGGGCAATGTTAAATTAACCTCTGACAAATTTGGTCATGCCCGACAAACATATTATTTCTGGATCAGAAGATTGAGAAAGACAAAGTATAATATGGAGGCACTTTTAGACATATCTAGAAAACCTAAAAGTAATTCAAAGTCTATAGACCAGAGCGTCATTGATCTGGCTATCCAAGTCAGAAAGGATAACTATAATGCAGGTGCTAAATTGACAACCCTATTATTAAAAAGGGATCATGGAATTGAGATACATGCTTCCACATTAGGATATATCTTCAGGCGCAAGAATATTTCCCAACAATATAGAATACCTCGAAAAAACAGCCATACAAAGCGTTATGCCCTTCAGGAGCCATTAGAGAGGGTTCAGACGGATACTGTGAACCTTGGGATAGTAGATAACAACGGGCATTCTGTGAAGGCCTATCCAGTTATAGATGATTGTTCACGAACTGTGGTGGTACACATAGCTGATGAACATAGTAACTATGAAGCTACCAATGGGATCAAAAAATTTGTGGAAAAATTTGAGATGCCACAAAAAATACAAACAGATAATGGAGTCGAGTTTACTTCTAAATATGTTTCCCAAGAGAATCCCAGGAGAAAAAAAAAGTCTGTGATCAGTGGCTTTGAAGAATATTTAAGAGAAGCAGGTATTGAGCATAAATTGATCCGTCCAGGAACGCCAGAGCTGAATGGTAAAGTAGAGCGTTTCAATCAAACCTTGAAGAGAGCCCTTGAAGGTAAAATTAAAAATGGAATGAGTATTATTGAGATTCAGACTATCGTAGATAACTTTGTGAATTGGTATAATAAGATCCGCCCGCACTCTTCATTAAATAACTTGACGCCATATCAAAGGTTCCATCGGAATAGAATGACTAAAATAGCTTCTTAATGTGTAAGATATGTCATTGGTTTCTACACTGAAAAGAAAGTTTTTGCTTGACAGTTCAGGTCAATAATTATTCTTACTCCTATGCCTACTTATGATTATGTATGTAATCGATGCAATAATATAATGGAATTATTTCATGGGATGAATGAGACCCCGGAAGTAAAATGTTCTGAATGCGCCTCAGAAGATACTTTTAAAAAAATTTCAGGAGGTGTTGGTATTCATTTTAAAGGAAGCGGGTTTTATGTAACTGATTATAAAAATAAAAAAGAAAGTGATTCCCCCACTACAAAAGAAGCCCCTAAAAAAGAGAAAAAAGAGAAAGATAAGCCTTCAAAAACTTCTGAGAATAAGAGTAAAACTACTGTTTAAACGTGTCATTACTTGTTTTTGAATTACCTAAAGTTGAAGTAAATACTTATCGCAAGTCAAATCCACTCGAAGCTAAAGTCTTAGAAAATATAAGATTCTTTTCAGATATTGATCCTGAAAATGACGCAAGGCATATTGTATTCAAGGTGAAAAATCTAAGCTTCCGGGAAGGGCAAAGTATTGGAGTCTTATCTCCAGGTGAAAATTCTGCCGGGAAACCTCACGCTGTTCGCCTATATTCAATAGCATCTGTAGGTAATGATGTTGGTCATGATGATCATTTGGAATTATGTGTTAAAAGAGTAGTATATTTAGATACAGAAACCAACGAAAAAAAGTTTGGAATTGCATCTAACTATTTATGTGATTTAAAAAAGAATGATATAGTATTATTTACAGGCCCTGCAGGTAGGAATTTTTTATTACCTATTCAAAGTCAAATACATAGAGATTATTTATTTTTTGCTACAGGGACGGGCATTGCTCCCTTTAAAGGAATGCTAAAGAGATTATTCACTTTTACGGAAAACTTTAATCATGATGTTTATCTATTTTATGGAGTAAAAAAAGCTGATGAGCTCATGTACAATGATGAATTTGAAGAATATAAAAAGTTTAAGAATTTTCATTATATAACAGCTCTTAGCAGAGAGCAAAAAGCAGATACAGGTGAAAGGATATATGTGCATCACCGTATCTATGAGTATAAAGAAAAGCTGATCAGAATATTACAAGATCCAAATTCTTTGGTCTATATCTGCGGTATTAAAGGAATGGAGGAAAAGATCAAACAACAATTAGCTTCTATTTTAAATCTTAAAGAAGATGATGAGTATTTTATGGAAAAAATGTCTGGGAGAATATTACTAGAGGTATATTAGATCAATATGAATATACGTTCTATTTTGAAATATTACCCCTTGGTTTCAGAAGTTTTTAAGAAAATTTTGCTGCTTATAAAAGGAGAGGAAAGCAAAGAAAATACAGAACATCTTGAAAAGGCTTTGCTGACAATCGAAGAAGGAATGAAACAGACCGAAAAATGGATCATCAAAAGAGAAAGAGATATATTGATCTATCGCTGGATCGTCTTGATTACGCTTTTAATTTCAGTGGTCAATTTTATATTGATCATTTTGATCCAAAAAGAAATCAGTTTAATTCTCTGGATAATTTAGAATGCTCTCTTTTTCTCTCCATGGCTGTTTTTTTTCTATAGAATTGCACTTGTTTTTCTAGTTCTATTAGATCAAGGCACTGTATTTTCCCTTTGTTTAAAAGAAAATGTTTATCTTCCAAAAGAGTTCCAATATGCTTTTCGCCTTCTCCCGGACTGAATCCTAGCATATTACCTAGTTCTTTACCTCCAATATCAAATTCATAACTTGCTTTTGGTTGAATAGATGTTTTACTTTTCTGAACCAATGTAAGAAGCATATCATATACCCTACCAATGGGATGTATGATCAATAAATTCGCAAGTTGTCTATACGCTGTCCATATTCTTGTGCTTAATATAGTGATCAATTTAACTGCCAATTGTGGCTGGGCCTTCACCATAGTCTCAAAGTTAGCCTTGTTAATGGCCAGGGTCATTACATTCCCATGGGCTATTGCCGATGCGGATCTGGGTTTATCTTCTAAGAGAGCCATTTCTCCTAGAATATCACCAGGATTTAATACCGCAAGTAAGACTTCATTTTGATCTACAATTTTAGTTATCTTTACATTTCCCTGCTGTATAATGTATAATTCTGAGCCAGGTTCATGCTCTATGAATATAAATTCACGATCTTTAAAGGAAGCTGTTAAATTTTTTCTTTGTACGGCAGGAGAAGTTAGCGGAGAAGATAAACTTGAAAGTCTCTCTTTGGCCTTTTCTGAAAAAGAACCTTTGGGAAAATATTGCAGGTATTTTTGGTATGAATAACAGGCTTGTTCTTTTTCTTTTTTTCCAAAATAGTATTCCCCTAAATTGAACATTCTTTCTGGATTTTCTTCAACTATATTATGAAAGGAAAGCTTAGTGATTGCCTTATCTATAATTCTTAATCTTTGGGAAAAATAACGAATAATTTTCATTGCAATAGGAGCATTTTTTTGGATCAGCATTGCAAATTGACTTCTTTCTACAGAGACCATAGAAGCTAGAGTAAGAGTTTGTACGGTCTCTATATTTGGATGACCACTCATGCAAGATACAACTCCAAAAAAGTCACCCATTTTAAGGACTTGAGATGCTTCTTCTCCTGGAATAGGCATCTCAGGGTCAAGTTGTACTTCTCCCTGCCTCATAATAAAAAAATGATTTGTTGGTTTGCCTTCTACAATAACTGCTGAATTAGGCTGATAATTTACTATTTTAAACATAATCCTATTTTTTTACTTTATCCACACTTATATATCTTATCGATATTCTCTCTAGTAATTATTTAGAACATTAAAGTGTTTAGAACATTAAAAAAAATTACTATAAGAAGGCAATAATTATTTCTTTTATTTTACTTATAAATTGCCACAACAGAATATATACGCCCCAGATAAATTTTTTTTATATTGTCTTTTATAAAAAAAATTAGCATATATTTTCTGTATTGGGCCAGGGGTAAAGAAATTAAATGATGACTGCAAATTTTAGGAGGATTGATATATAAGTTTTCATTAGAATCCTCAAAGTCTTGCTCTATGAATTTAGAAATATGTTCTGTGAAAGATAAGAAAAAAATGTCATTCGTTTTTTCCCCATCTTGTTTACCACCATTGGGATAAGAAATTTGTGTAGATTTGCGATTTAAATAAGGAAGCAGTAGAATTTTGGTATATCCATCTAAACCAATATAAAAACTACCCTCTAAAGACCCTTCAAAAGGCATCTCAATACAAAATTCAAAACAAATGCCTTCATTTGCAGTAGGCCCGTAGGCTTCTCTAATAAAGTCCAGTTCTGAGAAAGAGTTCCCTGTTTCTATCAAAGCGGAGGAAAAACTCAGGATTATTTTTTCGTCGATGAAAGGGTCCATTTGCCTCTCTTTAATTCTTGCCTGCCTTCTGAATATCTCAAATAATGATCTATTTGTTGCAAATAAATATGAGCATTTTTAATTAAATCCGAAGGAGGAATTATACATCCATGTACATCTATAGGTAGGTTTTCAGAATATTTTGAAAACTCTATTAGGTCATCTAAAAAAGTTCTTAAATGAAATAATTGGATTTGATCCATGTCAAAAGTAATTATAAATTTATCATTTGCAATTCTGGTGATCAAATAATGTATATTTTCAGCCTCTGGCGAGATAAAATTTTCTTCTATAAATTTTCTCATATTCGTAACCACGGAACGACTCCATATCTGCAAGGTTTTGGGAGAAATTTCATGGATGTTACTTATTTCTAAGGCCAAGCTGGCAAATTCTCTGCCCGATCTGATTTTTTCATCGAGTATCATTTGAAAATAAGGGGATGTATAAAAGTAGGTTTCATTATCGATAGATGCTCTTTCAAAAGATATTTGTAAAACAAGTGATTTCGCAACATTGCCAATTTCTTTTTGCAATTTTATTTGCGTTGACTCTGGGATTTTATCATTTTTCCTCGGTTCAATATAAAAAGCACCCACCATTTCTTTTTGTGATTTCACTGAAACTGCTATTTCAGATAAGTCTGTGCTGACCAGCATAGAACTATCTTTGGTGGTTAGTCCTTCTAAAATAAGAGGGATTTGAATAGCAGTATTTGAATAAGAAATAAAAATTTTGCCCTGTTTCAGAATATAGGGTTGCCATTTTTCATCCATCCATAAAAAGAAACCTATTTTAGAAAAATTAAATTGATGGTATATTTTGTTCATGAAGAATTTTATCTGATTTTCAAACATGGAATATTTTCTGGAATAGATATCTTCTTTCTCTTCAAAAAAAAGAAGAATATTTTTCATATCCAGTTGGTCAGTTATATTCTCTGATTCATATTGATTGCTTTTTAAGGTTTCCTCCTGAGGAGATTTATCGTTTTCTTTTAGTTTGATCAACTCATCTTGAGTACATGCATTCTTTTTTTTTCTGTTCCTGAAGGCAAAGAGGGATATTAAAACACCTGATAAAATATAAAAAGAGATAAACAAAAATTGATTTTTCCATCCTTTCTGAAAAAAGAAATCAATTGTATCTTTTATAGAGGCTTTTTTGACCCCCCAGAATATGATCTCCTTGCCCAATACATTTTTATATTTTATAAAATTAGAATTTGAACCTAAAAAAGATTGCATGTACTCAGGTGCTCTGTTTAAGTTTTTTTTGTAAATATTCATGAAATTTTTATATTCTTCTTTACTGATGCGATCTGAGTCATAGATACTTCCTTCAAACTGTTGCTTGTCATTTGCAATACTTATGATCTTTACATCTTTATTCATTAAAAAAATATTTTGAAGTTTGATCATGAATTTATGATTTGATTCAGAATGCAAGGTTATTTCGTCTACCTGATCAAATAATTCCTGGTGAGAGTTTCTATGCTGATAAAAATAGAAACTATTTATGAAAACAAAACCTAAAACGTTCCATAATAAGATAAAAATTATTCTTTTAAAAAACATTGACCCTATTGTTACTATCGATCAGAATGAAGCGAACAAGATCAAAAAAAATATTTTGGTTCTTTTTTATTTTTTCACTTGTGAAGGATCATCTGACTCTAAGAGGATGATCCATTAGGGCGTTGATCAGAGTTTTATTTTCGTTTGGTGTTCCAATGGTGATCCTTAGATATTCAGAAATAGCCGAATCCTTAAAATATCTTACCAGTATATTTTTTTCTTTTAGTTTTTTATACACGTCCTCTGCTTTTTCAGTAACAGGCTTTACCAATAAAAAATTTGTGCTTGAATCGATCAACTCATACCCCATGTCGGATAGAATTTTCATTAATTTTTTTCTTTCTTGTATTATGATAGAAATTTTTTCAGAATAATATTCTACATCATCCATAGCCGCTATAGAGGTTCGGATGGCAATTCTATCTTGGTTATAAGAATCTTTAATACTATAGAGGGCCTTCATGATCATTTTATTCTTTGAAATAGCATAGCCTACCCTCATACCAGCGAGTCCATAGCTCTTAGAGAAAGTTTTTAATACGATCACATTCTGCTGTCTTTTCCATTTTTCTAAAAAAGAAGCTTTTTCTTTTCGTGCATGAAAATCAATATATGCCTCATCCAGTACCCATAACTTTTTAGACTTGGACAATATATCCTCTAAAGGGTCCAATTCCGTATATTCTCCTGTGATGGCATTTGGATTTGCCAGGAAAACAACTTTAGCATCTGTATCCTCCAGAGCGTCCAGATCAATGCAAAAAGGAGAGCCGTTTTTTGTTTTGGCTTTGGCTTTTATTGGTATACCCCCCCCTATTTTTATCAACACTTCATACAATGTATAGGTTACCTCAGAAAAAGTAGCCATGTCGCCTTGTTCCAGAAAAGCTCTGCAGATCAAAGAAATGGCTTCATCGGATCCATTCGTAACTAATATTTCTTCAGGATCAACCCTGTATTTTAGAGCCAGAGTTTTTCTTAGAGGTTCAGAAAAAGGATGCGGATATTTTCGCAATATAGAATAATCGGATGCAATTCTATTCAATTCTTTGCGTACATTCGGGGAAGGCGGGAAAGGAAATTCATTTGTATTTAATTTAATCAAATTCTTAGAGTCTGACTGTTCACCAGGTGTATATGGTATTAGATATTTTATAGCTTTATTTCTGAAATCAGGAATATCTATTGGTTGCATTTTTTAACTCCATTGAATATTATCTAAAATGGGTATCTTTTTATCGCCCCAGAAAAAATTCTCTTTGGATTCTTTCAGCATATCTGAAAATTTTTCAGAAGTTCTTAGATCAAAAACAGCGTAAGCATTTAATTCTGTCAAGTTTAAATAAAGAAGCATTTCTTTGCTTAGTACAATACTTGCTTTTGATTTCTGCACAAAATTTCCATTTTCGAGTATAAATCTGCCTGAACTTATATCCGTTACAAAAAGTAAAGGGCCATTTATCTTAATATATGCCTTTTCACTAAATTGACCGAACTGATTAAAAATATAAATTCCTTTTTTATCTCTATGAAGATTACATTTAAAGTAATGTAGGATTTTCTTATTCTTTATTCTTATATTTTTAGCATACCAGTTCCCATCTGGTTCAATTCGTATGTCTGTAAATTCTTCTCTGGGAAGGGGTAAATGAAATTCATCCATATTGTCCTGTTTTTTACCTCTACTTTAATAAAAAGCATTTTAGTATATTTATTCATTAGAATCACAACCGTATTTTTTAAAATTAAAATTTCAATGCTATACTATTTTTAATTATAATTTCAATGTTTTCTATTCTCTTGTCAAGTTCAATTAGTAATGATGATAATTAGATTAAAATAGTAAAAATTCTTGACGTTCTTGATCCAACTTCTTTTTTACTCTTTTATAGATCATGAAAAGAATAGCAACCATTAAAAGAAAGACGAAAGAAACAGATATCCATTTAGATGTGGATCTGGATGGAAAAGGAGATATCAAAGGAAATATTCCCATTCCTTTTTTTGAACATATGTTATCTCATTTGGCGAAATATAGTCTCATTGATATTCATTTGAATTTAAAAGGAGACATTGAAATTGATTGCCACCACAGTGTGGAAGATACGGCCATTTCTTTGGGGAAAGCGATCACCAAATCACTGGGTAATAAAACAGGTATATTCAGATTTGGCAATTTTACATTGCCCATGGATGAAGTGCTTACCAGTGTAACCATTGATCTTTCTGGAAGACCTTACTTTAAATACAATGGCCCTGATCTGATAGAGATGGGCAAATTTGGTATTTATGATTCAGAATTAACTCTTGAATTTCTGCAAAAGTTTTCTATCCACACTTCAATGAATCTACATGTAAATGTTCAATACGGTAGCAACCGGCATCATATTCATGAATCTATTTTTAAATGTCTGGGGTTTTCACTCAGACAGGCTATTTCTATAGACAATGCCCGTAAAAACGAAATACCTTCTACGAAAGGGACTCTATCTTAAATTATAGATTCTTTTAAAAATAAAGAAATAAAAAATGAAAAAATACGTCATAGAGTTGGATTTTGGCATGGGAAATATTCGCTCTTTACAGAAAGCATTTGAATTTTTAGGACAGCCAGTAGAGATCACTTCAGACCATAAAAAGATCCAAAAGGCAGACGCGATTTTACTACCAGGCGATGGTGCATTTGGAAAAGCAATCTCTGAAATCAAAAAAAGAGATATCTTTAAAGAGATCATTGAATTTCATGCAAGAGGAAAACCAATCCTGGGTATTTGTATTGGCTTTCAGATATTATTTTCTTATTCTGAGGAATTTGGTCATCATAATGGTTTTGGTTTTTTAAAAGGAAAGGTTGAAAAACTAAATACCACCCCCCCCCTACCTGTTCCTCATATTGGTTGGTCTACCACACAGTTTATTAAAGATTCTGCTTTACTAAAAGATATACCCAATAATGCCTATTTTTATTATGTGCATAGTTACTGCATGAAAGAAAAAATACCAGAAACAACGGCTATATGTAATTATGGAGAAAATTTTGTTTCTATCATAGAAAAAGGGAATTTATTTGGGGTACAGTTTCATCCTGAAAAATCTCAAAAGCCAGGACTGCAATTGCTTAAAAATTTTTTGAATATAATTGAACATTGTTAAAATACTTTGGGAATGATCAGTAAGCTCCATTATTTGATTTCATTAAGAATGCTAAAGATCAATAGAGTAGAAACATGGTAAAAAATGGAATGCCATTCTACTTAATAAGTGGAGCAAACATGTAGAATAGAAAAAAAACATGAAAATCTTAAAATTACATCTTCGTGAAATATTGATAGAAAGTATTCATAAATTACTAAAAGATAAGCATGCAGCATCTACAGAGGATACATTTTCTCTGGAATATCCTCCCTATATAAAATTTGGTCATTTTTCAAGCAATGCTGCCATGCTTTTGGCTAAAAAGTTAGGAAAAAACCCTAAAGAGATTGCTTCTGAAATAAAAAGTATTCTTGAAGAAAATACATTTATTTCCAGGAATATTCAAAAAATAGAAATTGCGGGGCCTGGTTTTCTGAATTTTTATCTATCCCCCTCATCTTTTGATTTCTTTTTTGATGAAAAATTTTCTGTGAATAGCTGGATCAAAAACTGCTTTCCTGCTAAAAAAGATGTTAAAATTCACTTTGAATTTGTATCTGCAAATCCGACAGGTCCTTTGAATATTGTATCTGCAAGGGCAGCCTCCGTAGGGGATTCTATATGTCGTCTATTAAAGCGTACGGGACATTCCGTATGGAAAGAATATTATGTGAATGATCATGGAAATCAGATCAAGTTGTTGGGCAGATCCATTGCAATACGCTATTTGGAAAGTAAAGGATTCAATATACCCTTAGAGGAAAATATCTATCAGGGAGATTATATTAAAGATGTGCTTCAAAAGATACTGAATTCCTCGAATGACCCGGTAGAAATTTTGGAACATTTACCTAAACCAAATGCAATAGAAGAATGGATTGAACAGGCAGGTGATTTTTTTAAAGATCATGCGGTTAAAATTCTACTAGAGGAGCATAAAAAAGGGCTTCAAAAATTTAGAGTAGAATTTGACAATTTTTTTTCGGAGAAAACATTGCATGATACAAATAAATTAGAAGAAACTCTTTCACTCCTTAAAGATAAAGATATGGTTTATCAGAAAGAAGGCGCTTTGTTTTTCAAGAGTACTCTATTCCATGATGATAAAGACAGGGTTTTAAAAAAAGCAGATGGACTGCCTACTTATCTTTTGGCAGATATTGCCTATCATAGAGAAAAATTTTTAAAGAAATTTACATTATTGTATAATATATGGGGACCTGACCATCACGGTTATATAAAACGCTTGCAAGGAAGCATGAAAGCGCTTGGTTTTATTAAGGATGACGATGTAAATAAATTGAAGATACTTATTATACAACAAGTAAACCTGATTCAAAAAGGTAAGACCTTGGTGATGAGCAAAAGACTGGGTAAGTTTTATGCAATGGATGATCTTATACAAAAGATTCCTGTTGATGTAAGCCGCTATTTCTTTGTTACCAGGTCTCAAAGTCAGCACCTTGACTTTGATTTAGATTTAGCCATGGACATGAGCACCCAGAATCCAGTATATTATATTCAATATGCTCATGCGCGTATTCATTCTATCTTTAAAAAAACAGGTATACCTATAGAAGATCACCTAAAAATTTCTTATGCCGATGTGAAGGATTGGATATTTAAGTCAGAAAGAGAAGTTCTGATGAATCATATTCTAAAGTTTACAGATGAGCTTTTTGAAATTTCCTCTGGTTTAGAAATACATAGACTTAGCAATTATCTTTATGAGCTTTCTTTTTATTTTACTAAATATTATCATCATAAAGATAATAAAATAGTTTCCCTCCTGACTGATAATAATACAATATCTAAAGAAAGTTTTAGAGAAAATATAGAAGCAAAATTTCTTTTATATATTTGCAAACTAACCGCGCAGGTTTTAAAAGAAGGTTTGTTTTTATTGGGAATTCAAGCACCAACTGAAATGTGAAAAAAGAATATAAATGGAAAGCTGCATAAAAATAAAACCTTTTTTTATTTCAAAACCATGGGGGGGGGATCATCTGAGGATTGTCGCTAAAAGAAGATCGGAATCCAATGAAATTGCATTACAAGACATAGGAGAAATGATCCTTTTATCTACTATAGATCAATTTCCTACTTATATTGAAACAGGATCCTATGCAGGTAAAAAATTTCAGGAATACTGGGAAGAGGAAGGAAGGTTAATATACCAAAGATATACGGACGAGGAAACGACAGGATTATTTCCCTTTCTTTTAAAAGTATTGTCCACAAATGAACCTCTATCTATTCAGGTGCATCCTTCTAAAGAAGACCTTAAAAATAATTTTAATATAGATGATAATGGCAAATTTGAAAGCTGGATCATTCTGAAAGCGGATGAAGAAGCAACGATATATTTAGGGCTTAAAAAAGAATATGGTCTTAAAGACTTGGGGGCATTGAATCAAAATAAAAACCTTCTTTCTTTATTCAATACTTATTATCCAAAACAGGGTGATATTTATAAATTAGAGCCAGGTTTGATCCATGGAACAAAGGGGAAGTTATTATTCTTTGAGATACAAGAGCCATCTGACCATACCTTTAGAATATACGATTTTAATAGAAAACGAGATCTGCATATTGAAGAAGCACTTAAAGTAGTAAAAAATAATTCTCCCCAGGTTCATGATTGGACAACAAGTTTATCTTGCCCTGCATTCAATGTAAATATTAAGAAAGCAGTTCACCAGAAAATATATAAAACGGAGAAACCATTTTGTGTTTTTAATTATTTTGGTCCTCCCGGAAAAATATTGGGTGATTTTGGGGAGTGGGAAATCGAATGGGGGGATACATTTCTTTGCTGGTCTGAAACAGACTTTAAATTCGAAGAATCCACTTCCATTCCCTCTTCAGAATTGCCATTAACAAAATTAAACGAAGCCCTCTTTTTCTTATCATCCGTATGATCCAAAAATTGGTCCAACCATTTTAAGGAGAGCTCTCTCATTTCTAAATCAATCAGACTGGATGTATAAATTTGATTCATAGAAAAAGTCTTCTCTAGGTCGCCAGAAGCTACTTTGTCCATTATTTGGGAATAAATTCTCCTGGGATCATTTAGATAATATGTGTTATCTCTTCTAAAATTATAAGAATGATCTTCAAAAATATCTTCTTTAAAAGACCCATTCAGATGCTTACCCGATATTTTTTGATAGTTCATACAATATAGAAAGTGCTTTATAAATAAAATATATTCATAAGGGCTTAGCAAAAGATTGCAGAATTCCTTCACGGAAGATATTATGTCATCAAAAAGACAACCCTTTTCAAAATCCTTGATCACAGAAACATAAATACTTTTTTTTTGGCGCGCGGATATGATCATCTTAAAAGCACGATCACGTATAGAGTGTATCTTAGATAAACTTCCTTGTAAGCATCCTATGTCCTGATCAATCACAATATAATTTAATTTATCATTTAACATCTTTTCTAAGGCAGAAATAGAATGAATAAGGGTGATACGATAACCATATAATCTGAATATGCTGCTTAGCAATTTAGAAATATATCCCGGTAAAAAAGCCAAACCAACTTGCCCTGAGGAGAAAGTAGAACGACAATAGATCAATTCTGAAAACCGGATCAGGAATTGTTTCCAATCTAAAAAAGAAGCAATCCCATTCTGAAAAAGAAAATCTCTTACGTCTGATTGGATAGGGTCAGAAGATACTACTAAAATATTACCATGAATATCTTTTAAAAAATTCTCTTCCCCTTTTTTTACAAAAAAGAAATCTATTTTCTTTTCTAATTTTTTAGCCAAAAAATCCAGATAGGGCACTACTTTATGATTTTCTTCATTTGGACCATATAATACTACTTTGGAAAAAAGGGGATGACCATTTTTAGAGATCAAAAGATCATGTTTTTCCTGATCTGCATAGTAATCTTTATCCATCATGTTCTATAACACGGGGAACCACGAAATAACCGGCTGTAAATTTAGGCGCTACTTTCTTTATCGTTTCTATATTCAAAGAGTCCTTTGGTTCATCTTTTCTGAGGGTTTGAGAATACTTCATGATATGTTTCATCTGTGGAATATTATCCGTATTTACTTCATCAATGGCTTTGACAAAGTTTAGTATTTGATTAAAATCTTTGGTTAATTTATCTAATTCAACTCCATGCAGATTAATTTTGCTCAATTTAGCGATCTTCTGCACTTCATTAGCATCTACTTTTTTACTTTTTTTTTCTTCCCCTGCCATGATCAATTTTAGGAACCTTTTTTAAGCTTACATATCTCTTCTACAATTTTTTGATGTATCTCATTATTAAGAGGATTGGGTACTAATTCATTGTCTTCTGCATAAGAAGAGATTACTTCAGCTGCTCTGATCTTCATATCAGAATCAATGGTGGGTATCTGCATATGTAAAGCAGCCTTGAATAAGCCAGGATATGCAAGTGCATTATTGATCGTCTTTCCATCTGCGGCAAACCCTGCACCCGATGCAATTGCTTCTTCCGGGGATATCTCTGGCGTTGGATTGGATAAAGCCAATATGATCTGATTTTTTCGGATCATGTTTGGTTTGATCAATCCGACCACCCCTGTGCTAGTGACCACAATATCTGCTTTTTTCATGGCATCTGTTAATGTGCTTACTTTTCCACCATACCGTATGAATCTATTTTGGGCATTTTTATTGGTATCTACGCCAATCACTTCTACGCCCCAGTCATGTAATAAACTAGCGACTCCAAAACCAGCAGCACCCAGACCAATCTGAGCGACTACAATATTTTTTTTACTATTATTCTCTGTGAGACGCAATGTAGTCATTGTGGCCGCCAGTGTGACTGTTCCCGTACCATGCTGATCATCATGCATAACCGGTTTTAAAAGCTTTTTTTTTAATTCATCCTCTATGTAAAAACAGTCTGGAACTCTTATATCTTCTAAATGAATTCCGCCAAAAGAAGGAGCTACCTTAACCACTGTATTCACAAATTCTTTTGGATCTTTTGTATTTATTAGAATAGGCGTAGCGCTGATCCCTACAAATTGATCATAGATCATCGCTTTCCCTTCCATTACAGGCATACTAGCAACAGGCCCTATATCTCCCAGGCCCAATACTCTGGTTCCATTGGTAAAAATACCCACGCTATTTCCAATGGAGGTATATTCTTTGGCTTTACTAGCATCTTCATGAATGCTCTTGCATACTCTTGCTACACCAGGAGTATAAATATATCTCATATCTGCCAGGGTATCAATATTTCTTCTTCTGCCAGTATGTATTTTGCCTTGCTTATGCCTCTCGTATACCAAATCAAATTGGCTTAAAATACTTACCTCTGAGGTCTGTATTTTTTTTAGGATATTTTTTAAATGATCCTGATCAAAGACACAAACAATAATATCTCTTATGGAATGGGTTTTGCCAATCATTTTAGTAGAAATATCACCTACAAGACCACCTAGTTTTCCGATTTTGGTAAGTATTTTGCCCAACTCACCAGAACGATGGGGACTTCGTATTGTGATTTGTATCTCCATTTCAGGGATAATATGATTTGTCATAAATTACTCCTTAAATATAGAATGATTTCTTCTTGACAACCTACTTAAAAAATAAAGAGTATAGTGTCAAATGCTAAAAAAATCTGAACGCTACAATTTTGGGAACAGACCGGATAATATACTGGGATTGAAGATTGATTTACAATTTGATGAAGATACTAAAATTGCCTATGGGACTGAAGTTACTATTCCAACAGATATACAGGGGCATCATTTAGATCAAATACACCCCGGCATTTTTGCTACCTTGCTAGATGAGATCATGGCGTATATTAATCGTTCCATGAATCTGAATGCAAATATTGCAGAATTGAACATTCGCTATTTGCAAAATGCAAAAATAGAAGAGAATCTTCATCTAAGAGGTTACTTTGTAAAGAAAAACAAAAGGATCATAGAAAATAGAGCCGAGATAGAAAATGATATAGGCAAAATAGTCGCTCGTGCTAAAGGAAAATATATAGAAGTAGATCCACTAAGTTGATTTTTCTACAGGGATAGA
Source organism: Leptospiria bacterium (assembly GCA_965204465.1). Classification (GTDB taxonomy): domain Bacteria; phylum Spirochaetota; class Leptospiria; order Turneriellales; family CBDBES01; genus CBDBES01. The sequence goes on from CBDBES010000002.1 coordinate 1,188,629, forward strand.
GTATCCAATTTATTTTTTAGCTGCCGAAGTGGTGAAACTGGTAGACGCGCTGGACTCAAAACCCAGTGGGGGAGACCCCGTGCCGGTTCGATTCCGGCCTTCGGCAATAGTCTTTAAATGTCTATTCGATAAGAGTATTCCAGACATTTTGTGCGATCTTACTATAGATCATAGATTGTTGTTTTTATCACTAGAGTATAGCAGTCTGATAAATGAAAATGCTATCATATAAAATAGCTACCCAGCTGGTATATGCCCCATGCAGAAAAATAGGCAATTAAGGTCATATAAAAAAAGGTGAAAACCGCCCATCCCCAGCTATTCAATTCTCTTCGGATAACTGCCAAAGTACTCATACACTGACAGCATAGGGCAAAAAACACCATCAGACTCATCACAGTTAAAAGATCATATACAGGACTTCCATCTTCCTTTTTGGCATTCTTTAATTTATCCCTAAGTCCCGAATGTTGTTCTGTATCATCTCCAACACTATATAGAACACCTAGAGTAGAGATGATCAACTCTCTTGCAGGGAAAGCGCTCAATATACCTAGTGTGATTTTCCAATCATATCCTAAAGGGGCAAAAATAGGATGCATCCATTTACCTACTCTGCCTAAATAACTCTGCTCTAAGTATGCCTGGGCAATGTCTTTTTCCCTTTTTTTCTCAAGTTTATCTATTTTAGACTTGATAGTTTGAGGATTGGTGGTGGAAGAAATTTCATTTATTTTCTGCTCGTATATTTTATGTTGCTCTATTGCAACTTCTTGCGGTCGTGGAAAATAAGTAAAAAACCATACGATCACCGAAAAAATAAAGATGATCTTTCCTCCTTTTATTACAAACTTTTTACCAGCTTCAAAACCTTTATAGAATACATTTTTTAAATAAGGCCTTCTATAAGGAGGCATTTCTAAAAAAAAGGTAGGATATTCTTTTTGTAATAGACTTTTATTGAATATCCAGGCAATAGGAAATGCGATCAAAAGCCCTATAGAATGCATTGCAAAAAAAACAAAGGCGGCCCATCCAGCTCCCCAAACTGGTTGAATGAATGTTCCTATGAGTAGAATATAGACGGGTAACCTTGCAGAACAGGAAATAAGGGGTGCGATTAGAATCGTAATTAATCTGGTTTTGTAATCGGGAATCACTCTGGTGGACATGATACCCGGAACAGCGCAGGCAAAACAAGAAAGCAGGGGTATAAAAGAGCGTCCATTTAATCCTGTCCAGGCGAAAAGCTTATCCATAAGAAAGGCAGCCCTGGATAAATAGCCACTGTCTTCTAAAATACTGACCAATATAAATAACAATACAATTTGAGGTATGAAAATCATCACGGATCCAACTCCGCTGATCACACCATCCTGAACAAATGAATTTAAAACAGGGTTAAAGTCCAGGAATTGATTTGAATAATTTCTTAAAAAACTAAATCCATTTTCTATTGACTCCATAATGGGCTCTGAGAAAGTATAAACTGTCTGAAACAAAAGATACATCATGATAAAAAAAACGATAAATCCAGAGAATCGATTTTTCAGGAATATATCCAACTTTTCCAGTGTGCTACTTTGGTCTTTGATCATTCGTTTTTCTACAGATTCTACTACTTTCTGTGCCCATTGATACCTCAGCTGGGGTATTTTGGCCTTGTTGGCCAATTCATTAGAAGAAGTTTCGGAAGAATCTGCAGATGACGAACCAAATTGAGGAATAAATGAGGTGCTCTTCTTATTTTCTTTATTCAGTATTTTCTGTAGACGTATCTTGAAATCCTTCATGCTTTGTTTAACATTTGCGGTTACTGGAATTATATCATAAAAGAGTTTTTTTTGCAGCAGATCAATATTTAACTTAACTCCATTTTTAGATAGAAGATCGGTCATGGTCAGGGCTACAACCACAGGTAAATTCAATTCAACAATTTGAGAGAATAAATATAGATTTCTTTTTAAATTGGTTGCATCCAATATGAATAAGATCAGATCAGGAGCTTTTTCTCCTGGTAAGTCGCCTTTCAAATATTCTAGTGGAATTTTTTCATCTCTGGAAGTAGATTGAAGACTGTAGCAGCCTGGCAGATCGACAAAATGAATTTTAGTTTTTCCCCATCTTACAGAAGATGTTTTTTTCTCTACGGTAACCCCAGGATAATTGCTGGTTTTCTGTTTAGAAGCGGTTAAAAAATTAAATATAGTGGATTTGCCGGTGTTTGGATTCCCGACAATGGCAATATATTTTTCTTTTAAAGGGGTTGTTATATTTTTATTTACTTTTATCAACTTGGATGAGGATGTTAGCTGCATCTTCTTTTCGGAGACATAGATGGTAATTCATGACCTTAATTTCTAAGGGGTCTCCTAAAGGCGCAATTTGGACCATTTCAATGTTTTCTCCTTGCACCAGGCCAAGCTCGGCCAATTGGATAGCAGATTCTTTTTTTATATCAAGTTGGGATATCTTCCCATTTTCACCAGGTTTTAATTCAGCTAGAGTCATATAGACATATATTTTTAACGCAAACAAATTGTAAACTAAATTTTAAATGCAAACGATTCTCACTTTCATTATCAATTAAAATATAAATAAAATGATACATCATGCACTTTGATATACAGGTATCCGGGAATGTGAACCATGGATAACGGCACTGGAAAATAGAAAAAGAAGTGTACTTTTTGTATTATGTCTCTGGTATTGCATTATAAAAAACAATTGAAGGTGTAGCATGGATATCTTGCTTATTATTTAGTTAAGTAAATGATCAGGGAATAGATTCTTAAAAAATAATGAAAATACCTTCCAGAATTTTTTTATTCATTATATCTTTGATCTTTATTCTTCTTCTATATCGGTCTTATGAATTAACATTTCATTCTCCTCTGCCATCAGCTGCCTTTCCAAAAAAAGATTCAGTAGTCAGAAGAGGTTCTATATTTGACTCAATGCAAAATGAATTGGCCATTTCTATAGATAGCGTATCCATTGGTATAAAGCCTGAAGAAATACAAAATATTTCTAAGACCGCTTTGTTATTGGAACCATTTATGGGCCTATCTTCCGGGGATATCCTCAAATCCATTCAAAAGAACCAGCGAAAGAGCTTTTTCTGGCTAAAAAGAAAGTTAAATAAAAGTATTGCCCCTCGCATAAAGGCTCTAAAATTATCTGGGGTTGAAATCCGCATTGAGCCTTCCAGGTTTTACCCCCATAAAAATCTGGCTCCTGGCGTATTGGGATTTGTAGGGATCGACAATGAAGGATTAGCCGGACTAGAGTTTCAATATAATGATGATCTGACCACTTCAGCAGATAGTTCTCTTATAGGCAACAATATCCACTTAACAATGAATTCTCTGGTCCAATATATACTGAAAAAAAACTTAGAGGAGGTTTTTAGAAAGAGTAGATCAAAGAATGCTGTAGGAATCATTTCTGAAGTTCAAACAGGAAAAATTTTAGCGATGGCTTCTTTATCAGATACAGATTCTTATAAGAATAGAGCAGTGAGTGATATATACGAACCAGGATCGACTTTTAAAATTTTTACTCTGGCGTCATTATTGAAATATCATTTAGTGAATGAAGAAAAACGATATTATTGTCCAGGGTATATTCGCAATAAGGGTTTCAAGATCAGATGTGGCGAAATTCATAAAGAAGTGAGTCTACCAGAAATCATCCAGAGGTCATGCAATACAGGAATTATTAAGGCGGCGCTGGAACTATCGCCGGATCAAACATTTAATACTTTGAGTCTGTTTGGATTTGGGAAATTAACTGGAATAGATCTTCCTGGAGAAAGTGAAGGTATTTTAAGCGATCCCCAAAAATGGGACAATTCATTAAAAATGTCCATACCCATTGGCCATGGAGTTGCTGTAACACCTATCCAGATGATCGTAGCCGGAAACAGCATTGCAAACGGGGGCCGTCTTTTAAAGCCATTTTTAGTAGAAAGAATCACTACTTCTGATGGAAGGACCATTCTATATAATTCACCCCGTGAAAAGGTTCATACTTTGGATAAAAGAACCAGTCTGGCTATTTTAGATTATCTGAAATTAGTTCTCCAAAAAGGAGGTACAGGAGAAGAAGCAAACTTGAACTTAAAAGGCATAGAGGCTGGCGGTAAGACAGGCACTTCCATAAAATCTCATCGGTATGGTTATTATAAAAATAAATATCAGTCTTCTTTTTTAGGATTCTTTCCTTTAAATGATCCTACCATATCCATTTTTATTTTATTTGATGAGCCCCAGGGAGAATATAGGGGGGGGGTATTAGCCGCACCTTTGTTTAGAAAAATAGGCAGACAAATTTTTCCGATCGTTCATGGTGGGTCCGTAAAGGAAGTCTCTGTATTAGAAGATCTGAATTATGATGAACCAAATTCTATACACAATAAAGAGTTAAAGAATAAAATGCCTAATCTAATAGGAAGAAGTAAAAAAGATATATTTCGTCTTGTATTTAAGCATTATCCTGGAGATCATGAAGTAAAAGGAAGTGGATATGTTGTATGGCAAAATCCTCTACCGGGAAAGCCCATCCAAAAACCATATCAATTCCAAATTCGATTGGGTTTTCCCTATAAATAAAAAATTTTATTTTGCATTTTACAAAATAGCATAAGTATAATACGATCAAACTTTTAAAATTCTGGTGGGCTTTTTTCTATAGAAAAATTAAGTGTATCGACCTGCCCCCGAAAGTGCTACCAAGCAAAGTGGTGGATTTTCCGTTTACCATTTATCTTTATGCTATCTGATTTTTCAAGTAATATTCCCTAGGTGTACAATTTCCAAGAGAACTATGCGGTCGCTCAGTGTTATACTCATACCTCCATTTTTCAATTATATTTTTTGCTTCACTCAAGCTTTCAAACCAGTTCTCATTTAAACATTCGTCTCTCATCTTTCCATTGAAGCTCTCGATAAACACATTTTGATTTGGCTTGCCCGCATCAATGAAGTGAATATCAATGTTATTTTTGTATGCCCACTCGATAAAATTCTTAGACGTATGTATATTCAGGACCATTGTCCAGCAGGATCTGCTTAGGTTTACCGTAAATAGATATGACCTTTTCTAATACTCGAAGCACATGCATACTGGTTATAGAAAAGTCAGAATACGCTGCCAAGCATTTCCTACTAAAATTATCAATTATATTGAATATCCTAAACCTGCGGGAGTTCTTCAAGCTATCTGCCATAAAGTCCATCGACCAGCATTCATTGATTTTCGTTGCCTTGAGCATTGGGTTTTTAATCCCACAATGACTACGCTTTCTACGCTGTTTTATACGTAATTTCAGACCTTCTTGGCAATATAGGCGATAAATACGCTTATGGTTTACGACCATCATTTTACGTATTTTAATATACAATCGCCTATATCCATAACGGCGATTCTTAAAGGTTAATTTACGCAGTATTTCTATTAGATCACTATCATCTTTTTTCTTACTTTTATACCGATACACAGAACGGGCTAAGCCTAATAAACGACAAGCTGTTCGCTGACTCATCCCTTGCAATGTAAGTAAATGAGTGGCTTGTCTTTTCTGTGATCGGTTTACCACTTTTTTTCGAGTAGCATTTTAATTCCCTGAATTTCTAAAGCCTGCTCTGCGACTAAACGTTTCAATCGCGTATTTTCATCTTGTAGGTTTTTTAACAGCTTCATATCGCTAAGTTCCATACCACCATATTTAGAACGCCAATGATAGAATGTGTTTTGACTGATGCCATACTTTCGACATAGTTCTGGCGTCTTTATTCCGGCCTCGCCTTCCTTTAAGATTTTGTATATTTCATTTTCCGTAAATCTTTTTTGTTTCATATTATCCTCCTAAGTCAGATTTATTAGATTTAGAAGGAAAATCTACCACTTTAGGTGGCACTATTTACGGGGAGCAGGTCGGTATTTGTTATGCCTTCTTCTCATTGCGAGGATTAGCATAGATATTATCCAAAACAGGCAGGCTTACACCCATTAAAATGATCATTCCTCCTATGAGAGACATGTTACCCGGTATATCTTCCCAGATCAGCCATGCCAATAGGATCGTTATTACTGGGGTGATCATGGTAAATAGTATAAACTGAGAGACAGGAATATACATTATGGAATACATCTGTAAGTTTCTTGAAAGGCTTGGTCCAAAAAAAGCGGCCAGGAAGACCAACCACCAATGAGAAAAACTTAGAGATATAGTATGTTCCCAAAATGGGGGCAAACATAAAATGATCATCAAACCAGAAATAAGCCTGATCAAATTCATAGAAATAGGATTGACTTTATGGATAATTAGTTTGATTACGATCTGTATAAAAGAAAAACTTATGGCTGCTAATAAACCCCATAAAATAGATTCCAAGCCAACTCCCCCTTTTATCTTTTCATTGTTCAAGATAAAAAATCCAATGAATGCGAGTACGCATCCGATTATAAAGCTACTGTTCACCCTTTCTTTTAGAAAAAGAATACCCATAAGAATAACCCATATCACCTGTGATCTTAATATAACAACGACCAATCCTGGATTTACCCCTTCAAGAGATCTTCCTATGGCATAATTGCCGATCACGGAGATAATTCCAAAAAGAATTCCATTTAATATAGTTATTTTATTAAAACCAGTGTTTTCTTTTTGGAAAAGTAAAACAATGATATTGATCATGGATCCAAATATGTAGATTAAAAATACGAATACAATAGGGGCTATGGTAAGACTAACCTCTTTGTAAGAAATAAAAAAAATACTGGCAGAAATGCTGGCAAAACTAGCCAAAGAATATCCTTTTATTTGTTCTTGTGTTGCCATACTTTAAAGATATTAGAAAATTCACTAGACCTATGCAATAGGTTGAATTTTAGATAGAATATCTACTTTATTTTTTAAGACATCAGGTAATTTCGCTTTTAGAGTTTTCTGAATATTTTTAGATCCATATCTTTTTGAGAAATGTACAAGAACTAATCTTTCATTTTGAAAATAGTCTTTATAGTGAATGATCTCATCTAAGTGGGTATGCCCCCATTCCCTTGCTCTTTTTACGGGTCTTTTTTGATCAATATAGGTACATTCCATGAAGAGCACCTTTGATCTTCTAACGGCTTCATTCTCTAATACAAATTCAATAGTAGAATCCCCTGAAAAGGCAAAAACAGGATTATCTACTTTATGAAATATATCTTTTCCTTGTTTTTTCAGCCGAACAATTTCATTGGAAGGTAGTCTCAAGTATTCTTTTTTTAATTTAACTACTTTTTCGAATAATATATAACCATTACAAGGAATCCTATGAAAAGAAGGAATTGCTTGTACATAGTGATTTCTATTTATTTGTATTTTATCATTCCATCGCATAGGAACCAGATTACATTTTGCCTTATAGCCTTCTATTTTATTCCATTTTTTTAGTATGTTTTTCATTGGAGATCTTAATTTTTTAGGTAAGTAGATATCCGGCCCTGGTAAACCTCTTAAAGATCTTTGACTAATATAATAGGGTACACCTGAAGAATGATCCAAATGACCATGAGTGATAAATAGTCTTGAAATATCAATCAAAGGATCAGGGCATTTACCAGCATCAAAGGCTATGTTAAAATGAGGAAGTATGTAACAGGTTTCGACCCCACCAATACTAACAGCCTTTATATATAAATTTTTGTACTTGTATTCAAACACTTATGGATAAATAGGATAAGATAATAAAATCTACTATTTCTCTGGACTTATTTGTACAGTAGAATTTGATGATGATGTTCCGGAAGGTGTTTGTTCTGTTCTTTGGAGTAATGCTTCTGGCCTTATGCTAGACAAGAAAATATATTGGCTGTCTGTCAATATCATGGAACGCAGTTTTCTAGCCATTGTACAATCAATCAGTGAATTTTGACTTCTGGCCGTAGCGCGCATTTTTTTAGCGGCAGAGGTTTCGGGAGATATGATCGCTACAATTTTATCCAGAGAAACAGTATTTGAAAATCCGATATGCAATAAATTCATATTTGTTACCTAAATGTTTTTCTTCTCTTAATGATCTATCTTTTTTTATTTGATTCCATCTAAAACTATTTATTGTTCATTTAATTGGATATACTTATTATGGAAAGCATTTTTTTTATTCATAAAGATATCTTTTTTAGAATGCCAGGTATCTTCAAGATTGCAAGACATACAAGGATTCCGGACATGATCCATTATCCTGATCATATTTTTAATAACTCCTTTAAAATTTTTATTGTATTTTGATTTACTATGCTTTTCAATTGATCCAAATTAGAAAGTAGATCAATTTCTGATTTATTTTCAACGGGGGGGAGCCTCACTGAACCAACAGATTTATTTCTGCTAAGTTGTTCGTTTGTATCCGCATCTAAGAATCTAAGGTTTACTTCTAAGAGTACATTATATTGCTTTCTTTTGATCCCCACCGGGACTGCTTCATAAAAACCCAAAAGATTTACTACTAAAATAATAGAATTGGGCGGGATTCTGGTCTTATCAAATTCTGTTACAGTCAATGGTATCCTTCCATGAATGGTAAAATGATCAGAGGGTACAATAATATTTTTATTTTTTAGATGAACATCTAATGCATCTTTAATGGAATATTTAATTATATGGAAAGAATCTGGCACATTCAGCAGATCATTTCGATTTCTACTATTTTTTAGGGTAGTGGGGGCAGTATAAATAATTACAATATTTTTCTTTACTTTTAAGCTATTTTGAAGAAGAAGAAATTGATTTACTTTGCAATCAACAAATAAAGGGATCAGAGAAAATAGAAAGACATATTTTATCTTTTGAAACTGTATCATATCATAATTGCCAGAGAAAAATTTTTAAATTGCCTTTTTATCAATATACTATGTGGTGACAATTAATTTATTAAAAAATCTACAATAACCAATGCCGTTAGGCTGTACTTTGTACACATATCGAGCCTGTGCCTCAACACAGAAGAATAATTTGCTACATTGTAATCTATATCGTATTTTTTGTTCCCAAAGGTTTTTTGATATTTTTTCTCTAAAATACGAAATAATTTCCTGATCTATACAAGCTGTTCCCGTATCATTTTGCTAAAATTGAAGGCTATTGCAGCGATTTTTACTTTTGCAGTACAACATTCTTTACGCACAGTACAAATAACACAATCAGCAGGTTTAGCATGATAACTTGTATACTTTCTGCTATCTTCTACATACTCTCTGTGAAACTCTAAACTCTTGCCCTCAGGACAAATAAAATGATCTTCATCTTCATTGTAATTGAAATAATGAGCTTCATACCCAATATTAGGGTTTTTATGACATAACAAAGATATTGAATGAGTGAATACCTCTTCAATCTCTTTACCGAAACGAACACGAAAGTCTGCAATTGCCCTGAATTTTATTTTATTTCCACTTATTTTTTTCTAATTTTTCTTGAATCTATACCTTTGCTCAAAGTTAGCCGATCCTCTTACAAAAACCACTTTAAGATAAAATTCTTGACCAGCAGTAAGTGAATCCACATGGATCGTTGGTTCAGTATGATCTTCTGTTATGTTAGTATCTACCGTAGGATAGGCAAGAGCATTTCCGGCTTCATCTTGGATTTCATAGCTTGTTACAAGGGTATCCTGGATACCTATGCTCTTAATGGCAATACTCGTAACAGAATCACCTATAGAATGGAAGAATGCATAGTCGTCTTCAGAGGGAATTCCAAGGGTGGTGTTTGAAAATCGTAAGAAACCAGATGCCATTCTTACCGCCTGTTCATCTGATGTTTGCGAAATAGAAGCGATCATTGGATATTCTGTTGTAGAGCCAAAATTCCAGATGAAGTCATCAGCGGTTGTAACACTACCGTCATTATTACTTTCATATCTCACAGATTCCTCGTCTGCTGCAGATGTACCACCTATATTAAAAGGAGTTTGCCAGTTGAAGAAAATAAGAATAGTCAGTGAGCTACAGCTGCCTGTATTAGGAGCAGTGGGTGTCTTGAATGAAGGTGATGAGAAGCCACCTACACAAGTAAGAATATCTCTATTGATGCCTACGGCAGTATCGGGGGCTTGACTACCATTTTTGACTAATGTTGCGGTATCTATATCATAATAGGAATTGGTTATACTATTACTATTCCACCCTACCATGATGCCTGCAAAAGAAGAAGAAGCAGAAGAAGAAACATTCCCTGTAGAGTAAGAATTGATTATACTACTTCCCGCACTATTCCTCCCTATCAGGCCGCCTGCATAAGAAAAAGAAGAAGAATCAGAAGAAGCAGAAGAAGAAATATTCCCTGTAGAATAGGAATTGATACTACTACCTTCCTCATTATACCCTACCAGACCGCCTGCATAAGAAAAAGAAGAACCAGAAGCAGAAGAAGAAGAAGAAACATTCCCTGTAAAGTAGGAATTAGTTATACTACTGCTAACATTATACCCTACCATACCGCCTGTATATGCATAACGAGAAAAAGAAGAAGCATTCCCTGTAGAGTAGGAATTGGTTATACTACTTTCCTCATTCCACCCTACCAGGCCGCCTACATATGAACCATTACTAGAAAAATAAGCAGAAGCATTCCCTGTAGAGTAGGAATTGGTTATACTACTTCTCTCATTCAACCCTACCAGGCCGCCTGAATATGCAGAAGGAGAAGAAGCAGAAACATTCCCTGTAGAATAGGAATTGGTTATACTACTTCCATCATTCCACCCTACCAGGCCTCCTACAGAAGAACCCAAAAGAGTAGAAGTAGAAATAGAAACATTCCCTGTAGAGTAGGAATTGGTTATACTACTTCCCCCATGATTCCTCCCTATCAGGCCGCCTGTATATAAAAAAGAAAAACCAACACCAGAAGAAGAAGAACAAGAAACATTCCCTGTAGAATAAGAATTGGTTATACTACTACTTCCACCATTCCACCCTACCAGGGCACCTGCATAAGAATTAGAATTAAAAGCATAAGAAGCATCTATATCTACATTCAACAAGCTAATATTCCTGATATTCGCGCCCAATGTATATCCGAAAAGACCTACATAAGAGCGGCCAGAGGTAAGATTGATATTGATTCTAAGGTTGCTTATGGTGAATCCTTTTCCGTCTAAAGCGCCTGTGAATTTATTTGACTCCATCCCAATAGGTTGAAATCCTGTACATGTACCGCTAGTGCCTATGTGGCAGGTATTTGTATTAATAGAAGAGGCATTTATATTTTGCCCAAGTGCATAGTATGCATTAATGTCATCTCTCATTGCCTGCAATTGATTTGCATTGCATATTATATAAGGATTTTCTGTTGTACCTTCGCCATATCCATCGAAATTAGGAGTCTGTTCAAATCCTGGTACAACATTACATTCATCTTCTGTCTCATCTTCTTGTATTAATAGGTCAACATCTTTATTCATACCCATATATTCTATGGATCCTGTAACCAGATGCATTAGAGTAAATAGAATATCTCCCGAGTACATGATATCATCCGTGAGTACGATCCTTACTCCCTTTGGTTGATTCCAATTGGAAGAGTTGAAATTAAGAACGACCAACCTGGAATTATCAGAACTGCCAGGAGGAACATTATAGATGCTTAAATTAGGAGGAGCACTATTCAGATCAATGGAAATATTTACTTCCGCTTCTGGTTGTGAATTTAAGGAAATACTGTATAGTAATTCAGTATCCAGACCTTCTATAATGGCGATGGAATCACTTAGTTCTATACCATCTTCCGTTGTATATATGATCTTTGCCATATCATTATCATTTACGGTTAAATTAAAATTTTGCGGTCCAAGACTTGTATAGTTTGAATCTGAACTACTGATCGAATGATTCAGTACAACAGAAGATGTTCCCATTGACAGATTATCATCATTCAAAAGTAATCTTACCATTTTAGGTATGTCCCAATTGTCAGGTGTAAAAGTAAGTAGACTACCAGACTCAACGCTTAAGTTAGAAGGAGAATTGACCAATCCCACATTGATTTCTACATTGCTCACAGGCTGTGTATTTAAAACGGCCATATAAGTATATTCTGTATTTATTCCTTCTGTGAGTGTTATATGATCCGGTAAATTAATTTCATTTTTTGTATAGTTAATTCCTGGTAATACTTCCTCATTATTTTCCCCTGTCTCATCTTCAGAATCTTCATCCACCTCATTATCTTTAATATGAATTCTCAGGACAGGTTCACTAAAAGATTCCAGGAAGGTTGTATATAATATATCTCTTGTATCTATATTCAAACGAATAAGAACAGTACGATCCCCCTGTAGTATATCATCATCCATAGATTGAACAGAAAGAACGAATGTATCTCTCCAGTTTGCATAGGTAATGTTTAAAGAAGAAGGTGTAATAGAAACAGATCCATCCTCAGTGGTTAAACTCATATTAAGGCCTACGTAAGGATATGACCCAAAGACCAATTCAAGATTTTTAGTAGCCCCCTCTAACAAAGTTATTCCCTCTACCATTGCATTTTCTCTTTCATTTTTAGATAAGAATGTAAATACTCCCTGGTCTCTTTCATAATTCCAAACCTTTACATCCGGTGGATCATATCCATGGAATCTAAGATCATTTGAATATAATGGACTCAATGTGATAAAAAACTGACTGTCTCCGTCTAGAATGCCCTCTGTAATACCTTTTACTATTACGGTTTGAGGTTCGTTCCAATTTTCAGGTGTAAACTCCAGGTATTCTAGATATAATTCTACATCGAGTGGACTGCTGCTCTGTATGTATGTTTTGACCATGGCTTCTGGCCTACGAATAAGAGACACTTCAAAAGAATCTTCTCTTCCTCTTTCATCCGTAATGATCTCTTCTTTGCTTACATTTACCAGAGGTTCATTGAATAATAAAGAACTTTGTTCTACTGACGGAGATACTTTTTTGGGTCTGTCGCAGTAGGCTAAAGAGAATATACTAAAAATGAAAATATATTTATTGAACTTTAGCATAAAATTAATTCTATTTCGTGGATATATAAACGATCTTGATAAAGATATGACGAATGAATTGATCAAATAGTAGCAATCATCATGGATTTTTTGATCCAAACCTGAATTATTATTTTTAAAGATCTGAAATAAATTTTTTATATTCTTCTGTGTTCAAAATGGCTTCTTTAGGTTTTTCTGTAAATTTTATTTGTAACATCCAACCCTTTGTATAGCAATGCTGATTCAATAGTTCAGGTTCTTTACTTAAAGTTTGGTTGATTTCAATTAATTTGCCTGCCAGGGGTGCATATACATCCGAAACAGCTTTAACAGATTCAATAGAAGCGATTATTTCCCCCTCATTGAATTGTTTGTTTATTTCAGAAAAATCTATATATACGACGTCACCCATTGCATTCTGTGCATGATCCGTAATGCCCACAGTGGCGATCTTGCCTTTTATACTGAACCATTCATGCTGTTTTGTAAAATTTAGCCCTGCAGGAACTTTTATCATGTATCCATACTATGATAAAGGCTTAGGTTGACCACTATTTATGATATGGTTAAAAAGAATTTGGTATGCTGGTTCTTTATGGCCATACTTCCATTTTTTTTAGCTCTAATTCAGAGGGCCATATTTTATTGTGATAAATGAGATAGTTGAAAATATTCTTGTTAGAATCAACCCAATTTTTATATTCAAATAGTGTTTCAGAAGGGATAATCTTTAATTTGCCTGTTTTTAAATGATATAATTTATTATCCTTATGATGATAAATATAAGGCCAGGATAATCGATAATAACGATTGAACCAGTTATATATAAATGTGTATTTCCTTCTTCTTTTTTTGAATAAACTTTCTCCTGCAAATGGATTGGCTATTTCTATATTCAAAATATCTAAAATAGTAGGTGTAATGTCAATTTGGCTGGCTGCGGATAGGTCCAGTACCCTTGGATGCAGGCCGAATTTTTTCCCAGGGGAATAAAGCAGAAAAGGAATTAAATGCAACATCTTAAAATAAGTATGAAGTTTCAAGGAACTAAAAACCATATCAGACCGCAAAGCTCCATTGTCAGAAGTAATTAGGAAAATGGTATTTCCAAACCATTTTTTAGCAGAGGCTTTTTTAAAGAATATTCTTAAAGCTTCATCTGTTTGGTAGATTGCATTCAGATAATTATTGAATACTCTTTTTTCGGTAAAGTTTACTTTTTTAGACTTATCATGTAGTATATAAGGAGTATGCGTATTGGTCATTAAAAAAATACTCAAGAAAGGCTCTTTTTTTAGGCTTAAAGACCGTATACCATATTCAAGCATTTCTTTATCTGAAATGCCCCAATAATTTTTTTTTGAGTTTTTAAAAGCCTCATGATCCTGGTCAATGACTTCCTGTATCCCATTTAAAGGGAAAAATATATGTTTATTATCAAAGGTGGACGTATAGCTATGGAAGAATACAGTAGAATAACCAAACGAAACAAGTATTTCAGGTAGGCAAAGCATGTTCAGATAGGTGTAATTTCTTAATATAGAACCAGACCCTATGGAATATCTTAAAGAATCATGAGTAGAACAAAAAGCGGCCGTTTCTGCACCTGCCGTATAATCAGAATTTGCAAAAAAATAAGGTACGATCACAGACTTGTCCATGAGAGAATTTAAAAAAGGAGTAACATTTCTTCCAGGAGATGGATCATATTTTCTGAAACCAGTCTCTTTCGCAGGTATAGATTCAAGCATAATGATCACTATATTAGGATACTCTCTCTTTGAGGAAGAAGGAATATTTGAAACGGATCTGTGTTTACTCTTCATTAAAATATATTCTGATGAGGAAAAATAATATCCTTGTGATTCAAAATGACTTCTTGCGGGGAGAGTCTCTTTTTTGTTTTCCTTACTTTTATGAGTATCTTTAAACAGATCATATTTTATTTTTTGACTCCAGGCATTCCATTCTGTAACCACCATTCGATAGATAATATTATTCACATGAACATTCATAGAGTTATCTGACAAAGGATTATTATAAAAAGAATTGATCATTATGCAACCATTGGCAAAAAATAAGGTTCCAGATAATAGTATACCCATTCTATATTTTTTTATGAATTTAAGTACGCCGTCATTAAAATTTTTAATGTTCTTTAATTTTATATCCTTTTTTTCCCTCTGGGTAAATTTATAAAAAAGGATCGTCCAGGAAATAAGAGGTAAGAAGGCTAATGTAAATATATCCCATGCAGGAAGCAGATCCGTTCCCGTTTTTAGCAATACATTTATATTGGATATATACTCTACAAGATAGCTAAAATTCACTAATCCTTCTTTAAAATGATGGCTTATGGATAAATGGACTATGTTCAGAATAATGAATAATAGACCCAGAAAATATCCCAGTATCTTTGTTTTTCTGAAATAGAATAAATATAATACAAAGGCAAAAAAAGATAGATCAAAAAAAAAACCGCATATAAAATCTCTTATTACATAAAGAAATTTAGCAGGTAATATTTGTACCTGAAATAAAGAAATTCTAAATAAGAATGAATATATACTGCAAAAGCAGAAAGATCCCCAGGTAGAAAAAAAATATTTATTCATTAATTTATTTGATTGGTTTAATGATCTCTGCCAATTTTTTTTCAAGTAGATCATGATCCCATTCTTCATTTGGGAAGTCATCCTCAAAAAGGTATAAGATATTGTCTCCTACTGCAGATTCCCTGGGGGAATCATGGGGATAGGCATATACCTTTATGGACTCACTATTGGATATAAAATACAAGCGTACTTTTTGGTTAAGTCTTGCTTTCTTATTGTTCCCTATGTCCACTTCTTTTTTGATCTGATATACGCTTGAGTATTTTTTATTCAATATCTTTAACTGATCTTTCTTTACAAATCTGGCAGAACAAAAAGAAAAGCCAAATATCAAGATAAAAAGCAGGATGATATTTTTATAGAGTAACATCAAGTATACTCTCTGAAAACTGTATGAATACGGTCAAGAAGTTTTTGAACTAAAGGAGCATAAACTTTTCCCTGTAAAACATGGATGTTTTGCAAGGCTGGTCACGCATGTGGTCTTACCCAGACACTTGACATACCTGGCTGTTCTCATAAATGATCATCTCTCCCAAGAGTAAGCTAAAAAACTCACACTCGTAAAGTGAAAAAATCCGCTACTTTACCATTCCATAGCATGGGATGTTCTCAATAGATCAAATCCATTTTTATTCAGATTATTGATACAATATTGAAAAATAAAGGTTGACTGTGCTAAACGCTATAAAAATATACTTAAAGGTAATTATAATGATCTATCAATGGACTGAAAAAGATGTTTTATGGGTTGGTCTAAGCGCTATTTTATGCTTCTTTATGCAGAGTGGTTTTTTGCTCATAGAATCTGGCTTAACCCGATCTAAAAATAGTATTAATATTACAGTAAAAACCTTAACCATTATAGCGATTTCTTTTATCTGTTTTTGGGTAATAGGATTTGCCTTTATTTTTGGAGTATCTATAAATGGTTGGATAGGCAGTGATTATTTTTTCTTTTCAACATGGATTGATTATGTTCTAGGTGAAGACGGAGAAAAGATCTTTTATTCTAAAAAGGTTAAATCTCTTGCAGAAGGCGGGAGCTTAACTATATTCTTTATTTTTCAAAGCATATTATGCTCTATCACAGCTCTTATTGCTTCGGGAGCCATCACAGAAAGAGTCCACTATCGTATATATATCTTCATAACTCTTATTATATCCTGTATACTTTATCCAATTTTTGGGCATTGGGCTTGGGGAGACTCTTTAGGAAGAGGGATCAACGGCTGGTTAAACGAGCTAGGATTTGTTGATTTTGCCGGAGCGACAGTCGTGCATAGTATGGGAGGTTGGTGTGCCTTAGCTCTTATGATCATAGTCGGTGCCAGGATAGATCGATTTACAAAAGATGGCCGCAGTAAAGAAATCATTGGAGGTAATCTACCTTTGGCAGGCGTTGGATTATTGATCTTATGGTTTGGTTGGTTTGGCTTTAATGGGGGAGCCAGTTTTGAGCTGAATAATCATGTTCCAAGTATCCTTCTAAGGACCATGATAAGCGGTGCTTTTGGAATGATCAGTGCTCTTGCTTTAGGATGGTTGGTGTATAAAATTCCAAATCCTAAATTTTTAATTATGGGTAGTATATCTGGTTTAGTGGCTATAAGCGCTGGCGCTCATTGTATAGATGAGACAAAGTCCATATGGGTTGGGTGCATTGCAGGCATTTTATCAATTATTTTTAAATCTATAATAGAAAAAATGAAATTGGACGATGCCATAGAAATAATTCCTACTTATTTAGTAGCTGGTATATGGGGTACTTTATCTATCGCTTTTTTCGGGAATACGGATTTCACAGAAAAAGGTCTCAATTTTATAGAACAGCTAAAGGCTCAATCCATTGGAATCCTGGTTTGTGGAGTATGGAGCTTTGGGAATAGCTTCATCTTATTTAAATTTCTGAATATGATTTTACCATTTAGAATTTCTGAAAAAGACGAAAGAGAAGGCTTAAATCTAAGTGCGCATAAAGTGTCCACAGAGCTACACGATTTCTATAGAGTATTGAACCAAGATACTTCGGAAGAAAGTCAAGATGAAACAAGTATTACCGAATTTGGTCAATTAGCTAAAGGATATAAAAATAGATTAGAAAAAGACTTGAATGAACGCACTAGAGCATTAAACGACTTTTTGAGCCTTACGAATCAGGGATTTTTCTCTTTTGGTAGAGAAGTTCGAATTGAAAAGGGATATTCAAAGGAATGTGAAAGAATATTTGGCATACAAGATCTGGAAGATAAAGAAGTCACAAAAATTCTTTTCTCCCCAAAAGAAACAATGAAACAGAAGAATTTCTCTGATTCTATTAGATTAATATTCTCCGGAGAATTAAGGCCAGAGGTCATTTTCAGATTATTGGAAAACAATGTTCATATTAATAACAAAGAAATTGATCTGGAATATAAAAGAATAGATGATGAAAGGATCATGTGTATCATGACAGATGTGACAAAGACTAGAGAACTCGAAAAAAAATTAAGTTCAGATAAAGATGTGCAAAATCATTTGTTTAAAATAATATCCAATGCCAGATATTTTGCCAATTTTATGGAAGAAGTAAAAAATTTGTTCTCTTTTTTGGAAATACTGGATTCTTTTAAAGATGTAGAAAATATTAAATCATATATACTTCAGGTGCATAATATCAAGGCAGGTTTTGGATTTTTTGGATTTGAAAAGACCATGTATGAAACACATTCTTTAGAAGATTTTTTGATTTCTATTGACAAAAATACAAGCATAGAAAAATTTAAAGAAAAATTTATGCGGGTAAAATCAGTATTTGATAAAGAAATAGAATTTCTTACAAGCAAATTGGGGGATGAATGGCTTAGTAGTTTTGATCCTACTTCCATTTTTATTTCATTTGACCGAATTGTAGAAATAGAAAACAAAATAAAAGAGAAATATAAAGAAGATCCTGAATTGTTAGAGCACATAAGTTCTCTCAAAAAAATAAAAGCAGAAGCAATATTTCGTCATTTTCCTCAGGCAGCTAAAAGATTAGCGGATAAAAGAGGGAAGAAAGTAGCTGTTCATATAAAAGGAGGAGATATACTTTTAGAACCTATTCAATATAAGACTTTATCCAACTCTCTTTTACATATTATACGCAATATGATTGATCATGGTGTTGAAACTCCTGAGGAAAGAGCCTCACTGGGGAAATCCGAAGAAAGTAATATTATCCTGGAAATAAGAGATAAAAATAAAAAATATATTACAATTATTCTTACAGGTGATGGCAGGGGAATAGATTGGGATAAGATCAGGGCTATAGGAGAGGAGAAACAAATATTAACAAAAGGTCAAAAAGTATCCAGAAGTAGGCTCAATGAACTTATATTCGAACCCAATATATCTACATCCTCTAAAGTTGATGAAATATCAGGAAGAGGAGTAGGGATGAGTGTTGTAAAAAAAGAAATAGATACATTGAAAGGAGGAATAAGGATCATCACTAAATCAGGTGAAGGCACTTCATTTATTATTCGTATACCAAAGAAAAAAGTATAGATTAAAAAAAAGGAGGTTCAAATGAAAAAAATACTTATCATAGATGATATGGCAATTATGCGATCAAGACTAGGCCAGCTACTAAGAAAAGCTGGTTACTCAATTGGGGGAGAGGCTGAAGATGGTAAGGAAGGCGTGAGCATGTACAAGGAGATTTCTCCAGACTTGGTTACTCTAGATATCTCTATGCCCGAGCAGAATGGAATCGAAACTCTTAAGCAGATATTAGAATATGATGAAAATGGAAAAATTCTTATTGTAAGTGCTGTGGGGCAAAAACAAATGATATTACAGGCTCTTGAATGTGGAGCAAAAAGTTTTATTTCCAAACCATTTACAGAAGAAGATTTTATGGAAGAAGTAAAAAAAATACTGGAAAATTGAATTAGCGTTTTTCTAAACTAATTTGTTTTTTAATATTTCTCTTGGTTTAGACCCAATTTGATGCCCAATATATCCGCGCGATTCAAATGTTTCTATTAAACGGGCTGCTTTGTTATAGCCTATTCTAAGCCTTCTTTGCAAATAACTAGCAGATGTTTTTTGGCTTTCTAAAATGATCTCCCAGGCTTTTTCCAAAAGATCCTCTTCTTCTGGATTTAATTTACTGACCTTTCCAGCGGGATTTTCCAGAATAATATATTCAGGTTTACAATAATGGCAAGCTTCCTTGACTATTTTTTCTACTTCCTCATCTTTTACTAAAGGAGCCTGTATTCTAACCAATTGCCCCCTGGCAGGATGCTTAAAAAGAGCATCTCCCTCTCCTAAAAGCTGTTCTGCTCCGTTAGAATCTAAAATAGTTCTGGAGTCTGTTTTTTGAGCCACTTGCAAGGCTATACGAGCCGGACAATTTGCCTTGATCAATGCAGTAATTACATCAACAGAAGGTCTTTGTGTTGCCAGGATCAAATGAATACCCACTGCTCTTGCTTTTTGTGATAAACGTATGATGGAAGATTCCACATCCTTACCAGCCACCATCATTAAATCTCCTAATTCATCGATCAATAATATAATATAGGGCATAGGAGGTATATTGATATCTTTTTGGTTGATTTTTTCATTGTAAGAAGTAATATCCCTTGCCTTGAATTCCGCCAGATCTTCATATCTTCTCTCCATCTCTTCGACCGTCCAATTTAGAGCACTCACTGCCTTTTGAGGATCTGTGATCACAGGATGCAGTAAATGAGGTATCTCGTTATATTGGGATAGTTCTACTAATTTAGGATCAATAAGAAGAAAACGAATATCCAGAGGACTTTTATTTAATATAAAATTGATAATGAAAGAATTTACCATTACAGATTTTCCCGACCCGGTGGCCCCTGCAATTAATAAATGAGGAAGTTTAGTAAGATCTACCATTACCAGATTCCCAGCAATATCCTTTCCCAACGGTAAAGATAGCATTCCTTCGTATTCCTTAAAACTTACATCTGTCAGTATATCTCCCAATAAAACTGGCAATCTTTTTTTATTTGGGATTTCAATTCCTATGGTAGATCTACCTGGGATAGGAGCCTCTATGCGCACCTTAATTGCCTCCAATGCCATGGCCAACTCATCCGTAAGGGATAAGATTTTATTTACTTTGATACCAGGAGCCATTTTAACTTCATAGCGAGCGATAATTGGCCCTTTCTGAATACCAACTACATTACCTTCAATCCCGAATTGTCCAAGAGTCTCTTCCAATTTTTGTATGGTTTCTTGTATTTCTTCTGAGGTGCTCCATTGGTATGCATCCCTGCTTATTTTTAGAATATTTTGATCCATCGCATAAGGTGAATCGGCTTGTAACCTGGGTGTAATGGATACACTTTCTTGCAATTCTTCAGCAGGATCGGGAGTGATCTTTTCATCAAGTGTATTTTCCCATTCTTCTGTTTGCTTTGCTCCAGAAGTTACTATTTCTTTTTCTTCCGTTAAAAGAGAACCTGGAATTTTTATTGGATCTTCTGTTTCTGAAAGATCAGAATTTGCTTCTTCGGTATTATCCAAATAAACAAGTTTCATGGATAATTCTTCTTCTGCTATTTTTTGTGATATATCTTCTATGTTATTCCTGGGTGCATCATGATCTAATGGATCCTCTATATTAGAATTAATATCTTCTGGTATACCATTTTCTAATGGACCTTCTGTCTCAGAATTCATAGCACTATCAGATTTTTCTTTTGTTTCTTGATCCGTATTATCGTATGATTTGTCTTTTATCGCTGAATCCAAACCCCTCTCAAATTCTTTTTCCAGATCATAAATGTGGTCTGTTCTCTTTTCTTCGTTCACCACAAACTTTTTCCAACTTTCTTTCTCATCATCTGGATTTAAATCTGGTTTCATGGGCAAGATCATGACTTTCATAGATTTCATGACTTTATCTTGTTGTTTTTTTCTATTTTCTTCTTTTGCCATAGGAACTTCTGGACTATGCTTTAGATCATCTTTAGAAAAAATTTTGATCAAACCAAGGCCTCTTTTATCCTGTAGGTTTGCTTTTACTGGAACATCGGGATGATTCGATCTCTGTAAAGTATTTTCTCTTAAGTTTTGTAGTTGATTTTGAAGTTCTTTTTCAAGTTTTTGTGAATTTTTCTTATTCCAGATTATTTTCCTTTCGATCAAATATCTGGTCTCATCACCGGAAATTATTTTTTTTTTTATCCAACCCATAAGAATCACTTTATCAATTTTATATTAAATGAAAACATGATTTATAATTCGACATTTTTAATCGAATTTTAAATAACAAAATTAATAAGTTTATCAGGAACGAATATAGTACGCCTTATTTTTTTGTTCTCTATGTAAGGGTGAATTTTTTTGCTTAGATGGGCTGCTTTTAGTATCTCTTCTTTGGAAGAGGAAGCAGTAACGGTGATCTTATCTCTCAGTTTACCATTTACCTGAATGACGATCACAATATTTTCATCCAGAATAAATTCATTGATCATTTGGGGCCATTTGAGATGTGCTTTGTCTGGCATGTTCAACCTATCCAATAGTTCCAGACTAACATAAGGAGCAAACGGGATCAGCAGTATCAATATAGAAGTGACGGAAAAAGAAAGTAGATTTTGTTCCTGCATATCCATTTCACCATTCTTTACTTCAAAATAATTAAGGTATAAAAAGTTCAATAATTTCATTAAATGGGCAATGCATGTATTATAGGATTTTTTTTCCATATCATTGGTAACGGATCCAATTGTTTTATGGATTTCGCGTAGCAAAGAAGAGGGTCTTTTATTCTTTGGTTTTTGGGAAATAGTTTCTGTATAAAATTGTAAAAGAGGAATATCTGCTCTTTTCTTCTCTATAAATTGATAAATTCTTTTAACAAATCTAAAGGTACCCTCCACTGCCAGATCAGACCACTCCAGATCTTTCTCTGGAGGGGCTGCGAATAAAGAAAATAAACGAACAGAATCGGCTCCATATTTAGAAATAAGATCATCTGGATCCACTACATTGCCCAGGCTCTTACTCATTTTAGATCCATCCTTCATGACCATTCCCTGTGTAAGCAGTTTATCAAAGGGTTCTTTTATATTGGTTATATTGAGTTGATTCAATACTCTCATAAAAAACCTGGCGTATAATAAATGCATATTCGCATGTTCTATGCCTCCAATATATTGGTCTACAGGCATATAAGCAGACTGGGTGTTTTTCTCCACAGGGCTTTCTTCCGAATGAGGAGATAAAAAACGTAGAAAATACCAGCTAGAATCTACAAAGGTATCCATCGTATCTGTTTCTCGGATGGCGTTTTTTTTGCATACAGAACATTTTACTTCAATAAAGTCTTTTCTCTGGGTTAAAGGATTACTTTTCCCTGTAAAATCAATATCCTGGGGTAAAATAACCGGAATGTCTTTTTCATCAACAGGTACAGTACCACAATCATCACAATAAATAATAGGTATGGGAGTTCCCCAATATCTTTGCCTTGAAATAAGCCAATCCCTGATCCTGTATTGTGTTTCTGAGTGTCCTAAATTTTCTTTTTCTAAATATCTTGTAAGGCGTTTTCGGGCTTGTATGGAATCAAGATCGTTATAGATACCAGAATTACACAATATTCCATCTTCTGTAAAAGCACTTTCCAGGGATTCCTTATTAAAGTCTGGATCATTTTTAGGAAGGATCACCAATTTAATGGGTAAATTATACTTTTTTGCAAATTCAAAATCTCTTTGATCATGGGCCGGTACAGCCATTACGGCGCCAGTTCCATAGTTAGATAAAATAAAATTTGCAGCATACACAGGAATTTGTTCTTTTGTCAAAGGATTTTCAGCATAGATACCAGTAAAAATACCTTCTTTTGAGCGAGGATCTTTTCTTTCTATATCTGACATAAAAGAGACCTTTTCTTTAAAAGATTTTAGCTTACTCTTGATTTTTTTTTGTTGGATATGATCCAAAATTTTATGTTCCGGGGATACCGCTAAGAATGTTACACCATAGATAGTATCTATTCTGCTGGTAAATACGGGAATTTTTGTCTTGAATGAAGTTGTAAAATTCAAAAGAACACCCTCCGATTTTCCAATCCAATTCTCTTGCATGAATAGAACTCTATCTGGCCATTTACCTTTCAGTTTTTTAAGGTCTTTCAGCAATTCATCGGCAAATAGAGTGATTCTGAAGAACCATTGTTCTAAATCTTTTTTTTTTATGGCTATGTCTGAATGTCTCCAGCAAAATCCATCCACTACCTGTTCATTTGCCAAAACAGTATTGCATTCATCGCACCAATTTACGGGTGCTTTTTGCTTATAAACCAGCCCCTTTTCTTTCATTTTTAAAAAGAAATATTGATTCCAGCGATAATACTCTGGCTGGCATGTAGTGATTTCTCTATCCCAGTCATAAGAAAATCCCATACGTTTTAATTGGGAACGCATTGTATCTATATTTTGCATACTCCATAGGAGAGGAGATATTTTATTTTGAATGGCTGCATTTTCTGCAGGCAATCCAAAAGAATCCCATCCAATAGGGTTCAATACCTGAAAGCCTTTTAGAGATTTATATCTGGCAATGGCATCTCCTATGGAATAATTTCGCACATGCCCCATATGAATTTTTCCAGAGGGATAAGGAAACATCACCAATGTATAAAATTTAGTTTTTTTTAACTTATCTGAAACACTGTATGTCTTTTCTTTTATCCATTTAGACATCCATTTAGTCTCGTATCTATGGATATGCTCTATGCTTAGATCATGTTTTTTGGCTTTCTTTTTCATATATTATTGATTTCAAATAATAGAAGCAGAATCTTTATCTTCTTATAGATTATTTTTTGGTATATAATTAAAGTATTTTTCTAACAGATCGGTTTCAGAACTTTTCTTTTGAATGCCTTTTCGTTTTATTTTATGGATAAGTGAATCTTGCTTAGTATATTTTAACTCTTTCGAAAATGTATCCAGTATACGGCTTAGTTTCATTATGAATTTATCTAATATCTTGGATGGTAGAATTGACTGATCCTTTGTAAAAAACATATTCAATAGTTTTTCTCCTTTTTTTACATTTAAAATATCACGCTGGAGCAAGTCCTTTACAGAAAAAGTAAATTGAGATGGATCAAAATAATATTTTTTGGTTAACTCATTCATAACACGCAATAACCCTGTGAATGTAATATATTTGTCAATATATAAAACCAGCGCAGTTTGAAAATAATTATAGGTAGGAATTATCTTATCAGAAAAGATCATATGTTTCCTGGGAGGTGTATTTGCCTCTAAATGAATAAATATCTTCTTCACAATATATTTTTTCTTTTTACGAACTTTGTTCAACCTGACCAAATATTTTCTGATCAGATTAAACTCTTCTTTACTGACTCTCCAGCGTTTTAATATGGTTAGTACTTCAAATTCTTCAAACTTTCCAGAGATTATATCGGAATAAAATGAATAAATGGTAGCATCATGTTCAAAGTCATCTCCAAATAATATTTCAGAGGCATTTCGTGGAAATACAGACCTGCCATAAAGAAGGGCCGCCAGTTTATAGCCTATTTTATCTACTAGTTTTTTTAGTTTTAATTTACGAATAGACTCTATAAAATTTTTTAATAAGAGTCCATCAAAATCAACACCATCCAGGTTTAATTTTTCCTTGATAACATTTTGTATATATTGAGGAGAACCTGAAATAAAAAATAAAGGAGCATTTTCTTTTTTAAGTTCGCGAACAAGCGCGGCAGTGCCTGGTATATTTTTTTTATGTGTAGCCTTCTCAAAAGGGATCTGCACTAATTTATGCAGCCGCTCAAAATGAGTTATCAAATAGGTTTTGTCCAGGTCAAACGTATAGATTAAGCCTTTATAGTCTTTACTTAAATGAGGAAGGTGATAAAGTTCTTCTATATCTTTTGCAAGGGGCATATCTTATGGATTTTTAAAGAGAATTCTATTTGTCAATTAAATAATACTTTTTGAATATAATTTCCCTATGAAAAATTGGTAATTGTTTTTCCTCAATACGATGAAAATTATTCAGATTCATACTTAAAAGTAGTTTACAATTTCATTCAAAACAATAATTATGAGTCCAAAATCTATGAGTTTTTTTTAGTCTGATATAAATGTAATCTATGGAATCCCTACCAAAAGAAAAATCTGACAAGAATAAAGACGAAATGAGTTTTGAAAAATCTATGGAGAAATTAGAACAGATCGTAAGAAGGCTTGAAGAGGGTAAAGATTCCCTGGAAGAATGCATGGCACTTTATGAAGAGGGTAGTCGACTAAAAAATTATTGTTCAAAGAAACTAAAAGAAGCAGAGGGTAAATGGGAAATCCTTAAAAAAGAAAAAGATGAAAATATAAAAATTTCCGATACAGAAGATAAAAAAATATCTTCAATGGAGAATAGCCCATCCTCTGAAGAAGAACAATCTGATATGTTCTGATGCCAAAGAAATTCTTGAATATCATCCGGAATACTTTGACCGCACAATTAGAAGCCATTCAATTAAATCTTTCCAATACTGATTTTATACTGCAGATCGAAGAGGCTGCCCGTTTAATGGTATCTTCTCCCAGGATCGTCGTAACGGGGATGGGGAAATCTGGTTTGATTGCCCGTAAAGTAGCCGCCACCTTGACATCTGTTGGTAGTGCGGCTACTTTTCTGCATCCAGCGGATGCATTGCATGGAGATATAGGTCACATCAGTAAAAAAGAGATTGTACTTGCTTTTAGCCATTCAGGGGAAACCAGAGAACTCATAGAATTACTACCTCATATTCAATTACTCTCTGGGAAACTGATCGTCGTTTCTGGAAATTCAAAAAGCGCACTCATTAAAGAAGCGAATAAGTCAATTATATATAAGATCAATAAAGAAGGATGCCCCCTGGAGTTGGCTCCGATGGCTTCTACTACAATTTCTCTAGCCATAGGAGATGCAATTGCTGCAGCCTTAATTAAAATGAAAGATTTTAAAATAGAGGATTTTAGTCGTTTTCATCCGGCGGGTTCTTTAGGGAAGAGGATCCTTACAAAAGTTAAGGATGTGATGATACATGATCCAAAAATTTATTTGAAAAAAGAGAGTAGCTTCTCAGAAATTTTAACCAATATGGTATCCAGCAATTTGGGTGCGGTATTGGTGGTCGGATCAAAAGGACATTTAAGAGGCATTATTACGGATGGTGACTTAAAAAGATTCCTGGACCAGGGAGCAAAAAAAAATGAAGCCATTCTAAAAAAAATGTGGGAGAAAAAGGCCATAGAAATAATGACTTCTAATCCTCATTATGTTCTTGGAAATGTGCTGTTAGAAAAGGCGCTGGCCATAATGAATGAGTATAAAATATATACTCTCCCGGTATTGAACTCTAAAAAGAAACCAATTGGTATACTAAGAATGCATGATCTGATTGGCTTTAGTGGGATAACTTAATTTGATCGTATTTCTACCCGATCTTTTTGCATTATAGAGTGCTTTGTCACAGCGTTCAAAAAATGAGCAGGAAGCCTGGTCGATTTTTCTATCATATTCCGCAGCTCCAATGGATAATGTCACTCTGATATTTTTTTTCTCTGTATTCTTTAGATGTCCTATATCAAATTGTTGAATTTTATTTCTGATTTTTTCTGCAAAACTCTTTGCGCTTTTTAAATTATTGCCTGGTAAAATGATCGCAAATTCTTCACCTCCATAACGACATGCTATATCTTTTTCTCTGCAATTATTAGAAAGTATCTTGGCTACCCTTTTTAAAACATAATCTCCTGTTTGGTGTCCATGAGTGTCGTTAAATTCTTTAAAATGATCAATATCCGCCAAAAGTAGAGAAAAGGTTGTCCCATTAAGATTTGCGATTGAAATATTTTTTTTCAGCATTTCCTGGAAATAATGATTTATCTTGAGCTCTGTCATCATATCCACTGTCGCCATTTCATACAAATGAGCATTGGCGACTGCTACAGAAGCGATAGAAGCAAGATCACTGAAAAATATTTTTTCTTCTTCCGTATAGATTTCTCCTCCTATCTTAGGCCCAATGAGAATAATGCCATTTATCTTCTTTTTATTTATAAAAGGAACGACTAAAAGATCCTTATTTAACTTAGACAGTTGCTTTATATCCATTTTAAAATTTTTACTCTTTGTCACCGAAATTTTTTTTAGTTCTGCCAAAGTGAAAACTCTGTTATGATCGGCAAAAAAGCGGATCAGATCGTTCTTTTCTGGTATATTGAATTCTTTTATACGCGAAATAGAAAAACCTATAAAATTATCCAACAACATAAATTCTTTCTGATGTACCCTTGGTTTGATATAGATGCCAATTTGAAGAGTCTTAGCCTGTGCCAGAGAAACATTTAGAATGGATTCTATCAGAGAAGATAAATTCAAGTCAGAATTCAATGCCTTAGAAATATCAATCAGCTGCTTTTGGTCATATATCTTCTTTTCAAGGGATTTAAGAGTCCGAGACATATTATTTATTTTTAGCCTTTTTTATTTGCGTTTTTATTTCTCCATTCACGAATTTTTTCATGATTCCCTGAAAATAGAATATCTGGTACCTTTAAACCTTTATAGTCGGCCGGCCGTGTATATTGAGGATATTCAATATAACCTGATTTACAAAATGATTCTTCTTTAAGGGATTCCGGGTTCCCCATGAAACCTGGAATGAGTCTGCTGATACTGTCCATGATACTTAAAGCAGCAGGTTCTCCCCCAGATAAAATATAATTCCCAATGGATATGGACTCATCTGCAATTTCATCGGCAACTCTTTGGTCGACTCCTTCATAATGACCACATATAAGACTTAAAGTTATATTTTGTGACTGATCAAATAATCTCTTTGCAACAGATTGATCAAAACTTTCCCCTCTGGGAGAAAGTAAAATTACGTGAGTAGCTTCTTTCTTTTTGATCTTGCGAACGGACAGGTCAATTGGTTCTATCATCAATATCATACCAGCACCCCCCCCATATGGAGAATCATCTACTTTATTATAAGAATTTAGGGCGAAATCTCTTAGATTATGAATATCTACTTCGATGAGCTTTTCTCTGCATGCCCTTCCTAACAGGCTGCTCTTTAGAGGGGATTCAAAAAAATCTGGAAACAAGGTAATTATATTAAATTTCAGCATGATTTTATTCCTCTATGAGTTGGTTCAAATCCTTGGTTAAAATTCTATTTTTAGATATTTCTGTTTTAACAATGTAATCGCTTTTAGCAGGAAGCATAAATTCTTTTGATCCATTTTCGGGTTGTATCACAAAAATTATATTTGAACCATTTTCTTCAATGCGTGAAATTTTCCCCAAAAGCTTGTGATCTTCTGAATCCATCACTCTCAGGTCCAGATATTCAAAGAGATAAGGATTCTCCGAGTCACTGAATCTGCGAATAGCGTCTTCTAATTTTAAGCCAATATATAGTCCCTTCCATAATTCAACTTCCTTTCTTGAATCTATATCTTTTGCCTTGAGGATAAAATATTTTTGCTGTTTTTTTGAACTTTCTATTGTGATATCTTTAATAAATTTTGGATCGATCAATAATCCGTCTTTTGGATCATTGCTTTCGTATAAAGAAATGGATTCTTCTTTAGATAAATGCAAGAAAAAATCGCCAAAAGAGATCACTTTAAATTCTCCTTTGACCCCCTTTGCCTTTTGAACTCTTCCAAGATTCAGAAATTTGTTGCTGGAATTAATCAATAACTTCTAAATTGATCTTATTGAATATTTTATTTTCGCCATTTATAAAGGTCTTTTTAGAAGGGAGTGCCTGTAGCAATGTACGAATTGCCTTAATGATCTTTCCATTCTTGCCAATGACCAAGCCTATTTCTTCGGGATGGACTTTTAATTCTAGTACAAGAGAATAGGGGCCATCAATTGGATTGATAGAAACATCATTATGCTTTTGGACCAGACTCTTTGCTACAAATTCTAGTAGAGCAATGGGATCAGACTGAATTTGCTTTTTATTATTTTCCAGTTTTTCGGACATTTGATGTATGGCCTTTTTTAGAAGAATTATTCTCTTTTTTCATTTTTTTTGGTTTTTCTTTCTTGGATTTTAAAGTATTTTTACTTTCTATAAACTCTTTCCAGATACCCTGTTTTACTAATATACTTTTTACTGTATTAGAAGGTTGTGCACCATTGCCAAGCCATTTTTTAATTTTATCTATATCTATCCTTATTTGTTTATCCTCAGGAAGAATGGGATGGTAAAGACCAAGTATCTCTAAAAATTTACCATCTCTTTTAGCCGCAGATGATGCAGCTACAATTCTGTAGAAAGGAAGTTTTTTTCTGCCAAATCTTTGTAATCTTAATTTAACCTGCAATGAAAAAATGACCTCTTAATAAGATATTGCCATATTCTATTGCAGAGGCCGTCTGTCAAGTTATATTGGTTTTATGCGTTGTAGAAACCAATGACATATCTTACACATTAAGAAGCTATTTTAGTCATTCTATTCCGATGGAACCTTTGATATGGCGTCAAGTTATTTAATGAAGAGTGCGGGCGGATCTTATTATACCAATTCACAAAGTTATCTACGATAGTCTGAATCTCAATAATACTCATTCCATTTTTAATTTTACCTTCAAGGGCTCTCTTCAAGGTTTGATTGAAACGCTCTACTTTACCATTCAGCTCTGGCGTTCCTGGACGGATCAATTTATGCTCAATACCTGCTTCTCTTAAATATTCTTCAAAGCCACTGATCACAGACTTTTTTTTTCTCCTGGGATTCTCTTGGGAAACATATTTAGAAGTAAACTCGACTCCATTATCTGTTTGTATTTTTTGTGGCATCTCAAATTTTTCCACAAATTTTTTGATCCCATTGGTAGCTTCATAGTTACTATGTTCATCAGCTATGTGTACCACCACAGTTCGTGAACAATCATCTATAACTGGATAGGCCTTCACAGAATGCCCGTTGTTATCTACTATCCCAAGGTTCACAGTATCCGTCTGAACCCTCTCTAATGGCTCCTGAAGGGCATAACGCTTTGTATGGCTGTTTTTTCGAGGTATTCTATATTGTTGGGAAATATTCTTGCGCCTGAAGATATATCCTAATGTGGAAGCATGTATCTCAATTCCATGATCCCTTTTTAATAATAGGGTTGTCAATTTAGCACCTGCATTATAGTTATCCTTTCTGACTTGGATAGCCAGATCAATGACGCTCTGGTCTATAGACTTTGAATTACTTTTAGGTTTTCTAGATATGTCTAAAAGTGCCTCCATATTATACTTTGTCTTTCTCAATCTTCTGATCCAGAAATAATATGTTTGTCGGGCATGACCAAATTTGTCAGAGGTTAATTTAACATTGCCCGATTGTAAGGCTCTTATCAGGAATAATGCTCTCTTGCGTATTATATGATTTTTTATTCCTTTCAGATTTTCCTGTATAATTGAAATTTCTTGTTCATTATTTTTCATATTTCAATCCTTGATAATTTATTTCTAAAATAGACTTAGGGATAAACTGCTTTATTCAGTCCAGAAAATTTCAGGTAGTCGTTCGGTTCGGTTCCCTCACCTTCCTCCTACCTGAAATCATGGCCCCTACCCTGGGGATCTAACAAGTAGTGTAAGATATGTCATTGGTTATTGTATATTGGTTTTATGCGTGTAGAACCCGATTTTCCTTGCCAATATAGAATATTTTATTATCTATTGGATCAACTTAAATTGTTTATTGATGAGCTTGAAAGCCTTGAAGCCAGGAAGAAAGAGGTAGAAGAAGAGATCAAACTTATCGGCTTTCAATTCTATAAAGAAGTAGAAATTCTTACCAGTGCGAAAGGGATCAGTGTTCTCTCTGCTTTAGCCATCATGGCAGATATTTGTGATATAAAGAGATTTCCCAACAAAAAACACCTTTGTTCATATTTGAGGAGTGCACCTGCTGTTGAAAGCTCTAATGAGATCACCAAAATTAAAAAAACGAACAAGTTTTCAAGGAAATTAGCTATGGGGTTTATTACACAGTCTGTTGCACATATCAAAAAAGCAAATCCTGGACTTAATAAGTGGTATACTAAAAAAACACAAAAGGGTAGCAAAGGCAAAATAAGAAGAGAAGGTAACAAAGTTGACACCATCATAGACGTTTGCCCATGAGTGGAGTCTTAAAAAAATTTAATCTTATCAATCTCTTGCATGAGTTCATGCGTTTTTTTTAAGGCTATAATTATTTTCTGATAATGGGTAATATCATCAAAGGATAATTTTCTGCCTTTTCTATCTTTTAACCATTTTTGGGCAGGCTGGTAGCCTCCAATATAAAACTCCCATGAAATAAGAGGTACATTTTCAAAATACTGGTTGCCGTTGATATAGACTTTACCTTTTAAATTGCTTTGAGTTTCATAATAAACTTTCTCTACATGGTTTTCACCCTCTATAGGATATTTTGTGATGGCCTTTTCTAGTCCAGGACTTTCCAGTAGATGGAATTTCCGCAGCGCAGAACCCAATTTGGCCAACACCCAGAAAGTTTTTTGATCTTTAGGGTAGGGTATTCTTGGAAAGTCTATTCTTAAAAATTCCTGATATTTTTTACGATAGGTAGGGGAATGAAGTACAGCATAAATATAATCCAATAGATCAACAGGAGAGAAATTTTTCTTGCCCTTTTGCTTCGATTCTATTACGAGTTTTAGATTAAGTTTTTCTTCAATTAAGGTAACTTGTTTTTCTTTGAAGTTAGGCTTTCTTATACCATTGACTTTTTCGTATAATTCCATCTGGTTTGAATTTTCTTCATCAGAGTTTTCTTCATATAAGTAAAGAGGAAAGAAATAGGTCTGGTCACTAGCAGAATGTAAATCGCATATTATGTTGGATAAGAATACTCTATCAAATTTTTGATTTTGCGGGAAAGATCGGGAAGTCATTAAACCAATATTCTTTCGGTCAATGAAATGGATCATAGTCTTTGTTCTTGGATAAGCAATAAAGCCTTTGGTTTTACCTGTAAAAATAGTCCTTCTGATATCAAAAGGGCGATATAATATATTCATTGTAGTAGTTTTATTTTTAGTTAAATCGTCCTTAGCATTTGAAATTGTCCAATCTCTACCATCAGGAGGTAAATCATATTTTGATCTAATTACTGCTTCTTTCAAATCACTAAAATTATTTTTGATCTCTTTCCAGGAAAAATCATCAAACTGAATAGTAAGTTTATCTCTTTTGGTTTGTATTCCAGAATTATAGTTATCAAATAATTCTGTAACTTTAAAGCCATTTTCATATTCTGATCTATTCTTAAAATCCTTTGGTACAAAAAAATAATAAGGTTCTTTCAATTTTAATTTTTTCCATTTCAATGGATGAAGTTTACTTTCTGCCAATTCTTTGTATTTATTTTCTCTTAAACCATATAGATCTTTATGCCAAACTTCGGCTGGTTTTTTTAAGGTTTGAGGATACTTGATCATTAAAGAAATACCCACCCCTTGCTGAATATCAAATACATTTTCATCCTTGCTACCATCAGGACTTTTTTCCTTTTTCTTGCTATTACCATGCAGATCAAAAACATAGATCTTATCAAAGGTTTCTAGCAGATGCTTTCTCATTTGCCTGTGAGTTACTCCATCATAAAAAGAGTTATTCGTGATCATGGCTAAAATACCCTGCTTGTTTTTTTCAATAAAATATTCTGCAAGACGAATGAATTTTATATAATCATCATCTAAATTTATCTTTTTCTCATATAACTTTCTTTTATAATCTTCTATTTTGCCCTGAATCCACTTTCCTCTATTCATAGAACTAATACTATAAGGGGGATTTCCTATTACTACCATGACAGGAGAACTGTCTTTGATCTTATTTGCCTCTTCTGCTTCTTGGGTCAGCCATTCAATAAAGCCTATTGGCCCTATTTTCGAATCATAGACTTCTTCTAATGAATTGGTCAAATATACATTGAAGCGATGTCCACCATTTGATGGATGTGTATATCCAGTATTTTTGAATAATAGATCCAGCTTTAAATGGCATATTGCATAACTTGCCATGAGTATCTCAAAGCCATGCAATCTGGGCTTTAAATGTTCTTCTACATAGTTATTCCAAACCCCCTGCTGGCCTTTGAAATTAGAATGGATCTGATTTATGATTTCTGCTAGAAAAGTACCCGTACCTGTCGCTGGATCCAATATCTGAACCTTATGTACTTCTTTTTCTATTGTTTTTTCTTCATTGTTCTTTGTTTTAATTTTTACCTTAGAAGTATTGGCCAAACCCTTTGATAGTTTAAACTCTGTTTTAAGAATATCGTCTACTGCCCTGACAATGAATTTAACCACCGTATCCGGAGTATAGTATACCCCCCTCTTCTTTCGAATAGCTGGATCATATTTAGCCAGAAAGGTCTCGTAAAAATGGATCATGGGATCTTCTTTTGACTTATCTGGATCAAAGGATTTAAGTAAATGATCTGTATCTACATGTTTAAAAATATCCGCCAGATCATCCACTACCCAGGTAACCCTTTCATCCAATTCAGGGCCTGCTATATAGTTGAAAAGTTTTCTTAAAAAAGGATTCGACTTTGGCACATAGTAACTCGCCGTTTTTCTATTGAAAATATCTTTAGAATTATGATCCATATTAAATCGGGCTGCAAATAGCCCATAGGCGATCGTTTGCGCATAAATATCGGCAAAACGTTTTTCATCCAGGTCATGTATAAGTATTTTCCTAAAAGCATTGAGCTGATCTCTTAAAGATGTATTCTTAGACTTATCTTCTGTAACTAATGTTTTATAGAAGGTTTCTTTCATCAGCTGGGCTTTGTGAGCCATCATTACTGCTAATTCTTCAGATGATTTGATCGTTTTACCTTTAAATTTTATGAAAGCATTGAAAAGATTTTGAAATAGAGAATAATTTTTTGGGAAAAGAATGAATTGTTTATTCTTGATTTTAGCAATTTGTACAGTTTCAACTCTTTCACCATATCTATAGAAATAAAATTCCAAATAATTGGTTAGAATAAAGTTATCCAAGCCTTTAACATAACGATTTATTTGTTCGCTGGATTCGATACTTTCTAAGTCAATACCAATGTCTTTGGCTTCTATATAACCAATTGGAATTTCTCCTCTGGAAATTACATAATCGGGAGCCCCGCATTTCATTCTAGCCGGTTCATTCGTTGCCTTGATCTTAGAAAATGAATTTTCAATAAAATTGCTTAATATTCCTCTATAAGAATGCTCAGTGACATTTCCTCTTGAATAAATTTCGTTTATATCAGAAATATAGTTTTCAATGTTCATATTTCAGAATTTAATATGGATCATAATTTTAGAATAGGCTAATTGATTCTTCGCATCCTCTGCATAGATCAGGCTTTTGGCTACTTATACAACAATTCACTTGCCGTTGTCAATAAGTATCCTGCATATTCTACATACATAGCCTTAGATAGTGATGGAAATCTCTACGCAATAGATAAGAACGATTATGATGATAGATTTACTTTAAAATAGAAGATCATTGTTAAAAAGATTTTTTATCAGTATTTAGGGAATAATTTGAATGCATTCAATATTTATAATCTTTATTGAATTAATCAAAGGCAACCAAAAGTAATTTCAGAATAATTGATGAAAAATTTTCTTTCTATCCAATAAAAAATGATTCACTTATTGATTCCCATTTAGATACTGTACCATGCATCTGGTATCTTCTGAAATTGAAGCTTACTGCAATACGCATAGCAGCCCTGTATCTGATATCTGTCGTGAATTAGAGAGATATACCCAACAAAATATTGCTTATCCTCAAATGTTGATCGGTGAAGGAATCGCTTCTTTCCTTCAATTTTTTATCAGATCGTCTCAGGTAAAAAACATACTAGAGATTGGATGTTTTAGCGGATACTCGGCTCTGGCAATGGCAGAAGCATTGCCCCCAGAAGGTTCTCTGATAACGTTAGATTCTGATGAAGAAAACCCTTCCATTGCCCGTACATTTTGGGAGAAGAGTGAACATGGAAGCAAAATTGAATTCATTTATGGAGAGGCAAAAGCTAGTTTAGAAAAATTATCTCAAAAGAAATTTGATCTGGTTTTTATTGATGCAGACAAAGTAAGCTATAGGCATTATCTGGATAAAACTCTACCCCTTCTATCTACTAATGGTACGATCATCGCAGATAATTGCCTATGGTCTGGCAGAGTTCTTGATGCAAAGGATGAGGATGAAGAAACCATCTCCTTAAGAGATTTCAATGATCATCTGGTATCTCGTGATGATCTATATAAAATATTATTGCCTCTCAGAGATGGCCTGATGCTGATACGTAAAAAATGAAATTGAATAGTATTTTACCATGAATGCTTATTGATATAGAAATTAATAAAAAGTAGTATATCCATGCGAAAAAAAGTCTTTTTCTCTTTTTGTCTACTATTATCTTCTTTAGTGATATTGATCATTGCCTCTACAATAGAGGCAGGTCATTCTCATTATCAATTGGTTGATTTTTATAAAATATTAAAAAAAGAGCCAGATAGAATACAGCAAAAGAGAGTTACTTTATATGGAAGCGTAAAAGAAGGATCCATTGAGAAAAAGGGCATAAAAGCCCGCTTTATTCTGCAAGAAGAAAATAAATCTTTAATGGTGCATTTTACAGGTAAAACCTTATTACCAGATACCTTCAAAGAAGGTAGTTTGGCTTCTGTGGATGGTTTTTTTAATATAGAAGAAAATATATTCGTAGCCGATAAGGTTCTGGCTAAATGTGCTTCTCGCTATGAAAGTAATTATGAAGACAGTCTATAATGATAATTCTTTGATCCTATGCCGCTATTAGGTTCTTTTTTACAAGCGTTTGCGCTTGTTTCTGCCTTATCTTCGATTACTTTTGCCGCACTTAGTTTAAAAACAAAAAATCGTTTTTTTCTGTCTTTGGCCCATAAGACAGTTTTGATACATTTTTGGACCCTATTACTATGTGTTTGTTGTCTTCTATATTTACTGGTTCTTCCAGACCTATCTGTAATTTATGTAGCCGAGAATGCAAACTTAGCTCTCCATTCATTTTATAGATTGACCTCTTTATGGGCTGGACAGGCTGGTTCAATGCTATGGTGGAATCTTCTGTTGGCTTTTTTTGCTATGATCGGAATCATTGGCATACAAAAAAAGGAACCTATTTTGGTCCCCTATATGATAATATTACTAATGAGCTGTAGCCTTTTCTTTACTTTTTTAGCTAATTTCTCCTCTGATTCAGATTCTTTTAGACAATTTTTTGCAGGTAACCAATCCGCTCCTCAACCAGATGGTAGAGGATTAAACCCTCTTTTACAGCATTGGGCCATGATCATCCATCCGCCTATTTTATATCTTGGCTATGTTTCTTTTATCATTCCCTATTCTATTGCAATGTCTGCTTTGCTTGTAGGGAAAGTAGACTTACAATGGACTCTTTTGGTCCGAAAATGGACATTATTTTCTTGGTTTTTTTTGGGAGTAGGAATGCTTCTGGGGGGTAAATGGGCTTATGAAGAACTTGGTTGGGGAGGTTACTGGGCATGGGACCCGGTAGAAAATGCAGCTCTAATGCCTTGGTTAACAAGCACTGCTTTTCTACACTCTATTTTGGTTCAGGAGAAGAGAGGGATGCTAAAAGTATGGAACATGATCTTGGTAAGTCTTTCCTTTATACTTTGCATTTTTGGTACATTCTTAACCCGTTCAGGAATCGTAAGTTCCGTGCATGCATTTGCCAGTTCTACTCTAGGTCCATTCTTTTTAGGCTTCATTCTGATCATTATTCTTTTTAGCTCCTTTTATATCATCAAATCTTTGCCTATGCTAATATCTAGAAGGCCATTCCATTCTTTCATAAGCAGAGAAGCAGGTTTCTTATTTAACAATATCATACTACTGATCTCTCTTTTTACAGTAATATGGGGAACCATGTATCCTTCTATAACAGAGGCTTTATTCAATGAAAGAATATCCGTAACAGCCATATGGTTCAATCAATGGATGGTTCCCCTGGGTACCATCACTCTTTTTCTTACGGGGATCGGCCCTTTACTATCTTGGAGGAAGACCTCTAAAAAAGAATTGGTCAGAAATCTTAAATATCCCTTTTTGGCTTTTTTAATCGTCTTATGCGCATGCTTCTTATTTTATAATTATTATAAAAATAATAATATCGCTTCAAGTACTTTAACAGATCAATATCAAAAACAGGAAATATGGTCTTTTATTGTTTTTTCTGTATCTGCTTTTGTAATCATAGGAGTATTTCAGGAATTTATAAAGGCAGCGCAAAAACGCATTCAATATACAAAGGAAAATATTTTTATGGGATTTCTGATGGCAATGGTGCAAAATAAAAGAAGATATGTTGGATACATGATCCATGTCTCTTTAGCCATTATGTTCATTGGCTTTGCAGGAAACTCTTTTGGCAAAGAGATCAAATTAACCCTTAGAGAAGGGGAAGCAGAAATCTTTCACAATTACCTGATCCAACTGACCAATCATAAAAATGCAGAATACAGGAAGGAAAGTCAAGGCAAGCCGCTGTATTTTACCCAGAAGATAACAATCCATGCTTTTAAAGAAAATTTTTTGATCGGTCATGATACAACAGAGATAAGATCTTACCCGATGTATGACCTACGCTCCAGGGATTATACTGACCACCAAACAACCTCAGAACCTGCTATTATTCCTCATGGCTTAGACGATATTTATATCCAATTTGGAGGGGTCACAGAACAGCAGGACAGATTTATTCTGCAAGTCTGGATTAACCCGCTAGTAAGAGTGGTATGGATTGGATTTGGTTTGTTTGTTGTCTCAGGCCTTTTTTTAATGATACCCGTATTTCCGGTTACAAAAAAAGATCACGTATAGAAATAATGCAACCTTGCTTTGGAATGATTTTTTTAAAAATTTCCAGTAGGAAGAGTATATTTCTATTCCAAAGTTGTCTCTTTTTTTGTAAAATATAATTTTTTTAATATAAAATTAAAAAATTCTTGCCATAATGAAAGACTTTATGAGTTTGACATATTTCTTAAATATGGATTCTTTCAGGTAGAGTGTATATTTATATATTTATGGAATATATTAGTTTTTATTTCATCTGATTTATGCCCGCGAAACAAGATCAAATTTTAGCACAGGTAAAGATGCAGATACCTGCTGGTAAGGCGAATCCAGCCCCTCCTGTTGGTACTGCTCTAGGGCCACATGGGGTCAACATAATGGATTTTTGCAAGGAGTTTAATGCTCAAACACAATCAAAAGGTGATAATATCATACCCGTTGTGGTCACTATATATAAAAATCGTTCTTTTACTTTCATACTTAAAACTCCCCCTGTGAGTGATATGATAAAAAAAGTCTTAGGTTTGGAAAAAGGTTCTGCAGAACCGCATAAAAATAAAGTAGGAAGCTTAACAGATGAACAGGTTACTAAAATTGCTGAGCAAAAAATGGTGGATTTAAATACAGACGAGGTTGATGCAGCAAAAAAAATCGTTTTAGGAACTGCCCGCTCCATGGGAGTAGAATTAATTCAATAATTTAAGTATATTTATGCCTTCCCCTAAAAGCAAGAAATATAGAATGGCATTAGAGAAAATTGATCCCTCTAAAGAGTATTCTCTAAAAGAAGCCATCCATAAATTAAAAGAAATTAAATACACTAAATTTGAAGGTTCTTTAGAAGGCCATTTTAATATGAGTTATAAAAACATTCAAAACATAAGAGGGCATTGTCAGCTTCCTCATGGAACAGGCAAAAAAGTAAAAATATTGGTCTTTGCTAAGGGAGAAAAGGCAGAGGAAGCTAAAAAAGCAGGCGCGGATTATGTTGGTGATGAAGATATGATCAAAAAGATTGAAAAAGGTTGGATCGATTTTGATTTTGTAGTTTCCACTCCAGATATGATGAAAGATGTAGGTAAATTAGGGCCTGTTCTGGGTAAAAAAGGCCTTATGCCTAAACCTAAATCTGGAACTGTTACTTTAGACATTAGTTCCATTGTAAAGGAGTTAATGTCTGGTAGGATAGAATATAAAGCAGATAAAGGAGGGATGATCCATCTTTCTATGGGAAGCCTTTCCTTTACTCCGGAAAAATTAGAAGAGAATACTTATGCTACTTTTAAATCCATTTTAAAAAACAGACCTTCTGATGCAAAGGGGGAATATATTAAATCAGTATATCTTAGTGGTACGATGTCTCCTTCGGTTAGGTTGAATATAAAAGAATTACGTAATTAAGACATGCCTTCTCAATTAAATATTAACTTAAAAAAAGAATATGAAGCCTTGGTCCAGGATAAACCAAATTTCATTTTTACAAAATATAGAGGTTTATCTGTTGTCGAGATCAATGGTTTAAGAAATAAACTACATGCAAAAGAAGCTCATTATAGAGTGATTAAAAATAATATTTTTAAACTGGCCTTACAAAAACGTAAAGATATAGAAAATTTCAAATGGGCTGATAAATTATCAGGCCCTATCGGGGTTGCTTTTACAAAAGATAATTTTCCAGCCGTTGCGAAGACTTTACGTGAGTTTGAAAGCCAAAATACAAGTTTAAAACTTATTTCAGGAGTCATGGATTCTGCTTTTTATTCTACAGAAGAATTAAATAAAATTGCAGATTTGCCATCAAAAGAAGAAGTTTTAGCCAATTTGGCCTCAAGGCTGAATGCCCCTGCTACTCAAATAGCAATGGGTATGAAACAGGTCATTTCCTCTCTTGCCAGGTGCATCCAATTGATAGGAGAAAAAAATAATTAGCTTGATCTATCTAGGATAATGGCTACATCAATTAGGAGACATAGAAAGATTGGAAATAAGTAAAACATTGAATAATAGACTTTTTAGAAAATTGTTTAACGGAGGAAATATAAATGGCAAAAGATTTATTAGATCAAATTGGTTCTTTAACACTAGTGCAGGCAGCTGAACTGGTAAAGGCAATGGAAGAAAAATTCGGAATATCTGCTACTATGCCTGCAGCGGTAGCCGCTGCTCCTGCAGGAACGGCTGCTGATGCTCCAGGGAAAGAGGCGGCCCAAGAGAAATCAGAATTTAAAATCATTTTAGAGGCTTTTAATGGAGAAAAAAAAGTGGATGCAATTAAAAAAGTACGTGAAATTACCGGCCTCCCTCTCATGGAAGCTAAGAAAATGGTAGAATCAGGAAACGGTACTTTAAAAGAAGGAGCTCCTAAAGAGGAAGCAGAGAAAATAAAAGCAGATATGGAATCTATAGGTTGCAAAATTTCTTTGCAATAAAGTATTCATATCCACTTCAACCTGATTTTTGATTGAAGTTGTTTGTTACAAAATATTTTATTAAAGATAGGCAAATTTATTAAATTGAATTTCCTTACAAATTGTTGCAAAATTCAAAATAAAAATTACAAGGGATATTTATGATTTATATTAATAATAAAAAATCTAATGATAAATGTATATCATTTTCAAAGGCTAAAGATTTGTTTCCGATTGCTCATTTAGCCAAAATACAGCTTGATTCTTATAAGCAATTCTTACAAGAAGATATATCACCCTCTAAAAGAAAACCTGAAGGGCTTCAATCTGTCTTTCTGGAATCTTTTCCTATAGAGAACGCAAGTAAAGATGTGGTGCTAGAATTTGTTGAATATTCTATAGGCAAGCCTAAAAGAAATGTATGGGAGTCTAAAATAAGTGGAACGACTTATGCAGTTCCTTTTAAGGCCTTGGTAAGATTGGTCTCTGTTGAGACAGGGGAAGTTAGAGAACAAGAAGTATACATGGGGGATCTTCCCATAATGACATCTACAGGTACTTTTGTATTCAATGGAGCAGAAAGGGTGGTGGTTAGCCAGCTACATCGTTCTCCTGGGATATTTATTTTCTATGATGATATAAAAGGAATGTATACAGCCCGTATCATTCCAGACCATAAAGGTTCATGGCTTGAGTTTGAATTAGATGCAAAAGGGCTTTTGGTTGCCAGAATTGACAGACGTAAAAAATTCCCCTTTACTCTATTACTTAAATGTCTTGGGTATAATACAAACGAAGAAATATTACGTTTCTTTTATCCAAGTGAAAAAATTATAGTAAAAGATGCTTCTACGAAAGAGCTTTATAAATATCTTGATAGAAGAGTGATTCATGATGTTGTGAACCCAAAGACTAAAGAAATGATTTTAGAGGCTGGTCAAAGTTTAAACGAAGATAATTTGGATATCATTAAAGAATCGCAGGTAAAAGAAATTGATTTGATCATTAAATTGGGTATCAGAGACGATTTTATAGTGATCAATAGTCTGGAAAAAGATGGAATAGAAAATATAGAAGATGCTTTTTCTGAATTTTTAAAAATACAAAGACCTTTAGAATATGTTCCTGATCAGGGTGATAAAGAAAAGAGGGAAAAAAATATTGAAAGGGCTAAACTAGAGTTGGATCGTTTATTTTTTAATCGCAAATCTTATGATATGGGAGTTGTTGGGCGTTATAAGGTTAATTCTAAATTCAAGCATCGGAATCCAAAAAATTTTGGAGAAGATGTAACATCGCAAGTTCTGAGGGTAATTGATATTGCTGAAACCCTTAAATATATGATATATGCCGTCAATGAAGTAGAAGGATATCCATTTGACGATATAGACCATTTGGGAAATAGAAGAGTTAGAACAGTAAGTGAATTACTTACCATTCAGTTCAAAACAGGATTCAGCCGTATGGAAAGGATCGTGAAAGAAAGAATGAGTATGAATGATATTACCATCATGACTCCCCAGCTTCTGGTATCCATTAAACCTATATCAGCTGTTATCAATGAATTCTTTGGCACAAGTCAACTATCTCAATTTATGGATCAGGTAAATCCACTTTCTGAACTGACTCATAAAAGAAGGTTAAATGCCCTGGGGCCAGGAGGTCTTACAAGAGAAAGAGCTGGCTTTGAAGTTCGAGATGTCCATTATACCCATTATGGCAGATTATGTCCCATTGAAACCCCTGAAGGTCCAAATATTGGTTTGATCATCTCCATAGCAGTTTATGCTCGTTTAAATCCTTATGGTTTTTTGGAGACTCCTTATAAAGTAATAAAAGGGGGTAAAGATCACGGAAAGACCGTATATATGTCTGCAAATGAAGAAGATCATTATGTAGTTGCCCAGGCAAATAGCAAGCTTGGAGCAAAAGGAGAATTTTTGGATTCATTAGTCAGCTGCAGATATAGGGGTGATTTTCCTTTGAAGAATCCAGATGAAATACATTTAATGGATGTTTCTTCTTTACAGGTAGTCTCTTTATCCGCAGGATTAATACCTTTCTTAGAACATGATGATGCAAACCGAGCCTTAATGGGATCAAATAT
Source organism: Leptospiria bacterium (assembly GCA_965204465.1). Taxonomy (GTDB): domain Bacteria; phylum Spirochaetota; class Leptospiria; order Turneriellales; family CBDBES01; genus CBDBES01. The sequence continues at coordinate 1,231,717 of CBDBES010000002.1, forward strand.
GCAGAGGCAAGCGGTTCCTTTACTAAAAAGTGAAGCACCTCTGGTAGGAACAGGACTCGAAAAAATAATTTCTTATGACTCTGGTACTTGTTTATTATCAGAGAATAATGGAGTTGCCGTTACCGTAAATGCAGATGAAATTGAAGTTTTAGATAAAAAGACAAAAAAAACTCAGTTGTACCCTTTATCAAAATTCAAAAGAACAAACCAGAGTTCTTGTATTGATCAAATACCATTTGTGAGAGCATATAAAGCTCCGGAAAATGGCAAAGTATTAAAGGTAAGCCAGGATGAAATGATTTTTAAGGCAGAAAGCGGAACTGAATATATTTATCCTATGAAGGGCTTCCAAAATGATATGGAACTTTTAGCAAAGAAAAATACTACTGTAGAACAAGGAACAAATTTATTAGGAGAAAAAGTTCAAAAAGAAAAAATCGGAGAAGGAGGAGAAAAAGTTTCAAATGCTACTATATTGGCAGATGGACATTCGACTTCCCATGGGAGATTGGCTTTGGGAAAAAATATTCAGGTTGCTTTTATGCCTTGGAATGGTTATAATTTTGAAGATGCCATTATAGTATCGGAGAAATTAGTAAAAAGTGATACTTTTACTTCCGTAACCATTGAAGAATTTGAAATACAGACCAGAGAAACCAAGCTGGGTAGAGAAACGATCACTAGAGATATTCCAAATATTAATGAAAGATCTTTTAGGAACCTGGATGAAGAAGGAATTATTCGCATAGGAGCAGAAGTGCAGGCAGGTGATATTTTGGTAGGGATGGTAACACCCAAAGGGCAAACAGACCTGACCCCAGAGTATCGTCTTTTACACAGTATTTTTGGTGAAAAAGCGCGAGAGGTTAAAGATTCTTCTTTAAGAGTTCCCAATGGGCATGGTGGAATTGTTATAGATATAAAAAGTTTCTCTAGGGAAGCGGATGATGAACTACCCGCGGGAATCAATGAAATAGTAAAGGTATCTGTAGCCCAGAAAAGAAAACTCTCTGTGGGAGATAAGATGGCCGGACGTCATGGAAATAAAGGAGTCATCTCTGCCATACTTCCTGAACATGATATGCCTTTTTTACCGGATGGCACCCCCATTGATATTATTTTAAATCCATTGGGAGTACCTTCCAGGATGAACATTGGTCAAATATTTGAGACACAATTAGGCTGGGTTGCTAAAGAATTAGGAGTGTATTTTGAAACTCCTGTATTTGAAGGGACCAGTTGGAATGATATACAGAAATATATGGAGAAAGCCAATTTGCCAAAGGATTCTAAGGTTTTTCTAAGAGATGCCTTTACGGGGGAACCATTTAAACAGCCTGTTTTTGTGGGAGTCATTTACATGATGAAATTATCTCATATGGCAGAAGATAAAATGCATGCCCGCTCTACTGGACCTTACTCTTTGGTAACGCAACAGCCATTGGGAGGTAAGGCTCAATTTGGAGGCCAAAGAATGGGAGAAATGGAAGTATGGGCTTTAGAAGCCTATGGCGCTGCTCATACTCTGCAAGAGCTATTAACCGTTAAATCTGATGATATGTTAGGAAGGATCAGAGTGTATGAATCTATAGTAAAAGGGATATATGCCATTAAGCCGGGTATACCTGAGTCTTTTAATGTTTTGGTGAAAGAGATACGTTCTCTTGGATTAGACATCAGCATAATCGATTCAGAAGGAGAATCCGTTGAAATTTCTGATTTAGATGATAATTTTGAAAAGGCCAGGAAACGCATTAAAATAGATTCAATTAGTAAGATATGAAAGACACCCTTGTATAAACAGGAGAATAAAAAAATGAGAGATTTCTATGATTTAAATAAAATTAGTATTAAATTGGCTTCTCCGGAAAAAGTCCGTATATGGTCACAGGGAGAAATTAAAAAACCAGAGACCATAAATTACCGTACTTTAAAACCAGAGAGAGATGGACTTTTTTGTGAGAAAATTTTTGGTACCACTAAAAATTGGGAATGCTACTGCGGTAAATTCAAATCCATCCGTTATAAAGGTGTGGTTTGCGATAAATGTGGTGTAGAAGTAACTCATTCTAAAGTACGTAGGGAAAGAATGGGCAGCATTGAGCTTTCTTACCCTGTGGCTCATATATGGTACTATAGAACTGTTCCCAGCCGGATAGCATTGTCCCTGGATATGGCAGCGAATGATGTAAAAAGTATATTATATTTTGAAAAATATGTAATCATTGAACCGGGCGATTCTGGTTTGGAGTTTAAACAGTTGATCTTACAAGAGGACTATAATCGTCTTATGGACCAGCATGGAGATAAAGTCTATGCTTCTATAGGCGCAGAAGCCATTAAAGAATTATTAGGCATGTTAAATCTAGAAGACGAAATCAGAGAAATTAGATTAGAAATTGAGGGTAGAAAAAAAATTACAGATAGACGATCCTTTAAACGCTTAGAAATATTAGAAGCTTTTAGAGATAGCAATAACAGGCCGGATTGGATGATACTGGACGTTCTTCCTGTATTGCCTCCTGAATTAAGACCAATGGTGCAATTAGAAGGGGGCAGGTTTGCTACTTCAGACTTGAATGATCTATATCGTAGGGTGATCAACAGAAATAATCGTTTGAAAAGATTATTAGCCTTAAAAGCACCTGATATTATCGTATGCAATGAAAAGAGAATGCTACAAGAAGCCGTGGATGCTCTGTTTGACAACTCCCGTCGTAAAAAGTCGGTTAAAGGTAAAGGGAACCGTCCTTTAAAGTCTTTGTCTGATATGTTGAAAGGTAAGCAGGGAAGATTTAGACAAAACCTATTGGGCAAACGTGTGGATTATTCAGGAAGAACGGTGATCGTTGTTGGACCGCATTTAAAGATACATCAATGTGGATTGCCTAAAAAAATGGCTCTTGAACTATTTAAACCATTCATTATGAAGTGGATGGTAGAAAAAGGTCATACACAGAATATCAAATCTGCAAAAAGAATGATTGAAAATGAAGAAAAAGAAGTTTTTCAGGGTCTAGAGGAAGTCATTCATGAACATCCTGTATTGCTGAATAGGGCGCCTACTTTGCATAGACTGGGGATACAAGCATTCCTACCAATACTAGTGGAAGGCAAAGCCATTCATTTACATCCTTTAGTATGCCATGCTTTCAATGCCGATTTTGATGGAGACCAGATGGCCATTCATGTACCGCTTTCGTCCAAAGCTCAGTTAGAAGCATGGTTGCTGATATTATCTGCTCATAATCTATTGAATCCTGCGAATGGAACTCCTATTGTGGACCCTACTTTAGAAATGGTATTGGGGCTTTATTATTTAACCGCAGAAAAATCTGATGGTATAGGAGAAGGGCGCTATTTTGAAAATATTAATGAAGTCTTATATGCTTTGGATAGAGGGATTATTGAGCATTCGACCAAGGTTCAGTTTATACATGAAGATCGTTTAATCCAAACAACTCCTGGTAAGATCATTTTCAATCAAATTCTTCCAGAAAATCATCCATTTATCAATCGTCCGATAACAAATAAAGAAGTGAATAATATTATAAGTGATCTCTATAAAACAAGAGGTTCGGCTGTTACCGTTAAATTTTTAGATGATATTAAAAAACTTGGTTTTGAATATGCTACTCGTTTCCCTCCTACAATTTCGATTGATGATATTAAGATACCAGATAGTAAGGCAAAGCTGATCGCCAAGGCAACCAAAGAAGTTGAAAGAGTTGAAAATGAGTATAGAAGAGGTATCATAACCAATGACGAGAGATATAAAAAGGTTATTGAGATATGGACAAATACGAATGAAAAAATAACAGAAGACTTGTTCCGCATTTTAAGTAATGACCAAGGTGGCTTTAATTCAATTTATGCTATGGCTGTTTCTGGAGCCAGAGGTTCCAGGTCTCAAATAAGGCAACTAGCAGGAATGCGTGGCTTAATGGCGAAACCTTCTGGGGATATCATTGAATTACCAATTCGTTCAAATTTTAAAGAAGGCTTAGGAATACTCGAATTTTTTATTTCTACCCATGGTGCCAGGAAAGGTTTAGCGGATACCGCTCTAAAAACAGCAGATGCTGGTTACTTGACAAGGCGTTTAGTAGATATTTCTCAGGATGTTATTATTAGGGAAGAAGATTGCAAAGCTAAAAACGGCTTTCATCTTTCTGCGGATAAAGAAGGTAATAAGACGATCATTCCTTTAAAATCAAAGATATTTGGTCGCTATATTGCTGAAGATATCTATGATTCTACTACGGATAAATTAGCCTTTAAGAAAGATACATACATAACAGAAGAAATTGCTCAAAAGATTGAAAATTTTGGTTATGAAGAAGTCAAGATACGCTCTGTTCTTTCATGTGAGACCTCTGTGGGTGTATGCAGAAAGTGTTATGGAATGGATTTATCTACTCTAAAATTAGTAGAAGAAGGAGAAGCCGTAGGCATCATCGCAGCTCAATCCATTGGTCAGCCTGGGACACAGCTCACTATGCGTACTTTTCATATTGGAGGTACAGCAACTACCCGATCAGTAGAAAGTAAGGTAGAATCTCCTTATGACGCCCTGATCAAAGAAATACAGGGACATGTTATTTCACGATCGGATGGAAAAAAAATCATGGCGAAAAGAGGGGCTTATATACTGGCTCAGATATTGGGCGTTCATAAAAAATCTGAATTAAAAGATTATTATTTAGAGTCGGGTACTAAAGTAGTAAGGGGAGAGATCATTGGTAAGAAATTAGAAAAAAATAAGTTGGTTACTGTAGGAGCCGTCGCGCCCAGTAAAATATATGAATCTAATGGCATGGTTTTTCTTTTGGGACAGGACTTTACAATTCATGTGGATGTAGGATCTATATTGAATGTGGGCAAAGGAGATATTGTAAAAGCTCATGAAATAATTCTAGAATATGATCCTTTTAATACCTTACTTGTTTCGTCTTATAGTGGTCGCCTGGAATATGTAGACATTGAAGAAGGCAAGAATTTAAAAATGGAAGAAATACCCAATATAAAAGGAACAATCGCTAAGATCATACCTTATAGACAAGAAAAGCTGGTTCCTCGCGTACATATTTATGATAAGGGGAAATTGGTAGATGAGATCCCCGTTCCTTCCGGGGCTGTTTTGGTAATGCCAAAGGGGTCACAAATAAAAGCAGGTGATATTTTTGCTAAGATTGAGACGAAGGTAGAAAAAACAAGAGACATTACAGGAGGACTACCTAGGGTAGGTGAACTTTTTGAAGCCAGGCGCCCTAAAGATCCATGTCATTTGGCTGATATAGATGGAATTATTAAAGATACAGGAGAAATTTACAGGGATAAAAGAATATTAGAGATCATTCCTGAAGGTGTTTCTCCAGAAGAGGCAGAAGCGCAAAAAGTATCCGTATCTATTCCCGTACATAAACAACTCTTAGTACAAGATGGGGAACGTGTTCAAAAAGGAGATAAACTAGACGATGGTGCTCTTGATCCTCATGAGATTTTAAGTATCCAAGGTGAAAAAATAGTGCAACAATATCTGATCAGAGAAATACAAGAAGTATATCGTCTTCAGGGAGTTTATATTAATGATAAGCATGTTGAAGTAATGATTCGTCAAATGATGCGTAAAGTAGAGATTATTGATGCAGGCGATACCTCTTTTGTTCCCATGGCGAATATAGATAAGATCGTCTTTAAATTAGAAAACGAAAGGGTAGTGGAGCAGGGGGGGTCCCCTGCGGAAGCAAAACCAGTCTTAATGGGCCTTACAAAGGCCTCTCTATATTCAGAAAGCTTCCTTTCCGCAGCTTCTTTCCAAGAGACCACAAAGGTTTTAACGGATGCAGCAATAAAAGGTAAAGAAGACCTATTAAATGGATTAAAAGAGAATATTATTATTGGCCACTTGATTCCTGCTGGAACAGGTATCCGCCAATATCGTAATATAAGGGCATATAAGAATGTGATGGGAGATTTATTTTACACAGGAGAAGAAAAAGATATTTTATATAATCCTGAGACTGATGCAAAAGACATACAGATATCGGAAGATCATGTTTCTGGGAAACAGCTCACCAGTATGGCATCTGCAGTGGAAGAATAATCTTTTTTATTGCCATGTTCCATATATTTTTTTCTTCTTTATTTCCCCCATACCAAAAGTAGGTTGGCTATTCAAGATAGCGTATTTGGTTTTAGTATAGGTACAATTGCGTGGCGGCCATATCTAAATTTAGACTCGATCTTTCTTTATTTCTGGGGGCTTCTATTGTGGATGTGATCAAATTGGGTTTGGATACTGGTTTTTTTTACGGTAGAGGCAATAATGAAGAACCACCTTTTTCTGGTGAATGGATAACATTACAAAACGGGGTTATGATTCAGACGATCCAGGAGAATATAAAAATAGCCTTGTATTTGATATCCTTGCGAACCTATATATTTTTAAAATATCCCTATGCTTCTGGTTTCTTATTCATAGGAGGATTAAAATTTGGAACAGATCAGTAAACATTCTACTATCCATGAAACAAGCATGATTCCAGGACAAAAGAAAGTATCTCTACTTAGGAGTTGGCCCCGTATATTCTTTTTCTATTTTATAGGTCTTTCTATTTTTTTCATAGTTGGTTTTATTATTATAAATTTAAGAATATCTCAAAAAGAAAAAGTTAAGGTACCTGCTTTGATCGGTGGTTTATATTTAGATGTACATAATCAATTATTGGAAAGAGGTTTTAAAGTAAAATTAGATAAGGCATATTCTTTGGAGTATCCTGTAGGGTATATTTTAGGCCAGAGTCTTTCGCCAGGAGAAGTGGTAAAATCAGGGCAGAGGATAATACTTTTAGTGAATCAAAGCAGAAGCTTGGTAAAAACTCCTGGACTGGTTGGTTCCGTAGAATCATTGGTGGATCATATTTTGAGTAATATTTACATAGGGAATCGTGTGTTCAAATTAACAAAGGGAGTTATTACCAGAATACCAGCTAACCGTTCAAAAGGAGAAATACTTGCCCAATATCCTCTTCCTGGGACTCCAGTTGTCCCAAATTTTCCAATATCTTATTTGGTTTCAGAAGGAAATGAAAATTTGAACTCTCTTTTTGTTCCACCTGAGATAAAAGGTATCAATATAGAGATCATTAAAAAAATGGCTTATTTTTTTAAAACACCTCTTCAAATTAAAAAAAAGAATGTTGTATCTCCTAAAAAGGATGCAATTGTGCTAAATAGTCGGTTTAAAAGTACTGCAAAAGAAATAACATGGGAATCCATTGCAGGAAGGCTCACCTGGGAAGTATCTGTTGGCTATTTTGCTCCTTCAAATTTTGCTGTTTCAGATGAAAAAGAATTGCAAAGGGAAAAGAAATATCCTTTTCAATTTGTATGGCTTAATGCAGATGATATAGGCATTTCATCGGGTAACTTTACGATGGGAATAAAAACAGCAAAAAGACATCATACTGTAGATGAGATGCAATATGAGGCTTCTGCTTATATCACATTTGAGAAGGATAAAAAAATACCTTTCTTTTTGGTGCCTGGTCAAGATATTTTTTTTTGGAAAGATCATCAATCTTTAGAGGCATATCCAGTTCAGGCCACAGAGATAAAAAAAGGAAAACCGACAGTTGCCTTACCAGAGCCAATTCATAGTTTTATTGTACAGAGTGTTGATCTATGAAAATATCCCCTTCTATTCTAGCTTGCAAACTCACAAGATTGGGAGAAATTTTAAATCAACTTGATCCTAAATTAGCTAATTTACTTCATTTAGATATTATGGATGGTAACTTTGTACCTCAGCTTTCTTTTGGTGAAAAACTTATAGAGGATATTCAAAAGGAATGCTCTATTCCTCTTGATGTGCATTTAATGGTTAATCATCCTTCTAAGGAGGCGCCTAAATACTATTCGTTGTCTCCCCATAACATCACCTTCCATTATGAAGCAGAAATGTTTCCTATTCGGCTAGCACAAGAGATCAGAAAGAATAATATATTAGCCGGAATTTCTTTGAATCCTTCAACCCCCGTTTCAGTGTTAGTAGATATTATATCATATTTTGATTTGGTATTGGTCATGAGTGTAGAACCTGGTTATTATGGGCAAAAATTCATTGAAACAAGTATGAAAAAAATAAAAGATCTGATGGAAATAAAAGAAAAATATAATCCTAATGTTTTAATTGAAGTAGATGGAGGGATCAATGCGAAAAATATCTCTTCTATGAAGAAATTAGGTGTGGATATTATTGCTGCGGGAGGATCTGTATTCAACTCCAAATCTCCAAATGAAAATCTGACCTTATTGCATAATTCTACTTGATCATTTTTAAGATTATTCTGCATATATGAGTCTACGATTAGAAAAAGCTCTGGAAAATCAATTCCGTCTAAAATTGAAAAAAGTGATTAAAGAATTTTCTTATGCAGAAAATTTTGAAAAGCCATATGTATTGTCTTCAGGGGAAAGAAGTCCTTATTATGTTGATTTAAAAAAGGTTTTATTTATTCCTGAATATCTGGAAATCGCCTCAAGGCTTCTAATGAATTTAATTTTAAAACAGATCAAAATCTTGCCTTCTGCAGCAGCTGGTTTAACAATGGGATCAGATCCTTTATTATATTCCATGTCTTTAATTGCATTTAAAGAAGGTCACCAATTATATCCTCTGATAGTGCGTAAAAAAGGGAAAGATCATGGCAGTAAAAAAAAAATAGAAGGTTGTTATTGGAAAATCAAAGAAGAAGTTCAATATGAGCACCAAAATGATCAAAAAGAGGAAGTGATCTTAATTGATGATGTGGTCACTTCGGGCAAATCTACTTTTTTTGTCTATCAAGCTTTAGAGGAAATAGAAATAAAACCACGCTACGCTTTCTGTATAGTGGATCGTTCCTCCGATGAGGCTCATTATCTAAAAAAAGTAAACATCCCTTTATTTTCTTTGTATACCTTGGATGATTTTAGTAATCTAAAATGAAACCATTACAAGTATACCTTATATTTTTATTTTTAATACAATGCCAATGGTTAAAAGGCAGAATAAATAAAGATGTTAATATTTCTAAATTCGATAGACGCCTAATATGGGAAGAAGGTAGATTTGCAGATTGTGAAAAAAATTTTAAATTAAGTAGAATTAAAATAGCTCCCTATTCAAATGATTCTAAATTTTTTTTGTTGGCAGAATCACTCAATTGTAGTCTTTTCTTTCAGATAGAACGAAATCAGGATCATTATACATGCAGAAAAATATTTTTGCACTCTTCCTCGCAAAATAAAATATTTAGGAATATAAACAGTGATATCCAAATAGCAGACACAGGATGGGGCTATAGATTAAGTTGGATTTTCAAAGAAAAATCAGATCAAATATATAGATTCAATTTATTTATGAAATCTGGTTTAGAAAATGATCTGTAAGTATCGATTTAAAAATATAATTGTAGAAACCTTTATACTGCGAAGAGTGAATGCCGTTAGGCTGTACTTTGTACACATATCTTACACACTAAGAAGCTATTTTAGTCCTTCTATTCCGATGGAATCTTTGATATGGCGTCAAGTTATTTAATGAAGAGTGCGGGCGGATCTTATTATACCAATTCACAAAGTTATCTACAATAGTCTGAATCTCAATAATGCTCATTCCATTTTCAATTTTACCTTTCTAGCTCTTTTTCTATTCATCATTTTAAATAAAAAAACTGAATTGAATAAAGTACATGGAATCATATTCATAGTCACCTATTTTATCTATTTACTATATCTAGTTATCTCTGCATAGTACGATCCTGAGGCATAGATCAAGAGCTAAGCGAATTGAATGCCATTCCACTATATTTGAACTATGAACACAACAAGCTGCAAAACATGGATGTTTTGCATAAAGCAAAAAAAAGCTTGATTTTTTATCTTATATCTATATTCTGCATATAAAATGCTAATTATAATGAATGCTCATGTGTACAAAAATATAATGACATTCTAATTAATAAATGGAGGAATGAAAATGAATAATGTAATAATAGAAATGATGAAACGTAAAGGCGGGATCATAAAAGCCCTCATGATTCTAACCATAGTAACAATCGGTTTAACTCTCTCCTGTGGCAATGATGATAACGATAACGGCAATGGTGGTATGGCAATGCCCTATGTCTGTGAAAACGGCACTCCGATAAACGAAATGACAACCACAGCCAATACAGAAGGCTGTATGTCATGCGAAGATGGATATGCTCTAAGTGGTGACCCAGGGGAAGGCACCATCTGTGAGGAAACCTTTTCCTATATCTGTGATAATGGCACCCCTATAAGCGGAGTGACAACCACAGCCAATACAGAAGGCTGTATGTCATGCGAAGATGGATATGCTCTAAGTGGTGACCCAGGGGAAGGCACCATCTGTGAGGAATTTTCCTATATCTGTACAAAAGGCACTCCCATAAACGGAGTGCCAACCACAGCCAATACAGAAGGCTGTATGTCATGCGAAGATGGATATGCTCTAAGTGGTGACCCAGGGGAAGGCACCACCTGTGTGAACACTTCTGATGAATTTACTATTGTTGGTAACTTCGGTATCGTTGGTGAAAGCTTGCCCTCCGGCCTGGCCGCCATAGGCAGTACTCTCTATATGGTGGGGATTGTAACTGATGCTCTATACACTTTAAATACCACCACAGGGATAGCCACAAGGATAGGGATTGCTAACCTATTTGGTATTGGTGAAGGCTTTCCCTCCGGCCTGGCCGCCATAGGCAGTATTCTCTATATGGTGGGGTCTGGAACTGATGCTCTATACACTCTGGATACCAACACAGGGATAGCCACAAGGATAGGGATTGCTAACCTATTTGGCGTTAGTGAAGGCACCCCCTCCGGCCTGGCCGCCATAGGCAGTATTCTCTATATGGTGGGGGGTGAAACTGATGCTCTATACACTCTGGATACCACCACAGGGATAGCCACAAGGATAGGGATTGCTAACCTATTTGGTATTGGTGAAGACTTTCCCTCCGGCCTGGCCGCCATAGGCAGTATTCTCTATATGGTGGGGGATGAAAATGATGCTCTATACACTCTGGATACCACCACAGGGATAGCCACAAGGGTAGGAATTGCTAACCAATTTGGCGTTAGTGAAGGCGCCCCCTCCGACCTGGCCGCCATAGGCAGTACTCTCTATATGGTGGGGGCTGACAATGATGCTCTCTACAAGTCTGTAGTGGTGCCGTAGTGGATCAGTATAATTTTTTTCTTCTTAGGGGGGTTGTGTAGGGGATAGGGTATAAATAATTATTGTCTGGATCACGGATGATATGGATTAAAGGATCACATAGATTAAAATATGACGAAAACCTATTGGGACAAGGAAGGCAGGGCAGAGGTTGCTTTAAGGCTTTTGACAAAAAATATTTCGATTGATATTATTTCAGAAACCATTGGCCTTTCGGTAGAGGAAATTGAAAAATTAAGAAAAAATAGTTGAGATTGCTATTAAATTGATTTAACATTTTATGGGGGGATAGTACTGGAACGCCGTTATATGAAAAGCTACCTCTGTTATCTATTGATAATAAACTGACCACTGGAGAAAGTTGACCTGCAAAGGCTTCTGCTTTAAATCCTCACTGGCTTTCAAAAAAATCCTTTCATATAACAAGTGATCTGAGTATGTTTAAAAAAAATAATATATCATTATGGGTTTTATGTTTTTTCGCCTTATCTGGTTTTTGGCAAGAGGTATCTGCCCAGGATTATTTAAAAGCAAAGACTCGGTTTAGATTCGCTCAGACCTACCTTGGTTTAGATTCTATCTACTCTCCGGAATCCGGCCGAATCTATAGCCCTATAGATACCCCCAGAAGCATCTCCCATTCCTTCAGCCCCAGGCTGACCATCGGGGGTCTGCACTTCTGGGGACATGCCGATTTTTACGTAAGCTTTCCAATCTATTCCAACCTTTTTACGGAGGCAGCCTTGAACAGCAGCCTTTTCATATACAGCGGTATAGAAACCGGGTTTCATTTTTATCCCTGGCAGCTTGAATATGATACTCTGCGTCCTTTCTTGGGTATTTCATGGGTCGTCTCCAGCTTTAGGCAGACTTTTGAAGATGAGTCTCAAGGTTCACATCTTAGTTTACATCGTTTCCCTGTTATTCTGGGGCTTTCGTATCAAAATGAGTGGGGACAGATTGATATAACGGCCAGGTATATTGTAAATCCAAATTTTGAATACTATATCAACCCCAGCGAAAAAAGAGAATATCAGCTGCTCCCATTAAGCTTGAGCCTTGGATATAAATATATTTTTGATACGACAATATCAAATGAAAAAAAATCACAACTTGTCAAAAAAAAGACAGAAATGCTGAAAAAAGCCGGCAGGTTAAGCGGTATGTCCTTGGGTATAGGGCCTTCCGCGGCGATTACGTTGCGGACATTTGAAACAAGCGGTCAGGAGCGAGCCTTTCTAAATATCAACCCCCGGATAGCTCTACTGCCTGAGGCTACTTTAGGCTATCACATTTATGAAATAGATAGTGAAGTTCGCATCGCCTATCGTTTTATGAACCAGCAACAAGGCGGTTTTGAAGTGGAGCAGACTTTCAGGCGGCATGCTGTTTCCCTGGAGTTTATTAAATTCTTGTTCGACTATAATGGATTCGTCCCCTTTCTGGGGATAGGGGCAGAATACAATCACTTACTCTATCGGGAAAAGTCAAATGCTCCAATGGAATCATCAGCCTCTAAGTTTGGTTTGCCGATCGTATTTGGATGGGATATACGACCTGTGGTTTCCACAAAATGGCTTTTGAGAACGAACCTGCGCTACAACCCGCTAACGTATTTAGAGTCGCAAGGGAATAGAGTTCCTTTTGAACATTTTGAGTTTAATTTCATTCAATTCGTGTACTATTTCAACAGGTAGTTAAAAAAACCACCGAACAACATATTAAAAGGCTTCTGCCTAATATCGCATGCAGTCTTTTTTTGTATATTTCAGCTCATCATGACTCAAAAAATAGGGGGTATACATAAAATGTTGAACGCCGTTATATGAAAAGCTACCTCTGTTATCAATTGATAATAAACTGACCACTGGAGAAAGCTAAGAACGCCATGCCTCTTGATCTTGATAGATTAAGAAGGCTTATGGAACAACTGCTTCTCCAGTGCTTCTAACTGCTTATAGTGGGTTGATTTAAAAAACCAATATAATGGTGCAGTAGAAGCGTTTAAAACAATAACATAACAGGAGGTAGCCCAGGGAGCATTCTCTCTGCGAATCTCCTGGCGATCATCGGGGACGATCCGGATAGATTCAAGAAAGCGAATGAACTTCAATGTTTGTTCGGCACGGCTCCTCAAAACTATGAGAGTGGTACTTACAAGAAGGTTTCTATGAGAAAAGCATGTAATAAGAAAGCAAAAGCTATACTTTATCAGTTTGCTTTTTCTTCTATGAGAATGTCTAAGTGGGCCAGAGAATACTATGACAAACAGAAAGACATAGGTAAAAGATATTCTATTGCTGTAAGATCTTTATCCAATAAATGGCTTAAGATCATCTTTGTACTATGGAGGGACAAATAAATTTATGATGAAAGTATTTGTATTGGCAAAACTGATGAAAAAAATTAAGCAAACTTTTTGACATAGTGGGTGTTCCACCAGAACTTTTTTTTGATTGGCAAAACGACATGCACAAATACAACAATCAGGATCATTCTATGCTAATGGCAATGGAAGCGGTGAATAACAGCAAAAACAATAATGAAGACAACTATCATTGCATTTGTCTTGAAGGTAAGAGCCTTGGTTTTCACAAGTAATTTCGCATTTCAATCTTGAACTTTCAATTTTACTTAATTATTGGACGGAGAAGAAGAAATACTTGACAGATCATTTATATATTTAATCGAGTCTATATGCCTTATGTAGAAGTTAAAGTTGCCGGGAAACTAGAAATATCTCAAAAAGAAGAAATTGTACAGGGGGTTACGAAATTGCTGCATCAGGCAGCAAATAAATCTCCTGAAAGTACATATGTGGTCATTCAAGAAGTCTCTAGAGAAGATTGGGCTGTTGGAGGAAAGCTTCTTTCTAAATAAAAGTATTACAATTACTTTTTACTTGGAAAAGAAGACTTGGAAAGGGAGACGGATGAATATTTTTCTACAGCCTACATTCCCTATTTCCACCTAAAACCGCGTTGGATAATGGATAACCCTTTCTTGGATAAAAACAAGCAAGGAAATTATATCCTTATCAAACAAAGAAAGTCGCTATCTACTGATAGATATAAACTCAAATTTCAAATTTCTTTTATACTGATCTATTGTTATATACTTACTCTCTGGTTTTGCATGAATCACTTTTTTGGGGTAAGATCATCATGATTTCATGCTTCTTTTGAATTGCGTTAGAGTTTCGATTTGTGGCAAGCTTGTCATATTAAACAAGTCAATTTTCTGTTCTAAATTGTATTTAATTTTTTTTACATACTTTTCTTCTTTTTCTGTCATAAAAAAATACCTCTTCAATCTTGAAGCCGCTTTTCCTAATGTTCCGCTTCCTGCAAAAGGATCAAATATCAAATCATCAACAAAGGAATAATATTTGATCACCCGTTCGCATAATTCTTTTGGAAAGACAGCAGAGTGAGTTTTATCGAAACAAGGATCAATCTGCCATAAATTAGTTGTTTCATATCCATCTTGTACTTTGCTGAATTTAATTTTGTTCCAACTATATTGTTTAATGTTCCAGTCAATCAAGCGGTGTGTCTTTTTTCTATAAACCATGATCATTTCTGTTACACAATTTGGCTTATACGCCAGAGGTTTTCTATGTTTTAAGAAACTAGCATTTCTATTTTTTACACTTGATTCTGGTTTTACCCAGATAATGTCGTCAATAAATTCCCATCCCATATCAATGAGGCGAGGGTGAATATCATAAGGAATGGGATATCTTCTACTAGAATGAGCCCTGCTTACCCTTGGAATGATGATCGGAGATGTATTTAAGACAAAAAAACGTCCATCTTTTGTAATTCTCAGAACCTCTCGAAATACATTGCTTAGGAAATTTAGATATTGTTCGTAGCTTTTATAAATTGAATAATCTCTGGCATTGTAATATGGAGGCGATGTAAAGGTTAAATGAACGCTTTCATTTTCAACATATTGTAAAATTTTTAGAACATCCCCTTTGACTACCTTATTTCTCAAATATGCTGGAAAGTCATCATGCTTTTTCCCCTGCCTATAGGTGAGAGAGTTAAACGAAAATTCTCTCGCAATAATATCTCTGATCATTTCGTTAGGATGGCGTGATAGTTTTTGAAGCTCTTTTTTTATTTTCAGATCATTTCTAAAAACCATCAATCCTCTGATAGCCTGCATTATGATTTTGGGGTCTTTATCTTTTAATAGGGAAATTAATTTATCTATTGTTGATCGGCTTCTTAACCTCCCAATGGCAGAGGTGGCTTCACGTCTTACACTTGTGCTGTCATCTTCTTTTGCTTTTTCAAAAAATATGGACAGAAGTTCTTCATCGCCAAATTTGGCTAGATTTTTAACAGCCAAACAGCGGATATTCTCATGTTCATGATCAAGGAGTTTTAATAGAGCATTTTTGCTATTTCCGTTCTCCATTCTGCCAAATTTTTCAAGCACAAAAACGATGTTGCTCAATTTATTTTCTGATAAGAAATGCTCAAGCTTGTTTTGATTATTTTTCAAATCTTCAATATATTCTTTACTTAAAAGTGATTTGTTCATACATTTCAAAGGATAACCAAGTTAAACTCTTGTTAGATAATGCACTATTTGGTTAACAGTATCCTAAATAGGAGAGCTAATATGAATATCATCATCAAATTGGTAAGCAAAAAAAATTAAATTCCCAAAATTAAATAATAAAAACTGTTGATTCTTCTTCAATGATCTCCTTTCCCAAAACCTGAATCCATTTTTTTACTAGTGTACCCTGTCCTCTTTCTTGCAACTTAAAAAATAAAACCTGATCTTCCTTTCTTACTAAAGGCTTTAAACGCTCTTTTAATATATCCAGATCCTTCCGCTGAAAGCTTACACCAGAATACGGAATATTGCAATGCCCTGCCATATCCAGAACACACTTTATGTACTTTAGGTAGATTCTTAGTCGTTGTAATGTCGTAACAGACCAAATAATTTTTACGTTCTATTAAACTCTTTTTCACCATAGCCGCCAGTAGCTTTTCTTATTTCATCTTACATTTAAAGGATGCCAATTTAATAGTTCGCCCTCTAAATACCTTGCCAATAGACGAACCTCTACTTCAAAAATACGCCTGTAGTTCATGGAATATCCAAACAAAGGATGTCGAATAAGTTGATTGATCCTTTTCTCATAAGTCTGAATAAGTGCCTTTTTGGCCGCTTTCTTCATTACTGTTCCGGCAGAAGTGGTTTGAAAGTCTTTTTCAGTCACCATACCAGTATTGATGGTTCTGATCACACAACTATCTGCCATTAAAGGCCGATAAGGTTCCATCGGAATAGAATGACTAAAATAGCTTCTTAATGTGTAAGATATGTCATTGGTTTCTACATCTGCGAATTCATTTTTGCTTGACCGCCTGATCCAATTTTATACATTTGTTATGTAAAAAATGATCGCGCGGTAGAGCAGTTGGTAGCTCGTTGGGCTCATAACCCAAAGGTCGCAGGTTCAAATCCTGCCCGCGCCAAAATAAGGCGACGTAGCTCAGCTGGTTAGAGCAACGGAATCATAATCCGTGGGTCCGGGGTTCGAGTCCCTGCGTCGCTACTCGCCTTGGGAAATGAATCCAAGGCTTTTATTATTTTTCAATTTTCTGTAAAAGCAGCTAAAACGTGGCAAACCTTCTTTATTTTTAGTATGGCAAGCGCCATTAGAACGTACCTTCACTAAATAAAGTAATGAATTTTGTTCACAATTGATCCTGATCTCTTGCATATCCAAATATTCCCCGGAAGTCTTTCCTTTTACCCATAACTCATTTCTGGAGGTACTCCAAAAAGTAGCCACCTTATTTTGTAAAGAATGATCTAAGGCAATTTGATTAGCGTATGCCAATAATAATACTTCTTTACTTTCAATGTCTTGCACCACAACAGGAATAACATCAATATTATTTATTTTCTTTGTCTTTTGGTAATCTAGATTTAAATGTAATTTTTCTTCAATCTCATTCTTATTCATGATTCAAATATAATTCTACGGCCACTTCTTTGCAAGCTTCTTTTCTATGGCAAAATTCACATATATCGTATACTTTTTCAGGAAAATTCTCCTTAGAAGTTTTTTGGAAGCCAAATTTTAAAAAGAAATCAGGAATATAGGTCAAGGCAAATAAACGAATTTGATGAGTATATACCTTTTTAATATGTTGGATAGCTTCCTGCAATAATCTCTTGCCAATCTGTTTCCTATGATGCTCTGGCTTGATTGCCAATGCTCTCACTTCGCATAACTCTGGATTAAAAAATGTTAGATTAATGCTTCCCATGATTTCATTGTCTTCCTCAAAAACCCAGGTTGTATTCAAATCATTATATATTTGCTTTTTAGATCTAGAGAGTAATATTTCTTTTAAGACATAAGGCTGGATAATCTCATAAATGATATCCACATCACTTTCGATTGCTTTTCGGACGGAAGATAAAGAAGGTGGCATTTAAAGAACGAAAATATAGTTTAGGTTTTTTTATGTAGAATAGCCCCTCTAAAGGGAGTGATTTTTTTTACTTCGCCTAAAAATTGATAGGCCTTTTTTTTGCCTTTTATAGGCCCTATATAAATTTTAAAATTGCTTCCGCTTCTGGCCAGAAAAACAGGAAATCCTTTTTCCTTTAAAAGCAATCCATATTGATAAGCATCTCGTTTATTGCCATAGGTCTTTGCCCAAATAAGGTAACTGTCCTGATTTTGCTGTTCTAATGCTATTCTAAAAGGATGTTTATCTGTTTTATCTTTTTTAAATTTATCTACATTTTTTTCAGAGGAATTAATATTATCCACCACGAATATATCTTTAGGAGGCTTTAATGCAGTCTTGATATTTTTTGCCTCTAACAGGTTTTTGTTCTTATTCAGATATACACCGCTCAATAATCCAAGAGCAAAAGATAAAAGAAATATAAAAATAAATAAACTTATTTTTGTTGAACCGCTGTAAAAAGTATTTTTATCATTTTTTCTTCTTCTGTATGGAGGCGCAGTATTTCTGGTTTTATAAGCATTGCCAAAATCAATATCTTGCATTAATTCATTGTCGAATATTATTCAAAAGGTATTTACAAAAAAATAAGTTAAAAAAAGATTGAAAAGATGGCCAAATAGTGAATAAAGACCATGCTTATGGTACAGTATGATGATCTAAAAAATAAAAATGTATTGATCACAGGGGCTTCTTATGGAATCGGCAGAAAAATATGCATGGACTTACTTTCTATGGGCGCTTGTGTCTATGGACTGGCCAGATCAAAAGAAAAATTAGAAGAAATAACAGAAGGGGTTAAAGATAAGGGGGAAAATTTTACACCCATAGTCGCTGACCTTTCCAATGCAGAAAACATACAAAATGCAATCCAATCCGTTTCTAAATTAGACATATTGATCCATAATGCAGCTTACTTTGAACCCCAATCATTAGAAAATACATCCTTAGAAATATGGAACAAACATTTAACTGTAAATTTAACAGCCCCTTTTTTACTAACTTCTTTGCTTTGGGAAAAATTGCAAAGAAGCAAGTACCAGGAAGGCGCAAGTATCATTTTCATAAATAGCTTGGCTGGTGTACCTGGGAAAGAAAAATTTCCAATGACCTCTGCCTATACTTCTAGTAAAATGGGATTGTTAGGACTATGCGAAGTAGTCGCAGCAGAAGGGAAAAATTATAATATTAGAGCCAACTGTATTTCGCCAGGGTCTGTGGATACAAAAATGTTCAGGGATTCATTTCCTCATCTAACTCCAACTTTCAAGCCAGAAAATATCTCTGCGATAACCCTCTACTATGCATCTAAGATATCATTCCCTATTTCAGGGGCCAATGTAGTGGTCTCTGTTTGAGGATTCATTGGTAACTATTTTTCAAAATTAAATTATCCCTGCTTCAATAATAAAAAGGTTGACAAATAGAAGCATATTTTAGTATATAGATATATGATGTCTATTCAAAATTATTTTCTTAAAATTATCTTGCTTATCATTTTATCTCTGATCTACAAATGCTCTAACTCCCTTAGAGATGACTCCCTTAGAGATACTCCAATCGATGAATTGGTGGGAAATGTTGATCTGGAGTTTCTATCTAGAGTCGTTTCATTTTCAAATTGTTCTGAGGTCGAAAGTTTTTATAAAAATGAACTCATAAAAGAGCTTCGCCTGGATGCCTATTTTGATATTTATTATTATCGCCTTTATGATCATTTGGAAGGGGATTGCAATAGACGACAGCCGACGTAGCAATCACAACTGCCGGTGCCCCAGAACTCTATCTCACCTCCTTCAGGGCAGGCTTATTCTGAAACTAATGTTCAGGAGGCAGGCGTGGATGAAGCAGACATCGTAAAAACAGATGGAAACTATCTCTATGCAGTGGATGGGAGCAAAGTCCATATTATAGATGTCTCTACAGCCGAAGCCCCTGTAAAATTAGGCTTTATTCAAATCAAACAAACGATCGAAGAAGAGAGCATCGAAGAAAACATAGCCGATCTATATCTTTATGGAAATGAGCTTGTGGTACGCTCTTACTAATAATAGTGGTATATTTCTATGATGTTACTGACCCAACAAAGCCAGAGCTAAAATATTCTTTATTGTTTGAAGATCATATCGTTGCAAGTCGTCGTATTCAGAGATCATTACTATTTCATTTCAAGAAGTGCTTTCAGAATGCCTTACCCTGATATAAAACATCCTGATTATTCAAGTTACCATGATACTTATGTCAAAAATGTTCAAGATGCTCTGGGTATAAACATCGCCAGAGTGAATGATCTGGAGCTAAAAAATTTTTTCCCTGAAGTCAGGGCAGAAATCTATGCCAAGAACACAGAAGACAAAAAAGCACAAACAAACGGCGTACCCTCTGCGGGCGTACAAATTCATTCAACCCAAAATCAGGATAAAGAAGCAGTTCTTACTAATAGAAGATGACTGCAGTAGCTGGAATGCACCTGTATCAGGGAATGGTGCAGGCTTTTTAAAAGTCACCAGTGTAAAAAGCGGAAGTATAAGTAATCATTTGGAAGTGCAAACCACAGGAACGATTGCTAATTGGGGAACCGTATATATGTCTTTGAATGATCTGTATTATGCCAGTAGCAATAATTGGCTTGCCAGAGTGGGTCTCGAGCCAGGATATTCGAGCAACAAACCGTAATCTATAAATTTAAGGTTTTATCCAATGGTGCTCTTGACTATACCGCGGCTGGAATGGCTGCTGGTTGGGTAAATGACCAATTCAGCATGAGCGAACATGATGATTTTTTGCGTATCGGCACAACCAGAAGACAGCACACTGGATGGCTTTAGAAGAAACTACATCCAACCAATTGAGCATTTTGAAACAAGAAGGTGATCATTTAGTGCAGACAGGTGTGATTAAAAATATCGCTCCTTCAGAAAGGATCTACTCCATGCGTTATGATGGAGACAGGGGCTATATGGTAACTTTTAGACAAACAGACCCACTCTTTACCTTTGATCTTTCCGATCCTTATGATCCTAAAATTTTAGGGGAGCTTAAAGTAAACGGTTTCTCTACTTATATTCACTTATTTGGAGAAAATAACGATCGGCTACTGACCATAGGTCGCTCTGCCACCGATCAGGGTAGGATCACTGGAAATCAATTACAAATATTCGATGTAAGCGATCTAACGCGTCCCAGACAAGTAGCCTCTTATGAACTGGGTCACGGCTATAGCGAAGCATTGTATGACCATCATGCGTTTACTTATTATGCCCCAAAAAATGTCCTGGCGATTCCTTATTCTTCTTATGCTTATGATCGGTACAAGAGATATGAATCTGGTACGAAAGTATTTCATGTAGGCAATGATCATCTGAATCTTAGCCAAACCCTGACCTTCGATTTTGATCAGAAATAATTACCGCAATTATGATACTTCCAGAAGGAATGTGATCATAGGCAATAGCATTTATTTAATTGGTGAAGACCAGATCATGGTCACAGATCTGAACTCTTTCAGCAGTAAATACATCTTAAAATTTTAAGAATACACGATCCTTAATTCTATGTAAGAAATAAGAGGATACTAAAAACCTCCATAAGGAAAAAATTCTATTCCTGTCATCTAGCATGTAAAATATGTGCTTTGGATATGGTATTCATGAGAAAAATTAATTTAATAAAATTTTCGTTGGGTTTTTAAATATGGAAAAGAATGTAAAAAATAAAAATTTTAAAGAAAAATTAAAAGAAGAATTTATTCAAAGGAGACAAGTATTTTTATGGGGAGCCGTTACGGATAAATCCTCTGAAGAGATCATAGAAAATATGCTCTATTTAGAATACATCGATCCTGGGAAGCAAATTTCTTTTTTTATAAATTCTCCGGGTGGAATTATTACCTCTGGAATGGCGATCTATGATGTAATGAACAGTATATCTTCTCCCATTTATACTATTACGATCGGAATGGCAGCTTCTATGGGGGCCATATTATTCGGCGCAGGGGTAAAAGGGCATCGCTATATTTTAAAGCATGCAAAGGTAATGATCCATCAACCACTCATATCAGGGCAGATTATAGCGCCTGCCATGGATATAAAGATCAGAGCAGAAGAGATCAAAAAGACCAGGATGGAGTTAAATCAAATTTTATCCAAGTCTACAGGTAAGGATATAAGCATCATTCAAAAAGATACAGATAGAGACTTTTATATGAATTCAGAAGAGGCGATCAAATATGGTATCGCAGATAAATTAATACATAATATTAAAGAAATTCCTAATACAATAAAATCCGCTAAGGCGCCTAAAAAGACTTCTTCTAAGAAATAATGACTGTTAAATGATCTTTAAACTGGATAGTGAAATCAAGGCCAATAGAATTCCAATAATCCAGAATCTGATCACTATTTTATTTTCATCCAGTCCTTTCAGTTCATAATGGTGATGCAACGGGGCCATTAGAAAAATTCTCTTTCGCTTTGTCTTGTAAAAGGTGACCTGAAAGATTACGCTTAGCGCCTCGGTTACGAAAATACCCCCTAAAATGATCAGCAATAACTCCCTTTTAATGCATATAGCGATCATTCCGATACTTCCCCCAATAGCAAGACTACCTGTATCCCCCATGAACACGGTTGCAGGATAGCTATTGTACCATAGAAAACCTACCAATGCACCCAGGAATGCTGCAATGAATATACATAGTTCATTCGCCTCTGGAACAAACGGTATAAGCAAATGATCTGCAATTGGGAAAACTCCTGTAAGATAAGAAATAATCCCCAGGGTGCCCAATACAATAGCGCATAGACCAGCCGCAAGCCCATCTAGACCATCAGTTAAATTTACAGAATTAGATGTACTTAGGATTACAAGTGTCCAAAAAGGAATTGCCAAAGAATTTAAAATTAAAATAGGTTCTTTAAAAAAAGGAATATACAAAGCAGTTGCCATTGTTAAGTCATCTTTGGGTGTATAAGGATAATAATAGATCATGTACGAAAAACCAAGGGAGATGAGTATCTGAAATAATAATTTGAATTTTGGAGGTATCCCTTTAGAAATATTCTTCACCGATTTTGTGTAATCATCCCAAAAACCCAGAACACCCAAAAGAGAAGTACAGACTAAAATAGTCCATAAATAACGATTCGAAAAATTACCCCATAGAATTACAGAAAACAATGTGGTCATCAATATCAATATACCCCCCATGGTTGGAGTACTCTTTTTTTGATGGTGCCTTTCAGGTCCGTCTTCATATATATTTTCTTTAAAATTAATTTTATTTAAAAAAGAGATGAATTGATTGCCTATAAAATACAGTATAAATAAAGAAGTTAAGGCGGCAAAGACTGCCCTGAACGGCACATACCCAATAACCCGAAAGAATGAAAGTTCAACAATACTATCCTTTAGGGGATATAAAAGCCAGTACAACATTTACAGGCATAATAGATTATTGGTATATTCTGAAAAGCACCTTAATTCGGAAGCATCATCTGAATTCGGCAACTATACGCTTTGATACACTAAAATAAAATTTAAAAAATACTTTAAAAAAGCTAAAAATTTTTAGTGACAAGCTGAATTTGATTTATGGAGTGCTCATATGATTCAAATAGAGGGATTAACGAATATTTGAAGGGAGAATTAAAAATGAGAAAAGTAGGTTTTTTTGATATTTATGTTGATGAGATGGATCGGGCTCAGAGCTTTTATGAAGCTGTGCTCGATACAAAGCTTTCTAAGATGGATGACCCTAATGATAGTAGTGTTCAAATGCGGGTGTTTGACGATGACTTGAAGTCACATGGCTCCGGTGGTGCACTAGTTAAAGTGAAGAGTGCTAAGCCAGGACCTGGCGGCACAATGGTTTACTTTTCATGCGAGAACTGTGCCGTTGAAGAAGCTCGCGTTGAGAAGGCCGGTGGCAGAATTATAAAACCGAAATCCTCTATTGGTGAGCACATTGTTTTCTGTAATTCTATGGGGTAATTTTTCGCATTTCAATCTTGAACTTTCGAAACATGCATCTGAATTCTAAAAAAACTAAAAATTTTTGTTGACAAGCTAAATTTGATTTATAGAGTGCTCACATGATCCAGATAGAGGGATTAACGAAAAACTTTGGCCAATTCTGTGCTGTAAAAGAAATCAGCTTCAAGATCTCAAAAGGAGAAGTTGTTGGCCTGTTAGGCCCAAATGGAGCAGGTAAAACTACAACCATGCGAATGTTGGCAGGATATTATACTCCTAGCCAGGGAAATGTTATGATAGATAAAATGCTTATTCAATCTAATAAGCAAGAAGTGCAAAAAATAATAGGTTATTTGCCAGAAAGTTCTTCTGCATACAATGACATGCTTGTTTGTAATTATTTGGATTTTGTAGCAGAGGCAAGGGGGCTAGTTAAAGAAGAAAAAGAAGAAGGAATAGAAATGGCGGTAGCTTCAACTTCATTAGAGGACTATTATTATCGCCCTATATCACAGCTTTCAAAAGGATATAAGCAAAGAGTGGGATTAGCATCCACATTAGTGCATAGTCCTCAAATACTCATCCTGGATGAACCTACTTCGGGGCTTGACCCAAATCAGATCAGAGAGATGCAAAATTTGATATGTGAATTATCAAAAGAAAAAACGATCATATTAAGCACGCATATCTTATCTGAAGTAGAAGCTACCTGTCAAAGAGCTATCATTATTAATAACGGAGAAATCGTTTTAGATAAGCCTCTTAATGAATTAGAAGAGATCAAAGAAGGCTTGGTCAATTATAAAGTTACTATTAAAGGAAAATCTCCTGAGATACATAAAGAATATTCTTCTGTATTTCAATCAGAAGGGGAAAAAGTAGAGCTATTAGAAGATAAAGAAAACACTAAATTATTGATAACATCAAATAAAGACGCCGCAGAACAAATATTTAAAACGGCAAAGAAAAATAATCATGTACTTATTGACCTTTATTTAGCTAAAAGTTCTTTAGAAGATATTTTTAGTAACCTAACAGAATCCGAAAAAGAAGTTAAGTAAGCATGAAAAATATAGAAAAAAATAAAATTTCCTCGTGGAGGAACGTAAATATTATTTTAAGGCGTGAATTAGCCAATTATTTCAATACTCCTATAGGTTATGTATCATTATTTATCTTCTCTTTAATATTAAATTTTCTTCTTTTTAACATTGCCAGATTCTGGGATAGCGAAAGAACAACGACCGATGGTTTGTTCAGTATGATGCGCATAACCTATATTTTTTTCATACCCGCCATTACAATGCGTTTATGGGCTGAAGAAAAACGTTCTGGCACAATAGAACTTTTATTCACTCTACCCATAAAAGCTGGAGAAATGATCATTGGAAAATATTTATCGGCCCTCATATTTTTATCTATTGGGCTTAGCACAACTTTTATATTTCCGATTACATTACAGATATTGAGTTCCCCAGATTGGTCTTTGATCATTGGAGGTTATTTAGGAGCATTACTTTTAGGCAGTGTGTATATCGCAATGGGGCTTTATATTTCCTGGATGACGCATGATCAGATCATTGCATTTTTGGTAAGCTTGGTTGCCTGTTTTATTCTTTTTATTATGGGGTATCAGCCTCTACTACAGTTACTGGGCCCATTGTCCCCTATTTTTGCATTTTTATCCGCAAGCTGGCATTTTGACTCTTTGGCCAGGGGTTTATTCGATAGCAGGGATATTTTATATTTTGCATCTCTTAGTGCCCTTTTCCTTTATTTGAATCTTAGGAGTATTGAAAGTAGGAGTTAACGTGATCCATTTATTCGAAAAATATAATTCTTCAAAAAAAGTAACCACCATTTTATTGATCGTATTATTCTTTTTAGTCAATTGGCTTAGCTATTCTGTGTATATTCGATTTGATCTATCCCGCATTGGAAGGCTGAGATTGACATCCGCAACAAAAGAAATATTAAGGAAACTGCCCGAAAAGGCAACCATCGAGGCATTCTTTTCAGCCAAAGTACCCAATGCCTATTTGCAACAAGTAAAACAGGCAAGAGATTTTTTAACAGAATATGCAGGCGTCTCTAGAGGCAAGGTGAAGCTTGTTTTTCTTGATCCGGATGCAAATGAAGATGCAAAAGAAAGAGCCAACAATCTAAAAGTACCTCAATCACAGATAAGCATACAGGGAGAAGGAGACCTCCAATTAAAAAGGATATATCTGGCAGCCGTACTTTCGTATGCAGATCAAAGCGAAATCATTAGTGATGTCATAAATGTCCGAGCCTTAGAATATGATCTTACAAGCCGTCTTTATCGGATGGCATATCCTAAAGAAAGAGGGGTGGCCTTCTTAAGTGCTCATGGTAGCTTTGGTTTAGGTAATAAAGATCAAAATCCTTATGCTTCTTTAGATGCATTGAGTGAAACATTGGAAAAATTTTACGGTGCCTTAAAACCAGTAAATACATCGGAAGCAGAAATCCCTTCAGATGTAACCACTCTAATTGTCGCAGGGCCGACTAACCTTTCTCCATTAGATAAATTCAGGATAGATCAATTTATTTTGAGGGGTGGTAACATTATTTTTGCGGTTTCAGGAATACAGATCAGTCTGGAAAACGGAAGAGGTTTTCCTACTTCTCCAGATATTCTAGATTTTATTTCTAATTATGGATTCAATATAGAGAGTAATCTAGTGCTGGAACCTAAAAGTCATATACCTATCACAAGAAGGGCGCCTGGGAATCCATTTTTTGTACAGAGGATTCCTTATCCTGCCTGGATCATCGTAGACAAGAGTAATATGGATCAAAACAATTTGATCTCTAAAGGGCTCCCTGGTCTTTTTCTACCATGGACGAGTAATATTAAAATAAACACAAGTAAACTTATTCAAGATGAGAAAACGAAAGAAAAAGGAACAATGATCGTTCTTGCTAAGAGCACTTCAGACGCATGGAGCATGAAAGACAATGTTTTTATAGTTCCTGAAATGCTTTCGAATGCGCTTAAAGATGCACAATCAAAAAAGGAAAACAAAATTCATAACTTGATAGTATACGCAAAAGGTAAATTTGAATCTTATTTCAAGAAAAATGAACCACCTAAAGAAGCTCCAAAAAATTATTTAACGAAAAGTAAAAAAGAGGCTCAGATATTATCTATTTCGAGTCCTTATTTTTTGGCAGATGTTCCTTTAAGACAGGCCGGGCAAAAAAACCTTGCCAATATTTCTTTGCTTCTCTCTTCTTTAGACATCATGAATGGTCTGGAAGAATTAGTCGACTCAAGAGGAAAAGATGTGTCTGATCCCGCTTTACCATCTATGCAACCATGGAAAATACGTACCTGGACGATCGCCAATTTCTTGCTTCCTCTTCTTGGTATTTTACTATACGGGTTCCTCTCTTATTTAAAGAGAAAAAAAATATCAAGTCAAACATATAAGGCATAATAAAGACAATGAATTTTTTAAATAAAAATATGAATCTTCTTTTAACAGGTGTTTCTATTGTTCTATTAATTGTTGGATTTTGGGTTAATGATCCTTTTGCTTGGTTTGAATACAGCTATGAAAAAGCAGATAAACTTCTGGCGGGTATAGATAAATCAAATATAAACATCATTGAAACGAGTAAAAATAAGGCCGTAAAATTATTATTTAAAAAAAGCGAGGAAGGTTGGAATGTTCGCAAGCCAGATCAGGTAGAGCCTAAATCAGGATTTCTTGCAGATAAAGACATTATAGATAACGCCATTACAAATTTATTTAGTATTAGAAAATATCAGGAAGTTTCTTCTAATAAAGAAAGATTTAAAAATTTTGAAGTTGATGAGAATTCTTTTCATGTTACCTTAAAAAGTTCTGACTCTAAGGTGCTTGCTGATGTATACCTTGGCAAAGAAGGAGCAACTTTAAATAGTTCTTTCGTAAGATTAGGTAAAGAGAATACAGTTTATTCTGCTAAAGGCAATTTTAAAAGCGATTGGGGACAGGATTTAAATCATTTTAGGGACAAGTCTTTATTTAGTTTCATAGGAGAGGATATAGCAAGTTTAAGCATATCTGGAAAATACAACTATTCTCTGGAAAAAGATAAGGATTTAAAATGGAAATTAAAGCAAAGAGGGAAATCTGACTTGCCTGCTAAAATCTCTAAAATGCAAAGTACTTTCAGTGAAGTTGCTAAATTAAAAGCGAGTAGTTTCCATGAAAGTGACTCTGTTGCTGGCATTCCAAATTATGCAACCGCTCTCATAAAACTTATTTCCCAAAAAGAAGTAACCCTGGGAATATTTGGTCCCAATAAAGAAGACAAATACATCGCTAAAACGAGTGAATCACCTTATCTATTTGTTCTACCCAAATGGAAAGTGGAAAATGCAATTATAGATCCTACAAGCTTAGAAGAAAAAAAATCAAAAGATAAAAATAAAAGTAACCGAAATAAAAAATAGAATATAATAACTAAATTATCCAAAAACTGTTTATGTATTTTTTACCTAGCTTAGTAAGAATTCCTGTCAGTTTGATTTTTCTTTTTGCTTTTGGCCTGTTCTACTCTTGCAAAGATTCTGATCAACTGGCTCAAGAAGCATTACACCATTTAAAAAGTGGTAAAAGTATAACTGCTTTAGCTTTGTTTGACCAGATTCTTGATGAAGAACCAGAGAATCCTTTGGCCTTATATGGCAGAGGCAAAATACTAATTTCTAATTCTCTGACCATTAATATAGGCAAAAGAATCTTAAAAAAAGCTTTGTTTCTCTTGGATTCTGAAGAAGAAGCTAAAAAAGATATCTACATTACACTTTCGCATGTCTTAAAGGCAAAAGAATCAATCCTTTTCCTTGAAAAAGCGATTCAAAGAGAAAAAAAATTATTTCCTGAAATATATCAAATATTAGCACAACGCTATCTTGAAAAAGGAGAAAGTCAAAAAGCTTTAGATACATATGAAAAAGCGATCCATCTATATCCAAACCATATTCAATTAGTGGTTGAGTATGCGCTCTTTTTAAATCAAAAAGGAAAATACAAAAAAACTGACGAATTACTCGTAAAGGCATCCGATAAAAACCCTGAGAAACTAGATTATCTTTCTTCACTGGTGCTTAAGCCCAGTTTTAAAAAGATACTAGACTTCTAGTCATTTTATTTTCTGTCTAATCCAGTTTTGGTAAAAATTTTAATCAAAAATACTTGCCAGTGACATTCTTATTTAGTAAACATCCTGAAAATGTCCTCCAAAGAATATATAGATTCTTTTTTAAGAGTCAGGTCCACTTCACAGGAAATATGCAAGTCCCTTACAGCAGAAGATATGGTCATTCAATCAGATCAAGATATAAGTCCCCCTAAATGGCATCTGGGTCATACTACTTGGTTCTTTGAAGTGTTTATTTTACAGCAACATGTAAAAGGATACAAACCATTTCATGAAAAGTATAACTTCATTTTCAATTCATACTATGAATCATTTGGAGAACGAATTCCTCGTTTCACCCGCAAGCTCTTGAACAGGCCAACCTTGGAACAGGTTATGGAATACAGGAAAACAACTGACGAAAAAATTATAGAATTATTACAGAATTGTTCGGATGAAGAAATATTCAATAAAGTAGAAATAGGATTGCATCATGAACAGCAGCACCAGGAATTGCTCTATACAGACATCAAACATATTTTTTTTAGAAACCCTTTAAAGCCTGCATATCGAAAGAAAAATGAAAAAATGGTCTATTCCAATCGAAATAAGGATGCAAAATATGTTGAATTTGAAGGGGGACTTGTAGAAATTGGCCATGAAGGTAATTTTTTTGCCTTTGATAGTGAAAAACCAAGGCATAAATACTATCTAGAACCATTTCAACTAGCCTCTAAATGTGTTACGAATTCAGAATTTCTTAATTTTATATTAGACGGTGGCTATAAAAAGTCACTTTACTGGTTATCAGATGGATGGGATATTGCAACTTCGAATAAATGGACTTCTCCCTTATATTGGCAGGAGATGGATAGAGAGTGGTATGAATTTACTTTACATGGATTCGAAAAACTTCATCCAGAAAAACCTATTTGCCATATAAGCTTTTATGAGGCAAATGCCTTCGCATGTTGGAATGACAAAAGATTACCCACTGAATTTGAATGGGAATATGCTTCTTCTCACATTGAATCTATGCATACAAAAGAAAATAACTTTGTAGAAAAAATGATACTTCATCCTGTTCCTGAAGAATCTGAGATTGAATTCAGACATCTTTTGGGCAATATATGGGAGTGGACAAGCAGTTCTTATTTACCTTATCCTGGCTTTAAACCTTTAAAAGGCGCTATGGGAGAATACAATGGCAAATTTATGAATGATCAAAGAGTTTTAAGAGGGGGTTCATGTGTTACTCCAAACTCTCATATAAGGAATACCTATCGAAATTTTCTACAATCAAGTAAGAGATGGCAATTCAGCGGATTCCGTTTGGCTAATATTTAATCAGTATAAATTATTTTTAACAAACCATGATAAAATCAGATTCTACTTTAAAGATCAGAAATTTTAAAACAAATGAATCTTACAGTTATCCTGTTCCGGGTAGATATAGGAAAAAAAGAAATACTGATCTCAATGAGATGCTTATCCAAGATTTTGCCAAAGATGTTTCGGAAGGTCTTTCTCAATCTCCTAAGAGATTACATTCAAAATATCTTTATGACTCTAAAGGAAGCAAACTCTTTCAGAAAATCATGGCTCTATCTGAATATTATCTAACCCGCGCCGAATATCAGATACTTGAGACTCATTCAAAAGAGATGATATCCATGGTAAATGACAAGCGAAATGGAAATTATAAGATGAATCTGATTGAATTAGGGGCAGGAGATGGATATAAGGCATCTATCCTATTAAAAGAAATATGTGATCGTAAAATTCATTTTGAATATAACCCTATTGACATATCTGAAACAGCGATGCTTAATTTAATGAAGAGATTGAAAAACAGTTCTTTGAATATTGATTCTGAAGGCTTGGTATCTGATTACTTTGAAGGAATAAAATGGTTAAAAAAAAATAAGGGCAGCTTTAATTTTGTTTTATTCCTTGGTTCTAATATTGGCAATCTTGATAGAGAATTGGCTAAAAATTTCCTGATGCAATTAAAATGTATTTTAAATAAAGGAGATTGTATTTTGATTGGATTTGATTTAAAAAAAGAAATTAATATATTGCAAAGAGCATATAACGATATACAAGGAGTGACCAGGGACTTTAATTTAAATATTTTAAGAAGAATGAACAGAGAACTAAAGGCTAATTTTAATCTGAATCATTTTTATCATCATGCTTTTTATAATCCAGTATCAGGATCAATGGAAAGCTTTTTGATCAGTAAAAAAGAACAGGAAGTCTTCATAGATTCTTTTAAAAAGGGGTTTTCTTTTCAAGTTTCAGAACCAATACATGTAGAATATTCATTCAAATATAGTATAGATGATATTTATCAAATCGCAAAAACATCTGGTTTCAAGATATTAGGCAATTTTTATGATAATAAAAAACACTTTATAGATACACTTTGGCGGGTAGAAAATTAACTTTAGTATTTTTTTCTGAAAGATTTTATTTCTGACATCATTTTATCCAATTCATCCATATCACTTTCGGATACAGAGAATTCTACTGAGTTTAATTTATCTTCCAGAGCAATTAAAAAATTAGCCAATTTAGTAAACCCTAAATTTAAAGATGACCCTTTCAAAGTGTGTATTTGCATTTTTACATCTTCCTCATCTTTATTTTGTAAAGATTTCTTACAGTCATCCAGGATTTTCTCTGCGCTTTGAATAAATTTATCCAAAAGCTCAACAAAAAAATCAGTGCTTCCATTACCTAATTGAAGAAATTGTTCAAATTTTTCTTTATCAATCATTTTTCATTTGTTTAATTTTTTTGTTGCTGAACTGAGTAACTTTTTCAGTCTGTCTATTATCAACAGATAATGATTTATAAGTATATGTTGTAAATAAAATTTTCAAAAATAAAATTGCAATAGAATAATTTATTAATAAAAGGAGAAAAAAATGGCAAAAGAAAAATTTGATAGAAATAAATCGCATATCAATGTAGGTACAATTGGTCATGTAGACCATGGTAAGACCACTCTTACGGCAGCCATTACAATGGTATTGACTAATAAGTTTGGTGGAACAAATAAGGCAGTCACTTATGAAGAAATTGATAATGCTCCTGAAGAAAGAGAAAGAGGAATTACTATCGCCACTTCTCATCAGGAATATGAAACTGAAAACAGGCATTATGCTCATGTAGATTGTCCAGGGCATGCTGACTATGTAAAAAATATGATTACAGGAGCAGCTCAAATGGATGCAGCTATTCTAGTCGTTTCTGCTATGGATGGAGCTATGCCCCAGACTAGAGAGCATATTCTTTTGGCTCGCCAGGTTGGTGTGCCAAATATCATTGTGTTTTTGAACAAAGTAGATATGATTCCGGAAGCAGATAAAGAAGAAATGCTATTACTGGTAGAAGAAGATTTAAAAGATATTTTAAAGAAATATGAATACCCAGGGGACGAAATCCCTTTTATTTCTGGTTCTGCTTTGAAAGCATTAGAAGGAGACAAAGGAGATATTGGTGAAGCGGCTATCCTAAAATTAGCTGAAACATTGGATACCTATATTCCTGAACCCAAAAGAGATATAGAAAAAGACTTTCTCATGCCTATTGAAGATGTTTTTTCTATCACCGGAAGAGGAACAGTAGCTACAGGAAGAATAGAAAGAGGGAAAGTAGCTTTAAATGAAGAAATAGAAATTGTAGGTTTAAAAGAGACCCAAAAAACCACAGTGACTGGAATCGAGATGTTCAGAAAACTCCTGGATTTTGGTCAGGCAGGTGATAATGTAGGTATTTTATTAAGAGGCTTTAAAAAAACGGATATCGAAAGGGGGCAGGTGATTGCTAAAACTGGCAGCATTAAACCCCATAAGAAGTTTGAAGCAGAAATATTGGTTTTAACCAAGGAAGAAGGTGGAAGGCATACTCCTTTCTTTGGGAATTATAGGCCACAATTTTATTTTAGGACAACCGATGTTACTGGTAGCATACAGCTTCCTAAAGAAGTAGAAATGGTTAATCCTGGTGACAATGTAACTATTTCTTCAGAGCTGATTTATCCCATTGCAATGGAAGAAGGCCTTCGTTTTGCTATCAGAGAAGGTGGTCGAACTATTGGGAAAGGTGTTGTTAGTAAAATATTGGAATAAATAAGTTAATTTAATACAGGAATTAAAAAATTGAAAAACGGAGATGATCTATGCAAAAGATAAGAGTAAAACTTAAATCTTTTGATCATAGATTACTGGATCAATCTGCATTTGAAATTGTAAATACGGTACATAGAACAAGATCGAAGGTGGCAGGACCGGTACCTCTGCCAACCAAGGTTGAAAAATTTACTGTTTTACGATCTACATTTGTGCATAAGGATTCTCGTGAACAGTTTGAAATGAAGACTCATAGTAGATTGATCGATATTTTAGAACCAACCGGGGATACAATAGATGCTCTTATGAAGCTTCAGCTTCCCGCTGGCGTTTCTGTAGATATTAAATCTTAAAGGAAAAAATGAAAGCAATTTTAGGTAAGAAAATAGGAATGCTTCAGGTTTGGGATGATTCTCTTAAAGCCGTTCCAGTTACCATCATTGAAGCGGGGCCTTGCTTTGTAACTCAAGTAAAAACAGCCTCTAAAGACGGTTATAATGCATTACAAATAGGCTATTTAGAAAGTAAAGAAAATAGTCTCAACAAGGCAAGTAAAGAACATCAAAAAAATATGTACGCAAAGGTTAAGAAATATATGAGAAATCTAAAAGAAGTCAGAGATTTTGAAGAAGAAAAAGAAGTAGGGGACGTTATTACCTGTGATATTTTTAAGCCAGGCGATAAAATTTCAGTGCGTGGTAAAGGTTTGGGAAAAGGCTTTCAATCTGTCATCAAGCGTCATAATTTTCATGGAGGCAGAGCTTCTCATGGTTCTCACTTTCATCGCAGACCCGGGGCTATAGGAGCCTGCGCATATCCCAGTGAGGTTGAAAAAGGTAAGAAAATGCCTGGTAGAATGGGAGGTAAAAATGCAAATATATCTAATTTAGAAGTTATGGAAGTATCCTTAAAAGAAAATACGATCATGCTAAAGGGGTCAGTCCCTGGTAGAAAAGGGAATATTTTGCATTTGTACCAAAAATAATTGATGCAACAGATTGAATTTAGAATTTTTTATGAAGATACCATTGTATAAAGAAACAAGCAGCCAACTTACTCATAAAAGTGTTCCTGGTATTTTTTCACCAGAGAAGATCAATGAGCATCTTATTTGGGAAGTTATTACCATGGGGAATGCAAACTTACGCCAGGGAACCCATAAGGTTAAAACCAGGGCAGAGGTAAGAGGTGGAGGTAGAAAACCATGGCGTCAAAAGGGTACTGGCTTTGCCAGGGCTGGATCAAGAAATTCTCCTATATGGAGAGGAGGCGGTATTGTTTTTGGTCCAACTCCAAGAAGTTATCGTCAGAAAATGAGTTCTAAAAAAAAGAAAGTAGGCTATAGGCATATCATTGCTAAAAAAGTTCAAGATAAGCGAATCGTTCTTTTTGATGATCTAAATTTAGATAAAATATCTTCTGTCATTGCATTTAAGAAGATATCAAAAATGGTAGAATCATCTCCTTTTTCAAAAGAATATTCTTTAAATCGTAAATTAAGGCCTAATACAAATGATCACAGAAGAAATATTACAATCGTTGTTCATGAAGATAGTCACACTCTCAAAAAATCTTTAGGAAATATTCCATGGGTTTCTTTATTGAATGTTAATCGTTTGATAGCTAGAGAACTATATTATAATCATGGTTTATTTTTCACCGAAAAGGCTTTTGATATGGCCAGCAAAAAATTGGAGAATTTATAATGCATAGTTTAGATGTACTGAAAAGGCCCATTATCAGCGAAAAAGCAGAGTTATTAAGAGATAAGAATATATATATTTTTAAAGTAGATAAAAATGCAAATAAGAAGATGATAAAAGATGCCATTCATAAAGTATATGGTCTGGTACCACGTAAGATAAATGTAGTGAATCGAAGAGCAAAAAGAAAGAGAAACAGATTTGGTTATGGCTATACTTCTTCTTTAAAAAAAGCCTATGTATACCTGAATAAGAAGGAAAAAATAGAAATATTTCGATCTTTATAATTTGTTAAACTATGCCTATTAAGAAATTCAAACCAACTACCCCAGGTCAAAGATTTAAGAGTGTTCTGAGGTCTACAGAGATATCACAGGGAAATTCTCCTCATCGAAGAATCACGAAGGGGCTTATGAATAAAGCAGGTAGAAATAATGCTGGAAGGATCAGTGTAAGAAGGAGAGGGGGGGGGCATAAAAGACTCTATAGAATTATTGACTTTAAAAGAGACAAATGGGGTATACCCGCAAAAGTAGAAAGCATTGAATATGATCCAAACAGAAGCGCGAACATAGCTCTTGTTTGCTATAAAGATGGAGAAAGAAGATATATAATCGCTCCTCAATCATTGCAGGTAGGCCAAACTATACTCTCTGTAAAAGAAGTGGTTTCAAAAAAAATAGAAGTAGATCCAGGCAATGCAGCTCCTTTAATGGCAATTCCTGCGGGAACAAATGTGCATAATATAGAATTACAAATTGGCAAGGGAGCTCAGATGGCCAGATCTGCAGGATCATTTGCCACAATCTCTGGACGAGATAAAGACTATACTCTTTTAAAGCTACCTTCTGGTGAGGTCAGAAGGGTAAATAATAAATGCATGGCCGTGATCGGAACAGTGGGGAATGCAGAGCACAATTTGGTCAGTCTTGGTAAGGCAGGACGCTCCAGGTGGTTGCGTAAAAGACCAAAAGTAAGAGGAGTGGCTATGAATCCTATAGACCATCCTCATGGTGGTGGAGAAGGGAAATCTTCCGGTGGACGTCACCCTGTGACTCCATGGGGTAAACCAACCAAAGGTAAAAAAACCCGTAAAGTTCGCAAAATAAGCAATCGCTTTATTTTATCATCAAGAAAATAAATATGCCAAGATCATTAAAAAAAGGCCCTTATATAGACGCTCATCTATTTAAAAAAATTGAAAAATCCAGAGCAAGTGGTGACAAAAAACCGATTAAGACATGGTCAAGGCGCTCTACTATATTTCCAGAAATGGTAGGATTGACTATTTTAGTGCACAATGGAAGGAAGTTTATCCCTGTTTATATCACAGAAGACATTGTTGGGCATAAATTAGGAGAATTTTCTTTTACACGAACTTATAGAGGTCATACCAGTTTAGATAAAAAGATGAAAAAACCGTAGACTTAAAATATATGGAATCTATAGCTAAAACAAAATATATTCGAATTTCTCCCAGGAAGATGCGCTTAGTGGCCAATGAATTAAGAGGATATGATTTTTTAGAAGCAATTGATATATTAAAAAATATGAAAAAAAAGGCAGCAGCTGTTATAAAAAAAGTACTTTTAAGCGCTGGAGCAAATGCAAAAATCTTAAATCCTGATGTGTTAGAAAAAGACTTATATATCAGGAAAATAAATATTGACAAAGGAGTTACCTGGAAGAGGTTCAAGGCAAGGGCAAGGGGAAGAGGAAGCCGGATCTTGAGACGTACTAGTAACTTAGTCGTTGTATTATCAGATGAGTAATTTATATGGGACAAAAAGTTAATCCGATCAGCTTGCGTTTAAAGGTAAATCGTACCTGGGATTCTCTGTGGTATGTTAGAAAAGATAATTATGCAAATATACTTCATGAAGATTTTAAGATAAGAGAAATTGTAAACAATAAATATCCTAAGAATGGAGTGGTTAAAATATCGGTTGACCGTTTCCCGGATAAAATACATGTAAAGTTACATAGTACCAAACCAGGAATTGTAATTGGCCAAAAGGGTAAGAATATAGAAGCGTTAAAGAAGCAATTAAATAAAATTGTAAGTAAGGCACTAGAAATAAAGATCATTGAGGTCCCCAATTCAGATGGTTCTGCGCAGGCTTTAGCCGAAAATGTTGCTGTGCAATTAGAAGAAAGGACTCCTTTTAGAAGAGCCATGAAACAGGCTTTACGATCTGCCAGGCGTTCCGGATCCTTAGGAGTACGGATCATTGTTTCCGGCAGATTAAATGGGGCAGATATGGCCAGAAAACAATTATATTTGGATGGAAGAGTCCCTTTGCATACTTTGAGAGCCATGATAGACTATGGATTCTCTGAGGCAAATACGACCTATGGTAAAATAGGGGTTAAGGTATGGGTCTATAATGGAAATTATCTCAAAAAAAATAAAAATAATAATGAAGATAAGTATCTGGTAGAAAGAAGAAAGTCATAAAATATATGCTAACGCCTAAAAAATTAAAGTGGCGTAAGCCGCATACTGGTAGATTAAAAGGAATTTCTAAAGCTGGAAATAAAATTTCCTTTGGAGAAATTGCCTTGAAATCAGTCACCGCAAATCGAGTCAATTCCAGACAAATTGAAGCGGCTAGGGTAGCCATGATGAGACATGTTCGTAGAGGCGCCAAAGTTTGGATACGCATCTTTCCAGACAGACCTGTAACTAAAAAGCCAGCAGAAAGTAGAATGGGAAAAGGAAAAGGAAATGTTGAGTATTATGTTGCCGTGGTCAAACCGGGTAAGATTATGTTTGAAATGAGTGGAGTAAATGAAGCTTTAATGGTAGAAGCCATGAAAAGAGCTGCTGCAAAGTTACCTTTGAAAACAAAAGTCATTAAAAGGAAATAAATCTAATTAACTTTCTAGTAGTTGATCCATTTTCTGTATATGCCCCAAGGAATTATCTAATTTAAACTCAATTTTGGGTATTTTATAGAGTCTGATATTCTTAGCAATCCTATTACGTATTAAAGGGATGGACTGTTTTAGCATGCTTAAAGCGTCTAATTGTTTTAATTCATCTTCATAAATCGAAACATAAATTTTGGCATGACTATTATCACCCGAAAGATGACATTCGGTAAAAGTAATAAAGCCTCTATCGGATTCGTTTAATTCTTTCATATATATATCAGAGAGTAAGGTAAGCACTCTTTTCTCAAGACGTTTATGTTTTATACTTTTCATAGAAAAAAAGACGATATTACTATCTTTCATGTTGAAAGAATTCTAGTTTAGAGTCTTGCTCACTTCTTTATACTCATAGCATTCCAGAATGTCTTTTTCTTTAAAATCATTAAAATTTTCAATTAGGATACCACATTCAAAACCTTCTTTGACTTCATTTGTATCTTCTTTGAATCTCTTTAAAGTTTTTGTATTACTCTCATATATTTGGGTTCCATCTCGTATAACCCTTATTCTACTATTTCTTTTAATAACGCCCATTGTAACCAAGCATCCTGCAATTGTTCCTAAACTGGAAATTTTAAATAATTGTCTTACCTCTGCTGTGCCCAGATCATTTTCATGTATCTCTGGCGACAACATTCCTTCCATAGCCTTTTTTATTTGATCAATAACATCATAGATAATTTTAAAATAATAAATACTAATTCTTTCTTTTTCAGCAATGGATCTTGCCTTTGCATTTGCCCTTACATTAAATCCAATAATGAATGCATTCGAGGCAATCGCCAGCATGATATCTGATTCACTGATCTCACCACTTCCGGTTAAAATTACATTTACTTTTATCTCTTCAGCAGATAATTTTTTGATAGAACTTTCAATGGCTTCTGCAGAACCTAGTACATCTGCTTTTATAATAATATTCAAATCTTTTAATTTGCCTTGCTCAATGGCCTCATTTAGATTTTCTAATTTTACTTTTTTAATCTTTTGAGATCTTTGCTGACGATCAAGTTCTTTCCTTTTTTCAACGATTGCCTTCATTTCTTTTTCAGATTCCATTACATGAAGAAGATCGCCTGCTTGGGGGATACCAGTTGATCCTAATATCTCTACGGGTGTAGACGGAAGAGCTTCTGTTATCTTATTTCCCCAGCTATCAAGCATTGCTCTTACCTTACCACTTCTTAGACCCACAATAAAAGAATCGCCCATCTTAAGGGTTCCATTTTGGATCAAGACTGTGGTAACAGTTCCTCTTCCCTGATCAAGTCTTGCTTCAATCACTGTTCCTATTGCAGATCGGTTTGGATTTGCTTTTAATTCCATCAATTCTGCCTGTGTTAAGATAAGGTCTTTAAATTTATCTAGATTTGTGCCTTTCAAGGCAGATACTTCTATGAAGGAGATATCCCCTCCCCAATCTTCAGACACTATATCATATTTATTCAGTTCTTGCTTGATTTTTTTGACATTGGTATCGGCCAAGTCAATTTTATTGATAGCAATAATAATAGGAACCTTGGCATTGCGGGCATGCTGAATTGACTCGATGGTCTGGGGCATTACTCCGTCGTCTGCAGCCACAACAATTACGATAATATCCGTAAGATTGGCTCCTCTGGAACGCATGGCGGTAAATGCTTCATGGCCAGGAGTGTCTAAAAAAGTTATCTTTCCTTTTGGAGTGGATATCTGATATGCTCCGATATGCTGTGTAATCCCCCCTGATTCGGCGGCAGCTATATCTGTTTTTCTAAGAGAATCCAATAATTTTGTCTTCCCATGATCTACATGTCCCATAATAGTTATGACTGGTGGCCTCGTTTCCAGATCTTTCCCTTCATCATTTTTTTGATGGATCAATGTTTCTTCATATAAAGAGATGACAGATACTTTGCAGCCAAATTCTTCTGCAACCAGAATTGCGGTTTCTGCATCAATAGATTGGGTAATGGTGACCATGACTCCCATTTTCATTAATTTAGAGATCAATTCAGAAGTCTTAATATTCAGCTTTTTAGCTAATTCACCAACCTGAATAAATTCTGTTATGTTGATTTCTTTAGGAATAGAGGAACGCTGTTGTATGCCTTTAACTTCTTTATTTATTCCTTTATTGGCTTGGTGTTTTAGAAAAAATTTTTTATGCTCTTCTTCTTTAAGAACATCCTCTCTCAATTTAGTATTTTGCTTAAAATGAGACTTCTTTGAAGCGGGCTTTTCTTGAACCGCAGGTTGAAAAGATTTTTCAGCAACTACTTCATCTTTTTTCGTAGGTTCTGCCACTTTGGTAGCAGAATGTAAATTTGCTGCAGGAGGCTCTGATTTTTTTTTCTGTTCCAGGATTTTTTTAGCGAAGAGTTCTTTTTTTGCTTTCTTGTCATCTTCCTGTTTTTGGGCAATTTTAGCCGAAATAGAACCCTTTTGAGTTGGTCTTTTTAATATTATTTTCTTCATTTTAACCCAGAGACTATGGATAGTCTTTTAAATATTCGAATCAAGATCAATCATTCGATTATTTTAATTCTCTTCTATGCCCTTATTGGTTACCTCTTCCCACTCTTCTCCTTCTTCTTCAAATTCAACATTTTCACTAATAATTTCCATGATCTTTTTACCAGTTGACTCTCCAATTCCTTCTAGATTGACCAGGTTCTCTTCTTCTAATGCAAGTATATCCTCTATATAATTTATGTTATTTTCATAGAGCAATTTAAGAACTCTCTTCGTTAGCCCAGGCAATTCTACCAAAGGGGTACCTTCTTTAGTATCCTTAACCTCATTTTCTTTTTTTACTTCTTGGCTAAAAAGCTGGTCAAAATTTCGTTTTACTTCAGGCCTCACCATTTCTTGTGAAAAATCAGCCTCACTCTTTACATCAATCTTATAATTTGTTACATAAGAAGTTGTTTTCACATTTGAACCTTCTTTACCGATTGCCACAGATAGATCTTTATCTGCTACCACTACCATGGCACTCTGTTTTATCGGGTCTATTTTAACCAGAGTAGGAACAGCAGGGGCAATTGCATTTGTAATAAAGTCTTTTGGTGAAGATGAATATTCAATGATGTCTACTCTTTCGCTCCCCAGTTCTCTTACAATGGATTGAATACGAACACCGCGTACACCCACACAGGCGCCTACCGGATCAATGTCACTGTTATCAGAATATACCACTACTTTGCTTCTGATTCCAGGGATACGTCCAATCGCCTTTATTTTTACGATGCCCTCAAAAATTTCAGGGACTTCCATCTCAAATAATTTAGCTATGAATTTTTTCTCGGAACGACTTACGATGACTTTAAGAGGCTTTTTACGTTCTTCTTCAATATCGTGTAGAATGACCTTGATCTTATCCTCTACACGATATCTTTCACCTGGGATTTGATGTTTTAAAGGCATGATCGCTTCTACTTTTCCTAAATCTATAAAAATAGTATCCCCTCTTTTTTGCAATATGTATCCATTGATAAGTTCTCCGATCTTGCTTGAATATTCATTCTTAATTTTTTGTTGACTAAGATACTTTAGTTTTTGACCTGCTACGTCCATCGCAGTTTTTACTGCAATCCTTCCATAATCTTGGGGATATTCCTTTATCTTGATAGAATCACCTAATTCTACATTCGGATCAATATTTCTAGCCTCTTCAATATTGATCTGCATTCCATCCAAGAGTACGTTATCCACAACAACCTTGGTTACTTCGATGAAAATATCTTCTTTCTCTAAATCAATGATGACATTTATATTTTCGCTCGTTTTATTTTTTTTGCGATGAGCGGCAGTTAAAGAGTTACTTAATATTTCTAAAATATCTTTCTCTAAAAATTCCCCACTTGCTTTTAACGCCGCAATAATTTCAAATAAATTTTTTGTCAAATGAGACTTTTTCTTTATACTGCTTGTCTTGGCCATACTGGGAACCTCTTTTAATATTTTAACCCTTTTAATGAAAAATAATCCAAATTAAAATACAATGTATTACTTTTTGTACTTCCCTATATTACCTGTAAAGCATTTTATTACAAAGTTACTTCATTATTATTCAGCGATTCTTGGTGAAGGGTCTATAATGAATAAAAAGTGGATACTAAAACTTCTGCAAAATTTATGCTTAAATTTAAAACTTTTATACTAATTATACTAAGTAACATAGTTAATTTGCTGTAAAATAGGCATAAACTATTCAGCAGCATAGAGGTTATCGCTGTACTTTTATCCATAATAGCTTGACGGTTCAGTGAAATGATAATAAATGCAAATGACATGCTGAATAGGTCATTAGCATACCCCAAAAATATTCCGATTGACTGGGATCAAAAGCTCAATAAAAGTGTGCAGAATCTAATTCCTTCAGGTATTAGGGCTTTCTTTGATATCATTAATACCAGGAAAGAATGTATTTCTTTAGGAGTAGGAGAACCAGATTTTGTGAGTCCTTTGCCTATATTGGAAACAGCTATTGCAGGTCTTCGTAAGGGATATACTCATTATGCTCCTAACCAGGGCTTTGCCTCTTTGCGCAAAGAAATTTCCGATCATTTGCAAAGAGAGTATGATATATTCTATGATCCTGAAGATGAAATACTCATTACTGTGGGTGTTTCCCAAGGATTGGATATATCTCTTAGATCTATTCTGGAAAAAGGGGAGGGGGTACTGTACTCTTCTCCTTCTTATGTTTCTTATTCTCCTTTGATTGAGATAGCAGGAGGTGTTCCCCAGAAGATCAGTCTTCTTTTTGAAAACAAATTTCAGATAAAAAAGAAAAACATTGAGGAAAATATAGACGAAAGATCCAAGGCAATTTTGTTGAATTATCCTGCAAATCCGACAGGCGCTAGTTTAGATGAAACTACCCTAAAAGATATTTCCAGGTTGTTCATTAAAAATGACCTTTTGGTAATATCGGATGAGATATATGCAGATATTACTTATGAGAAAAATGGGAAGCATATACCCATTTCTACTCTTCCTGGGATGAAAGAAAGAACCGTGCTCTTAGGGGGATTTTCAAAATCTTTCGCCATGACCGGATGGCGCATAGGTTACGCTTGTGGTCCATCAGAATGGATCAAGGCGATGCTTAAAATTCATCAATATTCTATGCTATGTGCTCCTACGGTTTCTCAAATTGCAGCAGAAGCAGCGATCCAAGAATCCATACAACAAAGGGATGAAATGGTAGCAGAATATAGCAGTAGAAAAGAAATTATTGTGAATTATTTGAATAAAATGGGATTACAATGTCATGATCCGCAAGGAGCTTTTTATGTATTTCCTTCTATTAGGTCAACAGGAATGACTTCTCTGGAATTTGCAGAAAAATTGTTAGCGAAAAAGGATGTTGCTGTAGTGCCTGGCTCTGCCTTTGGTAAAGAGGGAGAAGGATGTATAAGATGTTCTTATGCAACTTCTGAGCCGGAGCTTAAAGAAGCTTTATATAGAATGGCGGAATTTTTAGATGAACTACCCAAACGAATAAACTCCAAGTAGGGCTTTCTTTTTTTATAATTAGATTTAAGATGCTTTACAATAGAGGCCTAAATATGAATTCACCAG
This sequence comes from Leptospiria bacterium, assembly GCA_965204465.1. Classification (GTDB taxonomy): domain Bacteria; phylum Spirochaetota; class Leptospiria; order Turneriellales; family CBDBES01; genus CBDBES01. Next base: position 1,274,972 of record CBDBES010000002.1, read on the forward strand.
TTATTATTATATGAGAAATCTTTCTACAGAAGAAATTAAATTATTAAATCTATTGGATGAAAATTCAAATACAACCAATAAAAAATTGGCTAAAGAGCTTTCTATCCCAGAAGAAAAATTAAAGAGCATTAGATCTAATTTAGAGAAAAATGGAATCATATTAAAATATAAAGCCATCATTAACTGGGAAAAAATAGAAAGTCCTGGAGTAATTGCATTGATACAAGTAACTGTTACTCCAACAAAGGGTTTTGGATATGATGAAGTAGCAAAAGTGATCTCTAGCTTCTTTGAGGTAAAGACATGCTTTCTTGTTTCTGGAGCCTTTGATCTACTAGTGGAGGTGGAAGGTTCTTCTTTAAAAGAAGTATCTTTTTTTATTGCAGATAGATTGGCCACCATCGAAGGAGTTAAGCATACCAGAACTAATTTTCTTTTGAAACGCTATAAACAGGGGGGAGATATACTTGTGGCAAGTAAGACCCATAGACTGCCTGTTTTTATTTAAGGTATTTTCTTTTGTTTTTCTTTACCTGGATCCTTCTATTGTAGAAGGGAATCAATCGGTACTGACTTCACAGAAAAAAAAAATTTTTATTTATTCCAATGCTTCTTCTGTCCCCATAAAACAGAAATATATACATAAAGCTATTTTCGAAGCTATATGGGAATCCGCAAGTTTAATGAGAAAAATTTATTTGAGTGAGACTTCTAAAAAGAACAAGACTATATCCGTATCCAAAGAGGTTCATGACCTGAAAATCATACGGATATCCTCTTCAAAAGAAAAAACGATTTCAGAATTGGATTCAAATTCATTTCATTTGCAAATCCATAGCCTACCGGATACAAAATCATCGATATTTGTATGGGTTACATTCATTTATAAAAAAAATATTCTTCATAAAAAAAAATACTTAGTGAAAGAGACAGATGTGCATAAAAAGGCAGCCAGAATTGCTTTGAATGTGCGTAAGAATATGTGTGGAGATGAATGTGCCTCTTTGAGAATAGATACTTTTCCCAAAGAAGCTTCTATTTATTTAGAGGGAATGTATATCGGCAAGTCTCCTCTGAACATTCCATATTTAATGCCCTTCGAATATCATGTAGAGATATTGAAAGAAGGACATGAAACTCATTCCCAGAAAATTTCTACCATTGCTCAAAAATCAGTTAAGCATAAAATATATCTTAAAAAAAGGCATAAATTAAAAAATTATATTTATATTGAAAGTGAACCTAAAGAGGCCAATGTATATCTGAATATAGAATATAAAGGTAAAACTCCTTTAAAAATATATTCTCTGGATATAGGAACGCATCAAATCAAAATCGTAAAAGAGAATTATCATTCTCTTGTAAAAAAAATCAGGATGACATCGGAGAAAAAAGAATTGAAATTGAATTTTATTCTAACAAAAGCCGAGGAAAGCCTTGTCCGAAAAAATCAATTTATCGGACCAATTACCTATCAGCATATGTACACAGGACTTTTTATTACATCTCTTGCCTTTTGGGGAACTGGTATTTATTATTCCATTGCAGCAAATAGAACTTCTCAAAGATTGTCACAAAGTCTCAGTACTACAAACACCTCTCTTTATACTGATATGGATAGAAAATTGATCCAGGAATCTAATGAACAAAAAATAAGACAGACAAATTTTTCTATCTTATTTTATGTATTGGGTGGTATCTTTTCTAGTCTTTCACTTTATTTTTTTTTAGAAGATGTGTATTTTCTGGAAGATAGTTCTGAGAATTATGTTTCTTCATTTTTTATCTCTTTCTATCCTGAAATCAATCCTTATAAAAAGAAAAGCCTCGCTTATGAATTTTCTTTCAGAGGGAGATTTTAATCCATTAAAAATTTGCTTTGTTGCCTATATTCATGCCTTAAATTCGATCATCGTTTACTCTGTAGCGCTATGTAGTGCTCGAGATGAAGAATAGAATGAATAAACTTCCAAGACTCTCTAAGATATTGCGCAAAACAATAATAGAATTTAATTGAAAAGCTTGACATGATATTTTGTACATAGAACAAGTAATCAGAGAATAAAATATTATGTCAAAAAAAGAGATTAAAAGCGCAGAGGGTAAATTAGGAGTTTTAATACCTGGTATGGGTGCGGTAGCCACTACCTTCATGGCAGGAGTAGAGGCTATCCGAAGTAATTATAAAAAACCTGTAGGGACTCTTACTCAAACGGGTAGGATCAGGCTCGGGAAGAGAACTGAGAAAAGAAGACCCTATATAAAAGACGTTATTCCATTAGCCGATTTAAAAGATATTGAATTCTTAGCATGGGATATTTTTAAAGATAACGCTTATATTGCCATTCAAAAGCATGGGGTATTAAACCAGAAAGACTCTGAATATTTGAAAGATTTTCTAAAAAAAATTGAGCCTCTACCTGCTGTTTTTGACAAAAAATTTGTTAAAAATTTGGATGGCGACCATGTGAAAAAATTGAAAAATCATAGAGAAAATATAGCGGCTTTAAAAAAAGATATTTATAATTTTAAAAAAGAAAAGAACATCAATAGAATGGTAATGATATGGGCTGGTTCAACAGAAGTATATTCTGAGATACAGGATTTTCATTTAAGCTTAGATAAATATGAGAAAGCATTGGATGAAAATCACCCTGATATTTCTCCGAGCCAAATTTACGCTTATGCAGCTATTTCAGAAGGCATTCCATTTTTAAATGGGGCCCCCAATTTAGCCGCAGATTTTCCGGCAATGGTAGAATTATCTAGAAAAATGAAAGCACCTATAGCAGGAAAAGATTTTAAAACAGGCCAAACCTTGATCAAGACAATCATCGCCCCCGGTATTAAAGCCCGTATGTTAGGATTAAGTGGTTGGTTTTCAACAAATATTTTAGGGAATCGCGATGGAGAAGTGTTGGATGACCCAGAATCATTTAAAACCAAGGAAGTATCTAAACTTTCTGTTTTGGATACTATTTTAGAACCAGATATCTATAAGCATCTCTATGAGAATTACTTTCATAAGGTACGCATAAATTATTATCCACCTAGAGGAGATAATAAAGAAGGATGGGATAATATTGATATTTTTGGTTGGATGGACTATCCAATGCAAATTAAGGTAAACTTCCTCTGTAGGGATTCCATATTAGCGGCCCCCTTGATGCTTGATCTTCTACTGTTTGCGGATTTTGCCAAAAGATCTGGTCTTTCAGAAGTGCAAGAATGGCTTTCTTTCTATTTCAAGAGTCCGGATGTTGCACCTCAATTAGATCCTGAGCATGATCTTTTTATACAGCTTACTAAATTAAAAAATACGATTCGTTATTTGATTGGTGAAAAACAGATCACTCATCTTGGAAACGAATATTATGATTTTTAATTTCTTCGTTCTTATATCATTGAATGAAACTGGCTTTTACAGTACAATATATAGGCGCTCGGTATAAAGGCTACCAGATCCAAAAAGAAGATAATACGATACAACAAGAACTGGAAAAAGCTTTTTCTATTGTACTTAGACATGGAGTCAGTATCTATGCAGCAGGTCGTACGGATAGCGGCGTAAATGCTATTGGACAAGTAATCCATCTGGAAACTAAAAATGAAGATGCAGCAAAGAACAAGATGGATGAGGAATGTGAATTTCTGAATAGATTGATCTATTCTATAAATTGTATTTTGCCCTCTGATATTTCCATTATTTATGGGAAAAGAGTATCGGATGAATTTCACGCCAGGTTTTCTTGTTTAAGACGCGAGTATATCTATCAGATACTGAACTCTAAATTCCGACATTCTTTACTAAAAGATTTTCTTTGGGTTAGGGAAAAATTAAATTTAGAATTAATAAATAAGGCCATCCCCTATTTGATGGGAGAAAAAGATTATGCATCTTTTACCAAAACTTCTTATCAAAAATTGGGGAAATCAACCAAGCGCAGAATCGATCGTATTCAAATAGTGGATCATAGCCCTAAAATTTATTTTCATTATGAAGGTTCAGGGTTTTTGCATAATATGGTTCGAATTTTAACAGGGACACTTTTAGAAGTAGCTCAAAGAAAGATAAAACCGGAAAAAGTTCAATCTATTTTAAATGGCCAAAACAGAAGGCTTACGGGAAAAACTCTTCCTTCTCATCCTCTTTATTTTTTAAATGCAATTTATGCTGATTATAAAACCCCTAAAGAGCTACTTATGAAAATTGGCTGATAATTTTATTCATCTTATCTCTTTTGAATATGTAAGCTCCTTTGTTCATGATCAAAGAAGCATGACTCTTTAGTATAGTTTGGCCCTCCTCCAAATGATTTGCTTTAAGAGTTTTTCCTGTGGAGATGAGATCTACAATTACATCAGAGATGCCAGTGATAGGGGCAATTTCGATAGAACCATATAATTCTATAATGGAAATATTATATCCTTTTAGATGAAAATATTCAGAAGATAATTTAGGGTACTTAGTAGCAACCCTGATTGTTTTTCTTTTTTTCCAATTGCTTTTCCCTTCCGGGAATGCTACGGAAAGCCTGCATTTGCCAAAGGGAAGCGCTAAAGGAATGAACACTTCATATAAAGACTCTTGCAATATATCATAGCCTACAATGCCCATATCGGCCGCTCCTTGTTCTACATAAGTGGCTACATCTTTAGAGCGTATCAATAAGAATTCGATTTGCTTTTGGGAGTCTTTAAAGATCAATTGGCGGCTTTGTGGAATTTGATTTAAGGAAGTAATATTTTTCTGGTATAGAAAGGAAATGCATTCCTCACTCATACGCCCTTTTGGAATAGCAATACGCAATGATGACCTTTCATTCTTTTTCTTGTTTAACAGGATCGGACTTTCCTCCCGCTTTTGATGGTGAAGATGTTTCTTTAGGTAAAAGGCCGATCAACATTAGATAGCTTTCTGAGTTTCTAAGGTATATGCTCCCGGGATAATTTTTCAATATTCTTTCAAAATTTTCTTTGGCAAGATCTATTTTGCCCTGCATGTATAATATTCTGGCTTTATGATATAATGCAATGTCTTCTTTTTTAATGCTTTGAAATTTCTCTCCTATTTTATCATATATTTCATATGCCCTTTCTAAATCCAATATATTTTCATAGGCTTGGGCAGCGTAAAATAGTATAAGCGGCCCCACTGAATTATTCCTATGGTGTTCTCCGTAAGTTTCTAAAGGTTTTACTGCTTTGCTCTTTTCATTTAATTCTATGTAAGAGACTGCCTCTATTAAACAGGTATTATAACTATGGGATGTTTTTAAGGTAGTATTGCATACCTCATTTGTTTTTTGAATCAGTTTTTCAAATTTCTGCTTTCTTTGGGGACCATCTTCAAGTTTTCGATAATCTTCATAATCGGCTAGATATTGAAAAAAAAGGAAATTATGTTTTTGAACAAGCCCTGTATAAATGAATATGAAGGTAATTCCTATACACGCAGAACCAAAAACAAAAAGGGATACTTTACGGATGATTTTTGTATTTTCGATGATCCAATTTTTACAACGAAACAACCATTCTTCGATCAAATTTTGTTGGATGCCAATGGTAGGTTTTTCCAATTTACTTATTTCTTCATGCTCTTGTTGTTTTCTTTTCGTTTTTTTCCGGAAAGCCATACTTCCACTCTTTGGAAAAGAAATAGAGAGGCAATAGGAAAAAAAGTCGATCATTCATTTTTTTTGCCTGCAAGACAAATAAATATTGTTCTCAATAGAGGTAAAGCCACGCAAACTCTCAAGAGGAGTGTTCATCATTATACCCTCTGCTTCTTTTCCCAGCCGTGCTGATCTGCTTTTTTAAATATACTACTTGACTTAATATTGTGATATTTGATCACTGTCGCAGATAGGCTTAATTACCTACCATAATAAAGTTTTGGAGTGAAAAGTATGAAAAGAAACAAATTTAAAGTATCTATTCTTTTGGTGTTGATTTCCCCTGTTTTTTTAATCGCACAATCTCAAAATGATTCTACTGATCTTCCTGAGGGCATTAAAAAGGGAGCTACACCTTTACATTTGGCAAGTTGGGAAGGTCGTACAGAGATAGCTAAATTACTCATTTCTAAAGGAGCAAAAATAAATGTTAAAGATAAAGATGGAGATACACCTTTACATGCGGCAATTTATTATGGTCATATAGAGATAGTTAAATTACTCATTTCTAGAGGAGCAAAAATAAATGTTGAAAATGAAGAGGGATATACACCTTTACATTTGGCAAGTGGGGGTGGTCATATAGAGATAGCTAAATTACTCATTTCTAGAGGAGCAAAAATAAATGTTAAAGATAAAGATGGAGATACACCTTTACATGTGGCAAGTGAGAACGGTCATACAGAGACAGCTAAACTACTTATCTCTAAAGGAGCAAAAATAAATATTAAAGATAAATATGGAGATACACCTTTACATTGGGCAAGTGAGAAAGGTCATACAGAGACAGCTAGATTACTCCTCTCTAAAGGAGCAAAAATAAATGTTAAAAAAAAATATGGAATTACACCTTTACATATAGCAAGTGAGAAAGGTCATACAGAGACAGCTAGATTACTCCTCTCTAAAGGAGCAAAAATAAATGTTAAAACTAAAAATGGACATACACCTTTACATTTGGCAAGTGAGAACGGTCATACAGAGACAGCTAGATTACTCATCTCTAGAGGAGCAAAAATAAATGTTAAAACTAAAAATGGACATACACCTTTACATTTGGCAAGTGAGAACGGTCATACAGAGACAGCTAGATTACTCATCTCTAGAGGAGCAAAAATAAATGTTAAAGATAAAGATGGAGATACACCTTTACATTGGGCAATTAAGAGAGATCATACAGAGACAGCTAGATTACTCCTCTCTGAAGGAGCAAAAATAAATGTTAAAAAAAAATATGGAATTACACCTTTACATATAGCAAGTGAGAAAGGTCATACAGAGACAGCTAGATTACTCCTCTCTAAAGGAGCAAAAATAAATGTTAAAACTAAAAATGGACATACACCTTTACATTTGGCAAGTGAGAACGGTCATACAGAGACAGCTAGATTACTCATCTCTAGAGGAGCAAAAATAAATGTTAAAGCTAAAGATGGAGATACACCTTTACATTGGGCAAGTGGGGAAGGCCGCACAGAGATAGCTAAATTACTCATTTCTAAAGGAGCAAAAATAAATGTTAAAACTAAAAATGGACATACACCTTTACATTTGGCAAGTCAAGAAGGTCATACAGAGACAGCTAGATTACTCATTTCTAAAGGAGCAAAAATAAATGTTGAAAATCAAGATGGAGATACACCCAGCAATTTGGCTAAACAAAATAATCATCAAAAAACGCTACAGTTTTTGCTCTCTAAAGGAGGAAAGCTCAAATAACAAAGGCTTTACTGCTTTGCTCTTTTCATTTAATTCTATGTAAGAGACTGTCTCTATTAAATAGCTATTATAATTATGGGATGTTTTTATAGTGGAACGGCATTCTAATTCCCTATATTTTCCAAAGAATTTTTTGAAAAAGGAAAAAAAGTCGATCATTCATTTTTTTTGCCTGCAAGACAAATAAATATTGTTCTCAATAGAGGTAAAGCCACGCAAACTCTCAAGAGGAGTGTTCATCATTATACCCTCTGCTTCTTTTCCCAGCCGTGCTGATCTTTTTTTTTAAATATACTACTTGATTTAATATTGTGATATTTAATCACTGTCGTAGATAGGCTTAATTACCTACCATAATAAGGTTTTAGAGTGAAAAGTATGAAAAGAAACAAATTCAAAGTATCTATTCTTTTGGTGTTGATTTCCCCTGTTTTTTTAATCGCACAGCCTCAAAATGATTCTACTGATCTTTTTGAGGCCATTAAAGAGGGAAATTTAGAATTAGTTCGACAATTAACGGACCAGCCGGATGAAAAACTTGAAAAGATAGTGAATGTTAAAGCTAAGGATGGAGCTACACCTTTACATTCCGCAAGTGGGGAAGGTCATATAGAGATAGCTAAATTACTCATTTCTAAAGGAGCAAAAATAAATGTTAAGGATAAAAATGGAATTACACCTTTACATTGGGCAAGTTATGAAGGTCATATAGAGATAGCTAAATTACTCATCTCTAAAGGAGCAAAAATAAATGTTAAAGATAAACGTGAATTTACACCTTTACATGTGGCAAGTGAGAAAGGTCATACAGAGATAGCTAAATTACTCATCTCTGAAGGAGCAAAAATAAATGTTAAAAATAAACGTGGATTTACACCTTTACATGGGGCAAGTTATGAAGGTCATACAGAGACAGCTAAATTACTCATCTCTGAAGGAGCAAAAATAAATATTAAAGATAAATATGGAGATACACCTTTACATGGGGCAAGTGGGAGCGGTCGTACAGAGACAGCTAGATTACTGATCTCTAAAGGAGCAAAAATAAATGTTAAAGATAAATATGGAGATACACCTTTACATTGGGCAAGTGAGAAAGGTCATACAGAGACAGCTAGATTACTCCTCTCTGAAGGAGCAAAAATAAATGTTGAAAATGAAGATAGAACTACACCTTTACATATAGCAAGTGGGAAAGGTCATACAGAGACAGCTAGATTACTGATCTCTAAAGGAGCAAAAATAAATGTTAAAAAAAAATATGGAATTACACCTTTACATTGGGCAAGTGTGGGAGGTCATACAGAGACAGCTAAATTACTGATCTCTAGAGGAGCAAAAATAAATGTTAAGACTAAATATGGATTTACACCTTTACATATAGCAAGTGAGAAAGGTCATACAGAGACAGCTAAATTACTCATCTCTAAAGGAGCAAAAATAAATGTTGAAAATAAATATAGAAAGACACCTTTAGATCTGGCAATTCGGGCAGGTCATACAGAGATAGCTAAACTACTTATCTCTAAAGGAGCAATAATAAATATTAAAAATCAATATGGATATACACCTTTACATGTGGCAAGTGAGAAAGGTCATACAGAGACAGCTAAATTACTGATCTCTAGAGGAGCAAAAATAAATGTTAAAGATAAAGATGGAGATACACCTTTACATTGGGCAAGTGGGGAAGGCCGCACAGAGATAGCTAAATTACTCATTTCTAAAGGAGCAAAAATAAATGTTAAAACTAAAAATGGACATACACCTTTACATTTGGCAAGTCAAGAAGGTCATATAGAGATAGCTAAATTACTCATTTCTAAAGGAGCAAAAATAAATGTTGAAAATCAAGATGGAGATACACCCAGCGATTTGGCTAAAAAAAACAATCATCAAAAAACGTTACAGTTTTTGCTTTCTAAAGGAGGAAAGCTCAAATAACAAAGGCTTTACTGCTTTGCTCTTTTTATTTAATTCTATGTAAGAGACTGTCTCTATTAAATAGGTATTATAACTATGGGATGTTTTTAAAGTAGTATTGCATACCTCATTTTTTTTTGAATCAGTTTTTTAAATTTCTGCTTTCTTATTTTCTAACTTCCCAGAGATTAAGAATTTCGTTTTTTGATCAACATAAGTCACAATATATCCGCTATTCTTTTTGCCCTCAACGAGACCACCTTCCCAGTGTCCAATCGAATCTTTCTTTTCAGCTTCTTCGGGATGTTGATGAATGCTTTTCTTGCGGCTCTCAAGGACATTTAGAGGCCTCTGGGAGCGTTTTTTGCGCTTATTTGACCTTCTCCCTACCTAAAAAACGGGGTCAGGTTTATAAGGAGTGTTGCATTTCGTCACGTAGTAGCCGAAAGGCTTGATTAAGCTCAGAAGCCTGTGCGCCAACTTAAAAACATTTACATTTTTGAAAAGAACGAGTATAAAATCCCCAGTTCAGCTTTTTTAAATAAGTAAAATTTTTATTCTCTAAGCGTCCTTTACCAGAGGTTGTTTTTTATTTTTTATGTCCCATGAACAATAGATTTGCACAAAGCGATAGAGATCAACTTATGATGTTTTCCCGTACTCTGGGAGATGATCTTGATAAGAATCACGAAATTTATGCATCTTCTTCTGAAGGTTATATTGTAGCGATTGATATTGCGGAAGGTCACTGGAGGGCAAGAGTTTAGAGTTTCACAGAGAGTATGTAGAAGACGGCAGAAAGTATACAAGTTATCATGCTAAACCTGCTGATTGTGTTATTTGTACTGTGCGTAAAGAATGTTGTACTGCAAAGGTAAAAATCGCTGCAATAGCCTTCAATTTTAGCAAAATGATACGGGAACAGCTTGTATAGATCAGGAAATTAGGAAATTATTCTTCTGTGTTGAGGCACAGGCTCATTTTGTGGAGCAATGAATACCGCCAAAGGCTCGCCATACCATAAAGAGTGGGTGGATATGAGTATCAGATAAATACAGTGCATTTATCCAGGGACTACTTACTTTTGGTATAAATTGTCTTAAATCATTTTCAATGAAAGTATGATAAAATATTATGTTTGACAGAACGAAGTTAAGAGATTTTATTCCATTTATGAATTCATTTAGACTTGGCCCGAGTATTACATTAGGCGTAAAATATCTATTAATGATCAATATAGTTGTATATTTATTCCAGTTAGTATCTTCTAATGCCCTTTTGATCATGTTTGGCCTTATACCAATGAAGGTCATAGAAGGTTATATTTGGCAGATATTTACCTATCAGTTTCTACATGGGAGTTTTATGCATATCTTTTTTAATATGCTTGTATTATGGATGTTTGGATCTGAATTAGAGGAAAGATGGGGCAAAAAGGAATTTCTTCGATATTATCTTTTATGTGGTTCAGGCGCAGGTGTATTCGTCTTCATCATTCCTATTCTATTATCGCAAAATCTGGGCATCCCTACAGTGGGGGCATCTGGTTCTCTTTTTGGACTTCTGATGGCCTATGCAATTTATTGGCCAAATAGATATGTGTTGATATGGTTTTTGTTTCCCATAAAAATAAAATATCTCGTTATTATTATTGGAGTTATATCATTTCTATTTACCTTTCAATCTAGCGGAAGCGGGGGTATTAGCCATGTGGGGCATCTTGGTGGCCTTGTTACCGGTTATTTGTATTTGCTTTTCAAAAGCAAGGGTAGAATGTATAATATTTCTGATATTCGTTCTTATATTGTCAAAATAAAAGAGAATGTATCCAAGAGCAAGGCATCTTATTACACGAGTAATTACGATCAAGATCAGATTTCTGAAGAAGAAAGATTAAATGCCTTATTAGAAAAGATCAGTAAAAAAGGATTGAAGAGTCTTACTTATAATGAAAGAAAATTTCTGGAAAATGTCTCAAGAAAAATGGAAAATAATGATCCAGATGAAACCAGTTAAAGAATACTGATCCAGTATGAACATTTAAGGAAACACACTGATGGAGAAACCAAATAAAGAAGCGCTATTTCCATGTAGAGTAAGATACGGAGAAGAAAGGCTTTCACTGAATATATCCACTTTTGAATGATAATGATCCCCTAGTATGATCAAGTGTTTTCCATTCCCAAGTAGGTCACCCCAATTCCCAACACTTCCAATACCTGAATCCATTGGAGTATTCCCAATAGAGCCAGGCAAAGAACAGGAATCGTTTTTTTCTGGATTACACATAGAGAAACCATCAAACAAATAAGTATTTTCAGTACCAGAAGCAGTTACCAGTATATCCGAATGAATATCATCATCCAGATAGGCGCCCAGAACATGACTACCGGTTAAAGAAGAAGTCTGACCCACTAGAAAAATCTGTCCTGGAACACCTAAAACTAATAAATTGCCATAATGAATGTAGGCGGCGCCTCTAAGATTATCGATAGAAGAATCGAATGGAGCTCCTACAAGTATGTCTTCAAAACCATCTGCATCCACATCAAAACCCCTGGCACAACTTATTCCATAGCCGCTTCCAGAAAATTCTGTGCCATGCATCTTAACATCAAATTGATCATCTGGACTGGATGAACCATGGAATAGATATGCCACCCCCGTATTTCTCTGTTTTTCTGAAATATCTCCTGAAGAGGCGCCTACCAATATATCCGCGTATCCATCTCCGTTTGTGTCTCCCAAATAAGCCAGGCAGCTTGAAAAATTCTCACCCGCTTTTTTACCATCTAAAACCAGGGAAGGCACGGTAGACATATTGGATGCTCCATAAAATAAATAGGCCTTGCCTGCATTAGGGTATATCCCCACATTTTCATTAGGGGCTCCTATTAAAAAATCTCCTTTACCGTCTTTATTGAAATCCCCCGCATAAGAGACATTCTTCCCATATTTATCTCCTCCATTCTTTCCTTTCAAGGTCATGTCTGCATTCAATGCAGATAAGGAACAGTGGGGGGTATAGATTCCATTGCAGGCAGAGTTTATACTTTCCCCAAAATAAACATATACCTTCCCCGCATCAGGCAAAAAATCAGGATCAGCAAAGGGGGCTGAAATAATGATATCTGCTTTTCCACCTCCATTAATATCCCTTAGTAGAGCAACAGAATGACCAAATTGATCTCCTGCATTTTCTCCTGAAAAGATCACATCCGCTTGGGTATCGGTGCCGTCTTCCCCTCTGTATAGATATACTTTACCGATTCCATTTTCTTCTGGGGCTCCCACCAGAATATCCGGCATACCCCCACCATCAACATCCCCCATTGCTCTTCCAATATAGATATCACGAGATGCAGACCATGCAGACCGATTGCCTACATTGTCAATACTACGGACTCTCCAATAATGAAATCCATTCTCTGTAAAGGTATGATCTTTAGAATTTAAAAAAGTCTGTAGAATAGTTGAATCTTTAAAGTCAATTTGTTTGGAAATTTCTAACTCATACTGGAATATTCCCGAAGAATCTGGGCGCCCCTTATCCAATACATTCAGCCATCCAAAATGCACCGAAGGATTTATAGAATCAGTACCCAATAAGGGCTTTACATTAAAAGTCTCTTCCGAATGATTATCCACTGCTAATTTCATTTGTATAGAGGAAATGTTTCCGGCATTATCCCTAGCCGAAAGTTCTAGTATCTGAACTCCTTCCACAAATTCACTTGCATCCATGTAAATCGTATGAGAATCATTTACATTGACTCTACCCATTTTTAAAATATTTTCTTCTTGATTGCTTAGAGTATCCGATCCAGGGATATAGTTCTTGAGTTCATAATGAACATCTTCATTTACTTGCCATTCTAATTTGACTTCTTTATATAATGCTTCTGTGGATTGAGAAATAAAATGAGTGGATGAAACATCTCCATCCCCATACATATAGGGTGGGGAAGTATCTAATGGTAAAATGGTAAGCATGGGTAGCTCTTTGTCTATGATATATGTCACGAATAGCACGGTGCTACGGTTACCCGCAAGATCAACAGCCTGAACTTTTAAATTATTATGAACCAAATCTCCTTCTATGGCTGAAAGAACGATCTCACCATTATATATAGCAGGATTTTCTATTGGATCTAAAGGTATTCCCCCTGTGGTATCCAAACTATAAAAAATAGAAGAGGGTTCTAAAGTGGAGATATGAATTTCAGGGGTATAATTGAATAGTCCTTCTTCCGGACTTACAATGGGGTAGGGGGGATTGTCATCTCTATAGATATAGAAAGAAGTATATGCATTTTCTATATGAATGAATATTTTATTGCGTCCATTTTCAAGATTACTTCCTTCTAATATTAAAGAAATAAGAGTATCTTTTTGAGTCGATCCATTAGAGAGCACTATCCCAAGCCCTTTGGTACCATCTCCGCCTAATTCAATAGAATAAATGCCTTCCACATCTGTCTTAAATGAAAATTCTATATGGCCCTCTTTATTTACAAAAAAGCGATCTGGTTTAAATAGTTCTATATTAGGGATGGAGGATTCTTTTGTATATTCTTCTATAAAGGGTTCTTCCAGATTTTTATTTTCATCTTCCGAAAAATACCGAATGCTGGTTTCTTCTTCAATGATAATAGGACTTGCATAAAGATCAAAATCAGATACATGGTTATCAGATTTTGTCGTATAAAAAGTCTTTGCCTTTGGATCGTTTACAAATAAAGAGATATTTTCAGGATAATTTTTTGTATGAGTATTGGCAGGAAAGGCAAAAGTGATGGGAGGTTGAAGATCCATAATGGAATTTATGCATAAGAGTCTGCTCCGTTTAGAACTATTTATTTCTTTTATCTGGCATTCTGTTTTGGTATCAGGATCGTCCCATGAATGGAAGTCATTATGATTTTGTACATTTCCATCAAAATGACAATAGGATGAATATAGAACAAATAGAACATTTATTTTAAAATTTTTCATTTTTAGCGCATGATCATAATGCGACGCATTTCCTTTTTTTGGCCATTAAAATAGACTACATGATATAAACCCGATCTAACGAGTCTCCCTCTACTATCTTTTGTATCCCAGATGATAGTTCTATCTATGCTCGCATAAGATTGATTGGAAATCAGTTTTTTGATTAAAATTCCTCTTTGGTCATAGATATGGATCCAAATTTTAGTTTCCGGATCAGTGGTCGGCTTTATCAGGATTTGAGGCATATGCCCCTGGTTTTTACGGACTAGATTATTTCTGACTTGTATTGAACCTAGAAAACTATCCAGATCATTAGGATCCAGATTTATGAATTGATCTTTTAGAAGATTAATATTTGATCCTCTACTCTTTGCATCTCCCTTTGCGCTTCCGAATACAAACCTATACTTTAATCTACCTTTAGTAGAGGCCACATACTTAAGGTGGATGCTTAATTTATATACCTCCCCATCAAAATAAAATGAATTATTCGCATCGGCTTCCTGTACCATTTCATATTTCTCATTTGGCTCATATATATCATTTGCATTCAAATCAACCCAAACCTGATGATCAGTAGGAGGCTCTTCCTGAAAATCAAAATATTTCACTTTGAATATATAAATCCCTTCTGAAGAGGGAATGGGAGATATAGAGCCTTTGGAATATTCTTCATCTTCATAAGTTAAATCCAGAAAACTAATACCATCACCTATACTTAAAGAATATGTATCGGAACGATATCCATAGTTTCCTGCCTTATCCACTGCACTTACCACAAAATTCCATCTACCAAAATGAAGACTATCTTGCAGGGGTATCTTAAATGTTTGTTTACCCGGAACGATTTCTTTTACAATAGAAGTGTATGCCTTCTTCCCTTCCAGGGATCCAGGGCCAGGACATTTATCCAAAGGCAGTCTTCGCATATCTTCTTCTAAAAAATTCTCTGAACTTTTCCAATAGCATAGCAGATAATTTTGAATGCCATTAATGTCTGTGGATCCTTCCCAATAAATTACAGGATTAAAAGAACCTGTTGGATTCTCTGAAGTACCAAGCCCTGTTACTTTAGAAGGCGCTTTTAGATCTAATAAAAGAGGCCTTTTCACAAAAGATTTTTTTAAATCTACATTTCCAGCATTGTCTTCTAACCAAACATAAAGAATTAAATTTTCTCTTCTGGGGGGGATTATTTCAAAGCAAAAATCAAGCCAGTCTGGATTAAAAACTATATCTGCAATACTAGAAGAATCTTGCGACCGATGAAAATCATCATTTGCCTCTATAATATCCTTGCATAGGGATAAATTTTTTTTATTGCGATAAACAGGAGGCTGTAAAATTTTATTAGGTACAGAGTCGCCTATATGATAATATATCTTTTTGATCCCTGCATTATCTTTGGGAAGTTTGATCCCTACCTTTATTTTTTTACTATTTGTCCAAAAAGTAGGCGAATATGCAATAGAAATATTTTCTTCTGAGTCTAATAAAAAAGCGGGTAATGGGTTTAATATTTTGGCAGGGCATGGATCTGAATCGCAATGTATATCATCCGGATCTGGCTTGTCTATCAATAATCTCTTATTTAGATGCGGTAAATAGGTTACCATTACATTCTGTCTTGATTCATTTGGATACTGATTCTTATGCTGAAAATCATTTGGATTAAAAATAGAAAGATATTTTCGATTGTCCTCCCCTTGCCAGCTCAATATGTTTTTCTCAGATAATAAAGATGTTTCTTTGGGATCAATTAGAATTGTCCAATTACCGATACGATCTTTTAAGCATGCAAATACCCAATATGTGCCATCAGAAAGATTACTTAGATCAACGTCTATTTCAAACCAACCTCTGCTATTGATAAGATAATTAAGTACACGATAGGGGGGTATACCCCATGAATTTACAGAACAATCCCTATCTAAAAAAGAGCTTCTTTGCAATGGAAAGGCAGAAGTGCGATGACTATTTGTTAGAATCTCTAAATAAGACTGTTCTGGATGAGTATATTGTCTGGTTATAAATAGTTTTATATTTTCTTCAGATCCATCTGAAACAATTCCAGATCCCCTGCCTTCTAATATTTTTAGAGATATCTTAAATTTGCCGCTATTGCTTACCGTATCAATTTCTTTGCCGAAATTAATGTCTAAATGATCATTTTCCAGAAAGACAATATTACAACTATGACCTGAAAGATCATCGCAGGGAGCATATTGGTCTATTAAAAAAGTTTGTCTTGAATTTTGTTTGGATATGCCTGCAAAGGAAATTGCTTCTAATCGAATATAATTTATACCATCGCATAATTGATATAAGCCAAATGCATCTCTATTTCTTAAATAACCAGTTTGATCCTCCAGGTGATAGTTATTCCTATTGATTCCCCAGCGGTCTGTATCCAGGCCTTTCAATGGAATGCCATTCCTATAAAGATAAAAATGATCATTTTGTGCCTTAGGAATAGCAGAATTATTTTCACAAGTAATGAGTTTGTAGCGAACAGTTTGTATCCCAGAATAAGGTCCTGCAAGTTCATAATCGCGTAGATAAATATTTTTGACATTAAACCAATTAGAAACAGAATCCTCTATCTTTTTAGCTCCTTCAAAATTGATCCATGAATCAGATCGTATATCTTCAGCAAAATCTATGATCTTTATATCCTCTACAAAAATTTCATCCTGGATACGTTCAAATCTGGAAAGGCATGAATATGCCTTTTGGCTGCATAATGATCGACCCCGAACTGACGAATTATTTGGATTATAATACATGATCAAGACTCCTTTTATTCCTTCTCCTCCATTGCCACCGGCCCCGCCACCGCCACCACCGCCACCACCCAAGGCAAACTCGTCATCTTTTTCTTTTGCAAGAGCCCCTTGTCCTCCCCTACCGCCACCAGGCCCACCCTTTCCTCCTTTGCCATTACTTACATTTATAATGCCTACATTTTGCAGATTGGCTGCCTTTACAAATACGACTCCACCACCTCCGCCTCCACCACCCCCACCCCCACCGCCTCGTCCACCTGCCCCCCCTCCTGCGGCGCCTGCATTATCGAAGATTTGATTATCCCAACATGCACCACCCCCACCCCCACCCCCTGCTCCATTAAGAGTTTCTCCGGACCCTCCTGAATGGCGTCTTCCTCTATCACAGGAACCTCTGGCGCCTCCACCCTCACTTCGTCTCCCGCCATAGGCATGAGTTCCTTCGTCTGAAGAGTCTGTTCCACTGTTATTGGTACTCCAATGGCCCATAAGACCATTGCTCCCATTTGTCCCTCCTGCTAAAATTGTTCCCTCATTATTAAAATATTTTGATTCCAGATAAAGCAATGTACCTCCCCTTCCTTTTATGCCCGACGAACCTCCCCTACCGCCTTCGCCTCCTGTGATATTCGTATTGTTATCTGCTTTTGGGGTCATACCCTTGCCTCCTTTACCGCCTCTTCCTCCCACGGATCCACTTGATCCATGTCCTAATAAATTACCTCCCCTCCCTCCGTTTCCCCCTGGTTCTCCCATTTTCCCATGAACATCTCTTCCATAGTTATAGGGGCCTCCACCGTCCCCCCCAAAATGACCCTCTACGCCATCCAGTCGGCTTGAATAGGGAGATATATCTTCTATTTTAGTTTTGATCCAGAGGGGAATATCCATGCCTGAAGATTTTCCTTTAAGATCAATTTTACCTCCTCTATGTATATGGATCCGATCATACACTCTGATATATAAGAAACCAGGAGAACATAATTCCAAAGAACCTCTGTTTTGGATGATCAGATTTCTAAAGGTATGATGATTCCTGTTTAAGTCTTCACTATTGGCTGATAGGCAAAATCGATCATTGATAACACAATCTCCAAAGGGAATGCATTTAGATGCATGGATACTAAATGGAATAGCCATGTAAAAAAGCATCCAAATCGCTTTTAATTTCATATACCTAAAAAATTTCTTCACTTGCAGAGTCTCTTTTAATGAAGTCAACATTAATGAAAACAGCATCTCAGATACCGGCCAGGGTAAATTGCAATAAACTGATCATGGATTGGATCATTGAAGAACCACCACCCTTTTGAAATCTACCATCTTTTGATCATGAAAATAAACTACATGATAAACTCCTGATCTGACCTGACTCCCTCTAAAATTTTTTAAATCCCAGATCAAATAACGATCAATTTCGGAATAAGGCCTTTGGTAAAGGAGTCTTCTTATTAAAGAACCTGTTTGATCATATACACTTACCGATATTTTCTTGGATATTTTATTTGCAGGAGGAGGCTTCAAAAGAATGACAGGAAATCTTGAAGAACTTCTTCTATATAGATTATTCCGAACCTGCATTGGCCCCTCAAAGCTTTTTAAAGAGTATGGATCCAATTGCAGTACATGTATTTCATTTGGATCACCACCTTCAAAACCACTCAAAGAAGGTATTTTATTATTTTCAAAATGGAACCGATATAAATATTTACCTTCATTTTCAGAGTTATATTCTAAATGTTTCTGAAAAATATATGTCCTTCCATTCCAATATTCTGTGCTATTACCGGAGAGATCTACTTCTTTGCCCATGTCATGCTTTTCATGCTCTTCATAAATAGAATTGCAATCTGTATCAATCCAGACCTGGGCTACAGTAGGTTGACGGTTATCCGCATCTGTATATTTTACTTTAAAGGTATAGAAATCATCGCTACCAGACCTAGGATAGACCCCCTCAGAATATTGTGGATCTTCTACTAGAAAATCCAAATAACTTTTCCCATTAGAAACCACAACTTCATAAATCTCTGAAAAAGAAGACACATTTCCAGCATAGTCTATTGCAAATGCAGCGAAACTCCAACGACCAGCATTAATTGATTTGAAAGGTGAAAGAGTATGGACCACCCTTTCTTCCCCTTGAAATAGTATTAAAGAAGATTGCTGAACACGTTTCCCTGAAATAGACGCACTATCAGGACATTTTCCCTTGAAAAGCTCTTGCAGTTTTGATCTCGTGAATCCAGATAGACTTTCCCAATAGCAAAGTCTATGATAAGCCACACCATTGCTGTCTTTTCCCGGATTAAAGTGCAAGTCGATAATTGTCTTATGAGAGGGGTTAAAATCTGTTTTCAATACCGTTGGTGGACTAGGCGGAGTAATATCCACGAATAATTTTCTTTGAGCAAATGCTTTCAGATAATTTTGGTTTCCAGCATTGTCAGATAACCAAACATATACACTAGAATTAGCCAGAGGAATAATATCAAAGCAAAAATCCACCCAGCTTTCCTTAGACCATTCTTCAGAATAAAAACGATTCTCACCATCGATTGAATTGTTTGTACTGATCAAAGAAGAGCATTTCTGATAAGATGTTTCATCCAACGGCACAAAATTATACAATATATCCGAATCTGCATCCGAGGGGGGGATGCTTCCAATTTTATAGTATACTCCCGCAATACCAGAATGATCCTTAGGCAATTTAATTCCCAGCCTAAGCTTTTTGTTTCCATTGTAATCAGGAGGATCATAGGCGATCTGTAAATTACTTTCGCCCGGAAAGAATATGGCTGGCTGAGGAGATAATATCAAAGGAGAACATGGATCTGTATTGCAATTTTTTCCAGGAAAATCAACCTGGGGCAGATCTATGATAATGCGCCTATGGAGGATTGGGATATACGCCTCTCTTATTCTATTAGGATATTCATCAGGATCATAATTATTGTGATCTGCAACGGAACTATCATATACCCCTAAGGGATTGAACATAGAAAGTAATTTTAAATTTCCATTCATATCCCCCTGATAGGATGCTGGAAAATTTTCCATTTTAAAAAAATTAGTACTTTCTGTATCTATTATGGATGACCAATTCCCGGCATTATCTTTAAGACAGGCGAATAACCAATAAGTACCTTCCTGATCTGAAGAAAGAGTTATAGGAATTCTTGCCTCTGGATCATATACACCTTTCCATACAGGATCAATATTTTCTCCCCATAAATGATCCTCTATGATCTCTTTGCAGTTTTTATCCAGTACAGATTCATTTTCTTTGAGAATATTGATCTGTCTTTCATGATCTCCTGCCAGGTGAAAAGGGCTATTCCTATTTTCTACCTGGCGTAGGCCATAGATTTGCACATTATAATTTTGTTCTTGATTTATATTTTCATTTGAATGATCTTTGAGTAATCCAGATCCTACTCCTTCAAAAATATTCAACCCAATTTCTATCTTACCACTGTTATTTCCTTCATGTATTTCGTTTCCTGTCTTTTGGTCCCATAAACTCATCCGGCAATTATGGTAATCCACATTATCGCAGGGAGCATATTGATCTACTAAGAAAGGAAATCTTTTATTCTTTTCAGTTCCATCGCGGGCTTTGGCAGTAATCGAGATATAATTCAACCCATCACATAGTAAAAAAAATGGTATTTTACTTCTGTTCCTTAATAAAATAGAATCTCTTGGTCCACTGGTATCTGGGTTAAAGGAAAAATTATAAACATTCTTTCGTTTATCTGTTTTATAGGCAGGACAAAAATTTCCTCTATGATCATAATGACAAAAATCAGTATAAGATCGCATCGAAATATCTTCTTCAAATCCAATTTGCATAAAATACTCTTCATCCTCTGAAGAGGGAAAACTTCTTTTATAGATACCTCCACAAGTAGATATCAAATGATATCTGGCCTCTGTAACCCCAAATAAAGTAGAATGATCTGCTGTGCTACTTCTGGAAATGTATATAGGTTCCAGATCAAACCAGTTTTGTTGGCCCGAGTTGATTTCCTTTAGAACAGACATGCTGAACCACGAACCATTTTGGTTTTCATCAAAAAGATCATGCCTCCATTTTATACCCGATATAACTGGATCAGATGCTATAGATATTGGATCATAATAGCCTTTTATATGATGCGATATATCCGAAGTGAATATTCTTGTATCCCTGGGATTATTATGAATGAAGATCACCAATCCATTCACTCCCATACCACCTCCACCGCCTGACCCGCCACCACCTCCGCCTCCTCCTGCATAAGCACCTACATCGCCACGACTTGTAAAAGTATAACCTGCACCCTTACCGCCTGAAGAACCCCTTTTACCCTTCTGTGGATTACCGCTTGGAGAACCCCCAATACCCCCAAACAAACCAGATAAACCACCATTACCACCTATGCCTGCCTCTGTAAAAATTTTACCAGGATTTTTGATCATTACAGATTTAATGATCACTATCCCCCCACCACCCCCACCACCACCGCCACCACCAGGACCAACACCACCCCCACCGCTTCCAGCGCATGCGGTTTCACTTGATTCTGTAAATCCATCATAAATAGCAGCCCCACCGCCACCACCGCCACCATAACCTAAGGAGTTTCCTCCGGAACGACGACGATCTTTCTCTTTATTATTGGTATCCGAACTTCCACCAGATGCAATTTGATATACAATCCCATTTCTCCCATCCTTCGCCCAGCATTCCTCTGCTCTATGGATATGTTGGTCATCCCCTAATACTTGTCCATTCGTACCTCGCTTGCCATATCCTCCCTTGGCAAGTATCTCTCCTTCATTAATGAATGAATCCGCTTCTACGATCAAATATCCTCCTGGTTTTCCTCCCTCCCCTCCTATACCTCTAGCCCCTCCCTGTATACCAGGGCCTAATGCAGTGCGGGGAGCATCCCAATGAGAAGCCCAACCTCCATTTCCTCCATTGCCGCTACCATCACTTCCAGGAGCACCTTTCTTCAATAATTCGCCACCATTCCCTCCTTTTCCTCCGGAACCACCTCTTGTCCCCGCACCCGCGCTTGCATTTCCTGCAAGGCCTCCAGCTCCTCCACTACCACCGTTAGCGCCTTCCTGAGGTTTTCGATTGCTCACCCGATGATTCTTTACATAATTGCGATAAAAAGCAGGTAATTCCAAATTTGTATTGCTTTCCGATAGGTCTAATGTTGCATTTCTATTGATCTTAAATGTTCTGGCTTTTATATAAAGAGATTTTTTCCCTGCGCAATTTTGGCTACAAACAGTTACCCTGCCATTGAAAGTAACCGATTTATAGATGTGATAGTCATCACCGCAGGTGGCTTGGATACATCCTGAATGGAAAGTCTTCTTTGTATTAGGCATTATATCCGCCGAATATATAGAACAGAATGAAAGAGCATAAAAGCCCATTCCATACAAGCTTAATTGGATAGACTTTAATATAATGAATTGATTCAGTATATTTTTATTCATTTAAAATAAATCGTCTTAGGATAACGATTTGATCTATTGGATTAAAAAATAAAGATGGGCTTGATAAAACAGATAGAAGGGATACTCATACTTATAAGATACAAAGTGTCTTATAGTACGGTAGGGAACTTTTTATATCCAATATGCTCTGTCAAGAATTTTATTTAAAATAGTTGTAGAAACCAATGCCGTTGGGTCTGTCTAAAAAGGCTTACGAGAAAAAGTCTATTATAATTACTTGTCAGGATAAATCGATTTTTCTCTATTCTACGTTATGTCTCAGAATAATTCACTTTTATTTACAGACCTGCCTCCGCAAGAGGTAAATGATAAGAAATATCTACACAGGCAGGTAACCTTTAAGGAATACGATACAGGACAGAGAGAGCTTTTTCCGGAGGATATTGAGCAATCCCTGCCTAAGTTTCATATTGCACGCTTTATCAAGCTTGCTATGGACAAAATCAATATTGATTCTCTTATATCCAGCTATAAAGGTGGGGGAGCCAGCGCCTATAATCCCAGGTTATTGTTAAGTGTGTGGCTTCTGGCTCTTACTTACAAGACCTATAGCTGTCGTGGGGTAGCTAAATTGCTTAGAGAGAACATTGCCTTTAAGTGGCTCAGTGGGAATAAGATCATAGATTTTCGTACCCTGAATAATTTTCGTTCTCGTTTAGAGAAAGATATAAAAAAGATATTCCAGGAGGTGATTCAAATAGGTATAAAGAATGGTATTATTACTGCTAAAGATATTTTCATAGATCATTCTAAATTCGAGGCAGATACTTATCGATCCGCAATAGAATAATGGGGATCATTCGACTCTTATTCTTCGTCAAAGCCAACCTTTAGAATAGAGGCATCATCGTTTATGGCAAAATCGTCTAATCGTGAACTGGAAATACGGGGCTCTTCGGTATATGACCTCAATTGAGGTGGTGCAAGCATGCATATATCCCCTGTATTTCTATTGTGATAGCTACTGGAATATCCATCAGAGACGATCCCTGTTTCTTTATTATAAAGATTTTTATAAATATCTTCATCTTTATGCCCAAAAAGGAGAGCCTCTGTATCATTGCCTTCATAAATTCTGAGTCTCATCCTACAAACATTATCAGCCATATTGATCTCAAATTCAAACCGATACCAAGACGGCCAGGAATCCATATCCGGAGTAAATTCTTCGATAAGATATAATCTCAGCAAGTCTGGCGGGCGACCAGAAGGCCGCTCTACAATGCCGCTACCGCCGTTACCGATAATACTTTGTTGCCTGAAAATTAGATAATACCTGGTGAAAATGCTGATAAGAAGTGTCTCAGGGTTGTCGGAGGAATTATCAGAATTATCAATACGCGGCTTACCAAAAACAAAAGAAAAATTCAGATGCGAAAAGTATACGTATAATCCTGCATTCGCATAAAATTGCATGTAGATGGCATTGATATCTTTGTAGCAACCTATTTGTGTCGAAAAACGATGTCCGCGAGTCAACAGACACTGTCCATCTTCTGTTACGCAGTCTGTATTGGTAACAATTGGGAGAGATACTCTATTATCATTACTTGCGGCAAGAAATTCCCAATTCTCTTGTGAAGGTAGCTCTCCGACGCTATATTTCTCGAAATCATCAGAGAAGAAAGGATGTGAGGAGGTGCATGGCGTCCTTTGATTCGATTGAACTTCTTGCTGTTGGCTGGTCGAACAATTTATAGAGAGGAAAAGAAGAGTCCATAGAATAAGGAGCAATCTTCTAAAATCTTTCTTCTTTGAATTCATGAGCATGGACCTTATTTTCAATATCACAATTTTCATCTGTTAAGGACAAACATCTTTATGCAATGTCCTGTAATTCCAATGTCTTTTGCCATTTTCATAGCATCTATTGCCGATTGGAAACTCGAATGGAGGATCAGGCGGTGGAAGGTGAGATGGACGACGCCAAGTCCCCAGATAATTATGAACGTAATCAGGTGGGGGAGTAGGTGGGCCATTCCAATATCTACCCACAGTATCATTCCAAACTTTATCCGCCTGATGACAAGCCCAAATATTCGAAAAATAGTAGTCAATATCATAGTAATCCATGATCCGAAATTTGCTTTGATAAAAAACAATATTGAATGCATGCCCTCCTGTTCCATCACCGCATTTTTTTTTAGAAGTATCTGATACCCCTGATACCCCTGACACTTCTTCGTCAAGGTAATGAGGCCTTCCCACAGGGCCATTCGGGTCAATATAACGTTCACTTGCGGGCAGTCTCCAGGGGGGGATGTCTGAATCATTGGCAGGCTGACCCCATGCAGAATGATGTTCACCCACGAAAACACATTTTGCTGCCACCCCCAAATGTCTCAATAAAGCAGCTCTTAAAAAGGCGTGGTCTTCACAGTCACCACAATACTTAGGATTAGTATGTACCTTCGTTTTTACTTTTTTTTCATGTATCGGTATAGAAGAATCATTACATCTTTCTTTTGGATCATTTCTTGCCTTCTTCACCATCCTTGCTCCTGAATGCGTAATAATACGAGCGGCCTCTACACCATCTGGCCAATCATCTTCATCAGAAGCCCAAGCCATATTTTTGTGTACATAATCTGCCACAGCCTTCATTTTTTGATCGGATGTGTATCGGGTACGAATTGTATATTTCATGAGATCAATAATTTGTTGATTCGACATCCCTGATAAGCCATAGGTATATCTAGAGTCAGACTCATCCATTGCCTCAATCGCTGCCTTAATGACTGCAATATTTCCGAAAGAAAAAGAGTGGCTATTAGCAGCATTACCCCTATCCCTAGGTATTCCAGTAGCCCTGTCTAAGTCCACATCACAATTTCCGCATTTTGCAGGGCAATTTCCACCACAGTCCACACCAGTCTCATCCCCACTTCGCATACCATCAATGCAATAATTTTCCCAATTATTAGTTTTTTGCCGAAATAAACATTATAATTGGGGGAATTTTTAACTAAATCAAATTCTGCCCAACTTAGATCATAGGGGATTAAGTAGAAATAGTATTTGATGCTTTTTGTCCTCCAGCGCTCAGGATTTGTCATCTGTAAATTTTGACGATGCAGGGGACTATTCGGATGCAGTTTATAGAAGATTACTTTCCAGCGAGATGATGAAGCAATATCTATACTTTGCTTAAATCGATATGTTATTTTATTGCTTTCTTGAGGCGGAGACTCTGCATTTCTTACATGCACAAGCTTTGCTTCTTTTACATACGAAAGCTCTGCTTCTACATATTGAAATAGTTGATTACCTGAAAAGAAGAGGGGGTTGTCAAACTTTATTCTGAGTTTATACGCTCTATTGCTAGTCGTTGAAGTCGTGCTGGAAGGGGTTGCTAAAGCGACTATTCTAGAATCGAATTTTGTTCGATAACTGATGTTTTCTTCATAATACAGATTCTTTATTATATTTTTATCTGTTAAATCCCAATTAAAATTACCGGTCTCTTTTTTAAGGTAGCTTTTAATTTCGTGATCTTTGATCAAAGCAAATAGAAGCCTGCCGTTGATAGGTCGGATGGGTATTTCAATCTTATAGAGTCCTTTTTGATCCTGTGTATTAGATCCAACTTGCTTTATTCTACAATGATTTGGATAAGAGGAATAGCCTGGTATATTGCAATTAGGGATATTATAGGCAAAGTGTCTAATGAAATACCTATTCAAATTGTTTTGAGATACTAATAACAAGTCAAGCGTATAAAATTCAGATAGACGATCTGCTTTGTAAATATACATTCTATACAATTGATTTTCTTCTAAAGTGCCCCTATAAAACGAAAAATGACCACTCAATCCCGTTCTAAACTCCCCTCTCCATGTATTATTTCTTTTCCCTATAAATTTAACGTAGAAGAGGGTTTCAGATTGGGTAGAGATGCCATGCATATTGAGATATCTCCTCTGCCTGGATTGTAGTAATTTTTTTTCATATTTGTAATCACCGCGTTTACTGATTTGAATAAGGTTATTCGACTCTGTTAAACCTTGTTGAGAAACGTAGGTAGCTGGCCTGACTATAGGTTCTGGAATACTACCCTGTCTTAAGGCTATTATTTCTGCTTCCAGAAAAAAAGCATACTCTTCCAAAAAGGTAGAATATTCATTGAGTATAACTGGATTGTTGGTATTATAAATCTCTATATTGGGTAAAGGAATGGAAATATGAAAGTTTTTGTTTGTCCTTAAATGCAGAAACACGTTTTTCTTAACTACATTTTTGAATTTAGAATCATTGCCTATTAAGCGATGTGATTTACTGAAAATACTTAAAGAAATTAAGGCTTCGCTGATATTTGTCTGATCTGTATATATCTTTCCGGAAGCCTCAAAAAGATAATCACCATTTTTTATTACAACTTCTGATCGGATTAGATGAACACAATTATCCGAATCCTGAGAACAAGAATCAGAAGGCTCATATAAGTTAAATTGAATGGTTTTATTTTCTTTAGGTCTCAGATACCATGTCCTGCATCTGTTCATTTCTCTATATTCTTCATCCCATACAGTGCAGTTTATGAGAGACTCTTGCATAATCACCCCATTGTCTAATCTAAACTTACCTGGGAAATTACCATTGTGCAAACTGGAAAATACATCTTTAACATAACTATCAAATTCAGGGTAGGCATCTCTTAAGCTATTTATATCTGATTCGCTTAACTTAGGAGGCCGCCAATCATTAGAAACCTCTAAGACCCTTGGATATAGATAAATTTTAGATTCATATTGTATTTGATCAACTTCCTGACCGTTATAATATTCATAAGTAATGAGAAAATTATCAGCATTTTGAATATTGCGTAATTCCGCCTGTGTAAAATATCCAGTATCCCAGCCCCCTTCTGGGTTGACTAATTTTTTAAAAATTGCTCCATAGTATCCATCTATGAATACGTTATTATGGCTTGGTAAAGATGTTTCATAGGTAGAAAAGAAATTATCTCCTTTGGTTAATATACGCTTTAATGTATTATCTGAATTTTTGAGTTTTAGTAAAGGCCTTAATCCTGTATTAACCTGACCCAAAGGATAAGCAGAGTCTATCTCTATAGTAAAAAGAATCGTCTTATTTGTTGCATTAATATTTTGAATATTCGGAAAAATAGAACAAAATTTACCATAATAGCCATATTCATGCTGTTCTGACTCACAAGACACTCTGTTCGTTAGAATAGTGCCTACTGGATTTTTTGTAGTTATCATTATACTAGATCTGTTGCATAATTAGTCACGGAGAAACCAAATTCATGTATTTTATTTGTATCTTTATGAAGAGCATCCACTCTGCCAAATATTTTTATTCTATGAGTATATCTATTTTCTATTTCAGCATTCCGTATGATATTTTCACTGTTGTCGTAAAAAACCTTACTCGATCTATATCTAATCACAAAATCACTAAAATCTGAATTAGGAATGTGGGGATCCTCTTCTTCAAAAACGAATGTTTTAAAAGAATGGCCTGGGCTATAGGTTTTTGATTTTTCTATATCTTTATAAGGATTTGTATTGTCTACATCATATAAATAATCTGCATATCCATCTTTATCCTTATCTTTATACCTAAATTGAGGCCTAAAGTCATACCCCCCACTAACAAATTCTGATTTATTTATCAAAAAATCAGTAGTCGAAAGATCATATTGTTTCTCATTATCATGCAAGAATGAACAAGTCAAAGATAAACCACCGAGAACTAGCAATCCTAAAAACCGCATAAATCGCGCAATGAACAAAAAATATTTCATCAATGAAATTTCCTCCTTTTTAAAAGTCTAAAACTATCAATCACAAATTGACCCGAAAAGACGGTATGCTTATAAACAGAACAATTCAAAGATTTCTTAAGAAATAATGAACAATAGATTTGCTGTCAAGTCTTTTTTTGTTATAATATTTTATTTTTGATAGTATTTCTTTACATTGATCTTTGTACAATACTCCATGCCAAGTCTTTAGTAGAATAATGGGGATCATTCGACTCTTATTCTTAGTCAAAGCCAACCTTTAGAATAGAGGCATCATCGCTTATGGCAAAATCGTCTAATCTTGAACTGAAAATACGGGGCTCTTCGGTATATGACCTCAATTGAGGTGGTGCAAGCATGCATATATCCCCTGTATTTCTATTGTGATAGCTACTGGAAAAGCCATGAGAGACGATCCCTGTTTCTTCATTATAAATCCTCTCATACCCATCTTTATCTTTATACCCAAAAAGGAGAGCCTCTGTACCATTGCCTTCATAAATTCTGAGTCTCATCCTACAAACATTATCAGCCATATTGATCTCAAATTCAAACCGATACCAAGACCACCAGGAATCCATATCCGGAGTAAATTCTTCGATAAGATATAATACCAGGAAGTCTGGCGGGGGACCAGAAGGCCCCTCTACATTGCCGCTACCTCCGTTACCGATGATACTTTGTTGCCTGAAAATGCCGATACTAAGTCTCTCAGGGTTGCCGGGGAAACCATAAATACGAACCTTACGAAAAGTAAAATTCAGATGCGAAAAGTATACGTATAATCCTTCATTCGCATAAAATTGCATGTAGATGGCATCGATATCTTTGTAGCAACCTATTTGTGTCGAAAAATCATGCCCGCGGGCCAACAGACACTGTCCATCTTCTGTTAGGCAGTATGTATTGGTAACAATTGGGAGAGATGCTCCATTATCATTACTTGCGGCAGGAAACTCCCAATTCTCTTGTGAAGGCAGCTCTCCGACGTTATATTTCTCGAAATCATCAGAGAAGAAAGGATGTGAGGAGGTGCATGGCGTCCTTTGATTCGTTTGATTCGATCGAACTTCTTGCTGTTGGCTGGTCAAACAATTTATAGAGAGAAAAAGCCATATAAAGCTCGCAATGAACAAAAAATGTTTCATCAATGAAATTCCCTCCTTTTTAAAAGTCTAAAACTATCAATCACAAATTGACCCGAAAAGAGGGTATGCTTATAAACAGAATAATTCAAAGCTTTTTAAGAAATAATGAATAATAGATTTGCAGTCAAGTCTTTTTTTGTTACAATATTTTATATTTGACGAAGTATCTTAAAAATGGTTAATGGAACGATTAATGGACTGAAAAAAATGATATTGCTTTTCTGAACCATGCTTGGTATTAATCATCATCTTAGAATAAGAGTTTGAAGTGGAGATTCTTTATGCTTCGTGACCTATGGCGATACCGTTTATTTATCTTTAATTCTATTAAAAGTAGCTTAATTGACAGATTTGCAAACAATAAACTAGGGGCACTTTGGGTGATCATCAATCCATTGTCTCAAACTCTTATATACGCCATCATATTCTCAAATGTTTTGAGTGCTAAATTATCAATTGATAACCAAAAGTATACCTATGCAATTTATCTAATGGCTGGTTTACTTGCCTGGTTTTTATTCAATGAAATAATTAATAGGCTTATGACACTTTTCATCGATTATGGTAATATAATAAAGAAAATAAATTTTCCTAATATAACCCTTCCTGTCATTGCTAGCGGATCATGCTTACTCAATAATGTTTTGCTACTTTTATCAATAGTAATAATTTCCATCTTATTAGGCCATAAATTTTATTTTGCTATGTTATGGCTGTTTCCATTATATATTTTAGTTATTGCTTTATCCGTTGGTATTGGTATGATCTTGGGAATAATAAATATATTTATACGAGATGTTCAGCAAATAACTACTATCTTATTACAGATTTTGTTCTGGTTTACACCCATTGTTTACCCAATTACGATTATCCCAAATAAATATAATTATTTTTTTAATTTCAACCCTATCTATCACATTGTAAGTGCTTATCATGATGTTATATTATATGGCCGTATGCCTCCCACAAAATGGCTCGCTACCATTTTCCTTTTTTCATTCTTTTTATTAATTTTCAGCTTATTTTTATTTAGGCGTTCCAGCAAAGATATAGAGGATGTTTTATAATTATGCTGAGCATTCAAAATATTGGAAAATCATACCAAACTTATTCTTCAGAGTGGCGTCGAATCGCAAGATGGATTGGATTTCCCCTTAAGCCCAGTAAAGAAAATTGGATTTTGCGTAACATTAGCTTTGACATTGTTTCAAATGAAGCTCTTGGTATCATTGGTGAGAATGGTTCGGGTAAAAGTACGCTGTTAAAGATAATTGCAGGAACATTACAGCCAACAGAAGGTCAGCTACAAATCAGGGGTAGTATAAATTCTATTCTGGAGATGGGACTGGGTTTTAATCATGAGCTAACTGGACGGCAAAATTCATACAATATCTTGGGACTTATGGGACTAGATAGTAAGCATATTAAATATTTACTCCCCAAGGTTGAGGCATTTTCTGAAATTAATGAATATTTTGATCAGCCAATGCGCATTTATTCCACTGGAATGCATATGCGTGTTGCTTTCTCTGTCGTAACGGCTGTTCGACCTGAGATTCTGATCATCGATGAGGCTTTATCTGTTGGAGATGCCTATTTCCAACATAAAAGTTTTCGAAGAATTAGGGAGTTTCGAGAGCAAGGAACAGCTTTGATCATAGTTTCGCATGATCGTACCGCGATTCAAAGTATTTGTAATAAATGTATTCTAATAGAAAAAGGTATCATCATTAAAGTTGGTCCTCCTGAGGAAGTTTTTGATTTTTACAATGCCCGAATCGGCGAAAAAGAAGATAATACCATTGAAGTCAAAAAATTGGAGAGTGGCAAAGCCCAAATTAGACATGGAACGGGTCAAGCGCGCTTTGAAGAAGTGGCTCTATGTGATCGCGATGGTAAAGTTGTTGAACTTGTTGGTGTTGCCGAGCCAGTAGAATTACGACTTAGAGTAAAGGTCTATGAAACCATCGAAAAACTTGTTATGGGTTATAGCATTAAAGACCAGTTTGGCCAAACCATGTATGGCACAAATACATGGCATACCAAACAGACCATCGATCACCCAAATGTCGGTGATGAATACCAATATAAAATTTTTTTTCCTGTTCACTTGGGAGCTGGGAATTATTCTTTACAGATTGCATTGCATAAAACAGATACGCATTTAATAGAAAACTATGATTGGCGTGACCTTGTGCTTACTTTTGAAGTTATCAATAGGGATAAACCTGATTTTATAGGGTGTTCATGGAGTGAACCAAAAATAAATATCGAGAAAATTAGAAGTCAATAATATGAAGAAAAGTCAATCCATGCTCAATACTAGAAGTGACAAGGCCAGGATGAAAAACAACCAAATCAATGATATACCACAAGTGCAAAAGACTCAAGTTGCCCTTGAAAAAATACATAAGCAGCCAAATGCGATCTATAGAAATGAATACTATTTATTACGCAACACTTATCCCCCACTGACAAAAGACATGAAGGGTAAGTTACGAATTTATCATTCTTATGCGTGGGAAGAGTCGGAGTTTCCACTCCACTATGTGAATGATTTCAATGAGAATCTGGATGCTGTTACAGTAGTGTCTCATTATGTAAAAAAAGTGCTACAAGATAGCGGGGTCAATATCCCAATTTATGTTACACACAATGGTGTTGATCATATAGGAAAAGGAGAATCCGGCAATAATAAACAATCCAAATATTTATTATCGCAAGATAAATTTAGTTTTGTTCATGTCTCCAGTTGTTTTCCACGTAAAGGGGCCGATGTCCTTCTCAGAGCTTATGCCGAATGTTTTTCAGATTCTGATGCTGTAGAATTGATCATCAAGACTTTTCCCAATCCCCATAATGATATTGAAGAACAATTCAGAGGCTTGAAAGAAAAATTTCCGCGCATGGCAGATGTCGTGATCATCAATCAAAATTGGCCAGAGCTTGATAGAACCAGGAAACTTTACCAAGACGCGGATGTATTAGTTATACCAAACAGGGGCGAGGGTTTTGGTTTGCCAATTGCTGAGGCTCTTTTCTTAGGAACTCCGGTAATCACCACAGGCTATGGAGGACACCTTGATTTTTTAGGCGGTGATTACCCATGGCTGATTGATTTTCAATTTGAAAGAGCTTCTACTCATTTAACAACAGAAGATTCCTATTGGGTCAATCCTGATGTGAATGATTTAAAAAGATTGCTGCTTGAAGCCTATAATACTTCCTCTGAAAAGCGTAAAGAATTAGCTAACCAATGGGGCAAATATATAAGAGAGCACTTTACCTGGCGTTCAACAGCAGTGCGTATACATAATGCGATTGGATACTTGAAAGAGACGAGAAAGACAAATACAATGTTTCCCCCAGAAATGCATTTAGTCGTGGTATCGACCTGGAATACCAAGTGTGGTGTAGCAGAATATACAAGGAATTTATTAAAATCTTTTTCAAGTAAAATAAAGATATTAGCCCCAGAGGTTAAAGAAGAAGAAAAAATAAACTCAGACGGACCCCATGTTATACGTAATTGGCTTTATAATAATGTGGATCCAATCATCAATTATATTCGTGCCCTTGATCCAAAAAGCCTGGATATATTGATGATACAATATCATACAGGCTTTTTTGATGTAGACTCATTAACAATGATATTGAAGGAGGCGCATAAAAAAGGGATATATACTTGCACTACCTTTCATAATGCTAAAGCTACTATAGAACAAACTAAAAATGAATATATTCCCGTTATGGCCAATAAAATATCTACAATTTTTGTTCACTCCATCAATGATTTGAATATTATTAAGACTCAGGTACCCTTATTGCTACGTAATACGAAAAAAATCCCACATGGAATGTTAAATATTTTTAACAAGAAAAAAAGTATTGCAATAAATAGAGATACATTTTCCATAGCTACTTTTGGCTTTTTATATCCAAATAAAGGAGTCATACTTCTCATAAGATCTATAGCCAAATTACTTGAATCTTATAATAAAATAACCTGCGAGCTTTATTGTACACTTTGGGAAAATAATGAGAATTCACGAGCATATTTTATTAAATGTAAAAATGAAATAAAACTTTTGGGGCTAACTAACATTGTTACTTTACATACCAACTTTTTACCTGAAGAAGAATGTCTATCTAAACTTTCGAGAGCAAATTTACTGGTTTTACCCTATGTATATAGTGGCGAATCATCTAGCGCGGCGGCGCGTATGTGCTTAAGCAGCGGCACTCCTTTATTATATTCACGCGCCTCAATATTTGATGATATTGCTCCTATCATTCATTTTATAGATCAGACAACTCCAGAAGGTATCGCAGAAACTATTAAAAAACTCATAGAAAATCCAGAAATTTTAAATAACATGAAACAAAGGCAAGCTCAACGGGTTGAGCTTTATTCATGGAAAAATGTCTCAAAAAAAACAAAGAGTATTATAACCCAGAGAATTTATGATAAGCAAAGACAAAGATAATACTGTAAGAAAGGCAAAAGCTTTAAGTAGAATTTATTTACTTCACCATTTCCCCGGTGAGAAGATAGTTCGTAGTAGTGAAGTCTATTCTGCTTATGATGGCATCCCCCGAGTCATGAGGAAAATTGCGCAGGCTTTGAGTAAGTATTCTGATTGCGAAATAGTTGTGACAACTTTTCAGGCCCAAGCCTACTCAACAAGACAATATTTCAATAATCTTGGCAAAAAAAATAGTAATAGGGTTCGTATCTTAGTTGTCGATTCTGTTCCCATCAAAAAATCTTTGATCAAAAGTTTGATCATTAAAATATCGTATTTCTTGAAAAATTACGTAGTGCCTATTGGTTATTGGCCAATCATTATTAAAATTATAAAATTTATTCGGCATAGTCGATTGAGATTGGTTCTATATTATCATAAAATGAGGAGGGGTTTCAAACCAGGCAAGTATAATAATCAAAAAATACGCTATGTATCTATTTATCCTTTTCATCGTATGTCTGCCTATGTTAAACAAATTAACGTTGATACAATGTGTAGCAAGGTCATAGTTCCACATTACTATTCTTTTCCAGAATCATTGTTTATACAAAAAGATATCTATTTATACTTACCTGATTATATGCCGCATTTTTTTCATGGTACCAACGAGTTTAAAGAAGAAGAGGGAACCCGTACACAGATCGGCAAAGAAATTACCCAAAAGGCAAAGATTATTTTTTGCAATTCACATTTTACCAAAAATTATCTTCCCAAAAGCCGACTAGAAATTGACAAAGATAAAATCAAAGTTTTTTATCTTCCAAATTTAAACATTTTATCAAAGGCTCATTCAAAAAACTTTGCTTTACCAAATGATTTGAAAAAAAATGGATATCTTTTTTATCCGACACAGATTAGGCCTAATAAAAACATTCCATTTTTATTTAAAATTTTTGATCAATTGATTCAGCGTGGCCATGACCTCAAGCTGGTGCTTACCGGATCACTCAGATTTAATCAAAAAGCTTTTAAAGTATTTCAATTACTCCCAAGTAAGGATCGTATTGTTTTCAAGGAAGGTATTTCTGATAATATTTTGAGAACTTTGTATAAAAATGCTGCATTATTGTGCTTTACATCTCTGGCTGAAGGAAATTTTCCACCTCAAATCCAGGAAGCATTGGTTTATGATACTCCAATAGTTGCTCCAAACTTAGGTTTTATTACAGAAAGAATCCCAAAGCACCTTAATGGTAGTTTAAAATTATGTGAATCCAATAATCTAATGCAGTTTGTGGAGGCTTGTAAGCAAGCATTAAGAAACAGAGAAGATTTTATCAGCAGCCAAAAAAAACTCTACGCTTATATTAAGAAAGAAGAAAAAAGTTTTGATTCTAGTATATTGGAGATCTTTAGATGAATAAGAGAACGATCAATAAAATTTTAAATAATACGAAACAAAGGCAAAATCTAATAAGTTACTCTTTATTATAGGGAAATATTTCAAAAAAATAGAGAATATTATGATCAAGAATCTATGACAAGTAAAGATGCAGATAATGATATGAATAGATCGACAGCTTTAAGTAGAATTTATTTACTTCACCATTTCCCCATTATTAAACCTATCACTCGTAGTCGTGAAGGTTATTTTGTTTATCAGGGCATTCCCCGAGTCATGAGAAAAATTACGCAGGTTTTGAGTAAGTATTCTGATTGCGAAATAGTTGTGACAACTTCTCAGGCCCAAGCCTATTCAACAAGACAATATTTCAATAATCTTGGCAAAAAAAATAGGAATAGGGTTCGTATCTTAGTTATCGATCCTGTTCCTATCAAAAAATCTTCGATCAAAAAAAAATCCTTGACCAAAAGTTTGATCATTAAAATATTGCACTTTTTACAATATTATGTAGTACCTACTGGTTATTGGTCAATCATTATTAAGATTAAAAGCTTTAACATATCGTATTTTTTGCAACATTATGTAGTGCCTATTGGTTATTGGCCAATCATTATTAAAATTATAAAATTTATTCGGTATATTCCATTGAGATTGGCTCTATATCATCATAAAATCAGAAAAATTTTCAAATTAAGCAAACATGATAGTGCAAAAATGACCTATGTATTTAACTATCTTTACTCTAGAATACCCGCCTATATTCAACAAATCAATGATGATGCAGTATGCAGCAAAGTAATAATTCCACATTACTATTCTTTCCCAGAATCATTGTTTATACAAAAAGATATCTATTTATACCTACCTGATTATATACCGCATTTTTTTCATGGTACCAACGAGTTTAAAGAAGAGGGAATCTGTACACAGATCGGCAAAGAAATTACCCAAAAGGCAAAGATTATTTTTTGCAATTCACATTTTACCAAAAATTATCTTCCCAAAAGCCGACTAGAAATTGACAAAGATAAAATCAAAGTTTTTTATCTTCCAAATTTAAACATTTTATCAAAGGCTCATTCAAAAAACTTTGCTTTACCAAATGATTTGAAAAAAAATGGATATCTTTTTTATCCGACACAGATTAGGCCTAATAAAAACATTCCATTTTTATTTAAAATTTTTGATCAATTGATTCAGCGTGGCCATGACCTCAAGCTGGTGCTTACCGGATCACCCAGATTTAATCAAAAAGCTTTTAAAGTATTTCAATTACTCCCAAGTAAGGATCGTATTGTTTTCAAGGAAGGTATTTCTGATAATATTTTGAGAACTTTGTATAAAAATGCTGCATTATTGTGCTTTACATCTCTGGCTGAAGGAAATTTTCCACCTCAAATCCAGGAAGCATTGGTTTATGATACTCCAATAGTTGCTCCAAACTTAGGTTTTATTACAGAAAGAATCCCAAAGCACCTTAATGGTAGTTTAAAATTATGTGAATCCAATAATCTAATGCAGTTTGTGGAGGCTTGTAAGCAAGCATTAAGAAACAGAGAAGATTTTATCAGCAGCCAAAAAAAACTCTACGCTTATATTAAGAAAGAAGAAAAAAGTTTTGATTCTAGTATATTGGAGATCTTTAGATGAATAAAAAGACATACAACAACCAAACCTATTCTACCCTATGCGTATTAAAGTGAGTAGAACGTCAGGTAAGATGTAACATTATGAAAAAAACGGCATTGATCACTGGTATCACCGGGCAAGACGGAGCTTATTTAGCACAATTTCTTTTGGGAAAAGAATACACTATTTACGGCGCCTTTCGTCGAATGAGTTCGATGAACTTTTGGCGTATTGAAGAATTAGGAATTAAAGATCATCCAAAATTACATCTCGTGGAATATGATATCACCGACCCTGGTAGTATCTTTTCACTGATTGAACAGACGCAACCTTTAGAAATATATAACCTTGCTGCTCAAAGTTTTGTGAGTATGAGTTTTAATCAGCCTACAACAACAGCTCAAATCACAGCCATGGGAACACTTAATTTGCTCGAGGCGATTCGCCTGATCAATCCAAAAATTCGTTTTTATCAAGCCAGTAGCTCAGAAATGTTTGGTAAAGTTCAGGTTATTCCACAAGATGAAAATACCCCTTTTTACCCACGTAGTCCTTATGGAGTGGCAAAATTATACGCCCATTGGATAACAATCAATTATAGAGAAAGCTATGGTATTTTTGGATGCAGTGGTATTTTATTTAATCATGAAAGCCCTCTTAGGGGCATTGAATTTGTAACCCGCAAAATCACATCAGGTATTGCAAAAATAAAGTTGGGATTGTTGGATTGTCTGGAAATTGGCAATATGGACGCAAAACGCGATTGGGGCTATGCTAAAGAATATATTGAAGGAATGTGGCTCATGCTTCAGGCCGAGAAACCAGATAATTATGTTCTTGCGACCAGTCGAACAGAAACTGTACGATATTTTGTAAAAATGGCTTTTAAGTCAGTAGGTATAAATATTAAGTTTCAAGGCAAAGAAGAAAATGAAAAAGCAATTGATGTGGATACAGGTAAAATTGTTTTACGTATCAACAAAAAGTTTTATCGCCCCGCAGAAGTAGACATACTCATTGGCAACCCTACAAAAGCTAAAGAAAAACTTAGCTGGCAGTCAAAAATGACTCTGGATCAGTTGTGCCACATTATGGTACAAGCTGATCTAAAACGACTACGCAACGGTGAAAAAATATTCTGATATGAAGAAAAAAGTTTTCATCACTGGTATGGGAGGCTTTACCAGTAGATATTTGCAGACAGAACTTAAGAATCTGGGATACGAAATTTATGGTACAGTCTTTCATTCTTCAGAAAGTAAAAATGAATTTTATGTTGATATAAATGATAAACAATCGGTCGATAGGGTCATTGACACAGTAAAGCCAGATATTCTTGTTCATCTGGCTGGTGTGTCATTTGTTCCACATGAAGATGTTAGTGAGATATATCGCACCCATATAATTGGCACACTCAATTTACTCAAATCTTTGGTCAATTGCAGTAAAACACCCGATAAAATTTTGCTAGCAAGTAGCTCTCAAGTCTATGGCGCCAGCAACAATACTAATCCCATTGATGAATTGACCCCAGCTGATCCTATGAATGACTATGCCGTAAGTAAACTCGCTATGGAACAGATGGCACATCTATGGATAGATAAACTTCCTATTATCATTGTCAGACCGTTTAATTACACCGGTGTTGGGCAATCATCGAATTTTTTATTGCCTAAAATTGTCCAGCATTTTATTCGGGGAGAGAAGACAATTGAACTTGGGAATATTGATTTTGAAAGGGATTTCTCCGATGTCCGTACGATTGTGAAATATTACATGGGATTGATTCATTCTGATATTTCTGGTGAAATCTTTAATCTATGCTCTGGTACTACATATTTTTTAAGAAATATTATTTCCATGATGGAAGAAATAGCCGGATATGAGATAAATATCAATTTTAATCCTTCATTCGCGCGTAAAATTGAAGCTAAATATTTATGTGGATCAAATACAAAACTCCTGAATGCAATTGGTCATATAAAGTCCATAACATTAAAAGATACACTTCGATGGATGTACCAGGAAGGTTGCGATGATGAAAATCGGAATTGATGCATGGTTGCTCGCAGAAAAAACTATTGGCATCGGAAGATACATAGAAGAACTGACCGTGAAGTTGGTCAAAAAAAGTAACAACGAATTTTATTTATACAGTGCACGACCAATTGTCTCTAAGATAAGGCAGCAAAGCAATATAAAATTAAGATCAAAAAATTTTCATAGCCGCCTTATGAGACTAATATGGTCTCAAACATACCTGTCATATTGGGCTAGTCAAGACACCGACTGGATATTTTCTGGGGTACAGCTCATAGGCTACCACAGTTTTTACCGGACAATATGGCCCGCGTTCTCACTATTTATGATCTGGTCTGGAAACATGCCAGTGAAACCATGCGCCCAATCAACAGATATCTGGAAAAAAAGCTGATGCAAAAAGCAGTTCAGAGAGCGGATCGAATCATTGCAGATTCATTCAGCACGGCAAAAGATATTATAGAAGAATTTCCAGAATCGCGTGATCGAGTCAGAACCATTTATTTAGGTGCTGGGAAAATGCCTAACCCACTTCATTTCAAAAGTCTGGAAAAGCTGGGTATTTCTAAGCCATATATTTTATTTGTTGGGACAATTGAACCCAGAAAAAATTTAAAATGTTTAATGAAGGCTTTTTCCTTTTTGCCTAAAAAACTCACAGATTCTTATCAATTGGTTATCGCAGGCGGTAAAGGCTGGGGGGGGGTCAATATGAATGTGCTGGCGAAGAAGTTAAATATTAATGACAAGGTAATTGTAACTGGTTATGTCACAGATCATCAGATATCAACACTCTATGCTCATGCTTATTGTCTTGTGATGCCTTCACTTTATGAGGGGTTTGGTCTACCCATTTAGAAGGTGCTGATTTAAGAGGTGCCAATTTAAGAGGTGTTCATTTAGAAAGTACTTATTTAAGTGGTGCCATTTATGATAAGCACACAATATTCCCTGCTGGCTTTAAGCCCAATACATTTGGTATGAAAGAAGTTGGTTAATCATCTCCCCGTCCTCAACGCATCCAAGCCTCAGAGAAATTCCATTTTTCTGTTGACGAAATATCACTCGTTCAATTTATACTACACAGTAGTCAATGAGACTATAAATTATCTCGCGTCCTGCAAAGGGGCATAGGAAGTAACACTCCTATAGAGTTCATCTGTGTTTAAAGGCTTATCTTAGCCTTTTCTTGTAAATATTTCACAGATGATGTTTATTAGAAGTGTCACAGGCTAGCATAAGCCTATGTGAGTATAACTTATATTTTTTCCCTAGCTTGTTTCATTTCTAAATTAAAAGTTAGGAGTTTGAAAATATGAAAGAAAATTTAAAAGTTTTTGGATCGTTATTGGGAACAGCCATTGTATTCCCATCATCCATTTTTTTATTAAGTATAAGCCTGATGGCTTCACAATTTAAAAAATCCGAAGAGATTGCAACGGTTACTATTCTAGCTTCAATTACTAGTTTAATAACCTTTATGTGCCCTGTATTAACAGGAATAAACTTTGTAAAACCAAATAGTGAGATTAGTAAATTTTCATCTATTTTAATACTAATAGGTGGCTTAATTTCTTTTTTGTCAGTAATTTTTTATATAAGCGAAAAAGAAATAAATTCTATTATAACTATAAATTTAATAGCTTCTTTACTGATATTTGTGAGTGGCTATTTACAATTTCAAGATTCAAAATAAGTCTAATTAATATGGGGAGATAAAATCATGATGAGAAAAGTAACTGCTAGAGTAAAGGTTTCAAAATAAGAAATAGTGCTTGATTATAAAACTCAAAGTGAGACAAAAGAACATATTGCTAGCAAATTTGGAGTCAAACCAAGTCAAGTAAGTATTAGAAAAACTGAAAAAGTATAGATATAGGCTCAACAAAACTAATTTCACAGTTTCCTTTGCTCTAACTAATTAAAGTATGAGCAAGGGAAAACACTTTATAGAGAAATTCAAATATCACATTTTAGGATTACCACTAATAAGACCGATAATCAGATGGATATTTTATTTCGTTTAATATACAGATATAAAATGTGTTCATCTTGTAGAAAACGATGAAGGTGTTTTAGTCCATAAAGTAATCTTAGGTAGAACACTAGCCAATGATTTGAATGTTCAGCTAAAAGATGAAATTTCATTGGTGGCTACCCATTTATTTTAGCTACCCATTTTCTTTTTCTCTAGAAAGAAAACGACTGTTATGTATACACCATGTTATTTGGAATGATGTTCTATTTTATACCCTACCTCTATAATTTTAATCTACTTAAATATCTATTTGCTATCCATTTCACCCTACGGGCACAGGTCTTTTTGTGTAAAAAGAAAACGGGTAGCGCCCAAAAGAAAAACCTGACCTTACCCCAGACACTTGGCCTCCTGGGTTGCTACGCAACACCATTCGGAGCAAGTCGTCTGCCCATGCAAAACATCCATGTTTTGCATCCATGTCACAGGGCGTTCCGTTCCCGCCGCATCCTTGCGGCGGTTAGCTACCGATCATCTACCTACAAGAGTAAATTGGGAAGAAGAAAAAACAGAAAATAGAATGGCATTCCATTTTTCTATGCCCTCTGGGTGAAAAGAAATGCTAAACTACCAGTGCAACTGCTAGTGCAGTACCCTCTGGGTGAACAAATAAGAATTTCAATCAATAAGACATTTCCCTTCAATACATCTCTTAGTAGGATAATAAAACCTTTAATAGAATCCATCAGTAAAAAGACATTTCCCTTCAATACATCTCTTAGTACTATATACATCAGCACACAGGGGTGGAGAAGGATCATAAAAGAAATCTATCTTGGGAGGGTCACAGCCATTGAACCTTCCAATGCATTCATTATGAACTTCTAGTTTCTTTTCTTCGTACTTTTTAAGATGAGCCTTATTGATCGACAAGTGAGGCACACAATAAAATTTATGATCCCTGCATATCCGTCTGGATACGGTGGTACAATCATCATCACTGATACAGCCAGGAGCATATTGCATGATGATGTTCTCGTGCCTTTCACGCGCCTCTGTTTGAAATTGGATCATCTCTTCTACAGAAGGGCATTGTTGATTTTGTTGATTTCGTTGATTTTCTTCATTATCTATAGCACAATTCTGTGTCCTCAAAAAAACAAGGAGAAGTAAAAGGATGTTTTTATACATAGCAGTGTCTCAATTCTTCCCACCCGCTCATTATGGTAAGGGCCTGCCAGTGGCAAAACTAAATGTTCTTTCATTAACGAGTAAAAAGACATTTCCCTTCAATACATCTCTTAGTAAGATAATAAAACCTTTAATAGGATCCATCGGAAAAAAGACATTTCCCTTCAATACATTTCTTAGTAATATATTCAGCAGGACATGGTAGAGACCCATACCCATTAGTATTAGTATAAAAGGGATGTATCCTGGGAGGGTCACAGCCATTGAACTTTCCAATGCATTCATTATGAGCTTCTAGTTTCTTTTCTTCGTACTCTCCAAGATGAGCCTTATTGATCGAAAAGTGAGGCACACAATAAAATCTATGATCCCTGCATATCCGTCTGGATACGGTGGTACAATCATCATCACTGATACAGCCAGGAGCATATTGTATGATGATATTCCAGTGCCTTTCATTCGCCTCTGTTTGAAATTGGATCATCTCTTCTACAGAAGGGCATTGTTGATTTTCTCTCTTATCTATAGCACAATTCT
Source organism: Leptospiria bacterium (assembly GCA_965204465.1). GTDB lineage: Bacteria > Spirochaetota > Leptospiria > Turneriellales > CBDBES01 > CBDBES01. The sequence continues at coordinate 1,317,763 of CBDBES010000002.1, forward strand.
GTGTCCTTAAAAAAACAAGGAGAAGTAAAAGGATGTTTTTATACATAGCAGTGTCTCAATTCTTCCCACCCGCTCATCGTTGTATTACCTGCCTGGCGTAAGAACCGATCTTCATGTCGATTACACGAGTATAAATGTTAAGATGAGCACTATTTCCTCTCTTAACCCTTATCGGGGTCAATCTATTCATAGTTGTACCATCCCCCAATTGTCCGGAGTCGTTTCTTCCCCAGCAATAAATAGACGACGCAGTGCTAGAAGAAGTATTGTAAACAGTAGCGCATGTATGGTAAGGGCCTGCCAGTGGCAAAACTAAATGTTCTTTCATTAACGAGTAAAAAGACATTTCCCTTCAATACATCTCTTAGTAAGATAATAAAACCTTTAATAGAATCCATCAGTAAAAAGACATTTCCCTTCAATACATCTCTTAGTACTATATACATCAGCACACAGGGGTGGAGAAGGATCATAAAAGAAACTTATCTTGGGAGGGTCACAGCCATTGAACCTTCCAATGCATTCATTATGAGCTTCTAGTTTCTTTTCTTCGTACTCCCCCAGATGAGCCTTATTGATCGAAAAGTGAGGCACACAATAAAATCTATGATCCTTGCATATCCGTCTGGATACGGTGGTACAATCATCATCACTGATACAGCCAGGAGCATATTGCATGATGATGTTCTCGTGCCTTTCACGCGCCTCTGTTTGAAATTGGATCATCTCTTCTACAGAAGGGCATTGTTGATTTTCTTCATTATCTATAGCACAATTCTGTGTCCTCAAAAAAACAAGGAGAAGTAAAAGGATGTTTTTATACATAGCAGTGTCTCAATTCTTCTCACCCGCTCATCGTTGTATTACCTGCCTGGCGTAAGAACCGATCTTCATGTCGACTACACGAGGAGAAATGATAAAATAAGCACCAGTTCTTGTCTTAACCCTTACCGGGGTCAATTTATCTATATTTGTTCGATCCCCCAATTGTCCGGAGTCGTTTCTTCCCCAACAACGAATAATATCTGATGTGTTACCAAAAAAAGTAGATGCACTAACGGCACAGGTATGGTAAGGGCCTACTGCAATGGAAGAAATACCACCAAGAACTGGGCCCACAACATGATTTTTATCCAATCTCGTACCATCCCCTAATTGACCAAAGTTATTTCCGCCCCAGCATAAAACCTGACCTCCAGCACTCCCTGATTTCTTCTCTAGAAGTATACAGGTGTGGTTTAATCCTGCCTGTATGTCGACTACACGAGGAGAAATGATAAAATAAGCACCAGTTCTTGCCTTAACCCTTACCGGGGCCGATCTATCTATATTTGTACGATCCCCCAATTGTCCGGAGTCGTTTCTTCCCCAACAACGAATAATATCTGATGTGTTACCAAAAGGAGATGCACTAACGGCACAGGTATGGTAAGGGCCTACTGCAATGGAAGAAATACCACCAAGAACTGGGCCCACAACATGATTTTTATCCAATCTCGTACCATCCCCTAATTGACCAAAGTTATTTCTGCCCCAGCATAAAACCTGACCTCCAGCACTCCCTGATTTCTTCTCTAGAAGTATACAGGTGTGGTTTAATCCTGCCTGTATGTCGACTACACGAGGAGAAATGATAAAATAAGCACCAGTTCTTGCCTTAACCCTTACCGGGGCCGATCTATCTATATTTGTACGATCCCCCAATTGTCCGGAGTCGTTTCTTCCCCAACAACGAATAATATCTGATGTGTTACCAAAAAAAGTAGATGCACTAACGGCACAGGTATGGTAAGGGCCTACTGCAATGGAAGAAATACCACCAAGAACTGGGCCCACAACATGATTTTTATCCAATCTCGTACCATCCCCTAATTGACCAAAGTTATTTCTGCCCCAGCATAAAACCTGACCTCCAGCACTCCCTGATTTCTTCTCTAGAAGTATACAGGTGTGGTTTAATCCTGCCTGTATGTCGACTACACGAGGAGAAATGATAAAATAAGCACCAGTTCTTGCCTTAACCCTTACCGGGGCCGATCTATCTATATTTGTACGATCCCCCAATTGTCCGGAGTCGTTTCTTCCCCAACAACGAATAATATCTGATGTGTTACCAAAAGGAGATGCACTAACGGCACAGGTATGGTAAGGGCCTACTGCAATGGAAGAAATACCACCAAGAACTGGGCCCACAACATGATTTTTATCCAATCTCGTACCATCCCCTAATTGACCAAAGTTATTTCTGCCCCAGCATAAAACCTGACCTCCAGCACTCCCTGATTTCTTCTCTAGAAGTATACAGGTGTGGCTACCAAAATGTTCTATGATCTGTATTGGAGGGGGGGGAGGTGCCAGGGGAGAAGCAGTCTGTGTTTCGCTTGGTTCTCCTAATTCTCCATTGCGTGTTATCGTCCTTATGAAATAGGAATAGGTCGTATCACTGGAAAGATCCGTGTCCAGAAATTCATTCCTATCATGCCTTTCTATCAGCAAGACTCCGTTTCTATAGATATTATATTGAACATCCCGGATAGAAGGCCAATTGAGTCTTATTTCATTGACCCCTGGTGTCAGAGTGAGTCCTGTTATACTGCCTGGCAATGGAGTTCCTCTCTCTGTTTCGCTTAGTTCTCCTAATACTCCATCATCCGTTATCGCCTGTACATAATAGTCATATACTCTAATGGAAAGACCAGTATCCCGAAAGCTATCCATGGAATGTTCTTTCCGTAGTAATCTTCCATTGCGGTAAATGTTATAACGAACTCCCTGAATAGGAATAGTATACCAACGCAGTTCTATTCGCTCCGCTCCAGGAGTCAGAATGAGTCCTGTTACCTTGGGAGGGGGCATGGCTACATTCAATGCATTATGTGCATTCAACCTGCGGCCATTCTTTACACAATCTGCCCCATTGCAATTGGCTTGATTTTTAAGGGTAGAAACTTCATCGGCTCGATTTAAGATAAGTTTCTTTACGACTGAAGGTTTCCCTATCAGATCGCGGTTAAAAGACATGATGAGCGCCGCAACTCCTGCAACATGGGGGGCTGCCATAGAGGTGCCTGAACAATTACGGTAAAGGGCGGGAAATGGCATGTTAAATGGAGGAGAAGCAGGAAGACAAAAATTATCCTGAGCATTTGTACTAAATATCTGAGCACCGGGAGCAGCTATATCCACAAGCGTGGCACTATAATTGCTAAAAACTGCCCTATCATCATTTCTATTAGATGCTGCCACAATGATCTTATTCTTGATCCTCACATACTTTAGCAAATCTAAACAAGGTCCTGTTAGTCTAGGAAAATCACAATTGTGATGATTGTCAAAAAAGCCTGTATCGGGTCTGGTCAAATCAAATGCATCATTTCCGGCTGCAAATACATGCAATATATCTTCGCGCTCATTATCTATGAATCTACCACTTGCGTATAGATCACTAAATTCTGTAAGAATGTGATTAAAAAAATTCTTTCCGGCTTTAGTATCAATAAATAACGAACTGCTCCAACTATTATTTGTTATATGGGCTCCCATATCTCTGGCATAGAGAATGGCATCCATAGCAGCGCTCATTCCGCTACTACATTCAGCATCCTCATCTCCTTGAGTATGGGGCAGGATTCTAAGAGGCATGATGGTTACATTCCAATTGACACCACTAATTCCTGTTCTATTATTTCCAACCGCCCCAATGATCCCGGAAACATGAGTGCCATGACCATCTGGATCATTCGGATCATTATCATCATCACAGGAATCCCAGCCATGAACATCATCTATACGACCATTATTATCATCATCTATTCCATTATTGGGTATTTCATTCATATTCGTAAAAATATTACCTTGCAGATCCGGATGACTCATATCAGGATTACCTATATCTATATCTATGCCAGTATCCAGGACGGCCACGATGATATCTCTGCTCCCGGTTTCTATCTTCCAGGCTTCCGGGGCATCTATCGTGTTTAATCCCCATTGATCATTAAACTCCGGATCATTGACAGGGTCCGCTGGAGGGGTTGTCTGATTAGGGAAAATATAAAAGTCAGGGACAGAGTATTTCACACTTTCTTCTTCTTCCGCTTCTTCTATTTTAGCAATCACATCGCTGCCTCCAGGAAAACTGATCACATATAGTGTTTGCCAAATATGATTCCTTATAGATCCATCCAGAATATTAAGGACCCGGTCTATTTCCCGTTGGTTCGTATTCTTTTCAAAACGAATAAGCATTTGGTTAGGGGCATATTCAGGATAAAAGTTGAATCCTATGTTCTGATAAAGACTTTCTTCTGCACTGATCACGATCTCTACGGTCACTTCATGGAATATTACCCTGTTACTTGAGGGTATTTGTACAGTGAAATTGAATTCATTGCCATTGACATTGGTTATGTCGAATGCATTTCCTTGATAATGATATCTCAATTCTTGAAAACTGCTTACGTTGTCTCTGACAGTTCCTCTAACATCCACTAATGTGGATTGAGTATAGGGAATAGGAGCAAAAATAATGGGGGTGGGCAATTTTATCTCTATATCATTTCTTAGACTTTCCACATGATAATTAGGATATGTAAAACGATTTTTGATGGACACATCTAGTGTAACAGGAGCATATCCTTTTTTGGTAACTCTTAGTCTTATCATCGGATTAGGAGATATGGTAGTATCCATTAACTTACCCTCCTCATTCCGGTTGAATTGATTCTGCGGCATATAAAACTGAAGGCCAAAGTTATGCTGAAAGGTTTTGGTATTGTTGATTGCTTGTGCATAGAGCTTAGCGTCCTCGTCAAGGAGGACAAGTAATCTTCTGGTACGGTTTTGGAGAGAAGTGGTTGTGGTTTTTAATAAGTGTCCTTTTATATTGGTATCTATGATCTCAACGGTAGCATCTTCTAAAGGAGCGCCATTTTCATCCCTTACAATTCCCCATAACCTTGCCACTCGATAGAGTTGTTGTTCAGAAGATTTGCTATAGTCAAAATGCCTGGAATAAAAATCAGATGCATGCCATTCATTCAAGAATCCCTCTATAACAGGAATGATACCGAGTGTAGAAATGCGTGATTTTATTCCCATCACTTCAGTATAACTACTAGCAAATTGAAATTTTGTAGCCAGAAGAAATCCCAAGTACATATTAGCCTTGTCAAGTGAGGACATATTAGAAATATCATAATTATTACGAAGAGTAGTAAGGGCTTGTACCATAAAATCATAGGCACTATCTTTTTGGGTGAAACTTCTTATTTTAGGATAGGCTCTATAAGTAGTAGTTTCACCGGCAATAGGTTTGAGAAAAACCCAAGTCTCTAGAACACAAGTAACGAATATTTGCCATTCCAGTGAACTGGCAATCACGACCCCAGTAGAATTTAGTTTAGGGGCCGGACAGTAAAATACTCTTACGTACTCTTCTGATAGAACTTCTCCATTTGTTGTGGTGTACCCTGTACTAGTTGTATCAATAGTCTCTAAATTAGATACACTTTGGGACATTTTGCCAGTTTGCAACTTTTCCTAATAAGACTCAAAAACAAGTGTTCTTTTCTCTTGCTCTTGCTTTTGATCACAAGAGAAAAAAGATACTGCCATAAGCAATAGAAAACCTATGTAAAATACCATCCTGTACGATCCTGCATGCAAAACAGCAAAATTTTTAAATGAAAATCTTCCATAATTTAAACTTAATCTCATAAATATATCCTCCTAAGATATTTTCTACCTTTTAATTAGCCTTCTATTTATTTGCTATTAGAGTAAGACAAAAGCCTTATTAATTTTAGGGCTAGACTGCCTTTCTTAAGGCAAGAACTATTATTTGATATTTTGTCAACAAAAAAATTTTAAAAAAGTAAAAAAAATTTAAAAAAAATCCCTACATCTCTACCCCTTTGTCATTTTCTCTGTAAGAGCCTTTCTTTCTGGCAAGAATGCCATTCTATTTTTCTTTCTTTTTTCACATGGAAGTTCACAGACTTCGTCTGCACAAGCGGCTGGACGGGTTGCCTCCTGTAACCTACAAAACACGGATGTTTTGTAGGGGCAAGCGACCTGATAGGATGTCAGGTGCTTGGGGTAAGGTCAGGCAGCCATGTAAAACATCCATGTTTTACATGTAAAAAAAAGAAAGAAACAAAGACCTGTGCCCGTAGGGTGAAAAAAACCCGCTACTTTGCCATAGAAGTTAGGCTAGTCGTTTACCCTTGTGCCCGAATCAAAACTAGCGGAAGCGGTTTTGATGAGGATATACTAAGTTTCACGAACGGAAACTTAGTGAAAAACATCCATGTTTTGCATCCATGGCAAAGACGCTCCGTTTCGTAGGCATCCATGCCTGCGTCCTCAAATGATCATCTAACCCCAAAAGTAAGCTAGAAAGAAAAAAAAGAAAGACCTATCCCAGTAGAGTAAAAAGAAACAAATGGCCTGTGCTCGTAGGGTGAATATAAAGGAAGAAAGGCCTGTATCCGTAGGAAGAAAAAAAAGCTTGACTCTTTATTTTATATTCATAGAGTGCTAACGATAGCAATGGATATTTTGCAAGGCTGGGGGATATGTGGCCACAGGCTCAACTTGGATTGCGCAATGCAATCCCGTCCAGCCACAATCTAATCGATCATGTATTTCATTAAATAGTTTTAAACAAAAGGAGAAAAAAGCAGATGTAAATGCCAAAGACAATGATGGCGAAACACCTTGGCAAAAGGCACAAGATTCTATATACGACGCAAGTGATAGAAAGGCTGAACTGAATTATATAGAGCTAATCCATATACTAAAAGCTCATGGAGGGAATTTTGAGAAAAAAGGCTACTGATTATTGTAGAGATCTATAACATGGATTATATAATGAAAAAATTATATTAGTATAAGTATGTAGAGGTAGAAATTGGCTCTAATTGATTGTCCAGAGTGTTTACATAAAATAAGTGATAGAGCAAAAGCATGTCCTAATTGCGGTATGCCGTCAGAAACTACTAATTCTAAAGAAAATGTTCCTTTTGGTGAAGAACGTAAAAACTTTAGGCAAAATAATAATGAAAAATTTCAAAATTATGATCCGAAAAGTAATTCTGACTTATCAAGCGAAGAAAATAGTTTTTTCTTTAAAGTAAAACATCCTTTTAAAGCTGTTGCTCAAAAAGATAAAGTATCAGGTTATTTATTATTGCCCTTTTATGTTGCTTTTTCTTTCTATTACTATGCATTCTACATTATATTTTATCCACTGATATTTATCATAGCTCTTATGAGGGGCAAAAGACATTCTAAAAAGAAAGTAATCGCTTTTGGCTCTCTTTTTTTTCTTTTTCTTTTTCTTTCAACTGAACCAAACAAAGAAAATAAGTTAGTACAAGAAAAGCAGAAAAAGATAATAATACCTACTAAAGCTAATGGAACATCTCTACACAAGGCAATAGAGAAAGGCAATATAAATAAGGCAAGGCTTCTGGTGTCCAAGGGGACAGATGTAAATGCCAAAGATGAGTATGGCAGAACACCTTTACACGCAGCGGTATGGAAAGGTCATATAAAGATGGTAAGACTTCTTATATCCAAGGGTGCGGATGTGAATGCCAGAGATGAGAATGGCTATATACCTTTACACGAGGTAAATAATATACAAATAGCAACACTTCTTATATCCAAGGGGGCGGATGTAAATGCAAGAGGCAATGATGACTATACACCTTTGCACGATGTAGCAGCGCAAGGTCATACAAAAATAGCCAAGCTTCTTATATCCAAGGGGGCAGATGTACATGCAAGAGACCAGGCATATACACCTCTGCACTGGGCAGCGGAGAGAGGTCATACAGAGGTAGTAAAATTTCTAATCTCCAAAGGCGCAGATGTAAATACAAAAAGCAGAGTAAACACTACACCTCTGGACATTGCAGGAGTGATAGGTCATACAAAGGTAGTAAAATTTCTGATCTCCAAAGGCGCGGATGTAAATGCTAGAAGAAATAATGGCGAGACACCTCTGCACTGGGCAAAAAATGTAGATATTACCAGGCTTCTGATCTCCAAAGGCGCGGATGTAAATGCTAGAAGAAATAATGGCCAGACACCTCTGCACTACTGCTGGGCAAAAAATGTAGATATTACTAGGCTTCTGATCTCCAAGGGTGCGGATGTAAAGGCAAAAGATTATAATGGCAGGACACCTTTACACTACGTAACGGATGTAGACATAGCAAGGCTTCTGATCTCCAAAGGCGCAGATGTAAATGCCAAAGACAATGATGGCGTGACACCTTTGCGCGCGGAACAGGAACGTCCTACCATCAATAGGGAGCTAATCCGTATACTAAAAGCTCATGGAGGCAGATTCTAAATAGAGTTTTTAAATCATTACGAAGGCATAGCCTACATTCAATTTTGCGCCCCCCCTTCATTTCTTTTCATTTCTTAATGCTGCTTCTTAGCTAATACAAGAATTTTTATTTACAGCATTCAATCCCTCTGTGGGGGTATATTCAATTTATCCCCTTCTAAGAAAACCATCAAGGCAGAGTTTGGGGCTGTACAGAAAAGACTGGAGGACTATGTAAAATCTCTCTTGACAACGGCTAGCGAATTAAAATTTACGCAAGAGGGTTCGATAATATTGTTTAAGGAGTTTATCATGAGAAAAATTTTATTATTTCTATTTTACTTTATTTTATCAAATCTTTTAATACATATAACAGTCAATTCATGTAGCACAATAAATGTAAATACCAGAGATAAATACAACAATACACCTTTGCACGTAGCAGCAAAAGAGGGTAATATAAACATGGCGAGGCTTCTACTATCCAAGGGGGCGGATGTAAAGGCAAAAAACAATTCGGGCAACACGCCTTTACACTGGGCAGCTAAGATAGGTTTTACAGACATAGCGAGGCTTCTACTATCCAAGGGGGCGGATGTAAATGCAAGAAATGAATTCGGCAAAACGCCTTTACACTGGGCAACAAGAAGGAGTAATATAGACATAGCGAGGCTTCTACTATCCAAGGGGGCGGATGCAAATATAAGAGATGAATTCGGCAAAACGCCTTTACACTGGGCAACAAGAAGGAGTAATATAGACATAGCGAGGCTTCTACTATCCAAGGGGGCGGATGCAAATATAAGAGATGAATTCGGTAACACGCCTTTACACGGGGCAATTAAGAATAATTATACAGACACAGCGAGATTTCTCATATCCAATGGTGCGGATGTAAATGCAAGAGATGAAAATGACACTACACTTTTGCACTGGGCAATTAAGAATAATCATACAGACACAGCGAGATTTCTCATATCCAATGGTGCGGATGTAAATGCAAGAGATAAGAGAGGTTGGACATCTTTACACTGGGCAGCTTGGAAAGATTATACAGACATAGTAAGGCTTCTAGTATCCAAGGGGGCGGATGCAAAGGCAAAAGACAAGGACGGCAGCACGCCTTTACACGGGGCAAGCAGCGTAGACATAGCGAGGCTTCTAATATCCAAAGGGGCGGATGTAAATGCAAGAGACAAGGACGGCACCACGCCTTTATATTCGGCAGCTTTAATAGGTCATACAGACATAGCAAGGCTTCTAGTATCCAAGGGTGCGGATGTAAATCCTAAATTTTGGCCTTGGGGTACACCTTTGCACTGGACAGCTGGGGTAGGTCATACAGACACAGCAAGGTTTCTATTGTCCAAAGGGGCTAATATAAATGCAAGAGATAAGGAGGGTAATACACCGTTGCACTATGCAGCCTATGCAAATCAAGATATGGTAAGTCTTCTGATATTCAAGGGGGCGGATGTAAATGCAAAAAACAAGTACGGTAATACACCTTTTCACTTAGGGCTTAGCCCTAAAATGATTCGACAGAGACTCATGATAAATTATAGGAGTCATCTATATAGATTAAATAAATTAAAGAAAATGAAAGCTTCTGACAGAAACTAATTATTACTTATAGGGGTTATCTATATAGAGTTAGCTATGCATTTAGGTCTTCTTTACACCGATCAGTTTCACAAGTGGCGATACTCCTTTACATGAGGCATCTCAAAAAAACAGTATGGAAATGATAAAAATATTGAATGATCACGGAGGTAAATTTTGAATGGATTCTCACTTTAAATAGCGCAGACAATGGGATAATGATCACCCTTTCTTACAAAGGTACAGGCTCTATAGTCAAATCAGAATATACATTCAACCAGCTTACTAGCATACCAACCAGCTTGAATGTATCAGGACAATTAAAAACAAGAAATATAAACATCGTAGATTCATTGGCTCCCGTAGGTAAAGTGGTAGCCTATATGCCAGGATATTTCTCTGGAGGCAATGGCAGTCCATTCTACATAAAAGAAGGAAGTAATAGCATAGCAAACGCCAAAAGGTTTCTACCCCCTAACTGAAAATTATGCGATGGGACATCCCCCAATGATCCACAAAGCCCTATATTCAATTCATCAAATAAACATGTACCCTACCTGTTAGGCAATCGTTTCTTGCGAGGGAGTAATTATGCGGGGGGGGGGGGGGGGGGGGGGGGGGGATATATCAATTTCATTAAAAATCTGCCTATTCAAAATAGAAATAACTTACTAGTGGATCTGGAAGAATTCGTAAGCGGAGACATACGTCCTGCAAAGAGCGACATTAAGCATCTGAATCACAAACGCACCACAACTGTTTATGGAAATCTGGATGTCAATAAGATCAGTGGTGATCAGATAATATCTATGGTAAAAGATAAATTCAAGGGAGACACTGATCATAGCATTCATTTTGCAGGCCAACCCATAGAACAGAGTAAAATTTTTGGTAATGTGGGAGGCGCCGCTCTCATTGCCATACTCGGAGTGTATATCATTATGAGTTTGGTATTCAATTCACTTAGCCAGCCTTTGATCATCATTCTATCCATTCCATTAGGCTTGATCGGAATTGCATTCGCCGCACTAACTCATGGGGCACCTATGTCATTATTTGCAGGTATTGCTATGGTCGGTTTAACAGGGGTAGTTGTAAATGATGCGATCGTGATGGTACATACCATTAAAGAGAAAAGTCAAAAGAAGTTCGACGATACCACTATTTTAGAAGGCGCCGTCGCCAGACTAAGGCCCATTCTACTAACAACAGTCACTACCATTATGGGGGTAATTCCCACTGCTTATGGGATTGGTGGAACGGATCCATTCATTTCACAAATGTGCCTCTTTCTAGGATATGGTCTTCTTTTTTCTACTCTCACTATGCTTCTTTTCATACCTACCCTATTTTCAGTCATGATCAGATCCAGCCTGTATTTCAAACGGTTTTCTAAGTTATTTTTTCGGACAGATGCTTAATGCCGCTATTCCGGGAGACGCCGTCGCCAGACTAAGGCCCATTATACTTACAAAACAGCCACCACTATTATGGGTTACAAAGCAAGCTAAAAATAGGGGGTATACATAAAAATAGAACGCCATTCCACTATAGTTTCACCCTACGGGCACAGGTCTTTCTTTTTTTTATGGAAAAAAAGAAAGAAACAAAGACCTGTGCCCGTAGGGTGAAAAAAACCCGCTATATCGACATGGAAATTAGGCTGGGTGGGTTACATCCTGTAACCAATCCCCAGCCTTGCAAAACATCCATGTTTTGCATCCATGTCGATAACGCTCCGTTCTGCAGGCATCCTTGCCTGCGTACCCAACCGCTCGTCTCTCCCATAAGTAAGCTAGAAGAAGACAATAAGGGAAAAAAGATCTGCATCCGTAAATGAGAAGCAGCAAAATTCAAGGCAACTGTCCACTTTTCTTTACCATGATAAAGAACCAACGGAATCACTGCGTATTTTTTAACTTCTGACCAATATTTAATGACAGCTCCACCCCTCTTTCATATTTCATTTCTTCTTTCATTTTTCAAAAATTACTTTGCTACCCATTTCACCCTACGGGCACAGGTTTTCCATAAAAAAAGAAAGAAAGATAACTATTCAAGTAGAAGTAAAAAAAGACTAGACTAGATATGAAGAAAGAAAGGTTAGCAATATAGGCTTGTTTCTGTTATTTACGATCCAATAATATGTCTAGTCTGATTAAATTTTTTTTAGACCGCCCCCTACTGGTGAAGATGATCATCTTATCTGTGGCCATATTGGGGATAAAAAGTATATATGATATCCAAAAAGAAGGTTTCCCCAATATTACCTTTAAACAAGTATTCATCACCACCATTTACCCAGGAGCATCCGCAATTGATGTAGAAGCGAATGTCACCAGAACCATTGAAGAAGAGCTTAAAGAAGTTACTGGTATTCAGAAACTCACCTCCACTTCTCAAGATGGCATTTCTACGATCGTTGCGGAAGTAGATGAAAATGCAACTGATGATGAACTCAAGACGATCTATGATGATATTGATTCTGTGGTTTCTCAAATAGACGATCTACCCCCAGACCTGGATGGCAGACCAGTTTTGGACCTATTAACATCTGGCGATCTACCCATAATAGAGATTGCTCTTTCCGGGGAATTCAAAGACTTAAAAAAGTTTGCCGATCATCTAAAAGAAAGGATAAATGCCATTCCAGAGGTAACCCAAGTAGATACCATTGGTTTACCGGATGATGAAGTTCATATTCTGGTAGATCCAAAATTAGCCAAGCGCTATCAGATCGGTCTGCGTTCTATTGCAAATTCCATCCGGGCCCGTAATCTGGAAGGCTCTGGAGGTACCCTGGAATCTTTTCTTTCGGAAAAAAAAGTAGTTTCAGTAAACAAATTCAATCATCCTCAAGATGTACTGAACACTTATCTAAGAGTCTCTGATCTGGGGCATGCACTGCAATTAAAAAAATTGGCTAAGGTGAAAATAGTTCCTAAAGAGACGAACCTGAGAGTGAGGAACAACGGCAAGCTTGGAATTTCTCTTTTAATTACCAAGAATGACAAGGAAGATATTATAGAGACCATAGATAAGGTCAAAGGGGTGGTTAAAGAAGTTAAAAAACCAGAGGGGGTGGGTTTAACCTATTTAAATGACCAATCTCAACTGACTCGTAACAGACTTAAACTTGTATCTAGCAATGCTCTGCTTGGTTTTGCTTTAGTGTTGATCATTCTTTTTCTGGTATTTGACTGGAGGATAGCCATTTGGACTGCTTTCGGTATACCTTTCTCTTTTCTGGGTGCTTTTATTTTATTGAGTACAACAGATGAGACTCTGAATATGCTTACGCTGGGTGGCTTTATCATTGTACTGGGAATGCTAGTTGACGATGCTATTGTAGTAGCAGAAAATATTCAGTCTAAGCGTGAAAGAGGAATGGAATCTTACCAGGCATGCGTTCAGGGGGTAGGGGAAATTTGGCTACCCGTTTTATCGGCTTCTTTAACTACCATGATCGCATTTACTCCCATGCTCTCATTTGGAGGGCTTCCAGGGCAGTTCATCTATATTGTTCCATTGATCGTCGTGTTAGCATTAGCAGTGTCCCTATTCGATTCTTATTTTATACTGCCTGCTCATCTATTGCATTCAGGACATACAAAACAAAAAGGGAGATCCGATAAAAAGGAATTCATCCTCAAAATGGAAAATACATATAAAAGAATATTGAGTATGGCTCTAAGAAATAAGGCTGTTGTTATACTGGCATTTGTTGCATTGTTTGTATTGACCATTCTATGTGCTAATCTTTTCATTAGAAAAGAAGCCTTCCCACAAGAGGCTGCGGAAGGGTTTAATATTCAATATCGTCTGGATAAGGGCGCTAGCTTTGATAAGAACGCTCAGTCTGCCAAGCAAATGGAAGAGCATTTGATAAAATTGCCAAAGGAAGAACTCATTGGTTTTAGCGCCAGAATGGGCACTCAATCCACTGCTAGCAATACTGAGAGAGGATCGCAACATAATATAGGTATCATATTTGTTTATCTTACCCCTTATTCGGAAAGAGACCGAACCGCCCAGGAGATCATAGACGATCTGCGTTTAAAATTTAGTCAAGACAAAATATTAAAGGGACAAGTAGATCTATCATTTGAATTGCTCAGAATAGGCCCTCCCTTGGGAAAACCGTTTGAAATACAGGTAGCATCTTATGACGATGAACTCCGCAGAAAAAAAGTAGATGAAATTAAAGAATTTGCTCGTTCCATAGATGGCGTATTTGAAGTGGAGGATGATGATCTGCCAGGCAAAGATGAACTGAATGTAAAGATCAATCATAAGACTCTAAGCCAGGCTGGACTAAGCATAGAAGACATATTGCAGACCCTACGGATCGCATTCGATGGCCAGGTGGTGACCAATATGGTAGACATGGATAAGACCCTTGATTTTAGGTTACGCTTGGATGAATGGGGGCGGGGGGATATCAATTTCATTAAAAATCTGCCTATTCAAAATAGAAATAACTTACTAGTGGATCTGGAAGAATTCGTAAGCGGAGACATACGTCCTTCAAAGAGCGACATCAAGCATCTGAATCACAAACGCACCACAACTGTTTATGGAAATCTGGATGTTAATAAGATCAGTGGTGATCAGATAATATTTATGGTAAAAGATAAATTCAAGGGAGACGCAGACCATAGCATTTATTTTGCAGGCCAACCCGTAGAACAGGGTAAAATTTTTGGTAATGTGGGAGGCGCCGCTCTCATTGCCATACTCGGAGTGTATATCATTATCAGTTTGGTATTTAATTCACTTAGCCAGCCTTTGATCATCATTCTAGCCATTCCATTAGGTCTGATCGGAATTGTATTCGCCGCACTAACTCATGGGGCCCCTTTGTCATTATTTGCAGGTATTGCTATGGTAGGCTTAACAGGGGTAGTCGTAAATGATTCGATCGTGATGGTACATACCATTAAAGAAAAAAGTCAAAAGAAGTTCGATGATACCACTATTATGGAAGGCGCCATCGCCAGACTAAGGCCCATTATACTCACAACAGCTACTACTATCATGGGAGTAATTCCCACTGCTTATGGCATTGGTGGAACGGATCCATTCATTTCACAAATGTGTCTCTTTTTAGGATATGGTCTTCTTTTTTCTACTCTAACTATGCTATTTTTCATACCTACCCTATTTTCAGTCATGATCAGATCCAGCCTGTATTTCAAACGGCTTTCTAAGTTATTTTTTCGGACAGACACTAAAGGATGATCCATAGTCAAAAGAAATTTGACGATGCCACTATTTTGGAGGCGCTGTCGTTACCAGACCAAGCCCCATTATACTTACAAAACAGCCACCACTATTATGGGTTACAAAGCAAGCTAAAAATAGGGGGTATACATAAAAATAGAACGCCATTCCACTATAGTTTCACCCTACGGGCACAGGTCTTTCTTTTTTGTGGAAAAAATAAATTTTACAATCCATGCCCCCTCTTACTTTGGTAGAAGGGATCCATTTACTTTATAAATCTCTTTTAAGATATTCGAAGATCAATTTCAATGGATCGTAATGGATCGAATAATTTTCCCTATTTCAGAGACTTCCGTTTCTTCCGGAAAATCAAGACAGTTATACAACGCCAGTAAGAATATATTCTTTTTCTGAAACATGCAAGCCATGAAGAATCTGCCATCTATATAATATTCATAAGGCAGAAAAATAACATCATCTTTTTTATATACTTTTAAACTTCCAGGATCAGGTACTACATTTTGTTTCTCCAAAAAAGAATGCATTTTCCCTTCTAATGTATTTTCTTTCAAAAAAGAATATTCTTCTAATTCTTTCGGAATTTTTTTCGTCATGCCTATTTTTATCGAGAATATTTGCAAAGCTCCTTTACCTGATATAGGATCGAAAAAGGCAGGTATATTTTGGACCACTTCCATTTCCCACATTCTCGAATACTGCAAAGAATACCACTGATTTGGAGATAGGAATGTCTGATACAGTTTATTTTCTTGCACTTTCGCCTTTTATGGTTAAGCCATATAATCGAATGAATCCTTCTGCATCTGATTGATCATACTCTTCCTCTGATTCAAAAGAGGCCAATTCATTGTTATATAAAGATTGATCTGATTTTCTTCCTACTATGATCGCATTTCCTTTATATAGTTTCAATCTTACTATGCCTGTTACATATTTTTGGGTTTGGTCGATCAATGTTTGAAGAGCTTCTCTTTCGGGTGTAAACCATTTTCCATTATAGATCAATTTGGCATATCGAATGCTTAATTCATCTTTTAGATGCTGAACATCTCTTTCTAATGTGATGGATTCCAGGTCTCTATGGGCAATTTGAAGTAATGTGCCCCCAGGTGTTTCATAGACTCCCCTGGACTTGATCCCCACTAATCTGTTTTCTACAATGTCTATCCTACCGATTGCATGATTTGCTGCAATTTTATTTAGTTCTTCTAAAATAGAATGAGCTGCATATTTTTTACCGTCAATGGAAATGGCATTTCCCGATTGAAAACCTATTTCTATATAAAGAGGTTTTTGGGGAGCTTTTTCAGGAGAAAGAGTCTTTAGAAACATTTCTTCTTTTGGTTCATGATAAGGGTCTTCTAAAATTCCTCCTTCATAAGAAGTATGCAATAGATTTTCATCTATAGAGTATGGCTTTTCAGGATCCACATTGATGGGTATATTTTCCTTTTTAGCATACTGGATCAGATCATTTCTACCATTGAAAGGCCATGTTCTCCAAGGAACGATGATCTTCAATTCAGGTGCCAGGGCCATGAATGCTAGTTCAAACCGCACCTGATCATTCCCTTTACCAGTGGCCCCATGCGCCACTGCATCCGCATTCTCTTTTAAAGCCAGTTGTACCTGTTTCTTTGCGATCAATGGCCTGGCAATGGCAGTTCCCAGAAGGTAACGCATTTCATAAATGGCAGAAGCCCTTATCATGGGGAATACATAATCCTCCGCAAATTCTTTCCTGAGATCAAATAAATAAAATTTAGAAGCGCCAGTCTGTTTGGCCTTTTCTTTTAATCCAGAGAAATCTTCTTTCTGCCCAATGTCGGCGCAAAACGCAATAACCTTACAGTCATATTCTTTTTTGAGCCAATACAATATTACAGACGTATCCAGACCCCCTGAATAAGCCAAAACTACTTTTTTGACTTCTGAACCCATGATCATTATAACAAAGACGGATTTTCCAGAAAGAATGCTAAAGAGTTCAGATATTCAGCCCCTTTAGACCCATCTATCACTCGATGGTCGCAGGATAGAGTTACTGTCATCATTTCCTGAGGAAGGAATGCCTTTTCTTGCTCGTTCCATACGGCCTCTTTTTGATTCGTTCCAACGGCTAATAAGGCTGCTTCCGGAGGATTGATAATGGCATTAAAAGAATCAATTCCATACATGCCTAAATTGGATATAGTAAAAGAACCCCCCGTATATTCTTCTGGTAGCAATTTTTTCTCTCTGGCCTTTTTAGCGAGTTGTTTAACCTCAGAAGATATTTGAAATACAGATTTGCCGTCTGCATTTCTAACAATGGGAGTGATCAATCCATCTTCGATGGCAACCGCGATGCCTATGTCAATATTGCCTTTCCATAGAATGGAATCTCCCATCCATTGCGCATTTACTTCTCTTTTTTCTTGCAATGCCATGGCGCATGCTCGTACAATAAAATCATTTATGCTTAATTTTGGTGGAAAATGAGGATCGGATCCTTCTTTTTCTTTTTTCTCTTTATATTCGTTTAATCCAAGGTTCATATCGCCTCTTAATTGGATCAATTTAGTGACGTTTATTTTTTGACTCAAATAGAAATGAGGAATGGTACTTTTTGATTCAGTCAGTCTCTTTGCAATTGATTGTCTCATCAGGGATACAGGCACCCTTTGATCTTTTCTGGGAATAGAGGAAGAGACCATTTTCCCTGACTTTGTACTTGCTTCTTCTACATCTCTTTTAACGATCCTGCCATTTGGGCCTGTGCCATTGATGCCTTCCAGTGAGATACCCATCGTAGAAGCCATTTTTTTGGCAAGGGGAGAGGCTTTGATCCTACCAGAAACAGTAGAGCTTTTGATCATTGGTTCTTTAGAAGAAGCAGGCTCTGGGGGAGGCGTCATTGATTGATCTTTTGCTGGGGGGGGAGGGGGTGTTTCTGTTATGGGTGAGAGTTCCTGTTTTTCTTCTGTTTTTTCTTTTTGACCATCTTCTTTTGATTCAGTTTTTTGGAGGCTTTTCAGTTGCTCTTCCGCTTTTTTGATGATCTCATTGATGTCTTCTCCTTTTTCTCCCAGTATGGCAATAGGGGCACCTATGGGTAAACGAGAAGAAGGAGAGACCATTTTTTTAAGCAGAATCCCCTCATCAAAAGCTTCTAATTCCATGGCTGCTTTATCTGTTTCTACCGACGCGACCACATCTCCTGGACTGATCGTATCGCCTTCTTCTTTAAGCCATTTTATCAGTACCCCCTCTTCCATCGTAGGGGATAGTTGTGTCATTTCAATAAATTGAGCCATATTCCTATTTTTAATTATTCTCCTGTAGTTTTTATTAAGTTTTTATCTTACTTTTATGAACATTTCTATTTTAGAAATTATATAAAAACAAGACCTGCCTGATCGTCATATATTCAATTTCAAATACCACTGCAAATTGCAATTATTTTTTTATTGCAGAAATTTTTTTTTGAAATTGTTCTTTTTTCAACTTCTTAAATCATTTCATATTTACTTGGGTATCTTTTTCATTGCTTAGATACCTGTCAATAATAGCATGTATTAAATAGATCACAGGGGTAATGAATACTGCGATCAAAAGCTTGTAAAAATAACTACCCAAAGCCAGAAGAATAAAATCCTTAAAAGCCAAAAATCCAGGTAAAACAAATGCGATGAAACCAACTAGAAAAGTATCTATTACCTGACTGATTGCGGTACTCCCTGTAGCCCTTAGCCATAGCTTTTTCTTTCCTGTTCTTTTTTTAAAAGAAGTAAATACGATCACATCCACAAGCTGGCTTACGGCAAAGGCAGTTACAGAACCAAAGATCGTCCACATGGATTGTATGAATACCTGAGAGAAGGCATCGGAACGAATAGGGGACTTATCCCAAATAGGGATCAGATTCTCCAGATAAAGGATCAAGAAGCAGTAAATGATCAAACCAATGGTGAGAAAAGTTAATCTTTGTACTCCTTTCCTTCCAAAATATTCATTAATAAGATCGGTTGTGATAAAGACTATTGGCCATGGTATCAGGCCAACAGACAATATTACTTCTTTCAGTTGAAATATTCCCAAATGGATGGGGCCTATGGAAAATAATTTACCTCCCGTTAACTCAGCTAAAATAGTATTGCTAATGAAAAAACCGCCTAAGATGAAATATATCCAATCTTTTCTAGTATTTTGCATAGATCAGTTCAGGCTTTATTTGATCCTTCTTTCAATTCAATTGATCTAAGCCATCAATACATGAGGATTTAATTATCTCATAGTCTACTTGGGCGTCGATTTCATACGAATTTCATTTGAGCCTTTACGATCTACAGCTATACAATAGGCTAGTGTGTCAAGTATAATTGGTTTCTACAAATTGGTTATTGCAAAAAAAATTAAGCAAACTGTTTGACATAGTGGGTGTTCCATTTTACAGGTTACAGGATGTAACTCGCCCAACCTAACTTCCATGAAAAATATGTAAGTTCCAGGCTTTGCCAAAGTGATTTGATGGTCTCAATGGATATTCACAATTCACAAAAATTAAATTTTATGTTTTGTAATTGATGATGTTACTGTATAATATTATTATTAAGATGATCATCAAATGTTTTAATTTAAGAGTTTGAAGTTTCTCACTATATAATACTATTATTAAGACAATCGGGGCTGTCTAAAAAGGGAGTGATTTTTCATTGACTTTGCCAATACAGGCGCTTAATAAGAGTCTTTTGAGTAGTATTTGGGGAACAGCCTGCGGCTGGGCTGGAGGTATAGTTTTATTTCTATATTTTTGGGTTTTATCTCATTTAAAGTGACTTTTTTCCTGAATATCACTTTTTTTACCTTCTTTTTAGCCCCCTGCGCAGCCAGTAGGCTGTTTTCCGAACAAGAGGGGCGCACCTCTCCCATGATCCCCTGATCCAAGACGGTCTAAACCATAAGCATAGGAAGAAAATTGCTTCATCGCATACCGATACATCTTTACTAAATTATAGCTGGTATAGAACATACCTGTCTCTGTTCGGACTTTATCAATGCCCCTGAGAGAATATCTTTTATAGAAAGAATTCCGTTTCTTATGACCAAAAATGGTCTCTACCTCAAAGCCTCTTATTAAGCGCCTGTATTTTTCTCTGTGCCATCGACTAAATCAATCAGTTTATCAGTATCACCTGAGGTCTGCGAGATGGAGTAATCTAAAACAAACCCATCACTCGTGGCAACACCCTCATTATATCCAGGCTTGATCACTTCGTCTTTTTGAAACATAGCTATCGCATCGGGGTCTGTCTTCGAATAGCTCCTACGCTTACCTAATAATAATTTTGAATAATTATATTTCTTGAGCCGATGTAATAATACTTTTAGCCGACGGAACTTCGCTTTCCTGTCCCGCCCAGCATCACGGCTTATCTCATGATCTTTTAATTGTGAATTAACATCTGTGATCATCTTATCTATATCAGAATCCGAGAAGTTCCTGTTACTTGTCTCAGAGTAATCACCATTACCGTATTCTTTACCCTCTGACTTCTCAATGCGAGAAATATAGGAAAAAAGCATGTCTAACTCTGATTCTATCTTCGCTGTTTGGTTTTTTACACGCTTGCCCCAGATCACCTTATGACGATTCGCATCTGCCTCGAATTTAGAATGATCTATGAAAATATCTTTAGCAGTAATAATACCATTCTTTATACCTATTTGAATCACCTCCTGGAATATCTTTTTTATATCTTTCTCTAAACGAGAACGAAAATTATTCAGGGTACGAAAATCTATGATCTTATTCCCACTGAGCCACTTAAAGGCAATGTTCTCTCTAAGCAATTTAGCTACCCCACGACAGCTATAGGTCTTGTAAGTAAGAGCCAGAAGCCACACACTTAACAATAACCTGGGATTATAGGCGCTGGCTCCCCCACCTTTATAGCTGGATATAAGAGAATCAATATTGATTTTGTCCATAGCAAGCTTGATAAAGCGTGCAATATGAAACTTAGGCAGGGATTGCTCAATATCCTCCGGAAAAAGCTCTCTCTGTCCTGTATCGTATTCCTTAAAGGTTACCTGCCTGTGTAGATATTTCTTATCATTTACCTCTTGCGGAGGCAGGTCTGTAAATAAAAGTGAATTATTCTGAGACATAACGTAGAATAGAGCAAAATCGATTTATCCTGACAAGTAATTATAATAGACTTTTTCTCGTAAGCCTTTTTAGACAGCCCCAGGAGGTCAAGTGTCTGGGATGGGAAAGAAAAATAACTATTTATAGATAGGCCAAAAGAGGCAGGGGATGAAAAGATATCCTTAAACGATTACCAGGAGAAAAAGCAAAATGATTTTTAAAACCATCTATAAAAATAGATCCTGTTACCATGCCTGAGATGATTTGAAATTCATCTTTTTCTGAAAGAATCTTTTCTGTGATTGCTTTTTTTTCTGAACAGGAATATAATTCTCTTACCCTAAAGGCAAACTGCCTTTTTTTTAGAGAATTATGGCCTTTAAATGGTTTTCCACCGGCCGATTTAAAGGCAGCGCTTGAACCATTGGCAGTAGATATCCAAATACCGGAAGATTTATGCCATTGTTTTATTTTATTTAAACATAGTAGATAAAAACTGATTGATGCGGGATTTTTTTCTGAGATCAGAATATCATTTAGAATAGGGACAGATAGCTTTTTCCCTCCCAGGCTCAGCACCAGTCTATCTAATTTTTGGGGTTGAACCCTATTCTGCTCAATTTGGTATAAATGATCTATAAAAGATCTTTTTTGAGAAAAGAGACTAAATTTGCAATAATGCCCTACGCTTGTCTGTGGAGAAGAGTTTATTCCCAAAATAGGAACCTTTTTAAATTTATGCGAACAGTGTAAAAAAGTACCATCTCCTCCAAGACTGATCCAAAGATCATTATTGTTGTTGATGTCTGAAAAATCTTTATCCCTTTTGTAAAATTGATGCTTTATTTTTTCTTTTATAAGCAATTCCGAAAGAAGCTCAATAGATTTAGTATGATTTTCATGCGAAATTTCGAGTAGATGCCTAAACTCATCAACTTTTTTTATAGACTTCCAGGTATCATTCGACTGTAATTTTTCTTTATTGCTCGGCTTATAAATTATGGCGATTTCCAGGGGCATTTCTTAGTTAGACTATAAAATAAGATTGAGTAGCCTTTCCGTGGCCTGCACAGCGGCTAATACCTGGTCCGGGTGAACTCCTTTGGTGATCAAAGGTTTATCCTTTTTTCTTTGCCATATAATTTTACATTCTACCAAAGCAGAAGTCTCGCCTCCTGGGGGGATTCTAACTTCGTAATTAATTAATTTGGGAAGAGATAATTTGATCTGCCTGCTCCAATTTTTGATGGCATTCATAAAGGCATCATAGCCTCCATCCCCTGTACCCGTTACATTATAATCCTTATCTTTATAAATAAGGATCATACTACATACGGGGGATATTCCCTTTCCTGAGGTGATCACTATATGTTTAATTTCTATTTTTTTATGTTCTGGTAATTTAAGTACATCCGCAATAATAAAAGGTATATCTTCTCTGGTAACGGTCTTTTTCTGGTCTCCCAGATGAATGATCTTATTCAATACCTTTTTGCGACTTTCTTCACTTAGGTCGATCCCCAGGTCTTTTAAATTATGTTCCAGAGAAGCCTTACCTGAGAGTTTTCCTAATGCATAAGAATGTTTTCTACCAAATCTGGATGGGTCTAAAAAAACTATGATATAATTTACCCTTTTTATCTCCATCGGCATGAATGCCTGCCGTTTGTGTAAATACATCCTCGCCTACAATTGGTTCATTCTCTGCCAGTCTTTTCCCGGAAAAAGTCTCTACCACTCTGGACAGAGAAAAAAGCGCTTTTTCTTTGATCTGTGTTTTTAATTTTAGATGATCATGAATATTGGCAATCACTTGGGCTAAAGAGGCATTCCCCGTTCGTTCTCCTAAACAATTGACTGTTACATGTACCCCGTCTATATTGGCTCTAATGGCTTCTAATACATTGATGGTACCCAGACCATAATCATTATGCGGATGGAAATCAAAATGGATGGAATTATATTTACTTTTTATCTCTTTTACATATTCGTATACTTCCAGAGGATAAAGTGTCCCAAGAGTGTCTGGGAGCATGATCCTCAATACATTTTGACTTGATAGAAAAGATAAAAAATCATATACATAAGATCTTTCGTTTTTAAATCCATTTGACCAGTCCTCTAAATAAATATTCACATTTACTTTTTTGAATTGGCATACCGAATGATTTTTTGAATATCAGAGAAATGTTGCTTGCTGGTTTTATTCAACTGTTTTTTTAAATGACGAAGGCTTCCTTTGGCTAGCAAATTCA